>NZ_CP081129.1:0-82875 GCF_025142135.1 Sulfitobacter sp. W002 | reverse complement strand
GCATTCGACTATTGGCTTACACCTGAGGGGGCGCAGATCATTTTGCAAAACGGGATGCTGCACGGCACACGTGGCTTTGGAGAGGGGCTGCTGGCGTCTGAGTTGAGTGCACCCTTGGCTCATATCCGTGGTTTGAAAAATGGCTATTCGGATCGGTTCCACACCTATCTCGACGGCAATGACCGCGCGGTTGCGCGCACCTACCGTTGTCTTTTTACCCGGGGCGAAACGAGCGATATTGCGCTGCGCTCTGGGCCTGTTCAAACCGTGCAGATGCGCGAGAATTGCCGTAGCCTAGATCAAGAATTTACCAATATTTACTGGGTCACCCCCGGCGCGCGCCGTATTGTGCAATCGCGCCAATGGGCGGGTCCTTATATCGGGGCGCTTTCGACGCGGGTCGTTGAATAGAACTCCCGAAACAATAGGAGACTGAACGTTGAAAAAAGTCATTTTACTGGTCGCGCTTACGGCCCTAGCAGGTTGCGGTTCGGTCTATCGGTCCTCCTCTGTGAGCCCCGGGGTCAGTGATGGAACCAATGTCCGCGTGGTCGCTCTTTCCGCAGAAACCGTGGTGCAAGCCAACCGGTCCAGCTATCAGCCAAAGACCTTGCCGGCTGTCTTCTCGATGACCGCCGGGGGCGGCACTCTGGGCCGGGGGGCGGGGGCTTTGCCTCAGCCAACATTCGATCTTGAGACCCGACCCGGAACCTTGGCCCTGCGCGTACCACCTGCTGCCAATCCGGGGGCCTATCAAATCGGCATCGGTGATGTTGTTTTGCTATCCACGCCGAACACCGGTTCAACGGTCGAGGAACTCTCTGGCCTGCTCGCGGCCCAAAATGCGCGGCAAGGCTATACAGTGCAGGATGACGGCTCCATCAACATCCCGAATGTCGGACGTGTGCGGATTGCCGGACTGACCATTGAAGACGCCGAAGCGGCGCTGTTTCAAAAGCTCGTAGAGAACCAATTCGACCCGACATTCAGCCTCGAAATCGCTGAATTCAATTCCCGTAAAGTTTCCATCGGCGGTGCGGTGGGCACTCCAGGCGTTGTACCGGTTTCGCTGACCCCGCTTTACCTTGGGGATGCCTTGGCTGCGGCCGGGGGTGTTTCGGTCGAAGACCAAGATTTCGCATCCGTTCGGATCTACCGCGATGGCACGCTCTACCAAATTCCGCTGACGACGCTTTATGAACGCGGGGACCTGCTTCGCACACGGCTCGTCGATGGGGACGCGGTTTTTGTCGATACTGAATACGAGTTAGGGCAGGCGCAAAGCTATTTTGAACAGCAAATCACCTTGGTGTCCGCCCGCCAAGCGGCACGACAGGCGGCGTTGAATGAACTACAGCTCGAAGTGAATCTGCGCCGGGGCCAGCTTGAGGAGGCCCGCCAGAATTATCAAACCCGCATCGACCTTGGTGCGGATAATCGAGATTATGTGTACTTGACTGGGGAAGTTGGCAAGCAATCGCGCTTCCCGCTGCCCTATGACCGCAAAGCAAAACTGGCAGATGCCATGTTTGCGCAAGCCGATGGTCTTACGGTTGAGACCGGGGACGTTTCACAAATTTACGTGCTGCGGGCGTCCTCCGATCCGCGTGAGTTTGGAGCCGTGACCGCTTGGCACCTCGATACACGAAATGCGGCGAATTATGCGCTCACCACTAAGTTCGAACTCCGTCCGAATGATATCGTTTTCGTGGCCCAGCAGCCAATCACGCGATGGAACCGCGCTGTAGCACAGATCATGCCCTCCCTGATCAGTGTAACAAACGCAGCGACAAACTAATCCCTCATACGCGCGGCGCTGAACCATCGGCGCCGCGCGAGCGCTACGTGCTTCCCATTCTCGCCCGAAGGGGATGGATAGCTGCCGACCTCGGCGAAGATCGCAGCAACATCCGTTTGGGCAGAGAATGACCTCCCGGGGAAAGCGATGGCGCTTCCACGGCCATCGTTGACACAGACACTTATGACCCTCGCCCACTCCAAAGCTATTTTCTCACGTTTTGCGAAGCAAGGGCTGCGGTTCTTCAATAAGAGCGCCGATGACGCATGATCTGTGGGAGGCATTCCGCCAACACTCGACAAAGTTTGCGACGGAACCCGCGATCGACCCGACCAACCGCGCCCGCCTTGCGGATGTTCCGCCCACTGAGCTGGGCTAGACTCTTTCAGTCAACGCCGCTTGGAAATCACCAGAAGTCACCCACCGCCCCAACCGAGCGAGGATATCATCCAACTGCCGCAGATCTTCGACTGAAAGCGGGTCTGTCAGGACCGTATCAAGGTTGTCGGAGACCCGCCGCGCGGTGAGGCGTACTTCCTTGCCTCGGGTGGTGGTGGAGAGAAAGAAGACGCGGGCGTCGACCTCGGAATTCTCGCGCTGGATCAGGCCCTTGCTGATCAGATTGCGGATGATGCGCGACGTAAGGCTCTTGTCGTACCCCGTGACCTTGGAAATCTCGGCAAAAGTTGTTCCCGGCGCATCATCTATCAGGCGCAGAACGCGAATATCTCTGATCCGGCAGCCGGTCTCGCGCACAGCAATATCGTCTGCGGCTGCGATGGCTTCCTGCGCGATGATGTCTAGTCTGTAGGTCAAACGCTTGTTCTTGAATGGTTTACTGCTTTGCATGGGGACCGCTCTCTTTTTTCAATCAACCTACGCACGGGCGCGTGTTTCTCGCAAGAGATAGTTTCATACAGAGAGTATATCGAAGTTCGGTTTCACGATGTGATATTCTCACTGTGGAACAATATGGAGATCTTGGACTTCGCTTGATGCTTGGAGCGCCATAGAGCGCCCAAAACTCGCATCCCTGCCGCGCGATCTGCCACGCCATCCAGAGATCGGTCTTGAAGAGGTGCGCAGTGCGGAACTCGGCGCCGAACGGCTCGGAGGGTGCGAAGCGTCGGGTGGCTTGGGGCCGGCGGAGGGGGAGTTGTGGACAGGTTGCGCAGCGCGGTTGCGTCCGAACGGGCAGTACGGTGCCTTGGCTTTCGCGCCGAACCCGACGCGCTTCGGATGCAAAAACTGTCGGATGCTGACAACGCCCCAAAGCAACCACAGCGCGGCTGTGGGCAAGACGAACATATGGTCGCGATGCCCTCCCTCTGGCCCGAAAGCACTGCGGCTCAATTGGATGCCAATGCCCGCAATCGTGGGGGGATTTTCGGCTCGAACTGAAGCCCGACCATCTCAAAAACGGAAAAATCGGAAGTTTACGCGCCGTTCCGTAGGAAATTCAGAGATGCGCCCAAACTCTGCAGAATCTCAGGCGATTCATCGAAATGATACGATGTTTCTACGAAGTCGGCCTGCGTACCCTAACCCTGTCACTACGACAACAGAGAGGAATAAATAAATGAAAATCAAAAACTTATTTGGCACTTTGATGACCGCGACAGCGCTGGTCAGCACTGTGCCCGCCTGGGCCGAGGTTACCTTGGGTGCTGTTATCCCGCTTTCGGGATCGAACGCAACACCGGGCGAAGACCAGCGCCGTGCCATCGAAATCGCGGTCAAAACAGTCAACGACGCTGGCGGGGTTCTGGGAGAGCCGCTGGAAGTGATCATCGAAGACAGCGCCGGCAAACCGCAAACCGCGATCGACGCCGCCAAGAAGCTGGTCTCGGTTAATGACGTGGCCCTTGTTATCGGTTCTTATTCGTCGGGCATTACCCTGCCGATGGGTGATTATCTGGGACAAGAAGGCGTGCCGCACCTCAATCCGGCCTCGACATCTGGTCTGGTGCGCGGGATCGGGGACACCTCCTTCTCGATGGTGGGTCTCGACAACGTCTCGACCGAGTTCGCGGCCACCGAAGTCACCGCCAATGGCTGGGAGAATGTGGCTGTTCTGGCGGTCAACAACGCCTTTGGCCAAGGGGTGGCTCAGGAATTCGAAAAGCACCTGACCAGCATGGGTGGCAAGGTTACCACCACCGTGATGTTCAACGGCGGCCAGCCGTCTTATCGTCGCGAATTGCAGCAGTTGGAAGCGACCAACCCGGACGCCTATGTCTTTACCGCCTATGGCACCGATGCCGCGCTCATCATGCAAGAAAGCTTTGAGCTTGGCCTGCAAGAAGATGCGCCGTGGTACTCGATCCTGATCACCATGATGAACACCGACACCCCCGAAGACTTCAAAAAGGGTCTGACCGGCATGGATGTGGGCTATCTCGGTGACGGCGGCGAGGGCTACAAGCACGCCTATGAAAGCGCACATGGCGAGAGCTTCCTCTCGGCCTATGGCGGCTATGCACATGACGCGGTGCTGTTCGCGGCAGAGGCGATCAACCGCGCCGGGTCGACCGACCGCGAGGCCGTTCTCACCGCGATCCGTGAACTGGGCGACGAAGGTTTCAACGGAGCCACCGGAGAGATCAAGTTCGATGCCGAGGGCCAGCGCGTAAGGCGGCCGTATCTGAAGCTGAAAGTCGAAGGTAACGATCTGGTCACGATGGACTGATCACCGACGATGAATGGACGGGCAGGTCCGATAGGATCTGCCCTTCTTCCTTGCCCACCTAGGGGATCGGGCAACTAACCGGGGTAACCATGCTACAATTTATTCTCGATACGCTGATCAGATCGCTGGATCTGGCACTGATCGCGGTCGCTCTCAGCGCAGTCTATTCGCTGATCAATTTTCCGAATGTCGCGCTCGTTCAATATGCGGTCGCCGGCGCCTTTGCCGGCATGATGCTGAGCGCTTGGGGGCTGCCGATCTGGCTGGCTGTCATCATATCGGCTGGCGGTGGTCTTTAACATCTTGCTGTTCGAAAGGCTGCTTGCCGAAGGTTCTGCCATCGCTTTGATCGGGTCGCTGGCACTGTCCATGATCATGTCAGCGGTCTTTTTGATGATGTTCGGGCCTGCCGCTTTTCGCTTTGACCTCTCCGTGGCGCCAGCCATGCGGTTCTTGGGCGCTCGCGTCACGGAACATTAACTGTCGACACTGGTCATCACGGTTGTCGCCTTGGAGGCATTTGCAGCGATCCTGTTTTGGACCCGACTGGGCCGCGAGATGCGCGCCACATCGACCAATATCGAACTGTCGGCGGCCAGCGGGATCGACACCCGTAAGGTGATCAACACGACCGTGTTCCTCTCTGGTGTGCTGGCGGCTCTTGGCGGCATGACGCTGGCAATGCGCGGATCGGTGAGCATCGATCTGGGCACCCAGTTGTTGCTGCCGGTCTTTGCCGTGGCCATCCTCGGAGGCTTGGGCAACGCGCTTGGGCCGATTGCAGGGGCTCTGGTCATCTCGGCTGCTGAAACGGTCGTGACCAATACCAACTTCGGGCCCTTCGTCGGTCAGGACTTCTTGTTCATGCCAGCAAACTACGCCCAGACGGTAAGCTTTGCGATCCTCATCCTCTTTCTTCTTTTCCGCCCTTCGGGCCTGTTTACCAGTGGGGTGAGCCGTGTTTGATTTCCTGATCCATGTCGCGTCGGGAGCCTGTCTTTACGGCATCTTGGCCCTCGCACTGAACCTGCAGACCGGCTTTACCGGTCTGGTGAACTTTGGCCTTATCGCGCTGTTTGGCTGCAGCACCTATGGCGCGGCTTTGGGCTATGCTTTGGGCTGGGGTCCGATTGCCGGGCTCAGTATGGGCATCATCTTTGCGGTGCTGGTGGGGCTGTTCTTTGCCCGCATTGGCCGCAACATGACCGAGGACTACTGGGGCATCGCCACGCTCTCCCTTGCCGAGATCATGCGCCTTGTGCTGACCAACCAACAGGGCATCACGGGCGGCGCTCAGGGTGTATCGGGTCTGCCGGTGACATTCGCCGGACTGCGCCCTTATGACGAGGTCGCACGGCTGGTGCTTTACGCCGCGCTGCTGATCTTCTGCCTGCTGCTGAGCCAGCGCATCCTGCGCTCGGGTTTCGGCCTATCGATGAAGCTGATGCGCGAAGAGCCGCAACTTGCCCGTGCGCCTGGCTATGATCTGGCCAACATTCGCCGTATCGTGATGATCATCAGCGGGATCATGTGTGCGGTGGTCGGGTTCCTTTATGCCCATTACCTGACCTTCGTCGGCCCAGAGCAACTGTTTGCACCCGAAACCTTCTTGATCTGGTCGATGGTGATCATCGGCGGCATCACCAACAACTGGGGTGTCGTGGCCGGTGCAATCCTAATGCAGTTCGCCTTAGCCTATGTCCCTTTCATCAAGGATTGGCTGGACATGCCGACCGATTTTGTCGCCGCAACGCGGTCGATCATCGTCGGTGGCGGGATCCTCGCCTTCCTCATCTGGCGGCCCAAGGGGCTGTTCCCTGAACGGATCGGAGGCCGCAATGCCTGATATACTTTCCCTCACCGGGCTGAACAAATCCTTCGGCGCCCATAAGGTTCTCGATGAAGTCGGCCTGACCATGAAACCGGGCGAGATCGTCGGGCTGCTGGGGCCCAACGGCTCGGGCAAATCGACGATGCTTAACGGGATTTCCGGGTTCCTGCCGCTGGATGGCGGCACCGTGGAGATGAACGGGCAGGACATCACCGGCATGGCCCCACATGAGGTGGTTGCCGCCGGTCTGTCACGGACCTTTCAATTGCCCTCGATACCAGAGCGGATGACCGTGCGCGACGTGCTGCAATCGGGTGACGCGCGCAACGGTCGGGCAAGCGACATGCTCAAGTCGCTCGACGCCGATGATCTGGTCGAAACGCTGCTGCATGAGTTTCGACTGCCCCATGTCGCCGCCCAGCCTGCCAGCGCGCTGTCGGGTGGGCAGAAGAAACTGTTGTCTGTGGCCACGGCCCTGCGCCGTGAACCCCAGCTGTTGTGTCTGGATGAACCCACGGCGGGCGTCCATCCCGAAGTCCGCCATGAGATGATCGGCATCTTGAAGAAATTCAACGAAAGGGGTGTGAGCCTGCTCGTCGTTGAACATGACATGCTCTTTATCCGCAATCTCTGTACCCGCTGTGTGGTGCTGGATCGTGGCAAACTCATCGCTGATTGCCCCCCCCCCGAAGAGCTTGAGCACAACCCCGCGGTTGTGGCGGCATATCTCGGTAAATCGGTGGAAAAAGGAAAGGTCGCGCGATGATCGCTGCAACTGATATCACCGCCGGTTACGGCAATGGCGCAGACATTCTGCACGGCATCTCGATCGAGGCACATGCCCGCGAATTGGTCACCATTCTTGGGCCCAACGGTTGCGGCAAGTCGACACTTTTGAAGACCGTCGCGGGTTTCGTGAAGCCACGGCGCGGACGGATCGAGTTTGGCGGCGACGATGTCGGCAAGGTGCCGATCCACGAAAAAGTGCGCAGCCACGCGGTGGGCTATGTGCCGCAGTCTGACAATGTCTTTGGCACGCTGACCGTGGCCGAGAACATCTTGATGGGGGCGCGCGGGCTTGAGCGTGAGACAAGAGAGCGCCGTTTCACCCGGCTGATGGAGCGGTATCCCGCGCTGTCGAGCAAGCTGCGGCGCAAGGCTTCGGCGCTGTCGGGCGGGGAGCGGCAGATCCTGTCGCTCGCACGGGCTTTGATGGCGGGTCCGCGGATCCTATTGCTGGATGAACCTTCGGCCGGTCTCTCTCCGTCGATGATGCATGACGTCTTCGATGAAATCGCGCAGATCCGTGACGAGCAGGACATGTGCATTCTGATGGTCGAGCAGAACGCCTATGAGGCGCTGACCGTGGCCGACCGGGCATATGTGCTAACGGTTGGCAAGGTCGCCATGTCGGCCAAGGCCGTCGACCTGCTAAATGATCCCGCGATGGAAAAACTCTATCTCGGCGGTGATCCAGACGAGTGAACCGCCGCGTAGGATCACAGCATCTCCCCCGAAGGGAGCATGGCGTTCGCGTCATGCTCCCGCTGCGGGACGGCCTCGACTAAGAAGGCACCCATTCAATGAAAGCTTTGAAATGAACAGCACCAAAACAATCCTGTTTGTCGGCTGTGGCAATATGGGCGCGGCAATCCTTACCCGTGCGCTTCAGGCCCTGCCAGACCACCACTACATTGCGCTCGACCCTCAAACAGAGCGCGCCAAATCCCTGCTGCCGCAAGACGCAAAGGTCACCTTTGCGGCAGCGGCGGAGGAGCTCGACGGCATTGAGCCCGACCTCACGATCATCAGCGTGAAGCCACAACAATTCGGCAGCCTTCCCGCGCCGGTGTTGGCGCATATTGCGCGGGGCGTGGCCGTTTCGATCATGGCCGGGACCCCCATCGCTGCGATCTCAAATATACTGGGCACGCAGCGCATCGCTCGCGTGATGCCCAACCTCGCAGCTACGGTCGGCCATTCGATGAGCGTAGGCTTTGTATGCCGTGACACGCTCTCAGACACCGATACCGGTTTGATCAGCGCGCTTTTTGATTGCGTGGGGCAGTTCGCATGGGTCGAAAACGAAGATGACATTGATCTGGCCACGGCCGTGGCTGGAAGTGGGCCGGGATATGTTTTTGCCTTTGCGCAATATTTGGTCGACGCCGCTGTGGCCGAAGGCATGCCCCCAGAACTGGCCGAGAAGATGGTGCGCCAAACCCTGCTCGGCGCGGCGGTGCTGCTTTCTGAAGACAGCCGAACGCCGAAACAGTTGAAAGAGGCCGTGCGCAGCCCCGGTGGCACGACAGAGGCCGGGTTGAACCACCTCGAAGCGCCCTCAGCCTTTCCGCGGGCGCTGCAAGATGCAGTGAAAGCTGCGCATGCGCGTGCCCGAGAGATGGCCGGAGAGAGTTGAAAATGCAGTCAACGAGGATACCGCTGAAACACCTCGCACCCGGCCCGCGCGCAACTGTCATTGGCATGAGACGATGATCAAGTTCGACAACGTCGCAAAGCAGATACTGCGCATCATCCAATTGGACGGTCGCGTGACCAATGCTGAACTGGCCGAACGGGTCGGCATTGCGCCAGCCTCCATGAGTGACCGCCTCCGCAAGTTGCAGCGTGACGGGGTCATCAAGGGGTTCGGTGCAAGGCTAAACCCGCAAAAGCTCGGTCTGAAAATCCTTGTCTTTGTGGAGGTGCGTCTCGATAAAACAACGCCGCAGGTATTCGAGAAATTTGCCCGCGCGGTACGCAATTCTCCCGAAGTAATAGAGTGCCATATGGTCGCCGGGGGGCTCGACTATCTCATCAAATCGCGGTTTGCCGACATGGATGCCTATCGAAGTTTTTTGGGCGATGTTCTGTTGACATGGCCGGGGGTCGAAGAGACGCGCACCTACGTCGTAATGGAAGAGATCAAGAACGATGGGCCGCTACAGGTGAATGTTTGATTGGGGTGTCGCTAGATATTGGCCAAATCCACCGTCTTGCCAGTTTCCGCTGACAGGGCAAACCTTCTAGAACTTGGATGTTGTGAATCATCTCGTCAGTGGTAAAGGAATAGGGGGCCTTTCTGCGTGCCGCATCGGAACTAAAGCCGCTCGCTCTAAGTGCGTTGATGTCCAAGGCGCCGCCCCTATGGCGGAGCCGGACAGGTCACCTAAGCTGGCCCTCGGGGTGTGCGCCACGTCAGACATATTGCCCCTTTTCGACCAGCCCAGTCACTCCAATGGCTTAGGCCACCGCAGCCTCTAAACTGGCAACCTTATCTAGGGCCTCAGCAAAGAAAGGACGGAACCCTTCCGGGTGCTCGCTCATCGGGAAATGCCCAAGCTCCTCCATGACGGACAGAGTCGCGCCCGGGATCGCCTTTGCAGTCCGCGCGGCATCCTCTGGGGTGCAGGTCAGGTCATAGGCTCCGACGATTATATGTACCGGCGTGCGGTTTGTATCTATCAGGGGCAACCGCTCAATAAGACTGTCATCCTTGGTGTAAAAACTCAGATCGCCCCGAAACACGCCGGGACCACTTTGCATGAACATCCAAAGCGTATTCGCACGCTCCGCCGGTGGCGCATAGGGGGAGATATTGGCCGAGACTAATGCGGCGCCCATCTCTCCGCCATGGGCGTCGGGACGGTGGAACCAGTCAATGTCGTACCACGCAGGCTGGAAATCTGAGGCTTCGATGGCGATGAACCCGCTGAACTTTTCCTGATGCAAAGCCGCAAGCTGCAGCGCGATACGCCCCCCCATCGAACAGCCCGCGAGGACAGGACGGTCCAGCCCCAGCCCATCGATCAATGCCAAGATCGTTTCGATATATGCTTCAGTGGTGAGTAGATACTCCTCGGTCTCGAACCCTTCCGGCGGCAAAGATTTACCATGCCAAGGCATATCGAAGGCGATCAATCGGTTTGCAGCGGTAAGCTCTGCATCGTTGAGCAAATGACGCCATTGCCGCGTATCGGCACCGGCGGTGTGCAGGCAGAGAACTGGGCGGCCCTGCCCGGCTTCTTCGAAATAGATGCGCCGGGCGGAACCCTCGACCTCGACGGTGATGTAACGGCCAGTGATCGGTTCGATGCTCATGCGGATACGCCCTCCTGCGCGCGTGCGATGCCTAGAACTTCCTTAAAGAACCGAAGATTTTTCACGAGGCAGAGAATGTCCCCGTCAATCCGCCCCCGACCGATCTTCACTAGGCCGAAGATGTCATGAAACCCAGGTTCGGGGCGCGGCTGCCAAAACTTGCTCAATGCCTCGGCGTCTGTGCGAAGTGCGAAACGCCAAGGTGTTTTCCGGCTCGGGCCCTGCTCGATCTGGGTGATATGCCCCTTTTCAAAGGACAGATAATATTCGTCGCCATCGACTTCGATAAGGACCGTCTCAGAAAAGAGGCGCCCGAGCCGCAAAAGATGCGGCGACTTTGCGAGTGTGGCTTGAATACGCTTAAAATTCTCGATCACCTGAGCCTCCCATACATGGATGCAAGCTTGGTGCCACGATCCCCCATCCGCGCGCCATGCCAACAGGGGTATGGGGTGATACTCTGAAACCAGCGCAGCATGCCGAGGGACGCTCGGCCTGCGGCGCGGTATCACTCAATACCAAGACAGGCATTGGGCAAAGGACCCCGATCGCGGATGGTCAGTCCAACGGGAGTGCAGACGCAGCTCGCTCCCAGACTGCCAGGAGGAGGAAACCATGGGCATCGTTAACCAAGACAATATCACCGCCGTCGTGACAGAGAGCCTCGGTAAACACGGGGATATCACCAGCCGCGAGCGCGAGATCGCGACATCAATGATCAAGCATCTGCATGGCTTCATCAAAGATGTAAAACTCCAACACCATGAGTTCCTCGCCGCCTGCGACTACTTCGCACGCGCCGGCAAGCTGTGCGATGACAACCGGCAAGAGTTCATTCTGTTGGGTGATATCCTAGGTCTCGAAGTCCTTGTCGACATGATGACGAACCCGGTCGAAGGCAAAGAGAGTGAATCCACCGTGCTGGGGCCGTTTTATCGGGAAAATCCGCCAGTGCTGCCCAAGGGCGCGTCGATCATTCAAAAACACTTCGAAAATGAAGAGACTGTCTTTTTCGAAGGTCACATCAAAGACGAGAATGGCAATGGCATTGCCGGCGTGACGCTCGACGTGTGGGAAGACGCCCCCAATGGTATCTATGAAAACCTCGATCCTGATCAACCGGAATACAACCTGCGGGGCCGCTTCGAGACGGATGAAAACGGCCATTACGCATTCATCGCCGTACGTCCGGTCCCCTACCCCATTCCCGATGATGAAACCGCTGGCGAGTTGCTGCGCTTCATGGGGCATCACCCGAACCGCCCTGGCCATATGCATTTCATGATTTCCAAGGATGGCTATCGCCCTCTGATCAGCCAGATCTACGATGCAGACAGCGCGTGGCTAGACGATGACAGTGTTTTCGCCGTGAAGGAAAGCCTGATCGGCAAGTTCAACCGGGCCAGCCAAGACCTCGGTACGGACCTGCATTTCGAGTTCGATTTCGTCCTCAAAGAAGGCGCGATTTCTCAGGCTGTGGCCGCGGAGTAATTTCTCACACCTCCCTGTGAGCTGGCCCCCGTCCTTCGGGGGCCTTTTTTTGTGAGTGGGGATCACATAACATCAGACTTCGGGGGGAGCATCACAATGAACTTTAAGCAGCTCAGCTATTTTATCGCCGTGGCGGAAGAGCTTCATTTTGGCCGAGCCGCAGAGCGTCTGGACATGGCACAGCCGCCTCTGAGCCGCCAGATCAAGCAATTGGAAGAAGACCTCGGCGCGGTGCTGTTCAACCGGGGTCGAAGCTCTATCAGCCTGACACAGGCGGGTGAACGGCTGCTGCATCGCGGCAAGTCGATCATCGCTCAGTTGGATGATACCCGGTTGGAGTTGCGCCGCCTCGGCCAAGGGGCGGAAGGCAGATTACGGATTGGTTTCGTCGGGTCGGCGACCTATGGAATTCTGCCCAACATCATTCGGTCCTATCGTGCCAACTACCCCGACGTTAACCTAAGCCTTATTCCGATGAACAATGCGGACCTTCATCGTGCTTTGGTGTCGCGCGAGTTGGATGCGGTGTTTGCCCGCCCTACCCTGAAGGACCCTGAGTTTCTCTCGAAGCATCTTGCCGAAGAAAAACTGATCCTCGCGCTTCCTGATATCGTTGATACCGGCGGACGCACGGTCGCACGGCTGGAAAGGTTAATGACCCACAACCTCATTTTGTACCCGGAGCGTCCACGCCCTAGCTATGCCGATATGGTTCTCAACGCGGTCAAGGACGCAGGGTTTGAAGCGCCCTTGAGGATATGGTGCATGGACCTGCAAACTGCCTTAAGCCTCGTGGCGGTGGGCGAAGGGGTCTGTATCGTGCCGGAGTCAGTCGCGAGCGCGCCGCGCAAAGGGATGAAATTTCTCAAGATCGAACCCGAAATTGCGCGCACCGAGTTATCGGTGAGCTATCGCCTTGATGATCAGGGAGTCCACGTCAAAAACTTCGTGAACGTCGCCCAGAAAGTCTCCCGAAGTAGCCCGCTAAAGCGGTAGACTGAACTGCCCCTCCGTAGGCCTCGGCCTGCCGCGTGCATTACACACCAAGCCAAGTGTGCTGGACCTCTTCGTTTGCCCTGATCTCCGCTGCGGTCCCAGACCAGACCACCTGCCCCTTGCCGACGACCACGACATCATCTGCGAGTGAGGTCGCAAAGCCGAAGTTCTGCTCGACGATGACCATCGAAAGGCCGTCGTCTCGCAACTGCTGAAGCTTGTCATGCAGCAGCTTGACGATGATGGGCGCCAAGCCTTCCGTCGGCTCATCAAGTATCAAAAGTTTCGGATTCATCAGCAGACCGCGGGCGATGGCCAGCATCTGTTGCTCGCCCCCCGACAACTGGGCGCCACCGTTGTCCATGCGTTCTGCAAGCCGGGGAAAGACGTCCAGAACACGTTCCAATGTCCATTTGGCTTGCGGCCCGCCGAACCGTTTGGCAGCAAGCTCAAGGTTCTCCCGTACGGTCAGGGACGGAAAGATATCGCGCGTTTCGGGAACATAGGCGATCCCGGCCTTGGCAATATCAAAGGGCTGCGCGGCGATCGGCGCGCCGTCGAAAGCGATGTCTCCGGACTTCAACGGCAGCAACCCCATGATCGTTTTGAGGGTCGTGGATTTCCCCGCCCCATTGCGTCCCAGCACGGCCAGTACCCTGCCCTTTTGCGCTTTCAGCGAAAGACCATAGAGAACTTGGGTCTCACCATAGCCGGATTCGATGGCATTGAGTTCAAGCATCTTCCCAATTCCCCAGATAAATTTCTTTCAACATAGGCGATCCCCGCGCCGCCTCTGGTAATCCGTCAAAGACCACTTCGCCGTAGTTCAGCACGGTGATCGTATCAGCGACGTCAAACGCCAGATCCATGTCATGCTCGATGATCAGCATGGTCAGATCACGAGGCAGATTGTTCAGCAGGTCGTGAAATCCCTTGGCCATCTCTGGCCCGACGCCACTGGTAGGTTCATCCATTAGCAGCACAAGTGGCCGCGTGGCGAGCGCCACGCCGACCTCCAACTGCCTTCGCACCCCATAGCTGATTTCCGAGACTTTTGCGTCGAGATAGGGCAGCAGCATTACCTGCTCGGCAACTTCTGCAACGATTTCGCGGACCTCGGGTTTAGATAGGCTGTCTGACCACAGGCGGGTCGCGTGGCCTGTATGAACCGCTGCGGCTAACCCGAGATTTTCTGTCACGGTCAGCCCATCGAAGAGCGTATTCTTTTGGTAGCTGCGTGACAGACCGCGACGGACCCGCTTGGCAACCGGCAGGGTCGTTACATCCTCGCCCGCCAGATGAATGCTTCCGCTGCTCGGGGTCAGTTCACCGACCAGTTGATTGAATAGGGTCGTTTTGCCCGCGCCGTTGGGTCCAAGGATGACCCGCCGTTCGCCGCGCTCCAGCTTTAGGGAAACATCTCGGGTCACATGGACCGCGCCGAAACTCTTGTCCAGATTACGTGTTTCAAGCATCGCTCACAGCCTCCCGTGCCGCGTGGCTGGCGGTCTGGTTGGTGCCTCGGCCCTTTTGCCAGATGAACCAACGGCCCTCGATAAAGCCATAAATTCCGTTTGCCCGGCTCATCACCACGGCGATCAGGACAACGCCCACCACAAGGTGCCAATAGGTCGTCACAGCGCTCAGCTCATGTTTGAGCAGGACGAAGGCGACGGCGCCAACAAGCGGGCCTACCAGGGTGCCCAATCCACCAAGGATGACCACCACAAGCGCCTCGCCCGAAACGGTCCAGCCCAGCAGGCCGGGAGAGATATACATGATATGCTGAGCCGTCAGCGCCCCAGCAAGGCCCGCGATCATGCCGGAAAGTCCAAAGACATCCGCCTTTACCCGCCAGACCGTCAGCCCAAGCGCCCGCATCCGTTGCTCGTTGTGCATGACGCCCGTCAGCGAACGGCCAAGGCCCGACCGCAGGATCAAGACCGACATCAGGTAGACCCCTGCGAGCAATGCAAGACAGAACAAAGCAAAGCTGCGGCTGTCATCAAGGTCCACGCCGATCAGGCTGAGGTCGAGGCGTGAGATGCCCCCCAGCCCGTCATCGCCTCCGAAGAGTGGTGCTTCGAAGATATAGGAGTAAGCCATCTGGCCGAAAGCCAGCGTGGCCATGATGAAGTAAATCCCATGGCTGCGCGAACAGACCGCACCAATCACCCAAGCCGCCACGCCGGTAATGGCAATCGCGGCACCCATTGCCATCAAGGGCGTAGCGCCGAACTGGGTGGAGAAAAGCGCGAAGGCATAGGCCCCCACTCCCATCAGCGCGCCGTGGCAGAGTGAGACCATTCCGCCAAAGCCCGCGACAATATCGAGCGCCAGAACCAGCATGGCGAGGATCAGGATCTCGGTCAGGATCTCAAGACCGAAATACTCTGCCGCAAAGGCCTGAAAGAGTGCGCCGCCCGAGAGCATGAGCAAGACGAGGTAGCGAAGCGTATTGTGGCTGAACATCAGCTTATCCTTTCGCTGGGAAGAGGCCCACTGGCTTGATCACGAGGACCGCAGCCAAGAGCGCGTAGATGAGAACGGAGGCCAACTGCGGAGCAAGCACAGCGCCAAATGTCTGGACACAGCCATAGATCAGCGATCCGGCAATGGCGCCTTTGAGCGATCCAAGCCCACCGATCACAATTACGATCAGCGTGGGGATCAGGATTTGCAGACCCATATCAGGTGTCACGCTCAGCAAGGGGGCGGCCACCGCACCGGCCAGACCTGCAAGCGCACAGCCAACGCAGAAAACGATGAAGAACAGCCGCTCGACGTTGATGCCGAGACAGGCGGCCATCACATCATTGTCGACGCCTGCTCGGATCATTGCACCGATTTGCGTGCGCCGAAGGACAAACCCCAAAGTAGCGAGCACGGCCATACCAAGGGCGATGATGAACAAGCGATACGTCGGGTATTCTACTCCAAGAAACGCCGTGCGCCCTTGAAAGACATCCGGCACCGCGATGCCAAGCGCCAGATCGCCCCAAAAAATGCGGGTGAGATCGAGCAGCGCAAAGATCAATCCGAAGGTGACCAGAACCTGCGCCATCGGACCGGATTTCCGCATGCGCTTGATCAGGCCGGAATAGAGCAACATGCCAACACCGGCGACAGCGACCGGTGCCAGAAAGAAACCCAGCCAATAGCCGCCAACCGCCGCGAAGGAGGCCGCGAAATAGGCGCCAAGCGCGTAGAGCGACCCATGCGCGAGGTTCACGAAATGCATCAACCCAAAGATCACGGTCAGGCCGATAGAAAGAAGAAACAATAGCATGGAAAGCTGCAGCGCGTTCAGCGCCTGAAGTATCCAGAAGCCAAGGTCATGTGACATGGAAGGCCCTCCTTGTTGGAAAGACCCGGCCGCAACGGCGCGGCCGGGCGACTGGCGTTAGTTTGAAACTGGAGCCATCTCACAGCCGTTGGCGGGATCCGCTTCTGCGGGAAGCTTTGCCAAGACTTTCTGTGTCTGCCCGCCATCGCCTGCGACCGTCTCGTAGACGTAGATCGGTTGGACGATATTATTGGTCGCAGGATCAATTGAAAGCGTCCCGCGCGGGCCATCGAACTTGACCTTGCGCAAGGCATTGGCGAGGGTTTCGCGATCTGTCGCACCTGCTTTCGTTGCCTCAATCAGCGCGCGGGCCGCGTCATAGCCATGTACGGCAAACTCGGACGGTGCGCGGCCAGTCTTCTCTTTGAAGGCCGATACGAAAGCCGCATTTTCGGGGCTATCGATCGTCGGGGCGTAATGGAGGGCGGTGATTACCCCTTCGGCGGCGGGACCTTCGGCATTCACGTAAAGCGGAGACGTCAGAAAGCCGGAACCATAGAGCGGCAGATCGGCCTTCAGGCCAAAGCTGTCGTACTGCTTCACGAAAGAGATCGCCTCTCCGCCCGCATAGAAGACGAACACAGCATCAGCGCCACTGGATTTGGCTTGGGCCAGATAGGGACCGAAATCCTGCGTTTTCTGGAACGGCGTGTATTCCTGCCCGACGATCTCTCCGCCCGCTGCGGTGAATGTTTCGGTAAATCCGCCGATCATTTGCCGACCGGCGGCATAATCAGGCGCGAGGGTATAGACCTTGCGGATCCCCTGCTCATACATCCATTTGCCCATCGGACGGTTCACCTGCCCGTTGGAGAACGACATGCGCGTGATATAGGGCGAACAATTGTTCCCGGTGGCCTCGTCGTTGCCGGCATTGGCGACGATCAGTGGAACGCCGGCACCATGTACCATATCACGCACAGCACCCAACACGCCGGAGCTGACGATGCCCATCATGACATCGACCTTATCCTGAAGGATCAGTTTCTTCGCCTTGCCCAAGGCGACCGGAGGTTTCACCTCGGTATCCTCGCTGACGATCTCAAAAGTCGCATCGGTTTCCGTGCCAAATTTTTCGATCCCAAGGTTGAAGCCTGTCTCAATCTCATTGCCAAGCGAGGCGTAGACCCCCGAGAAAGGCAGTAGCATACCGACTTTGAAGTCTTGCGCAGCGGCAGGCACAGCCAGACCGGTGGCGAGCCCAAGGGCCGCCAGAATAGTACGTTTCATTTTGTTCTCCTCCAGTTGAACTAAGACCCCCCTCAGGGTCTAACCAAGATCGCCCCCACCCACCGGCACCGTGACGCCGGTGATGTAGGACGCGTCATCCGACGCCAGAAACAGGATCGGACCTGCCTGTTCGTCGAGTGTTCCGTATCGTTTCATGAAGGAGGACTGGATCGTCTGGTCGACGATGGTCTGATACCAGTCCTCGCGTTGTTCTTCTTCGGCATTCGGATTGCGCGGCACCACGCGCGCGGGCGCTTCGGTGCCACCGGGCGCTGTCGCCACCACGCGAATGCCCCGCTCGGCCATCTCCCAGGCAAGGTTCGCGGTGATCGCGTTCACCCCCCCTTTGGCCGCGCCGTAAGGCACGCGGTTGAGCCCCCGTGTGGCGATGGAAGATACGTTGACGATCACGCCACTTTCGCGTTGCAACATGTGGTCGATCGCAGCGCGACAGCAAAACAGTGTCGGGAAAAGCGAGCGACGTACCTCTGCCTCGATCTGCTTTGGCTCATAATGCTCATAGGGTTTGGCCCAGATGGTGCCGCCCACGTTGTTGATCAGGATGTCGATCTGGCCCCATAGATCGACGGCCTTTTGCATGGCCTTTGCGCAGCCGGTCCATGTCTCGAGGTTGACGCTAATCGCTTCGGCCTCCCCCCCGGCACTGCGGATCGCTTTGACCACCTCGTTGCGGGCGGGAGATCGGTCGACGATCAGAACCCGTGCGCCCTCTTTCGCCGCGCGCTCTGCCACCGATCGACCGATGCCCTGCGCCGCACCCGTGACCACCATAACCTTGCCTTCGAAACGCGCGCTCATGCGGCTTCTGCCGAGGTTTCTGTCGGGTTGAACTTTTCATAGTGAAAGCTCACCGGTGCCACGCCCAATGTGTCGAAGTGCGACCGCACCGCATCCACCATGGGCGGCGGGCCGCAAAGGTAGACATCGCAATCCCCGTCGCAAAGGTCCTCTGCCGAAAGGTGATCGGTCACAAACCCCTTGCGGTCATGCGCCTCGTCCTCTGCTGCGAGGACGGTCACGACGGTGACATTGCCAATCTTCTCGGCCAGCGCGTTGACCCGGTCCAATTCGACCAGATCGGCAGCACGGGTCACCGCGTAATAGAGTTTGATGGGCTGATCGGCCCCCAGCTCGGCCAATTGCTCCAGCATCGAGAGGAAAGGCGCGAGGCCGGTGCCGCCTGCCAGCCAAAGCTGGTTACGTTCGATGGGGCGCAGGTAAAACGCCCCCATCGGACCAGTGAGCGTCACCTGATCGCCCGGTTTGGCCTGCGCGCCCAGATAGCTGCTCATCACCCCACCGGGCAGATTGCGGATCAGGAAGGTCGCCTCATCACCGCCCGGCGCGGAAGAGAAGGAATAGGAGCGGTGCTGTCCGGTTCCCGGGACGGTCACGTTGACATATTGCCCGGGCAGGAAACCCAGGGGTTTGGCCAGTTTCAGCTTCAAGCTGAAGGATGTCTCAGAAAGGGTTTCGACGGCCAGCACCTCGCCTTCGACGGCCTCCGGCGCGGTTTTGCAGGCTGCGGATGATGTCGGCACGCGCAACACGCAGTCGCTTTCGGGTATCATCTGACAGGTCAGGACAAAGCCCGCTTCGGCTTCCTCGTCGCTCATGGACTCGTCCATGTAGAACTCAAGCTCGTAGGTGCCTTTTTCGGCAAAGCATTTGCAGGTGCCGCAAACACCATCGCGACAATCCATCGGCAGGTTGATTTTCTGCCGGAAGGCCGCGTCCGTTACCTTCTCATCGTCATCGCATTGGATGACGCGGGTGACACCATCCTCGAAGTTCAGGGCGACATTGTAGCTTGTCATGGCATGCTCCTCCCTTGGCCACGCAGCCTGCCGGGCTGCGCGGGGGTGTAGTGGCTCCCGACTGAACGGGATCAGGTGTGGTAGACGTCGATCACGTGGTGGATGTGGTCGTTCTTCAGGACTACTTTTTTGTCAGTGATCAACGGCTTGGGGCCGGTGATGTCGACCGTGTAAAAAGACGTGCCCCAGTGTTGGTCAGTCGCACCGTAGCGGTAGCTCAGCGTTTGCCAGTTGAAGCGCAGCTTGATCTCGCTGCCGGTGCGGGCCAGCACCTCGATACCAGAGAGGTAATGATTGGTCCGTGGCTCAGGCAGTGACGTGGCCGATGACCGGTCGGTCTTAATCCGAAAGACGCGATCCTCAATGCCCTGTTTGTTGGGATAGTACATCAGGGAGATTTCGTTCGCCGGGTCTTCAGTCAGCGCATCATAGTCATCCCAAGCGGGCATCCAGAAGGGGCAATCCTTGTGGTAGAAGGCCAACCAAGTGTCCCAGTCCCGGTCATCAAGGGCGCGGGCCTCTGCGAAGAGAAACGCTTGGATTTCTTCATAGCTCATGGTCGAGGTAGCCTCTGTGCGGTCAAGTGTTGCAGTGTTCATGTCGGCCCCCCTTATTCTGCTGCCAAAGTCGCATCGGGCGCGTTTTCGCGCTCCTTTGCGATGGCTTGGTTCATGCGCTCTTGCCAGTTGCTGTGCTGGATCACGAAAAGCCCTTCGTCCTCCGTCCGCGCGCCAGATAGGATCGGGTTGATCCCCAGCTTCTTGGCATCCTCATCCGGCCCCTTGATCCACTGTGTGGCCCCGCGGGTCAGGTCGTTCCATTTGGCATGTGCAGCACCGGCATAGCCGCGCTGTGTGGCCCGAAATTCTTCGGTATCATCCGGTGTGGCCATCCCTGAGGCATTGAAGAAGTCCTCGTACTGCCGAATGCGGCGGGTCCGTGCTTCCTGGCTCTCCCCTTTCGGGGCGATGCAATAGATGGTCACCTCGGTCTCATTGACGCTGATCGGGCGGAAGACCCGGATCTGGGAACTGAACTGATCCATCAGGAAGACGTTTGGGTAGAGGCAAAGGTTGCGCAACACACCTACCATCCAGTCGGCTTTGGTTTCGCCGTGCTTTTCGGTCCATTCCTCAAGGCGCGAATATCCCGGACGGTTGGTCGGATCGGCCCATTCGGTCCAGAGCAGGATGTGACCGTTCTCATAGGCGTGAAAGCCGCCCCGCTGCTTGGCCCATTTGCTGGCATCCGTTGCCTTGATGTCGTCTTCCTTACCATCGTCGGTGCGGTGGGCCGTGGTCGCCACATAGTTCCAATGAACCGCCGAGACGTGATAGCCATCGGCCCCATTCTCGGCCTGTAGTTTCCAATTGCCGTCATAGGTGTAGGTCGACGCGCCGCGCAGGACCTCAAGCCCCTCGTCGGCCTGATCCACGATCATGTCGATCATCTTGCACGCATCGCCCAGGTAGTCTGTCAGCGGCTGAACGTCCTCGCTGAGCGAGCCGAATAGGAACCCGCGATAGTTCTCGAACTTCGCCACTTTGGTAAGGTCGTGGCTGCCGTCCTTGTTGAACTGCTCAGGGTAACCTGCGCCTTTGGGGTCTTTAACTTTCAAAAGCTTGCCGGTGTTCGAAAAGGTCCAACCGTGGAAAGGGCAGGTAAATGTCTTTTGATTGCGACGTTTGAACCGGCACAGCTGCGCCCCGCGGTGCGAGCAAGCGTTCACCAGCGCATGCAGTTCGCCTTCCTTGTCGCGGGTGATGACAACCGGCGTGCGCCCCATCGTCAGAGTAAAGTAGTCGCCCGGGTTCGGGATCTGGCTTTCATGCGCCATGTAGATCCAGTTGCCTTCGAAGATATGTTTGATCTCCAGTTCGAACATCTCTTCATCGGTGAAGATGTCCCGGCGACAACGGAATACACCGTTTTTAGGATCATCTTGGATCGCGCCGTCAAGGCGCGTCTGGAACTCATCAAGATTGGATTGTGTGAACATTTGGTCCTCCTCCTAAACGCCGTCACGCTTCTCCAGCGTGTCGGCTGATTGTTTCATTTCCCCCCCGCTGGCAATCAGCCAGCGACGGCTTTCATGCTGCGTTTCGCACAACGTCGGAATGCGGTGATCTTGTCGGGGTCGAGCGTGACACCGATGCCCGGGCCGGACGGGACTTCGACACAGAAGTCGCGGTAAATAAGCGGCTCTGCGAGGATCCCGTCTGTCAGCAACAAGGGTCCGAAAAATTCGGTGCCCCAGTGCAGGGTTTCGATCGTCGCAAAGAGTTGCAGCGCTGCTGCCGTGCCCAATCCGGTCTCAAGCATGGTGCCGCCGTAAAGGCCAAGGCCAGCGGCCTGACCGATCGCGATAACCTCAGAGGCGCGTTTAAGCCCGCCTGACTGGGAAACTTTCACGGCGAAAACGTCGGCGCAATTCTCACGGACGGCGGCCAAAGCGTCCTCCGGGCCATTCAGAGCTTCATCCGCCATGACGGCGATCTCATAGCCCTTGGTCAGTTCGGCCATCGCCCGGCGATAGCGCGCGGCGACAGGCTGTTCGACCAGCTCACAGCCAGCATCCTGCAACCCCTTCAAACCCCAGCGTGCTTCCTGAAGGGACCACGCCGTATTGACATCCACCCTTACACTTGCCGCATCGCCTACGGCCTGTTTGATACGCGCAACATGCGTGACATCCTCCCGCACAGACCGTTTGCCGATTTTCAGCTTAAAGATATTGTGACGCCGGGTTTCGATCATTTCCTGCGCTTCGGCGATGTCCGTATCGGAATTCCCCGAGGCCAAGGTCCAAGCGACGGGCAATTTCCGATGCACCGCTCCGCCGAACAGCTGCGAGACCGGCACACCGAGCCGTTTGCCCAACCCGTCCCACAGCGCGATTTCCACTGCGGTTTTGGCAATGCGGTTTCCCTTCACCAGCTTGTCAATCAGCTGGATCGCGCCGTTCACATTGTCAGCTTCGCGGCCCAGTAAGAGCGGCGTGATATAGGTATCAATTGCAGATTGGATGCCCTCAGGGCTTTCGGCCCCGTAGCTCAGACCGCCGATGGTCGTGCCCTCACCGATCCCTTCCGACCCATCAGAGTATTTGATCCGAACCAAAACAGCGGTCTGCGTGCGCATCGTCGCCATCGAAAGCACGTGTCCTCGAATGGTCGGGATGTCGAGGATCATCGTCTCGATTTGGTCGATCTTCGTCATGGGCTTCACCGCATCTGCAAGTTTTCATTTGCAGCACAGAATGCCCGCCGAATTCGGTTTCTGTCGATGATGGGTGGGGTCTTAGGTGATACCCTGCGATTTCACGCAGCGCGTCGGGTGTAATGAACGGCTATCTTATGGTCAGCCAAAGGCGCCGACGAAAATCGAAGGCACCCGCGCCGGTTCTTCCGGGCGGGCGCTTGAAACACGTTCGAAGGGCCGTGGCCTACCTCGGATGGAAGATAAAGGACCGCATGGAGATCGACCCAAGGTCGATACTGTCGGTCATGAACAGCAGGTCATCGCGCTGATCCGATGCGCCCGCGATTGTGAGCGCGGGCAAGTAATGGTCCACGCTGGGGTGCGCTTCGGAGAGAAGGCTGCCCAACTTTTCGCGATTTGCCAGCGTATCGAAATCACGCTCAATCAAACGGCCTGTGACCAGATCATCGAACTCCAGCGCAAAGGCTTCGGGCTTTCCATCAAAGCTTAGCCGGCGCAGATTGTGAACGATATTGCCAGACCCGAGAATGAGCACGCCACGGTCTCGCAGATCGGACAGCGCTTGGCCGATCTCGAGTTGATGCGTCAACCCCTGCCCCATGTCGATGGAGAACTGAAAGACAGGAACATCCGCCTCGGGGTAGAGATACTTCAGAACCGCCCAAGCGCCGTGGTCCAGCCCCCAAGTGTCGTCTTCCTCGGCCCGGTGGCTCGCGAGGAGAGAGACAACTTCGCGCGCCAGATTCGGATGGCCCTGTGCCGGATATTGTTCGGCATAAAGCGCGTCGGGAAAGCCATTGAAGTCGTGAATCGTGCGCGGCAGCGCAGAGACATCGACCAGCGTTGTTCCGCGTGTCATCCAATGGGCCGATACCACGAGGATCGCGTTTGGCCGTGGAAGGCCCTGCCCCAAAGTGGCCCAAGCCTGGCTGAACGGCCCCTCCGTGATGGCATGCATGGGGCTGCCGTGGCCGAGAAAGACAACCGGCATTCTTTGAGTCGGTGCGAAGCGATCGCGCAGGCTGTGCAAGCTATGGGTCTGCATCATAATGTCTCCTCGGTTGACCGGATCACCCTTGATTGGGTGATCCGGGAGGTTTCAGCAGATCAGGCGAATTTACCCAAGGCACGGTCAATCACCGGCAAACGCAGCGCATAAGCGCCCGCTCCCAGCAGGGCGATCACGCCTTGGACTACCGCCCAGAACAGCGGGAATTCCCATCCACCACCTTCGTTTGAGAAGGTCCAGCCGAACCCGGCATGAGCCCAGACCGACCCAAGGAGGATGGCAATCAGCGGCAAGGACACAAGACGGACCGCAACGCCAGCGATCAACAAAAGACCCCCACCAAGCTCAGCGAGGATTGTCAGGTAAGCAAAGAAGCCCGGCAGCCCGAGGCTTTCAAAAAACGCGACGGTGCCGGGAATGGTGAAAAGGCTCACCTTCATCCACCCGTGGGCGAGAAAGAGAACACCGCTGGAGAGGCGGAGCGCCAGTGCGGCGAGGTCGGTATTGGATTGCGTTGTCATTCGTTTGTTTCCTTTCGGGGGAGGCCACCCGCAAGCGGCCTGTTGTTGGTATGGCCCCTACATACGCCTTGCTTGTTTCGCTCCAAATGGCGAATGTATGGAATGACTATCCATGAAGTGTACTGAATAAGATGGACCTTTTCGATCAATTGCGCGCTTTCGTGGCGACGGCTCGAAGTGGATCGTTTACGGCGGCCGCCGAAGAATTGGGCACCTCCAACCGCCTGACGTCAAAGTATGTGGCCGAGCTTGAACAAAAGCTTGGGGTTCGCCTGCTGCAAAGAACGACACGTCAGGTTGGGTTGTCCCCGGCTGGGGAAACCTTGCTGGCCGGTGTCCCCGCGCTCCTTGATGGGATCGACGACCTCCTAGAGGAAGTTTCGCAAGGGTCCGAAGGTCTGTCCGGTCCGCTCCGGATCACGGCCCCCGTCACTTTTGGCGAGATTTACGTGGCCGGCATGCTGGCACGCTTCGGCGCCATTTACCCTGATCTAACAATCGATCTGCGATTGAGCGATACCTATGCGGACCTTGCATCAGATGGGATCGACCTGGCCCTGCGCATTGGCCATTTCGATCTGTCGTCCATGAAGGTCCGCCGCCTGACCCGTTTCGAAAGCATTCTTGTCGCCAGCCCCGCCTTTCTGGCCCAGAGTCCCAAGATCACAAGGCCTGAAGACCTGTCCGAGGTAAGCTGTATCGTCGATACGAACCGGCGCCTTGCGCGTCGCTGGAACTTCACTCGGGCGTCTGAGGAACGGGTCGTCCAAGTCAAAGGACGGTTTCAGGTGAACTCCGCTCACGCGGCGGCAGAACTCGCGCGCCAAGGGCTTGGGGTGGCCTATATCCCGAGCTTCGCGGTGAGTGACGCCATCGAACGCGGTGCGCTGGTGCCGCTTTTGCCCGAGTGGACCGGGGAGAAAGGCGATGTGGCGGCGGTCTACCTCGAAGGCCGCGCCCTTCCGCGCAAGGTACGGACGCTTATCGATTTTATCGTGGCCGACATAGGCGAAACCTCATTCTAAGGCCTCCAACGCTAAAGGTGGATCGCCTTGCACGGTCAGGCCTCTGGCGGCAATCCTTAACCGCCGAAAAGATTCTGAGGCCGGTTGGTTATTCCGGCCCTCTGACTTCCAGAGATCCAGTTGCAGTATCCTGCGAACCCTCGGCATCGACCACTCATTGGTCGGTGCCGGGGGAGTTGTGTTCCCCCCTCCGACCGCAACATGGAAACGACCGAAATGAACCGAAAAACTCTTATCCTCGCTCAAATCCTCATCACCTTCATGATGGCGGTTTTAATGTCAGGCACAATGTCGCTATTGATCATGGGGCTTACCATGGAATGGCTTTTGGCTTGGCCTTGGCAAGCGTTCACCGCCTGGCCTATCGCCTTTGTCTTCACCCAATTCACGACGCCATTGGCATTCGCAATCGCCAATCGGACCATCGCAAAATAATCCGTATTTGGCGTGAACCAATTTATGCAGTGGGGGATAACCCGCTGCACGACCGCCCCCTGCGCGCCCTATCCGAGAATGCGGGAAATTCCGGCCTGCACCTTCAGCAGCGCGGGCAGGTAACTTTCGACCAACTCTTCCGGATCCGGCTGCGTGGCCGCCATTCCGGTGTTCAGAGCAGCGACCACGGTACCCTTGCTGTTGAGCACTGGCACCGCGAGCGAGCGCAGACTGATCTCAACTTCTTGATCGACCACCGCATAGCCGCGCGTCCGGGCCGCCTGCACTTGCATCATGATCTCATCCGGATCCGTTAGGCTTAACCGGGTGCGCGGGGAGAGGTCGGACGCCTCAATAATCCGGCGCGCTTCCGCATCTGGCATCGCGGCCAACAGCACCCGCCCCATGGAGGTGCTATGTGCCGGCAGGCGTGATCCGGGCATCAGGCCGATCGACATGACCCGCCGCTGCGACGCGCGGGCGAGATAGACAATCTCAGTCTCGTCAAGAATGGCGACGGAGCAGCTTTGGCTGATTTGTTCGGTCAGTTGATCCAGCCACGGCTGCACGACCTGGGGCAGTTGCAAGCCACCAATGGCCCCGGTGCCAAGGCGCAGGCAGCGATGCGTCAGCGTAAAGAACTTCCCGTCATAGGCAGCGTAGCCTTCGGCATGGAGCGTCAACAGGCACCGGCGCGAGGTGGCACGGTCAAGCCCGGTCAGCGCCGCGACCTCGCTGATCGACAGCTTGGGGCGCTGTGCGTTGAAACATTCGATCACCCGAAGCCCCTTGGCGAGAGAGGAAATTGTGTTGCTGGATTTGTTCGTCATACGCACATGAAATTACGCATAGCGAACAAATGTCAACATACGCACAAAATTCTGGCTCTGCATACGCCCGACCGCTAGACCCTCTGCAACTTGAGGAGACCAGCAATGGACAAAACAGTTCCTACTGTGGCTGAGGCCGTAGCCGACATTCCGGATGGGGCGACGATTATGATCGGGGGGTTTGGCGGCTCTGGCGCGCCAATCGAAATGATCCACGCCCTTATCGATCGCTTCCGCGCCACCGGCAGCCCGGCGGACATCACTGTCATTAACAACAACGCGGGCAACGGCTATTGCGGGATCGCGGCGATGATCAAAGTGGGCATGGTCCGCAAGATGATCTGCTCTTTCCCGCGCAGCTCCAACGCCGAAGCGTTCAATGAAAAATACCTCGGGGGCGAGATCGAACTCGACCTCGTGCCCCAAGGCACGTTGGCCGAGCGCATCCGCGCCGCCGGTGCCGGCATCCCCGCCTTCTACACGCCGACCTCCTTCGGCACGGAACTTGCCGAAGGCAAACCGACCGAGGAATTTGATGGCAAGATGTATGTCCGCGAAAGATGGCTGAAGGCGGATTTTGCGCTGATCAAGGGGCAGGACGGTGACCGTACCGGCAACCTGACCTACCGCATGGCGGGCCGCAATTTTAACCCGCTTATGGCGATGGCGGCAGCAAAAACCATTGCTCAGGTCAGCGTGCTGGGCGCGCCCGGCAGCATCGACCCGCAAGAAGTCATCACCCCGGGCATCTTTGTCGACGCAATCGTGGAAGTGGCAGAACCTCAACAAGAAGAAGTGCTTGTGCGCACGGGAGTGATTTACTGATGGCGGAGTTCAACATCATGCAAGACAAGCTTTCGAACGCGCAGATCGCATGGCGCGCGGCGCAGGATATCGAAGACGGAACTTACGTTAACCTCGGCATCGGCTTCCCCGAGATGATCGCCAAATTCCAGCCCGAAGGCCGCGACGTGACCTATCACACCGAAAACGGGGTTCTGGGTTTCGGTCAGGCCCCGAAAGAGGGCGAAGAGGATTGGGATCTGATCAATGCAGGCAAGAAGCCCATCACGCTCAAGCCCGGTGCCGCGTTCTTCCACCATGCCGACAGTTTCGCGATGGTCCGCGGTGGGCATCTCGACCTCGCCGTGTTGGGGGCCTATCAGGTTGCTCAGAATGGCGATCTGGCGAATTGGCGCGTCGGCACCAAGGGCGTGCCTGCTGTGGGCGGCGCGATGGACCTTGTACATGGTGCAAAACGCGTGGCTGTGGTCACCGATCACGTCACCAAGGATGGCGGCCCGAAACTGGTCGAGCGCTGCACCTTTCCGCTGACCGGATTGGGATGTGTCACCCAAGTCTATACCTCCCTTGCGGTGATCGACATCAAGAGCGGCAGGTTCATCCTGCGGGAGAAAGTGCCTGGGCTCAGCATGGACGCTCTACAGGCCGTCACCGGGGCCACGTTGCACATTGAAGGCAATGTTGCCGATCTTATCGTACCGGAGGAACTGGCATGATTGATGTCTATATCTGTGATTACATCCGCACCCCCATTGGCCGATATGGCGGGGCGCTGTCCTCTGTCCGGGCCGATGATCTGGGCGCTGTGCCCCTCAGGGCGTTGATTGACCGCAACCCCTCCTTGGACCCTGCAGCAATCGACGAAGTCATCTTTGGCTGCGCCAATCAGGCGGGCGAGGACAACCGCAACGTCGCGCGCATGTCCCTGCTACTGGCGGGCTATCCCGAGACCGTCCCCGGCACCACGATGAACCGGCTCTGCGGCTCTGGCATGGACGCGGTGATCACCGCCGCGCGGGCGATCAAGGCTGGAGAGGCTGAATTGATCGTTGCGGGCGGGGTTGAGAGCATGTCGCGCGCGCCCTTCGTAATGCCCAAGGCCGCGACCGCCTTTGCACGGAACAACGAGGTCTTTGACACCACCATCGGCTGGCGTTTCGTCAACAAGATGATGAAGGCACAATACGGCGTCGATTCAATGCCCGAAACCGCGGAGAACGTGGCGGAGGATTTTGACGTTAACCGTGCAGATCAAGATGCCTTCGCCCTGCGGTCCCAGCAAAAAGCAGGCGCCGCCATGGCAAGCGGGCGTCTGGCGCAAGAGATCGTGCCTGTCTCTATC
Organism: Sulfitobacter sp. W002; assembly: GCF_025142135.1. Lineage (NCBI taxonomy): Bacteria > Pseudomonadati > Pseudomonadota > Alphaproteobacteria > Rhodobacterales > Roseobacteraceae > Sulfitobacter > Sulfitobacter sp. W002. Next base: position 54,367 of record NZ_CP081129.1, on the reverse strand, counting down.
CCACAGCGCCGGGGCGATCCTATCCTTGTGTCAGAAGATGAACATCCCCGCCCTTCGACCACCTTGGAAGCGCTGCAAAAGCTTAAACCCTTCGTCAAAGCGGATGGCACGGTGACGGCGGGCAATGCTTCCGGCGTCAATGATGGTGCTGCCGCATTGATCCTCGCCACGAAAGCGGCCGCAGAGAAACATGGGCTGACTCCCATCGCCAAAGTCCTCGGCGGCGCGACTGCCGGAGTTGCACCGCGCATCATGGGCTTTGGTCCTGCGCCTGCGTCAAAGAAGCTGATGACGCGGCTCGGGCTGAAACAAGAGGATTTCAGTGTCATCGAACTGAACGAGGCTTTTGCGTCACAGGGCCTTGCCACCTTACGTGATTTGGGCATCGCAGACGACGATCCACGGGTGAACCCCAACGGCGGTGCAATCAGTCTTGGACATCCGCTTGGCATGTCAGGGGCCAGGATCACCGGCACGGCCATGCTAGAGTTAAAACCCGGAGAGAAGTCCCTTTCTACAATGTGTATCGGCGTTGGCCAAGGGATCGCCATCGCATTGGAGGCCGTCTGAACCGCTGGCAGTAGTGCTGGAATGGCGATCCCATTGGTGCCGGTAGATACCTGAACTGAGGGAAAGCCGATCTAGCGCCATCCGAAGCCCTGCCTGCAAGTTCAGCCATTCAGACGACAGGATAGTTTGACGCTGGCAGGCGTTCATAGAAGAGGTTAGGACGAATGCGGAGGACCACCCATGCGCAACCCCGACAGCCTCACGACCAGACCCAACGAAGACACACCCCAAGGTCTGGCCTTTGCCATTACAGCCTATGTGTTCTGGGGGTTCCTGCCGCTCTATATGAAGGCGCTGTCGCATATCCCGGCGGCCGAAGTTGTTGCGCACCGGGTGGTCTGGTCTGTGCCGATTGCCGCGTTTGTACTCGTGGCGATGCGGCGGACGCGGGATTTGAAAGCGGCGTTGCTTTCCCCTCGAACGCTGCTCATGGGTGCGGTAACGGCGACGCTGATCTCGGTCAACTGGGGCATCTATGTTTGGGCGATTGCCTCCGGACACGCGCTTGATGCGGCACTGGGATATTACATTAACCCACTGTTCAGCATTCTCTTGGGCGCGCTCCTTTTGGGCGAACGCATGTCCAAACGGCAGCTAATTGCAGTTGGCCTCGCCGTAGGAGCCGTGCTCGTGCTGGCACTGGATACCGGATCGACCCCATGGGTTGCTTTGGGGCTGACATTAAGCTGGGGCTTTTACGCCTTGGCGAAAAAGAGCCTGCCGATCGGGCCGAACCAAGGCTTCCTGCTCGAAGTGCTCCTCCTGCTCGTCCCGGCCCTCGCCTATATCGCCTACCTTACATCGACCGGTCAGGGGAATTTTCTCACTGGGGCGCCTGTCGATACTTGGCTTTTGCTGGGCTGTGGCGCGGTTACAGCCGTGCCTTTGTTAATTTACGCCAACGGCGCCAAGCTCTTGCGTCTCTCGACCATTGGAATTCTGCAGTACATTGCGCCCACGATGATCTTCATCGTGGCGGTCTTTGTTTTCGGCGAAGAATTTGGCCGCGCGCGGATGATCGCCTTTCCGATGATATGGGCGGCGCTGATCCTCTATTCGTCTTCGATGCTTCAACAAATGCGTCGGAGCCGCCCTGCCAAGGGGTCCTTAGGGCAGGGCTAAAGCTTTAAAAATTCTGCCGCACACTCCCCAGAATGGTCAATTAGGCTGCCTGATTTGTAAGTGAAACGAATGGCTTCCTTCAAAGGCGCACATTATCTTGGTGCCTGGACGAAATATTCGCAAAGGCAGCTGTTTCTATTCGTATCGAAACTGCAGACCGCGTTGGCCAGACCTTTGACTTCATGCTGGCTGAACACCCAGACACGACGGCAGCGCAAAGCTATTTAATCAAGGCTTAGCGTCGCCTATCAGGAACCGGAAACCGGAACTGCCAAGACCGAGTTCAAAATCGTGCTGACAATCTCTTCTTTAAGCTTTCTTTGCCCCTCTTGGGAGACGATCTCATCCCCAAAAACCCGGGTGAAGGTAGGTTCGTTGGACACGTTAAAAAAGCACAGGGCGCTTATTTTCCAATGTAGCCGAAGGGGATCGATATCCGAGCGAAACACTTTCATCTCGCGTCCACGCTCGAGGATTTCTTTTAACTGATCAACCGCCGGCGTGTTGCCTGATCGAATGGTTTCCGAGGCGGTCAGATGTATGCCTCGATGAATGTTCTCAATCATCACCAAGCGGATAAAATCTTCGTTGTCGCGGTGGTGTGAAAAGGTAAATTTGACCAGCTTTGAGAGAGCTTCAACAGGGTCGAGGTTCTCCAGCTCAAGGGCCCTCTCGCCTTCTCGCACATCGTTGTAGGCCTGTTCGAGTACTTCGCGATAGAGGCTCTCTTTGTCCTTAAAGTAGTAAAAAATCATCCGCTTGGACGTTTTTGTCTTCTCCGCGATGTCCTGCACCCGCGCGCCTGACAAGCCGTGGGCGGCGAACTCCGCTCGCGCCACGCGAAGGATATCCGCTTTAACGGCTTCGGGGTCCTGCTTCCATGAAGTGCGCTGACGACTCGTTGATGCTTTGGCGGATGTGGTCATGCGTAACTCCCTAACGGTCCGACCAGCATAGCACAATTAACTGATTGGTACATATCTGTTGACACACAATTAACCAAATGGTTCATTGCGGGCATTCCAGCGTGCCGGGAGGATTCGCTGGATGTATCGGAGGTAACGAATGTCGTCGCAGATCAAGAAGCAGACCAAGCATGCGCAAGACGACGGATCTGCCGATTTGTTGATCGGACTGGTGGGCCGAGGCATTCAACAGTCCCGCACCCCAAGGATGCACATGGCCGAGGGAGCTGCCCAAGGGCATCGCATTCTCTACCAAATTCTTGATGCCGATGCTTTTCCGCGAGGGGAGGCACCGCTGGAAAAAATCGTCGACGCCGCCGAGCTTTGCGGTTTTGCCGGGCTGAACGTGACCTTTCCTTATAAAATCGACGTCATGGCCTTCTTGGACGAGTTATCTCCGAACGCCCGCGCCATTGGGGCCGTCAACACCGTGGTCTTTCGCAACGGGCGTCGCATCGGTCACAACACTGACAAATGGGGGTTCGAAGAAGGCTTCCGTCGGAACTTGCCGGACGCGAAAATGGGCCATATTGTGCAAATTGGCGCGGGCGGCGCAGGGGTTGCTGTCGCTCATGCGCTCCTGTCCCTTGGTGCCGATCGCTTGACGATCACTGACACGAACACGGCGCGCGCTGCAGCTCTGGTGACGCAGCTTTCCCAAAATGCTGGTGCCGCGCAGGTCGATGCCATCGGTCTCGACCAACTACCGGAGATCGCTCCTACAGGTGTCGTAAACGCGACCCCCATGGGGATGGCGAAGCTGCCGGGCTCGGCCTACCCGGTCGAATTGCTGCATCCCGATTTATGGGTCGCCGATATTGTCTATTTCCCGCTTGAAACCGAGCTGCTTGCCGCCGCGCGCGCGGCAGGATGCCGGGTTTTGCTGGGCTCTGGAATGGCCGTCTATCAGGCCGTGCGGGCCTATGAACTCTTTACCGGGCGCAAGCCCGACCCGATGCGGATGAAAGCCACATTCGACGCTTTCATCTCATGAGACTTGCCGCGCAGGCGGCGACCGAACGCAAAATGGAGGATAGCATGCGTTTCAATTTTACCACCCTCACCACGGCCACGGCGCTCGCCCTTGGCCTTGCCGCCGCCGGCGCACAGGCTCAGACCCTGCGCATTGCCCATGTTGATCCCGATGAGTGGACCGGCTCCAAGAAAGGCGCGGCAGCCCAGATTTTCCGCAACATTGTCGAAGGCGAGACTGATCTGGAAGTTGAAATCTTCCCGGCGGGTGCTTTGGGTAACGAAGACGAACTGGTCGGGCAAGTTCAGGAAGGCCTTCTGCAAATGGCCATCGTATCGGGGGCCATGTCCAAAGCCTGCCCCGCGGCCTCGGTTCTCGACATCCCCTACACGTTCTCTTCTGCAACCGTCGCTTGGGAGGTGCTTGACGGTGAATTCGGTGAAGCACTGTCTGAGCACTGTCTTGAGCAGACCGGGATGCGGACCTTGGCCTATGGTGAAACCGGCTTTCGCAATTTTACCAACAACGTGCGCGAAATCCGTACCCCAGCCGATATGGAAGGCTTGAAATTTCGGGTACAACCGATCCCACTCTATCTTGAGATGGTCAGCGGCTTGGGCGGCGAACCGACCCCGATCGCATGGACGGAACTGCCGAATGCGTTGTCCACCGGTGTGGTTGACGGGCAAGAGAACCCGGTCGGCGTCATCTACAATAACGGTCTGCATCAACTCCAAAAATACATGACCCTTGATGGTCACGTTTACGCGGCAGACTTTATCGTCGTCAGCGATGAATTCTTCCAGACCCTGACCGCCCCCCAGCAAGAGGTCGTGACCCGCGCCGCCATCGTGGCCGGCAATATGGGCCGCTCAATCCAGCAGTGGACAACGGCGCAGGGCGTGCTTTCGGTTCAAGAAGAAGGCATGCAGGTCTATTCGCCCACCGCAGAAGAACTCGCCATGTTTGCCGAGAAAGCGCAGCCAGCAGTGGTTGAGTTCCTGCGCGGCGAATTAGGCGAGAACGCCACTTGGATCGATGAGCTCCAATCGGCAGTGGCAGCAACGCAATAAGCTGCTCCTACAGCCAGGCCGTCTTCGGCCTGGCTACACCATACTAACCGCGGAGGAGCCTGGGTCATGGACAGACTGAATAGAATAGTTGCTCAAGTCTTCGGCTGGGGAGCCGGGCTTTCGATGATGCTGGTGTTTGCGATCATCTTCATCAATTCCCTACGGCGCTACACCGTGGGCCAGTCGGTCCAATGGGGCGAGGAACTGCCGGTCTATCTGGCTGCCTATGGCGTGATGTTCGGCATCTCAATGGCCTATATGCAAGACCGCCATATCCGCTTCACGATCCTGATCGATTTTCTGAGCGACCAGCGCAAGACACTGATGTTCGCGCTCAGCGACCTTGTGATGATGGTAACCGGAGTGCTGCTGGTCCTTTCTGGCCTCGCCTTTCTCGAACGTCGCGGCAACACAATGTCCTCCGGCATGTTCGGTCTGGCACGCTGGCTGGAAAAGAGCACAGGGATCGAGGCCTTTGCCGCGCTCGGCACCCTTGGCGTCTACCAGTTTTCGCTGATCCTTGGCGGCGCAATGATCACCTTTGCGGCGGTTCTGAAATTCGTCGAGCGCCTGATCGCGCTCCGGGGGAACTGAAATGGTCTATATCATCCTTATCGCAGGGCTTCTCATTGGTGTGCCGATTGCCTTCGCGATCCTCGCCTCTTTGAGCTATTTCATGGCGGTGAGTGAAGCCCCCTACGCGCTGCGCATCGTCGCGACCGAACTGTTCAACGGGCTGAACTCCTACCCGTTGCTGGCCATTCCGCTTTTTGTGCTGGCTGGCGAATTGATGAACGAGAGCGGTATTACCGGACGGATCATCGCTTTTGCCAACGTCCTTGTAGGTCGGATGCGCGCCGGGCTTGCGATGGTCAACATCTGGGCCTCGGTCATCTTCGCGGGTCTGTCTGGCTCCGCTGTCGCCGACACCTCTGCCATCGGCCGGGTATTTATCCCCGAAATGGAAAAACATGGCTATGACCGTGCCTATGCGGCGGCCCTGACAGCGGCCTCATCGGTTATCGGACCGATTATTCCCCCTTCGATACCGGTCATCATCTATGCGTTAATCGTCACCGGGGTCTCGGTCCCTGCCCTGTTCATGGCCGGCGTGATCCCCGGCTTGTTACTGGCCGTCTTTCTCTCCGGCTACGTCATGCTAACGGTTGATATGACCAAGATCCGGCAGGCGGCCGACGACATGCCCGACGCGCAACCGGCCCGAGAGGCGCTGCTTGGGGGCATCTTGCCACTGCTGATGCCGGTTTTTGTTGTCGGATCAATCCTGCTCGGCGTGGTGACACCCACAGAGGCCGCCAGCTTTGCGGTCGCCTATGCGCTGGTTGTAGGCCTTTTTGTCTATCGCAAGATTGCATTTAAACGCCTTCCTATTATCTTTACCGAAGCGATGCGCGATAGCGCCGTGATTCTAATCATCATCGCGGCGGTTTCGGCAGCCAACTGGCTGTTGGCCTACAACCGTGTTCCCAACATGCTGACCGATTGGGTGTTGGGCAATGTTGACAGCAAGACCACGTTCTTGATCGCCGTCATCATTCTGTTTCTCTTTGTCGGTCTCTTCCTCGAAGGCATCGCCGCGATGCTGGTGCTGGTGCCGATTCTCCACCCTATCGCCGTAAGTCTGGGCATTGATCCGGTTCACTTCGGCATTCTGGTGATTTTCAACCTGATGATCGGCCTGATTACCCCGCCTCTGGGCCTCTGTCTGTTTGTGGCAGAGGGCATTGCGGGCGTCGGCATGGCGCGCATGGTCAAGGCAATCCTGCCGTTCTTTCTGGTCGAGGTACTGGTCCTGTTGGTTCTTACATTTGTGCCGCAGACAGTGACTTGGCTGCCGCAAGTCCTGGGGTATTGAGATGAAAACATCCATCGCAACAGTGTCCATATCCGGCAATTTCCCGGAGAAACTCGAAGCCATTGCCGCTGCCGGTTTTGATGGTATCGAAATCTTCGAACAGGACTTTATCGCCCATGACGGGGACCCCAAAGAAGTGGGCGACATGATCCGCGCCATGGGTCTTGAGATCACCCTCTTTCAGCCATTCCGCGATTTCGAAGGTTTGCCAGAACCGCACCGGGCAAAGGTTTTTGATCGGGTGGAACGCAAGTTTGACCTGATGCAAGACCTTGGCACAGACCTTGTTCTTATCTGTTCAAGCTGCCACCCGGAGGCTCTTGGCGGCATCGACCGGTCTGCGGCGGACTTCAACGAGCTCGGCGATAGGGCGGCCAAGCGCGGCCTGCGGGTCGGCTATGAGGCGCTGGCGTGGGGGCGGCACGTCAATGACCACCGCGACGCATGGGAAATCGTACGCCGCGCCGATCACGGCTCGGTTGGCCTAATCCTCGACAGTTTTCACACACTGGCGCGCAGGATTGATCCGGAAACCATTCGCCGCATTCCCGGCGACAAAATCTTCTTTGTGCAACTCGCCGATGCCCCTGCAATTGACATGGATCTGCTCTATTGGTCGCGCCACTTTCGCAATATGCCGGGGGAAGGTGATCTGGATGTAACCGGCTTCATGAAGGCGGTCATGGCCACCGGGTATACGGGGCCAATTTCACTGGAGATCTTCAACGATCAGTTCCGCGGGGGCCATCCCAAGACCATCGCAAAGGACGGCTATCGATCTTTAGTCGCTTTGATGGACGACGTGCGGCGTGAAGAACCGGCGACGACGCCGACATCCCCCGCTCTACCAAAACGCTCGAAGGTCGAAGGGGTGTCCTTCGTCGAGTTCGCCGCCCGGGGCACAGAAGCCGATGCGCTGGAGCGATTGCTCCAAACGCTCGGCTTCACTCTCTCCGGCACCCATATCGCCAAAAAGCTGTCCCTTTGGACCCAAGGCGATATACGGATCGTGGTGAACCGGGAGACCACCGGCTATGCCAGCAGCGCCTATACGACCCACGGCACAACCGTCTGCGACATCGGCATTTCCGTCGATGCGGCGACTGAGACCGTAAGCCGTGCCAAAGCGCTTGGTGCCGCGCCCTTTCATCAGCCGATTGGCCCCGGTGAGTTGGATATACCGGCCATTCGCGGGCTAAGCGGCAGTGTCCTGCATTTCATCGATCAAGGCAGCGGGCTGAATGATGTCTGGTCGGTCGAGTTCAACCAGACCGACGCCGAGCAGACCCATGCGGGCCTGACAAGCATCGATCACATTGCCCAGACCATGAGCTATGACGAAATGCTCAGTTGGTCCTTGTTTTATACCACGCTGTTCGACATGGGAAAATCTCCGATGGTCGATGTGGTAGACCCCGACGGGCTGGTGCGCAGCCAAGCTTTGGAAACCCGAGACGGCGCGTTTCGCATCACGCTTAATGGGGCAGAAACTCATCGCACCATGGCAGGCAACTTCCTTGCCGATAGCTTTGGCGCCTCCGTGCAGCACATCGCACTGGCGAGCGAAGACATCTTTGCCACCAGCAGCGCGATGCGGGCCAAAGGGTTCGAGCCACTGCCAATATCGGACAACTATTACGCCGACCTCGTCGCGCGGTTCGATCTGGATGCCGACATGCTTACCGCCCTTAAGGCAGGGAACATACTCTATGATGAGGATGCAAAAGGGGCGTTCTTCCAGTTCTACTCACGTCCTTACGCGGGGGGCATGTTCTTTGAAATCGTCGAGCGTCGTGGCGGATACGCGGGCTACGGCGCCCCCAATGCCCCCTTTAGAATTGCCGCTCAGAAACGACTGATGCGCCCGAAAGGAATGCCAAAGAAATGACCGACAAACATGACGCTGGAATGAAGGTGCGCCGCGCGGTGCTCGGAGATGCCCATGTAGACCGTGCGACCGCAAGCGAGACCGAGTTCGACAGCGCGTTCCAGACACTGATCACCGAAGCGGCTTGGGGAACTGTTTGGGCTTCTGATGCAATCTCGCGGCGAGAGCGGTCCATGGTCACACTTGCGCTCTTGGCCGCGACCAAGAACTTCGCCGAAATCCCGATGCATATCCGCGCCACCGCCAATACCGGCGCCACCCGACAGGACGTGATCGAAGTATTCCAGCATGTCGCCATCTACGCCGGGGTGCCCGCCGCGAACCACGCGATCGCGCTGGCCAAACAGATCTATGCAGAAATGGAGGAGGAACAATCATGAGCAATGGCGACCTCATCCAACGTGACCGCACATGGCATCCGCCTGCCCTTACGCCCGATTACAAAACCAGTGTCGCGCGCTCGCCGCGCCATGCGCTTTTGTCGCTGCAAAACTCGGACAGCGAACTGACCGGACCGACCTTTGGGCAAGGCGACATTGCAGAGATCGACAATGATCTGATCCTGAACTACGCCAAAACAGGAGACCCTATTGGGGAGCGCATTATCGTGCATGGTCGTGTCTTGGACGAAAACGCGCGGCCGGTTCCGAATACCCTTATCGAGATCTGGCAAGCGAACGCAGGCGGCCGCTATCGGCACAAGAAAGATAGTTACCTCGCGCCGATCGATCCGAACTTTGGCGGCTGCGGTCGCACATTGACCGATGCCAATGGGTACTACGTCTTCCGCACTGTCAAACCCGGCGCTTACCCATGGCGGAACTGGGTCAACAACTGGCGGCCGACCCATATCCATTTTTCTGTATTCGGGACCGCTTTTGCGCAGCGCCTGATCACCCAAATGTACTTTGAGGGCGACCCCCTCATCGCCAAATGCCCGATTGTGCAATCCATTCCGGAACAACGCGCCGTTGATCAGCTTGTCGCCGCATTGGATCTAAACGCCTCCCTGCCGCTCGACAGCATTGCCTATAAATTTGACATTGTCCTTCGGGGACGCCGCTCGACCTTCTTCGAAAACCGGCCAGAAGGGAACTAATCATGGTGCAAGCACTCGACTACCTCAAAGAAACCGCATCTCAGACGGCTGGGCCCTATGTTCACATCGGGCTCGTGCCCGGCGACGCCGGCTTCGATATCTACGACCACGAACTGGGGCGGGACATTGCTGGCCCGAAGGCTGCAGGTCCACGTATCACCGTCACCGGTACGGTAACCGACGGCACCGGCGCGCCGGTTAAGGACATTTTGATTGAGGTCTGGCAGGCAAATGCTGCAGGCATCTATCGCGGAAAAGGCGAGGTTGAAGACGGCTTTCACGGTTGGGGGAGGGTCACGCCCGATTTCGAGACCGGGGTATTCAGCTTTGAGACCGTGAAGCCCGGCAAGGTGACCGGGCCCGATGCCCGGCCAATGGCACCGCACCTCAATCTCTGGCTGGTGGCTCGGGGCATTAATGTTGGGCTCAACACGAGAATGTACTTCGGTGACGAAGACGCGGCCAATGCGGCTGATCCAGTCCTCACCCTGATTGAACAGCCCCTGCGCCGTGAGACGCTGATCGCGCACGCCGATGGCAACGCCTATCACTTCGACATTCGCCTACAGGGCGAGGGCGAAACCGTATTCTTCGATCTATGAGGCCGCTATGACCACCCCGTGTATCATCTGCGTGGCACTCACCGGGTCCCTGCCGACGAAAGACAACAACCCGGCAGTCCCGATCACCATTTCCGAACAGGTCGAAAGTGCTCAGGAGGCCTTTGAGGCGGGCGCCTCGATCGCCCATTGCCACGTGCGCGACGATCACGGTCGCCCCACCTCAGACCCGGCCCGTTTTGCGCGACTGAAAGAAGGTCTGGAACAGCACTGCCCGGGCATGATCGTCCAGCTTTCAACCGGGGGACGCTCTGGCGCGGGTAAGGAGCGCGGGGGTATGCTATCGTTGTCGCCAGACATGGCTTCGCTGTCAGTAGGGTCGAACAATTTTCCAACGCGCGTCTATGAAAACAGTCCCGACTTGGTCGACTGGCTAGCCTCGGAAATGATCGCCCATGATGTCAAACCCGAGATCGAAGCCTTTGACCTTGGTCATATCGTACAAGCCATCCGCATGGCCCAAGATGGTCGGTTAAAGGGGCCCCTTTATGTGCAGTTTGTCATGGGTGTGAAAAATGCGATGCCTGCGGACGAGCCGATTTTTGACTTCTACATCGAAACACTCAAACGTCTGGCACCGGACGCCCAATGGTGCGCCGCCGGTATCGGCCCTGCACAGTTGACCATCAACGAATGGTCTACCGCCAAAGGCGGTCACACCCGAACCGGCCTGGAAGACAATGTCCGACTGGACCGCCATAGGCTCGCGCCCTCCAACGCCGCATTGGTCAAGCGGGCCGTCGCACTTTGCGAGAAATACGAGCGACCTGTCGCGACGTGGCAAGTGGCGCGGGAGATATTGGGGCTGAAGGCGAGAGAGAGCGCTGCGCCAAAGACCGCCTCTGCCGCCACCCCATGATGTTCGCCACCCTCAACGGGATGACACACCACTATCGCTATCGGCCCGGAACCGGCGTGCCTGTGGTGTTTCTGAACTCGCTTGGTACAGACCTCCGGATCTGGGACAAAGTCATTGACCGGCTGCCGTCACAAACGCCAGTGCTTTGCCTTGATAAGCGCGGCCATGGGCTGAGCGACGATGGGCCAATTACGATGGATCGGCTCATCGACGATGTTGCTGCCCTTGCTCTGCACCTTGACCTGCCCCCTGCCCTGATCTGTGGTGTATCCGTTGGCGGCCAAATCGCTCAAGGTTTTGCCGCTGCCTACCCGGCGCAGGTGAGCGCGATCATGCTATGTTGCACCGGAGCCAAGATCGGTGACGCGGAAAGCTGGAATGCGCGCATTGAAAGCGTTGGGAAATCCGGTATCGCTGCGCTCTCGGATGCCATTCTTGAACGCTGGTTCAGCCAAAACTTTCAAGCGACACGTTCGGCCGAATGGGCAGGCTACCGCAATATGCTGACCCGTACATCTGCTGCGGGCTATAGCGGCGTTTGCGCCGCAATCAGAGACAGTGACCTCACGACGCGAGGTGGGGCGATCACGGTGCCGACAGTTTGCATCGCCGGAAGTGAAGACGGCGCGACCCCGCCAGAACTTGTCAGGGCGTTGGCGCAGATTATACCGGACGCCTCCTATCACCTCGTGCCCGGCTGTGGTCATCTACCCTGTATTGAAAACCCCAAGATTGTCTCAGATCTGCTGGAAGACCTGATGGAAAGGATTTCATGACCTCCCCTTTCGAGCATCCCTGGTTGAGCGGGTTATTTGGCGACGCAGAGGCCGCGGAGATTTTGGGCCCCACGCGGCAGATGACGCATATGATCGCCTTCGAGAGAGCCTATACGCAGGGGCTGTGCAAAGTCGGCAGTATTTCTGAAGATACCGCGAAAGAAGTCGCGCGTACTTTCGACGATTTCCAACCCGATATGGAAGCACTTCGTTCTGCGACAGCGCGTGACGGGGTGGTGGTTCCCGAGCTCGTCCGGCAGATCAGGGGTTCCGCGGGTTCTCATGGTAAAGCCATACATAGCGGCGCGACTTCGCAGGATGTGATTGATACCGCCTTGGTCCTGACTTTGAAGGACTACAGCAACCTTCTGGAGCGGCGCCTTTTGGAACTGACGGAAGCCATGGACGCTTTGTCGGCGCGGTTCGGGAACCAGAGGATCATGGGGCGCACCCGGATGCAGGCGGCGATGCCCATTGCGGCACGAGAGCGGTTCGTCACATGGTCTCAGCCTTTAGACGACCATCGTCAGCGGCTCTCGCAGATCAGGCCCCGCGTCGAGCGGCTTCAACTTGGTGGCGCAGCGGGGGATCGGGTAGCTTTGCTCCATGCTGAATCTCTCGGGGCTGAAGTGGCTTTACGGCTCGACCTCGCGAACCCGCCAAAGGCATGGCACGCAATGCGCGACGCGGTGGTCGACTACGCTGGGCTGCTGTCGCTGATCAGCGGAACGCTTGGCAAAATGGGACAAGACATTTGCCTCATGGCGCAACAAGGCGTCGACGAAATCGCGCTGGACAACGCGGGCGGCTCTTCTGCGATGCCCCACAAACAAAACCCCGTACTGGCTGAATTGCTTGTGACGCTCGCCCGGTACAATGCCACTCAGGTGTCGGCCATGCATCAAGGACTGGTTCACGAGCAGGAACGTTCCGGAGCGGCTTGGGCGTTGGAATGGATGGTTCTTCCGCAAATGGCTCAAGCAACCGCACGCAGCTTGGCCGCATCAACCGAAATTTGCCAGGCGATCTTCCACGTTGGCTCAAAGGACATCAGATGAGTTCCCAAACGATCCATATACTCAACGGCCCGAACCTGAACCTGCTGGGCACCAGACAGCCTGAGGTTTATGGGCGGGATACTCTGCACGATGTCGAAACGCTCTGCCGACGCGTTGCCGCCGAATATGATCTGGCCATTCTGTTTCACCAAAGCAATCATGAGGGTGAAATTGTAGAGATGATCCATGAAGCAAGAACCGAGGGGCTGGGCATCGTCATCAACCCAGCCGCCTATACCCATACCTCAATTGCCATTCGCGATGCCTTAGCGAGTTGTGAAATCCCGATTTACGAAGTCCATATTTCGAACGTTCACCGTCGGGAGGCCTTCCGGCACCACTCCTACGTATCTGGTGTGGCGACTGGCGTCATAGCGGGGTTAGGGATCGAAGGCTATGCTGCGGCTATTCGCGTGTTATCCCATGCAGAGAAAAGGCCAAACTTTGAGTTGAACCCCTGAATTCTACGATACGCACTTACCGATTATGAGCCGAGGTTAATTCATCCTTCGAAAACGATTTCATCGCAGCGATTGCTGCATTTCCCACCGGCAACGACCACCCACTTCGGGTCAGATCCCCGGCATCGCAACCGCCAATATTTGCAAATCCGGTACTTCACTGCCGATCTCTGCGCGTCTCCTCGGTTGAACAGGTAGACGAAAGCATTGAGCGTGTTTGGACCACTGCTAGGGTTAGGTGAAACACAGCTAACTGTCAGATGACATGGCGGTCACGAAAGGAGGGGGCGACGAGACATCCTTGTGTTTTGCCGCCATTCGCCGCGGTCTCACTTTGAAGGCTCACTCCCGTTTCGAATTTCGGCACCGCTGACGTGACTCCGTCTGCCGAAGGCCACGTGACGAGGAGGATCGCACTACCTGTCACGCGATGTTCCCGCAAAACATTCGCCATCGTAGCCACAGTCGCTTCCAAATACCGTTGGCCTTGTTTGGTTACCTCAACACAAATATCCACCGAGCAGTCCGGCGGCATCCCTTGTTGCATCCACAGCCCGGACAGTCGGCTGGCCTGAGACACCGACATATAGAGCGCGGTGGTGGTGCCGGGACCAGACAGGCGGATGCTGTCGGGCAATGGGTCTTCCGCCCTGCCGGTGCCTGTCGACAGCACAAGGGTATTGGCGACACCCCGCTCTGTCAGGCTGCGGGTAAGCCCGGCGGCGGCGGCGCAGGCGGCAGTCACACCGGGCACGATTTCGATTGGAATACCGGCCTCACGCGCGGCCTCCACTTCCTCGGCTGCGCGCCCAAACACCCCGGGATCTCCGGACTTCAACCGCACAACGCGACGGCCCTTCTTCGCCTCGGAGACGACCATGCTGTTGATCCGATCCTGCGGCCAGCGATGGGCACCGACATGCTTGCCGACGAACACGCGCTCAGCGTCACGGCGGGCCAGTTCCAGAACCTCTGCATCGACCAACCTGTCGTAAAAGATCACATCCGCTTCCTGAAGCCTTTCGACCGCGCGCAGGGTCAACAGGTCGCGCGCGCCGGGGCCAGCGCCGACCAAGGTGATCTGGCCGATACTCTCCCCGGTGGTGCCGCCGCTGGCAATGGCAGCTTTGATGTCGCGCGCGGCGTCGCGTTCGGCGCCGCGCACCCACTGCCTGCGGGGGGTCCCTTTGAAGACCCACGCCCAGAAGGCGCGCCGCTGTGCCAAGGAAATATTGCGTGCGACACTGGGTCTGAGCCGCCCGGCAAAGGCAGCGAGGCCACCAATGTTCTGCGGCAAAAAGCGCTCAATCTTGGTCTTAATCTCGCGCGTTAGTACAGGTGCGGTGCCTTCGCTCCCGATGGCCACGACGATGGGGTCGCGGTCCACGATGGCAGGCGTGGTCATGTCGCAAAGGTCGGGCTGGTCGACCACATTCACCGGGCAGCGTGCCGCCTTGGCGAGGGTATGCGCCGCCGCATCCAGCGCGGGACACCCGGTGCCGACAAAGGCCATGGCCGCGTCCTCGAACACCGCCCGCGATAGCTCTGAGATCTGCCGCGCCCGCCCGCTGTTCACCAGATCAGCCAGTTCCGCATCGAGCGCAGTGGCCACCAGAACCAGTTCAGCGTCGGTTTTCAGGAGCAACCGCGCCTTCTGTGCCGCCTGCTCCCCGCCGCCGACGATAACGACCCGGCGGCCCGTGGTACGGATGAACATTGGAAAAGATTTCATGGCAATCTCCTGTCAGGCGGCCTGCTCGGCGGTGTTGGGAATACCCAGCGTATCAAGCGCAAGTGCTTTGGTGCCGGTGATGATCTCAGCCTCGAATGCGGTCGGCGTTTGGTGCGCCCACGTCTGGGCTGTATCGGAAGACAGACGGCGGGTTTCATCACAAAGCGCGGGAAAGGTCGCTTCCCAGCTACGCCCCTGCCGCAATCCGAAGGCCGCGATCTCCTTTGAGGGGTGGCGTTCAAACTCCCCGCCGCCGCCCTTGATCACGGTCAGGCCCTTCAGCCCCAAAAGCGCTGCCGCATCTGCTTGCAAAAGTCGATAGGACGGATGAAACACACCTTGTACACTGGCCGACGCAGCGCCGGGGTTCAGCATGCGGCAGACTGTGTTGACGCAAGACCGCAATCCGAAAACCCGCCGCAAATCCAGCAGCCGGAACAGAGCGGGATGTGCACATTCCAGCGGTAGATAGGCGATGCGGTCGCGATCAAGCAGCCGTGCAATTTCGTCAGCGGAATCTCCAACCCCTATCCCTGCAACGGCTAAGCCGTCCCGCACCTGTGCATCCGCGCCGTTCCAGCCGTGCAACAAGACACGGTGGCCCGCCTGCGCGACCTCCTTCGCCGACAGCAGGAACCACGGCGCACCGCGCGTGCGGCCGGCGGCATAGCTGGGCCAATCCAGATCGACAGGCGGCAAGGCGGGCATATGCGCCTGCGCCGCGGCGGCAAATCCGGCGATCTCTGGCGCGGTCTCGCCTTTCATCCGTAAAAGCATCAAAACCGCGCCCACGGCCTCGGCATCTGCATCCCCCTGCAACAAGGAGGACATGGCATCGAAGGCTTCCTCCTGCGTTAAGGACCGTGACCGCCCGGGCCCGCGCCCCAGCGTGCGAACATGGGCTGACAAGCTCATTCTGCGGCCTCGCGGGTCAAAAGGTTGTTCAACAGTTCCGCGATTTCAGGGCGGCAAGAACCGCAGTTGGTCCCAGCCCCCAGTGCTTCGCCGATACTTTCTACTGACATCAGGCCGCGCGTTTCGATCGCTTCAAGGATGGTGTTGATCCCCACGCCAAAGCAGGAACACAAGGTTGGTCCGGGGTTCGGGGCGTCGGCTGCAGGGCGTCCCGTTAACGCGCCAGCCGCGCGGGTGCCGGGCAATGTCACGAGGTAATCACGCATGATCGCGACAGGGGTTGGCGACACAAAGAGTGCGCCCAAAAGCACCCCGTCGGCGTGAGCCGCGATCCGCGCAGAGCCGCGGCGCGCATCTATGATCGTGGTCAGCACAGCAGTCGGCGCGTCAAAGAGCCGCCTTGCCTCGGCCTCCCAATCGTCAGGCTGCAAGCGGCCAGCCAACTCGGCGCGAAACCCGTGCGATGTCCGCGCCAAGGCCCAGTAGTCGGCGGTCAAGTCCATAGGTTTTTGTGCTATGGCAAAGCCGTACCAGCCTGCATCGAACCGGCGCAGGTCAACAACGCCCGCCTTGCTTTCGGGCTGGCCGGAAACCGGATCGCAGGCCGCCGCGATCAGCGCGTCGATCAGGGCCGAGGGGGCCGTTTCTGCAGTCCAGTGCATGGGAGCAAAGACCTGCCCTTTTTGCACAGCATCGGTGATCCGGGCGCGCAAGATGCTGACACCCGTGGGGCTGGAGACCTCTACCAGATCGGAGGGGTGAATGCCCGATGCCGTGGCATCTTTGGGATGGATTTCGAGAAAGGGTTCCGCCAGATGGGCCGACAATCGCGGGCTTTGGCCGGTGCGGGTCATCGTATGCCATTGGTCCCGCACGCGGCCTGTGTTCAAACGAAACGGATAGCGCCGCGTCGTCCGCGCCGCTGGCGGCCGCCACGATACGGGCAACAAACGCGCCTTGCCATCTGGGTGAAAGAACTGCCCATCCGCAAAGAACCGCCCGCCCTCACGCGCCGCGGTGACCGGCCAGCGCTGCGGGGCGAAATCATCATATTGCTGGTCCGTGATCTTGGCCAATCCTGAGATATCAAAGTCCCGTCCGAACCGTCCCGCAATGGCTGAAAGGGCTGCATGTTCGCGAAAAATCTCTGCCACGCTGGCAAACTGAAATCCCGTTTCGAACCCCATCCGCCGCCCCACCTCGGCCAGAATATGCCAATCCGGGCGGGTCTCGCCGGGTGCGGGCAGTGCGCTGCGTTGGCGGCTGATGGTACGGTCGGAATTGGTGACGGTGCCGGCCTTTTCAGCCCACGCAGTGGCGGGCAAAAGCACGTCGGCCAACCGCGCCGTGTCGGTCTGATCGGTAATGTCGCTGACAACGACGAAGGGGCATTCGGAAATTGCATCACGCACGGCATCGGCTTCGGGCATGGAAACGGCGGGATTGGTGTGAATGATCCACAGCGCTTTGATCCGCCCGTCGCCCACCGCTTGAAACATGTCGACCGCTTTGAGCCCCGGCTTATTGGGTAGGGAGGGCACGCCCCAGAAATCACGCACGGCAGCACTGTGATCGGCATTCTCAAGATCCAAGTGACAGGCCAACATATTGGCCAGCCCACCAACCTCGCGCCCGCCCATCGCATTGGGCTGTCCGGTCACCGAGAATGGGCCGCAACCGGGCTTGCCAATCCGTCCGGTCGCGAGGTGGCAATTCAGGATCGCATTGACCTTGTCGGACCCGCTGGTCGACTGGTTCACGCCTTGCGAGTAAATCGTCACGACCTTCTCATTCTGCATCCAGAGGCGGCAAAAGGCTGTGATTTCCGCGTTGCTCAGCCCGGTTGCGGCCCCGCTTTCGATACGTGCCCTGTGCAGGGTTTCGTCATAGCCACTGGTATGGCGCAGAAAATCCGCATCACAGGCACCGCCATCATAGATCTCGCGGAAAAGCCTATTGAAAAGCGCCACATCTGAGCCGGGCTCCAAGGCCAGATGCATATCGGCGCCATCACAGCTCGCGGTCCGGCGGGGGTCGATCACCACAATCTTGGTGCCGCGGGCTGCGCGTGCTCCCAGCAGGCGTTGGTACAGTACAGGATGACACCAAGCGAGGTTCGACCCCACAAGCACAACAAGATCGGCCTCGTCGATGTCTTCATAGGTCCCGGGTACGGTGTCGCTGCCAAAGGCGCGCTTGTGACCGGCGACCGAAGAGGCCATGCAGAGCCGGGAGTTCGTGTCGATATTGGCCGACCCGATGAAGCCTTTCATCAGCTTGTTGGCGACGTAGTAATCCTCTGTCAGCATCTGGCCAGAGACATAGAAGGCGACGCTATCTGGGCCGTGCTGCGCGATGGTTTGCGAGAACCGGTCGGCGACATGCTGCAAGGCCCGGTCCCAGCCCGCCTCCTGCCCGTCAACGCGGGGGGCCAGCAGGCGGTTTTCCAGACCCACGGTCTCTCCCAGTGCCGCCCCTTTGGAGCAGAGCCGCCCACGGTTCGCCGGGTGATCAGGATCGCCGCGCACATCCAAACCGCCCGCCCCATCCGCGCGCAGCAGCACGCCACAGCCCACGCCGCAATAGGGACAGGTCGAGCGCACCTCTGGCATGGCGGAGCCGTCCATCACGCGGCACTCCGACTTGCGAGTTTGGTCGCATCAATCAGGATGCGCCCAGCCTCTACCCGCGCAGGGTATGTAGAGATGCCCCCCTCTTCGCCCTGCGCCTGCCCGGTGTTCAGGTCGAACACCCAGTTGTGCAGCGGGCAAGTGACGAATTGACCATGAACGATCCCTTCAGACAGCGGTCCGCCCTTGTGCGGGCAGCTATCGGTGGTGGCAAAAACCTCCGCCTCGCCAGTGCGGAAAAGGGCCACGCAGCCAAGTGCCGTCTTGATCTTGCGCGCACCGCGCAGGGGAATGTCGTCTATCGCGCCGATGTCGATCCAGTTCATTCCGCGGCCTCCAGTGTCAGATTGGCGAGGGGCTGGTACCGCTCTGCCGTTTTGGCGTGCTCGGCCCAGGGGTCTTTGCGATAGATGGATTGGCTGAGCTCGAATGCCGCGATCAGCCGTGCGCGTTCCTCGGGGTCGGCGATGCGGGCCTGCACCCAATCGAGCCCAACCTTGGCGACCCATTTATAGGCGCGGTCGAGGTATTTGGCGTGCTCACGGTAGAGCTGGACAAAAGCAATTGTCACATCGATCGCCTCTTGCTCGGTGCCGACATCACAAAGGCCCTCGGTCTCTTTGACGTCCATTCCCGCCGCACCGGCGACGCTCACCTGATAGCCGCTGTCGACGCAGATGATCCCAACGTCCTTGCAGGTGGCTTCGGCACAGTTGCGCGGGCAGCCGGAGACACCCAGCTTAACTTTGTGCGGCGTCCATGACCCCCAGAGCGCCTGTTCCAGCTTGATGCCTAGGCCGGTGCTGTCCTGCGTGCCAAAACGGCAGTGGTCGGTGCCGACACAGGTTTTCACCGTGCGCAGCCCTTTTGAATAAGCATGGCCCGAGACGAGCCCCGCCTTGTTCAGATCGGCCCAGATATAGGGCAGGTCTTCGCCCTTCACGCCCAACAGATCAATGCGCTGACCGCCTGTGACCTTGACCGTCGGCACATCGTATTTATCGGCGGCGTCGGCAATGGCGCGTAATTCGGCCGGGTTGGTGATCCCGCCCCACATGCGCGGCACGACGCTGAAAGTACCGTCTTTCTGAATATTCGCGTGTTTGCGTTCGTTCACAAAACGGCTCTGCGGATCGTCTTGATACTCTAGCGGCCAATCGGCCAGCAGATAGAAGTTCACCGCGGGGCGGCAAATGTGACAGCCGTTGCGGGTTTTCCACCCCAACTCCTGCCAAACGGCCTCTTTGGACTTCAACTCCTGCGACTTGATCAGCAGGCGGATGTCCTCATGGGTCAGGTCACAGCAGGGGCAGATGGGCTGGGCGGTCGGCATGACGAAGTCATCGCCCAGTGTGACCTGCAAAACCTGTTCGACCAGCCCTGTGCAGGTCCCGCAGGACGCACTGGCCTTGGTCGCCGCCTTGATCGCGGCCAAATCGGTCGCACCGCCCGCGATGGCGTCGGTGATGGTGCCTTTGCAAATGCCGTTGCAGCCGCAAATTTCCGCCTCACGCGGCAATGCTGCAACGGCTGAGAGCGGGTCCGAGGTATCGCCCCCCTGAAATGCCGGTCCGAAGATGAGCGTTTCGCGCATCTCGTCGATATCGGTGCCGTCCTTGATCAACTGAAAGAACCAATTGCCATCTGCCGTGTCGCCGTACATCACGGCGCCAATCAATCGGTCCCCCTCAATCACCAGCCGCTTGTAGATGCCCCGCGCCGGGTCACGCAGCACGATGTCTTCGCGCCCTTCCCCTTCAGCAAAGTCACCCGCGCTGAACAGATCGCAGCCGGTTACTTTCAGCTTGGTGGCAGTATCCTTCGCGATGAAAGCGTCGACCCCGTCCAGCAGGCTCCGCGCCAGAACTTTGGCCTGATCGTAAAGCGGTGCCACAAGACCGAAAAGCTGCCCGTCAAATTCTACGCATTCGCCCACGGCGAAGATATCCGGGTCCGACGTCTGCATCTGCGCATTCACCTCAATGCCCCGCGCGACCGTCAGCCCCGCGTCGGTCGCGAGCCGGGTTTCGGGCCGGATGCCAACGGCCATGACCACCAGATCGGCTGGCAGGGTTTCCCCGCCCTCCAGCAAAACGGCCTCGGCACGGCCCGCACCGATGATCGCCTTGGTTGAGGCCTGCGTGCGGATGCTGATGCCGCGCCCTTCTAGGTCCTTGCGCAACAGGTAACCTGCCGCCTCATCCAATTGCCGCTCCATAAGGTGACCCATGAGGTGCACCACCGTGACCTCCATGCCACGTTCGGCAAGGCCGGCTGCGGCCTCCAACCCTAAAAGCCCACCGCCGATGACCACAGCTTTGCCGCCCTTCCCCGCTGCGCTTATCATCGCATTGGTATCGTCCAGATCACGATAGGTGACGACGCCCGGCAGGTCTTTACCGGGAACCGGAATGATGAAGGGCGCAGAGCCGGTGGCGATGATCAGCTTGTCATATGGGAGATGGCCGTTCTGACCGGAGACCACCTTCATCGTCGGATCGATGCCCGACACAGGCTCACCAAAGCGACAGGTCACACCCTGTGCGGCATACCAATCGCTGTCATGGGTGACGATTTCCTCATAGGTCTTTTCGCCCGACAGCACCGGGCTCAGCATGATGCGGTTGTAATTCCCCCGCGCCTCCGCGTTGAACAGGGTGATGTCAAAGGCATCCGGATCGGTCTCAACCAGATGTTCGATGACGCGGCCCGATGCCATGCCAGCGCCGATGATGACCAGTCTTTGTTTCATGGGTTCACTCCGCCGCCATTGTTTCAGGGGTTTTGGGCTTGGGCTTTGCGCCGTGCTCATATTCCTCAAGGAAATCGAGCACCTCTTGCCTGTAGCCGTAGTAGTCAGGATGCTGCAGGAGCATCTTGCGCGTTCTGGGCCGGGGCAGATCGACCTGCGTGATCTTGCCAATGGTGGCCTGCGGCCCGTTGGTCATCATGACCACGCGGTCAGCCAGCAAGATCGCCTCGTCCACATCATGGGTGACGCAAATCGCCGTGACCTTGGTGCGCGACCAGACCTCCATCAGCACTTCTTGCAGTTCCCAACGCGTCAGGCTGTCGAGCATGCCAAACGGCTCATCAAGCAACAGCAGCTTAGGGCTGAGCGCAAAGGCGCGCGCGATACCGACACGCTGCTGCATACCGTTGGACATATCGCTTGCCCGCTTGTCCATCGCATCGCCCAGCCCGACCCGCTCCAGATAATACTCCACAACATCCTGACGCTCGGCCTGCGAGGCGCGGGGGTAGACCTTATCGACACCGATCGCCACATTCTCTTTGGCGCTGAGCCAGGGGAACAGATTGGGTGATTGGAACACCACGGCGCGCTCGGGGTCGGCGCCCTCCACATGGGTGCCGTCCAACACGATTGACCCCTTCGATATGTCGTTCAGCCCCGCCGCCATGGTCAAAACTGTCGACTTGCCGCAGCCTGAATGGCCAATCAGCGAAATGAACTCTCCCTTCTCGATCTTAAGATCGAAATTTTCGACCACCGTCAGCGGGCCTTTGGGCGTGGGGTAGACTTTGTGAAGCTGGCTGAAATCCAGATAACGGCTGCGCAATGTGCTCTTCTCTGCTTCGGCCAGAGCGGCGGGGAGGCCGTGGATCGGGGTCACGTTCGGCAAAAGTCGGGTGCCCTCGACCTTGGCCTCAATCCCAACATCCATCAGGTATTTGGTCACATCCGCGCGTAGGCTTTTGAAGGTTTCATTGGTGTTCATCCGTCCCCGGTCCCGAGGGCGCGGGATCTTGACGGAGAACTCCTTGCCCAACGTTCCATTTGGGTTCAGGGCGATGATCCGGTCGGCAAGGATGATCGCCTCGTCCACATCGTTGGTGATCAGCACACAGGTCTTCTTGTCGGTCTCCCAAATATGCTCAATCTCATCAGCGAGATTGGCGCGGGTCAGCGCGTCGAGCGCCGACAATGGCTCATCCAGCAAAAGCACTTCAGGGTTCATCGCCAGCGCGCGGGCCACATTGACCCGCTGCCGCATCCCGCCCGAAAGCTCCGCCGGGCGGCGCGTAGCGGCATGGCCAAGGCCCACCATCTTGACGTAATGCGCGACTTTCTCGGCGCGCTTTGCCTTGGACAGACCGGGAAAGACCGTGTCCACCGCGAGGCCGACATTGCCGCTGACCGTCAGCCAAGGCATCAGCGAATAGCTTTGAAAGATCATCGCGCGTTCCGGCCCCGGCCCGGTGACGGGCTGGCCCTTAAAGCTGACCTTTCCCTTGGACGGCTGCTCAAGCCCCGCCATCAGGTTGATGAGGGTCGTCTTGCCGCTGCCGGAAAAGCCGAGCAGCACGAGGAACTCCCCCTCACGCACATCCAGGTTGATGTCCTTCAGCACATGGGTCGCATGGGTGCCTGAGCCGAAGCTTTGGCTGACATGATCGAGTTTCAGAATGCTCATTTGAGTGTTCCTTTCCGCTATCGCCGCAGCACAGCTCAGCGGTTGTTCGTGAAGGTAAAGAGCGACTGCAGGGCGTACATCACCCGGTCCAGCAAGAAACCGATGATGCCGATGGTCAGCACAGCAACCATGATCCGGGCGAGCGAACTGGAAGACCCATTCTGAAACTCGTCCCAGACAAATTTTCCAAGGCCCGGATTCTGCGCCAGCATTTCCGCGGCGATCAGCACCATCCAGCCCACCCCGAGCGACAACCGCAGCCCGGTAAAGATTAGCGGTAGGGCGGAGGGCAGGACCAGTTTGGTGATCTTGGTCCAGGTGTTCATCTTCAGCACCTTCGAGACATTCACCAGATCCTTGTCGATGCTGGCCACACCCAGTGCAGTGTTGATCAGCGTCGGCCAAAGCGAGCAAAGCGTCACGGTAATGGCCGAGACCAAGAAGGACTTGGACAGCAGACCATCATTCGAGGCCGCAACGGCGGAGACCACCATCGTCACGATCGGCAGCCAAGCCAGCGGGGAGACCGGTTTGAAAATCTGAATGATCGGGTTCAACGCCGCGTTGGCCGTGGGCGAGAGGCCCGCCGCGATGCCAAGCGGGATCGCCACCGCACTGGCGATCAAAAAGCCGAAGAACACGGTTTGAATTGATGTCCAGATTTGCTGGTAATACGTCGGCGCACCGGTATAGGCGCGCTCAACAGGGGGCATGCCCTGTTCGACGCGGCGTTCATTCAAAACCGCGACCTGCGCTTCGAATTTTGCACGGCTCTCGGCCTTGGCCTGCGCGTCCTCATGCAGGGTGATTGCCTCAGACCATACCTGTGCCGGGCCGGGGATCGCGCCGAGCGAGGTTTGCACTGTCGGGGCCAATGCCGCCCAAAGCGCGAGGAACCCGACAATCGCAAGCAATGGCACCCCCAACAGACGCCAGATCTCGGCGACTTGGGCCTTTGGGTTATCACCAGCGACGGCTTTCAGGATCGGGGTCAGCCATGCCAGCCCAATAACCTGAAACCACTTATCGGCGGTGTTGATCCGGGTGAAGCGCCGCTCACGGCGCGCCGTGCGTGCTGGATCAGCGGTAAAATTCGGGTCTGCGGTGCTCATCGAACTGTCTCCTGCGGGAATGGGAAAGGCATGGGCGAGACGGCGCGCCAGTGCCGCCGGGCCTCAGCCCTGAACTTCGTCGCCGACCACGGTTTGATCGCCTTTCAGCCCGATTGGCAGGCTGTCGAGATAGGCGTTGGGGGCGCGGCCATCGAAGGGAATGCCGTCGATGATGTCAGCCGCAGGTGTCGGTGCCTTGAAGCCGTTGGCCTCCCAGGGGAAGTCTTCCTCCTTGGCCAAACCGTCGTCGACCAGCGACCGGGCGGCCTCCAGATAGATTTCCGGACGGTAGACGCTGGCGGCGACTTCCTTGAACCATGCGTCGGATTTTGGCTCAGCAATCTGACCCCAGCGGCGCATCTGGGTCAGGTACCAAATCGCGTCCGAATAATAGGGATAGGTCGCGTTGTGCCGGAAGAAGACGTTGAAATCCGGGATGTCGCGTTTGTCGCCTTTCTCGAACTCGAAAAAGCCGGTCATTGAATTGGCAATCACCTCGTAATCGGCGCCGACATATTCAGGGCGGCTGAGAATCTCGACGGCTTCGGGGCGGTTGGCATTATTGTTTTCATCCAGCCACATGGCCGCGCGAATGAGTGCCCGGACAACCGCCTTGGTGGTGTTGGGGTTCTCCTCAGCGAAAGCATCGGTGATGCCGAATACCTTTTCGGGATTGTTCTTCCACAGTTGGTAGTCGGTGATGACAGGCACGCCGATGCCTTTGAACACCGCCTGCTGGTTCCAAGGTTCGCCCACGCAATAACCGTGGATCGTCCCTGCTTCCAAGGTGGCAGGCATCTGCGGCGGCGGTGTCACCGACAAAAAGACATCCGCCCCGATCTGGCCCGAGATGTTATCGGGGCTGTAGTATCCGGGGTTAATCCCGCCGGCAGCCAGCCAATAACGCAGCTCGTAATTATGGGTCGAGACAGGGAACACCATCCCCATGTTGAAGGCCTCGCCCTTAGCATTGAACTCTTCGATCACCGGCACCAGCGCCTCGGCTGAAATCGGATGCTCGGGCCGTCCATCGGCCATCTTGGGAATGTTGGGCAGCATCTTTTCCCAGACCTCGTTGGAGACGGTGATACCGTTGCCATTCAGGTCCATGGAGAAGGGCGTGATGATATGCGCCTCAGTCCCGTAGCCGATTGTCGCCGCCAAGGGCTGCCCGGCCAGCATATGCGCACCGTCCAACTGGCCGTCGATCACCCCGTCCAACAGCACTTTCCAGTTGGCCTGGGCTTCGAGGGTGACAAAAAGCCCCTCATCAAGGAAGTAGCCCTGCTCATAGGCGATGGCGAGCGGGGCCATGTCTGTCAGCTTGATAAAACCGAAGGTCAGCACGTCCTTTTCTAGGTCAAGCAGTTCAGCGAAGGCGGCGCTGGTCATCACGGTTGAGGCCGCAAGGCCAAGGATAAGGTGTTTCATGGTTGGTCCTTTTAAGGGCGTCCGAGCCGAGGGGAGGAGGATCGGGCAAATAAAAAAGGCCGCTCACTGACCATCGTTGCAAACGATGGAAAGCGAGCGGCCCTGCTCAACGTATCCCAGTCATCGGGAGGAATTCGGTGCAAGCCACGCCATTGTGGATGCAGCTTCGATCATGCCGCAATGCAGCGCGTTCTCAACCCTATGAGGTCATTATCCAGCGAAAAAGTCGGAGACGTTTTGCCGTTGCATAAAAAGTAGTCGCCTACAGCGCGGAAGGGTCGAAAATCTGGCCGTCGAAAAACTCATTCGGCAACAACGTCAGCCTCCCCCCCGCTGAAGCCACCGGCGTAGCGCGCGGAATCGCCCCTTCGACCTTTTCCGATGCGCCGGGCAAATCAGGGTCCAGCATACTAAGATGCAAACGATGTAGATCTGAGCGGAACACGTTCGCAATCGTATCCGCAGTGGGATTGCCGCTGCCGTACGACTGACACAAATGTTGCGCGATCCACCGTGATTGGCTGCGCCACGGAAAGGTTGCAGCGCCGCGGTGAAACTCGAGAAATCCATCGATCTGGCGGTGCGCCCCGCGGGACGAGACGATCAAATGCCCCGACAAGGCCCGGTTGATAAGTTCAGAGGGCACATCCAGATAGGCTTTGCGCGACAACAGATCGCTGGCGGCCGCATGAACATTCGGGTCGGCCAACCACCGGCCCGCCTTCCAAGTCGCGCGCAACAGACGGGCAAGCAGATCAGGCTCGGCCTCTGCCCAGTTGGTGCGTACGGCCAGAACCTTTTCAGGTGCAAAACTCCAGATCGCCTTGCCCGGCAGGAGCAATGCACCAACGCCGCGCTCAATCGCAACCGACCCCCAAGGCTCGCCAACGCAAAAGGCATCCACCTCCCCCGCTGCCAGTGCGCTTGCCATAAGCGCAGGCGGCACGGTGCGGATTACGATCCCGTCCGGTCCAAGTGCTGATGCCCGGCTCCAGTAGCGCAACAGTTCGACATGCATCGAAAACGGGAATGGCACCCCAAACACGATCGGTCCGCGGCGGACCTGTGCAAGTGCTTCTGCCGCCTTGAAAGGATCAACAAAGTCGAAGTCATAGCCCAAAGCGCGCAGCCGGTCTTCGAGCGGTTTGCCAACCCCTATGACAGTGCCGTTGACCGACAGGACCGACACCGCCGACAGTGCGGTCGCGACCCCGCCCAACCCCATCGCCATTGCAACCGGCAGCGGCGACAGCATATGCGCAGCGTCGACACGGCCAAAGGCCAGCATGTCTCGGAGTGACGACCACGACGGCGCGGCGGTCAGGTCCAGCGCAATGCCCTCAGCTTCGGCAAAGCCCAACTCTTGCGCTACGATCAAGGGCGCGGCATCCACCAAGGGGACGTAAGCAACAGGGATGGTCGTCGTCTTCATCCGAGCAGCCCCGACGCGGTCACCAGTGCTTCGGCCACATCAGCCACCCGCCGCCCTTGGTCCATCGCGGCCTTCCGCAGGAGGGCATAAGCGGCTTCCTCATCAAGGCCCTTGGCCTTCATCAACAGCCCCTTTGCACGGTCAATCACCTTGCGTTCTTCCAAGGCGCGGCGTGTCTCGGCCAATTCACTGCGCATCTGACGCACCATCGCAAAACGCGCAATCGCAGTGTCCATCACCGGCTTTAGTCGGCCCGGCGCGAGCCCATCGACAACATAGGCCGAAAGCCCCGCCTCAATCGCCGCCTGTGCCAGCCCGCCAGCCGCACCGGATACGAACATCGCCACAGGACGCTCCAACGGGCCAGACGCCAGCGTCAGCTCCTCCATCACGTCGCGTGTCGGGTTGCCTGCGTCGATCAGCACAATATCGGGCACATGGGCGGCGATCTTGCGGGCGAGGCCACTGGAATTGCCGACAACGAAAACGTCACAAACGCAGGCCTCTTTCAGCGCGTCCACGATCGCAATCGCGCGCTCTTGATCTTCTTCGACAACAACGATGCTTAGGGACTTGGTCATGGGTGCCCCGCCACCTTCTGAACTGGTGGCGCTGTATCGGGGCGAAACTCCGACACCAAGAAATCAATGAAGGCGCGGGTCTTCGGGGGGAGATTTCGCCGCCCCGCGAACTGCACGACGATATCGGTGCTGGCAGGCGCATAACCGGGCAAGATCCGCAGCAACTCACCCGACTGCAGTTTCGCGTCCACCAGATAGCTGGGCAGCCGCGCAATACCGATGCCGGCAAGGGCGGCGTGAAAGATCACATCTGTACTGTTGCCTTCGAAATCCCCATCCGCGTCGAACAGCCGCGCCTCACCCGCCTCGACATCGCTCCATGCGTTCCGACGGCTATTTCCGGCGATCCTCAGGCAGTTGTGCTCTGACAGATCGGCGAAGCTGGTTGGTGTCCCGCGCCGCTCGATGTAGTGCGGCGCCGCGCAGAGCACGCGGTGGCTATGCATTATCCGGCGCACGACGACATCGGGGTTCTTATGCTGCTCGGCAAAACTAACCGCCGCGTCGAAGCCCTCTGTTTGCAGGTCAATCTCGCGATCCATCAGTTCAAGAGATACCTCAACCTCTGGGTTCACGGCCAGAAACACAGGCAAGGCCGGGATCAACTGGGATTTGCCAAAAGCCACCGTCGAGGCGATCCGCAATTTGCCGCGCGGCACATCATCAAGGTTAGATATATGCGCTTCAGCGTCCTTGAACTTCTCTGCCAAGGCCTGACATTTGAGATAGAATTCCTGACCTTCCGGAGTCGGCAAAACGCCGGTCCGCGTGCGGTTGAGCAGACGAAAGTGCGCGTGATCCTCCAAAAGACTGATCTGCTTGCTGACTGCGGAAGGGGTTTGGCCCATGGACCGCGCCGCCGCGGAAATGCTCCCTCGCTCGACCACTGTGGCGAAGATCAGCATTTGCGCTGATAAATCCATGTCAATTCACTCGTGTGTTCCAGTTTGGCGCTGAGCCACCGCGCAAGGGACAAACTGCGAAGGGTTGGGAGGGTGCTCGCTTCCGTGATGCCCCACGATACTGCACTGCAGCAATCAATCGAGCGATAAGAGCTTCACTTCCCCCGGGCAGTTAGACTCAGAGGTCACTTTTGATGCTGCCCGCCTATTTTTTAATCGAATATGTAATTGAAGTGGCGGAGAGGAGCCTTGGATTATGCGTTCGCGAACAGTTCGCTGATGAATAGCGCAGAGAATACCCTTCCGCGAATGCGATAGCGCTTGCACGGCGATCTACTTGGCCTGCTCGGCCACCAAATCGGGATCGTCACCAAGCGACTTCGTTAACGCAACAGTCCCGCTAAGGCACCTGTCATTTAGTTCGTATAGTATTTCGCGCCATAACCTGAGTAGGCCCCGTAGGTGCCGCCGTACCCGTATCGCTTCATCCCTTTCGGGCTAATCTGGCTCAGAACAAGGCCCGTGATGCGCTGTCCAGAGTTGTGGAACATGCGCAGCGATTCTTCGACTTGGGTCTTGCTCGTCTTATCCCACTGCACGGTAAAGATAATCGCGTCGGCTTGATCGGCGATGATACGGGCGTCCGGAACGACGAGTACCGGCGGGGTATCGATGATCACCATGTCATAAGCCTCGCGCGCTTCTTCGATAAGCGCCCGAAACCGGTCGGAGGCGAAAAGGTCCGCGGCATTGGTGCTTGATTTTTCACCACCCAAGATATCGGCGCCAAACCCTTGGGTCCGGTGAATGGCATCCTTGAGCGCCAGCTCGCCGCTCAACACCGACACGATGCCCTTTTCAGGCATGTCCTTAAAGTATTGATGCAATGTGCGCCGCCGGATGTCCCCTTCGACCAAAAGCACGCGCTTGCCGAGGCCCAAAAGGTTCTGCGCCAGCGCGAGCGAATTGGTCGTCTTACCCTCGCCCGGAACCGAGGACGTAGAAATGACGACCTTCGGCGGATTGTCCACGTTCGAAAGCATCAAAGATGTACGCAGGTTCCGCACGGCTTCGGCAGCGGCAGACGTAGGCTTGTCCGACAGATACTGCAAAACCTTCGCGCGGGATGCCGCCGGCATCGCGGGGATTTGGCCCAAGACCGTATAGCCCGTCGTGCCTTCGAGCTCGCGCGCCGTCCGGAAGCTATTGTTACGCATTTCGCGCAGCAGAATGAGGCCCGCGCTCAAAAGCAACCCGAGGATCGCTGACATGGCGAGGATCAAAGATTTACGGGGCGCGGAAGGCTGGTTGGGCACCACGGCGTCAGACAGGATGCGACTGTCGGCCTGTTGTATGCCTTGCTGCGCCGAAGTCTCGTTCAGACGGGATAGGAAATACTCATAAAGCACGCGCGTTGCTTCTGCCTCGCGGGTGAGCTGCTGTAGTGTTATCAAGTCTTCGTTCTGACGTGAAATTTGGGCGCTAAGCTCGGCTTCCGATGCTCGGAGAGCGGCGAGTTGTTGGTCAGCACGGGCAAGATCCGAACGACTGCGCTGAAGAACGATTTGGAACCGCGTGTCGAAAGCTTCCGCGATTTCCGGGTCGCTTTCCACCCGGGGCAGAAACCGCTCAAGCTGAGGGTCATTCGAAGCGTCGGCCTGCTCCGCACGACTTCCCGCTTCTTCCATCGCTTCAATCCGGTTCTCTTGCGTACTGCGATTGACCTGCGCTGTGGCGATGCGATCCCGCAATTCCTTGATCTGGCGCTCAAGGGCACGCAGCCCTTCGACAGATACCAGTTCAGTCGCGGCACTGAATTCCGAGGCCTTCGCTTCGGCTTCCTCCAGCTTGGATTGAAGTGCTGCAACGCGCTCACTGAGCCAAAGCGTGGCTTGCTCAGTCGCTTCGAATTTCACCTCTATCTGGTTGAGGATATAGAGGTCGACGATGGTATCCGCGATCAAAGCTGATTTGCGGGCGCTTTCGGTTTCGACCGTCACTTGGAAAACAAGGCTAAGCGGCACGTTACGAACCGTGACCGCCTCAAGCAGTTTCGAGATCACTGCGTCTCGGATACGTTGCTCTTCCTGTTCCGGCGAAAGCACCGTCGCCGGGGCGCCGAGCCCGACCAGTGATTTGATCTGGCTCTTCAAGGACTCGGGTTGCAATTCTACATTGAATTCAGGGTCTCTCGTAAGATCGAGCCGGTCCACGACCTTGCGCATCAGACTACGGGCGCGCAAAACTTCGACTTCGGAGTTAACCTCGGAAGTATCTCCGGAAAGCCCACCGACGACGCTTTGAAGGTCGACGATCTGGTCTTGATTCGTTTCAAGAATCACCACTGCAGTCGAGCGATATAGGGGCGTCGCCGCGATGTAGGCGTAGTATCCGCCGATCAGCAAAGCGACGAGCACACCAAGGGCGATAAGCCATTTTCCGCGCCAGAGGGTCGAGAACAGAGCGCCGAGGTCGATGACGTCTTCGTCAGCCGAGGTCGATGCAGAAGGCGCTTGATGGCCGGAGTCTCTTCCGATGGTGCGTGAAATTTCCATAATATCAAAACCTTGAAGCAAAAGCCTGCGCAGCACTCTGCCGCAGCGCAGCGCCTGTATCGGTCACCATGCGCCTTGATGCAAGTTTCTTGGACCTTTAGGGGGCATTTTAGCCAATTTCGCGCCGCAAACACCAAGATGGCTTCATCTTTCACGCAAACTGTGCGATACAGAGGCAGATTTGATTGGAGGCTATTATGTCGATCGTAAAATTGTTGATGGCAGGAGCCGCGGTATTCTCGGCGCAAACTGCTCTGGCGCAGCAGGTAACGCCTGCAACTCCGCCGATTAATTGTGAAGACCCGGCAAACGTAAACAGTCAGGCGTGCCTCGGTCTGCCCGACCCGAATTTGCCAATCACAAACTTCGTACCGGTGGTCGCACCTATCGCGGGCGCCGTTTTTCTGGGTGCTGTAGCTGGCGGTGGTTCAACACCGAGCACGCCGAGCACACCCAGCACGAACTGATCACCTGAATAAATTCTACGGCCTATGAAAGCCCTCGCAATCTGCGAGGGCTTTTTGCGTTTATCGAACTCATCTCAATGAGTTTTCGTTAAATTGAAGCAAGAGAAGCTTAGCGGCAAAACCCGCAGTTAATCCCGATCTGTTCTTCTGCCTCAGCGTGGGGGCACGCGGCACGGCCAGAAGTTTGGTCTTGCGTTGAATGGAGTGGGAAAATGCAAAAACTGTCTGATGGCGCTCGTCGCCAAATGAAGTCCTGTGTTCAGGGTCTAACAAAAGCAGTAATCACCAGCCTGTTGGTCGTGTATGGGGCTTCAGCCTCGGCCCAAACCTCGGCACGCTTACAATCCAGTCCGATGGTCGTTCACAACGACCGCGGAGGGCTGCTCAGGGCGCGGCTATTGAGACTGGGAGAATTGCGCCAATCTCAGCGCCCCATCAAGATTACTGGTGCGATGTGTTATTCAACATGTACGATGTATCTGGGTTTGCCGCAGACATGTATTTCCTCCGATACGACCTTTGGGTTTCACGGACCCAGCTCATATGGAAGAAATCTTGACCAGCGGGTGTTCGAGCGCGCGTCGCTGATAATCTCCAACTACTATCCGCCCGCTTTAAGAAGTTGGTACCTAAGCACAGGGCGATATAGGGTCAGTGGCCTCTATAAGATCAGCGGAAAACAGATCGTCGAGATGGGCGTCAAGGAATGCTAGGGTCTTTGCCTCGCTTCGGCTTTCTCTAAGCGAGGCGCTCGGAAGGCTGACCTGAGCCATCAGGCAAGCCGCTGGTCGAGTTGTAATGCCTTAGCGCAATTCAAGACACGGTAGTTTCTAACCTACTACCGTGTCTGATCATTGCTAGGCGTTTTACTTGCCCGTCAGAGAAAGGACGGAAGAGACGGTCTTCGCCACGATCCGCACATCCTCGGTCAGGCTTACCTCACGGGCGTATTGCACATCCATCGAAACGCGCTGGTCGTAGGCCACATCGTTGCGGCCAGAAACCTGCCATAGCCCAGTCACCCCGGGGCGCATGCTCATATACACCTGCTGATGCAACCCATAGCGAAGCAATTCATCGCGCACGACCGGGCGGGGCCCAACAAAACTCATCTCGCCCCGGAATACGTTGAACAGTTGCGGCAGTTCATCAAGGCTGCTTTTGCGCAGGAACCGGCCGATCCGTGTAATCCGCGGATCATTTTCCAGTTTGAAATTCTGCCGCCATTCGGCCGCAGCTTCCGGATTGTCGGCCAAGTGCTTTTTCAAACGCTCCTGAGCATCCACAACCATGGTTCGAATCTTCCAGCAGCGAAATTCGCGGCCATCCTTCCCGATCCGTTTATGGCCGAAAATTGGCAGCCCGCCATCCATCGCGACAAGGACACAAAGAACGAGGATTACTGGCAGCAAAACCGGCAGCAGCATCAGCCCTAGACCAAGGTCAAATAGCGCTTTCCCCCAACGTGCGTAGCGTGAATCGCGCCCAAGCGCTAAAGAGTTGGCCTCCGAAACGGAGCCATAATCGATAAATTGATGCTTCAAATGACCCGCGCCCCCAGAACGCATGTGGAATACTAATTATGGACAAAATGTGGCAGTCGAAAAATTCAATCTAGACTTATCTGATTGATGTTCTTCTGACTAGGGTCGAAACAACGAAATTCACTTTTTTGCTGGTTTTGGGGGCTAAGCGCTAAATTCCGCTAATTTTTTGCGCGATGATCCGGGATCATTAATGCGCGGCCTTCAAGAACTTTCCTCAAAGGCATCGGGAATCATCTCCGACCAGAACGCTTGCATCTCCTTCGCACAGAGTGCCGCTTTCCAGCCGAGCCGCGAAAACTCTGACTTCAATAGCTCGTCATCAAGCCAAGCAAGGAACAAACGCCGGTCGGCGTCCCGCTGGGTGGGAGAACGAGAGTCGACGATCTCTCCAACCCGCGCCATGATCGCAGCCCGCGCTTTACGTTCTTCCTCGATAACCGTGGCGCGTTTGGCTTCTACGTTATCGACCGCCAGATTTCGCTTTTGCCGCTGGACCGCTGCCTCTTTCGCTTTGGGCGTAGGCTCGGGCGAAGAGGCGGCTTTATAGTCGTTCCGCAATGCCGCCCGCAGATATCCGACGGGGCTATCGACCGGCCCCCTGCCCTTCAGATAAGAAATCTTTTCCGAAACATAGGCTTCTCCATGCTCCGTGATCCATTGGCGCGCCAGTCGGTCACTTACGCCCAACTCCATCAAGTGGCCATAAACCGGGCCTTGACGTAGCGCCTCCCCGTCGTCGATGTCGAGCATCGCCAGCTGAGGGTTTTCCTTTATCAAAAACCGAACGTCGCTGACCTGCCTTCCCATCTTATGCAGTTCAGGCGTGATCAGAATGTTCGATGTTTTATTCACCTCGGCCACGGCG
Organism: Sulfitobacter sp. W002; assembly: GCF_025142135.1. NCBI lineage: Bacteria > Pseudomonadati > Pseudomonadota > Alphaproteobacteria > Rhodobacterales > Roseobacteraceae > Sulfitobacter > Sulfitobacter sp. W002. The sequence goes on along the minus strand of NZ_CP081129.1, from coordinate 20,422 downwards.
GGCTTAATGATCTTAGCGTTAAGGTGTTTAAAGCTTTCGTAATATGCGCTGCCCTCAACCCCCATGAGGCGCCGGAACAGCTCGATCGGCCACCAGCCTGTAGAACCGGTACGCACGAAACGATAACAATTTTCGTACAATGCTAGTGCATGGCCCGAGGTGAACCTTCGCTGAATATTAAGATTGATAAGCGCGAAAACCTTTGGGTCGTGAAGCTTTTCAGCCAGTGCCGGAGAATATGCATACTCGCAGACCCCTCCTGAAAGCTTTGCATAGGAAAGGAGGGCGGAAACCCCCCATTCCTGCCGTCCGTTGGAATCGAGCATATCCCACTCTGCCGTCGTCTCAGCCAAGCTGCGCAGCGATTGTTTAAGCGTGGCCATATCATTGGAGTTATACCCGACCATCATGCAAAGCGTTTGAGCATCGATTTGATGCTTATTGCGCGTGACGAGAGTGTCATAGGCGTTAAGCAAAAGCACATTGCTCAACTTCCGCTGCAACAGTGTGAGCTTACCGGAGACGTGAATCGCGGCCACGTTTTTTTTAACGGACTGGCGGCGGAGCGCACCTGTAAGCTTCTCGTGGGGGATAGTAGGGTCCATGGCGCGCTCTGCTCTGATGCACAGGTCGCGCTTGAGGCGCGATCCGATATTTGTTGCCGACGAGTATGACCGAAAAGGTGCCCGCGCTCAATCTTTCTATAGGCACCCGTCTACGTGTTTTCCCGCCCCGTAAATGGGTTCCTTTAGACCTCATAGATGATACTATCAGGCCATCGCCCTCCTAATTCGGACTGGATAGGGCTGATTTTCCCGCAAACTGTGGACAGGTACCCGAGTTCCTGCGAATCGGCGCCTTCAGAACCGTAGCCTGGCACCCTATGTCCCGTAGATGGGGACCTTTGACCCTGTATTCGGGTGCCTATATTCCGCTAGAGTATTGTTATAGGGTAATATTCTGTCTCTAAAGATCTGAAAGATACTAAAAGATCTACAACATATAGTGCTGTTGCCTTCTTATAACCTGAAGAAAAATAGGTAGGTTTCGCGTGCGAAACCAAAGAACCTGCGAAAGTGTGCTGAGCTTTATATCAATTCACTTACTTGTGCGGATGTGCGACTATTAGTGGGATAGCATCGAATATTGACGATCTGATCAAGGTATCGCGACATGGACAAAAAGGTGGGCAGCTCCCTTCCGCCCTATTTCAACCTCGACCCAAAGACAGCAGCCGGGAAGCTGAGCGCCCCTGTAGACACCGCCCGATTCGCGAAAGCCGCCGCTTTCGCCGGCCGTGGCAGGGCAGACCTTGCTAAAAGAGGTTATGCCCCGGATGGGCAGAAAAAGCTCCGAAAATTTTCCACATGGGAGATTTGCCGTTACCTCATCCCTGTGGCCCCAGCCCATTTGCGTAGAGTGCTAAACAAACATCCAGAGCTTCCCCAAGGAGAGGGTGCGGGGAATGCAAAACGGTTCAGCCTCGAAGAAATTTTAACCCTTCGGAACCACTTCGCGGAAGAAGGGGTCAGCAGCAAGGAATACCGCCCCTACCGCCCGAAAGGACTGCCTGCAAAGATAGTCGCCGTCGCTAACTTCAAGGGCGGCGTAGGCAAGACCTCGACAGCGGCGCATCTGGCAATGTCGGCGGCTTTGGACGGCTACAAGGTACTTGTGGTCGACCTCGATTCCCAAGGTTCGATGACCTCCATCATGGGCGGGCAGGTTCAGGACGAGTGGCAGACGATTTTTCCTCTGCTCGCGCGCGATTACGCCATGCAAGTGCAGGCCGAAAATCGCGTTCGCGCGGCGGCGGCGGAGCCTGAGATTCCGATGGATGAGACCTTGACTGAGGCGCTGACGATCTCGCTAAAGGATGTCGTTCAAAAGACCCATTGGCCCAATATCGATCTGATTGGGGCGCAGCTCAATCTGTACTGGGCTGAGTTCCAGATTCCTGTCTGGCGGATGGCCTTGCGGCATTGGGCACTGTGGGATGCGCTATCCTCGGCTTTGGATGCGGGCGGGGCGTTGGATGAATATGATATCATCCTGCTCGATACGCCCCCTGCCCTTGGCTATCTGACGATCAATGCATTGGCGGCGGCTGATATTATCATGGTGCCCTTAGGCGCGTCCTTCTTGGAGTTCGATTCCACGGGGCGATTCTTTGACATGCTGTACTCCACCTTCGCTTCGATCGAAGAGGGTGAGAATGCGGCGCGGCGGCGCGAAGGGCTGCCGGAGATGAAGTTTGAATGGGATGTGGTGCGGGCGATCATCACACGGTTTGATGCCAGCCAGCAGACCGATCTGGCCAATGTGATTCAGGCCTATTTCGGCGATATGACCAATACCTACCGGCAGGAGTTTACCGCGATGGTCGGACAGGCCGGAGAGAGTGTGAACGGAATTTACGAGGCGGATTACCGGGATTTCAACCGCGAGACTTACACGCGCGGTCGGGAGACGTTTGACCGGACCTATGCCGAGTTCAAAGAGATTTTGCTGGGCGCTTGGTGGCGCGATGATCAAGAACGGAAGGAGGCCGAGAATGGCGAAACGCAGACAGCTTGAAGTCCCCTCGGCAGAGGCGCTTAAGGAAATCGAGGAAGGTTTCGCGCGCGAAACCTCTCGGGTTGGAACGCGGGCGCCGATCGCCGATGTGGCCGCCGATGCGGCCCGGCATAAAGACCCCCTGCCCCAGCATCTGCGCGAAGAAAATGCGCGGGACAAGGCAGATGCAAAGGCGCTTCGACTAGCGCGGGAAAAGGGTCTCGTCCTGACGGAAGTGCCGTTGCATGAGATCACCGCAGACGCGCTGAGCCGTGACCGTTTGAAGATGGACGAAGAGGATCTGGCCGAGCTGCGGCGGTCGATTGCAGACCACGGGCTTCGGCTTCCGATTGAGGTTTTTGAGCCGTCCAATCCCGAGGCCGCTGGCAAATACGCCCTGATTTCCGGCTTCCGGCGCTTGGCCGCCATGCGCGAATTGAACGCGCTTTCGGGGGGGGAGCGGCATCAGACTATCCCGGCCTTTGTGCGCAAGCCGGATACGCTGGCCGATGCGATCGTGGCCATGATCGAAGAGAATGAGGTCAGGACCGGGCTTAGCCAGTATGAGCGCGGCCGTGCAGCAGCGATCACGGTGCATGACGGGGTTTTCCCAACCGTGGATGAGGCTGTGGCAACGCTGTTTTCATCTGCCAGCAAGGCGAAGCGGTCGAAGATTCGTTCCTTTGCCTTAGTGCATGAAGAGCTCGGCGATATGCTGCGTTTTGGCCCCGAACTGAGCGAGCGTCAGTGTCTGCGCATCGCGACCGGGGTGCGCGCGGGGCAAGGTGAGGCGATGCGTAGTGCCTTGGAAACCCATGCTGTCGCGACGGCAGAAGATGAATGGGCGGTCTTGGAGCCGTTAATTGAGGCCGTCGAAGGCGTGGCCACCGACCCCAAACGGGGCGGACGGCCGCGGAAGGCCGTGGAACGGTCTAAGCCAGTGAACTTGGCCAATGATGTCACGATGGAGCGGGTCCGGACGGAAGATGGTTATGCCATTCGGATCCGGGGCGACCACGTGAACGAAGAGATGATCGAGCTGGTGATGGACCGGATCAAATACCTTCTCGAAGAAATCTGATATGGTAGGGGAGGTTTCGCGTGCGAAACCTCCCCGTTTTCCCGCGAGCCTCATAGGTTTCGCACGCGAAACCCCCTGCCCCACCCCTAGCGTACGCTGCTTTAGCAGATGGTTAATCCGCGCCTTCGATGCTGAATTCCTCAGTTTTTCAAAGGAGGCCGCGATGCCCATTCTCGATATCTTCGACGATCACCACAACGGATTGACCGGGCCCATCTGCGGTGGGTTTGACGTGACGCCTGATGACACGACCGACCTTGCCCAGATGACCCGCGGCGTCATGGTCGGCTCGGTCGGGGATGTGGCGGTGGTTCTGAAGAGCGGGGATGCGATCACCCTCCCCGCTTTGTCGCCCGGCGTGATCTATCCTGTCCGTATCGCGCGGGTGCTGGCGACGGGGACGACGGCGTCGGGCATCAAGGGGTTGATTTGATGCTGGGGGTCGGATTGAGCCCGTTCGCGCCGTACCGTAACCGGGTACCTATCGATTTTCCGGCGGGGTTTAGTTGGGACCGCGTGCGCTTTGATTTCGACATTGAACAGATCGGCGGGGCCTATCGTGCGGCGGTAGAGCCCCGTGATCTGGTCGATCCCGCGATTTGGACCGGCGCGGCGCTGCATGTGGATAGTGTCAGCGGCGATGATGGCAACAGTGGCTTGGGTACGCAGGACGGTGATTTCGCCAGTGCCAAGCGGACGATTCATGCGGCTTTCACGGCAGGCAACGCGACAGGCGCGGCCTATCGGGTTTTGGTCAAGGCGGGCGACTATGCCGAGGCGGCATTCACCCGCAACGGCAATGATGAACCGAACCAGCCCGTTGCCGTGATCGGCTGGGACGGCCCGCTGCGCTATCGTGCGGGGCCGTTCGATGTGGTTTGGAACGATGCGGGCGGGACATATACGGCGACTGAAAGCTCGGTGCGCCGGGTGTTTCGCTGCGATCTGCTGACCGCCGAAGGGCATTATACGGAGTTGAGCGAAGCTGCGGATGTGGCCAGCTGCGCGGCGACACAGAATACATGGGTGCATGACGGGACAGTGCTGCATGTGAATGTCGGCGGCGCGCCGGGGGCGGGAGATATTGCGGTGATCCGGTCCTTTCACGGGGCGCGGTTCATGACGCATGACAAGGATTTCTACCTTGAAAATGTCCATTGCGAGGGCGGGATCAGCGGGGCGCTGCATTTCGATGCGGTGGCGGCGCGCAACATCGTTGGGGTGAACTGTTCGTTCCGCTATTCCGCGCCATCAAACCCGACGGCCTTGCAGGATGCTGCGCGGGTGCGGCGCACGGATGGTTTGGTGGCCTTTTTCGATTGCGATGCTTCGGGCGGGGCGAAGGACGGCTGGTCTTTCCATGAGGACGGCACGGCGGGGATGCATGTGTTGTTGCAGGACTGTTCCGGCTGGCGCAATGGGTTCAGCACGGCGACATCCTGCAATGGGTTTACCAGCCATGACGGGGTGCGGGCGATCCTGTTGGGCGGCGACTTTGGCCTGTCGCGCAATGGGACTGAGGTGCATGTGATCCAATCGACCGAGACTTGGGCGGCGGGCTGTCGCACCGTGGCACGGGATGTGGACGGCACATCGGTCGCGTTCAAATGCTCGAACGATGCGCTGATGTGGTTGCAAGATTGCGCGGGCGACGCCGCGGGGCAGGCGGAGAACTACGCCTTGCAGGCCAATGCGGGCACGGTATTCACGCGGGGGTTTGCGGCGCTGGCGGGGGGCGTAGATGTGACCTCGGGTGGCTCTGTAACGCTGTTTTGAGACAGGCGATCGGCCAATTCCTTCCAATCCGGCACCGCCTCGGGGTCGCGTTTCCAGGTTTCGCAGCGGTCCAGCGCTTGAGGGCTGTTGTAGCCAATGATCGAAGGGATGCTCGGGTGGCAGAGCCGGTCGGGCCCAAGGGTTGGCAGCCCGTGATAGCGGTAGAGCAGGATGCGGTTGGAGTTGGTCGTTTGATAGGCGACGCCCGGCTCGTCGCGATAGGGGGCGAGGCCGATATCGGCGTGGGCGATATGCGCGCGGGTGGTTTCGAAGTCCTGCTCGCCGTGCCATGTGATGTTGGGCCGGGCGGGCGGTGTTTCCCGCAGGCGGCCGAGGACGTGGAACTGCCACCGCGGCCGGGCGTCCGCTAGCCGGGTGAGGGCGGCGGTATCGAGCAGGGTTGTGCCTGCGCAGACAGCGATGGGGCCGGGGTGCGGCCGTGGGTAAGGGTCAGTAGTGCTGACCTTTAGGTTCGCATGGGGGATACCGACGGGATCAAGGGTGACATTGGGGTGATCCGCGAATCGGGCGGCAATATGGGGACTGGCGGTGCTAATGCGGGTGAAGGGGCGGTGATCCCGCTCGGCCCGAAGGAGGATATCCGGGGCGTTTAGCAATCGGATGTCGTCTGAGACACGGTAAATGCGGGCGGCCTGCGGGGCTTGTTTGGCCAGCAGTGGGCCGAGCAGGACCGGCGGGCCGCTTTCGCATATGACGAGGTCCGCTTGGGCCAAGGGCGTGCGCAGACGGCGGCGCCAGTGGTTGGTAAAGAGCCGGTAGCCGGGTTCGAGCCATCGGTTGAGCGGGGTGCTTTTGGTTTTGACCGGATGGACTGGCGGCAGGCTGTAGATCGACGTGAGACTTGGGCCATGGTGCTGGGTGCCATAGTGCGGTGGCTTGTCGAGGGCAGTCAGGCGGACATCGCCAAAGACCTTGGAGAGCCAGCTATAGCCGACGGTCACATGGGTCATATGCCAGCCCGCCGCGCGCAGGTGATGCGAGACCCACAGCATGCTGGGGCGGCGTTTTTGAAAAGGGAAATGACCCGTCAGGAGAACCGCACGTTTCATGTGGCTGTCTGCCTGTTGGGGATGAAAAGAAGCGCGCCGTAAAGGGCGCTTCCGAAGACGAACTGGGCTGGGGCGGGCAGGGGTGGCAGCAGGGCGAAAAGCGCCGCCACGGCAGCCGCAGCGCAGAGGGGCGGGGCGAGGGGTGACAGGGCGGACGCTGTGAGGCCGAGACGCGGCAGGGCACGGGTGAGATGCCATAGGGCGGTTAGGAATGCCGCGAGGCTAATGGAGGCGGCGAGGGCCGTGGGGGTCAGCGCGAAGGCGGCGAAAGTGCAGCACAGGGGCAACAAGAGCGCCGCGCGTTGAAGCATCAGGCGGGTGTGACCCGCGGCAATGAGGGCTTGGTTAATCGGCATCAGCAGAGCGGACAGGAGGCCGAAACCCGCGAGGGCGATGAGGATCGGCGTGGCGGGGCCTGCGGGGGTCGAGCCGATAAGCAGGGCAAGCGCCTGCGGGGCCGCGAGGAGGGTGGCCCCCCAGACCCATAGGCCGAGCGTGGCGGTCAGGCGCAAGTGTGTCGGCAGGGCGGCGGCGCGTTGCGGGGCCGATAGCTGGCGAAGTTGGGGGAGAGCGAGGAAGCGCAAAGGGGAGAGGGTGAGAGCTTCGATCAGGCTCAGTATCCGGGTCGCGATTTGAAAGGCACCGGCGGCGGGAAGGCCAAAGACCAGCGCGGTGGCGAGTTGCATGAGCGGGAACAGGGCGGCGCTCAGGAAATCTCGGGCCGAGATCTCGATGACCAATTCGGCTAGGCGCCTCTGGTAGCGCCATTTCGGGAGGCTTTTGGGGCGCCATCGGGCGAGGTGGCAGGACAGCGCCGCGTTTGTGGCCGCATGTGTTGCGGCGAAGGTGACCAAGGCCCAAGGGCCGCTGCCAATCGATAGCATCCAGACCGCTAGGGCCGCGGCGATGGATTGGCTGAACATGCTCCGCAGCGCGAGGGCGCGGAGGTGGAGGTCGCGACGCAGGATGCCTTCGGAAACGGCGCCGAGGGCGTTGAGTAGGGGGATCACGCTGAGGGCGATGAGCAGCGGCGCATCGAGCGCGGCGCCGAGGCCGGCGAAACCGAGCGATAGGACGATGCCGCCGCCTAGCGACATGGCAAATAGCGCGTCCCGGCGGCGTTGGCGGGGGGCGAGAATGATCACGCTTTCCCCGATGCCGGCTTTGTGCAGACCTTGGGTTAGCCGGATGGGGGCGAAGGCGGTGGCGAAAGCCCCAAGTTCGGCCAAGGAGAGAAAGCGCGCGGCGATCAAGAAGAGACCCGCATTGATCCCGACGCGGCTCCATTGCAGGGCGAAAGACCAGAAACGGGGGCTCATGCGGGGGCTGCCTTGGCGGTTTGGCGGACCTTTAGAAAAGGCCGCTCTAGGAACAGATGGCTGAGGATGCCAAGGCCGAGCGCAAGAAGGCAGGTTGTGCCGACATAGACCCAAGCGCCGAGGGGCGTTGCAGGGAGGAGTGGCAGGAGCAAGACGGTTGCCGCGCGTAGGGCGAAGCGGTGCGAGAGGTAAAGAGCATAGGAGGCATCTCCGAGCAGTTGTCCGGGGGCCATGCGGGTAGGGCAGAAAAGCGTGCCTGCTGCGACGATCAGCGCGGCGGGCACGCCGGCGGCGAGAAAGCGGGGCAGGGGGAGCGGATCGAGTGTGATGAGAAGGGCAAAGCCGAGAGCCAAGAAAGCGGTGCAGAGGATCGGATCGGGCCGGGTCAAGCCGCTTTGCCAGAGGCGGGCGAGGGCGATGCCGAAGAGGAATTCAAGGACCAGTGGGTTCGTCCAAAAGGCAAGTGGCGGGAGGTGAAAGCCAATCGTCAGCCCGAGTGAGGCTAGGGCGACCAACAGGCCCGAAACCGCCAGCAGGGGCCGGGGGAGCGCGAGGCAGAGAGCCATGAGCGCATAGAAAAAGACCTCATAATTCAGGGTCCAGCCGAGGGACAGGACCGGCGCGATGCGTCCGTCGGGGCGGGCGTAGGGAATGAACGTGTAAGAGCTGATGATCTGCGCAGGGTCGAGCGGCGTATCTTTGACGGCACCGGGCATCAGCAGCAGCGCCATGACCATGAGCGTGGTGAACAGATAGTAAAGCGGGGCAACGCGCAGCAGACGCCGCCAGAGAAAGGCCCGCGGGCGGCCGATATAGCGCTGCGCTGAGAGGGTGATGACAAAGCCGGAAATGACGAAGAAAATATCGACGCCCCGGGTCCATGGCATGGCGTCTCCGGGCAGGGGCAGGGCGAAATAGTGCTCTGCCTCGGCCAAGACATGGCCGATGAGGACCATCAGCGCAGCGAGTCCGCGGAGGGCTTGGAGGCCGGGGAGCCTAGGCGCGTTCATGGCGGGGTCGCTTTGCGTGCGGCTGGGTTCGTTGAGAGGTGAAGAGCGTTATCTGCCGGACCAGACTGTCGGGCAGCGGTGGGCACTGTGGTAGCGGATTGCGACGGGAGCGAAACAGAAGCGGGCTTGGCTGGGGCCGTGGGGCGTGTTGCTGGGTGACAAATTTTAGAAGGGCTGAAATAAGAACGAGTGAAAACAGCAGGTTCTGATGTGTCAGGTAAACGGAATGGCTGGAAAACAGAAGTGTTGCGCCGATCTGAGCATAGGCCAGGGCGAAGCCGAGTGAATGCCGCGCTTTGATAAAGAAAAAACGGATCACGAAGCCCACGAATGCAAGAAAGAACGCCCCGAGGACAGGGCCGAAATCGACGTAGGCCGCGGTGAGGAGCGGAAATTCACCGCCGCCCAGCACCTCTTGCAACACATCGAGGCGGGGGGCGAGGATATGGGCGAAATACCCGTCGGTGACGGTGAGAAACATCACGCCCTCAAGGCTCAAGCCGCCCCATGTATGCGGAATCTCGACCGCGAGGGGGGCGAAGCTGTTCCACATGTCATTGATTAGATAGAAGGCCAGTTTTTGCGTGCCGATGTCGAAGGTAGAGCGATCAAACATCGGGTTGGTAATCGCTTCTCGCGCCATCCAGAGGCCAAGGAATAGCGCCATGGCCAGCAGGCTCCAGCCCCATCCGACGAGCCGCCCCCGGATCAGGCAGGCAACGAGGTAGCATGACAGAAGCAGCTGCAAAAGCAGCAACCGCTGGCTCATCACGATGGGCAGGATGAAAAGCGCCAGCGTGTTGCCGATCAGGATGGATAAGAGCAGGCCACGGATGTGGCGGGGCAGGGGGCCGAGGCACAAAAGCGCGGTGGCCAGACAGGCGGTGCCCGGCAAGGCGGCATAGAAAAGGCGCATGCCGGTGAAGAGTTTGTTTTCCAACAGCAGGTCGCGCGTGGTTAGACTATCGATATAGGCGGCGGCGGCGAGGTGCATCAGACCGCCCGCTTGGGCGGCGGCGGTCGCGATCCAAAGGGCGGTGACCCCAAGTAAAACAAGGTTAAGGGCGAAGGTCAGATAGGCCGCACGGGTCAGGTTGATTTGCACATTGTTCCTCTGAGGGCTTCGGTAGGAGAAACGCGCAGCCAGATCCCCCACGGCATAGGCCAAGAGGGCCAAGAACAGCCAAGCCGCCCCGGTGGTGGTGAAGGCCGAGAGGCTGAGATCCTCGCGGCGCATGAAGGTTTGCACGAGGTCGAGGCGGTCGAGGTAGGCGAGGGTGAGGGCGACGCCAGCGCCGGAGAGCCCCCAGCAGATAAGCAGCAGCGAAAGGGGGGAGAGCACCCATCTCATGCGGCGATCCGCGTGCTTTGTATGGCGTGGTAAACCGCGATGTCGGGTGCGCAGAGCGCCTCTATCCGGGGGCGGAGTTCGGAGGGGATTTCCGTGGGAACGGGGGCTGCGTTGCGCCGCCAGAGGGGCAGGGGGGTGCCGACATGGCGCTGTAATTGGCGTGCAAAAACATCAGGTTGATCTAGGTCGCCGACAATGTCGAAATGGCCAAGAGCCGCGATGGCGCGGGCGATGAGCGGGGCAGGATCTTGGCCCCGTCGCGGGCTTTGACCGGCGAAGTAAAAGAGGTATTGCGACGCCAGTCGCACGGCATCCGGCGTGTCGAGGAAGGCCGTCAGCGTGGCCGGGCGCGACGGGCTGGGGTGGCACCGTTGCAGGTAATTGTAATGCGACACGAAGCGCGCAACGGGGTCGCGCAGCAGGGTGACGAAGGCATAGTCTTTTGCCGCCCCGGCGTGGAGCGCGGGATCATATTGCACATGGCCAGAGATCATCCGGGTGCCCCGGGCGACCAGCCGGTGCAGCTGTGCCCGGCGGCGCGCGTAATCCGCCAGCATTCGGGGCGCGGCAGGCTGCTTGGGGTCGCCGGGATCAAGGTTAATCACCGCCTGAGACAGGAAATACCGCAACCGAAGCGCCACGCCAAAGCTGGAACCGCCGCATTTCGGGACGTGGATATATATGATCCGGCGCATGGACGCTCCGTCGGTGATGATTCAAGACCTTTCAGAGGATTGCCGCGATTTGGTTAACGCGCGCTTAACGAAAGCTTGCGCCGCCCTGCGCTGTGGCATCTTGAAAACCGGGCGGGGAGGTAATACCTTTGACTTATCATTCCTTACCAAGGGCGATTCCGATGCCGACCACCGTGACATCCAAGGGCCAAGTGACCATTCCCAAGGCCGTGCGCGACCTGTTGGGCCTCCATGCCGGGAGCAAAGTGAGTTTCCGCCGCACGCGCGACGGACGGGTGGAGCTTGTCCCGCAGGAAGAGGTGCGGGCCAAAAGCAGTTTTGCGCAGTACCGCGGCCATGCGGGGACGGGGATGGACACCGAGGCGATCATGGCGCTGACCCGAGATTTGCCAACGGAGCCTGATGCTTGACCCTCGTCGATACCAATGTGCTGCTGGATTTGGTGACAGATGATCCGCAGTTCGCGGATTGGTCGATTGCGCAGCTCGAAGCGGCCTCGCTTGCTGGTCCGCTGCTGATTAACGATGTGATCTATGCCGAGCTTTCGGTGCGTTATGACAGCAAGGAAGCGCTTGATGCTTTTGTCAGCGGCATCGGGTTAAAGCGCGATCCCATTCCCGATGCGGCGCTGTTTCTCGCGGCGAAAGTCTTTCGCAAGTACCGCAAGGCGGGCGGTACGCGCAGCGGTGTTTTGCCGGATTTCTTCATCGGGGCCCATGCCGCGGTGCGGGGGTGGCCTCTGCTCACCCGCGATCTGGGGCGCTATCGGACCTACTACCCAACCGTCGAAGTTATTTCGCCGGTTAAAGACAGTTTCTAAGAAAATCGTTCTTGTTAAGCCTTTGGTAAGACCTGTGGCCCGAAATTGGCAGTGATCGAGAAGGGTGGGAGCCGATTTTCGAGGGACGCCAATGCATATCGTTCACCTGCTTACCCGGCTTCTGCGGGCCGGTTCCGAGGAGAATACGCTTGAGACCTGTCGCTGGCAGATTGCGCAGGGCCATAGGGTGTCTCTTATCCATGGTGCCGCGCCAGATCCCTTTTGGGAGGATCATCTGCCACGTGGTCTGACCCGGGTTTTCCTGCCCGAAATGGTGCATCCGATCCATCCGGTGCAGGACATGCGCGCGCTGATACGCCTGCGCCAAATCTACCGTCAGCTAAACCCTGACGTGATCCATACCCATCAAAGCAAGGCCGGCATTCTTGGCCGCCTCGCCGCGCGGGCGGTGCCGGATGCGGTGGTGGCCCATGGGATTCACATCGTTCCCTTCGAGGGCGTTGCCCCTGCAAAACGCGCGCTCTACCTCGCGGCAGAACGGTTGGCGGCGCGGCAGACAGACGTGTTCATTGGGGTGTCCGAAGCAGTGGGGCGGGCCTATGTCAGCGCAGGGATTGCGCGGCGCGGGCGGGTGCATTGCGTGCGGTCTGGTATGGACATCGCGCGTTTCCACAACCCGGCGCTGCCTGCCGATTGGCGTAGCCTCTTGGGCGTGGCGCGCGGCAATGCGCGGCCCAGCGTGGTACTGATGATGGCGGCTTTCGAGCGGCGCAAACGGCATGTACCGTTCCTGCGTGCTTTCGCGCGGGTGGCAGATACGTTGCCAGATCTGAAACTGCTCCTTGCGGGGGCCGGGCCGGAAGAAGCGCGCATTCGCGCCGCGGTGGAGGGGCTGGGTCTGCAGGATAAAGTCGTGTTCTGCGGCCATCGTCCTGACCCGGAAGCTCTGTTTGCTCTTGCTGATCTGTCGGTGCTGACTTCAACCCGGGAGGGGCTGCCGCGGGTGGCGGTCCAGTCCATGGCGGCGGGCTGTCCGATGGTGGTGCGGGACCTGCCGGGGATTGATGAGATTATCGATCATGGGCGCAACGGGTTGATCGCCGACGCTCACGACGTAGGCGATACGCTGCGGCTGATGACAGAACTGCTGCAGGACGAACGACGCCTAAATCGTATGCGGGAGGGAGCGCTGGCCACAGATGTCAGCGCTTGGGCGCGCGATGCCCTTGGTCGACGGACGACCTCGCTTTACGGTCTACCGACGCGCCGCCCCCGTCCCTTGGTTGTCGATCATGAAATGGGGATGGCGTGACGATCTACGTCAATGGCCGCTTTCTGACGCAGCCGACCTCGGGCGTTCAGCGGTTTGCGCGTGAGATACTGACAGCGCTGGACCGGGAGCTATGCCAATCACCTGCTCTGCGGGATCGGCTTGGCCCCATAGAACTGCTGGTGCCACGAAAGGTCGAAGCGCCCGGTTGGCGGAGGCTCGGCCTGCGGCATGTCCCGGGCGGGCGCGGACATCTGTGGGAGCAGGGGGCGCTATGGCGGGCAAGCCGCGACGGCGTTCTGGTCAGTCTTGGCAACAGCGGGCCTTTGCTGCACCACGCTCATGTGCTGTGTCTGCATGACGCCAATCTTTGGGAGATTCCCCAAGCCTATTCAGCGCGTTACCGGCTATGGCATCGCGCGCTGCGCCCCCGCCTTGCGCGCCGCGCCGCGGCTTTGCTGACCGTGAGCCGCCATTCGGCGACGGCGCTGGCGGCAAAATTGCACCTGTCCGAAGATCGCTTTCGTATCGTGGCCAATAGCGCAGATCACATGTTGCGTTTGCCATCCGCGCCCGGTGTTCCGGCACGCTATGGGCTGACGCCGGGGGGGTACTTTCTGAGCGTCGGCAACCGCAGCCCCAACAAGAACCTGCGCGCATTGATCGCCGCGCATACGGCTTGCGGGGCTGAGGTGTCGCAGCTGGTCCTCGTCGGCGGCGAGGTGCCGGGGATTGCGCGGCAAGCGACGGCCGGAGAGGGCCGGATCAAAATGCTCGGTCGGGTGCCGGACGGCGATCTGCGCGGGCTCTATGAGGGGGCGTCGGCGTTTGTCTTCGCGGCCTTGCACGAGGGCTTCGGTATTCCGCCGCTTGAGGCGATGCAGTTGGGCGTGCCGGTGATTTGCGCACGCAGTGGGGCGATGCCAGAGGTATTGGGGGATGCGCCGCTTTGGTTCGATCCGCGAGATGATGGGGATATTGCGCGGGCGATGAGGGCGTTTGCGCACCTTGACAGCGGAAAGCGCAGCGCAATGGTTCATTCAGGGCAAAAGCAGGCGCAGCGATATTGCTGGCGCGAGAGCGCGCGCGTGTTGGCGCAGGCTGTGGCGGGCGTGCGGTACCAGCTGCCTGCCGGAAAGCAGGCCATTAGGGGCGTGTTTGGTTCAGAATCGCGCCCTGTTGAAAATCTATTTTAACCTCAAGCCATTTTTGCCAAATGCATCTTTGATCTGTTTCACGGTATCGGCTTCTTGTAATTTCCAAGCTGTCAGATTGCTCAACGCGAGAAGGCGGGGGGCTTCGGTGTCGATGATATGCATTCGCTGGTCAAAGAACGTCCCGAGATGGGGGAAGCCGCCGGATCGGAAACCTTTCATCCAGCGCCGGTTGACCGTGGAGGCCCCGGCCGCCGTCAGTTCCAAGGCTTTCATGATTGCCGGTCGATGTTCAGCAGGCGCATTGGCCAAGAGTGGTTTCGACCATGCCGTTTCGAGACCCAGAAACACCACACAGATAGTTGGGGTATAGGCGATACCGGGGGATACGCTTGCGGCCGGGTCATAGTGGTATTTTTCGCAGCTGACGTTCCTTTGGCGCACAAGATCTTCTGCCAGAGTTATCAAATCCTCATACCTGCGCCGAAGGCCAGTCAGCCCACTGTCGTCGTTTTTGACCATGGTAAGGCCAATATTGTGTATCTGGCTTTCTGTTTGGACGAAAAATGATGGCAAGTCATCGCCGACCATGTCTTCTTCACAGGTCTTGCGGACGCTTTCTTTCAACCGGGCGCCCTGAGGCGCTTTGTCAAACGCGGTAAAGGCATTCCGACATGCCTCGACCCGCTCTGCATCCAACGGAGCATATGCATTTGCGAAAACAATAATGTTTTCGACCTGTCGTGCGAGCAGGGGCGCAAGACCAAGGTTATCTTCATGCCCGCCGTCGCCATGAGCCCATTCTTTTTGATAAACGCTGTCCTTCTTGGCGAGAGGTTTGATCTTGTCACCCACTTCTTGATCTGTCGGCGAATAATGTTCGGGAAAGCCGAAGTTTGACAGCAAGCCCTGCAGCACTGGCAAGTTTACGAAGGTCTCGACAGGGGCTGCACCGGAAACGGCGGCCACGTTCGAAAGAGAGAAATTCAGCCGTGATTCATCTATGCGCCCACCATACTGCGGAAGCTTTAAGGAAAGCTCGGTCTTGTTCGCGAAAATTTCGGCACGATGGGTGGCCTGATCATACCCATGCGATTCCACAAAGCCGCCACCGACACTTACCTTGTCACCATAGGGAAAGCGTCGCATTGGCATACCCGTATATAGCGGCGTCATTTCCATGCGAAATTTTTTATGGGGATCGATAATGATCCTCTGGGTCAACAGGGTGCCACCTACGATCAAATAGGGTCGATCGCGTTCGACGTAGTGGACCCGAGCAGGGCGCCGGTTTTCCCGAGACCTCCGGACACGGTCTTTATCGGTGAGCCGCCACGTAAAGAGACTGTCAGGGTCGGATTTGTTCGCGCGGCCGAGACCGAAAGGTTTGAGATAGATCTCGCCTAAAGTCTCGGAATAGGATTCGTCAAATCGGCCCATCTTCCAAGCGTTGAACATTTTCTTAGTGACATTTGCGCGCCCGATCGCGCCGAGCATGCTTCCGGGGGCAAAGCCCGGAATATCATTGACGCTTGCCCCCGCGGCCCGGGCTGAGGTGATGACTTGCGGCAATATTTCCCCCAAAGCTGCGGGGGAATAATAAGTCCCCAGGAAATGATCTTCATCGCAATATGCGCCGCTGTCTGTCGCGCAGTCCTTTTTCAGATAGGTATAGGGTATCGCGGTCCAGCTGCCACCAGAGATGGCAGTGATATAGCGTATCTGCTTTATCCACCCCAAATCATGTAATGCGCGAAGCTGGCCAAGTGCTGCAGGGGCGGCGCGGTTTCCGCCGCCTTGAAACGCGACTCCGAACGACGCACGCCCTCGACGAAAGTCATCGTCCTGCATTTCCGGATAATCGACGCCGCGATCCGGTGTCTTCCAAAACTGTGCGGTGAAACAGGTGTCACAGGCTTCTTCTGCGAAGACAAGCGAATTTACCGCTGCATTTGAGAACATGAACGCGCCGCTCAGCGCTAGAACTTTCAAAGAATAACTTTTCATGAATAAGTTTTCCATCAATTTGGCTTTGCTGTGGTGGGGTCGAGAAAACGGATCGAAAGGATTTAATGTCGGTATGGATAGGATGGAAATATCGGGGTTGTCTTTGGAGATCTCTGCCAATGCTTGCAAAGCCCGGTTCAGGTTTTCATAAGCGGGGATGGGAAGGCTCGGGGCGGAAGGATCAATGGCGGGGGCATGAGCATCCCAATGGATAGGGATTACTTTGGTCGCGCGGCTGGCGATTACGCTGTTCAAAATGTAGCGTTTGATCTTATTGCTGGATTGCCAGCCCAGCCCGCCCACACCAAGGAAGATTGTATTGGCTTCCAGATTCAGGTTCCTCAGGCGCGGGCCGATGTTACCTGCGGTCGGAAGGATTAAGATCGCTCCGTCAGGGGTTTCTATATGAGCGGCAAGGCTGATGCCTGATTTGAAGTCTCGAATTGACGTAGGAAATTCCCATGCCTCGTCGGCCGGCAGGCGTTCCAATAACGTTGAAGCTGGATTGGTGGAATGGGGAGTTTCAAACAGTGTCAGCTTAATGTTCCCAAGTGATATGCGGATAGGTCCGCTGTCAGTGATCTCTATGGTATCAGTGATGGCGCAAAGGTCCGGAAACAACTTTGCCGTGCGGGAGGAGGCGGACAAGACTTCACGATTGGCAATTAAGGTCGCACCCGTCAGGGCAGCGATTAGGGGGGTGTCGAGGGCGTGATCATAATGCCCGTGCATGGCGACGACTGCGTCTATGCTCTTTCCATTGAGCTCGCTGTTTTCACAAGACCGCGTCACCGACACATCTGCGGCAGATAAAAGCGACATGACCGTGGAAAGTTCAGGCTGGACCTTCTTAGTCAGCGCGTTTGGTGGGCGGGATAGAACCCGTCGATCATTAGAGAAGAGTTTCCACTTCGGATAAGGAAACTTGAAACTCCAAGGAAGCGTACCTGTGTTGTGGATGTCGGTGAATGCGCGACGGGTAACCGGTGGGCCTTATCATTCCAGAAGGCCGCGAACCCATGGCTGCATTGCGCCTTAGGGCAAGAAACATGGCTAATGCGTAAAGCCAATGGCGTTTTCCGAAGGTGAACATCGGATAACTATTACACGTAATGATTGCTTTGGCTATTTCGTAGAAGGTCAGACGAAGACTTGGCTGGGTGTATTCAGACCGTTTTGAAAGTCACGTTATGCGCTGAGACCCACGCAGCCGTTAACCGCCCTGTAGCATAGGCGCCAGTGTCGATAGACACGCGTCCACGATCGGCAAAACGGGGCATCGACGATTGTGTGACCATGGAGCACCCAAATATCGTCTTGCCGCTGGGTGGATTCGAAGTCTGCATGCCCCCAATGCAGGGTTTCAGCGGTTTGCAAATTGATTGGACTGGCCGGGTCTGCCGCCGCATGGACAACCGCGACGTTTCCTGACTGCCAAAAAATTGGGCGGTTGCGGAGCCACAGGACGAGCTCTGCACCCATCGCATTTTGGAGCTTTTCAGCGATAGCGTCTAGCGCGGCCCCCGTTGTCGCTTCGCTCGCGCCCGCAACGCCAAAGCTTGCCAATGTCTGAAGCCCACCATAGCGCAGCCAGCGGGGCCCATGTTTTTGCGGATGATCCAGAAAATTAAGCATCATCTCTTCGTGGTTGCCCGAAAGGCAGACCACATCGGGCCGGGCGTGCAGCAGACGCAATACCTCGGCGCTTTCATCTCCGCGATCAACGTAGTCTCCGACGCAAACAATCTGGGTGTCTTTGATGCTGTCGAAGGCTCGTGCAAGCAGATCCGCCCGACCGTGAATGTCGCCGAGTGCAACAAAAGGTGCGTCTGGTGCGAGGGGCGGAAATGGTCTTTTCGGTGCGAATAGCCCCTTGATCCAATTGCTAAGCATGTGTGGGATGTCGTCCTTCGGAGTGTTGCAGCAGGACCGCAGTGTGGGGTTAATTATTAAGTGGTTTGCCAGCCGTTGTGAAGTCGTGGCAAGAGGCTGCTATAGGTTCCTTCGAGTTCAGGTTTTTGTCTTAATGCGTGCAAGCAATTTATTATGTATTGTTGCCCTGGTCGCCTTGGGGGCAGATGGCGTCGCCCGGGCACAGACTTTGTCGACATATGGCACCCCCGGCCTTGTTGATATGCCAACGGCAGAGGTTCTGTCGGATGGTCATGTCGGGCTGACCGCGAGCACTTTTGGCAATACCACACGCAACACTGCGACTTTCCAGGTTTTGCCTAGGGTTTACGGCACTTTTCGCTATGCGATCATCGACGACTTTGATCCGGGCGGACCTCAAGACGGTACGCGCTATGACCGCAGCTTTGACCTTCATTACCAGATCTCGGATGAAACGCTGCGCTTTCCTGCCCTTGCCGTCGGTTTAAGGGATTTCGGTGGCACCGGCATTTATTCAGGCGAATATTTCGTCGGGACCAAGAGTTTCGGCTCGAAACTGAAAGTGACCGGGGGCATGGGCTGGGGGCGCTTGGCGCAGCGTGGCTCTTTCTCGAACCCTCTGGGCGTGGTGGCCGACCGTTTTTGATACGCGACCGAATGTCAGTGCCGGTGGTATCAACACGACAGGCCAACTTGATTTCGGCGCTTGGTTTCGCGGCCCTGCCGCCCTGTTCGCCGGGGTAGAATATCAGGCAACGGATCGTTTGTCTTTTCAGTTGGAGTATTCCTCGGACGCTTACGAGCGCGAACAAAGTGTCGGTGCGATCGACATCAAAAGCCCGATCAATGTGGGGCTTAACTACAGCTATCCAAGCGGCTCCAACCTGCGCGCTTTTGTGATCGGTGGCTCAGAAGTTGGTTTGCAATATAGCCTCATTCTGAACCCGGCAAAACGCCGCGCGCCGGGAGGGCTCGACGCGGCACCGATGCCGCTGGTGCCGCGCAATCAAGCGGTGCTTGCAAATCACGATCTTCGACAGCCGGTGCAGAAGGCCAAAGCAGACCGTACGTTGAAGGCCTTGCTGGCGCAGGAGGGTATGGAGCTTCAGGGGCTGACCGTGAATGGCCGCCGCGCGCAGGTGCGGTTGGAAACAACCTGTGGGATATCGAAGCACAGGCCGCGGGCCGCGCCGCGCGGGTGATGGCCGTGACGCTGCCCGCAGAGGTCGAGGTTTTTGACATCACCTTCCAAGCCAACGGGATGGCGATCAGCACTGTCACCGTAGCGCGTGCTGATTTGGAAGACCTCAAGAACGACTATGATGGGGCGTGGCGCACGCTTGCCCGCGCAAAGATCAAGGACGCTGAGGCGAACAGCCGTGAGGGCGAATTGCCCGAAGCTTTCCCGTCGTTTACCTATGGGCTCGGCCCCTACCTGGCCCTGTCACTCTTTGACCCAGACAGCCCGCTGCGGTATGATGTTGGCGCCCAGTTCACCGCCGACTATCGGCCAAGCCCCGGTTTGACCTTTTCGGGTCGGTTCCGTTATCCGCTCGCCGGCAATATGGATAAGGTGACGCGTCGGTCCAGAGTTCGGTGATTCAGCGGGTGCGTTCGGATGCCGTCCTTTATGCCATCGAATCCGATTTCGAAGTCAATAAGCTTACAGCAGAATACATGTTTCGCCGGCCAAGATCTCTTTGGTCGCGTCACGGTGGGTATCTGGAGAATATGTACGGCGGGCTGTCGGGGGAGCTTTTGTGGTACCCTGTCGCCAGCCGGCTCGCGCTCGGGGTTGAGGTCAACTATGCCAAGCAGCGTGATTTTGACATGTTGTTCGGTTTTCAGGACTACGATGTCGTGACAGGCCATGCCTCGGCCTATTATGATTTGGGCAACGGATTCACCACGCAGGTGGATGTGGGCCGCTATCTGGCAAAGGACTGGGGGGCGACCTTTGGACTGGACCGCGAGTTCAACAACGGCTTCAAGATCGGTGGGTACTTTACTCTGACCGATGTCAGCTTTGATGACTTCGGCGAAGGGTCTTTCGATAAGGGGCTCCGCTTTAGCGTGCCGCTCTCATGGCTCACGGGTGAGCCTTCGCGTGACACAGTGAGCCGCGTAATCCAGCCGGTGACACGCGATGGCGGGCGCGGTTGAATGTGGAAAACCGTCTGTACAATGTGGTGCGCGATTACCGTGCAGACAAACTGAGCGATGGCTGGGGGCGCTTTTACCGATGAAGCTTTGGCCGCTGATCCTTATCCTTAGTAGTTTTTTGCTGGGCTGTGGTACCGTGGACATGAGGGACACTTTGCTCGGCCCTCTCGTCATACCTGAAAGCCGAATACGCGCCGCGTTTCGCAGCATTGGCCCGAGCCGAAGCGCTGCTTTGCAAGTTGGCTTCGTCGAGCGCCAAGAGGGTGGCACCCTCCCTGCTGGAAAGGCGCGACGGG
>NZ_CP081128.1:0-30333 GCF_025142135.1 Sulfitobacter sp. W002 | reverse complement strand
AGATGACGAAAAGCTTCTGCCAACCGTCAAGGCATTGAAGAAGGCTGATCCGCCGTATGACGCAATCTTTGTGGATACAGCAGGCTTCAAGTCGGCGATGGCAATGCACGCCATCGCGGCTGCCAATCTCATCCTTATACCATCGAAGGCCAACGAAGCTGACGCCAAGGGAGCCAAGCGAACCTATTCACATGTTCAAAGTGTTGCTGAGACGATGGAAAAAGAGATTCCGGCCCTGGTCGTGATGATGGACGTGGATACACAAACAAACATCACGCAGGCCATTGTCGATGCTCTCGACACCCAAAATGTGCCTCGGCTGAACGCCATGTGCGCGCATCGGACAGGATTCAAGGAAATGACCTCTACAGGGCAAGCCCCACAGGGATCGGCGCGACGGTCGGCTCAGTCGGTTCTGGCGGATTTGCAGGGCAGGGGCCTAATCAGTTTCTACAGGAGCGGGTCATGGCCAAAGTCAGCGTAAACCTTGACGACGATCTGGACGCAGACGACAGCTCAAAGAAGTTGAAGGCAATGGCGGCACCGTTGCCAAGTGTCAGCAGAGCAAAGTCATCTGCTTTGAAGGACGCCCCACGCGTCCAGTTCTCTTTCACGAATGTGCCAGAACCCATCAAGGAAGCCTTTGCATTCGAGGCGAAGAGGCGCGGGCTTACTAAGAAAGAACTTTTGTATGAATGCCTTAGGGCAGGAGGCATCGACATCCCTACCTCTGCAGAGATCGATGGCCGCAGAAGATAACAGATAACAGTTATCAGGCTTTCTGAGAAAATTGGCTTGGAGTTGCCTAGATTTAATTCTCTTGCCGTCCATTCTACCGCGTTTAACTTCGCCAAATGGCCTCCGATGATCATAACAATCCTGCTCCAAAACGTAAGATACGTGAGCGTAGGGCAGACAGTGGACAAGTGCGGGAGCGAATGGCGTTCGGGATGGCTATGGTGGTTCTATGGGCGCTTGGCCTCTGGTTCGTCTTGACGCACTGACGGTCATTTACCATCCCCGTAATCTCGACCTTTGATGGCAGACGCGAAGGCGTATCATCTCGTGAAGAGTCCAGACGGCACCACAGTTAGGGGCTTCAGATCAAAAGCTCATTTTTTGAACCGTTGTTTCAGCCATAATACGTCATAATTTCTTACCTATAACCGCAATTATAGCTACGATCCGATCGTATGTGTGTAGTCGGTAAACCCCTGCCCAGTGCTAAAATCGCTGGACAGAATTGGGCAGAGTTCAAGACTAGATGTCTTGGGTGCTTTGTCGGGACAAGAAAATACGAAGCCTCATGCCCTTAGAGGGTCGACGTTGGTGTGTAGTGATACGTATATGGGGGCATATCTGAAATAGAGGTTGATATGTTTACCAAAAGTGACCTGAAGGAAATGTCCCGGAAAGAGCTTGAGAGGCTTCTGTCTGATGTAAAAAAGGCATTGCAGGCGGCTCGAAACAGAGACCAGCGAGAGGCAAGAAAAGCTGCTACTAAAGCGGCCGCAGAATTTGGATTTTCCTTGGGGGAAATTTCTGAAACGAAACCCTCAGCTCCTGCGAAAAAGAAACCCAAGGTAAAGAACCCGTCCAAACCAATGTATGCAAATCCAGACGACAAAAAGCAAACTTGGACAGGCAAGGGTCGACAGCCGAATTGGTTCCGTAGTCAGGTCGAGAGCGGTACTGCGCCCGATGCTATGCGTATCTGACCGGTGGAAGCCTAGAATTCAACTATTTTGGGACCGAAAAGTACCTAGGGCAGCCAGGCAGCGAGACTGATGGTTAGCTGCGCATTTCAGAATGGGTTTTCCCTGATGCGCAGCTACCTGCATTTCGCCCACCCCGTTTATACTAATCGGTATAAGGCCTCGGGAGAGAAGTCCTCTTCAGCGTTACGTCTACAAGGCGCCTACAGAATGACCACATTAGGCCTACAGGACGGCTACAGATAGGCCACAACAAGTACCTCTAAAATGCAATCTCGTTAACGGTTTTGAGGCGCCCTGGTGTTCTTGCACCTCGGCCGAGGTTGCGCTGAATAAGGATTAAACCCGTGCGGCAAGAAGTCTGGGCAACCATCATCAACGAATTTTCCGATATTCCCGACTTGTCGACCATGACCCGTATAACACTTCGCTTAGTGCTAGCCGCGTTTCTGGGAGGATTGCTTGGCTATGAACGAGAACTCAAGGCGCGAAGCGCCGGTGTGCGCACCCATATGCTGGTGGCTGTAGGTGCGGCGCTCTTCGTGATTGGACCATTACAAAGTGGCATGCCCACACCAGACATGTCCCGGGTTCTGCAAGGTGTTATTCAGGGCATTGGCTTTTTGGGCGCAGGAGCGATCATTATTCGCGCAGCAGAACAAAAGGTTCAAGGTTTGACGACCGCTGCAAATATTTGGGCGACAGCTGGGATTGGTATAGTCGCGGGGCTCGGTCTGGAGGCAACGGCGGTCCTCGCGACGGTGATCGTGCTGATTATCCTAGCCGTTATCCCTCGCATCCTACCGTCTTCGGTTAGACCCAACGGGTCCCGAGAAGGACAATAACCCTATTAGGTTCCCCTTTACCCCGCCCTGTGGCCTGTCATTCCAAGGGGCTGTATCCAACGTAATAGGTATTTGGTTTAAATTACGTAGGGCACCCTCAATGCATTATGGCATCCGCTCCGGCTGCAACTGACAAAGCGACGAGAACCGTCAGGACTATCGAAGCCAGCCCCATGCCGATACCTGCAAGGACAACCAGTCCGTCGCGTTCAACGAAGCCAATACCTGCGACGAAAAGCGAAATAGCAGGAAACCACCCGCTGAGCGGTAAAGGCACAAACAGTGCCAAGGCGATTCCCAAAAGAAGCAATCCGATTAGGCGCTCAATTTTGGGTTGGAATACGCCTTGCAGGCGCGGTCGAGTCAGGCGTTCAACGCGCCGGGAAATCGGCCGTAGACGCAGCACGGTATTTCTCAGAGCGGAACGGGACAATGACCGTTTGGCAATCCAAGGCGGCAGCCAAATATAAGAACGCCCGAGCACCAGTTGAACACTAAAGAACACCAGGGGGATGGCCGTTACAAGCGTAGCGCCGGGAGGCAACGGCAACAGGTTAATTAGGGATGAGAGCAGAATGGCCCAACCGAATGACCGCTCCCCCAACCGTTCTAAGAGATGACCAAGGGGTATCGCGTTGCGCTGGCGCTCACTCCGAAGCACGCAAAGCAAATTGAACGATAGAGAACGACTTTTGACGGTCCTTTGCCTTTTCGACAGTGGATAACTGAAGTTGATTGTCACAATTCTCCTAAGCCCCGATGGGGAGGCATTAAGAAAAGTGTCTCTCGGATGGTCGTCATTGGCCTGCCTTTAACTTGGGGCCAATCTGCCCGGCGCATTGATTGGCAGGTCCCTTTGGAATCCGCCCTGTTCCACTCTTGTAGGGAACTGGATGGAACTCTATTTGGGTATGAACCTGAAGGAACCAAGAGCCTATGCAATATTCTTACGAAATGAGACCGCATGGGTATTGATCTGATGTATATCGCAGCTGGCCTCGTTTTGCTCTTCGCGGGAGGCGAAGGTCTTGTGCGCGGCAGCGTTGCGATTGCAGAACGAGCAGGGCTTTCCAAAATGGTGATCGGGCTGACCATCGTCGGGTTTGGTACCTCCGCGCCGGAGTTGCTGGTCTCCTTGAAGGCCGCATTCAGCGGAGCCCCTGAGATTGCTCTGGGCAATGTGGTCGGAAGCAATATCGCCAATATCCTACTCATCATCGGGGCTGGGGCTTTGATCATGCCGATCGTCGGTTGGGATAGGTCTGCTGTACGGGAAGCGATGGTAGCGGCCTTGGTCGCTTTCGCGCTGTTTGGTCTGCTCAAAGGCGCGTTTTTGGACCGGCTCGAGGGCGCTCTGTTGCTGGCGGTTCTAGCTGTTTACCTCGGTGCGACGTTCTGGATGGAGAAGCGCAGCCGGGACTCCCAGATGTTCGAGCATGAGACCGAGGAGTTTGAAGGTTCCGGCATCACCAAAACGAGCGTTGCCACCGTCTTTGTTCTAGGCGGCATCATAGCGCTCGTGGCGGGTGCTAATCTGCTGGTGTCCGGGGCCGGGTCCATCGCGAAAGCGTTCGGGGTTTCCGATGCTGTGATTGGCCTGTCCCTCGTAGCCATCGGCACCTCCCTGCCTGAACTGGCCACATCTATCTCTGCGGCCCTCAAAAAGCAGTCTGACGTGGTCATCGGCAATGTGATCGGAAGCAATATTTTCAACGTCCTAGCGATCTTGGGGATCACATCCGCTATCGTGCCGATTGAAGTGGGTGAACGGTTCCAAGGGTTTGATATGGTGTTCATGCTGCTACTGTCCTGCGGCCTGGCTGTGATCTTGTTTGCAGCCAAGCGCATTGGTCGAGTAGCAGGCTTCCTGTTCATAGCGGGTTATGCGGTTTACATTGGATACCTGTTCCAAAGCGGTGCGATCAGCTAATCCTGCTGAACTGCCGTGTGGGAAGGGTTAGGGGGTTACTCAAACCAAGCCTATCAGGCGGCCTATCAATCGCATTCGGTGCTCACCATAGTCTCATCTGGCACTTGCGTGTTGCAGTAGATCCCAGCGTCAAGGTCGGTGTCGATCAGGATGGCATCTTCGAAGACGGCTGCTTTGAGAACCGCGTTCTCGAATGATACGTTGATTAGCTTGGCACCGGTAAAGCTGGCGCCCGTCAAATCGGCAGAGTCAAAGATGACATTCTCCAAGGTTGCATAATCAAACAGCGAAAGGTTGAGACCTGCTTCCGAGAAGTCTACGTCCCTTAATTGAGCTTCGGTCAGGTCTATTCCGGTCAACTTCCGACCTGTGAGGTCCATCTGCTCGAAGATACAACCGGAACATCTGCCGAGCATGCGCAATTGCTTCTCCTGCTCCGGTTCCTGCCCGATCGCGGAAGTGCCAAAGAGAGAAGCGACAGTCAGAAGCACGCCAAGGCAGCTCGTCGGAAAAGCATGATTTTTCAAGAAGTACCACCTAAGCCTATCAGGTCTTTTAAAAGTCAAAAAGCTCGCTCAAAAAGCCTTCGCGACGCTTCTTTTTATAGGGCTTGCCGTGGTCGCGATCTTGTCCCGAACTGCGCAGGGAGGCGACCTCACGGGGGGCAGGTTGGGGAGCCGAGCGTTCAATGATCTTGTCTAGCTCGCCTCGGTCTAACCAAACCCCACGACATTGAGGGCAATAGTCAATTTCTACCCCGGAGCGATCTGTCATCACCAGCTGGGTTCCATCGATCGGACATTGCATCGGTTAGCCTCCCTCATTCCTGAAGTTAATTGGGCACCCGCGATGCAAACTGCAACCACCTCAAATTTATTCTCGCCAGAATCGCTGTGCGTTTGATCGGCTGGAGCGGAGCCAGCCAAGTTCCAGATGGTCATATAAAGTGGAGTGCATGCCTGCTCTCCGGGGGCGAGCTAGATCACGCGTGGTTTGGGGGATCTAGCTGCGCAGCATCCCAACGATCAGATGAAGCGGCCTCTTTCAAAAAAGCGATAACAGTCTCGGGCAGATAGGGTTTAGCAATAAATGTCGAGCCGGTAGGAAGACTGTTTGCCGCCACATTTGGGGCTCCAGATGCGACAATGATCGCAATGTGGGGCCATCTTCGGTGAACGATCTGGGCGAGCTCTAAACCGTTTATTGAGCCAGGCATCTCAATATTTGTGAACATGATGCTTATGTCATTATGCGATGTGAGAACTGTGAATGCTTTGGCCGAATGTGCAGCAGCGTATCCCGAGAGGCCCGCATCCTCCACAAGGCCCATGGCCGCTAGGCGCAAAAATGGATCAGCTTCTACGACGAGAACGCCGCATGCATCACTAACGATCATATCAGAGATGTCCCTATACGCTGAGATTTACATAGTATGCTGAGCTAAACATTCATTGCTAGGTGAGCGTTCCATGCATTCTCAGACCTGCCCCCTTTTCCCCTCGCTAAAGCCAATTTTCCAACAAATATTTAACAATATTGATATTCCATAGGTTCTTTCCTCAAAGTTAGGAGGATGGTTAGATAGCAATGAAGTCGCATCACAAAACAGCTGTACTTGTCTGAGGAAGGTGCACCTATGAAAAAACATACGTACGGCACCTCTTCTAAAGATTTTCCGACCGGCCAGCTTAAAGGTTGGGATGATCCGGCAAATATGGGAACACATGCCATAGCGATCGAAACTATGGAGACGGCGTTGGCAGCTGCTCGAATAGCCGTGTTTGAGCTTGATCTCACTACAGACACCTCGAATGTTTCAGCAAGTTGGCGTGACCTTATGGATGTCGATCTATCCGACAGCATCGACTTTCAAACTGAATGGCGTAAGAGGATTCACCCTGACGATGAAGTGCTTATCGGACGCGCGCTGACTGACTACGTAACTGGCCGAGCCCCCGCGTGGCAGTGGAATATCGACTACGTTCTCGGGATGGGCTGGACTGGCTCTGGATGCGTACAGATGCCGAAGCAACTAAGAGGGATGCTCAGGGGAATGCTCTCAACTTGGTCGGGACGCAACGCGACATTACAGACAAAAAACGCGCAGAGATAGCGCTGCAAGGTAGCGAAGAACAATTTAGGTCTCTGATGAACAACGCCCCCATTGGAACAGCCTTGGTTTCCTTGGAAGGTAAGTGGCTGGCGACAAATGCAGCAATGAACACGTTCCTTGGCTATTCGGAAGAAGAACTGAGAAGCACAGATTTCCAGTCGATAACGCATGAGGACGATCTGGAAAGTGACCTTTTTAACGTCAAAAAACTTTTAAGTGGTGAAATTGATTCTTTCGAACTCGACAAAAGGTATGTGCGCCCCGATGGAGAGATCATGTGGGGCCATCTTTGCGTGGTTCTTGTGCGGAGCGATGATGGCCAACCTCTGCACTACATATCTCAGATATTAGACATAACTGAGACTCGGAAGCTGGATTTTCTCAGGAACGAGTTCATGTCAATTATTACTCATGAATTACGCACGCCCATGACGATAGTTGCAGGTGCACTGGATATGCTCGACGTCGTTTGTCCCAATGGTCCAATAGAAAAAGTGCAGCAGCTCGTAAAAATTGCCAAACGCGGCGGTGACCGATTGCGCACAGCGTTGGAAGATATACTCGACTTCGAGCATGTCTCAAGCGGAGCCTTATCCCTTAACTTGACTGAGACGAATATTATCGAAATTTTGGGATAGGCGCTGCTGAAGAGCCAACCCGACATGGATCAGCATAAGGTTTCAGCCCGCATGATCTTACAGGAAAGCGAGATTTTTTGGAAATGCGATCCGGTTCTGTTGGATAAAACGCTA
The DNA here is from genome assembly GCF_025142135.1 of Sulfitobacter sp. W002. Taxonomy (NCBI): domain Bacteria; kingdom Pseudomonadati; phylum Pseudomonadota; class Alphaproteobacteria; order Rhodobacterales; family Roseobacteraceae; genus Sulfitobacter; species Sulfitobacter sp. W002. The sequence continues at coordinate 22,978 of NZ_CP081128.1, read as the reverse complement.
AGGCATCTGTTCTCCAATGCGGCCAAATTTTCTCCTGAGGGTAGTGAGGTCTGCATTATCGTTACGAGGGATACGCGGCACCTCAATATCCGCGTGAAGGATGCAGGCCCTGGCATTCCCGATAATCTGCAAGAGAAGATATTTGAGCCTTTCTGGCAGCAGGACAGATCAGACACAAGGGAACAGCAGGGTATCGGCCTCGGGTTAACTATTTCTCGCCGAGCGATTCGAAGAATGGGCGGTGAGCTATCAATCGAGCCCTGTGACGGGGCTGGGGCTGAGTTTCTCATCACGCTTCCCGCTTGCCCCTTGTGATGAACTTGCGTTGGCAGTTCACGCTCAAGTCGCGAGAGTTTGAGCCCAGTTCATAAAGGTCTCAGACGTCTATACCTTGGCTTTAGTAAAGCCACACATAGATGATGCCGTTCAAAAGCTCTGCGAGAGCTATGATAAAGTAAACTTGGGTTGTTGTCGCCATCGTCTGCCACCTTCCACCATGCCGTCTGGCAATCAAAATGTGCGTAGTAAATTCCTCGCCGGTCAGTCTGGCATCACGAGACCAATTGGCAAGCGTTTCTGGCCGGTGGGAGGGTATTACTGTTGGGTCGCCGTTTTCTGTCGTCACAGTTGCAACGGCTTCGACGCGCAGTTGAAACCCCGCCGAGAACAGAACATGCGGATACGCATCTGGCGGAAAGGCGACGATCTCGGCATTCATGCCAGCGTCAATCCTTGCGGTCTCCCGATCTTCCGGGGATTGGTTCTCATCAAAGGCAACCGGTTCCCCCAGCTCCTCCGCGAACACTTCTTGGCCGGCTGGATTGAACGGCTCCGCTCCACTGGAAATATCATGAAGGCGGGCAATGCGGGCAAAGCCGACCATCGAGACACCGAGATGATCCTCGATGGCCCAGGGATTTTGGAGCTGCGCCATCCTCTCCGCGAGCGAAGCCTGCCATGCCTCCATTTTCTGGAAGCGTTCCTGAAGAGGATGGACCGCAGCCGCAGCGGCGACTGAAAAACTCTGCAACTGCTCGGCCAACGGAACAACTGCCCGATGTGCGGCTGTGACAAGCCCCTTCAGATCAGCGTCGATACGTCGAAGCACATCCACCGTTTCGGGGCGTGTGATTGCACTGTGGGCGGCGGCTATAGCCGCTGACGTTTCAGCCCAATGCTGCGAGTTTGCGTATGCCGCGAACGCTGACTGAGCTTCGACCAGTGATGTCGCCACCCTTTGAAAGTCTATTCTATTCAGTGTTTCAGCCGCACGTAAAGCTGATGACTGTTCAAGCTGTTCTATCGCTTGCCGCACAGGATCGTTCTGCATCTCCCTGACAAGCCGCTGAGCAGGACTTTCAGCCTGCTCAAGCTCTCTGAGCACCCGCATGGCCGGATCGTTCTCCTCTGGCGGAGAGCTTTCTGAAGCGGGCTTTCGGCCTGTTCCAGCGCCCGACGCAGGGCGTCATTTGCGAATGGTTCGCGAGCCACTAGACCGTCCCCTCCACCTCACGCGCTATTGCTCGCTGAAGCGTGCTGCGATTAACGCCCAATATCTCGGCCATGCCGGAAACCGTTTCGCGCTTCGCCTCGATGGCGGTCTTGGCGTGTGCGATCTGGACGTTAGAGAGGGCAGGGGGCCTGCCAAGGCGTTTGCCCCGTTTCTTCGCGGCGCGCAGGCCAGCTTTGGTCCGTTCTTGGATCAGGTCGCGCTCGAATTCAGCAAGCGCCCCCATTATATGAAACACCAACCGCCCACCTGCGGTCGTCGTATCGATCCCATCCGTCAGGCTTCGGAACTCGATGCCGCGATCCCCGAAAAGCTTCAGCAGATGGATAAGGTCGGCGATCGACCGTCCCACGCGGTCCAACTTCCAGACCACCAGCAGGTCACCTTCGTCCAGCACCTCCATCGCCTCAGCAAACCCGGCCCGGCTCTCGGCTGTCGTCGCGCCGCTTTGCGCTTGGTCGGTGATGATCTGATCGCACCCAGCCTCGGCCAGCGCCTCAACCTGTAGATCAAGGTTCTGCTCGGCTGAAGAAACTCTGGCGTAGCCTATCTTTTTCATGGGATCTTTTTGCACGAGGTTTTTGCGTCAGTCCAGCACTAGGGAAATCAAAGGCTTGTCGGCAAGCGACTGACTGCCGCAAAAAGGGTCGTTTTTGCGGCAAAATGGACTGGTCATAAACCTGTCAGAACCGCGCCAGTTCTGCTGATAGTTTTTGGCCGCGCTAAGTCGCTGATCCTTCCTGCGAGGGGCAGGTGGCCAAAAACGACCGTTTTTGACTGGTGCGTTGCCTCCATCTTTAGTGTGACCCAGCCTGAAGGCTACCGTCCTTTCCGGGAAGGGGGTGGATGTCGGTCGATTGCTCGAACAGCACCGCAAGCAGGGGGTTGGGAAATTTCCGTTTTGCGGTGACGGCATAGAAACTCTCGATCAGGCCGACGTCGTGATCGGCTTCTTTCAGCAATCCGGATTCCAGTTCGTTCTTCACCACGATAGGAGGGAGCACGGCGAGACCGATGCCTTGGCGCGCGAGCAGGCGCATCATCGCCATGTCGTCGACTTCCGCCGCCAGTTCCGGCTTGATGCCAAGCTGCGCGCACAGGGCGTCAAAACCGGCGCGGATCGGGGTTTCCAAGGTGGGGACGATGAGCGGGTTCGATGTCAGCAGATCGGCGAGACCGCGACCCGCGTCGATCCGTGCAGGCAGGCCGATCACGCCGACTTTCTGTTGCGATACGGGGCGTACGATGAAGGACGTCAGCGCATCGGGCACAGGCGCGCGGTTGGTCAGCACGACATCGAGGCTGAGGGTTTCGAGCCCCTGCATCAACTCGATCGAAGTGCCGGACCGCAGGACCAACTCCACCTGCGGTTTGCCCAGAAGCGGGCGCAGGAATTCGATCTGGAAGTTGCGTGACAGGGTAGCGAGCGCACCGACACGAAGGACCCGCAGGGCACTGCCGGTGCGGCGCAGTGTGTCGATCAGTTCCTGCCCCGCGCCAAAGATCGTGTCGGCATAATCCAGCGCGATCCGCCCGGCTTCGGTCAGGTGCAGTTGGCGATTGCGCCGTTCGAACACCGGCTGGCCCAGACTGTCTTCGAGCTTGCGTATCTGAACCGAAACGGCGGATTGCGACAGGTTCAGGCGCGCGGCCGTGCGGGTCAGGTTGCCGTCATGGGCAACCTCCCAGAAATAGCGCAGGTGATTGTAATTCATGCCGGTCATTTCAATGCATTTAATAGAACGTTCCGTTGCGAACAATGAATTTTTATAATGTTTTATGCTCTTGTAGTTCGGTGCAATCACCCTCACCGCTTCTGGATATCTCATGCTTTCCTATCTGCTTCCCCTGCTTGCCCCAGCCGTCCTTATTGCGGCGGCTGTCATGCTTCACCTCAGACGCAATATCGCGGCAATGGCGGCAGCGAAACTGAGCGAGGCCGCGACGCTGTTGGCCCTTCTGGTCGCAATCGTGTCCCTGGCGCTTCTTGTGGCCTTGGGTGAGGGTGATGGCCCGCTATTTGGTTTCGTGGGCGTCGGTCTGTCGGCGCGGGTCGATATCGTCAGTGTTACCATGCTGCTGCTGGTCACCTTTATTGGCTGGATCGTCACACGATATGCGCGGACCTATCTGGACGGGGAGGCGCAACAGACTCATTTCACTGTCTGGCTGCTGGCGACACTGGCGGCTGTCTCACTGCTGGTACAGTCGGGCAACGTCGTGCAGTTCGTCGGGGCCTGGGTCGCGACAAGCCTGTGTCTGCACCGTCTGCTGCTGTTCTATCCCGCTCGCGTTGCGGCACAGCGCGCGGCTTACAAGAAATTCGTGACCGCACGGGGCGGTGATGTCGCCCTAATCCTGGCGTCGGGCCTGTTGATCGCGGCCTACGGCACGACTCAGATTTCGCAGATGTTGGCCGCCGCGCGCCTTGGCGAAGGTGGCGGGCTTGCGGTTGCGGCAACGGCGCTTCTGGCGCTGGCCGCGGTTCTGAAATCCGCACAATTCCCAACGCATGGTTGGCTGACCGAGGTGATGGAAACTCCTACGCCGGTGTCGGCCCTGTTGCACGCGGGCGTGGTGAATGGCGGCGGTTTCCTGTTGATCCGCTTCGCCGATGTGATGCTGCTGTCGCCGCTGATGCTCGCCGTGCTGGTGGGGATTGGCGGGTTCACGGCTCTATTCGGCGGAGTGGTGATGCTGACCCAGCCGACCGTCAAGGTCTCGCTGGCCTGGTCGACGGTGTCGCAGATGGGGTTCATGATCCTGCAATGCGGTCTAGCGCTTTTCCCGCTGGCGCTGCTGCACATCCTTGCTCATTCGCTCTACAAAGCGCATGCGTTTCTGTCTGCGGGCGGCGCGGTCGAACGGGTCGCCGCGACCCGGCGGCCGGGACCCGTCGCGGTACCCGATCTGCGCGCTGTCGCGCGAGCCTTCGGGCTGGCCATCGCGATCTACGGCATCGTCTACACGACATCCGGAGCGCTGTTCGGGTTCGGTAGCAAGTCGCCGCAGGCGGTGGCTCTCGGGGCGATCCTGATCTTCGGGGTTGCCTACTTGCTGGCGCAGGGTCTGGCCGATGCGGCCCCGCGCGCGTTGACGCGCCGAACCGCGCTGATGTCGGTAGTGGCGACGCTGGCCTACTTTGCGCTTCAACGCGGGTCTGAATGGGTGAGTGCGGGGACATTGCCGCTCGCCCCTGTTGCGGGGCCGATGGAATGGGCGCTCATCCTGCTGGCACTGGTCAGCTTCGGCGCGGTGGCGGTGGCGCAATCGACGCTCCCACTTTGGTCGCATCATCCCGCCGCTCAGGGCCTGCGCGTTCATCTCGTCAACGGCCTTTACATCAACGCCATTGAAGACCGCCTGCTCAGGGGCTGGTCGCGCAGCAGTCCGAAGGCAGGAGTTGCATCATGAAGGTGGAAACACATGCCGGGTTTTCCGGCCCGCACCTCGAACTCATCGCAGCCTCCGAAGCGGCGGCCCGGTCGATACCACCGCTATGGCCACTGGCATCCTCGGTCGCCGTCAATCCGTTCCTCGGCCAGACCGACATGAACCTTGCACAGGTATCGGGACTGCTGGAGCGGGTCGGCGGGATCAGGGTCACGATGCCGAACGCTTGGTATCACGCGCGGATCGCGGACGGCAGAATCATTGATGACGACCTTTCCGCAGCCCTCGCCATTGCCCCGGCGGGCGCACCGGAAACCGTTGAGGCGTTGAAAGCTGCCGCGAACGCTCCGGATGGCGTGCCTGAGCCCCTGCCGACAATCGCGCATCTGGCGCAGGACGCGTCCGGAATCGACTGGCCCGGATTGATCGAGGACCGGATCGGAACCTGGGCCGCCGGGTATTTGGACACGGGTCAGGCCCTGTGGCAGGTGACGCCGGGCAAGGGCGCGTTTGAAAGCTGGCAGAACTTCGCGAGCCGTGATCTCACGCCGGAGATTGCCGGGTTGACCGGGTTCGCCGCCACGGTCGCTGGCCTCTCCGCCCGCGCGCGCACGGCGCTGGCCGTGGCATGTGACGATATCGGGGTGACACCGGACAAAACTGCGACCTACTTCCATCAGTTACTGTCAAGCCTCGGCGGTTGGGGCCAAGTGGCGCGATTTCGGCTCTGGCAAGCGGAACTGGCCGGGGACAGGAACCCGATCACCACCGATCTGCTGACGATCCGACTGATCTGGGAACAGGCGCTTCTGGCAAAATACATCGCGCAGATCGCCGACCGCTGGGCGAGCGTCCTTGCAACCCACGCCACCCCGGCCAAGCCCAACGCGGCGCAGATCGCCGCCTGCGTGCTACAGGAGGCTGTGGAACGGGCGGAGCAGCGCACCCTTGCAAAGGTTCTGGCGGCACCAGCGCCGGAAACGCTGACTGTGCGTCCCGCGCTTCAGGCGGCATTTTGCATTGACGTAAGGTCCGAAGTGTTTCGTCGCGCGCTGGAAAGCATCGATCCGTCGATCCGGACGATGGGGTTTGCAGGGTTCTTCGGCCTGACCCTTTCGCACCGTGATTTTGCCTCAGACGTGGACGAGGCGCGGCTGCCGGTACTTCTGAGCCCCGGTTTGCGCAGCACGGCGACTGGGCCCGCGCAGTCGGGCGCCGATCAAGCCGCCCGTTTCCGCGCCCGCGCCGAACGCGCCTGGGGCCGGTTCAAGCTGGCCGCCGTCTCATCCTTTGCCTTCGTCGAGGCGACCGGTCCGGTCTATGTCGCAAAGCTGGTGAGGGATGCCCTGAGACTGGCCCCCGTGCCGATGGGCACCGCAGCGCAGCCCCGGTTTGACGATGATTTCGCCTTGCCGGACCGGATCGCCGCCGCCAGGACAATCTTGCGGGCAATGTCGTTGACGGAAACTTTCGCGCCACTGGTCCTGCTAATGGGCCACGGGGCGAGCGTGGCCAACAACCCGCACGCCAGCGCCCTGCAGTGCGGGGCCTGCGGTGGCTATAGGGGCGACGTGAACGCGCGGCTTCTAGCCGGGCTGCTGAACGATCCGAAAGTGCGCGAGGGTCTGGCGGAGGCTGGTATCTCCATCCCCTCCGATACGGCGTTCATCGGCGGGATACACGACACCACGACGGATGCGATCATACTTTTTGAGGCGGATTCGGGGTCGGTTGTGGCGAAAGCTCCGCTCGATCGGGCGAAGGCGTGGTTGGCCGATGCGGGGGCGCTTGCACGAACGGAACGTGCCCTTCGCCTGCCGCGTGCGGAAGCGGGTAATGCCGTTGCAGCACGCAGCGCCGACTGGGCCGAAACGCGCCCCGAATGGGCGCTGGCGGGGTGCAGCGCGTTCATCGCAGCACCCCGGGACCGAACCCGCGGCAAGCCGTTGGCTGGACGCGCATTCCTGCACGATTATGATTGGCGCAAGGATGACGGGTTCAGTGTGCTCGAACTTATCCTGACGGCCCCAGTCGTGGTCGCAAGCTGGATTAGCCTGCAATATTACGGATCGGTCGTGGCGGCCGACACGTTCGGCGCGGGTAACAAGCTGCTGCACAACGTCACTGGAGGCATCGGCGTGGTCGAGGGTAACGGCGGGAACCTGCGCGCGGGTCTGCCGTGGCAATCGGTGCATGATGGGGTGGAATTCGCGCATGAGCCCTTACGTCTGTCCGTCTACATCGAGGCCCCCGCCGAAGCGGTGGCCGACGTGCTCGCCCGCCACAAAGGGGTGCGCGACCTGTTCGACAATCGCTGGCTGCACCTGTTTATATTGGACAGCGAAGGGCGCATCGCGCGGCGCTACGTCGGTGATATGGAATGGCACCCAGTGCAAGAATTCGACCCGGAAAACACAGGCTCAATGCAGGAACAGCAATAGATCTAAAGAAAACCGTAGCATAACTTGGCAGGCAAATAACCACCGTTTTCGCCGCTTTAGTCTGAAATCCGCCGTTCGTCGATCTCGCGGCGAAAGTGTCAGGAGAGCCCAGACTCACCAATGCTGCTATGCAGTCGAATGGCCGCCTTTGAAGCGTGAGCCACCTGTAAAAAACCGATGCTGTATCTGCTGACGTCGGATCAGAGCGGCATCATCAGCGTGTGTCGCGTCCCTGTCTGATCACTCTCGACGGCGACTGTTCCGCCGAGTTGGGTCGCAAAGGCATCAATCAGTTTTTGTCCCAGACCGGAGTCGACCCGAGCGTCAGGATCAATACCAGGACCGTCATCTGCGATTACGAGGGTCATTTTTTCAGGTTCGTTCCGGAGAATGACGGACAATACACCTTCCGACCGATTGTCATATGCGTATTTCAGGCTGTTCGTGATCAACTCATTCACCACCAGCCCTAGGGGAACGGCAACCCGCGTCGACAGCGGCAGGTCGGCGATGTCGAAGTGAATAGACAGACCTTTTGCCTGTCCCGAAGAGGCTACCAGATTCTCGGTCAGCGCCGTAAGGTAATTGCGGGTTCCGACTATGTCTACCGAGCCCGATCTCGACAGCGTTTTATAAAGGTTTCCGACGGCGTCGATTCTCGCGCGCATCCGCGCAAAGGCTGCCTTGCACTCGTCATCACTGAGATTTCGGGCCTCCATCGAGATGATGCTGCCAATCATCGCCAAGCTGTTCATGACGCGATGGTTGAGTTCTTCCAGCAGGCGGCCAGCCTGTTCGAGCGCGGCCTCGCGCTCTGCCTCCAGCCGACGCCTCTCGGTGATATCCTGTATCGCCAAGAGCAGCATGTGCGTTGCGTTTCCTTCACGATACACCTTGCGGGCGTTGAGCAGCATGGTCCCTCACCGATCTCGCGAAAACTGTGCTGTACTTCGAAATCTTCGACCACATTGTTCTGTGGAACCACGTTGATCAGTAGATCGAGAAGCTTGGGGATGGCCCATTGACCATTGCCAAGCTTGTCGATGCTTCTCCCCACCGTCTCTTGCTCATTGACCTGAAACGAGCGGTAGAAGGCCCGGTTGGCACTGACGATCGAGAGCTGTTCATTGAGGACGAGCAAGGGTTCCCTGATCGTTTCCACGATACCTGTCGAAAGAAGCCGCACCCGTTCTAGTTTTACCGCCGCATCGGCTTCAGCCGTCACGTCCTCGATGGCGAGCAGAATACGCCGCGAGCCGTTTCCGGGGCGCACGGTCTTGCGTGCGTTCAGACGCATCACCCGGTGACCGATATGCTCGAAGTGATGGTCGATCTCGACGTCTTCGACAGTGTTGGCATCCTCGACCATCCGGTCAAGTTCGCGTGTCAGTGACGGGATGTCCCATTGCCCATTGCCAAGTGCGTCAAGCCGCACACCAACCGTCTGGTCGCGGTCCACTTCGAACGTCTTAAGAAAGCGATCATTTGCGTATTCAACGACGAGGTCTTCCGTCAGCACCAAGAGGCTTTCTCTCAAGCTGGCGACGATTTCGGCAGGATCAATCTCACGCAACATATCAAGGTTGATGTTTGGCACTCCGGTTCGGTGAGAAAGAACCGGCCCACCCGCTTGTAAGCGTTAACTTTCTGTCCGGAAAAAGTCAATGAACCTGCCAGGTTGCTAGGTATCGCAAAAAAGGCTAAGCTCCGCGATCTTGTGTGCGCATTGCATAGATCAAATCGAGAAACGCACGCAGGACCCGCCTGCTTCGAGGTCTTCACCCCCTGAATGACTACGACGGCGTACTTCATGATCTGGGGTGCACTTCCTTCCATGGCGGCATCAGCAGCCTTGGCACAAGAACGCTCGCGCAGATGCGAGTGTTATCCATAAACCAACAAAGAAGTTATCCCGCGAGCCGGGAATGCTCTTCCGACGGAAGCTCAAAGTAGAACGTTGAGCCTTTACCCGGCTCACTAAAAAATCCCATTTTTCCTCCATGTTGCTCAACAATGGCTTTTGCGATGCTGAGGCCGAGACCGGTGCCGCCATGTGCGCGGGTATCGGTCGAATCTGCCTGAACAAATCTACCGAATAATTTTTTCTGCGCTTCAAGTGGCACCCCGACGCCTTTATCTTTTACCGAAATGCGAGTTGCAGAATGAGCCTTCTCAATGCTGATCTCGACCACTCCTCCCTTGTGAGAGAACTTTGTCGCGTTAGAAACCAGATTATCCATCACTTGAAGCAATCTTGCTTCATCCGCATAAATAAATGTAGGGGAATCAACGCCTGTAGCTTTGAGGGTAACTCCAAACTTTTCGGAATACGCACGACTTAATTCGAGTGACTCCTTCATCATCTGTGCGAGGTCTATTTGATGTATTTTCAGTTGGAAATCACCAGACGTCAGTTTCTCAAAGTCAAGAAAGTCGTCGACCAAAGATTTCAGCCGGTGGCTGTTGCGCTCTGCGACCTGCAAAATGGAAGTGACCTTGGCGGGCAGCGGTCCCGCTGAAGCGTGTTTTACGAGTCCAAGAGAACCAATGATTGAAGTGAGTGGGGTTCGAAGTTCATGACTTATCGTGGATAAGAATTGCGATTTTGCCACCTCGGCCGTATGCCGCTCTGTGATATCCCGGATAACAACAACAGCTCCTGCGATACCGTCGTCTTTGATAATCGGTGTGATGGTATATTCCACAGGAAGATGGGTGCCATCTTTCTTCAGTAACACCTCTTCCGCAATTTTTTCCTGCGAGGCCCCCGAGATCACATCAAAGAGATAAGTTGATTCAAATGCGGTCAGCGAAGCAGCAGTGTTTACGTCCTTAATTGTTTCATGGAGGGGAAGTCCGATCAGCTCGCTTTCCGAAAACCCCAGCAGCCGAGAAGAACTGGGATTGCAAAAAACTATATTACCTTGCAGATCAACTTCGATCACCCCCTCGCTCACCGAACTTAAAAGCAGTTTGCTCTGGTTCTCCGCAGTTTCTCGGTCTGAGATTTCCTTCATGAGCCTTTCGACGCTCGGAGCTAATTGGTAAATACCCACAGCTAAAAACGAAAAGCCAAGTAAGTATCCGACGAGCTTTTCAACAAATGCCTGTGCGGGTGTGTCACCTAAGATAACGAGGAAACTCAAAGATTCAAAGTTATCTGCGATGTCCACAAAGGTCCCGAGGAGGATCAGAGAGAACCCTACTTGGATCGACCACCAACCTTTCGCAACAGCGAATTTTCTCTTTGCGCCATGCAGCCCCAAATAAACTACAAGCACTAAGAGTATAACCGCTCTGATTGTCTCCAGCACCACATCTACCATCACATCTTCCTTATACTCGGTTATGCAAGAGTTGAGCGCATAAGCGTTGAAAGCCGTGTATCTTTATAGTGGCGAAACTATGAAATTGCGAAGCGCACAACAAAAAATAAGCGGTGTTGTATCACTTGGTTCGAGCGCAGCCCCACGGCAGGAGCCCGCTGATCTGGCTTTGCCGATGCCCGTTCACGATAGCGGTGAGGGTCCGGGTCAGGTAGCTGACCACTCCCGCTTGCCATCTGATCGCCGTAGCACAGTTGTCAGAAACTCGCTTGTAGCTCCCATCGCGAAACTCCCTCAAATCAATGAAGAGCTTCAATCGCAGAACAAACCTCGGCGCGGAATGATGGAGACCCACAGGCATGGCATACGGTGCTCATTCGACAATCCGCCAATTCGGTAGACGAATGCTAGCAATCGTGCGGTTCGGAGCCGTCAGGACTTCAAATTTGCCGCCGTGCATTTCGACCAACTTCCGTGTAAGGGGCAGACCAAGGCCCAAGCCGCCTCGAGTCCCGCGCTTGGATAGGTCACCTCCGACAACGAAAGGTTGATAGAGTTCCGCCAGTTCGACATGGTCATCAAGATCGCCATCGTCCGCCACTTCGATACGGACTGCCCCATCGGGGTCCAATCGCGTCGTGATCGAAATTTCATCGCCGCCATGTAGGACCGAATTCATCATCAGAGCCGTCAAGCTGAGGCGGATATGATCTGGATCGACAAGCACATGGCTCGGCTCTGGATCTGAGTTGACTATGATCGACTTGCGCTGCGCTTCTGGCGTTATTGAAACGAGTTCGATTGTTTCGGAAATAATCCTGCTTATACACGTGGGCTGCTCGTTCAGTACGAGATCTCCCGTCTCAGCGACACTAAATTTTATAATGGTTTCAATCAGATTACCAAGATGCTCGCTGGCCTTTCGCGCCTTGCTGGCGATCTGATACACAGTACTACCCTGCGTCTTGTGCTCCAGCAGATTCAAGCCGCCAAGTACTATGGTCATTGGCGTTCGCAACTCGTGTCCCACCAAAATGGCGAAATTCGACCTCAGTTTTTCATTGTCATCCTCGGCCGATGCCGCTGGAGGCTTCTCGAACGAGGCAACAACCGCCTCGCCTAGTTTTCGCAGGATATCGAGTTGGCTCTGCGATGGCATCTCATGGGGCTTCGTATCAAGCGCGCACAGACTTCCAATTCGAAAACCTGATGACAGGATCAGCGGCACACCAGCGTAGAAGCGGTACTGTGGGCCACCCTTGGCTACCATCGGGTGACTGGCAAACTTTGGATCAAGGCTAAGGTCGGGTACCACCATCACTTCGTCGGACATGATTGTATAGCTACAGAGCGAAATTCTACGTGAAATTTCTTCGCGCTCGATGCCGACGGCGGACGGCAGCCATTGTGAATCTTCAGCTATCGCACTCACAAGCGCCGTCGGACAATCGAAAAGCAAGCGGGTCGCATCGCAAATCGCGTCGACGGCGGGGTGATCGAGGTGCGCCAGGCCGGGTAGGTTTTTGACTGCGCGCGCGCGGGCTTCATCATTAAAAGGTATGGGGCAGAATTCCACTAAGTGCTCCTCATTGACGTTGCCTAACTGCGCCTCTGCGCCCATTAAAGCTGTTAAAAATAAAATTATTGCCAGTGGGACCAAATGCCAGCGATCCACTTCTAATTGTCCGTCATTGTCTCCGAAGAGCAACAGCGAACTGTTGGGTCCTTGCAATCGACACCCAAACCGCAAATGCGGCGAAATGGCGCTCTGTCCGCCAAGCAGGCCTCAGTGCTCGATGCAGCTAATGGCAGGAACGAGCCCAAATTGCGTGATGCTGAGGCTGGTCCGAATGTCGGCTTCCGCGTTACCTATCGCGCCCGGGTTCATTAGGATCACTGGAAAACAGCGCGATCTTGTTGCCGTGCGGATCACGAAGATAGCTGACGTAGAAATGGGGGCCATAACAATCCCGAAAACCTGGCTGCCCTTCGTCCGAGCCGCCCGCAGCTAACGCAGCTTCATGAAGGTCACGGACCTGTTTCTGCGATTGCACCTGAAATGCAACCATTGCGCCGTTCCCAGCCGATGCAGATTGCCCATTGAAGGGAGATTTGACGTAGAAATCCGGCTGAACCGGGGACTGACCTGACTCTGCGGTCAAAATGTAGCTCAAGTCTCCGTGATACACTTCAAGCCTGTAGCCAAGAGCTGGGAGGAATGCCGAGTAGAAGCGTTCAGCCTTCGCGATGTCGTCTGCTCCAACGGTGACGTAAGCAATCATACTGTGGCGTTCCTCCAAGAGTTTCGGCGACGGTCCTGGGATCGCCGTTCGGTAGAAGAGTAGCATAACCGGAACCAGCCATTGCAGCAGCCGTCGCGAAAGTTCACTTTGTCCGCGTCTTGCTTGTTCATGCGCCTTGCGCCGAATGGCCGCTGGTCACCATAAACACCGCTTACCCGTCACTGCCTCCGGGCATGAAATGCCCGTCCGCGCGAAGCGCCGGGCCTGTCGGCGGGTGGCCTTCAGGTTTCCCGCCGACAGGTCACTCTGAAACCGCCCACATCCACGATCACGCCAGAACGCAAAAGACCCCCGCCTGCGGACGGGAGCCTCGATCATTTGGCCGCGCCGGCTGTTACTCGGCAGCCATCCGGTCGGCCCGCGTGGTGCGCTCCATGATGTAATCCACGGCCTTCTGCGCCTCGGACGCGGCGCGAAAGATCGCGCGGTTGTCTTCCTTCATCGCTTCCAGCCATCCTTCGACGTAGGCCGCGCTCTGATCGAATTCAGGCTCCACCCCGATCTGTGCGCAAAGCATGCAGTTGCCAATCTCGGCGACCAGCTCCTCGAAAGCGTAGGCCTTGCGGTCATTGAACCGGCCCAAACGGTCCAGCCGCTTTGCCGCGCCTGTCCAGTGAATTGTCTCATGGGCCAAGGTGCCAAAATATCCAGCCGCCCGATAAAACGTGCTAATCGGCGGCATGTGGATGCGGTCGGTCTTGATGTTGTAGTACGCGCGCGGCTCCTCGGTCACGTCGATCTGCGCGCCGGTCGCGGCAAAGAACGCTTCCAACTCGGGGTCGGCCACGGTGCCAAGATCACGGGGCGGATCGGGCAGGATGTAGAATTCAGCGGGCAAGCCCTCGATCTGGTCGGAATTAAACACGCGGTAGGCCTTGGCATAGGGAATCTGGCGTCCCTCGCCGTTCTCGTCCTCGCGCTCGACGGTGCCGTATTTCACGACCGTGGCCGATTTCTCGCCCTTGCGAACATGGCCCCCTAGCTGCTTGGCCTGATTGAACGTCATCCACCGGGCTGAGCTGTAGTCCTTGGTCATCGCCGTTGCCCAAAGCATCAGGATGTTGATGCCCCGATAGGCTTCCCCGTTGAACCGTTCCGGCAAGCTGACAGATGCCCCCCCGCCGGTCCACGGCTTGCGCCACGGCGGCGTTCCCGCCTCGATCTGCGCGACAATCTGATTGGTGACATGGGAATAAACATCAAATTTCTCTTTGGTCATTTGTGACCCTCCTTGAGTGACGCGGGCCGGGTCTCTTCCCCTTTCCGCCATGGGCGGGCCTTCCTGTTCTGATCTTTGGAATGCCCATGCATTCCGAAGGACAGAGCAGGTAAGGGCAAAGCCCGTCCTGCGGCATGGCGGGGCCGTGACAACCGGGTGGAGGGCGTGAATTTGGGAGGGAACCGCGCGGCTCGCCCGCGCGGGAGGAACCGGAATTCTCGACCGGAACCGACGCCGCAGGCGGCGCTTGCCGGTTTTCTCGGACCTGACAGGATGGCAGGCGGATCAACAGGATTCTGAAACTGTCAGGGTTGGGGTGAGCAGGCGTCAGCCTGTCGATCCCCTGCCCTGCCTATCGCTCAAAGCGAGACCGGCGCATGCCGGGATCACACATTTTCTATGGCTGATTTATCAGTTGTATTCGTCAATTTATCCAACAAACTCAATGCAGGTGTACTGATATCCCCGCCCGGAATAATCAAAATATTGGCTCTCCTTCGCGCTTCGAAACTCATTCCAAGCCAAGCCGGAATCCTGTGGCAATGCGCAGGTTTCACCATTGAGGTGGGCTGTAAGAGCGTGGGACGCCTTGGGTAGTTCATCTCCAAAGCAAAACGCTGTCATGTACGGAGCTGATTTACTTTTGCTGCCCCAGACGACCATTCCATCGCGCGACACGATAAATGCAACCGGCTTGCTGGATAGCCCAACAAATCGCAAAGCACTCGCCTGGAGTGAGCACTCGAAACGGTTTCCTATCTCGCACAGGGAATCTGTATTCCAGCCAATCCCGCTAAACTCATCCCTGAGAAGGTTGGCAGGCATAAGTAGCCACGACGCAAACACGTTGGCCTCGGTTTCTATCTTATCCCTGAAATCGTTCAGGGTATCATCGCTGTCTTCGAAACGATCCCGCAAACCCCGATGGCACATGAAGTGTCCCAGCTCATGGGCATATGTAAACCGTTGACGCCGCTTGTTCTCGATTTCCGAGTTCAGCAAAATCGTCCACTTGTCGGTGTTCTTTGTTTTAACAAGACACCCTTCGAAGGAATCGTAGCTGCCTATCTTGGTTTTCAGTTCGCCGCCAAAATCGCTGTTCTGAAGTGCGCCATCAATGAGCTTTGAAATATCCAGTGGGTAAGTGTTCGGGCCGTGGTCCTGCCAGAGCCTTGTAAGGCGGTTGGCCTCCTTCATCGGAGGGCGGCTAATCGTCGTCGTCAAAACCTGAAACTATCCTCTCAATCGTGCGCTTGTCATTCTCAGACAGCTTATGGAATTTTCTGAAAAAGGCATCCTCGATTTGTCGGTCAGATGGCTCGTCTTGCGTATCGTCCAAGAAGAACTCTGGCGACGCCCCAAAATGATTTGCGATTTTCAGCAACAACTCAGCCGACGGCTTGGCATTCTTCTTGTTTTCGAGTTGCCAGACATATGCCTTTGAAGACCCAAGGACCGTCGCCAGCTCCTCCTGCGTCATGTTCTTGGATGTTCGGATTTTTCTGAGCTTTTCGCCAAATTTTTCTGACATGCAAGATTCTCTCTGTTCGCGGGTTGACAGAAGTATAGCGATCACTATATATGACCTCAAGTGTAGCACTAGCTATACTTATGTAAACCAAAATGGAGAACGAAAAGATGGCTGATAGAAAAGTTACCGCGTCGGGAAAAGACAAGGACGGCGACATCACCAAGCTTTGCAAATCAGGCGAGGCATGGTCCCCACGGATGAAGGCTGACGCGATCCGCGATATCGAAAACGGCACGCACACCTACTACGTCCAGCAGGCTGGTACGTCTCGTGTCGACATCACCGTGGTGAACGGAACGAGCGGCAAATACCTTCGCTCAACCGCCGATAAGTCGTCGAGCAACAACTTGGACAATCTCCCTGATTGCTAAGCCTATGACCTACGACATCAGGGCTCGCAGATAGCATCTACCTCTGCGGGTCCGTTTCAACCTGGCATCCTTGAATGTCATAAAAAGAAGGATTTTATCCCATGCCACAGGATCATCAGATCACCTGTATTATTCCAGACGGTGCGGACTCTGACCGGCGTATTGACAGTATCGGCGGAGCCACTGGTTCCAAGAGTGGTGGTCCTTGGTGCATTAAGCTCGATGTTGCCATCAAAGGTATCGAAGACGGCACTTGGCGCTTCTGGACCAGCGTAAATGGCAACTCGGTTTGGGTCATCATCGCTACGCGGAATGGAAAGAAATACCTGAAAACCGAGGCCGATGGAGCCGAACCGAACAACCTCTTGAGTCTGCCGCGCTGTAGCTAGGCCTCGATTCAGTCCAAGAGGGGCGGTCGCGGTGTCACCGCCTCGGTATGTATCAGTGGCCCCCGATCACAGAGTCAGAAACTACGCGTCCGGCTTCTGATCGAACAGGATCACCCGCCCGTCGCCGCTGCTAGGGCTGTTGACCAGCACGAACGGCACATCAGCCCCATCTTTCTCGTAGATGCAGCGATATTTCATCTGGCCGTCGAGTGGATCGCACACCTGATCGTAGCGGTAGCTATAGCCGATGCCTTGATCGATCCAGGCCTCGACACCTGCGGGCGTCACCAAGGACATGGGCTGCCCATCCAGCAGCAACGTTTTACCCACGTTGAACACTTCATACATCTTTCGGTCTCCTCTATTTGCTCTGTCAGATCACGTCATAGGCTGTGGCCGTCGCCACGATCCCTGTCCCGCGTGTTTTCATTCTCGTTGTCATCGCGCTCCTGCGCGCGGTCGTTATCCGGTTCCAGCCGCTCACGCGGCTTGTTCAAAACGTCCTTCAGGCGGTCGTTGACAGACGGCTTGCGATCCTCGCGACCGATGTCCTCGGAACGGTCCTGCCTTTGACGCTGGGCCGGGGTCCGCGAGGGTCTTACAGCCTCCTCCCCGAGGTCATTTTCGCTGTACCCGTCCAGCTTGTGAACGGCGGCCTGGCCGTCACGCCCCGCGTCCTTTTCCATAATCTCTTTCAGCCGCTCTCGCGCATAATTGCGGCCTTCCTGCTTCGGCGTGTCGTCCTGGTCCCCTGACCGGTCCACGACGCGCGCCAGACGCTCCCGGAAATCCTCCGGGTTGCGTTCGCCGCGTTCTTTCGAAGTCGCAGCCCTGAGTGCGGCCAGACCGGCAGAGACTCGCCCCTGCCCCGCCTCGCGCTCGATGCCGTAGGTCTCACGCGCCACCTCCAGCCGCGCGCGCATTTCGCGGAAGGCGGCGCGCGCCTGGCGGGCGGCATGGACCACGGCCCCGCGCTCAGTGACAGGGATGTATTCCCGGCCCTGACGCTCGGCCATGGCCTTCGCGCGCCGCTCCATGGAATTGGCCGCTGGCCCCAGCTTCAGCTCGGGGTCGCGGTCCAGCTCCTCGGCGGACAGCTTGTCGCCACGATCCAGCGCCGTCTCGCGCTGCTTCTCAAGCGACCGGTGATCGACACGCTCGACTTCTCCGACACGCTCCAGCGCGCGGTTCTGCAATTCGGCCCATAGGCCACGCATCTGCTCGATCTCGACGCCGCCAGTCTTGGCGGAGTCGAGCACGCGGGTTTTGGTGGTGAAGCCCCCGGCTTCCAGCTTACGAGTGGAGGTCAAAACATGAGCGTGGTGGTTGCGCTGATCGCCTTCCCGGTGCGGCGCATGGATCGCAACATCGACGGCCACGCCATAGCGGCTGACCAGCTCCTGGGCGAAGTCGCGGGTGATCTGCGACCGGGCCTCGGCGCTGATCTCGGAGGGCAGGGCCAGCTCCCATTCGCGGGCGGTGACGGAGTTGCGGCGAGTCTCGCTGGCCTCGGCCTCGTTCCAGAGGCGGGACCGGTCCGAGGCCCAGTCCGGGGCGTCCTTCGGGGTCAGGATGAAGGTCTCCTCGATGCCCTGCTTGCGGGTGTAATCGTGGACACGGCCTTCGCGCTGGCACTCGATGCGCTCCCCGACACGGTAGGCTGCCGCCGCCGTGGCGGAGCGCCCGGCGCTGCGTTTGATCGTCTTCACGGAGAGGTGGTAGCTGGCCATGCGCCCTCCCCTCGCCTGTGATGCAAACGCGCCCACGCGCCGGAGCTGATCCGTGCCGATGTCCTGACATTGGCAATCGGATCACCCGTCTTTTCTCCACAAGAGTGCGCCCGGAACCGGCGCGGTCCGAGGGGAAAAGACAGCCCGCTTGAGGCGAGCCAACGGCTCTCCGACGCGCGGGCTTGCCAGTGATCTGCCCCCAGATCCCCAGCCTCATTGGGGGCGGGATATGGGGACAGATCACTGGCGGTTTGCCGGGGGCAAACCCGGTTCGTGTCGGCACCGTCAGGTCCGACGACACGAACCTCCCGCAAGGGAGACGCCAGCTGAAGACCGGCCCCCACCGTGGGGCATTGGGCGAGACGCTGGCACGACCTTGCGGGACGCGATCCAACCGCTGAGGTTGGGCTGGGATGGTTTGGAAGGGGCAGCGCGCCCTTCCATGTCCGCGGCGGCACGCAGCGAAGGGGATGGCCATCGGCCGGGGCTTTGCCCCAGAGAGATCGCACGCAAATCTCGGAACCGGGAGGTGAAGAGTTTGCATAAGTGCGCCCTTGTCCTTACAGGCCTACGGGTAAGCGCTATCGCTCGATCTGACAAGACCAACCTGTCCACCTGCTCTTTTCAAAGATGGAGACGCGCATTGGCAGAAACTGAACTCGAACGGGCCGAGAAACGCTACGCCCAAGCCAAGGCCCGTCTTCAGGCACTGAAGAACCGGGAAGCCACAAGGCAACGCAAGCTGGATACACGGCGCAAGGTGATCCTGGGCGGTGCGCTCATGGACCTGGCGGAGCGGGATTCTGGTGCTGCCGCCATGCTCGACCGCCTGATCCGCAACCTGCCCCGCGAACAGGATCGCAAGGCCTTCGCCGACTGGGTGCAGCCCACCGGTCGCCCTCCCCTGCTCCGTCCAGCTCTGATGCGGATACGTCGTCCTGATGCGGGGCGTGATGCTTGTCTTTCGGAGGGCTATTCCGGTTCTTCGGTCGGTTGATCTTCATGCCCATCCTGTTGGGCTGGATGATCGGCGCTGTTCTGTTCGGCGCGATGATCGGGGCCACTCGTCGCCACGCCCTTCGTCTTCGCCTTCTTCAACCAGCCTCCCGGCGAAAGCGCATGGCAGTGGTGGTCTTCGGGCCGTTCATTTTTGTCGGTGGCATCTTCGGGTTCCAGTACTGGCGCATGGCCTCCGGGGCGGATGTCTTTTTTGGACTGAGCGGGCGACAGCCACGGCTCAGCCCGCTTCGCCAACCGCAAGGAGCTGAAGAAACTCCAGCCGGAAGACGGCCTTCTGATCGGGCGCAACCCGCACACCGGACGGCTGCTGCGCTATGACCTGGTCCGGCCCCATCTGATCACCCTCGCCCCCGACGCGGGCCGGGAAAGGCGTCGGCACCGTGATCCCGAACCTGCTGGCGGCGGAACGCTCGGTCCTGGTCATCGACCCCAAGGGCGAGAATGCCCGGATCGCCGGGGAAGCCCGGCGGGCGGTTCGGAACGGTCCATGTCCTCGATCCGTTTGAGGTCTCCGGGATGCCGTCTGCTGCCTACAACCCACTCGACCGGCTGACACCGGACAGCCTCGATCTGGGCGAGGATGCCGCCTCCCTGACAGAGGCGCTGGTCATGGACCCGCCGGGACAGGTCACGGAAGCGCACTGGAACGAGGAGGCCAAGGGCCATCCTTGGCGGGCTGATCATGTTCTGCGTCTGCCACGAGGACCGCAATCGCCGGTCCCTCGCCACCGTCCGGGAATATCTCACCCTACCCCCGGAAAAGCTGCGCGCGCTGCTGGATCTGATGCAGGACAGCGATGCGGCAGGCGGGCTGATTGCCCGCGCCGCCAACCGGTTTCTGGGCAAGGCGGACCGGGAAGCCGCCTCGGTGCTGTCGAACGCGCAGCGCCACACGCATTTCCTGGACAGCCCACGCATCGCGACGGTTCTTTCGCGGTCGGATTTCCACTTCTCCGATCTGCGCCACCGGATCGCTTCGGTGTTTCTGGTGCTGCCCCCGAACCGGATGGATGCTTACAGCCGCTGGCTGCGCCTTCTGGTGTCTCAGGCCCTTCAGGACATTGCACGGGACGCTGAGGCGTCCGTGAGGCCCCTGAGCGGCCTTGCAGGCGCTCAGGGGGGCACACAGCGCCTCCAGACGCCCACGTTGTTCCTCTTGGACGAGTTTGCCGCTCTGGGCCGTCTGGAGGCCGTGGAGCGCGCCATGGGGCTGATGGCGGGGTATGGGTTACAGCTTTGGCCGATCCTGCAGGACATGAGCCAGCTCAAGGACCTCTACGGCGAACGCGCGGGCACCTTCATTGCCAATGCCGGGGTGCAGCAGGTTTTCGGTGTGAATGATTTCGAGACGGCCAAATGGCTGAGCCAAATGATGGGTCAGGAAACAGCCGGGTTCCAGACCGACAGCTTCAAGCCCGGTGACGGCCCCAGCTTCAGCAACAACCTCACGGGCCGTGATCTGCTGACCCCAGATGAAATCATGCAGCTCCGCCCGGAAAACCAACTCCTGCGCGTGCAGGGGCAAGCCACCGCCGTCGCGCAGAAGCTGCGCTACTACGCCGATCCCGAGTTCAAGGGGCTGTTCGTCCCGCAGGACCAGTAATCTCAAGGACGCTTCCCGATGCCAGACCAACCCGACCTCCCTGCCCTCTCCGACGATGATCTGCGCGAAACGCTCGATCTCATGGCCACGGCTGTCGCCAGCATGTCCGACAGGATCGACGATCTGACCGCCGTGGCGGACAAGCAGATAAAGATCGCGACAGAAGCGCGGATCGCAGCCTTCGCCGCACGGGACCAAACCAATCCGAAAAAATACGGGGATCTTCTGGGCCAGACCCTCGACAGCCATCTGGGCGCAACCGCTGACGCGATGACCGATATTGTCAGACGCCTTGGCGTCCAGACGGACAAGACCATCGGAGCCTTGGCCAAATCGGAAGATGACAGGTCCACAGCCTATCGAGCGGTGTTCGAACGGGAACAGAAAGCGGATCGTCTCAAAAGCCGCCTGCCCTGGTTTGGGCTGGGTGCATTGTTTGTGGCCCTGGTGCTGACGGTGACGCTTCCCCGTTTCTTGGCCAGCAATGCTTCCACATGTGCTGTCCTCGGGGCGTCTTGGACCACGACAACCACGGGTGTCGATGCCTGCGTCTTCTATCGAAGGTGAGCGGTTATGTGATGGCGATGATCAGCTCTGACTGGGAAGCTGTGTGTTATATATGTGTTATAGAAGGTGTTACGAGAATCGCTATCTCCGCAACACACTGATTTCATTTCTTGATTCCACCACATTTTAGCCTGCCGGTGTGTAGAGTATCGAAGAAAGGTGGGTAGACTATCGAAGAAAGGTGTGTAGAGTATCGAACAATGCACGCCTCTGGTGGGCAGACTGTCGAATAATGGTGGGTAGATTATCGAATAATGGCACGGCCCCGAAAAAGAACAGCTTTGCTACCGCAGCGGCACACTGAGCCGGACCTGTTTGTCTGTGACATCCTGGATGCCACGCCGAAGAGTGACCGCGCTTCTATGGAACACCCCCTGTTCTCGCTCTCGGTCAAAAAGGACCTGGCCGCATTCGAGTACGAACAAGGCAACGTGAAGGTGAAGATCACGCAGCGGCTGAGGAAGGCCGCGCAAATGTCTCGACAGGGATATTCTGATTTATGTTCTGAGCCAACTCATGGCAGCGAAGAACGAAGGTCAGGAGATCGGTCGTCGTGTCCGGATTTCAGCCCATGATCTGCTGAAGGCCACAAACCGTCATACTACCGGACAAGCCTACGCAACGCTTCGACGTGCTCTCACCCGCCTTCAGTTTACGCAGATCGAAACGAACATTCATGACCACGGCATAGGTGAGTGGCGTTCGATTTTCATTCATCACTGACGCGCGGATCGTCAAAGAGGACTCCACAGGACGCCTTCTAGCGTCGAGCTGGAAATGGGTGACTGGCTCGTCAAGGCCATCGAGAACAAGAACGTGCTCACACTCAACAAAGCCTATTTCCAGCTCCGCAAACCCTTGGAACGGCGCTTGTATGAGTTGGCACGAAAGCTGCGGCAAGCAGGATATCTGGCGGATCGGGCTGGATAAGCTGCAACACAAGACAGGCTCGACCTCTACAGCAAAAGAGTTCAAACGCCTTGTAAAAGCGATCTGCAGGGCGGATGAAGCGCAGTCCCACATGCCTGATTATCGCTTCAGGCTTTTGCATGATGTACTGGAAATTACTCCAAAGCCTGAGTTCCTAGAGATTTTGGCGATAGCCCGTCGTTCGCTTCAGAAGTATCGGTGCGTTTGTCCTCTGACGCTTACGATCAGGCTCGAAAGGCCGCCCCCACATGGGATGTCTACGCGCTTGAGCAGGAATGGCGGATGTGGATGAACGACCCACCACGTCACCCAGATGCCGCTTTTATAGGGTTTTGCCGGAAATGGTACGAGCGCAAAGGCAAGGCTCCATAACACTTAACAGATACCTGATATCTGATATCTGTTAAGTGTTGACAGTTATTGGTTGAGGGTTAAGGTTACGGAAAAACGGAGGCAGGCCATGACGCAGGTTATCAGCGTAGTGCAAGAAAAGGGCGGCGCGGGAAAAACGACACTTCTGACGGCCATCGCAAGCCTGATGGTTCAGGATGGTGCAAGGGTCGCCGTGATTGACACAGACCCTCAGCGGCACTTGGAATCATGGGCAAAAAAAGAACAGACTGATCTCGACTGGCTATACGAAGA
>NZ_CP081127.1:0-210679 GCF_025142135.1 Sulfitobacter sp. W002 | reverse complement strand
GCTGCGCCGTGGCCATGGAACAGATGCCCCATCTGCGCCAGATCCTGACCACCGATGCCGATTGCCGCGTCAGCCCCGATTGGGTCGCCCGCAGCATTCAACACCTGCCACCGCTACGATGCCCTTTGGTGGCAGGGGTGACACTGAACCCGAAGAAGCCGCCTGCTTTGGCGGGGCAAGATCCTGAGCTGGAGGCCCATGAAACCACCTATCGCCGCTTGGTGCTGGCGTGCTACGCCCGCCATGCCCCCAACTGGCGCCGATCTGCCAAAACAGCCACGGCGAAGCACCGGGGGCCAGCCTTGGCTTTACCCGCGCGGCCTATGAGGCCGTCGGCCGGGCTTCGCACCCGATCCCCCTGCGGCGTAGGGACCGCGCGATCATCCGCGCCGCGCGGGCGGCGGGCCTTCGGGTGCATCACGCGGATGACATCTGGGTCGAGCCTCTTGCAGGCTTGTTCGGGCGGGCGGCGGGAGGAATGGCGGATACCCTGCGCATTCGGCTGGCCGGAACGGATATATCTGCGCTGACGACTGTTTGCCCAACGCAGCGACCCTTCTTGATCAGGTGCAGCGCGGCACTTTGGGGTGCTGGCCCGCAACAGGTGCCGCAACCGCAGCGCGTCCCGGTCGGAGAACTGCCTGCGCATATCGCGAAGCTGCGCGCCTTTCTAAACCTGCCAGAGGGAGAGGAAGCAACCGCGTCGCCCCGGTCAGGCGCAGCCAATTGCTGGAGGGGCGAGAACTTTCCCGCTCAGGTCGCAGAAACATCGGAACCCCGCCACCGCCGGGGGCGGTTGAACTTTCATAGGGTCGGGCGATTACCGCCCCCTCTGGAGCGGCCATCTGTGCCCGCCACATATTAGCAAGAAATCCTCCCGATTATTTCCGGGGGCGCTGTGGAGAAAGATCATGAACAGACAAAGACCTTTGGCAAAGGCGGTGAACCCCGCCAGCAAACCACGGACCGCGAACAGACGATGACGACCGCGCAGGGCGGTCCGATCGCGGATGATCAAAACTCGCTCAAAGCAGGCCCGCGCGGCCCGGTCTTGATGGAAGACCACGTTTTCCGCGAAAAGATGTTCCATTTCGATCACGAGCGCATTCCAGAGCGTGTCGTTCACGCCCGCGGCTACGGGGTTTCATGGGCATTTCGAACTCAAAGAAGCGATCCCTGAAACTCTCTGCCGCCCGATATTTTCCAGCGCGTGGGTGAAAAGACCCCGACCTTCACCCGTTTCTCCACCGTGGCAGGCAACAAAGGGTCCTTTGATCTGGCCCGTGACGTGCGCGGCTTTGCCACGAAGTTCTACACCAAAGAGGGCCACTGGGACTTGGTTGGCAACAACATCCCCGTGTCTTTATCCAAGACGCGATCAAGTTCCCCGACCTTATCCACTCCGTCAAACCCGCCCCCCGACCGTGGTTTCCCGCAGGGCGCAATCGGCGCATGGACAACCTTCTGGGATTTCGTGTCGCTCTCTCCCGAGGCGATCCATATGACTCTGTGGCAGATGTCCGACCCGGGCGATCCCACGCTCCTTCCGCTTCATGGAAGGCTTTGGCGTGCACACCTTCCGGCTGGTCAACGCTGAGGGCAAATCCCCCCATTACTTCAAGTTCCATGGAAGCCCAAGCAAGGTGTGCAATCGGTGGTCTGGAACGAAGCGCTCAAGATCAACGGCGCGGACCCGGATTTCCACCGCCGCGACATGTGTGGATGCCATCGACGCGGGCGATTACCCGCAGTGGGGACCTGGGCATTCAGGTCTTTGACGACGAATTCGCCGATAGCTTTGAGTTCGACATCCTCGACGCCACAAAGCTCATCCCCGAAGAGCAGGTGCCGGTACGCATCATCGGCACGCTGACGCTGGATGCGAATGTCGACAACTTCTTTGCCGAGACCGAGCAGGTGGCCTTCTGCACCCAGAACATCGTGCGCGGATCGACCACACCGAACGACCCGCTGCTGCAGGGGCGGAACTTCTCGTATCTCGACACGCAGATCAAACGCCTCGGCGGGCCGAACTTTACCATATTCCGATTAACGCGCCGAAATGCCCCGTTCCATCACTTCCAGCAAGACGGCCATATGGCGATGCACAACCCCAAGGGCCGCGTGAACTATGAGCCAAACAGTTGGGGCGACGATGGCGGCCCGCGTGAAAACCCCGAGATTGGGTTCAAAAGCTACCCCGCAGAGGTCAGCGGCACCAAGCAGCGCGTGCGCTCAGAGACATTCGCCGACCACTACAGCCAAGCCCGGCAGTTCTACATCAGCCAGACCGAGATCGAACAGCAGCATATCGCGGCGGCCTATACGTTCGAACTGGTCGAAATGTCAGGAAGAGCGCATTCGCCTGCGGATGCTGTCGCATCTGATGAACGTGCATGACGATCTGGCCAAACAAGTGGCCGAAGGCTTGGGCGTGACCGAAATGCCGGAACCGGCCACACCCGCGCGGACCCCGATCACTGATCTGCCTGCGTCTGATGCGCTCAGCATTCTGAAAAACCCGCCGAACACCTTCGCGGGCCGCAAGCTGGGTCTATTCCTGACAGAGGGCGCCGATGCGTCGATCGTGGAAGCCTTGGAGAAAACATTCGCCGATGAAGGCGCCATGGTCGCGATCGTGACGCCGCATATCCAAGGGGTCACCCTGTCAGATGGCAGCACCCGCGCGGCGGATGAGAAGATCGACGGCGGGCCGTCGGTAGTATTTGACGCGGTGGCCTTGGTCTTTGGCGATGAAAAGGCTGACAAAATCGCCAAGAACAAACCCGCGCAGGATTTTGTCTCGGACGCCTTTGCGCATAACAAGTTCATCGCGTGGACCAAAGCCGCCGATCCGCTTCTCAAAGCCGCCGGTGTTGAGAAGGACGAGGGCACGGTGGAGGTCTCTGCCGAGAATGCAGGCGATTTCCTTCAGTCCTGCCGCAAGCTGCGGTTCTGGCAGCGCGAAGAAAAGCTGAACTGGGAATAAGAAATCAAAGGCCGGGGCAGAAATGCGCCGGCCTTTTTCTAGCGCCGATGCACCTGTGAGGATGGTGAAATCGCGTTCGCCGTGTCCTGCAACCGCGGCAGAATTTCGGCCCTGATCCGCTCGCGCGTCCAGGTGTGGGCCGACACCGAACATTGCCACCGCTGCAAAGGCGCGCCCGTCGGGGCCGGTGATCGGGCAGGCCACACCGATCTCTGACAGAATCATCTGATCGCTTGAAATCGCATGGCCATGTTGGACGGCCTCATTGATGCTGTTGCGGATCGTGGCGCGGTCCATCGTGGTGCGCGCGGTAAAGGATTTGAGCGGCCAAGTCTCAATCGCCTTTTCCCGATCCTCAGGTGAGAAGGTCGAGATGATCGCCCGCCCCGCCGATGTCGAAAGCGCAGGCAACCGCCGCCCGATCACCGTCGCCGCGAAGTAGGTCCGTTGGCAGGGCAAGCGGCTAACATAGATAATATGGTCCTTGGAAAGCTCGGCCAGATTCACCGTCTCACCGATCTCTTGGCTGAGGTCGATCAGCTTGGGAATCGCCTGCCCGACCAGTTGATCTGACCAGTAATAGGCATAGGCCAGTTCGAGCCACGCATGAGAGGGGCGATAGCGCCGGGTGGCCGGATCCTTCTCCAACATGCCTTCGATATGCAGCGTATTCGCAAGGCGTTGCACGGCACTTTTGTCCAGCCCGCTGCGCGCGGCCAGCTCTACCAGTGACAATTCCGTATGCGATTCATCAAAAGCGCGGAGCAGTCGCAGCCCCTTGGCCAGTGATCCCACATAGAGCGTATTTTGCTTCTTTTCCAATCACCTACCCCTGAAACCGGCCCAATTGTTCAAACCGGGGCTTGACGTATGCCAAGCTCATTGCGTTTACTAATCGTATAGCGATATCAAGTATTATTATATGATACGCTTCGCAAGTCAAAAACGATACGAAACCGAATTCGTAAACCAACAGGGGAGTTGACCATGAAATCCACGGTCCTGAAATCTACCATCACCGGCCTTATCCTTGCCGCCGCCACGGGTGCGGCTTGGGCGGACAAGGCAGACGACACGCTGAACGTCGCCTTCACCAAAGAGCTTGAGAACGTCGACAGCTACTTCAACTCATCGCGTGAAGGCGTGGTGCTGCAACGCGCGGTCTGGGACGGGTTGATCTACCGCGATCCGGTCAGCAACGAATACATGGGCAACCTCGCCACCGAATGGGAATGGATCGACGACACGACCATCGAATTCAAACTGCGCGAAGGTGTGAAATTCCACGACGGCTCTGACTTCACCGCCGATGACGTGGTGTTCACCGTCAACTACGTGGCCGATGAGGCCAACGGCGTGAAAACACAGCGCAACGTGAACTGGATGAAATCGGCCGAGAAGATCGACGATTACACCGTCCGCATCATGCTGAAAGAGAAATTCCCAGCGGCCATCGAATTCCTGTCCGGCCCCGTGTCGATGTACCCCAGCGACTACTACGAAGAAGCTGGCCCCGAAGGCATGGGCCTGAAGCCCATCGGCACCGGCCCCTATAAAGTGACCGAAGTCGTCCCCGGCCAGCACTTCAAACTGGAAGCCTACGAAGGCTACCATGACAGCCCCAAAGGCAAGCCCAGCATCAAAAACGTCGACATCCGCACCATTCCGGATGTGAACACACAGATGGCTGAACTGTTCAGCGGGTCGCTCGATCTGATCTGGCAGGTGCCTTCGGATCAAGCCGAAAAATTGGCCGAGCGGGACGAGTTTCAGGTCTCCAACGAATCCACCATGCGCGTTGGTTATCTGACGCTGGATGCGGCGGGCCGTTCCGAAGACAGCCCCTTCACCGATATCCGCGTGCGCAAAGCGGTGAACCACGCGATCAACCGTCAGGAACTGGTCGACGCGCTGCTCAAAGGTAAGTCCAAAGTCGTCTACACCCCCTGCTTCCCCAGCCAGTTCGGCTGCGACGAAGAGGCGGCGGTCGAGTATGAATACAACCCCGAGAAGGCCAAAGAACTGCTGGCCGAAGCGGGCTATGAAGATGGCCTGACCATCGACTTCTACGCCTACCGCGACCGCGAGTATGCCGAAGCGATCTCAAGCTACCTGAACGCTGTGGGCATCGATACCAACTTCAAGATGTTGCAGTATTCCGCCCTGCGCGAGCAGAACATGAAGGGCGAAACCGCCGTGTCGTTCCAGACATGGGGCAGCTATTCGATCAACGATGCCTCTGCGATGGTCAGCCAATTCTTCAAGCATGGCTCGCTCGACTATGCGATGGACGATGAGACGCTGGAATACCTCAACATCGCTGACAGCTCGACCGATGAGGCCGTCCGCAAAGAAAACTACTCCAAGGCGATCGAACGCATCACCGAGGAAGCCTATTGGGCGCCGATGTTTTCTTACAACACCAACTACGTGACCACCAACGAGGTGGACTACACGCCCACAGCCGACGAAGTTCTGCGCTTCACCACGGCAAGCTGGAAGTAAACCGATCCGCAGGGGCGCCGTGATCGGTGCCCCTGCCCTGCTTTTTTTCCGCACCCCACCCAGACCCACGCGGCAGGCCATCCGCCTGCGGCGCAGCCTCAAGGTAGTTGCACCCGTGCTTCAATTCATTCTCAAACGCTTGGGACTGGCCCTTCTCGTGGCCTTCACCGTGTCGTTTATCAGCTTTAGCCTGCTGTTCCTGTCGGGCGATCCCGCCGCAGCACTTGCCGGTGAAACCGCCAGTGGCGAAGATATCGAGGCGCTGCGCCGTCTCTACGGGTTCGACCGGCCCATGTTGGTGCAATACGGCGAATGGCTTTTCTCGGCCATTCAGGGCGACTTTGGCGAGAGTTACTATTTCCGCCTGCCCGTCGCCTCGCTGATTGCCGACCGTCTGAGCGTTACCATGACGCTGGGTGTCTGTGGCATTGTTTTCGCCCTGCTGACCGCCGTGCCGCTTGGCGTTGTCGCGGCGATCCGCCCCAATTCGATCATCGACCGGGTGGCCCTGTTCATCTCGGTCGCAGGGCAAGCGATGCCGAGCTTCTGGTTTGGTCTGATCCTGATTGTGGTCTTCGCCATTCAACTGGGCTGGCTGCCGCCTTCGGGCACCGACACGTGGCGGCATTTCATCCTGCCGACTATCGTACTGGGCTATTACGCCATGCCCGCCATCATGCGCCTGACGCGCGCCGGGATGCTGGATGTTCTGAACTCGGACTATATCCGCACCGCGCGGGCCAAGGGGGCCAATGAACGCCGCGTGCTGTTCCGCCATGCCCTGCGCAACGCGATCATCCCGGTCGTCAGCCTTGCTGCCGTGCAAATGGGCTTCATGCTGGGCGGCTCCATCGTGGTTGAATCGATCTTTGCCCTACATGGCGCGGGTTACCTCGCGTGGGAAAGCATCGCGCGAAATGACCTGCCCACCGTACAGGCGCTGATCCTGATTTTCTCGATGTTCTACATCGTTTTCACCTTCCTCGCAGACGTGCTCAACGCATGGCTCGACCCCCGCATGAGGAGCAGCTGACATGATCACCGCTGGTACACATGACAGCCTTTTGGACGAAATCACCGGCCCGACCCCCGGCCAGATGCTGCGCAAGCGCGTCTTTGGGCATCAGGGTCTGTTGATCGGGGCGATTGTCCTCGTGATCCTTACGATCATCGCGATCCTCGCCCCATGGCTTGCCCCGCATGACCCCTATGCGCAAAGCCTGATGACCCGGATGGAGCCGCCTGTGTTCCTTGGCGGCGATTGGGAGCATCCCTTGGGCACCGACCACCTTGGCCGCGATTACCTGTCACGCTTGATCTATGGCGCAAGGATTTCACTGTTGATCGGGGCCGTGGCGGCGCTGATCTCGGGCGTGATCGGCACGGCCATGGGCGTGGCTGCTGGCTACTTCGGTGGCAAGGTCGATGCGGTCGTGACCTTCCTGATTAACGTGCGATTGGCGATGCCGGTGGTGCTCGTGGCCCTCGCGGTCGTCGCGATCCTTGGCGGTTCGCTACAGGTCGTGATCATGGTGCTGGGCCTGCTGCTTTGGGACCGTTTCGCCGTGGTGATGCGCGCCTCGACCATGCAGGTGCGGCGGCGCGAATACGTGGCGGCGGCGCAGGTGATCGGTGCCTCCACCCCACGCATCCTGCTGTCCGAGATCATGCCCAACATCGCCAACAATCTGATCGTTGTCGTAACACTGGAAATGGCCCATGCGATCTTGCTCGAAGCGGCGCTGTCCTTCCTTGGCCTTGGTGTGCAACCCCCGACGCCAAGCTGGGGGCTGATGGTCTCTGAAGGCAAAAACATGATGCTGTTCGAGCCGTGGCTCGTCCTGATCCCCGGCGCTGTCCTGTTCGTGCTGGTGCTGGCGATCAACCTGATGGGTGACGGCCTGCGCGACGTGACCGCCCCCGAAAACCGGAGCTGACCCATGACAGAACCTCTTTTGAGTGTCCGCAACCTGCGGCTCGACATTCCCACGGGCAGCGGCACCCTGCATGCGGTGCGTGGGATCGACTTCGACCTTAACCGTGGCGAGACCCTGTGTATCGTTGGCGAAAGCGGGTCGGGCAAATCGCTCACCTCGCTCGCGCTGATGGGGCTCTTGGGCAAATCCATCAAGCGAAACGCGGATCGGATGACCTTTGATGGCACCGAGTTGACCACCGCCAGCCAAGGCCAGATGCGCAAACTGCGCGGTGCGCGGATGGCGATGATCTTTCAAGAGCCTATGACCTCGCTCAACCCCGCCTATACGATCGGCGATCAACTGGCCGAGGCGCTGCTGCTGCACCGCAAGGTCAGCCGCCAGCAGGCGCGGGACCGGGCGATTGAACTGCTTGAGAAAGTTGGCATCACCGCCGCCGAGAGCCGTCTGTCGCAGTATCCGCATCAACTGTCAGGCGGTCTGCGCCAGCGCGTGATGATCGCCATGGCGCTGATGTGCGAGCCGGAACTGATCATCGCGGATGAGCCGACAACCGCGCTTGATGTGACGATCCAAGCGCAGATCCTGCGGCTGCTGCACGATCTGGGCCGCGAGATGAACATGGCCGTCATCCTCATCACCCATGACCTCGGCGTCGTGGCGCGTGTGGCCGACAAGGTCGCTGTGATGTACGCGGGCGAGTTGGTCGAAACCGGCCCGGTGGGCGACATCTTTAACGCGCCCTCGCATCCCTACACCCGCGGGTTGCTGCGCTGCATCCCCCTGCCCGGCAAGACCGACCGCGGCGCGAAACTGGGCACCATTCCGGGCATCGTGCCCTCGCTGGTGGGCGAAGTCGAAGGCTGCGTCTTCCGCACCCGTTGCCCGCATGCGGTTGCCGAATGCCGGGGCGAGATCCCGAAAAGAGAGGACGGCAGCCACGCCTTCCGCTGCATTTTCCCCGATGGCAAACGCCATTCCGAGAAGGAGCTGACCGTATGAAGGACAGCGTAAACACCCCCCCGGTGCTGGAGCTTTCCGGCGTCAGCAAAACGTACCGGGTGAAACAGGGCATGTTCGGCAAGGTCAAACCGCTGACGGCTGTGAACGACGTATCGCTGCAACTGGGCAAAGGCGAAGTGCTGGGGCTGGTCGGTGAATCCGGTTGCGGTAAATCCACCCTCGCAAAGATCCTTTTGGGGCTGGAGCAACCCACTGCCGGTCACGTCAAAATCGACGGCGAAGAGATTACGCAGCAGGGCCGTCTGGCGCTCGCGCGGCGCATCCAGCCGATCTTTCAGGACCCCTATTCCTCGCTCAACCCGCGCAAGAGCATCTATGACGTGATCTCTCTGCCGTTGCGGGTACATGGCATCGGGGATGAGGCCAGCCGCAAGAAAAAGGTCAAGGAAATCCTCGACGTCGTCGGCTTGCCGCAACGCGTGATGAACACCTATCCCAGCCAGATGTCAGGCGGCCAGCGCCAGCGCGTCGCCATTGCGCGCGCGCTCATCATGAAGCCCGAAGTGGTGATCTGCGACGAGCCGACCTCGGCGCTGGATGTGTCGGTGCAGAGCCAAATCCTCAACCTATTGGGCGAGCTGCGCGAAGAGTTTGGCCTGACCTATCTCTTCATCAGTCACGATCTTGCGGTGGTCGAACACCTCGCGACCCGCGTGGCAGTGATGTATCTGGGCGAGATCGTTGAGCAGAACTCGGTCGCCGGGCTTTTCGACGCGCCGCGTCATCCCTACACTAAGGCGCTGCTGAAATCCGTGCTGACGCCCGAGCCGGGCTTGGGCGTGCCGGACACGCAGCTTGGCATGGCCTATCCCAACCCGATCGCGCCGCCGCCGGGCTGCCATTTTCACCCCCGCTGCCCGCGTGCGACGGACCTCTGCACGCAAAAGGCCCCGCGTCACACCCCGATCCCGCAGGGGCATGTCGCCTGCCTTCTGCACGATCCGGAAACCCCCATGTACGAGCAAGAGTAATCCCATGTCATCGAACCTGTCGCACAGCAGTCAAACCCGCAAAACCGTCATTGAAACCGAACATGGCGTCGTCGCCGCACAGCACCGTCTGGCAGCACTTGCGGGGGCCGAGGTGCTGGCGGCAGGGGGCGATGCCGTGGACGCGGCTGTCGCCACTTCATTTGTCATCGGCGTGTTGGAACCGTGGATGAGCGGCCCGGCAGGTGGCGGGGCAATGATGCTTTGGCGCGCCGAGGAAGGTCAGGCCCATGCGCTGAACCACGGCATGCGCAGCCCCGGCGCGCTTGACCCGGCGAACTATCCGCTCAGCGGGCGCGGCAAGGCAGGCGATCTGTTCCCTTGGGAGCATGTCGAAGGCGACCGCAACGTGCAGGGTGCAACGGCGATTGCCGTGCCGGGTGTGGTCGATGGGCTGGGCCAAGCGCACGCGCGCTTTGGCAAGATGCCTTGGAATGAGCTGCTGTCGCCCGCGATTGACCACGCCCGCAAGGGGCTGACGGTGGATTGGTATGCCGCACTCGTCATCGCCTCTTGCACCCGCGAATTGGCCAAAGATGCCGACGCTGCGGCGGTTTTCCTCGAAGATGGGCAATGGCCGACGATCAGCGGTTGGACCGCGCTGGCCGAAAAACGGCTGGATCAATCGCGCATGGCCGACAGCCTTGATCAGATTGCGCGGCATGGGGCGCGCACGCTCTATGACGGTGACCTTGGCGCGGCCATGGCGAAGGATGTGCAGGACAAAGGCGGCAGTCTCTCGCGCGAAGACCTGCAAGCCTACCGGGCCGAGTTCCACACCCCACTCGATTTCGCCTACCGCGATGCGCGGTTCCATGTGGTGCCGGGGCTGACCGCTGGCCCGACCTTCCGCGATACCTTTGCGGCACTGGAAACCGAAGACCTCGGCAGCGCTCCCGGCCCCGACAGCTATGCCGCGATGGCTGCGGCCTTGAAAGGCGCCTACGCGCGGCGGCTTGGATCAATGGGCGACACCGGCGAAAGCCCCGAGGCCCCGGGGTGCACCACGCATTTCTCGGTCGTCGACCGTCACGGGAATATGGTTGCGCAGACCCAGACACTGCTGTCGATTTTTGGCTCGCGGGTCGTCTCCCCCTCAACCGGGTTTTTGATGAACAACGGCATCATGTGGTTCGATCCCGTTCAGGGCCGCCCAAACTCGCTCGGCCCGAACAAACGCTGCTTGATGAACGTCTGCCCGGTGGTCGGCGAACAGGGTGACAAACGCTTTGCCTTCGGGGCCTCCGGCGGGCGCAAGATCCTCGGCGCGGTGGCGCAACTGTCATCCTTCGTCACCGATTTCGACATGTCGTTGGAGGAAAGCTTCCACGCGCCCCGGATCGACGCTTCGGACGCGAACCAACTCATCGCCGACGAAGACCTGCCGCGCGATGTGCTGGACCGTCTGCGCGAAGAGAACACCGTCGCCGAGACCAAACGCACGATCTTTCCCTACGCCTTTGCCTGCCCCGCAGGTGTGATGCGCAACGCGGGGCGCAATTCCGGCTGCACCGAGATCATGTCGCCTTGGGGCGACGCCGTTTCCGAAGATATGACAAAGGACCTTTAAGCATGACCCGCGACAGCGCGATCCAAGCGATCACGACCTATTTCGACGACGGCACATTCCAATCCGAATTGAGCACCCTCGTCTCTTACGAGACCGAAAGCCAGAACCCCGACCAAGCGCCTGAACTCATGCGCTACCTGACCGAGACGATGGAGCCGCGCCTGACCGCGATGGGCTTTACCTGTTCGCTGCACGACAACCCCGACCCGCGCGGCGGGCCGCTTTTGGTCGGTGAGCGCCGCGAGGGCGAGGACCTACCCACCGTGCTGACCTATGGCCATGGCGACGTGATCCGCGCCCAGACCGACCAGTGGCGCGACGGGCTGCATCCGTTCAAATTGGTTGAGGAAGGCGACAAGCTCTATGGCCGCGGTACCGCCGACAACAAAGGCCAACACCTGATCAATATCGCTGCTCTTGAGGCCGTGCTGAAAACGCGCGGCAAGCTGGGGTTCAACTGCCGCATCGTGATCGAAATGAGCGAAGAGACCGGCAGCGCAGGCCTGCCAGAGTTCTTTACCGAACATCGCGAGAAGCTGACGGCGGATGTGTTGATCGCCTCGGACGGGCCAAGGCTGCAACCCGATGTGCCGACCATGTTCATGGGCTCGCGCGGCGGGGTCTCCTTTGATCTGATCATCGACAAACGCGACGGGGCGCATCACTCGGGCAATTGGGGTGGCTTGCTTGCCGATCCGGCGATGATCTTGGCCCAAGCGCTGGCGACCATCGCCGACAAACGCGGGCAAATCCAGATCGCGGAATGGCGGCCCGACAGTCTGACGCCTTCGGTCCGCGACGCGCTGAAAGACCTGCCGATTAAAAGCGATGATGGCCCCGCCATCGACAAGGATTGGGGCGAAGAAGACCTGACCCCGGTTGAGCGCGCCTATGGCTGGAACAGCTTTGCCATTCTCGCGATGAAAAGCGGTGTCCCCGAAGCGCCGGTCAACGCGATCTCGGCCCATGCCACCGCCACTTGCCAATTGCGCTATGTGGTCGGCACCGATCCCGAAGACATCTTGCCCGCGCTGCGCCGCCACCTTGATAAACACGGATTTGAGGAGGTGCGGATCGAACCACATGACCGCGGCTTCTTCCGCGCGACGCGGTTGGATGCGGATCACCCGTGGGTGAAGTTCGTGGCCGCCTCCCTCACGAAAAGCGCCGGAAAAGCACCACATATCCTGCCGAACCTTGCAGGCTCCCTGCCCAACGACAGTTTCAGCGATATTCTGGGTCTGCCGACGGTCTGGGTGCCGCATTCCTATCGCAGCTGTTCGCAGCACGCGCCGGATGAACATGTGCTGAAACCCGTCTGCCGCGATGCGCTGCGGATGATGGCGGGCGTGTTCTGGGACTTGGGCGACGGTAATACACCGCCGCGCGCCGCGTGAGAACAAACGGGCGGGGGCAACCGGCCCCTGCCCGACTTACAGCGCAGCCCGGATGCAATTTTCCAGCGCGTCTTGGCTGAGGGCGCAGGGGTTTGCCCGCATGGAGGAAGACGCCGCCGCTTCCTGCGCAGTCTCTGCAAGGTCAGTCCCTTTGGGGATCCAGCGGTTCAGACGCTCCAGTCCCCAATCGTCAAGCAGGGCCGAGAGGGCGGTGAAGGTGCCGGTCTCGGGCAGATCAAAACCCTCTGCCAGCCATGTCTGCACTTTTGAAAACCGCCGGGAGGCACCGAGCACATCACTATTGGCGGCCAGCACTGGCCCCAGCAGACGCCCACAAATCAACCCATGCGGCGCGCCAAACTGCCCGCCGATCACACCGGCCAGCCCATGCACCGCGCCGAGGCCCGCATTCGCCAGCGCCAAACCGCCCGACAGGCTGACATAGGCCATCGCGTCCCGCGCGGCAGGGTCTTCGCCCGCAGCCAGACGTTTGAGCGCGGCAATCCCCTGCGGAATCGCGGCACGGCAGAGCGCATCGCTGAGCGGGTTGGCTTTGCTTGAAAGATAGGGCTCGATCACCTGCACCAAGGCATCAAGGCCCGACCCCAACGTGACGCCGCGCGGCGCGCCATCCGTCAGCGCAGGATCGACCAAGGCCAAACGCGGCAGCATTCGGTCGTCGCGCAGGCTGACTTTTCGCGCGGCTTGCGTCACGGCGATAACGGCGTTTTTGGTGACCTCGGCCCCGGTGCCCGCGGTGGTCGGGATCGCGATCATCGGCAGCGGGTCGGCTTGCAACGGCTTGCCCGCGCCCACGACTTCGAGATGTTCCATCACGTCGCACTCCGAAGGGATCAGCGCCGCTGCGGCTTTGGCAAGGTCGATGACCGCGCCGCCGCCGACGCCCAGCACCACCTGCGCCCCGCGCCCTGCCTCGACGGCGGCGCGGACATCCTCGACCGAGGGTTCGCCGCTGCTGCGGACCTCGGTCACGTCACATCCAGCCGCCGTCAGGTCACGGCTGAGCTCATCCACCCAAGCGACGGATCCACCGCGTAAAATCAGCACCCGGCGGCCATAGCTGAGCGCGGCGTCGACTGCTTCTGAAGCGGTCCCACGGCCAAAGCGGATGCGCCCGGCGGTGGCGAAACCAAATGCTGCGATCCCCACCATCAGAATTGCAACGTGGCGTTCACAGCGCGCTTCCATGCGCCGTATTTCTCATCCCGCGTCGCCGCATCCATTTGCATTTCAAACCGCCGATCAAGCGCCCATTCGCGGGCAAAGCCTTCCATGTCTGGGTAGATGCCCGCCCGCTGCCCCGCCAACCATGCCGCTCCAAGCGCCGTGGTTTCCAGCACATCAGGACGGTCGACTGAGGCGCCGATCACGTCGGACAGGAACTGCATCGCCCAGTCACTGGCGCTCATCCCGCCGTCGACACGCAGGGTGGCAATCTCGCCCGCTTGCCCCTGCGCGGCCCAATCGGCCTGCATCGCCTCCAGCAAATCGCGGGTCTGGTAGCCGACGCTTTCCAGCGCCGCACGGGCCAATTCGGCGGGGCCGGAATTGCGCGTCAGCCCGTAGATCGCACCGCGACACTCCGCGTTCCAGTAAGGCGCACCGAGGCCGACGAAGGCGGGCACCAGCACCACATTCTGATGCGGATCGGCCTGTTCGGCGAGCGCTTGGGTCTCGCTCGCCTCGCGGATCATCTTAAGCCCGTCGCGCAGCCATTGCACCACGGCACCGGCAACGAAAATCGACCCTTCGAGCGCATAGGTCGGCTTGCCGTCGAGTTGATAGGCGATGGTGGTGAGTAGGCGATTGGTTGAAGTCACCGCCGTTCCGCCCGTATTCAGCAGCGCAAAACAGCCCGTGCCATAGGTCGACTTCATCATGCCCGGTTGGAAGCAAGCCTGCCCGATGGTCGCCGCCTGCTGGTCGCCTGCCACACCAAGGATCGGAATCTCGCGGCCAAACAGATCGGGACGGGTCATGCCGAAATCGGCGGCGCAGTCTTTGACCTCGGGCAGCATCTCGACGGGAATGTCGAACATCTTGCAGATCGTCGTGCTCCAACGGCCCTTGTGAATGTCATAGAGCATGGTGCGCGCGGCGTTGGTGGCATCGGTCACATGGCGCGCGCCGCCGGTGAGCTTCCAGATCAGGTAGCTGTCAACCGTGCCGAAAAGCAACTCGCCCGCCGCTGCGCGGTCGCGCGCCCCGTCGACGTTATCCAAAATCCACTTCAGCTTGGTGCCCGAGAAATAGGGATCAGCCAGCAGGCCGGTGCGTTCGGTGATGATCTTGTCATCGCCACTCTCGCGCAGTGCCCGACAGAAATCGGCAGTGCGGCGGTCTTGCCAAACGATGGCGTTATAGATTGGCTGGCCGGACTTGGCGTCCCAGACCAGCGTCGTCTCGCGTTGGTTGGTGATGCCAATGGCGGTGATGTCATCGGGGCGCAGGCCCGCTTTTTCGATCACCGCGCGGCAGGTGCCCGCAGTGGTGGACCACAGATCGCCGGGATCATGCTCAACCCAGCCGGAGCGGGGGAAATGCTGCGGAAACTCTTCTTGGGCGGTGGCCGTCACGGCCATGTTGCCGTCAAAGATGATCGCCCGCGAGGATGTGGTTCCCTGATCAATGGCGAGGATATGGGTCATGGCGCAGCCCCCGGTTGTCTTATGGAATGAAAAAGGGGCCGGAACGCTGCTGCGCCCCGGCCCCCCAAAGTTTGGCTTACTGCCAGGACTTGATCAACTCTTCGTAGCTGATTGTCTCGGGCTCGGGGTCTTCGTTGTCGAGCTTGGCAACCGGCGAGCCGGGCTGTTCCAGCCAGTAGGAGGCTTCCTGCTCTTCGTTCATCTTCGGACCCAGATCACCTTGGACGCCTGCGCGCTCAAGCCGTTCCATGACCTTTTCCTGCTCGGCGCAGAGGCTGTCGAGCGCTTCTTGCGGGGTTTTCGCACCGGACATTGCATCGCCGATGTTCTGCCACCACAGCTGCGCGAGCTTGGGGTAATCCGGCACGTTCGTCCCGGTGGGCGACCATGCGGTGCGCGCAGGCGAGCGGTAGAATTCCACCAGACCGCCGAGTTTCGGCGCACGTTCGGTGAAGCTTTCGTGCTGGATGGTCGACTCGCGGATGAAGGTCAGACCGGCGTGGGCCTTTTCAACATCAACGGTTTTCGAGGTCACGAACTGCGCATAGAGCCACGCGGCCTTGGCGCGGTCGACGGGGGTGCTTTCCATCAGCGTCCAGCTGCCCACGTCCTGATAGCCAACCTTCTGGCCATCTTTCCAGTAGGCGCCATGCGGGCTGGGGGCCATGCGCCACTTCGGCGTGCCATCGTCGTTCAGCACGGCTGTGGCATTCTCATTCACCATGTCCGCGGTGAAGGCCGTGTACCAGAACATCTGCTGGGCAATCGCGCCCTGTGCAGGGACCGGACCGGCTTCGCCGAAGGTCATGCCAGCGGCTGCGGGGGGCGTGTACTTTTCAAGCCATTCGATAGACTTGGAGATCGCATAGACCGCC
Organism: Sulfitobacter sp. W002; assembly: GCF_025142135.1. Lineage (NCBI taxonomy): Bacteria > Pseudomonadati > Pseudomonadota > Alphaproteobacteria > Rhodobacterales > Roseobacteraceae > Sulfitobacter > Sulfitobacter sp. W002. The sequence goes on along the minus strand of NZ_CP081127.1, from coordinate 194,725 downwards.
GCCGCATCGTTGGTGGCACCACCGCGGGTCACACAGGAACCGACGGGCTGCGAGTTTTCGTTGACGCGGATGCCCCATTCGTCGACCGGCAGGCCGTTGGGCTCACCCACGTCGCCGCCGCCCGCCATGGACAGCCACGCATCGGTATAGCGCCAGCCAAGCGACGGGTCTTTCTTGCCGTAGTCCATGTTGCCGTAGACTTCGACGCCGTCGATGGTGCGGCCAGTGAAGAATTCAGCGATGTCTTCGTAAGCGGACCAATTGACCGGAACGCCCAGATCATAGCCGTATTTCTCTTTGAACTCGGCCATCAGATCGGGGTCGGTGAACCAGTCTTGGCGGAACCAGTAGAGGTTGGCAAACTGCTGGTCGGGCAGCTGGTACAGCTCACCGTCGGGCGAAGTGGTGAAATCAAGGCCGATGTAATCGTCCAGATCGAGACCGGGGTTGGTCACGTCTTTGCCTTCGTTCGCCATCCAGTCGGTCAAGCTGCGCGCCTGCTTGTAGCGCCAGTGCGTGCCGATCAGGTCAGAGTCGTTGATATAGGCGTCATAGATGTTCTCGCCCGACTGCATCTGTGTTTGCAGCTTCTCGACCACGTCACCTTCGCCGATCAGGTCGTGAGTGATGTTGATGCCGGTGATCGCGGTGAAGGCCGGGGCCAGCACGTTGGCCTCGTATTCATGGGTGGTGATGGTCTCGGACACGACTTTGATGTCCATGCCTTTGAACGGCTCGGCAGCGTCGATGAAGAATTGCATCTCCGCTTCCTGCTCTTCGCGGCTCAGCGCGGAGCGTTCGATTTCCTCGTCGAGGAATTTCTTCGCGGCTTCCATATCCGCGAATGCTGGTCCGGCGAGCAGACCGAGCGTGACCGCAAGTGCGGTACTCGATTTCATGACAGATCGTTTCATTATGTCCTCCCTAGACATTTGGTCGTGTCGTATGGCTGCCCCGATTAACCGGGATCAGCCGTGATAGCGCCTAGACCCAGCGAAATACGGCTGCGGCATAGGCAAGGCAGACCAGCAGCGCAAAGGGCTGCGGGCCCGCCTCGAAACCCAGCCAGATCAAATTGATAAAGGCCGAGCCGAGAAGCGTGATGAACAGACGGTCACCACGGGTTGTTTCGATCCTGAGAATGCCCACGCGGGGCGTCTCGGGGAATTTGATCGCGAGGATCGTGAAGGTCACGAGTAACAACGCGATGACACCGAAGAAGATCGCGGTGGGCATGGTCCAAGCCATCCAAGACATGAGCGGTCTCCCTTTATACGCGGCCGAGGGCAAAGCCCTTGGCGATGTAGTTGCGGACGAAATAGATCACCAAAGCGCCCGGTACGATTGTGAGCACCCCGGCGGCGGCCAGCACGCCCCAGTCGAGGCCCGAGGCCGAAACGGTGCGGGTCATGGTGGCGGCGATGGGTTTCGCGTCGACCGAAGTAAGTGTGCGCGACAGCAGCAGTTCGACCCATGAGAACATGAAGCAGAAAAACGCCGCGACACCGATGCCGGAGGCAATCAGCGGGGTGAAGATACGGATGAAGAAGCGCGGGAAAGAGTAGCCATCAAGGTAGGCCGTCTCGTCGATTTCCTTCGGCACGCCGCGCATGAAACCTTCGAGGATCCAGACCGCCAGCGGCACGTTGAACAGGCAATGCGCCAACGCCACGGCAATATGCGTGTCGAAGAGCCCGACCGAGGAATAAAGCTGGAAGAACGGCAGTGCGAAGACCGCCGGAGGGGCCATGCGGTTGGTCAGCAGCCAGAAGAACAGATGCTTGTCGCCCATAAAGCTGTAGCGCGAGAAGGCATAGGCCGCAGGCAGTGCCACAGCGAGCGAGATCACGGTGTTCAGCACAACATAGATCAGGCTGTTGACATAGCCCATATACCAGCTCGGATCGGTGAGGATCTTGGCATAGTTCGCCAGCGTCAAATCACGCGGGTAGAGCGAGAAGCTCCCCAAGATTTCTGCGTTGGTCTTCAGGCTCATGTTGATCAGCCAGTAGATCGGCAGCAGCAGGAAAAGCAGGTAGAGCGTCATCACCACTACAGACCCTTTGGGCCGAAAGCGGCTGCGCCGGGCGCGTTTGTCGGTGGTCACGTCACCCGGAATGGGCGCGGCACCGGGGGCTTGCACGGTTGTGTCGGTCATCACACACCATCCCTTTTGTCGAGGTTGACCATCACGGTGTAGAACACCCATGAAATCAACAGGATAACGAGGAAATACATCAGGCTGAACGCCGCTGCGGGGCCGAGGTCAAACTGGCCGATGGCCATTTTCACCAAGTCGATGCTGAGGAAGGTCGTGGCATTGCCCGGCCCGCCACCCGTCACGACGAACGGCTCTGTATAGATCATGAAACTGTCCATGAAGCGCAGCAGGATCGCGATCATCAGCACGCCTGCCATCTTGGGGAGTTCGATGTAGCGGAACACGGCCCAACGGCTGGCTTGGTCGATCTTGGCAGCCTGATAATAGGCGTCCGGAATGGATTGCAGACCGGCATAGGCCAAGAGCGCCACCAGCGAGGTCCAGTGCCAGACATCCATAACCACAACGGTAATCCAAGCGGCGGTGATGTCTTGGGTGTAGTTATAGGTGATGCCCAGCTTATCGAGCGTGTAGCCCAAAAGGCCAATGTCGACGCGGCCAAAGATCTGCCAGATGGTGCCGACCACGTTCCACGGGATCAGCAGCGGCAGCGACATGAGCACCAAACAAAAGCTGGCCCAGAAACCGTTTTTCGGCATGTTCAGCGCAACAAAGATGCCCAGCGGAATTTCGATCGCCAGAATGACACCCGAAAAGATCAATTGACGGCCCAGAGCATCCCACATCCGGTCGCTGTCGAGCATGTCGGAAAACCACTCAAGCCCGGCCCAGAAGAATTCATTCCGGCCAAAGGTGTCTTGCACCGAATAGTTCACCACGGTCATCAACGGGATCACAGCCGAAAAGGCCACGAGGATCAGAACCGGCAGGACAAGGAACCATGCCTTTTGGTTGACGGTCTTGTTCATGCGGCCTCTCCCTCTGCGCTGATGCGCCAATCGTCGGCATAGACATTGATGCCCGCCGGATCGAAACTGATCGCGGTGTTTTCACTCGGCACGGACGCGCCTTCCTCGGCGATGGCGCTGACCTGTTGACCTGCCACATCAAGGCGGATGATTTTGTGGCGGCCCACATCTTCGACGCGGGTTACCTTGGCAGGCAGGCCCAGCCCTTCGCCGTTAAGACGGATAAACTCGGGCCGGACGCCCAGCTGGGTTTTGCCGCCCTTGGGGGCGTAAGTTTTATTCAAGTTGATGCTTGTGCCTGCGACCTGCGCGGCATTGCCCGCGATCTGCGCATCAAACAGGTTCATCCCCGGCGAGCCGATGAAATAGCCCACGAAGGTGTGCGCGGGCCGCTCGAAGAGTTCCTGCGGCGTGCCGATCTGCACCACGCGACCATCGTACATCACCACGACCTTATCCGCGAAGGTCAGCGCCTCGGTCTGGTCATGGGTCACATAGATCATCGTGTGGCCGAATTCATGGTGCAGCGATTTCAACTGCGTGCGCAGCTCCCATTTCATATGCGGGTCGATCACGGTCAGCGGCTCATCGAACAACAGCGCGTTCACGTCTTCACGCACCATGCCGCGACCCAGCGAAATCTTCTGCTTGGCATCCGCCGTGAGGCCGCGCGCCTTGCGGTTCAGCTCGTCCTCCATGCCGATCATCTGCGCGATCTGCTGCACGCGCTCTGCAACATAGGAGGCATCCGCGCCCCGGTTGCGCAGCGGAAAGGCGAGATTGTCGCGCACCGTCATCGTGTCGTAGACCACCGGGAACTGGAACACCTGCGCGATGTTACGCTCGGCGGTGGGGGCGTGGGTCACGTCCACGTCGTTGAACAGAATGCGACCCTGCGAAGGCTGCAACAGCCCCGAGATGATATTGAGCAGCGTGGACTTCCCACAGCCCGAGGCGCCAAGCAGCGCATAGGCTTCGCCGTCGATCCAATCGTGGTTCAATTCCTTGAGGGCGAAATCATCCTCACTGCTCGGATTGGACAGATAGGAATGCGCAAGGTTATCAAGCGTGATCTTGGCCATTATGCCGCCTCCGCATAGGGCGCGGCAGAGACGAGCGCCCCGTTCGCGTCAAAGAGATAGATATGCGCTGGATCCAGATAGACCGGCAGCGGCTGGCCGGGTTGCAGATGCTGGATGCCATGCACCAGCCCGACCCATTTCGCGCCGTGATAGTCGAGGTGGATAAACGTCTCCGACCCCGTAATCTCGGTCACATTCAGCACCGCGTCAAAGCCGATCGCCTCAGCGCCCTGCGCGCTTAGCGTCAGGTGGTTGGGGCGGAAACCGGCGGTATATTCACCGTCTTTCAGGCTTGCCATCGTGGCAGGCGCGGGCATTTCACCGCCGTCAAACCGCAGCGTGTTGCCCGATTTGGTCATGCTCAGGAAGTTCATCGGCGGGTCGGAGAAGACCCGCGCCGTCGTGGCATTCTCAGGCCGACGGTAGACGCTTGGCGTCAGACCGAATTGCGTGACGCGGCCCTCCCAAAGCGTCGCGGTGTTGCCGCCCAAAAGCAGCGCCTCTTCCGGCTCTGTCGTGGCATAGACAAAGATCGACCCGGCGCGTTCAAAGATGCGCGGAATCTCGGCGCGGAGTTCTTCGCGCAGTTTGTAATCAAGGTTCGCCAGCGGCTCATCCAGCAGCACGAGACCTGCGTTTTTCACCAGCGCCCGCGCCAAGGCGCAGCGCTGTTGCTGGCCGCCCGAAAGTTCCAGCGGTTTGCGGTCAAGCATCGGGGTCAGTTGCATGAGTTCAGCCGTCTCGCGCACGGCGCGGTCGATCTCATCCTTCGACTTGCCCACCAGCTTCATCGGCGATGCGATGTTGTCGTAAACGGTCATCGAGGGGTAATTGATGAACTGCTGGTAGACCATCGCCACCTTGCGGTCTTGGACGCGCATCCCGGTGACATCCTCACCGTTCCAGATCACTTGGCCCGTGTTCGGCACATCCAGCCCGGCCATCAGCCGCATCAGCGAGGTCTTGCCCGCAGACGTAGGCCCCAAAAGCACGTTCATCGTGCCCTTTTCCAAGGTCAGGTCGGTCGGGTGGATATGCGTTTGACCGCCCACCGTTTTCGACACGTTTTTTAGGATCAAACTCACGTTCGTCCTCCCCTCATTCCGCTGCAGAGGCGGCTTGTTTCGCCGCGCGCATCTGCATCCATTCATCAAGACGCGCGATCTGCGCCTCATCCATTCGCAGGCCCAACTTGCTGCGGCGCCAAACGACGTCCTCTGCGCTGAGGGCATATTCCTTGTTCATCAGCCACGCGACCTCGCCCGCCGTGAGGGTCGCGCCGAAGTGCTCGCCCATATCCGCGAGCGTTTTCGCCTCGCCCATCATCGCCCATGCATCGGTACCATAGGCGCGGATCAGCCGTGCTGCCCAGCTTTCATCAAGAAAGTCATAATCCGCTTTCAACCGCGCGATCAACTGCGCGACACCGTCCACCGGGAAATCCCCACCGGGCAGCGCCACGCCAGCGGTCCAATGATCCGACAGCCCGCCGAAATGCGGGGCGATCAGATCCAGCGCGTCCTCGGCCAGTTTGCGGTATGTGGTGATCTTCCCGCCAAAGACATTGAGGATCGGCGCGCCGCCGGTTTCGTCCACCTTCAGCGTATAGTCCCGCGTGGCCGCAGTGGCGCTGCTGGCCCCGTCATCATAAAGCGGGCGCACGCCGGAGTAGGTCCAAACGATATCTTTACGGGTGATGTCCTGCTTGAGATAGCCATTCACGAAGTTGATCAGGTAATCCTGTTCTTCGGGGGTGCATTCCGGGGTGACGGATGGATCGGGGTGATCCGCATCCGTGGTGCCGATTAGCGTAAAATCCTGCTCATAGGGGATCGTGAAGATGATCCGCCCATCGGTGCCTTGGAAGAAATAGCATTTGTCGTGATCGTAGAGCCGCTTGGTCACGATATGGCTGCCGCGCACCAGCCGCACCCCTTCGGAGGAGTTCAGCCGCGCAGTGTTGTGGATGATGTCGCCCACCCATGGGCCGCCCGCGTTGACCAGCATTTTCGCGCGGATCACTTCGCGCTGGCCATCGGCGCCATGCTCCACCGTGACAGCCCACCCTTCGGCATGGCGGTCGGCCGAGATGACCTTGGTCCGGGTCATGATGCGTGCGCCGCGCAATTCCGCATCGCGGGCGTTCAGCACCACAAGGCGCGAATCTTCGATCCAGCAGTCGGAATACTCAAAGGCTTTCTCGAAGCGATCTTCCAGCGGTGCCCCTTCGGGCGTGCCGCGCAACGACAGGCTGCGGGTGGCGGGCAGGATCTCGCGACCACCGAGGTTGTCATAGAGAAACAGGCCCAATCGGATCAGCCACGCCGGGCGGCGGCCCCGCATCCAAGGCATGAACAGCCGGAGCAATTTGGAAGTCGGCGTGTCCCCCTCGAACCGCATGTCGCGGTGATAGGGCAGCACGAAACGCATCGGCCAAGAGATATGCGGCATCGCTTTCAGCAGCACTTCGCGTTCGGTCAGCGCGTGGCGCACGAGGCCGATCTCGAAATACTCAAGGTAGCGCAGCCCGCCGTGGAACAGTTTGGTCGAGGCCGAAGAGGTCGCGGAAGCCAGATCATTCATCTCGGCCAAGGTCACGCTCAGCCCCCGCCCTGCGGCGTCGCGCGCGATCCCGGCGCCGTTGATGCCCCCACCGATGACGAAAAGATCGACCGGGGCAGCGGGCACATGACTATCGGGCTGTTGGTTCAAAATCCGGCCCTCCCCCAGCTCAGACTGTCCAATTAGGGGCAGTGTTACGAAACGACTCTCATCTGCACAAGTTTTATTTTCGTTTATGTTCGTTTCGCCAGTATATCGAACATGCTAATCACAACTTGCTGCGCGATTGCTTGCGTTAGCCAAAACACTGGAGATAATGCGCCAACAGCAGGCAGGAGCGACACCCATTTCACAGACATTCCGCCATCCCGACATCCTTGAAATCGCCCGGCGCGAAGGCAAAGTCACCGTCGACGGGCTGGCCGAGCATTTTGGTGTGACCCATCAGACCATCCGCCGTGACCTTACGGAACTGGCCGATAGCGGTAAGCTTGAGCGGGTGCATGGCGGCGCGGTACTGCCTTCGGGGGCGAGCAACATCGGCTATGCAGAGCGGCGCAATCTGCACGAAGAGGCCAAGAATCGCATCGCCCGCGCCTGTGCCGAACATATTCCCGACGGCTGCTCGGTCTTTCTGAATATCGGCACCAGTACCGAGGCGGTGGCCCGCGCTCTGCTACATCACCGCGATCTGATGGTGGTGACGAACAACATGAATGTCGCCAATATTCTGGTCGACAATCCCGAATGCCGCATTGTGCTGACAGGCGGGGCGCTGCGCCGCATGGATGGTGGGCTGGTTGGCAATCTGACGATCGAAACGATCCGCCAGTTCAAGTTCGACATCGCGGTGATCGGCTGTTCTGCGATGGACGCGGATGGTGATCTGCTCGACTTCGATATCGAAGAAGTGGGGGTCAGCCAATGTATCATCGCGCAGTCGCGCAAGACCTTTTTGGTGACGGATCATTCCAAATTTAAACGCTCCGCCCCGGCGCGCATCGCGTCGGCGCGGGAGGTGGATATGTTCTTTACCGATCTGCCCCTGCCCGCCGGGCTTGCAGAGAAATGCAAGGGTTGGGAGACTGAAGTGATCTTTGCCCCCGATGCCTGACGCGCGCCGCTAGGCGTCCGTCCATTCCCGCGCGGCGGGTTTGGTCACCAGTGTCGGCAGGCAGGCTTGCAACGCTTCGACAAAGTTCTGGCTCCAGCGGTTCACATCCGTCGCCCGCACCTGCGCCATGCAACTGGCATGGCGGCGTTTGCGTTCCTCCAGCGGCAGGGCAAGCGCGGTTTTGAGCGCCTCGCTCATGTCCTCGATGTCGTACGGGTTGACCTGAATAGCATCTGTCAGGTCTTCGGCGGCGCCGGCCATATGCGACAGGATCAGCACGCCGGGGTCTTCGGGGTCTTGCGCCGCGACATATTCCTTGGCCACAAGGTTCATCCCATCGGCAAAGGGGGTGACGATCCCCACCCGCGCACGGCGGTAAAGCCGTGCTAAGAGATCGCGATCAAGGTTGCGGTGAATATAGCGCAGCGGGGTCCAATCGATCTCTCCATGTTCGCCGTTCACTCGGCCGACAAGCTCTTCCAATTCGTAGCGCAACTCACGGTAAGCGGCGACCTCTTCGCGGCTTGGCGGGGCGATCTGGACCATGCTCACCCGCCGCTCACGCTCGTCGCGGGTTTCCAGATAGCGGCCAAAGGCGCGGAAGCGGTTGGGCAGACCTTTGGAGTAGTCCAACCGGTCCACCCCGATCACGATGTCCCCCGCCATGTCATCGGCAAGCCGGTCCTGCGCGCTGCCGCCTTGGGCGGCCTGCACAAAGGTCTCTACATCGATCCCGATGGGGAACGACCGCAGCGCCACCGCCCGTGAGCCGCATTTGATCGTGCCGTTCATCAAAAACTCGGAATCCGTTTCGGCGCGGAACATTTCAAGGCAACGCGCTACGTCAGCGCGGGTTTGCAAGCCCACGAGGTCATAGTCCGCCAGCCAATGCGCCAGATTGGCCTCCCGCGGGAGGGCGCCCATATCGCCCAAGGCGGGGAAGGGAATATGCAGAAAAAACCCGATCTTACCCGCAAAGCCCAGCTTGCGCAGTTCTGTCGCAAGGGGAAAGAAGTGGTAATCGTGCACCCAGATCATATCGTCCGGCCGGGCTACTTTCATCACCTGCCGCGCAAGGCGCGCGTTAACGGCGCTGTAGCCCCGCTCGAACCCCCGGTCCAACTCCACCAGATCGCCGCGACGGTGACAGACCGGCCAAAGCACCGAGTTGGAAAAACCGAGGTAGAAATTCTTGTAGTCTTCGGGGCTAAGGCTGAAGCTCAGCCGGGTGTATTTGCCCTGATCGCCATATTCGCTCAGGCTCTCTGACGGGTTTTCGGTGGTTTCCGGGTGCGACCCGATCCAGATGCCGCCGATCTTGCGCAGGGTTTCGTGAAGCGCATAGACCAACCCACCGGAGGGGGCGGCCTCTGACGGGATGCGATTTGAGATTACAATTAATCTGCCAGCCATTTTATGCCTCGGGAACAATCGATTTTTGGCCGCCGAGCCTGCTAAGGCGGAACGCCGACCACCACTAACGGTTTAATGGTTTAGGTCGGTAAAGGTTCCCAGCTTGGTCGGCTTTGGTCAATTCTTTTGCAGGCGGAGCATGGCAAACCGCTGCGATTATTTTTTCAGCGCCCAAGAAAGAACCATGCACCCCCCACGGGAAGCAGGGACATCAAGACCATCGAAAAAATCACGACCCTGCCGTCGCGCATCAGATAGCCCGCCGCGAAAATGGCGATCATGGCCGAGGCGATAGAGCCGGAAGTGGGCACGATTTCCATGAACGGCATGAACATCGACAGGGCCATCACCATCAACAACGGCAGGTAAATCCACGGGCGGTGCAGGATGAAGGTCGACCGCTGATGCAAATATTGATCCACGAAATCCACCGGGCGGCGCAGCCAGCGCACCCCCGCACGCAGCTTCTTCGCAGCGATGTCGCGGCGCATGATAAAGCCCGGCAGCCACAGGCTCTCGCGGCCAAAGATCATCTGCACCACCAGAAACAAGACCACCAACCCGATAAACGCCGTAAAGCCGGGGATGCCGCTGGCCGGAGAGGTAGAGATCAGACTGAAGGTTAGGATCGTCGAAGCAAATGAATGTTTGCCCAGACAATCGATGATCTCTTCCACGGTAATCTGCCGATCCGCGCCGCCGGACAGATGCTCCATCTGGTCAAGGACACCGCTGAGGGTCGGCCCGCCTGTCTCGTTCATAAAATTTCAGTCCTTCTGAAGCCGAGCGATACCACTATTCATGTTAACAATGCCTGAGCGCGGTTAAAGTTCGCCCGTCTCGTCAATTCAGGGTCACGCGGTGCTGCGCAAAAAGGCCAGAAGCCCCCGTTCGGCTTGGGTCATATCGTCAAGATCAGGCGGGTCCGGCAGGTCTTGGGGGTTTTGGCAAAGGTCGATGACCTGCGGATGGATATAGCTGTTGCGTGCAATGGTGGGCGTGTTGTGCAGCCGTTGGGCCGCCGCTTCGGCCATGGCTTTGATGGTCGGTTTGTCGTCCTTTAGCGCCACATCAAAGGCCGCGACAGACCCGGCCCAAGTGCGAAAAGTCTTGGCGGAGAACCCTTCGGTCCCTGCGGCCTCGGCGATATAGTCATTCAGGGCCGAAGAAGTCAGCCTGCGCGGCTCCCCCTCTTCGTCGAGCCATGTCAGCAGGTCCGCGCCCGGCAGATCGCGGATTTTCTCCAAGGCGCGCATCAGGGTGCGGTTGGCGATCTGGCGGCGCACCCGCTTGCCTCCCTTCGCCATGAAGGATGCCTGCAATTTGCCGTCTTTCAAGACCAGATGCCGCCGCTTCAAGGTCAGCGTGCCATAGGTGCGGTTGGTCTTGGCATAGACTTGATTGCCGACGCGCAGCGACAGGCGGTCGATCATCGCCACGGCGGCGGCCAGTGCAAAGTCACGTTCGCCCAACTCTTCCTTGAGGTCTCGGCGCACGCGGCGGCGGATGCGCGGCAGGGTCTCGGCAAATTCGGGCAGGCTTGCGTATTTATCCTGCGCCTGCGCCTCGGACCAGAGCGGATGATAGCGGTACTGTTTGCGCCCCCGCGCATCGACCCCCGTCGCCTGTAGGTGACCGTTGACATGAGGGCTGATCCAGACCTGCTCATAGGCCGGGGGCACCGCCAGTTTTACCAGACGTTCGCGTTCGGCCTTGTCCTTGATGCAGCGGCCATCGGGCGCGTGATAGGAAAACCCCCGGCCGCAGCGCCGTCGCGCAATGCCGGGTTTGCTGTCGGGGTAGTACCTAAGCGTGGACGGTGCGGTCATCTGGGGTTCCGAATGTGTGATGCGGGGTCTTGCGGGGGCGCGCAGATTGCCCTTCGTCTAGGCAAACGCCGCTGCATTGGCTGGGTTCCCGCCCCGCAGGACGCGCATCTTTGCGCAGTTGCAGCATAAATCCTTTGATTTCGCTGCGCCGGCGCATAGGGTTCGTGAGAACGCCCGCGCACTGAAAATCCCAGTGCCCTTTAAATGCCAGTGCCCTGAAACGGATAGACCAGACCCTATGGATAGCACCACCTTGTCGCACAGCAATCTGCCGCCCGTGATCCCGCTTGAGCGCCATGCGTTTTTCCTTGATCTCGACGGCACGCTGGCCCCCATCGTCGACAACCCCGAAGACGCCTGCCTGCCGGAGGCGACGCGCCACCTGCTGACGCAACTTGTTGCGCAGACCAATGGGGCGGTGGCGGTGATCTCGGGCCGGGCGCTGGCGGATGTGGACCGCATCTTGGGCGCGCTGCGGCTGCCGGTCTCTGGCTCGCATGGGTTGGAGCTGCGGCTGAGCACCGCGGCGGATCACGCCCCAAAGCAGAGCGCAGGGATCCCCGCCCCCGTGATCGACCGGGTAGAGGAATTCGCCGTGCTGCATGGGGTGACGTCAGAACGCAAACCCGGCGCGATTGCGCTGCATTACCGCAAGGCCCCCGATCAGGGCGAGGCCTGCCGCGCCTTTGTCGATACGCTGGTTGGCGAAGACGCCAGCCTGCGCGGCCTGCATGGCAAGATGGTCAGCGAAGTCGCCCTGAAAGGTGTCGACAAGGGCGGCGCGGTGACGCGATTCATGGCCTCCCCCGCCTTTGCGGAGCGGCTGCCGGTGATGGTGGGCGACGACGTGACGGACGAAGACGGCTTTCGCGCGGCGCAGGCCATGGGTGGCTTTGGCATCAAGATCGGCCAAGGGCCAACCGACGCACAACATCACATCGCAGATGTGGCCGGCTTTGCCGATTGGCTGAAAGAAATTCTGCGCTGATCCGGCCCGCCCGGCAGACGCATTGAGAATAGAAAAGAGGGACTTATGGATCTGGGTGTCATCGGGAATTGCGCGGTTGCGGCGCTGGTCAGCCGCGAAGGGGCGATCAACTGGTTTTGCCTGCCACGGTTTGACGGCGATCCGGTCTTTCACAGTCTGATGGGCCACGGCGCGGGCGAAGAGGGCGACGGGGAATTTGCCGTCGAACTCGAAGACATGACCGAGAGCGAACAGAGCTATCTGCCAAATACCGCGATCCTGCGCACGGTCCTGCGCAGCGCCAAGGGCGCGGTTGAGATTGTTGATTTCTGCCCCCGTTTCACCGCCTATGGCCGCAGCTTTCGCCCCCAGACGTTGGTCCGGCAAATCCGCCGGATCGAAGGCTCGCCCCGCGTGCGCATGCATCTAAAACCGCGCTTTCAATGGGGAGAGGTGGCCCCCACGCTTACCCGCGGGTCGAACCATGTGCGCTTTGTCGGGCCTGAACAGAACATGCGTCTGACCACCGACGCGCCGATCGACCATGTGTTGGACGGGCGCATGATCAACCTTGAAGGGGAGATGACCTTCATCCTTGGCCCGGATGAGACGCTGTCGGACAGTCCTGAGCAGATCGGCACCACCTTTCGCACCAAGACCACGCGCTATTGGCAGCGCTGGACGCAGCGTTTGGCGATCCCCTTCGAGTGGCAGGAGGCCGTCATCCGCGCCGCGATCACGCTGAAACTCTGCAGCTATGAGGCCACGGGCGGTGTCATCGCCGCGATCACCACCTCGCTGCCCGAAGCGCCGGATTCGGGGCGCAACTGGGATTACCGCTATTGCTGGGTCCGCGATGCGTTTTTCACCGTGCGCGCGCTCAACAGCCTCGCCGCGACCCGCACGTTGGAGCATTATTTCCAATGGCTGATGAATGCCGTGGCGGATGCCGAAGGCGGACATATCCAGCCCGTGCTGGGGCTGGGGCTTGAGACGGCGCTGACCGAACGTATCTCACCCAGCTTGCAAGGCTTCCGCGGCATGGGGCCGGTGCGGATCGGCAATCAGGCGCATGAGCATTTCCAGCACGACACCTATGGCAATATCATCCTCGGTGCAGCGCCCGCGTTTTTTGATCACCGCCTGCCGATGAACACCGGGCGCACGGCCTTTGAACAGCTAGAGCCCTTGGGCGAGCAGGCGTGGGAGTTGCACGACGAACCTGATGCCGGGATTTGGGAGCTGCGCAGCCGCGCCCGCATTCACACGTCTTCGTCGCTGATGTGCTGGGCTGCCTGCGACCGTTTGGCCAAGATCGCGCGCCATTTGAAATTGGACGACCGCGCCGCCCTCTGGGCCGAGCGCGCCGAGGTGATCCGCGACAAGATTCTCGACAACGCTTGGTCAGAAGACCGCGGCGCCTTTGTCGAAAGCTTTGGCGGCAGCACCTTGGACGCCAGTGTCTTGCTGATGGGAGAGGTCGGTTTCCTGCCGCCGAAAGACCCGCGGTTCATCGCCACGGTCGAGCGTCTGTCCGAAGTTCTGGGCCGCGGCCCCTTCATGCTGCGCTACGAAGAGGCGGATGATTTCGGCGTGCCCGAGGTCGGCTTTAACGTCTGCGCCTTCTGGCGGATCGACGCGCTGGCGCGGATTGGCCGCGAAGAGGAAGCCCGCAAGCTGTTCGAAGAACTGTTGGAAGCCCGCAACCACCTTGGCCTGATGTCCGAAGACACCGCCTTTGCCACCGGCGAGGGCTGGGGCAACTTCCCGCAGACCTATTCCATGGTCGGCATCATCAATGGCGCGATGCGCCTGTCGCGGCGGTGGGAAGCCGAGCTTTAACGCGCGAACAGCAGGCGCAGCCCCAAAAGCCCCAGCACCGCTGAGGCCACCCGGTCAAAGTAGACCTTCGCGCGCAGGTAGCCTTGGCTCACTGCCGGGCGGCTCATGCCGAAGGCCAAAGTGGTGTAAAAGGCGACTTCGATGATCAGGTGGTTGGCGACGATCAAAAGGTTCTCGCTCAGGCGCATCCCCTCGGGGAAGATGACCACCAGAACCGCCGCGGCGAAAAGCACCGATTTGGGGTTCAGGATGTTGATCATCAGCCCCTGCCGAAAGGCATGGTGGGCGGGGATCACCGTGGTTGCCACGGGCGTCCGCGCCCCGCGCCACATGCCAAAGGCCACATAAAGCAGATAGACTGCGCCCAGGGTTTTCACGACGGCATAGGCCCATGGGAAAGCGAGGAACACCGCCTCCAACCCCAAGAGCGCGGCGAGGGTCCAGAACGATGCCACGAGGCCAAGCCCGAGCCCCACGGCAACACCCGCCTGCCGCCCCGAACTCAGCGTGGTTTTCAGCGCGATCAGAAAGGCCGGGCCGGGGCTGAGGATCGACGCGATGAGCGCGATGTTAAAGGCGATGAGATGCGACAGTTCCATGGCCGATGCCCCCTTTGTGCGTTCCCAGCTATGCGGGGCTGTGGCACCCGGTCAACTGAGATTGCATGACCCAGCCCCGTCGGGAAGTTGATCCGCCCCACATCTGCCCAGAAAACGGGCACCGCCCCTAGACGAAAGACCGAACCGTCGCGATGGCCCCGTCGAGCGCCTTTCCTTCGGTATCTTGCAATGCCGCCTCACGCAGACGCGCGATCCATTGCGCCGCGTCCTTTCGCCCGCGCAGCAGCGCGGCGGCATCCATCACCTTGTCGAACTTGCCCAAACCCCGCGCATGGGTGTCGGAATAGCCTTTGATGAGCCGTCGGCATTTCACCAGTTCAACCGCCGAGTCGTAATCGGCCTCAACCTCCGCCAAACAGCGCGACAGCCAACTGTCGAGATGGGCGACTTCGATGGCATGGCGGTGGGTTTTCAAACGATACCCTTTGAGCCCGCCCAGAACATGCAGCATGAGAAACGCAGGCAGCCGGTCGGTGCGCAGGCGGCGGCCCTTGTCGAACCAGCGGTTCAGCCGCGCCATCCACTTCTCGCTCGCCTCTACCTTTGCGCCAAGACGGGCAGGCATCAGGCCCGCGATTTCGTCGGCGCGGGGGTGGAAGTATTCGGTCAGCTGCATCAGGTTGGCATCGCCCGCCCGCATCTCTTGCCGGATATGCGCAAAGCGCGGCGCGCGGGTTTTCAGGTCCGCCACCCGAATAACGTCATCATAGGCCATGGCGTTGGCAATATATTTCGCCGCAGCCGCCGAGAGCCGCCAGTCCTGCGCGGCGCTGTCACGGGCCAACACGGTATAGAGCCGATCAAGATAGAGCGTGCCATAGGCGCAGTCTTGGTAGTTTACGACCTTGGCAAGCCCCGCGAAAGCCAGATCATGGACCGCTTCGGGCAGCGCATCGGCGCGGGTGACCAGCGCGTCCCACTGACTTTGCAGCGCGTCAGGCCCCGCAAGACGGAATGCGGTTTCGGGGTCTTCCACAGGGGCCGGGGCGGCGTTGGGCAAACGGCCCTGCGCTGCGTCAAAGCCCACGGCGAAGGCACGCAACGAGGGCTCCACCCCCTTGCCCCCGGCGCGGATCGCATTCTCATAGGCCTCTCGGCGGAACGGCAGCGCGCCAGACCCGGCCAAAGCACCAAAGAGCGAGGCCGAGATAACAGAGCCCGCGCCCACGGCCAGCCCCTCCATGTCTTCGAGCACCAGTTTCTGCGCCGCGATCTCAGCCGCCGCGCGCACTTCATCGGCATTGGCAATGCCATCGCCGGGGGCCATCTTCTCGCTCACCGCAAGGGCGCGGTGGGTCGAGCCGATCAGCGTGGTGCGGTCGGGTGTCACGAAACCGCGCATCACGGCGCGGCCAACCTCCATCATCTCAGCCGCGATCAACACGTCGACATCGCCCGCCGCAGGGGCGAGGGCAAAGACCGGCTCCAACGCGCTTTTCGGGGCCATTTCGACGTAATAGATCGTGGCCCCGGTGCGCTGCGCCACGCCGGCGACCGAGGTCGCCTGACAGACATAGCCTTCGGCCCGGGCCATGGATTCGATCCACCCGGTCAAGACCCCACCGCCCTGCCCGCCCACGGCCATGACCGCGAGCTTGGTGATTTCGCCGACACGCGCGTCGGGTGTCTTTTGCGGCAGAACCAAATTCACGTCGTCACTCCTTCGCTGCGCAGCCGCTTGGCGTCGCGCCGTCTTTGCAGCCAAGCGATGATCTGGCTGGACTTATCGGCACGCCACCGCTCAAACCGCGTCGGATTGTGCACCACATCCGCTTGGTAAAACGACGGGCAAAGCACCGCCGTATCGGCCACTTCGCCGCAATTGCCGCAGCCCACACAGGTCTGATCGATATGCGCCACCGGATCGTCGCGCAGCGGATCGTCGAGCCGTTTGAGCGACAGCGACGGGCAGCCCGAGAGCCGGATACAGGCATGATCCCCGGTGCAGACATCCGCATCGACGCCAAAGCGCGGCACCTCCATGCGGCGACCTTCCTTGATCGCCTTGTTGCGCAGGGGCTTTTCGCGGCGCTGCTTGTTGAGCATACATTCCGAAGAGGCCACGATGACCTTCGGCCCCTTATAATCGGTGGTCAGCGCCTCGCGCAGCACCTCGCGCAGCTTGCCCACGTCATAGGTCCGGTCGATCTGGCGCACCCATTCGACGCCCACGCCTTTGAGCGCCTTAGAGATCGGATTGTTGGTTGATTTCGTGTCGTTATGCGCCCGCGAGGACATCACGTCCTGCCCGCCCGTGGCGGCGGAATAGTAGTTGTCGACGATCACCGCGACGCTGTCGGATTTGTTGAACACCATGTTCCCGATTGAGGTCGAAAGCCCGTTGTGCCAGAACCCGCCATCGCCCAAGATCGAGATCACCCGCTTGTCGCCGCCTCCGTCGAAGGCCGCGTTGGAAGCGGGGCCAAGGCCATAGCCCATGGTCGAGCCGCCGATCTCAAAGGGCGGCAGGCACCCGAAAAGGTGGCAGCCGATATCGCCGGTGATCTGGTGCTTGCCTAGTTCTTGTTCGGTCAGCTTCATCGCAGCAAAAATCGGGCGTTCGGGGCAGCCAGTGCAAAAACCCGGCGGGCGGATCGGCACGGTGTCTGACAGATCGGGGATCGCGGGCGCTTCGGCATTGGGGGCGCGTACGGCACCGGGGAGCATTTCGGGCGCGGCGATCTTGAGGAAAGCAGTCATCCCATCAAGCAGCACCTGCCCGGTGTATTCGCCCGCCATCGGCAGCACGTCCTTGCCGTGCAGCTTCACCTTGCGTTCGAGCCTGTAGAGGTAGGAGCCGAGTTGCTGTTCGATGTGATCGGGCTGGCCCTCCTCGACCACCAGAACATGCTCTTTGCCCGCGCAGAATTCGTCGAACTCGTCCCGCAAAAGCGGATAGGTGACGTTCAGCACATAAAGCGGCACTTCGGTCTGACCGTGGATATCGGCAAGCCCCAGCCGTTGCAGCGCACGGATCACCGAATTGTACATGCCGCCTTGCACCACGACGCCCAAGGGCGCTTTCTCGGGGCCAAAGAACTCATTCAACCCATTGTCGCGGATGAACTTTTCCGCGGCGGGCCAGCGGTTTTCGATCTTGTCCTGCTCATGCAGATAAGACATCGGCGGCAGCACCACGCGGTTGAAGTCCGAGCGCGGGTTGGCGGCGGCTTCGGCCACGGTCAGCGGTGGGCGCTGGTTGTCGCGCGTCTCAAAACTGCCCGTCACATGGCAAGACCGGATGCGGACCATCAGCATGACGGGCGTGTTGCTCGCCTCCGACAGTTCAAACCCGTCTTTGACCGCCTTGGTGATACAGGGCAGGTTGGGGCGCGGATCGAGCATCCAGAACTGTGATTTCATCGCGAAACCATGGCTGCGCTCCTGCATGATCGAAGAGCCCTCGCCATAGTCTTCGCCCACGATCACCAGCGCACCGCCCGTCACGCCGGAGGAACTGAGGTTCGCCAGCGCGTCCGAGGCCACATTCACCCCCACCGGCCCTTTGAAGGTCACCGCCCCGCGAATGGGGTAGTGCACCGAAGCCGCCAGCATCGCCGCCGCTGCGGCCTCCGATGCGTTCGCCTCAAACCGCACGCCAAGCTCACCCATAAGCTCTTCGGCATCGGCCAACACGTCCATCAGATGCGAGATCGGCGCGCCCTGATAACCGCCCACATAGCCGACCCCGTTTTCCAACAGCGCCTTGGTAATCGCGAGGATACCCTCCCCCGTGAAGACGTCGCCATCCCCTTTGCGCAGGTGCTCCACCTCTGCCTTGAACGAACGTTCGGCCATTGGACCCTCTTAAAAATCGTGTTTTCGGATATTGCGCAGCATGGTGCGCAGCGTGGCCACAAAGGCCTCTTTCTCGGCCGCGCCGATGCCTTTGAACATCGCGTCATAGGCCTCTGCCATATGCGGCCAAAGCCTTGCATAGGCCTCTTGTCCCTTGTCGGTCAGATAAACGCGCGTGGCACGGCTGTCAGCCGCATCGGTCTCGCGCCGCACCAACCCGTCGCGCACCAGCGCGTCGAGCGCGCGGCTCAGCGTGGATTGCTGCACCACGGCATAGACGGCCAATTCGCGGATCAGGATGCCGTCGGTCACCGACAGCACGGCGAGAGAGCGCATTTGCGGCGTGGTCAGCCCAAGCGCGGCCATCTCCGCCGACAGGGCGGCGTTATACCGCCCCATGATCCGGTTCATCAAATAGGGCGCGAAATTATCGAGGCCCATCTGATCCAGCGGCGTATTCCCCGCCTCGGAAGGTGATGTATCTGCCACCGGTCAGCCCTTCGGCACCAGCGCCAGCGCCCGAATGGGGCTGCCGGTACCGTTCTTGATCTTCAGCGGTGCCGCAATCAGGATCGCGCCCTTGGGCGGCAGCTTGTCGAGGTTGGCAAGGCTGGCAAGACCGAAACAATTGTTCTTATGCAGCAGGTTATGCGCAGGATACGGCGGCTCCATTCCACCGGCTTGGCCCGCATCGGTGCCGATGCACTGGGTGCCCCAGCCGACAATCTTTTTGTCCATCAGGTATTCGATCGCATCCGGGGTCGGCCCGGGGCTGTGGGGGCCCGCCTCATCCGCATTGAGAAAACGCGCTTCGTCATCGACGCGGGCGTCCCAATCAGTGCGCATGACGACCCATTCGCCCTTACCGATCTCACCATATTCCGCTTCCCATTCCTTAATGCCCTTGGCGTCGAGCAGAAAGTCCGGGTCTTCTTGAGATTGCTGCGAACAGTCGATCACATTCACCGGCGCAACGAGGCGCTGCACGTCGAGCGTATCGGTGAACCCGTCGTCGTAATCCTTGCCGGTGATCCAGTGGTGCGGCGCATCGAAATGCGTGCCGGAATGCTCTCCCAGC
The DNA here is from genome assembly GCF_025142135.1 of Sulfitobacter sp. W002. Taxonomy (NCBI): domain Bacteria; kingdom Pseudomonadati; phylum Pseudomonadota; class Alphaproteobacteria; order Rhodobacterales; family Roseobacteraceae; genus Sulfitobacter; species Sulfitobacter sp. W002. The sequence goes on along the minus strand of NZ_CP081127.1, from coordinate 175,390 downwards.
ACCATCCAGTTCCATGCAAAGAACGGGCCATCCTCGTCATATTCGCTGATCTTGTGAATCTCGACCTTCGGTGTCGGCTTGGCAAAGTCGGCTGGCAGTTGCAGGATCGGCGTATCCGGCCCCAAAACGCCCGAACAATCCACCACTTCGACCCCGCCAGAGACGAGCATCGCCCCAAAATCACGCATTAAATCCGTAGCACTCATTTCAAACATTCTCCCTCAAATGGCGCACCCACTCCCGATGCGTTGGCCCCTGAAAAGATGCTAGTCAAATTTATATGCGTTTGCAATTATCTTATTCGAAAGGGCGCAAAACAACGAAAAAGGCCCGCCGCAAATGCGACGGGCCTGCCCAGCCGGGGAGAGTTGGGAGGAGGATTAAGCGGCGTATCTCGCGACCGCGCCGCCTTGCTTGCTCCAATCGCCATACCATGTGCGGAACAGCCGGTACTGCGCCTCGGCATAGCCGCGCTGGCTGTCGGTCAGAGCGTCGGTCTCATTAAAATGCAACGCATATTCCCCATGGCCCTCAAGCACCATCAGGTGCTTATAATAAAGCACGAGGTCCGGCCCCTCATCAAAGGAGGATAGAACACCAAGCGCCGCGTCGAGTTCCTGCGCCCGCTGGCGCGCTTCGGCATCGCCCGCCGCTGCGGCTTGGCTGAGGGCCACAAGATGCAGCACTTCGCGCGGCAGCACATTGCCGATCCCGGTGATGGCGCCCGTGGCACCGCAATTGACGAAACCATGGAACACGGTGGTATCGACCCCGATCATCAGCGTGACTTCATCATCGCGGCTGGTGATGTTCTCTGCTGCATAACGCAGATCATCCGCACCGCCGAACTCTTTGAAACCCACGAGGTTCGAATGCTCGGCCCGCAGGGTAAAGAACAGATCGGCGCGGGTGGCGAAGCCGTAATAGGGGCTGTTGTAAATCACGGCAGGAAGTTCTGGCGCGGCCGACAAAACGGTTTTGAAGTGATCCTTCTGCGCCGCAACCGACGTGCCGCGCGACAAGATGCGGGGGATCAACATCAACCCCTTCGCGCCGACCCTTTGCGCATGGGCCGCATGTTCGGCGGCCAGCTTGGTGTTCACAGCACCCGTGCCAACAACGACCGGCACACCCGCATCAACCAAACGCTCAACGCCCTCCATCCGCTCTACATCGGTCAGCAGCGGCCAATCGCCCATGGAGCCGCAGTAGACAACCGCGCTCATACCATCGGCGATCAGCTTTTTGCCCATGCGCACCAGCGCGTCGAAATCAGGTTTCCGGTCTGCCGTGCAGGGGGTCATCAGGGCCGGGATGCAGCCGGAAAAAATCGAAGGGGTCATTTGTCTCTCCATTCATAAAATCCGGCTGCGATATTGCCGGGGTTGGCTGCATCTTAGCTATTGTATTTTATTTGTCGACATAAAATTGCCGCAAGCTTTCTGCGCGCGAAAAAACCACGCATTTACCTATTGTTAAAGTTCGATATGCTGCCGCCGATCCCGCGAAATCAGCGCCTGAATCTGCCGTACAATCTGATCCGCATGAGTCTCCGCCAAAGAATCCGCGCGCCCGATATCGCGCGCCTCGATGGCCGCGATCAAATCCTCATGCTCTTGGACATACTCACTGGGAAGCTGATCGTCGAAGGATTGGTAATACATCCGCAGCAAGCGGCGCCCCTCATCCAACAAGCGCAAACAAAGCGATTCGTAATAAGGGTTGCGCCCCGCCCGCGCGATCTCGGCATGAAACTCACGGTTCGTGGCGATCATCGACAGCGCGTCCTGCGCCGATACGGCCTTGGCAAACTCTGCCTGTCGCGCGCGGATCTTGGCCATATCGGCCGGGGTATGAAACTGCGCCGCCAGCCGCGTGGTGACACGGTACATCAACGTCATCGCGTCGAAGAAGGTATGCAGGTTCATGAAGTCGATATTCGCCACCACGGTCGAACGGTTGGGCAACGTGGTCACCAATCCCTCGCTCGCCAGCCGCACCAATGCCTCACGGATCGGCGTGCGCGACATCGAAAGACGCTCGGATAGGCGAATCTCGTCGATCGGGCTGCCGGGCAGCAGGGTTAAATCAAGGATCTCATCCCGCAGGATAGAATAGACAAATTGCGCCCCGGACCCGCGCTTGCGTTCCGCCGTTTTAGGTTTGCTGGTCATGCGGGGATGCCGCCCTTTCGAAATTCTTGGCTCCCCCTCGATAAAGCAACAAATCGACCGCCCTACAATAGCGCAGCCCCACCGAATGCGCGCCCGCCCCTTCAATTCATCCTTTCTTAAATACCGTCCGCAATCTCCCCCAAACGCCATCCTTGCCAATCAAGCCCCCAACAGACCTTCACAGACCGCTCAAAAATCAAGCATCGCCGTCGATCCAGCAGGCAATCTCTGTCGCAATAGATTGACCGAAAAAGGCTTTCCCAAAAATTAAAATCGCCGGATTGACAGCGAGAAACTTGCAACCGCATACTCGACCAATCTTATATTGGTTCAAGAAAGCGGTCCATTGCCCAGCCCTGACATCGGCCTCAACACCGACACAGACAAGGTTTTGCTCGAAGTGCGCGACTTCAGCCTGCGCTTTCGCGGTGCGCCGAGCGACCAGATCAACCACGTGAATTTCACGGTTCACCCGGGCAAGACGCTCTGCGTTGTCGGGGAAAGTGGATGCGGCAAAAGCGTGACCTCCTTGGCGATGATGGGCCTGCTGCCTGAAGGCGCCGCGACGATCAGATCGGGCGAGATGGTTTTCGAGGGGCAAAAGCTCGACCTTGCCGACCACTCAGCCATGCGCAAACTGCGCGGCAGTCGGATGACCATGATCTTCCAAGAGCCGATGACCTCGCTTAACCCCGCGTTCCGCATCGGCGAACAGATCACCGAAGCCGTGCTTGCCCATAGCAACGCCAGCAAGTCCGAGGCCGAGGAAAAGGCGCTGGCGATCCTCAAGCGGGTCGGCATTCCGGCGGCGGAAAAGCGGATGCGTGACTATCCGCATCAACTCTCGGGCGGGATGCGCCAGCGGGTGATGATCGCTATGGCGCTGGTGAACGACCCCGCGCTACTGATCGCCGATGAGCCTACAACCGCGCTCGACGTGACCATTCAGGCACAAATCCTTGAGTTGATCCGCGACCTTCAGGCCGAGACCGACATGGGCACGATCATGATCACCCACGACCTCGGCGTCGTGGCCGAAATCGCCGATACCGTGGCCGTCATGTACGCGGGCACGATTGTCGAGACCGGTCCGGCAGAGCGCATATTCAACGACCCGCAGCACCCCTACACGATTGGCCTCATGTCCTCGATCCCGCAGTTGAGCGGCCCGCGCGGACGTTTGGCCACCGTGCCGGGCATGGTGCCCACGACGCAGAACATGCCTGAAGGCTGCCGTTTTGCCACGCGCTGCCCTTTCGCCCAGCCCATCTGCGCCAAGGAACCGCTGCTTGCGCCGCTGGAAGATGGCCACGCCGTCGCCTGCCATTTCGCCCCGCTAGAGACCCATCTGGAGCAGAGCGCATGACTGACACAATCCTGACCGCGCGCGGGCTAAAGAAACATTTCAAGACCTCGGGCGGCGGCTTGGCGAAAGGGGCCACGGTCAAGGCGGTCGATGGTGTCTCCTTCGACGTGCGCCGCGGAGAGACCTTTGCCATCGTCGGTGAATCCGGCTGCGGCAAATCCACCCTCGCGCGGCTGCTCATGCGGCTGCTGACCCCGACCGAGGGCGATGTGCAGTTTGACGGCAGCGATGTGCGCAGCCTTGCCGGGCGCGACCTGACCGCGTTGCGCCGGGACATGCAGTTCATCTTTCAGGACCCCTTTTCGTCGCTGAACCCGCGCATGAGCGTCGGCAAGCTGGTCGGCGAACCGCTGGAGACGCATTTCCCAAAAATGTCCGCCTCTGAGCGGCGCGGCAAAGTGGCGGAACTTCTAGCGAAAGTCGGCCTGCGCCCCGAGCACGCCGAACGCTACCCGCATGAATTTTCGGGCGGCCAGCGCCAACGGATCGGGATTGCCCGCGCGCTGGCCTCGGCCCCAATGCTGGTGATCGGGGATGAGCCTGTCTCGGCCCTTGATGTGTCGGTGCAGGCGCAGGTGATTAACCTGCTCGGCGATCTGCGCGATGAGTTGGGGCTCACGCTGGTGATCATCGCCCATGATCTCGCCGTGATCCGCCATATGAGCGACCGTGTGGCGGTGATGTATCTGGGCCAGATCGTTGAACAGGGCGATGTCGATACGGTCTACAACCACCCGCGTCACCCCTACACCCGGGCTCTGCTCTCGGCCATTCCGGTCGCCGCCCATGGTGCACGCACACCGCAAACCGCGCTTGAGGGCGAGATGCCGAGCCCGGCCAACCCGCCCTCGGGCTGCCGTTTCCACACCCGTTGCCCCTATGCCAAAGAACGCTGCGCGAGTGAGCCGCCTGCCTTGCGCGAAACCGATGCCGGCGACGGTCATATCGCCGCCTGCCACTTTTTCGAAGAGATCGCCGCCGCCACACCGGACCTCGGCCTTGCCGATGCGCCCGAACGTGCCCCCGGCGCGGCGGCACGCTTTGCGCTTTACCAAGACGCCATGCGGGATCGGACAACGCTCCGCCCCCGCCAAGACCAAGAATAACAGGCTAAAACAGACTTAATGAAACGACAGGAGAGTTCGATATGACACTGACCAAAATGACCCTCGCCGCCGCGCTGCTGGGGGCCACGACCCTCGGCGCGCAGGCGGCTGACCTGCGCATCGCGCTGCAATCTGACGCCGATGTGCTGGACCCCGACCAGTCGCGCACCTTTGTGGGGCGGATCGTCTATACGTCGATGTGCGACAAGCTGGTGGACATCACGCCTGATCTGGAAATCATCCCCCAACTGGCGACCGAATGGTCTTTTTCTGAGGATGGCAAACAGCTGACCATGAAGCTGCGCGACGATGCGGTTTTCCATGACGGTACACCGTTTGACGCCGAGGCCGTGGCCGCCAACATCGACCGCAGCCAGAACCTTGAGACCTCGCGCCGCAAGTCCGAGCTTTCCTCCATCACCGGCGTCGAAGTGCTGGGCAGCCATGAAATCCGCTTTGATCTGGCCGATGCCGACGCCACGCTGATGGCGCAGTTCGCCGACCGCGCGGGCATGATGGTTTCCCCCACCGCTGCCGAAGCGGCGGGCGATGACTTTGGCCTGAACCCGGTCTGCTCGGGCCCCTACCAGTTCAAAGAGCGTGTAGCCCAAGACCGGATCGTGCTGGAGAAATTCGCCGACTATTACAACGCCGACGAATACCACTTCGACACCGTCACCTACCTGCCGATCCCCGACACCACTGTGCGTCTGGCGAACCTGCAATCGGGCGACATCGACATGCTGGAGCGTCTGGCCGCGACCGATCTGGCGCAGGCCGAAGGTGACGACGGCATCAAGGTCGAAAGCGCCGTGTCGCTGGGCTATCAAGGCATCACCATCAATGTCGCCAATGGCGAAAAGGGTGACAACCCTTGGGGCAACGACAAACGTCTGCGTCAGGCGCTGAGCTATGCGATCGACCGCGAGGCGATCAATCAGGTCGTCTTTAACGGTGCCTTCGCCGCGGGCAACCAGCCTTTCCCGCCAAACTCGCCCTGGTACAGCACCGACTATCCCGTGCCTGAACGTGACGTGGAAAAGGCCAAGGAACTGCTGGCCGAAGCAGGCTTTGCCGATGGCATCGACCTTGAGGTGCAGGTGCCCAACACCACGATCCCGCTACAACTGATGCAGGTCGTGCAGTCCATGGCGGCAGAGGCGGGGATCAACATCTCGATCACCTCCAAGGAATTCGCAACGCTGCTGGCCGACCAATCGGCGGGTGACTATCAGGCGAGCCAGATCGGCTGGTCGGGCCGTGTCGACCCCGATGGCAACATCCACCAGTTCATGACCTCCGATGGCGGCATCAACGATTCCAAGTTCTCGAACCCGGAAGTGGATGAGCTGCTGAACAAGGCGCGCAAATCCAACGATCAAGACGTGCGTCGCGAAAGCTATACCGCGGCCCGTGCGATCCTGAACGAAGAGCTGCCGATCGTGTACCTCTATCACCAGACATGGATCTGGGCGCTGGACTCCGACATCTCCGGCTTTACCCCCTATCCTGATGGCATGATCCGCCTTGAAGGTATGAAAAAAGAAGAAGGGTAAAACCTTCTGCATCCGCACCGCCGGGCCGGTCCCGGCGGTGCCCCTCCCCTGAGCGAGACGTTTCAAAATGCTGTCCTTCATCCTGCGCCGTCTGGTGATCGCGATCCCGACGATCATCTTGATCTCGGTCTTTGTCTTCACCTTGCAAAAGCTGCTGCCGGGCGATCCGGTGCTGGCCATGGCCGGCGAAGAACGCGACCCGCAGGTGTTGGAATTCCTGCGCGAGAAATACCGCCTGAATGACCCAATCCCGGTGCAATATTTCACTTGGATCGGCAACGCGCTGACGGGGGACTTGGGCATTTCGCTGCGCACCAACCAGCCGGTGCTTGAACTGATCGGGGAAAAGCTGCCCGTCACGATCCAACTGGCGACGATGGCGATGATCTTTGCCCTGCTGATCGGCGTGCCTGCGGGCATCTTTTCGGCCGTTAAGAAGGGCACCGTGACCGATTATGTGGCCAATGTGGTGGCGCTCTCGGGCCTGTCGATCCCGAACTTCTGGCTGGGGATCATGCTGATCCTGCTGGTCTCGGTGAAATGGAAGCTGCTGCCCGCCTCGGGCTATGTGCCCCTGAGCGAAGACCCCATCCGCTCCATCACCGTGATGATCATGCCCGCCTTCGTGCTGGGCACAGCACTCGCTGCCACGCTGATGCGCCACACGCGGTCGGCCATGCTGAGCGTGCTGAGCAGCGACTACGTCCGCACCGCCCGCGCCAAGGGTCTGATCGAGCGCAAAGTCATCCTCAAACACGCCTTTCGCAATGCGCTGACGCCCATCGTTACCCTGACTGCGCTCTTGTTTGGTGAACTTATCGCAGGCGCGGTGCTGACCGAACAGATTTTCACCATCCCCGGCTTTGGCAAGCTTGTGGTCGATGCGGTGTTCAACCGAGATTACGCCGTGGTGCAGGGGATCGTTCTGGTCACCGCTGTCGGCTTTATCTTCATGAACCTGCTGGCCGATGTCGCCTATGTGCTGCTGAACCCCCGCCTGAGGAAGCAATAATGGCTCAACCTGCCACACCCATCACCATTGACGCTGAAAGCGCCGCTGATCCCGTCCTCTCGGCACGCCCTGAAAACCGCGTCTGGAAAAAGTTTCGCCACCACCGCAGTGCCATGTTGGGCGGGGTGCTGGTGGTCTTCTTCTGCGCTATTGCATTGCTGGCGCCCATTCTTCCGATCCCCGACCCCTCTGCGACCGATTGGGGCGCGGTGCGCAAAGCGCCCTCGGCGGTGCATTGGCTAGGCACCGATGAATTGGGCCGCGATGTGCTGTCGCGTTTGATCTGGGGGGCGCAGGCCTCTTTGCTGGCGGGTGTCGTTTCGGTCGCCATCGCGCTTGGCCTTGGCGTGCCTTTGGGCATCATCGCGGGGTATTTCGGGGGCTGGACGGATGCGATCATTTCGCGCTGCACCGAAGCTCTGCTGGCCGCACCCTTCTTGATCCTCGCCATCGCGCTGGCGGCCTTTTTGGGGCCAAGCCTGACCAACGCCATGATCGCCATCGGCATCTCGGCCACGCCGGTCTTTATCCGTCTGACGCGCGGTCAGGTGCTAAGTGTCGCTGCCGAAGATTACGTGGAAAGCGCGCGCGCCATTGGTCTCAGCACGCCGCGCATCCTGCGCCGCTATATTTTCCCCAACGTGCTGCCGCCCGTGCTGGTGCAGGCCACGCTGACTGTGGCGACCGCGATCATCGCTGAAGCGTCGCTGTCATTCTTAGGCCTCGGCCAGCAGCCGCCGTCCCCCTCTTGGGGGTCGATGCTGAACACGGCGAAGAACTTCCTCAATCAAGCGCCTTGGATGGCGCTCTGGCCCGGCATTGCGATCTTCATGGTCGTGCTCGGCTTTAACCTTCTTGGCGATGGACTGCGCGATGCGCTGGACCCGCGCGAACACTGACCGGAGACGACATGACCACCTTTACCACCCGCCCCGAGATCCGCGGCTCCTTCGGTGTCACCACCTCAACCCATTGGATCGCCTCGACCGTCGGTTTCGGCATTCTGGAAAAAGGCGGCAATGCTTTTGACGCCGCCGTGGCTGCGGGCTTTGTCTTGCAGGTGGTCGAGCCGCATTTGAACGGCCCGGCGGGCGATCTGCCGATCATCTTTCACGACGCGGAAAAAAAGACGACCAAGGTCGTCTGCGCCCAAGGGGTCAGCCCCGCCGCCGCCAAGCTCGAGCATTTCGAGGAACTCGGGCTGAAACTGATCCCCGGCTCGGGTCTATTGTCGACGGTGGTGCCCGGTGCCTTTGACGGCTGGATGCTGATGCTGCGCGATCATGGCACAATGGGCCTGCGCGAGGTGATGCAGCTCGCGATCGACTATGCCCGCGATGGCCATCCGGTGCTGCCGCGCGTATCGAACACCATCAAGGGGTTGGCCGAGTATTTCGCCGCCGAATGGCCCACCTCTGCCGCTGTCTGGACGCCGGATGGCAAGGCGCCTGAGCCGAACGCCAACTTTAAAAATCCCGATCTGGCCGCCACCTATGAACGGTTAGTAAGCGAAGCCGAAGCCGCAGGCGAGGACCGCGTGACACAGATCGAGGCCGCACGCAAAATCTGGTCCGAAGGGTTCGTGGCCGATGCGATCTTTGACTACCTCGAAGACGCCTGCGTGCATGACGTGTCAGAGCAAAAGAACAGCGCCCTTCTGGCGCGCGAGGACATGGCCAAATGGCAGGCCAGCTACGAAGACACGCTTACTTACGAGTATCACGGCTGGACGGTGCATAAGACCCACGCCTGGTCGCAGGGGCCGGTGTTTTTGCAGGCCCTCGCCATTCTCAAGCATTTTGATCTGGCCGCGATGGACCCGATGGGCGCCTCCTTTACCCATACGGTGATCGAGGCGATGAAACTCGCCTATGCGGACCGCGAAGCCTATTATGGCGACCCCGAACAGAGCATCATCCCGATGGAAGAACTGCTCTCTGACGCCTATAACGCTGAGCGTGCGAAACTGGTGAACGGCAAAGCGTCCCTTGAACAGCGTCCGGGCGTGATCGCAGGGCTAGAGCATCTGGCCGAGCGTTATATCGAACGCGCTGCCCGTGATTTCGGCGTTCAGAATGCCGCGCCGCAAGAGCCGACGATGGCGCATCTAACCGAAAAACGCGGCGATACCGTGCATCTTGATGTGATCGACCGCTGGGGCAATATGGTCTCGGCCACGCCCTCGGGCGGGTGGTTGCAGAGCAATCCGGTCGTGCCGGGCTTGGGCTTTCCGCTAAACTCGCGCGCGCAGATGTTCTGGCTTGAGCGGGGCCTGCCCACGTCGCTTGCCCCCGGTCGGCGTCCGCGCACCACGTTGACCCCCTCCTTTGCCGAGCATTCAGACGGGCGGCAACTGGTCTTTGGCACGCCGGGTGGCGACCAGCAGGATCAATGGCAGCTGATCTGGTTCCTGCGTTTCGTGCATCACGGGATCGACCTTCAAGAAGGCATGGACGCGCCGCTGTTCCATACCATGCATTTTCAAAGCAGCTTCTTTCCCCGCCAAGCTCTGCCCGGCGAGATGATGATCGAACCCAATGTCGGCGCTGCGGTGATCGACGCGCTGCGCGCGCGGGGCCATATCGTCACCGTGGCCGAGCCGTGGTCGGTGGGGCGGATGACCGCCGCGCTGCGCAGTCCCGATGGCAGCCTTCAGGCCGCCGCGACCCCCCGCCTGATGCAGGCCTATGCCGTAGGACGTTAACCCATGACCTATTCCATCATCGCCCGTGACCCCGAAAGCCATGAGATCGGCATCGCCGTAGCGAGCCGCTTTTTCGCCTGCGGGGCCGCCGTGCCCTATATCGGTCGCCGCGTCGCCGTGGCGACGCAAGCTTTCGTCAACCCGCTTTGGGGGACCGAAGGCCGGCGCATGCTGGAAAGCGGCGACCCCGCCGAAGCATTGCTGAAGGAATTTGCCGCGCGCGACGCAGGCCGCGATATCCGGCAGTGCCACATGCTCGACGCCGAGGGGAATTTCGCCGCTCACACCGGCGCGGGCTGTGTCGATTGGGCCGGGCACCGCGTTGGCAGCACTCATTCGGTTGCGGGCAATATGCTGACCGGGCCAGAGGTCGTAGAGGCCACGTTCGACACCTATGCCGCCCGCAGCGATCTGCCGATGGCCGAACGGCTGCTTGCCGCGATGCGCGCGGGCGAAGAAGCGGGCGGCGACAAACGCGGGCGTCAGGCGGCGGGGCTGGTGATCCACCGCGGACAGGACCACGCCTATCTCGACCTGCGCGTCGACGATCACGGCGATCCGCTCAGCGAACTTGACCGGCTGCTTGAAGTCGCAGGAGAGCGCTACCTCCATGTGGCCGAAGCGATGCCAAGCCTCGACAATTTCTCGGGCACCTCTGATCGCGCGCCGATTGATGCCGCGATTGCGCGGGCCGAAGAGGCGCGCCGCGCCGCGGGGAAACCCAGCCGGTCGCAGGCGACAGATTTAGAGACAAAGAAAGATTAAATCGATGAACGCGCTAGACCTCGGCCAGCTTCTGCCCCTCCTCGCCATTGCGGTGACCGCCGGTATTTTTGGCGGTATCCTTGCGGGCCTGCTTGGCGTGGGCGGCGGTATTGTGATTGTGCCGGCGCTCTATCTGGCCCTGTCGACGGCGGGGATGGACCCGGCAATTACCATGCAGGTGGCTGTGGGTACGTCGCTGGCAACCATCGTCTTTACCTCTCTCTCCTCGGGCTATGGTCACTTCAAACGCGGCGCGATTGATATGGACTTGCTGAAACTCTGGGCGCCGTCGCTTTTGGTTGGCGTTGTCATCGGCGCGCTTTTGGGAGGCTATGTCTCGGGGCTGATCCTTGTCGGCGTTTTTGCCACCGTGGCCGCGCTCGTCGCGCTCGACATGATCTTTCGCAAGACCAAAGACGACCCCACCCCGCGTGGCTTTGCCAAGCCGATCTGGGCGGTGCTGGGTGTCGTGACCGGCGGGCTGTCGGCAATGATGGGCATCGGGGGCGGGACCATCGGCGTGCCGCTGCTGAATTTTCTCGGCTATGACATCCGCCGCGCGGTCGGCACCTCTGCCGCAATCGGCTTTATCATCGGGCTGCCCGGCGCGGTGGTCTATGCGCTGACAGGCCTCGGCGCCGAAGGGCTGCCGCCCTTCTCGCTTGGCTATGTGAACCTTGCCGCTGCGGCCATCATCATTCCACTGACCAGCAGCTTTGCCCATGTGGGCGTGAAATTGGCCCATAGCATCCCCCGAAGGGCGCTTCGGTTTGCCTTTGGAATTTTCCTGATGGTAACGTCATTGCGTATGTTCATTGATTTATTTGAAGCGTTTTCCAACTCATGACACAGCCCCCCCAGACCGCCCCAAGTGAAGATGAATTGGCCGAGCGGCTGCGCGGAGCGATCCGGCAAGGGGATATCCTGAACGATGGGCGGATGCCGCCCGAACGGGCATTGGCCGAGCATTTCGGCGTGAGCCGCGCGCGGCTGCGGCTGGCGCTTGGCCTGCTGCAAGAGGATGGCACGATCTACCGCCGCCACGGCCAAGGCACCTTTGCCACGCCGCCGCCCGCCACCAATGCCGACAGCCTGCGTCACCTCGCCCGGCAGGTCACGCCAAGCGATGTCATGGAAGTCCGGCTTGAGGTCGAGCCCGCCCTTGCCGCCCTCGCCGCCGACCGCGCCCGCCCGCAAGAGATCGAGCGGCTAGACCAGTTGATGCGCGCCACGCTGAACCTCAGTGATCCCGACGCCTATGAGGCAGCGGATGACATGTTCCACTACAAGATCGCCGAGATGGCCCGGAACCCGCTGTTCCTCACGGTCTACGAATCCATCCGCGCGGTGCGCCGCGAAGTGGCTTGGACCTCGCGCCGCCGCACCTATCACGCGCCTGAGACGTTACAGATACTTGGCGAACAACACATGACCCTGAACGACGCCATCGCCCGGCGCGATACGCTCGGTGCGGCCGCGGCGATGGAACAGCATTTGCTGACCGTATCCAAGACCCTGCTCCGTGACCGGGTGCGCAAGATCGAGCTTGATCTCTAGCTGGGTCAGTCCTGAGCACTGCTGAAGTCGTCAAAGGTTGTAGCACCGCGTCGGATCATATCACCAAGGGAACCACCCTCAAAACGCTGTGGATTCATTGTCCACAAAGCGCCCTCACCCCATTGCCATTTTGAGCGTCCAGCGCTAGCAGTTTTCCTGACCTTGTTAATAAGATCGCTGGAGGATACAAAATGTTCAAAATCACCAAGCCCACGGCAATTATCGCCACTTTGGCCGCGCTCACCGGAGGAGCACTGAGCGCCCAGACCGAAGTCAAGATCGGCTACGCCCTCGCCCCCGACAGCCACTACGGCGTCGCGGCGCAGAAGTGGCAGGAAGTCGTCGAAGCCGAAACCGACGGCAAGTTCAGCTTCCGCCATTTCCCCTCTTCCGGCTTGGGCGGTGAGCGTGAAGTGGTCGAAGGTCTGCAGCTTGGCACCGTCGAGGCGACCATCGTCTCCACCGGCACGCTCAGCAACTTCGTCCCCGCCACCGGCGTGACCGACATCCCCTTCCTGTTCCGCAGCCTCGATCACGCCCGCCGCGTGCTTGATGGCCCCATTGGCCAAGACATTCTGGCCGAGTTCGACGGCGCGGGCATGGTGGCGCTGGCTTGGGGTGAGCAGGGTTTCCGCCACATCACCAACAACCGCAACGCGATCGAGACCCCAGAAGACATCGCCGGCATGAAGCTGCGCACCATGGAAAACCCGGTGCACCTTGATGCCTTCAACGCCGCCGGTGCCGCCCCCACCCCGATGGCATGGCCCGAGGTCATCAGCTCGCTGCAGCAAGGCACCATCGACGGGCAGGAAAACCCGCTCTCGGTGATCGTGTCGGTGAAACTCGACGAAGTGCAAAAATACCTGACGCTGTCGGGCCACGTCTATTCGCCCGCCATGCTGCTGGTCTCCAAACCCTTCTGGGAAGGTCTGTCTGACGAAGACAAAGCCGCCTTTGAGAAGGGCGCGACCGAGGCTGTCACCGCCATGCGTGGTTTCGTTGATGATGTCGAACAGAGCGGCGTCGAGACGCTGAAAGAGCGCGGCATGGAAGTCAACGAGCTGACCGAAGAGCAAAAAGCCACCTTCCGCGCCTCGATCGAGAGCGCGTACGAAGGCTACTATGAGACCTACGGCAAAGAGCTGATCGACCAGATCGCCGCGACCGAGTAAGCGCCGCGACGCAAGAACAGACGGCCGGGAGCAGTGCTTCCGGCCGTTTTGCACGGGAGGGGAAACCATGCGCAGATTGGAACAGCTATTCGTCAAGGTGAACGCCGCAGTGGTGATCGCCTGCCTGACGGGGATGGTCTTGGTCGTCGGGGCCAATGTCGCCCTGCGGTTCAGCACCAATCATTCGCTGTCATGGTCTGATGAATCCGCCCGCTATCTGATGATCTGGATGGCGTTCCTCGGGGCCGGGCTGGCCCTGCGCCAAGGCGGTCATGTGGCGATCACCAATCTGCATGACGTGATGAGCACCCGGATACAGCGTATCCTGCGCGTTGTCATCGTGCTGGTGCTGCTGTTTTTCTTTGCCTTCATGGTCAAGGTCGGCTGGGACTATATGCAGCGCGCGCAGTACCAGATGACCCCGGCAATGCGCCTCTCGTTTCGTTATGTCTATGCCGCCATGCCGGTCGGGTTCTCGCTGTTGATCGTGCATCTGTTGCTGATCGCGCGGCCTTTCATCATGGCGGGCCACTATCACCAGCCCGACGGTCAGACCGAAAACATGCCGGGAGCCGCCAATGGCTGAGATCCTCTTTATCTCGCTTTTCGTGCTGATGGTGCTGGGCCTGCCCGTTGCCTTTGCCATGGCGATTTCGGTTTTTGCGGCAATTGGCTTGGGCAGTTCCTATCCGCAGATCGTCGTTGTCAAAGAGATGTTTTCCGGCCTCGACAGCTTCCCGCTTTTGGCTGTGCCCTTCTTCATCCTCGCCGCCGAGATCATGACCGGCGGCGCGATCACCCACACATTGCTCCGCTTTGCGGCGCAGTTCGTAGGCCATCTGCGCGGGGGGCTGGGCTATGCCAATGTGATCTCCTCCACCATGTTCGCGGGCATTTCAGGCTCGGCATTGGCCGATGCGGCGGGACCGGGGGCGATGATGATCCGCATGATGGAAAAAGGCGGCTATGACCGCTCCTACGCCGGGGCGCTGACGATTTCCTCGGCGGTGGTAGGGCCGATCATTCCGCCGTCGATCGTGATGATCATCTATGCGCTGCAGGATCAGGAAGTCTCGGTCGGGTCGCTGTTTATGGCCGGTGTGATTCCGGGGCTTTTGCTGGCCTGTGGCAGTCTTGCCGCCAACGGGTGGGTCAGTTGGAAACGCGACTATCGCAGCGCGGATGCACGCCCCGAGCGGGCGCAGATGTGGCGCAATACCTTTATGGCGCTGCCAGCACTTGGGCTGATCGTGCTGATTGTCGGCGGCATCCGGGGCGGTATTTTCACGCCCACCGAAGCGTCGGTCATCGCGGTGTTCTATGCCCTCTTCTGCGGTTTTTTCGTCTACCGCGCGCTGCGCTTGCGTGACCTGCCGGGGCTGATCCTGCGCGCCGCGCTGATTTCGTCCGCCGTTTTGTTGATCCTTGGCGCGGCGCGGGCCTTTGCATGGGTTCTGGTGATCGAAGGCGTGCCGCAGTTTCTGGCCGAGACGATCATTTCATGGGAGTTGTCGCCGATCCTGTTTCTCTTGGCGGTCAACGTGTTGCTGCTGCTCTTTGGCCTGTTCATGGACCCGCTGCCGGGCGTGATGATCTTGGTGCCGATCTTGGCGCCGATCAGCCATGCGCTTGGCATCGCGCCGGACCATTTTGCGATTGTGGTGATCGTGAACCTGACGCTCGGCCTGACGACGCCGCCGGTGGGGAGCCTGATCTTCGTGGTGTCTTCAGCGGTGAACCTGCGCCCTGCGGCGCTGATCCGTGAGATGTCGCCGTTCTTTCTGGCGAACTTTGTCGTGTTGATGCTGCTGACCTTCGTGCCGGCGATTTCGACATGGCTGCCGAAGGTCAGCGGTTTTTAGCAATTTACCGCCCGGCATCAGACCGGGCGGCACCGCGCTGAGCTTGTCCTTACTCGGTCTGGATCCAAACCGCCTTGGTATCTAAATACGCCTGCAGGTGCTCCACGCCACCTTCCTTGCCATAGCCCGACATCTTGAGCCCGCCGAACGGCACCGCCGGGTCAATCGCGTGGTACATGTTCACCCAGACCGATCCCGCCTTTAGGCGCTTCACCGCGCGATGCGCTGTGCTGAGGTCGCGGGTAAAGATGCCTGCCGCCAGACCGTAGGGCGTGGCATTGGCGCGCGCGATCACCTCTTCCATCGTGTCGAAGGGCAGGACAGAGATCACGGGGCCGAAAATCTCTTCCCGCGCGATGGTCATGTCGTCGGTCACATCGGCAAAGATCACCGGCTCAAGAAAGTTGCCGCCTTCATAGCCCGCGCCCTCGGGCCGCGCCCCGCCGGTGACCAGCCGCGCGCCTTCGGCTTTGCCCGCAGCGATATAGCCCTCGACCTTTTCGGCCTGCACACGGTTGATCAGCGGGCCGAGGTCCGTGCCCTCATCCAAGCCATGCCCGATCTTCAGCCCCCGCGCGAAAGCGGCCAGTTTCTCGATGAACTCATCCTGAATTTCGCGCGCCACGAACAGCCGCGAGCCTGCGATGCAGATTTGCCCCGAATGCGCGTAGACCGCCATCGCCGCGACAGGCACCGCCTTGTCGATGTCAGCATCCTTGCAGATGATCAGCGGAGATTTCCCGCCCAACTCCAACGTGATCCGCTTGAGGTTCTCAACGCCAGCGCGGGCGATGGTCTTGCCCGTGGCGGTCGAACCGGTGAAGACCACTTTGTTCACGTCCTCATGTTCGGCCAAACGCGCGCCTGCTTCGCGGCCCGTGCCGGTCACCACGTTGACCACCCCATCGGGCACGCCTGCCTCTTGCATCAACTTCGCGATCATCAAGGGCGTCAGCGGCGCGTCTTCGGAGGGCTTCAATACCACGGTGCAGCCCGTCGCCAAGGCAGGCGCGATTTTCCAGATCGAGGCAGCGGTCGGGGCGTTCCAAGGGATAATCGCCCCCACCACGCCGACCGGCTCGCGCGTTGTAAAAGAGAACATCGATTGCGAGACCGAGTTCTCGATCACATCGCCATGCAACGCGACCGCCTGCCCCGCATAGAAACGCAGCATCCCGATCACCCGGCGTTTGTTGCCCATAGTCCGCGCCAGCGGCAGACCCATATCGGCGGTGTCCGACACACAGAGCTTTTCCCAATCGCGCTCCATCACATCGGCAATGCGCAAAAGCACCTCTTGCCGGTCGTAGGGCGTGAATTTCGACCACTCCCCCTCAAAGGCCCGGCGCGCGGCGGCGACGGCGGCATCGACATCTTCGGCCCCGCCACGCGGCACCGTCGCCAGCGCCCGGCCCGAGGCGGGGTCGACCACATTTAGCACCTCACCCGAGAGCGCGGGCACGTCTTTGCCGTCGATAAACATCGGGCAGAACTGCCCGTGATAGAGGTCTTGGGCAATCTGGTAGGGGTCTATGGTCAAAGTCATATCAGCCTCATGCAATCAATGCGCCATTCCTATCAAGCGCCGTGTCGGTTTCAAATATACAAAGCCCTGTTTCGCCGAGAAAATCCGCCCCGCCCGCGTTGCGCCGTGGCAGGCGGCGGGGTAGACCTTTCCCCAAGGGAACCGCCCGCAGGAGCGGCGGTGGCAAGCGAGGGAAAACCCATGAAAATCGGTATGATCGGTGTCGGCCTGATGGGCCACGGAATTGCGCGCAACGTGATGCGGCGCGGGGGTTTTGCGCTTGGCTATTTCGACCACCCCGGCAACCAGCCGACCGATGAGCTGGACGGGCTGGGGGCCACGGCCTTTGACAGTCTTAGCGATCTGGCCGTCGCGTCGGATGTGATCATCCTCTGCGTCACCGGCTCTCCGCAGGTCGAAGGAATTCTGACCGGGGCGGGCGGCGTGATTGCCGGGCTGAAGCCCGGTGCGGTTGTGGTCGATTGCTCCACCTCCCTGCCCGCTTCGACGGTAAAGATGGCCGCGGCGGTCAAAGCGGCGGGGGGCGAATTCGTTGACGCGCCAATGACCCGCACCGCGCAATTCGCCCATGAGGGGAAGTTGAACCTGCTGGTCGGGGGTGAGGCCGCAGTGGTTGAGAAGGTCTCTCCGGTGCTCGCCTCCTTCACCGACGAGGTCAAACATGTGGGCGAGGTCAGCGCAGGCCACCGTTTGAAATTGCTGCACAATTACGTCTCGGTCGGGTTCATGTCGCTGCTCGCCGAGGCCGCCGCGCAGTCGGCAGATGCAGGGATCGAGCCGCAGAGTTTCGTCGATGTTTTGGCTGGTGGCGGCGGCGCCAGTGTCGCGCTTGATCGGCTGTCGCCTTTCATCGTCAGCGGCGACCGCGAGGCGCTGCCCTTCGCGATCAGCAACGCGCTTAAGGATTTCGACTATTACCGCCAGATGTCCGCGCAAGCGGGCGCGCAGGTTGAGATTGCCGATGGGGTCTATGGTGCCTTGTCAAAGGTCGTCGAGATGGGCGCGGGCGATGCCTATGTCCCTGAATTGGTGAAGCATTTCCGCAAGGTCTAAGGATCGGCGTCAGAGCGTCAGCGTCCCGATGCTCGACCCGCCACAGACGAAAAGCGTCTGGCCGGTGACGAAACTATTGGCTGGATCGCAGAAGAACAGGAAGGCATTGGTCACGTCCTCGACTTGCCCCAACCGGCCTACGGGGATGCGTTTGGCAAGGTCCGCTTCGCGTTCGCTTTCTTTCGGGATGATGCCCCAGAAATTATCGGTCTGCACCGGGCCGGGCGCGACGACATTGACGGTGATTCCATGCGGTGCAAGCTCCAGCGCCCATGTGCGCGCCATGCCGATCATCCCTGCTTTCGACGCCGAATAAGCGGTGCGCGTCGGGGCGCCCAAGGCGGCGCGCGAGGCGTTGAACGTCACCCGGCCAAAGCCGCGTTCTTTCATGGCGGGCAAGAAGGCTTGCAGCAGCGTCAGGGCCGAGCCGAGGTGTAGTTGCGCGAGGCCGGTGATGTCTTCGGGCTTGGCGTCTTCGATGAGATTGGGCCAGATCAAACCGGCGTTATGCACCAGATGGGTCACGTCATAGCGTGCAGCGATGTCGGCGGCCACGGCGGCGACAGAGGCGGGGTCGAGAAGGTCGGCTTCGATATGCTCACATCCTTCCGCCTCCCATTCCGGCTTGCCCCGCGCGATTGAGATCACCCGATAGCCGCGCTCCAACAGCCGCTGCGCCAGATCGGCACCGATGCCCTTGCTGCCCCCGGTGATGACGGCGGTGTACTCGCTCATGGTCTCTCTCCCGGTATCAGCGCCAGCACCCGCAAGGGGCTGCCGGTCCCGCCTTTAATCTTGAGCGGCGGTGCGATCAGCATGGCCCCGGTGGGCGGCAGTTGGTCGAGGTTGCACAGACATTGCAGCCCGTATTTGCCGGCCCCATGCAGAAGGTAATGCGCCGGAAAGGGCGGATCGTAATGCATCCCCTGCCCCGCATCGGTGCCGACGGTTTCGGTGCCAAAGCCACGAATGCCGCGCTCCAACAGAAGGGCGATCGCGGCGGGTGTGGGGCCGGGCGAATGGGCGCCGTCTTCGCGCATGTTGAGGTAATCCGCGCCGCTGCGCTTTGACCAATCGGTGCGCATCAGCACCCAAGCGTCGGCGGGGATCGGCCCGTGCTGGGCCTCCCAATCGCGGATGATCTCAGGCGTCAGCTCAAAGTCGTCGTCGTGTCCTGCCCCCTCGGAGCAATCAATCACCACGACTGGGCCGATGAATGCCTCTGCCGGGATTTCATCCACCGCGCCGTTTGCCACGTCCTTGCCCGAGACCCAGTGAATCGGCGCGTCGAAATGGGTGCCAGTGTGCTCATTGAGGGTGAGGTTATGCCACTTCCACGCCGGGCCACGATGGTCATAGGCCGAGACCTCCTCCATCCGGAACCGCGCGCATTGGCCGAACTCTGGCGGCAAGACGATGACCGGGAAGTCCGGGTCGAGCCTATGGGTCAGATCGACGACCTTTGCCGCACCGCTTGCCAGTGCTTCGGCCAGTGAGGTGATTGCATCGCTCATGCGCCGCCCCCCCGCGTTTCGCGTTCCATCAAGGCCGGATCGTCCAGCCAGCGGGCCAGCGCATCTTTGGCCACGTCACCGCAGGCGACCTCTTCCAGTCCGTCGACCAAGCCACTTACCACCGTCCGCGCCAGAGCGCGGGGGGTGACTTTGGGCGGCGGCAGGGGTTGGTGCCAATCATCGTCTACCGGGCCGGTGTAGACATTCATCACCCGCAGGCCGGACCCGGCAAATTCCGCCCGCAGCGTCTGGCTGAGCGACCGCGCCGCTGCCTGCGAGGCATCAAAGCCACCGAACCCCGCCTCGGGCGCCAAGGCCCCGACCGACAGGAGATTGACCCAAGCCACCGCCGCATTGACCCCATCCGCCGTGCGCGCGGCCATCGCGGGGCCAAAGCCCTGCGCCAATCGCATCAGGCCCAGCACATTGGTCTCCATCCCCTCGCGGGCAAAGACCGTGTCACTGCCCAGCACCCCGCCGGGGCGGATGAATTGGGCGGTGTTGATCAGGATGTCGACCTTGCCACCGATCTCTGCCGCAAGGCGCGAGACGGCGGCCCCATCGGTGACATCAAGCGGCATGAGGCTGACCTTCTCCATCCCCTCGAAGGCCGCGCGGCCTTCCCACCGGCGCCAATGTTCCGGCTCCCCCAGGAATATCTCCGCCGCACCTGCGCTCAGAAGCGCTTGGGCCAGCGGCAGGGCCAAGGGGGAGCGGGCATCGGTGATCAACACCCGCCGATATTTCGGATCGCTCGACATTTCGCGCAGCATCGGATCGTCTTGCATCAATTCGCTTCCCTCTCGCGGCAGGGCCACCATGACCCCCTGCCCGGCCCGGTCCAGTTTCAACGCCAGCCGCACCGCATCACCGCGCCCGACTTCGCCGTGCAGATGGCACACCGCCACCGGCCCCGCGGCCAGCTGCACCGTGCCGATGCGCCACGGCAGCCGCTCGCGAAAATACGGGTCGGGCGAGACGCGGATCGTGGTTTCGGCCAAGACCTCGCCCGCGCGGTCCGTCTCGCGCCAGTCCAGCGCGACGGACAGGCATTTGCAGCAGGCATCGCGGGGGGGATATTGCACCGCCCCGCAGTCGGCGCAGTGTTGCAAGGCGAAGGTGCCGCGCCCGGCGGCGATGGCGAGGCCGAGGGCCGCGCGCGACCGCTGCGCGGGCGGCAGCGTCGGCACCCTGCTGCGCTTTTGCGGGTTCTTCTTTCGGGGCGGGGTCAATGGATCGATCATGGCGCGCCCCCTTCGATGATCGCCGCGGCAGAGCAGACGCCCCGGTCATAGTTGATCATACCAAAGCCCGAGACCAAGGCCCGCCGGGCGTTTGTCACCTGCGTGCCCTCGGCCTGCCCGGTCACCTGCCGGATCGCCTCGACCAGCCCCAGATAGCCGCCCGCGGCCCCGGCTTGGCCGACCGACAACTGCCCGCCCGAGGTGTTGTGGGGGAAATCGCCGTTGATCGTCAGATCTCGCCGCCGGGAAAAGGCGGCCCCCTCCCCCTTGGCGCAGAACCCGAGGTCTTCGAACTGCATCATCGAGATCACCGGGTAGTCGTCATAGGTTTGCAGCAGATCGACCCCCTCAGGCCCATGGCCCGCCATCTCGTAGAGCTCACCGATATCCACGCCCCAGCCGCCGCGCAGTTGGATCGGGTCTTCGGGATAGGCGTTGTGTCGTTCGATCGTGCCGCTGATCTGGGCGAAGGGCAGGTCGCGGCGCAGGGCCTCGTCCTCGCGCATGACCAAAAACGCCTCGGCCCCGGCGCAGGGCATGACGCAGTCAAAAAGCGCGATGGGGTCTGAGATCATCCGGGCGTCCATATACTGCGCCAAGGTTAGCGGAGTCTTCATCAAGGCCGCAGGATAGTTCAGCGCATTTGCGCGTTGCGAGACCGCAATATGGCCAAAATCCTCGCGTGTGGCGCTGAATTCTTGCATGTAGCGGTCCATCAGCAGCGCGAAACTGGCGTTGGGGCCGCCGAACCCATAGGGAAAGGTTGCGTCCATCGAAAAGCGCGAAAACCCGCTGAGCAGGGTGCGAAAACTGTCGATCCGGTTTGCGTCCCCCGCCACACAGGCGACCACATCCACGTCCCCCGATTGCACCGCCCGCGCCGCACGGCGCAGCGCGATCACCCCGCTGGCCCCGCCCGTCGGCACGGTATCAAGCCAGCGCGGGGAAAGCCCCAGATGTTGGGTTAGCCCCACCGGCGTGTCGGGGGCGAGCGAGAAGCTGGAGACCGAAAATCCGTCCAACTCCGCCGGAGCAATCCCCGCTCGCCCCAGCATATCCCGCAGGGCGCGGGCGATCCACCAATGCGCGGTCTCGTTGCTGTAGCGCGCGTAGGGAACCGAGGTAGGTGCCGCGAGCACCACACCATCATAGCCCTGACGCCTCATGCCGCTGTCCGTTTCTTCAGCCTGCGCAGGTCTTGCGTGGCAGGGTCGGCGAGCAGGTCGGCGGCCAGCGTTTTCAGCACCGCGCGTTGCAGTTTTTGGGTCGCGGTCAGGGGCAGCGCCTCGACAAAGGCGATGAAGCCGGGGGCCTTGTAGTAGGCAAGTTGGGTGAGGCACCACTGGGTGATCTCTTCCGCCAGCGCGGCAGGATCGGCGGCGCTGTCTTTGGCAACGATACAGGCAAAAACCTCATCTCCGCGCACCGCGTCGGGCACGGCGGCGACGGCGGCGCTGGCCACGGCGGGGTGGCGCATCAGAGTCGATTCCACCTCAACCGCCGCGATGTTTTCACCAGAGCGACGGATCACGTTTTTCTTGCGGTCAACGAAATACATCGCGCCATCCGGAGCGCGGCGCACGATGTCTCCGGTGTGGAACCAACCGCCTTGCCATGCTTCATCGGTGGCTTGGGGATTCTTAAAATAACCCGCGAAAAACCCGCGCCGGGGGTCACTGCCCGCGCGGCGCACCAGCAGCTCGCCCTGTTCCGCGTCTTGCCCGGCATCATCGACCAGCCGCACATCCAGCCCACCCTCGGGGGCACCAAGACAGCTTTCGCCCACCCTGCGAGGTGCGCGGTTGGCGCAGATCACGGCGCCCGCACCAGTTTCGGTCATGGCCCAAGCCTCCACCAACGGAAAGCCAAAGCGCGCCTCAAACGCGGCGTGGAGTTTCGGGTCGACCCCTGCACCGAAGCCGAAGCGCAGGGCGTGATCGCGGTCTGCCTCGTCTTCGTCGGCCCCCATCAGCATCGACGGCATCACGCCGAGGTAGTGTAGGCAGGTCGCCCCCGATGCCCGCACCGAGGCCCACCAGCTGCGCGGATGGAACCGATCAAGCGCGGTCAGGCAGCCGCCCACGGCGACCATCGCCATAAAGGAATATGCCATAGCGTTCATGTGAAAAATCGGCAGGGGCGTGATCATGCGCTCGCCGTCTTGCGACAGGGCGCAGAGCCCGCCCGTGTCGGCGTACCACCGACCGGCCTCGAGGAAATAGGTATTGGTGAGGATGCAGCCTTTGGGCTGGCCCGTGGTGCCGGAGGTGTAGAGAAGTGCGGCTTCCGCGTCCTCCGCGCCGCCATTACGCGCCGCGATGGCCGTGAACGTGACCGGCGGTGGGAGTGGATCGCCCGGTGCAATCACCGGCATGTCGCGCCCCGCCTGCCGCGCTGCCGCGCGCAGGTCATCGCCCCGCGAAGGGATCGCCACGGCCAAAACAGGCTCGGCGTGGTCGATCATATAGCTCAGCTCCGCCGCGCGCAGATCGGGGTTCACCGGCACGACCGCCAGGCCCAACCCATTCAAGGCCAGCCACCAAAGGAAAAAGGCCGGGCGGTTCTCCATCAGCAGCATGACCCGCTGGCCGGGAAGGTAGCCCGCCGCCGCGATGTTTTCACGCAAAGCCGCAACCTCGCGCGCGGCTGCGGCATAGCTCACCTCTCCCGCCGTGATCCCGTAGATTTCCGCCGTTTCTGGCAAGACATTGAGAAAGGCGCGGTTGGGATGCCGCGCGGCGGTGTCCTGAAAGGCCGCGTAAACCGTTTCGATCTCTGGCGCGATCATGGCAGCAACTGAATGTTGCGAAAGGCTGCATCGCAATTGATGATATCGACCCGTTTGTTGGCAATCCGAAGCGCGCCATCGACCATGGCCAACTCATGCCGCGCGGTGACGGCGAGCAGTTGCTGCTCATCAAGCCGCGTCTCGACGTAGTGCATGAAGGTGGTCGTGACGAAGCGCCCCGCCTCCATGTCCATCTCATCCACGAAAGGCCGTTGGATCACATGATGGCAGCGGCTTTTGGGCTTTTGGCTGAAGGTCCGCGCGCCGTTGAGCCGTTCGACGCGCAATTTTAGCATGAACATATCTTCATACATCAACGAGGTTTCGTTGATCGGATCGGTCTGCTGATAGTCCAGCGGCATCCAGTAATGCCCGTCCGCCAGCCATAGGTTCAGCCATTCGGTATAGCGCCCCTCGTCCAACATGCGCACTTCGTCATAGATGAAGTCGATCAGGATTTCGCGCGTCACGCTCATTCCGCAGCCTCCGCCGTTTGGCCCACGGTCATGAACTTGACCCAAGCGTGAAATTGGTTGCGCATCTGGCGTTCGGTGGTGCCATTTTCGACGGCTTCGACCTCAAAATCCTCGTCCTCTTCGATCAGGCGCTGGATATTGACCCATTCCATCCCGTCGACCATCAGACCCTCTTGGGCGCGCTCGTACATCTCCAGATCATCGTGCCCGACGATGGAAGTGGGCGCGTTGATCATGCGGTTGTACATCGCGGTGCGGGCGGTCAGTTCCTCGGGGGCATCGACAAGGCGGTAGATGTAGCTTTCCACCACTGTGCGGTTTGCCGCGATGGGGATGAATACGCGCAGCTGCTGGATCGGGCCTTTGATCATGATGTTCGGGAAATAGACCGTGTTGTGGCGGTTTTCGTCCAAGATCGCCTTGGCTTTCTCCTCTCCATAGCTGTCGCAGAGCGCTTCGAAATAGCCGGGAATGGCGGCGTAATCCGAGTGGATTGAATGGTTTACGCCCGTGTGCCCGTGGCCATTGGGCCAAGTGCGGATGCCCATGCCTTCGAAAAATTCGTAAGGCGACATGAAGGGGGCGATGATCTCCATCGCGGGGGGTTTGGGGGCGCCTTCGGGGAGGCCCAGTTCCTCGTAGAGTTTCACCGCCGTCCCGGCAGAGCTTTCGTGGGCTACCATCGGGTGGCAGGTGTCGGTCTGGTTTTCGACCAGCATCTTCCAGTTGCAGTGGTGCATGTAGCGCAGCGGCGGGCCGACGACTTCGAGCCGTCCTGCGGGGGAACGGTCCACCATATTGTCGAGCGAGGTCAGGCTTTCGCCAAAGAACTCTTCGAAACTGATGCCCTCTTCCGCGAGCCGGGCAAAGATGAAGCCGCGGTAGTTCTTCACATCGCCAACGCTGCGCATGCCCTTGCCGCTGTCGGTCTCTTCCAGCCCGGTATCTTGGTAGCCTTTTCTGAGCGGGATCGCCAAAAGGCAGCCGTCAGTTTTGAAGCTCCATGCATGATAGGGGCAGCGGAAGAACTTGCCGGTGTTGCCCTGCCGGTCGATGACGATTTTCGTGCCCTTATGCGGGCAACGGTTCAGCAGCACATGGATGTCGCCGGTGGAATGACGCACCTGAATGACCGGCTGGGTGCCGATGTGGGTGCTGAAATAATCGCCCTTGTTCGGCGTCTGACTTTCATGGCCGACAAAGACCCACGCATTGGCGAAAAGATGCTTCATCTCTTGTTGGAACACTTCCGGATCGGTGTAGATATCGCGGTGCACCTGATGTGGCTGCACGAGGGCGGCCAGTGCCGCCGGGCTGTCGTAACGTCCCATGAGTTCCTCCCTCAGATGTCGAGTACAAGGCGCGGTGATTTGGCGCGGCTGACGCAGATTTGCATGACATTGCCTGCCGCGCGTTCCGCCTCGGACAGAACCACGTCGCGGTGATCGGGGGTGCCGCTGATGACGTCGCATTGGCAGATGCCACAGTCGCCGCGCTGGCAGTCGTACATGACATCGACGCCGCCCGCCTCCAGCACGTCGATGATGGATTGGCCGGGCGGGATGGTGAACACCTCTCCGCTTGAGGCCAACTCGACCTCAAAGGCGCTGTCGCCCGCTTGCTCTTGGGGCGCGTCGAACAGCTCAAAATGAATGCGGTCAGGCGCGATGCCCGCGGCTTCGGCTTTTGCCTTGGTCGCGTCGATCAGCCCCTTGGGGCCACAGACATAGAGATGCGTGTCGCCCCCCGTAGAGGCAATCACCGCATCAAGGTTCAGCGCGCTGTCGTCGTCGTCACAATGCAGATGCAAGGCATCGCCAAAGGTCACACGCAGGGGGTCGCGATAGGCCATCAGGGGGGCGCTGCGGCCAGAGTAGTGAAAAGCAAACGCCTGACCAGCGGCCCTGAGCGTCGCCGCCATTGAGATCATCGGCGTGATGCCAATCCCCCCCGCCAGCAGCACCGCAGGCGCGTCTTGGGTCAGGGGGAAATCGTTCTTCGGCGCGGCGCAGGTGATTTCTGCCCCCGGTTTCAGCCCGTGCATATGGGTTGAGCCGCCCTTGCCCTCAGGCTCATGCTGAACGGCGATGCGGTAGCTCTCGGGGGCCTCGGGGATGGGATCGAAGGAGATCAGAGAATAGGCGCGGGTGTCGCCGTCGGGCAGATCGAAAAGCACATGGGCCCCCGCCTCCCACCGCGGCAGCGCGCTGCCATCTGCGGCTGCAATCTGGAACTCACTGATGCGATCAGTCAGCGCTGTGACCTCCCGCACAATAGCGTTGATCTTCGTCATGTGATGTCCTCCCGTGGTAAACAATATGATTTTTCATATAGTTTCGGTCAAGGGTTTTCTTGCCAAGTGCGAATTTGACCGCCATTTAGAGGTGCCGAGGCGCAAGGAGCCCTCTTTTCATCAAAGGCTTAACAGGTGTGACGCAGCAAAAGACCGACGCAACCTCTGACAAAGACACGGGTCAGGAGGGGGGATTCGTCTCCGATTACCTGCTCTATTTGTTGGCGGCGGCCAGCGATGTGGCGAGCGCACAGTTCCACGCGCAGG
This sequence comes from Sulfitobacter sp. W002, assembly GCF_025142135.1. Classification (NCBI taxonomy): domain Bacteria; kingdom Pseudomonadati; phylum Pseudomonadota; class Alphaproteobacteria; order Rhodobacterales; family Roseobacteraceae; genus Sulfitobacter; species Sulfitobacter sp. W002. Next base: position 148,932 of record NZ_CP081127.1, on the reverse strand, counting down.
TGCGCAAGGCGGGGCTGCGCGTGCCGGAATGGCGCGTGCTGGCCTGTCTGTCGGACACCGATGGCGCGATGATCACGCAACTGGCCCGGCAGGCGCTGGCCGAGCAATCACGACTCACCCGGATCATCGCCCAAATGGAGGAACGCGGCCTGCTGATCCGCCGCAGTGACCCCGCCGATGGCCGCCGGGTCCGGGTCTATCTGACCGATGCGGGCCGGGCGCTGGCCGCCGAACTGGTGCCGCAAGCGCGCCGTCATGAGGCCGCTTTGATGGAAATGCTCAAGGGCAATGAGGGCGCGCAATTGAAACCGGCGCTGAAATCCTTGCTGGCCGCCTTGGACGACACCGCGGATCAACGCGGCTGATCGCAGCCCTTGCCCTGCGCGCAAAAAATGGTTCCAATCGTGCTGTAAATGTGAATACATGAAAAAGCATATACTTGGCGACACGGGTTTGGGAGAACCCCGCCAAGGCATATCGAACGGTATGGGGAGGAGCCCAAAATGACCAAATTCACCAAGTTTCTCACGACGAGTGCGCTTGCGCTCTGCACCGCGACCGGCGCGTTTGCCGCCGAGACGCTGACCATTTCCACATGGCTGCCGCCGAGCCACCCGGTCAACACCGGCATGTTCACGCAACTGACCGACATGATGTCGGAAGCCAGCGATGGGCAGATCGAGACCGAGCTGAAAAACGGCCTCGCCCCGCCGCCCGCGCAGATGGACCTGCTGCTGGACGGTGCCGCCGATATCGCCATTCTGTTCCACGGCTACACGCCCGGTCGTTTCGTCGGCACGAAACTGGTCGAGATCCCCGGCTACGAAGGCAATGCCGAAGCCGCATCGGTTGCCCATTGGCGCGTGCATGAAGCGATGCTGGCCGAGTTGGACGAGCACCGCGGCGTGAAGGTAATCGCGCTGACCACCCACGGTCCGGGGCAGATTCACTCCAACAAAGAAGTCGCCTCGCTGGATGACCTTCAGGGTCTGAAAACCCGTCTCGGTGGCGGTGTTTCGGCGGATGTGGGGGCGGAGCTTGGCCTCGTCGGCATTCAGGTGCCCGCGCCCAAGGTTTACGAAACCCTCGATTCCGGTGCCGCCGATGCGGTGGCGATGAACATGGGCGAGCGGATCAGCTTCAAGCTGAACGAAGTTGCCAAGAACGTCTATGAAATGCCCGGCGGTTTTTACCGTGGCTCCTTCTCGGTCATCATGAGCCAAGAGACCTTTGACAGCTTGCCCGAAGACGTACAGCAAAAGCTCGACAGCGAAGTTTTTGGCGAGACGGCGAGCCGCATGATGGGTGCCGTCTGGGATCAAAGCGACGTGGACGCGCGTGAGGCGACCGAAGCCGCAGGCGACAACAAGATCGTCACCGCCTCGGAAGAGGATCAGGCCCGCTTTGCCGAAATGGCCGCCAAGGTCCGTGACAAGGTGATCGCTGAGTTGGACGAGGCCGGTGTCGATGGGCAGGCCGCCTATGAGATGATGCGTGAGGAAATGGCAAACGCCAGCCAGTAACCCCCACCGCCAAAGGGGCCGGTCGCAGCAGCGGTCGGCCCCCAGCCAGGGAACCGCCATGCGCTCTTTGATCCGCCTCACCACCGCCCTCTCGGCCCTGCCGATGACGATGGCTTCTGTCGCGCTTTTCGCGCTGATGGTGCTGACCTTTGCCGATGTCATCATGCGCTCGGTCTTCAACGCCCCGATCGAAGCCGCGACCGAGCTGATCCGCATCGGCATCGCCCTGATCGTTTTCTCTGCCCTGCCCGTTCTGTCGGGCCGCGAGGGGCATATCGCTGCTGATCTGCTGGACCGCCCCTTTGAAAATTGGGGGCTGCAACGCTGGCGCGACGGGCTGGTGACACTGGCCTGCGGGGCAATGCTGTGGTTTCCAGCGGGGCGGGTGGTGGACCTAGCCTACCGCGCGCTGAGCTATGGTGACGTGACCGAATACCTTGAAATTCCGACCTTTTACATCGGCATGTTCATCGCGGTGATGACCTATCTCACCGCCGTTGTGCTGATCCTGCGCGGGCTTTTGCGCCTCTTAGCGCCGCAACTTCTGGACCCTGCCACATGATCGCATCTGCCATCGGCTTTGCCGCCGTTTTCGCCCTCGTTTTGCTGCGCCTGCCGATTGCCTTTGCCATGGGCCTCGTTGGTATGATCGGGCTGGTCTATGAAACCAGCTACCGCGCGTCGATCTCTATGGTGTCGCGGCTGATCATCGACACCAGCCAAGACTACGGGCTGTCGGTGATTCCGCTTTTCATCCTCATGGGGCTTTTCGTCAACAAAGGCGGCATCAGCCGTGAGCTTTACCAAGTCTCAAACGCCTTTCTGGGTCATTTCCGGGGCGGTTTGGCGATGGCCACCATCGTCGCTTGCGGGGGCTTTGCGGCGATCTGTGGCTCGTCCTTGGCCACGGCGGCGACCATGTCCAAAGTCGCCATGCCAGAGATGCGCAAATACGGCTATGCTGACAGTCTCTCGACCGCGTCCATTGCCGCTGGCGGCACGCTCGGCATCCTGATCCCGCCCTCGGTGATCCTTGTGATCTATGGGCTGCTGACCGAGACCTCTATCGGCGCGCTGTTCATCGCGGGCATCGTGCCCGGCGCGCTTGGCATCCTGCTCTACCTCTGCGCGGTGCGCTTTTCAGTCGCCATAAACCCCGAGGCAGGCCCCGCTGGCCCCCGCGCCACATGGGGCGAGCGGCTGCGCGCGCTGAACCACGTTTGGTCGGTGCTAGCGCTCTTTGCGCTGGTGATCGGCGGGCTCTACGGTGTGCTTGATTTCTGGCCCATCCACCTCGCCTTCTCCCCGACAGAGGCGGCGGGCATGGGCGCTGCAGGTGCGTTCCTGATTGCTTGGGCGCGTGGCGGGCTCAGCTGGGCCGGACTGCGTGAGGTGCTGGAGGAAACCACGCTTACTTCCGCCTCGCTTTTCTCGGTGCTGATTGGCGCATGGATTTTCTCAAACTTCGTGAACCTCGCGGGCCTGCCCGAAGGGCTGCTGGCGACCGTCACGGCGCTCGACCTCGGCCCATGGGTGGTCATGGGGCTGATCCTTTTGATTTACATCGCGCTTGGTTGCATTTTCGAGAGCATGTCGATGCTGCTGCTGACGGTGCCGATCTTCTTTCCACTGGTCACCAGCCTTGGGTTTGATCCGGTGTGGTTCGGCATCATCGTTGTCGTGGTGACAGAGATCAGCCTGATTACGCCACCCGTGGGGCTCAACGTCTTCGTCCTCAAAGGCGTGGTCGGCGATGTCTCTACCGGGACGATCTTTCGCGGGGTCACGCCCTTCTGGCTGGTCGATATTCTGCGCTTGATCTTGCTGCTGATCTTCCCCGCGCTGGTGCTTTTCCTACCGGGGCAGATGTAGGCCCCCTGCCCTCTCAGCCTCATCGCGCCGCGTCTGTTTGCACTTCGACCAGCGCGGCGCGATAGTGCGGCCAAATCACCAAAGATGAGGCCAGCATGAACATCGACCTACTCAAAGACCTTTGCGAAACCCCCGGCGTTCCGGGGCGCGAGCACCGCGTGCGTGACCTGATCACCCAGCAGATCGAGGGACTGTTTGACCATGTAGAGACCGACGCCATGGGATCCCTCCTCTGCCGCCGTGATGCGACGGCAGGCGACGGCAAAGCGCCCAAGATCATGCTGCTCTGCCATATGGATGAGATCGGGTTTCTGGTCAGCCATATCTCGAAAGATGGGTTTTTGTACCTTCAACCCGTGGGGGGTTTTGATCCGCGCAACCTCTTCTCGCGCCGAGTGTTGGTCTGCACCGATCAGGGCGATCTGAAGGGCGTGATGAACCCCGGCGGCAAACCCATCCACATCTCCTCCCCCGAGGACCGCAAGAAGATTCCCGAGGTTTCGGAATTCTTCGTTGATCTGGGGCTGGGTGAGAAGGCCAAGGACATCGTCAAGGTCGGTGACTTCGTGGTGATGGATGAACCCTTCCTCGAAATGGGCGATCAATTTGTGTCCAAGGCGCTCGACAACCGCGTCGCCTGCTGGCTGGGGATCGAAGCGATCCGCAAGCTGGCCGACAAGGGGCGCGGGGCGGAAATTCACGTGGCCTTCACCTGTCAGGAGGAGGTCGGCTTGCGCGGCGCGCGCACGGCGGCTTATAAAGTGCAGCCCGACATCGGTCTTGGCATCGACACGACGCTGGCCTGCGACACGCCCGGCGTGCCCGAGCATCTGTCCACCACACGCCTCGGCAAGGGCTTTGGCCTGCACGTGCGTGACAGCAGCTTCATCGCCGATGTGGATTTGGTGCGCGACATCGAAAAGCTGGCCGAGGCGCGCGACATCCCCTTCCAGCGCACCATGCTCGCAGCCGGCGGCCAAGACGGTGCAGCGGCGCAGCAGGCCGCCGCTGGCGCGCGGGCGGTGGGGATCGTGGTCGGTACGCGCTACATCCACACGGTGACGGAGATGGTCTCCAAAGGTGACCTACAGGCGGCGCTGGATATCCTCGTGGCCTATCTGGAAGGCTTTGACGGCAAAGCCGCCTAAAGCCCCCTGCCCCCCCCTAAACGCGCCGCGCGCGTTCAGGGGGGGCCTGCATCATCGGTCGCTTGCGGCAGCCAGACGGTAAAGGCCGCGCCCCCTTCGGCCCGGTTGCGCACCGTGATGATCCCCCCGGCGCGCTGGATCAGCGTCTGAGAGATTGACAGGCCTAGCCCCGTCCCCTCTCCGGGTTTCGTGGTAAAGAAGGGATCGAACAGCGAGCCGAGCAACGCCTCTGGCACCCCCGGCCCACTGTCATGGACAGAAAGCGCGACACCGGGCACAGCGTCGCGCTCCTCAGCCCTAAGATACAGTTCCAACCGCCCTGCCCCCCGCATCGCCTGCACGGCATTGACCACAAGGTTCACCACGACTTGCTGAATCTCGCCCGAGTCCGCGCGCACGGGCGGGACCTCTGCAAAGTCGCAATCCACCTCAATTCCGCCCCGGCTGATCAGATGGTCAACGAGCACGAGACAATCCTGCACCAAGGGACGCAACGAGATATTATGTTCACAGTCGCAATACTCAGACGGTGCGGCGAACTTCAGCAATTTGCCGACGATGACCTCGATCCGCGACAGTTGTCTGTCGATCAGCCCCAGTTCCGTGGCCACGGGCGCGGCATCCTCGCCTAAAGTCTCACGGATGACATCGACATTGCCCATGATGACCGCGACCGGGTTGTTGATCTCATGGGCGACCCCGGCGGTGATTTCCCCGATGGAGGCGAGCTTTTCGCTCATCACCAACTGGCGGAAGGTCTGCTCCAACTTCTCATTCGCCTCGCGCAATTCACCGGTACGCTGATCCACGCGCTGGTTCAGCTCATCATTCCAACTGCGCAACTGCCGGTCGCGTTCTTGAACCTGCTCCAGCAACCAATCGAGGTGATGCGCCACGGCGCCGATCTCATCCCGCGCGGGCACTGGCCCGATCCGCGCCGAAAGCTCTCCCTTGCCGACGCGGTGCATCACCTTTGTCATCCGTTCGAGCGGCGAAAAGATGCCCCGCGCCAGCCACAGGAACACCGGCGCCGACAGGGCCAGCACGGCAAAGAAGGCTGCCAACATCCACCAAAAAGCCTCGCGCTTTGCCTGCGCAAAAGGCGCCTCAAGAAAGCCGACATAGAGCATCCCTACCCGCTCCCCGAAACTGTCGGTGATGGGCTGGTAGCCTGAGATATACCAATCGTTCACCACAAACGCCCGGTCGAGCCAAGTGCGCCCTTCGATCAACACGGCCTCCCGCACTTCGGCCGAAACGCGCGTACCAAGTGCGCGCACATCCTCGAAGAGGCGCACATTGGTCGAGATGCGCAGATCGTCGAGGAACAGCGTCGCGGTCCCTTGTCGGTCGCCGCCGGTTACCGCGTTCAAATAGACCAGATCGTTGATCGTATCGATGAAGTCGAGATTTCGGTTCAAAAGCATTCCGCCAACCAAAACGCCCTGCCTGCCGTTCAGCGCCACCGGGCTTGCCGCATGGACCACCATCCCGCGGTCTTCGACTTTTCGGTTGGTGGGCACGGCAGCGGGCGTGTCGATCACCGGCACCTGGGCGCGGACCGCGAGCGCGTCGTCCAGAGTTGTCAGCCGTGCATTGCTAAACACGTCGATCTCCGCTCCGCTTGTCCCCCGTGCCGCGCGGGCGATCACCGGCCAATCGTCGCCTTCATCGACCGCTCTTTCGAGGGGGAGGAAGCGCAGAAAATCCAAGCCCAGCCGATCTTGTATCTCGGCAAAGAAGGCCACCCGATCTGCGGTCGGCATTTCAAGTACGCGGGCAAATTCGACGGAGCCTGCGACAGCATCCAGTTCATTGCCGGTCTGCGCCAACAACCGCGCGAGATACTGGTTGGCGATCCTTAACTCGCTCTCGACATTCGCGATGAGCACTTCGTCATAGTCCGCCGTCCAACGCGACATGCCCAAGACCAGCAGCAGCGGCATCAACACGATAAGCGGTGTTAGCGCGAGGATCAGCAGGCGTAGGCGAACGGAGGTCATGGGCTTTCCCAGAAAACTGAGGCCAATTTAGCCGCTGCGCCTTCAAGGGTGAAGTGTGGGGGCGTATTTTGCCCGACAAATCCCACCAATTCAGCGTTCTGGCCCGGATTGCCAGCCATACAAATGCCTAACCTACTGTAAAACCATAGTTTTTCAAATTGTCAGCTGACAATTGCGCTGATTTACCAGTGCCGCCACCATAGGATTAAGGGAAAATGCGCCATTACGTGCCATTTGTGTCAAACGGCGAAGATATGCGCCCGGGCTTCGGATGGTCGCGGCTTTCTCAAGCAGACAAAGGACTGTCACCGCAGCGCTCTCCGCACCCATGTCCCGTTTTGCCTCATTTAAGACCGGCGGGTCAATCCCCAGCATTGGGGCAATCTGATCTCCGATCCGTACAATGTCACTCCAATTGCGCATCGCTTCTGGGAAGAAGCTTTTAACTTCTTTGCAAGCAGCGACCACCTCAGCCAAAGTCACCCCTTTCTTCGGCTCTTTGCCTTGACCGTCTATGTTGTCAGCCGAATGAGACAGGGCGTTTTTCGGACCGATCTGCTGTTCAGAGTCTAAATAGGGTTTAATTGAATCCTGTATGTGCCGCTCATTTTCGCCGTCACTGGCGCTCATTTGACCTGTAGATGGGGCAGGGGAAACCGGTTCTGCCTCGGCTTCATCAACGATTGTAGCCGGGCTCTCTAGCGCGTCACGTAACGCATTCTCGAGCAGGGTCAATGCCGCTTCATCCGGCTTGCGCCGAAGGAAACGCAACGCCTCAGCTGCCATCCCCTCAGCGCCACCCTGACGGATCAGCGCATGCCTCAGAACGAGCACCCGGTCTCTCAGCGCTTGCAGCCGTTCACGTCGCGCTTCGGCTGCCTGAGCGGCGGTCTCAATCAAATCTGACTGCACGACAAGGGGGGAGAGGTCGAAGCCAAAGGCCAGCGCAATCGCGCCGCCCCGGTTCCGGGCAAAGCGTTTGCGATTGGGGCTATCGTGCCGGGCAATGAGCCCAACACGCACAAGCTGGGCAAGATGGCGTCGAAGCGTGCTTTCAGGCATCCCGTGCAACCGCTCAGACAGCCGGAGGTTCGAGGCAAATACGATGCCTGCCGCGCCATTTGGAATGTGACGGCTTGGCAGAAAACTCAGCAACGCCTTTAATACGGTGAGGGTGCGGTGCGACAACTCAAAGCAGTCAGCCGCAGTTGTCAGCCGGTCGAGCAAAGCCCATTTGTCCGGCCCCTCGCATGACACTTGGGTAGCCGATTTCGGCCGCCCGAACGCAGTTCGGAACGTGTTTTCCATTTAAAATCACGAAAGACAACAAAATACCGGCCCTATCCCATCGGGTAGAGTTGACATCGATAAATCTTTGGGGCTATCTCGAAGGTGCAAAGTTTGAGAAGGGCCTTCCGGGATTTATCCTGGGGGGCTTTTCTTTTGTGGTCTTGGATGTGCCTCCTGTTGCTACTTCCTCAATTTCTCACGCGCGGGTCTTTTGCCAGCGGTCATGAATCTCTTGCAAAAGCTCTTCTGCATGCGCATCGAGCCATGTATCAAACCCCTCGGCCGCGCGGGCAGGGACGGTCACCGTGACCCCACGCTTGCCGCTGCGAATGTCCGCCAAAGCCTTGCCATCACGGCTCCGCAGGGTGCGGGGCTTGGCCGATGGGGCAGGGGAGGCGGCAGCTTTCTCGGGCTGAGCAGAGGCTTCGGCAAAGATCGCCTCGAACCGTTCATCTGAATTGAACCCTTCCCAGTCGGCCCGCGACATCCGCTTGTCCGCCCGCGCTTTTGCTGCGGGTTGCTCAAAGAGTTTGACCAAAGCCATCCAGCGATCCCGCCCGATGGACGGGGCAGAACCGATCTGGCGCAAGAAAGGTAGCTCGAACGCATGACCAACCTTGAGCATGCGACTGACCATCGGTAGATCGATCGACAGCGCGTCTGCAATTGTCTGCCGGTCATGCCCGCCCACGTCTAACTGAGCAGCAAAGCTCGCCTTTTCGATAAACGACAGGTCTTGTCGCGCGGTATTCTCCTGCCCCTGTGCCATCACCAGGGCATGGTCGTCCAACTGGCGGACCATCGCCTTCACGGGCATTCCAAGCGCTTTCAGTGCCTGAAGCCGCCGCCGCCCGTAGACGATCTCGAACCGTCCGGGGGTTTTGGGGTGGGGCCGAACGAGCACAGGAACCTGCTGCCCGTAAGTCTTGAGGCTGTCATGCAGCTGTTTCTGAGCCTGCGTATCAGTGCCTAAACGGTCTTCGACACCTGCCATGTCGATCAGATTGCCGTCCAATTCCTGAACCGCGTTCTCTTGCATCCGGTTCAACGAAGACTGAAGCGCCCCCACCGCGCCGCGCGGCATTAAACTGGCCTTACCCCGGCTCTTATTAGGCTCTATCGAGGGGGATTTAGGCTTCTCCGGCTTCTCAACATTCGCCGGTGCAGAAGATAAAATGCCTTTACGTGCCATTACCGCCCCCATGCTTTCTGGATCATGCTTTCGATCTCATCATTCACAAGATTGAGTGAATCCACCGCCCGGTCATAGGTCGAGCGGTGAAATTGGGACCGGTCGACCTCATAAATCGTCTGATGGGTCAGCCCGGCATCCGAAATTGCGGTGGATTTCAGCATCGGTGCGACCATGACTTCCTCGTCAAAAAGCTGGCGCAGGAAGGATAGAACCTGCTGTTGCGGTCCATCATTCGGTTCGTACCGATTGATCAGGAAACGCAGGAAATCGAACTCCATGCTTGCCCCTGCGTTAGAGACGACATCGAGCAGGTCCGCGCTCATTTGCAGGAACTGCGACATGGATGCGACGTCGAGCATGTTCGGGACGACGGTGATTAGCACGCCCGTCGAGGCACAAAGCGCCGACATCGTAAGATACCCCAATTGCGGTGGGCAATCGAAGATAACCACGTCGTAGTTCTGCTCCACGTCCTGCAAAGAGGTCGCCAACCGGGCGAAAAATGCCGGCTGGGTGTTGTTCAGCAGAGCCTGAGGGGTCTCATGCTCAAACTCCTGAAGCATTAACCCGCCCGGAGCAAGATCAATGCCAGTAAAGAATGTCTTCTGTATGACATTGGCTAAAGGGACCGGATCGTCATATTGGATGGCATCGTAGATGGTTCCTGAGTTCAGGAAATCATACTCGGGCCGATAGCCAAAAAGCGTTGTTAGAGACGCTTGCGGGTCAATATCGACGCAGAGAACCCGGTAGCCTTTCAAGGCCAGTCGTTGCGCCGCATGGATTGCGCTCGTTGTCTTCCCGCTGCCGCCTTTGAAGTTCAAAAAGGACAATACTTGCAGTTTGTCCCCGTCACGGCGCCCGCGCTGGTAGGCACCGCGTGATTTAGCAGTGGACTCAAGCGTGCGCCGGATTGAGAGCAGATCTTCAGCATTGTAATGCCGCCGCCCCCCGGGGCTTGTCTGGACATCGACGACCTTATTGTCGAAATGGAGTTTGCGAAGGAAGCTGGTTGAAATCCCAAGCAATTCAGCCGCTTCCCCGGCTGAGAAGCGGCGTAGCTCCTTGCGCGCGTCGGGCGCAAAGACCTTCAACATGTGACTTTCCAACGCCTCGGAAAGCGTTTCCGCATTACGGCGGATCCGTGTATTGATGTGTACAGTGTCCGTCACATCTGCCCTCGCTCTCAGTAACGCTATTATTCGGTAGCGCTTTTGTTTCCGTTACTTAATGCCATTAAAGCGACGCGTGCAATAGATTCTTGCGCGAGGAGAGGGAAAGACGGCATCAATAGTCGCAGCTACGATCAAAGATAGTTCGGGCTTTTATGTCGAAGTAACTGTAATCACTTGTTAAAACTATCCTTGGAATTGAGAATGAGCTCGTCAAGAGCTGGATCGCTAGCATAGTCCGGTTTTGCAGTAGTTAGAGCCACATACCCGAACTGCTAGAATCATGTGACGGGTCATCCTGACCTTGCGCGCCCGAGATCACGGTGAGTTTCAAGCCAGTCTGTCTCTTCCGGCAATTTCGGTCCCGGTGGCTCTGGCGTCCGCAGGCCAGTCCTGACAATGTGCGGGAAAAAGGGGGCTTTGGGCCCCAAGTCGGGGGAGGCCACTGCGGGATGGTCGATATTTGGAGCGGACTGACGCAGGCCTTTTGGCTTGTCTTCACGCTTGATCCCGAGCTGGTGGAGATCGCTGGCCGGTCGTTGCAGGTTACCGTCTCCGCGTTAATCGTCGCCTGCCTGATTGCCCTCCCCCTCGCGGCATTGGTCGCCGTAAAACGGTTTCGCGCACGGCGCTTGGTGATCGCGGTTTTGAATGCGCTCATGGGGCTGCCGCCGGTCGTGGTGGGGCTCATCGTCTATGTGGTCCTTTCCCGCTCCGGGCCCCTTGGCGTGTTGGGGCTGCTTTTTACCCCCACGGCGATGATCATAGCGCAGGTGATCATCATTGTGCCGCTCATTGCCTCGATCGCGCATCAGTCGATCCGCGAACTTTGGCAGGAATATCATGATCTGCTGATTTCAATGAATGTCACGCAAGGCCAGAAGATACGGACCCTGCTTTGGGACTCGCGCCGCGCGCTCCTCACCGCCGCTCTCGCAGGTTTTGGCCGCGCGATTGGGGAGGTGGGGGCGATCATGATCGTCGGAGGCAATATCGACCATGCTACGCGGGTGCTGACCACCGCGATCGCGCTCGAGACCGGGAAGGGAGAGTTTGCCTTGGCGCTCGCCCTCGGTTTCGTATTGATCGGGCTGGCCGTGGCGGTGAATCTCGCGATCCATTGGCTGGGCCGCACCGAACGGGAGGGCCGGTGGTGATGCAGCTTTTCCCGATGCAAGCCGGTGCGATCGAAAGCCGCAGACGTGGGCAACGGCTGGTGGGACCGATTGATCTGACGCTGGAAGGGCAGGGCGCCACGGTCGTTATCGGCCCGAACGGCGCGGGCAAAACCACGCTGTTGCAATTGCTCCATGGCACCGCGCGGCTCTCTGCGGGGCGGATCGACTGGGCCTGCACGACCGAAGAGGCGCGGCATCATCAGGCCTTCGTTTTTCAGCGGCCCGTCATGCTGCGGCGGACAGTTTTAGAGAATCTTGTCTATCCATTGCGCCTGCGCGGTGTCGCAAAGGCAGAGGCCCGACAGGCGGCGGAGGAATGGGCCGCGCGCGTCGGGTTAGAGCCGCTTTTGGGCCGCGCAGCCCCTGTGCTATCGGGCGGCGAGCAGCAGAAGCTGGCCCTCGCCCGCGCCCTGATCTGCAAACCCAAGCTGCTGTTTCTGGATGAGCCCTGTGCCGCGTTGGACGGCCGTGCGACCCGAGAGATCGAGGCGATTTTGCAAGCGGCGAAATCTGCGGGCACGCGGCTGATCCTCTCGACACATGACCTTGGCCAAGCCCGCCGTTTGGCCGACGATGTCTTGTTCCTTCTGGGGGGCCGTCTGCATGAGGCCGGTCCAGCGAAGACGTTTTTCAACCAGCCTGAGACCCCCGAGGCGCAGGCATTCTTAAGAGGAGATATCGTAGAATGAAACATTGGATTGTAGGCGCAATTTCCGCGCTGGCGATGAGCGGTGCGGCGCAGGCCGCCGACGTGATGAGAATGGCGGTGACGACATCGTTCAACAACTCGGGCCTTGCCGATGTTCTCTTGCCTCAGATCGCAGCGGACCTCGATCTGGACGTGCAATTGCTGGTCGTCGGGACTGGCCAGGCGATCAAGCTAGGTGAATCTGGGGACGTGGACGCGATCCTGGTCCATTCGCGCAAAGCCGAAGAGGCCTTCGTCGACGCAGGGTTTGGCAGCCACCGAACGGAAATCATGTACAACGATTTCGTCTTTATCGGTCCAAAAAGCGATCCGGCGGGCATCGCATCCTCGGGTGCAGCCACCGAAGCATTGAGCGCAATCGCCGACACAGAGTCTGATTTCGTGAGCCGAGGGGACGACAGCGGCACGCATAAGAAAGAACTGGCGCTCTGGGCCGAAGCTGGGGTTGATCCGGCAGAGTTCGGCGATTGGTACAATGCCGTCGGGGCAGGCATGGGGGCGGCCCTTAATACCGCCTCGGGGATGCCCGCCTATGTGATGTCGGACCGGGCGAGCTGGCTGAACTTCGGCAACAAAGGCGAGCTGGCGTTGCTCTATGCGGGCGATCCGGTTCTGTTTAACCAATATGCCTATTTACCTGTGAACCCCGAGCGTCACGGCCATGTCAAAAACGATCTGGCTCTGAAGCTCGAAGACTGGCTTACATCGGACCGAGCGAAAGCGCTGATCAACGACTACAAGATCAATGGTGAGACGCTATTCGTGTTCAACGCGGAAGGCGCCGAATAACCTGAGTTAGAGACCATCCGCGCCCTAACCGGCGCGGGTGGTTCATTCGGGCAGGTCGCCGTGGATCGCGAATTGCTCTAGTCCTGCATCCTGCGGCTGGATCATGCGAAAGCTTTCACGGACGCCCGCGTCGGTCAACTCGCGCGCCACGGTTAGCAGGCAGTTGGGCGCGTGATCGGCGCAGAGGTCGATCATCTGGGCCAACTCCTCTTTCGCTACGGGACGCGCGGCATCGACCGAAGGTGCACCGTAGTAGGTGACGAAATGCTGCGCCAGCAGCGCGGCGAGGGTCTCGACCTCGGCTTCTTCGATTTGGGTCACGGCGACAAAGGTCACGCGGCCAAAGGTTTCGAGCCCGAGCCAGCCATTGGCGAAGGCTTGGCGGGCTTTGCCGGTCAGATCGCCCTCGGTCCAATCGGAAAACTCGAACCCGCCAGAGATGCACCATTCCCCGGTGCGGGCGGGCGAGGCGAAGACGTTGCGGTCGCTCTCATCGAAATGGATCGCGCGGGCGAGTTTGAGGGTCATGGTGCGGGCTCCAATAGGGTGGTGAGCGGGATCAGGCGGGTCGTCTCTCCCGCGCGCAGTAACATGCCGAAGTCCTCGTCGACACCGATGAATGTACCGCTTGCGCCCTGCGCGGTCACCTCTTCGTCGATCCCATAGGCCAAGCCGCGCCATTCGCCATGCAGGCTGGCAGGGCCGAGGTCTTCCCAGCGGTTGATCCAGTGCAGAGTGTGCCGCGCCCAGGATTCGACTAGGGCAGGGGGCTGCACCTCGGCGCAGCCTTCGGCATAGAGCGCGGTTTGACCCGGGTTCAGACCCGTTTGCGCCATGTCAGGGTCGTTTGCGGGGTAGAGCGGCAGGGTGAAACCGACAACGAGCCAATCGGGCACCGCCGCCGGATCGCTTGTCGCGGCCATCATCCGCAGCGCGCCGCAGGCCGCGCCGTTCACGCGGATGCCGCCGTTCCATTCCAGTTGCACCGCGATTTCAGGCGGCGAGAGCGCGCCGAGGGCGTTTTGAAAGCCCACCCCGCAAAGCGGCAACATCGCCACCGCGCGGGCCAGCGGCACCTCGGGGGCAAAGACCAGGGCCGCCTGCATCTCGGCCCCGTCGAGCCGGTAGGTGATCAGACCCGCATCGCAGCCCTCGGCCGCGCGGGCGCAGGCGGCGGCAAGCGCATCGCCCGCGACCGCCTCTCCCGACATCAGCGGGGGGAAGGACAGCGGGTCGCTCATGCGGCGCCAGCGTCCACGAGTTGCTTGGCGATGGCGTGAAAGGCCGCGGCCTGTTTGCTGTCGGGCTGGCTGACGGTGATCGGCGCACCGCCGTCCGAGGCGAGACGGATCTGCAGATCAAGCGGCACTTCGGCGAGCAGGGGCACGCCCCATTTCTCGGCCTCGGAGGCGACACCGCCGTGGCCAAACACATGCTCTTCGTGTCCGCAATTGGTGCAAATATGCGTCGACATGTTTTCGATCATGCCGAGGATCGGCACCTTCAGCTGGTTGAACATATCGATGCCCTTACGCGCGTCGATCAGAGCCACATCCTGCGGTGTAGAGACGATAACCGCCCCATCCACGTGGGCCTTTTGCGCCAGCGTCATCTGCACGTCACCAGTGCCCGGCGGCAGGTCCACGATCAGCACATCAAGCGCGCCCCATTGCACCTGCGTCATCATTTGCTGCAGCGCGCCCATCAGCATCGGCCCGCGCCAGACCACGGCTTGGTCTTCGTTGGTCATCAGGCCAATCGACATCATGGTGACGCCGTGGTTGCGCATCGGCAGGATCGTTTTCCCATCTGGCGAGGCGGGGCGGCCAGAGACGCCGAGCATGCGCGGTTGGCTGGGGCCGTAGACATCGGCATCCAGCAGCCCGACCCGGCGGCCTTGGGCGGCCAGCGCACATGCGAGGTTGGCCGAAACGGTGGATTTGCCGACGCCGCCCTTGCCCGAGGCGACGGCGATGATCCGGTCAACGCCGGGGATTTTTTGTGGGCCGGTTGGCTCCGCTTTACGCTGCGGCTTGAGGTCGGGCGGCGGGGCTTTCTCGCTGTGGCCGGTCAGCACGATAGAGACTTTCGACACCCCCTCGACCTGCGCCAGCGCCGCTTCTGCCTGCGCCTTGGCCTCCTCATAAGCTTTGGCTTGGGCGGGAGGGATCTCCATCACGAAACGCACCGCGCCCGCGTCATCCACATTCAGCGCGCGCATTACGCCGCTGGCCACGATGTCTGTCCCCGTGGCCGGATCGGTCACGGTCTTCAAGGCGGTCAGGACCGCTTCCCTGCTGGCTGTCACGTCGCTTATGCCTCGCCCTTGTCCGCGCCGGCGATGGTGCCGTCGATCTCATGCTCCAGCCTCAGTTCGGGGATGGTGATCACGGCCTTGACCGCAAACTCTTTGCCGCTGGTGTCATGGTCGCGCATGGCCTTTTCGATGGCCTGCTGCGAGGTCACGCCGACCTGTTTGAGAAACTTGCGCATCGACATGTTGAAGTCTTCGCTCATGGGTGGCTCCTGTGCTTGGGGGCGGCCTAGTGGTCGCGCCGTTTGGAGAGGTAATCGTCGGTGGTCCGAGGGCGCGGGCGTTCGTTGCCGGTCATCGGGTTGTTGGTGCTGTGATACTGCGCATTGATCCGGCAGTCATCGCACATCTGGATCATCCGCAGTTTTGCCTCATCGGCAAACATCGAATGGCTGCGCAGCTTGTCGGTGATTTTCTCCACGGTCGATTTCACGCCAAAGAGGCTCCCGCATTCGACGCAGGCAAAGGGCTCTTCCTCGTTCAGCACGCGCTGGCTCAGCGCGGCTTCGGTCAGGTCGAGGCGCGGCGCGAGGGTGATGGCATCCTCGGGGCAGACATTGGCGCAGAGCCCGCATTGCAGGCAGGCGTCTTCCTGAAAGCGCAGTTGCGGCAGGTCCGGGTTGTCGCCAAGCGCGCCCGAAGGGCAGAGCGATACGCAGGAAAGACACAGCGTGCAGGCATCCTTGTCGACCAGAACGGCACCGTAGGGCGCACCCTCGGGCAGGTCCAGCACCTCGGCCTCAGGGTTGAGCGCCCGCGCCGCCTGCCGCGCAATCTGGCGGCGGCTGCCCATCGGGCGCACCGGCTGGGCGACGGGGGCAGGGGCCTCGCCGTCATAAAGAATGTCGGTCAGCGCCTCGGGGTCGGGGGTGTCGATCAGGGACATCCGCGCGTCCCCCGCAATGGCGCGGGCCAGCGCGGTCTGCGTCTCAATCGCGTCGCGGTCGGCCTTGGGGCCAAGCAGAAGCGAGACATGGGCGAACCCGGCGGCGAGCGCGGCCAGCGCCTCAGCATGGCCAAAGGCGGCGAGCGCATCGAGCTCCATCGGCACCACATCGGCAGGCAGTCCGCGCCCGTGGCGTGCGGCAAGGCGGATCATCTCGGCACCATGAGCGTCATGCACCATGAGGCGCGGCGCTTCCCCGCTCGCTTCGAGAAAGGCGCGCGCCAGTGTCTGCACCCGGCGCATGGTGAAATCGACGGGCGGTGCGTCATAGCTGATCGCACCCGAGGGGCAGGCCGAGGAACAGGCACCGCAGCCCGCGCAGATCATCGGGTCGATCGCAACATGATCACCGTCGGGTGTGATCGCGCCAGTGGGGCAAAGGTCCAGACAATTGGTACAGCCGGTTTGCCCCGCGCGGGAATGGGCGCAGAGCAGCGGCTCGGTCCGCACATAGAGCGGTTGCTCAAACGTGCCGGTAAGATGCGAGGCCGCGAGCACGGCGGCGGCCACGGCAGGCGGGTGGCCGGGATCGGCGCGCAGGTAGCCTTCGCGCTTTTCATGCGCCGGGAACAGCGGGGTCTCGCCGCGCAGGTCGATGATGATGTCACATCGGCTGCGCGCACCGTCGCGCGGCGCGGTCCAGTTGAGCGGGCCCCGGCCACGCGGGTCGACCTGCCGCAGCGCGTCGATCACCACTTCGAACTGTCCAAGCGCGCCCTTGGCACGGCGCAGCTTGCCGGAAATGAGGTCAAAATCGCGCACCTCGGGCAGATTGTCCTCGGCCTGTGTCACCGCGTCGTCCATCAACAGCGTGACGCTCAGGTGGTCCTTGAGCTGCGCCGCCGCCTCCAGCGTCGCCGGGCCGCGCCCCACGATCAGGCAAAGCCCTTCGGAGCCAACATCAATGGTTTTCTCTGCCGGGGCGTCCAAAAGCGCCTCGGCTGCGAGGGCGGACATTTTGGGTAGTTTGTCACGGGGGTCATCCGACCATCCGGCCCGGTCGCGCAGGTCCAAGAGGGGGGCAGGGGGCAGGCCCAATTCCTCGGCCAATTCGGTAAAGACCCGCTCTTCTTGGGTGCAGCATAAAATTGCGTCCCCGGCGGTCAGGGCCTTGGCCGCCCGGTCAATCTGGGTGGTGCAGAGGGCCGAACAGGGGGGCGCGACCGCCAAACCGCTGCGCTCGGCCAATGCATCAGAATCGATACGCTGCGACCCTGCGCAATCGCATGTTATCAATGTCTTGGCCATGAATTTTCCCTTATCTCGCACGTCAATCCGCAGCCCATCTGGGCAGGGCAGAGGCCCCAAGCTAGACGGGATTTGCCACCCCCTACAACCGAAATTCGCGGCGCGGCGGTGCGGCTCCTAGGTGGTGAAGCAGGCAGAAACGGCGGTCTGCGGAGGCAGTGATTCGAAATTTGTGATTCGCCCATTCTCTGAGCGAAACACTCAAGTTAGACAATTAGGCCGAGGCGCCATTGACGGGCCAAGCCGATGGGCCATCTTGTCTCGAAAGCCGGGTTTTTCGGGCTTTGGCGCGGATTAGCGCTTCCCCCGGACCGGCCTTTGCGGCGAAGGTCGTTGAAACGGAGGAGCAATTTGATTCACAACCCGACAATGTATCGGACGATGCCCTTGGGCATTGTACTGCGGCGCGCGCCGGGGGTGACCCGTTGGGCCAAGTGGAGCTGGAAAGCGACCGCCGTGCTGCCCGGTGCCGGGGAGGCGGATTGGCGCGAGCTGCGCCGCGACGGCGAGATCGTCGAGTACCACGCCGCCACGCTCAAGCTTGACCTCCACGGAGCCGAGACCGAAGCCTATGTCCACGGGCTCGGCGCGGATGTGCCTTGTGTCTATGTTGTGATGCGCCCCATTCCCGGTGCGACCGACCGCCCCTTCAAACTCGCGCTGGTCACGGCATCTCCCTATGAGGCGCAGGATTATTGCGACAGCGCCGAAGAGGTGGTCGAAAAGGTCGCGATGACGCCGGGTCTGTTGGCATGGGTGCAAGAGTTCGTCGAAGAGTTCCACCAAGAGGAAGCCTTCGTCAAACGCCGCCGGGATCGGCTGCGCACTGATCTTAAACAAGACGGGATCGGGGATCCGCGCATTGAAAAGCCTGCGGACGTTTACGCCTCGCCCGCGCTGAAACGAAAGCGTCTGGCATGAGCGGTTTTTGGCAGAAACGCCGCGCCGCCGTCGCGGCTGAGGCGGAAGCCGAAGTGCGCGTTCACGCAGCGCAGGTGGCAGAGGCTGAAGAAGCCGCGCTGGCCGAGCGCAGCGATGATGACCTGCTGGCCGAGTTCGATCTGCCCGCGCCCGAGGATCTGGTGAGCGGCGAACAGTTGCGTGCCTTTCTCAAGGCGCAGCTGCCGCAACGGCTCAAGACCCGCGCGCTGCGCAGCTTTTGGAAAACCAACCCGGTGCTCGCCTGCCTTGACGGGTTGAACGATTACGACGACGATTACACAGCGGCGGCGACGGCTGGGAAACCGGTTAACACGATCTATCAAGTGGGCCGCGGCATGGTCTCGAAGGTCGAAGAGGTGCTGACCGCTGAGGCCGATGCACCGGAAGAGACGGTTGAGCGCGCTGACAATGACGCGCCCGTGCTGGCGTCGACCCATGATGTTGTCGTGCCCGGCCCCCGCCGGACCGAAATGGCGCTGGCCCCAGATGCGCCTCTTGAGGTGCATCATGCCGCCCCGGCAGAAGAAGCCGAAGCGCAGCCCGCGCCAACCCACCGCCGCATGCGGTTTCACTTCGCCAGTGATATGGCACAAGACATGGAAGGTAGCAGCGCATGACCCAATTGGCCGCGACGCCCCTGCCCGAAGAAGACCGCCTGCGCGCGGACCTTTACAACTTCATGGGCCTGATCCTTGCCGGACCGCCGGATCAGATCCTGCTGGATCAATGCGCGGGCCTGTCGGGGGATGACAGCGAGTTGGGGCAGGGCTTCAAGACGCTGTCGAAACTCGCCGCCAAGACCAAACCCTCGGGTGCCGAGAGTGAGTTTAACCGTCTATTCATCGGGCTGGGCCGGGGCGAGCTTTTGCCCTATGCGAGCTTTTACCTCACCGGATTTCTCAATGAAAAACCGCTGGCCGCCCTGCGCCAAGATATGGTTGCACGCGGGCTTGAGCGGGCGGCGAATGTGTTTGAGCCCGAAGACAACATCGCGTCGCTGATGGAAATGATGGGCGCGATGATCGCGGGCCGTTTCGCGTCCCCCGCGACGCTGGCGCAGCAAAAGACCTTTTTCAATCGGCATATCGCCCCTTGGGCCGGGCACTTCTTTGCCGACCTCGAAGGCGCGAAAAACTCGGTCTTCTATGCCCCCGTGGGCAAAATTGGCCGTGCCTTCATGCAGATTGAAGCCGAAGCCTTCCGGCTCAGCAAAGACGACTAGACCCACCGCGATGAGACAGGCGGGGCCGCGCGCCCCTGAACAAGAGACGTAACAGGAGAGAGAAGATGACACGCAAGCCAGAGGGTACCACCGACGCACCCGTTCGCAAGGACCGGCGCGACTTCCTGAAATTCGCGGGCTCCGCCGCGCCCTTGGCCGCCGTTGCCGTGGCCACCATAGGGACCGAGGCCGAAGCGGCCCAAGCCCCCGACCTGTCGTCGGACCGTATCCAAGACACCGAGCACACGCGCGCCTACTACGCCGCCGCGCGGTTCTGACCAGATAACAGGGGCGCGGCCCCGAAACTTGGCAGGGCGAAAACGCCCGCCGTTCAATAGCCACCTCAGGCGGGGACCAGCCCGCGCATAGGGAGTGAAGATATGTTGAGGAAAAAGACCAATGGGGTCGCGCGGTCTGCGCAGCGGACAGGCATCATGTCCGATGTGGCGCGCAGCGGTATTGACCGGCGCGCGTTCCTGCGCGGTTCGGGCCTTGCCATCGGCGGGCTTGCCGCAATCGCAGGCACCGCGGGCAGCGTGCAACAGGCATCAGCCGCCACCGCAGCCGTCAGCGGAAAGATGGAAGTCAAGAAATCCGTCTGCACCCATTGCTCGGTCGGCTGTACCGTCATCGCCGAAGTGTCGGACGGTGTCTGGCTCGGTCAGGAACCCGGTTGGGACAGCCCGTTCAACCTCGGCGCGCATTGCGCCAAGGGCGCTTCGGTCCGTGAGCACGCCCATGGTGAGCGCCGCCTGAAATACCCGATGAAGAAAGTCGGCGGCGAATGGCAGCGGATTTCTTGGGAGCAGGCGATCAACGAGATCGGCGACCAGATGCTGTCGATCCGTGACACTTCCGGCCCGGATTCGGTCTATTGGCTCGGCTCGGCGAAACACTCCAACGAACAGGCCTATCTGTTCCGCAAGTTCGCGGCTTATTGGGGCACCAACAACGTCGACCACCAGGCGCGGATCTGTCACTCCACCACCGTGGCGGGCGTGGCGAACACGTGGGGCTACGGCGCCATGACCAACAGCTACAACGACATCCACAAGTCGCGCGCGATCTTCATCATCGGCGGCAACCCCGCCGAGGCGCACCCGGTGTCGCTGCAGCACGTGCTGAAAGCCAAGGAAGAGAACAACGCGCCGCTGATCGTCTGCGATCCGCGTTTCACCCGCACCGCGGCCCATGCCGACGAATATGTGCGGATGCGTCCCGGCTCTGACGTGGCGCTGGTCTGGGGTATCCTCTACCATATCTTCGAGAACGGTTGGGAGGATGAGGAGTTCATCCGCACCCGCGTTTGGGGCATGGATGAAATCCGTCAGGAAGTCGCCAACTGGACCCCCGATGAGGTTGAGCGCGTCACCGGCGTGCCCGGCGAACAGCTTCAGCGCGTCGCGCGGACACTGGCCAACCACCGCCCCGGCACCGTGATCTGGTGCATGGGTGGCACGCAGCACACCAATGGCAACAATAATACCCGCGCTTACTGCATTTTGCAGCTGGCCTTGGGCAACATGGGCACCGCCGGCGGCGGCACCAACATCTTCCGCGGCCACGACAACGTGCAGGGCGCGACCGACCTTGGCGTTCTGGCCGATACGCTGCCGGGCTACTACGGTCTCTCCGATGGCTCTTGGGCGCATTGGGCGCGGGTTTGGGGTGAGGATCTGGAATGGATCCAGAGCCGCTTCGCCGCTTGGACCGATGGCGCGGGCGAAGAGCAGAAGATGATCAACCTCACCGGCATCCCGGTGTCGCGTTGGATCGATGGTGTCCTTGAGGATCGCGAGAACCTTGAGCAGCCCGACAACACCAAAGCGATGGTGCTCTGGGGCCACGCGCCGAACTCGCAGACCCGTCAGGGTGAGATGAAAACCGCGATGGAAAAGCTCGACCTGCTGGTCGTGGTCGACCCATACCCAACCGTCTCCGCCGTTCTGCACGACCGGACCGACAACACCTATCTGCTCCCGGCCTGTACGCAGTTCGAAACCTCCGGTTCCGTGACTGCATCGAACCGCTCGCTCCAGTGGCGCGAAAAGGTTGTCGAGCCGCTGTTTGAAAGCCTGCCGGACCACACGATCCTCTATAAGTTCGCCAAGAAGTTCGGCTTTGATGATCGCATGTTCCGCAACATCGAAGTGAACGGTGAAGAGCCGCTCATCGAAGACCTGACGCGCGAGTTCAACAAAGGCATGTGGACCATCGGCTATACCGGGCAGTCGCCCGAGCGGATGAAGATGCACATGCAGAACCAGCACACCTTCGACAAAACCACTCTGCGTGCCAACGGCGGCCCGGCGGATGGCGATTACTACGGCATGCCATGGCCCTGCTGGGGCACGCCCGAGATGAACCACCCCGGCACGGCGAACCTCTACGATATGTCGCTGCCGGTGGCCGAAGGCGGTCTGACCTTCCGCGCCCGTTTCGGGGTGGAACGTGACGGTGAGAACCTGCTCGCCGAAGGTGTCTATTCCGCCGGTTCGGAAATCAAGGACGGCTATCCCGAATTCACCATGCAGATGCTGATGGATCTGGGCTGGGATGGTGATCTGACAGCCGATGAGCGGCGCATCATCGAAGCGGTCGCAGGCTACGAAGCGCCTGAGAACGCGGATGATGGTCAGGCGGAAGTCGGTGAAACCTCGCAACAGGGTGAAATCGATTCCGATTACGTGGCCCAAGTCGGCGGCATCAACTGGAAGACCGACCTGTCGGGCGGCATCCAGCGGGTGGCGATCGAGCATGGCTGCGCGCCCTTCGGCAACGCCAAGGCCCGCTGCGTGGTCTGGACCTTCCCCGACCCGGTGCCAAAACACCGCGAGCCGCTCTATTCCAACCGGCGCGATCTGGTGGCGGATTATCCGACCTACGAAGACAAGACCTTCTGGCGGGTGCCGACGCTTTATGCCTCGATCCAAAAGAACGACTTCTCGCAGGAATTCCCGATTATCCTCACTTCTGGCCGCTTGGTCGAATATGAGGGCGGCGGGGACGAGACCCGGTCGAACCCATGGCTTGCTGAGTTGCAGCAGAACATGTTCATCGAGATCAACACCCGTGACGCCAACAACCTCGGCGTGCGCGACGGGTCCGACGTTTGGGTCGAAGGGCCCGAGGGTGGCAAGATCAAGGTGATGGCCATGGTCACCGAACGGGTGGGCGAGGGCGTGGCCTTCATGCCCTTCCACTTCGGCGGGCACATGGGCGGCGTCAGCCTGCGGGACAAATACCCCGATGGGGCCGATCCGATTGTTCTGGGCGAAAGCACCAACACGGTTCAGACCTACGGCTACGATTCAGTGACGCAAATGCAGGAGACCAAAGCGACTCTCTGCAAGATTATGCCAGCGTAAGGAGACAAGAGAATGGCAAGAGCAAAGTTTCTCTGCGATGCCGAGCGCTGCATTGAATGCAACGCATGTGTAACGGCTTGTAAGAACGAACACGAAGTCCCTTGGGGCATCAACCGCCGCCGCGTGGTGACAATTCAGGACGGCCAACCGGGCGAACGCTCGATCTCGGTCGCCTGTATGCACTGCTCGGATGCGCCCTGTATGGCGGTCTGCCCGGTGGATTGTTTCTACCAGACCGACGATGGCATCGTGCTGCACTCCAAGGACCTCTGTATTGGTTGCGGCTACTGCTTCTACGCCTGCCCCTTTGGCGCGCCGCAGTACCCGCAGGCTGGCAACTTCGGCAGCCGTGGCAAGATGGACAAATGTACCTTCTGCGCCGGTGGCCCCGAGGAAAACCACAGCCAAGCCGAATTCCAGAAGTACGGCCGCAACCGGATCGCGGAAGGCAAACTGCCAATCTGCGCCGAGATGTGTTCAACCAAGGCGCTTCTGGCCGGTGACGGGGACATGGTCTCCGACATCTACCGCGAGCGCGTCGTCGCACGCGGCTTTGGCTCCGGCGCTTGGGGCTGGGGCACGGCTTACGAGCAAAAAGGCCAGTAACGGCTTTCGGGGCGGCCTGACCGGGTCGCCCCTTTTCTCCATATCTGTCTAGCCGGGGGATTTCCCATGCTGCGCCACCTGATGGCTCTTTTCATTCTCGCCTTGGCCGCGCTGCCGGTCAGCGCCACGGCGCAGGACGTGCGCCTGCCCGAGAACGCGACCCCCTCGGCCATTGACCGCACCAGCACCGGCGGGGCGCAGAACTTGGCCGACATCGAACGCCGCCAAAACGGCGCCGAGATCGACGACGGATTCCGGCGCAACAATCTGGGGGGTGACGCCGCTACGGTGCCGGGCCTTGGCCCGCTCGGCGGGCGCTCGGACCCGGACCTGTGGCGCGGCATCCGCTATAACGAATTGCCCGTGCGCGTCAGCACGATGAACAAGACGGGCCGCGTCTTGGTGCAAGACAACGGCATGTGGTGGCAGCGGTTCCGCGAGGGGCCGCTGGCCACCTACGGCGCTTGGCTTCTTGCCGGCACGCTGGCCGTGCTCTTGCTGTTCTATCTCTTGCGGGGGCGGATCCGCATCGAAGGCGGCAAGGTCGGGCGTACCATCACCCGTTTCAAAGCGATCGAACGGTTTGCCCATTGGATGCTGGCCGGGTCTTTCATCCTGCTCGCGCTGACGGGTTTGGCCACGCTCTTTGGCCGCAAGGTGGTCATTCCGCTCTTGGGGCATGAATTCAACTCGGTCCTGCTGACCGGGTCAAAGTTCATCCACAACAACGTGTCATGGGCCTTTATGATTGCGCTTATCATGGTCTTTGTGATGTGGATTTGGCACAATATCCCGAACAAGACCGACTGGGTTTGGATCAAGCAAGGCGGCGGTTTCATCGGCGACAAACACCCGCCCGCGAAAAAGTTCAACTTCGGGCAGAAGATCGTCTTTTGGGCCGTGATCCTGCTGGGCTTCTCGGTCTCGCTCTCGGGGCTGTCGCTGCTGTTTCCCTTTGAGATCCAGCTTTTCGGCCATACCTTCAATCTTATCAATGACATCGGCATGGCCGAAGCCGCAGGCTTTGGTCCGCTTCAGGGCGATCTGACGCCCCATGCGGAAATGCAATATGCCCAGCTTTGGCACGCGATCATCGGCTTTTTGATGATGGCGGTGATCTTGGGGCACATCTATATCGGGACACTCGGTATGGAGGGCGCCTTTGACGCCATGGGCAACGGCGAGGTTGATGAACGTTGGGCCGAGCAGCACCATTCGCTCTGGCTTGATGAGGTCAAAGATGACAAGCGGACCCCCGCAGAATGATGGGCGGCGTTCAGGTAAAAGGATACGCGCAATGAAAGCCATGCTGGCAGGGTTTCTGGGCGTCGCGGTGATCGGCGTTGTGGCCTATTTCGGACTGCATGAGATAGGCTTTTCCTCGGCTGAGGTCTATTCAGGTGAAAACGTCCGGTTGGACTGACACCGAAGAGGCATATCATGGCGGCAGGCGATGAATACGGCGGCACGCTCGAAGGCGCGTCGATCCTTGTGATCGACGACGAACCGGGAATGCGCCATTTCCTGACCAAGATTTTGGAGCCGCGTGTCAAGCGCGTGGCACAGGCCGCGTCGCCTGCAGAGGCCACCAAACTCTTGGACGAGGCGCATTTCGATGTGGTCGTTCTGGACAATGTCATGCCCGGCAAAACCGGGCTGGAATGGGTTGTCGAGCAGCGCCGCAAAGGGTTTTACGCCGACACGGTTCTGATCACCGCCTATGCCGATCTGGAAACCGCCATCGCCGCGCTGCGCGCGGGCGTCAGTGATTTCGTGCTGAAACCCTTCCGGGCGAACCAAATCCTCGGCGCCGTTTCCCGCACGCTCGACCGCAAGAACCTGCGCCGCGACAACACGCTGTTGCGGCGTGAATTGCAGGGCGGGGCAGCGGTGCAGATGCTTGGCAAGTCCGAGGCCTTGTCGAAGGTGCGCGGGATGCTGAACCGGCTTGCCCCGGTCCCGACGCCGGTGCTTTTCACCGGGGCCAGCGGCACCGGCAAGGAGTTGGCCGCGCGGCAATTGCACCAGATGTCTGACCGCGCCGACCATCCTTTCGTTGCGGTCAACTGCGCCGCCATTACGCCGGATCGGATCGTGCCGGAACTCTTCGGTGCGGTGGAGGGGAACGAAACCCTACAGCCGGGGCTGTTCCTTTTGGCCGATGGCGGCACGCTGTTCCTTGATGAAGTGGCGCAGATGCCGGAGCAGTTGCAGGCGGCCCTGTTGCGGGTATTGGAAGACCAACGCATCCGGCCCGAAGGGGCCGAGCGGGAAATTCCGCTGAACCTGCGGTTTCTTTTCGCCACAAATGCCGATCTGCCCAAAGCGGTGGAGGAGGGGCGTTTCCGCGCAGACCTTTATCACCGCATGAATGTTGTCGAAGTCGCGATGCCGCCGCTCAAGGACCGCTCGGATGATATCGTCGAACTGGCGGCGATGTTCATGCAGCAATTCTCGACCGCGCTTGGCATGCCCGCGCTGCGGTTGGATGCCGAGACATTGCTGAAGCTGCGGCGCTACGATTGGCCGGGCAATGTGCGAGAATTGCGAAATCTGATCGAACGGTCGGTCATCCTCGGCAGCCTGCCCGAAGCCTTTGCGGGCCATGGCACCGTCGATGGGCCAAGGGCAATCGAGGATCTCGAACTGGTCACACAGCGCCACATGCTGCACATTCTTGATCTTTCGGGCGGCAACCGGGCCGAGGCCGCGCGGCGTTTGGGTGTCTCTCGCAAAACCGTCGACCGCAAGCTTGCCGCTTGGGCCGCTGAGGGGCTGGATATCGACGCACTTTGAGGGGCGCAAAGCTATGTGATTTGCGCATATCCGTCCCGCAGCTGTGAATTCCATCCTGCCTTTTGGGAATTCTGTTCTGTCTCTGGGGTCACAATAGGAAATTCGACCCGCGCATACCCGATGGCCAAAGCTCTCATTCCATCTGAACCGATCCCGCCCGTCAAACGTTCCTGTTTCAGCAACGGTGTTGAAGCGGGCGGCGCCCGGTGACATCTGATGCTCAAGCGTTACAGGAGTAAATTCAATGCTGAAACAGATCGTTACCGCCGCCGCGCTCGCCGCGGTCTCTGGCACCGCAGCCTTCGCCCAAGATAATGAAACGCTCCGCGTGGGCATGTCGGGCGGCTATTTCCCATTCACCTTCGTTAAGCAGGACGTGCTTCAGGGTTTCGAAGTCGACGTGATGAATGCTGTCGGCGAAGAGGCGGGCTTTGAGGTTGAATTCGAAACCATGGCCTTTTCCGGTCTGATCGGCGCGCTGGACGCAGGCCGAATCGACACGATCGCCAACCAGATCACCATCACGCCAGAGCGTGAGGAAAAGTTCGCCTTTACCGCGCCTTACGTATTTGATGGTGCGCAGGTCGTGACCAAAGAGGGCAACGAAGAGATCGGCGGCGTCGAAGACCTGCGCGGCAAAACCGTGGCGGTCAACCTCGGCTCGAACTTCGAGCAGCTTTTGAACGAGCTCGACTTTGCAGATGAGATCGAGATCAAGACCTATGAATCCAACATCGCCCAAGACACCGCGCTTGGCCGGGTGGATGCATTCGTGATGGACCGGGTTTCCTCTGCCCAGCTGATTCAGGAAAGCCCCCTGCCGCTGCAACTGGCTGGCAAGCCTTTCTCCGAAATCCGCAACGCGCTGCCGTTCCAAGACAATGAGGAAGGCCGCGCCCTGCGGGACCGTGTCGACACCGCGCTGGAGTCCCTGCGCGAAGACGGTACACTGACCGAAATCTCGGACAAATGGTTCGGCACTGACATCACCAAAGCGGAGTAACCCATGCGGGCGCTAGACCTTGACTACATGCTGGGGCTGGTGCCCGTCATATTGGGCTATGTACCGTTAACCTTGTTCATGGCGGTGGCGGGGATGGTCTGTGCACTCATCCTCGCCTCGCTTTTGGCTGTCGAACGGGTGGCCAAAGTGCCTGTTCTCGACTGGTTCGTAATCGTCTTCATCAGCTTTTTCCGCGGCACGCCGCTGCTGGTGCAGTTGTTTCTGTTCTACTTTGGCCTGCCGCAGGTGCTGTCATTCCTGTCGGATATCAACGGTGTGACCGCCGCCATCATGGGGCTGACCTTGCATTTCTCGGCCTATATGGCCGAGAGCATCCGCGCCGCGATCATGGGGGTCGACCGCAGCCAATGGGAGGCCGCGCAATCCATCGGCATGACCCAAGGCCAGATGATGTGGCGTATCATCCTGCCACAGGCTGCCCGGATCGCCGCGCCCACATTGGTCAACTATTTCATCGACATGATCAAAGGCACCTCGCTGGCCTTTACTCTTGGCGTGACCGAAATGATGGGCGCAGCCCAGAAAGAGGCGGCGGGCAGCTTCCTTTACTTCGAGGCCTATCTCGTTGTGGCGATGATCTATTGGGTCATTGTCGAAGCGCTTAGCCAGATGCAAAAGCGGCTTGAAACCTATCTAAACAAGGCGTTCGTCCGATGATTGATATCACTGGCCTGACCAAACATTTCGGCGGCGCGCCTGTCCTCAATGGCATTGATTTGCAGATTGCCGAAGGCGAGCGCGTGGTCATCATCGGCCCCTCCGGCACGGGGAAATCGACCCTGCTGCGCTGTCTCAACTTCCTCGACGTGCCGCAGGCGGGGACCATTCGCATCGGCGATGTGACGGTTGACGCCGCAAAGGCGCGCAAGGCCGACATTCTGGCGCTGCGCCGTCGGACCGCGATGGTGTTTCAGAACTACGCCTTGTTCGCCAACAAGACGGCGAAAGAGAACATCATGGAGGCGCTTGTCACCGTGCAAAAGCGCCCCAAGGATGAGGCCGAGCAGCGCGCGCTTTCGGTCTTGGCCGAGACCGGTTTGGCCGACAAGGCCGACAGTTTCCCCGCGGCGCTGTCCGGCGGGCAACAGCAACGTGTCGGCATCGGCCGGGCAATGGCGCTTGGGGCCGAGTTGATGCTGTTCGATGAGCCGACATCCGCGCTTGATCCTGAATGGGTCGGTGAGGTGCTGGACCTGATGCGCGCGGTGGCAGAGCGCAAACAAACCATGCTGATCGTGACCCACGAGATGCAGTTCGCCCGCGAGATCGCGGACCGGGTGATCTTTATGGACGGCGGCAAGATTGTTGAGAGCGGCCCGCCATCTGAGATTTTCAGCGCGCCCAAGGATGCGCGATTGCAAAAGTTTCTCAAGCGTGTCGAGGGCTAGGCGGGCACCGCGCGCCTGTCGCGAGGTATTTGTCGCTTTTACCGGGATGGCCCGCTATGCTGCGGTGCAGAGAACCTATTGAAGGCTTGGCAAATGAGCGCCCGGATTATCTGTGTAGCCCAACAAAAGGGTGGGGCAGGCAAGACCACCCTCGTTTCGAACTTGGCGATTGCCTATTTGGCAGCGGGCAAAAGCGTGGGCCTGTTGGATACGGACCCTCAAGGCAGCCTTGGCAAGTGGCTCGACATTCGCGAAGAGATGCTTGGGCTTGATCCAAAGCTGAAGTTCGCCACGGCGACCCCCTATGGGATATCCCGCGCCATCCGGACGGTCGGCAACGAGGCTGATGTCATTCTCATCGATACGCCCCCCAAAGCGGATAGCGATGTGCGTTGGGTCTTGCGCGACTCGGATCTGGTGCTCGTGCCGGTATCGGCCAGTCAGGCCGATGTTTGGGCGACCCATGACGTATTGGATTTGGCCGAACGGGCGCAGAAACTGACGCATATCGTGATGAACCGTACCCGCGCCGGCACGCGGGTCGGCGATGACGTGGCCAAGTCGGTGGCCGAGCTTGGGGCCGGGCGGCTTGAAGCGTCGCTGGCCAACAGAGTGATCTACGCCGATGCCCTTGGCCGGGGTCTGGGTGTGGTCGAGGCGAAAAAGTCCGGCCCCGCCGCGGATGAAGTTCGTGCGCTGGCGCAAGAGGTCGCAGGTATTCTTGAACTGTAATCCCGGCTGGCGGGGTTAACTCTGTCGCGGTACAAACCAAGCCCCTCCGAACGTAGAAAGGCCCGCCATTTGGCGGGCCTTTCCGTTAGAACCGATAGGTTCAAATCACTCCGCGCAGGCGCGGATTTTTTCGATGTCCGGGCCGTTGGGCGTGCGGCCCAAGTTGAACGGCGCCGAAGCGTCACGCCATTTGGCGTAGTCGTTCAGATACTCCAACTGGCTCAGGTAAACCTTTGCGGAATCGGGGTTCTCACAGGCGGTTTCTTCGATGGTCTCGTTGGCCATTTCCTGAACGGTCGCCAGCGTCTCATCGTCGTAGCGGTTGATCTCGATGCCCGCATCGAGGAACTGCTGATAGGCTTCAGTCGCGCGCTTCTCGGTGAAGGAGAGCGACCAGACGAGGTTGGCTTGTGCCGCGATTTCAAGCGCTTCGCGGGTTTCGTCCGACAGCGCGTCCCACGCGCCTTTGTTGATCATCACACCGAAGATCGACGCAGACTGGTGCCAGCCCGGTGTCGCCCAGTATTTGGTGACCTGCTGGAAACCGCCCGAAAAGTCGACGTTGGGGGTCGAGAATTCCGCACCATCAATCACGCCGCGCTCAAGCGACTGGTAGATTTCGCCACCGGCCATGGAAACCTGAGAGCCACCCAGTTTCTCCAACAGACGGCCTTGCTCAAGACCCGACAGGCGCAGACGCTTGCCCTTGAGGTCTTCCAGAGTGACAATTTGCTCGTTGGTGCGGAAACCGGATTCGTTGTTGGTCACGCCGTAGGGCAGATAGACCATCCCGAACTTGCCGTAGATCTCGTTATAGAGATCTTTGCCGCCCCATTGCTCGATCCAGTTGACGTAATCAACCGCGTTGAACAGGCTCGCCGTGGTCGCCAGCGGCGAGAAGGCAGAGTTGCGGCCAGCCCAGTAACCGGGCCAGTCGGCGCCAGCCTGCACGGTGTTGGATTCCACGGCGCCAAAGACTTCGCCTGCGGGCACGAGCGAGCCGCCTTCGAAGAATTCAATGGTCAGGTCTTCGCCGGTCAGCTTGTTGGCCAGATCAACGAAGTGTTTGTCGATCTCGATCAGTTCCAGCGAGGTGGGCCATGTGGTGGTCATGGTCCAGTTGTCTTGGGCCGCGGCCTGCGTGCCAAAGCCTGCGCAGAGTGCCAGACCGGCAAGTGTTGATTTCAATTTCATAATATTCTCTCCTCCGTTGATTTATTTTGTATAGAGCGTTTCCGGCAGCCAGGTGACAAGCTGCGGGAACAGTGCGATGGCCACACACATCATCAGGATCAACCCGATGAACGGCAGCACACCGACGATGATATGCGACGTCTTGACCTCGCGCGGCGCAATGGCGCGCAGGTAGAACAGCGCATATCCAAAGGGCGGGGTGAGGAAGGACGTCTGCAAAACCACCGACATCAGGACGACGAACCACAACAGGCTCACGTCCATCTCCTGCACGATGGGCAGGAAGATCGGGAAAGACAGCAGCACAATGCCGGTCCAATCAAGGAAGGCGCCGAGGATGAAGACGATGAACATCATCATCGCGATCAGCATCCAAGGGGCCATATCGAGGTTGCGGATGATCTCTTGCGTGGCGCGCAGACCCCCGGTGATGTTGAACACGCCGGTGAAAGCGGTGGCGCCCACAACGATAAACAAGATCATCGCCGAGGTGCGGCCCGTTTCCAACATCGCGCCATAAAAGCTGGCCCAAGTGAACTTGCGCCGCATGATCACGATGACCAGCGCCAGTGCCGCGCCAATGGCCGAGGCTTCGGTCGCCGTGGCGATGCCCGCCAGAAGGGAGCCGAGGATGCCAAGGATCAGCACCAGCGGTGGCACGGCTTCGATCAGCAGCATACGCACAAGCGCGGGTTTGGAGATCTTCTCATCCGGCTCAACCGCGGGGGCCATGTCGGGCCGCACCACGGCCACGATAAAGACCCACACCGCATAGAGCAGCCCCAGCACCACGCCCGGCACCATCGCACCGGCGAAAAGCTCGCCCACCGACAGGGGCGAATAGGAGGCCATAAGGATCAACATGATCGACGGCGGGATCAGAATGCCCAGACAGCCGGAGGCCGCGATGACGCCGGTGGTCAGTGTCGGGCTGTAGCCATATTGCAGCATCGGGCGCAGGGCCATCACGCCCATCACGGTGATCGACGCGCCGATGATGCCGGTGGTGGCGGCCAGCAGGATCGAGATGAAGACCACCGCCAGCGCCAGACCGCCGCGGATGTTCGACATCAAAAGCCGAAGCGATTCGAACATCTTATCCGTCACGCCCGAATCGGACAGGAACCGCGCCATCAAGATGAACAGCGGAATCGCGATCAGCGTGAAGTTGTCGAGCACATCGCCGAAAATCCGGTTGATGACGATGCCCAGCACCATGGGCTTGCCAGCGATGACAGCGCCCAAAACGGCGGTGCCGCCCAGAACGAAGGCCAGCGGGTGGCCCATGAAAAGGCCCAGCAAAAGCAGGCCAAACATGGTGAGTGCAATGAGTTCAGGCGTCACGGGGCAGTTCCTGACGGTTAAGTACGAGTTTCAAAAATTCAGCCACGCCTTGTAGCAACAAAAGACCGGCGGCGAGCGCCATGGCCATTTTCAGCGGATAGACCGGCAGCTGCACGGAGCCATATGTCGTCTCACCTTGGGCATAGGAGCGCATGGCGAATTCATAAGAGCGGGTGGTGAAGATCCACGCGAAGGGGAAGAAAAAGATCACATAGCCCGCCGCTTCGACCCAGCGTCGCAGGGTGGGGGCAAGGGTTTCGGTGATCAGATCGACCCGCACATGGGCCTGATGGCGCAGCGCATAGCCGCCCAGCATCACGAAATAGAAGCCATATAACTGTTTCGTAACGTCAAAAGCCCAGCGGGTCGGGTCATTCAGCGCATAGCGCATGAAAACGTCATAGATGATGATTGCGGCGAAAATGACGGCGACGACCGACACGATGCGCCCGACGAATTCGTTCATCTGGTCGATGAATTTTATCAAGATCTGAGCCCTCCCTGGCAGCTCGCACATTATTGGCCTTTCTGCCAAAAACAAGGCAAAAGACTAATAATAATGCTGCTTTAAGTAGCACTACGTATGCGGCTTGGGGCGGGATTGTCCAGAAGGTGAGATTTCAATTTGCCTAAGCCATGGACATTTTCGAAAAGCGACGATTATCTGCTGCGCAGGGGCCTCCGCATCGACATCGGGGGAGGCTTAGTAAATATCCGTTTGGGAGGAAAAACATGGATCGTCGTTCATTTATCCGCAAAGCTGGTGTGATGGGGGCAGGTGCCGCCGCCACGACACTTGCGGCGCCCGCTATTGCGCAGGGCAACATCACGTGGCGCATGGTCACCACTTGGCCCAAGAACTTCCCCGGTCTGGGTGTCGGCGCGCAGCGTCTGGCCGACCGGATCACCGCCGCCTCGGGTGGCGAGCTGACCATTCAGGTCTTCTCGGCCGGTGAGATGGTGCCGCCGCTGCAATCGCTCGACGCCGTGATCGACGGCACCGCCGAGATGAGCCACGGTGCCGCCTACTACTGGCAAAACAAATCGCCCGCGCTGTCCTTCTTTACCGGCGTTCCTTACGGCATGACCACGCCCGAGCTGACTGCTTGGATGCGTTACATGGGCGGTCAGGAAATCTGGGACGAGATCTATGACCAGTTCGGCGTTCAGGGCTTCCTGTCCGGCAACACCGGCACCCAGACGGGTGGTTGGTTCCGCGATGAGCTGAAAAGCCTTGATGATGTCAAAGGCGTGCGCTTCCGGACGCCCGGCCTTGGTGGCCGCGTATGGGAGAAGCTCGGCGCAACCGTGACCAACATGGCCGCGGGCGAGATTTTCCAGGCGCTGCAGTCGGGCACGCTCGATGCCGCGGAATTCGTTGGCCCCTACAACGATCTGGCACTCGGCTTCCATCAGGTTGCCAAGAACTACTACATGCCGTCCTTCGTGGAATCGGGTCTGGCGACCGAGCTTGTCGTCGACAAGAAGAAGTATCAGGAACTGCCCGAGAACCTGCAGGCGATCATCCGTGACGTGAGCCAGGCCGAATACGACCAAGTCGCCGCTGACTTCTACGCCAACGATCCCCGTGCGCTGAAGACGCTGCAGGAAGAGCATGGCGTGACCGTGCGCAACTTCCCTGACGACATCATGGAAGCCGGTGCCAAGGCGTCGGTCGAAGTGGTCGAAGAACTGCGCAACAGCGACGACCCACTGGTCAAGAAGACCGCCGACAGCTTCGTCGAAGCGCTGAACCTCGTCCGCACCCGGACCGAGAACATCGACAGCCCCTACGTTCAGGCGCGTCAGAAGTTCTTGAAGTACTAAGCTTCGCGTTCAGAAATGTGGAAAGGCCCGGTGGAAACGCCGGGCCTTTTTATTTGCGGGCGGCGCTCTCAGCTCTGTCCCGCCCGGTGGCACACCGGGCATCGCCCTCCCTACCCCCGGAGGGCGATTTTGCAACCTCTCGACAGCCATCTTGGTGGCGGTTGTTGCCCTGTATCAGCATCTTTTGACGTTTCCGTTCGCCCACCAGGGAGGGCGATGCCCTTCGCGTACAAACGCAAAAGGCCCGGCGTTTCCACCGGGCCTTTGCTCTGAAAAAACGCCGTCTTACCCGGCGATCAGCTTCGGCAGCCAGGTCACGATCTGCGGGAAGGCGAAGAGGATCGCAATCGCCACCACCTGCAACATCACAAACGGCAGGATGCCCTTGTAGATCGCACTGGTCGGCAGATCCGCCGGAGCCACCCCGCGCAGATAGAACAGCGCAAAGCCGAAGGGCGGCGTGAGGAAGGAGGTCTGCAAGTTCACCCCTACCAGCACGCCCAGCCAGATCGGATCAATGTCCAGCATCAAAAGCACGGGCGCGGTGATCGGGATCACGATGAAGATGATCTCAAAGGTATCAAGGATGAACCCGAGGAAGAACATGATGATCATCACCACCGCCACCGCCGCCAAGGGGCCGCCGGGCAGGTTGCTCAGGAACTCATGCACAAGATTGTCGCCGCCCATCATGCGGAACACGATGGAAAAGACCGAGGCGCCCAGCAGAATGATAAAGACCATACTGGTGATCGTGGCCGTGGCGATCATCGTCTCCCGCAGGATGCGAAAGGACAGGCGCCAACGCAGCGCCGCCAGCACCATCGCCCCCACCGCCCCGACAGAGGCCGCCTCGGTCGGGGTGGCAATGCCCCCGAGGATCGAGCCCAGCACGGCGAGGATCAGCAAAAGCGGCGGCACGAGGGCCACAAAGAAATCCCGCACCAACTGGCTTTTCTCATCCGCAGGAACCGGCGTCGCGGGGCAAGAGGCCGGCGCGGTCGCGGCTTTGAACAAGACATAACTCAGGTAAAGCGAGACCAGCAAAATGCCCGGCAGCAGGGCCCCGGCAAAAAGGTCCCCCACCGAGACCGGCGTCGGGGCAAAGTTGCCCTTGGCCATCTGCACCTGAGAGTTGATGCCCGACAGCATGTCGCCCATAAAGATCAGCACGGTGGAGGGCGGAATGATCTGGCCCAATGTCCCGCTGGCGCAGATCACCCCGGTCGCAAGTTTGGGATCATAGCCCGCCCGCAGCATCGCGGGCAGAGAGATCAGCCCCATGGTGACCACCGTGGCCCCCACAACCCCGGTAGAGGCCGCAAGCATCGCGCCCACCAGCACCACGGAAATCCCAAGACCGCCGCGCATATTGCCAAAGAGTTTGCCCATGGTCAGCAGCAGTTGCTCGGCGATCTGGCTGCGTTCCAGCATCACCCCCATGAAAATGAAAAGTGGCACCGCGACCAACACTTCGTTGGTCATAAAGCCGATGTAGCGGTTCGGCAGCGAGCCGAAGTTTGATGGGTCAAAAACGCCGAAGCCAATCCCCACGGCCCCGAAAAGCAGTGATACGCCAGCGAGGGTGAAGGCGACCGGAAAGCCCAATAGCAAAAAGCCGATCACGCCAAAGAACATAAGCGCGGCGAGCATCTCGCCAATCAAAATCGGATCCATCAAACGGCTCCCTGCGGATGGTCTGCGGGGATTTGGTCCCGGCTGTATTGCATGGATTTGGGCACCAGCTCAGCATTGCCGCTGAGCACGAGGATGGAGCGGATGATCCATGCAACCCCTTGAATTGCGAGTAGAAATGCAAAGCCGATGATAAAGGCTTTGAGAATATAAAGCCCCGGCATGCCGCCCACATTGGCGGACCCTTCCTGATAGCCCCAAGCGCGTGTCACGAAGGGCATCGAATAGGTGTAAACGATCCAGCAGAAGGGCAGCAGGAAAACGACCACGCCGATCAGGTCGATCAGCGCGCGGCGCGCCATCGTGGCGGGGCGGTAAAAGATATCGACGCGCACGTGGTCGTCGCGCAGCAGGGCAAAACCGGCCACGGCGGTGAACATCGCGCCGTTTAGCCAAATATAAAGGTCTTGCATCCAAACGAAGCTGATCGCGAAAAGATAGCGCTGCACGACCACGGTGAAACAGACCAACACGATGCCGAGTGCGAGCCATGAGAAGAGATTGCCGATGAATAAGTTCACCGCGCAGATAACTCTGGCAATTGCTGCTAAAAAACGCACCTTGTCCCCTCTCCCGTCAAGTTCGTTTGACCGTCAATCAAAGGGAGGGGGCTAAATGTCAAGATTTAGATGGCAGGTGTCCCTCAACGGGCCGCATTTGTCCCGCCCGCAGTGGCAGGAGGGCAACCGAAGGGCGGGGCCGCTCAGTAGATGCTGGTTTCGGGGGCGCTGCCCTGTCGCACCGTGCCGCGGTACATGCCCTGCGAGTTGAACGGCATGGCGATATTGCCCGCACCGTCCACGGCGATGATCCCGCCCGACCCGTCGTTGGGGGCCAGATCCTGCATCACCACATGATCGGCGGCGGTGGCAAGGTCTTCGCCCGCGTGGCGCATGCGCGCGGCGATTTCGCCCGCCGCGTTCCAGCGGATAAAGACCTCTCCATGTCCGGTGGCCGAGACCGCGCAGGTCGCGTTATCGGCGAATGTGCCTGCCCCGATCATCGGCGTGTCGCCGACGCGGCCCGGGGCCTTGGCGGTCATGCCCCCCGTTGAGGTGGCGGCGGCTATATTGCCCACAACATCGCGCGCCACGGCCCCCACGGTGCCATGCCGCCGCGCCGGATCGTCCGAGACTTCGCCGCGGGCATGCATCGCAAGCGTCTCTTGCAGCGCGTCCCAGCGGGACTGGGTGAAAAAGTAGTCGCGGTCGCCGAATTCAAGCCCCGCCTGCCGCGCGATCTCGAGCGCGTTGGGGCCAATGAGCGTGACATGCTCGGTCCGCTCCATCACTGCGCGGGCCAGTTTCACCGGGTTCTTCGGGCCAAAGACACCGGCGACCGATCCCGCCCTGCGGTCGCGCCCGTCCATCACGGCGGCGTCCATCTCCTGCGCGCCTTCGGACGTATAGACCGCGCCGCGCCCTGCGTTGAACAGGGGCTCATCCTCCAGCGCGCAGACCGCCGCTTCGACCGCGTCCATCGCGCTGCCGCCGTCGCGCAGGATGGCTTCGCCCGCTTCCAGCGCGCGGGCGAGGGCGACGTGATAGGCGGCCTCCTGCTCGGGGGTGATGTTTTCCTTCAGGATGGTTCCGGCACCGCCGTGGATGGCAAGGGAATAGGTCATGTCGGTCCTTTCGATCCGGGGGGGGGGCGTCTAGCCCGCAACCCGGTGCAGCATCTGGCGGCCCGGGGTCAGCCCCTGCACCTTTTCCACGATCGACCGCGCGTCGATCCCGAAGTGGCGATAAAGGTCGGCAATGGTGCCGGTTTGGCCGAAGTGCTCAACCCCAAGCGGCACCGTCTGGTGCCCAACAACCGAGCCCAGCCACGAAAGCGTCGCCGGGTGCCCGTCGATCACCGTCACAAGCTTGCAGTCGCGCGGGAGCTGCCCCAGCAGCGTTTCGATATGGCTTTGCGCCGCGTGGTTGCCCCGCGCGCGGGCACGTTGCGCGGCGGTCCAGCCCGCGTTCAGACGGTCGGCAGAGGTCACCGCCAGTACGCCCACGTCGCGGCGGCCTTCGGCGATGCTGCCTGCCGCTTTGATCGCTTCGGGCGCCACCGCGCCTTGATAGGCGATCACCACGTCGCAGTTCGGCCCCGGCTTGCGCAGCCAATAGGCCCCGTCGATGGCGCCTTGGCGGAAGTCCTCGTCGACCCGTTTGCCGGGCTGTTCGATGGGATTCGTGGTGAGCCGCAGATAGACCGAGCCGCCGGTCTCATCGCGCAGCCACGTGCGCTCGTCAGGGTCGCCCTCGCCGTCCTTTTGCAGATAATCGAAGGCCCACTGCATGATAACGGCCAACTCATCGGCAAAGGCAGGCTCGAAGCTCGCCAACCCGTCTTGGCTCATCCCGATCAGCGGCGTGCCAATGGACTGATGCGCGCCGCCTTCGGGGGCCAGCGTCACGCCCGATGGCGTGCCGACAATCATAAAGCGCGCATCTTGATAGCAGGCATAGTTCAACGCATCCAAGCCGCGGGCGACGAAGGGGTCGTAGACCGTGCCGATGGGAATGACCCGCTTGCCAAAGAGCGAATGCGACAGACCCGCCGCACCCAAGAGCAGAAAGAGGTTCATCTCGGCGATGCCAAGCTCGATATGCTGGCCATCGGGGGTGAACTCCCATTTCGCGGTGGAGGGGATTTTCTCGTTGATGAAAGTGTCGGCCTGTTCGCTGCGCGCAAACAGCTTGCGCCGGTTCACCCACGGGCCGAGGTTCGTGGTTCCGGTCACATCGGGGGACATGGTGACGATGCGCGCGGCCAGATCGCTGTCGCCTTTCGACAGATCGTCGAGGATCTTGCCGAAGGCCATCTGCGTGGAGATCTCGCGGTCGCTCGACAGTTCGATCTGCGGCACCGGCAGCGTGGCATCATTGTAGCGGCGGCGGCCCTTGGCGAAGAAGGGCACGCGGTCGAGCGCCGCTTGCAACGCTTGCGGGTTTTCGATGGTGGCGAAAGGCTCCCATTCCTCGCCCTCGGCCACGCCCATGTGTTTCTGCCAGTCGGCCATCTGGCTTTTGGTCATCAGCCCGCCGTGGTTGTCCTTGTGCCCCGCGATCGGCGTGCCCCAGCCCTTGATCGTGTAGGCCAGAAAACAGACCGGGCGGTCGTGGTCGATGGCGGCAAAGGTCTCGGCCATGGTTTCCACGCAATTGCCGCCGAGGTTCTCCATCAGTTCGGCCAGTTCGTCGTCGCTGCGCGCGTCGATCAGTGCTGTGACATCGCCCTGATCGCCAAGCGCCTCCATCAGCCGCTCGCGCCAGACCGCGCCGCCCTGATAGGTCAGCGCCGAGTAAAGTTGGTTCGGGCAATTGTCGATCCAGTCGCGCAGCTTGTCGCCGCCCGGCTCGTCAAAGGCGGCGCGTTGCAGGGCGCCGTATTTCACCATGACCACATCCCAGCCGAAGGCGTCGAAAATCTGCTCGATCCGTTTGAACAGCCCTTCGCGCACCACCCCGTCGAGCGATTGGCGGTTGTAGTCGATGATCCACCATGTGTTGCGCAGATCGTTCTTCCAGCCCTCTTGCAGGGCCTCATAGATATTGCCTTCGTCGAGTTCCGCATCGCCCACCAGCGCCACCATGCGGCCCAGATCGACATCCGCGCCCCAAGTCTTCGCGGTGATGTAGTCCTGCACCAATGAGGCGAAGGAAGTCACCGCCACGCCAAGGCCCACCGAGCCGGTGGAGAAGTCCACATCGTCGATGTCCTTGGTTCGGCTGGGGTAGCTCTGCACGCCCTGAAACCCGCGAAAATTCTCCATCTTTTCGCGGGTCTGATTGCCCATCAGATACTGCATCGCGTGGAAGATCGGCGAGGCATGGGGTTTGACCGCCACCCGATCCTCAGGCCGCAGAGCGCTGAAATAAAGCGCCGTCATGATCGACACCATGGAGGCCGAAGACGCCTGATGCCCGCCCACCTTGATCCCGTCCACCTTGGGCCGGATGTGGTTGGCGTTGTGGATCATCCAATGCGACAGCCACAGCAGACGTTGTTCGATGGTCTTGAGCTGGGCAGGGGCGAGAGCGGTCATGGCAGGTCTTTCATCTTGAGGATCCCTCGGGCGGTGCCCTCCTCGACACCGCCCGCGACTGGTCCGGTCTTTGCCGGATCAGGCCGCTTGCATGTTATGCGCGCCAAGCGCGGCGTAAAGGTCATCAATGATGTCTTCCGCAGATTCCAGCCCAACCGAGAGCCGCACCAGCCCTTCGGCGATGCCATGCTCGGCGCGTTCCTCGGGGGAATAGGTGGAATGGGTCATGCTCGCCGGATGCTGGATCAGGCTTTCCGCATCGCCAAGGCTCACCGCGCGCTGAATGAGGTGCAGACGGTTCATAAAGGCGATGCCGCCCGGTTTGCCGCCCTTGACCTCAAAGGGGATCATGCCGCCGAAATTGCCCATCTGCCGCCGCGCCAGTTCGGCCTGCGGAAAGCTCTCCAGCCCCGGATAGGCGACATGCAGCACTGCCGGATGCGCTTCGAGTGCCACGGCCACCTTGGCGGCCGTGGCGCAGTGCCGTTCCATCCGCAGCTCCAGCGTTTTGATTCCGCGCAAGAGCAGCATGGCGGTCAGGGGCGACATCACGGCACCGGTCATGTCTTTGAGCCCGACAAGCCGCACCTGGGTCATGTCCTCGGCACTGCCAACGACAAGACCCGCGACCACATCACCGTGACCGGAAAGGAATTTCGTCGCCGAATGCAGCACGATGTCCGCGCCGTGTTCGATGGGGCGGGTGATCACCGGCGTGGCATAGGTATTGTCGACCACCACCTTGGCCCCGGCGCGATGCGCGATGGCCGAGATCGCGGCGATGTCCACCAGACGGTTGTTCGGGTTCGCGGGGGTTTCGAAATAGACGATCTTGGTCTGAGCGCTGATCACCTCGGAAAGGTTTTCAGGCTCGGTCATATCGACCAGCGTGACCTTGACACCAAAGCGCGGCAGACCGTGGGTCATAAAGGCAAAGGTGCAGCCATAAAGCGTCTTATCGATGATGATCTCATCGCCCGCCTGCAGGAATGTCCAGAGCGTGGAGGTGATCGCCCCCATGCCCGAGGCGGTGGCGAGGCCCGCTTCGGCCCCCTCAAGGTTGGCAATGCGTTTTTCCAGATGGTCCAGCGTCGGATTGGAAATGCGGGTATAGAAATGCCCCGCGCGCTCGCCCGCGAACATGTCGCCGCCGGCCTCGGCGGTCTCGAAGGTGAAGGTCGAGCTCATGTAGATCGGCGGGTTCAGCGCGCCCTGTTCGCTTTGCGCGTCATACCCGTGGTGAATGGCGCGGGTGGAAAAGGATTTCTGGTTCTCGGTCATGGCTGGCCCCCCTGATTGATTTTGAGGGCATGATCCGATGGCGCAAGAGGCATTTGGTTGCTAATATTTGCGCGGATTGCAGAGGATTTGGCATATCATGCCCCAAACACCCCGATTGGACGCTACTGACCGCCGCATCATCCGCGCGCTACAGCGCAATGGCCGGATGACGAACCTTGATCTGGCCGAGGAAGTTGGCCTGTCGCCTTCCCCCTGTCTCCGCCGCCTGCGGGCGCTTGAGAAAAACGGCGCGATCCGTGGCTATAGTGTGGAGGTCGACGCCAAGGCCTACGGCCTGCCGGTTACGGTCATGGTGCGGGTGACGCTCGATGGCCATGACGAGGGCACGGTGAAACGTTTTGAAAACCAGATCCGCGCGATCCCGGAGGTGCTGGAGTGTTTTGTGATGAGCGGATTGTCAGACTACCTGCTGCGCGTGGTGGTGGGTGATCTGGAAGACTACGAGCGTTTCGTGCGCGCCCGGCTGCACCCCATTGGCGGCATCGGGTCAATCGACACCAGTTTTGTCTATGGGGTGGTCAAACGCTCTCAGGTCTATCCTGACATCGGGGGCTGAGCGGGCGCGATTGAGGACGCCGAAACCATTTAACCGGTTTACAATTCCACCCCCCTTGGGAAAGGTTCGCCCCAAGCCCCGAGGAGTCCCCATGACATTCGCCGCCACCCCCGCCCTGCAAGCCGTCGTCGACCACGCGCTGGCGCATGAGACTGACTGGCCCCGCTCGATGTATCACCCCGATGGGGCCTATGTTGGCAACCGCGAGTGGAACGAAAGCGGCCCTTGGACCGAAATCGTAGGCCCGGTAAAGCCGCGCGGCGGCCCCGCAGGGGTGATCCTGCACCGGGGGCAGCGGGTCGCCGATTGGGGCGATACGACGCGGACTGACATGACCTTTTCCATCGCCAAGAGCTACCTGTCGGTGCTGGCGGGGCTGGCGGTGAAGGATGGGCTGATCACCGACCTCGACGCGCCCGTGGGCGACAGCGTGCCGGGGCCGCATTTTGCGGGCGACCATAACGGGCGCATCACTTGGCGGCACATGTTGCAGATGAACAGTGAATGGCGCGGCGAGATTTTCGGCAAGGACGATCAGGTCGACCACTACCGCCAGATCGGGCCGGGGGCAAACAACAGCCGCAAGGGACAATTGCGCAAAGTCGGCCCACCGGGAAGCCATTACGAATACAACGACGTGCGGGTGAACGCGCTGGCCTATGCGCTGCTGATGCGGTTCGGCCGCCCGCTGCCAGAGGTGCTGCGCGCGCGGATCATGGGCCCGATCGGCGCCTCAGACGATTGGCGGTGGGAGGGCTATTCGACCTCTTGGATCGAGATGGGAGACAGGCGCGTTCAATCGGTCACCGGCGGTGGCCATTGGGGCGGTGGGCTGTTCATCGGCGCCGACGATCACGCGCGCTTCGGCGAATTCATCTGCCAAAACGGCCAGTGGAACGGCGCGCAGATCTTGCCCGAAGGTTGGATGCAGCAAGCGCTGACGCCCACGCCGACACTGGATAAATACGGCTTCCTGTGGTGGCTGAACCGCGGGGCGGAGGCTGACCCCAAGCTGCCCGAAACCGCCTTTAGCGCGCAGGGCGCGGGTGGGCACACGATCTGGATCGCGCCGAAGCATGACATCGTGGCGGTGATGCGCTGGCTCGCCCCAACCGCCACGCCGCACTTTCTGCGCCAGCTTTTCGCTGCGCTGGCAGACCACTGAGATACGAAAGGAAAACCCTATGAAGATCGCGACCTTCGGCGTCGAAATGTGGATGAACGAGTTCGAAAACCACTGCCGCTACAACCTCGCCGAGACCTGCGTCGACTCGATCACATTGGGAGAGTTGATCGACATCGCGGGCGTCGACAATTCGGTGCTGGGCGAACTGCGCGGGATGCGCATGGGCTACGGCGCGATCGAAGGCTCGGACCGTCTGCGCGACGCGGTGGCGGGGCTTTACGAGACCCAGAGCCGCGAGAACATCCTGACCACCCATGGCACCATCGGGGCCAATGCCTTGGTGCATCAGACGCTGATTTCGCGCGGCGACCATGTCATCGCCATCGTGCCGACCTACCAGCAGCACTATTCCATCCCCGAAAGCATCGGCGCAGAGGTCGAACTGCTGCACCTGCGCCCCGAGAACGGGTTTCTGCCCGATCTGAACGAATTGCGCGCCATGATGCGCCCCGATACGCGGATGATCGCCACCAACAATCCCAACAACCCGACCGGCGCGCTGATGGGCCGCGCGATGCTGGCAGAGATCGCCGAGATCGCGCGCGGCAGCGAGGCTTGGGTGCTCTGCGATGAGGTCTATCGCGGCACCGATCAGACGGGAGATGGCTATACCGCCTCGATCTGCGATCTCTACGACCGCGGCATCAGCACGGCGGGCATGTCCAAGGCCTATTCGCTGGCCGGGCTGCGCGTGGGCTGGGTGGCGGGGCCGCAGGCGCTGCTTGAGAAGATCATGATCCACCGTGACTACAACACGATTTCCCTCGGGGGGATCGACGAGTATTTCTCGGCTCTCGCGCTTGAGAGCCGCGCACAGATCCTTGACCGCGCGCATCGGATCACCCGGGGGAACCTCGAAATCTTGGCCGATTGGGTCGAGGCGGAGCCGCTGATCTCATGGGTGAAACCCCAGTCGGGCACCACGGCGCTGGTGAAATACGACCTACCGCTGCGCAGCCGCGATTTCTGCACCCAGTTGCTGGAGGAAGAGGGCGTGCTTTTCACCCCCGGCAGCGCCATGGATATGGAGGGTTGGCTGCGCATCGGTTTCGCCAATTCGACCGCCGACTTGCAGGCCGGGCTGGCACGTGTCTCGACCTTCCTCGCGCGACAGAGCGTGGACCGGACCGCCACGCAGCCTTAACCGATGACCGCCCTCCGCTGCGGTCATCGGGCTCTGACGGGCCCACATGCCGCAGTGCCGCATCTCAGCCAACCTGATGGAGCCTATCATGCCGCCAGTCTCTGATCTGATCGACCAATCCGCCGCGCGTTCCTGCGTGGTTCACCGCAAGATCGCAGGCGCGATTTCACG
The DNA here is from genome assembly GCF_025142135.1 of Sulfitobacter sp. W002. Lineage (NCBI taxonomy): Bacteria > Pseudomonadati > Pseudomonadota > Alphaproteobacteria > Rhodobacterales > Roseobacteraceae > Sulfitobacter > Sulfitobacter sp. W002. The sequence continues at coordinate 105,009 of NZ_CP081127.1, read as the reverse complement.
CACCCCGGTGATCGCCTCGCGCCTGCCGATGGCAGAGGGCACGCGGCTTTTCTACAAGACCGAGAACTTTCAACACACCGGGTCGTTCAAGCTGCGCGGGGCCAATGCCAAACTGACCACGGTGCCGCTGGACCGACCGGTCATCACCGCATCCTCCGGCAACCACGGCATCGCCTGTTCACGTGCCGCCCAGACCACGGGGCATGAATTGATCGTCGTGCTGCCCGAGACGGTTGTCGCCAAGAAACGCAAAACCATCGAAGGTTTTGGCACCAAGGTCGTGATCCATGGGTCGGATGCGTCGCTTTCGGAACGGCATGCGCAGGCCTTGGCCGAGGCCGAAGGCTACACCTATATCTCACCCTACAACGACGCCGAGGTGATCGCGGGCCAAGGCACCGCCGCGCTGGAACTGCTCGACCAGATCGAAGGGATCGACACCGTCTTTATCTCGATGGGCGGGGGCGGGTTGATCTCGGGCATGGGGTCGGTGATCAAAGAGTTCTCGCCGCAAACCCGTGTGATCGGTGTGAGTGCCGCCAACAGCTGCGCTCTGGCGGCGTCGATCAAGGCGGGCAAGATCGTCGAGACGGAACACCTCGACACGCTGGCCGATGGCGTGGCGGGTGGGGTCGATGAGGGGTCGCTCACCCTGCCGATGGCAAGCACGGTGATCGACGAGATCGTATATTGCGACGAAGAACAAATCGCCACCGCGCTAAAGGTGCTGGCGTGGGAAGAGAATATGTTGGTCGAAGGGGCCGCCGCCTTGGCGCTGGCGGCCTATCTGGCGGAACCGCAGAAATACGCAGGCCAAACCTCTGCCGTTTTGCTTTGCGGGGGCAACTATGAGGTCGCGCAGTTGCGCAGCATCATCTGATTGCAGCCCGGCCCGCTGTGGCGTCAGCGGACCGGGGCCGCCTTTGGCTCAAGGCATGTCGAACCGCAGATCAACCCAACGGCCCACGGGGATGTCACAGGGCGCACCCCCGGCCCAGCCATCCTGCCAGATCACCTTGCGGGTACGGACATCAAGCGCCGCCATCCCCGCGTCATAGCTGCAATCGACATAGACCAACCGGTTGCCATTCGCATCCTGCGGCACTTCGATCTGCCACCCTTTGGACGCAAGCGGCGGGACATCCGTCAATCTGTAGTGGCCAAGCCCAATCCGTTCGAACCGCGCCGCTAGGGGCACCGCTGGCTCTTCGCTGCTGTCGTGGAACAGGCGCACGATCGGGCTCGCTTCTTTGATGAAACCATTGGCATCCACAGTCGTGTTCGCCCCAGTCCACAGGGATTGCCACGCGCCCCACGTCCCGGTTGCCCGCACGCGAAAGGCCAGACCCGGCGTGTCGATCCCCACTGCGATCTGCCACAAGTTCGCGCTTTGCCCGCCCAAGGTGCTGTTGCCGCAAAGCAGGCCAAAAACCCCATCCAGCGCCGAAAACGGATTGGCCCCGGCGGGTGCCTGTGCATGGGCGCCGCCATAGGCTGAGAAACTGCCCGAAAGCTCATGCGCGTCAAGGTCCGCCACAAGCGGCCCCGCATCCGCACCGATGCCGAAATCCCCCACGCGCAGCAGCCGTCCCACCGTCGCGTCACCCACGCTCTGCGTCAGCGCCGCGCCCGTGGCCATGCCGCTGGCGGCGTCAAAGGCCAGCGCGGTGGTCCACCCGCTGCCATCGGCGCTGACCTTGATCGCGAAATCATCCTGCCCCGCCGTGCCCATCTCGGCCCGTCCGGAGAAATCGGTCTGGAACAGCAGGCTCGCGGTATCGGCGGCGCTGGCTTTGTTGAGCTTCACCTGATGCCCCGCGCCTTCGTGGTTGAACAGGCTCGCCGGGGAAGAAACCGACAAACGGTTGCCGCTGTCGTGATCAGTGTTGATCCCCACCCCAGACAGGTTCGCCAGATCGGGGGGCGACACCTCGGCCCAAGCGCCCGCCACCCATCGGCGCAGGATCCCGGTGGATTTATCCAAGGCAAGCCAGCCGTCCTGTGGCGCGCTGAACTGCCAGGTCTCTCCAATCCAGACGGCCAGTTCGCCGACATGACCCGCCCAAGCCGCCGTGGGGGCGGTGCCGAGGGCATGAACCTCCCCCGCCTGCGGCAGGGCGGGCGGCGTGTTAGCGTCGAAACCTTCGACCGCAAGCTGCACCAGAAGGTCCAGCCGTTGCAGCGCTTCGTTGTGGGTCACATGTTTCTGCGCCTGTGCCGGCATCAGATAGGGAAGGGACAGGCGCTCTGAGGTGTCGGGCATCGGGGATCTCCGGGTTATGGGTCGCCTGAGACTGTGTGAAAGAAGTCTTTCCAGCCTGACAACCCACCGCTCGGGCGGCGCGCAACGGTGCGGGGCCTGCTCCACCGCCGAATGCTGAACCGGGCCGCTTTCACAATTAGCAATCCGCCCTAACTCCCTGTCAGGCGGCACCTTTTCAAACCGAAAGCCGCAGTCTAACATCTCGCCATCGGCACGCAGGAAAGGCCCACACTTATGTCTATGACCAAGATCGCTGTTGTTGGCATCGGCTATGTCGGGCTGTCGAACGCGGTGCTTCTGGCGCAGCACAATAACGTGACGGCGGTGGATCTGAACGCGGACAGGGTGGCGCAGGTGAATGCGCGCCACGCGCCGATCGTCGACCCCGAGATCGAGCAATACCTCGCCCGAAAGCCGCTCACCCTCAAGGCCAGCACCGAGCCGGAGGCGGCATACCGGGAGGCCGACTATGTGCTGATCGCCACGCCGACGAACTACGACCCGCGCACCAATGTTTTCGACACCTCCAGTGTCGAGGCCGTGGTGCGGGATGTTCTGGCGGTCACGAAAACGGCCACCATCGTTATCAAATCCACGGTGCCGGTGGGCTATACCGCAGGGCTGTCTGCCGCGTTGGATACCGATCAAGTGATCTTCAGCCCGGAATTCCTGCGCGAAGGCCGCGCGCTTTATGACAACCTGCACCCCTCGCGGATCGTCGTCGGCGAAGACAGCCCCCGTGCGCGGCGCTTTGCGCAACTGCTGGCCGAGGGGGCAATCGACGATGATATCCCCATGCTCTTTACCGGCGCGTCCGAGGCAGAGGCGGTCAAACTCTTTGCCAATACCTTCCTCGCCATGCGGGTGGCGTATTTTAACGAGTTGGACAGCTATGCGCTGACCAATGGGTTGGACACGCGTCAGATCATCGACGGTGTCTGCCTCGACCCGCGCGTGGGCGGGCATTACAACAATCCATCCTTCGGCTATGGCGGCTACTGTTTGCCCAAGGATTCCAAGCAGTTGCTGGCGAACTATTCGGATGTGCCGCAAAATCTGATCAACGCCGTGGTCGAGGCGAACCGCACCCGCAAGGATTTTGTGTCAGAGCAGATCATTGCACTTGGCCCGCAGCGGGTGGGCATCTACCGGCTGGTGATGAAGACCGGATCGGACAATTTCCGCCAAAGCTCGGTCCAAGGGATCATGAAACGGCTCAAGGCCAAGGGCATCGAAGTGATCGTCTACGAACCTGTGTTGCAGGAGGACCGGTTCTTTGGTTCGGAGGTCACCCGCGATCTGGAGGCCTTCAAGGCGCGCGCGGATGTGATCGTGGCAAACCGCAATCACCCCGATTTGGCGGATGTCCCGGACAAGGTCTTTACCCGCGACCTTTTTGGCGCGGATTAACGGACGGGCGGCACGCCTCATCGCGCTTTGGAATGGTGGGCCGCAGCGGGGCGAGGGTAGCAGCCGTTGCCCGCCTCCCGCGACCGGAAGGCGGGTTTCACCACCGCCTAATCCGCGGTTGCCGGGGCCATGGGCGCAAGGTCCAATCCGCCCACCTGCGCCAGATGCTCCAGCAGGGCGTCGACCCCTTTGCCGGACTTCAATGCGCAAAAGACCGTCGGCAGGTCTGGCCGCATCCGCGCGCTGTCACGCTGCATGACCTCAAGCGAGGCCCCGACATGGGGCGCGAGATCGGTCTTGTTGATCACCAGAATGTCGGACTTGGTAATCGCCGGACCGCCTTTGCGGGGGATTTCCTCGCCCGCTGCCACGTCGATCACATAAAGCGTCACATCCGCCAGCTCAGGGCTGAAAGTGGCTGACAGATTGTCGCCGCCGCTTTCGACCAAGACCACGTCCACCTCAGGGTGGCGCGCGACCATCTCTGCCACGGCGGCTAGGTTGATCGAGGCATCTTCGCGGATTGCCGTATGCGGGCAGCCGCCGGTCTCGACCCCGATGATCCGGTCTTGGGGCAACACCTGCATCCGCATCAGCGCTTCGGCATCCTCTTGGGTGTAGATGTCATTGGTGATCACGCCGATTGACAGTCGGTCACGCAGGGCGCGGCAAAGCGCTGCCGTCAGGGTGGTTTTGCCCGCGCCCACGGGGCCGCCGATGCCGACGCGCAAAGGGCCGTTGTTGCGTTTCATGTGCGGAAAATCCTCGAATACTGGGTTTCGTGTTTCATGGCGGCGATGTCACTTAGAAAGGCGGTGGAGGAGAGATCGTCGAGCGTGCCTGCCGCCGCTGCCTCGGCAACTCCGAGACAGACTGGCGCGAGCGCGCGGATGACGATCTGCCCCTCGGTCTGCCCCAAGGGAATAAGGCGCATGCCTGCGGTGGCAAGATTGGCGGCAAAGGCGTGCAAGAACATCTCTAGCGTTTGGCGCAGCGGCAGCGCTTGCAGACGCGCCGCGTGTCCTACGGCAACCGGATAGCAAAGCGGCGGCAGGTCGACCTGCCAGATCGCGGCACTTGCGCGGGCAAAGGCTTCGCCTTGCAGCACGGTCTCTTTCAACCGTTCGGCAGAGGCTGCAAAGGCGCGGGCCTGCGCGTCGATCTCTGCCGGGTCATCCGCGCGATAGGCCGCCGCAAGAAACAGCGCATCGGCCTGTCCCGCGCCGTGCCGCAGCACGCTGGACAGCCAGTCGGCCAATGCATCTTGATCCGTCACCGCCCCGTCCTGCACCGCCCATTCCAGCCCGTGGCTATAGGCAAATGCCCCCACCGGATAGGAGGGGGAGAGCATCTGCACCAGCGTCAGAAGCGCGTCGGCCTGCAGGGTTTCAGCCATGCGCGTGGTCATGGTGCTGGACGGGGTCGTGCTCATGCGCATGGTCGTGATCATGAACGGCGTGATGGACATGGCCGTGGTCATGCCCATGGGTGCGCCCATGGCCATAGGCGCCGCCTTCGGGGCGGAAGGGGGCGGTGATCTCTCGCGTGGCGGCACCGATCTGGCCAAGCATCTTGGCGATCACATGGTCGCGCTGGATCACAAGCCGGTCGGCGTCGATCTGGCAGGGGGTATGTCGGTTGCCGATGTGCCACGCGATGCGCGGCAGGTCAGGGCCGGTCACTTCCAGCAGGTCTTCGTCGGCGGCCACCACCTCAACCACGCGCCCGTCGGCCAGAACAAAAGCGTCGCCGTGGTCAAGCGAGGTGGTCTGCGCCAGATCGACCAGAAACGGCAGCCCGCCCGCCGTGGTCAGCACCTTGCGGCGCAGAAAACGCCCGTCATAGGTCAGTTCTACCCGGTCACTGGCATCGGACCACGCTTCGGCGCGGCGTATGTCTTGGCAAAGGATGGGGGTCATTTGGCTCTCTTCAAAACAGGAAATAGCGCTGCGCCATGGGCAGCACAGAGGCAGGTTCACAGGTCAGCAACTCACCGTCGGCGCGGACTTCATAGGTTTCGGGGTTCACCTCAACCTTGGGCAGCGCATCGTTCAGCTTGAGATCGCGCTTGCCGATCTCGCGGGTGTTGCGCACGGCGAGGGTTTGTTTGGCAAGGCCAAGCTTGCCGCCCACGCCCGCCGCCTCTGCCGCTTCGCTGACAAAGATCACGGCAGAGTTTTCCACCGCGCGGCCATAGGCCCCGAACATGGGCCGCGAATAGACCGGCTGCGGCGTCGGGATAGAGGCGTTCGGGTCGCCCATCTGCGCGCAGACGATGCTGCCCCCCAAAAGCACCATCTCGGGTTTCACGCCGAAAAAGGCGGGGTTCCACAGCACTAGATCGGCGCGCTTGCCCTCTTCGATGCTGCCGATATGGGTCGAGATGCCATGCGCGATGGCGGGGTTAATGGTGTATTTCGCAATGTAGCGGCGGACGCGGAAGTTGTCGTTCTCGCCCGTCTCTTCGGCCAGCCGCCCGCGCTGCTTTTTCATCTTGTCGGCGGTCTGCCATGTGCGGATCAAGACTTCTCCGACCCGGCCCATGGCCTGACTGTCGCTGGCGATGATGGAAAAGGCCCCCATGTCATGCAGGATATCTTCGGCGGCGATGGTCTCTCTCCGGATGCGGCTTTCGGCAAAGGCCACGTCCTCGGAGATGGATTTATCAAGGTGGTGACAGACCATGAGCATGTCGAGATGCTCTTCCAGCGTGTTGACCGTGAAGGGCCGCGTGGGGTTGGTCGAGGAGGGCAGCACATGCTCTTCGCCGCAGATCTTGATGATATCCGGCGCATGGCCCCCGCCTGCGCCTTCGGTGTGGAATGCGTGGATCGTGCGGCCGTTCATGGCCTTTACGGTATGTTCGACAAAGCCGCTTTCGTTTAGCGTGTCGGTGTGGATCATCACCTGCACATCCATCGCGTCGGCAACGCTCAGGCAGCAGTCAATCGCGGCGGGGGTGGTGCCCCAATCCTCATGCAGTTTCAGCGCACATGCGCCCGCGTTGATCTGTTCTTCAAGGGCTGCGGGCTGGCTGGCGTTGCCCTTCCCCGCGAAAGCGAGGTTCATTGGAAAGGCATCGGCGGCCTGCATCATGCGCCCGATATGCCAGCCGCCGGGCGTGCAGGTGGTGGCCAATGTGCCATGCGCGGGGCCGGTGCCGCCGCCGAGCATGGTGGTCAGCCCCGAATGCAGCGCGTCTTCGATCTGTTGCGGGCAGATAAAGTGGATGTGGCTGTCAAATCCGCCCGCGGTCAGGATGCGCCCCTCGCCCGCGATCACCTCGGTGCCCGGTCCGATGATGACATCGACCCCCGGTTGCGTATCGGGGTTGCCCGCCTTGCCGATCTTGGCGATGCGCCCGTCTTTCAGCCCCACATCGGCTTTGTAGATGCCGGTATGGTCGACGATGAGCGCATTGGTGATGACCGTATCCACGGCCCCGCCTGCGCGGGTCACCTGCGATTGGCCCATGCCGTCGCGGATCACCTTGCCGCCGCCGAATTTGACCTCTTCGCCATAGGCGGGGGCGTTTTGGCCGCTGCGTTCGGTGGTCAGGTCGCGCTCAACTTCGATGATGAGGTCCGTGTCGGCCAGCCGCACCCGGTCGCCCACCGTGGGGCCGAACATGGCGGCATAGTCACCGCGTTTGATCTGTGCAGGCATCAGAGGTCTCCCATCACCGCGCTGTTAAAGCCAAAGATCCGCCGCGCCCCGCGGATCGGGATCAGCGATACCTCACGGCGTTGGCCGGGCTCGAACCGCACAGCGGTCCCCGCCGCGATATCAAGCCGGTGCCCCCGTGCCGCCGCGCGATCAAACGCAAGCGCGGGGTTGCTCTCGGCGAAATGGTAGTGGCTGCCCACCTGCACCGGGCGGTCGCCGGTATTGGCGACCATGAGCGTGATCGCCGCGCTGTCGGCATTCAGGGTCAGCAGGCCCGCCGCCGGAAAGATCTCTCCGGGGATCATGCTTTGGCTGTTTTCAGGTGGCGCATGGCAAGGATCAGGCCCGACAGCACAAAGGCCAGCCCGGCGACGATATAGACCGCCAGCGATCCGTCGCTCTCTGCGCCATGGCCATGGGGGAGAGGCGCCGTATGGGCAAAGGCCGCCATGGCAAGCGACATGAGCGGCAGGGCAAGAAGGGGGGCAAAACGCGGCATGAAATGTCCTTATCTGATGGGGTTGTGCACGGTGACCAATTTGGTCCCGTCGGGGAAAGTGGCTTCGACCTGCACTTCGGGGATCATCTCGGCCACCCCTTCCATACATTCGTCGCGGGTGATGACATGGGCACCGGCCTGCATCATATCGGCCACGCTGCGCCCGTCCCGCGCGCCTTCGACCACGGTGTCGGTGATCAGCGCGATGGCTTCGGGATGGTTCAGCTTGACCCCCCGCGCAAGGCGCTTGCGGGCGACCTCGGCGGCCATGGAGATCAGCAATTTGTCTTTTTCTCGCGGGGTCAGTTGCACGTCAGGTCATCCATGATCGGGGAAGGGTGTCACCGCTCAACGCGCCCAAAATTGGGACGAGCGATTGGCGAAGGTCGAAACTATCTGCGGCGAGGATCCGAGCGACCAGCAGGTCAGGGCCGATCAGGCTGGCCCCGGCGCTGTCGGGCAATTGGGCGCGGAGCCGGGGCAGCCGCGCTTCGGCATCGGGGGCGACATAGATCAGCGTGGCAAGGGCGCCCGCGCCCGCCGCGATATGAGGGGCCGCCAGATGCGCGGTGACATCGCCGCTGAGCGTCATCGCGTCGTGAAAAAGCGGCTGGCCCGCGCGGTTGATCTCGATCCGGTCGGAGAAATACGCATGACGCAGGGTTTCGCCCATAGCGGCGCGGCCAAAGACGAGCGGTTCCACCAGCAGGAGGGAGGCGTCTTGCGCCAGATCGACCGTCAGATGCCGCCGCAGGGCGCATCCGTCGTAGAGAATGGTCTCTTGCGGCAGCCAATGCAGCGTCGCGCCGGTGTCGACGGTGAGGGTGTTGCGCAGCGCCGCCACTTGCCCCGGTTGCGCGCGATAGGCGCGTTCGGCGGCCTGCGTGGTGAGGCTGAGCGCCGCTTGCGCTTCGGCACGGGCGGTCAGGGCAAAACTATCGCCGCCGGTGATGCCGCCTGCGGAATTGATGACGATCGCTTGCAACAGCGCGGGGTCGGGGCGGGGGAAGAGCAGCTTCATCGCGCCCGACTGGCGCAATTCGCCGATTGTCGACCCGCCCCGCGCAGCCTTGGCCGAGACCATCGCAGCACCAATAGCGCGCGGCTGCACCGGGGTCGCTTGGGGGCTGTTTATGCTGCTGTCGATGAGAATGAGGAACGCTCCGCCCGGTAAAGTCTGATGATTTTTTAATCACCATAGAGACGGGGGAGAGTCATCGCCGAGGCGGTTCGGAGCCGCCTGCAGGGCGGGTTTGCCTGAAAAATGGGCGGCAAATCGCGGGGCTGTCCGAAACTTGGGCATTCCGCGCATGGGGCGGCGGCCCCGGGGAGGGAGGGCCGCCGCTGTCGTCAAATCCCGATCACGGGCGCAGCATGACCTTGCCGCCACGGCCCGTGGTCAGCGCAGCTTTCATCGCCTCGGTCACCTCGGCTAGCGGGTAGATGCCGCCGGTGTCGAGGGGCAGTTGGCCCTTCGCGGCCAGTTGCACCAATTCGCCAATCAGGCGGCCCCGCGTCTCTGCCGCCATCTCGCCGCTGACGCGCGAGCCCCAGAAGCCTTTGACGGTGATGTGCTTCATGATCAATTCGCCCGAAGACATGGTGAGCGGCTGGCCCGTCGCCGTGCCGAAGACGATCAACTCGCCGTCCTTGCCCAGCAGTTCGACCAGTTGGCCACCCAGCTCGCCACCGACGGAATCGATGGCCGAGACCGCGCCCTCTTTGCCGATCAACTCGCGCGCTTTGCTCTGCCAATCCGCATCTTCGGTGGAGAGGACATGTTCCGCGCCGGTGTCGCGCATCTCTTCGGCGGCGCCTTCGCGGCGGACGAGGTTCAGCAATTTGACACCGCGCGCCTTGGCCAGACCGACCATGATCTTGCCGACCGCGCCATTGGCGGCGGTTTGGATTAGCCAATCGCCTTCGCCGACCTTGAGGGTTTCCAACAGGGACAGGGCGCTGAAGGGCATGGCAATCAACTGCGCGCCCGCTTCGTCCGAGATCGCCTCGGGCAGGGGCAGCAGGCCCGCGGCAGGGGCGGTGAAATACTCGGCCCATGCGCCGTGGAATCCAGCCGCCGTGACCCGTTTGCCGATCAGCGCTTCGTCAACGCCTTCACCCACGGCCTCGACAAAACCAAGCGCTTCGGAGCCGCCGATGGCACCGGGCAGTTCGGGCTTGTAGCCATAGTTGCCGCGCACGGTCCACAGGTCGTGGTTGTGGATGGGCGACAGCACCATGCGGACCAGCGCTTCGCCAGCGGCGGGTGCGGGCTTGTCGGTTTCGCGGGTGGTCAGAACCTCGGCGGGCTCGCCGAATGTGTCGTGGATGGCAGCGAACATGCTGTTTCCTTTCAGGTTGGGAATTGGCCCCCGGTGGGGGAGAGTTGGGCAGAGGTTTCAGCGCGGGCCATACGCAGGGCCGCATCGCTGCGCGCCAGTTTGGCCAGCACCGCCGCGCCAAGCCATTTGGCGTAGAGCATGCGGGCGGTGGTCTCGGGGTCTTCGAGCACACGAACGGTCCCATCCTCTGCGCCTTGGCGCAGCAATTGGGCAATCCGGGCGACCAAAGCATCGACACCCTGATCGAGCGTTTCGCGCATCGTCTCCGACAGGTCGGCGACTTCGGATCCGAGTTTCACCACCAAACAGGCGCTGGCGATCCCCGGGGCGCTGGATTGGCTGAGCCATGCATCCCAGAAACTGTCGAGCTTATCGCCAGCCGTTCCCGGGGCCGCGATCAGCGCATCGACACGGTCGAGATAGGCCTCGACGTAATCGGCCAGCATTGCGGTGCCAAAAGCCTCTTTCGACGCGAAGTAATAGTAGAACGAGCCTTTGGGCACGCCGCTTTCGCTCAGAATGCGTGACAGGCCAACGCCAGAGAACCCGTGCCGCAGCACGAGGCTGCGCCCCATGTCCAAAATGCGTTGCCGCGTCTGATCTGATTTCTTTGCCTCTGTCATACCGGGGCACCTAAGGAATAATAGACCGGTCGTCTAGTGCGCTCGCGCGAATGTGAGACAGCCAAGTTGAACGAGGCGCCAAACCAGAAAATAGCGAAAAAACCTATTCTTGCGCGATCATATATATTAGATTCCACACAACGGCCCGCAGGGCGATGACAGGGATGGTATGGTAAGATGGATCAAAAGATTGCTCTAATCACGGGGGCCGGAAGCGGGGTGGGCCTTGCCTGTGCGCAGCGTTTGGCGAAGGACGGTTTCACCCTCGTTCTAACGGGGCGGCAGCAGGATAAGATCGACGCGGCCTGCGCGACGCTCGACGGGCAGGGGCATATCGCCGTGGCTGCCGATGTTGGGATCGAGGCGGAGGTCGATGCGCTTTTCGAGCGGGTGGAGACGACCTTTGGGCGGCTGGATCTGCTGTTTAACAATGCCGGGCGCAATGGCTCGGCGGTCGAGGTGGACGCGCTCAGCGTGGCGGAGTGGAACGACATCGTCGCGACCAATCTGACCGGGTCATTCCTTTGCGCCCGTGCGGCTTTCGCCCTGATGAAACGGCAGAGCCCGAAAGGCGGGCGGATCATCAACAACGGCTCGATCAGCGCCCATGTGCCGCGCCCGCTGTCGGTGCCCTATACGGCGACGAAACACGCGATTACCGGGCTCACCCGCGCGCTGTCGCTTGACGGGCGGGCGCATGACATCGCCTGCGGACAGATCGACATCGGCAATGCGGCGAGCGAGATGACCGAGCGGATGAAGGAAGGCATTCTGCAACCCAACGGCATCCGGATGTCCGAGCCGCGCATGGATGTGAACGACGTGGCCGAAACGCTGTCTTACATGGCGAAGCTGTCGCTCGACTCCAACGCCATGTTCGTCACCGTGATGGCCACCAAAATGCCCTTCGCGGGGCGCGGCTAAGCGGTCAAAGCACCTTGCCCGGGTTCATCAATTGGCCCGGGTCGAGGGTGGCTTTGATCTGCTCCATCAACTCCAGCGCGACCGGGTCTTTATAGCGGCGCAGTTCGGCCCGTTTGAACGTGCCAATGCCATGCTCGGCTGAGAATGAGCCGCCCATCTGGTGCACGATATCATGCACGATCCGGTTGAAGGCACCGTATTCGGCAAGGAACGCCGCATCCGCCATATCCACCGGACGCGACAGGTTGAAATGCAGGTTGCCGTCGCCAAAATGGCCGAAAGGGCAAGGGCGCAGGCCGGGCATGTGGTTCATGCAGGCTTGGGTCGCCTCGCGGATGAAATCCGCCACGCGGGACACCGGGACCGATACGTCATGTTTGATCGATGCGCCCTCGGGCTTTTGCGCCTCCGACAGGTTTTCCCGCAGCGCCCAAAGCGCGTCTTTCTGCGCCTCCGATGCGCCGATCACGGCGTCGAGGATTTCTTCTGCCTCAAAGGCGGCTTCCAACGCCGCTTCCAGCCGGGCATCGAGGTCGGCCTGCGTGCCATTGCCGGTGAGTTCGATCAGGCAATAGGCCGGATGCGCCTCTGCCATCGGGTCGCTACAGCCGGGCGCGTGGTCGATCACCATTTGCAGGCCAAGCCGGTCGATATACTCAAAAGTCGAGAGCGTGTCCGCCGTTTGGCCGCGCATCCGGGCATAGAGCGCCAGCGCCGGGTCGGGGCCGGTGCAAGCCACCAGCGCGGTGGCGCGGGCGGTGGGCTTGGGGAAAAGCTTGATCACCGCCGCCGTGATGATGCCAAGCGTTCCTTCAGCCCCGATAAAGAGGTGTTTAAGGTCAAAGCCGGTGTTGTTTTTGCGCAGCCCGCCCAGATCATTCAGCACACGGCCATCGGGCAACACCGCTTCGATCCCGAGCACCAGATCGCGGGTGTTGCCATAGCGCAGCACCGCCGTGCCGCCCGCGTTGGTCGAAAGATTGCCACCGATCTGGCAGGACCCTTCGGAGGCGAGCGACAGCGGGAAGAGCGCATCAACCTCATCCGCCGCCGCTTGGATATTGGCGAGGATGCAGCCCGCCTCAACCGTCATGGTGGCGTTGGTCGGATCGACCCCGCGAATGCGGTTCAGGCGATCTGTCGTGAGAATGATCCCGCCGTCCGGCACGCCGCCCCCAGCCAGACCGGTGTTGCCGCCCTGCGGGGTCACCGGCACCTGTGTGGCGTGGCACAGACGCATGCAGGCGGCGACCTCCTCGGTGGAGCCGGGGCGGATCAGCGTCAGCGCCGTGCCGCGCCGGAGCCCGCGATCTTCGATCAGCCGCGCGTCAAAATCCTTGGCGTCGGTCACGACATGGGCGGCACCGATGGCTTGGCGCAGATCGTCGAGCAAGGCGCCATGGTCTTGCCCGTCCGTTTCGGGCGCGCGGCATGGCGCGGTCAGAGTGGTCATCTGGGTCATCCTTTAGCGCTGGTCGGCGTCGACTTTTTTCTGGGCCGCCGCGCGCAGCTTGCTGATCGTGGTGCGGGTCGAGATTTGCTCGGGGTCGGTTACAAGTTCGATCAGGGCCGGGCGGCCACTTTCGCGGGCGCGGGTGAAGGCGGCGGCGAAATCCTCGGTCTTGGTGACACGTTCGGCATGAGCACCCAGCCCTTCGGCCATTTTGACGAAGTCTTGGTTCTGGAGGGTTGTCCCTGAGATACGCTCGGGGTGGTCGCGTTCTTGGTGCATGCGGATGGTGCCGTAGATGCCGTTGTTGAACAGCAGCACGATGGGCCGCCCACCATATTGTGCGGCGGTGGCCAATTCATTGCCGCTCATCATAAAGCCACCATCGCCGACGAAGGAGAGCGTCAGGCGCTCCGGCTCGGCAATCGAGGCCGCGACGGCGGCGGGCACGGAATAGCCCATCGCACCACAGGTCGAGCCGACAATCCGCCCTGGACGGCCAAAGCGCAAAAAGCGTTGCGCCCAGCCGGTGTGGTTGCCCGCGTCGAGCGTGACCACCACATCATCGGGCAGCTCATCGCGCAGCTGCGCAAGTGCGACCCCCATGTCGAGGTCCCAGTCGCCGCCATTGGGCGCTTCGGTATCGGTGAGGTAATCGGCGTGGAGTTTCTCGCACCAACCGCCCCATGTCTCAGCGCGGCCCAGATCGACACCATCCAATGCGGCAGCGACAGAAACGGGTGCTGCAGCGATGCCCAGATCCGGCGAATAGACGCGCCCGATCTCATCCGCGTCGGGATAAAGATGCACCAGACGGGTGTCTGGGTTGGGCGATTGCATGGTGGTGTAGGTCTTGGTCGTCATCTCTCCCAATCGTGCGCCGATCACCACGAGCAGATCCGCATCGCGTTGATGCGTATAGAGGCTGGGCGCGGTGGAGGTGCCGAAATCGCCTGCATAGACCGGCGAGAGGTTGTTCACGATGTCCTGCCGTCGGAAAGAGGTGGTGACGGGGATCTTGTTGGCCTCGGCAAAGCGGGTGATGGCCGCCGCACTCTCATCCGACCAGCCGGAGCCGCCGAGCAGCAGCAGGGGCCGTTCGGCCTGCGCGATTTCGGTCTTGAGCATATCGAGGCTATCGGGCGACAGGCCGGCATGGGTGGCCGTATAGGGCCGCGCATCGGCCACGGAAGCCACCTCGGTCAGCATGTCTTCGGGCAGGGAGATCACCACCGGGCCGGGGCGGCCCGAGGTCGCCACGCGAAAGGCGCGGGCCATATATTCCGGCACCCGCGCCGGGTCGTCGATCTGGGTGGCCCATTTGGCGATGGGGCCAAACATCGCACGGTAGTCGACTTCTTGAAATGCCTCGCGGTCGGTCGTGTCGCGGGCGATTTGACCCACCAGCAGGATCATCGGCGTGCTGTCTTGTTGCGCGATATGCACGCCGATGGCCGCGTGGCAGGCACCGGGGCCGCGGGTGACCATGCAGATGCCGGGCTTGCCGGTCAGCTTGCCATAGGTTTCGGCCATATTGGCGGCCCCGGCTTCGTGCCGGGCGTTGATGAGGGTGAAACGGTCCTGCACGTCATGCAGCGCATCCAGCACCTCAAGATAGCTTTCGCCGGGCACGCAATAGGCGGTGTCGGCACCGTGGATCAACAGTTGATCCACAAGGACCTGTCCGCCGGTCCGCGCCTTGAGGGAAGTTTTTTGCAGCATGGAGAAGGCTCCGTTTCGTTCGTTCTAAGATTTAAGTATGTGTGGCCGCTTGGCTTTTCGGGTTGGGGTTCCTGGCCTTTTGGAAGGCCAGGATAACGCCCGCGATGACCAACCCCGAGGCGGTGAGCCGCAGATCGGGGTAGATCAGCAGCAAGGACGCCCCGAACAGCACCACCGACAGCACATTGGACAGTCTGCCGAAGTAGTAGCGCTGCAAGGCGGCGGCCAGCAGGATGACGCCAATGGTGGCCTGCAACAGGACCAACGTGATCTGGGTGACCGAACCCTGCATCAGGATCGCCGGTTCATAGACGAACATGAAGGGCACGATAAAGCCGGTCGCACCGAGTTTCACCGCAGCCCAACTCGCCTCGACGATCTTGGCGTGCGACAGGGTGTTGGCCGCATAGACCGCCATGGCCACGGGGGGTGTGATGGCCGACAGGATGGCGAAGTAGAACACAAAGAGGTGCGCCGCTTCGACCTGTACGCCCAGTTTCACCAGCGCCGGAACCAGCAGGGCGACCTGCACGATATAGGCCGGTGTTGTCGGCATCCCCATACCAAGGATGATGCCCGCGATCATCGACAGGAACAGCGCGATGACCAGCGTGTCTTGGGCCGCTTCGATCACGAAGTTCGAGAAGGTCAGGCCAAGTCCGGTGATGTCGATCACGCCGACGACGATGCCCGCACAGGCACAGGCCGCGGCAATCGCCAGCACGTTGCGTGCGCCGCCCTCAAGCGCTTCGAGGATGTTGTCGATGGTGACGTAATGCCGTGTCGTCTTGCGCAGCGCCGCGACCGGCACGACCGAGATGATACCGCAAAGTGCTGCATAGGGAGCCGAGTAGCCCATCATCAGCACGCCCACGATAATCGCCAACGGCAAGAACAGGTGGCCGCGTTCAAGCAGCACGATTTTCAGCGGCACTTGATCCTCTTTCGGGACCGAGCCGATGCCCTTGCGCTTGGCCTCAAAATGGACCGCCGCGAAGAGCGCGACATAGAACAGAACCGCGGGGGCCAGCGCATATTTCGCGACCGTCAGGTATCCCACGCCGAGATATTCGGCCATGACAAAGGCCGCAGCCCCCATCACCGGGGGCATGATCTGCCCGCCTGTCGACGCCACGGCCTCAACCGCGCCCGCGAAGGCGGGTTTGAACCCCATGCGTTTCATCAGCGGAATAGAGAAGGTGCCGGTCGTCATCACATTGGCCACGGCAGAGCCAGAGACCGAGCCGAAGAGGCCGGAGGTCACACAGGCCACCTTGGCCGGGCCGCCGACCTGACGCCCCGTAAGCGCCACCGCGAAATCCATAAAAAGCTGGCCGACGCCCATCCGCTCAACCAACGAGCCAAAGAGGATGAAGAGCACCATATAGGTCGCCGAGACCGCGATCGGGATGCCGAAGATGCCTTCGGGTGTCATGAACAACTGCTCAAGGATCACCGAAGGCAGGGTGGACGTAAAAGCCAGACCGTAGCCGAGAAACAGCAGGGCGGTGATGGGCAGCATCGGCCCGAGCATCCTGCGCGTGGCTTCCAACAGCAGAACCACAAGCGTGATCCCCACCACGATATCCATCGGCATCAGCGGGTCGACGTAGAGAAACCGCTGCGTGATGTAATTAAGGTTGAATGAGGGATAGAGCGCCGCGCCCGAGGCGATCAGCCCGAGCACCACGTCATACCAGCGCGGCACATCATTGCGCAGCCCCTTGCGGTTGACGGTCAGAAAGATCAGCAAAAGCGCCAAAGCGACGTGAACGCCGCGCATGATATAGGGGTTGGGCGGGCCGACGAAGGCGACATAGAGATGCCAAGCAGCCATGCCGATCAGGATCAGCCTTGCTATACGGGTAATCAGGGGCATCTTGTCCAGAAAGATCGACAGTTGCATGGGGGTTCTCGCGTCTAGAGTGGAAGGCGGCCCTTATGCGGCATCGCGCGGGATGCGCGGGGCAGGGCCTTTAGGGGTGTAGGTCGGGCGGAGCGCATGGCCCCGGCCGACCCGTTTCTCGTCAGAGGGGAATTACATCCCCGAGACGCCACGCTCTGCGTAGAACTCTTTCGCGGCGGGGTGGAAGGGCACGCCGATGTCGGTGGCCATCTCCTCAACCGTCAGGTCTGCCATGGATTTGCTGATCGCGGCAAAGCTGTCGTTGTTGTCGGCAATCGCGCCGAGCACCGATTTGATGATCTCACCGTCATAGTCGCAGGGCGCGACCATATGGGTGTCGTAGCTGATCGCGTGCACGGTCTCATCGAAACCGGGATAGGCGCCCGCTTTGACTTCGCGACGCTGGAAGGCGGCGTTCTTGTCTTTGAAATAGGCAAAGGTCTCTTCGTCCACGTCGACCAGACGGATTTTGCGCGAGGACGCCAGATCCATGACCGAACCTGTCGGCAGCGACGAGCCAAGGGTGAAGAAATCAGCCTGACCGTCTTTCATCTGCGAGGCAGAGTCGGAATAGGAGGTGTTGGCGACGCTATCGAGATCATCGAACGTCATGTCAGCGGTCGACAAAAGCTCGCGCGTCAGGAATTCGCCGGTGTTGCCAAGCTGTTGCGTGGTCAGGCGTTTGCCCTTCATGTCGGCGATGGTCTTGATGCCGGAATCCTCAAGCGCGACGATCTGGAAATACTGCGGATAGAGAATGCCAAGGTTGCAGACATTGGTCGTCGCCTTGCGGAATGGCTCTTTGCCCGACAGGCTGTCCACGGTCGAGATCGAGTTGGCGAAGGCGATCCCAAAGCGGCCCGCGTCTACACCAACCACATTCGACACACCCGCACCCGGCGTGACGGTGATGTCCATATCGGGGTTCTCACGCTCCACAATCGCCTTGATCGCGCCGCCCACGGGATACCACGACCCGCCCTGCTGGCCGGTCGCCATGACAAAGCTCTGCGCATGGGCGGCGGCGCCTGCGACGGCGAAAAGGATGGTGGCCGCTGTGGTGCGGCGGATCGATTTGAAGAACGGTGACATAGAAACTCCTCCCGAGTTTTGACTGTGTGTCGGCAGCTACTGGATGGGTTCCGGGCTCCCCCCTGACATCCTCTTGCCGTGATCCGCAGACTGCGGGGGAATCTCTAGCCTGTCAATTAAAAATACAAATTTACGGGGATTTCATCTTACTTGTAATGTTGTATTCTGCTTGTAATGCTGGGAATGACCCTACCTTCTGATTATTGACAGCTTGTCATACAGGTGGTCCAATCGGCGAAAGGAAGTTGTTATTATGGCTGCAAATCTTCAGGCGACCGCGCCCCTCGTCGATGGTGCCACGCTGAGCGATCAGGTGACCGAGGTGCTGCGCCACAACGTGGTGAACGGCGTGTGGAACGTGGGCGATGTGCTGCCCTCCGAAACCACATTGGCCAGCGATTTCGACGTGAGCCGCACGGTGATCCGGGAGGCTGTCTCGCGCCTCAAGGCCGAAGGCATGTTGTCGAGCCGTCAGGGCCGGGGGGCCTTTGTCGCCAGCGACCGGCCCCGTCAGGGCTTTGCGATTCCAGAGCGTGATATGGAAAGCCAGCGCAAGCTCGAACAGATCCTAGAGCTGCGCATGGGGCTTGAGATCGAAGCCGCTGCCATCGCCGCCGCCCGCGCCACACCCGAGGCCCGCGCAGAGATTGAGCGTGCCGCCGCCGCCTATGACCAAAGCAACAAGATCGGCGGCCCGGCCGTGGCGGCAGGGGTCACTGCCGACCTCGATTTTCACCGCGCGGTTTGCGAGGCGACGGGGAACAGCTATTACCTCAGCCTGTTCAACTACCTTGTCGCCAGCCTGCGCGAGACCATGTTGGCCGGCCGGCTGCAAGCGCTGAAACGCGGTGGCGAAAGCCGTGACGCGATACAGGAGCACTACGACATCGCCGCCTCTATCGCTGAAGGTGACGCAGAGCGCGCCCGCCAACGAATGCGCGACCACCTCCAGATGTCGAGCGGGCGGCTCTTGGCACAGCTCAAGACCGAGGACGGGCTGGCAGAGTGACCATTCCTGCCGCCCTCCACGCCGCCCTTGCGCGGCCCCCCTCACTGACCATCGCGCTCAGCGGGGGGATCGACAGCCTGACGCTCTCGGCTGCCGCGGCCAAGGTGCGCGGCGCGGCGGGCGTGACGCTTTGCCATGCGGTCTCACCCGCCGTCCCGGCGGCGGCGACAGCGCGGGTGAAGGATTTCGCCACCGAATGGGACTTGCCGCTGAAACTGGTCGACGCGGGGGAGTTCGCCGATCCCGCCTATCGCGCCAATCCGGTCAACCGCTGCTATTTCTGCAAGTCGAACCTCTATGGCACCTTGGCGCGGATGGGGCCACTGGTGGCGGCGGGCACCAATACCGATGACCTGTCGGACTACCGCCCCGGCCTGCAAGCCGCGGCGGAGCACGGCGTGCTGCACCCTTTCGTTGAGGCGCAGATGTCCAAGTCGGATGTGCGTACCTTGGCCCGCGCGCTCGGGCTGGGAGATCTGGCGGAACTGCCAGCCGCCCCCTGTTTGGCCAGCCGGATCGAGACCGGTCTGCGGGTGGAGCCCACGGATCTGGCGGTGATCGACCGGGTAGAGACCCTGTTGCGTGAGGTCATGGGCAATATCACCCTGCGCTGCCGACGCCTGCGCGGGGGCTGGGTGGTCGAGCTTGATCCGCTTGTCTATGAGGACCTCTCCGCCCAGAAACGTGCAGCGATATTGACGCAGGTTCGGCGGGCCACGGATGACGGGCGCGGGGTCAATCTGCGGGCCTATTCAAGAGGAAGTGCATTTGTCCATCACTAAGACCGGCCCCGACGGGCATCCAGACGTGACCTTTGACCGGGGCCGCGGCGGGCGCATCGGCATCGAAGAGGCCGTGCTTTGCGAGCATAAGTCGGTGCCACAGATCGCCGCAATCATCGGCGATGCGGCGGCGGAGGGCCGCAGGCTGTTGCTGACCCGGCTGACGGCAGAGCAGTTCGTCGCCCTGCCTGCGGAATTGGCCCAATTGGTTGATTACTGCACCGCCTCGCGCACCGCCATTTTGGGAGAGATCGGGCCTTTGGCCAGCGCCCCGCGCATGGCCCTCGTCAGCGCGGGCACCTCTGATTACGCGCCCATGGCCGAAGCGCGGCGCACGCTGGCCTATGGCGGCATGGACGCGACCGAAGTGTCAGACGTGGGCGTGGCCGGGCTGTGGCGGCTGCTCGCGCGGGAAGACCTGTTGCGCGAGATGGATGTGGTAATTGTTTTCGCCGGGATGGACGCGGCCCTGCCCTCGGTCGTGGCCGGGCTGGTGCCGGGGGTGGTCATTGGTGTGCCGACCTCCGTGGGCTATGGTGTGGCCCGCGGCGGGAGGGTCGCGCTTGATTCGATACTCGCCAGCTGCGCGCCGGGGGTGACGGTGGTAAACATCGACAACGGCTATGGGGCTGCAACATCGGCTCTGCGGCTGGCCAATATGATGCGCCGCGCCGCGGCGGGAGGGTAGCGGGTGACAGCACCGAAACTGAAGATCAAGAAACGCCAGACCTTGGCCGATCAGCTTTACGGGCAGGTTCTTGAACAGATCGTGTCGAACAAGCTGGTGCAGGGGGAAAAGCTGCCGTCGGAGAACCAGATCGCCACCGCCTTTGGGGTGTCGCGCCCCGTGGTGCGTGAGGCGCTGCGCAAGCTGCAAGAGGATGGTCTGGTCGAGGCGCGGCGCGGCGTGGGCACTTTCGTGCGGCGGCGGCCTTCGGAAAAGCTGATCGAATATGCCACGGCGGGTTCCGTCGCCGGGCTGATGCGCGCGATGGAGGCGCGGATCACGATCGAAAAGGCCACCGCCCGCATGGCCGCGCAGCGTGCCAGCCCCAAGGATATCGCCCGGATCGAGGCAGCTCTGCAGACGCTAGAGGCATCGATGCAGGCGCGCAATCCGTCTTTTGACGCCGATTACCAATTCCACCGCGCCATCGCGGCGGCCTCGGGCAATGAGGTCTTCGTGCAGATGCTCGACTGCGCCCGCGGTTCGATCGAACAGGGGATCGACGTGGCGCAAAAGCTGACCCGTCAAGGCTCCCAAGCCCGGATCGACGTGGTGATCAGCGAACATCGGGAAATCCTCGAAGCGATCCGCGCGGGCGACAGCGAAGTCGCAGGCGTGTCGATGGCCTATCACCTTTTGCAGGCGCGGGCCCGGATCACCGACCACGCCGGTATCGCGTGAAGCCACCCCCCCGAAAGGCCCCTTTATGATCTACGACCACCGCACCTATTTCTGCCGCCCCGGCACGATCAAGAAACACCTCGCCCTCTATGCGAAGTTCGGCTTTCCCGCGCAGAAACGCATCCTCGGCGCGCCAGTGATCTATGCGCAGGTCGAGACGGGGGATGTGAACTCCTTCGTGCATATCTGGGCCTATCAGGATGCCGCCGACCGGGCGGCGCGCCGCGCGCAGATGGCGGCGGACCCTGAGTGGCAGACTTACCTCAAGAAAAGCGCCGAGGCGGGATATCTGGTCCGCCAAACCAATAAAATCCTGATGCCCGTCCCGCTCGAAGGCTAAGCGGCGGTCCCGGCCTGAGGGTTCAGGCCGGAGGCATGGTTTAGGTGACGATACAGCTTTCGTCGATCCCGCGCCCTTCGTGGAAGGCGCGGATGTTGCTGGCCCAATGGCCGACCATACGTTTGAGGTTATCCTCGCTGTGACCACCGATATGGGGCAGGGGCAGAACGTTATCGAGCCGCAGAAGCGGGTTGTCTGGCTCGACAGGCTCTTCGGTGAAGACATCCAAGGCCGCGCCCGCGATACGTTTGTGGGTGAGCGTGTCGATCAGTGCTGCCTCATCGATCAGCCCGCCGCGCCCGGTGTTGACCAGCAGGGCGTCGGAGCTCATCCGCGCCAGTTCCGCCGCGCCGATTGTGTGGTGTGACGCATCGGTCAGCGGCATGTGCAGGCTGACGATATCGCAGGTCTCAAGGATCTCGTCCCGCTCGGCATAGCGCGCGCTGGTGCCCTCGGCCTCCCCTGAGCGGCGGTAGTAGAGCACCTCACAGTCAAAGCCCGTCAACCGTTTCGCGACAAGCTGCCCGATGGCGCCAAAACCGATCAGCCCGACCTTTTGGCTGCTGAGGTCCCGCGCGCCGGGGACGATCTCCGGCACGATCCACTTGCCCGCGCGGGTGTTGTTATAGTGCAGCGGAATGCGGCGTAGGGCGGCGATCATCATGCCGATGGTGAGATCCGCGATGGTGGGGGCGTTAACGCCGGGGCTGCGCGCCACGGTCACGCCCATTTCCTTGGCCAGATCCACCGGGATCTTGTCATACCCGGTGCCCCATTGATGCACGAGACGCACACTATCGGCTCCGCGCAGCACCGAGGCCGGAAGGCCGCGCCCGCGGGGAACGATATAGGCCGCCCCCTTCACCGTCTTGGCAAAATCCTCTTCGGAATAGGACGCCGCAATGCGCAGGTCGAGCCCTTCGGCATAGCCGCGCACTTTGGTCTGCATATCCTCCGGCATCGCGTCGAGCACGGCGACGGGGCCGATCAGATCGCCGCTCATGTCGATGCCCCGCGCAGATCTTCGGGCAGCAAGGCCTCGGGCAGGTTCTGGTAGGACACCGGCCGCAGGAAGCGGCGGATCGCCATCGTACCGACGGACGTCGCGCCGAAATTGGTGGAGGCCGGGTAGGGGCCGCCGTGCACCATGGCGTCGCATACCTCGACCCCGGTTGGGAAGCCGTTCACCAGCACCCGGCCCGCCTTGCGTTCAAGGATGGGCATCAGCGCCTTGGCGGCTTCGGTATCACCGTCGTCCATCTGGAGCGTCGCGGTCAATTGGCCCTCAAAACCCTTGGCAAGCTCTTGCATCTCGTCGCCCGACGAGACCCGCAGCACCAGTCCCAAGGGACCGAAAACCTCTTCACCAAGCGCGTGATCTTGCAGGTAGGTCTCGGCATCGGTTTCAAAAAGGTTCGGCTGGGCGCTGCGGCCTTCGCTGTCATTGCTCAGCAGCGCGCGCACGGCGTTGCGTCCGGTGAAACGTTCCTTGCCATCGCGGTAGGCTTTGGCGATGTCGTCGGTCAGCATGACCTGCGGGCCGACCTGCTCCAGCGCCTCTTTTGCGGCGGCGACAAAGGCGTCGCCCTCCGCGCCCTTGGCCACGACCGCGATGCCGGGGTTGGTGCAGAACTGCCCCGCGCCCATAGTCAGCGACCCGGCCCAGCCTGCGCCGACTTCCGCACCGCGGTTTCGGGCGGCCTCGGCCAGAACGAACATCGGATTGACCGAGCCCAACTCGCCGAAGAACGGGATCGGCTCGGGCCGTTGCGCGCAGAGGTCAAACAGCGCGCGGCCTCCACCGAGGGAGCCGGTGAAGCCAACGGCTTTGATCAGCGGATGCTGCACCAGCGTCTGGCCCACCTCACGGCTGTTGGCATGGATGAGGGAGAAGACACCGGGATGAATGTCGCATTTCTTGATCGCGGCATGGATCGCTTCGGCGACAATCTCCCCCGTGCCGGGATGGGCGGAATGGCCTTTCACGACGACCGGGCAGCCCGCCGCCAGCGCCGCGGCGGTGTCACCGCCTGCGGTGGAGAATGCCAGCGGAAAATTCGACGCGCCGAATACCGCAACCGGGCCGATGGGGCGTTGGATCATGCGAATGTCGGGGCGGGGCATGGGTTGGCGCTCGGGCAGGGCACCGTCGACACGACGGTCCAGATGGGCGCCTTTGCGGATGTGATCGGCAAAGAGGCGAAGCTGCCCCATGGTGCGTCCGCGCTCACCTTGAAGGCGGGCAGTCGGCAGGCCGGATTCGCGCGCGCCGACTTCGGTGATGATCTCGGCGCGGGCCTCCATCTCGTCTGCGATGGCGTCAAGGAAATCGGCTCGGCTCTCGCGGCTGGAATAGGCGTAGGACCAAAAGGCGTCCTCGGCGGCTTCGCAAGCGCGGTCCACATGGGCCGGGGTGCCGCTTTGAAATTGGTCGCTTTCGCCGGTGGCGGGGGAATTGGCGAAGGTTTCTCCGCCGCCGACCCATTCGCCTGCGATCAAGTGCTTGCCGTGGGGGTGAAATGTCTTGCTGTCAGCGCTCATGATCAATCCTTGTCGGTTTGCTGTGTCAAAGTGGGGGAGGGCTGCGCCATGGTTTGCACCAGCGCGTCCATCTGCCGCGTGAGCAGCAAAGCGTCGCCCGCGATGGCGACGAATTCGATACCGTTGTCAAAGTAGCGGCGCGCCAGATCGGCGCCGTAGCCAAGGATGCCCGCAGGCAGCCCGGCGGCGTGAATGGCGTCGACCGCTTCGCGGATCTTGTCTTGGACATCGGGGTGCATGGGGTTGCCGGTATGGCCCATCGCCGACGACAAATCGCCCGGCCCGATAAAGATCGCGTCCACACCGGCCACGGCGGCGATGGCGGGAATTTGGTCGACCGTTTCGGGGGTCTCGACCTGCACGATGACGCATTGCGCGTCTGTATATGTGGTCAGGTAATCCGTCTGCCGCGCGTAGTTATTGGCGCGAATCGTAGCCGAGATGCCGCGCAGCCCTTCGGGAGGGTAGCGGGTCCATGACACGGCGCGGCGGGCGTCTTCGGCGTTTTGGATCATCGGGAACATCAGATTTTGCACGCCGATATCCAGCAGCCGCTTGGTCATCGTCTGGTCGGATGAGGGCATCCGCACCACCATCTGCGCATCGGGATTGGCACTGCCTGCGGCGCGCAGGTGGTCGGTGATTTGGCTCAGATCATTCGGCGCGTGCTCCATGTCGAGCAAGAGCCAATCGATCCCGCTGCCCGCAGCAATTTCCGTCACCGTGGGTGAGCAGAGCGAGAGCCAGAACCCAGACAGGCGGCTGCCGGGCCGGAGCGTTCGTTTCAGTGATTTTCCCGACATTTTCGCAACGCGCCCCTCAAATGGTATCGACAATTGGGGTGATACGGTAATATATCAGTTTGAGCAAGATGTGTTTTCCACCCGTTTTGCGATGATGTTTTAGCTGACGAGGATTCCATGACCGAGACCAAGAAAACCGCCGATCAGCTGCGTAGCGCGCGCTGGTTTGCCCCCGACGATCTGCGCAGCTTTGGGCATCGGTCGCGCATGATGCAGATGGGTCTGGGCCCCGAGGATTGGGAAGGCCGCCCGGTGATCGGCATCCTGAACACTTGGTCCGAGATGAACCCCTGCCACCTCCATTTCCGCGACCGCGCGGAGGACGTGAAGAAGGGAATCGCGCAGGCCGGGGGGCTGGGGTTGGAGATCCCGACGATCTCGATCGACGAGAGTTTCACCAAGCCGACTTCGATGCTCTACCGCAATATGATCGCGATGGAGACCGAAGAGACGATCCGCTCGCACCCGCTTGACGGTGTGGTGCTCATGGGCGGCTGTGACAAATCCACGCCAGGGCTGACCATGGGCGCGATCAGCGCAGGCGTGCCGTTTATCTTCCTGCCCGCGGGGCCGATGCTGCGCGGGAATTACGCAGGCAGGGCGCTCGGCTCAGGCTCGGACGCATGGAAGTTCTGGGATGAGCGCCGCGCGGGCACGATCTCGGCCGAGGAGTGGGTCGGTGTCGAGGGCGGCATTGCGCGGTCTTATGGGCATTGCATGACCATGGGCACGGCCTCCACCATGACGGCGATTGCCGAAGCGATGGGGCTGACCTTGCCGGGGGCCACCTCGATCCCTGCCGCTGACGCGGGCCACAAACGGATGAGCGCCTCTTGCGGGCGGCGGATCGTCGATATGGTTTGGGAAGACCTGACGCCGGACAAGATCATCACCCCCGCCGCTGTGCAAAACGCGGCGACGGTGGCGATGGCGACGGGCTGTTCGACCAATGCGGTGGTGCATCTGTTGGCCATGGCGCGTCGCGCGGGTGTGGCGCTGGAGTTGAACGATCTGGACGCTCTGGGCCGCACCACACCGCTTATTGCCAATATCCGACCCTTGGGCAGCAGCGAATACCTGATGGAGGATTTCTATTTCGCAGGCGGGTTGCGGGCGCTGATGGACCAGTTGGGCGATAAGCTTGACCGGTCGGCGATCACCTGCACCGGCAAACCCTTGGAGGAAGGGATCGCGGGCGCGCCTGTCTATAATGACGACGTGATCCGGCCCCTGTCGAACCCGGTCTATAAGGAAGGCTCGCTCGCCGTGCTTAAGGGCAACCTTTGCCCCAATGGCGCGGTGATCAAACCGGCGGCCTGCGATCCGAAGTTCCACCACCACGAAGGCCCGGCGTTGGTCTTTGACAGCTACCCCGAGATGAAGGCCGCCATCGACGACGAGAACCTCGACGTGACGCCGGACCATGTGCTGGTGCTGCGCAACGCGGGGCCGCAGGGCGGGCCGGGGATGCCGGAATGGGGCATGTTGCCGATGCCGAAGGCGCTGCTGAAACAGGGCCACCGCGACATGCTGCGGATCTCGGATGCGCGGATGTCGGGCACGTCTTACGGGGCTTGCATCCTGCATGTCGCGCCTGAATCCTTTGTCGGTGGGCCGCTCGCGCTGCTGAAAACGGGCGACATCGTGCGGATGGATCTAGAGGCCCGTACCCTCGACATGCTGGTGGACGAGGATGAACTCGCCGCCCGCCGCGCCGCTTGGAAAGCCCCTGAGCCGCGGTTCGAGCGGGGTTGGGGTTATATGTTCCAGCGCCATGTGGGGCAGGCCGATCAGGGCTGCGACTTTGACTACCTCACCGCGGCCTTTGGCCAAGCGGCGGGTGAGCCGGATATTTTCTGAGGGGTATGTTGATGACACAAGATCTATCAAAAGCGCTTACCGGCATCTCGGGCATCCTTGTAACGCCCTATGACGATGCTGGAGAGATCGCGCCGCGCAAGCTGGCGACGATCATTGACCGCGCGCTTGCCGCCGGGGTGCATATCCCGGTCGTGAACGGCAATACCGGCGAATATTACGCGCTGACCAATGATGAGGCCTGCACCATGGTCCGCGAGGTTGCGCAGATGGTCGACGGGCGCGCGCCCTTGCTGGCAGGCGTGGGGCGCGGCATTCGCGATGCTTGTGCGCTGGCCAAGGCGAGCGCCGAGGCGGGCGCGGATGCGCTGATGATCCACCAACCGCCTGATCCCTTTGTCTCCCCCCGCGGCACGGTCGATTATGTGCGCGCGGTGCGCGATGCCTCGGGCGGGCTGCCGGTGATGCTGTACCTGCGCAACGATGCGATGGGGCCCGAGGGCATCGCGCGGCTTTGCGAGGTCGAGGGGGTGAAGGGGGTCAAATGGGCCACGCCGAACCCCTTGAACCTTGCCTGCGCGATTGAGGCGGCGCCGGATGATATCGTCTGGGTTGGCGGGTTGGCCGAGGTTTGGGCGCCGCCGCTTTATGCCGTGGGGGCGCGGGGGTTTACCTCGGGGCTTATCAACGTCTGGCCCGAGCGGTCTGTCGCCATTCACGCGGCACTCGACGCGGGCGACTATGAGGAAGCGAACCGCTTGATCGCAGGGATGCGCGCCTTTGAGAACATCCGCGCCGAAGAGCAGAACGGCACCAATGTCACCGGCGTCAAAGCAGCGCTGATGGCCATCGGACAGGATTGCGGCGCCACGCGCCCGCCCTCCGCTTGGCCCCTGACGGAGAAGCAGCAGGCCGTGCTGGATCAATTCGTGAAAGACAATCAACTGAAAGGAGAGGCGGCATGACCCCCGAACTACGCGAGAAACTCCAAGCGGTCTCGGTCGCGACATTGGCCACGGCGCTGTACAAGCGCGGGCTGCGCAATCAGGTGGTGCAGGGGGTCGGCCCGGTGGCCGCCAAGAGGCGCAACATGGTCGGCCCGGCGTTCACACTGCGCTATATGCCCGCCCGCGAAGACCGCAATCAGCTGGTCGAGTTTCGCAATCCCGAGCACCCGCAGCGCGTCGCGATTGAGACCTGCCCCGAGGGTCATGTGCTGGTGATGGACAGCCGTAAGGATGCGCGGGCGGCCAGTGCCGGTGACATTCTGATCACCCGGCTGATGATGCGCGGTGCGGCGGGCGTGGTGACAGATGGTGGGCTGCGCGATGCGGCGAGCATTGGTGCGCTGGAGATGCCCGCCTACCACGCGCGGCCCTCAAGCCCCACGAACCTGACCCTGCATGAGGCGATTGAGATCAACTGCCCCGTCGGCTGCGGCGATGCGCCGGTCTTTCCCGGTGATATCGTGGTGGGCGACGACGACTGCGTGATCATCATCCCGGCAAATATCGCCGAAGAGGTGGCGGATGAGGCCGTCGAGATGACCGCCTATGAGGATTTCGTCGTGGAAGAAGTCAAAGGCGGCGCGGGGATCATCGGGCTTTATCCGGGCACCAAGCAGGAAAACCTCGATAAATTCGCGGAATGGCGCAAGGCCAACAACCGCTGAGTCAGGGCTTTTCCGGGGTGAAATACTCCGGGAAAGCCGCCCGTTTCTCGGTCATCCGGTCGACCGTGCGTTGCAGGTGCTGGCGCAGCGCCTCCATCGCGGCAGGGGCATCGCCCGCTTCGATGCCGTCAAGAATGCGGCTGTGGCCCCCGATCACGTCCTTGTTGTTAAGGATGCGCCCGGCCTCGTCGATGTCATCCAGATGCAGGCGGCGCAGACGTTCCAGATGGCCCGCGTGGCTGCGCATGATGCGTTGGCTTTGCACATGGCCCGCCGCCACGAAGAGGGTCTGGTGGAATACTTCGTCAAGCTCTTGAAAGGTCGGCACATCGCCGGGTTGATCCGAGATGCTGCTTTGCAGGGCGACGATGCTGCGCAGACGGGTCAGGGCTTCGGGCGCGATCTCGGCCGCCAAGCGGCGCACAACTTCCGTCTCAAGCGCGATGCGCATGAACTGCGCTTCGCGGATCGCGGACATGTCGATTGGCGTCACCAAAGTGCGCGACTGCGGGTAGATCTTGACCAGACCCTCTTTGGCGAGTTGTTGCAGCGCGTCGCGCAGGGGGGTCAGGCTGACCCCATGAGTCTCGGCCAATTCCGCACGCAAAAGCGGGGTGCCGGGCGGCAGGTCGAGCCGGACAATTTGATCGCGCAGCGTGGCATAGACCCCGCGCCCGGTGGGGCCGCCCTCAAACAGACCTAAGTCAGCCCCGCCGCCCAAAATGCTTTTGGCGAGGGTCTGCGCGCTCTGTGCTGATGGTTTGCTCGATGAGGTCATGTGGGCTCTTCCATAGCTATTCAATCTAATATATCAGTTAATGAAATCTTACCGAAGCGGTTTTTTTCGACACCCTGGGGGGAGCATCCGATGGACAGCCAGACCATGCAAGAGGACAGACGCGCAAAGGTGATGCTGCTGTCGCCGACGGATAACGTGGTCGTGGCGACCTCGGCGGTGCCCCGTGGCGCGGTATTGCCGCAAGACGGGCTGCGTGCCAACCACGATACGCCCCAAGGGCACAAGATCGCGATCCGCCCGATCCAGCAGGGCGCGCCGATCCTGAAATTCGACACGGTGATCGGCTACGCGGCAGAGGATATCGCCGCAGGCGATTGGCTGCACAGCCACAACATCAAATTCGACGCGGTCGACAAAGACTATGCCTTTGCCCGCGACTATACCCCGACCGACCTGTTGCCGCCCGAAGAACGCGCGCAGTTCATGGGCATCCGCCGCGCGAATGGCCGCGTTGGCACCCGGAACTACATCGGGCTTTTCGTAACCGTGAATTGCTCCGCCACCGTGGCGCGCAAGGTTGCCAACTACTTCGACGAAGAGCGGATGGAGGCGTGGGAGAACGTCGACGGGGTGATCCCCTTCATCCACGAATCCGGCTGCGGGATGGAGCTGACAGGCGAGCCGATGGACCTGCTACGGCGCACGCTCTCGGGCTATATCCGCCACCCCAATCTGGCCGGGGCCGTGGTCCTGTCGCTGGGTTGTGAGCGCAACAATTTGGCGCAGTTCTTTGAGGAGGAAGGACTGGCCGAGGGCAAGATGCTGCGCACCATCACCATGCAGCACGTCGGTGGCACCGCCCGCGCGATTGCCGACGGCAAGGACGCCGTGCGCGAGATGTTGGATCAAGCTAATGCGGTGCAGCGCGAGCCTTGCTCGGCGGAACATATCACCATCGGGATGCAATGCGGCGGGTCGGACGGGCTTTCGGGTCTGTCGGCCAACCCAGGTCTGGGGGCTGCGGCGGATATCCTCGTGCGCCACGGCGGCACGGCGATCCTGTCGGAAACGCCCGAGATCTTCGGCGTCGAACACCTCCTGACCCGCCGCGCCCGCAGCGAAGAGGTGGGCCGCGAACTGGTCGAACGCATGGACTGGTGGCTGGAGCATACCAAGGGCCGCGACACGCAGATCAACGGCGTCGTCAGCCCCGGAAATCAGGCGGGCGGTCTGGCGAATGTGTTGGAAAAATCCCTCGGTGGGGCCAAGAAAAGCGGCAGCACGGGGCTGATGGAGGTTTACCGCTATGCCGAACCTGTGACGCAAAAGGGGCTGGTCTTCATGGATACGCCCGGCTTCGATCCCGTCTCGGCCACCGGGCAGATCGCGGGGGGTGCGAACCTGATCTGCTTTACCACCGGGCGCGGGTCCTGCTTTGGCTCCTACCCCTCGCCGACGATCAAACTCGCCTCTAACACGCCGATGTTCACCAAGATGCAGGACGATATGGACATCAACTGCGGCACGGTCATCGACGGCGAGCAAAGCCTAGAGGAATTGGGCCAAGCGATCTTCGAGCGCATCCTCGCTATCGCCTCCGGGGAGCAGAGCAAATCCGAAGCGCTTGGCGTGGGCGAAGAGGAATTCGCGCCTTGGCCGATTGGGGTCACGGGGTAACAGATGTCGAAGGGGAGAGCGCAGATGAAACCAAACTATGTGAAACTGGTCGAGGATACGCCGCTGCCGCGCATGGCGCTTTGCCGTCAGACCTTTGCCGCGACCCGGATCGACGCCCCGCGCGCTGCCGTGGCGGAGGCGATGCAGGCCGGTTGCGCGGACAAGATCAAGCCGGGCATGTCCATCGCAATCACTGCAGGCAGCCGCGGGCTGGCGAACCTGCCGGAACTACTGGCTGCCATCGTGGCCGAAGTCCGCGCGCGGGGGGCGCATCCTTTTGTCGTGCCCGCGATGGGCAGCCATGGAGGGGCCACGGCAGAGGGGCAAACCGCGTTGCTGGCGAAACTGGGCGTGACCGAAGAGAGCCTCGGTTGCGAAATCCGCTCTTCGATGGAAACCGATGAGATCGGTGTGCTCGACAACGGCATGTCGGTGCGGATGGACCGCCACGCCAATGCCGCCGATGGGATCATCCTGTTCAACCGGATCAAGCCGCATACTTCCTTCCGCGCGCCGAACGAAAGCGGGCTGGCCAAGATGCTCTCCATCGGGTTGGGCAAGCAATCGGGGGCCGAGACTTGCCATTCGCGGGGCATCGATAACGTCGGCATCTTCGTCGCCAAAATGGCCCGGATGAAGCTGGAGCGTTGCAAGGTGCTTTTTGGCATTGGCACGATCGAGAACGCCTACGACGAACTCTCGGAAGTGGTCGCCCTCGACAGTGACGGGATGCTGGAGGCCGAAGCACCCTATCTGCAAGAGGCGATGCGCAACATGCCCCGCCTGCCGCTGGGGCCGCTGGACGCACCATCGGCCTCGGGCGATCTGGATGTACTGGTGGTCGATGAAATCGGCAAAGAATTTTCCGGCACCGGGATGGATCCGAATATCACCCATCGGTTCTCCAGCGAGAAGATGCAGGTCCATCTGCATATCTCGCGACTGGTGGCGCTTGGGTTGTCGCCGCGCAGCAACGGCAACGGCAATGGCGCGGCGCGCGCAGATGTGATTACGCAGCGGTTGGAGCAGGATTTCGACCGAGAGGCGGTCTATGCCAATGCCATCACCTCTCAGGTGTTGAAACAATCGAAGATCCCCATGGTCATGCCCTGCGACCGCACGGCGATCCAGACAGCGGTCAAGACCTGCGGGGCCGAGGATATCACCAAGGTCCGGCTGCTGCGCATCCCGAATACGCTGAAGCTTGAGTATCTCTATGCCTCCGAGGCGATGCTGCCGGAACTCCGCGACCGTCCGGGGCTAGAGGTGGTCGGTGACCTGCAAGAGATGCAGTTTGACGACGGCCTGCTGCGCAACCCTTGGCCGGAGGGGCATTGATGCTGGGGCAAGGGCTTCATCTGCACCTCGACCCCGTAGGCGGGGCGGCGGGTGATATGTTCATCGCGGCGATGCTGCATGCCTTTCCCGATCTGGCCGAGCGCGCCTTGGCCGATGTCGCCGCCGTGCTCCCCGCCGAAGTGGGCCATGCGGAACTGAGCGAACATGTGGCTTCGGGCATCACCGCGCGGCGGTTCGAATTGGTGCTGGCCGCACCCGATGCAGCCAGGCGCCACGGGGCCGAGACGACCTACCGCGCGATGCGCGAACTTTTGGAAAACGCGCCGCTGTCCGAGGGCACGGCTCAGGCCGCCTGCGCGATCCTTCACCGGATTGCCGAGGCCGAAGCACAGGTGCACGACATCCCCATCGACCGGGTGCATTTTCACGAGATCGCGGATTGGGACGCGCTGATGGACGTGACCGCTGCAGGCAGCATCTGCGCCGCGCTGTCGGGGGCGACCGTCTCGCTCGCCCCACTGCCCCTCGGCGGCGGGCTGGTGGAAACGGCGCATGGCAAACTGCCCGTTCCCGCACCGGCGACCGCGCTGATCTTGCAGGGCTACGACTGGCATGACGATGGCGTTCCGGGCGAACGGGTTACCCCCACGGGTGCTGCGATCCTTGCGCATGTCACTGGCGGCAGCCCCACCGCCAACCGCCCACCGGGGCGGCTGCGCTGCACCGGGTCGGGCGCGGGAATGCGGGTGATGAAGGGCCTGCCGAATATCCTGCGGGTCAGCGTTTTTGACACCGCCTCGGCCGGTATCGCTCAAGACAGTCTGGTGCAATTCGCCTGCGATATCGACGACATGACGGGCGAAGAACTCGGCGCGGCGGTGGACCGCCTGCGGGCAATGGACGGCGTGGTCGATTTGCTGATGCTGAACGGGCAGGGCAAGAAATCCCGCCCGGTAACGCGCCTTGAGGTGTTGGTGCAGCCGCAGACTGCCGACCGGGTCGCGGCGCGGGTCTTTGATCTGACCTCAACGCTCGGCCTGCGCCGGACACGGGTGGAGCGTTTGATCCTCCCGCGGGAGCGTGATGACAGCGGGCCGCTCCGCCGCAAGCGTGCGCAGCGGCCAAGTGGGCAGGAAACCACCAAGGTCGAAAGCGATGATTTGGCCGATGCCGAGACCCTGCACGACCGCCGCAAACGCGCCCGCGCCGCCGAAGGCTAGGTGCCGCCGCCCGGTGATCTAACTTGCTTATCACCGGGCCGCGTGTGAAAATCCTCTGATGCCAGTTCAGAGGACCGCATGGAAAAGCAACTCAGCGCAACGCTGCGCCAATATGAGGTCTTTGTCGCCATCGCCGAAACGCTGCATTTTGGCCAAGCGGCGGCCAATCTTGGCGTGGCGCAGCCCGCACTGACGCAACAGTTAAAACACCTTGAGACCGTTTTTGGCGGCGCGCTGCTGTTTGACCGCAATCGCCGCCGGGTGATGCTGACCGACTTCGGCAAGGCGCTGTTGCCCGAAGCCCGCGCGCTGTTGCAACAAGCGCAGCGGGTCGAGGCGGTGGCCGAGGCCGCTCGGATCGGTCAGCGCGGGCGGATTGAACTGGCCTATGTCGGCTCGGCCTCTTACGCGGGCATTCTGGGGCGGCTTTTGCGAGAGTTGCGCGCGGGCGCTGCGGATGTGGACCTGATCCTGCGCGAGTTGGACATGGACCTGCAAATCGCCGAGATCGTGGCGGGCAGGCTCGATGCTGGGTTCGTGCGCCTGCCGCTCTCGGGCGTGCCTGAGACTTTGGTCACGCGCACCGTCCATACCGAGGATATTCTGCTGGCCGTGCCGCCCGACCACCGTCTTGCCGGGGTGCCTTCGGTTTCCATGGCAACGCTGCGCGAGGAGAGTTTCATATTCAGCCATCTCGGCCCTGATATGGGTTTCGCGGCCTGCGCCTATCAACTCTGTGCCGATGCTGGTTTCGCGCCCCGCGTGGCGCACCGTGCGCCGCAGTTTACTGCGATCGTGAATTTCGTCTCGGCGGGTCTGGGCGTGGCCTTTGTCCCCGCCTCTGCCGCGCGGATGAAGAATGCGGGCGTGGCCTTTCTGCCGATCCGCGATGCGAAGGTTCAAAGCCGGATCGGGCTGGCCTATCTGCGCGACCCAAGTAATCCGGTCCTGCGCAGGCTGCTTGACGCATTGGAGCCCGAGGGCTGATTACCCGACCGCCGTGCCCCCACAGACAAAGACCGTTTGCCCGGTGATGAAACCGCTGCGGGCATCGGCGAAAAAGGCCACCGCCTGCGCCACATCCTCGGGCGTGCCCATGCGGCCCATCGGCACCGCATCGACGATGGCGCGGGTTTCTGGCGCATCTTCGGGGTTGTTCTCCCAAAAGGCGGTCGTGGCAATGGGGCCGGGGGCGACGCAGTTCACGGTGATCCCGTCGCGCGCCAGTTCCAGCGCCCATGTGCGCGCCATCGACTGGATCGCGCCCTTGCTGGCGGAATAAAGCGTCCGGTCGATCTTGCCCTTTGTCACGCGGCTGGTGTTCATCACAATCCGCCCTCCCCCTGCCGCGCGCATGCCCGGCACCAGCAGTTTCGCCGCCAAGATGCTGGGGCGGAGGTTCAGGTGCATGATGCGGTCGAAGTCATCAAGCTCTACCGCGTCGAAGGGCGCGGGTTTCACGATGCCGACGTTATTGACCAGACAGGTGACTGGCCCCTCTTTGAGAATGTTTTGCAAGGTGGCGGTGGTTGCCTCGGGGTCTGACAGATCGACCTGCTGTGCATCCGCGCGCAGGGCAGGGTCCTCCGGTTCCGCGATATCGAGCACGAAGACCCGCCAGCCGTCCTCTCTCAGCCTGCGGGCAATACCAAGGCCGATGTTGCGCGCGCCGCCAGTGACGACCGCATGGCGCGGGGAGGGGTTTTGGGGCACGGGGGCCTCCTTTTCTCTATTCGCTGTTTACTTATCACCATCATCTAGTGATAAGTAAATGACTGACATCCGGGAGGGGGATAGCATGGCCAAACGCATCATCATCGTGGGGGCTGGCACGATGGGGCAATCCATCGGCAGGCTCTTTGGCCAGCATGGCTGGACGGTCCAGGCGGTCGACCCGACCGAGGCCGCGCGCAATGGGTTTTTGGCGACGGTGCCGGGGTCAAGCGCCACTGCCACGTTGGAGGACGCAGGGCAGGCGGATGTCGCGCTGGAATGCGTGCCGGAGAACCTTGCGCTGAAGCGGAAGGTACTGGCCGCCTTGGAGGGGGCGGTGCCAGAGGGGGCGCCGATCTTGTCGAACACCTCTGGCCTGACACTCGAAGAAATGTCGGCGGACATGGCCCGGCCAGAGCGCGCCGTCATCACGCATTTCTTCAACCCCGGCGATGTGATCCCTGCCGTCGAAGTGGTCGCGGCCAAGGATGCGCCCGAAGGGCTATGTGAAGAGGTCATGACCCTGCTGCGCGGGTTGGAGCGGCGGCCCGTGCGTTTGGACCACGCGCCGCCCGGTTTCGTGGCCAATCGCATCCAACATGCCATCATGCGCGAATGCCTGCATCTGGTGGATCAAGGTGTCGCCAGCCCGGCGGAGATCGATGAGATCGTTCAGTGGTCCGTCGGTGTCCGCATGGCGCTTTCCGGCCCGTTCCGGCAGCGCGATTTAAACGGGCTGGCCACACATCTGAGCATTGCCGAATACCTCTATCCCGATCTGTGTGACCGGCACGACCCGTCGCCGACCCTCGCCAACCTGGTGGGGCAGGGGCATTTGGGCAAACGCAGCGGCAAGGGGTTTTACGACTGGCCCGCGGGGGAGGATGCAAGGGCCGCGGAGGAGGCGCTGCGCCGTGTCATCGCCCTTGCCCGCGACAGCGCCGATTAACCGATTTTCAGACAGCCGAGGACACCCATGACCGATAATCCAGCCATCATCTGCGTGGCCATCACCGGATCGCTTCCCACCAAGGCCGACAACCCGGCGGTGCCGATCGACATCACCGAACAGATCGAAAGCACCCAGGCCGCGTTCGAGGCCGGGGCGACGATCTGCCATGCCCATGTCCGCACCGCCGATGGCACCCCCACGGCAGACCCCGACCGTTTCGCGCGGCTGCAAGAGGGGCTGCGGCAGCATTGCCCCGGCATGATCGTGCAATTCTCAACCGGAGGGCGCTCGGGCGCGGGGCGAAACCGGGGCGGGATGCTGCCGCTGCGGCCCGACATGGCCTCGCTTTCCGTGGGGTCGAACAACTTTCCCAACCGCGTTTATGAAAACCCGCCTGAGCTTGTCGACTGGCTGGCGGAAGAGATGATGACCTACAGCGTGCTGCCCGAGATCGAGGTCTTCGACCTGAGCCACATCCTACAGGCCAAGGCCATGGCCGAGGCGGGCAAGATCTCGGCGCGGCCCTATATCCAGTTCGTCATGGGGGTGAAAAACGCCATGCCTGCGGATCGAGAGGTCTTTGATTTCTATATCCAAACGGTCAAACGGCTTTTCGGCGACATCCCGTGGTGTGCGGCCGGGATCGGGCGGCATCAGGCCGAACTTAACGCATGGTGCGCCGCAGCAGGCGGGCATCTGCGTACCGGGCTGGAGGATAATATTCGGATGGACAAACAGACCCTTGCGCCCTCCAATGCGGCCCTCGTCACCCGCGCGGCAGAGATCTGCGCCGATGCGGGTCGCCCTGTCGCCACGCCGCAGCAGGCGCGTGAGATTTTGGGGCTGGGTTGAGGCCACAAGGGCCAACGCAATAGATTAAGGATATTGAGATGAAGAGACTGACATTCGCCCTTACCACTTTCGCGGGCCCATTGGCGGCGCATGAGGGCGCGCATGTGCATCCCCATGGCCACGATCCCTTTTGGGCTGTGGCGGTGCTGGCGCTGGCGGTTGCGATCCTTGCGGCGGCGGTGATGCGCCGCAGGTAGGCGCGGGGCTGCCCTAGTGCCCGTCAGCCACCAAAACCGCGCGATCCACCCGAACGGCCAAAGCCGCCACGCGATGCGGCAGTGGCGCGGGTCATCGGGGTTTTGCCGATGGTGGTGCTGGGCCGGGTGAATTGCGACGTGCCAAGCTTGGCCGCGCCGCGATTGGTTGAATAGGTGCTGGAGCGTGCCGCATTGGTAAAGCGGCCATCCTTCGTTTTATACAGCGGCTGTGCCGCCGCCATCCCTGCGCGATTGCTCATCATATTGCCGATCAGGTAGCCCGCCAGCAGGGGCATGAAAATCCCGCCCGATCCACTTTGGGTTGCCGTCTGTTCCGAGCCGCAGGCGTCTGCGCCATGCTGTTCTTCGCAGACCTCTAGGCTGTCATAGCGCGGTGCGGATTCCACATGGAGGGTCTGGGCCGCGTCAAAGGCGGTTTCGCATTGTTGCTGGGTGTACATTCCGCCGCTTGAGGCATCCGCCAGACAGCTTTGCAAGTCGGGAAAGGCAGCGGCATCGACCTTTTCCTCCTCACATCCGGCGAGGGTAAAGGCGGCGGCACCGACGATGGCGATGGAAACCCGTTTCGAGCGTTTGGTCATGATGGTCGTCTTTCTGCCAAGGGGCGGCGGGGCATAGCGTTACGCGAGAATATAGTGCGGTTTGAAGCGGGACAAATCCTGCGTGATGCGCGAGCGGTCCTCGCGGATCCCGATGCCAGCGCAGGTCTCGCCCACGATCCAAGACCCGATAACGGGGCGGAAGCCGTCAAATTCGGGCAGGGGGGCATAGGCTTGAACGATGCGCGGATGTTCGGCGTAGTCTAAGTTTTTCGACTGTTCGATCACCTTGCCAGATTGGTGGATCGAGACCGACGCCCCCTCCCGCGAGAGAATCGGCTTGCGCACATGCGCTGCTGCCAGATCCGCGGCGGCACGGTCAAAGGCCTCGGCGCAGGCGGGGGCGGCGGGGCCGCGCCCGGCGAGCGCGTCTGCTACATCCGCCTCAAAAAACGCGGGCAGCAGATTGGGGTGGCCTTCGAACATCCGCCACAGGACGGGCAAGAGCCCCTTGTTGGACAAAAGCGCTTTCCACGCGGGTTCCAGAAACAGGCAGCCCGACCCGTCGATATGCGCGGCGTAGTCATCGCGCAGCAGGTCTTCCCAAGGGTAGAGCTTGAACAGCACCGCAATGCGGCGATCCTGATCGTCGAGGAACTGACCGTCCTCGCTGAGCGCGATCTTGTCGAGGTCGCAGTAATGCGCGCCAAGCCCCGCTTCGCGCGCGGCCCACCCCATGGCTTCGACGGTGCCGTAATCTTCGGGGTTGTCGGCGACAGCGGTGAAATGCAGGTCGCTGTCCGGCTCAAAAACAGCGGCAAAACGGGCAACCAGTGCTTCGTGGATGCCGTTGAACTGATCCGTGCCTTCGGGCAACACGCCCGCCTTCAACTGATCCTCAAGCCATTGCCATTGAAAGGCCGCGCTTTCGTAGAGCGAGGTTGGCGTGTCAGCGTTATACTCCAGCAGCTTGGCCGGGCGCGCGCCGTCATAGGCCAGATCGAAACGCCCGTAGATCTCAGGGTCGCCCCGCCGCCAGCTTTCGGCCACGAGGTCGCGATGCGCTTCTGGAATGGCAAGCTGCGCCATCAATTCTTCGCTGGTGATGATCTCTGCCACGGCCTCGCGGCACATGGCGTGCAACTCGGTCGAGGGGTCTTCGATGTCGTTCTCGATCTGCTCAAGCGACAGCGCATAGGCCGAGGTTTCGTCCCAGTAGGGCTCACCATGCATATCGGCAAAGGTAAAGCCGACCTCTTTGGCATGGGCGCGCCAATCGGGCCTTTCGGGCAATGTGGTCTTTTGCAACGGTTCGCTCCCCCCGGGTTTCGCCACCGCTTCTAATCGGCTTTGGCCCAAGCGGCCAGAGGGGGGACGGTTTAACGGGGCTATCGGCAGACGTCGCGCTTGTAATCATCATTATGTAATTAAAAGCCGCGAACCCCGAGGCTTCCGCTTCCGCCGCGCCCAACCGCTTGCCGCCCAACTTCGCCGCCCTACGTCCCGCAGCAGCCGATAGCCGGAGGGTTCTGCCCCTTCGCTCCCATTTAGCCAAAGGAATTTGCCGTGGAAACGAAATTGACCATTAATGGCACCGAGCAGCGGCTGGATCTTGATCCCCGCACAACGCTTTTAGATGCCCTGCGCCACCACCTTGGACTGACCGGCAGCAAGAAAGGCTGCGATCACGGGCAATGCGGCGCCTGCACGGTCATGGTGAACGGTCGCCGGATCAACGCCTGCCTGACGCTGGCCTGTATGCATGACGGTGATGAAGTCACCACGATCGAAGGCATCGGCCAGCCCGGCAACCTCAGCCCGCTGCAAGAGGCTTTTGTCAGCGAAGACGGGTTTCAGTGCGGCTATTGCACCCCCGGTCAGATCTGCTCGGCCACCGCAATGCTTGAGGAAATCTCAAACGGGTGGCCCAGCCATGTGACCGATGATCTGAGCGGCAAGGCCGACCTGACGCCCGAAGAAATCTCGGAACGGATGAGCGGCAACCTCTGCCGTTGCTCGGCCTATCCCAATATCGTCGAGGCGATCCGCAAAGCCGCGGGAGAAAACGCATGAGACCCTTTGACTATACCCGCGCCGAAAACACAGAAGCCGCAGCGCGCCAAGCGGCGGGCGGTGGCACTTTCATCGCCGGGGGCACCAACCTTTTGGACCTGATGAAACTAGAGGTCATGACCCCCGAGGCGCTGATCGACATCAACCGTCTGGACCTTGCCGAAATCGAAGAGACCGACGACGGCGGGCTACGCATTGGGGCTTTGGTGACCAACAGCGATCTGGCCAATGACGCCCGCGTGCGCGAAGGCTGGCCGGTGCTGAGCCGCGCGCTGCTGGCCGGGGCCAGCGGGCAGCTGCGCAACAAGGCGACGACGGGCGGCAATCTGCTGCAACGCACGCGGTGTCTGTATTTCTACGACCGCGCCATGCCCTGCAACAAACGTGAGCCGGGCACGGGCTGTTCGGCGAAAGACGGGTTTAACCGCATCCTCGCCGTGCTGGGCACCTCGGAGCATTGCATCGCCGCCCATCCCAGCGACATGGCCGTGGCCATGCGCGCCCTCGGGGCCGAGGTGGAAACGCTGAAAGAAGACGGCAGCACGCGCCGCCTGACGCTGGATGATCTCTATCTTCTGCCGGGAGACCGCCCCGATCAAGAGACCGTTCTTGAAGCGGGCGAGTTGATCACCGCTGTGGTCTTGCCCGCACCCGTCGAGGGTAAACAGACCTACCGTAAAGTGCGAGATCGGGCCTCTTATGCCTTCGCGCTCGTCTCTGTGGCCGGGATCGTCGAAGTGCAAGGCGGGCGGATCGCCCGCGCCGATCTGGCCTTTGGCGGGCTGGCACCGAAACCTTGGCGCAATGCTGAGGTTGAGAACCTGCTGACCGGTGAAGCGCCATCGCAAGACCTGTTCAACAAAGCCGCCGACCTGCTGCTGGCCGAGGCCAAAGGCCACGGCGCGAATGATTTCAAAATCCCCCTCGCCCGCCGCACGCTGGTGTCGGTGCTAGTCGAACTTACCGCGGAGGCCCAGCAATGACCGAGCAATTCAAGATGGACGCGCCCGCCACCGCACGCAGGCTTGATGATATGGCGCAGGGTCTTGTCGGTGCGCCGCTTGACCGCCCCGAGGGGCCGCTGAAAGTCACTGGCACGGCGACCTATGCCAACGAATGGCAGGTCGAGGGGATGGTGCATGGCGTGATGGTCCGCGCCCCCGGCAACAGTGGCCGCGTGGTTTTAGCCAACCGGGATGACGTGGCGAAGATGCCGGGCGTCTTGGCCGTGATCCAAGACGAACGCCTGCTGCGCAACCCCGCCCAAGGCACCGCGAACAAAGCCCCGATTCAGGGGCCGGAGCACGCCGCCTATCTTGGGCAGTTGATCGCGGTGGTGGTTGCCGAAGGCTTTGAACAGGCCCGCCATGCGGCGCAGTCGCTGAAGGTGGAACTTGAAAACGGCGAGGTCATGCCGGTCGATCCCGCAACGGCCGCGGTTGAACCGCAAGAGGCGAAAACGCTGGATCAGGGCGATCTGGATGGGGCGATGCAGGAGGCCGCGTTTTCGGTCGATGTGACCTATACCACCCCATCGCACTCCAGCTCCCCGATGGAGCCGCATGCCTCTATCGCGTCGTGGGACGGCGATGACCTGACCCTGCGCGGCAGCTATCAGATGTTGAAATACAACCGCAATGAGCTGTCGGACGCGCTTGGTATTCACCCCGACCGGCTGCGCATTCTGTCGCCCTATGTCGGCGGCGGCTTTGGCTCGAAACTCGGGATCGCCCCCGAGGCGGTCGCGGCGGCGATTGCGGCAAAAGAGGTGGGCCGCCCGGTTTCTGTCGCCCTGCAACGGCCGCAGGTCTATGAGGCGACGATGCGCAGGTCAGAGACCACGCAGCGTGTACGGCTTGCCGCCGATGCCGAGGGGAAGTTGACCGGTCTGGGCCATGACGCGCGTGTGTCCAACCTGCCCGGAGAGACCTTTGCCGAGCCGGTTTTGCAAGCCTCGCATTTCCTCTATGCCGGGGCGAACCGCAAGATGTCGATGGATCTGGCACGGGTGCACCGCCTCTGCGCAGGCTCTGTCCGCGCGCCGGGCGAAGCGGTGGGCGTCACCGTTTTCGAGGGCGCGATGGATGAGCTGGCCGACAAGATCGGCATGGACCCGGTCGAACTGCGCCGCCGCAACATCCCCGAAAAAGACCCCGAAAGCGGCAAAGACTTCTCTTCCCGTCGTTTCCGTGAGGCGCTTGACAGCGGGGCCGAGACCTTTGGCTGGGCCGACCGCCCCGGCATCAAAGAACGGCGCGAGGGGGAATGGCTGATCGGATACGGCATGGCCTCGGCGGCGCGGATCAACGTGCTGATGGAGAGCCAAGCCCGCGTGACGCTGATGCCCGATGGCCGCCTGCGGGTCGAGACGGACATGACCGATATCGGCACCGGCACCTATGCGATCTTGGGGCAAATCGCGGGCGATATGATGGGTCTGCCGCGCGATGCCGTGGATGTGGTCTTGGGCGATACCACCCTGCCTCCGGCCTCTGGCTCTGGCGGGTCTTGGGGCGCGTCGTCAAGCGGCACCTCTGTCTATCTGGCCTGTGAGGCGATCCGCAAACAATTGGCCGAGCGGCTGGAGGTGGACGAAAATGACCTGACGCTGAAAGATGGCATGGCCACTTTCGACAATCAGACCCGAAGCCTGAGCGAGATCCTGAACGGCGATGAGATCGCAAAGCTTGGCCATGTGCTGCCCGGCGACACTTCCGAGGCGGTGCGGCAGGCGACATTCGGTGCCTATTTCGCTGAAGTCGCGGTGCATGCCGCCTCGGGCGAGACGCGGGTGCGGCGGATGCACGGCACTTTCGCCGCAGGTCGGATCCTGAATGCCAAGACGGCGCGCTCGCAATGTCTGGGCGGGATGACCTTTGGCATCGGCATCGCGCTGACCGAGGAGTTGGCCTTTGACCCGCGCGACGGGCATGTGGCCAACCACAACTTGGCCGAATACCACATTCCGGTGAACGCCGACGTGCCGCAGCTGACCGTCGATCTGCTGGAGGAACGTGACGATTGGGCCAACCCGCTGCAGGCGAAAGGGATCGGTGAGTTGGGCATCTGCGGCGCGGCTGCGGCGATCACCAATGCGATCTACAACGCCACCGGGGTGCGGGTGCGCGACTATCCCGCCACCTTGGACAAGGTGATTGCGGGGATGTGATTGGCGACGGGGCGGCCCATTGGTCGCCCCTTGCTCTGTCTATCATTATGATCTGGCGGTCAGCGCGTCTGGCGCCCCGTCCACGCCTGTCTGTAGGCCGCGTAGCTTTGCTCATAGGCCCCTTCAAGCGCGGGGTTCGGGGCGATGCTTTTGCGGATCTTCGGGGGGTGTATCACCTCGGCCTGCGCCGCCTCCCCGCAGCCCAGCATCGCCAGCCGCGCCGCGCCAAGCGCCGCCCCCTGCGCACCGCTTTCCGGCACGTCGAGGGTCAGGCCGGTGATGTCGGCGATCATCTGCAACCATGTCTCTGACTGGCTGCCCCCGCCCGCCACGCAAACACGCTCTGGCAGGGAGCCACATTGCTCCAGTGCGCGACAGCAATCGGCAAAGGCAAATCCGACCCCCTCCATCACGGCCTGCACCATGTCGGGCAACCCATGCCCCCGGCGCAGCCCGTGAAAGGCACCGGTGGCGTCGGGCGCGTTATGCGGCGTGCGTTCGCCAGAAAGATAGGGCAGGAAAGTGATGGGAGAGGGTTCGGTCGCATCCCTAACCATGCCCGCCAAGGCTGCGGGACTTTGTCCCGTGATCTGCCCCAGCCACGCCAAAGCATCCGTCGCCGATAAGATCACGCCCATCTGATGCCATGTCT
The DNA here is from genome assembly GCF_025142135.1 of Sulfitobacter sp. W002. NCBI lineage: Bacteria > Pseudomonadati > Pseudomonadota > Alphaproteobacteria > Rhodobacterales > Roseobacteraceae > Sulfitobacter > Sulfitobacter sp. W002. The sequence continues at coordinate 61,636 of NZ_CP081127.1, read as the reverse complement.
CGGGCACGGCGTGGCAGAAACTATGCACCGCGTTCTCGGTGTTGCTGGCGAAACGGTCGGTCACGGTGAAAAGCACGCCCGACGTGCCGAGTGACAAAAACCCCTGCTCCGGCTGCACCAGCCCCAGCCCGACGGCGGTGGCCGCGTTGTCGCCCGCGCCCCCCGCAACGGCGACGTTGCTGACGCCCCAATCGGCGGCAAGCGCGGCCCGCAGCCCACCCGCGCGCGCACTGCCCTCGACCAAGCGCGGCATGTGATCGCGCGAAAGGTCCGTCGCGGCGAGCAGTTCATCCGACCAATCGCGTTTGGCCACGTCGAGCCAGAGCGTACCCGCCGCGTCGGACATTTCCGAGACGTGTTCGCCCGTCAGCCAAAGGCCGACATAGTCCTTAGGCAACAGAACTTTGCGGACCTGTGCGAAAACCTCAGGTTCATGCTTTTGCACCCACCGCAACTTGGGCGCGGTGAAACCTGCCATGACGATATTGCCGCCTAGCCCGCGAAAATCGGCGCGCGCTTCCAACTCCGCGCATTCGGCGTGGGCGCGGCCATCGTTCCACAAGATTGCCGGGCGCAAGGGCCGGTCGTTCGCGTCAAGCAGCGTGGCCCCATGCATCTGGCCCGACACGGCAATGCCGCGCAGCGCTGCAAAGTGCACAGGGGCCGCCGTGCGGACCTGCGCAATCGCGGCCTCGCAGGCGGTGATCCATGATTGAGGGTCCTGCTCGCTCCACATCGGGTGCGGGCGCTGAACCTCCAACGGGGCATGACCCTCGGCCAAGGCCCTTTGGCCTTCGTCGATCAAAAGCGCTTTGACGCCCGAGGTGCCTAGGTCCAAGCCGAGATAGGTCATGCGATACTCATTACTTCACAAAGGGAGAAAGGCCACCGGCAGCCTGCCGGTGGCGCTGTTCATCAGAACGGGCTGTCAGGATAGTAGAAATCCATCGCGTTCTCTTGGGTCACCAGCACCGAGCCGATCACGAATGTGCCCGAAACCGGCGCGTTGGAGGTGAGGCCCACGGCGGTCAGCTCAATCGCTGTGGCGATCATCGACGGCGGGTAGGTGACGTTGGCCGGGATCATCGCGTCGCCATCGGCAGTGCGTTTGATCATCTCTTTCATACCAGCACCGCCGAGCACGAATTTTACATCGTTGCGCCCTGCGGCCTCAATCGCGGCCAGAACGCCAATCGCCATGTCATCATCCGAGGCCCAAACCGCGTCAATGTTGGGATACTTCGACAGGAAATCTTGCATGACGGTAAAGCTGTCGTCGCGGTTCCAGTTGCCATGCTCCATATCGAGCACGTTGATCCCGGCGCCTTCGATGGCTGTGTTGAAGCCCTCGACACGCTCGTTGTCGATGGTGGTCGGAATGCCGCGCAGCACGACGATGTCGCCGCCATCGGGCATTTGCTGGGCCATGAACTCACCCGAGACCTTGCCAAAGCCGCTGTTGTCGCCCGCGACATAGAGGTCTTGGATCCCTTCAACCGAGAGACCACGGTCGACCACCGTCACCCATGCACCACCATCTGCGACGGCTTGCACCGGCGGGGTCAGCGGATCGGATTCGAACGGCAGCACCACCAGCGCGTCGATGTTGCGTGTGGCGACCATGTCTTCGATGTCGTTCACCTGTTTGCCGGGGTCCGACGCGGTGGCGAGGACGAAGTCGAGATCGGAATAGACCTCTTCCAGACGTTCGACGGTTTCCTTGGCGTGGAAGTTCATGCCCCCCGCCCAACCGTGGGTCGCCGCCGGGATCGACACGCCGATGACTTTGGTGTCTTGGGCAAAGGCGGCGGTGCCGACAGCCGTGGCCAGCGCGGTGGCAATGAATGTTTTGGTAAATGTCATATTTGCTCCTCCCATGAAGCGTTCAACTACGGCTTAAAGCGCCGTCTTCCTTTCGCGCTGTAGGATCACAGCGAGAATGATGATAATCCCTTGGATCGCCCCATTAAGATATGGCGACACGAAATCGGTGAGGTTCAGAATATTGCCGATGAGGCTTAGGATCAGCACGCCGATGACGGTGCCCCAGACCCGGCCGAAACCGCCCTTCAATACCGTGCCGCCAATGATCACGGCGGCGATAGCTTCCAGCTCCCACAGCACCCCGGTCGAGGCCGAAGCCGAGCCGAGGCGCGGCACATACATGATCGTGGCGATGCCCACCAAGATGCCCAAAGCGGCATAAGAGATTAGCCGCGTGCGGTTGACGTTCACATTGGAATAATGCGCGACATGTTCGTTGGAACCCGTGGCGGCGCAGTGGCGGCCATAGACGGTGCGCGACATGATGATTTCGCCGATGATGACCACCAGTGCAAAGACGATGATCGGCCAGCTGATCCCGAGGATCCCGTCAAAGTAAACGGGCCGATAGAAACTGCGCAGGCCAAAATCGAGCGACAGGGTGCCGCCGTCGGCCAGCCACGTCACCAGCGAGCGGTAGATGCCCATGGAGCCAAGCGTGACGATGAAGGCCTCAATACCAAGCGCGGTAATCAAAAAGCCGTTCAACAACCCCGCCAGCAGCCCCGCGACGATGGCCGTGAACATCCCCAACAGGATGATCGGCACGCCAATCCCAAGGCTGGGCAGCGCCGCGTTCATCACCAAGATCATCAGCCCCGCAATAAAGGCCGCCATCGACCCGACAGAGAGGTCAAGCCCCCCGGCGGTGATGACAAAGGTCATGCCCACCGCGATGATCCCGATAAAGGCCGAGCGTGCGAGGACGTTGGTGATATTCGCCGCACTCAGGAAGTTTGAGTTCATCAGCGCGCCAATGACCAAAAGGACGATCAGCGCGATGATTGGCCCGAGGACGGACATCGACGGCATCCGGAAGCTTTTGGTGTGAGGTGTGGTTACATCTATCATCTTCGGTTTCCTTAGGCCGTCATCGGCATTTGTTCGGCGCGCAGCCCCATCGAGAGGCGCACAATCGCGTCTTCCGTGATCTCATTTGGCGCCAGCGTGCCGCTTACTTCGCCCAAACGCATGACCATCACACGGTCGGCAAGGCCGATAAGTTCGGGCATTTCAGAGGTGATCACGATGATCGCATGACCCTGATCGGCCAAGTTGCGCAAGAAGGCATAGATTTGTTGTTTTGTGCCAATGTCGATGCCGCGGGTCGGCTCATCGACGATCAGGATGCGCGGCTCAGAGAGCATGATCTTGGCCAGCAGCAGTTTCTGTTGGTTGCCGCCCGACATATTGCCGACCCGCACATCACGGCTGCCCGCGCGGATGTCGAACTCGCTGATCGCATGGGTCAGCGCCGTTTCCTCGGCGCCTCGGTCGATCAAGAAACCGCCGAATTTATGGAGGTTCTGCAGCGTCAGGTTTTCTCGCATGCCGCGTTCCAGCAGCAGCCCGCGCAGTTTGCGGTCTTCGGTAAGGTAGCAAAGCCCGGCCTGCTGCGCGTCGCTGGGGCGTTTGAATTGCACTGGCTGGCCGAAAAGCGTGACACGATCGGACGTCGCCGGGCGCAGCCCCGCCAGGCCTTCCATCACCTCAGTCCGGCCCGAGCCGATGAGCCCGCCCAGCCCCAAGATCTCGCCCTGTCGCAGCGAAAATGAGACGTCGCTGGCAAAGCCCGGCACGCTGAGGTTTTCGACCGACAGCACCTCTGGCGCGCCCGGTGCCACGCCGGGCTTCGCCGGATAGAGGTCAGACACATCGCGGCCCACCATTGCGGTGGCCATTTCGTCTTCGGTGATGTCCGCGCTTGGCCCCGAATGCACCACCGCCCCGTCGCGCATGATGGTCACATGGTCCGAGATCTCGGCAACCTCATCAAGTTTATGCGAGGTGAACAGAACTGCCGTGCCCGCCGCGCGCAGCGCCGCGACCTGTTTGAACAGCACATCGGTCTCGCGTTTGGTCAGCACCGCCGTCGGCTCATCCATGATCAGCACCCGCGCATCGCGCGACAGGGCTTTGGCGATTTCGACCATCTGTTTGTCGGAGTTCGACAGGCGCGACACCAGCGCATCCGGAGAAACGTTGCAGGCCACCCGATCAAGATAGTCGCGCGTGCGCCGCCGCATCTCGGCCTTGTCGAGCAGCGGCCCGCGTTTCAGCTCACGCCCCAGAAAGATGTTCTGCTCAACCGTCAACTGTTCGGCCAGATTGAACTCTTGATGGATCATCACGATCCCGGCCATCTCGCCTTCGTGCAGGCTGTTGAACCGCACCGGCGCGCCGTCGAGGTCGACATCGCCTTTAGAGGGCAGTTGATAGCCCGCCATAATCTTCATCGTGGTGGATTTGCCCGCCCCGTTCTCACCAATGAGCGCGTGAACGGTGCCCGGCTCCAGCGCGAGGGTCACGCCGTGCAGCACCTCGATCGAGCCGAAGCTTTTGCTCACATTGCGCAGGGCAAGAACGGGGCTATTGCTCATAGTTTTGTCCACGCCGCGTCATTGGTCGAAGAGGTCACGCAGGCGTTGATGAAGCGCATTCCGTCCATCCCCGCCGCGATGCCGGGCAGCACGCCCATGGCGCTCTCACGGCTCGCTCCGCCCTGCACCGCGCGGATCGCGTCGGCGGCTTCGTTATAGATTGTGGCGAACCCTTCGAGGTAGCCTTCCGGGTGGCCACCGGGAATGCGGCTCACCGACTGCGAGGCTTCCGACGCCCCTGCCCCGTTGCGGGTGATCAGGCGTTTGGGTTCGCCGAGCGGCGTAAACCAAAGGTAGTTGGGATCCTCCTGCGACCACTCCAGACCGCCTTTTTCCCCATACACCCGCAGCTTCAGAGCGTTTTCATTGCCGGGGGCGACTTGGCTTGACCACAGCATACCGCGCGCGCCGCCAGCAAAACGCAGCATCATATGCGCGTTGTCATCCAACTTGCGCCCTGCGCCCCAGCTTTGCAAATCAGCGGCGATGCTTTCGACCTGCAAGCCGCTTACAAAGCACGCAAGGTTATGTGCATGAGTGCCGATGTCCCCCACCGAGCCTCCCGCGCCAGAGCGCGCGGGATCGGTGCGCCATTCGGCTTGTTTGACGCCTTCGTTCTCCATCGGCGCGGTTAGCCAATCCTGCGGATACTCTGCCTGAACGATGCGAATATCGCCCAGATCGCCCGCTTCGATCATTGCTCGCGCTTGGCGGATCATCGGGTAGCCGGTGTAGTTATGGGTGAGGATGAAAAGCGCATCGGCATCAGCCACCGCCGCCTCCAGCGCCTCTGCATCCTCCAGTGTGGAGGTCAGCGGCTTGTCGCAGATCACATGTATGCCCTTGGCCAAAAACGCCTTGGCGGCGGCGGCGTGCACGTGGTTGGGCGTGACGATCGAGACAGCCTCGATCCCGTCTTCGCGGGCGGCTTCGGCCTCAGCCATTTCCTCAAAACTGCCGTAGGACCGTGGGATGCCCAAAGCCTCTGCACTGGCGGCGGATTTCTCGGGGGTCGAAGACAGCGCGCCTGCTACCAGATCAAACCGGTCGTCGATGCGCGAAGCGATGCGGTGCACGCCGCCGATAAAGGCGTCATTGCCGCCGCCCACCATGCCAAGTCGAATACGCGCCATCAGTCGATCCCCAGCATCTTGCGGTTTGCCGCCTCATCGGTGCCGCCATCGGCGAAGTCGTCAAAGGCCTTGTCCGTCACGCGGATGATGTGATCCTTGACGAACTGCGCCCCTTCGCGCGCGCCGTCTTCGGGGTGTTTCAGGCAGCATTCCCACTCCACCACGGCCCAACCATCGAAATCATTGGCGGCCATTTTGGAAAATACCGCGCCGAAATCAACCTGACCATCGCCCAGCGACCGGAACCGCCCGGCGCGGTCCGTCCAGCTTTGGTAGCCAGAATAGACCCCCTGACGACCCGTCGGATTGAACTCCGCATCCTTGACGTGGAACATCTTGATCCGGTCTTTGTAAATGTCGATGTTATCAATATAATCAAGGCATTGCAGCACGTAGTGGCTGGGATCATAGAGCATATTGGCCCGTGCGTGATTGCCGGTGCGCTCCAAGAACATCTCATAAGTGATGCCGTCGTGAAGGTCTTCGCCGGGGTGAATCTCATAGCAGACATCGACGCCGCAGTCCTCAGCGTGGTTGAGGATCGGCAGCCAACGCGCGGCCAGCTCATCAAAGGCCGTTTCGATCAACCCCGCAGGGCGCTGTGGCCATGGGTAGACATAGGGCCAAGCCAGCGCGCCCGAGAAGGTCGCATGTGCGCCGATGCCCATGTTCTTGGACGCCGAAAGCGCCATTTTGACCTGCTCGACCGCCCATTCCTGACGCGCCTTGGGATTGCCGCGCACTTCCTCTGCGGCGAAGCCGTCAAAGGCGGTGTCATAGGCCGGGTGCACCGCGACCAACTGGCCCTGAAGGTGGGTTGAAAGTTCGGTGACCTCTACGCCGTTCTCGACTGCCTTGCCCTTGAATGCGTCGCAGTAATCCTTGCTCGACGCCGCTTTGGCCAAGTCGATCAGCCGTGCGTCCCAGCTGGGCACCTGCACACCTTTGTACCCACAATCGGCAGCCCATTTGGTGATGCTGTCCCAAGAATTAAACGGCGCTTCGTCGCCTGCAAACTGCGCCAGAAACAGCGCTGGTCCCTTAATCGTTTTCATGGTGGTCCTCCCTCTCCCCGGCTCAAACGAACCGGTTCACGATATTCTCCAGAATTTCCTGCCGGCCCGAGCGGGGCTGCGGATTGATGCCGTCTTTGGCGACCTGCGCCGCGATGCTGGCCAGATCCCCCTCCAGCATCGCCTTGGCGTTGGGGCTCTCCCAGCCCGCGTAGCGTTCATCGCGCATGGCCTCGAGCGTGCCATCCTCCAACATCGCGGCGGCGGCTTTGAAGCCCCGCGCGCAGACATCCATCGCCCCTGCATGGGCCGCGACCAGATCGACCGGGTCAAGCGATTGCCGCCGCAGCTTGGCGTCAAAGTTGGTGCCGCCGGTGGTGAACCCGCCTGCCTTGAGCACCTCGTAATAGGCCAGCGCGACCTCGGGGACGTTGTTGGGGAACTGGTCGGTGTCCCAGCCAGATTGATAGTCGTTGCGGTTCATGTCGATGGAGCCGAAAATGCCCAATGAGGACGCCAGCGCCAATTCATGTTCGAACGAATGGCCCGCAAGGATCGCGTGGCCCTGTTCGATGTTCATCTGAACCTCGCCCTCCAGCCCGAACTCCTTGAGGAAACCATAGACGGTCGCGACATCGAAATCATATTGATGCTTGGTCGGCTCCTGCGGCTTCGGCTCGACCAGAATAGCGCCCTTGAAGCCGATCTTGTGTTTGTACTCCACCGCCATCTGCAAGAACCGCCCCGCCTGCTGGCGTTCGCGCTTAAGGTCAGTGTTCAACAAGGTTTCATAGCCCTCGCGCCCGCCCCAGAGCACATAGTTCTGGCCGTCCAACTTATGGGTCGCATCCATACAGGCTTTGACAGTCGCCGCGGACCAGGCAAAAACTTCCGGGTCGGGGTTGGTGGCCGCGCCCGACATAAAGCGGCGGTGACCAAAGAGGTTCGCGGTGCCCCAAAGCAGCTTGGTCTTGGAGCTTTCCATCTTGGTGCCGAGGTAGTCGATGATCTCTTCGAAATTACGCAGGCTCTCGGCGAATGTATCGCCTTCGGGGCGGATGTCGGCATCGTGCCAGCAGAAGAAAGGCGCGTTCAAAAGGTCGAACATCTCAAACGCCACATCGGCCTTGAGGCGCGCCATGTCCATCGTCTCGCCAAACCAAGGGCGGTCGAATGTCTGGCCGCCGAAGGGATCGCCGCCGGGCCACGCAAAGGAATGCCAATAGGCCACAGCAAAGCGCAGGTGGTCTTCCATCCGGTTGCCCATGACCACTTCGTCAGGATTGTAGTGCCGAAAGGCCAGGTCAGACCCTTCTGGGTCATAGGACAGGGGCTTAATATCTTTAAAGAAATCACTCATGTATCTTGGGCCTTCATCTGATCGGTCAAAGCGTCGGCGGGCAGATTGTCCCGCACATAAATTGTCGGCACGAGTTCCGGCATCGGCGGCAGGTCTTTCGCGTCGATCAGGGCGCGCAGCACGGTGAACGCGCGGTTGATTTCCACGTCAGGCCGCTGGTCGATGACCAGATCAATCTGCCGCTCCATCAGCGCTTGGCGGGAATGGGCGACAAGCTCATGCACCACGCAAAAGGGGCGTTTTCCCTGCCCGCCGCGAAGGGCGGCGATCAGGCCGCTGTTGCCCGCGCCAACGTTGTAAAGCGCCGTCAGCCGTTGCTGGGTCAGCACCTCTTGCGTCTGCGCCCGAAGCACCTGCGCATCGTCCTTGGTCATGATCGGATCAAGCACCCTTACTTGCGGGAAATCAGCGTTTAGCACTTCGCGAAATCCAGCAAGGCGCTCTGCGTGGTCACGCGCGTCGAGCGAGCCTGCAAAGGTCTGCACCTGTCCGCCCTTCCCGCCATGGGCAAGGCCCACCATCCGCCCAGCAGTGCGCCCGGCGGCAATGTTGTCGATGCCGATATAGGCCGCGCGGGCGGCATGGGGCAGGTCGGAGACAAGGCCCACCACAGCCACCCCTTTGGCGCGCAATTCAGCCAAAGGCGCTTCAAGCGCGGCGCTTTGCAGCCCGACGATGGCAACACCGTCAAAATCACGCTCAAGCAGGGCCGAGATACTGTCTTGGAGCCCTTCCACCGCGAAGGCTGCGACCTCGATCACCTCGGCGGTCACCCGCTCGCTGACGTGATGGGCGGCGACGTGGTCTATGTGCTGGCGGATACGGTTGAAGAAAGCGTTGGAGCCACGGGGGATCAAAAACGCGAGCTTGTAGATACGACCGCGCGACAGATTGGCCGCCGCGACATTGCGCACATAGCCAAGTGCCGTGACCGCTTCGCGCACCTTGGCGATGGACTTGTCGGCCACATTGCCGCGGTTGTTGATCACCCGGTCCGCGGTGGCATAGCTCACCCCGGCAGCGCGTGCGACATCGCTCAGCGTCGGACTTGTCATGATCCCTCCCCCATCGCGCCAACCCTCCCAAGCGGCGCGTCTTGGCCCTATCTATGAGGATATTTTGATATACGTCAATCATTTCTGATAGACGTATATCATTTTTGCAGAATGCAAAGCCGCCGCCCGGCTCTTAGGCAGCGGGTAGAGCGTTATTATAAAGGGATTTAAACCGACAGCAGGGCGTCAGCGCCCTACGGCCATTTCATTCTCCTGCATCGGGCCGGGGTGAATGCAGGCCACCTGATGCGCGCCCCGCCCCGGCTCTGGCACCACCTCAGCGCAATCGGCCTGCGCGCGCGGGCAGCGGCCCCGGAAAACACAGCCGGAGGGCGGGTTCATCGGGGAGGGCATATCGCCCGTCATCGGCACGATCTGCTTGGCGCGTTCGGCCACGGGGTCGGGGATCGGCACCGCCGAAAGCAACGCCTGCGTATAGGGGTGCTGCGGGTTGTCGTAGAGCTGCGCCTTGGGGGCCTTTTCCATGATGCGGCCCAGATAGAGCACCATGACCTCATCCGAGATGTTTTTCACCACGCTGAGGTCATGGGCGATAAAGATCATCGCCAGCTCCAGATCGCGTTGCAGCTCCTTCAGCAGCTCAATCACCTGCGCTTGGATCGACACATCAAGCGCCGAGACCGGCTCATCGCAGATCAGCAACTTCGGCCCTACGATCAGGGCGCGGGCGATGCCGATGCGTTGGCACTGGCCGCCCGAGAACTCATGCGGGTAGCGGTTGATCATCTGCGGCAGCAGACCCACGCGCTCCATCATCTGCGCGACGCGGGCGCGGCGTTCCTTGGCAGAGATCTCGGGCCGGTGCGTGCGCAGCGGCTCTGCGATGATCTGGCCCAGCGTCATGCGGGGGTTGAGCGAGGCCAGAGGGTCTTGAAACACCATCTGGATCTCAGAACGGTAGGGTTTCATCTGCCGGGGGGAGAGTGACAGCAGGTCCGTCTCTCCGCGCCAGTTCACTTGCCCCGTCGCCGGGACCATTTGGATCAAACCCCGCGCGAGGGTGGATTTACCACAGCCGGATTCGCCGACCACGCCAAGCGTCTTGCTGGGCTCCAGATCAAAGCTCACCCCGTTGACCGCGTGCAGATAGCGCGGTTTCGTCCAAGGCATGTCGCCAGCGCGGGTGATGGGGAAACGAACGTGGAGATCGCGAACAGACAGAAGCGGGCTCATGCGGTGACCTCCGCAATCGGGCGGTGGCAGGCACGGGCGCGGCCTTCGGCAAAAGGCGCAAGGGGCGGCATCACGCGGCAATCCTCGCCGGCGTAGGTGCAGCGCGGGCGGAAGGGGCAGCCCTCGGGCGGGGCGGCCATGTTGGGCGGGTTGCCGGGGATCGCTTTCATGGTGGCGTCTTGGTCATCGACCCGCGGCACGGCGGCCAAAAGGCCACGGGTGTAGGGGTGCGTCGGTTGCGCGAAAAGCGGCTCGGTCGGGCCCTGCTCCATCACGCGGCCACCGTACATCACCAGCACCCGCTCGCAGAACCCCGCGACGACGCCAAGGTCATGGGTGATGAGGATCGTGGCCATGCCGAAATCCTTTTGCAGATCACCCAGCAGGTCCATGATCTGCGCCTGCACCGTCACATCAAGCGCGGTGGTCGGCTCATCCGCGATCAGCAGGTCGGGCTTGCACAGCAGCGACATGGCGATCATCACCCGCTGGCGCATACCGCCGGAGAACTCATGCGGGAAGAGACGGATGCGCTCCTTGGCTGCGGGGATCTTCACCGCGTCGAGCATCCGCACCGATTCCGCCAGAGCCGCGCGTTTCGACATGCCTTTGTGAAGGGTCAGCACCTCGGTCATCTGATCGGCGATGCGCATATAGGGGTTGAGCGATGTCATCGGGTCTTGGAAGATCATCGCAATGCGCTCGGCCCGGAGTTTGTTGAGCACCTTGGGTTTGGCGCCCAAAATCTCTTGTCCGTCAAACCGGACCGAGCCAGCGGTGCGCCCGTTCGGCGCGAGCAGGCCCATGATCGAAAAGGCGGTCTGCGATTTGCCCGAGCCGCTTTCGCCGACGATGCCCAAGGTCTCACCCCGGCTGATCGACAGCGACAGGTCGTTGACCGCATGCACGGGGCCATCTTCACCGTCGAAGGTGACAGAGAGCTTGTCGATTTCCAGCAGAGACATCAGCGATCCTTGGGGTCGAGGGCGTCACGCAATCCGTCGCCGATAAAGAACAGGCCAAAGAGCGTGAGACAGAAGAACAGCAGCGGGAAACCCAACTGCCAAGTAGTGCCATAGGCGATGGTCCCCGCCCCTTCGGAGATCAGCGCCCCGAGGGAGGTGAGCGGCTCTTGAATGCCAAGGCCAAGGAACGAAATGAAGCTTTCCGTCAGGATCATCAGCGGGACCAGCAGTGTAGCGTAAACGGCGATCACGCCCAGCAGGTTGGGCACGATATGGCGCAGGATGATGACCGGGGCCGAGACGCCGATGGCGCGGGCAGCCTCGACAAACTCGCGGCCCTTGATGGTCAGCGTCTGGCCCCGCACGATGCGGGCCATCTCCATCCATGAGATCAGCCCGACGCCCGCAAAAAGAATGGTGATCGAGCGGCCATACATGACCAACAGCAGGATCAGCACGAACATGTAAGGCACGGCCATGAAGATATCGACGAGCCGCATCATGATGCTGTCGGTGCGCCCGCCGAAGTAGCCCGCGACCGCGCCGTAAAGCGTGCCGACCACACAGGCGATCAACGCGCCGACAAGGCCCACCGCGAGGCTGATCTGCGTGCCTTGCACGGTGCGGGCGAACAGGTCACGCCCCAGATCGTCGGTGCCAAAGTAATGGCCGCTTTCAATCGACGGGCCGCCCAGTTCGACGATTTGGCCCATGACGTTGTAGTCGAGTTCCTCGTTCGACCATTGCGCGAGACTGTTGCCAAAGAGTGCGAAGGCCACGACGAAGCCGAGGATCACCAGACCCATCAGCGCCGCCTTGTTGCGAAAGAACCGCCGCCGCGCATCGGCCCAAGGCGAGCGGCCCTTGCCTGCGATCTCACTGGCCTCGACCCGTTGTTCGGATGTCATCACCATGTCAGTACCGGATCTTGGGGTCGATCCACCCGTAGAGGATATCGACCACGAGGTTAAAGAAGATGGTCAGCGCGCCCACGAGGATCGTCACCCCCATCATCACCGCGTAATCGCGGTTGAGCGCTGAATCGACGAAAGCCTTGCCGATGCCGCCGGTGGAGAAATAGATATCGACCACCACAGAGCCGGTGATCATCGCCACGAAAGCGGGGCCCAGATAGGAAATCACTGGCAGCATCGCGGGTTTCAGCGCATGGCGCAGGATCACCCGGCGTTCGGGCAGCCCCTTGGCGCGCGCGGTGCGGATGTGGTTCGAGGTCAGCACCTCAAGCATCGACGAGCGGGTGATCCGCGCAATCGAGGCCATGAAGGATGTCGACAGCGCGATCACCGGCATGATCCAATACTCCGGCCCTTGCCACCCGCCCCCGGGCAACCAACCAAGCCAGAGCGTAAAGACCAGCACCAAGATCGGCGCCATGACGAAATTCGGCAGCACCTGCGCCCCGATGGAAACGCCGACCGCTACATAGTCCAGCAGCGAGTTGTGCCGCACCGCTGCGGCCACGCCAAGGCCAACGCCGACGATCACTGCGACAGCAAAGGACAACAGCCCATAGGTCAGCGTAATCGGGAAACCTTGGGCGATGATCTCATTCACCGAACGGTCTTTGTAGACAAAGCTTGGCCCGAAATCGAAGTCAGAGACGATGCCCCAAACATAGCTGCCGATCTGCTTCCACAGCGGATCATCCAGCCCGTATTTCGCATTGAGGTTCGCCAGCACCTGCGGCGGCAATTCACGCTCTGATGTGAAGGGGCCGCCGGGCGCGGAATGCATCAGCAGGAAGGAGATGACGATCAAGACCAGAAGCGTGGGAATAGCGATGGCAAGGCGCTTGAGGATGTAACTGAGCAAGAGGCGCGCGCTCCGAATACGGGGTTTGTGGGGGTGTAGAATAGAATCGGGCAGCCCGTGCCATAACCGCCGGGCTGCCCGAATGTCGAGAGGTTACTCTGCGGTACGGTAGAGGTCTTTGCCGTACCACGTGTTGTTCACGTTATTCTCGGGCAGACCTTCGATGTCTTCCGCGATCATGTCGACGTTCGCGTAGTGGTAGATCGGGATGATCGGCATTTCCTCGGCCAAGATACGCTCCGCGTCTTTGTAAAGCGGCTGCGGGTCTTCGGCGGTTTTGCTGTCCTTCATGAGCTTGTCATAAGCGTCATTGTAGAACTCGCCGTTGTTGTGGCCCGAATATGAGGTCAGCAGATCGAGGTAGGTCGAGGCCTCGTTGTAGTCGCCGCACCATGCATAGCGCGCCATGTCGTAGTCTTGGCGCTGCATGCGGTCGGTGTGCACTTTCCACTCGTAGTTATCCAGCGTCAGGTTCACGCCGATCTGTTTGAGCATCTGCGAGGCCGCGATGGCGATCTTTTTGTGATCTTCGGATGTGTTGTACTGCAGCGTCAGGTCGAGCGGGTTGTCGGGGCCATAGCCCGCCTCGGCCAACAGTTCTTTGGCCTTTTCCACGCGCTGCGCCTGATCCATATTGTCGGCCCAATCCAACTCGGGACGCTCGAAATCGGCAATCGCCCAGTGGGTCCAGTTGTAGGACGGCTTTTGGCCGCCTTGCAGGATACGCTCGACAATGATGTCGCGGTCGATGGCATAGGCCAAGGCCTTGCGCACATTGACGTTTTTCAGCGCCTCGGGGCCCTTTTCGCCTACGTTCAGCATGTAGATATACGAGCAGTTATAGGGGGTTGAGACCGCCTGTTCGGGGTACTCTTTCTTCAGACGCGGGTATTGACCGGCGGGGATATCCACGCGGTCCAACTCACCCGCCAGATAGCGGGTCAGCGCTTGGTTCACGTCATTGATCGTGAGCGCGGTGATCTTCTCCATCACCACGTTGTCGGCATCCCAATAGGTGTCGTTCTTTTCCATCACGACACGTTCGCCCAACTGATGCTCGACCAGTTTATAAGCGCCGTTGCCGACGAGCGTGCCCGCATCCGTCCAATCGTCGCCATGCTCTTCCACCACGCTTTGCAGCACGGGGAAGGTCGACCCATGCACCAGCATCTGCGGGAAATAGGGCAGCGGCGTGGTGATCTTGACCTCAAGCGTGTGGTCGTCGACGGCTTGGATGCCCAACTCCTCGGGCGACTTGTCACCCGCGATGATCTCAGGCGCGTTTTCGACCTGCATCAACTCCATGTACCATGCGTATTCCGACGCGGTCGCCGGGTCCGCCAAACGGCGCCAAGAATAGACGAAATCATTGGCCGTGACCGGCTCACCATTGGACCACTTGGCGTCTTTGCGCAGGTTGAACGTATAGGTCTTGCCGTCTTCGGAAACCTCGTGATCCAGCGCCACGCCGGGCACCAATTCGCCATTGCCGTCTTCGTTATAGAGCCCCTCAAAGAGGTTGCGCAGAACGTCCGAACCTTCGACATCGGTGTTGATCTGCGGGTCCATCGATTTGATCGCGTCGAGCAGCCAGAAGGTATAGCTTTGATCTTCGGCAAGGTTCACACCCTCGGGGACATCGGCGGCTTGGGCCTGAAACGCAAGGCTGAGCGCCAATGCGGAGGATGCAAGTGTGGTGCGTAGCTTCATGGTGACTCTCCGTTGTTTGAAAGTTCGTGTTCTGATTGAAAAGTAATCAATCGAAAACGAAGAGCACATGCAAGACGTTGCCTCGCGTCAGCCAAGGACGGCGGCTTCGCGCCGAGGCGGCGCGGCGGTAGCGCGGCGAATATCCACCCCGCGCCCCGCCCCCACTCAGGCCGGGGGATCGGGGGTCGAAAGAGATGGGCGCCTAGCCGCGTGCACCCCAAGTGTCGGACAGTCGGTAGCCGCCGGGCCACGGGTCATCGGGGTCCAGCATGTGCTGGTGGATGCCAGTGACCCAGCCCCGCCCAGAGAGTTCGGGAAGGATCGCCGGATGATCGCCCACGCGCGTCACGCCCAAGATCCGCCCGGTAAAGGTCGAGCCGATCAGCGAGACCGTGGTCAGGCTATCGTTCAACCCCATCTCCCCCCGCGCATGCAGCAGCGCCATCCGCGCGCAGAGCGCCGTGCCCGTGGGGGAGCGATCGACCTTGCCCGGCTGGATTGCCACTGCCGCCCCGGCGCGCAGACCGGTCGCGTCGCGGGTGACTGGCCCGGCAAAAAGGCAAAAAGAGAAATGCTGCCAATCGGGGTTCTCGGGGTGCTCAAACCGCATCGCCGCATTGGCCGCATCGGTGATCCGCACGCCAAGCCGCGCGATGTCATGGGCCTCATGCGCCTCTAGCGAAAACCCCATGGCGGCGGCATCGACGACCACGAAACTGTCGCCGCCATAGGCGGTATCGATAGTGAGCGTGCCCAGCCCTTCGACCTCAAGCGGCACATCCAGACGCGCCGCGAAGCTCGGCAGGTTCTGCACGAAGATACGCTCCGCCTTGCCATTGCGACATTCCGCGCGGACCTTCACCAGCCCGCCCGGCGCTTCGAGGGTTAGCTCCGTCACCGGCTCGGTCATCGGCAGGATCCCCCCGTCCAGCAGGACGGTCGACACGCAGATCGAGTTGGAGCCAGACATCGGCGGCGTGTCCTCCGGCTCCATGATGATAAAGGCCGCATCAGCGCGCGGGTCTTTCGGCGGCACGAGCAGGTTCACATGGCGGAACACCCCGCCGCGCGGCTCGTTCAGCACGAAGTTGCGCAGCGTCTGGTCCCGCGCGATCCAACGGCTCTGCTCCCAGATCGTGTCGCCGGGGGGCGGGGTGACCCCGCCGACGATCACATCGCCCACTTCACCCTCGGCATGGGCGGAAATGACGTGAACGGTCTTGCTGCTACGCATCGTTTGTCTCCTCTTCGGCCAGCCATTTGGGCAAAGCCTCCCCGGCCTGCCCGGTCATGGCAGCGTCTACGCAATCGGCGATACTGCCAAAGCGCACTGCACGGCCTGAAAGGCCCGGAGCGTAATGGGCATATTTGCCCGAGTTGGTCATCAGCACCTTGGTCGAGGGCGGGAAGACCGGCTCGGAAATCGAGCACCAGCAGATGTCGGGCACGACTTGCACGCCTGCCGCTTCGAGCCGCGCCACGGTGCCGTCGTCACGCGCTGCCGTGAGAGTGTCATGCCCAAGGGTGACAATAACCGCTGTGTTCGGGTGCCGTTTTCGCCCGGCCAGAGCCGCATCCAAAGCCCGGCATTCCGCGAGCGAGAAATGCGGGCTGCCGAAGGCCACGAGATCAATCTGCGCAGGCCCCGCGTTGAATTGCCGCCAGACTCGGCGCAGGTCTTTGGGCGTGATGCGCAGGGTATCGGCCTCGGCCACGGGGGGCAGATCGGTTTCGGGCGTGACGCCTGCCACATGCAGCATCGGCGCGGCGGAGGTGGTGCCAAAGGCGGCGCAGAGCGCTTTGAGGTCATCCTCGTTCGGCGCAGCGGTTTCCAGCCCGCGCAGCAGCGGGATCCGGTCCGGTGCCGCCTGCCCCGCCAACCAGCCGAGCATCGGCCAGATCGCCTCGTCATATTGCGCGGGCAATGTCACATCGATCACCCGGCGTGGGGCGCGGTGTCCATCCAGATAGACCCCCGAGAGCGGCGCGCGCGCCGTGAGCGCGATGCACAGGTCGAGGAAATCGGGATGTTTCACCGTCCGCGCGCCAAGCACGCTATTGGCATAGATCACCGCGTTGGATTCAGACCAGGCGATGAACTCGCCGCGCTCGGGCGGGGCGGGCAGTTGGTAGGGCGCGCAGGTAAAACTGGGGCGCGCACCCATGGTGACATAGGCATCGGCCAGACGGCTGGCGGGTAGGCCGAAATCCGGCGGCACGCCCTGCGCGCGCCAGTTGCCGTGATCGACCGAGATCGCGTTCATCGTTGTCGGCACCCGCACTTTTGAGCCCATATCGGCCATGGTCTGGGCAAAAAGCAGGTTCGCCGGGCTGGCGTAGATGCAGCCGTCGATATGCACGCGCGTCACGTCGACCAGCCGCTCGGCCCCCTGCCCGCGCGCCATGGTGCAGGTGATCTCCATCGCCAATTGAACTGCCGGACCGTCGGCACCCTCAAGCATTGCCTGATCCTCAGCGGTAAGATGCAGATCGCGGGCGGGCCTGTCAGACAGCGGCAAGTCCCACGCATCGGTGCTGAGCATCTCAGGCGTGATCCGCGCGCTGCGCGCCTTGGCGAGCAGGTCGTAGTCCTTGGCCCCCAAACGCAGCACAGCGAGCGGCTTGTCGAACATCTTGCCCGCAATCAAGGCACCCAAGGTCAGGATGTCTTCGGCCTCGCGGAAAACTAAAGCGGCGGGGGCATGGCCGTTCAGCGCCAGTTCCAGCAACACCCCACTGCCCGTGCAGGAGCCCCGGCTCGTGGGCATCAACACGATCTTCCCCGACAGTGACTGCCCGCACAGCGGATGATGCGCGTCGATGACCTTGCCACTGGCCGGATCGACGCCGCCCCAGAAACTCAACCCCTCGGAGGAAGCGAGCACCGCGCCTTGGGCCTCGGCGGGAACGATAATTTGCGCCATGGGGAGCCTTTCCAAGTCAGGTGACGACAAAGCCATGCGCGAAGGGGTCGCGCTCGTCGATAAAGATGGTGTTAAAGCCGGTGACCCGCGCCCAACCGGCGATGGAGGGGATGATCGCGGGCTTGCCTGCGACTTCCGCCGCCGCTTCGACACGGCCTTTGAACATGGAGCCGATGATGGATTCATGCACGAAATCATCGCCCACCTTTAGCTTCCCCTTGGCAGCAAGCTGCGCCATCCGGGCAGAGGTGCCGGTGCCGCAAGGCGAACGGTCGATCGCCTTGTCGCCGTAGAACACCGCGTTACGGGCGTGGGCCTCGGGGGCTTGGGCAGCACCGGTCCAGAGGATGTGGCTTAGCCCGTTGATGGCGGGATGTTCGGGGTGGATGAATTCGTACTTTGCGTTCAGCGCCGCGCGGAGTTTCGGGCTGAGACCGACCAGTTCGGAGACCGAGAAATCTGCCATATCGCGGAAATTCTTTTGCGGCTCCACGATGGCGTAGAAATTGCCGCCGTAGGCCACATCGACCACCACTTCGCCCAAGCCTTCGACCTCAGCCGTCAGCCCTTCTGAATGGAGGAAGGCAGGCACGTTGGTCAGTCGCACTTCTTCGACGAAACGCCCCTCTTGGCGGTAGGTCACATCGACCCGCCCGGCGGGGGTTTCAAGACGCAACTGTCCGGGGGTGGCAGGCGTGACCAGCCCGTTTTCCAGCGCGATGGTGACGGTGCCGATTGTACCGTGGCCGCACATCGGCAGGCAGCCCGAGGTTTCGATGAATAGCACGGCAATGTCGCAATCATCCCGCGTTGGCGGATAAAGGATCGCGCCTGACATCTGGTCATGGCCGCGCGGCTCGAACATCAGGCCGGTGCGGATCCAGTCATATTCAGCCAGAAAATGCGCGCGTTTTTCCAGCATGTTCGCACCTTTGAGCAGAGGCGCGCCACCGGTGACGAGCCGCACCGGATTGCCGCAGGTGTGGCCGTCGATACAAGGAAATGTGTGTTGCGTCATGTCAGCCTCTAAAAGCGCGCGGGGGAGAAAGGGGTCAGGTTGATGCCGGGATCTTGGCCGGTCATCAGGTCAGCGATGATGGCGGCGGTGCCCGCCGATTGTGTGAGGCCAAGATGCCCGTGGCCGAAGGCGCAGAACACATCTGGGCGGTTTGGCAATGCCCCGATGGCAGGCAGGCTGTCGGGCAGCGAGGGGCGGAAACCCATCCACTGCGTGCCGCCCGAAGTGTCGAGCCCCGGCAGGAAGCGTTTGGCCTTTTTCAGCATCGCATCGGCGCGGGCAAAGTTCGGCGGCAGGTCGAGCCCGCCCAGCTCCACCGCGCCGCCGACGCGCAGGCCATTGCCCACCTTGCTGATGACAAAGCCATGGCCGCCGAAGGTGATCTGACGTTTCAGATCGAAGGCGCCTGCGGGCAATGTCGTGTTATAGCCGCGCTCGGTCTCCAGCGGGATTTTCACGCCAGCGGTCCGCGCCAGATGATGCGAATGCGCACCGGCGGCCAGCACCACGTTGCCCGGCATCATGCCAGCAGCGGTCTCGACCCCGCCCGCGACCAAACGCTCGGCGCGGGTGATGGTGATCTCTCCGCCCCCGGCCCGGAAGCGGTCGGCCATCGCCAGCACATAGTCGCGCGGGTCCGAGATCGACTGCCATTCCGGGGTGAAGGTCGCATGGGTGAAGCTGGGCGCAAGACCGGGCTGATAGGCCGCGATCTCCTCGCCCTTGAGATGGGTAAAGGCGATCCCCGCCTCTTCGCGGACCTGCCAGCCGGGGAGCGACGCGCGGAACTCGGCCTCGCTTTCATAGACCTGCAACTGCCCGTCGTGTCGCAGCATATGGGCAAGGCCGCTCAACTCCAGATGCGGGTCGAGCGCGGCTTGCGAGAGCTTCATCAGCGCCGTCTGCGCCACGGTCGAAGCCCGCACCTGCGCGGGCCAGCTTGCCTTCCAAAACCGCCACATCCACGGCGCGATCCGCCCGGCATAGCGCGGTGGCACGGAAAGCGGCCCCAGCGGATCAAGCAACCATTTTGGGGCCTGTCGGATCATCCGGGGCGAGGCGAGTGGCAGGATCTCGGTAAAGGCGAAAGCACCCGCATTGCCCGCCGATGCCCCCGCAGCAGGGCCTTCACTGTCGATCACCCGCACGGGCAGCCCACGTGCCTGAAGCGCCAGCGCGATGGACAGGCCCACCACGCCAGCGCCGACAACCGTCACCGGGGCTTGGCTCATTACCGGACGCTCGACAGGAATTGACGGGTCTCTTCTTGCTGCGGATTGCCAAAGATTTGATCCGGCGCGCCGATCTCGGCCATGACGCCCTTGTGAAAGAACGCCACACGGTCCGACACATCGCGTGCGAAACTCATCTCATGGGTGACACAGATCATCGTCATCCCCTCATCTGCCAGCAATTTGAGCGTGTCCAACACCTCGCCCACCAGTTGCGGGTCAAGGGCCGAGGTCACCTCGTCGAAGAGAATGTAATCGGGCGACATCGCCAATGCACGTGCAATCGCCATCCGCTGTTGCTGCCCGCCCGACAGGCGGCTGGGGTAGACGTCCAGCTTGTCGGCCAGACCGACGTGCGAAAGCTGCTGCACTGCGATCTCTTCGGCTTCCTTGCGGCCCATGCCCTTCACTTTGCGCGGGGCCAGCGTGACGTTTTCCAGCACCGTCAGATGCGGGAAGGCGTTGAATTGCTGGAACACGATGCCGATTTTGCGGCGCAGCTTGTTCAGGTCGGTGTCACGGGCGTGGACTTCGGTGCCGTCGACCACGATGCGGCCATGGTCGATTGGCTCCAACCCGTTGATGCAGGTCAGCAGCGTCGATTTGCCCGAACCAGAGCCGCCGATCACCGAGACGACCTCGCCCTTTTGCACGGTCAGGTCGATCCCTTTAAGCACCTGAAGCGCGCCAAAGGACTTATGGACGTTTTCAATCTCAATCATTTTCTTGCCACCTTTTTTCCAAGCGGCTGCCAAGCCGGGCAATTGGGAAACTGAGCGCGAAATAGATCGCACCCGTCACGAGCAGGATGAACATCGGCTCTTGCAGGCGTGTCACCAGAATCTGCGAAGACCGCAGCAATTCGATGATGCCAAGCCACATCACCAGCGCGCTGTCTTTCATCACGCCAAGCGTGAGGCCGATCCAACTGGGCAGGCCCACCCGCAGTGCCATGGGAAAGACGATCTGCGTGAGGTCTTGGCCCCATGTCATGCCAAGCGAACGCGCCGCGCGGCGGGTGACCGAGGGCACCGCCTCGATCGCGCCGCGCACGATCTCGGTGCAATAGGCCGACGTGTAGAGGCCCAGCACGATGCAGGAGGTCACGAAGGGCGAAATCCCCCATCCCGCGATGGCCTGAAACGCATTGGCGAGGATCAACTGGATCAGCAGCGGGACCGAGCGGAAGATATCCAGCACGAAGGTCAGCGGCAGGGCTGCCCAAGGGCTGATCTGGCTGCGCAGCACCCCAAAGAACACCCCAAGCAGCGTGCCGCCCACCACCGCGAAGGCGGTGACCGAAAGCGTCACCCCTGCGCCTTTGAGCATGAACAACAGGTCGTTGAAGGTCAGAGCCGTATCAAACATCTATTCTCTTCCTTCAGTAGCGAAACAGGCGGGCCGCGAGCAGCCGGGCGCCGAGCATCACGGCCTTGGCGATCACGTAGTAGATCACCGCCGCCAATGCGAAGAATTCAAAGGTCCGGAAGCTGCGCGCATTGAGGTCTTGCGTGACCCCCGCAAGGTCCGAATTCAGCCCCACCGTGACCCCCAGAGAGGTCATCAAGATCGCCCAGATCATCTGGTTCGTCGTCGGCAGGAACGAGATTCGGAACATCTGCGGCAGGATGATCAAGCGAAACGCCTTGGCCTGCCCCATGCCCAGTGACCGCCCGGCGCGCAGCTGCGTGCCCGGAATGGCCCGCATCGCGCCGCGGAACGTCTCACACAGGTAGCCCGCGTTGTTGAACGCGATCCCGGCCAGCAATGCGGCATAGGGGCTGAGGTAGATCCCGAAAGACCCAAGCCCGAAATGCGCCATATAAATCTGAAAAAGTGCCGGCGTGTTGCGCGCCACTTCGACCCATGCGGTCGCAGGCGCCCGCAGCCAGCGCGATTTGGCATCGCGGCCCACGGCCAGCAGCACGGCGATGGCAACGCCGATCAGCATCGACAGGATCGATATCTGCAGCGTGACCAGCGCGCCTTCCAGCATCTCTGGAAAAGCACGAAAGGCCTGTCGCCATTGAAAGGTGTAGTTGCCCATCTCTTGCTCCGATCAGCGGTTATCGGCAGTGGGGGCCGCGACGGGCGGCCCCCGCATCCATCAGCGATAGGCTTTGGCGATGGTCAGGTCAGGCGCGTCGCCGCCGACCCATTTGTCAAAGAGTTCCTGATAGCGGCCCGAGCGGACCTGCTGGTTCAGAAACAGATCGAGATAGTTCAGCAGACCGTATTCCTGACGCAGGCCGATCAAGCCGACATAGTCCACATCGAACGGCGCATCACCCGCGATGGTCAGACCTTCGAATTTGCCGCCATTGACGATGGAGGACGCCACGGTGGAAGTCACGACGGTCGCATCGATCTGACCTTGGGACAGGGACAGGAACACGTCAGCTTGGCTCTGGTAGGAACGGAAGCTGCCTTCGTCCCATGCCTCGAGCTGCTCTTCCAGTGCGATGGCCTCAAACGTGCCCGCGACCGAGCCGACGGTCTTGCCCTTGAGGCTTTCAAAGCTGTCGACGCCAGCGTCTTCGCGCGTCAGCACAACGTTGGTAAAGGCGAAATACGGGACCGAGAAGCCAACGGTCTTGGCCCGCTCAAGCGTGTCGGAGGTGGAGGCAACGCCGACATCCGCACGGCCGGAGACAAGCGCGGGGATACGGTCTGGGAAAGGCGTCTCAACAATCTCGGCTTCGACACCAAGTGCTGCAGCCAGATCATTGCAATAATCTACATCAAAACCGACGGGCGTGTTGCTGTCATCGCGCGAGCCCATGGGCGGGAAGTCCAGCACCACGGCGCAGCGCAGCGTGCCCGAAGAAATGATGTCGTCCAGTTTGTCGGCCTGAGCAGCAGTACCGATCACGGTGGCGGCCACGAGGCTCCCGGCGAGTTGCGTGAATTTCATAGATATCTCCCTCTTGGGTTGGTCGCCCCCGACTCTCGTCGGACGGGGTGCGGAGTAAGGTGAAGGAACAATGTCCTCACTAAAAATACAACATGTATTTTTAGTTTTTATCGATGTGTCGACATATTTTTGATACATAGAGACACTGTTGTCCTTGTCTGGGCGGGGATTGGGCTGCAGCCGTCCCCTTTTCGGGCTGAACTGAGAAAGCCGGGCGCGCGGCCCGGCTGTCTCGGTCTGAAATCACTCTGCCGCGTCTTCGGGCAGTAGCGCCTCTGGCAGGTTCTGATAGGACACCGGCCGCAGGAAACGCCGGATCGACAGGGTGCCCACGCTGGTCGCGCCGAAGTTGGTGCTGGCCGGGTAAGGCCCGCCGTGCACCATGGAATCCACCACCTCGACGCCGGTGGGGAAGCCGTTTGCCAGCAGACGACCGGCTTTGCGTTCCAGCACTGGCATCAACACCCGCGCGGCCTTAACATCCGCGTCATCCATATGCAGGGTGATGGTCAACTGCCCGTCCAGCTCAACTGCCAGCGCGCGCATCTCTTCCAGCGAAGCCACCCGCACCACCAACCCCAGCGGGCCAAAGACTTCTTCATGCAGCGCCGGGTTGGCTTTGAACTCTGCGCCCGTGGTCTCGAACAGGGCGGGGGCGGCATTGCGGCCTGTGCTGTCGGCCACATGCACTTGGCGCAGGCTTTGCGCGGCTTTGAACGTGTCGCGGCCCGCACAGAAGGCCTGCGCGATACCATCGGTCAGCATGACCTGCTCGGCCACGTCTTTCAGCGCGGTGGCGGCACTTTGGACGAAGGCGTCTGCCCCTGCCCCGTCGATCACCACGGCAATGCCCGGATTGGTGCAGAACTGGCCTGCGCCCATGGTCAGGGACGCGGCCCAGCCTTTGCCCAGTTCCTCGGCCCGTGCCTCCATCGCGACGGGGAGCATGAACATCGGGTTGACCGAGCCCAATTCACCAAAGAAGGGGATCGGCTCTGGCCGCGCGGCGCAGAGATCGAACAGCGCCCGGCCCCCGGCGAGGGAGCCGGTGAAACCCACGGCTTTGATCAGCGGATGCTGTACCACGGCCTGACCGACAGCGCGATTGCCGCCTTGGATCAGCGAAAACACCCCGCGCGGCATGCCGCAGCCTTCAACCGCCGCATGGATCGCCTCGGCAACGATCTCTCCGGTGCCGGGATGGGCGGAGTGGCCTTTGACCACGACCGGGCAGCCTGCCGCCAGCGCCGCCGCCGTGTCACCGCCTGCGACCGAGAAAGCCAGCGGGAAGTTCGACGCGCCAAAGACAGCCACGGGGCCGATGGGGCGTTGCACCATGGTGATCGCCGGGCGCGGGGCGGGCTGACGCTCTGGCATCGCCGCATCGAAACGACGGTCGAGATAGTCGCCCTTCTCGATATGTGCCGCGAAAAGGCGCAGTTGGCCAACGGTCCGGCCCCGCTCGCCTTCCAGACGCGCTGCGGGCAGGCCGCTTTCTTGGCTGCCTATTTCGGTGATCTCGGCCCCGCGGGCGTCGATCTCATCGGCGATGGCGTTCAGAAACTTGGCGCGGGCGGCCCGACTGGAATAGCCGTAGTCCCAAAACGCCGCTTCGGCAGCTTCGCAGGCTTGGTCGACCAAGTCCACCGTCCCGACCGAGAATTCATGCACAGGCCCATGAGCGGGGCTAGAGCTAAAGCGGTCGTCCGTGGCGATCCATTCGCCAGCGATCAGGTGTTTGCCATGGGGGGTAAAGGCCATCGTCTATCCTTTCATGCGGGCCGCGGCCCGGTGTCAGCTTGCGTCTCTGCGTAACTGCATACATGATGTATGCAAATGTGCAACCCAAGCCCTGCGAGGATCCAAATGGCTGATACACCCCTGTCACACGACGCACTAAACGGAATTGTCACGCAGATTTTCCAAGGCGCGGGCTTGTCGCCGCAGAATGCCAGTGCCCTCGCGCGGGTGATCGTGGCGGGCGAAGGCGATGCTTGCAAATCCCACGGCATTTACCGGATCGAAGGCTGCCTGCGCACAATCAAGGCGGGCAAGGTGGTGCCCGACGCGGTGCCGCAGGTGCACCAAGACGACAGCGCCATCGTGCGCGTAAATGCAGGCGGCGGCTTTTCCAACGCGGCCTTCGACGCGGGCGCGCCGGTGCTGGCAGAGCGTTGTCGCACGACCGGGATCGCCGCCATGGTGATCAACGATTGCACCCATTTCGCCGCCCTCTGGCCCGAGATTGAGACGCTGACCGATATGGGCCTCGCCGCGATGGCGATGTGCCCCAGTTATGCCAGCGTGGCCCCGTCGGGCGGCACCGACCCTTTGATGGGGACCAACCCTTTCGCCTTTGGCTGGCCACGGGCAGAGGGCAACCCTTACGTCTTTGACTTTGCCACCAGCGTCGCCGCGCGGGGAGAGATCGAATTGCACCGCCGCGCGGGCACGCCCCTGCCCGAAGGCTGGGCCATCGCGCCCGACGGCACGCCCACGACCGATCCCGAAGCCGCCCTTGCCGGGGCCATGTTGCCCTTTGGTGGCCATAAGGGATCCGCCATTTCCACCATGATCGAACTGCTCGCCGGGGTGATGATCGGCGACCTGACCAGCCCAGAGGCGCGCGACGCCTTGGGCTCTCTCACCCTCGCGCCAGCGCATGGGGAGCTGATCATCGCCTTCGACCCGGAAAAGTTTGCCGCTGGCCGCCCCGGCGATCCCTTTGCGCGG
Source organism: Sulfitobacter sp. W002 (assembly GCF_025142135.1). Lineage (NCBI taxonomy): Bacteria > Pseudomonadati > Pseudomonadota > Alphaproteobacteria > Rhodobacterales > Roseobacteraceae > Sulfitobacter > Sulfitobacter sp. W002. The sequence goes on along the minus strand of NZ_CP081127.1, from coordinate 36,128 downwards.
GCGGAAACACTCTTTGCCGCGATCATGGGCCAAGGGGCGCGGCTGCCCTCGCAGCGCCGGTTCAAGGCCCGCGCTGAAACCCGCGCAAAGGGGATTCCCCTGACGGAGGTCGAAATGCAAAGCCTAGAGCGCTTGCTGGCCGACGGGCTCGACGTGGCTTGACCCCCTCCCGCGCTTCGGCCCCGCCTGAGGTTGGAGCGTTGAGAGCCGTGGCATGCCCCAAAGCCCTACCCAATGGCGCCGTTGCGCAGGATCGAATGTCACAAAAAAGCGGCGATGCTACGGTAATCTGGGCAAAATTTTGTGCAGACCCAGTCAAGCAAAGCCCGGATAGGCGATTTTCCGCGCTGCTCTGCAGCATTCCGCTGAAAGTTACTGAATCAAGTTTCCAGCGCCGCCGAAAAGATTAGATAGGGAAAAAATTGCACACTCTTAACGTGTCTCTCGGGGTATTGTTTTGCCAAATTCTTATACTACACGATCAAAAAAATTGCGGACCGAAAGCTTAGAGCGGCGTCAGTTTCTGACCCGCTCCGCCGCGTCCTTCGCCGCCGCGCTGATGCCGCTGCGCAGTCGCGCGCAAGAGGTGCCTGCCGCCTCCTTCACATTCGACAATCTGGTCAATGACATGCGGGACTTGGCGCAGTCGTCCTATGCGGCCCCGAAGCCGGTCAAAGGGTTCCTCGCCGATCTTGATTACGACGCTTACCAACGGATCCGTTTCCGCCCCGAACAGGCGCGCTGGCAGGAAAAGGGCGTTGCCTTTAGGTTGCACGCCTTCCACCCCGGCTGGCTGTTCAAAGAGGCCGTGAAGATCAACGAGGTCCGGGGCGACACGGTCGCGCCCATGGGCTTTACCACCGCGGATTTTGAGTATGACGACGCGGCGCTTGCCAAGTCGATCCCTCCCAATGCCGAGATGCCGGGGGTTGCCGGGTTCCGCCTGCACACCCCACTCAACCGCGCCGATATTTTCGACGAATTGATCGTCTTCCAAGGCGCGAGCTATTTCCGCGCTTTGGGGAAAAACACGCTTTATGGGCTGAGCGCGCGCGGCCTTGCCGTCAACACCGGCCTGCCCGAAGGCGAGGAGTTCCCCCGTTTCAGCGAGGTCTGGCTGCGCCGTCCGGAACCGGGCGATATCAGCGCCACGATCTATGCCGCGCTCGACAGCCCGTCGGTGACCGGGGCCTATAGGTTCGTGATCACACCGGGCGAGGACACCACCGTCGAGGTCACCATGCGGCTGTTCCTGCGCAAGGACATCAAGCAGCTTGGCATCGCGCCGCTGACCTCGATGTTCTTGCACAATGGCGCGGACAAGGGCAACTTTGACGATTTCCGCCCCTCGGTCCACGACAGCGAAGTCTTGGTGCTGAACGCGGGCAAGGATGCGACCCTCTGCCGCCCGCTGAACAATCCGCCGCGTTTGGCGAGTTCCTATTTCGGGGCACAGAGCCCGCGCTCTTTCGGGCTGGCACAGCGCAACCGGGACTTTGAGCATTACCTTGATGCGCAAGCCCATTACGAACGGCGCCCCTCTTTGATGATCGAACCCTTGGGCGACTGGGGCAAGGGCACGGTCCGACTGGTCGAAATTCCCTCCGATCTGGAGGGCAATGACAACATCGTCGCCTATTGGATTCCCGAGGGCGAAACCCGTGCCGGGGATGAATTGGCCTATGACTACCGCATGCACTGGGGGATGACCCCACCGGGCGCCACCCCGCAGACCCTTGGCCGCGTGGTGCGGCTGCGCACGGGCCACGGCGGGGTTGCGGGGGTAGAGGCAGATACGCAAACCCGCAAATTCGTTATCGACTTTGCCGGCGGACAGCTGAGCGATATGCCAAGCGACGCAGAGTTGGAGCCGATCGCCAGCGCGCAAAACGGCGAAATCGTCGAGGCGATCCTGAGCCGGGTAGATGGCAGAGACGAATGGCGGCTGGTGCTGGAACTGCGTGCAGAGCCTGACGCCATCGTCGAGATCAAGGCAGTTCTATCGGGATATGACCGCAATCTTACAGAGACATGGGTGTACCAATGGATCAACGCATGAACCTCCAAGAGGCGACGACCCCCTATTCCGCAATGACGGTTGAGGCCGAGACTTGGATGCCGCCCGCCGCCCCGCTTGCCATGCCACGGCAGACTTTGGAACGGCGCGGCCATCTGGCCGGGCTGGCCGATGTCGCGCGGGCGTTCCTGTTGCGGCGTAAGGCCTAGGTTCAATGACACTTCAGCAAAGGCAGCTTGCGGCGGACGGGGCGACCCGTTTTGCACGGTCGGTCGCCGTCTTTTTGTCTCTCGGCTGTGCGGCCCTTGCGTCAATGCTTTTGGCCGAGGCGGCGGCGCGCGATGGGTTCAGCGGGTGGGATGGCATCCGCGCCGTCCTCGTTTTCGCGACCACGGCTTGGCTGGCTTGGGGGGCGTCATTGGCGCTGATCGGGCTTTTCGGCAGCAGATCAACGCCTCCCCGCCCCGCGCTGGACGCGCCGCAGCCGCGCAGCGTGATCGCGGTGCCCATCTGCAACGAAGACCCGCTGACCACTTTCGCCCGCATCGCCGCCATTGACCGATCTGTCGCCCGGGCCGGTGTGACGGCGGATTTCGTCGTTCTGTCGGACACGCGCGATGACGCACTTGCCGGGAAAGAGCAATTCGCCTTTGCACGATTGCTGCGCGAGACAGATGGCCAAGGGCGTATTTTCTACCGCAGACGGCGCGACAATGCGGGCCGCAAGGCGGGCAATATCGAAGAGTTCATTCGCAGCTCGGGCGGGGCCTATGACCTTGCTGTGATCCTTGACGCCGACAGTCTGATGGAGGGCGAGACGATCCGCGCCATGATCGCGCGGATGCAGGCCGATCCGCAATTGGGGTTGCTACAGACCCTGCCCAAGATCATCGGCGCGCGGTCTTTCTTTGGCCGGGCACTGCAATTTGCCTCGTGGTTTCATGGCCCGATCTTCACCCGTGGCCTTGCCCGTATGCAGGGCCCGACGGGCCCGTTCTGGGGCCATAACGCAATCATCCGCGTCCGTGCCTTCGCCGAAAGCTGTGGGCTGCCCGAGCTTTCCGGCCCGCCGCCCTTGGGCGGGCATATTCTCAGCCATGACTATGTCGAGGCGGCGTTGCTTGCCCGCGCCGGTTGGAAGGTCGAGGTGGATGAAACCTTGGGCGGCTCTTTCGAAGAAGGCCCTGAGAATGTCCTGTCCTTTGCGCGGCGAGAGCGGCGTTGGTGCCAAGGCAACCTGCAACATGCGCGGCTGATCTTTGCCCCCGGGCTGGCGGGCTGGAGCCGGTTTGTCTTTTTGCAGAACGTCACCGCCTATGTCGTCTCGCTTCTTTGGGCGGCCTTTCTGATCACCTCGGCCATCAGCACGCTTTACGCGCCGCCGCCTGAGTATTTCCCCGGCCCCTATCAGCTTTTCCCCGTCTTCCCCGACACCAGCACGCGCGAGATCACGCTGCTGGCCTTGGGCGTTTTGGGCCTGCTGGTGGTGCCGAAGCTGCTGATCCTGCTGCACGCGATCCTGACCAAGCGCGCGCGCGAATTTGGCCGCAGCCTGCGCATGTCGCTCTCGGTTCTGACCGAGATCGTGCTGACCACGCTTTTGGCCCCCTTGATGCTGCTCTATCACAGCCGCGCGGTGTTGCAGGTGCTCTCGGGCCAAGACGGGGGCTGGCCTGCCAACCAACGCAACGAAGGCCGGTTGAGCTTGGCGGATGGCTGGGAGGCGGGCCGGTGGATCGTTTTCATCGGCGCGGCGATCATCGCGGCGGTGCAGTGGGTCGCGCCTGACCTGACGATCTGGCTGCTGCCCGTGGCGGTTCCGATGCTGCTGGCCCCGCTGCTTATCGCATGGACCTCCCGCCCCCTGCCCCGCACGCTCTTTGCCGTGCCGGAGGATGCGGCACCGCTGGATGTCGTCGCGGAATACGACAGTATCTGCGATGTCTGGCGGCTGACGTGGAATGACGAACATCTAATGGCGAAACCCACAGCGGCGGACCTGACCCATGCCCCAGCCTAGCACCGGGTTGTCGCCTGCGGCGGCATCGCTCGGCTCTGCCCCCACGGCCAAACCTGCCCGCGACCCGCGCATCGATGTGTTTCGCGGTTTGGCGTTGGTGATGATTTTCATCAACCACGTCCCCGGCAACCCCTATGAAGCTCTGACCATCCGCAACCTAGGCTTTGCCGACGCGGCGGAGGCGTTCTTTTTGATGTCGGGCATCGCGGCGGGCTTGGCCTATACGCCCCGGTTCATTGAGAAAGACCGCCTGCGGCATGGCCTCTGGCGCGCGGTCGCGCCGCTGTGGAAGCGCGCATGGTCGCTTTATCTCGTGCAGATCATGCTCTCAGCCGTGGCTTTGGGCATCTTTGCCGCCGCTTTCCAGATCACGACAGAGGCCGAGTTTCTGACCAAGATCAACATGCGGCAGGTCTTTCAAAACCCGACCCAATCCGTGATCGGGATACCGCTTTTGACGCACCAGTTTGGCTATGTGAACATCCTGCCTGCCTATTCGGTTCTGTTGGTCTGTGCCCCTGTGGCGATCATGCTGGGGCTGCGCTGGCCGCGGCTGCTTTTGGCGTTGTCGCTGACCCTTTGGCTGCTGACCGGCGTTTTCCGGCTGAACCTGCCGAACTACCCCAATCCGGGCGGATGGTTCTTTAACCCTTTTGCGTGGCAGGCGATCTTTGTCTGCGGCCTGCTGGTTGGGCTTAGCCAACGGCAGGGCTATCGGTTCTTTCCCGCCTCGAAAGCGCTGTTTTGGCTGTCCGTCGCGGTGTTGCTAGGGGTGCTGGCATGGCGCTATGTGCCGGGCTTGGGCAAATTCCTGAACCTACAAATGCACCACCTGCGCGAAGCCGGGGTGCCCTTCAACATCACCTCCCATGACAAGACCTATCTCTCCGCCCCGCGGTTTATCCATATTTTGGCTTTGGGATATTTTCTGTCGCAATTGCCAAGCGTGACCCGCCTCTCTGGACATCAGATGGCGCGCCCCTTCCGGCTGATTGGTCGGCATGGGCTGTTGATCTTTGCCAGTGGCACGGTGCTGGCACTGGTCTGTCAGGCGTTGATGATGGCACGGCCCGAGGCAGCTTGGATGCCATGGGTGCTGCCTGCGGTGGGAACGGCGGCCCTTTATGGGATCGCTTGGACTGCTGAAACATCGCGGCGCGTGCTCACCGCGCCAGCGGCACCGGCCGAGCGCAACCCCGTACAAGATAGCGTGCGTTTCGCGGCACCTGCCGCCGAGCCCAGACCTTAGACCTCAGGATCGCGGCGGCCCCATTTGCGCCATGCCAGCCACGCAAGGCCCAGCCCCCCTGCGATCAACGCCATGTGACGCGGGCGAATGCCGCGCCCGGTCGTGGTGCCCTCTCCGGGATGATAGCGCGGGTCGAGCAGTCGGGTGTTTGCCAGAAAGCCGCCGACAACTGTCTCGCTGCCCCGGAACACGGCACGCAGACCGCGACCTTTCTTGCGGTTCAGGGTTTCAATTGTCCCGATCATCGAGCCCTTTTCGGCCATCACCTCGGCCACACGGGCGGCCGGCAGGCCCAAGTGCTCGGCGATGAGACGGGTTCTGAACCCTTCGATCACCTGCGCGGGGCGCTCAATCGCCACGTCGCATTCGGTGTCAAACCCCATGGAGCGGTTGTTGAGGTTGCTGGAGCCGAGGCGCAGAAAATGGTCGTCAATGATCATGATCTTCGCATGCACATAGATCGGCTCTCCCTCGTCGGTGACGGGGAAGTAGATGCGGAAGCGGTTTTGGTGATCCGCCCGCTTTAAGTCTTCGACCAGCCGTTCGCGCAGGACATGCATGGCGTCATCTTCCAACTGCGATTCCGCATCGCGTGGGTTGATGATAACGATCTCGGGCCCGCCCTCTTCGGCCAAACGCGCCTTGAGCGCATCACAGATCGAGGCCGCGGCGAGGTACTGCGATTCAATATAAATATAGTCGCGGGCCGATTTGATCCCGGCGAGGTAGAGTTGTTCGATCTCATTGATCAGCGGCTCTTCGTCAAAGGGCGGCTCGGTCCGGGCGATCCCCACATCAATGTCTTCGGCATCCACCGGCAGGTCTTTGGGCCATTCGAACATGGGCGCGCCATTAGGCTGCGCGATTTCATCCCCCGTGGCCCGCAGCCACCGCCGGCGCGACAGTTCGCCCAAGGCCGCAGCGGCAGGGCCGGACATCGCCGAGGTGGCATCGTGCCATGGGTCGGAGGGAGAGCCATCTTTGCGCACCCGGCGCGGATCATGCGGCAGGTGATCGGGCGTGTCCCAACGGTCTTCGGTCGCGTCGATGCCGCCGCAAAAGGCCAAGGCATCATCGGCCACGACGATCTTTTGGTGGTGGCAGGCGCCAAAGGGGTGGTGCCCGTCCAAGGCGAAATGGATCCGGTCACCGCCAAACAGGCTCAGCGCCAGTGAGGGCACCAGCCGCCCCGGCGCAGCCAACACGGCCCCGTTCCATTTCAGCAGGTAGACATGCAACTCCGGCGTCCGCTCAACCACCGCCTCTACAAATGCGCCGAGTTGGTTAGGATAGCCGTCCGGCGCATTGCCGTCCTCATCGCTCTCGCCCGGCAGCATCTCAAGTTCAAAGTCGAAATCCCAGCCGATCAGCATCAACTGCTGCCGCGCGCCGAGAAAGATCTCGCGCAAGACGCGGAAGTAATCCGCCGCATCGACCACAAGGCCAAAACGCTGGGCCCGCGCAACGCGCCATGTGGACTTATCGCTAAACAGGCTCTGGCGCGTCGCCGCGTCAGTCGGATGCTGCTGGTCCGCCTTCGCCAAATCCAAATCGCCACGCACGTTCCTGTCCCTTTCGGTTCGATCCTACATGACTAAACGCCCAGTGCGGAGGGAAGTTGCATGGGCGCGGAAATATCGGCGGCAACGGCGGTTCAGACCAGTTGCGCTTCGGACAATTCGGCCTGCAGGCGGGCTTCTTCGGCGGCTTTAGGCGTGGTGAAACGCGCCAGCAAGAAATAGGCGACGGGCGTGAGATAGAGCGTCGAAAGCGTGGCCATGCCCAAGCCGCCGACAATCACCCAGCCGAGCGCCTCGCGCGCCTCGGCCCCCGCGCCCGAGGACAGGATCAGCGGCACGCCCCCCAGCACGGTCGAGGTCATCGTCATCATCACTGGGCGCAGGCGGATGGTAGAGGCACCAAAGATCGCGTCGTGAATATCCGCGCCCTGATCGCGCAGCTGGTTGGCGAATTCGACGATAAGAATCCCGTTCTTGGCCATGATCCCGATCAGCATGACCAGCCCGATCTGGCTATAGACGTTCAGACTTTGCCCCGTCATCAGCAGCGCGAAAATCGCGCAGGCAAGGCCCAATGGCACCGTGGCCATCACCACGATGGCAGAGACGAAACTCTCGAACTGCGCGGCGAGGACAAGGAAAACCACAAGGATCGCAAAGCCGAAGGTCACGAAAAGCCCGGAACTGGTTTGATCCAATGCGGCGGCTTCGGCCAAGGGGACGATCAGGTTCTCTTCGTCCAGCACCTCTTGGCCGACCGTCCGCACCTGCGCCAGTGCATCGCCCAGCGACAGGCCCGGCGTCAGCCCGGCTGAGATCTCGACCGAGCGGTTCTGCCCCTCCCGGTCCAGCTCAGGGGCGACGGCGCGCTCTTCGAGGGTGACAAAACTGGCCAGCGAAATCATCTGTCCGTTGCCCGACTGAACAAAGACGTTCTCAAGGTCGCGCGGGTCGTTCACCGGATCCGAGGTCGACAGCATCTGCACGCCGTAGCTGGTGTCGTCGATAAAGACCGATGCCACCTCGCGCCCGTCGAGCATGGCTTGCAAGGCTTGCCCCAGCCCGGTGATATCGACGCCGAGGTCAGCCGCAAGCGTCCGGTCGATCTGGACGAAAAGCTGCGGCTGCGTGCGCTCGTATTCCAGCCGCACTTGGCCCATCGCGGGATTCGTGCTCAGCCGGTCCACCATGGCCTGCGCGACCTGCGACAGTTGCTCATAGTTGTTGCCGGTGATCGCGAAAGACAGCCCCCGCCCCGCGCCGCGAATACCGAGGGAGTTGGGCTGGATCGCAAAGGCCCGCACGCCGACGATGCCGCGCAGCTTGCTGTTGATCTGCCCCACGATCTCATCTTGGCTGCGCGCGCGGTCCTCCCAGCCGGCAAGGGTGAAGACCATGAACCCGCGATTATCCGCGCCAAACCCGGTGATGGAGAAGATGTTCGTCACCTCGCCCGTCTCTTGCAGTGGGGTGATCAGGTCTTCGATCTCGCGCATCTTGGCTTGGGTATAATCAAGCGAGACGCCCTGCGGAGCCGACACGCTGAGCAGCGCCACGGCGCGATCTTCGCGCGGGGTCAACTCTTGGCGGATTTCGCCCGCCACCAGCACTGCCGTCAACGCCACAAAGGCCGCGATCAGCACCACGACATAGGGCATCGCCAGCGCCCATTTGAGGGTCGCGGCGTAGAGCCGAAACAACGCATTGCCAAGCGCCACGACAGGGCCGCGCGGGTTTTCTGCCACTGGTTTGGTCAGCAGACGGCTGGCCAGCACCGGACAAAGGCTCAGCGCCACCACCGAGGACAGCATCACCGCAATGGCGAGGGTGAAGCCAAACTCCCGAAACAGCCCGCCCGCCTGACCGGGCAGGAACGACAGCGGGATAAAGACCGCCGCCAGCGTGGCCGTAGTGGTGACCACGGCAAAGAACACCTGCGATGTGCCCAGCACCGCCGCCGCCCGAGGCCCCATCCCCGCCGCGCGCTGGCGCACGATGTTCTCTAGCACCACAATCGCATCATCCACGACCATGCCAGTGGCCAGAACCAGTGCCAAAAGGGTCAGGATGTTGATCGAAAACCCGACCAGATAGATCGCCGCCAAAGTGCCGATCAGCGCCACGGGCAGGGTCAGCGCCGGGATCAGCGTGGCGCGGAAGTCGCGCAGAAAGATAAAGATCACCGCCACCACGATGCCCACGGCAAAGGCCAGCGTCGACAGCACCTCGCGGATCGAGCCAGAGATAAAGGTCGCATCATCAGAGGTCACGAAAATCCGCACGTCTTGGGGCAACGTCTCGTTCAACTCTGCCACCACGGCGCGCACATCGCGCGAGATCTCAAGCGTGTTCGAGGTCGCCTGCCGGATGATGCCGATGCCCAAACCCAACTGCCCATTGGCCCGCAGGATCGTCTCACCATCGGCGGGGCCGAGCGTCACGGTGGCCACATCGCCGAGCCGGACATTCTCTTTGATCTCCATCGCCTCAAAGGCCTGCGTGGTCGCGACACTGGCGGTGGTGCGCACGTTGATCGACTGCCGGTCCCCGGCCAGATCACCCGCAGGCGCGTCATAGGCGACATCGGCCAAGGCGCGCTGGATGTCGCCCAAGGTCAGGCCCCGGCTGGCCAGTTCCAACTGATCAATATCGACGCGGAAAAACGGTTCGCGGTCACCATAGACCTGCAAATCCGCCACCCCGTTGACCGAGATCAGGCGGTCTTCGACGCGGTCCTGCACCAGTTTGGTCAACTCTTCGGGCGAGCGGCCCATGGAGGTCACGGCGATACGCATTACCGGCTGGGCGTTGGCGTCGGCTTTGACGATCTGCGGCTGTTCGGCGCCCTCGGGCAGTTGGTTCACGATCCGCGCCACCGCGTCGCGCACATCGGTCGCGGCCACGTCGATATCGGTGCTGTCGTTGAACTCAAGCGTAACCCGGCTGCGCCCAAAGCGGGAGTTCGAGGAAATCGCCCGCACACCCGAGACCCGGCCAACCGCCCCTTCGATCCGCCCGGTCAGTTCCTGATCAACGGATTCCGGGGACGCGCCCGAGAATGTCGTGGTGACGGTAACGACGGGCCGGTCGACATTGGGAAGCTCACGCACCTCGGCGCCAAAAAGCGCGGCGATGCCCGCCAGCACGATCAGCGCATTCAACACAAAGGCAAGGATTGGCCGCCGCACGAAGAGCGCCGTGCCCGCCCCGGAGGCGGGCGGCGGCGGGCCTTCGTCGGGTGATGCGGCGCTCATAGGGTGGTCTTCCGCGAAGGCGCGGCACCCGATTGCACGCTGCCCGCACGGTTGGCCTCTTGCACCTCACCGCCTTCGCGCAGGGTTTGCACGCCTTCAGTCACCACCACATCTTCGGCGGTCAGACCCTGCGACAGGACAAGAACGGAATTGCTGTTGCGCTGCGCGATTTCGACCGCGACTTGATGCGCCTTGCCCTCCCGCACCGTCCAGACAAATGGCCCGTCCGAGGACCATTGCACCGCGAGCGGCGGGATCGCCACGAAAGGGTCGCCGACAAAGGTAAGGCTGACCGAAAAGGCCATGCCCGCGCGCAACTGGTCGTCTGCGTTCGGCACCCGGCCTTGCACCAAAAGCGTGCGGCTGGCGCGGTCGATCACGCTGTCGATGGCGCTGACCTCGCCCGTCAGCGTCAGGTCGCGCATCCCAAGCGGGGTAACCGTGATTTCTTTGCCAAGGTCCAGCTTGCCCACCACCCGCTCGGGCACGCGGAAATCGATCAGGATCTCGCTGCGGTCGGTGATGGTGGCCAGTTGATCCTGCGCATTCACCCGGTCGCCTTCTTCAATGTCGGTGATCCCCACCCAGCCCGAGATCGGCGCGAGGATGCGACGTTGGGACAGATCAAACTGCGCTTGGCTGAGCGCAAGTTCGGCGCTTTGCAGGGCCAGTTCCGTCTCGCGTAGGCGCACTTCGCTGACGGCACCGGTATTTTGCAACCGTTTCACCCGGTCTTGCTCGGTCCGGGCGTTTTCGAGCTGCAATTCGGCTTGTTTCAGGGCGATCTGCTCGGCCTCATTCTCAAGCAGAGCGACCACGGTGCCCGCCTCGATCAACTGTCCGGCGGGCAGGTTGAGGTCGGTGATCACCCCCACGGCGTTGGAGCGCAGCGTGACCGAGCGGCGCGCGCGCCCGTCGCCGATGGCGGTGATCCGGTCGGCCAAAGTCTCTTGGCTGACCTTTGCCGTAACAACCAGCGACGGCCCGCCGCCACCCCAACCGCGGCCTGACGACCCCGGCTCTTGCGATGCGACCTCGATCCCCAAAAGATCGAGCAGACCCGTCTCAGCCACATAGGGGCGGGAGGCGGGGACGAAGGTCAACATCATGTAAAGACCAGCAATGAGAACCAGCAAAAATACGAAAAATTGGCGCAGGGATTTCACGGGGATGCGCTTTCAAATTGTTTTACAAGGCGCATAATTGAGCATCCCCCCGAAAAAGGCACGTCAAATCTGCTTGATCAATGGCCGGGCATTCCCTGACGGGGCCGCTGGCTGTTACCACTATGGCGCGGAACCCAGCCCGGTGAAAGGGCGCGGGGGTTGATTACTAGAAATTCGATTGCCGCCGCACATATTCCGGCCCAAAGGCCAGGCAATCACCGGGGCCAAGGCCAGACAAAAGACCAAAGGGGACATCATGCGCGCGACGGTTCTACCACTGGCGACACTGCTACTGGGCTTCTCGCTTTTGCAGATGAGCAACGGGCTGCAAGGCACGCTCTTGGCCGTGCGCGCGGGGCTTGAGGGGTTTGGCGGGGCGACCACCGGCCTGATCATGTCGGGCTTTTTCGCGGGACTGAGCGTGGGCTCCTTCGTCGCACCGCGGCTGATCAGCGGCGTGGGCCACATCCGCACCTTTGCAGCACTCGCCTCTGTCGCCTCCGCGGCGGCGCTGATGCATTTGGCCTTTGTCGACCCTTGGGTCTGGATCGCGGTGCGCTGCCTGACGGGTTTCGCCTTTGCCGGGTTGATCATCGTCACGGAAAGCTGGCTCAATGCGTCGGTCAGTTCCGCGCAGCGGGGCAAGTTGCTGGCGGTTTATGGCATGGTCGGCATGGCATCGGGGGCGGCGGGGCAGTTCCTGCTCAACCTTGGGGATCCGGCTGAGTTCATCCTCTTTGTGCTCGTCTCGATCGTCATGTCACTGTCGCTGGTGCCTATTTCGCTGAGCCGCGTGGAAGGGCCGCGCTCTGAGGGCGCGCAAGAGCCGCCTTCGCTGCGCCGCCTTTGGGGCCTGTCGCCCTATGGCGCGGTCGCCGCGGGGCTGGTCGGGGCCTCCATCGGGACATTCTACGGGCTGGCGCCGCTCTTTGCTCAGGAAATGGGATACACGCAGTCCCGCATCGCCCTGCTGATCGCGGCCTTTACCATCGGCGGCTTGGTGCTTCAGTTCCCGCTGGGCTGGATGTCCGACCGGATGAGCCGCCGTGGTCTTGGCGTGGGGCTGGCCGCCGCAGGCAGCGCCTTGATGTTGCTGACCCTGCCGATCCCGGCGCCGACGGGGACGATGCTGCTGGTTCTGGGGTTCGCCATCGGCGGGCTGGTCCTGCCCGCGCAGTCCATCGTGATCGCCCATGTCAACGACCGCGCCCCCGGCTCGGCGGTGGTGGCCGTCTCGGGCGGTTTGGTGCTGATGCAGGGGATTGGCGCGGCAATCGGCCCGCTGCTGGCGGGTGTGTTGCTGGATACATTGGGGCCGCGCGGCCTGCCGCTGGCGCTTGGCGGCTTTCAACTTATCATCGTGGCATGGGGGCTGCTGCGCATGACCCTGCGCAGCGATCCTGAAACCCAAGAGCGGCACGCGGCACCGCCGCTGACCCCGAACTTTGTCGAAGGTGAGTTGAGCCGCGAGGAATAGCGCGGCTTAGCTTTTCGGCCAGCTTTCCGGCACGTTGCTGCGCAACTCCTCCAACCACGGGGTCGCGACACTATCCGAAGGCGCGCGCCAGTCACCGCGCGGCGACAACGCGCCCCCGGCGCTGACCTTGGGCCCATTCGGCAAGGCTGAGCGTTTGAACTGGCTGGTGGCAAAGAAGCGGTGCAGGAATTTCTCAAGCCAATGGCGGATGGTTTCCAGATCATAGGCGTTGCGCTTGGCCTGCGGGAAGCCTTCGGGCCAGCGGCCTTCTTCGATGTCGTGCCATGCGTGCCACGCCAGAAAGGCCACCTTTGATGGGGCGAGCCCGTAGCGCATGGTGTGAAAGAGAAAGAAGTCGTTCAGCTCATAGGGGCCGATCATCGCCTCGGTGCTTTGGATCTCTTCATCTTCGCCTGCGGGCACCAATTCGGGCGAGATTTCGGTGTCCAGAATGGCTTGCAGCACCCCGTCCGTCTCTGCGTCGAACTGGCCCGAGCGGGTGGCCCAACGGATCAGATACTGGATCAGCGTCTTCGGCACGCCGGTGTTCACCGCGTAATGGCTCATCTGGTCGCCGACGCCGTAGGTGCACCAGCCAAGCGCCAGCTCACTCAGATCGCCAGTGCCGATGACGAAGCCCTGCCGCTGATTGGCCAGCCGGAAAAGGTAATCGGTGCGCAGCCCGGCCTGCACGTTTTCAAAGGTGATGTCATAGACCGGCTCCCCGCCCGAGAAGGGGTGATCCATATCCTCCAGCATCTGCCGCGCAGCGGGGCGGATGTCGATCTCATCGGCGGTGATGCCCATCGCCTTCATCAGCTTCCAAGCGTTGGACTTGGTCCCTTCGGAGGTGGCAAAGCCGGGCATGGTAAACCCAAGAATACGGTCGCGCGGGATGCCCATACGGTCACAGGCTTTGGCCGCCACGATCAGCGCATGGGTTGAATCCAGCCCGCCGGAAATGCCGATCACCATGGTCTTGCCCTTGGTCGCCTCGAACCGGCGGCGCAGCCCTTCGACCTGAATGTTGAACGCCTCATAGCAGTCTTGGTCGAGGTGGCTCTCGCGGTTCGGCACATAGGGAAAACGGCGCAGCGGGCGGATCAGCCCGGCGTTTTCATGATGCGGCTGATGGGCGAAGGTGACCCGGCGAAACTCTGGCGCGTGGTGCCGCGCGGCATCGTGAAAACTGCCCGTCCGCATCCGCTCGGACTGGATGCGCCCGCAATCCACATCGGCGATGGTCAGCTCCGGCTCCAGCGGGAAGCGGGTGGATTCGGCCAGCAGATCGCCCAACTCATGGATCATCCCCTGCCCGTCCCAGGCCAGATCGGTTGTGCTCTCTCCCGGCCCGGCGGCGGAATAGACATAGGCCGCAAAGGCGCGCATGGATTGCGACCGGCACAGCAGATGACGGTCAGAGGATTTGCCGATCACGATGTTGGAAGCCGAAAGATTGGCAAGGATCAGCGCGCCCCCAAGTGCGGCCTCCGACGAAGGCGGCGCGGGCGTCCAGAGGTCTTCGCAGATTTCGGCATGGAAGATCAGACCGGGCAGATCCGTCGCCTCGAAAATCAGGTCATCGCCAAAGGGCACTTGCCGGCCTGCGACGGTGATCTCTCCGCCGGTGTCCCGGCCATGGGCGAACCAGCGTTTCTCATAGAACTCGCGGTAATTGGGCAGGTAAGACTTTGGCACGACGCCCAGCACCTGCCCGCGCGAAATGGCGATGGCGCAGTTGTACAGCCGCCCCTCCCGGCGCAGCGGCGCGCCGAGCAGGATCACGGGGGTCATCTTGGCACTGGCTTCGACAAGCGCGCCAAGCGCCTCTTCCACCGCATTCAACAGCGCATCCTGCATGTGCAGATCGTCAATGGCATAGGACGAGAGCGACAGTTCAGGACAGACCAGCAGATCAACACGCGCCGCATCGGCGCGGCGCATTTCGTCCAGCAGGCTATCGCGGTTGAAGGCCACATCAGCAGGCCGCACATGGGGCGTGCAGGTCGCCACCCGGACAAAGCCGTGACGGTGGTAGGCGGTAAAGGCGGCGGCTTGGCTCTTGCTCACGTCAGGCTCTCCTCCAACATATCCAATATCGTTTCAAGGCATCGCTGCCGGATCGCATCGCGGCCAATGGCCCCAAAGGACTCGGCCCGATGAACCGTGTTACATCCCTCGCGTGCAAGCGCAAAATGCACAAGCCCCTCTTCGTCCTCGGGGCGTCCCGGTCCGGCAAATCCGGTGGTCGAGACGGCGATCTGCGCACCTGAGCGCGCCATTGCCCCTTCGGCCATGGCAATCGCGACAGGGCGGGAGACCGCGCCGCATGCATCCAAAAGCGCCCGGTCGACCCCCAAGAGCTCGTGTTTGGACTGATCCGTATAACTGACGAAACCACGCTCGAACGCATGAGAGCAACCTTCGATATCCGTCAGAAGGGCGGCAACCAGCCCGCCGGTGCAGCTTTCGGCGGTGGCGATATGGAGGTCCCGCGCGCAAAGCTTTTCCAAAACGGATTTCGCGCGATCAGCGATGTCGGGCTGCGATAGGGGATCACTTTTCTGCATCTTCGCTCCGCAAATTGGTGCCTTGTTAAGCAAACCCCCTGCCCCCGCTGCGGTTCCTTGCGTTGACCCGCCGCAAGCCGCCTGCTTAACATTGCAAGAAATTAAGCCGCGCATCTACATATGGGACCAAAGCGATGATTGACCTTTACACATGGACCACCCCGAACGGCCGCAAGGTCTCGATCCTGCTGGAAGAATTGGGGATCGACTATAACGTCCATTCCATCAACATCGGCAAGGATGAGCAGCACAGTCCCGACTTCCTCAAAATCAGCCCCAACAACAAAATCCCCGCCATCGTGGACCATGACACCGGGGTGAGCTTGATGGAATCCGGCGCGATCATGGTCTACCTCGCCGAGAAATATGGCCGCTTTCTGCCCGAAGGTCAGGCCGCGCGGGCCGAGGTGATACAATGGCTGATGTGGCAGATGGGCGGCTTTGGCCCGATGGCCGGGCAGGCGCATCATTTTCTGCATTTCAACCCCGGCAAGGCCGCCTATGCCGAAGACCGCTTCGGCGCGGAGGTCAAACGGCTTTATGGCGTGCTCGACAAACAGCTTGAGGGGCGCGATCACATTTGCGGTGAATACTCCATCGCCGATATGGCCTGCTGGCCTTGGGTCTCGCGCTATGAATGGCAGCAGATCGACCTTGCCGATTACCCCAATGTCCGGGCGTGGTACCAACGGCTGCGCGCGCGCGACGCGGTGCAAAAGGGATACCATGTGCCCAAGGTGATGGGCGAGATTCCTGAGGGCTGAAATCGGCTCCCCCCTCGCGGCTGCAACGTAAGGGGGAACCAAGGCATAAGTTGATCGGTTGCACTGTCAAAGGCAGTGCTGCCGACCGCGCAGGCTGCCCGTTTCATGAATGGGGGCTGAATCGTGATGCTTGATCTGGTGATTATACCCGTGAGCGGCTGCCGGAAACTGTCATGAACAGTGCGCCGCGTTTCGATCCTTTTCCGCCCAGTTCTCAACCGGATGTCCTTTCTCAAGCGGCCCGAAGCGCATTGCGCAAAGCGGCGCGGGACGAGGAGGCGGGCACGACACCGATCAGCGCCTCTATCGAGATTCTGCGCGACGCGGGTCTGATGCTGGAAGACGGTACTGCCTCCCCCCTGCGCACCGCCCATGCACTGATGCAGATCGGCGCGGCCAATCTTAGCGTGGGGCGTTTGTGGGAAGGCCACGTTAACGCGCTGCGCCTGATCCGGCTCTACGGCAGTCCGGCACAGGCAGAACACGCAAAACAGGTGATCAAAGACGGCGGACTGTTGGGGGTCTGGGGAGCCGATGGCGGCACGCCTGCAACGGTCGAGGAGGACGGTGTGTTGCAAGGTGAGAAGATCTTCGCCTCTGGTCTCGGCACCGTCACCCACGCGCTTATCTCGCTCAATTCCGGCCCGGAAGTGCAGCTTGCGCTGATAGATGTGACCGATCCGAACCGGGGCGATGCCACGCAATGGGACATGCTGGGGATGCGGGCCACGGCCTCGGGGACGTATGATTTTTCCGGGCTGCCCTTTGCCGAGGACGCCCGGATTGGTGCCCCCGGCGATTACCTGAAAGAGCCGCATTTCGTCGGCGGGGTCTGGCGGATCGCGGCCCTTCAGGCTGGCGCGGCGGCGGGGTTGATCGACGCGGCGGCCAGCGCCCTGCGCAATATGGACCGGCTTGAGGCCGAAGCCCAATTGGCGCGACTGATGCAGGTCTTGATGCGGGTCTGGGCCGGGATGGCGCTGGTCGAACGCGCAGGCGAGGCCAGCGTGGGCGACCACGAGGAAGAGACCATCGTCAGCACCTCCATCGCCGCGCGGCTCTACACCGAGGAAATCGCCCACGACACGATCAAAGCGGTTGAGCAAAGCCTCGGCCTGCGGCATTTCACGGCTTCTTCTGAGACTGGCCGCATGGCGCGCGACCTGTCGGTCTACCTGCGCCAAGCGGCGCGGGACGCCTTTCTGCGACGCGCCGCAGGCCACGCGCTTTCCAGTGAAAAAGCGACTTGGGGTGTCTTTGGATGAGCCGCAACGCGCCCCTTGCCGATGCCCTGTCGGGCCGCGAAAAGATCGTGGTCTTGGCGCCCCATCCCGACGATGAAACACTCGGTTGCGGCGGCCTCTTGGCCCGTGCCTTTGCAGGCGCCGGGGCGCATGTCGTTTGCGTGACCGATGGCAGCGCCAGCCACCCCGCCTCTCGCGAATGGCCCCCGGTGCGATTGGCCGAAACGCGCCGTGGCGAGTTGATTGAGGCGCTTGAAATCCTCGGCGGCGGCGCGGCGGACCTGACGTGGCTCGGCCACCCTGACAGCCTCTTGCATGAGGTTTCCGCCGCCGACATCCTGCCCGCGTTGACGGCGGTAATCGACGGCCAAGCCGCGCGGCACGTCTTTGTTCCCGCCCGCGAAGACAAGCATTGCGATCACCAGACCACCGCAAAACTGGCCGAGGCGTTGCGGGGGCAGCGCCCCGATTTGCATTTCCACAGCTACCCGGTCTGGAGCCGTTTTGACGATCCGAACTTCGCAGAAAACACCGCTGGCTACGTCCCCCTCACCCTCGACACTGCCACCTACCGTGGGGCCAAAACCGCGGCGATCCGGGCGCATCGCAGCCAGCTTGGGCAGGTCGTGCAAGACGACCCCCAAGGGTTTGTCCTGCCCGATGCGATGACCAACCTTTTCGCGCAGCAAGATGAGATTTTCTGGAGGATGCCGTGATGGGCGTGGGGTTGGATCATCTTCAGGGTCTCTATGCCGAGACGAGCGATCCTTGGGGGTTTGAGCATAGCGCCTATGAGCAGGCCAAATTCGCGGCGACACGGGCGGCGCTTGCGCAAGATGGCTACCGCTCGGCCTTTGAGTTGGGCTGCGGCAATGGGCAATTGGCGCGGCACCTAATCGACCTTTGCGCGCGCTATACCGGGATGGACGCCGTGGCCAGCGCCCTCATCGCCGCGCGGCAAGCGGTGCCTGAGGGGCGGTTCATTCAAGGGTTCTATCCCGGCTCGCTGCCCGAGGGTGATTTTGATCTGCTGATCCTGTCAGAGGTGCTTTATTTTCTGGATCATCCGGGGCTGGAACAACTGGCCACCGACATCGCGACCCGTTGGCCGCAGGCAGAGATCATCTGTGTGACTTGGCGCGGGGACACTGGGAACCCGCTTCAGGGAGAAGAGGCGCTCAAGGGCTTTGCACGCGCGCTCAGCACCCATGAATTCACCTGCGTAAGTGAAACCGAGAACTACCGCATCGACCGCGCGTTTCCGGGGGAGCGGGCATGAGTTTCGAGCGCTGGAAAGACACCGCAATCATCATCCCCGCCCGGAATGAGGCGGAGCGGATCGGCGCCTGCCTGAGCGCTCTTGCTCCGCAGTGCAACGACCGTATTCGCGTGATCCTTGTGGTGAACAACACCGACGACGACACCGCCAAGATTGCCATGCTGGCGGCGGCGCGACATGGCATCGACCTTTCTGTGCTCGACCTCACCTTTCCGCCCGGCATGGGGGTCGGGGCGGCGCGGCGGAAGGGCTGCGCCGTGGCCATGGAACAGATGCCCCATCTGCGCCAGATCCTGACCACCGATGCCGATTGCCGCGTCAGCCCCGATTGGGTCGCCCGCAGCATTCAACACCTGCACCGCTACGATGCCCTTTGTGGCAGGGTGACACTGAACCCCGAAGAAGCCGCCTGTTTGGCGGGGCAAGATCCTGAGCTGGAGGCCCATGAAACCACCTATCGCCGCTTGGTGCTGGCGTGCTACGCCCGCCATGCCCCCAACTGCGCCGATCTGCAAAACAGCCACGGCGAAGCACCGGGGGCCAGCCTTGGCTTTACCCGCGCGGCCTATGAGGCCGTCGGCGGCTTCGCCCCGATCCCCTGCGGCGAGGACCGCGCGATCATCCGCGCCGCGCGGGCGGCGGGCCTTCGGGTGCATCACGCGGATGACATCTGGGTCGAAGCCTCTTGCAGGCTTGTCGGGCGGGCGGCGGGAGGAATGGCGGATACCCTGCGCATTCGGCTGGCCGGAACGGAATATCTGGCTGACGACTGTTTGCCAAACGCAGCGACCCTTCTTGATCAGGTGCAGCGCGGCACTTTGGGGTGCTGGCCCGCACAGGTGCCGCAACCGCAGCGCGTCCCGGTCGGAGAACTGCCTGCGCATATCGCGAAGCTGCGCGCCTTTCTAAACCTGCCAGAGGGAGAGGAAGCAACCGCGTCGCCCGGTCAGGCGCCAGCCAATTGCTGGAGGGGCGAGAACTTTCCCGCTCAGGTCGCAGAAACATCGGAACCCCGCACCGCCGGGGCGGTTGAACTTTCATAGGGTCGGGCGATTACCGCCCCCTCTGGAGCGGCCATCTGTGCCCGCCACATATTAGCAAGAAATCCTCCCGATTATTTCCGGGGGCGCTGTGGAGAAAGATCATGACAGACAAAGACCTTGGCAAAGGCGGTGAACCCCGCCAGCAAACCACGGACCGCGAACAGACGATGACGACCGCGCAGGGCGGTCCGATCGCGGATGATCAAAACTCGCTCAAAGCAGGCCCGCGCGGCCCGGTCTTGATGGAAGACCACGTTTTCCGCGAAAAGATGTTCCATTTCGATCACGAGCGCATTCCAGAGCGTGTCGTTCACGCCCGCGGCTACGGGGTTCATGGGCATTTCGAACTCAAAGAAGCGATCCCTGAACTCTCTGCCGCCGATATTTTCCAGCGCGTGGGTGAAAAGACCCCGACCTTCACCCGTTTCTCCACCGTGGCAGGCAACAAAGGGTCCTTTGATCTGGCCCGTGACGTGCGCGGCTTTGCCACGAAGTTCTACACCAAAGAGGGCAACTGGGACTTGGTTGGCAACAACATCCCCGTGTTCTTTATCCAAGACGCGATCAAGTTCCCCGACCTTATCCACTCCGTCAAACCCGCCCCCGACCGTGGTTTCCCGCAGGCGCAATCGGCGCATGACAACTTCTGGGATTTCGTGTCGCTCTCTCCCGAGGCGATCCATATGACTCTGTGGCAGATGTCCGACCGGGCGATCCCACGCTCCTTCCGCTTCATGGAAGGCTTTGGCGTGCACACCTTCCGGCTGGTCAACGCTGAGGGCAAATCCCATTACGTCAAGTTCCACTGGAAGCCCAAGCAAGGTGTGCAATCGGTGGTCTGGAACGAAGCGCTCAAGATCAACGGCGCGGACCCGGATTTCCACCGCCGCGACATGTGGGATGCCATCGACGCGGGCGATTACCCGCAGTGGGACCTGGGCATTCAGGTCTTTGACGACGAATTCGCCGATAGCTTTGAGTTCGACATCCTCGACGCCACAAAGCTCATCCCCGAAGAGCAGGTGCCGGTACGCATCATCGGCACGCTGACGCTGGATGCGAATGTCGACAACTTCTTTGCCGAGACCGAGCAGGTGGCCTTCTGCACCCAGAACATCGTGCGCGGGATCGACCACACGAACGACCCGCTGCTGCAGGGGCGGAACTTCTCGTATCTCGACACGCAGATCAAACGCCTCGGCGGGCCGAACTTTACCCATATTCCGATTAACGCGCCGAAATGCCCGTTCCATCACTTCCAGCAAGACGGCCATATGGCGATGCACAACCCCAAGGGCCGCGTGAACTATGAGCCAAACAGTTGGGGCGACGATGGCGGCCCGCGTGAAAACCCCGAGATTGGGTTCAAAAGCTACCCCGCAGAGGTCAGCGGCACCAAGCAGCGCGTGCGCTCAGAGACATTCGCCGACCACTACAGCCAAGCCCGGCAGTTCTACATCAGCCAGACCGAGATCGAACAGCAGCATATCGCGGCGGCCTATACGTTCGAACTGTCGAAATGTCAGGAAGAGCGCATTCGCCTGCGGATGCTGTCGCATCTGATGAACGTGCATGACGATCTGGCCAAACAAGTGGCCGAAGGCTTGGGCGTGACCGAAATGCCGGAACCGGCCACACCCGCGCGGACCCCGATCACTGATCTGCCTGCGTCTGATGCGCTCAGCATTCTGAAAAACCCGCCGAACACCTTCGCGGGCCGCAAGCTGGGTCTATTCCTGACAGAGGGCGCCGATGCGTCGATCGTGGAAGCCTTGGAGAAAACATTCGCCGATGAAGGCGCCATGGTCGCGATCGTGACGCCGCATATCCAAGGGGTCACCCTGTCAGATGGCAGCACCCGCGCGGCGGATGAGAAGATCGACGGCGGGCCGTCGGTAGTATTTGACGCGGTGGCCTTGGTCTTTGGCGATGAAAAGGCTGACAAAATCGCCAAGAACAAACCCGCGCAGGATTTTGTCTCGGACGCCTTTGCGCATAACAAGTTCATCGCGTGGACCAAAGCCGCCGATCCGCTTCTCAAAGCCGCCGGTGTTGAGAAGGACGAGGGCACGGTGGAGGTCTCTGCCGAGAATGCAGGCGATTTCCTTCAGTCCTGCCGCAAGCTGCGGTTCTGGCAGCGCGAAGAAAAGCTGAACTGGGAATAAGAAATCAAAGGCCGGGGCAGAAATGCGCCGGCCTTTTTCTAGCGCCGATGCACCTGTGAGGATGGTGAAATCGCGTTCGCCGTGTCCTGCAACCGCGGCAGAATTTCGGCCCTGATCCGCTCGCGCGTCCAGGTGTGGGCCGACACCGAACATTGCACCGCTGCAAAGGCGCGCCCGTCGGGGCCGGTGATCGGGCAGGCCACACCGATCTCTGACAGAATCATCTGATCGCTTGAAATCGCATGGCCATGTTGGACGGCCTCATTGATGCTGTTGCGGATCGTGGCGCGGTCCATCGTGGTGCGCGCGGTAAAGGATTTGAGCGGCCAAGTCTCAATCGCCTTTTCCCGATCCTCAGGTGAGAAGGTCGAGATGATCGCCCGCCCCGCCGATGTCGAAAGCGCAGGCAACCGCCGCCCGATCACCGTCGCCGCGAAGTAGGTCCGTTGGCAGGGCAAGCGGCTAACATAGATAATATGGTCCTTGGAAAGCTCGGCCAGATTCACCGTCTCACCGATCTCTTGGCTGAGGTCGATCAGCTTGGGAATCGCCTGCCCGACCAGTTGATCTGACCAGTAATAGGCATAGGCCAGTTCGAGCCACGCATGAGAGGGGCGATAGCGCCGGGTGGCCGGATCCTTCTCCAACATGCCTTCGATATGCAGCGTATTCGCAAGGCGTTGCACGGCACTTTTGTCCAGCCCGCTGCGCGCGGCCAGCTCTACCAGTGACAATTCCGTATGCGATTCATCAAAAGCGCGGAGCAGTCGCAGCCCCTTGGCCAGTGATCCCACATAGAGCGTATTTTGCTTCTTTTCCAATCACCTACCCCTGAAACCGGCCCAATTGTTCAAACCGGGGCTTGACGTATGCCAAGCTCATTGCGTTTACTAATCGTATAGCGATATCAAGTATTATTATATGATACGCTTCGCAAGTCAAAAACGATACGAAACCGAATTCGTAAACCAACAGGGGAGTTGACCATGAAATCCACGGTCCTGAAATCTACCATCACCGGCCTTATCCTTGCCGCCGCCACGGGTGCGGCTTGGGCGGACAAGGCAGACGACACGCTGAACGTCGCCTTCACCAAAGAGCTTGAGAACGTCGACAGCTACTTCAACTCATCGCGTGAAGGCGTGGTGCTGCAACGCGCGGTCTGGGACGGGTTGATCTACCGCGATCCGGTCAGCAACGAATACATGGGCAACCTCGCCACCGAATGGGAATGGATCGACGACACGACCATCGAATTCAAACTGCGCGAAGGTGTGAAATTCCACGACGGCTCTGACTTCACCGCCGATGACGTGGTGTTCACCGTCAACTACGTGGCCGATGAGGCCAACGGCGTGAAAACACAGCGCAACGTGAACTGGATGAAATCGGCCGAGAAGATCGACGATTACACCGTCCGCATCATGCTGAAAGAGAAATTCCCAGCGGCCATCGAATTCCTGTCCGGCCCCGTGTCGATGTACCCCAGCGACTACTACGAAGAAGCTGGCCCCGAAGGCATGGGCCTGAAGCCCATCGGCACCGGCCCCTATAAAGTGACCGAAGTCGTCCCCGGCCAGCACTTCAAACTGGAAGCCTACGAAGGCTACCATGACAGCCCCAAAGGCAAGCCCAGCATCAAAAACGTCGACATCCGCACCATTCCGGATGTGAACACACAGATGGCTGAACTGTTCAGCGGGTCGCTCGATCTGATCTGGCAGGTGCCTTCGGATCAAGCCGAAAAATTGGCCGAGCGGGACGAGTTTCAGGTCTCCAACGAATCCACCATGCGCGTTGGTTATCTGACGCTGGATGCGGCGGGCCGTTCCGAAGACAGCCCCTTCACCGATATCCGCGTGCGCAAAGCGGTGAACCACGCGATCAACCGTCAGGAACTGGTCGACGCGCTGCTCAAAGGTAAGTCCAAAGTCGTCTACACCCCCTGCTTCCCCAGCCAGTTCGGCTGCGACGAAGAGGCGGCGGTCGAGTATGAATACAACCCCGAGAAGGCCAAAGAACTGCTGGCCGAAGCGGGCTATGAAGATGGCCTGACCATCGACTTCTACGCCTACCGCGACCGCGAGTATGCCGAAGCGATCTCAAGCTACCTGAACGCTGTGGGCATCGATACCAACTTCAAGATGTTGCAGTATTCCGCCCTGCGCGAGCAGAACATGAAGGGCGAAACCGCCGTGTCGTTCCAGACATGGGGCAGCTATTCGATCAACGATGCCTCTGCGATGGTCAGCCAATTCTTCAAGCATGGCTCGCTCGACTATGCGATGGACGATGAGACGCTGGAATACCTCAACATCGCTGACAGCTCGACCGATGAGGCCGTCCGCAAAGAAAACTACTCCAAGGCGATCGAACGCATCACCGAGGAAGCCTATTGGGCGCCGATGTTTTCTTACAACACCAACTACGTGACCACCAACGAGGTGGACTACACGCCCACAGCCGACGAAGTTCTGCGCTTCACCACGGCAAGCTGGAAGTAAACCGATCCGCAGGGGCGCCGTGATCGGTGCCCCTGCCCTGCTTTTTTTCCGCACCCCACCCAGACCCACGCGGCAGGCCATCCGCCTGCGGCGCAGCCTCAAGGTAGTTGCACCCGTGCTTCAATTCATTCTCAAACGCTTGGGACTGGCCCTTCTCGTGGCCTTCACCGTGTCGTTTATCAGCTTTAGCCTGCTGTTCCTGTCGGGCGATCCCGCCGCAGCACTTGCCGGTGAAACCGCCAGTGGCGAAGATATCGAGGCGCTGCGCCGTCTCTACGGGTTCGACCGGCCCATGTTGGTGCAATACGGCGAATGGCTTTTCTCGGCCATTCAGGGCGACTTTGGCGAGAGTTACTATTTCCGCCTGCCCGTCGCCTCGCTGATTGCCGACCGTCTGAGCGTTACCATGACGCTGGGTGTCTGTGGCATTGTTTTCGCCCTGCTGACCGCCGTGCCGCTTGGCGTTGTCGCGGCGATCCGCCCCAATTCGATCATCGACCGGGTGGCCCTGTTCATCTCGGTCGCAGGGCAAGCGATGCCGAGCTTCTGGTTTGGTCTGATCCTGATTGTGGTCTTCGCCATTCAACTGGGCTGGCTGCCGCCTTCGGGCACCGACACGTGGCGGCATTTCATCCTGCCGACTATCGTACTGGGCTATTACGCCATGCCCGCCATCATGCGCCTGACGCGCGCCGGGATGCTGGATGTTCTGAACTCGGACTATATCCGCACCGCGCGGGCCAAGGGGGCCAATGAACGCCGCGTGCTGTTCCGCCATGCCCTGCGCAACGCGATCATCCCGGTCGTCAGCCTTGCTGCCGTGCAAATGGGCTTCATGCTGGGCGGCTCCATCGTGGTTGAATCGATCTTTGCCCTACATGGCGCGGGTTACCTCGCGTGGGAAAGCATCGCGCGAAATGACCTGCCCACCGTACAGGCGCTGATCCTGATTTTCTCGATGTTCTACATCGTTTTCACCTTCCTCGCAGACGTGCTCAACGCATGGCTCGACCCCCGCATGAGGAGCAGCTGACATGATCACCGCTGGTACACATGACAGCCTTTTGGACGAAATCACCGGCCCGACCCCCGGCCAGATGCTGCGCAAGCGCGTCTTTGGGCATCAGGGTCTGTTGATCGGGGCGATTGTCCTCGTGATCCTTACGATCATCGCGATCCTCGCCCCATGGCTTGCCCCGCATGACCCCTATGCGCAAAGCCTGATGACCCGGATGGAGCCGCCTGTGTTCCTTGGCGGCGATTGGGAGCATCCCTTGGGCACCGACCACCTTGGCCGCGATTACCTGTCACGCTTGATCTATGGCGCAAGGATTTCACTGTTGATCGGGGCCGTGGCGGCGCTGATCTCGGGCGTGATCGGCACGGCCATGGGCGTGGCTGCTGGCTACTTCGGTGGCAAGGTCGATGCGGTCGTGACCTTCCTGATTAACGTGCGATTGGCGATGCCGGTGGTGCTCGTGGCCCTCGCGGTCGTCGCGATCCTTGGCGGTTCGCTACAGGTCGTGATCATGGTGCTGGGCCTGCTGCTTTGGGACCGTTTCGCCGTGGTGATGCGCGCCTCGACCATGCAGGTGCGGCGGCGCGAATACGTGGCGGCGGCGCAGGTGATCGGTGCCTCCACCCCACGCATCCTGCTGTCCGAGATCATGCCCAACATCGCCAACAATCTGATCGTTGTCGTAACACTGGAAATGGCCCATGCGATCTTGCTCGAAGCGGCGCTGTCCTTCCTTGGCCTTGGTGTGCAACCCCCGACGCCAAGCTGGGGGCTGATGGTCTCTGAAGGCAAAAACATGATGCTGTTCGAGCCGTGGCTCGTCCTGATCCCCGGCGCTGTCCTGTTCGTGCTGGTGCTGGCGATCAACCTGATGGGTGACGGCCTGCGCGACGTGACCGCCCCCGAAAACCGGAGCTGACCCATGACAGAACCTCTTTTGAGTGTCCGCAACCTGCGGCTCGACATTCCCACGGGCAGCGGCACCCTGCATGCGGTGCGTGGGATCGACTTCGACCTTAACCGTGGCGAGACCCTGTGTATCGTTGGCGAAAGCGGGTCGGGCAAATCGCTCACCTCGCTCGCGCTGATGGGGCTCTTGGGCAAATCCATCAAGCGAAACGCGGATCGGATGACCTTTGATGGCACCGAGTTGACCACCGCCAGCCAAGGCCAGATGCGCAAACTGCGCGGTGCGCGGATGGCGATGATCTTTCAAGAGCCTATGACCTCGCTCAACCCCGCCTATACGATCGGCGATCAACTGGCCGAGGCGCTGCTGCTGCACCGCAAGGTCAGCCGCCAGCAGGCGCGGGACCGGGCGATTGAACTGCTTGAGAAAGTTGGCATCACCGCCGCCGAGAGCCGTCTGTCGCAGTATCCGCATCAACTGTCAGGCGGTCTGCGCCAGCGCGTGATGATCGCCATGGCGCTGATGTGCGAGCCGGAACTGATCATCGCGGATGAGCCGACAACCGCGCTTGATGTGACGATCCAAGCGCAGATCCTGCGGCTGCTGCACGATCTGGGCCGCGAGATGAACATGGCCGTCATCCTCATCACCCATGACCTCGGCGTCGTGGCGCGTGTGGCCGACAAGGTCGCTGTGATGTACGCGGGCGAGTTGGTCGAAACCGGCCCGGTGGGCGACATCTTTAACGCGCCCTCGCATCCCTACACCCGCGGGTTGCTGCGCTGCATCCCCCTGCCCGGCAAGACCGACCGCGGCGCGAAACTGGGCACCATTCCGGGCATCGTGCCCTCGCTGGTGGGCGAAGTCGAAGGCTGCGTCTTCCGCACCCGTTGCCCGCATGCGGTTGCCGAATGCCGGGGCGAGATCCCGAAAAGAGAGGACGGCAGCCACGCCTTCCGCTGCATTTTCCCCGATGGCAAACGCCATTCCGAGAAGGAGCTGACCGTATGAAGGACAGCGTAAACACCCCCCCGGTGCTGGAGCTTTCCGGCGTCAGCAAAACGTACCGGGTGAAACAGGGCATGTTCGGCAAGGTCAAACCGCTGACGGCTGTGAACGACGTATCGCTGCAACTGGGCAAAGGCGAAGTGCTGGGGCTGGTCGGTGAATCCGGTTGCGGTAAATCCACCCTCGCAAAGATCCTTTTGGGGCTGGAGCAACCCACTGCCGGTCACGTCAAAATCGACGGCGAAGAGATTACGCAGCAGGGCCGTCTGGCGCTCGCGCGGCGCATCCAGCCGATCTTTCAGGACCCCTATTCCTCGCTCAACCCGCGCAAGAGCATCTATGACGTGATCTCTCTGCCGTTGCGGGTACATGGCATCGGGGATGAGGCCAGCCGCAAGAAAAAGGTCAAGGAAATCCTCGACGTCGTCGGCTTGCCGCAACGCGTGATGAACACCTATCCCAGCCAGATGTCAGGCGGCCAGCGCCAGCGCGTCGCCATTGCGCGCGCGCTCATCATGAAGCCCGAAGTGGTGATCTGCGACGAGCCGACCTCGGCGCTGGATGTGTCGGTGCAGAGCCAAATCCTCAACCTATTGGGCGAGCTGCGCGAAGAGTTTGGCCTGACCTATCTCTTCATCAGTCACGATCTTGCGGTGGTCGAACACCTCGCGACCCGCGTGGCAGTGATGTATCTGGGCGAGATCGTTGAGCAGAACTCGGTCGCCGGGCTTTTCGACGCGCCGCGTCATCCCTACACTAAGGCGCTGCTGAAATCCGTGCTGACGCCCGAGCCGGGCTTGGGCGTGCCGGACACGCAGCTTGGCATGGCCTATCCCAACCCGATCGCGCCGCCGCCGGGCTGCCATTTTCACCCCCGCTGCCCGCGTGCGACGGACCTCTGCACGCAAAAGGCCCCGCGTCACACCCCGATCCCGCAGGGGCATGTCGCCTGCCTTCTGCACGATCCGGAAACCCCCATGTACGAGCAAGAGTAATCCCATGTCATCGAACCTGTCGCACAGCAGTCAAACCCGCAAAACCGTCATTGAAACCGAACATGGCGTCGTCGCCGCACAGCACCGTCTGGCAGCACTTGCGGGGGCCGAGGTGCTGGCGGCAGGGGGCGATGCCGTGGACGCGGCTGTCGCCACTTCATTTGTCATCGGCGTGTTGGAACCGTGGATGAGCGGCCCGGCAGGTGGCGGGGCAATGATGCTTTGGCGCGCCGAGGAAGGTCAGGCCCATGCGCTGAACCACGGCATGCGCAGCCCC
This sequence comes from Sulfitobacter sp. W002, assembly GCF_025142135.1. Lineage (NCBI taxonomy): Bacteria > Pseudomonadati > Pseudomonadota > Alphaproteobacteria > Rhodobacterales > Roseobacteraceae > Sulfitobacter > Sulfitobacter sp. W002. The sequence continues at coordinate 7,648 of NZ_CP081127.1, read as the reverse complement.
GGCGCGCTTGACCCGGCGAACTATCCGCTCAGCGGGCGCGGCAAGGCAGGCGATCTGTTCCCTTGGGAGCATGTCGAAGGCGACCGCAACGTGCAGGGTGCAACGGCGATTGCCGTGCCGGGTGTGGTCGATGGGCTGGGCCAAGCGCACGCGCGCTTTGGCAAGATGCCTTGGAATGAGCTGCTGTCGCCCGCGATTGACCACGCCCGCAAGGGGCTGACGGTGGATTGGTATGCCGCACTCGTCATCGCCTCTTGCACCCGCGAATTGGCCAAAGATGCCGACGCTGCGGCGGTTTTCCTCGAAGATGGGCAATGGCCGACGATCAGCGGTTGGACCGCGCTGGCCGAAAAACGGCTGGATCAATCGCGCATGGCCGACAGCCTTGATCAGATTGCGCGGCATGGGGCGCGCACGCTCTATGACGGTGACCTTGGCGCGGCCATGGCGAAGGATGTGCAGGACAAAGGCGGCAGTCTCTCGCGCGAAGACCTGCAAGCCTACCGGGCCGAGTTCCACACCCCACTCGATTTCGCCTACCGCGATGCGCGGTTCCATGTGGTGCCGGGGCTGACCGCTGGCCCGACCTTCCGCGATACCTTTGCGGCACTGGAAACCGAAGACCTCGGCAGCGCTCCCGGCCCCGACAGCTATGCCGCGATGGCTGCGGCCTTGAAAGGCGCCTACGCGCGGCGGCTTGGATCAATGGGCGACACCGGCGAAAGCCCCGAGGCCCCGGGGTGCACCACGCATTTCTCGGTCGTCGACCGTCACGGGAATATGGTTGCGCAGACCCAGACACTGCTGTCGATTTTTGGCTCGCGGGTCGTCTCCCCCTCAACCGGGTTTTTGATGAACAACGGCATCATGTGGTTCGATCCCGTTCAGGGCCGCCCAAACTCGCTCGGCCCGAACAAACGCTGCTTGATGAACGTCTGCCCGGTGGTCGGCGAACAGGGTGACAAACGCTTTGCCTTCGGGGCCTCCGGCGGGCGCAAGATCCTCGGCGCGGTGGCGCAACTGTCATCCTTCGTCACCGATTTCGACATGTCGTTGGAGGAAAGCTTCCACGCGCCCCGGATCGACGCTTCGGACGCGAACCAACTCATCGCCGACGAAGACCTGCCGCGCGATGTGCTGGACCGTCTGCGCGAAGAGAACACCGTCGCCGAGACCAAACGCACGATCTTTCCCTACGCCTTTGCCTGCCCCGCAGGTGTGATGCGCAACGCGGGGCGCAATTCCGGCTGCACCGAGATCATGTCGCCTTGGGGCGACGCCGTTTCCGAAGATATGACAAAGGACCTTTAAGCATGACCCGCGACAGCGCGATCCAAGCGATCACGACCTATTTCGACGACGGCACATTCCAATCCGAATTGAGCACCCTCGTCTCTTACGAGACCGAAAGCCAGAACCCCGACCAAGCGCCTGAACTCATGCGCTACCTGACCGAGACGATGGAGCCGCGCCTGACCGCGATGGGCTTTACCTGTTCGCTGCACGACAACCCCGACCCGCGCGGCGGGCCGCTTTTGGTCGGTGAGCGCCGCGAGGGCGAGGACCTACCCACCGTGCTGACCTATGGCCATGGCGACGTGATCCGCGCCCAGACCGACCAGTGGCGCGACGGGCTGCATCCGTTCAAATTGGTTGAGGAAGGCGACAAGCTCTATGGCCGCGGTACCGCCGACAACAAAGGCCAACACCTGATCAATATCGCTGCTCTTGAGGCCGTGCTGAAAACGCGCGGCAAGCTGGGGTTCAACTGCCGCATCGTGATCGAAATGAGCGAAGAGACCGGCAGCGCAGGCCTGCCAGAGTTCTTTACCGAACATCGCGAGAAGCTGACGGCGGATGTGTTGATCGCCTCGGACGGGCCAAGGCTGCAACCCGATGTGCCGACCATGTTCATGGGCTCGCGCGGCGGGGTCTCCTTTGATCTGATCATCGACAAACGCGACGGGGCGCATCACTCGGGCAATTGGGGTGGCTTGCTTGCCGATCCGGCGATGATCTTGGCCCAAGCGCTGGCGACCATCGCCGACAAACGCGGGCAAATCCAGATCGCGGAATGGCGGCCCGACAGTCTGACGCCTTCGGTCCGCGACGCGCTGAAAGACCTGCCGATTAAAAGCGATGATGGCCCCGCCATCGACAAGGATTGGGGCGAAGAAGACCTGACCCCGGTTGAGCGCGCCTATGGCTGGAACAGCTTTGCCATTCTCGCGATGAAAAGCGGTGTCCCCGAAGCGCCGGTCAACGCGATCTCGGCCCATGCCACCGCCACTTGCCAATTGCGCTATGTGGTCGGCACCGATCCCGAAGACATCTTGCCCGCGCTGCGCCGCCACCTTGATAAACACGGATTTGAGGAGGTGCGGATCGAACCACATGACCGCGGCTTCTTCCGCGCGACGCGGTTGGATGCGGATCACCCGTGGGTGAAGTTCGTGGCCGCCTCCCTCACGAAAAGCGCCGGAAAAGCACCACATATCCTGCCGAACCTTGCAGGCTCCCTGCCCAACGACAGTTTCAGCGATATTCTGGGTCTGCCGACGGTCTGGGTGCCGCATTCCTATCGCAGCTGTTCGCAGCACGCGCCGGATGAACATGTGCTGAAACCCGTCTGCCGCGATGCGCTGCGGATGATGGCGGGCGTGTTCTGGGACTTGGGCGACGGTAATACACCGCCGCGCGCCGCGTGAGAACAAACGGGCGGGGGCAACCGGCCCCTGCCCGACTTACAGCGCAGCCCGGATGCAATTTTCCAGCGCGTCTTGGCTGAGGGCGCAGGGGTTTGCCCGCATGGAGGAAGACGCCGCCGCTTCCTGCGCAGTCTCTGCAAGGTCAGTCCCTTTGGGGATCCAGCGGTTCAGACGCTCCAGTCCCCAATCGTCAAGCAGGGCCGAGAGGGCGGTGAAGGTGCCGGTCTCGGGCAGATCAAAACCCTCTGCCAGCCATGTCTGCACTTTTGAAAACCGCCGGGAGGCACCGAGCACATCACTATTGGCGGCCAGCACTGGCCCAGCAGACGCCCACAAATCAACCCATGCGGCGCGCCAAACTGCCCGCCGATCACACCGGCCAGCCCATGCACCGCGCCGAGGCCCGCATTCGCCAGCGCCAAACCGCCCGACAGGCTGACATAGGCCATCGCGTCCCGCGCGGCAGGGTCTTCGCCCGCAGCCAGACGTTTGAGCGCGGCAATCCCCTGCGGAATCGCGGCACGGCAGAGCGCATCGCTGAGCGGGTTGGCTTTGCTTGAAAGATAGGGCTCGATCACCTGCACCAAGGCATCAAGGCCCGACCCCAACGTGACGCCGCGCGGCGCGCCATCCGTCAGCGCAGGATCGACCAAGGCCAAACGCGGCAGCATTCGGTCGTCGCGCAGGCTGACTTTTCGCGCGGCTTGCGTCACGGCGATAACGGCGTTTTTGGTGACCTCGGCCCCGGTGCCCGCGGTGGTCGGGATCGCGATCATCGGCAGCGGGTCGGCTTGCAACGGCTTGCCCGCGCCCACGACTTCGAGATGTTCCATCACGTCGCACTCCGAAGGGATCAGCGCCGCTGCGGCTTTGGCAAGGTCGATGACCGCGCCGCCGCCGACGCCCAGCACCACCTGCGCCCCGCGCCCTGCCTCGACGGCGGCGCGGACATCCTCGACCGAGGGTTCGCCGCTGCTGCGGACCTCGGTCACGTCACATCCAGCCGCCGTCAGGTCACGGCTGAGCTCATCCACCCAAGCGACGGATCCACCGCGTAAAATCAGCACCCGGCGGCCATAGCTGAGCGCGGCGTCGACTGCTTCTGAAGCGGTCCCACGGCCAAAGCGGATGCGCCCGGCGGTGGCGAAACCAAATGCTGCGATCCCCACCATCAGAATTGCAACGTGGCGTTCACAGCGCGCTTCCATGCGCCGTATTTCTCATCCCGCGTCGCCGCATCCATTTGCATTTCAAACCGCCGATCAAGCGCCCATTCGCGGGCAAAGCCTTCCATGTCTGGGTAGATGCCCGCCCGCTGCCCCGCCAACCATGCCGCTCCAAGCGCCGTGGTTTCCAGCACATCAGGACGGTCGACTGAGGCGCCGATCACGTCGGACAGGAACTGCATCGCCCAGTCACTGGCGCTCATCCCGCCGTCGACACGCAGGGTGGCAATCTCGCCCGCTTGCCCCTGCGCGGCCCCAATCGGCCTGCATCGCCTCCAGCAAATCGCGGGTCTGGTAGCCGACGCTTTCCAGCGCCGCACGGGCCAATTCGGCGGGGCCGGAATTGCGCGTCAGCCCGTAGATCGCACCGCGACACTCCGCGTTCCAGTAAGGCGCACCGAGGCCGACGAAGGCGGGCACCAGCACCACATTCTGATGCGGATCGGCCTGTTCGGCGAGCGCTTGGGTCTCGCTCGCCTCGCGGATCATCTTAAGCCCGTCGCGCAGCACGTGAAAGCGGGTGGCGTAAAGATCATAGCCTGCTTCAACGAGCCGGAAATCCAACCGCTCAAGCGAGGCATAGATCGGCAGAACCATCAGCGGCAGATAGACATAGACCATGCCCAGAATGATCGAAAACTCGGTGAAAAGCATCTGGATCGGCTCATCAATGATACCAAGCGCGATGAGGATTGAGTTCACGGTGCCTTCGTTGCGGATCAATTCCAGAATGGCGAAGGTGCGGATCAGCAGGTTCGTCCAAAAGGGGATGATGATCAGCAACATCCAGAATTCGCGCTGCTTTTTTCGGCCGTGTGGCGATGAAGTAAGCTGTGGGGAAACCAAAGAACAAACAGGCGAGCGTTGTCAGGATCGACAATTTGAGCGACCGCCAGAAGATGCTGAGATGGGCATCCGACCAGCCCAATGTGTCGTCGAAAATATCGCGCTGCATCAGCACGCCAAACCACGCATCGGTCGAGAAATTCCAGACCACCCCGCCATAGTCGCCGGGGGTGAGGAAGGAATAGAACAACGTGATCAGCAGCGGCCCGCTGGCGGCAAATATCAGGATGATCAGCGCGGGCGTCAGCAGCAGCCAGCGGTTTCGGGCGGCGCGTTTTGCAACGGTGTTTGAAAGCTCTGCCATGGGTCAGTCCCTCAGAACCTGAGCGGCACCGGCGGGGAAGGACACCCCAACCCGATCGCCCGTCACATAGGAATGCGTGACCGTGGGGCCATTTTGTTGGCGCAACACAAATTCGCTGCCATCGTCGAGGCCGACGTGAAAATGCGTATCGGTCCCGAAATAGACCACCTCGCGCAGGCTCCCGGCCAAGAGGCCATCGGCTTCGGAGGTTAATTCCGCATGTTCCGGTCGCAGGGCCAGCGTGACCCGGCCCGTGGCGGCTTCGTTCGCATGGGCCTGCACAAGCTTGCCTGAAGCCAGACGCAACTGAGCGCTCTCACCCTCGCGGCCAATGATTTCAGCCGGTAAGAAGTTGGTATCGCCAATGAAATCCGCCACGAATCGGTCTGCTGGACGGTCGTAAATCTCGCGCGGGCGTCCGACCTGACGCACCGCGCCGTTGGACATGACCGCGATGCGGTCCGACATGGTCAGCGCCTCTTCTTGGTCGTGGGTCACGAAGATAAAGGTGATGCCGGTTTCGGTCTGAAGCCGTTTTAGCTCCAGTTGCATTTTCTTGCGCAGTTTGAAGTCCAAGGCGCTCAGCGGTTCATCCAGCAGCAGGATCTTGGGCCGTGGCGCCAGAGCGCGGGCGAGGGCGACGCGCTGCTGTTGCCCGCCGGAGATCTGGCTTGTCTGCCGATCCGCCATCTGGGTCATCTGCACCAGTTCCATCATCTCTTCGACGGTCGACTTGATCGCGGATTTGGGCGTGCCGAGCATTTGCAAGCCAAAGCCGATGTTCTCGGCCACGGTCATATGAGGAAACAGGGCGTAGTTTTGAAAGACGGTATTGATGGGGCGTTTGTAGGGGGGCAGCGCGAGCAGGCTTTCGCCGAACATGTCCAGCCTGCCGGATGTGGGATGCTCAAACCCCGCGATCAGTCGCAGCAGGGTCGTCTTGCCACAGCCCGAAGGGCCCAGCAGCGTGAAGAATTCGTTGTCCTGAATTTCGAGGTCGATACTCGCGAGCGCTTCGACCGGCGGGTTGCCGGGATACACTTTGCGCAGCGCCTGTGCGGTGATTGCCTTGGTCATCTTTCCCCCTGATCGCCCAATTCGGTTCTTGGTTTTGAGCAAAGCTTGCCCTGCATGATTGCGCCAATAGTAATTGGTGAATATACCCCTTGTGGGGTAGTGTTCTTGATATTTTGATCAGATTTTGGAGTATCTTTGGGCGATAGGCTGACAAATTTGGCGATTGAACAATTGCGCGATGCGCTTCGGGCCGTCGGCAGCCCATCTTTTTTCGAGGCCTATAAGACCTTTTTCAGCACCCGCATCGCATTTGGCACCTTCTTGATATTGCGCTTTGATGCGGACCAACCGCCCTTGCTGCTGGATCACTGGATCGAGCCGGGCAAGTTGATCGGTCGGCCTCTCGAAGACTATATGGAGAGCAGCTACGCCTTTGACCCCTTCTATCTGTATCGCAGCCTGCCGAAGGAGGGCGGGCTGTTTCGTTTGGCCGACATCGCGCCGGACCGGTTCTTTTCCAGCGAATATTATCTGCAATATTACCGTGGCACCGGGCTTTGTGACGAGGTTGGTCTGCTCATCCCACTACAGGATGGCGGCGTTGCGCATCTGTCGCTGAGCAGGCGGGATGGGCAGGGGCCATTTCGGCGCAGTGAGCTTCGCAGCGTGGAAAGCTATGCGCCCTTGTTGCTGGAGCTTCTGGCGCAGCATTGCAATGCCGTGGCCCCGGCCCCCGTCGACCAGCCCGGAACGGCCCGCCCCCCGCTGTCCGATGCCATCAGAAGCCATGCTGCGGATCGCCTGGGCATCGGTCTAACCCTGCGGGAAGCGCAGATCGCGGGCTGGTGCTTGCAGGGGCCATTCGAATGCCTCCGCCGCGAAACTGCTCAATATCGCGACGGAAACCTGCAAGGTCCATCGTCGGAACCTTTACCGCAAGCTCGTCATCTCAACACAGCGCGAACTCTTTGGCGTGTTTAAGGCATCTGTTGTAGTTGGTTTTTGACGCGATGGCTCTGGGCGGGGCATTCGAAATGCGTGGGTTGAGCGGCGATGGTGATACTTTCACGCGCCAGAATTCGAAGCGCGGATGCGCAACCAGTGACCCCGCAGGGCGGGCGTTCTACGATTGCTAGGCCGATTGTCCAACCCTCACCTGTCCGCCAACGCCCCGAGCGGGGGCAGGGCGAGACACGCGAGGGCTGGGTTGATAGCTCAGACTTTGCCGTCAATCACTGTTGCGGAGGCGCGGGCATGGCTGCGCGCAGGGCGTCTTCATCGACCCCCAAAGCCTCTGCGACCTTGGCCAGATCGGCGCCACGCCCGCCTGCGTCTTCCATGGCCTGTCTCAGGGTTTCGGCATCCACGTTGAGGTCTCGGCAATCGCGTCAAAGTCTGGGCCTCCGCCCGGCCCGCCAGGACCACCGCCAGCATTCGCAGACCCGATGCCGTTTGCCGCATTGGTCGCGAAGTTGTCCTGCGCGACCACGCCTGCCAGACAGGCAGGCAGGTTCGGAAAGGTGCTGCCCGCGTGATAGTGATACTCG
>NZ_CP081126.1:3070000-3383427 GCF_025142135.1 Sulfitobacter sp. W002 | reverse complement strand
CGTGCCTTACGTCCCGCTTTGCTTTTCGCACAGAGGCCGAGTGGATCCCGGCCCTCAATATTGTTTCACCCGGCAACAGGTCATCCACCCGGTCCCACGCGGATGACCGACCTGTGTCCTTCGGACTTTTAAAGAATGGCAAGCCCATAAGCCTGATGCGCCGTAAACCGGCGCAGAAGGCGCTGAACGAACCGTTCGTGTTCTCATCGACAGGGTAAACGTGCTGGCAGCAGCATTCACGACGGTGCGCGGGGCCGCTTTTAAACGGTCACTTGCACCCCCCTGAACTTGGCATTCTGCCAGTCGGCTGACACCTTGTTCAGGGCCTGTCCCCCCAAGCGAAATGAATCGCTGGACCTTTGGTAGCAAGTGTTTCCGGTCCGCTTCAACATATCTTCCATCTTGACTCAGAGATTGCCTGAAAAGAATCTCTGGCGTGTTTTTTTCGCTGCACCCGCACGAAAAAAGGCGCCGCAATGCGGCGCCTCTTGTCTTTCAAAGGGTTGGCTGTGGAGCCGGATTAACCCAGTGCTTTGACCCGTGCGGCCAGACGCGACATTTTGCGCGAAGCGGTGTTTTTGTGGAAAACGCCTTTGGTGACGCCGCGCATCAGCTCGGGCTGGGCGGCTTTCAAAGCGGCGGTTGCGGCTTCTTTATCACCGGAGGTGATCGCCTCTTCGACTTTGCGCAGGTAGGTGCGGATGCGCGAACGACGGGCTTTGTTGATCGCAAAACGTTTCTCGTTTTGACGTGCGCGCTTTGCGGATTGTGTTGTGTTTGCCATGAGTATCAGCCTTCGGGTTCATTTTGTTGCGTAGCAATGCGTGACGCCAACCCTACCGGAAATCCGGGCCCTAAAAGGGCAGGTGATTCTAGCCAGAGCGGGCTGCACGCGCATGTATTGGGGCTGCCTATAAGACAGCAGGCGCGGCAATGCAAGCCGCGCCCCTAGAATCGCTTACTTGTCGCGGAACTGCGCTTCGCGCTTTTCAAGGAAGGCCGACATGCCTTCTTTCTGGTCTTCGGTGTTGAACAGCGAATGGAACATGCGGCGTTCAAACAGCAGGCCTTCGCTCAGCGGCACCTCATAGGCACGGTTCACGCATTCCTTGACCACGGTGGCCGAGATCATCGATTTCTCGGCGATCTTGCCAGCGGCGGCCATGGCTTCTTCCATCAGCTTTTTAACCGGCACAACGCGCGACACAAGGCCCGAGCGTTCGGCTTCTTCTGCATCCATGAAACGGCCCGTCAGGTTCATGTCCATCGCTTTGGACTTGCCCACAAGGCGCGTCAGACGCTGGGTGCCGCCGATGCCTGCGACAACGCCAAGGTTGATCTCTGGCTGGCCGAACTTGGCGCTTTCCGAACAGATGATGAAATCGCACATCATCGCCAATTCGCAGCCACCGCCCAAAGCATAGCCCGAGACGGCTGCGATGATCGGCTTGCGGATGCGCAGAATTTGATCGGTTTCGGGCGTGAAGAGATCCCCCATGAAGACGTCGACAAAGCTTTTCTCGCGCATCATCGCGATGTCGGCCCCGGCGGCGAATGCCTTTTCCGAGCCGGTGATGACGATGCAGCGCACCTTGTCGTTTTCCTGTGCGCCTTTCAGCGCTTTGGCCAACTCACCCAGCAACGCGTCGTTGAGCGCGTTCAGCGCATCCGGGCGGTTGAGGGTGATCAGGGCCACATGGTTGTCCACGTCCACGGTGATCGTTTCGTAAGCCATCAAGAATGCTCTTTGTTGTTGCGCTCAGGGGAATGTGCATACCACGGCACCCCCATGTTTCAAGTTATCTTTGACAGCGCGGACAATAGAAGGAAGACCGCCCGCTTTGTACGATGCGCCCGATGGCGCCGTCGCAGCCCGGTCGGCGGCAGGGTTGCCCCTCACGTCCGTAGACATCAAAGCTGTGCTGGAAATAGCCCAATTCGCCGTCCGCCTGCCGGAAGTCCTTGAGCGAGGATCCCCCCGCCGTGATGGCGTCGGCCAACACCTCGCGGATGATCGGCACCAGCCCGGCGATCCGCGTGGTCGAGATGCGCCCGGCCTTGCGCGCCGGGTGAATGCCCGCCCGGTAAAGTGCTTCGCAGACGTAGATATTTCCCAAACCCGCCACGATCCGCTGATCCAGCAAGGCGGATTTGATCGGTGTGTTGCGCCCTTTCAGCGCGGCCACCAGATGCGCTTCGTGAAAGTCATTGCCTAAGGGTTCCGGCCCGAGCGAGGCCAGCAGTTTATGCGTTTCGGCCCCCGCCGTGGGCAACAGATCCATCGCGCCAAAACGGCGCGGGTCGTTAAAGGTGATCCGCGCACCGTTACCCATATGCAACACGACGTGGTCATGTTTCTCCGGGGCGGGGTGGTTGTGCTGAAACTGTCCTAGCGGGTCACCCGAGACGAGCATCCGCCCGGACATTCCCAGATGCACCAACAGCGTTTCCCCACTCGCCAGATCGGCGAGGATGTATTTCGACCGTCGTCGCAGCAGACCGACTCGCTGCCCGGTCAGCCGCTCTGCCATCCGTTCGGGGAAGGGCCAGCGCAGATCGGGGCGGTTGACCTCGGCCCGGGCGATCACTTGTCCCTCCATCGCGGGAGCCAGCCCCCGGCGGACGGTTTCGACCTCTGGCAGTTCCGGCATCTCGGTTTCCCCTTTGGCTTGCCTGTGACAAAAGGCACGCATTGTCCCCAGCTTACGGCACCCTATAACAAGGGACAGAACCAGAGGATCGCAAGAGCAGATGACCCAGGACGCTGACAAAACAACCCATTTCGGTTTCGAGACTGTGCCCGAACATGAAAAGGCCGGGCGCGTGCAGGGTGTGTTCAACTCCGTCGCCAGCAAATACGACATCATGAACGATGTGATGAGTATGGGGATCCACCGCGTCTGGAAAGAAGCGATGATGGATTGGCTCGCCCCGCGCCCCGGTCAGAGGTTGCTGGATGTGGCGGGCGGCACCGGCGATGTGTCATTCAAATTTCTGGGCCGCGCGGGCCACGGTCATGCCACGGTGCTCGACCTGACCGAGCCGATGTTGGTCGAAGGCCGCAAACGCGCCGAGGCCGACAGCCTGACCGGCAGCCTTGATTGGGTGGTGGGCGACGCGATGGCGCTGCCGTTTCCCGACAACACCTTTGATGTCTACACAATCAGCTTTGGCATCCGGAACGTGACCCGCCCCCAAGAGGCGCTGAACGAAGCGTACCGCGTGCTGCGCCCCGGTGGCCGTCTGATGGTGTTGGAGTTCAGCCAGCTGCCCAACCCGGCGATGCAAAAAGCCTATGACCTCTACAGTTTCAACGTGATCCCGCGCATGGGGCAGGCCATCGCGGGCGACCGTGACAGCTATCAGTATCTGGTCGAATCGATCCGCAATTTCCCTGATCAAGAAACGTTTCTGTCGATGGTACGCACGGCTGGTTTCGGTCAGGCCAAGTATCGCAACCTGAGCATGGGCATCGCGGCGCTGCATTCGGGCTGGAAACTCTGATGCGCGGACCTCACAACATTTGGCGGCTGATCCGCACCGGCGCGACGCTGGAACGCGCGGGCGCGATGAATGTGGTGCTGGATGCTTTCGATGCTTCCCCGGCGCTGCGTTTCGTGGCCCGCGCGCTTGGCCTGCCGTTCAAATGGCTTGGCTACAAAGGCGACCCGACCATGCCGCCCGCCACCCGCGCGCTGACCGCGCTTGGCCCGGCCTACATCAAATTCGGTCAGGTACTCTCGACCCGGCCCGACGTGGTTGGGGATGATCTGGCTGTGCAACTGCGTGTCTTGCAAGACAAGCTGCCGCCTTTTGACACGGCGCTGGCCTACAGGGCGGTCGAGCAGGAGTTGGGTGAGCCGGTCAGCGCGATTTTCTCTGAGTTCAGCGAACCCGTCGCTGCGGCCTCTATCGCGCAGGTGCATCACGCGCGGCTGGCCGAGAGCGGCGAAGAGGTCGCCGTCAAAGTCCTGCGCCCCGGCATCGAAAAAGCCTTCCGCAAGGACATCGACGCTTTCTATCTTGCCGCCCGCATGGCCGAAATCTTCTCTCCCGGATCGCGCCGATTGCGCCCGATGGAGGTGATCGAGCATTTCGACGGCGTTGTGCGGGGGGAGTTGGACCTGCGGCTGGAAAGCTCTGCCGCGTCGGAGTTTGCCGCCAACACCAAAGATGACAGCGGATTTCAACTGCCTGAGATCAAATGGAATTATTCGGGCCGCCGCGTGATGACGCTGGGCTGGGCCGATGGTCTGCCGCTGGGCGACAACGCCGCACTCGATGCCGCCGGGCACGACCGCGTGGCGCTGTCGGAGCGGGTTCTTCAACTCTTCCTTCAGCATGCCCTGCGCGATGGTTATTTCCACGCCGACATGCACCAAGGTAACCTTAAGGTCGCGGCCAACGGCGATATCATCGCCTATGACTTCGGCATCATGGGCCATATCGACAGCTACACCCGCCGGGTCTATGCCGAAATTCTCTATGGTTTCATCCGCCGCGATTACCAGCGCGTGGCCAAGGTGCATTTTGAGGCGGGTTACGTGCCTGCCGACAAGGATGTCGATGAATTCGCCCGCGCCCTGCGCGCGGTGGGCGAGCCGATTTTCGGCATGGATGCCACCCGCATCTCCATGGCGCGGCTGCTGACCTATCTGTTCGAGGTGACCGAGCGTTTCGGCATGGAAACCCGGACCGAGCTGATCTTGTTGCAACGCACGATGGTCGTGGTCGAGGGCGTGGCCCGCTCGCTCAACCCGCATATCAACATCTGGGAAGTCGCGAGCCCGATTGTGACCGATTACATCACCAAGTCGCTCGGTCCGCGTGCGATCGTTTCTGATCTGCGCGACACGGCGATGGTCATGGCCCGCTTTGGCCCGCGTTTGCCGGGGCTGGTCGAACAGGCGCTGAACCGTCAGGCCGAGGAGCAGCCAGAGCGCCGCCCGCGGTTCTGGCGCTACATCGCGGCGACTGCGGTGATGTCCGGCATTGCCGGGGCCACCACAATCGCCCTGATCGGCGCGCTGCTTTAGGGCAGGGGGCCGCGGAGGCCCCCCGCATTCAGGCGATACGTTCGATGGCCATGGCGATGCCTTGCCCGCCGCCGATGCACATGGTGATCAACGCGCGCTTGCCGCCAATCCGCTCCAACTCATAAAGCGCTTTCACGGTGATGATCGCCCCGGTCGCGCCGACCGGGTGGCCAAGGGCGATGGCCCCGCCGTTGGGGTTCACTTTTGCCGGGTCGAATCCCAACTCCTTGCTCACCGCCAGCGCTTGGCTGGCGAAGGCCTCGTTGCTTTCGATCACATCGAAATCATCGGCCTTCAGGCCGGTGCGCTCCAGCAGGCGGCGGACGGCGGGAACCGGGCCGATGCCCATGACTTCGGGGCGCACACCGGCATGGGCGTAGCCAAGGATTCGCGCACGGGGCGTCAGCCCGGCGGCCTCGGCTGCCCCGGCGCGGGCCAGCACCAGTGCTGCCGCACCGTCATTGATGCCGCTGGCGTTGCCCGCTGTGACGCGTCCATCTTTCTGGAACACCGGACGCAGCCCGGCCAGTGCCTCGGCCGTGGTGGCCTTGGGGTGTTCATCGGTGTCAAAGGGCACCATGTCGCGCTTGACCTTTACGTCGACCGGCACGATCTGATCCTTGAAGTGCCCCGCCGCGATGGCCGCCGCTGCGCGTTCTTGGCTTTGCAGGGCAAAGGCGTCCATCTCCTCGCGGGTGATGGTATGTTCATCCGCGACATTCTCGGCTGTGACCCCCATGTGGCCGGTGCCGAAGGGGCAGTTCAGCGTGCCCAAAAGCATGTCGAGGCTGCGGACATCGCCCATCTTCTGACCCCAGCGGGCATCAGGCAGAATGTAAGGCGCGCGCGACATGCTCTCGGCCCCGCCAGCAAGGGCGAAATCCGCATCGCCCAGCATCAGGCTTTGGGTCGCCGAGACCAGCGCCTGCACGCCTGAGCCGCACAGGCGGTTCACGTTCATCGCGGGCACTTCATCCGGCACGCCCGCCTCGCGCGCGGCGACGCGGCTGAGGTACATGTCGCGCGGTTCGGTGTTGATGACGGTGCCAAACATCACATGGCCGATCTGGTCGGGGCTGACGCCCGCACGCTCCATCGCCGCTGCCGCGACGGTGCTGCCCAGCTTGGTGGGTGGGGTGCCGGCAAGGCTGCCGCCGAAAGTGCCGATGGCGCTGCGCGCACCGCTCAGGATGACGATATCGTCTGACATGAAACTCTCCTTTGGTCGTTGTCCGCACTATGGGCCGGGGGCGGGGCAAAGTCAGTGGAAACGTCCCGTCAAAGCGCGGCTTGACAGGGGCGGGGCTGCGCGCGACATATCCGTCATGACGGACAACACAGACAAGATCCTGACACAGCTGCCCGCCCGCTTGAAAGCGGCGCGACAGGGGCAGGGGCTATCGCTTGATGCGGTGGCCAAGCTTTCGGGCGTGTCGCGCTCCATGGTGAGCCAGATCGAGCGCGGCGAATCGAGCCCGACAATCGCCACACTGTGGAACCTCACGCGCGCTTTGCAGGTGGATTTCGCCGGGCTTTTGGATGGTGCGCCGACAGAGGCCCAGATCGAAGTGCTGCGCAGCGCCGCCGTGCCGACGATCAGCAACCTTGGGTCAGGCTGCCGGATCCGCATCCTGTCCCCGCCCGAAGAAGCCGGGCATCACGAGGTGTACGAACTGCTCATTGCCGAGGGTGGCATGCTCGACAGTGCGCCGCATACCCGCGGCGCGCGCGAGCATCTGAGCGTTTTCGAGGGGGCGGTCGAAGTGACCAGCGGCGGGGGGACAGAGCAGTTGCAGGCCGGAGACACGGCCCGCTATGCCGCCGACGTGCCCCATGCGATACGCGCGACCGCTGGGCCGGTACGTGCTTTTCTAGTGGTGCAAGACGCTTGATCTCCGGTATATCGGAATAAATCCGCCATTTAGGAAATCCTCTATTTCGGAACGGCCTCCGTTATGGTAGACGCTCCCTGAAAAGGAGAGCCTCATGACCCAAGCATTTCTATCCCATGTCACGGACACCCTAGCCGAGATCGACGCCGAGGGCATGATGAAGCGCGAGCGGCTCATCACCACCCCGCAGGGCGGTGAGATCGCGGTGGCCGAGCGGGAGGTCATCAACCTCTGCGCCAACAACTATCTCGGCCTCGCCGATCATCCCGAGTTGATCGCCACCGCCAAAGAGGCGATGGACGAGAAAGGATTCGGCATGGCCTCGGTCCGCTTTATCTGCGGCACGCAGGACATCCACCGCGAGCTGGAGCAGAAGCTGGCGGGCTTTCTCGGGCATGACGATTCGATCCTCTTCGCCGCCTGTTTCGACGCCAACGGCGGGCTGTTCGAGCCGCTTTTGGGGCCGGAGGACGCGGTGATTTCAGACGCGCTGAACCATGCCTCGATCATCGACGGCATTCGTCTGTGCAAGGCGAAGCGCTACCGCTATGCCAACAGCGACATGGCGGATCTGGAAGCCAAGCTGAAGCAGGCCCGCGAGGACGGCGCGCGGTTCATCATGATCGCCACGGACGGGGTCTTCTCCATGGACGGCTATCTGGCGAACCTGCCCGAGATCGTGGCACTGGCCGAGAAATATGAGGCGCTGGTGATGGTGGATGACTGCCACTCCACCGGCTTTATGGGGCCAAAGGGTGCAGGCACGCCCGCGCATCACGGGGTCAAGGTCGACATCGTGACTGGCACCTTGGGCAAGGCGCTTGGCGGGGCGATTGGGGGCTATATCGCAGGGCCGCAGCCGGTGATCGACCTGCTGCGTCAGCGCGCGCGGCCCTATTTGTTTTCCAACTCATTGCCGTCGTCGATCGTGCGCGCCGGCATTCGGGCGCTGGAACTGGTGGAAGACGGCGATGATCTGCGCGCACGCCTCTTTGAGAATACGGAATACTGGCGTGCGGGGCTGGAGAAGTTGGGCTTTGACCTGCTGCCCGGTGAGCACCCCATCGTGCCCGTCATGCTGGGCGAGGCGCAGTTGGCGCAGGACATGGCCGCACGGCTATTCGAGGAGGGTGTCTATGTTTCCGGCTTCTTCTTCCCGGTGGTGCCGCGTGGTCAGGCGCGCATCCGCACGCAGATGAACGCGGCCCTGACTCGCGAGCAACTCGACCGCGCGTTGAAGGCATTCGAAGTCGCGGGCAAAGCCTGTGGGGTGATCGAATGACCACGAATGAAATGAAAGCGCTGGCCAAGCTGCACCCCCGCGAGGGGCTGTGGATGACCCATGCGCCAGTGCCCGAGATCGGCCCCGAGGACGTGCTGATCAAGATCAACAAAACCGGCATCTGCGGCACCGACATCCACATCTGGAACTGGGACGATTGGGCCGCCGGGACGGTGCCGGTGGGGCTGATTACGGGCCATGAATTCGCGGGCGAGATCGTCGAGTTGGGCCGCAACGTTGAAGGGCTTGAGATCGGGCAGCGCTGTTCGGGCGAGGGGCATCTGATCGGCAAACAGTCACGCCAAAGCCGTGCGGGGAAGTTCCACCTTGATCCCGCGACACGCGGTATCGGGGTGAACGAACAGGGGGCCTTTGCGCAATATCTCAAGCTGCCCGCCTTTAATGTCGTGCCGCTGCCGGACGAGATTTCCGACGACATCGGCGCGATCCTCGACCCTCTGGGCAATGCGGTGCATACCGCGCTGAGTTTCGATCTGGTGGGTGAGGATGTGCTCATCACAGGCGCGGGGCCCATCGGCATCATGGCAGCGGCGGTGGCGCGGCATGTCGGCGCGCGGCATGTGGTGATCACGGATGTGAACTCCGACAGGCTGGCGCTGGCAGAAAAGGTCGCCGATGTGGTGACAGTGAACGTGGCCGAAGAGGATTTGGCTGATGTGATCCCCCGGCTGAAGATGAAACAGGGCTTTGACGTGGGCCTTGAGATGTCGGGCAACCAGCAGGCGCTGGATCAGATGGTTGAGGCCATGACCATGGGCGGGCGCATCGCCATGCTGGGCATCCCGCCGGGCAAATCGCCGGTGGATTGGAGCCGTATCGTGTTCAAGGCGATCACCATCAAAGGCGTCTATGGCCGCGAGATTTTCGAGACGTGGTACAAGATGATCGCCATGTTGGAGAACGGGCTCGATGTCTCTGCCATTATCACCCATCGCTTCGGGGTCGATGATTTCGAGCAGGGCTTTGCTGCGATGAAATCTGGCCAGTCGGGCAAGGTCGTGCTCGACTGGACCTAAGCCACTCAGGGGCGCAGACGGTTGCGCCCCTGCTGGGTCAGCACCCAGACCTCATCCCCCTCGAACACCGCTGCACAAAGCGGTTTGCCGTAGCCCGCGCCGGTGTCGAGGTTCACCCGGTTGCCGTAATGCATGGCGCTGTCCACCGGCGTGTGGCCGTGGACGATCAGCTTGGGATGCGGCGCGGTGTATTCGTGAAACTCCTTGCGGATCCACAGCAGATCATCCTCGCGCTGCGCGTCCAGCGGCACTTCGGGGCGGATGCCCGCATGGGCAAAGAACAGGTCGGGTGTCTGATGCGACAGGGCGAGGGTTTTCAGGAAGTCCACATGCGCCTGCGGCACCGCCTCGCGGGCTTTCTCGTGCACCTCTGACATCCGGTCGCGCCCGCTGACCGAAACCCCGTAGGAACCGAGCGTCGTATCCCCGCCCAAACGCGGGTTCAGCCAGTTAAGTTCAACGAGCAAGAGCGGATCATGACGCGGGAAATCCTCCATGAACCAGCTGAACATACGGTCATGATTGCCCATCAAAAAGGTCCAGTTGCGCCCCTCGGCCTTGCCCTGCGCCAGCCGTTCGATCACCGCTTTGCTGTCGGGGCCGCGGTCGGTGTAATCGCCAAGGAAGACGATGCGCGCGTCAGGCCCGCCGTCTTCTTCGATCAAGGTTAACACGCGCTCAAGCTCGGCGGCGTAACCGTGGATGTCTCCGATGGCGTAGATGGGGCTGGGCATATTCGTTCCTATCCTTCTGCACCCCCTCGTGATGCCGCAAAGCCACCGCGAAGGAAAGGCTCAGTCAAAGGATGCGCCCGAAAGCAAAAGCGCCCCGCGAGGGGGCGCTTTAAGATTGTGCAGGGGGCGGTCTCAGGCCACGTCGAATTGCAGCGGCTTGATCTGCCTGAACATGCCGGTGTCGCGTAGCTTGCCGATCACAGTTTCTGGCACCTGATCGTCAACATAGAGCAGGGCAATCGCCTCGCCCTTGGCGGTGTGGCGGCCCAAGGTGAAGTTGGCGATGTTCACGCCGTTTTCGCCCATGGTCTGGCCCAAGGTGCCGATGATGCCCGGCACGTCTTCGTTGGTTGTGTAGAGCATGTGCTCCCCGATCTCGGCGTCGATGGTGATGCCTTTGATCTGGATAAAGCGCGGCTTGCCGTCCGAGAACACGGTGCCCGCGATGGAGCGCTCGCGCTTTTCGGTCACCACGGTCACTTTGACATAGCCGTCGAAGACGCCGGATTTGTCTTGGTTGGTGGTGCTGATCTGGATGCCTTTTTCGCGGGCAACCACGGGGGCGGAAACCATGTTCACGTCCGGGTTGGCGCGTTTCATGATGCCCGCCACGACGCCACAATTCAGCGCCTTGAGGTTCATCTGGCCGACGGAGCCGTCATAGAGGATGTTGATCGCTTTGATCGGCTCGTCGGTCATCTGACCGATGAAGGCGCCGAGGTGTCCGGCCAGTTTGACCCATGGGCCCATGACCTTGGCTTCTTCGGCGGTGACCGATGGCATGTTCAGCGCGTTGGTCACGGCACCGGTCAGCAGGTAGTCCGACATCTGCTCGGCCACTTGAAGCGCCACGTTTTCCTGCGCTTCGGTGGTGGCGGCACCAAGGTGCGGCGTGCAGACTACGTTGGGCAGGTTGAACAGCGGGTTCTCCTTGGCTGGTTCCTCGGCGAAGACATCGAAACCCGCGCCCGCTACATGGCCGGATTTTAGCAGGTCGGCGAGTGCTTCTTCGTCAACCAGACCGCCGCGGGCGCAGTTGATAATGCGCACGCCGGGCTTGGTCTTTTCAAGGTTCTCGCGGCTGAGGATATTCGCCGTCTGCTCGGTGAAGGGAACATGGAGGGTGATGAAATCGGCGCGAGTCAGCAGTTCGTCCAACTCGACCTTTTCGACACCCATCTTCTCGGCCTTTTCTTCGCCCAAGAAGGGGTCATAGGCCACGACTTTCATCTTGAGGCCCCGCGCGCGGTCGCAAACGATGCCACCAATGTTGCCCGCGCCGATGACGCCCAGCGTCTTGCCGGTGAGCTCGACGCCCATGAACTTCGACTTTTCCCATTTGCCCGCGTGGGTAGAGGCCGACGCTTCGGGGATTTGACGTGCCACGGCGAACATCATCGCGATGGCATGTTCGGCAGTGGTGATCATGTTGCCGAAGGGCGTGTTCATCACGATCACACCCTGTTTCGACGCGGCTTCCTTGTCGATATTGTCGGTGCCGATGCCCGCGCGGCCGACCACTTTGAGGTTCGGCGCATTGGCGAGGATCTTTTCCGTCACCTTGGTGGCGGAGCGGATCGCGAGGCCGTCATAGTTGCCGATAACCTCGGCCAGTTTGTCTTTGTCCTTGCCCAGATCGGGCTGGAAATCAACGTCGATGCCACGGTCGCGAAAGATCTGAACGGCGGCTTCGCTGAGGCTGTCGGAGATGAGTACTTTGGGAGCCATGTTTGTGGTCCTTTTCAAAAATAGGGGGCAGGGGCGGCGCGTGGGATCACGCGCCTGCCGGAATGCTTTAGGCGTTGATTTCGGCTTCAAAGGCCCATTCGAGCCACGGCAGCATCGCTTCGATATCAGCCGTTTCAACCGTGCCGCCGCACCAGATGCGCAGGCCCGGAGGGGCATCGCGGTAGGCGCCAACGTCAAGCGCCGCACCCTCGTCCGCAAGCCGTTTCGCCACGGCTTTGGCAAAGGCTGCACCGTCCTGAATGCGGTCATCGGTGAACTTCAGGCAGACCGAGGTGTTGGACCGTGTCGCCGGATCGGTGGCGAGGAAGTCGATCCAGTCATGCGCCTCGACGAATTCGGCGATGGCCGCCGTATTGGCATCGGCCCGCGCGATCAGCCCCTTGAGGCCGCCTACGGATTTCGCCCAGTCCAGCGCCAGCAGGTAATCTTCGACGCAGAGCATGGAGGGCGTGTTGATCGTCTCGCCCTTAAAGATGCCTTCGTTCAGCTTGCCGCCTTTGGTCAGGCGGAAGATTTTCGGCAGGGGCCATGCGGGGGTGTAATTCTCAAGCCGTTCAACCGCGCGAGGGCTGAGGATCAACATGCCATGGGCCGCTTCGCCGCCCAGCACCTTCTGCCAAGAGAAGGTCGTCACATCCAGCTTGTCCCAGGGCAGGTCCATCGCGAAGGCCGCCGAGGTGGCATCGCAAAGCGTCAGACCCGCGCGGTCCGCGGGGATCGCGTCGCCGTTCGCCATCCGCACGCCGGAGGTGGTGCCGTTCCATGTGAAGCAGACGTCGTTGTCATAGTTCAGCGCGGCCATGTCGATGATCTCGCCGTATTCGGCGGTGTGAACCTGCGCTTCGATTTTTAGCTGCTTGACCACATCGGTGACCCAGCCTGCGCCGAAGGATTCCCATGCCACCATCTCAGCAGGGCGTTCGCCCAAGAGCGACCACATGGCCATCTCAAATGCGCCGGTGTCGGAGGCGGGCACGATGCCGATGCGGTAATCCGCAGGCACGCCGAGCACCTCGCGGGTGGTCTCGATCGCTTCCAGCAGCTTGGCCTTGCCGGGTGCGGCACGGTGACTGCGGCCCAGCGGTGCACCCGCCAGCTTGGTCAGATCGAATGTGGGGATTTTGGCGCAGGGGCCGGAGGAGAAACGTGGGTTTGCCGGTACGGCAACGGGTTTCGCTTCCGGGCGCGATGCCGGTTGTTCAATAGCCATTTATGCTACCCTCTCAGATAATCGCCCTTCGTTGGGGAAGGGTGTCCCACTTGCCGAGATACGCGGGGAGGCCGGGCTGGCGCAAGTCGCAAAATGGCGCTAGGACGCCGGTCATGTCGCTTTGCGCGGCGCGAATGATGCGGATCGGAAACTTATGTTCACGGCAATCTTGTTGACCTCCCCCTCCAAACCCTCCCTCGATGCGGCGCTGGTCGAAAGCCTGCGCAACGCTTGGGGCGGGGGCGACGCGCTTTGGCTGGCCCCGGATGAGGCGGCGGAGTTTCCCCTGACCCAGATGCCGGAAAACCGTTGGGATGTTTGGGAAAGCTGCCAGTCCATGGGCGTCGATCTGGTGATCGTGCCCAGCAAAGGCCGCCGCAAGAAGATGCTTCTGGCCGATATGGACAGCACGATGATCCAGCAGGAATGTATCGACGAATTGGCCGAGGAGGCGGGCGTTGGCGCGCATGTGAAAGAAATTACCGCCCGCGCCATGAACGGTGAGTTGGATTTCGACGGCGCGCTGCGCGAACGTGTCGGCCTGCTGAAAGGGCTGGAAGCCGCTGTCATCGACAAGGTCTTGGCTGAGCGGATCACCCTGATGCCCGGCGGCGGGGCGCTGGTGGGCACGATGAAGACCAACGGTGGCTATGCTGCACTGGTCTCGGGCGGGTTTACGGCTTTCACGGCCAAGGTTGCCGAGATGCTGGGTTTTGACGAAAACCGTGCCAATACGCTGCTGGTCGATGGGGCCGCGCTGACCGGCGATGTGGGCCTGCCGATCTTGGGCCGCGAGGCCAAAGTCGCCGCGCTGGAAGAGATCACCGCGAAGCTGGGGATTACTGAGGATCAGGTCATTGCCGTGGGCGACGGGGCCAATGATCTGGGCATGTTGGGGCGGGCTGGCATGGGCGTGGCGCTGCATGCCAAACCCTCTGTCGCGGCGGAATGTGACATCCGCATCAATTTTGGCGATTTGACCGCGCTGCTGTTCGTTCAGGGCTATACGCGCAGCGAATTCGCAGGCTGAGGCTGCCCGCATGGCACTGCCGCTTCGTCTGAGCAAAGCGGCAGTGCGATAGTCTTACAGCAGCGCCGCCGCTGGTTTCAGCATCCCGGTTTCTAGCCCACGCCAGTTCGTGATCGGCGTGTTCATCCGCTTGATCGCCGCCGGGTGATTGGCGTCCAGCGCCCCCAATTTGACCAGCAGCGCGGTGATCGCGCATTCGGCGGCGCGAGTGGTGCCGCAGGCGGCTTTGAGCGCGATGCCCAACTTGCGCTCGGGCCAGATCGCGATGAAGAAGCCTTCGGCCCCGGTTTTCAGCGCGACCTTACCGTCCATCGCCCGCATCAATTCGGTGCAGGCGCGGCCTTCGCCGGCGACCAGTTCGGGGTGCAGGCGCATGGCTTTGTGCAGGCGCGCCTCGGCAGAGCCTTCGGGGGCGGCGGCGAAATGGGCCATCGCGCGGGCCATGCCGTGCAGGGTGCAGGCCGGGTTGGGGGCCGAACAGCCGTCGATCCCATAGCCGGGCGAGGTTTCTTGGGTGACCGTTTCAAACGCTTCAAGGCAGGCTTTTTGCACCGCGTGATCGGGCTTTTCGTAATCCCCCCCTCCGCCGAGGTGCTTGTTCAGCGTGAGGAATCCCGCGTGTTTGCCTGAGCAGTTGTTGTGGATCTGGCAGGGTTTCTCATGGGCGCGGATCAGCCCCTCCATCGCGTCGCGGTCGTTGGGTTCTTGCGCGCCGCAGCGGAAGTCGTCGTCACTCAGCCCCAGCGTGTCGAGCCATACGCCCACCCGGTCGGTGTGGATGGCGGCACCTTGGTGCGAGGCACAGGCGAGGGCCAGCTGTTCGGTGCTCAGTCCCGCTTTGTCGGCCGCGCCGGAATTGATCAGCGGCAGCGCCTGGATCATCTTGGAGGACGAACGCGGCAGGATCACCTTTTCCGGGTCGCCCCATGCTTCGACGATCTGGCCGCTCGCATCGCAGATCACGGCGTGACCGGAATGAACGCTTTCCAGAAAGGGTCCGCGCCAGATTTCCGCAAATGGGGCTGCTTTGGTCATGAGGTTCATCCTGTTTCTGGGCGAAATCCTGCCAATCAGGGTTTCGTCGGTCGCGCGTTTGCCGTTATTGTGGTTGGTGTCGAACAGATAACAGACGCCCGCAAGAGAGCAACCCGCCCAAGGTTGCCCGGACGGGGTCTGTGGACGTGTTGAGGTCAAGGACGGCTGGAGGCTGGACAGATGGGAATGATGAAGACATGTGGTCTTGCACTTGGGGCGCTCGCCCTTGTGGCAAGCGGCGCTGTGGCGCAGGAGCAGAGCACCAACCGGGTGGCTGCCAAGACCGACTGGAGCGTCTTTGTAGAAGATAACCCGACAGAATGCTGGGGCGTTTCAACGCCCAAGGAAGTCGTCAACACGCGCGATGGGCGTGTGGTGGCGGTGAACCGGGGTCAGACATTGCTGATGGTATTCTACCGCCCCTCGGCTGAGGCCAAGGGTCAGGTCGCCTTCACCGGCGGGTATCCTTTTGCCTCGGGGTCGACGGTCAATATGAACATTTCCGGCAATGAGTTCGAGCTGTTCACCGAAGGCGAGTGGGCCTGGCCGGCAACCACGGCGGATGATGCTAAGATCATCGCGGCAATGAAGCGCGGCGCGGATGCGACGCTGACAGCGCGGTCTTCGCGCGGGACGCAGACCAAGGACACATTCTCGCTGCTGGGCTTTACCGCGGCGGTCGAAGATGCGGCGAAGCGCTGCGGCGGTTGATAACCGCCAGAATGGTTTTAGGAACGGCCTCGCAATCGCGGGGCCGTTTTCGTTTGCGGGTCTAGGTTGCCACCCTGGCCCGGGACAAGCCGCTGGCGCCGGGCCATCGCCTGCCCGCCCGTCACGACTGTGGCGTACCAGAACTTGATGGGCGCACCTCTGGTGCGACCGGGTAGCGATTTAGTGAGGCTGGGTGTGACTTCGCGGGACGCACATCACGGTTGAGCCATAAAGTGGTATCGAAAGTATGTTGGATCGCCGACCCGCGGGCAGGCGATGGCCCCAAATGAAAAAGCCGCGGCCTCCTTTCGGAAGCCGCGGCTCATAGTGCATCAGCTATTTCGGCGTCAGGCCGCCCGCGAAAGCGGTGTCGCAGCCTCTTCTTCAATGAACGCGCCGTGCAGCGCTTTGATCACCGGCTGCAGCGACTCGCGCTCGACGATGAACTGCACGTCGACGTTGCGCGGCCCTTGGCTCGCGCCGATTGCCGTCTGACCGGCCTCGGCAATGGCCACGAGGCCCCGCTGCAGCACCGACAGCCCGTTCAGGTCACGCCCGATGACCGAGGCCATCGACAGCGTTTTCGTCGTGATCTCTGCAGCGGGATAGATCTGTGCCAGATCCTTTTCCACCCGGCGCATCGTCTTAAGCGACGCATCAAGGTAGTGCGTGATCGTATTGGCGTTCGAGACCTTCGAGACGATCCGCACGTTGTGCCGCGTCAGTACGTCGAGGATCGCGGTGTCATAGCCTTTGACGCCGACCATGTCCTGCTCGAACAACTCCAGCGTAACGATGTCGAGACCGGTCACGATCTCCACCGCGGGCGCCTCGGCCTGACGGTCGTCGATCAGCGTGCCGGGATCTTCGGGCTCGAAGGCGTTGGTCACGCGCAGCGGCACGTCGGCTTGGCGCAGGGTCTTGGCTGCCTTGGGGTGGATCGCCTCCATCCCCATGTTCGACAGCTGGTCCGCCACGTCGTAGTTGGTACGGCCGATTTTCTTGACGGCATGCTCGCCGACCAGTTTCGGGTCGCAGGACGACAGGTGGAATTCCTTGTGAATGATCGCTTCGCGCGCGCCGGTGAGGGCGGCAAGCTTGGAGAATGTCACCTCGGAATAGCCGCGGTCGAACTCGCGCATCAGACCTTCGGCGCATTGCGCATAGCCTGTCACGATGGGCATTTCCGTATGAGGGTCGATGCCCTCCATCGCCTGCGCGATGCGCTCATCGAGGGTCACGTTGCCCTCGTCACGCCACCCCGAGAGGTCGACGAAACGGGCGTTCACGCCAGCGCGCTGCAGCAGGATCGTAGTGACGAAGGCGGAATGCGCCTCGCCCAGACCGGACAGCAACTCGCGAATTTGCAACATGTGTTCCGACAGGCGGAAGTGGCCATAGGCGCAAAGGCGTTGCAGGTCGATCAGGCAGTTGCGGGCACCATGGGTGCGCTCGGACACAAAGGCGTCGGCCTGTTCGATGTCGCCGGGATGCTCCAGCACCTCGCGGTGCACGCGCTGCATCTCAGCCGAGACGCGGGTCAGCGCCTCGTGCCAGCCGTGATCGTTGCTGGCATTGGCCAAATGGGCGTAAACGCCCGGCTCGCCGGATTTCTTATGCTCCAGCAACAGGTTCGTGATCCCGCCAAAGGCGGAGACCACGAAGACGCGCCCATAGATGTCCGCGCCCTTACGGTCACCGACAAAGAGCGTATCTTTGAGTTGGTTCACGCGGGACATGGACGTCCCGCCGATTTTTTCGACAGTGTGGGACGGTTGAGTCATAAAACTTAAGCGACCTCCTCGGCAGGCGCATAGGAACCATCTTCGCGGTGCACTTCGTTGCCGGTGACCGGCGGGTTGAAGCAGCACGCCATGTGCAGTTCTTCCTCTGCGCGCAGGGTGTGTTTGTCGTTCAGGTTCAGGGCGTACATCACGCCGGGGGTGATCTCATGCGTCTCGCCGGTGGCGAGATCGGTGATCGAGCCTTTGCCCTTCATACAATAGACGCTCTCGAAGTGATGCTTGTAGTGGAACGTGTGCTCCGACCCAGCCTCAAGCACGGTGATGTGGAAGGAAAACCCCATCCCGTCATCGGCCAGAAGCATCCGTGTAGAGGTCCATTTCGCATCCGCCACGTGACGGTCTGTGCCCTGAAGTTTGTTAAAATCGCGTACAATCATCGGTATTACTCCGCTGCCAGTTTCATGCTGCCCGTCACATCGCGGGTCGCTTGAAGAAGGATATCAAAGCCTTCGCGCATAACCTTCTCCGGCGTGGTGAGCGGGGCAAGATATTTTACGATCTCGTCGTTCGCGCCCGATGTTTCGATCACAAGGCCCAATTCATAGGCACGCGCGCAGATCGCACCGGCCAGTTCGCCCGAGCCGACGTCGACGCCCTGCATCAGGCCGCGGCCTTTCAGCGTGGCGCCGTCGACCAGATCGGCCACATCCTTGAGCGCGGTGGTCAGCAGCACGGCTTTCTCGGCCAGGGACTTTTCGAACTTGTCGTCGGACCAGAACTTCTCAATCGCGACGCGGGCGGTGACAAAGGCGTGGGTGTTGCCGCGGAAGGTGCCGTTGTGCTCGGCTGGCTTCCAGATGTCATGCTCAGGCGCGATCAGCAGGGCCGCAAAGGGCAGGCCAAAGCCGGAAAGCGATTTCGCTTGGGTCACCATGTCGGGCTTGATGCCGGACGCCTCAAACGAGAAGAAGCTGCCCGAACGGCCACAGCCCGCCTGAATGTCGTCGATGATCAGCAGTGCGCCATGCTTGCGGGCGATCTTCTCGATGCCCTGCATCCATGCGTCGGAGGCCGCATTCAGACCGCCTTCGCCTTGGATCGGCTCAAAGATGAAGGCCGCAGGCGCGTCGATGCCCGAGGAGGGGTTCGACAGCATGGCGTCGATCATTTCCAGCGTGTCGACGTTTTCGCCCAGCGATCCCTCGAAGGGCATATGCGTCACGTCGGCCAACGAGCCACCGCCCGCGCCGCCGCGCTTGCCTTTGTTGCCGGTCAGCGCCAGCGCGCCCATGGTCATGCCGTGGAAGCCGTTGGTGAAGGAGATCACGTTCGTGCGCCCCGTCACCTTACGGGCCAGCTTGATCGCGGCTTCAACGGCGTTGGTGCCGGTTGGGCCGGTCATCATGATCTTATAGTCCATGCCGCGCGGCTTGAGGATGTTTTCCTCATATGCGTTCAGGAATGCCGCTTTGGTGTCGCTGTGAAAGTCGAGACCATGGGCGATGCCGTCATTGGTGATGTGCTCCACGAGCGCGGCCTTCATGTCAGGGTCGTTGTGGCCGTAGTTCAGCGAGGAGCAACCGGCGAGGAAGTCGATGTAGCGGTTGCCTTCGCCGTCAAACATCTCCGACCCGCTGGCGCGGGTGAAAACGGCGTTCATGCCGCGGCAATAGGAGCGCGCTTCGCTCTCGCGGCGGGTAAAGATGGTCGTGTTCTGTGCCATGTCCTTAGGCATAGGAATATCCTTTCTCTTCAAGAGAGTCTGTCGTGTGAATTGTCAGCTGCGGCTTACGCGGCGCGTTTGAGCGCGGCAGTCTCGGGCAGCGTGATCGTCACCATATGTTCGGTGTCGTGCGCGCCATCGAAATGCGCGTCTTTGGTAAAGTGTGGGGCATCCGAAAGGTCGCCGCCGACGTGGGTCGCAAAGCTGCGGAACAGCCCCCAGGAGGCGTCATTGTCCCGGGTGATCGTGGTCTTGAGGGTCTTGGCGTCCTCAGTCTCATCGCGGTTCACCAGTTCCATCAGCATGGTTTTCCCCAGACCAAGGCCGCGGGCCTTGGGGCTGACGGCGACCTGCCAGACAAAGAAGGCGTCTTGGGCAGGGATCATATGGCCGGAGATCCAGCCAACGATATCGCCGTCCATTTCAGCCACGACACAGGTGTCGCGGAAGTGGTCGGCTTGGATCAGGTTCGCGTAAAGCGAGTTTTCATCGAGCGGCTTGCAGTCGCGAATCAACCGCCAGATGGCGGCTCCGTCCTCGGCAATGGGCTTACGCAGCTTGGGTGTGCGGGCTTTTTTGATGTCGAGTTCATTCTGCATCCGGTCGGGGCTCCCTTATTGTTTCGATAAGCTAAGTAAGGCATGCGCGGTGATACTTCAACATTCAAAGCAAATTACCTGAAAATACGCTTATAGCGTTGTTTGAACGCCATAGAGCTGTGCATATTTGTTTCGTTTTCCAAACGAAATTGGTGGGTTTCGCTTAGCTATACTAAGCGATCAGGCGGGTTTTGAGCGATTGCTGAGAATGCGGGCAATGTGCAATGATGCACCATGACGCAGAAACATCCTGACCGGGTCGACGAAAGTCTGATCGCTTTGCGCCGCATTTTGCGGGCCACTGAACTCTATGCGCGCGATTTGGCGCAGGCGGCGGGGGTCACTCCCGCGCAGCTCCGCGTGTTGCAGATCGTGGGAGAGAAGAAGGACCCGACCGCCAAGACCCTCGCCAACCAGATGGGTGTCAGCCAAGCCACCGTCACCGCCTTGGTCGATAAGCTGGTGGCGCGCAGTTTGGTGTCGCGGCAGCCCTCGGCGCAGGACCGTCGGCAGACGAACATCACCCTGACCACTCAAGGTGAGGATGTGTTGGAAGAAGCCCCTGATGCCTTGCAGCAACGCTACGTCCGCGCCTTTGCGGATCTCGCCGATTGGGAGCAGGCGCAGTTGGTGTCTTCGTTGGAGCGTGTGGCGGCGATGCTGAATGTGGACAGTCTGGATGCCGCGCCGGTTCTGGCGACGGGTGAATTGCGGATGAGCAAAAAGACCTATTGAGAGTGACCTCAAAGCGCGGGCAGCCAAACCCTTTTGCAAATCGCGTCATTTCTTATATAGAGACCCATCCCTAGCCTGTGAGTCTTTGAAATGTCCGCTTCCGCGCCCATCACCCAAGACGTGATGACCCTTCCCCGCAAGTTGCCTGAGGGGCCGATCAACCTTGTCGGTCTGACCCGTGATGCCATGCGCGATGTGTTGATCGCAAACGGCACGCCTGAGAAACAGGCGAAGATGCGTGTGGGGCAAATCTGGCAGTGGATTTATCAGTGGGGTGTGCGTGACTTCGACTCCATGACCAACCTTGCCAAAGGCTACCGCGCTGAACTGGCAGAGAAATTTGTGATCGAAGTGCCTGAGGTCGTGACCCGGCAGGAAAGCGAAGACGGCACGCGAAAGTATCTGGTGCGGATCGCAGGCGGTCATGAAGTTGAGGTGGTCTATATCCCTGAAGAGGGCCGCGGCACGCTTTGTGTGTCCAGCCAAGTGGGCTGCACGCTGACCTGTTCCTTCTGCCACACGGGCACGCAGAAACTGGTGCGTAATCTTACCGCCGCTGAGATCATCGGTCAGGTTATGGTGGCGCGCGACGATCTGGATGAATGGCCCGAGACTGGCACTCGGACCGAAGAGGCGCGTCTTTTGAGCAATATCGTGCTGATGGGCATGGGTGAGCCGCTGTACAATTTTGAGAACGTGCGCGACGCGATGAAGATCGCGATGGACCCTGAGGGCATCCAGCTTTCGCGCCGCCGCATCACGCTCTCGACCTCCGGCGTTGTGCCCGAGATCCACCGCACCGCCGCCGAGATTGGTTGCCAGTTGGCCGTGTCCTTCCACGCCACCACCGACGAGGTGCGCAACAAGCTGGTGCCGATCAACAAGCGCTGGAACATCGAAGCGCTGCTGGAAGCGCTCAAGGCCTATCCCAAGGTCAGCAACTCCGAGCGGATCACCTTTGAATATGTGATGCTGAAGGGCGTGAACGACAGCGACGAAGATGCGCATCGTTTGGTCGAGTTGATTAAGGGCATCCCGGCCAAGATCAACCTCATTCCCTTCAACGAATGGCCCGGTTCTCCCTATGAGCGGTCGTCCAACAATCGCATCCGCGCCTTTGCCGATATCGTCTATAACGCGGGCTATGCCTCGCCCGTCCGCAAGCCGCGTGGCGAAGACATCATGGCCGCTTGTGGTCAGTTGAAATCGGCCACCGAACGGGCACGCAAGTCGCGCAAGCAGATCGAAGCTGACGCCGGGATGGGCGGCTAAGCCAGCCCCGGCCGCCTGCGTTCAAGCGCCTTTGCAGTGACCCCCTCGGCGGCAATGTCGCCGGGGATATCTTCTCCCCGCAGCAAAGCGGCGGCAAGGCGCGCCAGCGCCGGGGCGGTCTGGATGCCATAGCCACCTTGGCCTGCCAGCCAGAAGAACCCCTCTCCCTCGGGATCATAGCCCGCCACCGGATCACCGTCGGGCAGGAAACTGCGCAGCCCGGCCCAGCGGCTTTCGATGCGCGGGCGGTGAAGGTCGAATGCGGTTTCGATCCGGTCGATACAGATCGCGATATCCAATTCCTCGGGCTGGGCGTCACAAGGGGGCGAGGGCGTGGCGTCCGCAGGTGAAATCAGCAGCTTGCCCGCATCGGCCTTGAGGTAGAACTGCTCATCGATATCCACCACCATCGGCCAACGGTCCGGTGCCATGCCATCGGGCGGTGCCACCGTCAGCGCCGTGCGGCGTTTCGGGGTGAGGCCCGCAGGCGCAAGCCCTGCCAGCGTGGCGATCTCATCGGCCCAAGCCCCTGCGGCATTAACGATGACCGGCGCGTGGAAGGTGCCTTGGTTCGTGTCGACCTGCCAGCCCCCTTCTTTGCGAAGCGCCCGCACCTCGGCCTTGGTTTGCAAGACACCGCCCGCGGCGCGGAAGGTCTTGAGGTAATGCTGATGCAGCCCGTTCACGTCGATATCGGCCGCCGAAGCATCGCGCAGCCCGGCGCTGGCATAGCCCTTGCGCAGCAGCGGTACGAGTGTCTCGATTTCGGCCCCGGTTAGCGGGGTGACATGGGGCCCCAGTTCCTCAGCGGTGCGCGCCAGTGCCGCCTGCTGGTCCTGCCGCGCGATGAACACCGCGCTGCGTGGCTCCAGCAGCGGATGCTCCAGATGGGGGCTGGCGGGGGTGTGAAAGAAAGCGGCAGAAGCGCGGGAAAGGGCGCGGATCGCCTCCGGCCCATAGGTCACGGTAAACAGGGCGGCAGAGCGGCCCGTGGTGTGATAGCCCGGCTGGCTTTCTCGTTCCAACAGCAGCACCCGGCGGTCGCTGGACAGTTCAGCAGCGACAGAAACGCCCGCGATGCCCGCGCCAATGACAATGCAATCGAAACCGGTCGTAGAAATATCCATAATCTGCCCTCTCTGCGCAGAGGCTAGCACCGCCGACTGCCGTGCAAAAGGGCCGATCCCCTGGTCCCTTTCTGCTGTCGAGGCCGCTCGGTGAAATCCGCCATATTGTTGCAATTGCATGAAGTTTTCTTGTTTTGCGCCAAAGCCGTTGACCGAACGCCCCCGCCCGGCGCAATCTGTCGCAAAGGGGCGCACGGCAGGGCCGAACACGCCCTTCCCCACAGGAGTGCTGCCCCATGTCTCATTTGCCCCTCATCAAAACCCTTCCCGCGCTGACGCTGGCCTTTGGCTTGATGGCCTCAGCCTCCGCCGCCGCCGAGCTTGTCATCGGCATGCAGCAGGAGCCCACGTCGCTTGACCCGACAGCGGATGCCACCGCCTCCATCGACAGCATGATGACGCAAAACGTCTTTGAATCGCTGACCACCGTGGCGGAAAACGGCGAGGTGCAGCCCAACCTCGCGGCCTCTTGGGAGGTGTCCGAAGACGGGCTGACCTATACGTTCACACTGGCCGAAGGCGTGACCTTCCACGATGGCAGCACGCTCGACGCCGAGGATGTGGTCTATTCCTTCGAGCGGGCCATGAGCGAAGACAGCGTGAATCCCTCCAAGGACATCTTCGAGCCGATTGAGAACGTCGTAGCGGTCAACTCCCAGACGGTCGAAATCACGCTGTCCGGCAAAGACGCCTTTTTCCTCTTCAACATGGGGCAGGGCGACAGCGCCATCGTGGCCGCCGAAAGCGCCGAGAGCAACAACGCCAATCCGGTCGGCTCCGGCCCCTTCAAGTTCGACAGTTGGACCCGCGGCGACCGCCTGACGCTGGTCAAGAACCCCGATCACCGCGATGCGGCGGATGTGGCGCTGGACAAGGTGGTCTTCCGCTTCATCTCCGACCCCGCCGCCGCCACTGCGGCGATGATGGCCGAAGAGCTTGACGCCTTCCCCGGTTTCCCCGCGCCCGAGCTGCTGCCGCAGTTCGAGGCCGACCCCCGCTTCCGCGTCAACGTCGGCTCGACCGAGGGCGAGGTGATCCTCGCCATGAACAACGCCAAGCCGCCTTTCGACAATATTGAGGTGCGCCGCGCCGTGGCCACCGCCATCGACCGCGTTGAGATCATTGAGGGCGCGATGTATGGCCAAGCCGTGCCCATCGGCAGCTTCTACCCGCCCCACGGCACCGCCTATGTCGACCTGACGGACGCCTATCCGCATGACAGCACCAAAGCCGAGGAAATGTTTGAGGCGGCAGGTGTGGCAGGCACCACCATGACCCTGCGCGTGCCGCCGTTTCCCTACGCCACCCGCTCGGCCGAGATCATCCAGAACCAGCTTTCAGAGGCCGGGATCGACGCTAAGGTTGAGAATGTCGAATGGGGCTTCTGGATCGATGAGGTCTATAAGAAGAAGAATTACGACATGACCATCATCGCCCACACCAGCCCCAATGACATGGGCAATTTCGCCCGCGGGCCTGACTATTTCTACGGCTACGACAATGCCGAGATGACCGCCCTGTGGGAAAAGATCACGACTGAGGTCGATGCCGAGGCCCGCGACGAATTGCTCAAGCAAGGCCAGCAAATGCTGTCCGACCAATCGGTGCATGGCTTCCTGTTCCAGCTGCCGCTGCTGGGCGTCTTCCGGCAGGAGGTCGAAGGCTACTGGGCTTCCTCGCCTGTGCTCTACATGCCGCTGAAGAACGTGCGCATCGCCAACTAACTTGAAACGGCCGCGGCGCCCCTTGTGCCGCGGCCTTTGGACCTGACTTCGTGGCCTATTTCCTCTTTCGCCGCACGCTTGGTTTCGTGCTAACCCTGCTCGCCGTCTCACTCGTGGTCTTTGCCGTGATGAACGTGCTGCCGGGCGACCCGGCGCTGACGATCCTTGGCATGGACGCCAGCGACGACGCCATCGCGGCTCTGCGCGAGCAGTTGGGGCTGAACGAGCCGGTGGTGACGCGCTACCTTGCATGGGTCTGGAACGCGCTGCAGGGGGATTTCGGCATCAGCCATTCCTTCCGCGTGCCGGTCTCTGACCTGATCGCCGAGCGGCTGCCGATGACAATATCCCTCGCCGTGGCGGGGATGCTGGTGACTCTGGTGCTGGCGCTGGTTCTTGGCATCACGGCAGCGGCGCAGCATGGGCGGGCGGGCGACTGGGGGGTGATGTTTCTCAGCCAGCTTGGCATCGCGGTGCCCGCCTTCTGGCTGTCGATCCTGCTGGTGATGCTCTTTGCCGTGAAGCTGCGCTGGCTGCCGCCCGGGGGCTTTGCCGGTTGGGACGATCCGGGCGCGGCGCTGCGGTCGCTCATTCTGCCTACGGTGGCGCTGGCGTTGGTGCAATCGGCTGTACTGGCGCGGGTCACGCGGTCTTCGGCGCTGGAGGTGATGCGGCTGGATTTCGTGCGCACCGCGCGGGCCAGTGGGTTGTCGCGGCGGCGGGTGCTTTGGCGGCATGTGCTGCCCAATGCGCTGGTGCCGATCGTGACCATCGTGGGCATGCAATTCGCCGCGTTGGTCACCGGCACCATCGTGATTGAGAACGTCTTTTACCTGCCGGGGCTGGGGCGGCTGATCTTTCAGTCCATCGCCAACCGTGACCTGCCCACGGTGCAGGCGCTGGTGATGCTTTTTGCCGCCATCGTGGTCACGGCGAATTTCGTGGTCGACCTACTTTACGTGGTCATCGACCCCCGGCTGAAGGCCCGCGCATGAAACGGCTTCCGGCGAACTTTCTGCTCGGCGCGGTGCTGGTCAGCCTTGTGGTTGGGGTGGCGGCGCTGTCGCTGATCTGGACCCCGCATGACCCGCAGACAATGTCGATCTCGACCAAATTCGCGCCGCCTTCGGCAGAGCATTGGCTGGGCACCGATCAGTTGGGCCGCGACGTGGTGGCGCAACTGATGGCGGCGGCGCGTAATTCGATGACCGTGGCGCTGGTGGCGGTGCTCCTGGGCGGCAGCATCGGTGTGGCGCTTGGCCTGCTCGCCTCGGCACTCGGCGGCTGGGTCGAGGATGCGGTGATGCGGCTGGCCGATCTGGGCTTCGCCTTTCCCGCGCTGCTCTTTGCGATCATGCTGGCGGCGGTCTTTGGGCCGTCGCTGACCAATGCGGTGCTGGCGATCTCATTTATCAACATCCCCATCTTCGCCCGCGTCACCCGTGCCTCTGCCAACCAAATCTGGACGCGCGATTATGTCGCCGCGGCACGCGCGGCGGGGCGGGGGCGCTTTGCGATCAGCCGCGATCACATCCTGCCTAATATCGCCGCGGCCATCATCGTGCAGGCCACCATCGAATTTGCCGTGGCAATCCTCGCCGAAGCGGCGCTGAGCTATCTTGGCCTCGGCGCGCAGCCGCCTGCGTCAAGCTGGGGGCGGATGTTGTCGGAGGCGCAGACGTTGATGTATCTCGCCCCGCAACTGGCAATCTATCCCGGCCTTTGCATCGTCGTGGCGGTGCTGGGGTTCGGCCTTCTGGGCGACGGGCTGCGTGATATCACCGACCCGAGGCTGGTGCGCGCGCGATGATCGAACTTAGCAATCTCTCGGTCCATTTCGGCTATGCGGCGGCGCTGCGTGACGCCAAATTGGTGATCGAACGCGGCGACCGCTTGGGTGTCGTTGGTGAAAGCGGTTCGGGCAAGACGCTTCTGGCCCTGTGCCTGATGGGCATGGCCCCCGACAGCGCGCGTCTGACCGGACAGCTTCGCATCGACGGGCAGGACATGGCCCACGCGGCAGAGCGGGATTGGCAGAGGCTGCGCAGCCGCCGCGTTGCGATGGTGTTTCAGGAGCCGATGGCGGCGCTCAACCCGCTGCGGCGGGTGGGCGATACGGTGATGGAGCCGATGTTGCTGCACGACGGGCTGACGCGCCGCGCGGCCCGCGCCCGCGCGCTGAGCCTGTTCGAAGAGGTGGGCATTCCCGATCCCGATCGACGCCTGCGGCAATTCCCGCATGAGATGTCGGGCGGGCAACGGCAAAGGGTGCTGATCGCGCTGGCCTTGGCCTGCAATCCGATGCTGCTGATCGCGGATGAGCCGACCACGGCACTGGATGCCAATGTTGCGCTGCGGATCACCGATCTGTTGCAACGGCTCGCGCGGGAGCGGCAAATGGCGCTGGTTTTCATCAGCCATGACCTTGCCGCCGTGGCGCGCGCCACCGAAGATATTGTGGTGATGTATGCGGGCGATATGGTTGAGCGGGGCCGCACGGCAGAGGTGCTTGGCGCGCCCGCGCATCCCTATACCAAGGGGCTGTTGGGCGCGCGGCCCGATGCCGGTGTGGCAGGGCGGGATGCCCAAGGAAAGCGCCGCAGGCTGCCGACCATTCCCGGCACCGTGCCGCCGCTGCATGCGCTGCCCTTGGGCTGCCGTTTCTCGGGGCGCTGCCCGGTTGAACTGCCCCATTGTGCCACGCAGCGCCCGGCCTTTGCGCAGGCCGAAACGGGGCGCGGCGCCGCCTGTCATCTGCTGACGGAGCCGCGGAATGACTGACGCGCCGCTCTTGGAGGTCCGAAACCTGACCCGCCGTTACAAGCTGCCGCGTCAAAGCCTGCTGCGCGCCCCGCCGGTGCTGACCGCGTTGGAGGGGGCGGCGTTTTCGCTGCATGCGGGCGAGACCTTGGGCGTGGTCGGCGAAAGCGGCTCTGGCAAATCGACATTGGCGCGGCTCATCATGGCGTTTGAACGTCCGGACGCGGGGGAGGTCCTGTTTCAGGGGCGCGATCTGCATGAGCTTCGGGGCGAAGAACTGCGCCGGCTGCGGCGCGGTTTTCAGATGGTGTTTCAAGACCCTTTCGGCTCGCTCAACCCGCGCCGCCGCATTGGCTGGTCCATCGCAGAGCCGCTGCGCGCCAATGGCGAGACGGAGAATATCGGCCACCGTGTCGCCGAAGCCTTGGCGCAGGTCGGGCTGCATCCCGCCGACGCAGGCAAATATCCGCATGAATTCTCGGGTGGGCAGCGCCAGCGCATCGCCATCGCCCGCGCCATCATCACCCGCCCCGCGCTTTTGGTCGCGGATGAGGCGGTCTCGGCCCTCGATGTCTCGGTTCAGGCGCAAATTCTTAATCTTCTGATGGACCTGCAGGATGACCTCGGCCTTGGCATGGTCTTCATCAGCCATGACCTCGCGGTGGTGGGGGCGGTCTGTGACCGGGTGCTGGTGCTGCAGCACGGTAAGACGCTTGAGAGCGGTGCGGCCGCTGATGTGTTGCGCGCGCCCAAACACCCTTATACGAAAACCCTGCTGACAGCCGCAGGAGCACGCCCATGACCCGTTTCGTCCACCTGACCGACCTGCATATCTCGCACCCCGAATTGGCCGACCCGCATCTGCAAAGCGACACGCCCGCCACCCTGCGCCGCGTGGTGGCGGTGATCAATGCGATGGACCCGCAGCCTGATTTTGTCGTGGCCAGCGGCGATCTGACCAATCAAGGCGACCGGGAAAGCTATGCGCTGGTGCACGAGATCACGGCCCCGCTGAAAGCGCCGCTGGTGATGGCCCTTGGCAACCACGACAAACGCGCCGGGTTCAACGCGGTCTTTGCGCCGGGGCTGGCGGATGCGCCCTATTTTCACGATGCGCCGCAGGGTGATCTGCATGTCATCACGCTGGACAGCAGCGTGCCGGGCAAGGTGGCGGGGGCGCTGGACGATGCGCAGTTCAAGTTCCTACAGGCAGCGCTGCAGCGTCACCCCGAACTGGCGAAACTCTTGGTGATTCACCACCCGCCGCGCATTGACCCCGAAGCGCTGGCGTGGGGCAGTTTGGATGAGGCCAGCAGCGCGCGTTTGGCTGAAATGCTCAAGGGCCAGCAGGTGGCGGGGATCCTTTCGGGCCATGTGCATGTGAACCGAGTGAGCCATTGGCACGGCATCCCGGTGGTGATCTCCAACGGGCTGCATTCTACCATCGATCTAACCGAAACCCGCGACTTGCGCATCGTTGAGGGCACCGGATTCGGGATCTGCGACTGGCATCCCAGCGGCCTGAGTGTTTCTTTCGCGCCGCTTGACCCGACGGCGCGTGAATTGGCGCGGATTGATCGTGAGCAGCTAAAATCCTTTGAATAGAACGACATCCGCCGCACGCAGTCATCGCTATAGGCCACATGCTGCGCCGCAGTAAAAATTTTTTTGTTGACCCTCAACTTTTTTAATCTCACACAACGAGAGACTAGAAGGCTGTGCCCGACGCAAGATCGGGCCGCTGTTCACGGGGAGGGTGAATTTGCCGACTGCCAATGGCGATAGTGTATCCACGCTTGGCGCACGTATGCGCAAGCAACGTCATCGTTTGTCCCTGACCTTGCAGCAGTTGGGCGAAGCCTCTGGCGTTTCGGTCGGCTATCTGAGCCAAGTCGAACGGGGTCGGGCGACGCCATCGCTGGGCACCCTGTCGCAGATTGCCGTCGCGCTTCAGGTCGAAGTCAGCTTTTTCATCCATACCCCCAAGACCCAAGACAGCCTGACCCGCGCGGATGAGCGTCCCCGCTTTGCCGTGTCGGGGTCTTCCATCGAATATGAAAAGATCGGCGCGGATTTTCCCGGCCATGAGCTGTCCTCCTACATCATGAACGTGCCGCCGGGCTATGCCTCGGAAGAGGTCGTGCATGAGGGCGAAGAGGTGATCTATATCCTTGAAGGTGAGATCGCGCAGGTCGTCGATGGGGGGGAGCATATCATGCGGCCCGGCGACAGCCTGCATTACCTCGGCAGCAGCCCGCATTCTTGGTCCAACAAAACCGACAAGCCTGCCCGCGTCCTTTGGGTGGGCCGGATGCAATACGAACAGGCCGCTGGCGCCAATAGAATACGTCCGAATGAAGGGGCATTAGCCACCGCATTCGCGTCGTCTCGCCCGTAAGGGCGTATCACCTGCGGCGGACAAACCGCTGCCAAAAAACAAACCAATCAGGAGAGTGAATATTATGTCTTTTACAACGAAATTGGCCACCGGCGCCATGCTGGCGGCACTGGGTGCCACAGCCGCATCGGCCCAAGCGCTGGTCTATTGCTCCGAAGGCTCGCCCGAGGGTTTTGACCCCGCGCTTTACACCGCTGGCACCACCTTCGACGCCTCTAGCCACCCGATCTACAACCGTCTGGCCGAGTTCAAAGTCGGCACGACCGAAGTCATCCCCGCGCTGGCTGAAAGCTGGGAAGTCAGCGAAGACGGCATGAAGGTGACCTTCAAGCTGCGCGAAGGGGTGAAGTTCCACTCCAACGACCAGTTCACGCCGAGCCGCGATTTCAACGCCGACGATGTGGTCTTTAGCTTTGACCGTCAGGGCAACGAAGAAAACCCCTATCACACCGTTTCCGGCGGCACATGGGAATACTACGGCGGCATGTCCATGCCCGACCTGATCGAGAGCATCGAAAAGGTCGACGATTACACCGTCGTCTTCAACCTGACCCGCCCCGAAGCGCCTTTCATCGCCAACATGGCCATGGATTTCGCCTCGATCGTATCGAAAGAATATGCCGACGCGATGATGGAAGCTGGCACGCCTGAGATGGTGAACCAAGCGCCCATCGGCACAGGCCCGTTCCAGTTCCAAGCCTACCAGAAAGACGCGGTCATTCGTTATCTGCGAAACGACGAATACTGGGGCGACAAAGCCAAAGTCGAAAGCCTGATCTTCGCGATCACGCCTGACGCGAGCGTCCGCTACCAGAAGGTGCAGGCGGGTGAGTGCCACGTGACGGCATATCCGAACCCTGCCGATGTTCAGGCGATGAAAGACGCCGAAGACATCGTCGTGATGGAGCAGGAAGGCCTGAACGTCGGCTATCTGGCTTACAATACGCAGGTCGCGCCCTTCGACAACGCTAATGTCCGCAAGGCGCTGAACATGGCGATCGACAAACAGGCGATCATCGACGTGGTATTCCAGGGTTCCGGCGAAATCGCCAAAAACCCGATCCCGCCGACCATGTGGTCCTAC
The DNA here is from genome assembly GCF_025142135.1 of Sulfitobacter sp. W002. NCBI lineage: Bacteria > Pseudomonadati > Pseudomonadota > Alphaproteobacteria > Rhodobacterales > Roseobacteraceae > Sulfitobacter > Sulfitobacter sp. W002. The sequence goes on along the minus strand of NZ_CP081126.1, from coordinate 3,352,544 downwards.
AACGACGCCATCGAAGACGACAACTATGACCCCGAGGCCGCCAAGGCGATGCTCGAGGAAGCAGGCGTCACCGACCTGTCCATGAAGATCTGGGCGATGCCGGTTCAGCGTCCCTACAACCCTAACGCCCGCCGTATGGCCGAGCTGATGCAAGAAGACTTCTCCAAGGTCGGCGTCGATGTTGAAATCGTCTCCTACGAATGGGGTGAGTATCTTGAGCGCTCCAAGTCCAAGGACCGTGACGGTGCCGTGCTGCTGGGTTGGACCGGTGACAACGGTGACCCAGACAACTTCCTCGCGGTTCTGCTGGGCTGTGACGGTGTCGAGAAATCCAACCGCGCCCAGTGGTGCAACGAGGAATTCGACGCGCTGATCCAGAAAGCTAAGGTTCTGCCGACCCAAGAAGAGCGTGCGCCGCTTTACGAAGAAGCGCAGGAAATCTTCAAGGATCAAGCGCCTTGGGCCACCATCGCGCATTCGGTCGTCTATATGACCATGCGCCCCGAAGTTGAAAACTATGTCGTGCACCCGCTGGGTGGCCACATCTTCAACCAAGTTGGCCTGAAGCAGTAACCCTGCCGCTACGACCAAAGGGGGCGGCATTCGTGCCGTCCCCATTTTATTAACCTCTACCGCCGGGAAGCCTTACCTTGTCCAATTCACTGAATGATCGCCTGTCGGCCTATGCCGATATCGCCGCCGACCTATCGGTGGACGCCGTGGCGCTGGTGCCCGGCCCGAATTTCACCCGCGCGGTCGACCATGCCTTCATGAGCCACGAGCGCCCCTTTGTTCTGGTCATCCCCGCCCGCGGCCCCGCCGCCGCTTTGGTGCCGAACCTAGAGTTGGGCAGCTGGGAATTGGTTGGCTTTGAGGGTGCCGTTTTCGATTGGCGCGATCAAACCGGCTATGACGAGGCCTTTGCGGCGCTGACCGAACACCTTAACATCACCTCGCTTGCCGTTGAGGGCCAAGTGATGCGCGTCTTTGTGCATCACGCGCTGAAGAAAGCGCAGCCCGACCTGCGGATCATCGACGCCGAGCGTGAAATTTCCGCGCCGCGCATGATCAAGACCGAGGCCGAGGTCGCCGCCCTGCAAGAGGCCATTAACATCTCCGAACGCGCCCTGCGCGCGACGCTCGATTCCGTGAAGCTCGGCCAGACCGAGAAAGAGATCGAACAGAAACTGGTGCAGATGGTCTTTGCTGAAGGCGCGGATGATCTGTCCTTTGCCCCTATCGTCGCCGCCGGTGACGGCTCGGCCCGCCCCCATGCCAAGGCGCGCGAAGATTACCGCGTCAAAGCGGGCGATGCGCTGCTGATTGATTTCGGCGCGCGCAAGAACGGCTTTGCCGCTGACATCACCCGCACGGTTTTCCTCGGCCACGTCAGCGACGAGGGGCGCGAGGTCTACGACACCGTGTTGCGCGCCAACCTCGCCGGGCTGGACGCCACCCGTGCCGGTGTCACCGCGCATGAGATCGACGATGTGGTGACCTCCGTCCTCGAAGCCTCGCCCTACGCCGACCGCATTCGCACCAAAACGGGCCACGGCCTTGGCCGCGATGTGCATGAAGCGCCCTATATCATGCGCGGCAACCACATGACTTTACCCGCCGGAACGGTGTACACCAACGAACCCGGTCTCTATGAGATCGGCAACTTTGGGGTGCGCATCGAAGATGACGTGCTGATTACCGAAGATGGCTACAAATCCCTGACCAACTTTCCGAAGGAACTGATGGTGCTCCCGTGCTGAAATATGTTTTGTCGCGCCTTGCGACCTTCATCCCCACCTTTATCGGCGTCACGCTGATATCATTCGCCTTTATCCGCTTGCTGCCCGGCGACCCGATCGTCGTCATGGCCGGTGAGCGCGGCATTTCCGAAGAGCGCTATCTCGAACTGCAACAGCAGTTCGGCTTTGACCGGCCGATCTATGTGCAGTTCTGGGATTACTTCACCGGCGTTCTACAAGGCGATCTGGGCAACTCTTTCGTGACCAAACGGCCTGTCTGGGATGAGTTCTTCTCGCTCTTCCCGGCCACGCTGGAACTGTCGGTCTGCGCGATGATCTTTGCCGTGGCCTTGGGCCTGCCGGCGGGGGTGATTGCTGCGGTGAACCGGGGCAAGTTCTTTGACCGGGCGCTGATGTCGACAGCACTTGTGGGTTATTCGATGCCGATTTTCTGGTGGGCGCTGCTGCTGATCATCGTGTTCTCGGGCAACTTGGGCTGGACGCCAGTCTCGGGCCGGATTGATCTGCTTTATTACTTCCCCAATGCCACGGGCTTCATGCTGATCGACAGTATTGCCTCGGGGCAGGACGGGGCGTTTACCTCGGCGCTGCGGCACCTGCTGCTGCCGACCATCGTGCTGGGCACCATCCCGCTGGCGGTGATCGCGCGGCAGACCCGTTCAGCGATGCTCGAAGTGCTGGGCGAAGACTACATCCGCACCGCGCGGGCCAAGGGCATGTCCCCGGGGCGGATCAACGGCATCCACGCCCTGCGCAACGCGCTTATCCCCGTCATCACCGTGATCGGCCTGTCGGTCGGCACGCTGCTGGCGGGCGCCATTCTGACCGAAACGATCTTTAGCTGGCCGGGCATCGGCAAGTGGATGGTCGACAGCATTTTCCGCCGCGACTACCCGGTGGTGCAGGGTGGCCTGCTGCTGATCGCCGTCATGGTCATGGTCGTGAACCTCACCGTTGACATGCTTTATGGCATCATCAACCCCAAGATCAGGAAACGCTAATGGACGACGCACTCTCTGCCGAAGCCGAAATGGTACACGCACGCCCCGGGCGCCTGCGCGAATTCTGGTTCTATTTCCGCGAAAACCGTGGGGCCGTGATTGGCCTGTGGATCTTTGCCGTCTTTGCCTTTTTGGCGCTGTTTGGCCCGTGGATCGCCCCGCATGACGCGACCCAGCAGTTCCGCGCTGCGACGTTGCAGCCGCCTGTCTGGCAGGACGGCGGCACGTGGAGCCATATCCTCGGCACCGACCCGCTCGGTCGCGACATGCTGTCGCGTCTGATCGTCGGTGCGCGCTATTCCTTCTTTGTTGGCATCGTGGTGGTGTCCATCGCCGCTTCTGGCGGGATCATCATCGGGTTGATCTCGGGCTTCGCGCCCAAGTGGCTCGACACGATCATCATGCGGATCATGGACATCATTCTGGCCTTCCCGTCGCTGCTGCTGGCGCTGGTGCTGGTGGCAATCCTTGGGCCGTCGCTCACCAATGCGATGATCGCCATCGCGATTGTGTTGCAGCCGCATTACGTGCGTCTGACACGGGCGAGCGTGCTCTCGGAGCGGCAGAAGGACTACGTGACCTCGGCCCGTGTTGTCGGTGCTGGCACGCTGCGGCTGATGGTCGTGACCGTGCTGCCGAACTGCCTTGCGCCGATCATCGTGCAGGCCGCGCTGTCGTTTTCGACCGCGATCCTTGATGCCGCTGCTCTTGGCTTCCTCGGCATGGGCGCACAGCCGCCCACACCTGAATGGGGCACCATGCTGGCCGAAGCGCGCGAGTTCATCCTGCGGGCGTGGTGGGTCGTGACCTTCCCCGGCCTTGCGATCCTCGTCACCGTGTTGGCGATCAACCTCATGGGTGACGGGCTGCGCGACGCCCTTGACCCGAAACTAAAGCGGAGCTGATTGATGTCTCTTCTGCGTATCCGCAACCTATCGGTCGATTTTGCCACTGCGTCAGGCAAGTTCCGCGCCGTGGACTCGGTTGACCAAGATGTCGACACCGGCGAAATCCTCGCCATCGTCGGCGAAAGTGGCTCGGGCAAGTCGGTGTCGATGCTGGCGCTCATGGGCCTGCTGCCTTGGACGGCGACTGTCACCGCCGATGAGCTGACCTTCGATGGTCACGATCTGCTGAAAATGGACCGCCGCGCCCGGCGCAAGATTGTCGGCAATGATCTGGCGATGATCTTTCAAGAGCCGATGTCCTCGCTCAACCCCTGCTTCCCAGTGGGCTGGCAGATCAAAGAATCCCTGCGCTTCCACCTTGGCCTGAACCGCGCCGAACGGCACAAACGCGCCATCGAGCTGTTTGAGCAGGTCGGTATTCCGGACCCGGAAAAGCGCCTGTCGGTCTTTCCGCACCAGATGTCGGGCGGGATGAACCAGCGCGTGATGATCGCCATGGCGATTGCCTGCAAACCCAAGCTGCTGATCGCGGATGAGCCGACGACCGCGCTCGACGTGACCATTCAGGCGCAGATCCTCGACCTGCTGACCTCGCTGCGCGAAGAGACGGGCATGGGGCTGGTGCTGATCACCCACGATATGGGCGTGGTGGCCGAAACCGCCGAGCGCGTCAGCGTGCAATATGCCGGTCAGAAGATCGAGGAGCAGCAGGTGCTGCCGCTCTTCCGCGAGCCGCACCACCCTTATACGGCGGCGCTCTTGGATGCGCTGCCCGAACGCGCGACTGAGAAACGCCTGCCGACGATCCCCGGCGTGGTGCCGGGCCAGTTCGACCGGCCTGCCGGGTGCCTGTTCTCCCCGCGCTGCAAGTTCGCCAACGACAAATGCCGCAACCAGAACCCGCCCCCCTTGAGCGAGGAACTGGGCAAGGCCCGTTGTTTCTATCCGCTGAATACCGATGAAAGGGTCGCGTCATGACTGCCCCCGTAATGACCGCCGACGCGCTGGAGCGTCACTATCAGGTTGGTGGCGGCTTCCTGCGCAAGACCCAGACGCTCAAGGCCGTCGCGGGCCTCGATTTCCAACTGCACCCCGGCAAGACGCTGGCCGTTGTGGGCGAAAGCGGCTGTGGCAAGTCCACGCTGGCACGCATGGTCACGATGATCGAAGAGCCGACCGCAGGCTCGCTGACGCTTGACGGCAAAGCGGTCCGGCCCGAGGATTGGGCCGACCTGCGCCAGCATGTTCAGATCGTGTTTCAAGACCCCTACGGCTCGCTTAACCCGCGCCAGCAGATCGGCACGATCCTGCAAGAGCCGCTGGTGATCAACCGCAAGGACATGTCCAAGAAGCAGCGCGAGGAAAAGGCGCGCGAGATGCTGCGCCTCGTCGGGCTGCGGCCTGAGCATTACGACCGCTACCCGCATATGTTCTCGGGCGGTCAGCGCCAGCGGATCGCAGTGGCGCGGGCCTTGATGCTGGACCCGAAGGTGCTGGTGCTGGATGAGCCGGTCTCGGCTTTGGACCTGTCGATCCAGTCGGCCATCCTGAACTTGTTGGTGGACCTTCAGGAAAAGATGCAGCTGGCCTATCTCTTCATCAGCCATGACCTTTCGGTCGTGCGCCATGTGGCTGACGATGTGATCGTCATGTATCTGGGCCGCGCGGTTGAGAAGGGGCCGAAGGACGAAGTCTTTGAGAACCCGCGCCATCCCTATACGGCGGCGCTGCTCTCCGCGACGCCCCGCGCCGACCCCGAAGGCGGCAAGGAGCGGATCAAGCTACAGGGCGAATTGCCCTCGCCGCTGGCGATCCCCGAGGGCTGCCCCTTTGCCCCGCGCTGCTGGAAGGTGCAGGATGTCTGCCGGAAAGAGCGGCCCGTGCTTGAGGGCGCACCGCATCCGGCAGCCTGCTACTTCCCCGTCGACGAGTGAGGCGTTGCAGGTGGGTCAGACCACCTGCGCCACCACGCCAATGCAATCGCCCATCTTGACCAGTCCCGGCACATGCCGTGCGGTCAGGATGCCGCCAAGCTGCGCATGGGCGGTGCTTGCAGACTGACCGCTGCGGTCACTCGGCCAGAGCCGCGCAATCGGCTGGCCTTCGGTCACCTCATCCCCCAGATCGACCAGCGGTTCTAGCAGCGCATTCGTCTCGCTAAAGGTGAAGCAGCGCCCATCGGGCATGTCGAGCATCACGGTCTCTGCCATCTCGGGCTCACCAGCCAAAATCCCTGCATGGATCAACAGATTGCGTGCGCCTTTGCGGGCCACGGCAACGCTCTTGGCAGTGGAGGTTCCCGCGCCGCCGAGCTCGGTGGTGACAAAGACCTTGCCCTGTTCCTCCACTTCCGTGTCGAACATGCCGCGACTGTCGATCTCCAGCATCTTCATCGAATAGGGCGCGTTGAACGCCTCCATCGCGGCCATGCAGGCGGCCTCTTGTTTCTTGTCGGGCAAGATATGCGCGGCCGCGAAGGGCAGGAAATCCAGCGTGCGCCCGCCTGAGTGGTAATCCAGCACGATATCGGCCAGTGGCACCAGTTCGGTCGCGATGTAATGCGCGATCTTCTGGGTCACCGTGCCGCCGGGGCTGCCCGGAAAGCTGCGGTTCATATTGCCGCCATCGATGGGCGAACAGCGGCGGCCAGCGGCAAATGCGGGTTGGTTCATCATCGGTAGGATGATGACGCGGCCCGTGACCTCTGCCGGATCCAGCGTGGCGGCCAGTTCCTGCAGGGCAATCGGCCCTTCGTATTCATCGCCGTGGTTGCCGCCTGTTAGCAGCGCCGTGGGGCCGTCGCCGCCATTGATGACGGTGATCGGCACCATGACAGAGCCCCAGGCGCTGTCATCGCGGCTGTAGGGTAGGCGGAGAAACCCGTGATGCGCGCCGGGTTTGTCGAGGGGGATGGTCGGGGTGATGGGATTGCTGGTCATGCGGAAACAAACAACTTTCGCGGTGTGGTGCAGAAACATTCATGGCCGGTCTCGGTGATGCGAATCGGCTCGGTGATCTCTAGCCCGCCGTCGTCGAGCCAGAGCGCGGGCATAAAGTGGAAGGTCATGCCCGGCTCTAGGATCGTCGTGTCGCCGCGACGGAAAGAGATCGTGCGCTCGCCCCAGTCGGGGGGATAGCTGATGCCGATGGCATAGCCGCAGCGGCTGTCTTTCTCAAACCCCGCCTTGTTGAGCGTTTTGTTGAAAGCGTTGGCGATATCCTCGGCCTTGTTGCCGGGTTTGGCCTGTTCGAGCCCTGCGTCGATGGCATCCAGTACGGCGCTTTCTGCGTCGCGGTATTTTTGCGGGACATCGCCAAAGAACAGCGTGCGCGACTGCGGGCATTGATAGCGCCGATGCGCGCCCGCGATCTCGAAGAAGGTGGCCTCATTGGGCTGCATCGGGCGGTCGTCCCACGTGAGGTGCGGGGCAGTGGCGTCCATGCCCGAAGGGGCCATGGGCACGATGGCGGGGTAGTCTCCCCAGAACCCCTGCGCGCCGCGAATACCGGTGGCATAGATCTCGGCCACCAGATCGTTCTTGCGCATGCCGGGCACGGCGACTTCGAGGATGCGGACGTGCATTTCCTCAACGATGCGGGCGGCGCGTTCCATGTATTCGATCTCGCGCTCGGATTTCACGGCGCGTTCCCAGTTCACCAGCGCCGTGGCATCCATAAAGGTCGCCTTGGGCAATTTGGTCTTGAGCGTGTCATGGGCGCGGGCGGAGTAATAGTAGTTGTCCATCTCCACGCCGATGCGCGCGTTCTCTAACCCCATCTCGCTTAGAAGGGCAGAGAGGTCTTCCATCGGGTGCTTTTCTGGGTTCTGGACGTAGCTGTCATCGTAACCGCGGATGCAGTCATCCTCCATGAAGACGGTCCGCCGTGCGCCAAGCGCGTCCATGCCGCGGCCCCACCAGACCGGCTCGCCTTCATGTGTCACGATCACCGCTTGGTAGACGTAGAACGACCAACCGTCATAGCCCGACAGCCAAGACATGTTCGACGGGTCGCTGACCACGATCGCATCCATGTTGCGCGCGGCCATGGTCTTGCGCGTTCGGTCGACCCGGCGCTGGTACTCGCTGTTTGTAAAATTCGCCTCATACGTGGTCATAGGCCAGCCCCTTTCATGTCTGGTTACCCGAATATTGTGATCCGGCCAGAGGGGCCGGGATCACGGAATGATGCCCTGTGCATGGGCGCTTGGCATGTCGCAGTCGAACAGACGGCCATAGCCATCGGGGCGGCCCGACAGCCCGCCCATTCGTTGCAATGCCCAGCACAGCGCTTGGTTGGAGGTCACGACCGGTTTGCCCAAAGCGGCTTCGATCCGGTCGATTACGTCGACACCGCGCAAAGACGTGCAGGAGAGGAAAAATGCCTCTACTTCTGGTCCGTCCAGTGCTTTGGCGCCGTTAATGATGCTTTCGTCGTCGATCCGCGCCATATCGCGGTCGTCTTCCAGCCCGAAGGCGCCGTTGCGCATGACCTGTAGGCCCTGTTCCTCGAAATAGGCGGCGAGGGGGGCGGCGGTTTCCGGCAGATAGGGGGTGAGCATTGCCACACGTTTCACGCCAAGTGCTGCAAAGCCCGCGATGGCGGCAGAGGCGGGGGTGATGACCGGCACGCCGGGGAGCCCTTCGCCGATGGCTTCACGCACCGCAGGATTGCCGATGGCGACAGAGGCCGAGGTGCAGCAAAAGGCGATGGCCGAAAGCTTGATCCCCGGCACCAGCAGCGCCGCGGTGCGGGCCATATCGGGGGTCATGGCGCGCAGGCGTTCGGGGGTGGTGGGGTTCTCAAACGCGATGCGCGCCACATGCAATGCGGCCTGCGCGGAGTCGATCAGCCGCGCCGCGTCACGCTCAAAGGTCATGTCGGTCGACAGCAGCATCGCACCAAGGCGCACGGGGTCATCTTCACGCAAACGGCACTCAAGCGTTTCGCTTTGCACAGGGGGTGTCACCTGAATATTCCTTTGATCTAGACGACAAGCACGGGGCATTTCGCAAGCCCCGTGACTTTGTGTGACACCGATCCGAGCAGATAGCTATCGCCCGTCGCGCCCAACCCGCGCGAGCCGATGACGATAAGGTCGGCATCATGTTTCTTGGCGAATTCGGTCACCGCCCGCGCCGGTCGGCCCGAGCGCACGAAAGCGCGCACATTCTCGACGCCCGCGTCTTTCATCAACTGTTTGCCGTGGCTGATGATCTCGGTCGCATGGGCCTGCATCGCATCGTCGATATTGCCCGGATCATTCACCCGCACCATCGAGAGCGACGCCTCCAGCATCGAATGATGGCGGTAGATCGTCAGCAGCGTCACCTTCGCCCCGGTCAGATTGGCCATCTCTGCCGCCTTCATTAGCGCGCGGTCGGCATTCACCGAGCCGTCATAGGGGGCGAGGATATGGGTGAACATGACGCTCTCCTCTTATTTCGAAAAGGCCAGATCGCGCAGGAACAGGGCAATCTGTGGGAAGAAAATCAACGCGACAGACACGCTGAGCAGCATGACGATGAAGGGCGGGGTGCCGCGGATAACCTCCATATAGGGCCGTTTGAAGACCGCGATGGCGGTGAAGATATCACAGCCAAAGGGCGGCGTGGCCGAACCGATGGCGACCTGCAAAGTGATGACCGTCCCGACCAGCACCGGGTCAAGGCCAACCGAGTCGACCACCGGTGCAAAGATCGGCACGAAGACGAGGATCACCACGATCGGGTCCACGAACATACAGCCGATGAAGAAGGCGATGGAGATCACAAAGAGCACGCCAATCGGCCCCATGCTGTCGATCCCGATGCCCGCCAAAACCGCCTGCGGGATTTGCGCAAAAGAGATCACCCAAGAGAAGGCCGCGCCTGCCGCGACAAGGATGAAGACCACGGCGGTGATCAGCCCGGTGGATTTCGCCGTCTCATAGATGCCAGCAAAGTCGATCTCACGAAAGACGATCATCTCAAGGAAGATGGCATAGAGCACGCAGGCCGCCGCCGCTTCGGTCGGAGAGAAGACGCCGCCGTAGATGCCGCCGATGATGATCGCCGGAAACCCCAGCGGCCAAAGCGCTTGTTGTACCGCGCGGGCACGCTCGCCCCATGTGGCTTTCTCTTCGGTGGGGACGTTGTGGCGGTAGGCGTATATCACCGAATAGACCGAAAACAGCGCGAGGATCAGCAGCCCCGGCCCAATGCCCGCGATGAACAGTTCGGCAATTGAGGTGTTGGAGACGACGCCGTAGATGATCATCCCGATGGAGGGCGGGATCAGAAACGCGATGTCGGACGAGTTCACGATCAGCGCCAGCACGAAACTGTCTTTGTAGCCTGCTTTGAGCATCCGGGGCCGCAGGGGGGAGCCCACCGCAACCACTGTGGCCTGCGTAGAGCCTGAGACCGCGCCGAACATGGTACAGGCCGCAGCCGTGGCAACCGCAAGCCCGCCCTTCATGTGTCCCACGAAGGACATCACCATGTCGATCAGCCGCCCGGCGGACTGGCCGCGCGTCATGATATCGGCGGCAAAGATGAACATCGGCACGGCGATTAGCGAAGCGGGCCGGACGCCCGCCATCATTTGTTGCACCATCGTCTCTAGCTGGCCGAAACCGCCGAAGAGAGAGTAAAAACCGACAAACGCGCCGACGATCAGCGGGATCATCATGGGAAAGCCCAGCAGCAGCAGGACGACCATGATGGAGAAAATGGTAGTGCCCATCGCTTAGACCTCCCGCTCGTTGTCGTCGTAGCCTTCCAGCACGCTGGTCGACAGGTAAATGTCAGGCTCGATAATGTTTTTGATGGCGGTCAGCAGGTATTGCAGCCCGGTCATGAAGAAGCCGAAGGGCACCCAGACCAGCGTCCACCAGACCGGCACTTGCAGCGCGGGCAGCAGGCGGCCACGCCCGGCTTGGGTCATGATATATTGCAGCGCATACCACGCGAGGCCGAACATGAAGACGGCGGTGACGAAGGCGATAAAGATCATCAGCACCTTGCGGGGGCGCGGGGGCAGGGCGTCGAAAATCGCTGACATGCGGATATGCCGCCCGTGCCGCGCGGCATAGGAAATGCCCGCGAAAGTGATGAGAATGATCAGAATGCTGTTCAATTCTTCGGAAAAGAAGATCGAGCTTTGAAAGACGAAACGGCCCACCACATTGGCAATCGTATTGGCGGCCATCAACAAAACACCAGCGGCGAGCATCACAGACTCAAGCCAGCTGATCGCGTTGTCGATTGTGCCCAAAGGGCCGGGTAGGGTGGATTTGTAGGTGCCAACGGGGGCGTCATCAGTGCCGGTGGTGTCTGTCTGCGATTGCAGTTGCGAACTGTGGTTGTCTTCCGTCACCGGCGTCATCCCGTGAATGGTTCAAAATGGATCGCGTCAAAATAAGGTCACCCCCCGGACAGTGCCGGAGGGTGAAAGGATGCGTTTACTTCACGGCTTCGAGGTCAGCCTTGAATTGCTCAAGGATTTCCTTGCCGCTGTCGCCTGTCATCTCGATAAAGGCTTCTTCGACCGATGCAGCCTTGTCTTTGAAGGGCTGGCGCTCTTCTTCGGACAGGATGTTGATCTGCATGTCAGGCTTCGCCGCTGCGATGTTTTCCAGCGACTTTTCCTGCAGGCCGGACTGGTATTCGAGGATATATTCGAACGCCGCGTCGGATGCGTTTTCCACAACCTCTTTGTCCTCATCGGACAGACCGTCATAGAAATCCTTGTTGGCCATCACAGCAGTGGTAAAGTTGTTGTGGCCGATGCAGGTGATGACGTCTGTCACCTCATACATCTTGGTGGATTCCAGGTAGAAGCCGGGGTTTTCTTGGCCTTGGATGATGCCGGTCTGCATCGCGCCATAGACTTCGCCCCATGGCAGCGGTGTTGGCGTGGCGCCGAAGGCTTTGTAGCTTTCCACCAAGAGCGGGTTGGTCATCACGCGGAACTTGACCTCATTGAGGTCTTCGGGCGTTTTGACCGGCTCTTGCGTGGTCATGCAGACCTCGCCTTCGGGGAACATCTTGAGCAGTTCCAGACCTTGCTCTGCATAGAGCTCTGGGAACATCTCGTTGATGGCCTTGGAAGTGCGGAAGAACTCGTTGAGTTGCTCACCGTCCTGCGGCAGCAGGTAAGGCACGAAGAAGACCTGCGCCTCGGGGATCAACGCGCCGGTAAAGCCGGGCGACTGGTCGACGAACTGCAGGATGCCGGCCTGCGCCTGTTCCATCGTGTCGACGGATTCACCCAAGGTGCCGTATGGGAAAAGCTGAACTTCGTGGTCGGAGTTCGCTTCGACTTCTTCTTTGAATTTCTGGGCGTATTTACCCTGCACTTCGTCGAGCGCTTCTTCGAAGGCATAGCGCCATGTTTCGGCAGAGGCCGCGCCTGCGACACTCGTCACGGCTGCGAGGATACCCCCGGTGATTACGGTCTTGAAAATAGCCATGTTACTCCCTTTCATTTATTGCCCGCGCAGCACAAAGGCCGCAGCGAAACTAATGTCCTGACTGTTAGATCATTTAAACCGATCTCAATCATGTCAATGTGAATATTGATCCATGACAATTTGAGCCGCTCTCACAGTCCTTCCGTCCTACCCCTGTTGCGTAATCTTGCATCGATCATGCGAATCCCGCGGGCAAATTCGGGAAAGGATTGCCCCCCGACGGCGATACGCAGGCCGGGGTGGCGGTCTGGCGGGCCGATGGCGAAACTGGCTCCATTGGCCACGGCGACGCCGCTCTCGCGGATGGATTTGACCAGTTCAGCCTCTTCGTAGATGTCACGACAGGGCAACCAAAGATGCAGCCCGTTTGGACTGGTGCGCATGTCGAGCCCGCGAAAGACGTTGGCGGCGAAATCGGCGCGGTCGCGCAGGGCCAGTTGCTGACGGTTGAGCAGGGTTTGGGCGGTGCCTTCCTCGATCCAGCGCCCGGCGATCTCGGTCATCATATTGGTGGCCATCCAACTGGTCACCATATGCCGGTTGGCCGCCGAGGCCCCAAGGTGGTCCGGCACCACCAGATATCCGACCCGCAACCCCGGCATCAGGCATTTGGTGAGGCTGGTGAAATAGAGCACCCGTTCTGGCGCCATGGCTGCCATCGGCGGTGGCGGCGCGTCTTGCAGCGGCCCCCATGACTGGTTCTCGATGATCAGCAGATCATGGCGTCGTGCCACCTCGATCACCGCAGCGCGGCGGCTTTCGGTCATGGTAAAGGCCAACGGGTTGGCACCATTCGGGATCAGGTAGACGGCTTTGACAGGCTCTTTCGCACAGACCCGCTCCAGCGCCTCGGGGCAGATGCCGCCCGCGTCGACGCTCACTCCTTGCAGGCGGATGCCTAAAAAACGGGCGAGGGGGCGCAGGGTGTGATGGCCGATGTCTTCGCTGACGATCAGATCGCCGGGTTGGGCCGCCGTCATCATCGCCACGGTCATCGCGCTGGTGCTGCCATTGGTGGGGATCACCGCCATCCCCTGCAGATCCAACCCACAAAGCGAGAGCCAGCGCCGCACTGCGCTGCTGCTGTCACCGGCGCGGAGGTCTTGGCGAAACCCGCCCATCATCGCGCGGGGCAGGGAGCGTGCCATCGCGCGTAGCGTCTTTTGCATCGCCTCCTCATGGGCGTGATCCAGCACGGGTTTCAGGATCGACATATCCAGCAACCGCCCGGCAGCCTTGCGGCTGACGAAGGGCATGGAGATATCATCGCTCGCCGCGCGGACGAAAGTGCCGCGCCCCACCTCTCCGACGATCTTGCCCGCCTCGACCAGCTTGTCATAGGCGCGGCTGACGGTTTGCACGCTAAGCGACAGATCGAACGCCAGTTGCCGCTGCGTCGGCATCCGGTCTCCGGGTTTGAGCACACCATTCTGAATCGCCGTTTCAATCGTCTGAACGAGTGAACGGTAGGCAGGTCGGGTCAGGGATCCGGGGTCTGGGCGCCATTTTGTCATGATCAGGATGATCACCACAATCATGACAATTGACAAGTCTGACCTGCGCTCGCATGAAACTGGCATGAGCTTTGTTAAACTGGATAAACGCGATATCGCGGTGCTGTCGATCCTCTCTCGCGAGGGGCGCATCGCCAAATCTGCGCTTGCCGACAAGGTTAATCTTAGTCCCACCGCCTGCGGCGAACGGCTGGCGCGGTTGGAGTCTGCGGGCATCATCACCGGCTATCAGGCTCATGTCGCCCTGCGCCGCATTGCCCCGCATGTCACCGTCTTTGTGCAGGCCGAACTGGGCAACCACCGGGCCGAGGCGTTTCAGCGGTTCGAGGCCGTGATCGCGCAGCATGATGAGATTGTGCAGTGCTGGGCCTTGGGCGGCGGCTTTGACTATCTGCTACAGGTCGTCACCCGCGACATCGACAGCTACCAACGTCTGATGGATGCGCTGCTGGATCAGCAGGCCGGGCTGACGCGCTATTTCACCTATGTGGTCACCAAATCGGTCAAATCGGCGCCGCTGCCGCTGTCGCTGCTCTTGCCCGAAGACGAAAGCTGAGCCGCCGTAGTTTTTGCGGCGGGCAGGGTGCTGCGCCGCAAAACCTCCTGCCGATGGTGTGATATTCGGTCAATCCCGCGCCACATCCTGCGTTACCTTCGGGGCAATTCATCCCAAGGAGGTGCCCGATGACCAAGATGATCCCAACCCCTGCCGATGGTCTGCCCGCGCTGACGCGGGGCGAGCTGGCCCGCCATTTCGCCTATGTCGGCGGCGCATGGGTCGCTGGCGCGCAGAGCGATGACTTCAAGGTGACTGACCCGGCAAGCGGTGCGGTCTTGGGGTCGGTTGCCAAGCTTAACGCCGATGACAGCCGCGCCGCGGTGGATGCCGCCCATGCCGCCTTTCCCCATTGGGCCGGGCTGTTGCCGCAAGAGCGTGGTGCCATCCTGCGCCGCTGGCGCGATCTGATGTTGGAAAATCGCGAGGATTTGGCGCGGATTATGACCGCCGAACAGGGCAAACCCATCTCGGAATCCCGTGGCGAGATCGACTATGCCGCGTCCTTCTTTGAGTTCTATTCCGAAGAGGCGCGCCGCCCCAACATCGAAGGCGTCACCTCGCATCTGCCGGATGCCGAGGTGGAAATCTGGCGCGAGCCGGTGGGCGTGGCCGCACTGATCACACCGTGGAACTTCCCCTCCGCCATGCTGACCCGCAAGGCAGGTGCCGCGCTGGCGGCGGGCTGCACCGTGGTGGCGCACCCGTCGGCAGAGACGCCATTCTCGGCGCTGGCACTGGCCGAATTGGGCGAGCAGGCGGGGCTGCCCAAAGGCGTGTTCAACGTCGTCACTGGCGAAGCGCCGGAAATCGTGAAGCCCTGGATGGAGGACAACCGCGTGCGGGCAATCTCTTTCACCGGGTCTACCGAGATCGGCAAGCTGCTGTATCGTCAGGCATCCGACAGTGTGAAACGCTTGGTGCTCGAACTCGGCGGCCATGCGCCTTTCATCATGTTCGATGATGCCGATATGGACCGCGCGGTCGAAGAGGCGATCAAGGCCAAGTTCGCCACCTCTGGTCAAGACTGCCTCGGTGCCAACCGCTTCTTTATTGCCCGCGACAGCTATGCGACCTTCTGCGCGCGATTCACCGCAGCGACGCAGGCGCTGACCGTGGGCGTCGGCGCGGATGATCCCGACATCGGGCCGTTGATGAACGAGAAAGCCGTCGCCAAACAAGAAGAGCACGTCAAAGATGCGCTTGACCGTGGGGCGCGGCTGCTTTGTGGTGGCAAACGTCACGCGGCGGGGCCGCTGTTCTTTGAACCGACGGTGTTGGCCGATGTGCCTGCGGACGCGCTGATCATGCGTGAGGAAACCTTTGGCCCCGTGGCCGCCATCGCGGCCTTCGGCAGTGAGGATGAAGCGATCACACGGGCCAATGACACGGAGTACGGGTTGGTGGCCTATGTCCACAGCCAAGACCCACGCCGCATCTACCGCGCCAGCCGGGCGCTGTGTTTCGGCATGGTGGCGGTGAACCGCACCAAGGTGACCGGCGCGCCGATCCCCTTTGGCGGCACGAAACAATCGGGCATCGGACGCGAAGGGTCGCGGCTGGGGCTCGAAGCCTTTACGGAAGTGAAATACGTCTGCCGTGACTGGGCCTGAGATGTGAAGATACGGCGCAAAGGCGCGTCGGAAGAAAGGAAAGACCAATGCTGAAGAACGATATGCTCGAACAATGGGACCGTGAAAATTTCTTTCACCCCTCCACCCATCTGGCGCAGCACGCGCGCGGCGAAAGCCCGACCCGTGTGATCAAGACCGCCAAAGGCAGCCATATCACCGACCGCGACGGCAACCAGATGCTCGACGCTTTTGCCGGCCTCTATTGCGTGAACGTGGGCTATGGCCGGACAGAGATCGCCGAGGCGATTGCCGAGCAGGCACATGAACTGGCCTATTACCACTCCTACGTCGGCCACGGCACCGAGGCGAGCATCACCCTGTCCAAAATGATCCTCGACCGCGCGCCCGAAGGCATGAGCAAGGTTTATTTTGGCCTTGGTGGCTCGGACGCGAATGAGACCAACGTCAAGCTGATCTGGTATTACAACAACATCCTTGGCCGTCCTGAGAAGAAAAAGATCATCTCGCGCTGGCGTGGCTATCACGGGTCGGGTCTGGTGACGGGCTCGCTGACCGGATTGGAGCTGTTTCACAAGAAGTTCGACCTGCCGCTGGCACAGGTGGTGCACACCGACGCGCCCTATTACTACCGCCGCCCCGACGCCAACATGAGCGAAGCAGAGTTCACCGCGCATCTGGTGGGCGAATTGGAAGCGCTGATCGAACGCGAGGGCGCCGACACCATCGCCGCCTTCATCGGTGAGCCGGTTCTGGGCACCGGGGGCATCGTGCCGCCGCCCGAAGGCTATTGGGCCGCCGTGCAGGAAGTGCTGAACAAACACGACATCCTGCTGGTCGCGGATGAAGTCGTTACCGGCTTTGGCCGTCTGGGCAGCATGTTCGGCTCGGATCACTACGGCATGAAGCCGGACCTGATCACCATCGCCAAGGGTCTGACCTCGGCCTACGCGCCGCTTTCGGGTTCGATCGTGGGTGACAAAATGTGGAAGGTGCTGGAGCAGGGCACCGATGAAAACGGCCCCATCGGCCACGGCTGGACCTATTCGGCGCACCCCATCGGCGCCGCTGCCGGGATCGCGAACCTCAAGCTGATCGACGATCTGAAACTGATTGAGAATGCCTCGGACGTGGGGGGGTATCTCAATGCGCAGATGAAGGCGGCGTTGGGCGATCACCCCAAAGTGGGCGATATTCGCGGCGAAGGGATGCTCTGCGCCGTGGAATTGGTCGAAGACCGCGATGGCCGCACGCAGTTTGATCCGGCGCGCAAAGTGGTGCCGACCATCGTCGGCGATATGCTCAAGGCCGGGGTCATTGCCCGCGCCATGCCCCAAGGCGACATCATCGGCTTTGCGCCGCCCTTCTGCCTGACCCGCGAAGAAGCGGATAAGGTCGTGGGCGCCACCGCCGAGGCGATCAAGGCAAGCTTGGGCTAAGACCCAAGGGGATGAGGATAGAGCGGCCCGGCGGAAACGTCGGGCCGTTTGCGTTGAGGGGAATCACTCTTGGACGCGAAGTGGCGAGTCGTCCGATCAAAAATGAAAATGCGGTAAAGATGGCCGCTTTTCGGGTCAAATTCCCCCGATATGGAAACAGTGCCCCGGTTTGTCGCCTATTTACTAAGAATTCGTCAAAATTAGGCCACAGTTCCCAGAGAAATTAGGACAAAGCAGCGGTCCGTCCAGTTTGGGGCCCAAAGATTTTGATCTGTGGAGAGATGTGATGAGAATTCTGGCGGTGGATGACGATCCGATTATCCTCGAATTGCTTGGGCAATTTGTAGAGATTATCGGTGCGCATGATCTGACGACCGCCCCATCTGCACTGCATGCGGTCGATATGTTGGGTGATCCCGACCTCGGTCCGATTGATTGCTTCATGCTTGATATTCAGATGCCGAGCATGGACGGGATCGAACTGGCGCAGCACATTCGCAACTCGGCGCGCCATGCCGATACGCCAATCTTGATGCTCACCGCGATGTCCGACAAACGCTATATCGACGCGGCTTTTGCCGCCGGGGCCACCGACTATGTGACCAAGCCTTTTGAGATTGCCGAGCTGAAATCACGCATCGGGCTGGTCGAAGGCATGGTGAAAGAGCGTCAGCAGCGGACCAAGAAGATTTTCGCCGCCAAGACCATCGCCGATCAGGCCACCCATATGGAATTGTTCGAGCCGGTCCCGATCTACGACGTGGACAATGTGATCGACTACACCGCGATGGAAAACTACGTCGCACAGCTGTCACGCAGCGCGCTTTTCGGCTCCACCGCCTTTGCCTTTACCATCCGCGAGGTTGACGCCTTCCACGCGACGATGACCTCATTTGAGTTTTATAGCCTTGTGTCCGATGTGGCCGAGATCCTGTCTGATACGCTTGTCGACCATCAGGTGCTCATGTCCTACGCGGGCAATGGCACTTTCGTGTGCGTTACGGAAAGCGGATGGCGTCCGAATATGGGCGGTTTGATGGATGCGGTTAACTTGGAGTTGTCTCAAACCGAATTGTTCGACAATAATGGCGAACGTGTTCACCCGCGTGTCAGCGCGGGGGAGGCCGTGCGGCTGATCTGGAAGAGCGGCAATTCCGTCATGGATGCGCTGGCGCAGGCTCATGCAAGCGCAGAAGCCGCCAGTGAGGCACATACGAAATCGCTCAATGACTTTTGGCAGAATGATCAACAGGCATGACTAAAATGTTAGCTGAACTTCCCGGCATAGAGCGCATTCGCAAGCGCTTTGTCGAAATGCTGGACGAGCGCCAGACGCTGATCGCAACCCATGGCTTGGCCGCTTGGGACGGGACGACCGTGGATGAGATCAAAGGCAATCTGGCCAGCGCGCAGGCCATTCTGCACCAGATCGCAGGCAGCGCCGGGTCGCTCGGCTTTGAAGAGCTTGGCCGGCTGGCGCGTCAGTGCGAAACCCAAATCGTCGAGCATCTCGCCGGACCTCGCGCTGAACGCGCGGATTGCCCGATCGAGATCATCTCGGAACTGGATGGTTTCGTCGCGCATTGCCGGCAGCAAATCGACGCCCAAGCCTAGGGGCGCGGCGGCCGTGGTTTGCCCCGGCCCCAAGTCATTCAGACAATTTATCTAGAAGCTGCCCCATAGGGCAGGCCAAGTGACCGCTGGCCTAGTTGGCCTGCATCGCCGCCTTGACCTGATCCGCGAGAGCGATGGGGTCGAAGGGTTTGCTGATCACGTCAGCGGCCCCCAGATCGCGCAGCTCTTCGATCTCGTTATGCTGGGCGCGAGCGGTCATGAAGATCGCTGGCACGTCGCGCAGGCTATCCATTTCGCGCATCTTCTCAAGGGTCTGGCGACCGGTCATGCCGGGCATCATCATATCGAGCAGGATCACATCGGGCGTATAGGACTGAACCTGGTTCAGCGCCGCTTCCCCGGTCTCGCATTGGACGACGTCGAAATCGCCGCTTAGCTCAAGCGCCATCAGCGCGATTTCACGAATATCGGCGTCATCCTCGACGTGCAGCAGTTTGATCATTCCATACTCTCTCTAGGAGGCTTCGCGCAGCAACGCGGCCGGTTCCTCTGCCGCTACCTGAGAATTTTTCTTCGGCAGGGTAAAGTAAAATGTCGTACCAAATCCCTCGCGGCTGTCAAAACCTATTTTACCGCCAAGATTCTCGACGATGGCTTTGCAAACACTGAGGCCCAGCCCGGTGCCGCCATTGTCGGCCCGGTTGGAGTTGGACAGATCGGCAAACCGCTGGAACACCTTGTGCTGCTCAGAGGCCGGAATGCCCGGGCCGCGGTCCGCCACAGAGATGCGCAATTCGTTCTCATTCTCTTCGGCGCGAATGGTAACGCGCTCTCCGGGTTTGGAGAATTTGGACGCATTGGATAAGAAGTTCGTCAGCACCTGAATGACCCGGTTCGGATCTGTGGTCACTTTGTTCAGGTCATCCGTGCCTTCCACTTGAATGCGCACGCCGTGGCGCTGTTCAAGCGAGGCGTTCGCGGCGCTGGTCTCGTGCAGAAGTTCTGCGATATCAACCTCTTCGAGGTTGAACTCCAGCCGCCCGTTCGCGATCTTTTCCAGATCGAGGATGTCATTGATGATCAGCACAAGCCGGTCGGCATTGCGGTGGGAGATTTCTAGCAACGCCCGCGCTTTGCTCGGCAATTCACCCGCCGCCCGCGACAAAAGCAGCCCCATGGAGCCCTTGATCGAGGTCAGGGGCGAGCGCAGTTCATGGCTGACCATAGAGATGAATTCCGACTTCATCCGCTCTTCGCTGATGATATCCGAAACGTCGTGCAACATGACCAGGAACCGCCCCGCCGCGCCGCCGGTGGGCAGAAGTTTGATCGTGACTTGGAAATGATTGCCAAACAGTTGCGTGTCGAACTGCGTTATCGCCTTGCCCGACTTTTTTAGATCCCGGCAGGCATCAAGAAGGGCTGGATTGTCGCTTTTCTCTGCCAAGGTTTCGAGCGTTTGTTCGGTATAGGTGTCGGTAGACCAGCCGCTTCGGCTCATGGCGACGCGGTTCATATAGCTGAAACGCTCGGTCTCGGCATCCACGATCCAAATGTCATCGCGCAGTTCATAAAGCGTTTCCGCCGTGTCGCGTTCGGCCAGAAGCTCTTTGGCGTGGGTCACATCGGTACGGGCTGAGATCGATCCGGCCCAAGCCCCTTTCTTGTCGAAAAGGGGCATCACGGTGCATTGCGTCTGTATCACCCGACCATCGGCGCAGCGCAGCGGGGTCTCTCCCTGCCATGTCTTGCCGGCCATCAAGGTGGCCCGGATTTCTGCCAGAAGTTCGCGAAACTCATCTTGGTAAAGCATCGACACAGGCTGGCCGATCAACTGATCGCGGGTATAGCCCGTCAGTTCGATGAAACGGTCGTTAACCTGTTCCAGCATTCCGCCGGTATCGACGATATTCACAATGGCGTGGCTATCAAATGCCCTAAGCCTTTGTTCCATATCGGAACTATCAGTACCCCTCTCAGGGCTTGACTGGAGCGCGTTCGCGGCGAAGGGCGTTAGCCCCGCCAGAATGATCGCGCCGACGACGGGGATAACCTCCCCCGTTTGACCCGCGAAAAGCGCGGAGGTTGCGGTGTACCAACTGCCGGAAATGACAGTGCCCAGAAAAAATGTGGCGGCGGTACGCTTGGTAAATGGCTTTGACGACACTCGTAATTCCTCGCCCCGAAGCGGACATGCTCGAACTATAGCATGACATGTGCGTTGTAATTTAATCAAAATGCCAGAGCATATTGGCAATAATATGGCATGTCGCACTTTAGCGTCACTTCGCTAAGACGCGACAGGTTAAGATGCGCGTGCGGTTGTTCCCGTAATTGAGTTGACCACCGAGCTGATCCCGCTCCGTGATTTGACAAGGTTGATCCCGACGCGGGGATCGGGCTCTCGGTTGTTGTCGGCGGATAGGCTGATGATCTTGGCCTCTGGATGCAGACGGATGATGTCCTCCAGCAAAGAGCGGGCATCGCCGTCAGGCAGGGACCAATCAAGGATCACCACATCAAGCTCTCCTTGGCCGATCAACTTCTGCGCTTGAGCGAGGTTGGTGACATTGGTCACCTCTGCCACGCTGTCCAATCCGGTGCGGATCACCTCCGCAAAGTCGATATCGTCTTCGATATGCAGCACGCGCAGCTTCCTGTCCCGCTCCCCGATTTCCGCGTCGGGCGCGGCGGGCGATTGCACGGTTTCGGCCTCGGCGATGGGGCAGGTGAACCAAAAGACGGTGACGCCCTTCGGGATGCTTTCAAATCCGATGGTGCCGCCCTGACGTTTGATGATCTGCCGGGTGATGTTGAGCCCCAGCCCGGTGCCGCCCTTGGCGCGGGTGTCGGACCCATCAGCCTGAGAGAACGCCTGAAAGATGCGCGGGCGGAAGTTTTCCGGCACGCCGGGGCCGGTGTTCTGGATAAAGACAATCGCTCGGTCCCCCAGCCGCTCGGCGCGAATTTGCACCTCACTCTCGGCATCGGAATATTTACAGGCGTTTGAGATCAGATTGGCCAGCACCTGCCGCGTGCGGCTTTCATCCACCCGAACCGTCAGCGGTTTGTCGGGCAGTTGCACGCCCAAGGTGTTGTTATGAGTGATCGCGAAGGGCGACATTTCGTTGACCGAGTCGTTGATCACCTTGTTCAGATCGACATCGTGGAAATCGAACTGCACCTCGCCCGACGAAATCTTTTCGAGGTCCAGAATATCGTTCACGATATGCGACAGCCGGTCGGCATTGCTGCGCGCGATGTCGATCAGCCGGATATGCGCCGGGAGGAAGCGGCTGTTGTCCGTGGTGTCGATCAGACCCAAGGCCCCTTTGATCGAGGTCAGCGGCGTGCGCAGCTCATGGCTGACGGTCGAGACGAACTCGCTCTTGATCTGCTCAAGCTTCTTTTGGTCGGTGATGTCGTTGATCTGAACGATAAAGACATAGCCGCGCGTGTTCTTGTCAAAGGTCCACGAGACGTTGAACAGGCCCCAGCGTTCATAGCCCAGCTTATGGGTGATGCGGTATTCGGCCTGATAGTTCTGTGAACTGCGCGAATCGACGAGCCCGCGCACCTCACCATAGAGCTTTTGCAAATCGCCCTCGGGCATCAGATCGCCCAGTTTGGTATTCGACAGAAGTTCCTCTTCGCTATAGCCGCAGAGGGTGCAAAGCGCGCTGTTGACGCTATTGAACACGCCCCCTTCGCCCAGGATCGCCATGCCGACTGGGGCCGCTGCCAGCACCTGCCGAAACCGCCGCTCGCTGGTTTCAAGCGCATTGCGGGCATGGACGATGTCGGTCACATCGGTTTGGGTGCCGACCATCCGCAAGGCAGTGCCGTTTTCATCGCGTTCGGTGACCACCGCGTCCGAGCGCATCCAGCGCCATTCCCCGGTGCCAATCTTGAGCCGGTATTCGGTGACGGAACGTTGTTGCTGGCCTGAGATGCAGGCCTGATCGGTCTGGGTCAGCAGCGGCAGGTCTTCGGTATGGACCCGCTTGAGGAATTCCGCCTGCGGATCGGTCAGCCGCTCGAAATCGGCCATCCCCAGAATGCGCCGCCATGTGTCGGACACCTCGGATTTCCCGGTGCGCAGGTCGATGTCAAAAACGCCGATTTGCGCGCCTTCGAGGGCGAGGTCATAGAGCGCTTTGTTCTTCGCCAGTTCATCCTGCACCGCAAGTTCCGAGGTCAGATCGCGCACGATGGCCGTCACGCGCCGCTCGCCGGTGTAGGTGGTCCAGCTGTTGCGTTGTAGATCAAGCTTCAGGTCTTGGCCAAAGCAGGTCTTGCCTGCCGCGTTGACCTGCTCGTGGTCATGGTCTTCGATCAAATCGGTGACGAGATTGCGGAAATCCATCCCCTTGAGCGCCTCATGCCCATAGCCAAAGCAGACCAGCGCCGCTTGGTTGGCGAAAAGCACGCGGTCCTCGCTGTCGAGCAGGAATACAGGCGTCACAGCGTTATCGATGACGGCGCGGTTTTCCTCTTCATGGGCGTCGATCTGGCGTTCGCGCAGCACGGCAAGCTCGCTTAGGGCCGCGCTGCGCTGGCGCAGGCTGCGGAAGGAGACGAAGAAAAGGATCGCCAGCAATATGCCGGAAATCAACAGGATCTCCGGCACGGCGCTGTGCGTTGCCCTGTCGAAACTGATCGTGCTGACATGGACCACGGTCCAAGGGCGCCCAAAGCGTTCGATCGTTTGGGTAATGCTGTGATGCCCGCTTTCGACACCTTCGGGCGTGCTGTCGAAAATCCGGTTCTCCGGGGCGGTGGTCAGCCCATCGAAGACTTTGATATTATAGGCCTCCCCCTGAGCCGGGGTCAGCGCGTTCAGCAGGTTTGCACCGACAAAGGGCGCATAGACCCAACCGATAAAGCCTGCCGTATCCTGCGCCGGACGGTTGCCGGCGGCATAGACTGGACGCAGCAACAGAAAACCGGGCTGACGGGATTTGTCCTGCACCAGCAGAATGCGCGGTGTCAGTTGCGGCTCTCTGGTCTCGCGGGCCCGCAGGGCCGCGCGGCGGCGGTCCTCGTTAAAGCTGATATCAAGGCCCACGGCCTCTGCATTCGGCCCTTGGGGGTAGATATATTGGATCACCATCTTCTCGGCGTTGCCGGTGTTGGGGTGGATCCGGAAATCTTCTATCCCGAGGGCGGTTACCTCTTCGATGAAATCCTCTTCGGTCCCTCGGGCGACCGGGGCGACAAAGCCGATGCCGTTGATGCCGGGCAGGAAGGTGTCAATCTCCAGCGTATCGACGTAATGCGCGAAATCGCTGGCGGTCACTTCGTCAGAGGCGTTCATAAAGGCGGCGATGCCGTTGAGGCTTTGCAAATAGGTGTGCATCCGCGCGTCGAGGCTTTGCAGGCTTTCCTCGGCGATCCGGTCAAAGGCCCTTTCGGTGGCGAGATCATTGCTGCGATTGCTATAAAGAAACACCCCAAAGGTGATGGCGAGACATCCGAGAAACAGTATAAATTCGGGTCGCCGCACTCATCATAGCCCTTAGTTCTGGCCACCAGAAGGCAGCGAAATTTCAACCCCAAGGCAAAACCTAACGCATCGGGGCAATATATCCAGTTCGGCCATATTCACCTAAGGGTCGAAAAAATCAACAAACGGATGCGCTGCGCGGGCAAAGCGCGAGGAATGTGGCTTTGCGGCAAATGCCGCGGTGGGCGGGCGACTTACGGCAGGGATTGTGACCTGTCGCCGGGCGCTCTACCAATAACGCGCCGGGGAGGCGGGCCAGAATATCGGGAGAGATCACCATGAATGACGAGACACAGCTAGAGGGTCGCTATGACTATATCATTGTCGGAGCTGGCACCGCGGGCTGTGTTTTGGCCAACCGTCTCAGCGCTGATCCAGCCAATAACGTCCTGCTGCTCGAGGCCGGGGGGGATGACAACTACCACTGGGTCAAGGTGCCGGTGGGGTATCTTTATTGCATCGGCAATCCGCGCACTGATTGGATGATGAAAACCGCGCCCGAGCCGGGGTTGAACGGGCGCTCTCTGACCTACCCGCGCGGCAAGGTGCTGGGCGGCTGTAGCTCTATCAACGGCATGATCTATATGCGCGGGCAGGCGGCGGACTATGACCATTGGCGGCAGCTTGGCAACACCGGGTGGAGCTGGGACGACGTGCTGCCCTATTTCCTCAAGTCCGAGGATCACCACGCGGGCGGCAATGACATGCACAGCGCCGGAGGCGAGTGGAAGGTCAGCAAACAGCGCCTGCGGTGGGACATTCTGGAGGCCGTGCAGGAGGGCGCGCGGGAGTTCGGGATCGAACCGCGTGCCGATTTTAACGATGGCGACAACGAAGGCTCGGGCTTTTTTGAGGTGAACCAACATGGCGGTGTGCGCTGGAACACGGCGCGCGGTTTCCTGCGTCCCGCGATGCAGCGGCCCAACCTGCGGGTGATGACCCATGCCCATACCAATGGGCTGATCCTTGAAGGCAAGCGCGTGACCGGCGTGCGCTTTACCCACGAAGGCCGCGCCCTGCGGGCTTTGGCCGAGGGCGAAGTGCTGTTGTCGGCGGGGGCAATCAACTCACCCAAGATCCTCGAACTTTCGGGCATCGGGCAGAGCGAGCTTTTGAGCGGCATGGGCATCACCACGCTGCATGAACTGCCCGGTGTGGGGGAGAACCTTCAGGACCATTTGCAGATCCGCACCGTTTATAAAGTGCAAAACACCAAAACGCTCAACACGATGACCCATTCGCTTTGGGGGAAGGGGCGCATGGGGCTGGAATATCTCATGCGGCGCAGCGGCCCCTTGGCGATGGCGCCCAGCCAATTCGGCATGTTCACCAAGTCCGATCCGGCGCTTGAGACGCCCGATCTGGAATACCACGTGCAGCCCCTGTCGACCGACAAGCTGGGCGATCCGCTGCACCCGTTCCCGGCGATCACTGTCTCGGTCTGTAACCTGCGGCCCGAGAGTATCGGCTCTTGCCATCTGACCAGCCGCGACAGCGCGGTGCAGCCCGACATCCGTCTGAAATATCTTTCCGCCGAGAGCGACAAGCGCGTCGCGGTCGCGGCCATGAAACAGGCGCGACACATCATGACGGCCAAGGCACTGCACCCCTATCAGCCCGAGGAAATTCTGCCCGGCCCTGCTGTGCAGAGCGATGAAGACCTGCTCGACAAGGCGCGCGATATTGCCACGACGATCTTTCACCCCGTTGGCACCTGCAAGATGGGTAGTGATCCGATGGCGGTGGTCGATGCCGATCTGCGGGTGCACGGGCTGCAGGGGCTCAGGGTGGTGGATGCCTCGATCATGCCCAAGATCGTCTCGGGCAACACGGCATCGCCCACGGTGATGATCGCCGAAAAGGCGGCTGACGCCATTCTGGCGGGGCGGTAGGGGATGCTAACCACGCGGCTGACCAAACGGCTGGGGATCAGCCATCCGATCATCCAAGCGCCCATGGCCTTTGCGGCGGGCGGGCGGCTGGCGGCTGCGGTCTCAGGCGCGGGGGGCTTGGGCATGATCGGCGGTGCTTACGATTCCGGCGAATGGATCGCTGAGCAGCAAGAACTGGCGGGCAACCAATCGGTCGGCTGCGGCTTTATCACTTGGAAACTGCGGGAGCATCCGCAGGCGTTGGAGCAGGTACTTGCCCGCGACCCGGCGGCGGTCTTTCTTTCGTTCGGCGATCCGGCAGAGTTCGTCCCCGCGATCCAAGCGGCCAAAGCGCCGCTGATCTGTCAGGTGCAAACCCTGCGCGATGCCGCCCATGCGATTGATCTGGGGGCCGAAATCATCGTCGCCCAAGGGGCCGAAGCCGGTGGCCACGGCGAAAAACGCGCGACCTTTACCCTTGTGCCCGAAATTGCCGATCACATCGCCCGCCAAGCGCCTGAGGTGCTGCTTTGTGCGGCGGGCGGTGTAGCCGATGGGCGCGGGTTGGCTGCAGCGCTGATGCTCGGGGCCGATGGGGTGGTCGTCGGCTCGCGGTTCTGGGCCTCGGAAGAGGCGCTGGTGCATCCCGCGATGCTAAAGGCCGCGATCAAGGCCAGTGGCGATGACACGCTGCGCAGCACCGTGACCGACATCATGCGCGGCTATGACTGGCCCAAACGCTACACGGGCCGCGTGCTGCGTAATGAGTTCACCGACCGCTGGCATGATGACCCTGACGGGCTGCGCGCCGCGCTGGCGCAGGAGTTGCCACGTTGGCAGGCGGCGGTGGCAGAGGGCGACGCCCGCACCGCCAACGCCTTTGTCGGAGAGGTCGCAGGGTTGATCGGCGCGGTCAGTCCCGCCGCCGATATCCTGCGCGATATTGTCCAAGGGGCCGAAGTGGCCTTAGGCCAGACCTTTACCCGGTGACGCGGCCGGGCAAAGCCCGATCAGCCGTGATCTTCGACCTCTTCCCGGCCCGGCACATGTTCGCGGGCGGGGGCGGTCTCCCAATTCTCGATCACCTCCATCGCCTCATCCGCGCTTTCGACAAAGCGGAACAGGTCGAGGTCTTCGGCAGAGATCGTTCCGGCATCGGCCAGCGCGTCCCAATTGATGATCTTCTCCCAGAACTCGCGGCCAAACAACAAGAAGGGCACGCGGTTCATGCGGCCTGTTTGGATCAGCGTCAGCGCCTCAAAGAGTTCGTCCATCGTGCCGAAACCACCGGGGAAGACACAGATCGCGCGGGCGCGCATCAGGAAATGCATCTTGCGGATCGCGAAATAGTGGAAGTTAAAGCAAAGCTCCGGCGTGACATATTCGTTGGGCGCCTGCTCAAACGGCAGCACGATGTTGAGGCCGATGGAATGGCCACCCGCGTCCAGTGCGCCACGGTTGCCTGCCTCCATCACACCCGGCCCGCCGCCGGTGACGATGACGTTCTCCACGCCGCCGGTCTCCATCGATTTTTCGGTCATCAGCCGGGCAAAGGTGCGCGTCTCGTCATAAAACCGCGACAGATCGGCCAACGTTTTAGTGCGGGCGGTGTGTTTCTCAGCTGGTGCAGGAATGCGTGCGCCGCCAAAGAGCACGATGGTCGATTGGATGCCGTGGGCATCGAGCAGCAGTTCGGGCTTGAGCAATTCCAGTTGCAGGCGCACCGGGCGCAGCTCATCGCGGCACATGAAGTCGTCGTCGGTAAAGGCCAGACGGTAGGCGGGCGCACGGGTTTGCGGCGTGTCGGGGGCGTCTTGGGCCTTGGCGCGGTCAACATTGGCGCGGCGCAGGGGGTGGCGGTGTTCCTCGGTCATCCTCGGGTCTTTCCTTGGTCTAGGGCTTGGCTCAGGTGGCGCGATGGCCGCTCAGGTCAACATGCATTGTTGATCACAGAATGACCACGCCCCTCATCGCCCGGCAATTGCACCCTTGGCGGTGCAAGGCTATAGCCCTCAAAAGGCCTTTTCATCATTCGGAGACTTGCCCCATGTCCAACGCCCAACTTGAAACCGCCATCGAAGCCGCTTGGGATACCCGCGACCAGATCACATCCGCCACCACCGGAGAGACCCGCGACGCCATCGAAGAGACGCTGAACGCGCTCGACAGCGGCAAGCTGCGCGTGGCGGAAAAGCAGGATGATGGTCAGTGGCATGTCAATCAGTGGGCCAAAAAGGCCGTGCTGCTCGGCTTCCGCATCAAGGATATGGAACATCAAGAAGGCGGCCCGCAGGGCGCTGGCTGGTGGGACAAGGTCGACAGCAAGTTCAAAGGCTGGGGCGATGCCGAGTGGAAAGAGGCCGGCTTCCGCGCCGTGCCGAACTGCGTCGTGCGCCGCTCGGCCTATATCGCGCCGGGTGTGGTGTTGATGCCGTCTTTCGTCAACATCGGCGCCTATGTCGACAGCGGCACCATGGTTGATACATGGGCCACCGTCGGCTCCTGCGCGCAGATCGGCAAGAACGTGCACCTCTCGGGCGGCGTCGGCATTGGCGGCGTGTTGGAACCGATGCAGGCAGGCCCGACTATCATCGAAGACAACTGCTTTATCGGGGCGCGGTCGGAAGTCGTCGAAGGCTGCATCGTGCGCGAAGGTTCGGTGCTGGGCATGGGTGTCTTCATCGGCCAGTCGACCAAGATCGTTGACCGCGAAACCGGTGAGATCATGTATGGCGAAGTGCCCGCAGGGTCGGTTGTCGTCGCAGGCACCATGCCATCAAAGAACAACGTGAACCTCTACTGCGCCGTGATCGTGAAACGGGTGGACGCCAAGACCCGCTCCAAAACCTCGATCAACGAGCTGCTGCGCGACTGAGGGAACCAAATGCCCTGCCATTGCGTTGAGACCTGAATTCAAAGGAGATTAACGACATGACGGGTATCGGTTGGTTTGCCGCAATCATCGTGGGTGGCCTTGCAGGCTGGATCGCAGAAAAAATCATGAAATCGGACATGGGTTTGATCATGAACATCATCCTCGGCATCGTTGGTGCCTTGGTCGCGAACTGGCTCTTGATGCTGATCGTTGGCAGCACGCTGGGCGGTTGGTTCGGTCAGTTGGTGGTCGGCATCATCGGTGCCTGCTTGCTGATCTGGGTCACACGGTTGGTCCGCGGCAGGACCTAACGGCGAGGGGCGCGGCCCCTTTCCAAATCTGAGCGAAAAGGTTAGGGCTGCCGAAAGCAATCGGCGGCCCTAATCATGTCTGAACCCAAGAAAACCAAGAAACCTTCGCGCCAGCAGGTCTTTACCCTTTTGGTTCAGATCGGCCGCAAGGATGGCGATGGCCTGCCCGACAAGGCCACCGGGGCCGCGCTGATGTGTTTCGCCTCTGGTATCGACGAGGCCGAAGCCGTGCGAGAGACCGTGGCGATCCTCAAACAGGCCGACACCAACCCGCTGGACGTGACCGGCTATGGCACGCTGGAAGAGCGCGAGGCCGAGGGCCAAGAGATCGACGGCGAAGAGCGTGAGTTGATGCAGCGCGCACTAGAGGAAAACTCGGTCATCGTCGCCCAAATGACCCCGTTTTTCGACTGACCACGGCCCCACACAGGGAATTGCAGTGCGCCCCCTTGGCATCGGCGCGATTTGCCCACACAAGTTACCGGACAAGCGATAACCCCTGAAAAGGAGCCGATATGTCCGGTCTCGACCCTGTTGATCTCACCGCAAAACTGGTGCGCTGCGCCTCTGTCACCCCCGTCAACGACGGTGCGCTGGAAGTGCTGGAAGAGGTGCTGGGCGCGGCGGGGTTTGACTGTACCCGCGTGGACCGGGGCGGCATTTGCAACCTTTTTGCCCGCTGGGGCAACAAGGGCAACACCAAGTCTTTCGGCTTTAACGGTCACACCGATGTGGTCCCCATCGGGGATGAGGCCGATTGGTCGATGCCCCCCTTCGGAGCCGAGATCAAAGACGGCACCATGTATGGCCGCGGCACCACCGACATGAAATCCGGCGTGGCGGCCTTTGTCGCGGCGGCGGTTGATTTTGTGAAGGACACACCGCCCGATGGCGCCATCGTGCTGGCGATCACCGGGGACGAAGAGGGCGACGCGCTCGACGGGACAACAGCGCTTTTGGACTACATGGCCGAAAACGGCGAACGGATGGATGTCTGCCTTGTGGGGGAGCCGACTTGCCCCGAAACCATGGGCGACATGATTAAGATCGGGCGGCGCGGGTCGATGAACGCGCATTTCAAGGTGACGGGCAAACAAGGCCACGCGGCCTATCCGCACCGCGCCAACAACCCGCTTCCCGCGATGATGCGGCTGATGGACCGTTTGGACAGCCATGAGTTGGATCAGGGCAGCGATCATTTCGATCCATCCACGCTGGCGGTTGTCACGGTCGACACCGGCAACAAAGCCACCAACGTGATCCCGGCGCAGTGCCGCGGCGCGGTGAATATCCGGTTCAACGACCACCATTCAGGCGCAAGCCTCAGCGATTGGCTGCGCGGCGAAGCGGACAAAATCGCCGAGGAATTCGGCCTACAGGTGGAGGTGGAGATCAAGATCTCCGGCGAGAGCTTTATCACCCCGCCGGGCGCTCTGTCCGATCTGGTTTCGGGCGCGGTCGAGGCGGAGACTGGGGTGAAGCCGGAACTCTCGACCACCGGCGGCACCTCGGACGCGCGTTTTGTCAAAGCGCATTGCCCGGTGGTCGAGTTCGGTTTGGTCGGCCAGTCCATGCACCAAGTCGATGAACATGTGCGGGTCGAACATATCGAACAGCTCAAATCCATCTACACCCGCGTGCTGCGGAATTATTTCACGTGAAACCAACGCTCATCGTTATGGTAAAAGAGCCGCATCCCGGTCGGGTGAAAACCCGGCTGGGACGCGACATTGGCATGGTCGGCGCGGCGTGGTGGTTTCGCCATCAGACGCGCCGTCTGCTGCGCCGCATCGAAGACCCGCGCTGGCAGGTGGTGCTGGCTGTCGCGCCGGATATCGAAGGGCTGCAAAGCCGGGTTTGGCCCGCGCATTTGCCCCGCTGGCCGCAGGGCAGGGGCAATCTGGGCGATCGCATGGCACGGATGCTGCGCGCAGCACCCGGCCCGGCCTGTGTGATCGGGGCGGATATTCCGGGCATCAACCGCAAGGAACTTGCGCGGGCCTTTGCCGCGCTTGGCGAACATGACGCGGTCTTTGGCCCCGCGCCCGATGGGGGCTACTGGCTGGTGGGGTTGAAACACCCCCGCCGCGCACCGCCTAGCCTGTTCGACGCTGTACGCTGGTCCGGCCCGCACGCGCTGGCCGACAGCCGCGCGACCCTGCCGGGCTACCGCATCGCCGAAGTCTCAACCCTGCGCGACGTGGACGAAATTCACGATTTGCCATGACGACAGGGGGGCTGCGTGCTACCTGCTGAGGTATGAGCAAGATACCCAGCAAATCCGAGATCCTCGACTGGATCGAACAGAACCCCACGCTGACCGCCAAGCGCGACATCGCCAAAGCCTTTGGCATCAAAGGCGCCGCGCGGATCGATCTCAAGCGCGTGCTGAAAGAGCTAGAGGCCGAAGGCCATCTGGAAAAGCGCAAGCGCAGCTATCAGGATCCGGATCGCTTGCCGCCTGTGTCGGTGCTGCTGGTCACCGGGCCGGACAAGGATGGTGATCTGTTTGCCAAGCCGATGGAATGGCATGGCGAGGGGAAAGAGCCCGTCGTGCTACTGATCCCGCGCGACAGTGATCCCGCCCTTGGCGAAGGCGACCGCATTCTGGCACGGCTGACGCTGGTGAAAGGCGAAGACCACCATTATGAGGCGCGGCTGATCCGCCGCATTGGCAGCAATCCGAAAAAGGTGTTGGGCATCTTCCGCAAGGCTGCCGAGGGCGGGCGGATCGTGCCGATCGACAAGGGCGCTGACCGTGAATGGCGCGTCGGGGCGGACCATACCCACGGGGCCAAAGACGGTGAGCTGGTCGAAGCCGAGCAGGCCGGGCCAAAGGGGCGCATGGGCTCCCCCCGTGCGCGTATTGTCGAGCGGTTGGGCGACCCGTCAGAGCCGCGCGCGGTGTCGCTTATCGCGATCCACCAGCATGGCATTCCCGATGATTTCCCCGATAAGGTGGTCGAACAGGCCGATGCCGCCAAACCGCAGGGCCTTAAGGGCCGCGAAGACCTGCGTGACCTGCCGCTGGTCACCATCGACCCGTCCGATGCACGCGACCATGATGACGCCTGCTATGCCCATGCGGATGAGGACCCCAAGAACGAAGGCGGTCATGTCGTCTGGGTCGCCATCGCGGATGTGGCGGCCTATGTCACGCCCGGTTCAGCGCTGGATATCGAGGCGCGCAAACGGGGCAACTCGACCTATTTCCCCGACCGCGTTGTGCCGATGCTGCCGGATCGCCTGTCGGGCGATCTGTGCTCATTGCACGAAGGTGTCCCGCGCGCCTGTATCGCCGTGCGTATGGTGCTGGATGCCAAGGGCAACAAGATCGGCCATACGTTCCATCGCGGGCTGATGCGCTCGCCTGCATCCTTGCATTACGAAGAGGTGCAGGGCGCCATTGACGGCAACCCCAACGACCGCACCGGCCCGCTGTTGGAGCCTGTGCTGAAACCGCTTTATGCCGCCTACGCCGCGCTGAAAACCGCGCGGGCCGAGCGGCAACCGCTGGAGTTGGACCTGCCAGAGCGCCGGATTGAGTTGGGTGACGACGGCAAGGTGAAATCGGTCAATTTCCGCGAACGGCTCGACGCGCATAAGCTGATTGAAGAGTTCATGGTGCTGGCCAATGTCGCCGCCGCCGAAACGCTGATCAAGAAGAAGACACCGCTGCTGTTCCGCATTCACGAGGAACCCTCTCCGGAGAAGTTGGAATCATTGCGCGAAACGGCGCAGGCGGCAGGCTTTACGCTGGCTAAGGGGCAGGTTTTGCAGACCGCGCATCTTAACCGCCTGCTGGATCAGGCGGCGGGGACGAATGATGCGGAGCTGATCAACCTCAGCACCCTGCGGTCGATGACGCAGGCCTATTACGGGCCCGCGCATATCGGGCACTTTGGCCTCGCCCTGCGGTCTTATGCGCATTTTACCTCTCCGATCCGGCGCTATGCCGACCTGATTGTGCACCGTGCGCTAATCACGGCGCATGGCTGGGGCAAGGACGGTTTGACCCCGGAAGAGATCGAAGGGCTGGAACAGACCGGCGCGCATATCTCGGACACCGAGCGGCGCTCAATGGTGGCAGAGCGCGACACGACTGACCGCTACCTCGCCGCCTTCTTGTCAGAGCGTGTGGGCAATGAGTTCACCGGTCGGATCAGCGGCATCGCCCGGTTCGGGGCCTTCGTGAAGCTGGACGAGACTGGAGCGGATGGGCTGGTGCCGATGCGGTCTTTGGGGCGCGAGTACTTTCACCATGATCCAGAGGCGCAGACGCTGATGGGGTCCGATACCGGCATGATCATCGGCATCGGCCAACGGGTGACCGTACGGCTGGCCGAGGCGGTGCCCGTCACCGGGGGCATCGCACTGGAACTGCTTGAGATCGAAGATAAAAAGGTCAAGCAGGGTGGGAGTGGCAGCCGAAGCCCCGCGGGCCGCAATCCGCGCGGCAAGGCTGTGAAAGCCAAGCGCAAGAAGGACAAGATCAAGCGCAAAGTGACCCGCACCCGCCGCTGAGGCGGCAAACAGGCGGAGCTTCGCGGATGGTCGCGCCCCTCCCTTTCCACCGGGGCGGGGCGGGCATAGGATTTGTCGCAACTCTATGAGGTGAGGCGATTATGATCCGGCACTACGCAATGATTTCAGGCATTCTTGCGACCGCAGGCATGGGGGCTCCGGCCTTTGGGTCTGGTCCTGCTGAATCCACGCGGCCCGCGCCGCGCACGTCACAGGCCGTGGTTGTTTCCGCCACCCCGGCAGAGCAAGCCACCCCAGAGGCCGCCGGCGATGAGGCCGGGTTGCGCGCTTGGGTAACGGAATTCCGGCCCCGCGCCCTGCAGCAGGGCATCGACCCGGATGTCTTTGACCGCGCGCTGGATACGGTGCTCTATGATACCGAGGTGATCCGCCGCGACCGCAACCAGTCGGAGTTTACCAAAACGATCTGGGATTACCTCGACACCGCGACCTCGGACCTGCGGGTGCAGAACGGGCAGAAGGCGTTGGCCCAGTGGGAGCGCACGCTGGAAGATATCGAAATCAAATACGGCGTGGAGAAAGAGATCGTCACCGCGATCTGGGGGCTTGAGAGCGCCTACGGCAGTTTCCGGGGCGGCGACAGCGTGCTGAATTCGCTGACCACTCTCGCCTATGACGCGCGGCGGGCGGAGTTTTTCGAGGGCGAACTGCTGGACGCTCTGCGTATTTTGCAGGCGGGCGATACCGATGCAGAGCAGTTGCGCGGCTCTTGGGCGGGCGCGATGGGGCATACGCAGTTCATGCCGTCGTCCTTCCACGCCCATGCCGTCGATTGGGACGGTGACGGGCGGCGGGACATTTGGGGCGACAACCCCAGCGATGCGTTGGCCTCTACCGCGGCATATCTCAAGCATTTCGGCTGGACGACGGGCCAGCCTTGGGGGGTCGAAGTGGCGCTGCCCGAGGGGTTCGACTATCTGCTGGCCGACCGGGAGGTGACCAAGACCCCGGCGGAATGGGCCGACCTTGGCGTGACCGCGTTGAATGGCGACACGGTGGCGGATCACGGGCCTGCGTCGATCTTGCTGCCCGCAGGCGCGCAGGGCGCGGCCTTTATGATCTTCCCGAATTTCGCGGTGATCGAGCGCTATAACACGGCGGATGCCTATGTCATCGGGGTGGGCCATCTGGCCGACCGGATCGGTGGCGCCGGGGAGATAAAGCAAGAGTGGCCCCGCGAGGACCGCGCGCTGAGCTTTGATGAGCGGATCGAATTGCAGACCCTGCTGACGAAGGCGGGTTTTGACACGCAAAAGATCGACGCCAAGATCGGGCCGCTGACCGTCAATGCCGTGCGCAGCTATCAAAAGGCCGAGGGGATCGCGCCCGATGGCTATGCCTCCCCCCGGCTGCTGGCCCGACTGCGCGCCGAGTGAGGGGCCGCCCCCGATTGGGGGCAGCCCGATATTTTAGGACGCAGCTTTGAGCATGTCCTTGTCTTTCAGATCGGCATAGGTCGCATCCAGTGCCTTGGTTGCCCGTTCGGCGAAGATTTTGATCTCTTCGGGCGTGATGACCAGCGGCGGAGAGATGATCATCCGGTCGCCGACATGGCGCATTACCAGATTATTGGCAAAGCAATGCTCCCGGCAGGTGTAGCCAGCGACGCCCCCATCCGCGAATTGCGCACGGCTTTCCTTATCCGGCGTCAGCGGCAGAGACGCCATCAGGCCAGAGACGTTGACCCCGCCAACCAGCGGATGCTCTCCCAGCTTATCCAGCGCCTCTTTCAGCGCGGGGGCGGCGACGTCTCGCACATGGTCGACGATGTTCTCTTCTTGCATGATGCGCAGGTTTTCCAGCGCCACGGCGGCACAGACCGGGTGACCGGAATAGGTGTAGCCGTGGTTGAATTCGCAGGCGTTGATGACCTCGGCCACTTCGTCACACACAATCGACCCGCCAATCGGCGCGTAGCCCGAGCTGAGCCCCTTGGCGATGGTCATGATATGCGGCTTGATCCCCATAGTTTGCGAGCCGAACCAGTTGCCTGTCCGGCCAAAGCCACAGATCACCTCGTCCGCGATCAGCAGAATGTCGTGCTTTTCACAAATGCGCTGGATTTCAGGCCAGTAAGTGCTGGGCGGAATGACAACCCCGCCGGCGCCCTGCACGGGTTCGGCAATGAAGGCGGCAACCTTGTCCGCGCCTAGTTCGACGATCTTCGCGTCAAGCTCCTGCGCCCGTTTCAGGCCGAAGTCCTCGGGCGACATATCCCCGCCCTCGGCATACCAATCGGGCTGGCCGATGTGATGGATGCCGGGGATCGGCAGGCCGCCTTGCTCATGCATATAGGTCATGCCGCCCAGACTGGCCGACCCGACGGAGGAGCCGTGATAAGCGTTCTTGCGGCTGATGATGTGGCTCTTCTCTGGCTTGCCCTTTTGCGCCCAATAGGTGCGGACCATGCGCAGGTTGGTGTCGTTCGCCTCTGATCCGGACCCGGCGAAAAAGACATGGTTCAAATCACCGGGGGCGAGGTCGGCCAGTTCCTTGGCCAGCGCGATGGCGGGCACATGGGTCGTTTGGAAGAAGGTGTTGTAATAGGGCAGTTCGTTCATCTGCCGTGCGGCGACCCTGCCCATCTCTTCGCGGCCATAGCCAAGGTTCACACACCACAGCCCCGCCATCGCATCGAGGATTTCATTCCCCTCGCTGTCGGTCAAATAGATGCCCTTGGCCCGTGTGATGATGCGCGCGCCCTTGTCGCCCAAATCATCATTGGTGGTGAAAGGATGCATATGATGCGCCGCATCAAGCGCCTGAAGGTCCGCGGTGGGGAGGTGATTCGTAATGGGCGGCATGTCTGTGCACCTTCTATCTGCGTGAAAAATAAGCTTCGCTGCAGAATATGATCAAATTATAGCATGTCAATCGAATCAACGCGGAATGGGCAACCCATCAAGGGCGGCGCGGATTTGGGTCATTCCTTGTGCAACATCGCCTGTCATGACCTCACCCGCCAATGCGGCGTCGCCCTCGGCAAAAGCCGCGAGAAGTTCTGCGTGTTTGTCGGGCAGATTGCTGGTGCCATAGCGCCCGCAAACCACGCGAAGCGAGGGGCCGAAACGCAGCCACAACCGGTCCACCGTGGCGGCCATGATGGGCGCTTCGGCAAGGTCGTAGATCATCCTGTGAAAGCTGTAGTTCTGCATCAGATAGCCACCGACATCGCCCCGATCTATGGCAAGGTTCAGCGCGCTGTCGCAATCATGCAGAGCGTTCAAACGGCCGTCTGTCATGCGATTTGCGGCGCGTTTGGTCAGTTCCGGCTCTAGCGTTTCACGCATGAATCCTAGCTCTTCCAGCCCGGCGTGGGTCAGCTCTGGCACGGTGACACGGCGGTTGCCCAAATGGGTCAGCGCCCCTTCGGATATCAGGCGTCGGATGGCCTCGCGCACGGGCGTCATGCCCGCATCTAACGCGGCGGTCAGACCTTGGATCGTAACCCCCTGTCCGGGGGCCAAATCGCCAAAGAGAATCATCTTGCGCAGACGTTCGTAAACATGCTGATGGATTGGTGTCTTGACCGCCGCATCGGCGGCGGGAAGCAGTCTCGGATCGGTCTTTTCTGAACCCATGGGAGCGGTCTTTCCGTCTTGTTTCGCCGTGTGTTGCAGCATTTCATTCTGCATGAAAGCATAAACCATCTTGCCCGAGGAGGCAAAACTTGATCAAATTGACGAAAGGTGGGGATCAACCCGACCTGTCTAACGGGAGTATGAAATGAAACATGTGCTACTAAGCAGCGTCGCCGTCGCCACCTTGACGGCAGGTGCCGCCACTGCCGAAACGGTCCGCGTCTACAACTGGTCGGACTATATCGACGAATCCCTGCTGGATAAATTCGAAGAAGAGACCGGCATCGAACTGGTCTATGACGTGTTCGACAGCAACGAAGTGCTAGAGACCAAAATGCTGGCCGGTGGGTCGGGCTATGACGTGGTTGTCCCCTCGGGCACCTTCCTGCAGCGCCAGATCACTGCCGGTGCATTTCAGCCGCTGGACGCCTCCAAGCTGCCCAACCTTGAAAATATGTGGGATGTGGTTTCCTCGCGGACCGAACAATATGATCCCGACAACGCGCATTCGATCAACTACATGTGGGGCACCACAGGCATCGGCGTAAACCTCGGCAAAGTCAAAGAGGCTTTGGGCGAAGACGCCCCGGTTGATTCCTGGGATCTGGTTTTCGACCCTGCCAATATGGAGAAACTGGCCGATTGCGGCGTGCATTTTCTTGATGCCCCGGCCGAGATGATCCCGGCGGCGCTGAACTACATCGGCGAAGACCCCAACAGCCATGACCCCGATGTGATCGCAAAGGCGGAGGAGGTCTTCATGCCGGTCCGCCCCCACATCCAAAAATTCCACTCCTCGGAATATATCAATGCTTTGGCCAACGGTGATGTCTGCGTCGCAGTCGGCTGGTCCGGCGATATTCTACAGGCCCGCGACCGCGCGGCCGAAGCTGACAACGGCGTTGAGATCGCTTATAACGCCCCCTCCGAAGGGGCGCAGATGTGGTTCGACCAGATGGCCATCCCGGTCGACGCGCCGAACCCCGAGGGCGCGCATAAGTTCCTGAACTTCATCATGGACGCCGAGAATATGGCGGCAGCGTCGAACTACGTGTACTACGCGAACGGCAACAAGGCCTCGCAAGAGCATTTGGTCGAGGATGTGATCGGCGACCCGGCGATCTACCCTTCCGAAGCGGCGCTGGACAACCTGTTCACCACCACACCCTACCCGCCGAAAGTGCAGCGCGTGGTGACCCGGCTCTGGACCAAGATTAAGTCTGGTACCTGATCTGAGACAGGGGGTGCGGCCAGTCTGGTCGCGCCCCTTTTTCTTGCCCCGCGACCCGATCAAAGCCCGAGCAAAGCCCGATCAAAGGATGCCTCAACCGTGAGCCCAACCGTCTTCGCCCCCTGGAACGACCCCGACGAAAAACCGCTCATTCGCTTTAAGAATGTAACCAAGAAATTCGGTGAATTCGTCGCCATCGACGACCTGTCTTTGGACATTTATGCGCAGGAATTCTTTGCTCTGCTGGGCCCGTCGGGTTGCGGCAAGACGACGATGATGCGGATGCTGGCGGGGTTTGAAAACCCAACCTCCGGGCAGATCGAACTGGCCGGGCAAGACATCGGCCCGGTGCCGCCGAACAAACGGGCGGTGAACATGATGTTCCAGTCCTATGCGCTGTTCCCGCATCTCAGCATCTGGGACAACATCGCCTTTGGTCTGCGCCGCGACAAAATGGACAAGGACGCGATTGCGGCCCGTGTGGCCGAGATGCTGAAACTGACCCGGCTAGAGAAATTCGCCCGCCGTAAACCGCATCAGATCTCCGGCGGCCAACGGCAGCGCGTTGCACTGGCCCGGTCGCTGGCAAAAGCGCCGAAGCTCTTGCTCTTGGATGAACCCTTGGGCGCGCTCGATAAAAAGCTGCGCCAAGACACCCAGTTCGAGCTGATGGATATTCAAGAATCCACCGGCACCACTTTTGTCATCGTGACCCACGACCAAGAAGAGGCGATGACCGTCGCCTCCCGCGTGGCGGTGATGGACGAGGGGCGCGTCATTCAGGTGGCCACCCCGGCTGAAATCTATGAGGCACCGAATTCCGTCTACGTGGCCGACTTCATCGGCGACGTGAACATCATCGAAGCCAGCACCAAGGCCATTGGCCAAGACCAATATCATCTGAACTGGATCGACGGGCAGCCGCCGCTGACCGCGACCTCTGCCGTGCCGTTCAGCGAGGGGCAGCAGGCCCATCTGGCGATCCGACCTGAGAAAATTCGTATCTCGACCGACCGGCCCGAGGATGCGCCCAATGCGCTACAGGGCAAAGTGCTCGACATCGCGTATTTGGGCAACCTCTCTACCTATCACGTCGAACTGCCCGGCGGGCAGGTGATCAAGGCGCAGACCGCTAACACCCGGCGCATCGCGCGGCGTGACATCACTTGGGAAGACCCTGTTTGGATTTCATGGAGCGCCACCGCAGGCGTCTTGTTGGCGCAATGAATATGCGTCGCTTCGCCCTGATCGCGGTCCCCTATTTCTGGCTGCTGGCGCTGTTTTTGGTGCCTTTCCTGATTGTTTTCAAAATCTCCTTGTCTGACACGGCGCTGGCGATTCCGCCCTACACGCCGACCATCAAGGATGGCATCGGCGCGCTGATCGCCCAATTGGATTTCGAGAATTTCACCTTCCTCGCCTCCGACGATCTGTATTGGAAAGCCTACCTTAGTTCGCTGCGCATCGCTGTGGTCTCGACCGTCTTTACGCTGTTGGTCGGTTATCCTATCGCCTACGGCATGGCCCGCGCCCCCGAAGAGTGGCGCGCCACATTGATGATGTTGGTGATCTTACCCTTCTGGACCTCCTTCCTGATCCGCGTCTATGCGTGGATGGGCATTCTCAGCAACGAAGGGCTCCTGAATCAATTGCTGATGGGGTTGGGTCTAACGGCAGAGCCTTTACAGATCCTTAATACCAATACGGCAGTCTATATCGGCATCGTTTATACCTATCTGCCGTTCATGATCTTGCCGATTTACGCTGCGCTGGACCGTCTGGATGAATCGCTAAACGAGGCGGCTGAGGATTTGGGCTGTTCGCGGTTGCAAGCCTTCTGGCTGGTGACGATTCCGTTGTCGCGCAATGGCATCGTGGCGGGCAGTTTTCTGGTCTTCATCCCCGCCTTGGGCGAATTCGTGATCCCCTCGCTGCTGGGCGGGTCGGGCACGCTGATGATCGGCAAAGTGCTTTGGGAAGAGTTCTTTAACAACCGCGACTGGCCGGTGGCGAGCGCCGTTGCCGTGATCTTGCTGCTGATCCTGATCATCCCGATCATCCTGTTCCAGCGCAACCAGCAGAAACAGGCGGAGGCCGAACAATGAAGCGGATGACATGGTTCAACGTGACCTCGCTGACGCTGGGGTTTGCCTTTCTTTACCTGCCGATGATCATTCTGGTGATCTACAGCTTCAACGCC
The DNA here is from genome assembly GCF_025142135.1 of Sulfitobacter sp. W002. Classification (NCBI taxonomy): domain Bacteria; kingdom Pseudomonadati; phylum Pseudomonadota; class Alphaproteobacteria; order Rhodobacterales; family Roseobacteraceae; genus Sulfitobacter; species Sulfitobacter sp. W002. The sequence goes on along the minus strand of NZ_CP081126.1, from coordinate 3,311,624 downwards.
TCAAAACTGGTGACGGTCTGGGCCGGTTTTTCGACCCGCTGGTATAGCGAGTTGCTGCAAAACGAAGCCTTCTTGAACGCCGCTTGGGTCACAATCAAGGTCGCGGTGATTTCATCGTCAATCGCCACGGTGCTGGGCACGATGGCCGCCTATGTGCTGGTGCGCGGCGGGCGGTTCATGGGGCGAACGCTGTTTTCCGGCATGATCTATGCGCCGCTGGTGATGCCTGAAGTGATCACCGGTCTGTCGCTGCTTTTGCTGTTCATCGGCATCGGGCTGGACCGCGGCGTGCTCACTATCGTGCTGGCGCATACGACCTTTTCGATGTGCTACGTCTCGGTCGTTGTGTCTTCGCGGCTGGTGTCTTTCGATCGCTCGTTGGAGGAGGCCGCGCTCGATCTCGGCTCGTCCCCTTGGGAGGCATTTCGTCTGGTCACCCTGCCGATCATCGCGCCTGCGGTGATCTCGGGCTGGCTCTTGGCCTTCACGCTGAGCCTTGATGATTTGGTGATCGCCTCCTTCACCGCCGGGCCGTCGGCGACGACGCTGCCGATCAAAATCTTCAGCGCCGTGCGTTTGGGCGTCTCGCCTGAGATCAACGCGCTGTCGACGATCATGATCGCCATCGTCACCGTGGGGGTCATCACCGCGTCGTTGGTCAGCAAACGCTCCAGCCTACGTGCGCAAGAGGAGGCCCGTGCGGCGGAACGGCCCGCCTCATGAGGCGCATCTACGCGGATTTCGCCTATTCCGAGGCACCGCGCGCGGACTGCTGGTGGGATGAAACCTGCGCCGCGCCGGACCGGCCGGCGCAGCAGGGCGACGGGCAGGTCGACGTGGTGATCATCGGCGGCGGGTTCACCGGTCTCAACGCGGCGCTGCATCTGGCGCAAGCCGGGGTAGGGGCCACGGTGCTGGAGGCCGAGCGTGTGGGCTTTGGCGCATCTGGCCGCAACGGGGGCTTTTGCTGTTTGGGCGGCGGGATGCTCGACGATGCGGCGCTCGACCGCAAATTCGGGCGGCAAGAGCGGCTCGGCTGGCGGCAGGCCGAGAGGGCAGCGATCCGGCAGGTGGAGGATTTCATCACCACCCGCGATGTCGACGTAGACCGTCATTCCCAAGGCGAAACCCAGCTTGCCCACCGCCCCCGCGATTTCGATGAGATGCGCGGCAAGCTGGATTATTACGCAGAGAATTACGGCGTCACGGCACGGCTGACCGAAAAGGCCGATTTGGCCGCAGAGGGGCTAAACGCGGGCTTCGAAGGTGCGATCACCGTGCCGATTGGATTTGGCCTGAACCCCCGCAAATATGTGACCGCCCTAGCACAGGCCGCCGAAGACGCGGGTGCCACGATCTATCACAACAGCCCAGCCCTCAACGTGACCCGGCGTAATGGTACATTCGATGTCACCACCCCCAAGGGCCGCATCTGCGCCGAGCGGGTGATCATCGCCACCAACGGCTATTCATCCGACGACCTGCCGCCATGGCTTGCCGCGCGTTACATGCCAACGCAGTCCAGCGTGATCGTGACCCGCCCAATGACCGAGGCAGAGTTGTCTGCCCAAGGCTGGACCAGCCGACAGGCCTGCTATGACAGCCGCCACCTGCTTCATTACTTCCGGCTGATGCCTGACAATCGCATGTTGTTCGGTGTGCGCGGCGGTCTGCTGTCTAACCCGGCGTCCGAGGCGCGCGCCCTGCGCCGCGCGCGGGCAGATTTCGAGGCGATGTTCCCCGCGTGGCGCGATGTAGAGACACCGCATGGATGGTCCGGAATGGTCTGTATCGCCCGCAACCGCATGCCCTTTGTGGGCGAGGTGCCGGATCAGCCGGGCATGTTCGCGGGGCTGTGCTATCATGGAAATGGCGTGGCGATGGCCAGCTATTCCGGTGCGCTTTTGGCTGATCTGGTACGCGGCAAGACGCCAGAGCGGCCCTATCCAGCCCCCATGCGCGCCCCGCTAGCACGGTTCGAGTTGGGCCGCTTTCGCCGGGCGGTCATGCCTTTTGCCTATGCGGGGTTCGCGCTGTCGGATCGTTGACGGCGCTCAATCCTGCTCCGACGCTGCACGCTCTTTCGCCAGCATGATCTGCCGCTGACGCTCGCGGAACCGCTCTTTGTCGGCGTCCGATGTCTCCTCCGCGCACTGATGACAGGACACGCCAGCCTCATAGGCGGGGTGTGTCGTATCGTCAGGCAGGATCGGACGGCGGCACCCGTGGCAGAGCATATGCGGCCCTTCGCGCAGCCCATGGCCGACGCTCACGCGGTTGTCGAAGACAAAGCAATCGCCTTCCCACGTGCTTTCTTGTTCAGGCACCTCTTCAAGGTATTTCAGGATGCCGCCCTTAAGGTGAAAGACATCTTCAACCCCCTGACCGATCAGATAGTTGGTCGACTTTTCGCAACGGATGCCGCCGGTGCAGAACATCGCGATCTTCTTGTTGTGGAAGCGGTCTTTGTTCGCCTCCCACCACTCGGGGAATTCGCCGAAGCTTTCGGTCTGCGGGTCGACCGCCCCTTCAAAGGTGCCGATGGCCACTTCGTAATTGTTGCGCGTGTCGATCACCGCCACATCGGGAGAGCGGATCAAGTCGTTCCATTCTTTGGGGTCGACGTAATGCCCAACCTTGGCGCGCGGATCGACATCGGGCTGGCCCATCGTCACGATCTCGCGTTTGATCCGCACCTTCATCTTGCCAAAAGGCGGCTTGTCGCTGGTGGCCTCTTTCCACTCCAGATCGGCGCAGCCGGGCAGGGCGCGCAGATGGGCGATCACCGCGTCGATCCCGGCACGCGGCCCGGCGATGGTGCCGTTCACCCCTTCGGGGGCCAACAGCAGCGTGCCCATGACCGATTGCGCCTCGCAAAGCGCCAAAAGCGCGGGTTTGAGCGCGGCGGGATCGTCGAAGCGGGTGAAGTGATATAGGGCGGCGATGGTATACATGAGCGTCAAATAAGCGCTTCGGCGGCAAAGCTCAATCCGGCGCGTGCCATTGACCTACCCCATCCGCAGCCCTACCCCTTTTGGTAAGGAGAATGCCCATGACCCATGCCCTGATCGTGATCGACGTTCAAAATGATTTCTGCCCCGGCGGCGCGCTGGAAGTGCCGCAAGGCGATGAGATTCTGCGCGGCATCAACGCGCTGATGCCCGAGTTTGACGCCGTGGTCCTGACGCAGGACTGGCATCCGGCCGGGCATTCGTCTTTTGCCTCATCGCATAAGAACAACGGGCCTTACGAGGTCATCAACATGCCCTACGGCGCGCAGGTACTTTGGCCCGATCACTGCATCCAAGGCAGCATTGGCGCGCAGTTCCACCCCGAGCTGCAAACCGACCGCGCCGATCTGATCATCCGCAAGGGCTATAACCCCGAGATCGACAGCTATTCAGCGTTTTTCGAGAATGACCACCGCACGCCCACGGGGCTCGAAGGCTACCTGCGCACACGCGGGATCGAGCGGCTGACCATGGTGGGGCTGGCGCTAGATTTCTGCGTAAACTTCTCGGCTGTGGACGCGGCAAAACTTGGGTTCAAGGTCGATGTGCGCGAAGACCTGTGCCGCGCCATTGATCTGGATGGATCGCTTGCCAAAGCCCGCGAAGGCATGCGCGCGGCGGGGGTGACGCTGGCCTAATCCGCCGCTTTCCCCTTGCCCATCTGCCCACCCCCTTGGCATGAAGGGGCACGCAATAAGGAACCTCCCATGGTCGACATCGCCACCCGCGTCTATAACCACAAGTGGAAGATCGACCCCATCGTGCGGTCGCTGATCGACACGGATTTCTATAAGCTGCTGATGTGCCAGTCGGTGTTTCGCAACAAGCCGGACACGCAGGTCACCTTTAGCCTGATCAACCGCTCTACCCATATCCCGTTGGCCAAGCTGATCGACGAAGGCGAACTGCGCGAGCAGTTGGATCATATCCGCTCGCTCAGCCTCAGCCGGGGCGAAAGCACTTGGCTGCGCGGCAATACCTTTTACGGCAAACGCCAGATGTTCCGCCCCGATTTCATGGAGTGGTTCGAAGGCATGCGCCTGCCGCCCTATCATCTGGAGCGTAAGGGCGATCAATATGAACTGACCTTTGAAGGCAAATGGCACGAGGTCATGCTGTGGGAGATCCCCGCGCTGGCGGTGCTGATGGAGCTGCGCAGCCGCGCCGCGCTCGACCCGATGGGTAAGTTCGAGCTTCAGGTGCTTTACGCCCGTGCCATGACCCGCGTCTGGGAAAAGATCGAAGCGCTGCGCGAGGTGGATAACCTCTCGATCGCTGATTTTGGCACCCGGCGGCGGCATTCGTACCTCTGGCAGGATTGGTGCGTGCAGGCGATGCACGAGGGGCTGGGCAATGCGTTCACCGGCACCTCTAACTGCCGCATTGCCATGATGCGTGAGCTAGAGGCGATCGGTACGAACGCGCATGAGTTGCCGATGGTCTATGCCGCGCTGGCCGATGATGATGCCGAACTCGCCCGCGCGCCCTATGACGTGCTGTCGGATTGGCATGACGAACACGAAGGCAATCTGCGGATCATCTTGCCCGACACTTACGGCACAAAGGGTTTCCTTGATCACGCGCCGGATTGGCTGGCGGGCTGGACCGGCATCCGCGTCGACAGCGGTGATCCGGCCACGGCGGCGCAGACGGCCATCGACTGGTGGCGCGCGCGCGGCGAAGACCCGACGACCAAGCGGGTGATCTTTAGCGATGGGCTGGATGTCGACAAGATCAAGGAATTGCACGCGCAGTTTGCGGGCAAGGCGAAAATCTCCTTCGGCTGGGGGACGTTGTTGACCAATGACTTCCGCGGGTTGGTGCCGAATGATGCGCTGGCACCCTTCAGCCTTGTCTGCAAAGCGGTCAGCGCCAATGGGCGGCCCACGGTTAAACTGTCGGACAACCCCAACAAAGCGATGGGTCCGGCAGATGAAATCGCGCGCTACAAACGGGTCTTCGGGGTGGGAGAGCAGGCCGCGCAGCAGGTGATCGTCTAAGGGTCAATCCTGACCAATCGGGAATTCCGCCGTGGCTATCAATCCGTCGGGCTGCCAATCGTATTGCAAGGTGCCACCGACCGCGCGGGTCAGCGACTGGATGATCCGCGAGCCGCTGTCGCGGTCGGATTTCGTCACCTCTGGTCCACCGATTTCCTGCCAAACGAATCGCAACCGGGCGGGCGCTTGAAGAAGCGCGATGTCCAGCGACACCCGCCCCGTCTCGGTGCTGAGCGCGCCATGTTTCACCGCGTTTGTCGCCAGCTCATGCAGGGCCAGCGTCAGGGGCGAGACGAGGCGGTGCGAAATCAGCGGGTTCGCCCCCGAGAGGTTGATCTGCTCTTCGGTGGCCGAGGTATAGGCCCGAATGATCGGCCCTATCAGGGTCTTGAAATCCACCTCTTGCTGGTCACTGCGGCCAATCGTGTCGAAATGCGCCGCGCCCAAAGCCGAAAGCCGGTCGATCACCTTGTTGGCAAAGGCTGCTGGGGTCGGTTCTTCGCGGGCGGTCAAACGGACCATGGCGGTCATGACGTTCACAATGTTGCGCAGCCGGTGCAGCAACTCATCATCGGCCAGTTTGCGGTGCTCGCTTTCTAATCGGCGGCGTTCGGAGACATCGAGTTGCGAGCCGAAGAAATAGATCAGGTTGCCGTCTTCGTCATTGATAGGGCCCAGTTGCAGGGCGTTCAGAAAGCGGCTGCCGTCCTTGCGGTAGTTCACGATCTCGACCGTATCGACCCGGCGATCCAACAGGATGTTGCGCACTGCGTCGATACTTTCGCGCTTGGTATCCGGCCCTTGCAGAAAGCGACAGTTTTGCCCGACGATCTCCTCCAAGCGATAGCCGGTAAGATCGGTGAAAGCCTCATTAACATAGACGATCGGATTGTCCGGCAGGGTCGGGTCGGTGATGCACAACGGCAAGCGGGCGTAGCGCACGACCTTGCCTAAAACGTCATCGGTCAGGGTCTGCCGAGCGGCCAAAACCGTCTTGTCGTTCATGAATTGCCGCCCTTCGCTCGAAACTGGCCGACAATGTGCCCCGCGCGTGGCTTTTGGGTCAACCCGCATACTGGGGTTTGGGCCATATTTGTCTACTAGATGCTGTATGCGCGATCGCGTTTCGTCGTGCTCAATAAATGCGGCTTGTCATGAAGGGTCGAAAATGCGTAATTGAGGGCGCTTGGTGTCCCGAGAAGCGCCTTTTGGTGTGGGACCGAAAAGGGAATTCAGTAAGGGGTCGCATGACCCCGAAGCCGAAGCCGCCCCCGCGACTGTAAGCGGTGAGCCAATGCCCCTCGTGCCACTTGTCCATTCGGACGGGGAAGGCGGGCAAAGGTCACGACCCGCGAGCCAGGAGACCTGCCAGGCAAGTGAAACGCTAGATGCCGTCGGGTGTGACGGTAAGGAGAATGAATATGACGACGATGATTAAGACCGCCGGCGCCACGCGCAGCAAACTCGTACCGGCACTGTTTGCCGCTGTGCTGGGCGTTGCCCTGATGGCTCTGACTGGCCATGTGCAGGCCGCAGCATTGCACGATGCCGCCCATGACGTACGCCACGCGACAGGCTTTCCCTGCCACTAAGCGCCACGTCACTATCACAGGGGTCCGGGCTGCCAACACGCAGTCCGGCTATCTGTGAATCTGCCGTCCGTCTGCTTTTGCCAGCCTTTCGCTGACTAGCCGTGCCAATCTCCCATCGCTTGTTGCGGCGGGAAGGGTACTGCCATGTCTCGAGGTCTGGTGATGCCCTCGGTCCGCTTTATGCGCGGCGCCGTCTTTCATTTCGTATCCAAGGACCATTTCGATGTTCTCTCGTTTCCTAACCTCCGCCCTCTTTGCCGGGGCGTCTGCCGGTTTGCTGACCGGCCTGTTGCAGCTCTATTTCGTGCAGCCCGTTCTGCTGCACGCCGAACTTTATGAGACCGGCGCACTTGTGCATTTCGGTGCCGACGCGGTCAGCGCGCATCCCGATCTGCCCGGTTTCGACGCTGTCCGCGATGGGCTGAGCCTGATCTTCACCATGCTGACCTATACTGCCTATGCGTTGATCCTACTTGGCGCGATGAGCTTTGGCGAAGATCGCGGCGCGATGATTGATGGCCGCTGGGGTATCCTTTGGGGGGTGGCGGGCTTCGTTGCTTTCCACCTCGCGCCGGGCTTCAGCCTTGCGCCCGAGGTGCCCGGCGTGGCCGCAGCAGACATTACCGCGCGGCAAATCTGGTGGTTTGCCACGGCCGGGGCGGCGCTGGTGGCGCTCTGGCTGCTGGCCTTCGGCAATGGTTGGGCCGCGTGGATCGGCGCGGCGGTGTTGCTGATGGCCCCGCATGTCGTCGGTGCACCCGAGCCCGACAGTTTCAGCGGCCCGGTGCCCACCGAGATCGGCGCGCTGTTCGCCGCCCGCGCGCTTGGCATCGGCCTTGCCGCATGGGTGCTGCTGGGCAGTTTCGCCGGGTTCTTTTGGCAACGTGAAGGCGCGCGCAGCGCCTGAGGGAGGTCAAGATGGACAGATCACTGGCGCTTTTCGCCATCGGGTTGGTCTTTGGCGGTGGCATCGGTTTTGCCATCGCCGCAAGCAACGGTGTGACCTTCGACGGCCATGACCATGGCGACCCTGCCGCCCATGGCGGGATGGACCACGGCGGCGCAGACCACGCACGTATGCACGGCCAGCCTATCGCGCTTGCCGCCGAAGACGCCCCCAGCCTCGCGATCCGCGTGACACCTGACCCAATGTCAGGCCATAACCTTTACGTAGAGACCGAAGGCTTTGCCTTTGCCCCGCAAAACGCCAGCGGGGACAACCAACCGGGCGAGGGCCATGCCCATGTCTATGTCAACGGTGCCAAGATCGGGCGGCTTTATGGCCCATGGCTGCATCTGCCTGATCTGCCCAAGGGCGCGGTCACAGTTGAGGTCACGCTCAACGCCAATGACCACCGCCCCTTGGCGGTAAACGGTGCGCCGATTACCGCGCGCGAGGTGCTGACAGTTGAATAATCGCCCCGCTTCCCCTTTTCATAACGGGCCGGAGCGCATACCCGGCACGCATAACCCGATGGGACCAGATCAATGAGCACGACCCTACATGTCTGCATGACCTGCCGCGCCGGTGAGGTGTTAGAAGAAGACGCCCCGCGCCCCGGCGCGCAGCTTCAAGCCGCCCTCGACGCCGCAGGCGCGCCCGAGGGCGTGACCATCGTGCCGGTGCAATGTCTTTCCGCCTGTTCGCAGGGGGCCGCCGTGGCGCTGTCTGCGCCGGGCAAATGGTCCTATGTCTATGGCCGTCTGACCAAGGAAGACGCCGCCGACATCCTTGCCGGAGCCGCCGCCTATGCCGCCACCGAAGACGGGCTGGTGCCATGGCGCGAACGCCCTGTTATCTTTCGCAAGCAAAGCCTTGCGCGTATCCCCCCTTTGACCCTGCCGCAGGAGCCTTCCGCATGAGCGATCTCGCCAAAATTCCCGTTACCGTCATCACCGGCTTTCTCGGCGCGGGCAAGACCACGTTGATCCGCCACCTGATGACCAATGCAGGCGGGCGTCGCCTTGCCGTTTTGGTTAATGAGTTTGGCACCGTGGGGGTCGATGGCGACATCCTGAAATCCTGCGCCATTGAGGATTGCCCGGCTGAAAACATCGTCGAGCTGGCCAATGGCTGCATCTGCTGCACCGTGGCGGATGACTTTATCCCGACCATCGAAGCGCTGATGGCCCTGCCGACCCGCCCCGATCACATCCTGATCGAAACCTCCGGTCTGGCCCTGCCGAAACCGCTGCTCAAGGCCTTTGACTGGCCCGCGATCCGTTCGAAGATCACCGTCGATGGCGTCATCGCGCTGGCCGATGCCGAGGCCGTGGCGGCGGGCACTTTTGCCGCCGATGTCGCTGCTGTAGACGCGCAGCGTCTGGCCGATGACAGCCTTGACCACGAAACCCCGCTGTCTGAGGTTTTCGAAGATCAAATCTCCTGCGCCGATATCATCTTGATGTCCAAGGCCGATCTGGCCGGTCCAGAAGGGCTCGCCAAGGCACGCAAGGTGATCGAAGACGAAAGCCCGCGCGAGATTCCGATCCTTGAGATGACCGAAGGCGTGATTGACCCCAAGGTCGTGCTGGGCCTCAACGCCGCTGCCGAAGACGACCTCGCCGCGCGCCCCTCGCATCATGATGGCCACGACGATCACGAGCATGACGATTTTGAAACCGTGGTGATCCCGATGCCGGAAGTGGCGGATGTCGATGCACTGGTGGCTTCAATCGAACAGCTTGCGCGCGAACAGAACATCCTGCGCGTCAAAGGCTATGTCGCTGTCGAGGGCAAACCGATGCGCCTGTTGGTGCAGGCCGTGGGCGCGCGGGTGCGTCAGCAGTTCGACCGCCCATGGGGCAGCGATCCGCGCGCCGGGCATTTGGTGGTCATCGCCGAACATGACGACATCAACCTCGCCGCGATACGCGACGTATTGGGAGCCTAACCGAGCATGCATGTCGTCTTTCGCGAAAGCCACGGGTTGGAGGATACCGACACCCCCTATGATCCGGGCCAAACGCCTGCTGATCTGGTGGTGCTGTCGTTTTCCGACAGTGATCTGGGCGCTTTCGCGGCAGGCTGGCATCGCGGTGGCGGCAAGGAGGGCAAGCTGCCCTCCCTGCGGTTGTGCAACCTTGTGGCGCTGCGGCATCCTGCATCGGTCGACAACTACATCGAACAGACGCTGACCGGGGCCAAGGGCATCCTGATCCGCCTCATCGGGGGCGAGAACTATTGGCCCTACGGCATCATGCAGGTCCAAGATTTCGCCCGCCGGAATGACATCGCACTGGCCGTGCTGCCCGCCGATGGGCGCGAAGACCCGGGGCTGGACGCGCATTCAACGCTGCCTGTCTCTACCCTGCGCCGTCTTGCGCATCTATGTGACGCGGGCGGGCCAGTGGCGGCGCAGGCCGCACTTGCGCAAATGGCGCTGGCGGCGGGGTTCTATGCCGGGCCGGTGATGGGCACGAAAACGGTGCCCGACTGCGGCTACTACGACCCTGACCAAGGTGTTGTTTCCTTCGCTGATGCGGCGGGCGACACGGTTGCTATCACCTTCTACCGCAGCTACCTGCTGGCTGCCGATACCGCGCCCGTCGATGCGCTGATCCGCGCGTTGCGTGCGGCGGGGCTGAACGCCATCGGGCTGTTTGTCCCTTCGCTCAAGTCCGATCCCGCGCGGGCCTTTTTGGGCGATGCGCTTGCCGCGATGGAACCCGTTTCAATCGTCAACGCCACCGCCTTTTCGGGGCGCGGGGATGACGGGACCTCCCCACTCGACGCGCCGGGATGCCCGGTTTTCCAAGTGGCGCTTTCGACCGCGCGGCGGCGCGATTGGGACGAAAGCGAGCGTGGCCTCTCGCCCGCCGATCTGGCGATGCATGTGGTTCTGCCCGAAGTGGATGGCCGTATCTTCACCGGCGTCGTCAGTTTCAAAAGCCCGGAAAAACGCGACCCCGATCTGCAATATTCCCGCTTTGCCCACCGGGCCGAGGATGCGCGGATCTCAGCGGTCGTTGAGCGTGTACTTGGCTGGCAGCTGCTGGCGCAAACCTCTGCGGACAGGCGCAAGCTGGCACTGGTGCTCTCGACCTATCCGGGGCGGGACGATCAATTGGCCCACGCGGTCGGGCTCGACGCGCTGGCCAGTGTCGAAGACATGCTGATGCGGCTGGCGGGCGAGGGCTATAGCGTCACGCCGCAAATCGGCTTTGGCCGGAGTCTCACCGAACAGCGTATCTCTTGGCCGCTTGCCGACTATCACGCCGCCTTAGCCAACCTGCCACAGGCGCTGCGCGATGACCTTCGCGACGCATGGGGCGCGGCTGAGGATGATCCGCTGGTTCAAGACGGTGCCTTCCACTTCGCCGCGCAAACCTGCGGCAACGCGCTGGTCGCGCTGCAACCCGAACGCGGCGATCTGACGGACCGCGAAGACAGCTATCACGACCTCGCCCGCACCCCGCGCCACTCCTATGTGGCGTTTTACTTATGGCTGCGCGCACAGGGGCACCACGCGTTGGTGCACATCGGCGCGCATGGCACGCTGGAATGGCTGCCGGGCAAGGCCGTGGCCCTGTCGGACGACTGCTGGCCCGAGGCGCTGACCGGCGATCTGCCGGTGATCTATCCGTTTATCGTCAACGATCCGGGCGAAGCGGCACAGGCCAAGCGGCGCATCGGTGCTGTGACCTTGGGCCATCTGCCACCCCCGTTAAAAGACAGCGAAACGCCCGAGGGGCTGTTGCGTCTGGAACGGCTGCTGGATGAATATTCCACCGCCGACGGGCTCGACCCCGCGCGCCGCGACCGTCTGGTCGACACGATCCGCGCCGAGGCGCAGGCGGCGGGGGTCGAAGATGACCTTGGCCTCGATGCTGCCAGTTCCTCGGCCGAGGCGCTGACCCGGATTGACGCCTTCGTCTGCGACATCAAGGAAAGCCAATACGGCGACGGCCTCCACATTTTTGGCGCGGGAGAGGGCGAATGGGATGGGCTGCTGACCGCGCTTGCAGGGCGGCGCGTCACCGCTGGCCCTTCCGGCTCCCCCTATCGCGGGCGATCGGATGTGCTGCCTACGGGGCGCAACCTCTATGCCGTCGATCCGCGCGGCGTGCCCAGCCGGGCCGCTCATGCGCAGGGCGTGAAACTGGCCGAAGAATTGCTGCGGCGCCATTTGCAGGACAACGGCGACTGGCCGCGCGGGCTGGTGATTGACCTTTGGGGCTCCGCCACCATGCGCACCGCTGGCGAAGAGGTCGCTATGGCCATGCATCTCGCGGGGCTCGCGCCGAAATGGGACGAAGGCAGCGAGCGGGTTTCGGGCTTTGAGGTGTTGCCGCTGACCTTGCTGGACCGTCCGCGCATCGACGTGACGCTGCGCATTTCGGGCCTGTTCCGGGATGTGTTTCCGGGGCTGGGGCAGATATTTGAGGCAGGCGCCGCAGCATTGGCCGAACGCGAAGAAGCGCCCGACATGAACCCCTACCTCACCCGCACGCCGCGCGTCTTTGGCCCCAAGCCCGGCCTTTACGGCGTGAACATGGAAGCGGCGTTACAAGACTATTCCGACGCAGGCCGCGCGGCGGCGGGGGAGGCGTGGCTGAGCGGCTCCGAATGGGCGATCAACGCCCAAGGCGAAGCGCATCAAGACCGCGCCGCGCTGGAGTCGCAGTTGCACCGCGCCGATGGCTTTGCCCATGTGCAGGACTTGGCCGAAAGCGATATCCTGCTCGCGTCGGACTATGCCAGCCACGAAGGTGGTTTTGCCGCCGCGATGGCGCATCTGGGTGCGCAGAAGCCCGCGATGTACCACCTTGATCACACCCGCGCTGGTAGCCCCCGCGCGCGGTCCATGCCCGAGGAAATTGCCCGCGTTGTGCGCGCCCGTGCCGCCAACCCCGGCTGGGCCAGCGGCATGATGCGCCACGGTTTTCGCGGCGCGGCAGAGGTGGCGGCGACGCTCGACAACCTTGCCGCCTTTGCGCATCTGACACGCGAGGTGCCTGCGCATCTCTTTGACCTTTATTTCGACGCCACGCTGGGCCGCGACGATCTTGTGGCCTTCATGGAGGCTGAGAACCCTGCCGCGCTGCAGGCCATGCGCGACCGTTTTGCGGCCCTTCGGGACGCTGGCCTTTGGGTGACGCGCCGCAATTCGATCTCGGCCACCTTGGACGGGGTGGAGTGAGCAGGGCCCCCGTCATCAAGGGCTGGTGCCCCGGCGCGTTGCGCCCGATGCTGTCCGGCGATGGGTTGGTGGTCCGCCTCCGGGTGCCGCAGGGGCGGTTGACCCCGGCTCAAGCGCGCGGCGTGGCAGAGCTGGCGCTGCGTTATGGCAACGGAATGTTCGATCTATCGAACCGGGCCAATCTACAACTGCGCGGGATTGATCCCGCGCGGCATGAGGGGCTGATCGACGCGCTGCGCGCGCAGGCATTGATCGATGTGGATGAGGGGGCTGAACGGCGGCGCAACCTCATGGTGACGCCCTTCTGGCAAGCGGGCGATGATACGGATCATCTGACCCAGCAGTTGACCGCCGCCGCGCAGAGCCACGCGCTGCCCGATGTATCGAGCAAGTTCGGCTATGCGGTCGATGCAGGGCCACAGCCAGTGTTGCAGGCAGACCCCGCCGACATTCGCTTTGAGCGGGCGGCGGATGGGCAGCTTTTACTTTGCGCCGAGGGGGCGACATTGGGCAAACCGGTTTCCCGCGATACCGCCGTGGCCGAAGCCATCGCGTTGGCCACATGGGTTCGCGCGCAGGATGCCACCCGTGCCGCGCACGCCTTAGCGGCAGGGGCGACCTTGCCTTCCGGTTTCAACCATCCCCGCCAAAGCGGCCTCAGCACTCCGACGCTAGGCCTCTACCCAACAGGGGCGCTGGTCGCATGCGCTTTTGGGCAAATGGACGCAGAAACGCTCACCGCGCTTGCCGACCTTGGCCCGCTCCGCCTGACTCCGTGGCGGATGGTGCTGATCGAAGGCGCTACCGAGCTCCCCGACTTGCCCAGCCTCATCACCGATGCCGCCGACCCACTCTTGCGCGTCGTCGCCTGTATCGGCGCGCCCGGCTGCGCCCAAGCGCGCGGCGAGACGCGCGGACTGGCGCGCGACCTTGTCGCTTCGGTGCCGCAAGGCCAATGCCTGCATATCTCAGGATGCGCCAAGGGCTGTGCTGCACCGCTTGCCACAGACCTCACCCTGACCGCCACTGCGCGGGACCAATATGACCTCATCCGCAATGGCCGCGCCGATGCGGCCCCTGATCTGCGCGGGCTAACCCCCGCCGCCATCGCCTCTCACTTTAGAAAGTCCGCCGATGCCCCATAGCTATATCACCGACGGTGCCGAGATTTACCGCCAGTCCTTTGCCACGATTCGGGCCGAGGCGGCGCTGCAGCGCTTCACCCCCGAGGAAGAGATCGTCGCCGTGCGCATGATCCACGCCGCGGGCATGGTCGGGCTGGAGGAGCACATCTGCTTTTCCGAAGGCATGGCCGTGGCCGCGCGGGCGGCACTGGAGGACGGCGCGCCGATCCTCTGCGACGCCTATATGGTCAGCGAAGGCATCACCCGCAAACGCCTGCCGCGCGAGAACGAGGTGATCTGCACCCTGCGCGACCCTTCGGTGCCAGCACTGGCCGCGAAGATGAGCAACACCCGCTCTGCTGCCGCGCTGGAACTGTGGCGGCCCCATCTGCAAGGCGCCGTGGTGGCCATCGGCAATGCGCCCACGGCGCTGTTTCACCTGCTCAACATGCTCGAAGACCCCGATTGCCCGCGCCCGGCGGCAATCATCGGCTGCCCGGTGGGCTTCATCGGCGCGGCGGAATCGAAAGAGGCCTTAATGCAAGACTTGCCGGTACCGTCGATGATCGTGCAGGGGCGTTTGGGCGGCTCGGCGATCACCGTGGCGGCGGTAAATGCGTTGGCAAGCAGGGTGGAATGAAGATGGGCAAGGTTATCTGCGCGGGCCTTGGCCCCGGCGACCCGGAACTGATGAGCGTGAAATCCGACCGTGCCATTCGCGGCGCGCGGCATCTGGCGTATTTCCGCAAGAAGGGCCGCGCGGGCCAAGCGCGCCGGATCGTCGAGGGGATGCTGCGCGACGACGTAGTGGAATACGCGATGGAATATCCCGTAACTACGGAACTGCGGTTTGATTCGCCCGAGTATCGCGCCCAGATGGTCGCCTTTTACGAAGAATGGGCCGACCGGCTCGAAGCACTGGCGCAGGATCACGAAGTGGTCGTGCTGTGTGAGGGCGATCCCTTCTTCTACGGCTCCTTCATGCATCTGCACACCCGGCTTCAGGGCCGCGCCGAGGTTGAGGTGCTGCCCGCAATCCCCGGCATGGTGGGCTGCTGGAACGCGCTGGATACGCCCTTCACTTGGGGTGATGACGTGATGACTGTGCTCATGGGCACTTTGCCTGAGGCCGAATTGACTGAGCATATGAAACGCGCCGATGCGCTGGTGGTGATGAAGACGGGCCGCAACCTGCCAACTGTGCGCCGAGCACTCGCGGCGGCGGGCAAGCTGGACGACGCATGGCTGGTGGAGCGTGGCACCATGCCCGATCAGCGGGTGGCGAAACTCTCCGAAGTGGCCGACGACGATTGCCCCTATTTCGCGATCGTCTTGGTCCATGGCCAAGGCCGCAGACCGGAGGCAGACACATGAGCGGCATCCTTCATATCGCGGGCCTTGGGCCTGGTGACGACGCGCTTGTGACGCCCGAGGTGACCGAGGCGCTGGCGCAGGCCACCGATGTCATCGGCTATATTCCCTACGTTGCCCGCGTCGCCCCCCGCGACGGGCTGACGTTGCACCCCACTGACAACCGGGTGGAGCTGGACCGCGCGACCCATGCGCTGCAATTGGCGCAAGCCGGCGCGCGGGTTGTGGTGGTGTCGTCGGGTGATCCGGGCGTCTTTGCCATGGCCTCGGCGGTGTTTGAGGCGGTGGAGCGTGACCCGGCGTTTGAGAGTGTCGACATTCGCGTCCTGCCCGGTATCACAGCGATGCTGGCGGCGGCGGCACGGCTCGGTGCGCCTTTGGGTCATGATTTCTGTGCGATAAACCTTAGCGATAACCTTAAGCCGTGGACGATGGTCGAGCACCGTCTGCGGATGGCCGCGCGGGCCGATTTCGCCATGGCCTTCTACAACCCGCGCAGCAAGTCGCGCCCGCATCAATTCGCCGAAGCGCTGGAGATCCTGCGCGCCGAATGCGGGCCGGATCGGCTGATCACCTTCGCCCGCGCCGTGACCACGCCCGAAGAGGCGTTCAACACCGTCACGCTGGGCGAAGCGGCACCTGAAATGGCTGATATGCGCACCGTGGTTATCGTCGGCAATTCCGCGACGCGCCGGGTCGGGCGCTATGTCTATACGCCGCGCAGCGCGGTATGATGTAGCCAATGCATCACCTCGGTCACATCATTGGCAGCCACCTCGCCCGGCAGGTCGGGCCGGTCGGCCAAGATCACCGGCAGGCCAAGCGCGCGGGCGGCATCCAGCTTGGCCCGCGCGCCGCTGCCACCGGCGTTTTTGGCGACCACATGGGTGATCGCATGGGTCTGCATCAGCGAGGTATCTCCCGCCACGTCGAAGGGTCCGCGCGCCAGCACGACCGTTGCCCGTGGCAGCGGCAGCGGGTCGCGCGGCGGATCGACGAGGCGCAGGAGGTAGCGGTGCTGCGGTTTCGCAGCGAAAAGCGCCAGTTGTTGCTTGCCGATGGCCAGAAACACCCGCGCCGGGCTGTCGGGCAGGGCCGCGGGCAGCGCGGTGAGGTCGGGCACGAAAGTCCAATCGTCCCCCTCCTGCGGTTCCCACGGGGGGCGCTCAAACCGCACCAGCGGCAGGTCTTGTCGGGCGCAGGCGACAAAGGCGTTGTTGCTCATTCCTGCGGCAAAAGGATGGGTGGCGTCGACGACATGTGTGATCGCCTCGGCCTTGAGGTAGGCCACCAGCCCGGCCACGCCGCCAAACCCGCCGACGCGGGTGGGCAGGGGCTGGGCCACTGGCTTATCGGTGCGCCCGGCATAGGAAAACACTGCGTCGATCTCGGCTTTGACCAAGGCGCGCGCCAGGGCGCTGGCTTCGGTGGTGCCACCCAAAAGAAGGACGCGCATAATGGGTGACCCTTGGCTCAGCATCATCGGAATGCCCGACGATAGCGCGGATGCCTTGCCCCCGGCAAGCCGCGCGGCGCTGGCTGGGGCCGAGGTGATCTTTGGCGGGCCGCGTCATCTCGAGCGGGCAAGCGCAGGCGCGCGCGGGCGGGCGTGGCCGTTGCCTTTCTCGGTCGGGCCGGTGCTGGCCGAGCGGGGTAGGCGGGTGGTGATGCTGGTCTCGGGCGATCCCTTTTGGTTTGGCGCCGGCGGCAGTATTGTCGGTGCGTTGCAGCCCGGCGAATGGCGCAGCCTGCCCGCGCCCTCGACATTCTCGCTGGTGGCCAATGCGCTTGGCTGGCGGTTGGAGGAGGTCACCTGCCACGGGCTACACGCGGCACCGCTGGCGCAATTGCGCGGTACGTTGCGTCCCAAAGGGCGGATGATCTGTCTGCTGCGCGATGGCGATGCGCCTGCGGCATTGGCACGCTTCCTTTGCGAACAGGGCGCAGGTACGGCGCAAATGCATGTGGCCGAACGGCTCGGCGGCCCTGATGCGCGGCTGCGCGCGGTGCAGGCGGATGGGTTTGATCTGACGGATGTGCAGGCGCCTGTGGCCGTTGGGGTGGAGCTGCCCGAAGGTATCGGCTTGCCCCGCACCCCCGGTCTGCCGGACGAGTATTTTGCCAGCGATGGCCAAATCACCAAAGCGCCAGTACGGGCGTTGACGCTTTCGGCCCTCGCCCCCCGGCCTGGGGACCTGCTGTGGGACATCGGCGCGGGCAGCGGCTCTGTCTCGGTTGAGTTCTGCCTCGCCAGTGGCCACGCCATCGCCTTTGAGCAGCACGCCGCGCGGGTGGAGAATATCACCCGCAACATCGCAGATTTCGGCCTGCCCGCTCGGATGCAGGTCGCCCATGGCCGCGCACCGGAGGTCTGGGCGGGGCATCCCTTGCCTGACGTGGTCTTCGTCGGGGGTGGCGGGAACGCGGCGCTTTACGATGCCCTCTTGCCTGCGCTACCAGCAGGCACGCGGCTGGTCGCCAATGGGGTGACGCTGGAAACCGAAGCGCTTTTGGCGCAGCTTCACGCGGCGCATGGCGGCACCCTGTTGCGGATCGAACTGGCGCAGGCCGCACCGCTTGGCAGGATGCGCGGCTGGCAGCCGCTGCGGCCCGTGGTACAATGGAGCGTGACACTATGAGAATGGCCGGGATCGGATTTCGGGGCGCGGCAAGCGTCGCCTCGCTGCGCGATGCGCTGGCACGGGCAAACCCCGAGGGCCTCAAGATCGACGCGCTGGTGACCGAGGCGGCCAAGGCCCGTGCGACCGTGTTCCGCGACTTTGCGCAAGAGTTGGGCGTGCCGGGGCTGGGCATCACCACCGAAGATTTGGCCCGCATGATAACCCCCACGCAATCGGCCCGGATCGAAGACCGCTTCGGCACCGGGTCACTCTCGGAAGCCGCCGCATTGGCCGCTGCCGGACCGGGAGCCGTATTGGTTGCCGAGCGCGTTGTTTCAGGCGATGCCATGGCCACAGCGGCGATTGCCGAGACGAAAGGAAAAACACCGTGACTGTACATTTTATCGGAGCGGGCCCGGGGGCGGCGGATCTTATCACCCTGCGCGGGCGCGACCTGATCGCGGCCTGCCCGGTCTGCCTTTATGCCGGATCGCTGGTGCCCGAAGCGCTGCTGAGCCACTGCCCCGAAGGCGCGCGGATCGTTAACACCGCGCGGCTGTCGCTGGACGATATCATGGAAGAGATCGCCGCCGCCGATGCCGCAGGGCATGATGTGGCGCGATTGCATTCCGGTGATCTGTCGGTCTGGTCCGCGATGGGCGAACAGCTGCGCCGCTTGCGCGAGATGGGCATCTCTTATGACGTAACGCCGGGGGTGCCGTCCTTCGCTGCTGCGGCGGCCGAATTGGGGGCCGAATTGACCCTGCCGGGCGTGGCGCAATCGGTAATCCTCACCCGCACCTCGGGTCGCGCTACGGCGATGCCCGAAGGCGAGACGCTCGCTAATTTCGCCCGCACCGGCGCGACGCTGGCCATCCATCTGTCGGTCCATGTGCTGGATAAAGTCGTCGAAGACCTGACCCCGCATTACGGTGCCGATTGCCCCGTGGCAGTGGTCTGGCGCGCAAGCTGGCCCGATCAACGCATCGTCAAAGCGACGCTGTCGACCCTGCGCACCGAGGTCGGCGAGGAGATGGCCCGCACCGCACTGATCCTCGTGGGTCATGCCCTCGGCGCTGAAGATTTCGGCGAAAGCCGCCTTTACGCCGCTGATTATGACCGCCGCTTTCGCCCCGTCGGGGCCGAGCCGCGTTTCCCGGAGACCTCCTCATGATCCCCCCCGGCCTACTGATTTCCGCCCCCGCTTCCGGCACCGGCAAGACGACCCTAATGCTGGGCCTGCTGGCCGCGCTGCGCGCTGAAGGTGTCGCGGTGCAGCCGTTTAAAAGTGGACCGGACTACATTGATCCGGCCTTTCACACGGCAGCATCGGGGCGGGCGTCATTCAACCTCGACAGTTGGTCGATGGACCGCGCCCGGATCGAAGGGCTTGTCGGCAATGCCGATGGGGCCGAGTTGATCCTTGGCGAAGGGTCGATGGGGCTGTTTGACGGTGTGGCCAAACCGGGAGCCTGTGGCAATGGGGCGAGCGCGGATGTCGCGGCGCTGATGGGCTGGCCGGTGGTGCTGGTGCTCGACGTGTCGGGGGCAGCGCAATCGGTGGCGGCGACGGCGCTTGGCTTTCGCGAAATGCGGCCCGATGTAGAATTGGCAGGCGTGGTGCTAAACCGCGTCGCCTCCCCCCGACATGAGACCTTGGTCCGCGCGGGGATGGAAGCTGTTGGCATCGAAGTCTTCGGCGCGCTCCCACGCCGGGTCGAGATCGAAATGCCAGAGCGGCACCTCGGGCTGGTGCAGGCCGGAGAGCAGGAGAACCTGCCCGATCTGCTGGGACAGGCAGCGGCTTTCGTGGCCGCTCATGTCGATGTCCCCGCCCTGCGGGCCGCCGCGCGGGGCACTTTGCAGAACCCGCCTGCACCGGCACAGATCACCCCACCCGGACAGCGCATCGCGCTGGCGCAGGACAACGCTTTTGCTTTTGTCTATCCGCATTTGCTGGCGGGATGGCGCGCGGCGGGGGCAGAGGTTTTGCCCTTCTCCCCGCTCGCGGATGAGGCCCCCGACGACAGCGCCGACTGCTGCTGGCTGCCGGGCGGCTATCCTGAGCTTCATGCAGGCAAGCTTGCCGCCGCTGCGCATTTCCGCAAGGGGCTGCGCGATTTTGCCGAGACGCGTCCCGTGCATGGAGAATGCGGGGGCTATATGGCGATGGGTGCAGGTATCATCGACAAAGAAGGCACGCGGCACGCGATGGCGGGGCTTTTGGGGCTGGAGACCTCTTTCGCCAAGCGCAAGATGCATCTGGGCTACCGTCAGGCCGATCTTAACGCGCCGATCCCCGGCCATTCCGCGCGGGCCGAATTGCGGGGCCATGAGTTCCACTATGCCACGATCCTTGCCGAGCCCGACGCGCCGTTGGCCCGCATCACCGACGCCAATGATCTTGAGGTGCCCGAGACTGGTTCGGTGCGTGAGTTCGCGGGCGGCGGGCGTGCCACGGGGACGTTCTTTCACATGATTGCGGCGCTGTGATGGGGGGCTTTGTTTCCTTCGTCTCCTCCGGTCCGGGTGATCCGGAACTGCTGACCGTCAAAGCCGTGGCGCGGTTGCAGGCGGCTGATGTGGTGCTGTTCGATGACCTGAGCGCGGGGCCGATCTTGGAGCACGCGCGGGCCGATGCGGACCTCATTGGCGTGGGCAAACGGGCGGGGCGCGCCTCGCCCAAGCAAGATCATGTGAGCCGGGTCTTGGTCGATCACGCTCAGGCCGGGCTGAATGTCGTGCGGTTGAAATCCGGTGACAGCGGCATGTTCGGGCGGCTGGAAGAAGAGATTATCGCGCTGCGGGCCGCCGGTATCCCTTTCGAGATCGTACCGGGCGTTACCGCCGCCTCAGCCGCCGCCGCGACCGCGGGCATTCCGCTGACCCGCCGCATGACCGCGCGGCGCGTGCAGTTCATCACCGGCGCGGATGTGACCGGAGAGTTGCCCCATGACGTGAACATGGCCGCCTTGGCCGATCCGATGGCGACCACCGTGGTCTATATGGGCAAACGCACCTTTGCAGGCCTCGCCGCGCGTCTGATCGAGCACGGGTTGCCCGGCACCACGCCCGCGCTGCTGGCCGAGGCGGTTTCGACCCCGGCGGAGAAGGTGCAGCGCTTTACCATCGAAACTTTGGCGCGCTATCTGGAGAGCGCCAGCAGCACCACGCCCGCGCTGATCTTCTACGGGCCATTGGCCGAGTTCGAGGCGTGAAGGCTTTCGTCTGCACCTCCTGCACCACCGATGGTGGTTTTCTGGACGTGGTGCGCGCCGGATTGCCTGACGTCACGGTCGAGGGCATCGACTGTATGTCAGGCTGCGCGCGGGCGCAGACGGTGGCGTTTCGCGCGCCGGGCAAGGTGGCCTATCTGTTCGGAGAGATCACGGAAGCCGACATCGATGATCTGCGCCGCTTCGTGACGCTCTATGCCGCCTCCGCCGATGGAAATTTCCCCGATGCGCGGGTGCTGGGCGGCCTGCGTTTGAAGGCAATCGCGAGGATACCGGGATGACTGATCTGGAACTGACATTGATCGGCATCGGTACCGGCAACCCTGAGCATCTGACGCTACAGGCGATCCGGGCGATGAATGCACAAGACCTGATCTTGATCCCGCAAAAGGGCGCGGGCAAGGATGATCTGGCGGGGCTACGGCGCAGCATCTGCGACGAAGTGCTGACCAATGAGGCGGTGCAGATCGTCGGCTTTGATTTGCCCGTGCGCGACCCCGCAATTGAGGATTACCGCGCCCGCGTGGACCACTGGCACGACGCAATTGCCGATGCGTGGCGCGCAGCAATGGCCCAGCACCCAACGGCGCGGCGGGTGGCGCTGCTGGTCTGGGGCGATCCGTCGCTTTATGACAGCACCCTGCGCATCGCCGCGCGGCTCGACCCGGCCCCGCGCATGACCGTGATCCCCGGTATCACCTCCTTGCAAGGGCTGACCGCGTCTCATGCGATCCCGCTGAATGAAATCGGCGCGCCCTTCTTGGTCACAACCGGGCGGCAGTTGCGCGATCACGGCTGGCCCGAGGGGGTCGATACGTTGGTCATCATGCTGGATGGCGACTGCGCTTTTCAGACGTTGGAGCCTGCGGGCGTGACGATCTGGTGGGGGGCCTATGTCGGCATGGCCGAAGAGATTATTCGTCACGGCCCATTGGCCGAGGTCGCCGAAGATATCATCGCCACCCGTGCCGCCGCTCGGGCGGCGCATGGCTGGATCATGGATATCTATCTGCTGCGCCGAGGCTAAGGCTCAGGTATTTGGATCAACCTTGCCGCGCATCGCCTTAACCTCGCCGCGCACCTTCTTGGCCTTAAGGCGTCGTTTCTTCGACCCCAGCGTCGGGCGGGTCGCGATGCGGCGTTTGGGCGGGGTCAGGGCGGTGCGGATCAACTCGGCCAGCCGCTCGCGCACCAATTCACGGTTGCGGGCCTGACTGCGGGTTTCGTCACATTGCAACACCAGCGCGCCTTCGGTGGTCCAGCGCCGCCCGGCCAAACGGCGCAGGCGGTTTTTGACGGGCTGCGGCAGCGATGGCGAGGTGGCGGCCTCGAACCGCAATTCCACCGCCGAGGACACCTTGTTCACATTCTGCCCACCGGGGCCGGAGGCGCGCATGAAGCTTTCGGTCAGCTCCCAGTCATGAATGGCGATGTCATCGTTGATGTGCAGCATGGGCTCTCCTTGCCCGGTAACATGCCAGTCTGCGCCGTGAGGGTGAAGGGGGAATGCGAAATGGGCCGCCCCTTGCGGAACGGCCCAATCGAATGGTTTCAGGAGGGGGATCGGTTAGACCGATGTCCACCAGGTGGTTGCACTGCCAGGGGCTGCCCTAGCAAGAAACCCCGCTGGCTGTTCCGACACCTCGCTCCAATACCTTTCTTGACACTGGATCACCTCCTTTACATTTGTTGAACTCACCCTGAGCGTTGCACAGGTTTTGAAATTCGCAAAGCGTTTTTTTGGACGGTGCGGCGGCAATGGGGCGGGCCCCCCTGCGCCGGTATCAAGCGCGGGCGGTCAGCCGTGCGGTCAGCAGCCGGAAGGGGATCAGGGCAACCAGTGCGATGGCCAGTTTCACCGACCAATCCGCCACGGCGAGCGAGACCCAAAGTGGCGCAACGGGGCCTGCACCCAACAGCGGCAAAGCTTCGGTCGCCCAAGTGACATCGGTCGCGGGGTGGATGAACGACAGGCTGGCCGAGAACGCGACGGAGAAAAACAGCGCCGTGTCGATCGCGCTGCTGATCAGCGTGCTGATCAAAGGCGCGCGCCACCATGCGCCATCGCGAAAACGGTTAAAGATCGTCACATCCAAAAGCTGCGCCACGAGGAAGGCGGAGCCCGAGGCGACCGCGATGCGGACCGTCACCAGCGGGCCGAATTCGCCCATGATCTGTGTCCCAATGAGCGAGCAGATCAACCCGACGACGAACCCCACCAACACGACCCGGCGCGCAGCGGAGGCCCCGTAAAGGCGGTTCATCACATCGGTAACGAGGAACGCCAGCGGATAGGTGAAAGCGCCCCACGTCAGCC
Source organism: Sulfitobacter sp. W002 (assembly GCF_025142135.1). Taxonomy (NCBI): domain Bacteria; kingdom Pseudomonadati; phylum Pseudomonadota; class Alphaproteobacteria; order Rhodobacterales; family Roseobacteraceae; genus Sulfitobacter; species Sulfitobacter sp. W002. The sequence goes on along the minus strand of NZ_CP081126.1, from coordinate 3,288,209 downwards.
ACTGGCCAAAGAGAAACTGAACAAGGATATTTGAGGCCACGACGATGGCGGCCATGGCAAGGATGCCGGGAAGATAGGTGCGTGTCATGTATGAACCGTTTTGTGCAAGGGTGCGGCGACTTGGCCTGCGGGGATCGCAGACGGAACGGTCTTTAGCCCTCGACACCCGGTTTGGCAAGGATCAGCTCGACCACCTCATTGCGCTGCATGACGAAAAAGTTGTCGTCCGACAGCAGGGTCAGCCGGGTTTGCCCCGCCGCGTCCTGCCATGTGCTGAGCGCTTCGAGGTTGTCATATTGACCGGGGCCGGAGGTCAGCAAAGTTACCTCCCCAAGTCCTGGCGCGGTCAGGTCAAAACTGCGGATGCGGCTGCGAAAGCCCAATGGCGTGATCGTCCGCTCCAGCAGATAGAGCGTGCCATCCTCGGCAAAATCCGCGTCCACCGGCAAGAACGGCCCTTGGCGCGGGATCTCTGCGGCGATTGTCCATGTGGTGCCATCAAAGGCATAAAGCGGGATGGGCCCTGATGTGGGGCCGCCGCCTTCGGGGGCCGCAAAGAGCCGTCCATCGGGATGGGCGGCCAATGTCTCCATCCCCGCGTTCGGCGCAAAGTTAGCAAAATCGTCATGTCTGGGCAGAGGGGTGGTGACCCCGCTTTCAGGCGAAATCCGAGCGACGTGGTGATCGTGTTCGAACGAGATGTAGAGTTGCCCAGTGTCGTCAAGCGCCAGCGCTTCGGCATCGCGCATCTGGCCGCGCAGGGCTTTGCCATCGGCCCCTTTGAGGGGGGCGTTCTTCTCAAGCTCAAGCGCCACCAGACGGCCCGCCTCGCGGACCATGCGCGCCTGCACGACGCGGCCCCGGTCCGAGACCGCCGTCAGGCGGGTGCCATCGGCATTAACCTCGACCCCCGAAAAGCCGCCGAACCACGGGGCCGGGTCGCTCCATGTCAGCACACTGTCCACCTGCACCACCGGCTCTGTCTGCGCGGCGGGGGCCACGCAGGCAATGAGCAGGAAGAACGGGAGGCAGGCGCGGATCAGTTTGCGTTCAAAACGGCGTTGCATTGGGCAGGCAGGTCCGCAAGCAGGATGTCGCGCTTGGGCTTGGGTTTCGTTTTGGGGGCTGTCGGATCGGGCTTTGGTGGGTTCAGGATATTGGCCTGCCACTGCCGCGCATCGGCGCAGCCGTCACCCGGCGGGGGCGGGGCCTGATCCACACAGCCGCGCGCGCCTGTTGGGCAGGCGATGCGGACGTGGAAATGATAGTGATGCCCGTACCAAGGCCGGATTTTGCGCAGATAGCTGCGGTCGCCCTTTTCATCGGCACACATCTGTACCTTCGCGCCGGGGAAGACGAAGATGCGGGCGGTGCGGGGGTCTTGGGCCGCGGCCTTGACCACCTCGTGATGCGCGGGCGTCCAAGAGGAATTGACATAGGCCCCACTCGCCCGGCGCATGGAGATCGACGAGATGTTCTCGCGCTGCGCCCGGCTGAGGTTGAGGGATTTGGGCGGCAACATCCAGATATCGGCATCCAGCCCGATCTGGTGGCTGGCGTGGCCGGTCAGCATCGGCCCGCCGCGCGGCTGGCTCAGATCACCGACATAGATGCCTTCCCAGCCCGGCTGCTGCGCCGCCTTGCGGCTGAGTTTCTTGACCATGTCGACCATCTCAGGATGGGCCCAGTTGCGGTTGCGCGACAAGCGCATGGCCTGCCATGTCGGACCCGTCTCGGGCAATTGCTCGGCCCCGGCGAGGCACCCTTTGGAGTAGCTGCCGAAAGCCGCCGAGGATTGCGTGGAGGCAAAGCTTTTGGCGCCAAAGAGCCGCTTGGCGGCGACCGTGCTCAATGCGCCGCCCGAAGAACCGATGGTCGGCAGGGCGACTTTCTCACCGCTGATGTCGGTTTCGGTCCGGTCGCCCCCGCAAGACGCCAGCGCAAAGGCCAGTGCCACGGAGGTCAGGGTGCGAAGCAGCGTCATGTGGCGAAATCTCCCTTGGGTTTGACCCACGCTAACAGGATCAAACCGACGATGAAAAGCCCCACGACGGGGGTGATGCCCAGCCGTTGGCTGCCGGTGAGGTCACTGGTCAGGGCAATCAGTGCCGGGGCGAGGAAGGAGGTCGCCTTGCCCGACAGCGCATAAAGGCCAAAAGCCTCGGTCATACGCTCGGGGTTTCCTTGTCGTGTCAGCATGTTCCGCGAGGAGGCCTGTAGCGCACCGCCCGCCGCCCCGATAGAGGCACCAGCGACGTAGAAGAGGATATCCGGCAGGGCAGACCCCTCAGGCAAAGAAACGCCCATGACAGAATTCGGCCCCAACGAGATGATCAAACAGGCAGTCGCTACAAGGATGATACAGCAGGCCACGATCACCGGCATCGGCCCGATGCGCCGGTCGATCCGCCCGCCCAGCACGCAGAACACCGCGCCCGATATGGCGGCGAGGATGCCAAAGATGCCGATCTCTTGGATCGACCACTCCAGCACGCCAAGCGCATAGACCCCGCCGAAGGTATACATGCCATTCAGCGCGTCACGGTAGAACATCGAAGAGCCGAGATAGGCCAGCAGCGAGGGATGCTTCGGCAGGCCCCGTAGGGTGCGCGCCAGATCCGACAGACCCGCACCCACGCGGTAGCGTTGCGCTCCGGGTTTCGGCGTGTCGCGCACATAGAGGAAGAAGGGGATCATGAAAACGGCGTACCAGATCGCCGCAAGCGGCCCGACAATGCGGGTGTCGGCCTTGGTCGCCGGGTCCAGCCCGAACAGCGGCGTCAGCCCCGCCATGGTGCGCCCGTTCGCACCGCTTTGAAACAGGGCGATCATCGCGATCAGCGCCAGCACCCCGCCCGCATAGCCAAAGGCCCAGCCATCGCCAGAGATGCGCCCGCGTTCACCCGGGTCGGGGTGCAACTCGGGCAAATAGGCGTTGGTAAAGATCGTGGCGAATTCCATCCCGACCAAGCCGATGCCGAAAAAGAACAATGCCCAAAGCAGAGAGAAATCCGCCGGGGCTGTCCACCACAGGGCGGCTGCGCCGATCACATACATCGCCGAAAACAGCCAGATCCATGGCATCCGACGGCCCGAGGAATCTGCCACCGCGCCCAAGATTGGCGCCAGTATGGCAATCGCGATCCCGGCCAGCGCCAGACCATAGCCCCAATAGGCCTGCGCTTGGGCTTTCGCGGCGGAAAGCTCCATCCCGCCGTCGACCAGCGCGTTGGTCGCGGTTTGGGCGAAATAGGGGCCAAAGATAAAGGTCAGCAGCAGGGTGTTGTAAGGCTGGCTGGCCCAGTCGAAAAAGTACCATCCCCAGATGCGCTTGCGCCCGCCTGTCTGTGCCATGTTGCGCCCCTTCGCGGCCTGCTCTTTTCCAAGTTAGAGCAGGGCGCGGCGCAAGGCGCAAGCGCCAGTCGTGGCGGGGTTGAAACGTTGGGCTGCCGGTCGGGTCAGGCGGAAAGGTGCGGTGCAGCTTCGCGCACGGGCGCGCCGTCTTGCATCGGCGGCCACGGGCGGTGGCTGTCGGCACGGATCCATTCGGCCACCCAGCCCGGCACCTCGGGCGAAGGTTGCTGCCGCCCCATGGCGCGCAGCACCTTTTCCGGCGGGATCAACCCGCTGCGATCGGTCACGGCAGAGCGATAAAGCACATGGCTCGCACATTCGCCGTTCTTCTTCCACATGGATTGTTCCAGATAGATGAACTTGTCATCCCAACACAGCGTTCGGCTGCGCATCTCGAACTTCTCAAACATGCGGATGCGGCGGCGGAACCGGGTGCTGGAGCCTGCGATTGTGATTGCCCATTTGTTTTGGCGAAGCAGCGTAATCAACCCGGCACGCTGCGCCATGGCGGTGCGGCCCAGATCATACAGCGACAGCGCCCGCCCGTTGTTCAGCTCCATCCAGATATCGAGGTCATGCGGCCAGCAGATGTGGTGGCTGACATGGGTGTCGGTCAGGTTTTCCAGCGGCGCCTGCCGCGCGGCGACGATGACGTCTTTGGCCATGCGGATGATCGGGAACATGGGGCTTTCCTTTGTCGTGACGGTGCCGATCTGCGGCGGAAGCGCTGCGCGGTCAAGCATATACGTCGCGGCACTCTTGCCCTTTGCGGACGGGGCGCTTAACTGTCTTGCGTCACACCAAGGGGATATTCCATGACGTCACTGTTCCAAATCCTGATGCTGCTTTTGAACATCGTTTGGTTCATCGTCATCGCCCATGTCATCATGTCTTGGTTGATCAATTTTCAGGTGCTCAATCTGCGCCAACCCTTGGTTGCGCAAATCTGGGACGGGCTGAACCGCATTCTAGAGCCGGTTTATAGCCGCGTGCGCAATGTGATCCCGCCGATGGGTGGGCTGGACTTGGCACCATTGATCGTGCTGATCGCCGTGGCCGTCGCGCGGATCGTGCTGACAAACAACGCCGCGGCCTTCTACTGACCCGCGCCAAGCCCGGTCCGCGCGCCCATGTCGCGTGCATCTGGCCTTGTTCACGGTTTGTTAGTGTGGGAGTCTGCATACAAAGAGCAGACAATCTTACAGGTTCTCCATGACAGGCGCTGCCACGCTTCTTCGTGATGTATTCGGTTTCGACGGGTTCCGCCCCGGCCAGCAAGAGATCGTTGAGGCGGTCACTGAGGGCGAGAACGTGCTTGCCATCATGCCCACGGGCGGCGGTAAATCTTTGTGTTTCCAACTGCCTGCGCTGATGCGCGAGGGGGTGACGGTGGTCATCAGCCCGCTCATCGCCCTGATGCGCGATCAGGTTCGCAGCCTGCAAGAAGCGGGGGTCGCGGCGGGCGCGCTGACCTCGGGCAACACGCCCGAAGAGACCGACGCGGTTTGGGAAGCGTTGGAGGCGGGCACCCTCAAACTGCTCTATATGGCACCGGAACGGCTCGCCGCAGGCTCGGCCATGGGCATGTTGCGGCGCGTTGGCGTCAGTCTCATCGCCGTGGACGAGGCGCATTGCGTCAGCCAGTGGGGTCATGATTTCCGCCCCGATTACCTGCGCATCGGTGAATTGCGCCGCACGCTGAACGTGCCGCTGGCGGCTTTCACCGCCACGGCGGACGCCGAAACGCAGGTTGAGATTGTCGAGAAGCTGTTTGACGGCACGCCCCCGCGCGCTTTCCTGCGCGGCTTTGACCGGCCCAACATCCACCTCGCCTTTGCCGCCAAGAACAAGCCGCGCGATCAAATCTTGAACTTCGCCGCCGCGCGTAAAGGCCAGTCGGGCATCGTCTATTGCGGCACGCGGGCCAAGACCGAAGGGCTGGCCAAGGCGCTGCGCGATCAGGGGCAAACGGCGCTCCATTACCATGGCGGGATGGAGGCCGAAGACCGCCGCATCGCAGAGCGCCGGTTCCAGCAGGAGGACGGGCTGATCGTCTGCGCCACGGTGGCCTTTGGCATGGGTGTCGACAAACCCGACATCCGTTGGGTCGCCCATGCCGATCTGCCCAAGTCGATTGAGGCTTACTATCAGGAGATCGGTCGCGCCGGGCGTGATGGTGCCCCGGCTGAAACCCTGACCCTCTTCGGCCCCGACGACATCCGCCTGCGCCGCAGTCAGATCGACGAGGGGCTCGCCCCGCCCGAACGTCGCGCCGCCGATCACGGGCGGCTCAACGCTCTGCTCGGTTTGGCCGAGGCGCTGGAGTGTCGTCGCCAGACCTTGCTGGGCTATTTTGACGAGTCCGAAATCACCTGTGGGCGCTGCGACCTCTGTGATACGCCCGCGGATGTGTTCGATGGCACCACGGCAGTGCGCAAGGCGCTCTCGGCCATGCTGCGCACCGATGAATGGTTCGGCGCGGGGCATCTGATCGACATCCTTTTGGGCAATGAGACCGACAAGGTCCGCCAGCGCGGCCACCAGTCCCTGCCCACTTACGGCGTCGGCGGCGAATACAGCCGCAATGAATGGCAAGCGGTGTTCCGTCAGATGATGGGCCATGACCTCGTGCGCCCCGATGCCGAACGCCACGGCGCGCTGCGGATGACCGATGCCGCCCTACCGATCCTGCGCGGTGAGGCGTCGATCAACCTGCGCCGCGATACGATCAAGGCGGCGGGGGCCAATCGCCGACCTGCCGTTAAAGCGATGGTCAGCGATGAAGACGCGCCGCTGCTGTCGGCGCTCAAGGCCAAGCGTCGCGCATTGGCCGAGGCGGCGCGCGTGCCTGCCTATATCATCTTCACCGACCGCACCCTGATCGAGATGGCCGAGGCGCGTCCGCAAAACCTAGATGCCATGGCCCGTATCGGCGGCGTGGGCGCGAAAAAGCTGGAAAACTACGGCGCCGCCTTCCTTGAGGTCATCAACGGCGAAGCGCAGCCAATGCATAAGGCCCGGCGTAAACTGGCGGGCCGCGAGGCGGGCAATGTCTATGACCAGTTGTTGCAGGTGCAGGCCGATTTGGCGCGGGGTGAGCAGGGCACCGACAAGCCGCTGAGCTGTTCTGCCGCGATGCTGGCCAAGGTCGCACAACTGCGCAGCGCCGACAGCTCCGCGATTGAACGCTTGCTCGGCGACAAACGCGCCGAACGCTTTGGCCCCGCCTTTCTGGACGTTCTGCGCGACGCGGGCTAGATCACCCCGACACGCCCCAAGGAGACTGCCATGCTCGTCGTTATTTCCCCTGCCAAACGCCTTGATTGGGCCGAGCGCGATGTCGCCGTCACCCAGCCTGATTTTCAGGAAGACGCTGTGCGGCTCGCGACCACCGCGCGCAATCTCACCTTGGGCAACCTCAAAGACCTGATGGGGCTGAGCGACGATCTGGCGCGGCTCAACCGCGACCGGTTTCAGGCGTTCGAGGCTGAGCCCGCCGCCGACACCACCCGCCCCGCCGCGTTGGCCTTTGCGGGCGACACTTATCAGGGGTTGGAGGCTGCGAGCCTAGATGCCGATGAGATGACCTATGCCCAAGAGCACCTGCGCATCCTGTCGGGGCTTTACGGCGTGCTGCGCCCGCTCGACGCGATCCAAGCCTACCGGTTGGAGATGGGCAGCAAGCTGAAAACCCGCCGCGGTGGCAACCTCTATGACTACTGGCGCGACAGCCTCTCAAAGGCGCTGAACGCGCAGGCCGAAGCCACCGGCAGCGATGTTCTGGTGAACTGCGCCAGTCAGGAATACTTTGGCGCGGTCGACCTCAAAGCGCTGAAATTGCGCGTGATCACCCCGCAGTTCATGGAAGACAAGGGCGACGGTAAAGGGCCGAAAATCGTTAGCTTTTTTGCCAAGAAAGCACGCGGCGCCATGGCGCGGTATATCGTGCAGCACCGGGTGAATGATCCCGAGGGGTTGCAGGATTTCGACAGCGGCGGCTATGCCTATCAGCCCGATGCCTCGACGCCTGAGCGTCCGGTCTTTGCCCGGCCCTATCCGTCGACCTGATCTGGGGGCGGGGGGCAATGCGCGCGATCCCGCCATATGCCACCCGCCGGGCAATTGCCGCGCATGGCGAAGGGGGGTAGACCTAGCGCCATGAAATACCCGCTTGTTACCGCCGCCCTACTTGCCTGCGCCACACCGCTTGGCGCGCATCCGCATATCTTTGTCGATACCGGTTTTGAGGTGATCCTCGATGCTGAGGGGCGCTTGACCCATCTGCGGATCACATGGGCCTATGACGAATTCTATTCTTTGTTGGTGACCGAGGATCGCGGGCTTGATCCCGATTACGATGGCGTGTTGACCGAGGCGGAAGTGGCCTCTCTCAACGGGTTCGACATGCGTTGGGTCGAAGGGTTCAACGGCGATACGGTCTTGCTGAACGGCGGTGAAGAGATCGCGCTTTCCAGTCCGCAAGAGGTGGCGACGACCTTTTCCGAGGGCCGGATCATCACCAGCCATCTGCGGGCGGTCGAGGGCGATGCGCCTGACGCGAATGGGCTGGTCATCAAACCCTATGACCCGACCTATTACACTGCCTATGAGGTGACTCAGAAGGTGACCGTGCAAGGCGATGACGCCTGTCGCGCGCGGGTCAAGATGCCAGAGATGAACGCCGATCTGCGCGAACTTCAGCAGGATCTGAGCGCCTTGGACGCGAATACCGATCCGAACGATGTCGGCCTGCCGGAGATCGGCGAAGCCTTGGCCAATGAAGTGGTGATCACATGCGACGCATCATAGCGCTGGCCGCCTTGGCTACCCTACTGGCGCTGGCGGCGCTGTGGTGGACGGGGGGCTTTAACGCCTTGGCCCATTGGGCGGCAGGGCAGCAACGCGGGTTTCAAAACAGCATCGCCAGCGGGCTGCGCGCCACGCGGGGGGGCGATACGGCGGCGTTCTGGACGGTGCTGCTGGCGTCTTTTGCCTACGGCGTGGTGCATGCGGCGGGGCCGGGGCACGGCAAGATCGTGATTGGCGGCTATGGTCTGGCGCGCTCGGTGCCCATGCTGCGGCTGTCGCTGATCGCTCTGGCCGCCTCGTTGGGCCAAGCGGTGACGGCGGTGGTCTTGGTCTATGCGGGGATCCTGCTTTTGGGCCTTGGCCGTGAGGCGCTGGTGGGCGTGACCGAAGACATCATGGCCCCGGCAAGCTACGGCGCAATAGCCTTGATCGGGCTTTGGTTGATCTGGCGCGGGCTACGTCATGCGCGGCAAAAGAAGGCAGCGCATAGCGAAGAGGTCTGCGGCCATTGCGGCCATGCCCATGGGCCAAGCTTGGCACAGGTCCAGCAGGCGGGCAGCCTGCGCGATGCGCTGCTTTTGATCGCCGGGATCGCCATCCGTCCCTGCACCGGGGCGCTGTTCGTGCTGGTGATCACTTGGCATATGGGCATCGGCGGTGTCGGTGTTTTGGGCGCTTTCGCCATGGCCCTTGGCACCGGGTTGATCACCATCGCCACCGGTCTTGCCGCCACGGGGTTGCGGGCGGGGGTGCTTGGTGGGCTCGCCGGATCGCCGCGCTTGGCACAGGCCGCGGCGGTGGCCGAGCTGACGGCAGGGCTTATCGTCGTCACGCTCGCGGGCGGGCTGCTGCTTCGCGCGCTTTAACGGCGGCCTTCGCGCAGCCAAGCGGCAATGATGAACAGCGCCGAAAGCAACAGCACCAACCACCCCGGCAACAGCGGTGTTTGCCGCACATCGCGGGTCTCATAAGCGCCACGTGGGGTCAGCCCCAGCCAGCCGCGTCCGGCAGCCGGGCGGCCAAGGCGCACGTCGCGCAGACGGGGGAGCCCATCCTCCACCTGTGCCACGCCACCACGCAGGGTGTCGATGGCTGGGCGCAGGGCTTCATCACTGGCAATCGTCTCAATAAACTCGCGCGGGGCGGCAGGGCCGAGGCCGATGACAGTCACCTTCTCCCCGTTTTCCAATCGGTAGAGGCCCATCTCTTCGCCCGTGAATTCAGCCTCGAAACGGCCCGGACCAGCGGGGAAGAGGGGCACTTCGGTGGTGCTGCCATCGGGGGCGGTGATGGTGACCGGGGGCACGGTTTCATCCAAGGTCCGGCGGGTGATCCGCATGGTGCGGCCTTGGGCGGTGGCGGTCAGCGCCTCTTCCTCAAGCTCGGGTTCTTTCATCATCCAATGGGCCAGACGGCGCAGCAGTTCCAACTGCGGGCCGCCGCCCTCATAGCCCCGGTTCCACAGCCACGCATGATCTGAGGCCAGCAGCGCCACGCGGCCTTCGTCGACGCGGTCAAGCACCAGCAGTGGGCGGTCGTCTGCGCCGCTCATGACCACATCGCCACGCTCAGCCGTCACGTCGATCTGACGCAGCCAGCGGCCCCAGTCGCCTTTGCCCGGCAGTTCGGCGGTCACGGGATGGCGCTGACCGATGTCGGTGACGACCGGGGGGAAGGCTTCCTCCAAAACTCGCGCGGTGGGGGTGGCGGGCAGCACCGTGCCAAGCGGCGACCGGTAGAGGCTATCGGCACTGGCGAAATCCGGCCCCGCAGCAACCAGCACCGCGCCGCCCTTGCGCACATATTGCGCCACGTTATCGAGGTAGAGCGCAGGCAAAATGCCGCGCCGCTGGTAGCGGTCAAAGATGATCAGGTCAAAGTCGTCGATCTTGTCCATGAACAATTCGCGCGTCGGAAAGGCGATCAGCGACAACTCGTTCACCGGCACGCCATCCTGTTTGTCGGGCGGGCGCAAAATCGTGAAATGCACCAGATCGACCGTGCTGTCGGACTTCAGCAGGTTTCGCCACGTGCGCCCCCCGGGATGCGGCTCGCCTGAGACGAGCAGCACGCTCAGCCGGTCGCGCACCCCGTTCATCTGGATCAGCGCGGCATTGTTGCGATCGGTCAACTCACCCTCGGCTTCGGGGAGGGAGAAACGGATCACATTACGCCCCCCGTGAGGCAGGGCAACGGGCAGTTCGAGGTCTTGGCCAATGGGAACGTCAAAGCTTTGCGGGTCTTCACCATCGACAGAGATATCAAGCCGGGTCAGACCCCCGTCCTCGGGCGCGGCGCCCAGATCGTCGATGCGCAGGGTCAGGGTCACCGGCTCCCCGATGATGGCAAAAGCAGGGGCGTTGCGTACGGTCAGGCGGCGGTCCCAATCCGCGGCCCGGCCGGTTTGCAGCAGGTGCAGCGGCGCGGGAAGGTCAAGCGGCAGGTCCGCGTCATGCACCCGGCCATCGCTGACCGCCAGAATGCCCGCAATCCGCGCGCGCGGCTCTTCGGCCAGCGCGTCGGCCAGCGTGGTCATCAACCGTGTGCCCGCGTCCTCGGCCCCGTCGGGCACGGTGATGCGGCGCAGTTCCGTATTTGGGCGCGCGGTGATCCGGTCGGCCATCGCCTCGGCGGCGGTATCTGACTGGTCGGCGCGGTCCGCCAGCCGCTGGCTGGCGCTTTCGTCTTCCAACAGCAGCACGATGTCACTCAGCGGGGCGCGGTCCTCTGTTTGATAGGAGGGGCCAGCCAATGCGCCAAGCACCACCACAGCGGCCAGCCCCCGCAGTGCCCAGCCCGACAGGCCACGCCAGACCGTCAGCAGAACGCCGAGCGCGGCAAGCACCGCCAGCCCAATCAGCAGCGGCAGCGGGATCAGCGGGTCAAAAAGCACGGTTCCGGTCATTGGCCCAACCTATCGAGCAGCGCAGGCACATGGACCTGATCGGATTTGTAGTTGCCTGTCAGCACATGCATCACAAGGTTTACGCCAAAGCGATAGGCCAGTTCGCGCTGCCGTTCCCCAGCATAGCCGCGCCCGATGGGCAGCAGCGGCGCACCATCGCGGCGCACGGCCCAAGCGGCGGCCCAATCGTTGCCGCCGATGACCACCGGGGTGACCCCGTCATTGAGGTTGCGGAAGGGCATGCCTTCGATCCGCTCGGCATCGGGCGGCGCGGCCTCCACCCAGACATCGCGGCTGGTGTAGCGGCCGGGGTAGTCCTGCAGCAGATAGAAGGTGCGGGTCAGCACATGGTCGCCGGGCAGCGGCTCAAGCGGTGGGATGTCGAGCGGGGCGGCCAATTCTTGCAGCTTGCGCCCGTTCGGGCTGGCGGCACCATAGCTTGCGATATCTGCGTCTCGGGTATCAAAGAGGATCAACCCGCCCGAGCGGAGATAGTCGTTCAGCTTGCCATAAGCCTCGGTCGAGGGCTGCGGTTGATCGGGGGTGACGGGCCAATAGAGGATCGGGAAAAAGGCGAGTTCGTCCTGCTCCAAATCGACACCTGTGGGCAGGGCAGGTTCTACCGTGGTGCGAAAATAAAGCGTGTCCGACAGGCCGGTCAGCCCGGCGCGGGCGACCTCGTCTACATCAGCGTTGCCGGTCAGCACATGGGCCAGCGTGACTTCGGAGGCGGAGCGCACGGCAAAGCTTTCGGGGTCAGTCTCTTGCGCGTCCCCCATCTGTGGCAAGCCCAGCCCCAAGATCAGCGCCAAGCTGCCGGTGGAGCGACGCAGCAGCAGCCCCGAAAGGGCGAGAGAGGCCAGCACATCGGCAACCAGCAACAGGATCGCGAGGCTCAGAAGCGCTCCGGCCAGCGGCTGTTCGGGCGGTAGCGCAAGACCACGCAGCGGCACATCCGATGGCCATCTGGCGGGGGCGAGCGTGGTCTCAGCAGTCAACACATTGCGCGCCAGCCGCCGATCGTCCGAACCGTAGATGCCGGGGGGTAGCGCAGGGCCGGCGGGGGCCGAAATCAAGTCAGGCCCCGCGACACCGGGCAGGTTGCCCGCGTCCGAGAGGGTGCCGAAACCGTCCATCACCCGCAGCGGGGTCCATGTGGTGCCCTCAAGGCTGCCGGCCTCGGGCGTGCTGGCACCAGAGGACACAGCCAGCCGCTCCATCATCTGCACGAAAAGGCCCGACAGCGGCAGGGTCGACCATTCCGCGGTGGCGGTGACGTGGAAGAGCACGATCTGCCCCTGACCCACAGCCTTGCGCGTGACCAGCGGCGTGCCGTCACTCAGCGACGCAATCACCCGGTCGGCCAGCGTCGGGTCCGGTTGCGCCACGACCTGCGCGGAAACAGTCACGTCATCTGGCACCGGCAGGCCGAAGAAAGGCGATCCGTTGCGGAAAGGGGCCAGCGCCTTCGGCTCCCCCCAAGACATCGCACCGCCCACGCTGCGCCCCCCAGCACGCAGGCGCACCGGCATCAGCGGATCTTCGTCGATGCGGCTCACGTCACTGGCGGCGATGCGCGGTCCGGCGAAGCGAATGAGCATACCGCCCGCGTCGATCCACTCTTGCAGCGGCTCTGCTTCGGCGGGGCTGAGGGTGGCCACATCGGCCAGCACGATCACATCGGGGTTGGCGGGCAGCACGTCGGACAGGGTGCCGTCGATCAGGTCAGCACTCGGGGCCAGCGCTTGTTCGATGTAGTGCAGCGGAGAGAGCAGTTGCAGCCCCTCCTGCGCCCCGCGCCCGCTGATCAGCGCGACCTCACGGCGGCGCAGCCCGTCATCGATCAAGGTACGCGCCCCGGCAGAGCGTTGGCCTGCGATATCGAAAGAGGTCAGCCGCGCGCGCAGTTCGGCGGGCAGCGACAGGGAGGTGGTGGCCTCTGTCGCCCCCGCCTCGAAACTGGCATTGGCGGTGGCCAAAACGCGGGCATTGCCTGCGGGGTCGCGGCCATGGGCCTGCACCACGGCGTCGTGTTCCGGGCCGGGGCTGGCGCGGCGCAGGGTCAGGTCGATTGCACCGTCTTGGTAGACCGCGGGCGCGATGCCGATGACGTTGTTGGCCGACTGATGCACCTCAACCGCGCCTTTGGTCTGCAACGCGGCGAGAAGATCATCGCGGCCCGGATAGTCCAAGCCATCGCTGAACCACATCGTGTCAAAGGCGGGCAGGTCTGCCATGATTTCGGTTGCGCGAGCGATCTCAGCTGGGGAAGGCTGCCACGGCGCGGGGGAAAGCCCGGCAAGGCGGCTGCGCCATGCGTCGGCGGATTGGAAGGTTGGCACCTGCGGGTTGGTCAAGGTCAGGATGCCCACGGTCCGCTCGGCCCGGCCAGTACGGGCCAGCTGCGCGTCTACAGCAGCCAACTGACGATCCCAGCCGCTGGCCCCGGCCCAAGAGCCATCGAGCACCATCAACAGCGGGCCGCTGCCCTGTTCCGCCTCGGCCTGCGGGTTCAGCACCGGCCCGGCAAGGCCAATGATGATCGCTGCTACGGCCAGCATCCGCAGCAACAGCAGCCACCACGGGGTGCGGTCCGTGGTGCTTTCGTCATCCGCCAGACCCAAGAGCAGCGCCACACCGGGAAAACGGCGGCGGATCGGGGCGGGGGGCACGGCACGCAGGATCAGCCACAGGATCGGCAGCGCCAGCAGGGCCAGCAGCAGCCAAGGCGCGGTGAAACCAATGCCGCCGAAAACGCTCATGCAGCACTTCCTTGTCGCGCGTCCAACGCGCCATAGAGCCACAGCAGCGCCGATTGCGCGGAAGCGTCCGTGTGGTGTAGCCCGTAACGCCAGCCGGTGCGGGCGCAGAGTTGTTGCAATTCATCTTTGCGCGCCGCGAGCCGGTCGAGATAGCGGTCGCGCAGGTCGTTCGCCTTCAGCGTCTCGTGGCGCAGCGTACCGCCGACGCTTTCGAAAATGGTACGGCCCGCAAAAGGGAAGGCTTCCTCTGCCGGGTCGAGCAGGTGATAGAGCACGCCGCGCACGCCACGATCGGCGGCTTTGGTCAATGCAGTCTGCACCGGTTCAAGATCGCCCATGAAATCCGAGATAAAGATCGCCCGCGCATGGGGGATCATGCCACGGTGTTCGGGCGGGGCATATTCGCGGGTGTCTTCTTGGCAGAGCAATTCGGCCAGTCGCAGCACCTGCGGATTGCCGCGCCGGGGCGGTAGGGCGGTGCCGGTCAGGCCCACACGCTCACCGCCGCGCAGCAGCAGGATCGACAGCGCGAGGCCCAACAGCCGCGCGCGATCCGCCTTATCGGGCAACCCTTCGTCAGAGGCAAAGCGCATCGACGCGCTCTGATCGACCCAAAGCATGACCGACTGCGCAATCTGCCATTCCCGCTCGCGCACGAACTCCTGATCGCCCCGCGCAGAGCGGCGGTGGTCGACCATGCGTCGGCTGTCGCCCATTTGCGCCGGGCGGTATTGCCAGAAATCATCCCCCGTCCCCGCACGGCGGCGGCCATGGGCGCCGGGCAACACGGCACCTGCCAGTTGCTCGGCCCGCGCCAGCAGCGCGGGAAGCCTGGCCGCCTCGCCCTCGGCGTCGGCCCTGAGGGTTAGGGGGGAATGGGTCACGCGGCGGCCTTTTTCCCGATCAGTTGACCGGCGGTGGCGTCGATCAGCCCTTGCAAGCTTTCGCCGCGTGCGCGGGCGGCAAAATTCAGCGCCATCCGGTGGCTCAGCACCGGGCGGGCCATCGCCAGCACGTCTTCGGCAGAGGGGGCCAACCGCCCCTCCAGTAGCGCACGGGCGCGGACCGTCAGCATCAGCGCCTGCGCGGCACGGGGGCCGGGGCCCCAAGCGACACTGTCGCGCACCGCAGGGGTGGCCTCGGGTTCATCGGGGCGGAAGGCGCGGACAAGATCAAGGATCAGTTCCACCACACTGTCGCCCACGGGCATCCGGCGCAGCAGGTTCTGCGCGGCCAGCAGATCGTCGGTCGAGAAGACAGGCTGCACCGCGCCGTCTTCCACACCCGTTGTGGTAATCAGAATGTCCCGCTCCGTCGCGCGGTCGGGGTAGGCCACGTCGATCTGCACGAGGAAACGGTCAAGCTGTGCTTCGGGCAGCGGGTAGGTGCCTTCTTGCTCGATCGGGTTTTGCGTGGCGAGCACGTGGAAGGGCTGGCCGAGGGCGCGGTCTTGGCCCGCCACAGTCACCGTCTTTTCCTGCATCGCCTGCAAAAGTGCCGACTGCGTGCGCGGGCTGGCGCGGTTGATCTCATCCGCCATCAGAAGCTGGCAAAAAATCGGCCCTTCGATAAAGCGAAAGGCCCGGCTGCCGTCGGGCGCGGTATCAAGCACTTCGGAGCCCAGAATATCGGCGGGCATCAGATCGGGGGTGAATTGCACGCGGTTGCCGTGCAGGCCCATGACAGTGCTCAACGTCTCAACCAGTCGTGTCTTGCCCAAGCCCGGCAGGCCAATCAGCAGCCCGTGGCCACCGCAGAGCAGAGCCGTGAGCGCGAGGTCGACAACCTGTTCTTGCCCGACGAACCGCCCGGTGATCGACTGCTTGGCCTTGCCTAGCTTTTCGGTCAGCGCTTCGATTTGCGCGATCAGATCATCCGCTTCGGCCATGACATTTCTTTCCCCGGAGTTATATCTTTCAGGTGTAAGTGTATCGCGACCAAAGGGAATGGCAAAACCAATGAGCGGACAAAATACCGTGACACCCAGTGCAGACAGCCTGATCGAAGCCGCCAAGGCCGCAAAAACGCGCGGAACCCCGCCGCTTGAGAAGTGGAACCCGGAATTCTGCGGCGATCTGGACATGCAAATCAAACGCGACGGGACGTGGTTCTACCAAGGCACGCCGATTGGGCGGATCGAATTGGTCAAATTGTTCGCTTCGATTCTCTGGCGCGAGGGGGATGACTATTTCCTCAAGTCCCCGGTCGAGAAGGTGGGCATCACGGTCGAAGATGCGCCCTTTGTCGCCGTGGATTTCGAGGCCGAAGGCGAGGGCGAGGCGCAGCAGTTGCGGTTTCTCACCAACCTAGGCGATGTGGCCGAGGCGGGGCCGGAGCATCCGATCCGCGTGGTCCGTGATGAGGAGACGGGCGAGCCTTCGCCCTATGTGCTGCTGCGCCGGAACCTCGAGGCGCTGATCGACCGCAAAAGCTTTTACCGCTTGGTCGATCTTGGCCAACACCGCGATGGCTGGTTTGGTGTCTGGTCGGGTGGGGAATTCTTTGGCATCATCCCGTCGGAAGACCTGCCGTAAAGCCTCGAAAGCCTGAAATGCCGCTGATACCTGCCGCCAACCTGTCGCTGCTCTGGTCGGAACTGCCCTATCTGGATCGGTTCGACGCGGCGGCAGAGGCGGGGTTTGGCGCGGTCGAAGTGTTGTTTCCCTATGATGTACCCGCGAAAGAGACCCAGCGTGCCCTGCTGCGCAACGGGTTAACGCTTGCCCTGATCAATGCCCCACCGCCGAATTATACCGGCGGCCAGCCCGGCTTTGCGGCCATTCCGGGCGGGGAGGCACGATTTGCTCATGATATGCGCCGCGTTTGGCGCTATGTCGACGCGCTGCGGCCCAAGGTGGTCCATGTGATGGCCGGGGAGGCCGAGGGGCCAGCGGCGGCAGAGGCATTCGTGGCGAACCTCCGCCATGCCGCAGCAGAGGCGCCGCCGGGGGTCACGCTAATGATCGAACCGCTTTGCCCGCAGGCCAAACCGGGGTATTTTTTGAACGACTACGCGCAGGCGGCGGATCTTCTCGCGGCAGTGAATGCGCCGAATGTGGGGCTGCAGTTCGACAGTTTTCACGCGCAGATGATCCATGGCGATGCCGTGGCAGTATTCGAGGAATATCGCCCTCTGATCCGCCATGTGCAGCTTGGTGACGCGCCGGGGCGTGGGGCGCCGGGCAGCGGTAATGTCGATTTCGACGGGCTCTTTGCCGCGCTGCGGGCGGGCTATGACGGTTTTGTCAGTGGGGAGTATGCGCCGGGCGCAGCGACGGAGCAGACACTCGGATGGGTGGCCGCCTTAGGGGAATGACACCGGCGCATCGTCGGGCTGCCACTGGGGGTATTTGCTCATCACGCTTTCGAACCGGGGCGAGGTAAGGAACCGGTCGAGCCAGCCGCGCAGGGCGGGCCAGTCCTGCGCGTCGAACCAAGCGCGGTCGATAAAGGCGAATTGCCGCACGAAGGGCAAAATCGCGTAATCGGCCAGCGTCGGGCGGTCGAAGATCCAGTCACCCAGTTGCGCGTCGAGATCTTCGAGAAAGGCGGTCGCCTTGTCGCGCTGTGCCTCGGGGTTTTCCTCAGGGTAGCGCGTGGCGTATTTGGTGCGGTCGAGCGCATCTTTGAATGGGCCATCGGCGCGGGCGATCCAATCGTGCCCCTCGGGCGGCATGTCGAGCCAGCCTTCGGGATCGTTCTGGGCCAGCGCCCATTTCATGATGTCGAGGCTTTCGTCGATGGGGCCGGTTTCGGTGACGAGGCAAGGGACGGTGGCGGTGGGGGATGCCGAGAGGAACGCTTGCGGTTTGTCCCGCAGGACGACTTCGCGCAGGTGGACGGGCGTTTGCGCGGCGGCGATGGCAAGCCGCGCGCGCATGGCGTAGGGGCAACGGCGGAAGGAGTAGAGGATTGAGGTCATGGGGAGTATTTAGGTGACATGGGCAAGATGTACAAAGGGCCATGGCCTGACCGCGGGTGGGCGACCGGGGCAGAGGTTTCTGCCACTTTATGGCTCATCCGTGATGTGTGCTCGAGAGGGTATGCCCAGCCTCACCAAATCGCCTACCCGGGGGGGGGGGGGGGCGGGCAGGCGATGGCCCGGCGCCTGTGGCTTGATTCCGGGCCGGTGCTTCATTTCACCCTACTGAAACGGCGTTGGCGGCAGCCCCTTGCCCGCAAAGCGCGCCACATCATCCACCCGCTTCGACCGCGCTGTTGTGGTCCGCGCCGCGTCGATCCATGCCAGCGCATCGGCGCGCAACTCATCGCTGTATCCGTCCCAGCCCGCCTGTGCGCCGGTCTCTTCCAGCGCTTGGGCGAGGTCTTCGGGGAGGTCTGTATGATCCATCAATGTGCCTCTGCCCAGTTGGCACCGACGCCGGCATCGACGATCAGCTTTACGTCAAGCTTCACCACCGGATCATTGGCGTTCTCCATCACCTCGCGCGCGGCGGCGATTAGCGCGTCTTCGGCCCCTTTTTCCACTTCGAACAGCAGTTCATCGTGCACCTGCAACAGCATCGTCGCGGGCAGATCGGCGATGGCCTCGGGCATCCGCACCATGGCGCGGCGGATCACATCGGCGGCGGTGCCTTGGATCGGCGCGTTGATCGCGGCGCGGGCGGCAAACCCGGCCTGCGGCCCCTTGGCGCCGATGTTGGGCGTGTTGATCTTACGCCCGAACAGCGTCTGCACAAACCCGTGCTCTTTGGCGAAGGCTTTGGTGTCGTCCATATAGGTGCGGATGCCGGGGAAGCGTTCGAAATAGCGGTCGATAAAGCCCTGCGCCTCGGCCCGTGGAATGCGCAGGTTGCGCGCGAGGCCAAAGCCGGAGATGCCGTAGATCACACCAAAGTTGATCGCCTTGGCGTTGCGGCGAATTTCCGGGGTCATCTGATCCATCGGCACGTCAAACATCTCGGAGGCGGTCATGGCGTGGATGTCGTCGCCGCGTTGGAAAGCTTCCTTGAGTGCGTCGATCTGGGCGATATGCGCGAGGATGCGCAGTTCGATCTGGCTGTAGTCGAGCGCCACCAGCACCTTGCCCTCGGGGGCGACGAAAGCCTCACGAATGCGGCGGCCTTCTTCGGAACGGATCGGGATGTTTTGCAGGTTCGGATCGGTGGAAGCCAGTCGCCCCGTCGCGGCACCGGCGATGGAATAACAGGTGTGCACCCGGCCCGTGTCGGCGTTCACATGGTCTTGCAGCGCGTCGGTATAGGTCGACTTCAGTTTGGACAGTTGCCGCCAGTCCAGCACCCGGCGGGCGAGGTCATGTTCAGTGGCCAGATCCTCCAGCACATCCGCGCCGGTGGAATATTTGCCGGTCTTGCCCTTTTTGCCGCCCTCAAGCCCCATCTTGCCAAACAGGATTTCACCCAGCTGCGCCGGGGAGCCTACGTTGAAGGTCTCTCCGGCCAATTCGTGAATATCAGCCTCTAGCCCCGCCATTTTCTGGGCGAAAGCATTGGACATCCGGCTGAGCGTATCGCGGTCGACGAGTATCCCCGAACGCTCCATCTGGGCCAGCACGGGCACCAACGGGCGTTCAAGCGTTTCGTAGACTTTGGTGACTTCGGCGCGGTGCAGCTGCGGCTTGAAGAGTTGCCACAGGCGCAGGGTGACATCGGCGTCTTCGGCGGCATAGGGCACCGCGTCTTCCATCGGCACCTTGTCAAAGGTGACGGCAGATTTGCCGCTGCCCAATAGCGGTTTAATCGGCAGGGGCGTGTGGCCGAGGTAACGTTCCGAGAGCGTGTCCATCCCATGCCCGTGCAGGCCTGCGTGCATCGCGTAGGACATCAGCATGGTGTCGTCGATGGGTGCGACGGTGATGCCCAGTTGGGCAAAGATCTTGCCGTCGTATTTCATGTTTTGCCCGATTTTCAGGATCGCAGGATCCTCCAGCATCGGGGTCAGCAGTTGCAGCGCTTCCTCAATCGGCATCTGGCCGGGCGCGAGGTCATCGGAGCCGAACAGATCATCACCGCGGCTGGCCTTGTGGGTCAGCGGGATATAGCAGGCCTGCCCGGCCTCAACCGACAGCGACACGCCGACCAGTTCGGCGGTCATCTCGTTCAGACCGGTAGTTTCGGTGTCGACCGCAACATAGCCGACCTCATAAATCCGGTCGAGCCAGACGCGCAGCGCCTCGGCATCGCTGACCTGCTCATACTTGCTGTGGTCGAAGGGCACATCCGCGACCTGCGGTGCGTCGGCCACGGCAGGCGCTGGCGCGTCGGGGATGGCGGGGGCTTCGCGGCCCAGCACTTCGGCCACGCGCTTCGACAGGGTGCGGAATTCCATCTCAGACAGGAAGCCGAGCAGGCGGTCGGCATCGGGGTCGCGCACTTCGAGGTCGTCGATGGTGAAGTCGATGGGCGTGTTTTCATCGAGCAGCACGAGGCTGCGGCTCAGGCGGATTTGCTCGGCATGGTCGATCAGGGTCTGGCGGCGTTTGGGCTGTTTGATCTCGCTCGCGCGCTCTAGCAGCGCATCCAGATCGCCGTATTCGTTGATCAGCAGCGCCGCTGTCTTGATGCCGATGCCGGGCGCGCCGGGCACGTTGTCGACCGAATCGCCCGCCAGCGCCTGCACATCCACCACGCGATCTGGATAGACGCCGAATTTCTCGAACACCCCATCGCGGTCGATGGTCTTGTTCTTCATCGCGTCCAGCATCTCGACCCCGTCGCCCACAAGCTGCATCAGATCCTTGTCGGAGCTGATGATGGTGCAACGCCCCCCGGCGGCACGGGCCTGCACAGCCAGCGTGGCGATGATGTCATCGGCCTCATAGCCCTCAAGCTCTTTGCAAGCGATGTTGAACGCCTCGGTCGCAGTGCGTGTCAGCGGGATCTGCGGGCGCAGGTCTTCGGGCATGGCCTCGCGGTTGGCCTTGTACTGGTCGTACATGTCGTTGCGGAAAGTGTGGCTGCCCTTGTCGAAAATCACGGCAACATGCGTGGGCGCATTGGGGCCGGTGTTGCCCTCAACATAGCGGTGCAGCATGTTGCAAAACCCAGCCACGGCGCCGATGGGCATGCCGTCGGATTTGCGCGTCAGCGGTGGCAGGGCGTGATAGGCGCGAAAGATGAAGGCCGAGCCGTCGATCAGATGCAGGTGGTGGCCTTTGCCGAATGTCATATGAATGCTCCGCTGGATTGGCGACCCTTTTGCCACGAAGCATGGCCCACGGCCAGACGCCAATGCGCCGCGCGGGCAGGTTCGTGCCGTCGGTTCAGGTGTTCAGGTGAGGGCCGGAAAGGCTCAGACTTTGCCTTCGAAATCCGTGTGCACGAATTTGCAGTCGCAATAGCCGCATTCGACCCAGCCGCGATCTTGGGGGATTTGCAGCCAGACGCGCGGATGGCCAAGCGCGCCTTCGCTGCCGTCGCAGGCCACGCGCCAAGTGTTCACGATGCGGGTTTCGGGCGCTTGCAGGGTCATTGAGTTGGTCCTCGGCTCAGGCGAAAGTTGCCACTCGTTATGACCAAAGCAGGCGCGCGGGGCAAGGGCTCTGCGCGGGAATGGAAGGCTCGTGCACAAAGTGGTTCAAGTGCCAGCCCACAAGGGGTAAAAGACGCAGAACAGCCACCAAGCCGGAGCAAGCAGTCTGATGAGCGCCCCCAAACCTGTCGTATTGTGCATCCTTGACGGTTGGGGCCTCAGCGAGGTGCCGGAGGGCAACGCCCCCCTGCTGGCCAAGACGCCGAATTTTGACCGGATCATGCAAGCGGGACCAAAGGCGCAGCTGATCACCCATGGCCCCGACGTGGGCTTGCCGCGCGGGCAAATGGGCAATTCCGAGGTTGGTCACACCAATATCGGCGCGGGCCGGGTGGTGGCGATGGATCTTGGGCAGATTGATTTGGCGATCGAAGAAGGCAGCTTTGCCGAGAATGCGCGGCTGGGGGGGTTTATCGCCAAACTCAAGGAAACTGGCGGCACGGCGCATCTGATGGGCGTCGTTTCGGACGGGGGGGTGCATGGGCATCTCAGCCATATGATCGCCGCCGCCCGCGCGCTGGATGCGGCGGGGCTGCCGGTGGTGATCCATGCGGTGACCGATGGGCGCGACGTGGCACCGTCTTCAGCGCTTGGCTATTTCGAGACGCTGGAGGCGGCGCTGCCCGAAGGCGCCAGGATCGTCACCGTGACCGGGCGCTATTTCGCGATGGACCGCGACACGCGTTGGGACCGGGTGGGCAAGGCTTCGGCGGCAATTCTGCGCGGCGAAGGGCAGGCGTTTCCCGACGCCCGCGCAGCGGTTCAGGCCGCCTACGGACGGGGTGAGACGGATGAGTTCTTTGCCGCCAGCGTGATCGACGGCTATGCGGGGGCGGCGACGGGCGACGGGCTCTTCTGCCTCAACTTCCGCGCCGACCGCGCGCGCGAGATCATGGCTGCCTTGGGCGATCCGGGGTTCGACGCCTATGACACCGGCCCGCGCCCCGATTGGGCGGCGCTGATGGGCATGGCGGAATATTCCAAAGACCACGCCGTCTATATGACGACGATGTATCCCAAGCCGGACATCAAAAACACGCTGGGGGATTGGGTGGCGCAACAGGGGCTGCGGCAGTTCCGTTTGGCCGAGACCGAGAAATATCCGCATGTGACCTTTTTTCTCAACGGGGGTGTCGAAACCCCGGCGACGGGCGAAGACCGCAACATGCCCAAGTCGCCCAATGTCGCGACCTATGACATGCAGCCTGAGATGTCCTGCGGCGAGGTGACGGATCAGTTCGTGCAGGCGATCGAGGCGGGCTATGACCTGATCGTGGTGAATTACGCCAACCCCGATATGGTCGGCCATACCGGCGACCTTGAGGCGGCGATTGCGGCTTGTGAGGCGGTGGACACGGGCCTTGGCCGGGTGCTCAAGGCGCTGGAAAAAGCGGGTGGCGCGATGATCGTCACCGCGGATCACGGCAATTGCGAGATGATGATCGACCCTGAGACCGGTGGCGCGCATACGGCGCATACGCTTAACCCTGTGCCGGTGGTGGCGGTGGGCGCGCCCGAAGGGGCCGCCTTGCGCGACGGGCGTCTGGCCGATCTGGCACCGACGGTGCTAGAGTTGATGGGCCTGCCGCAGCCCGAAGAAATGACCGGGAAAAGTCTGCTTTCATGAAACATCTGGCCGCGGCTGTTCTTTTTGCCTGCTTGCCCGCGATGGCACAGGCGCAGGCCCAAGAGGCCGCCGCGGAGGCACGCGCGGCCGCGACCGCGTTGGAGGCGGCAGGGGCGCGGCTCGACCAAGCCGACGGCGCGCGCGACCGGGTGCAGGCGCTGACCGAAACGATTCAGGCGTTTGAGGCGGGGCTTGCCGCGATGCGGGCAGGGCTGCGTCAGGCGGCGATCAACGAGGCACAGCTGAGCCGCAAGCTACAGGCGCGCGAGGGCGAGGTGGCGCAGTTCCTAGGCGTTTTGCAAAGCATCGGCGGTGATCCGTCGCCCGTGGTGCTGCTGCACCCCGATGGCCCGATGGGCACAGCACGTGCCGGGATGTTGCTGGCGGAATTGACGCCCGCGCTCAACGCCCGCGCCGATGCGCTGCGCCAAGACTACGAAGACATCAAAACCCTGCGTGCCTTGCAGACCGATGCGGCACAGCGGTTGCAAGAGGGGCTGACCGAAGTGCAGCGCGCCCGCACCGCGCTCAATCAGGCCATGGCCAACCGTACCGATCTGCCGACGCGCTTTACCGAAGACCCGGTGCGCACCGCGATCCTGATTGCCTCGACCGAGACATTGGATGGCTTTGCCAGTGGCCTGTCCGAAATCACCACCGGCGTGGAAGAACCGGCCCCGGTGAACCTTGATGGTCAGGTGGGCGAGCTGCCCTTACCCGCTCAAGGTTTGGTGCTGCGCAAGGCAGGAGAGACGGATTCGGCTGGGGTCACACGGCCCGGCATGATCCTTGCCACCCGGCCCCGCGCCATCGTCACCAGCCCGGCGGCGTCAACGATCCGATACGTCGGTCCGTTGCTGGATCTGGGCAATGTCGTGATCCTTGAGCCGCAGGTCGACACGCTGTTTGTGCTGGCGGGGCTGGATATCGTTTACGGCCAAGCCGGGCAGGTGATTGCCGGTGGCACGCCCATCGGGTTGATGGGCGGGCCGGAAAGCGGCACAAGTTCCCAGATGTCACCAAATGGTGAAGGCACTGGCACTGACCGGACGGAAACGCTCTATATAGAAGTCAGGCAAGACAACACACCTCAGGACCCGGCAGACTGGTTCCGCACCGACAAGGATGGATAGCAGATGAAGAAATTCGTGATGGCAGCCGTTGCAGGCACGGTCGCGGGGGTGGTCGCAACCACTCAGATCGCCGGACCGCTGCTGGCGCAAGAGGCCGAGAAGACGACAAATGTTTACGAACAGCTTGATCTTTTCGGAGATATTTTCGAACGCATCCGCGCGCAATATGTCGAAGATGTCGACCCCGGTGACCTGATCGAAGCCGCCATCAACGGTATGCTGACCTCGCTTGATCCGCATTCGTCCTACCTGTCGCCGAAAGACGCCGAAAAGATGCGCGAGCAGACGCGCGGCGAATTCGGGGGCTTGGGCATCGAGGTCACCCAAGAAGAGGGTTTCGTCAAAGTCGTCTCGCCCATTGATGGCACCCCTGCTGCTGAGGCCGGGATTGAGGCGGGGGATTTCATCACCCATGTCGATGGTGAAAGCCTGTTGGGTCTTGGCCTCGACGACGCGGTTGAGATGATGCGCGGGCCGGTGGGGTCAGAGATTCTCATTACCGTGGTCCGCGAAGGGGAGCCAGAGCCCTTCGACGTTTCCATCGTGCGCGACACAATCCAGCTGACCGCCGTGCGCGCCCGGACCGTGGGCAACACCGCCGTTCTGCGTCTGACGACGTTCAACGAACAGACCTATCCCAAGATGAAGGAAGGTCTGGAGCAGCAGATCGAAGACGCGGGCGGCATCGAGAATATCAACGGCATCGTCATTGATATGCGCAACAACCCCGGCGGCTTGCTCAATCAGGCGATTGCCGTGTCGGATGCCTTCCTCGAAGAAGGGGAAATCGTCAGCACCCGTGGCCGCGACATTGAAGATGGCGACCGGGTGAATGCCACGCCGGGCGATCTGGCGATGGGCAAACCCATTGTGGTGCTGATCAACGGCGGCTCTGCCTCGGCCTCGGAAATCGTCGCGGGGGCCTTGCAGGACCACCGCCGCGCCATCGTCATCGGCACCAAGAGCTTTGGCAAAGGGTCGGTTCAGACCGTCATGCCGCTGCGCGGCGACGGGGCCATGCGTCTGACCACGGCACGCTATTACACGCCTTCGGGCCGGTCGATCCAAGCGCTTGGCGTGTCGCCTGACATCGTTGTGGCCCAGCCCCCGGCCGCACCTGAGGCCGAGGAGGACGACGAGGCGTTGTCGGCACGCCCCCTCCGCTCTGAAGCCGATCTGCGCGGGCGGTTGAACAATGACAGCCTGACCGACGACCAGATCAAACAGATCGAAGACGACCGCGAGAAGGCCCGCAAGGCGGCAGAACTGCGTGAAGAGGATTACCAACTGGCTTATGCCATCGACATCCTCAAGGGTCTGTCGGCTTTGGGCCCGAACGAATAACGGGGTCTTCCCAGAAACGTAACAAGCCCCGCTGGCAGCAGCGGGGCTTTTTGTTAGTCAAGCTGGCCTGGCCATTCGTTGAGAAACGCATCGCGGGTTAGATTGCCCGGAGAGCCTTCCTTGCGTTGGGTTGCTTGGGTGAGGGTGACAAAAACCACCTGCCGATCCGCCTTTTCGGCCCAACCTAGATACCAGCCCCAACCGCGTGCATAGTCAAAGCTGCGGTTCGCACGTCGGGGAAAGGCAGCGCCTGTTTTGCCCTTGAACTGCCATCCGGCCACGTCTCGCCGCTCGACAATCGCGCGGGTTTTTTGCATGGCGGCAGGAGATACGGGCAGGGCGTCGCGCAGCAGCGCACGTAGAAAAACCGCTTGCTGGCGTGGGGAAACCTGTAGCGAGGAGGCAATCCAGGCGCGGTCTAATCCGTTGTAATGGCCCGCATCGCCGCTAAAATCCGCATTGCCATAGCCAAAGCGCCGCGCATAGTGCGCGAGTCTGTCAGCGCCCAACTCATGCGTCAGCCGGCGCGAGTACCACAACACGGAATGACGCAGCCAATCAGTGGGTGACGTGTCTTGCCGCCACGGCGCACCGCCCCAGTCGGGATCGCCTGTTCGGTAGCTGAAAACTGGGGTTTCGGCGTCGATCAGAAGCCCGGTATCATAGCCGATCACCGCCAACGGCAATTTGAAGGTCGATGCCGGGGTGACGGGCCGATCACAGTCGCCCTCTTCCAGCAGGGTCGCGCCTGTGGGGGCGTCGATCAACAGCGTGCACAGTGTCTCGGCTGAGGCGGGCAAGGCCATGACGAAGGACAAAAGCAAAGAGCGGAATGCGCGCATGGGGCAGCCTTTCGCCGGGTTTGATAGCGGGGTTAATCCATCTCGCGGCAATGCCGCCGAAAGGCGCGTTTGAGCATGTCGAGTTCGGCGCGCAGCAGGTCCATCTCGGCGCGGATGTCATCGCCAAGCGCTTCATCCGCGATTATGGTCACGTGACCCAAGAGCGCTCCGCCGGTCTTTTCGGTGATAACGAGGGTCTGCACTCCATCGGCAATCGCCTCGGGTGGGAGGGCGAAGGAGAGGTGCCAGCGCCCCTCGGTCCCTTCGGGTTCCAGCGTTACCTCTGCCACCTCTTTGCCTTCATGCGTTACGCTGATCTGCGGGGCGTCGGTGCCGTCCTTGGCGGTCAGAACGCCGTGCCAGATGCCTTGGCGCAATACGGTCTTGGTCAGGTCAAAGTGGCTCATGACGGGGTCCTAGATCTGGGCGCGGGGGCGGCGCGAGAAAGTGAGGTCGCGCAGCACGACTTGGTTCATGTCCGGCCCCTCAAAGATCAGGTCGATCCATGCCGCCTCGATCCGCTTTTCGTTGAGCTTGCTATAGGCCAGATCGAATTCGACGCTGATGTTTTCGTGACCAACGGGCAATTCGCGGACGATCTGTTCGGTGTTCGGACCATGGCGGATGTTGAGCCGGGCAAAGATCTCAAGCGGGTGTTCCAATTGCACGATCGTATCCATACGGATCAGGTGGCGGCGTTTCAATCCGGTGATGGCGTCGGTGGGCAGGTTAATCACCAGCGACAGGAAAGACCCATCAAATTTGAAGACGTCGAGTTGCAGGCCATAGGGGGCCAAATCGGCCTCGCGCAGGTTGCGCAATTGGCGCAGGGTCAGTTCCGATTGCGCGCAATCGTGGAACAGGGTCACTTCCGCGCCCAGTGTGGATTTGGTTTCGACCGAAGACATCCCCGGCGTGGCAAGCGGGCCGCGCCAAAGTTCGGGCCGCCATGCCCAATCGGCGTTATGCGGTTTCGGAAAGCCGCTGGCGCCGATCGCGGGCAGGGCAAGACGGTCTTCTGCGCGGTGAATCAGACGATCCAGTTGGGCGCGCAGCAGCCGGGCGCGGCTGCGTTGGCGGCGCAGGGTGGCAAGATCGACCGTGGCAGCCTTGCGGGCCGCATCGGCCCAACGTTGCAGTGCGCGGGCATAGAGCTTGCTCTCCAGATAGCCGCTGGGGAAGTTGACCATGAACCTGCGCCTCTCGTTTTGCCGCAGTCTATGCAAGGCGGGCATTTCGTTCAAATGAATAGCCCTGCGATTGTTTCCGGGGGCGGGCAGTGTTGCCAATTTGGAAACAACGGGCGGGTCAGCTGCCAGCGGCGACAGCCTTCGCGCTCTTGCTGCGGCTTTGTTGGATCAGGTCTGCGACCAGCGCGCGGCCCTCTTCGGAAATAACCCTGCTTTGCGGTGCGCCGTACAGGGTGACGCTGGCGACATGGCCGCCGATCCGTGCCATGCCGCGCCAGTGGCGGGGCGACATGCCCTCGGCGGGCACCGGCCCTTGGGCCACAAAGATCGTTGCGCCCTCAATGCTGCCGGCTTCTTGCAGCTGGCTCAGGCCAGTGGCCTCGGCGACCTGTTGCGGGGTGGGCAGAGGGGCTTCTGCCTCGGCCTCGATCAGCGCCAGCGTGAGGATGCCACGCGGCGCGGCGGTGACCACATCCGGCAGGCCAAGCGCATCGCAGCGCGCCATCAGGGCAAAGCGGCGTTTGAGGCTTTTGGGGTCAATGCAATAGCCCTGCGGGGGCACCACCTGCACCGCGCCCCCGGCAAGCGCCGTTTGCCGCAGGGGTTTGTCGGGCACGCCGGTGCTGCCGCCAAAGGAAAAACCCTGACCGCCTTCGCAGGCGGACAGGGTGAGCATAGCAAGTGCCGCAAGAGGGCGCTTAGAGGTCCATGTAATCATGGGTCTCGGCCTGAGCGCCCGGATGTGTCACGGCACCAAGGTAGGTGGGGCCGACAAGCTTGGCATATTTCCACAGCGCGCCGCTTTGGTAGTTCGTCGCGCGGGGGCCAGCCCAGCCCTTGCGGCGCTCAGCCAGTTCATCATCGCTCAGATCGACGCTGATGCTGCCGGTGATGGCATCAAGGGTGATCATGTCGCCGTTTTTCAGCAGCGCAATCGGCCCGCCGTGCGCGGCCTCTGGCCCCACGTGACCCACGCAGAAACCACGGGTCGCGCCCGAGAAGCGGCCATCGGTGATCAGCGCCACCTTTTTGCCCATGCCCTGACCGGACAGCGCCGCCGTGGTCGCCAGCATCTCGCGCATGCCGGGGCCGCCTGCGGGGCCCTCGTTGCGGATCACGAAAACGTCGCCTTCGGAATAGGCGCGGTTCTGTACCGCTTCAAAGGCGTCCTGCTCACATTCGAACACCAGCGCCGGGCCGGTGAAGACGATGTCGTCGTCCGACATGCCCGCGATTTTCACGATGGCACCTTCGGGGGCGAGGTTGCCCTTAAGGCCGACAACGCCGCCGGTCTTGCTGATCGGGTTGGCGACCGAGTGGATCACCTTGCCGTCTGCTTCGCGGGTCACTTGATCCAACACTTCGCCCATCGAGTATCCGGTGGCGGTCATGCAGTCTTCGTGAATAAGGCCCGCTTTGCGCAGCTCATTCATCACGACAGGCACGCCGCCCGCATCGTAAAGATCTTTGGCCACATAAGCGCCGCCCGGCTTCATATCGACGAAATAGGGTGTGTCGCGGAAGATCTCGCAAACGTCTTCGAGGTAGAACTCGATCCCGGCTTCATGCGCCATGGCGGGCAGGTGCAGACCGGCGTTGGTCGAGCCGCCAGTGCAGGCCACGATACGCGCCGCGTTTTCAAAGGCTTCGCGGGTGCAGATGTCGCGCGCGCGGATGTTCTTTTCGATCAGATTCATCACCGCCGCCCCCGAGGCTTCGGCATAGGCGTCACGGCTCTCATAGGGGGCTGGCATGCCCGAGGAGTTCGGCAGCGCGAGGCCGATCGCTTCCGACACACAGGCCATGGTATTGGCGGTGAACTGGCCGCCGCAAGCACCCGCGGAAGGGCAGGCGACGCGCTCAAGCACATCCAAAGCCGCCTGCGACATGGAGCCGTTCTGGAACCGGCCCACGGCTTCGAACATGTC
Source organism: Sulfitobacter sp. W002 (assembly GCF_025142135.1). Taxonomy (NCBI): domain Bacteria; kingdom Pseudomonadati; phylum Pseudomonadota; class Alphaproteobacteria; order Rhodobacterales; family Roseobacteraceae; genus Sulfitobacter; species Sulfitobacter sp. W002. Next base: position 3,258,803 of record NZ_CP081126.1, on the reverse strand, counting down.
TTGCACGGTCAGGTCACGGCTTGCGAAATCTTCGGGCACATCGGCCCCGGCAGGCGCTTTGCCCGGCAGGATCGACCCACCATAAAGGAAGACCGACGGCACGTTGAGCCGCAGCATGGCCATCATCATCCCCGGCAGCGACTTGTCACAGCCCGCCAGACCCACGATCGCGTCATAGCAATGGCCGCGCATGGTCAGCTCAACCGTGTCGGCAATCGCCTCACGCGAGGCCAGCGAGGAACGCATGCCCTCATGGCCCATGGCGATGCCATCGGTGACGGTGATGGTGGTGAATTCGCGCGGGGTGCCCTGTTCGGAATGCACGCCCACTTTTACAGCCTGCGCCTGACGGTTCAGGGCGATGTTACAGGGGGCTGCTTCGTTCCAGCAGGTGGCGACGCCCACCAGCGGCTGGTGAATCTCTTTTTCGGTCATGCCCATGGCATAGTAGTAAGACCGGTGCGGCGCGCGGGCCGGGCCTTCGGTCACGTGGCGGCTGGGCAGCCGGGATTTGTCGAAGCGGGGCGTGGTGGACATCGGTGGGCTCCTTGAAACGTCTTGAATGGAATAGAGGGGCAGGGGCGGTGCTGCAAGGCTTTGGCGCGTATGAGGCGGGGGAACTGTTGTATCGCAGCGTGTTAGGGCATAGGTTCTGACCTTCTGGCGCGGTCGGTTCGACCCGCCCGCAAGCGTGAAGGCCCGGCATATGCTCTGCAAGCACCACCCCCGATCTGAACGGCGCCGCTGATGAACTGGCGGCCCGATTATAGCGCCCACGCGGCCTTTGTCGCGCCCGCGCGCAGCACCTCGGCACTGTGGCGGTTTTTCTTGGGGCTGTTCGTGGCCGTGGTGGCCTATGTCGCGCTGAACGAGCTTTACTTTCAGACGGTCTATGGGCTGGCGGGATCGGCGGCACCCTCGCTGCACGGAGATCTTCTGAAAGGGGCCACGCCGCAGGCGATGTATCTGCTGCTGTTCAGCTTTGGCACCATGGCGATGGCCGTCGCCGTGACCGTGCGGATCGTGCACCGGCGCAGCGCGGGGAGCCTTTTTGGCCTGCCGGGGCGGCTCTGGCCCAGTTTTCGCGCGGTTTCCGGGGCGATGTTGCTGCTGGGCGTTGCGCTTGCGGTATTGCCGCCGTGGGACATGGGCGGTGAGCTGAAGCCGAACCTGCCGCTTGGCCGCTGGCTGCTGCTTTTGCCGCTGTCGCTGCTGGCAGTGTTGGTGCAGGTCAGCGCCGAAGAGATCGTCTTTCGCGGCTATGTGCAGCAGCAATTGGCGGCACGGTTTCGCTCGCCGCTGATCTGGATGGTCCTGCCCTCGGCGCTTTTCGCGCTTGGTCACTACCTACCTGCCGAGGCGGGGGAGAATGCGCTGATGGTGGCGCTCTGGGCCGGGGTCTTCGGCATCCTGATGGCTGACCTTACTGCACGCTCCGGCTCGCTTGGGCCCGCCATCGCGGTGCATCTGTGGAACAATGTCTCGGCCATTCTCATTATCTCTCTGCCGGATGATCTCTCGGGGCTGGCGCTTTATCTGACGCCGTTTTCGATGGATGACGCGGCGGCGTTGCGCACATGGTTGCCGGTGGATTTCGCGTTGATGCTGGTGTCGTGGCTCGCGGCAAGGCTGGCGATACGCCGCTGATTGCAATTTCCCCATGCGGGGATTATCTGGAACGGAACCACAGCAGAGGCCTGCCAATGAACTGGATCACAAACTACGTCCGTCCGCGTATCAACTCGATCTTCTCGCGCCGCGAGACGCCGGACAACCTGTGGACCAAGTGTAACGAATGCGGCACCATGCTGTTTCACCGCGAGTTGGCCGACAATCTGAACGTCTGCACCAACTGCGGCCATCACATGCACATCAGCCCGCGTGAGCGGTTCAAGGCGCTGTTCGACGGTGGCATCTTTACCGAGGTAAAGGTCCCTGCGCCCACGCCAGACCCGCTGCATTTCAAGGATCAGAAGCGCTATCCCGACCGAATGAAGGCCGCGCAAAAGCAGACGGGCGAGCATGAAGCCATGCTCGTGGTCACGGGTGAGATTGGCCGCACGCCGATTGTGTCCTGTGCGCAGGACTTTTCGTTCATGGGCGGTTCCATGGGCATGTATGTGGGCAATGCGATCATTGCCGCCGCTGAAGAAGCCGTGAAGCTGAAGCGCCCTCTGGTGCTGTTCTCCGCCGCTGGTGGCGCGCGGATGCAAGAAGGTATCCTCAGCCTAATGCAGATGCCGCGCACCACGGTCGCCGTGCAGATGCTGAAAGAGGCGGGCCTGCCCTATATCGTCGTGCTGACCCATCCGACCACGGGCGGTGTCACCGCGTCCTATGCGATGTTGGGCGACGTGCAGATTGCCGAGCCGAACGCGCTGATCTGCTTTGCCGGGCCGCGCGTGATCGAACAGACCATCCGTGAGAAACTGCCCGAGGGCTTTCAGCGGGCGGAATATCTGCTCGACCACGGGATGCTCGACCGGGTGACCAAACGGACCGAGATGCGTGATGAGTTGATCACCATCACCCGCATGCTGATGGGCCTGCCGCCCGCCGTGCGCGGTGACCTGCCCGCGCCCGAAGAAGTGGAGGTGGCCGAGGCCGCCGCCGCCGTTCAGGCCGCAGCGGAGTTGCCCGCCGACACGCCTAAGAAGAAATGAGCACGCCTTCATCGGATGTCATCCTTGAACGGATGATGGCGCTGCACCCCAAAATCATCGATCTGACACTCGACCGGATGTGGCGGCTGCTGGAGGCCTTGGGCAACCCGCAGAATGACCTGCCGCCGGTGATCCATATCGCCGGCACCAACGGCAAAGGCTCGACCCAAGCGATGATCCGCGCGGGGTTGGAGGCGGCGGGCAAAACGGTCCACGCCTATACCTCGCCCCACCTTGCGCGGTTCCATGAGCGTATCCGGGTCGCGGGGGAGTTGATATCCGAGGCCGATCTGGCCGCTGTGCTGGACGAATGCCACGCCGCCAACGGTGGCGAAGAAATCACCTATTTCGAGATCACCACCTGCGCCGCGATCCTTGCCTTCTCGCGGGTGCCTGCCGATTACACGCTGCTCGAAGTGGGTCTTGGCGGACGCTTGGACGCGACCAATGTGGTCGATCCGGTGCTGACGGTGATCACCCCGGTTTCAGTCGATCATCAGCAGTATCTAGGCGACACATTGGCCGAGATCGCGGGTGAGAAGGCGGGCATTATCAAGCGGTTGGTGCCCTGTGTGGTCGGCCCGCAAGAAGAGGCCGCGCTTGAAGTGATTGAGGACCGCGCCGCGAAACTTGGCGCGCCTCTGTTGGCCCATGGTCAGCAATGGCATGTCGGGCCCGAAGCTGGGCGTATGGTCTATCAAGATGAGCGCGGCCTGCTTGATCTACCGCGTCCCAATCTACCCGGTGATCATCAGATCATGAATGCCGGTGCTGCGCTGGCAGCGCTGCGCCAGCTTGGAATCGATGTGGAGGCTTGCGAGGCTGCGGTGACGCAGGCGCAGTGGCCTGCACGGATGCAGCGGCTGTCGGATGGCCCGCTGGCGCGCATGGCGCCCGAGGGCGAGTTGTGGCTGGACGGTGGCCATAATCCTGCCGCCGGAGCGGCGTTGGCGGCGACGCTGGCCGCTCTGCCGAAACGCCCGACGCATTTGATTTGCGGGATGCTGAACACCAAAGACATCGCCGGATATCTGCGCCCATTGGCGGCGGAGGCAGCTAGCCTCACCGCCGTGTCGATCCCCGGCGAGGCAGCAACCCTGCCTGCCGAGGCCACGGCGAAGGTGGCGCGCGATGTTGGCATTGAGGCTGGCGAGGCCGAGAATGTCACCGCGGCACTAAAGGCGATTATCGCCCGCGATCCCCATGCACGTGTGCTGATCTGTGGCTCGCTCTACCTCGCCGGTAGCGTGTTGCGGGAAAACGTCTAATTAACCATATTTGGGCACCCCGCTGCTGCGAAGTGCAGATGTGGTGTATCTTGGTCTTAGGAAGTCTCCCCTTTCGAATTTGACCGAGGTGTCCCCATGCGCAATTTCAGCCAGTCCGCGCGTCACGATCAGGACGATGCACGGAAATATCAATTTATCTTCATGGCCATAGGTGTCGCCATTATCGCAGGCGGCCTGTGGTGGCTTTATGAAGTCGAGCGGCCTTACCACCCGATTTTGCAGGGCAATGACCTGCATATGCAGCCGGTCAGTGATTCCTGATTTGGCGGCAGGGGGGCGGTCAGCGCCCCCAGTCTTCCCCCTGCATTTCGCGCAGTCGGGAGGCTGTGCGCTCGAACTCAAAGGTGCCTTCGCCTTCGAGATAGAGCATTTCCGGCGCAGCGGCGGCAGAGCAGATCAGCCGCACCTTGGCCTCATAAAGCGCGTCGATCAGCGTAACAAAGCGCTTGGCCTCGTTAAAGTTCGACCGGCCGAGGGTGGGGATGTTGTCCAGCAGGAGCACCCGCACGGCCTGCGCCAGCGCGAGGTAATCCGCGGCCCCCAAGGGCTGCCCGCAAAGCGCGTGGAAACCGGCGCGGGCCATGCCGTTGTGAAAAGCCGGAATCACCACTTCGCGGCCCTTGACGTGGAGGGTCAGCGGTTCGCCCTGTGTGCCTGCCAGATCGTCCCAAACCGCATCCATCGCGGCGCGGCTCTCGGCGTTGACGGGGGTGAAATAGACCTGCGACCCGGCCAGCCGATCTTGGCGGTAGTCGGTCGGGCTGGCTAGTTCATGCACCACCATGCGCTCTTTGATGAGGTCGATGAAGGGGACAAACACCTCGCGGTTGATGCCGTTTTTATACAGGTCATCGGGCAGGCGGTTGGAGGTGGTGACGACCACGACCCCGGCGGCAAAAAGCGCCTCGAACAGGCGGCCCACGATCATCGCATCGGTGATGTCGGTGATCTGCATCTCGTCGAAAGCGAGCAGGCGCACGCTGTCGGCCACATCGCGGGCAACGGGCGCGATGGCGTCATCCACGCCGGTCTTGCGGACCTCATGCATGGCGTTGTGAATTTCCTGCATGAAGGCGTGGAAATGCACCCGGCGCGCGGGCACGTCGGGCAGATGCGCCACGAACATGTCCATCAGCATCGACTTGCCGCGCCCCACGCCACCCCAGAGGTACAGCCCCTTGGGCGGTTCGGGCGCTTTGCGAAAGAAGCTTTTCTTCGGCGGGTTGTCCAGCGCATCGCGGATGCGGTCAAACTCCGCCATGACGGTTTCTTGGGCTGGGTCGGCCTGTAGCTTGCCCTCGGCGACAAGCCGGGCATAGGTTTCGCGCATATTGCTCATGGCGGGAGAGATAGCGTGCCAGTGGGGGAGAGGAAAGGTGGTCTTGTGTGGCAGAGTGCGAAGCAACTGAGGGCCATCGGCTGCCCGCGGGTCGGCGATCCGCGGCAGGTCGCTGCCACTTTATGGCTCAACCATGATGTGCGTTTGCCAAGTCCCACCCGGCCGTACTAAATCGCCTACCCGTCCGGGCGGGCAGGCGATGGCCCGGCGCCTGCGGCTTGTTCCGGGCAAGAGGGGCAATATCGAGCAGGGGCTGCATCGCTGGGGCGCTTAGTTTCTTGCTGGCGATGGCCCGGCGCCTGCGGCTTGATTCCGGGCCGAGTGTGTTTACCAGTCCGTCGGCCCCTTCTCGGCAAACTCATGCACGAGGAAGTCGATGAACGCCCGCACCTTGGGCTGGGTGAACCGGCCCGGAGGATAGACGGCGTAGATGCCTTGGGTTTCGAGCGGCAGTTCGGGGATGGCATCCTCGACCAACCCTTTTTCCATCGCATCGGCGTAAAGAAAGCTTGGTAGATAGGCGATCCCCAGTCCCGAAATCGCGGCGTTCAAAAGGCTCTGCCCGTCATTGACCGACAGCCAGCCCGCCGTGCGGACCTGCCGCTTTTCACCCGAAGGTGCGGTCAATTTCCACACATTGCCCGACGACTGGTTCGAGTAATGCAGCAGCTTGTGATTGTTCAGATCATCGATCTTTTCCGGCCGCCCGTACTGCTCGAAATACTTCGGGCTGGCGATCATGCGTTTGGTCGTCTCGGTCAGCTTGCGCGCGCGCAGGGTGCTGTCCTCCAACTCGCCGATGCGCACGGCCATGTCGAACCCTTCCGAGATCAGCTCAACGTAGCGGTTGTTCAGCACCATGTTCACCGTGATGTCGGGAAAGTCCTGCAAGAACTCCGACAAAGCGGGCGACAGATGATTCACGCCGAAATCCGTCGCCACCGAAATCCGCAACAGCCCCGAGGGCGCGGATTGCATCGAGGTGACCAGCGCATCAGCCTCGCCTGCGTCGTTCAGCACGCGGCGGGCGCGGTCGTAATAGGCCAGCCCGATCTCCGTGGGCGACACGCGGCGGGTGGTACGGTTAAGCAACCGCGCCCCCAAGCGGGCCTCAAGTGAGGATACATGCTTTGAGACGGCGGATTTCGAGATCCCCATCTTCTTGGCGGCATCTGTAAAGCCGCCTTGATCCACCACTGTGGCAAACGCTTCCATTTCCGTAAGGCGGTCCATTGCCTGTCCCTTCGCATTGATCTTGTTGCCCTCAGGTATGGGCGGCAATTCAGGCAGGATCGGGGCAGAGGCAAGACAGTCCCGTGGTCTTTGCAGGGATCGTTCATGGCATGGAAACGGCAGAACAATCCGTTTCCGAGGGGCTTATAGCCAGCGCAGCCATTTCAGAACCGCCAGCATGAGCGCGGCGAGGCCCACCATGGCAAGGCAAAGGACGGCAAAGGCGCGCGGATCGTCCACGCCGGGCATCCCGCCGACGTTCACGCCGAAAAGCCCGGTCAGAAACCCCAGCGGCAGGAACACGGCGGCGGCGATCGACAGCACATAGCCATGGCGCGCTTGGCGTTGGGCGACTTGGTTGTCGTGTTCGTCCTGTACCGTGACGATGCGTTCTTGCAGGGCGTCCAGTTCCTCCACCACGATGGCGGTGCGGTTCGCCAACTCGCGCAGCTTCATCGAATCGACATCCGGGACCAGCGGCAGGTCTAGGTCCGCCAACCGCTCCAACGCGCTGCGCTGCGGGGCGAGGTAGCGTTCGAGTTTGATCGTGCTGCGGCGGGTGACGGGCAGGTCTTTGGGCGGCGGGGTGCTGAGGTCTTCGAGGTCGGTTTCATAGAAAGCCGTCCGGTCCGCCAGCCGCGCCACTTCGATCTGCACCCGTGCGGTCAACCTTGAGACCAGCGCTTCGAGGAAGGCCGAAGGCCGGGGCGGGGCGGTGCTCTGGGCGGCCAGTGCGCGCAATTCATCAATGGCAAAGACCCGGCGCATCCGCACAGTAATCACCACCGCATCCGTCACCCACATCCGGACCGAGACCATCTGGTCGGCCTGCTGCCCTTCGTTCAGGTTGATGCCGCGCAGATTGAGGATCAGACCGTCCTCATATTCATCGCAGCGCGGGCGCGTTTCGGGTTGCAGCAATGCGCCCGCCGGGATCTCGGGCAGGTGTTCGGCCAGCCAGGGTGCCAGCGCGGGATCGGCCATGTCGAAATGCCACCAACGGTAGCGCGCAGGCCCGGTCAGCTGGGTGTCTTCGGGCACCGTGGTGGTGCCGTCATCAGATATGTCAAAGACGCAGAGGGGCATGGTCACCTATTGGCTGGCAAAAGCGGTCAGGCGATTTAGCGGGTTGCGCTCGCCGGGTGCAAGGGCGCGCGCAGTGCGGGTGCTAAAGGGCAGCAGCCAGACGTGTGCCTTGATTGATCGCGCGTTTCGCGTCGAGCTCTGCGGCCACGTCGGCGCCGCCGATCACATGACAGGGGGTGCCGCTGGCCTCTAGGGTGTCGGCAAGACTGCGGTCAGAGAGTTGTCCGGCGCAGAGCACGATGGTGTCGGCCTCGATCAGCGTGGGGTTCTCGCGCGCCTCGCCGAAGGTAATGTGCAGGCCGGACCCGTCGATACTTTCGTAGTTCACGCCCGCGATCATCTTCACATCGCGCATGGTGAGAGAGGCGCGGTGAATCCAGCCCGTGGTCTTGCCCAAGCCTTTGCCGGGTTTGCTGGTCTTGCGTTGCAGCATGGTGATCTGCCGCGCCGGTGCCGGGGGTTGTGGGCCTTCGGGGGCCAGCCCGCTGCGGTGCGTGCCCGGATCGGTGACGCCCCATTCGCGCATCCATTCGGGCAGGTTCAGCGTGCTGCTCTCGCCGTCGTGCACCAGATGTTCCGACACGTCGAAACCGATCCCGCCCGCGCCAATCACGGCGACGCGCTGGCCGACCTTTGCCGTGCCGTTCAGCACGTCGATGTAGCTAACCACGTTGTTGCCGTCTTGGCCGGGGATTTGTGGGTCACGTGCCACCACGCCGGTGGCGATGACAACCTCGTCGAAGCCGCGAAGCGCGTCCGCCGTGGCCTCGGTCTCAAGCTGCACGGTCACGTCGTGGACCTTGAGCATGGTGCGGTACCAATCGACCAAGCCCCAGAACTCCTCTTTCCCCGCCACTTGCTTGGCGAGGTTGAGTTGCCCGCCGATCTCGCTCGCGCGGTCTATCAAGGTGACCTTATGCCCCCGCTCGGCAGCAGTGATCGCGGCGGACAGGCCCGCAGGGCCAGCACCGACCACGGCCACGGATTTCGCCGCCGCTGCCGGTTCAATCAGCAACTCTGTTTCATAGCAGGCGCGTGGGTTCACAAGGCAGGTAGAGATCTTGCCGCCGAAAGTATGGTCGAGGCAGGCTTGGTTGCAGGCGATGCAGGGGGCGATTCGCTCGGCCTGACCGGCCTTGGCCTTGGCAAGGAAATCGGCATCGGCCAGCATGGGCCGCGCGAGGCTGACCATATCGGCGCAGCCCTCCGCCAGCACCTCTTCGGCGACCTCGGGCGTGTTGATCCGGTTCGAGGTGATCAGCGGGATGCCCACCTTGCCCATTAGCTTTTTCGTAACCCAAGCAAAGGCCGCGCGCGGCACCGAAGTGGCGATGGTGGGGATGCGCGCCTCGTGCCAGCCGATGCCGGTGTTGATGATATTGGCGCCCGCATTCTCGACCTCTTGGGCCAGTTGCACGACCTCCTCAAAGGTCGATCCGTTGGGGATGAGGTCGATCATCGACAGCCGGTAGATCAGGATGAAATCTTCGCCCACCGTTTCGCGCACCCGGCGCACCACCTCCAGCGGCAGGCGCATTCGGTTCTCGTAAGACCCGCCCCAGCGGTCCTCGCGCTTGTTGGTATGGGTGACGAGGAACTGGTTTAGGAAATAGCCCTCGGAGCCCATGATCTCGACCCCGTCGTACCCTGCCTCTCGCGCGCGCAGAGCGCAGGCGGCGATATCACTGATCTGTTTCTCGATGCCTTCCTCGCCGAGCTCCTTGGGCGCGAACATGGAGATGGGGGATTTGATCGCGCTTGGAGCCACGCATTCGGGGGTAAAGGCATAGCGGCCCGCGTGCAGGATTTGCATGGCGATCTTGCCGCCTGCTTCATGCACCCGCTGGGTGATGATGCTGTGGTTGTCCACGTCCTTCTGGCTGACCATCATTGCCGCCCCATGGGCCACGGCACCTTCGCGGTTCGGCCCGATGCCGCCGGTGACCATCAGGCCCACATCGCCCCGCGCCCGCGCGGCGTAGAACTCGGCCACGCGGTTCCAGTCGCCGGTTTCCTCCAGCCCGGTATGCATCGACCCCATCAGCAAACGGTTCTTCAGCGTGGTAAAACCAAGGTCGAGCGGGGCAAGCAGGTGGGGGTAATCGGACATGGCTTTACCTTTCTGGGTGGGCTGGGTCACTGTGACACCATCGGAAACGGCAGGGCAAGTCACGCGAAACGCCGCGTCATCCGCGCGGCTCACGGCGGGTCAAGACAGAGGTGTTGGATGGCGCGGGTAGAGGTGGCGTTGCGTGATGCGGCGATGGCGGATCATGATGCTTTGGGGCGGGTGATGTTCGACGCGATCCACCATGGCGCAAGCGCCTATAGCGCGGCGGAGCGTGCCGCGTGGCTCCCCGCTCCACCGCAGGGGCCACAGTGGTCGGCCAAGTTAGGCGGGCAGCAGGTGGTGCTGGCCGAACGGGCGGGGCAGGTGATCGGTTTCATGACGCGGGAGCGGGGCTATATCGATCTGGCCTTTATCGCCGCGACGGCGCAGGGGCAGGGTGTCTTTCGCGCGCTTTATGGGCGGGTCGAACAGGCAGCGGTCGCCGCAGGCGAGATCCGGTTGCACACCCATGCCAGCCTGATGGCGTGCCCTGCCTTTGAGGCTTTGGGCTTTCGTGTTATCGCAGCAGAGCGCGTCGCACGGTCAGGTGAATATCTGAACCGCTTTGAAATGGAGAAGATACTGACATGACCCCCGAAGAGATTGCCAAACTGCCCTACCGTGCTTGCGTCGGCGTGATGCTGGTGAATGCTGAGGGCGAGGTCTTTGTCGGCCAGCGGCGCGACCGGGATCAGGACGCTTGGCAGATGCCCCAAGGCGGGGTGGACAAGGGCGAGGCCGCGCCCGACGCAGCCCTGCGCGAGTTGGAGGAAGAGACCGGTATCCCCCGCGATCTGGTGCGGATCGAGGCCGAGACTTCCCGTTGGCTGCCCTATGATCTGCCGCATGAACTGGTGCCCAACATCTGGAAAGGGCGCTACCGGGGGCAGGAACAAAAATGGTTCCTCATGCGTTTTCTGGGGCAGGACGATCAGGTCAATATCCAGACGGCCGAACCTGAATTCTCGGAATGGCGTTGGATGCCCGCAGATCAACTGGTCGCGCATATCGTGCCGTTCAAACGCGCGGTCTATACGGCAGTTCTTGAAGAGTTTGAGGAGAAGTTATGACACGGATCATCGCCAGCGCCCTCGCCACCTTGGCCCCGCTGCCTGCGCTTGCGCTCAGTTGTCTGCCCCATTCAGTCGAGGCGACCTATCAACGCGCGGCTAAGGCCGAAGAGAGCTACGTCGTGGTGCAGGGGCGTCTGACCTTTGACGCTGCCGCCTTGCCAAAGACCGGCAAAGTCGGGATCAACCCGCCCGAAGAGACTCCGCTCCGGGCGCAAATCAGCGGCAAGGCGTTGTCGGAAGGGGGCTTTGACGTGCCCTTTGACCAGCCGTTGATGCTCAATGTCCTGTGCTTTGGCCCGTGGTGCGGCTCTGCCGAGGAAGGGGACGTTCTGGCCTTTCTCGAACGCAAACCGGATGGGGCCTATGCACTGGAAAGCAACCCCTGCGGCGGCGACCTCTTTGGTTCTCCGAAGCCTGCGATGGTCGACAAGGTGATCGCTTGTTTCCAAGGGGCAGAGTGCACGCCGGTTCGGTAATCCGGCGGCAGTTTTACCCTTCGCCGTTCCTACCCTTCGATAAGCGGCACTTGCGGCGCCGCATCGCGCGGCAGCAGGCCGGTCAGGCGCGGATCATCGTCGATCTCGACCTGACGGCGAACGGGGGTGAAGCCTGAGCGCACATAAAAGCCAAGCGCCTGCGGGCTGTCGTTGGTGCAGGTGTGCAGGTGCAGCCGGGTGATCGGCTGTTCCCAGGCCAGGGTGATCGCTTGGTTCATCAGATACCGCCCCGAGCCGCTGCCGATCAGCGCAGAGGTCAGCCCGAAATAGGCCAGTTCGCAGGTGCCATCTTCGAGGAAGTTCAGCTCAAGCAGCGCCTCGTTCTTGCCATCACGGGTCAGTGTATAGAAGGCCCGCGCCGGGTCTTGCAGCACCGCGGTGAGGCCCGCGTCATCCAGCTTGAGCCGCCCGTACCACAGCCAATCCATCCCAACCCGGCGGAAAATGTCGCGAAACCAGTCGAGCGTCGGGGTGACCTTTTGAAAGGTCATACCCTCGGGCAGGGGCACGTCCCGCAAGCTGGGTTTGGCGTCCATTTCCAGATGGGTCACCACCACGGCGAGTTTGCCGGGCGGGACATCGTGAAAGCCGTTTTCGATCATGCTCAGACCAGCCCTTCGGCCTTGAACAGGGCCATGATGTCGGTCTGGGGGCGGGGCCCGATGTGGCGGATCACCTCGCCTGCACAGATGTTGCCCATGCGGCCACAGGTCTCAAGATCGCGGCCCGTGGCAAGACCATAGAGGAAGCCCGCCGCGAATTGGTCGCCTGCGCCCGTGGCATCTACCGGCACGACCTTTTCGACCGGCACGTCGACACGTTCCTCGCCCCGCACCAGCGTGACCCCGTCGCCCGACCGGGTGCAGACCACCAGCGGGCAAATCTCGGCGGTTTTGGCCAGCGCGGCTTCGGTGTCGTCGGTTTCCCAAAGGGCGCGAATCTCGGCCTCATTGCCGATGACATAGCCCAGATCGTTTTCGATCAGCGCGAGGAAATCATCGCGGTGACGCTCCACGCAGAAAGGATCGGAGATGGCGATGCCCGCCATGCCACCACCCGCCGTCGCCGCGCGCGCGGCCTCACGAAAGGCGGTTTTGCCCGCGTCATGGTCAAAGAGGTAGCCCTCAAGGAACATCAGCTTGGCCTTCTCCGTCACCGCCTGCGGCACGTCAGCCGAGGTCAGCCCGGTCGAGATGCCGAGATATGTGTTCAGGGACCGCTCCCCATCCGGGGTGACAAAGATCATGCAGCGCGAGGTTGGGTTCTCCCCCTCGGTCACCGGGGCGTTGACGAAATCGATGCCGATGTCGGTCATCGCCTTGGCGTAGAACTGGCCCAACTCATCATCGCGCACCCGCCCGATGAAGGCGGTCTTGAGGCCCAGCGCGCCCGCGCCTGCGACGGTATTGGCGACCGAGCCGCCCGGCGTCTGCACCCGGTCTTGCATCGCGATATAGAGGTCTTCGGCGCGGTCACGTTCGATCAACTGCATGATGCCTTTTTCGATGCCGTTCTCGGCAAGGAAAGTGTCATCGGCATGGGAGATCACGTCGACGACGGCGTTGCCGATGCCAACCACTTCGTATTGGGTCATTCTGTCTTGTCCTCGTATTGGCACAGGTCACGGATGATACAGGTGCGGCACAGCGGTTTGCGTGCCTTGCAGTGATAGCGGCCATGCAGGATCAGCCAGTGATGGGCATGGCGCTGGAAATCAGCGGGGATGTTGTCTTCGATGGCGCGTTCGACTGTGTCGACGGTTTTGCCCGGCGCGATGCCGGTGCGGTTGCCAACGCGGAAGATATGCGTGTCCACCGCCTGCGCGGGCTGGCCCCACCACATATTGAGCACCACATTCGCCGTTTTGCGCCCCACCCCCGGCAGCGATTGCAGTGCCGCGCGAGAGTTCGGCACCTCGCCGCCATAGTCATCAACAAGGATTTGGCTCAGTTTGATGACGTTCTTGGCTTTCTGACGGTAGAGGCCGATGGTCTTGATATGGTCGATCAGCCCCTCAACCCCCAGATCCAGCATCTTCTGTGGGGTGTCGGCGATTTTGAAAAGCTCGCGCGTGGCTTTGTTGACGCCCGCATCGGTCGATTGCGCGCTCAGCGCCACGGCCACAACCAGCGTATAGACGTTCACATGTTCCAACTCGCCCTCGGGCTCAGGCTCTGCCTGCTGGAAGCGTGCGAAGATCTCGCGGATGGTATGATAATCAAGTTGGCGGGCCATGGCTCTGGGTATGCGATGAATGACGCGGCAGGGCAAGCGGGGGCGGGCTGCGATAATTGGCGCAAGAAACGGGTCGCGCGGGGGCAGGGGCGTGGCTAATCTAGGGGCATGACACAGATCGCACAGATATCCCCCGCGCCCGAAGATCAGGGTTACCACTATCAGGTGATGCGCCGCGCCATCGCCCTGATTGACGAGGCCGAAGACCCCAAGCAACTGGACTGGATCGCCGGGGAAATGGGCATGTCCGCCGCGCATTTCCAGCGGCTGTTCTCGCGCTGGGTGGGGGTGTCGCCCAAACGCTACCAGCAATATCTGATGCTGGATCAGGCCAAGGTCATGCTGCGCGATCACTTCACCACATTGGCGGCGGCACATGAGTTGGGCCTATCAGGCAGCGGGCGGTTGCATGACCTGTTCCTGCGCTGGGAGGCGATGAGCCCCGGTGAGTTCGCCCGCAAAGGCGCCGGGCTGACGATCTATTGGGGGTGGTTTGACAGCCCCTTTGGTCCGACGCTGGTGATGGGCACCGACAAAGGCATCTGCGGCTTGGCACTATCGTCGGAAGTAGGAGAGGACGCAGCGATGGAGGACCTTTGCAGCCGGTGGCCGCTGGCCGATTTCGTCGAAGCACCCGACCGGCTGCGCCCATGGGTCGATACCGCGTTTGGCATGCAAAAAGACCCCGAAGCGAAGGCGCCGCTCTACCTCATCGGTGCGCCGTTTCAGATCAAGGTTTGGGAGGCGCTGTTGAGCATCCCGTCGGGGCAGGTGACCACCTATTCCGAAATTGCGCAGACCGTCGGCAGCCCCCGTGCCGTGCGCGCCGTAGGCACAGCGGTGGGGCGCAATCCGGTGAGTTGGCTGATCCCCTGTCACCGCGCGCTGCGCAAAAGTGGCGGCTTGGGCGGGTATCACTGGGGTCTGCCGGTGAAACGGGCGATGCTGGCCTTTGAATCCGCGCGGGCAGAAGCGCAAACTCCCCCATCTGGGCGGGTTTCTGCCGAATAAAGGTTATATGTAATGTTCGCGGGAACATTGAGTGCCTATATTGCGTTCACGTCAAGATGCCCCGCCCGAACGGGGCCGCAAACATGAAGGCAGTAGACATGATTTCTTCGAAGATGACTTTGGCCGCCGCTCTGGCCGGCGCGATGACACTGGGTGCCTGTACGCAGCCGATGCAGCCGGGCAATGGCGATCCCAACCAGCGGACCAAGAATGGCGCTTTGATCGGTGCGGGCGTCGGGGCCCTTGCCGGTGCGATTTCCGAAGGTGATGGCAAAGGCGCCCTGAAAGGCGCTTTGATCGGCGGCACGATCGGCGCGGGCGTGGGTTACTCGCTTGATAAGCAAGAGGCCGAGCTGCGCGCCGCGATGGACAGCCGTGTGGTCATTACCAACACCGGCGACCGTCTGATCGTGACCCTGCCGCAGGATATCCTGTTCGCGACCGACAGCACCAACGTATCGCCCGCCCTGCGTGACGATCTGGCCGCGCTGGCGCAGAACGTGAACGTTTATCAGAACTCCACCCTGCAGGTCGTCGGCCACACCGACAGCGATGGCGAAGCAGCGTATAACCAGCAGCTTTCCGAGCGTCGCGCACAGGCTGTGGGCAACATCCTGCTGTCCAACGGCGTGCCGCAGCAGCGTTTGCAGACATTTGGCCGCGGCGAAAGCCAGCCAGTGGCAAGCAACCTGAGTGCCGCAGGCAAGGCGCAGAACCGCCGGGTCGAGATCGTGATCCTGCCGAACGCACGCTAAGCCGCGACTCTTTGGGAACGGTATTGAACCCCGGCCAGTGGCCGGGGTTTTTCTTTGGCCTAGAGGTTATCGGCAACCCCAAAGCCCTCGGGGATGGCATCGCGCCCTTCGAGCAGCAGATCGGCCATCACCTCTGCCACTTTGGGGGCCATACCAAAGCCGATTTTGAACCCGCCATTGGCGATATACTGCCCCGGCCTGCCGGGCCATGCGCCCAACATTGGCGCGCGGCTGCGGCTGCGGGGGCGCAGCCCGGCCCAGCGTTCGATCACCGGCGCGCCTTGCAAGGCGGGCACCGCCGCGCGGGCCTTGGCGATCACCGCGTCAAGCTGTGCATCGGTGCTGTCGGGGCTGTCGTATTCGCGTTCTGTCGTGCCGCCGACTGCCACCGTGCCATCCAGATGCGGGATCACGTGCACCCCATCGGCAAAGAGCTGCGCCGCGCCGCCTTGGTCAAGCTGCAAGAGCGCGGCTTGACCCTTGATCCCCGCGCCAACCAGACGCGGGTGGCCCGCATTCAGCGTCTCCAACCCCGCGACACCGGTGGCCCAGAGGGTCTGGCCCGCCTCCGGGGCCTCGGCCACAATCTCAACGCCTCTTACCGCCAAGGCCGCCACCAGCGCCGCGCAGGCTTGGCGCGGGTGGACGAGGGCGCTGAGCGTGTCGTGGATCAGCCACCCGGTAGGGCTGTGCGGGGCCCAATCGCGATCCTCGGCGCGGATCAATTCCCACCGGGCACGGCCCTGCCAGAGCTCGGCTGCTGTGTCTTGCCGTTGTCGCGCCAGCGCGAGCGCCGCGTCATCCGCCACCGGCTGCAACCGACCGCTGCGGATATAACCCGGGGCGTGACCGCCCACGGCCTCAACCTCGGCCCAGAAACCCTCCGCGCTGAGCAGGCTTTCAAGCTGAAAGGCTTTCTTGGCGTTCCAATTCTCCGGCACATGCGGCGCCAGCGCGCCCACGATCCCGCCCGAGGCGCCTGCCGCCGGTCCTGCCGGGTCCACCACCCGCACCGATGCCCCGCGCAGCGCGCAGGCCCAAGCCACCGACAGGCCGAAAATCCCGGCCCCTCTTACGGTTACATCCACCATTGCCATTCCCCGCCAGCTTGCGCAGTGTCTGCGCGACTTCACTCCCCCTCTAGCAGGACGTACCGTGCCAGACCAGAATGCCCAGATCACGTGGCGCGAGGGCCAAGTGCCCGTCTCGACCCAGTTCGATGATCCCTACTTCAGCCTAGAGGACGGCGCGGCGGAAACGGCCTATGTCTTTCTGGCGGGCAATGACCTGCCAGAGCGTTTTCGCCCCGGTTTTCACATCGCCGAACTGGGCTTTGGCACCGGGCTGAACCTGCTGCTGGCGTGGGACGAATGGATGCGCGCGGGCCACGAAGGACCGCTGCATTTCACCAGTTTCGAAGCCTACCCGATGCGGCCTGAGGATATGGCGCAGGCCCATATGGCCTTCCCCGCGCTTGACGGGCGGCGCGATGCGCTGACAGCGGCGTGGGATGGCAACGGCGGTGTGTTGGAACTGCCCGGCCTGCGGGCCGAGATCATCATCGGTGATGCGCGGCAGGCCCTTCCCGGGTGGCAGGGGCAGGCCGATGCTTGGTTCCTCGACGGGTTCTCGCCTGCCAAGAACCCCGAACTGTGGGGCGACCCCCTGATGGCCGAAGTCGCCCACCACACCGCGCCCGGTGGCACCGCCGCGACCTATACCGCCGCAGGCTTCGTCCGCCGCGCACTTAGCGCAGGCGGATTCGAGGTCACCCGCATCCCCGGCTATGGCCGCAAACGCCACATGACCCGCGCGCGGATGCCAGCATGAGCCAGTCTAGCATGCCTCAATCCAATAACATTCCGCTTGGCATCATGCTGATGATCGCCACGACGATGGTCTTTGCGGTTCAAGATGGGCTGTCGCGCCATCTGGCCGAGAACTACAATGTGCTGATGGTGGTGATGATCCGCTATTGGTTCTTTGCCGCTTTCGTTATCGCGCTGGCTCTGCGCAAGGCGGGCGGTATCCGCAAGGCCGCCGCGACCACGCAGCCTGCGGTGCAGATCCTGCGTGGCGTGCTGCTGTCGGCGCAGATTTGTACGATGGTGCTTGGCTTTACGATCCTTGGGCTGGTGGAAAGCCATGCTGTCTTCACCTGTTATCCACTGCTGGTGGCGGCGCTCTCGGGGCCGATATTGGGTGAAAAGGTCGGCTGGCGGCGGTGGGCCGCGATTGGTGTGGGGTTCATCGGGGTGCTGGTCATTTTGCAACCGGGGCTCCGGGTGGTGGACCCTGCCGCCGCGATCCCGCTGGCGGGGGCGGCGATGTTCGCGGTCTACGGGCTGCTGACCCGCTATGTCGCGCGGCGCGACAATACGGGGACGAGTTTCTTCTGGACCGGCGTGACCGGGGCGGCGGTGATGACCGCCGTGGGCGTCTGGTTTTGGGAGCCGATGACACCGGGCAACTGGCTGTTGATGGGCACGCTTTGCATCACCGGGGTGACGGGCCACTGGCTGCTGATCCGCTGTTATGAGGTCGCCGAGGCGAGCGCCGTTCAACCCTTCGCCTATACGCAGTTGATCTTTACCGTGATCATCGGCCTGTCGGTCTTTAACGAAGTGCTGCGTCCCAGCGTGGTGCTGGGCGCGGGCATGATCGTGGCGGCGGGGCTGTTCACCCTATGGCGCGAACGCCTTCAGCGTCGACCCGGTTAACTCTTCGCTAAAGGGGATCGGCAGCGGGTCTTTCCCCAGACGGGCGCGGTAGACGGGCAGGCTTTCGGTCACCCGCATCACGTAGTTCTGCGTCTCGCGGAAGGGGATCATCTCTATCCAATCGACGATGTCGATTTCACCTTTGCGCGGGTCGCCATAGGTCGACATCCAGCGGCGCGGGCGGCTGGGGCCCGCGTTATAGGCGGCTGACATCATGGATACGTTGCCGTCAAACTGCCCGGCCATTTGCGACAGGTAAGTCGCCCCAAGCCGTGCGTTGTAATCGGGATCGGCGGTCAGGCGGTCGGTCGTGTGCTGGCTAGAGATGCCCAGATCGCGCGCCACGTCTTTCGCCGTTGCGGGCATGATCTGCATCAAGCCCCGCGCGCCGACACCGCTTTGGACGTTCGGGTCAAACTCGCTTTCGCGGCGCGCGATGGCGAGGGTCATTTCAGTGGCCATTGGCAGGTCTTTATCGACCAGACTGTGCAGCGCGTAATAGGGGGCGGGCACTTCCAACCCGCGCTGCGCCGCGCGTTTGCCAATCATCACCGCGAGATGCGGCTGGCCTGCGTCGATCGCCGCCTGCCCCAGCAGGGCGATGTCTTCGGGCACCAGTTGCTCTGCCAGATGGGTCCAGAACCGCTCTGCGGTGGACAGCTCACCCGAGGCTTGCAACAGCAGCCCGGCTTCGAACAAGGGCGCGCGGGCGAGCGGGGATGTCCGCCAGTCTTGGGCAGGGGCCGCGCCCGTTAGCTTTTCGTCGAAGGGAATGCCGCCCCGCTCAGCGGCCAGCAGCCCATAGAAGGATGTCTGATACTTCGCCCCCATGGCATAGGCTTTGGCAGCCCCTTCGGCATCGCCCATCGCCTCCAGCGCGCGGCCTTGCCAATAGCCGGCGCGGCCTTGGCTGATCGGGGATTCCACGGCGTTATCGTGGTTTTGAAAGTGGCCCAACGCAGTGGTTGGGTCGTTTAGAAAGCGCAGCGAGATATAGCCCGAGAGCCACTCAAGGTCCGCGTAGTTCGAGCCGTCGGTCAGGAAATGCTGCGAGGCCAGCCGGTAGGCGGTTTTGGCGTCGCCATTGCGCATCTCGTCCCGCGCCAAGGCGCGGCGGCGGTTGGCCCAAGCGGGGGGCTGGCCCAGCTCCACAGCCGAGGTCGACTTTGCCAGCATCAATGCCTTGGCGTCATCGCGCAGCCCCTTGCGCATCCGCCACTCAAAGCGGTCATGCGCCAGCCCCGGCGCATCGACCTTTGATGCGGGCAGGGCGTCGATCTTGGTGTTCACATCGCTTTCCAGCTTTTGCAGGGCGATGCGCGTCTCGGCCAGTGCCTTGTCGGCGCTGGAAACCAGATCGAACATCTGCCGTGCTTCTGAATGCTCGCGCTGCCAGAGCATCTCTTCGAGCCGCGCCGCGTGATGCGGGGCCAGAAGGCTGCCGTATGTGTCGACGAACAACTCCTGACTGGTGGCGTTCATCGGCATGGTGCGCCACGCCAGAACGAGGTTCGCCTCGGCCTCGCCGCGCTGGGCGCTGTCGATCAATGCCTTGGCATGGGCCAAGACCCCGCGCGGGGTCTGCGGGGCCATGGCCGAAAAGAAATCCAGTATCTCGTCTTGAGACTGCTTGATCACCGCCTCTTCGGTCTGCCGACGCAGATATGCCTCGCCGGGCCAATCGGGCCTGCGGTTCAGAAAGTCACGCGCTTCGGCATAGCTACCCCGCCCGGCCCGTAGGCGGTGCCATTCGATCACATCGACGGCGGCCTGCCCATCGCGGGCGGCCAAGGCCGCAGCCGCGTCCCAATTGCCGCTGCGCATCGCGTCCATCGCCCAGCCCAAAGGGCGCGGGCGCTGCGCTTCCGCAGGCACGGTCAGGACAAAAACACTCATGAGAATCGCCATCAGGCGCGTCATCGCTTGCATTTCCTACATCTCCGAGGCTAGAGCCTTGCAACATATGGCTCGGGCGACGTTTATCAAACATTAGTCCCCGCAAAAGTCTTCATCCAGTCCGGTTTCCGCCGGCCAGCACTTAAGGAGCGTGCACATGTTCAAAGGCTCTCTGCCTGCCCTCGTCACGCCGTTTCGCAACGGCGCGCTGGATCTGGATACGCTCAAGAAACTTATCGAATGGCACATCGGCGAAGGGTCAAGCGGGCTTGTCCCCGTCGGCACCACCGGCGAATCCCCGACGTTGAGCCATGCCGAGCATGAGACCGTCGTCGAAGAGGTGGTCAAAGCCGTCGCGGGCCGCATCCCGGTGATTGCCGGTGCCGGGTCGAACAACACGGTCGAAAGCATACGTCTTGCTCGCCACGCCGAAAAGGTCGGCGCCGACGCGCTGCTGGTGGTGACGCCCTATTACAACAAGCCCACGCAACGCGGCTTGGTGGCGCATTTCACCGCTGTGCATGACTGCTGTGAGCTGCCGATCATCATCTACAACATCCCCGGTCGTTCGGTCGTGGATATGCTGCCCGAGACGATGGGCGAGTTGGCTCAACTGCCGCGCATCGTGGGTGTCAAAGACGCCACCGGCGATCTGGCGCGCGTTAGCGATCAGCGCATCACCTGCGGCCCGGATTTCTGCCAGCTGTCCGGCGAAGACGCCACCGCGCATGGGTTCAACGCCCAAGGCGGCGTTGGCTGTATCTCGGTCACCGCCAATGTCGCACCGCGTCTTTCCGCGCAGATGCAGGCGGCCTGCCTAGAGGGTGATTACGCCAAAGCGTTGGAGCTTCAAGACCGTCTGATGCCGCTGCACAAAGCGATCTTTACCGAGCCGGGGCTGGTGGGCGTGAAATACGCCATGTCGCGGTTGGACCTGTGTTCTGACGAGGTGCGTCTGCCGCTGACAGAGCTGACGGACCCGACCAAGGAACTGGTCGATGCGGGTCTGCGTCATGCGGGTTTGATGAACTAAGGCTGCTTTTTAGGCTGTGAAATTGAATGCAGGAGGGGGTGGAGACACCCCCTCTTTTGCGTTCAGCGTTTGCCGTAGTAAATCCCGACCACATGCTCCGCCTGCGCAAAGAACAGCCAGCGCGAGGTCAGCACCCCCGCCGCATGGCTCAGCACCGCAAGCGCGGCGGCAAGGTGGTGGAATACGGGCGACAAAAGCAGCAGCAGTGGCAGCAGCACCATAAGCGTAATTGCAATTACCCGCAGCTTCAGCGCGTGTTTGCGCCCGATCTGATAAACGAACTCTCGCAGCAGGTAGTTGCTGCCTGTATGCGGCGGCTCAAAGGCGCGGACCCTGCCCTTGTCCCCCAGCCGCGTCGCTGTGGCGATATCGCTGCCCGACGCCGCAAGTGCGCGATCCCCGTGCCACCATGTGGCGATCTGCACCGCCCCGGCCAGCGCCAGCAGGACCATCGCCGCCGTCACCTGCCCCGCCAGCAGGGCACCGCCCGCGATGCTGAGCGACAGGAAATTCAGCGGCGTCATCACGCTGTGCCAGCGCGGCACGGTTTTCATCTGGGTATAGATCATCGCCGTGGTCAGCACCGTCAGCAGCGACAGCGCCGCGCCAAGCAACCCCAGCGGCCAAAGCCGCGTGTCGTAAAACACCAGCCCCGCGCCATAGGCCGCCATGGTGAGCAGGGCCGCTACCGAGGCCCAAGCCTCACGGCTAAGCCAACTGCTGCGCCATTGGGTAAAGGCCTTGAGCGCGCGTTCGGGATGGCCAAGGTGGAAGGTCGAAGCGATCAGCCCGCCCACCGCCAGCAGATAGGCCAGCGCGAAAAAGACAAAGGCTACCCAGCCGGTCACAGTGGGCAGGCCGATGCCGAGCCATGCCAGCAGGCCAAACCCCATGCCCGACAGGCTGCTGAACAGAATAACAGAGGGTGCCGGATGCATCAGAGCTTCTCCAGAGTGCGATCAAGCCAGCCGAGGAACCCTTTTGGGCCGCTGTCGATCGGGGCGAGGAAGGGGGCCAGCACGTCGATCTCGCCGCTGTCCTCTGGGCCTTGCAACTGATCGCGCGGGCGGGGCGGCAGGTATTTATTGACCGGCTTGGTGCCCTGCTCGGGCATGAGGTCCACACCGCCGCGCTCGGCCACCAATTGGCTCACAGCACTTTCGGGGTCGCCCAGATCGCCGAAATGCCGCGCGCCAGCGGGGCAGGTGCGCACGCAGGCGGGCTGGCGGTCTTCTTCAGGCAGGTTCTCGTTATAGATACGGTCGACGCAGAGGGTGCATTTCTTCATCACACCCGCGGCCTGATCCATCTCGCGCGCGCCGTAGGGGCAGGCCCAGGCGCAGAGGCCGCAGCCGATGCAATCGCTTTCATTGACCAGCACGATGCCATCCTCAACCCGCTTGTAGCTCGCCCCCGTGGGGCAAACGGTGACGCAGGGCGCGTCATCGCAGTGCAGGCAGGATTTCGGGAAGTGGACGAGTTGCGCGGCACCGGCCTCGGGCTGCACCTCATAGCTGTGCACGCGGTTGAGAAAGGTGCCCGACGGGTCTGCGCCATAGGCGTCTTGGTCCGACAGCGGCGCGCCGTAGTTTTCGGTGTTCCAGCCCTTGCAGGAGATCACGCAGGCATGGCAGCCGACACAGGTATCAAGGTCGATCACAAGGCCGAGTTTGCGGTCGGTCTGTTGTGGGAGCGTGGTCATGGCTGGCGGTCCTGAGGGGTCTTGAGCGGTGCGGCGCGGAGGGAGGAGGTCATTTGCCCACCTTCCATGCGATGTCCTGCGGCGCGGGCGGGACGGGGGAGCGTTGCGCCGGGATTTCTGGCTGCGCTTCGGCGGGGGCTGCAGTCTTTTCGATATGCACTTTAAGGTCGAACCACGCGGCCTGCCCGGTGATCGGGTCGGAGTTCGACCATCGCAGCCCATCGCCTTTCGGTGGCAGCAACTCGTGGATCAGGTGGTTCAGCAAGAAGCCCTTGGTCGTCTCCGGCGCGTCGCGGTCCAGCGCCCATGCGCCTTTGCGTTTGCCGATGGCGTTCCATGTCCAGACCGTTTTGGGGTTCAGGGCCGCCATCTCCATCACCGGCACGGTGATCCCGCCGTGCGGGGAGGTCACGTGCGCCCAGTCGCCGTCTTGCAGCCCCTTTGCACGCATGATCGCCGTGGGCAGGTAGAGCGGATTGTGCCCGTGCAATTGCCGCAGCCAAGCGTTCTGACTGCCCCATGAATGGTACATCGCCATGGGCCGTTGGGTGAGTGCGTGGACATCATAGCCCTGCGTGCCCTCGGGGTCGCTTTCATACCAGATTGGCAGGGGCGACATGGTCTGCTTGATGCGCTCGCGCAGGTGGTCGGGGGGCTGGCGTTTGCCATGCCCTTCGGCGGCCAATTGAAACCGGCGCAGCGGCTCGACATAGAGCGAAAACAGATAGGGTTGCGGCGCGTCATAGATGCCCATGCCGACGGCCCAATCCTGATAGGCGGCGTTCCACGGCTTGTAGTAATTCGCCCCCTCCGGGATATGATTGACGAAGAAGCCGCCGTTCTCAATGTAGCGGTCAATCTGCTCGGGGTTTGGCGCCCCGCGCCCGGCGTCTTTGCCATCCTCACCGCGGAACCCGGCCAGCGGGCCAATGCCCGGACGGCGTTCGTGGCTGGTGATGTAATCGGCGTAGTCTTTGTATTTCTGGGTGCCATCCTCGTTCACGAACCCCGGCAGGCCAAGTTTTGCCCCCAGATCACAAAGCGCCGACTGAAAGCCGCGCACATCGCGGTTGGGCTCCACCACGGGCCAACGGATCGCATCGGCGGCGGCGTCGGCCTCGCTGATCGGGCGGTCGAGCAGCGAGATGCAGTCGTGCCGTTCAAGGTACGTCGTGTCGGGCAGGATCAGATCGGCATAGGCCACCATCTCCGAGGAATAGGCGTCGGAATAGATGATCCGAGGGATGACGTAGTCGCCATTCTCGTCGGTGTCGGTCAGCATCTCCATCACCCCGCCGGGGTTCATCGACGAGTTCCACGACATGTTGGCCATATAGAGAAACAGCGTGTCGATCTTATAGGGATCGCCCGCGTAGGCGTTCGAGATCACCATATGCATCAGCCCATGGGCCGACATCGGGTTTTCCCATGTGAACGCCTTGTCGATCCGCGCGGGGCTGCCATCAGCGCGTAGCGCCAGATCGTCGGGGCCTTGAACGAAACCCAGATGCGGCCCGTCGAGCGGCGCATCGGGGGTGGCTTTGCAATGTGGTTTGGGGTGCGCGGTGGCAGGCTTGGGGTAGGGCGGCTTGAAACGAAAACCGCCCGGCACTTCGACGGTGCCAAGGATGATCTGCAATACATGCAGCGCACGGCAGGTCTGAAACCCATTGGCATGGGCCGAGATGCCGCGCATGGCGTGGAAAGAAACCGGGCGGCCCGTCATCGTTTTGTGATGCTCGCCCCGGAAATCGGTCCATGCGTGCTCAAGCTCAATGGCTTCGTCAAAGGCGACGCGGGCCAGTTCGGCGGCAATGGCGCGGATGCGCGGGGCGGGGATGCCACAACGCTCAGCCACGGCTTCGGGGGTGTAGTCCTCACCCAGATACTGCTCAGCCATCTGGTGAAAGACCGGGCGGTGGGTAATGCCCGCCGTTCGGTAGGTGGCGGCAAGGTCGGGGCGCACGCCGGGCTGATCGAAGGGGGTCAGCTTGCCGGTCTTGCGGTCGACCACCAGCGCCTTGCCGTCCGCGTCGCGCAGTTGCAGGCCATATTCGGGCGACTTCGGGTCGCTGTTCAGCAGCACTGGGGCGTCGGTGTAGCGGGCGAGGTAATCCAGATCGATGCGCCCGGCCTTCATCAGGCAGTGGATCAGCGACAGGATGAACAGCCCATCGGTGCCCGGCGTGATGCCGACCCAATCATCGGCGATGGCATTGTATCCGGTGCGGATCGGGTTCACCCCGATGACCCGCGCGCCGCGTTTCTTGAGCTTGCCCAGACCCATCTTGATCGGGTTGCTGTCATGGTCCTCGGCCACGCCGAATAGCATGAACAGCTTGGTGTGGTCCCAATCGGGCTGGCCGAATTCCCAGAACGCACCGCCCATCGTATAGATGCCCGCGGTGGCCATGTTGACCGAGCAAAAGCCGCCATGAGCCGCGTAGTTCGGCGTGCCGTAAGCCTGCGCCCAAAGCGAGGTGAAGCTCTGCGACTGGTCGCGCCCGGTGAAGAATGCCAGCTTTTCCGGCGCTTCGCGGCGCAGCGGTTCCAGCCAGTCTGTGGCGATCTGCAGCGCCTCTTTCCAGCTAATGCTCTCAAACTCACCCGACCCGCGCGGCCCGACCCGTTTCATCGGGTTGCGCAGCCGCGCGGGGGAGTTGTGCTGCATGATCCCGGCAGACCCCTTGGCGCAGAGCACACCTTGGTTCACCGGATGGTCACGGTTGCCCTCGATATAGGCGACCTTGCCCTTCTTCATATGCACGTTGATGCCGCAGCGACAGGCGCACATGTAGCAGGTGGTCTTGCGAACCTCGTCCGAGACCTTGGGCGACAGATCAAGCGGCGGCTGGGAGTGCGTCATGAGAGGGCGGGGTCTTTCAGCAGGGCGTGCGTTTGGCGCGCGATATGTTTCTCTTCGGCGGCGGGGATGACCCAAGAGGAAATATTTCCCGCCCAGCGGAGGTTTGCAAGAACCTTTTCCCTCACCCCGGAATCGTTTTCGCCGATGCCCCCGGTGAAAGCGATGCCGTCCATCCCGCCCATGGCAGCGATCATCGACCCCGCCTGCCGGGTGATCCAGTAGCAAAAATGGTCTCGGGCGAAGCGGGCGGCGTTGCTGTCTGTTTCCGCCAATTGCCGCATGTCGGCAGTGAGGCCCGAAAGCCCCAGCAATCCGCTTTCGTGATGCAGCAGTGTTTGGGCCTCCTCCAGCCCCACATCGCGCACCAGATGCAGCACCGCGCCCGCGTCAATCTCGCCCGCGCGGGTGCCCATGGTCAGCCCGCTGAGGGGCGAAAACCCCATGGTGGTGGCGACCGATTGCCCCTCGTGGATCGCGCAAAGGGATGCGCCATTGCCCAGATGCAGCGCCAGCAAACGGCGGGGGAGGTCTGCGCCAGTGGTCTCGCGAAAGTTCGCGACGAGGCTCTCATAGCTGATGCCGTGGAACCCATAGCGGCGCAGGGCGGCCGTTTCGGCCCGGTCGGGCAGCGCATAGCGGCGGGCGACTTCGGGGTTGCTCCGGTGAAACCCGGTATCGAATGCGGCAACCTGCGGCAGGTCGGGCATGAGGCTGGCCAGCGCGTCGATGGCCCCGAGGTGGTGCGGATTGTGCAGGGGCGCAAGCGGCGCGGCGGCAGCGATGGCGGCCCGCACTTTCGGGCTGATCACACAGGTCTCGGCCAAATCCGGCCCGCCATGCACGATACGGTGCGCGGCGGCGGTGAGATCGCCCGTGTCGATACCTTCCCCGCGCAGCGCCTCTAGCAGCGCGCGGAAGGCCGTCTGGTGATCCGGCAAGGCGCGCAGCTTCGCTGGTGCAGAGCCGACCCGAAGCGCGCCAGTCTGGCCGATGCCCTGCGCCTCGATCCGCAGACGCTCGGTCAAGCCGCCGTCAAAGACCGCCGCCTTGATAGACGATGATCCCGCGTTGACGACAAGCACCAGCGCTTGTGTCACGCCTCAGACCTGTTGCGGGCGCATGTCATCCCGGCTGATCCCGGCGACGGAAACGGGTTTCTTCATCGCGTCGCGGCGGAAGGGCTCGCCCAGCTCTTGGTTCAGCAACACCTCGATGAAGGTGGTCTTGCCCTCGTCCATCTGCGCCTTGACCGCGCGGTCCAGCGCGTCGGTCAACTCATCCATCGACGACACTTGCACGCCCTCGACGCCGCAGGCCTTGGCCACCGCGGCATAGCTCACGTCCTGCGCCAATTCGGTTCCGACGAAATTGTCGTCGAACCATAGCGTCGTGTTCCGTTTCTCCGCGCCCCATTGGTAGTTGCGAAAGATTACCATGGTCACGGCGGGCCAGTCGTCGCGGCTGACGCTGACCATCTCGTTCATCGAAATGCCAAATGCGCCATCCCCGGCAAAGCCCACCACCGGCACATCCGGGCAGGCGATCTTGGCCCCGCAGATCGCCGGGAAACCATAGCCGCAGGGGCCAAAGAGACCGGGGGCGAGGTATTTGCGGCCCGCCTCAAATGTCGGATAAGCGTTGCCGATGGCGCAGTTGTTGCCGATGTCGGAGCTGATGATCGCCTCTTTCGGCAGGGTTTTCTGAATCGCGCGCCATGCCATGCGGGGGGACATCTTTTCTGGCTCGCGGTCGCGGGCACGCTCGTTCCATGTGGTGCCGGGATCGTCGTCCTCGTGATCCATGGAGGTGAGTTCCTGCGCCCATGCGGATTTGGTCTGGGCGATCAGGTTGCGCCGTTCCTCGCGGCCCGCGTCGCCCGCGCTGTCGCTGAGCCCGTCAAGGATCGTGCGGGCCACCTTGCCCGCGTCGCCGACGATGCCGACGCTGACCTTCTTAGTCAGGCCGATGCGGTCGGGGTTGATGTCGACCTGAATGATCTTGGCGTCCTTGGGCCAATAGTCGATGCCATAACCCGGCAGGGTTGAAAAGGGGTTAAGCCGCGTGCCGAGCGCCAGCACCACATCGGCCTTGGCGATCAATTCCATCGCCGCTTTGGAGCCATTGTAGCCCAGGGGCCCGACCGACAGCGGGTGCGATCCGGGGAAGGCGTCGTTGTGTTGATAGCCGCAGCAGACCGGCGCATCGAGCCGTTCGGCCAGCTTGCGCGCGTCGTCGATTGCGCCGCCGATGACCACGCCCGCGCCATTCAGGATCACCGGGAATTTCGCGTTTGAAAGCAGCTCTGCCGCCTCGGCGATGGCGGTCTCTCCGCCGGAGGGGCGCTCGAACTCGACGATGGCGGGCAGGTCGATGTCGATCACTTGCGTCCAGAAATCGCGGGGGATGTTGATCTGCGCCGGGGCAGAGTGGCGTTTGGCTTGCAGGATCACGCGGTTCAGTGTCTCGGCGATGCGCGTGGGGTCGCGGACCTCTTCCTGATAAGCGACCATGTCGCGGAAGAGCGCCATCTGCTCGACCTCCTGAAAGCCGCCCTGACCAATGGTCTTGTTCGCCGCCTGCGGGGTCACCAGCAGCAGCGGCGTGTGGTTCCAATAGGCGGTTTTCACCGGCGTCACAAAGTTGGTAATCCCCGGCCCGTTCTGCGCCACCATCATCGACATCCGCCCCGAGGCGCGGGTGAACCCATCGGCCATCATGCCGGAGTTACACTCATGCGCGCCGTCGTAGAAGGTGATCCCGGCGGCGGGGAAGAGGTCGGAGATCGGCATCATGGCCGAACCGATAATGCCAAAGGCCGTGTCGATCCCATGCATCTGAAGGGTTTTGACGAAGGCTTCTTCGGTGGTCATTTTCATGGGTCGATCCTTTGGGCGTGGGGCAAAGCTTGGGGCAAATTACGGGCAGGCGCGGGGCGGGGTTAGGGCCAGAAGTGGTCTAGCCCTAGGGCCAGATTAACGCAGGCGGTCAATCTCTTGGGCGATTAGGCCAACCCCTTCGCCGATCCGTGCCGCGGGGATGGAGGAATAGGCCAGCCGGTAGTAATTCGTGGCCCTCTCTTCGCCCGCGAAAAAGGCGTGGCCAGGTTCAACCAGAACGTCCCGCGCGCGCAGGTTTTCGGCCAGTTGCGCGGTATCAACGCTTTCCGGCGCGCGCATCCAGAAGGACGATCCGCCATAGGCACCCCGGCCCGAGACCCGCAGGCCGTGCGCCTCAAGCGCCTCTTCCATGACGCGGCGACGCTCATGCAAGGCCAGCCCCATGCGACGGATCTGCGCGTCGTAATGGCCCAGAGACAGGAAATAGGCGGCAGTGCGCTGGATATGCCCCGGCGGGTGGCGCAGGACCGAGGCGCGCAGCGCGCGGGCCTCGCGGATGAACGGCTCAGACCCCACCAGATACCCCAGCCGCAGCCCAGGAAAGAGCGATTTAGAGAAGCTGCCGACATAGATCACCCGCCCCTCATCATCGAGCGACTTGAGCGCAGGCGAGGCAGGTTTGAGGAAGGACATCTCAAACTCATAGTCATCCTCGACGATCAGCGCCTCCAGCGCGCGGGCGCGGGCCAAGAGCGCCCGGCGGCGGTCCATCGGCATGGTCGCATTCGTCGGACATTGGTGGCTGGGCGTGGTGAAAATCACATCCGTATCGGGGGGGATCGCCTCGGGCGGGAGGCCGTCTTGATCCACGCGCACCGGGGTGATGTGGCAGCGTGATTGGCTCAGGATACCGCTGAGCGCCGGATAACATGGGTCTTCCAAAACGGCGCGGCGGCGTTGGGTCAGCAGCACCTGCGCGGTCAGCCAAAGCGCGTTCTGCGCGCCAAGCGTGATGAGGATTTGCTCGGGCCGCGCCGAGACGCCGCGCCGGGGCAGGATGTGGCGGGCGATGAACTCAATTAGTTGCGGGTCATCCTGATCGTAGTAGTCGGTCGTCATCGAGGTGAAGTCGCGTTGGCCCAAGGCTTGCAACGCGCAGAGCCGCCAGTTCGCGTGGTCGAACAGCGTCGGGTCGGCTTGGCCGTAGATGAAAGGGTAGCGGTAGCTGGCCCAGTCCTGCGGTTTGGCGGCCAGCCCATTGGCGCTGAACCGTTGACCGATGGCGCGGGTCCAGTCGATGGCGTCATCGGCCTCGGCTTTGGGGGCAAAGGCCGGGGGCGCGGGGGCGTTTTCGGAAACGAAATACCCCGACCGCCCGCGCGAGGTGAGGTAGTCATTCGCCAAAAGCTCGGTATAGGCGATGGTGACCGTGATCCGGCTGACCCCAAGATGCGCCGCGAGCTTGCGGGTGGAGGGCAGCTTCTCACCCCGCTGGAACCGACCCGAGAGGATGCCTTGGGCGATCATCTGTTGGATCTGCTGTTGCAGGGTGCCTTGCGCATCGGGGCGCAGGAAAAAGGTTTCGACGGGCAGGGCCATGGGGCGAAGGTTAGGCTGGCCTTAGGGGGAGTTCAATCTGGCATTACGGCCTGTCGAATTTACTTCGGCGCGTTGCCCGCACTTCCGTTCACCCGGCACCTCGCCTAAAAGTGTCGCATGAGCATCTCCGCCCCTCTTTTGATCGCCGTTGACGGTGGTGGCACCGGTTGCCGCGCCGCCATCGGCACGCAGCGCGATGGCATTCTTGGCCGTGCAACTGGGGGGCGCGCCAATATCGGCAATGACCCGGACAGAGCGCTCGCAAACCTGCGCGGTGCGGTGGAGGCGGCAGCGGCCGAGGCGGGGCTGCCCCTCACGGCACTTAAGGACGCCAGGGCGTTCATCGGGCTGGCGGGGATGAACGTCGCGCGGGACGAAGCGCGGCTGCGCGCGGCGCTGCCCTATGCCCGGATCCACGCCGACGATGACCGCCCCGCCTGCGTGGTCGGCGCGCTTGGCGAAGGCGTGGCGGGCTGGGTGCTGGCCATCGGCACTGGTACGATTGTGGCCGCGACGGACGGCACGGCGTATCGCTATGTCGGAAGCTGGGGGTTCCATCTGGCCGACCAAGGATCAGGCGCATGGCTGGGGCGCGGGGCGTTGGATTTTGCGTTGCAATGCCATGACCGGGTGCTGCCGCACAGCGACCTGACCCGCGCTTTATTGGCGGATTTCGGCGATGATCCAGAGGCTCTCGTTTCCTTTAGCCTGACGGCGCAGCCCGGAGACTATGCGGCATTCGCGCCCAAGGTCATCGCGGCTGCCGAGGCTGGGGACCGCCACGCGCAGGCACTGATGCAAGAGGGGGCGGCCTATTACCTCCGCGCGTTGAAGGCGCTGGATTTCGCGCCCGGCGACCCGCTCTGCCTGCTGGGCGGGATTGGCCCGCATTACGCGCGTTACCTGCCAGAAGAACACCTGTCGGGGCTGATCGCGGCGCGCGGCACGGCGCTTGATGGGGCGTTTCATCTGGTCTGCAAGGCCGCAGCGGAAGAGGTTTTGCCATGAGCGAGATCGCGAGGGTTTTCACCGGGGCGGATATTCACGATGGAAAGCATCTGCACCACGGCAAGGTGCTGGCGCAGATGCAAGACGGCAGCCGCCGCATCCTTGCCTTTGAAGATGTGCCGCAGGGCATGCCGACAGAGCGGCTGCAGGCGGGGGTGCTCTGCCCCGGTTTCGTCGATCTTCAGGTCAATGGCGGCGGCGGGGTGATGTTCAACGACAGCCCCGATGTGGCCACCCTGCGGCGCATGACCGAGGCGCATCGCAGCACGGGTGTCGCGGCGCTTTTGCCCACCTTAATCACCGACACGCCCGATAAAACCGAAGCGGCGATTGAGGCTGTCGCGACTGCCATCACCGAGGGGGTGCCGGGCATTATCGGGCTGCATCTGGAAGGCCCGCATCTGGCGCTATCGCGTAAGGGCGCGCATGACGGGGCGTTGATCCGCCCGATGGAGGCGGCGGATCTTGCCCTGATCCTGCGCGCCGCCGTGCTGCTGCCGAACCTAATGGTGACGGTCGCGCCGGAAAACACCAGCGCCGCGCAGATCGCCACGATGGCGGAGGCGGGGGTCATCGTCTCGCTTGGCCATAGCGACGCGGATTACGAGACCTCTATGGCTGCTTTTGATGCTGGCGCGCGCTGCGTCACGCATCTGTTCAACGCGATGAGCCAGATGGGCAACCGCGCGCCGGGATTGGTCGGGGCGGCGCTGGCGCGAGACGGGGTTCACGCGGGGCTGATTGCCGATGGCATCCATGTGCATCCCGCCAGCATGCGCAACGCGCTGGCGGCCAAGCGCGAGGGGATTTTCCTCGTCAGTGATGCCATGGCGACGGCGGGCTCTGATATCGCGGGCTTTACGCTCAACGGGCGCGAGGTTTATCGCGCGGAGGGGCGGTTGACCTTGGCGGATGGCACTCTGGCGGGGGCGCACTTGGAGTTGGGTCGCGCGGTCCGCACGCTGACCCATGCAGTGGGAGAGCCGTTGGAGGCCGCCTTGGCGCGGGCGATTTCGGGGCCGCTGGCACTGTTGCGCGATGACATGGGTTTGGGCCGGATCGAAAGCGCGGGCCAACCTTTGCTGCTGTTCGCCCCCGAAAGCGGCGCGGTGGACCTGCTGGCCTAGCCTGCGAAAAGCCGCCAGAAGAACACCGCGCTCATGCCAAAGCCGATGGCGGCGATCAGCCAGCGCACGGTCTGTTTCGGCAAGGCCCGCGCCAGCGGCGCCCCGGCATAGCCCCCCGCCGTGGCGGCCAGCATCATCATCAACGCCTGCGGCCATGCGACCAGCCCGGCCAAGGCAAAGACCGCCACGGAAATCGATGAGAGCACGAAGCTCAGCCCGTTCTTGAGCCCGTTCATCCCGTGCAGGTCGGTCATCCCCCAAAGCGCAAAGAGGGCCAGCAGAACGATGCCCAAGCCGCCATTGAAATAACCGCCATAGACGCTGACCGCGAACAGGCCGAGCGCGCCTTCGGGTGTGACGCCGCGGGCATGGGACGCGGCAAAGGCGCGGATGCGGTCGCCCAGCAGGAAGGCCAGCGTCGCCGCGAGGAGCAAGAAGGGCACGACAATCGAAAAGGCCGCGTTGGACGAGACCAGCAGCAGGCCCGAGCCAACCACACCGCCCGCCAGCGTGATGAGGCTAAGCCGCAGCAACCGCTTGCGGTCAAAACCGCCCAATTCATCGCGAAAGCCGAAAGCCCCGGCAAGGTAGCCGGGAAACACCGCCACGGCACTGGTGGCATTGGCCGCCACAGGCGGCATCCCGGTAAAGACCAGCGCCGGAAAGGTCAGAAAGGTGCCGCCCCCGGCGATGGTGTTCAACACGCCCGCGCCAAAGGCCGCGATCAGCAAGATCGCGATATCGCTTAATGTGGTCATTGTCCCTCCCCACGCCATGCGGCGCTTGGAACCCTGTTAGGATCAAATCACGGCGATGCCAAGATGGGGGGGCAGGCACGAAAAAGGGCTCCGACCGATGGTCGAAGCCCCGATAGCGCGAAATCGCGCGATGTCAGCCGTTTATGGGCAAGCTGCGACGTAGCGCTGGCCGTTGGAGTTCTGGTACACACATTTGCCGGACTGAGTCTGGCCGATGTAGTTGCCAGCCGCCGCACCAGCGAGACCGCCGATGATTGCGCCTTGAACCTTGTCGTCACCACCTGAAACAGCAGCACCTGTGGCTGCGCCGAGGGCTGCACCTGTCAGGGCGCCTTGGCTGGGCGTGGTGCCGTTACAAGCGGCAAGAGTGGCGACCAGCGGAACGGCGATAAGGAATTTCTTCATGTCTTTCTCCCAAGTTACTCATTTGCCAACGCGGGGGGATTGGAAGAGGTTCCCGCGAAAGCGATGGATGTTAAGAAAAATTTTCAACGCGGGTGTGCGCGGCAATTTTCCATCTGTTGTCATGTTCGGGCAAGACAGAGGTTTAGATAGACGAAGGCGGCACCGGGTCAACCGATGCCGCCTATCGCAGGCCTGAAAGCGCGGTTTTACGCCGAAGCGAAAACCCGGCCCAATGCGCCATCCACCGCGGTGATGATCTCATCAATATCATCGCGTGAGGCGATCAGGGCGGGCGAGAAACACAGCGTGTTGTTCTTGCCGGGCAGGGAGCGATTGGTGGCCCCGATGATCACCCCTTGGGCCATGCAGTCCCCGACGACGGCCTGAATACGCTTTTCCTCGACGGGGTCGCGGCTGTCGCGGTCAGTGACCAGTTCGGCGCCCAAGAACAGCCCCTTGCCGCGCACATCGCCGATCACCTTATGTTTATCGGCCAGCGCATGAAGCTGCTCCAGCATGTAGTGGCCCATGTTGGTTGTGTTCTCCAACAGGTTCTCGCGTTCGATGATGTTCATATTCTCAATGCCCGCGGTCGGCCCCGCGGTGCAGCCGCCAAAGGTCGAGATGTCGCGGAAGTAGTTCAGCGGATCGCTGGCGTCGTCCTTGAACATGTCAAACACGGCGTCGGTCGTGACCAGACAAGCGATGGCGGCATAGCCTGAGGCGACGCCCTTGGCCATGGTTACCATGTCGGGCTGGATGCCGTAGTGCTGGTAGCCGAACCAAGTCCCGGTGCGGCCCACGCCGCAGACGACCTCATCGATATGCAGCAGGATGTCGTATTTGCGGCAAATCTCTTGCACCCGCTCCCAATAGCCATCGGGCGGGCAGATCACGCCGCCGCCTGCTGTCACCGGCTCTAAGCAAAGCGCGCCGACGGTTTCCGGCCCTTCGGCGAGGATCACCTTTTCGATTTGGTCAGCCGCCCATGTGCCGTAGTTTTCCTGCGGCGCGCCGTCTTGTTCGAAGCTGCGATATTCAAGACAATGCGGCACGCGCACGAAACCCGGCGCGAAGGGGCCGTATTGTGCGTTGCGTTCGTCCTGCCCACCCGCCGAGAGGCAGCCGAGGGTGGTGCCGTGGTAATCGCGGTCGCGGTAGAGGATCTTGTGCTTCTTGCCGCCATAGCGTTTGTGCGCAATCTGGCGCACCATTTTAAAGGCTTTCTCATTCGCCTCGGAGCCGGAGTTGCAATAGTAGACGCGATCAAGACCCGGCATCTTATCCAGCAGTTTCTCGGCGAAATGAGAGCCAGGGATCGAGCCTGCGGAACCGGCGAAATAGTTCAGCTTGATCAGTTGGTCGCGCACGGCATTGGCGATGCTTTCGCGGCCATAGCCGACGTTGACCGTCCAGACACCACCGGACACGGCATCGAGGTGTTCTTTGCCCTTTTGGTCCCAGACACGCATGCCCTTGCCTTCGACAATGATGCGCGGATCGGTGGTTTCATAGTGTTTGTGCTGGCTCAGGTGGTGCCAGATATGCGCGCGGTCGGCTTCGACAACGCGGGAGATGTCGTTCTCGTTGAAATTGCCGTCCATGGGGCAAACCTTTCTGTGCGGGTGGGCGAACCCACGAATGAAGCCCGCGCAGAGGCGGGGAATGTGCGTATCACATCACCGCGAAAGTCGCGCCACAAGTAGTGCCAGTTGGGTTTGTTCCTTAAGGCCAGCCGCCGGCGCAGATTTCTTTTAAAGAAAACGGGGCGGGCTTTTTTAAAAAGTCCGGGGCCTTAAACGAAAACGCCGGGGTGGTGCCCCGGCGTTCGAGTTTACTTCGATTTCGGGCCGCCCTTGCCGCCCTGCTTGCCGATCTTATTCGGCGGGGTGAAGCGTTTGGACGGGTCCGACGCCCGCTTGTAGGACTTCTCACCGCCCGGCGTGGTGGCCGAGGTTGTCGGCTTGCCCTTGCCTTTGCGCGGTGCATCGCCTGCGGGCTTTTCCTTTTTCCAAACGGCTTTTGCCTTGGGCTTGCCGGTTGTTTCGCCGCCAGACTTGGGTTTGGGCGTCGCACCGGGCTTCATCGGGCTGCGCTCTGTCTTGTGCGACTTTGGCGGGCGTTCGCCCTTGGGCGCGCGCGGTTTGTCGAATTTGGGCTTGTCGTATTTGGGCTTGTCGAACGACGCCGCACCGGGGCCATCCGCAGCTTTGGCGCGGGGTTTGCGCGGGGCGGGGGCGGCATCGGGATCGTAGTTGTCGCGCGGCGGGCGCGGACCACGGTCGCGGTCACCTTTGTAGCCGCCACCCGGCTTGGGGCCACGTTTGCCTGCAGGCTTTGGGCCACGGGCCAGATCGGGGGCTTTGTCGAGCTGCGTCAACACCGCGCCTTCTTCCAGTTTCATGTCACCGCCAAGTGCGCTCAGCAGGCCGGGGACAGAGGTTTCGAGCACTTCAACAAAGCTGTGGCTGCCCTGCACACGGATCGCGCCGATGTCGTCTTTGGTCAGATCGCCGCGCCGGCAAAGCATCGGCAGCAGCGTGCGCGGCTCGGCCCCGTCGTTGCGGCCGGTTGAGATCGAGAACCAGACCGATTTGCCAAAGGCCGGGCGCGGTTTGTCGTCGCCGGGCGCACCGGGTTCTGCCAGCTCTTCCGGCGCGGATTGGCGGGCGCGGTAGAGGTTGACGAAGGCAGTGGCCAGTTGCTCGGCACTGAATTGCTCAACCAGATTGGCGACAAAACCTTCGGCATCTTCCGGGATCGGGTCGGACCATGCGGGATCGGCCAGCAGACGGGCCTCATCGGCGGCATTCACTTCGGTGGCGGAGGGTGGTGCCGCCCATTCCACTTTCAGCTTCGCGCCGCCGATCAGACGGTTGGCTTTGCTGCGCAGTTTCGCAGGCACGATCAGGGCGGAAACACCCTTGCGCCCGGCGCGGCCTGTCCGGCCAGAGCGGTGCAGCAGCGTGTCGGAGTTGCTGGGCAGATC
Organism: Sulfitobacter sp. W002; assembly: GCF_025142135.1. NCBI lineage: Bacteria > Pseudomonadati > Pseudomonadota > Alphaproteobacteria > Rhodobacterales > Roseobacteraceae > Sulfitobacter > Sulfitobacter sp. W002. The sequence goes on along the minus strand of NZ_CP081126.1, from coordinate 3,222,572 downwards.
GGCGTGGATCACCAGCTCGAGGTTCGGCAGGTCGATGCCGCGTGCGGCCACGTCTGTCGCGATACAGACGCGGGCCCGCCCGTCGCGCAGCGCTTGCAGCGCGTTGGTCCGCTCAGACTGCGTCAACTCACCCGACAGCGCCACGACCGAAAAGCCCCGGTTGGTAAAGCGCGTCGTCAGGCGCGCCACGGCGGCGCGGGTGTTGCAGAACACGATGGCATTCTTGGCTTCATAGAAGCGCAGCACGTTGATGATCGCGTTTTCAGTGTCACGGGGGTGCACATTCAGCGCGCGGTATTCGATATCGCTGTGCTGTTTGGCTTCGCTCACAGTGGTGATGCGCTGCGCGTCGCGCTGGTAGGATTTCGCCAGTTTGGCAATCGCCGCAGGCACGGTGGCCGAGAACAGCAGCGTGCGACGTTCTTCGGGGGATTCGGAGAGGATGAACTCAAGGTCTTCGCGGAAGCCGAGGTCGAGCATCTCATCCGCTTCGTCCAGCACCACGGCGCGGATCGCGTCGAGGTTGATGTTGTTGCGTTTGATGTGGTCACACAGGCGGCCCGGCGTGGCGACGACGATATGCGCGCCCCGGTCCAGCGCGCGGCGCTCGGTCCGGGTGTCCATGCCGCCGACGCAGGTGGTAACCACTGCGCCCGCTTTGCCGTAAAGCCACGTCAGTTCGCGGCTGACCTGCATCGCCAATTCGCGGGTGGGGGCAATAATCAGCGCCAGCGGCGCGCCCGCTTGGCCGAAATGGGTGTCGTCGCCCAAAAGCGTCGGCGCGATGGCGAGGCCAAAGCCCACCGTCTTGCCCGACCCGGTTTGGGCGGAAACCAGAAGGTCTTGATCGTTCAGCGCGGGGTCTGTGACGGCCTCCTGTACGGCGGTAAGTGTTTCATAACCCTGTTGGGCAAGGGCATCGGCAATAGTCTGGATCACGAAGGCTGTCCTGTCTTGAACGTTTGTGCGGGGGGCGGGCACGTGGGGTGCTACCAGCCACGGCAAAGGAATCCGACCGTCGGTAGAGGGTCGGGGATGGAATGTACATGGGGGTTTTTGGGCGAATTGTCACCCTTTTTACCTGTTTGGCGGGTTTGGATGCGCGAATGGGCGGGGAAATGCCATTTTCGCTCTGGTCCGATCCGCTCACATCTCGGTCAGACCAATGGCGCGGCCGGGCAGCTTCGGTTAGCTATAACCAAAGCTGAAAGAGAGAGTGAGGCAATCTGGTGCAAAGCGATCTGCCCCTGACGCGAGATCTGGTGCTGGTGGGCGGCGGGCACGCCCATGCGCTGGTGCTGCGCAAATGGGGGATGGACCCGCTGCCCGGCGCGCGGCTGACGGTCATCAACCCCGGCCCCACCGCGCCCTATACCGGCATGCTGCCCGGCCATATCGCCGGGCATTACGGGCGGGATGAGTTGGAGATCGACCTGATGCGCCTGTGCCGCCACGCCGGGGCGCGGCTGATCCTTGGGGCGGCGACGGGGATCGACCGCGCGGCGCGGGAGATCACGGTCGAAGGGCGGGGGGCCGTGGCCTATGACGTGGCTTCGATCGACATCGGCATCACGGCCAAGATGGACTTGCCGGGATTTGCCGACCACGCGGTCGGGGCCAAACCACTTGATGTCTACGCCGCACGCTGGCGTGAGTTTCTGGCAGCGGTCAAGGCGGGCGAACAGCCGCCCGAGGTGGCGGTGATCGGTGGTGGTGTGGCGGGCTGCGAGCTTGCCATGGCGATGGCTTTTGCGCTGCGCCAAGCGGGTGTGCAGCCTGCCGTGACGGTGGTGGAACACGGGCCACAGCTTTCCGGCATGGCCCCTCGGACCGAGGCGATGGTCCGACGCCGCATGGAGGAATTGGGGGTAGGTCTCACGCTGAATGCCAAAGTGGCGCGGATAACCGATAGGGCGGTCATCTTGGACGGGGCCGCGTCGATCCCGGCTGCGCTTTGTGTGGGCGCTGCAGGGGCGGTGCCGCATGGCTGGCTCGCGCAGACTGATCTGCCGCTTCATCAGGGGTTCATCCGTGTCGGCGCGGATCTGGGGGTGGTGGATGATGCAGCACTCTTTGCCGTGGGCGATTGCGCGCATATGGAGGCCACGCCGCGCCCCAAAGCTGGGGTTTTTGCCGTGCGGGCAGCGCCGGTGCTGCATGATAACCTGCGCGCTGCGCTGAGTGGTGGTGCGCGGCGGGCGTTCAAACCGCAGAAACATTACCTCAAGCTGGTTTCGCTCGGTGGGAAATCTGCCGTGGCCGAGCGGAACGGGCTGGCCCTTGGCGGGGCGCTGCTTTGGCAGTGGAAGGACCGCATTGATCGCAAGTTCATGGATCAGCTTGATGACCTGCCCGAAATGAAGGGCAATGCGCTGTCCGCTCCGACGGCCTCGGGCGTGGAGGAGGCGCTGGCGGGCAAGCCGCTTTGTGGCGGTTGCGGCGCAAAGGTGGGCGGCGCGGTGCTGGGCGATCTTTTGGCAAAGGCGCAGGGGCCAATCTCCGGCGATGTCGTCACCGGGGCGGGCGATGATGCGGCGGTGCTGCGCCAACCGGGCGGTGGTTTTCAGGTGATGAGCACGGATCACCTGCGCGGCTTCATCGAAGACCCGGCGCTGATGACGCGGATCGCAGCGGTCCACGCCTTGGGCGATGTCTGGGCCATGGGGGCCAAGCCGCAGGTGGCGCTGAGTTCGATCATCATGCCGCGCATGTCGCCCGCATTGCAGGCCCGCACGTTGCGAGAGCTCGCGGCGGCCGCGCAAGATGTAATGGCGGCGGCAGGGGCGCAGATTGTCGGCGGCCATACGACCATGGGCGCGGAGCTGACCATTGGGTTTACGGTCACCGGCACGCGGGCGGACATGCCCATCGGTGTCGGCGGCGCGCAGCCGGGGGATGTGTTGATGCTGACCCGGCCCATTGGGTCTGGCGTGATCCTTGCCGGGCATATGGCAGGCAGCGCGCCGGGGCGGGTGGTGGCCAAAGCGCTCGGGCTCATGGCGACACCGCAGGCGCGGGAGGCAGAGATTTTGGCAAACGCCCATGCGATGACGGATGTGACGGGCTTTGGCTTGGCAGGCCATGTGCAGGCGATTTGCCGCGCCTCGGGGCTGGCGGCAGAGCTTCGGGGCGCGGCGGTGCCGATTTACCCCGGCGCGCAGGCGCTGTCGGATCAGGGGGTGGCATCGTCGCTATTGTCGGTCAATCAGGCCGACGCTCCGATAGAGGCCGCAGGCCCGGTAAACCCGCTTTTCCACGACCCCCAGACTGCCGGGGGGCTGCTGGCGGCCTTGCCAAAGGGAGCGGCGGAAGCGGCGCAGGCACGGCTAGAGGCTGCGGGTCTGACGGGCCATATCATCGGACGGCTGGAGGCCGGTGCCCCCTCTATGCGCCTGACGTAAACCGGGTGTTCAGTGCGGCGGCGGCCTCGGCCAAAGAGGTGTCGTCGAGTGTGTCGAGCGTCAGCCGCTCTATCGGCGCGGGGTTGCGGCTGGCGGCTTTGGCATAGCGCGGGTCGTAGTGTTGGCCGATCAGCCCTTCGGCAAGCATGGCCCAATCGCCCGCGCGGGCTTGGGTCTGCCATGCCGCGATGGTCTCTGCGCTGTGATAGGGGCGCAGCCTGTCGATGCGGTCATCCAGCAAAGCAGGGTCCGTCGTCAGGTCGTCATAGGCCCGACAGAGAAAATCCGCCCGCGCGGCGAGCGGGGCGGCGATCTCAACCCTCTGGGCTGCGCGCATCGCGGCCCAGAGGGCGGGGGGCAGGGTGATGTTACCGATCTTGCTGCTTTCCGCTTCGACCCAAGTTACCTGCGCCGGATCGAGCGGCGTGAGCGCTTGGGCCAGACGGGATTCAAACATTTTCTGATGCGGTTGGCCGCCGTCCACCGCGCCAAACAGCGACCCGCGATGTTGTGCCAGCCCTTCGAGGTCAAGCACCTGCGCGCCTGCCTTTGCCAGATGGTGCAGCAGCCGCGTCTTGGCCGTGCCGGTGCCGCCTTCGATCAACATCAGCCGGTGCGGCATGGGCGTGTCGTAGAGCGCCGCGACCACCAGCCGCCGATAGCTGCGATAGCCACCGCGCAACAGTTGCACGCGCCAGCCGACCTGATCAAGGATCGTAGAAAATGCGCCCGACCGCTGCCCCCCGCGCCAGCAATAGACCAGCGGCTGCCAACTGCCGCCTTTGTCTGCCAGTGCCGTTTGCAAATGGCGGCCCGTGTTCTGCGCCACCAGCGCCCCACCAATCTTGCGGGCGTCAAAGGGGCTGACTTGTTTGTAGATGGTGCCGACCTCGGCCCGCTGGGCATCCGACAGCACGGGCAGATTGATCGCGCCGGGCAGATGATCCTCGGCAAACTCCATTGGGGCGCGCACGTCGATGATGGTATCAACGTCGAGCGTGGCGAGGTCCGACAGGGCGGTGAGGGTGCAGGGGGTCATCTGGGGGTTCCGGCAAAGGCCCCACGCCCTATGACAGGGCGGGGGGCGATGGCTTAGGCCTTGGCCGCGATCACCAGCACTTCGACCAGATATTCTGGCGTGGCGAGTTTGGATTCGCCACAGGCCCGCGCGGGGGCGTTGCCTTCGGGCACCCAAGCGTCCCAAACGGCGTTCATCGCCGCGAAATCGGCCATGTCGGCCAGCCAAATCGTCGATTGCAGGATGCGGGTCTTGTCGCTGCCGACCTCGGCCAGCAGGGTGTCGACTTTATCAAGGCAATCTTGGGTCTGCGTGGCGACATCCGCACCTGCCGTTCCGACCTGACCGGCAAGGTAGATCACATCGCCATGCTCGACGATTTGGCTCATGCGGGTGTTGGTGTGATGGCGTTTGATCTCGGTCATTTTGTCTCTCCTTTGACGTTGCAAAACTTGTGGCAGCTTTGCGAGAGGGAGACCAGATCAAAGGCCGCGCGTCAGGGCTTCTCAGCCTTTCCGCCTGCTTCTGGGCCGCCCTCTTTTGGGCCGCCTGCTTTTTCCCAACCGCCAAAACCGTCCTTTAGGTGCGCCGCGTCAAAGCCCATGTCTTGCAGCGTCGCGACCGAGATGGCCGAGCGCCAGCCCGAGGCGCAGTGAAAGACGAATTTCTTGTCTTGGGCAAAGACCTCTTTGAAGTAGGGGCTGTCGGGGTCGACCCAGAACTCCAACATGCCGCGTGGGCAGTGGAACGCACCAGGGATGAACCCGGTGCGCTCGCGTTCGCGGGGATCACGCAGGTCGACGAATTGCACGTTTTCGTCGTCCAGCATGGCGATGGCCTCAATGCTGTCGATCTCTTCGATCCGGGCACGGGCCTCAGAGACCATTTGGGCGGCGGTTTTCTTGAGGGCCATCGGGGTCTTCTCCTTACAGTTGGTTCAGCAGGTCAGGTGTGGGCCAGCCATCGACGGGCATGCCCAGACGCTCCTGTTCGGCGCGCACCGCGGCGCGGGTGCCAGACCCGAGGATGCCATCCACATCGCCCACGTCATAGCCCATGGATTGCAATTTGCGCTGAAGCGTCTTCATCGCCTCCCCACCGAGGCCGGGTTGCGGATTGCCCGCATCATAGACCTGCGCGCCTTCCAGCCGCGTGGCGAAATAGGCGGCGGTCATGACGTAGGTAAAGCTCTGGTTCCACTCGAAATAAACCCGGAAGTTCGGATAGGCAATGAAAGCAGGCCCGCCGCGCCCTTGTGGCAGCAGGACCGAGGCGGTCAGTCCCTCGGCCAGCGCACCGCCTCGCGGGGATACGCCCATCGCCTGCCATTCGCTGACGTGTTTGGAGGTTTCCAGCCCGGTTTGCGACCAGTCGAAATCCTGCGGCAGGGTGACTTCGGCCAGCCAAGGTTCCCCCGCGCGCCAGCCAAGGCTTTGCAGCATTTTCGCACCCGACAGCAGCGCATCAGGGGCAGAGGTTTTCAGCGAGACTTCGCCATCGCCATCGCCGTCCACACCGTTTTCAATGATGTCGCGCGGCAGCATTTGCACCATGCCGATCTCTCCGGCCCAAGCGCCGGTGGTGGTGGCGGGGTCGAATTCACCGCGCTCGAAAAGCTCCAATGCCGCGAAAAGCTGTGGGCGGAACAACTCGGGGCGGCGGCAGTCATGCGCCAGCGTGGCCAGCGCGTTGGCGGTGTTAAAGTCGCCTTGGATCGCGCCGTAATCCGTCTCAAACGCCCAGAAGGCCAGTAGCACGCCGCGGCTGACGCCATACTCGGATTCAACCCGGTCAAAGACCGCGTCGTATTTCTCGGCCATAGCGCGGCCCCGGTTGATCCGGTTTTCCGAGATCAAGTGGCGCGAAAATTCGATGAAGGGCTTTTGAAACACCCCCTGCGCCTGATCGGCGCGCAGCACGGCGGGGTCTTGGCGCAGACCTGCAAAAAACTGATCGGCAGTGGCGGGGTCGGCGCCATTCGCCACGGCTTCGGCTTTGGCATCGGCGATGAAGCTGGAGAAATCACCGCCACAGGCCGTTTGCGCAAAGGCGGTGGCGGGAAGGGTGAGGGCCGCAAGGGTGGCGGCTAGAAAAGTGGGGCGCATGGATATCCTCTTTGTCACAGACAGGCCAGAACTAGGGCGATTGCCCACATCACCAACCATGCCTGCCAGAGGCGGGTGATGGCCGCATCGATCTCCTGAGGTCCGATGACGCGCGCCCCCGCGCCATGCACCCAAGGAAACTGCTGCACCTGCCCATCATAGCTGCGCGGACCGGCGAGGGCCACACCTATGGCCCGCGCCATGGCGGCTTCCGGCCAACCGGCATTGGGCGAGCGGTGCAGCGCCGCATCCGCCCGGATGCCACGCCAGTGGTGCAAAACCCCGCCGGGGAGCGCGATGAGCAGCGCGGTCAGCCGTGCGGGGGCGAGGTTCAGCAGGTCATCCATCCGCGCCGCGGCCCAGCCGAAATCGGCATAGCGCGGGGTCCGGTAGCCGATCATACTGTCGGCGGTGTTAACGATCTTATAGACCAGCAGCCCCGGCAGACCGCCCAGCAGGAACCAAAAGGCAGGCGCGATAATCCCGTCGCTGAGGTTTTCCGCGCCGCTTTCGATGGCGGAGCGGGCGACGGCCTCTGGCGGCATCGCAGCGGTGTCGCGGCTGACGATCATCGCGACGGCGCGGCGGCCTGCGGCCAGCGACTGACGCAGACCGTCGGCCACGGCGCGCAGGTGTTCGACGAGGGAGCGTTGCGCCAGCAGGATGGCGGCGATGATGATCTCGGCCAGCGGGCCAAGAAGGCTCAGCGCCCAGCCAAGGCACGCCATCCCGATCATCAGCGCCAGCAGCAGCGCCACGCCCTTGGCGCGGCGGGCTTGGCCGTGGTTCAACCGACGATCCCCCCAGCCGATCAGCCGCCCCATCAGCACCGCCGGATGCTGCAGGCGACGCCAGAGCCAGTCCGGCTCTCCAAAGGCCGCGTCCAGCAGCATGGCCAGCGCAAGGACCGCCGCCGTGCTCATGCCAGCGCCCGCTCCAGCCGCGCCCATCCTTCGGCGGGCGGTAGGCCAAGGCGCAGCCAGCGTGGGTTATAGGGGAAGACGCGGGTCCAGATGTGATGCTGGGCGAGGCGGGTTTGCCAAGCTTGCGCGTCATCGACCTCATAAAGCCGGAAAAGCGGGGTGCCGCCGACGATTTGCGCGCCTGCGCCGGTCATCAGGGTATCGAGGTGCTCTGCCTCTGTGGCGAGCCGGGTTCGCGTGACGTCGGCCCAATCCGTATCGCGCAACGCCGCCGCGCCGATATGCAGCGCTGGGCCGCTTACCGGCCATGGGCCAAGCATCCGCCGAAGTTCCGCCACCAAGGTCGGGTCACCGATGACAAAGCCCAGCCGCAACCCGGCCAGCCCCCAGAACTTGCCAAAGCTTTTGAGGATCAGCGTGCCGGGTGTCGTTGCCTGCGCCATGAGGGTGGCATCGGGCGTGACGTCGCAAAAACTCTCGTCAATTATACTGAAGGGGCCGGTGACTTCTGCTGCATCCCAAAGCCGCCCGTCGGGGTTGTTGGGGTGAACATGGACAGCGGCGTGGGTGTTGCCCTCTTCGACCACCTGCCAGCCACTCTCGGCGAAACTGGCGGCATGTTCATTGTAGGTGGGGCCGGGGATGCGCACGGTGCCCTTCGGTGCCAGTGCCGGAATGCGCGCGATGGCCGAGGATGCGCCCGGCACGGCCAGCAGCGCAGCATCCGCTGGCACTTTCCAGAAGGCGCGGGCGGCATCCTCCAGCGCGGTTTGCGCTGCGGCATCGGGGAGCGCGTTCCACGCCTCAGCAGGCAGGGCGGGGATCGGATAGGGCTGCGGATTGATCCCGGTCGACAGGTCGATCCACTCCGCCCGCTCCCCGCCGAAACGCGCCGCTGCCGCATCGACACCGCCGCCGTGGTCGCGCTGGTCTGGCTTTTGCATGATCATCCCCCTGCCGTCGTCGCTGCGGTGAAAGCGCAAAAGCGCTGCGCGATCAAGCGCCTTCCACGGGGCAGGGGGAGGGGAGGTCAGCCGCGCCCGTGCGGCGCGTCGAAGTCCAGCACCGGGTTGATCGGGATGATCCGATGCGGGTTAATCGTGTCGTGGCTGTAGTGGTAGTGCCGCACGATATGGTCGAAGTTCACCGTCTCGGCCACGCCCGGCACCTGATAGAGTTCGCGCGTATAGGCCCAGATGTTCGGGTAATCGACGATCCGGTGGCGGTTACATTTGAAGTGCAGATGATAAACCTTGTCGAAGCGCACCAGCGTGGTGAAAAGCCGCCAGTCGGCCTCGGTCATCCGGTCGCCCGCGAGGTAGCGGTTCTGCGACAGGATGTCTTCGATCCAATCCAGCGTGTCGAAGAGCGGATGCACGGCGGCGTCATAGGCCTCTTGCGTGGTGGCGAAACCAGCTTTGTAGACGCCGTTGTTCAGCGTGTCATAGACGCGGGCGTTCACCTCTTCGATGCGGTCGTGCAGCTGCGCGGGGTAATAGTCATCACTGTTGCCGGTGATCGCGTCGAAGGCGCTGTTGAACATGCGGATGATCTCGGCGCTCTCATTGCTGACGATGGTCTCGCGCTCTTTGTCCCAGAGGATCGGCACGGTGACGCGGCCCGTGAAATTGGGATCGGCACGGGTGTAGATGTCGCGGGCATAGGGCAGGCCGAAAAGCGTGTCGCCCGTAGCACCGGGGAAATCCGTGTCAAAGGTCCAGCCCTCGCCCAGCATATCGGGATGCACGACAGAGACACCGATGTGATCTTCCAGCCCCTTCAACTGGCGGAAGATCAGCGCGCGATGCGCCCATGGGCAGGCATAGCTGACGTAGAGGTGGTAGCGCCCCGATTCTGCCTTGAACCCGCCGTCGCCGCTGGGGCCGGCGCTGCCATCGGCGGTCACCCAGTTGCGAAACTTCGCTGCGGCGCGCTCAAACTTGCCGCCCGAGGATTTGGTATCATACCATTTGTCTTGCCATTTTCCGTCAACCAATAGGCCCATCTTGTTCTCCTTTGCGCGTTTGAGGATATATCTAGGGCAGGGGGCGAGGGGTGCACATCTTCATGGGCGCGCAGCCGCCCTGCGCAGGTGCAGACTGCCCAAACGTCATCAAATCTTAACTTGTATTTTCTACGCTTTCCGCCAGCTTAGAGGCATCAGCGGGGGGATTGCTCATGGAAGAATTTCTGTCGAAAGAAATACAAGCGGGGCTGGATGCCGCGCGTATGGCAAGCCTGCGCAAGGGCGCGCGCCTGCGGCTTGAGGTGGGCGGCGATGTCTACCGGGTGCTGCGTATGTGGAAGACCGGTTTTTCCGTCGATGCGGCGGATGCGCCCAAGCTGCGCGGGTTGGTCGATCTCTATGATGGCAGCCTGCATCTGTTCCAATGTCTGATCGTGGCGAGCGAGGAAGAAGCGGGCGAAATGCGTTATGAGTTCAAACGCGCGACCGCCGTGGCAGACCGACCGCCGCTTGATTTCGAACGTCCTGCCGATGCGCCGCTGGGTCTGATCGAAGACGGCCGCGCCTGAAAGGGCGGCACGGCGGGTCAGTCCCGCCGCGCCATTTTCCGATTATTGTAGATCGCTAAAGGCTTTGACGAGCCGGTCGCAGGCTTCCTCGACCCGTGCGCGTGGCGTGGCGAGGTTGAAGCGCAGGAAGCTTTCGCCCCCCGTGCCGAATGTCGCGCCGTGGTTGGCTGCGATGGCGGCGTTTTTCTCGACTCGTTTCTGAAACTCCGCGGGGTCCATCCCAGTGCCCGAAAAGTCCACCCAAGCCAGATAGGTCGATTCCAGCTGCATCGAACCTAGCCCCGGAATCGCGTTCACCGCGTCATCGAACAACTGCCGGTTTCCGTCCAGATAGGCGGTCAGCTCATCCACCCAAGCGGCCCCCTCGGGGGAATAGGCGGCCGTTGCCATGATCAGCCCGAAGGAGTTCGCCGAGACGCCCAGAGCCGCCATGCGCTGGGCGAAGCGTTGGCGCAGCTTGGGGTCGTGAATGATGACATTGCCGGTATGGCCGCCCGCGATGTTGAAGGTCTTTGTCGTGGCGGTCATCATCACCAGACGGTCTTCGATCCCGTCGATCTGGGCCATGGGGATATGCTTGTGCCCCGGCATCACCAGATCGTGGTGGATCTCATCCGAGACCAGCACCAGATCGTGCCGCTTGGCGAAGTCGGCCACGCCTTGCAGTTCCTCACGGCTCCAGACCCGCCCGCCGGGGTTATGCGGCGAGCAGAGGATCACCATCTTCTCATCCCCGGTCATCAGGGCGTCATAGGCGTCAAAATCCATCTCGTAACGGCCCGAAGCATTGGTCAGCGGGCATTCCACCACCCGACGCTCGGCGGCGTTAATCACGCGGGCAAAGGCGTGATAGACCGGGGTGAACAGCACCACGCCATCGCCGGGCTGGGTGAAGGCGTCGACGCACATGGCGGTGCCGTTAACCAAGCCATGCGTGGTAAAGATCGCCTCGGCGTCGACCTTCCAGCCGTGGCGGTTTTCCATCCACCATTGGATCGCGGCAAGGTATTCGCTGTCGTCGCCGAAATACCCGTGCACCCCGTGGTCGATCTGGGCCTGAAGCGCGTCCTGCACCACCTGCGGGGGGCGGAAATCCATGTCGGCCACCCACATGGCGATGCCGCTATCCGCGGGCACGCCATAGATCGCTTCCATCTTGTCCCATTTCGCACAATGGGTGCCGCGCCGGTCGATGATGTCGTCAAAGCTCATGCTGGTCTCTCCTGATATTGCGGCCAAGCTAACGGCTGCCGCAGGCGCTGCAAGCCCCCGGTTGCGCGATGCCCGGGCATGGCCTAAATGAGCGGGATGAAACGCCCGATCCTTTTGCACCCCGATCCACGGCTCAAGAAAGCCGCAGCCCCTGTCGCCGATCTCAGCGACGAGCTGCGCGTGCTGGGCGATGATATGTTGACCACCATGTATGATGCGCCGGGCATCGGCCTTGCCGCGCCGCAGATCGGCGTGCTGAGCCGTGTCATCGTGCTCGATTGCGTCAAAGAAGAGGGCGAAGCGCCGCGCCCGCTGTTGATGTTCAATCCTGAGATCGTGGCCTCTTCGGATGACCTCAGCACCTATGAAGAAGGCTGCCTGAGCATTCCTGAGCAATACGCCGATGTGACCCGCCCGGCTGAGATTGAGGTCCGCTGGCTCGACCGCGACGGCAAAGAGCAGCAGGAGGCGTTTGACGGCCTCTGGGCGACCTGTGTGCAGCATGAGATTGACCACCTCGATGGGAAGCTTTTCATCGATTACCTCAAGCCGTTGAAGCGCCAGATGATCACCCGCAAGATGGTGAAGCTGAAGCGCGAGTTGGCACGCGGATGAGCGTGCTGGAGGTACTTCGCTGGCCCGACCCACGTCTGGCCGAGACCTGCGCGCCGATCGAAGAGATCACGCCAGAGATCGAAACGCTGGCCGCCGATATGTTGGAGACGATGTATGCCGCGCCGGGGCGGGGCCTTGCCGGGCCGCAGGTTGGCGCGATGCTGCGGATCTTCGTGATGGATGCGGGCTGGAAGGAAGACAAATCCGACCCGCTGGTCTGCATCAACCCGATGTTTCAAGAGATCGGCGAAGAGCGCGTGACCAATACCGAAGGCTGCCTGAGCATCCCCGGCATCAGCACCGACATCTCGCGCCCGTCGCAGGTGCAGATGGTTTGGACCGGGCTGAACGGTGGCCGCTATGTGCAGAGCTTTGAGGGGGCCGCCGCGCTGATCGCGCAGCATGAGATGGATCACCTTGACGGTGTGGTGACCTTCGATCACCTCGACGCGGACACCCGCGCCGCCAAGATCGCGGAGTTCAACGCCCAATGACCCTACGCCGCTACGTTGCATGGCCCGACAAACGCCTGCGCAGCCCTGCCGAACCCATTGAAGCGGTGACGGATGAAATCCGCACCCTTTGGGACGATATGATCGAGACGATGGACGCCATGCCGGGCGTCGGCCTTGCCGCGCCGCAGATCGGGGTGATGTTGCAAGTCGCGGTGGTCGATGCCTCCGAGGCGCGCAACAAGCGCATCCGGCTGGCGAACCCGGTGATTATAGACGCCTCTGCCGTGCTGCACCCCTATGAGGAAGCCAGCCCGAACCTGCCCGGTTTCAGCGCCGTGATCCGCCGCCCCCGCGGCGTGAAGGTGCGGTTCCTTGACGAGACGGGGGCAGAGGTTGAGCGTGATTTTGTCGGGCTTGAGGCCGTCAGCGTGCAACACCAGATCGACCATCTGGCGGGCAAGATGTATTTCGACAACCTCAGCAAAACCAAGCGCGACATGCTGTTGCGCAAAGCACGTAAACAGAACGGCTGACAGCCCTCACAGGTGCTGTTCGTCAGGAGTGAACAGATGCGACTGATTTTCATGGGCACGCCCGATTTTTCGGTGCCGATCCTCGATGCACTGGTGCAAGCGGGGCATGACATCTGCGCCGTCTACTGCCAGCCGCCACGCCCCGCCGGACGCGGCAAGAAACCCCGCCCCAGCCCGGTGCAGCAACGCGCCGAAGAGATTGGTCTGCTGGTGCGGCATCCGGTAACGCTTAAACATCCCGAACCGCAGGAAGAATTCGCCGAGCTTGACGCAGATGCGGCGGTGGTCGTGGCCTACGGTCTGATCTTGCCGCAGGTCATTCTGGACGCGCCGAAACAGGGCTGTCTGAACATCCACGCAAGCCTCTTGCCGCGCTGGCGCGGGGCCGCGCCCATTCACCGTGCGATCATGGCGGGGGATGAAAAGACCGGCGTTTGCATCATGCAGATGGAAGCGGGGTTGGACACTGGGCCCGTGCTGCTCTGCGAAGAGACCAAGATCGGCGCGGGCGAGACCACGGCGGAACTGCACGACCGGCTGAGCGCCATGGGCGCGGTGGCGATCAACAAGGCGCTGTCGCGGTTGCCAGACCTGCCCCCCCAGCCTCAGCCCGAGGAGGGCGTGACCTATGCCGCCAAGATCGACAAGGCCGAGGCGCGGATCGACTGGTCCCGCCCGGCGGTTGAGGTGGACCGCCTGATCCGGGGCCTGTCGCCCTTTCCCGGGGCGTGGTTCGAAAACGACGGCCAGCGGGTGAAGGTGCTCGGATCGGTGCTGGACGAAGGCACCGGCGCGGCGGGTGAAGTGCTGTCAGATGACCTGCGCGTGGCTTGCGGCGACGGTGCGGTGCGGCTCACGCGGTTGCAGCGCGCAGGCAAGGGCGTGCAGGAAGCGGATGTGTTTCAACGCGGCGCGCAGATCGCGGTCGGCACGAAGCTGAGCGCCGCTTAAACGCTCAGCTTTTCGGCGGGGTGCTTTTGTAGACCGGCAGATGCCAGCCGAAATAAAGCGATCCGGCGCGCAGCACCCACGTGGTGGCGGCGCAGGCCAATAGCGGGTAGAGCGTCCCGTCGAAATAGGGCGCCAGCAGCACGGCCACAGCGGCACCGGAGAGCGCCGCGGTGGCGTAGAGTTCGCCTTGGGTCAGCACCAGTGGCAGTTGGCCCACCACCACATCGCGCATCAGCCCGCCCATACAGCCGGTGATCATGCCCATGACGATGATGATCGGCGCGGATTGCGCTTGAGACATCGCCACACCGACCCCCGCCGCGACGGCGACAGCCAGTGCCAGACTGTCGAGCCAGATCAACGTGCGAAAGCGGCTTTCCAGCAGGTGCGCGGTGAAAAACACCACCAGCGCCGCCACGATGGCCACGCCGAGCATACTGGGCGTCTCGATCCAAAAGATCGGATTGCGGTCGAGCAGGAGGTCGCGGATCGTGCCGCCGCCCACGGCGGTCAGGCAGGCGATAAAGGCAAAGCCCACGATATCAAGCTGCGCCCGGCTGGCGACCAGCGCGCCGGTGATGGCAAAGACCAGCACGGCGGCATAGTCGAGCAGGGCCAGCAGGCTCACTTCTTGCCGCCCGGTTTGAAGGGGGCCATGCCCGCGCGGGCCAGTTCGTCGGCGCGTTCGTTTTCGGGGTGGCCGGCGTGGCCCTTGACCCATTTCCACGTCACATTATGCCGCGCGTTCGCCGCGTCCAGCCGTTGCCAAAGCTCGGCGTTTTTCACGGGTTTCTTGGCGGCGTTTTTCCAGCCGTTTTTCTTCCAGCCAAAGATCCAGCCGGTGATGCCGTTTTTGACGTAGTTGCTGTCGGTCACGATGGTGATCTCAGTGGCGCGGCTGAGCGATTCCAACGCCGAGATTGCGGCCATCAATTCCATGCGGTTGTTGGTGGTCTGCGCCTCGCCGCCCTTCAACTCGCGTTCCTTGACGATCTTGTCGCCGTCCATGGCGCGCATCAACACGCCCCAGCCACCGGGGCCGGGATTGCCCGAGCAGGCTCCGTCTGTGTAGGCGTAAAGGTCTGGCATGTCGGCTCCCGTCGCGGTTTCAACGCGGTTTAGGCGGCTGGCGCGCGGCGGTCAATCAGGCGGGTTGGCGCAAGACGCGGGGCACCTTGAACTCGACGTTTTCCTGCGCGGTTTCGACCAATTCGGTGGTCACGTCATAGCGCGCTTTGAAGGCGTCGATAACCTCATTGATCAGCACCTCAGGGGCCGAGGCGCCCGCCGTGATGCCGATGCTGCCGATCCCATCTAGCGCGCGCCAATCGATGTCGTCCGCACGTTGCACCAGTTGCGCATAGGCGCAGCCCGCGCGGGCGCCGACCTCGACCAGCCGCTTGGAGTTCGACGAATTCGGCGCGCCCACCACCAGCATCGCGTCGCATTTGGGCGCCATGGCCTTGACGGCCTCCTGACGGTTGGTGGTGGCGTAGCAGATGTCTTCTTTATGCGGGCCGATGATGGCCGGGAACCGCGCCTGAAGGGCGGCCACGATATCGGCGGTGTCATCAACGCTGAGCGTGGTCTGGGTGACATAGGCCAGCTGCGCCTCATCACGCACGGCGACACCGGCCACATCGTCGGGCGTTTCGACCAGCAGCACATCGCCTTCGGGCAATTGCCCCATGGTACCGACCGTCTCAGGGTGGCCCGCGTGGCCGATCATGATGATCTGCAGCCCTGCATCGGCATGGCGTTGCGCCTCGATATGGACCTTGGAGACCAGCGGGCAGGTGGCATCGACATAGATCATATTGCGCGCCTGCGCGGCGGAGGGCACGGATTTCGGCACGCCGTGGGCGGAGAAGATCACCGGGCGGTCGTCGGGGCATTCCGACAGTTCCTCGACAAAGACCGCGCCTTTGTCGCGCAGCCCGTCGACGACGAATTTATTGTGCACGATTTCATGGCGCACATAGACCGGCGCGCCCCATTTCTCGAGCGCCATTTCGACGATTTTGATCGCCCGGTCCACGCCCGCGCAGAATCCGCGCGGCGCGGCGAGGTAGAGGGTCAGGGGCGTGTTGGTCATGCGAAGTCTCCGAACGGCTTGGCGCAGAGGTAAGGGCTTGGGCGCGCTTCGTCCAGCCCGTCAGCCTTTCTTGGGCGCAGCCTCGCCCGCGGTGCCGTGAACGAGGGCGGCGGCCTGCGCCCGGTTGCGGATGCCCAATTTGCGGTAGCCCGATTTCGCATAGTCCGAGACGGTGTGGATCGAGAGGTTGCAGCGATGCGCGGTTTGCTGGCGGGTGTAGCCATGGGCCAGCAGGTTCACCACTTCGGCTTCGCGCGGGCTGAGTTTGCCAAAGGCCGATGGGGTCTCGGGCAGGGGTAACGGGGCGGTGCCGGTCAGGTCTTCGATGCGGCGGTGCATCAGCAGGCAAAAGAGGCGAAGATCCTCGGCAACGTCGCTAAAGGTCCGTTCGAATTCATCGGCCTCCATCCAATTGCCGATGATGAAGCCACCGAAACGTTCTGATCCTTTCAGCCGCATCGGCACCGCAAAGGCGGCGTGCAAACCTTCCCGTCCTGCGCGTGCGATCAGCGAATGCTCAGAAGGGGTAACGTCGGGGTAAAGGTGCACGAAGGCCTGACCGATTGTCAGGACTTCATAGCTGTTGCACGAATGGTGGAGAAAGGGGTCATCCTCGGGGGGGAGATCATCGTAAAGGTCGGGGATGGTGGATAAAAACTGGGCATCTTTGAAATCTGCCCCGACGCTGATGTGAATGGCGTGGGTGAAACCAATCTGTCGCAGCGCCTCTACAATGCCGTCCCAGAGCTTGCCTACATCCTGTAGCTTCTCCAGCCGCACCGCATCATCGAAAAGCATCGTCCCTCACTTTAACCCCCCTTTTTCGGGGGGTCGTCTACTTCTACGGGAACGGGTACTGTGGGATCAAGGGGAACGCATGGGTTCATGTGCTGTATTGTATCTTCCCTGGGGTATTTTAGAAATTTCACAGGCCAGTGACGCCATTGTCACTGGTCTGTTATTCGTCTGCCTGCCTCATTGGAGGCAGGCACAAGAAAGCCACTGCTGCGGCTAGCAACATGGTTTTGGGCGGAAATAAGGCGGTTTGCGCTTAGTCTTGCGAGGGCGAGATCGGATCGCGCGGCGGACGGCCAATGACATCACGCAGATCGTCAAGCTCGATAAAGTTGTCGGCTTGGCGGCGCAGATCGTCAGAGATCATCGGCGGCTGGCTGCGAATCGTCGACACGACAGAAACACGCACGCCTTGGCGTTGCAGGCTTTCGACCAGCGGGCGGAAGTCGCCGTCACCGGAAAAGATCACGATATGGTCGACACGCGGTGCCAGTTCCATCGCATCAACGGCCAGTTCGATGTCCATGTCGCCTTTGACTTTGCGCCGGCCCATGCTGTCGGTGTATTCCTTGGCCGGTTTGGTGACCATCGAAAAGCCGTTGTAGTTCAGCCAGTCAACAAGCGGGCGGATCGGCGAATACTCATCGTTTTCCAGCAATGCGGTATAGTAGAAGGCGCGCAGCAGCTTGCCGCGGCGCATGAACTCTTGCCGCAGCAACTTATAGTCGATGTCGAAGCCAAGCGTCTTTGCTGCGGCGTAGAGGTTGGAGCCGTCTATGAAAAGCGCCAAACGCTCATCTTTGTAGAACATTAATCTATCCTTTCGGCAGGCTTCGCCGTATTCCCGGTTTGAGTTGTAATCGTCGCAGATTAATAAATCCGTGACGGCTGGCGATGCCCCCACATCAGGGTGCATAACTAAGGCTTTTTAACGATGTCGCAAGACCCCGTGGGTATGGAATTAAGCAGTAGAGAGCCTATACGAAAGTATAGTCTCCTGATTGCGCTTGGTGGGAACCTCAGCTCTTCTGTCGGTGCGCCGCAGGAAACCTTGAAGTCGGCTTTGAAGCTGCTGCAAACCTCCGGCGCGGTGATTCGCGCGACCAGTGCATTCTATCATACTCCGGCTTTCCCCGCAGGAGCGGGGCCCGATTATGTGAATGCCGCAGCACGTCTGGAGGCACCTTGGGATCCGGCCAAGGCGCTTGGCGTCCTGCATCGGATCGAGGCGCAGTTGGGTCGGGAGCGGGTGCAGCGTTGGGGCCAGCGCACTTTGGATTTGGATTTGCTGGCCTGTGATGATATCGTGTTGCCAGACCGTAACACCCACAAGATGTGGCGTGATTTGCCGCTTGAAGCGCAGATTGGCCGCACGCCAGAGCAGTTGATCTTGCCGCATCCGCGCTTGCAAAACCGCGCTTTTGTGCTGGTGCCCTTGGCCGATGTGGCCCCCGATTGGGTGCATCCGCTGCTTGGGAAACCGGTCCGCGCGCTGCTTGAGGCTTTGCCTGAGCGGGATCGTGCCAGCGTGCGGCGTCTGTAATAACGGCTTGTAAATCTGCCCGAGGCGGCCTAAATACCGCACTTCTGGCAGCAAATGAGATATTGGAGGCTTCATGGCCCGCGTCACCGTCGAAGATTGTGTGGATAAGGTTCCGAACCGTTTCGAACTCGTTATGCTGGCCGCGCATCGCGCCCGTGAGATCTCTGCCGGATCGCAGCTGACTGTCGACCGCGACAACGACAAGAACCCCGTCGTGTCCCTGCGCGAAATCGCCGAAGAAACACAGTCGGCCGATGACCTGCGCGAGCGTCTGATCGAAAGCAACCAGAGCCAGATCGAAGTCGACGAACCCGAAGAAGACGCCATGGCGCTTTTGATGGGTGCCGAAGAGGACAAGCCTGAAGAAGACAGCATGTCCGAAGAAATGTTGCTGCGCCAGTTGATGGCCGCACAGGGTCAGGGCTAACCCCCGCGCCCCGGCCGGGGCTATGAGGCAGATGGCATGAACAGCGCCGACATTACTGCCGATGACCTGATCGCTCTTGTTCAAGGTTACAATCCGCGTACCAACGAACCCCTGATCCGCGCCGCTTTTGACTACGGGGCGCGGATGCATGAGGGGCAGTTTCGCCATTCCGGTGAACCCTATTTCACCCACCCTGTCGCTGTCGCTGCGATCCTCACGGAACAGCAGCTTGACGATGCGACGATCATCACCGCCCTTCTGCACGATACCATCGAAGACACCAAAGCGTCTTATGCCGAGGTGCAGAGCCTCTTTGGCGGTGAAGTGGCGGAATTGGTCGATGGTGTCACCAAGCTGACCAACCTTCAGCTCAACTCGACCGAGACCAAACAGGCCGAGAATTTTCGCAAGCTTTTCATGGCGATGTCCAAGGACTTGCGCGTCATCCTCGTCAAGCTCGCCGACCGTCTGCACAACATGCGCACGATCAAATCCATGCGCCCGGACAAGCAGGTCAAAAAGGCGCGGGAGACGATGGATATCTACGCGCCGCTGGCGGGGCGCATGGGCATGCAGTGGATGCGCGAAGAGTTGGAAGACCTCGCCTTCCGCGTGCTCAACCCCGAGGCGCGCGCGTCGATCATTCGCCGCTTTATTACCCTGCAACGCGACACCGGCGATGTGATCCAGCGGATCACCGGCGACATGCGGGTCGAGTTGGAAAAAGCGGATATCGACGCCGAGGTTTTTGGCCGGGCCAAGAAGCCCTATTCGATCTGGCGCAAGATGGAGGAGAAGGAACAGAGCTTCTCCCGTCTGTCCGACATTTACGGCTTTCGCGTGATTACCGCCTCTGACGAGGATTGCTACCGCACTCTCGGCGCGATCCATCGCCGCTGGCGCGCGGTGCCGGGGCGGTTCAAGGATTACATCAGCCAGCCCAAGACCAACGGCTATCGCTCGATCCATACCACCGTCTCGGGCCGGGATGGCAAGCGGGTTGAGGTGCAGATCCGCACCCGGCAGATGCATGACGTGGCCGAGACGGGCGTCGCCGCGCATTGGTCCTACCGCGACGGTGTGCGCAGCCGGAACCCCTTCGCCGTTGATCCCGCCAAGTGGATCAGCCAACTGACCGAACAGTTCGACGCCGAGACCGACCACGAGGATTTCCTCGAAGCGGTGAAGCTTGAGATGTACGCGGATCAGGTCTTTTGCTTCACGCCCAAAGGCGATGTGGTGAAACTGCCGCGCGGGGCGACGCCGATTGATTTTGCCTATGCGATCCACACCCGGATCGGCAACGCCTGCGTTGGGGCTAAGGTCGACGGGATGCGTGTGCCGCTCTGGACGCGGATCAAAAACGGCCAGTCGATTGAGATCACCACCGCGCAGGGGCAAACACCGCAGGTCACATGGCTTGATATCGCCACCACCGGCAAGGCCAAGTCGGCAATCCGGCGGTCCCTGCGGGAGGTCGACCGCGAGCGCTTTATCAAACTGGGCCGCGAATTGGCGCGCTCGGCCTTTGCGCAGGTCGGCAAGAAGGCCACCGATAAGGTGCTGCATACCGTCGCCAAGAACATGCGGCTCAACGGCCCCGATGAGGTGCTCGCCCGGCTTGGCAGTTCCGAGCTCACGGGCCGCGAAGTGGTGGAATGCGTCTATCCTGACCTTGCCCCGCAAAAGGGCGAGCAGATCGACGTGCGCCGCGCCGTCGTGGGGCTGGAGCCGGGCCAGAGCTTTGACCGCGCGCCCTGCTGCACGCCGCTGCCCGGTGAGCGGATCGTCGGCATCACCTTCCGTGGCAAGGGCGTGACCGTCCACTCAATCGACTGCGACCGCCTGTCGGAATACGAAGACCAGCCCGAGCGTTGGCTGGATCTGCGCTGGCACGATGGCAGCCACCCGGCGGTCTATACCTGCGCGTTGGACATCACCATCGGCAACGGCGCGGGCGTACTGGGGCGGGTCTGCACCTTGATCGGCGAAGCCTCGGCCAATATCTCTGATTTGGAGTTTGTGGAGCGCAAGCCTGACTTTTACCGTTTGGTGGTCTATGTGGATCTCAGAGACGTAAGTCACCTGCATTCGTTGATGTCCACGATCGAAGCCGAAAGTGAAGTCGCCGATGTCAGCAGGCACCGCAATATGAGCATGGGAAAGACTGTCGAAAAGACCGACTGACCCCGCGCAGACGAAACGCCGATACTGGACCTGAGACTTGATTTTCAAACGCCGCGATCCGAAACCGACCCTGCGCGCGCTGGCCGAGTTTCTGTGGCCGCGGGGTGGTTGGACACGTGCGTTTCACTACGTCAAACACCGGATGCGGCGGCTGCCCGACAGCCCCGAGCGCATTGCGCGCGGCATTTGGGCCGGGGTCTTTACCACCTTCACGCCCTTCTATGGTCTGCACTTCATTGTGGCGGCACTAATCGGGCGGGTGATGCGGGCCAATATCCTCGCCGCCCTTATGGCGACCTTCTTTGGCAACCCGCTGACCTATGTGCCCATCGGCATCGCGGCTTTGCAGACCGGGCATTGGATCCTTGGCGCGCCCGTGGCCCCGAAAGAGCATCGCTCCTTCGGGGGGAAGTTTCTGGATGCAGGCCGCGATCTGCAAGAGAACTTTGTCGCGATTTTTACCGATAGCCAGATGGATTGGACGGGGCTGACCGCCTTTTTCCATCAGGTCTTCTACCCCTATCTGATCGGGGGCATCCTGCCGGGAATGATCTGCGCCTCTATCGCCTATTACATCTCGGTGCCGGTGCTGCGGGCATACCAAAAGCGGCGCCGCGGGATGATCAAGGCCAAGTTCGAGGCGCTCAAGCATAAGGCGGCGCAAAAGGCCGAGGCCAAGCGCCACGCGGACTGAGGCTTTCAGGGCATCAATTTTCCGGAAAAACCGCTTCCCCCTATGGGGTTGGCGAAATTTCCGACCTATGGTCGGGCAAGTGATGCAAGGGGAATCGAGATGGCGGATCAACCAAAGCTGAGATTGGGCGTGAACATTGACCATGTAGCGACCGTGCGCAACGCGCGGGGCGGCGCCTATCCCGACCCGCTGCGCGCGGCCAAGATCGCGGAAAAGGCTGGCGCCGATGGCATTACCGCGCATCTGCGCGAAGACCGGCGGCATATCTCTGACGCCGATATCGAAGGGTTGATGGAGGTGCTTTCCGTCCCGCTGAACTTTGAGATGGCCGCCACCGACGAGATGCAAAAGATCGCCCTGCGCCACAGGCCCCATGCCGTCTGCATCGTGCCCGAAAAGCGCGAAGAGCGCACCACCGAGGGCGGGCTGGAAGTCGCCCGCGAGGAGAACAAGCTGGCCCATTTCATCGCGCCCCTGCGTGAGGCGGGCAGCCGGGTGTCGATCTTCATCGCCGCCGAGCCTGCGCAGATCGAAGCCGCCAATCGCATCGGCGCAGAGGTGATCGAACTGCACACCGGCGCCTATTGCGATGCCTTCGCCGAAGGCCGCTGGGACGAGGCGGACGTTGAACTCAACAAGCTGCGCGAGATGTCGAGTTTCGCAGCTTCCCTCGGGCTTGAGGTTCATGCCGGACACGGGCTGACCTATGACACGGTGACCCCCATCGCCGCCTTTCCAGAGGTGCGCGAACTCAACATCGGGCACTTCCTGATCGGAGAGGCGATATTCCTCGGGCTGGAACCAGCCATAACCGAGATGCGCCGCCTGATGGATGAGGCCCGCGAGGGCTAAGCCCGCCGGTCTTCGGTGGCGGAAAATCACTCAAAGGATGCCTTCTTCTGGACCCAAAACGGCTTTGACTGCGTTAGGCCGCCAGACTGGTTAACAAACCTAAGGAGGCACCAATGAGCGACCATATCGACACACTGAAAAAACTCCACACCCGCCTGATCGACAGCCGCGACGGCTATCGTGAATCCCGCAAGCAGGTCTCGGATGAGGCCGCCTTCGTCGGCTTCTTCGACCAGCGCATCGCTGAGCGCGAGAAGTTCCACACCGAGTTGCACCGCCAGTTGGGCGTCGACGGCGTGGATGTCTCCGAAGAAGGCTCCGCCGCTGCATCGGCCCACCGTGGCTGGCTGAAACTGCGCGACGCGGTAACCGGCGATAACGAAGCCGTCTATGACGAGATCATCAACGGCGAATCCGCATTGGTCGAAAACTACGACGATGCGATCAAAGCCACCGCTGGCCGCCCCGGTTATGAGTTCCTGACCGAGCAGCGTGCCTCGGTTCAGCGCGCCATTGACGAAGCGAAAGCCGAGAAGGCCCGCCACGCCGTCGCATAAGCGCCGCGCCTTGCCACAAGTTTCAACGCCGTCCCGCCCCAGCGAGGCGGCGTTTTCTCGTCGTATTGCTGCTTTTCCTCGGCCCCGCCGCATGATCTATTGAGGGCAAAGGGCGCATCGGCCCCGTCACGCGATAAGAATGGCCCCAATGATCCTCGGCATCGGTACTGATCTGGCAAATATCGAGCGTATCCAAAGCACGCTCGACCGCTTTGGCGATCGTTTCCGCAATCGTGTTTTTACGGACGTCGAACAGCGTAAGGCCGAGCGTCGCCGCGATGTCGCGGGAACTTACGCCAAACGCTGGGCCGCGAAAGAGGCCTGTTCAAAGGCGCTTGGCACCGGGCTGCGCATGGGCATTGCATGGCGCGACATGGCGGTCAGCAACCTGCGCACCGGCCAACCCGTGATGGAAGTGACCGGTTGGGCCGCCGACCGTCTGGCCGCGATGACCCCGCCGGGGCATGAGGCGATCATCCATGTCACCCTGACCGATGACCACCCCTGGGCGCAGGCCTTTGTCGTGATCGAAGCGCGCCCCCTTGCCGATTAAGACCCCCCAGACTGGCGCGCCCCGCCGTTTCGCGTCATATGCACGCGGGGCAGGCCGATCCGGCCCCGCGTCACTTGACTTGGCCCGCACGGCCCCGCATGTAACCCCAAACCGATATGTCAGGAGCGCCGCATGGCCGCTAAGGAAAAAACCGGCAACGCCTTTGTCGAAACCATCAAGACAATCTTCTGGGCGCTGCTGATCGCGGGTGTCTTTCGGACCCTGTTCTTCCAGCCCTTCTGGATCCCTTCGGGGTCGATGAAAGAGACGCTGCTGATCGGCGATTTCCTTTTCGTGAACAAAATGGCTTACGGCTATTCCTACGCGTCTTGCCCCAGTCTGATGCTCCCCGGGGTCGGGATAGAGATCGACGCCAAGGATGTCTGCGGTGTGTTCGACGGCGACAACGATCGGCTTTTCGGATCCGAGCCTGAGCGCGGCGATGTGGTGGTCTTCCGTCACCCCGTATCGGGCCGCGACTACATCAAACGTCTGATCGGTCTGCCGGGGGACAAGGTGCAGATCCAAAACGGCGTTATCAGCCTGAACGGTACCCCGGTCAAAGTCGAAGATGCAGGCACCTTTGAAGAGGTCATGGCCCCGCAAGGCCCGCAACAACTGCGCCCGCGTTGCGAAAACGGCCCCGTCGGGCAAGGCGGCACCTGCGTCAAAAGCCGCCAGATCGAAACGCTGCCCAATGGCGTCTCGCACCCGATCTTGAACATCACCAACCAGCAGTCGGACAACACGGGCGTCTATACCGTGCCTGAGGGGCATTACTTCTTCATGGGCGACAACCGCGACAACTCTGCTGACAGCCGGTTGGCGCAGCGCGCAGGTGGCGTGGGTTTCGTGCCGTTTGAGAACCTCATTGGCCGCGCGGATCGCATCATGTTCAGTTCTGCTGGGCGTTCGATGCTGTTCTTCTGGACATGGCGCAGCGACCGTTTCTTCGAAGCTGTCAGATGAAGCTGAGCGGAGACCTCAAAGCCTTCGAGGCGCGGATCGGCCACCACTTTGCCACGCCGGACGTGCTGGTGCGCGCCGTGACCCATGCCTCCATGTCCTCGGCCAATCGCGACGACAACCAGCGGTTGGAGTTTCTGGGCGACCGGGTGCTGGGCCTCGTCATGGCGGAGGCGCTGCTGGCGCTGGATCCCGGCGCGACCGAGGGGCAGTTGGCCCCGCGGTTCAACGCATTGGTGCGCAAGGAAACCTGCGCCGATGTGGCGCGTGAGATCGATCTGGGCAAGGTGCTGAAACTGGGCCGGTCTGAGATGATTTCGGGCGGGCGGCGCAAACAGGCGCTTTTGGGCGATGCGATCGAAGCGGTCATCGCCGCCGTCTATCTGGATGGCGGATTTGACGCGGCCAAGGCGCTGGTGCTGCGGCTCTGGGGCGACCGGCTCAAGACGGTTAAAGAAGACGCCCGCGACGCCAAAACCGCGTTACAGGAATGGGCACAGGCGCGCGGGCTGACCCCGCCGCGCTATGTCCAGACTGACCGCAGCGGCCCCGACCATGCGCCGGTCTTTACCATTACCGCGCGGCTGGACAACGGCGCCGAAGCCGCCGCCACCGCGCCCTCAAAACGCGCCGCCGAACAGGCCGCCGCCACCACGCTGTTGCGGCAATTGGAGAAGAACTCATGACCACCCGTGCCGGATTCGTCGCCCTGATCGGAGAGCCCAACGCGGGCAAATCCACGCTGCTGAACCGCATGGTGGGGGCCAAAGTCTCGATCGTGACCCATAAGGTCCAGACCACCCGCGCCCGCATCCGCGGCGTGGCGATGGAGGGCGACGCGCAGCTTGTCTTCGTCGACACGCCCGGCCTGTTCCAGCCGCGCCGCCGGCTTGACCGTGCCATGGTGGCTGCCGCTTGGGGTGGGGCTGCCGATGCCGATGTGATCGTGCTTTTGATCGAAGCGCACCGTGGCATGACCGAGGGTGTGGAGCGTATCCTTGTGGAGCTTGGCAACATCGCCAAGGGCCGCCGCGTGGCGCTGGCGATCAACAAGATCGACCGCGTTGAGGCACCTGTGTTGCTGGGTCTGACCGAAAAGATGAACGCAGCTTTCGATTTCACCGAGACTTTCATGATCTCCGCCGAGCGTGGCCACGGTATCGACACGCTGCGCCAGTGGCTGGCCGGAGAGGTGCCGGAAGGCCCGTGGCTCTATCCCGAAGACCAGATCGCCGACCTGCCGATGCGCAACATCGCGGCCGAGATCACCCGCGAAAAACTGACCCTGCGGCTGCATCAGGAACTGCCCTATCAGCTCACGGTCGAGACCGAGAATTGGGAAGAGCGCAAGGACGGCTCGGCCCGGATCGATCAGTTGGTCTATGTCGTGCGCGACGGTCACAAGGGCATCGTGCTGGGCAATAAGGGCGAGACGATCAAGGCCGTGGGCAAGGCCGCCCGCGAAGAGCTTGAAGAGTTCTTGGGCCGCAAGGTGCATCTGTTCTTGCAGGTCAAGGTCCGCGCCAATTGGCTGGAAGAGGCCGAGCGCTATTCCGAGATGGGCTTGGATTTCAAAGATGGCAACGACTGAGCGTAAGGGCCAGCCATGCCGCGTCTGACCGCGCGTTTCTGGGTCGACGCCTATCTTACCCGGCTGCGTTTGCAGGATATCCCGGCCTTTGTTGTGGCCCATGGCGATGACACGGGCGGCGCGGTGCTGGTGAAACTGGCGACGCTGGACAGCAATGCGGTGCTGTTTCAACGCTCTTTCGATCTGATGACTGGCGACCGGAAGTGGATAGAGCTGGCTTCGGGCGACGAGGCTGAGGTTGACGCCACCGTCAGCCGCCAGCGCAGCTTTGACCCAGACCTCTGGGTGATCGAAGTCGAAGACCGGCAGGGCCGCCACCTGTTGGACGAACCGGGGCTCACCTGATGGAATGGCGCGATCAGGGCATCCTGCTGAGCGCGCGGCGACATGGCGAAACCTCTGCCATCATCGAAGTCTTCACCCCCGAACAGGGCCGCCATGCCGGGATCGTGCGCGGCGGCACCAGCCGCAAGATCGCCCCCAGCCTGCAGCCCGGCGCGCAGCTTGATCTGGCATGGCGCGCGCGGTTGGAGGACCATATCGGTGCCTTCACGGTCGAGCCTTTGCGCAGCCGTGCCGCGGTGGCCATGCAGGACCGTCTGGCGCTGGCGGGGTTGAACGCGGTGACCGCGCTTTTGTCCTTTTGCCTGCCCGAACGCGAGCCGCATCCGGCGCTCTACCGCCGCACCGAAGCGCTGCTTGATCTTCTGGGGCAGGGGGAGGTCTGGCCGCTGGCCTATCTGAAATGGGAACTGCGTCTGTTGGAAGAGATGGGCTATGCGCTTGATCTTGAGGCCTGCGCGGTAACTGGGCTGAGCGAAGAGCTGATCTATGTCTCGCCAAAATCGGGCCGCGCCGTCTCCGCCAAAGGCGCGGGGGAGTGGGCGGATCGGTTGCTGCCGCTGCCGGCTGTCCTGCGGGGCGGCACCGGGAGCGATGCGGAGATTGCGCAGGGGCTTGTTACAACGGGCCATTTCCTTGCCGCGCATCTGGCGCGCGATCTGGGCGGCAAGCCATTGCCCGAAGCCCGCGCGCGTTTTGTCGATGCCTTCAGTCGGCGGCTTTGAAGATCAGTCGTTCGCCGCTGTCATCCGACAGAATCAGCGTGTCGGCCAACACGTCTGAGATCGTCACATCCCCCAATGCATTCAGAAACGCTGCCTCTGCCGCGAGGTCTGGGCAGGCGCGGCGTGTGGCGGCGATATGGCCCGCGTCGAACCACGGGTAGGGCGCCGTCATCGCGGCGCTATAGGCGTTGCAGGGGGCCTTTCCTGCGATCTTGCCGGTCTCGGGAAAGGTGAGCGTGGCGCGGGCGTCGAAAGGGGTGCCGTCCAGTTCCACCAAGGTCCAGGTCTTATCGCCCGCCCCGTAGGCGCGGACGGTTTCATCCCCTTGGCATTGCGGCAGGGCGCTGAGGGCGGCGAGGATCAAGAAGCTGCGCATGGGCTGTCCTTTGGGTGGAAACGCTGCCTATGTCCCCGACATAGGCAGCGCATGCAACCCCGGAGCGTCAGCCCAGAAGACGACGCGCGATAACCTGCGCTTGGATCTCCGCTGCACCCTCAAAGATGTTGAGAATCCGCGCATCGCATAGCACCCGGCTGATCTTGTACTCCAGCGCGAAACCATTGCCGCCGTGGATTTGCAACCCGTTGTCGGCGGCGGCCCAAGCGACCCGCGCGCCGAGCAGTTTCGCCATGCCAGCTTCGACATCACAGCGCCGGCCAGCGTCCTTTTCAAACGCGCTGTAATAGGTAAGCTGCCGCGCGATCATCAGTTCCACCGCCATCATCGCCAGCTTGCCCGACACGCGGGGGAAGTTGATCAGCGCCTTGCCGAATTGCTTGCGGTCTTGGGCATATTGCATCGAGATATCGAGCGCGGATTGCGCCACGCCAATGGCGCGGGCGGCGGTCTGGATGCGGGCGGATTCAAACGTCTCCATCAGTTGTTTGAAGCCCCGGCCCTCTTCGCCGCCGAGCAGGTTCTCGCCCTTCACTTCGAAACCGTCGAAGCCAAGTTCGTATTCCTTCATGCCGCGGTAGCCGAGTACCTCAATCTCTCCGCCGGTCATGCCGGGGGTGGGGAAGGGGTTGGCATCGTCGCCGGGGGTCTTTTCGGCCAAGAACATCGACAGACCGCGGTGGTCTGTGGTCTCAGAGTCGGTCCGCGCCAACAGTGTCATCACATGGGTGCGCGCGGCATGGGTGATCCATGTCTTGTTGCCGGTGACCTTATAGTCGTCCCCGTCCTTGACCGCACGGGTGCGCAGGCTGCCGAGGTCCGACCCGGTGTTCGGCTCAGTGAAAACCGCCGTGGGCAAAGTCTCGGCGCTGGCGATGCGGGGCAGCCATTTCTCTTTCTGCGCGTCGGTGCCGCCGCAGAGGATCAGTTCTGCCGCGATTTCCGACCGGGTACCGAGCGAGCCGACACCGATATAGCCGCGCGACAGTTCTTCGCTGACCACGCACATCGACGCTTTGGTCAGGCCCAGACCGCCGTATTCTTCGGGAATGGTCAGGCCGAAAACCCCCATTTCGGCCAGTTCTTCGATCACCTCAATGGGGATCAATTCGTCTTTCAGATGCCAGTCATGGGCGAAGGGCTCGACCTTTTCGACCGCGTAGCGGCGGAACTGGTCGCGGATCATTTCAAGCTCTTCATCAAGCCCGCTGACGCCAAAGGTCACATCGGCGCTGCGCTCCTGCATCAGTTCCACCAGACGGCTGCGCGCGGCTTGGGTGTTGCCGCTGCGGGTCAGGGTGGTGATCGCAGGATTGTCGAGCGTGGCCTCATCCTCAGCACTCAGCCCCAAATCTTGCAGGCGCAGTATCTCGCCTTGGTTCATCTGGATGCCGCCGCGCATCTGACAAAGGTATTCGCCAAAGCCGATCTGGTGCAGCAGTTGCTCGACCTCGCCAAAGCGCCCGTCATCCTGCAGCCGTTCAGCCCAAAGCTGCATCTGTCGCAGCGCTTGGACATAGGTGGCGAGCCATGCGAGCCCGTGAGCGGCGGTTTGGTTGGCCTCGATCAGCTTGGCCGAAACGCGATCCCCCTCGCTTACCTGTGCGCGGACGGCGGCGGTGGCGGTTTCCAGCAGCCGATCCAACGGCGGCAGCGTCGCGCCGGTGAGCCCGATCAGATCGTCGAGAATTACGCTATGCATCGTCATATCCTGACCATCATGTGCCATGAGCTGTCCTTTCTTGCTTGGGGAAGACATAGACCTTTCGCAGTCGCAGCACAACAAAGATACGTTTAACCGCAGCATTTTGTTTTAATCTTGCGCGCGTATTTTCGGCGTGCAGCTGCCAGAGGGGGTGCTATGTAGCGGTATGGACAGTATTTTCCCCTTTCTCACCCCGTTCGAATTCTATGCTGCACTTGCAATCGGCCTCTGTGGCGGGTTCGTGAAGGGCGTTGTTGGTTTTGCTCTGCCGCTCGTGCTGATTTCTGGTCTCACGACCTTTATGGCGCCCGAATTGGCGCTGGCGGGGCTGATTCTGCCGACGGTGCTGGCCAATGCGTTCCAAGCGCTGCGGCAGGGGCCGCAGGCGGCGCTGCGTTCGATCCGGTTGTTTTGGGTTTTCTTGGTTTGCGGCGGCGTGATGCTGGTGCTCTCCGCGCAGATGGTGCGGCTGGTGCCCGCCACGGTGATGCTCTTGATGATCGGGGTGCCGGTGGTGCTGTTCGCGCTGCTGCAACTGTCCAAGCATAAATTCCACCTGCCGCAGCGCTCGGCCAAGGTTGAGGCGCTGGTGGGCGGTTTTGCCGGGGCCGTCGGAGGGATTTCGGGCATTTGGGGGCCGCCCACGGTGGCCTATCTCACCGCGCTCGGGACCGAGAAACATGACCAGATGCGAATCCAAGGTGTGATCTACGGGCTGGGCGCCGTGGCGCTTTTGGCGGCGCATATCGGGTCGGGGGTGCTGAATGCGCAGACATGGCCGTTTTCGGCGCTGCTGGTCCTGCCGGTGATGCTGGGCGTCTGGCTGGGCAGCAAGGTGATGGACCGGGTGGACCCGGTGCTGTTCCGCAAGATGACGTTGCTGGTGCTGATGGTGGCGGGGTTGAACTTGATCCGTCGGGCGATCTTCTGAGCGGGTACGGCACGGCCAGCTAACATCAGCCTTTCCCAATGGGTTGGCGATCTGGCAAGGTTTGGCCCGCGCTAGGCGGTGCACATCGTGGGCGCGGCATAGTGGCAAGAGGCGAGACAGATCGCCGACCAGTAGGCAGGGTTGGCCTATAGGTTTTGATCGCAAAGCATCGTTTGCCATGGTCAGATAGAGGGTATCGGTTGTAGGGGCTGTTGCGCTAGCGCTCTCATCGCTTCTTCGAAGCGACTGCCGCGCGACGCCTTTTGCTTTGCAAAAGGCTTGGTGGAGCCTAGCGGGATCGAACCGCTGACCTCCTGCATGCCATGCAGGCGCTCTCCCAGCTGAGCTAAGGCCCCATCGTGGATCATGTGATCCGGGTCGTTCTGTGCCGCTAATTAGGCGCTGGCGGAGGCGGGATCAAGCGGAAAATTGACCCCGCCGCCGATTAATTAGTCCTCGTCGTCCGAGGCCACATCGGCCAAATCGTCGAGCGGAACTGTATCGTCATCATCGTCTTCGTCATCAAGGATGTCGTCGTCCAGATCCACGTCGACCGAGTCATCGTCATCGACCAGCGATTCTTCGTTCGCCTTGTCGCCCTTCTTGGCTTTGGCTGTGACCGCATCCTCGGCATCCGCCGCGATCATGCGCGACTTGGAGTTGTCGACCTCGACCTCTTCGCCCGTGTAGGGGCTGATGATCGGATTTTTATTGAGGTCATAGAAGCGCTTGCCCGTAGTGGGGCACAGGCGCTTGGTTCCCCATTCTTCGTTGGGCATGAAACACCCCTTTATAATATTGCTGTTGCGTGTAGATGATTCCGGCCAAGTGCCATATGAGGGGGGCACTGTCAAAGGCTTTGGCCTCTATCTAGGGACGTTGCTCCGGTAATGAAAGACCCTGTGCTGCCCGGCAACCCGCCGATTCCGCTGATCCTGCGCCGTTCGGCGCGCGCGCGACGCATCTCTTTGCGGATCTCGCAGTTGGACGGGCGGGTCACCCTGACCATGCCCAAACGTTTGGCCGAGCGTGAGGCTTTGGCCTTTGCCGAGACCAAACAGGACTGGATTCGCCAGCATCTCGCCGCGCGGGGCGAGGATGTGATCGTGGGGCCGGGGGCTGAGGTGCCGGTAGGCGGCAAGGTGCTGCGGGTGCGCGGCGGGCAGGGGGCTGCCGTGCAAGGGAAGGGCGTGCGGATCGGCCCCGAAGAAATCTTCGTGCCCGGCCCGGAGGAGAGCATCGGCAAACGTCTTGCGGCGCATCTGCGCGAAGTGGCCCGCGACCGCCTCGCCGGGGCCTGTGACGACTATGCCGCCCTGCTGGGCAGGCCATATGCCCGGATCACCCTGCGCGACACGCGCTCTCGCTGGGGGTCTTGCACCAGTGATGGCGGGCTGATGTTTTCGTGGCGGCTGATCATGACCCCGCCCGAGGTGCTGGATTATGTCGCCGCCCATGAGGTTGCGCATCTGGCGCAGATGAACCACTCGCCCGCCTTCTGGGCCGAGGTCACGCGGATATACGGTGATTATCAGGCCCCCCGCCAATGGCTGCGCGACCATGGCGGCGCGCTGCATCGCTACCGATTCTAGGGCAGGGCCGCAAAGCGCGCCTTCAGCAGCGCTTCGGCATATTCATCCTCGGCCGTGCTGTCATGCACCACGCCACCACCGACATTTAGCCGTAACCGCCCATCGGCGTGGCAGGTCGCCGTGCGGATCGCCACGTTGAACTGCATCGCCCCTTCGGGCGCGATCCAGCCCACTGCGCCGCAATAGGCATCGCGCGGGCCGGCCTCCAATGCGTGGATGATTTGCATGGCGCGGATCTTCGGCGCCCCGGTGATCGAGCCGCAGGGAAAGAGCGCGGCGAAGATGTCGTGCAGGCTGCACCCGGGGCGTAACTGCGCGGCGATCTCCGAGGTCATCTGGTGCAGCGTCGCGTAGGTCTCGATCTCGAAGAGCTTGGGCACGGTGACGCTGCCCAGTTCCGCGATCCGGCTGATGTCATTGCGCAGCAGGTCCACGATCATCAGGTTCTCGGCCATGTTCTTTTCCGAGGCGGCAAGATCGGCGCGCAGCTTGGCGTCTTCATGGGCGTCCCGCCCCCGCCGCGCGGTGCCCTTCATCGGGCGCGCGGTTAGGTGTCCGTCCGCGGTCAGCGCAAAGAACAACTCGGGCGAGCGTGACAGCAGGACCGGGCCGCCAAGATCGACGAAGGCCCCATGTTCCACCCTCTGGCGCTGCCGCAGCCGGGCATAGAGGGCGGCAGGCGTGCCGCTATAACGCCCCTCCATCCCAAAGGTCAGATTGGCCTGATAGATGTCCCCGGCTGTGATGAAGTCCTGCACCTGCGCAAAGGCGGCCTCATACTGGGCAAAGTCCCAATCCGGCGTCAGGGCATACAGGCTTGCATCCCCAGTTGCGTCGTCGAAACGGTGCGGTTGAGGCGCATCAAACACCCCGAAACGCAGCAGGGGCAGCCCGCGCTCCGCAGGCATCAGCTCGCGCAGCTTACCAGAGCCGAGGTAGCCCAGCTCGTAACTCGCATAGCCAGCAAGCCACGCGCCTCCCGCCTGCGCCGCCTCAAGGGCTGCAAAGGCTGCGGGCACCTCCGCGGGGGTCTGGGCGCTGATGATCCGCTGGGGCGCGTGAAAAGCCGTGCCGCTTCCCAGCGGGCCAGTGTCAAAGAGGACGCAAGGGCCAGCCATGCCGCGCCTTAAAAGTCCGCAGGCACGCGCATGTCGCGCAGCGGGCGGACGATATCGATGGATTCTTGGTAGATCGGGTGCGCCTTATAGGCGGCCAGCGCCTCGGCGTCGGGGAATTCGGCATAGACAACCACATCCACATCGCCCGAAAGCGCATCGACACGGGTGTTTTCGCAGATCTCGAAGGTAGTCGAATGCGGGATGTCGGCCAGTTTCCAAAGCCCGGCCACGATCGTGGGCAAGTCTTTGGGGTCTTTGGCCGAGAAAAAGACCACGTGACGGATGAAGTTTCGTTTGGTCAAGGCGCGTCTCCTTTGGCGGTTTTATCCCCGATAAATCGCCGCAGGGCTCGGGACAACGGGTGATCGTGCTCAGCGCCGCAAAATGCCGCGCTTGACGGGTGGCTAATTTGTGATCACAACCGCATCATGAACCTAAGCCCCCGCCCTGTCGAGGCCACACCACTGGCCCATGATCGTGTCTACCGTCGCCTGCGCGCGCGGATCATGCACGGCGATCTGCCGCCCGGTCACGCGCTGACCCTGCGCGGCATCGGCAAGGAATATGAGGTCTCAATGACGCCCGCGCGCGAAGCGGTGCGGCGTTTGGCGGCCGAAGGCGCGCTGACGATGTCGGCCTCAGGGCGCATCTCCACCCCAGAACTCAGCAACGAGCGGATTGAAGAATTGGCGGCCCTCCGCGCGCTTTTAGAGGTCGAACTCGCCTCCCGCGCCTTGCCGCGCGCACATATGGCGCTGATCGAGCGGATGCAGACCATCAACACCAATATCGCCGAGGCCGTGGCCCACCGCGATGCGGTCAGCTACATCCGCACCAACCTCGAATTCCACCGAACGCTTTATCTGCGCGCCCAAGCGCCTGCCATGCTCGCCATGGCGGAGACGGTCTGGCTGCAACTGGGCCCCACCATGCGCGCGCTCTATGGCCGCCTGCGCCGGACCGAGCCGCCGCATTTCCACCGGTTGATCATCGCCGCCCTGCGCGCCGGGGATGAACCGGGGCTGCGACTGGCGGTGCGCTCTGATGTCACCCAAGGTCTGCGGATGCTGGCCAGTTAACTGCTGGCCCCATGCTCAGCTCGCCGCGCCCTCTTTTGGCGGCGCGACAGGCTTGACCATCCAATGCGTGCCGGTTGATAAAATACAGCTCATGCCGTCAGCCCTGCTTATCAACACGGTAAAGCTGCCGCTTTCAGCCGAGGCAAAGACTTCGATCAGTGCGTTCGGGTTTTGCAGGCCCCGCGCCGAAAGGGTCTCGCCATAGGCGGCTTCCAATTGCGCCGCGAGCGCCGCACGCGGGGCGCAGGCCAGTGCCTGAGCAAAGACCGGTGGCCCGGTGCAAGCCATACCAAAGAGCAGGGCGGCAGTGAGGATACGTTTATACATGACAGGCTCCCTTGTGCTGTGGTCAACAAGGGCATCCGGCGGCACAGGGGTGTCGCAGACGCCCTGTAGTATAAATATCGGCTGCGTTGGGGCTGTTTGCAAATCACACCGGGTCACATATGCGGCGCTTGACAGGTGCGCGGCAGAGGCGCATCTACGCTTCATGGAACAGACCTGCTTCACAACAGTCTATTATCCCCGCTCCTAACCGGCGCGGCACCTATTCCCATATCCACAAGCCGCCACAGCGCGGCTTTGCTTGTCTCCCTGTGGCAATCACAGAAAGAGACGACATGCCCCCTATTCGCCCCGCCCGAAAATCCGATCTACCAATGGTCCTCGATCTGGCTCATGCGCTGGCCGCCTACCACGGCGACACCGCCACACTCACGCTTGCAGCGCTGGAACGGGACTGCCTCGGCCCCACGCCTTGGCTGACACTCTTGGTCGCCGAAGGCGCGACCGGCTTGCATGGCTATGCGGCGCTCTGCCCGCAGATGCAGTTGCAATTCGGCGCAAGGGGGATGGACCTTCACCACCTCTTTGTCTGTGACACCGCGCGTGGGCGCGGCATCGGCAAAGCACTGGTCGACGCCGCGCTGGACCATGCAAAGGCGCAGGGATGCAGCTATGTGACGGTGGGTACAGATACAAAAAACCGGCGCGCGCAGGGGTTCTACCGCGCCGCCGGTTTCGATCAAATCACGCCTGATCCGCGTTTTCGGCGGCGGCTGGCCTAGGCCGCCAGCCCTTTGCGGCCCATCTCAAGGAACTTGGTCCGGCGCTCTTTGACCAAAGTCTTGCCGTCCTTGCCGTCGAGTTCCTTGAGCATGGCTTCGATCGAGTTGCCCACTGCCTTGATCGACTCTTCGGCATGGCGATGCGCGCCGCCCATCGGTTCGGGAATGATACGGTCAATGACACCAAGGGTCTTAAGCTCATTCGCCGTCAAACGCATCTGCTCAGCCGCTTCGCGCATTTTCTCGCTGTCTTTCCACAGGATCGACGCACAGCCTTCGGGCGTGATCACCGAATAAACCGAATGCT
The DNA here is from genome assembly GCF_025142135.1 of Sulfitobacter sp. W002. NCBI lineage: Bacteria > Pseudomonadati > Pseudomonadota > Alphaproteobacteria > Rhodobacterales > Roseobacteraceae > Sulfitobacter > Sulfitobacter sp. W002. The sequence goes on along the minus strand of NZ_CP081126.1, from coordinate 3,187,301 downwards.
CCAGCATCGCGACGCGGTTCGCCGTGGCAAAAGCCACCGCCCCGCCAGAGCCGCCTTCGCCGACGATCACACTGATCAGGGGCACACCGATCTGCAGGCATTTTTCCGTCGAGCGGGCAATCGCCTCAGACTGGCCACGCTCCTCTGCGCCCTTGCCGGGATAGGCACCGGGCGTGTCGACGATGGTGACCACGGGCAGGTTGAACTTATCCGCCAGTTCCATCAGCCGGACCGCTTTGCGATAGCCCTCAGGTCGCGCCATGCCGAAATTGCGCTCGATCCGGCTTTTGGTGTCATTGCCCTTCTCATGGCCAATCACCACCACCGGCGTATCGTTAAACCGCGCCAGCCCGCCCATGACGGCCAGATCATCGGCAAAATTGCGGTCGCCCGCCAGCGGCGTGAATTCCGTAAAAAGCGCCTCGATATAGTCTTTGCAATGGGGCCGCTCTGGATGACGCGCCACCTGACATTTGCGCCATGGCGTCAATGAGCCATAAAGGTCTTCGAGCATCCCCGCGGCTTTCTTGTCCAGCGCGCGGGCCTCATCGGTGATGTCCATCTCTTCGTTGGACCGGGCCAATGCCCGCAGCTCTTCCGCCTTGCCTTCGATCTCGGCCAGCGGTTTTTCGAAATCCAAATATTGGGTCATTGCATGCTCCGGCTTGTTGCCCTGTTATATGGAGCGCAACGCGCCGGTTTGCAACGCGGGTTTGACAGGCAGGCAGGCCCACGCCCTTACCACTTCATCCTTTTTCAAATACCCGCGGGGGTCCGGGGGCAGGGCCCCTGGCGGTCTGCCACAGGCGCTCAGCCCCCAGCGATCATCTCGGACTGCCGCACAATCACCTCGGCCTGTTTGATGCTGGCGATATCCACCAGACGCCCCTTATAGACCGTCGCCCCTTCGCCCTTCGCTTTGGCCTCTTCCATCGCCGCGAGAATCTCCCGCGCCTCGGCCACGGCCTCCTCGGAGGGCGTGAAAACCTCGTTGCTTAGCGCGACCTGTTTGGGGTGGATCGCCCATTTGCCCACCATCCCCAATGTCGCCGACCGCCGCGCCTGCGCGCGGAAACCCTCGTCATCCGAAAAATCGCCAAAAGGCCCATCGACCGGCAACACCCCATGGGTGCGACAGGCCGCCACGATCGCCGCCTGCGCCCAGTGCCATGGGTCGGACCAATGCTTTTGCTCACCGCGCTGCATATAGTAGTTTTCCTGCGTGCCGCCGATGCCCGTGGTCTGCATCCCCATCGAGGCCGCGAAATCGGCAGCCCCCAGCGACATCGCTTGCAGGCGCGGCGAAGCGGCGGCGATCTCTTCTACATGGGCGATGCCGGCCGCGGATTCGATAATCACCTCGAAACTGATCTTCTTCTCGCGGCCCTTGGCGGTTTCCACTGCGGTGACCAGCGCATCCACCGCATAGACATCCGCCGCACAGCCAACTTTCGGGATCATGATCTGATCAAGGCGCGGCCCGGCCTGTTCCAGCAGCTCCACCACGTCACGATACCAATAGGGCGTGTCCAACCCGTTGATCCGGACCGAAAGCGTCTTCTTGCCCCAGTCGATCTCCGAGATCGCCTTGATGATATTGGCGCGCGCGCTGTCCTTGTCCGAAGGTGCCACGCTGTCTTCGAGGTCAAGGTTGATCACATCCGCATCCGAGGCCGCCATCTTTTCAAAGATCGCCGGGCGGGAGCCGGGGCCGAACAATTGGCAGCGGTTCGGGCGGGCAGGGGCGGCAGGCTGAATGCGGAAGCTCATGGGGCACCTATGGGTAATTTTGTTTCATCATGCGTCTTCATTCTGGTATGAAATTGCGCCGCCAATCGCAAGGGGGATTTCGCAGTTGCAGCATTTCGATGTTTTTCGAGGCGGGCCAAGGTGGCGCACGATTTTTGCGCAACCAGCGGTAATTCGCGGTAAATGCTGCGCAATTGCATGCTGATGCGTCGACAACGCCACGCACTTGCGTATTCTCGCGCGCAATATGCGGACAAAATCAATGCCGGAGACTTGCCATGATCAAAACCCCTTATCTGCTGTTTTTAGGCGACGCGCCTGACTCTCTGTCCGCCAAGGTCGCTCAAGGCATCAAAGACTGGCGCCCCGACAACGCTGTGGGCCAATTCCGCATGGAAGGCTGCAAGGCCGATCTCGGCTTGCAAGACATGACGCTGGCCGAAGCGCGCGAGGCAGGGGCCGAGACTTTGGTCATCGGCGTCGCCAACCGCGGCGGCAAAATCAGCGCGGCATGGAAAGAAGTGCTGATCGAGGCGCTGAACTTGGGTTTCGACATCGCCTCTGGCCTGCACAACCTTCTGCGCAACGAAGCCGATCTGGTCGCCGCCGCCGAGGCGAATGGCACAACCCTGCATGACGTGCGCGTGCCCAGCGTCGAATATCCCATCGCCGACGGTAAGAAACGCAGCGGTAAGCGGGTCTTGGCAGTGGGCACCGATTGCTCGGTCGGGAAAATGTACACCGCCCTCGCGCTTGATGAGGCGATGCGCGAAAAGGGCATGAAAAGTACCTTCCGTGCCACGGGCCAGACCGGCATCCTGATCACCGGCGAAGGCGTGCCGCTGGATGCAGTGATTGCCGATTTCATGGCCGGGTCGGTGGAATATCTCACCCCCGCCAATGACGATGACCATTGGGACATCATCGAAGGGCAGGGCAGCCTGTTCCACGTCTCCTACTCAGGCGTGACCATGGCGCTGATCCACGGCGGCCAACCCGATGCGCTGATCCTCTGCCATGAGCCCACGCGGACCCATATGCGCGGCCTGCCGGAATACAGCCTGCCCAGCCTCGAAGCGGTGCGCGACATGGCGCTGACGCTGGCGCAGGTGTCGAACCCAGACTGCAAGGTCGTTGGTATCTCGGTCAACACCTACCACATGTCTGAGGCCGAGGCGGATGCCTATCTGGCCGAGGTCGAAGAGCGTCTTGGCCTGCCTGCGGTCGATCCCTTCCGCCAAGGGGCTGCGCGGCTGGCCGATGCACTGGCGGCGCTGTGACCATGCAGATCGACGTTACCGCAGATACATTAAAACTGGCGCAGGTCTTTACCATCAGCCGCGGTTCGCGGACCGAGGCCAAAGTGCTGACCGTCCGCGTGACCGAAGGTGTCGTGACTGGCTGGGGCGAATGCGTGCCCTACGCGCGTTACGACGAAACGCTCGAATCAGTCACGGCTGAGATTAACGGCCTGCCCGACAATTTCACCCGTGCCGCGCTTTATGATCTGCTGCCCGCCGGGGCGGCCCGCAACGCTGTCGATTGCGCGCTGTGGGATCTGGAAGCCAAACGCGCGGGCAAGCGCGTTTGGGAGCTGGCCGGGCTGACCGCGCCGGGGCCAGAGATCACGGCCTATACCCTCTCGCTGGACGAACCCGAGGCGATGCGCGCGCAGGCGGCGAAACACAGCTATCGGCCACTGTTGAAGATCAAGCTCGGCACGCCCGACGATATGCCGCGCCTTGAAGCGGTCCGCGCGGGTGCGCCCGATGCCACCATCATCATCGACGCCAATGAGGGCTGGTCGGCTGAGGTCTATGCCGATCTCGCCCCGCATCTGGTCCGTCTTGGCGTGGCGCTGGTGGAGCAACCCTTGCCCGCAGGGGACGACGACGCGCTTTTGGGTATGGATCGCCCCGTGCCCGTCTGCGCGGATGAAAGCTGCCATGACCGTGCCAGCCTGCCGGGCCTCAAGGGCAAATACGATGTGGTGAACATCAAGCTCGACAAGACCGGCGGGCTGACCGAAGCGCTGGCGTTGCGCGATGCGGCGCGGGCCGAAGGCTTCGACGTGATGGTTGGCTGCATGGTCGGATCGTCGCTGGCCATGGCCCCCGCGACGCTGGTCGCTCAAGGTGCGAAGGTGGTGGACCTTGACGGCCCGCTGCTTCTGGCCGAAGACCGCGACAATGCTTTGAAATTCGACGGCGCGGGCGTGCATCCCCCCGCCGCAGCGCTTTGGGGGTGACCATGCGGACTGTCTATGTAAACGGCGAATACCTGCCCGAGGATCAAGCCAAGGTCTCGATCTTTGATCGGGGTTTCCTGATGGCCGATGGGGTCTATGAGGTGACAAGCGTGCTGGATGGCAAGCTTATCGCTTTTGACGGCCATGCCGAACGGCTGACCCGCTCGATGAACGAGCTCGACATGCGCGCGCCTGCCACCACTGAAGAGCTGCTGGAGATTCACCGCGAGCTGGTGCGGCTGAACGACATCAAAGACGGGTTGATCTATCTTCAGGTCACGCGCGGGTCGGATGGTGACCGCGATTTCGCCTTCCCCGATCCCGACACCACCGCGCCCTCGCTAGTGCTGTTTACCCAGTCGAAACCGGGGCTGGCCGACAACCCTGCCGCCCGTGATGGCATCCGCGTCATCAGCATCGAAGACATCCGCTGGGGCCGTCGCGACATTAAAACGGTGCAGCTGCTCTACCCGTCGATGGGTAAGATGATGGCCAAGAAAGCCGGTGTCGAAGACGCGTGGATGGTCGAAGACGGTTTCGTCACCGAGGGCACCTCGAACAACGCCTATATCGTTAAGGACGGCAAGATCGTCACGCGCGAGACCTCCAGCGATATCCTGCACGGCATCACCCGCAAAGCGGTGCTGGAACTGGCCCGCGAGGCGCAGATGCAGGTCGAAGAACGCAACTTTACCATCGAAGAGGCGCAGCAGGCGGATGAGGCGTTTGTGACCTCGGCCAGCGCTTTCGTGACGCCCGTGGTAGAGATTGACGGCACCAAGATCGGCAGCGGCACGCCGGGCAAATTGGCGCCCCGTCTGCGCGAAATCTATCTGGAAGAGATGCGCAAAACCGCGATCTGACGCTCAGAACCGCGATAAAACCAGCCCCGCCGCCACCAGCGCGGCGGCGGCAATGCGGGTGGGGGTGATGGCCTGCACCGTCAGGCCCAAAAGCCCCGTCGCATCGATGACCAGCGCCGCGCTTAGCTGGCCGAGGATCAGGGCTGAGATCACCGTCAGCGCGCCCAGCGTCGGGATCGCCCAAAGCACCGACCAGACGTAGAACGCCCCCAGCACACCACCCAGCAGCAAGACCGGCGAAGCCGAAGCCGCGCGGGGCAGGGCGCCCAACTCGCCCCGCAGTAGCAAGACCCCCAGTAGGATTGCGAAACCCACGCCAAAGGACACCGCCGCCGCAGCGACCCCGCTGCCGATGTTACGGCCCAAGGCGGCATTGATCGGCGTTTGCAAGGCCACGGCGGCCCCGGCGATGGCCACGACGATAAGGGCAAGGATGGGGGTGTTCATGACGGCTCCGCTCTGCTTGGCCCCAGCATGAGAAATGTCCCGTCGGACGCAAGGGCTTTCGCAGCCACGGGCCGCGCGGCTAGACTGGTGCAAAGAGGAGGCCGCAATGCGCAACGAGATTGACCGGGCAGAGATGAAAGCCGCCGTGGGGCGCGAATTGGGCGTCTCACCATGGTTCATGATGGATCAGGCGCGGATCGACGCCTTTGCCGATGTGACCGAAGATCACCAGTTCATCCATGTTGATCCAGTGCGCGCGGCGGAAACGGATTTCGGCGGCACCGTGGCGCATGGAATGCTGACGCTGTCGATGATGTCGGGCATGGCCTATGGCGCGCTGCCGGTGATGACGGGGGCAAAGGCGTCGATCAACTACGGGTTCGATAGCGTGCGTTTCATCGCGCCTGTGCATTCCGGCAAGCGGATCCGGGGGCGGTTTGCCCTGGCAGAGGCACAGACGCGGGGGCGCGGCAATCTGATGACCCGCTTTGCCGCGACGGTTGAGATTGAGGGGGCAGAGCGCCCGGCGCTGAAGGCCGATTGGCTGGTGCTCTACATGTTTTGAGCGGCCCCCTTCGGGGCGGAGGGGGCGAACGCTCAGCGATGCGGGCGAAGTAAAAGGGCAGGCATGGGGGCACCGAAAAGAAAGCCCCTAATGCCCGCCCCATTGGCGGTTTCACTCACGCCGCGCAGGTAGTGAGTGTTGCGCGATCATGGTCAATGCTGTCGTTTGACGGTGCATTGTTTCAGCTCGACGGGCTGTTAGCCTTTGCCGACGTTCTCTTCAAATGCCGTCTTGAACGCCTCTTTCTGGCTGTCTTTCGCTTCGGTCTGATAGTTGGCTTTCCATGCGTCCATGGTCATCCCGTAGAAAAGCTCGCGCGCCTCGTCCTTGCCCATGTCGATGCCGCGCTCGTTGGCGGCCTCTTGATACCAGCGCGACAGGCAGTTGCGGCAAAATCCGGCGAGGTTCATCATGTCGATGTTCTGCACATCGGTCCGGTCTTCCATCAGGTGTTTCTGCAACCGGCGAAAGGCGGCGGCTTGCAGTTCGATCTCTTGTTGGCTGGGCATGACAGCTTCCTTCTCATATCACTGGACGGCACCGCGAGGGACCGTCATTCTGATGAAACCTTTGACAGGCACTCATGGGGGCGCTAGGCCACCGGATAGGCGATGTTATCGTTAACATTCGCTTTGGGGACATAGGACACGAAGGAACAGATATGAGACGTTTGCGCAATGTAAAGATCGTGGCCACACTCGGGCCGGCCTCCGAAACCCGAGAGGTGATCGCGGCATTGCACAACGCCGGTGCAGATGTTTTCCGGCTCAACATGAGCCACGGCAGCCATGAAGAGATCCGCGAAAAGCACCGTATCATCCGCGAGATCGAAAAAGAGACCGGCGGCGCGATCGGCATTTTGGCTGACCTTCAGGGGCCGAAGCTGCGCGTGGGCGTTTTCGAGGGCGACGGGCCGACCTTGGAAGAAGGGGCATCCTTCCGGCTTGATCTTGATGAGGCGCCGGGCGATGCGGCCCGTGTTTGCCTGCCCCATCCCGAAATTTTCGCAGCCCTTGAGCCGGGCGCGAGCCTGTTGGTCAATGACGGTAAAATCCGTCTGAAGGTGCGCGACTGCGGTCCTGATTTTGCCGATTGCGAAGTCGTGACGGGCGGTGTGATCTCGAACCGCAAGGGCGTGAACGTGCCCGACGTGCTGCTGCCCTTGGCCGCCCTGTCCGAGAAGGACCGGGCTGATCTAGAATTCGTCTGCGAGTTGGGTGTTGATTGGCTCGCCCTCAGCTTTGTCCAGCGGCCCGAAGATGTGACCGAGGCACGTGATCTGGTCAAAGGCCGGGCGGCGATCCTGTCGAAGATCGAAAAGCCTTCCGCCGTGGAGCGGTTCGAGGCCATCTTGGAGGTCAGCGATGGCATCATGGTGGCGCGCGGGGATCTGGGCGTGGAGCTGCCCGTGCAGAACGTGCCGCCGATCCAAAAGCGTCTGGTGCGCAAATGCCGGGCGGCTGCCAAGCCGGTGATCGTGGCGACTCAGATGCTCGAATCGATGATCGAAAGCCCGATGCCGACCCGCGCCGAAGTGTCGGACGTGGCCACGGCGATCTACGAAGGCGCGGATGCGGTGATGCTGAGTGCGGAATCAGCCGCCGGGGATTACCCGCTGGAGGCCGTGGCGACGATGGATAACGTCGCCCAAGAGGTCGAAGCCGATCCGACCTATACGCAGATCATCGAATCTTCGCGTACGGCGGACCGTACCACCGTGGCCGACGGAATCGTCGCCGCCGCGCGTGAGATTGCTGAGACGACGGACATCAAGGCGATCTGCTGTTTCACCCAATCGGGCACCACAGCGCTGCTGACCGCGCGCGAACGCCCCCGCGTGCCGATCATCGCGCTGTCGCCATTGGTCAATACCGCGCGCCGTCTGGCGCTCAGCTGGGGCACGAATTGCATCATCACCGATGGGCATGACCGGTTCAAACTGGCCGTCCTCAGCGCCGCGCGGGCAGCATTGTCAGAGGGCTACGCCGGGCCGGAGGATCATATCGTGGTGACCGCCGGTGTGCCTTTCAACGTGCCGGGCAGCACCAATATTCTGCGCGTGGCGCCCTGTGACGAACGTTTGATTTACGCCTCCGATCCGGAGTAGCCTTTCCTCAACTAGGGGGATGTTGCGTGTGAACTCTGACTTGGCACTGGTGGTTGGCATCGTTCTGGCGGTGCTGTCGATCCCTTCGATACTCTCCGCGGTGACCGACCGTCGGTCGCCGCGCGCCTCGGCCATCACGATCTTGATTGCTGCCGGGCTGGTCGTCTTTGCGCTGCAGAAAAATCCAGGGCGCTATTCCTTCGAGACGCTGCCGGATGTCTTCGTTTCCGTGGCGGCGGACCTGTTGCCTTAAGCGCGTCCACAGCGCTGCTCAAAACCTCTTGCATCCGCACCCGAGCGCGCCTATACGGCGCATCTTAGCCTGCACGACCGGCCTCAAGTGGCATGCCGAGTCGTGTTTATACCGAACTCAAAAGACGGAGACGGAAATGCCCAAGATGAAGACGAAATCGAGCGCCAAAAAGCGCTTTAAGGTCTCGGCGACTGGTAAGGTCATCGGCAGCCAAGCTGGCAAACAGCACGGTATGATCAAGCGGACCAACAAGTTCATCCGTAACGCACGCGGCACGACAACACTGTCCGAGCCCGATGCAAAGATCATCAAGGGCTTCATGCCCTACGCCCGCTGATATAGGAGTACCGAGATGTCCCGAGTTAAAGGTGGTACAGTCACCCACGCGCGTCACAAGAAGATCATCAAAGCCGCAAAAGGCTATTATGGTCGGCGCAAGAACGTCTTCAAGGTCGCCACACAGGCGGTCGACAAGGCCAACCAATATGCAACCCGTGACCGCAAGAACCGCAAGCGCAACTTCCGCGCTCTGTGGATCCAGCGGATCAACGCCGCCGTGCGCAGCCATGACGAAGCGCTGACATACAGCCGCTTCATTAACGGTCTGTCGCTGGCCGGTATCGAAGTGGACCGTAAGGTTCTGGCCGATCTGGCCGTGCATGAGCCCGAAGCCTTTGGCGCGATCGTCAAACAGGCGCAGGACGCACTGGCAGCCTAAGCTGACCTTGCATTGAGTTTTAGAAAGCCCCGCCCCACGGCGGGGCTTTTTGCGTTTGGGCAGACGCAGAAGGACCGAAGGGGATCCTCAAGAAAATGTCATTGAACTGCCCCAAGAGCCATCTGTTGTGCCAGCAGGACACATTCAGGAAGGAAGACATTCAATGACACTTTCCCTACGCCAACTGTTGACCGGTGCCGCGATTGGCGCGCTGGTTCCCGCGACCGCCTTTGCCGAGGCACATGCCGACAAAGACAAAGTTGTGCTGCAGGCGCAGACGCAGGAGTTTATCGACAGCCTTGAAGGCTCGACCCCCATCAATGAGCTATCGCCGGAAGAGGCGCGGCAGGTCTTGATCGACACGCAGACCAAGGCAGATGTCGAGATGCCCGATGCCTCGGTCGAGAAAATGACACTGGAAATTGGCCCCACCGGACAGACGGATGTGGTCGTGGTAAAGCCCGCGGATGCCGGTGATGAGGCATTGCCGGGCGTGCTTTACTTCCACGGTGGCGGCTGGATCCTGGGCAATTTCACGACCCATGAGCGCATGATCCGCGAACTGGCGAACCAGACAGGCGCGGCTTATGTCTTTGTCGACTACGCCCCGGCGCCCGAGCAGAAGCACCCCGTGCAGCTTGAGCAGGATTTCGCAGTGCTAAAACATGTTGCAGAGAATGCCGCTGAGTTCGGCATTGATGCCAACCAACTGGCTTTGGCGGGCGATTCTGTCGGTGGCCAGATGGTCGCTGTCGTGGCGCAGATGGCCAAAGAGCAGGGCGGCCCGGACCTCGACGCGCTGGCGATGATTTACCCGGTTACCACCGCTGATCTGACCAGCGGCTCTTACGAGGAATTCGCTGATGGCCCGTGGTTGACCAAAGCCTCGATGGAGTGGTTCTGGAACGCCTATCTGCCTGAGGACGCCGATCCGATGGATCCGATGATCTCTCCGTTGAACTATGACACCGAAGCGTTGGCCGATCTGCCGCCTTCGCTCGTGATTACAGGCGCAAACGATGTGTTGCGCGACGAAGGGGAAGCCTATGCGGCCAAGCTGGTCAAAGCGGGCGTGGAGACCGAGGGCACGCGCTATGATTTCTCGATCCACGACTTTGCCATGCTCAACCCCATTGCGGGCACCCCCGCGCCCGAAGCGGTGATTGAGCAGGTGTCTGGCTTTTTGAAAAACCACTTTTCGAAGTAAATCACCTCAAGGCCAAGCGAAAGCCCCGCCTCTTTGGTGGGGCTTTTTGCGTATCAGGTAGCTGCTTAATGTTGCCTTAATAAACCCTCGCCATGGCCATGCTCCTACCCCACCTTATGGACAATGTGGCTTAACGATAGGCCATTGTGCAGAGATCCTTCGCGGGTGGCGTGGCAATTTATGCTGTTGGTCGGCAGGTTATTTGAAAAAGGTGGGGACGTTTATGCCCGGGATTGTAATCAACAGGTTGGACGAAGATCCCCATGAAACGGTCCACGGCATTCGCGACGATACCAGTTCGCGCGGTGTCGATCTGGATGGGGCGCGGATCACGCTGACCTATGCGGATGGCACGACCGAGACGCTGACTTGGCACGCGACAGACCCCTATACGAATGGCGCGGCGGTTGGCGAGGATACGCAGATGTCCTTTGGCTATGACTGGCACCATCTGGAAACGACCAAACCTCTGGCCACTATGGAGATCGACCTCCAGCCCGCCAGTTCGGTTTTCGATACCACCACAGCTCCGGATGACGATCCGAATGGCGGCTCTACCCCCACGTCGCTAGAGGGGTTTCCCTTCCGGGTGAACGCAGACTCGCGGGATTTGGCCGGTGATCTTGAGGTGACCTACGCTGGCATCGTCAATCTGGCGGGCAGTCCGCCTGTGGGGGATCTTTTCACCACTATGACCGTTGATTTCTCCGCTCTGCCGGAGGGGGGGCTTGTGGGAAGTCTGGATTGGAAGTCCGACATCGACACGATGCGCGAAGAGGGGGATCTCGTCTCGACCGGTGTGGCCTGTTTCACGCGCGGCACCTTGATCACAACCGACCTGGGCGATCTGCCGGTCGAAACCTTGGCCCCCGGCGTGCGCGTGCTGACCCAAAGCAGTGGCTATCAAGAGCTTGTCGCCGCATTGCGCCGCTCTGTTGGGGTGTCGGAACTGGCGAAGAACCCGAAACTTTACCCCATTCGGATCACCGCTGGGGCATTGGGCGCGGGTCTGCCCAAGCGCGATCTCATGGTCTCGCGGCAGCACCGCATGGTTGCGCGCTCGGGCATCGTGAAGCGGGTTTGCGGGGCCATGGCCGTGCTCGTCGCCGCCATTCGGCTGACCGAACTGCCGGGGGTGCATGTCCACGATAGTGTGGCGCAGGTGGAATATTTCCACCTGATCTTTAAACGGCACGAGGTCGTCTATGCCGAGGGCGCGCCGAGCGAGAGCTTCCTGCTGAACGCCGAGACGATCGGCGTCCTAAGTCATGCGCAGCGCGAAGAATTTGCCACACTCTTTCCCACCTTGGTCGCAGGCGTCGGTTTCGGCGCAACCGCGCATCCGATCCCACCCGGGGAGTTGCAAAAACGGCTGATCGAAAAGCACAAGAAGAACGGGCGCGCGCTGCTATCGGTCTAACGTGTCGGGGTCATAGGGGTTCAGGCTGGCGGGGGGCAGGCTGATGCCGTCCTGCGCGGCCCGATGGGCGATCGCCTCTTCGCTGCGGTCCAGTTGTACGGCGATCACGGAGGGCGCTGTGCCCTCTGCCGCCAGAATGCGAAGCTGCTCAAGGTCTGCGGCGCTCCATGGGGCGCCGGTGCTGCGGTCATAATCTGCCATGTCGGAGGCTCCTTTCAGAGGTAAAACACGCCGCGACCACCGGCGGTTCCTCCGGGCGGGGAAGGGGCGCGGCTGCGCCCCCTCATGCCGTTACTTCAACAGTGCCAGCATTTCTTTCGCCGCCTCTTCGGAAGAGGCAGGGTTCTGGCCGGTCACCAGCTTGCCGTCGACCAGCACGTAAGACGCCCAATCATCGCCTTTGCTATACTCGCCGCCGTTCTTCTTCAGCATGTCTTCGACCAAGAAGGGCACAACGTCGGTGAGGCCAACGCCCTCTTCCTCGGTGTTGGTAAAGCCGGTGACGCGCTTGCCCGAGACCAGCGGCTTGCCGTCGGCTTGGGTATCTTTGAACACCGCAGGCGCGTGGCAGACGGCACCCACGGGGCGGTCGGAGGCCCAGAAGGTCTCGATCAGGCGCTTGCTGTCGGCGTCATTGGCCAGATCCCACAGCGGGCCATGGCCGCCGGGGTAGAAGATCGCGTCGAAACCCTCCGCATCCACATCGCCCAGCACTTTGGTTGAGCTGAGGGCTTTCTGTGCCGCGTCGTCGTCTTTGAAACGGCGTGTGGCATCAGTCTGCGCGTCTTCGCTATCGCTGTTGGGGTCAAGCGGCGGCTGGCCGCCCTTGGGCGAGGCGAGGGTCACATCTGCGCCCGCGTCTTTGAAGACGTAATAGGGCGCGGCGAATTCTTCGAGCCAGAAGCCGGTTTTGTTGCCGGTGTCGCCCAGTTCGTCATGCGATGTCAGAACCATCAGGATTTTCATAGGTCTCTCCTTTCGGGGGAGTTTGGGCGCGCCGCTGCCATGAGGGCGCGCCGGAGGGATGCGGCCTAACGCTTGGCAGAGGTGGTGGTTCCCCCATGCCGCTACAACCCCTACGGCTTGCATTCGAGGGGCGAGAGGGCTAGCAGGACGGGGTATTATTCCAAGGGCCTGTCATGGACGATCTGAAGCAAAAGTACCTGAGCCAAATCGCCGATGCTGGCGACGAATCCGCGCTGGAAGACATCCGGCTGGCCGCCGTGGGCAAAAAGGGCGAAGTGGCCCTGAAAATGCGCGAGCTGGGCAAGATGACCCCCGAAGAGCGGCAGGTCGCTGGCCCCGCGCTGAACGCGCTGAAGGATGAGATCAACTCGGCGCTGTCCGCCAAGAAGGCAGCACTTGGCGATGCCGCGCTGGACGAGCGTCTGCGCAGCGAATGGCTCGACGTGACCCTGCCCACGCGGCACCAGCGTCAGGGCAGCATCCATCCGGTCAGCCAAGTCACCGAAGAGCTGACCGCGATCTTTGCCGAGATGGGTTTCTCCGTCGCCGAAGGCCCGCGCATCGACACCGATTGGTACAACTTCGACGCTCTGAACATCCCCGGCCACCACCCCGCCCGGGCTGAGATGGACACGTTTTACATGGCCCGTGCCGAGGGCGACGAGCGCGCGCCCCACGTGCTGCGCACCCACACCTCGCCTGTCCAGATCCGCACCATGGAGGCCGAAGGCGCGCCCCTGCGCATCATCTGCCCCGGCGGTGTCTACCGCGCGGACTATGACCAGACCCACACGCCGATGTTCCATCAGGTCGAAGGTTTGGCGATCGACAAGGACATCTCGATGGCGAACCTCAAGTGGACGCTTGAGGAGTTTTTCGCCGCGTTTTTCGAGATCGACGGCATCAAGACCCGCTTCCGCGCGTCGCACTTCCCCTTCACCGAGCCTTCGGCCGAGGTCGACATCCAATGTTCTTGGGTCGACGGTCAGCTGCGCATCGGCGAGGGCGACGGCTGGTTGGAAGTGCTGGGCTCCGGCATGGTGCACCCCAAGGTGTTGCAGGCGGGCGGGATCGACCCGAACGAATGGCAGGGCTTTGCCTTTGGCATGGGGATCGACCGGATCGCGATGCTGAAATACGGGATTCCGGATTTGCGGGCGTTCTTTGATTCAGACCTGCGCTGGCTGCGGCATTATGGGTTCGCGAGCTTGGATCAGCCGAATTTACATGGTGGGTTGAGTAGGTGAAATGGTACCGCGCTAAAAACGTAGCTTAAGCTGTGTGCCGAAATCTACCCCGGCGCAGGTGCATGCTATCTTTATTCTGCTTATTGTTTGGGGCTTACTGAGGTTCGTGTCGTACCAATACTCGTCATTCAGTTTTTCTCCATGTTGGGGGGTCAAGTGGGGCGACCTTATAAAGAGACGCTTCGGATCCTGCGACACAATCCTTCTCCCCCTCGTTTCACGCTTAGAGAGTTCGTCAAGGAACTTGGGGTTCTCTGCGTCAAGTAGAAGCAGTATCTTCTTGTAAGCAGACTTAAGAGAGTCTTCGCCGAATATGATCCCATTAAAGAGGAAAGGGTATCTCCCTGTAACTCGGCTGGCCTTCACTTGTTCGTCTGGAATGCTGGTGGCCACTTCGGTCTTTTGGGTCCCATACTTTCTTCGAATGATATCATTGTGAGTTTCAGCGAAGCTTATGCGTTCACTCTCTATCATTTTGTAAACGTCTAAATCGATTTTGATCTCAAAGTAATCCATAATTAAGCTCCAATGCAGTTGCTTAAGTTCCTTATAAGCAACTTAAGCAACTTAAGCAAGTTCTGTGGCTTTGGCCGGGTGCATGAGTGCATGGCGCGTTGAAACTTGCTGAAATTACGGCTACCGACCATGCAAGATTTGCGTAGGAGCGCCCTAGAATGAAATTCACTCTCTCCTGGCTCAAGGACCATCTCGACACCACGGCGTCGATTGATGAGATCACCTATGCCCTCACCGACCTCGGCCTCGAAGTCGAAGGCGTCGAGAACCCGGCGGCGAAGCTTGCCGACTTTGCCCTCGGCTATGTGCAATCGGCCGAGAAACACCCCGATGCCGACCGGCTGAACGTCTGTCAGGTGGAAACCGACGAAGGCGTCATGCAGATCATCTGCGGCGCGCCCAATGCCCGCGCTGGCATCACCGTCGTGGTGGCCAAGCCGGGCGTCTATGTGCCGGGCATCGACACGACCATCGGCGTCGGCAAAATCCGCGGCGTCGAGAGCTTCGGCATGATGGCCTCCGAGCGCGAGATGGAGCTGAGCGAGGAGCACGACGGCATCATCGAGCTGCCCTCGGGCAAGCCCGGCGACCGTTTCATCGATTGGTTGGCCGAGAATGACCCCGCCAAGGTCGACCCGGTGATCGAGATCGCCATCACCCCCAACCGTCCCGATGCGCTCGGCGTGCGCGGCATCGCGCGCGACCTCGCGGCGCGGGGTTTGGGCAAGCTGAAGCCGCGCGATTGCGATGCGGTTGAGGGCCGCTTTGCCTCGCCGATCAATGTCAGCATCGACGATGACACGCTGGACGGCTGCCCGGTGTTCTATGGCCGCCTGATCAAGGGCGTGAAGAACGGCCCAAGCCCCGCGTGGCTGCAAGATTGCCTGCGCGCGATTGGGCTGCGTCCGATCTCTTTCCTTGTCGACGTGACCAACTTCTTCACCTTCGACCGCAACCGCCCGCTGCACGTCTTTGACGCGGATAAGGTCAAAGGCAACCTGCGCGTCCACCGCGCCAAGGGCGGCGAAGAGATCGTGGCGCTGGATGAAAAGACCTATACCCTGCAAGCGGGCCAGATGGTCATCTCCGACGACAGCGGCGTGGAAAGCATCGCGGGCATCATGGGCGGCGAGGCCACAGGCGTGACCGAAGACACGGTGAACGTCTTTGTTGAGAGCGCTTATTGGGACCCGGTGCAGATCGCCTATGCGGGCCGCGCGCTCAAGATCAACTCGGACGCGCGCTACCGTTTTGAGCGCGGTGTGGACCCGGCATGGACGCCCTATGGTATCGAACATGCCACGCGGATGATCCTGGATCACGCGGGCGGCGAGGCGTCTGAGGTTGTGGTCGCGGGCCAAGTGCCTGACACCAGCCGCGCCTACAAGCTGGACGCGGCCAAGGTTCAGTCGCTGGTCGGTATGACGATCCCCGAAAGCGATCAGCGCCAGACGCTGACCGCGCTTGGCTTCCAACTCGACGGTGACATGGCGCAGGTGCCGAGTTGGCGTCCTGACGTGCAGGGCGAGGCCGATCTGGTGGAGGAGGTCGCGCGGATTGCGTCGCTCACCAAGCTCGAAGGCAAGCCGCTGCCGCGTCTGACAACGGGCGTGCCGCGCCCCGTGCTCTCGCCCATGCAGCGCCGCGTGGTGACAGCACGGCGCACGGCGGCGGCGCTCGGCTACAACGAATGTGTGTCCTACAGCTTCATCGACCAAGCCTCTGCCGCGCTGTTCGGCGGCGGCACGGATGAGACGCGACTGGAAAACCCGATCTCGTCGGACATGAGCCACATGCGCCCCGATCTGCTGCCCGGTCTGTTGCAGGCCGCGGCGCGCAATCAGGCGCGTGGCTTTGCCGATATGGCGCTGTTTGAGGTCGGCCCTGCGTTCTCGGGCGGTGAGCCGGGCGAAGAGCAGATCATGGTCAGCGGCCTGCTGGTGGGCCGGACCGGTCCGCGCGACGTGCATGGCGCGGCCCGGGCGGTGGATGTCTATGACGTCAAAGCCGATGCCGAAGCTGTGCTTGCCGCCATCGGTGCGCCCGCCAAGGTGCAGGTCCTGCGCGGCGCGGCGGATTGGTGGCATCCGGGCCGTCACGGCAAGGTCTGCCTTGGCCCGAAAAAGGTGCTCGGCGTCTTTGGCGAAGTGCACCCGCGCGTGCTGGCCGCGATGGACGTCAAAGGCCCCGCGATGGCCTTCACCATCTATCCCGCCGAAGTGCCGCTGCCGCGCAAATCCGGTGCCACGCGCCCGGCCTTGCAGATCAGTGACCTGCAAGCGGTCGAGCGTGATTTTGCCTTTGTCGTCGATACGGATGTCGAGGCGCTGACGCTGGTGAATGCGGCTAAGGGGGCCGACAAGAACCTGATCGAAGACGTGCGCGTTTTTGACGAGTTCATCGGCGGCAGCCTTGGCGAGGGCAAGAAATCACTCGCGATCACTGTGCGGTTGCAGCCCAGCGACAAGACGCTGAAGGATGCAGACATCGAAGCCGTCGGTGCTAAGGTTGTCGAGAAAGTGACCAAAGCCACGGGCGGCGTGCTGCGCGGCTGAACGAAAGGACGAGCGATGAAAGTCTATCTCTCCGGTGAAATCCACACCGATTGGCGCGAACAGATCATCGAAGGGGCACGCAGCCTTGAGGTGACCTTCACCGCGCCGGTCACCGACCACGCCGCCAGCGACGATTGCGGCGTGGCGATCCTTGGGGAAGAGGCCGACAAGTTCTGGCATGACCGCAAGGGCGCGCAGATCAACGCGATTCGCACCCGCAAGGCGATCGCCGAAGCGGATGTGGTCGTGGTGCGCTTTGGCGAACAATACAAGCAGTGGAACGCGGCTTTCGACGCGGGCTATGCCGCCGCTTTGGGCAAATCGCTGATCATCCTGCACGGCCCCGACCATGCCCATGCGCTAAAGGAAGTCGATGCCGCGGCGCTGGCCGTGGCCTCCGAACCGGCTCAGGTGGTCGAGATTCTGCGCTATGTGCTCACCGGTACCCTGCCGGGGTGACGCGGCAGCAGGGCTAGCCGCTTTAAAATTTAACATCTATCAAGGGCTTAAGTGCGAATCGATTCGGCAGCGTAGTGGACGCCGCTGCTTCGCGGGCTAAACCTTCACTAGCTGGAGGTTCATCAGCCTTGATCTGCCCCCCGAAAGGCAGGCCAAATCCGACCCCCGCTGTCGCGCCAAAGTTGCGTGGCGGGTTAACTTTGGAAGGAAAAGGTCCATTTTAGCCGACACGCCCGCAGAGCAGGATGCGCGTCTTGAGACGCTCTATTCCTATGATATTCTTGATACCGAAGCCGAAGCGGATTTCGACGATATCGTCGAGCTTGCGTCCAAGATCTGCGAAACGCCCGTCTCTCTGATCAGTCTGGTTGATGAAAAGCGCCAATGGTTCAAGGCCCGTGTGGGGTTCGAGCCGCAGGAGACCGGCTTGGATCAATCGGTCTGCTCTCACGCGATCCTTGATGGGGGTTATACCGAGATCTCGGATATGGGGGCCGATTCGCGCACCGTGGACAACCCGCTCTATGTGGGCGACCCGCGGGTGAAATTCTATGCCGGGGCGAACCTTGTCGCGCCGAACGGCCAACCGATCGGCACGCTTTGCGTGCTGGATACCAAGCCGCGCACCCTGAACGACTTCCAACGCCAAGCGCTGCAAACCCTGTCGCGCCACGTGATGATGCAGTTGGAACTGCGCAAGAAAATCCGCATCGAGGCCGCCTTGCGCGCCGAGATGGACCACCGGGTGAAAAACTCGTTCCAGACCATCGCGTCACTGCTGCGGATGGCGACGCGCAAGGTGCAAGACCCCGACGCGAAAGATGTGCTCGCCCTTGTAGAGCGGCGTTTCGGGGCGGTGGCATCGCTGCACAGCGAATTGATGGGGCAGGGCGGCAGAGGCAAGGTGCAAACCTCTTCCTACCTCGAGCAGTTGAACAAACTTCTCGCCGCCAGCGCGCCGGATCACGTCACCATCTTTTGCGAGGCCGAGCCGGGCGAGTTGCAGGCCGTGCAAGCCTCGGCGCTTGGCATGATTGTGAGTGAGTTCGTGGCCAATTCGATCAAACACGCCTTTGCCGGGGACCGTGCAGGAGAGGTCAGGATTTCTCTGCGTCGGCAGGAGGGGGGCGAGAGCTGGCTTTTGGAGTGTCGGGACAATGGTCGCGGGCATGACGGTGCCGTGTCGGGCGCCGATAGCACAGGCCTTGGGCGGATGTTGATGGCCACGGCAGCCGAGCAGTTGAATGGGCGGCTGACGACCGATTTCAGCCCCGGGGGCGCGCTTTTACGGGTCTGTTTTCGGGAATAGACCTGCCCGAGCCCGCAAAACGGGCGGTTCACTTGAAAACTTTATTGACCCCAATGTGCCGCAGTCCCCACTATCGGGGATGACGGCGAGGGTATCGGCGCGACGTGGAATAGGGACAGAACTGTGATTCAAGAATTCAAGGATTTCATCGCCAAGGGCAATGTCATGGACATGGCCGTTGGTATCATCATCGGCGCGGCTTTTACGGCGATCGTGTCGTCGCTGGTGGCCGACCTGATCAACCCGATTGTCGGGCTTTTCACCGGCGGGGTGGATTTCACCAACAACTACGCGGTGCTATCGGGCGATGTGCCCGCAAGTGCGTCGCTAGAGCAGGCCCGAGAGGCGGGCGCCTCGGTCTTTGCTTACGGCTCGTTCCTGATGGCCGTGATCAACTTTTTCATCATCGCCTTCGTCGTCTTCGTCTTGGTGAAGATGGTGAACCGCGTGAAATCGGCTGCGGAAAAGCCTGATGAGGTGGCGCCGGAGGTCAAGACCGGTCCGTCGCAGCTTGATGTATTGTTGGAAATTCGGGATGCCTTGAAAACGCGCTAAGCGCCGTTATCGAAAGAGAAAGGCCCGCCAGATTGGCGGGCCTTTCGTGTCTCACCGGTGGTGTTTAGCCCGCGATGGCTTGATCTGCGGTGATGCTGTCGATCCCAAGCGCCTCTCCCACGGCGGCATAGGTCAGCTTCCCCGCATGTACATTGAGCCCAGCCTTGAGGTGGGGGTCATCCGCACAGGCCTGTTTCCAGCCCTTATCGGCCAGTGCCAGCATGAAGGGCATGGTGGCATTGCCAAGCGCAATGGTCGAGGTGCGGGCCACGGCTCCCGGCATGTTGGCCACGCAGTAGTGCATGATGCCGTCGACCTCATAGACCGGGTCTTGGTGCGTGGTGGCCTTGGAGGTCTCAAAACAGCCGCCTTGGTCAATGGCCACGTCGACCAGCGCTGCGCCGGGTTTGAGTTCGGACAGCTGCGCGCGGCTGATCAGCTTGGGCGCTGCGGCACCGGGGATCAGCACCGCGCCGATGATCATATCGGCTTGGCGCGCCAATTCGATGGTGTTGCCCGCGCTGGCATAGGCGGTTTTGAAGGTGCCGCCATAGATGTCATCGAGATAGCGCATCCGGGGCAGCGAACGATCCAGCACGGTCACATCCGCGCCCATGCCTGCGGCGATGCGTGCCGCATGGGTGCCGACGACGCCGCCGCCGATGACCATAACTTTGGCCGGGCCAACACCGGGCACGCCGCCCATCAACACGCCGCGTCCGCCATTGGCCTTTTGCAGCGTCCAAGCGCCAACCTGCGGTGCCAGACGCCCCGCAACCTCGGACATCGGTGCCAGAAGGGGCAGCCCGCCATTCCGGTCGGTCACGGTTTCATAAGCAATCGCGGTACAGCCCGAGGCCAGCAGATCATGCGTCTGATCCGGGTCGGGCGCGAGGTGCAGATAGGTAAAGAGCAATTGCCCTTCGCGCAGCATTTTGCGTTCGCCCGCCTGTGGCTCCTTCACCTTGACGATCATATCGGCGCTGGCAAAGATTTCCTTGGCCGTGTCGATGATGGTGGCACCTGCGGCGGTATAATCCGCATCTTCAAAACCCGCGCCGACGCCCGCCCCTGCCTGCACGATGACCTCATGTCCGTGGGCGATGGCTTCTTGTGCGGCATTGGGCGTCAGGCCGACGCGGAATTCCTGCGGTTTGATTTCTGTCGGGCATCCGATTTTCATGGGGGTCACTCCTCCTCCGTAGTGGGACAGGATTATCACAGCCGCCGTGCATATCGCTGCGAATTTGGGGTCGCCATTGGACTCATCCTTCGAATATAATCGCGTCTGAACGCTTTGTTACGCGAAAGTATTGCGCTTATGGCCTTGGATGAGATTGATCGGCGTGTTCTGCGCGCTTTGCAGCGCAACGGGCGGATGTCCAATGCCGAATTGTCGGAAGTGGTGCATCTGTCGCCCTCGGCCTGTCATCGCCGTGTGCAGCGGCTGGAGAAAGAGGGCTATATCCGCGATTATGTCGCCCTGCTGGACCCGCGCAAGTTGGATATGCCGACCACGGTGTTTGTTGAGATCACCCTACAGGCGCAGGCCGAAGAGGTGTTGGAAGCCTTTGAGAAGTCGGTCTCGCGCATTCCCGATGTGTTGGAATGTCATCTGATGGCGGGAACGGCGGATTACCTGTTGAAGATCGTGGCGGAGAACACCGAGGATTTTGCCCGAATCCATCGCCAGCATTTGGCGCGGCTGCCCGGCGTCGCTCAGATGCAGTCGAGTTTCGCGTTGCGGACAGTGTGTAAAACGACGGCGCTGCCGGTGTAGTTGGACGGTGCGGCGGAGGTTCCAAGCGGAGCAGCCCGGAATCAAGGCCGGAGGCCGCCGGGCAGCGCCAGACCGCCCGGACGGGCTGGCGTTTTTGCTGAGGTTCGTGCCGTCCTGAGGTGCTTCCTAAGCCCAGCCACCATAAATTGCCCGATTGCTGAAGTTCCGGGCACCACCCCGCGGTCTGGCGCTGGCCGGCTCTGCACCCAGTCCCCCACAAAACAAAACCCCCGCTGCCAAGGGCACCGGGGGTTCTATATCTGTTGCGTGTCGCGGGAATGATTTACATCATACCTTCGCGTTGCGCTTTTTTCCGTGCCAGTTTACGGGCACGACGGATCGCTTCAGCTTTCTCGCGCGCTTTTTTCTCGGACGGTTTCTCGAAATGTTGCTTGAGCTTCATTTCACGGAAAACGCCTTCGCGCTGTAGCTTTTTCTTCAGAGCCCGAAGGGCCTGATCGACGTTGTTGTCGCGAACACTAACCTGCATGTGGTTGTCACCACCTTTCTAGGATAAAGTTGCAAGGAATTGCAGGAAATGGGCCTATAACAGCCTATATCTCCTTTGTCCACCCCATCACGCCGCGATAGGAGCCCGCCATGACACCGCCCAAGGCCGACCCAAAGGACCAACTGCTTGATGCCGCATTGATGCATGTGCCGTTTGACGGCTGGTCGCCCGCGACATTCAATGCCGCGATCAAGGACAGCGGTCTAGACCCGGCGCTGGCGCGCGCGGTTTGCCCCCGAGGGGCGGTCGATCTGGCCGTGGCCTATCACCGACGCGGCGATGCGAAGATGTTGGAGGGTTTGGCGCAGGCCGATTTGTCACAGATGCGGTTCAGGGACCGTATCGCCAAGGCCGTGCGCCTGCGGCTGGAAGCCGGGGATCGTGAGGCGATCCGACGGGGCAGCACGCTTTTCGCCCTGCCGCATCACGCGCCCGAAGGGGCGAGCCTGATCTGGGAGACCAGCGATAAAATCTGGACCGCGCTTGGCGATACGTCGGATGATGTGAACTGGTACAGCAAACGCGCCACGCTGTCGGGGGTGTATTCTGCCACGCTGCTCTATTGGCTGGGGGATGCCAGCGAGGGGCATCAGGCGACGTGGTCTTTCCTGGACCGGCGGATCGACGACGTGATGCAGATCGAGAAGATCAAAGCCCAAGTGCGCGAAAGCCCGACGCTCAGCCGTCTGATGGCCGGGCCGAACTGGCTTTTAAGCCACATCAAAGCGCCACGGGGGCAGCAGGACCCTGATCTGCCCGGCCGCTGGACGCCGCCGAGCTGACGCAACCTGCGGGCGAATTGCGGGCTTCCCCGCCCGCCCGGCAGGTGGTAGGTCGGGGCACCCGGTTTTATACAGGCCCCCAATGACCAGCCAAACGCTCCCGCTCATTGATATTGCAAAGGTGTGCTACACCCCCGCAGGCACGCCGGTGCTGCGCGACGTGAGCCTCAGGTCAGATGCCTCGCGGATCGGCATTGTGGGGCGCAACGGGTCGGGCAAGACCTCTTTCGCGCGGGTGCTTTCGGGCTTGGTGGCCGCAGATGAGGGGCAGGTGCGGATCGGCGGGATCGACGTGGCCCGCGACCGCCGCCGGGCGATTGGCGCTGTCGGCATCCTGTTTCAAAACCCCGACCATCAGATCATCTTTCCCACCGTGGAAGAGGAAATCGCCTTTGGCCTGCTGCAAATGGGCCAATCCAAGGCCGAAGCGGCGCGGGGCGTGGCCTCAATCCTTGGTCAGTTTGACAAGCGTCATTGGGCACAGGCGTCGATCCATCAGCTCTCACAGGGGCAGCGGCAGTTGGTTTGCCTGATGGCGGTTCTGGCGATGCAACCACGGGTGCTGGTGCTCGACGAACCCTTTGCCGGGCTCGACATTCCGACGCGCCTGCATCTTGAGCGGGTCTTGGCCGGGCTCGACCTGACGCTGGTGCACATCACCCACGATCCGGCAGCGGTGGCGGGCTACGATCACATCCTCTGGCTTGAGGGTGGCGAGGTCGCCCAACAGGGCAGCGCGCGTCCGGTGCTGCGCGCCTTCGAGACACGGATGAAGGAACTGGGGGCGAGCGATGATCTCTCTGACCTCGCCGGTTGAGACCCGCGCCCATGGCTGGCCCGCGGGGGCCAAGCTGGGGGCGCTTTGTGCGGCGACTCTGTTGCTATTCGGGGTCGAGGATCTGGTCTGGCAGATCGCCTTTTGTGCCGGGATGTTGCTGCTTTACGCCCTGCCGGGTCGGGCTTTTCTAAAGGGCGGCTTGGGGCGGTTGCGGATGCTCTGGCCCTTTGTGGCGTTGATCCTGCTGTGGCATGTGCTGACCAGCGATGCAGAGGCGGGCCTTGTCATTGTGCTGCGCATGGTCACGGCGGTGGGGCTGGCCAATCTTGTGACCATGACCACGAAACTCAGCGATATGATGGCGGTGGTGCGTTGGCTTGCCACGCCGCTGCGCCGCTTTGGGGTCCGAACCCGCAGTCTGGAGTTGGCCGTGGCGCTGGTGGTGCGTTTCACGCCGGTGCTGGCGGCCAAAGGGCAGATGCTATCGCTGGCGTGGCGCGCGCGGTCGCGCAGGCGGGCGGGCTGGCGGATCGTGATGCCCTTTACCGTGCTGGCCATCGATGACGCCGAACATGTGGCAGAGGCGCTGCGCGCGCGTGGCGGGCTGTGATTGCTTGACCGGGGCAGAGGGCTGGCCTAGGCATTGGAAACTTTAATTCAAGGACCCTCTCAATGGAACGCAATCTGACAATGATCGCCCTCTTCGCCGCGCTGATTGCGGCATTGGGCCTGATCCCGAAATTCACGCTCGGCTTTGGCGTGCCGATCACGGCGCAGTCGCTGGGCGTCATGCTCTGTGGCACGGTGCTGGGCGCATGGCGCGGTGGTCTTGCCGCACTGCTGTTCGTGGCACTGGTGGCGCTTGGTCTGCCGCTTCTGGCCGGAGGCCGTGGCGGTCTGGGCGTCTTTGCCTCGCCGACCGTGGGTTTCCTCGTTGGCTTCCCGATCGGTGCCTTTGTGACTGGCTTTATCATGGACCAGTGGCGCAGAGCGCCTGTGGGTCTGGCCGCCGGGGTTTCGGCCGTCTTGGGCGGCATCCTTGTGGTCTATGCCTTTGGCATCTTCGGCATGATGATGACGCTGAACAAGACGCTGCTTGAGGCGACCCTGCTGGTCCAAGCCTTCATCCCCGGTGACCTGATCAAAGCCGTTCTGGCGGGTTTCATCACCTCTGGTCTGGCCAAGGCGCGCCCCGCAAGCGTGCTGTCGCGCAGCTAAAACGATTGGCCCGCTCCCCCAAAAGGGGGCGGGCCGCTACAGCCGCATCAGCGCGGCAGAGCCGATACCCCCGGCTGCGGCAATCGCCGCCAATCCGGTGCCCGACCCCCGCGCCACCAATCCATGCCAGAGCCGCACTGCGTTGATCGCACCCGATGCACCAATCGGATGCCCGCGTGCCAAGGCACCCCCGCCGATGTTGACGATCTGCGGCGCGACCCCCGCGCCGGTGGCGCAGGCGATGGCCTGCACGGCATAGGCCTCCATGATCTCGGCGAGGGTCAGATCGCTGGCGGCTAATCCCGTCTGGCGAAAGACTTCGCCAATCGCCACCAGTGGGGCCAATCCCGGCTCTTCGGGTTTGCTGCCCTTGGTTGTGGTGGCGATAAGTTCGATCTTTGGCCCGGTGAGCTCAGCCGCCACCCGGTCCGAGACTACGACGCAAAAGGCCGCGGCATCGGCGGCGACGGCGGCATTGGCGGCGGTGATCTCACCGGAAAGCACCTTGGCCCGGCGGCAAAGCGCGGGGGTGAGGCGGCGGGTGAATGTATCGGCTTCGGTACTTGCGAGCGGTACGAGTTCCGCCTTGGGCGCTCGCTGCGCGCGGGCCTTTGCGTGGCTTTCCACCGCCCAGTCATCCTGCGCCTCGCGGGTGATGCCCTGCGACCGGGCAAGCGCTGCGGCGGTTTGCGCCATGTCGGGGTCACGCGCGGGCCATGGGGTAAAGGGCGCTTGGGTATAGGGCTCAGGCGGGCGGCCATCGGCGAAGGTGCGGTAGCGCAGCGGTTGGCGCGAGTAGCTTTCCGCCCCGCCCGCGACGACGATATCCGCAGCCCCTGCAAGGATCATCTGGCGCGCCAGCGCGAGCGCGTCCAAGCCCCCCGCGCACTGACGGTCGATGCTCAGGCCCGCGACATGTTCAGGCAGCCGCGCCGCCAAGGCGATGCTGCGCGCGGGGTTGCCGCCGGGGCCGAGGGCAGTGCTGCAGATCACTTCGTCGACCTGCGCAGGGGCCAACACCGCGCGGGCAAGGGCGGCGGAAAGAACCGGCGCGGCAAGGTCGGGCAAAGTCAGATGCGCCAAGGCGCCGCCGCGCGGGGCGACCGGGCTGCGGCAGGCAGAAACGACGTAGGCGCGGGTCATGCTCGGCCCTCCAACCCGTCGGCGAGGGCGCGAAGGTCAATCTTGCCCGAAGGCAGCAGCGGCAATTCGGCGCGGAAATAGACGCGACGGGGGGCGGCCAGTGGGCCGAGCGCTGCGCGGCATTGGGCGATGATTTCCTCAGGGCGCGCCGCCTCTGCGGTGCCTTCGACAACTGCAATCAGATGTTGCCCCCGCAGCGCATCGTCACGGGGCAGCACCGCACAGGGCAGACCGGTATGCGCGGCGATCACGGCCTCCACCGCTTCGGGGAACACCAGTTGATCGGCGACCTGCACCATGCGCTGCCGCCGCCCTCTGATCCACAGGTTGCCTTTGTCATCCAGCGCGCCCATCTCACCCACGGTCACGAAACCATCCTGCCTGCGGGTCTCGGTGCTGCGACCTAAGGCGTAGCCATCGAAAAGGTACGGGCTGCGCACCCAGATTTCACCCACATCAGAGGTGGGTTGCCCCGCCGCATCCAAAAGCCGCAGCTCGACGCCGGGATAAGGGCGGCCAACCGATCCTTCGGGCGTGGCGGCATCGGCCAGCGTGATAAAGCTCGTTTCTGCCGCGCCGTAAAACACGTGCACCGCCGCATGGGGGCAAAGCCGCCCGGTCGCCGCCCGCGTTGCCGCATCAAGCGCGCCGCCGCCACAAAGCACCAGCCGCAGCGAAGGCAGCGGGGCGGCGGCCCCACGGGCCAGCAGCCGCAATTGCGTCGGCGTGGCATAGAGGATCGTCGCCCCCGTCGTGGCAATCTGCGCCGCCTGCTGGCGGGGGGGCTGATCGGCCAGAACATGCGCGTCGAGGCCAAGGTGCAGCGCCTCCAATACCGCATAGAGCGACAGGGAGTGGCTGAGCCGCCCCAACACGGCAACGCTGTCGCGGTGGGTTAGGGCAAAGCGATCGGCGTTCACGTCAAAGCTAGCGATCCAAGAGGCTTGGCTGCGGCGCACGGCCTTGGGTTGGCCCGACGCGCCCCCGGTGAGGGTGAGGAACGCGCCGGGCGGGCAGGCGATGTCATCGGGCAGGGGGCGGTCGCTGAGGCAAAAGGGGGCCTGCTGGCTGATCGCTGTGGTAAGGGCCGTCAGCGTGTCGAAGGTCGGGGTTGCGGGTAGGGCGCGAAAGGTGCTGCGCTGGCCTTCAGGCGCGCGAGGCACTTCCGATTGTCCCGCGAAAAGCCGCGCGTCCTGATGCCATCTGAAACTGCCTTGCGCGCGCATCCGCCTTCTCCCACTTCCGCCGGGTTTCAAATTCCGGGTGCACGCCCCGGGGCCGCCCGTTAGGCTGCGGCAAAACGAGACCCGAGGATACTTCAGACATGACAGAGACCATGCGTGCAATCGAAATCACCGAACCCGGCGGTCCGGACGTTCTTCAGGGCACCACCCGCCCGCGGCCCCAACCGAAACATGGGCAGGTCATCATCAAGGTCGCCTATGCCGGGGTGAATCGCCCCGATGCCCTGCAACGCGCGGGCAAATATGCGCCGCCGCCCACCGCCAGTGATCTGCCGGGGCTGGAGGCCTCGGGCGAGGTGGTCGAGGTCGGCCCCGGCGTGACGACACTGGCACCGGGGGATCTGGTCTGCGCCCTGCTGCCCGGTGGTGGCTATGCCGAATATGCGGCCACCCCCGCCGCGCATTGCCTGCCGATTCCCGAAGGCATGGGGCTGAAAGAAGCGGCCTGCCTTCCCGAGACGTTCTTTACCGTCTGGTCCAACCTCTTCATGCGGGGCGGGCTTAAGGCTGGGGAGAAAGTGCTGATCCACGGCGGCTCTTCCGGTATCGGCACGACGGCGATCCAATTGGCCCGTATCTTGGGCGCGCGGGTGTTTGTGACCGCGGGCACGGATAGCAAATGCACGGCCTGCATGAAGCTGGGTGCCGAAGTGGCGATCAACTACCGGGATACGGATTTCGTTGACGTGCTGCAGGCCGAAGGCGGCGCGGATGTGATCCTTGATATGGTCGGGGGCAGCTATATCAACCGCAACCTGAAGGCTTTGGCCGAAGATGGCAGGCTGGTGCAGATCGCTTTCCTGCAGGGGGCCAAGCAGGAGGTGAACTTTGTCACGCTGATGACCCGTCGCCTGACCACGACCGGATCGACCCTGCGCCCGCAAAGCGATCTGGCCAAGGCGCGGATTGCAGAGGAGCTTTTGCAGAACGTCTGGCCCCTGTTGGAGCAGGGCCGCGTCGCGCCGGTGATGGACAGCACCTATGACCTGTCCGAGGCGAATGACGCGCACCGTCGGATGGAGGCCAGCGGCCATATCGGCAAGATCGTTCTAAAGGTCGGTGGCGCGCTGGACGCCGAGGCAGACCAATAAAATTTGAATTAGTAACGAATTGTTAACCAGTAATTCGTTTACTGATGGCACGGGTGGCCGGGACGCCAGCCACCCGTGTTGGAGAGAGAGCCGAAAGGCATTGAATGCGGGGGAGGAAATTACGCCTCTCCCGTTTTCGCCCAAATACTCGCCCCAGTGGGTTTAGCGCAGAGGGGTGAACAATGCGTTATCAAGCGTACAGTCCCGCCGAACGTCCGGCCCGCAGGGGATGAACTCAAGACTGCGAGACAGACAGATGCGCGCCTCTTGGATGTGACCTTGCTTGCAGGTGATGGTGATCCCCTGTGCGGTCAGGTCGGGGTTCGCCTTGAGGAATGCCTCCTCTACCACGGAGGCGGGCAGAGAAACGGCGCGGTCGAGCTTGCGAAAGACCTCGGGCCGTTTGACGCGGGCGTAAGCCTCCCGCGAGAGGGTGAAATAATCCGCCGGGTCCAATCCGCTGCAAGAGCCGTGTTTCTTCCATTGGTGCCATGCCAGCCCCCCGGTGCCCATGATATCGGCCATCGCGCCGGTCTGAGCGCGGCTCGGCGGACGGCGACCGCTTTGGCAATAGGACGGGTAGCCGCGCGTGAATTGCGGCCAGAGGCCATGCAGGGTCCAGCCATGGTCCTTCGCGGCATCGCATTGCGCAGACTGCCGCGCGTCGCCGGTCAATTCGCACCAGTTGGGCGACCATGACAGGGACATGACGTAATAGTCGAATTCACCCGAACGCTCCCCCTCGGCCAGAGAGGGGACGGGGGCGATCAGCCCGAGGATCAGCAGACAGGCGCGCAGTGGCCGCATTGGGTCTTCCCTTATGATGTTTGAGACAGTATACAGCCGCCAACTTCCCCGACAATGAAGACCGTTCTGCCAAGCAGGACAGCCTTTCAGGCGACGGGAAAATTGCGTTTTTAGGAGAGTGACATGGCAAAACCGATTATGGCCAAAGCCACCGCCGTCTGGCTCGTGGACAACACCACCATCAGCTTCAAGCAGATCGCTGATTTCGTCGGCATGCATGAGTTGGAAGTGCAGGGCATCGCCGATGGCGACGTGGCGCAGGGCGTGAAGGGTTTTGATCCGGTTGCCAACAACCAGCTCACTCAAGAAGAGATCGACGCGGCGCAGGACAATCCGCTGCACAAGCTGAAGCTCAAGTTCAACGCCGCCGCCGAGGGCGAAGAGAAACGCCGCGGTCCGCGCTATACCCCGCTCAGCAAACGTCAGGACCGTCCGGCGTCGATCCTGTGGCTGGTCAAGTTCCACCCCGAACTTTCCGACGGTCAGGTCAGCAAACTGGTAGGCACCACCAAGCCGACGATCCAAGCGATTCGCGAGCGCACGCATTGGAACATCGCCAACATCCAGCCGATCGACCCGGTTGCCCTTGGCCTGTGCAAACAGTCTGAGCTTGACGCCGCCGTGCAAAAGGCCGCCGCGAAAAAGGCCGCTGCGGGCGAAGTGATGAACGACGACGAGCGCCGCAAGCTAGTGTCGACCGAGCAGAGCCTCGGCATGGACAACGAGCCCAAAATCCCCACGGCCATCGAAGGTCTGGAGACCTTCACCCTCTCCGGCAACAGCACGGATGACGAAGAGGAAGAGGATCATTCCAAGGGCGATTACTCCGACGCCGACAGCTTCTTCTCGCTGCCCGAGAGCACCGATGAAGACGACGAGGATGAAGACAAAGCCAAGGGCTAAGCCCCCTCAGGGCGGTGTGGCGGAAGGAACTTTCGCCACAAGGATGTGTTAAAGTGACAGGGCGTCGGAGTCTCCGGCGCCCTGTTTTTCTTTGTTAAAAAGGCGCTTTGCGCCGGGGGATGGATTTGGAAACGGCATTGGACTGGATGATCTGGGGGCTGGCAGGGCTGCTGATACTGTGCAGCCTGCTGCCGCTGAGCAAGCTGCCTTTTGGGGCGATCCGGGGGCTGGCCTTCCCACGTGAGCAATTCCTTGGTCTGGCGCTGCTGCTGGCCGCCGCCTTTGCGCTGGTGCAGGGGCCGACGACGCCTTCCGGCATGATTGGCATTGCTCTCATGCTGGGCGTTGCAGCGCTTCAGGCGCTTTATATCACCAAGTTCACCCCACTTTGGCGCAAGCAATCGCTCGCCGCCTCGCCCGAACTGCGCCGCGAGACGGACCGCCATTTCAGTCTGCTGGCGGCTAACGTCAAGAAATCCAACCGGGACTATGGCAAGCTTATCGCCCTCGTTGAGGCGCGGGTGCCGGATATCTTCATGGCCATCGAAGTGGATCAGGATTGGATTGATGCGCTGGATGCCGGGCTGGGCAAGAACTACGAGCACCGCATCGACGTGCCGCTCGACAATGGCTACGGGCTGTGCGTGATGTCGAAACTGCCGCTGTCGGAGGTTGAGGTGCGGGAGTTGGTGACGCGCGACGTGCCGTCGATCCGCGCCCGGGTGCATTTGCCGATGGGGGAAGATTTCCGTCTCTATGTCGTGCACCCCGAACCGCCTGTGATCGAACATGACACCAAGGGGCGCGACAGCGAAATCGCTTTGGTCGGGATCGAGGCCGAGAAAGATCCGCTGCCCGCCGTGGTGTCGGGCGATCTGAACGATGTGGCTTGGTCCACGACGACGCGGCGGTTCCAGCGGCTCTCTGCCCTGTTGGACCCGCGCGTGGGGCGCGGCATGTATAACACCTTTAGCGCGACGATGCCGTGGATGCGCTGGCCGCTCGATCACCTGTTCCACGACCCGCAGTTCCGCCTGCTTGAGATGGACCGGTTGGATAAAATCGGCTCGGATCACTTCCCCATGTGGTTTGTCTTGGCGCTGGCCCAGACCGAAGCCGCCGAAAGTGATCCCGAGGAAACCGATCCAGAAGAGGAGCAAGAAACCAAAGATATGATCAAAGAAGAACGCAAAAGAGACCGCGACCCCATCGGCAGTGACTGGGAAGACGAGCAAAACTAACAATCTGCATTTCGGGTAATTTTACCCCTTGTACGAATCCTAAAACGGCGTATGTGGCGGATTACAGACGCCAACGCACGCGCCTCTGGCCGGTCAGTTCCTACTCTGACTGACCCGCGTTTATGTAGCGACGGTAACGTCTCTTGAAACGACACGCGGGGAACCAGCCCCACCTGCTCTTTGGAGATGACCATGAACGCTACAGTCCCCGGTGCCCTGCGCACCGCACCCACTGCATTCGCCGATCCGGCTGCCGCCTATATCGCTGCCAACAGCTTTGACAAACCAACGCTGGTGATCAGCCGCGACCGTGTCGCCGCGCAATATGACGCGCTGCACAAAGGGCTGGGCGAGGCGCATATCCACTACGCGGTGAAGGCGAACCCGGCGCCGGAAATCATCCGTCTGCTGGTTAAAAAGGGCTCTGGCTTTGACGCGGCCTCGCGAGCAGAGATCGAGCTTTGCCTCAGCCAAGGTGCGAAGCCTGAGAACATCTCTTTCGGCAACACCATCAAACGCGCCTCTGACATCGCTTTCGCGCATTCCGCAGGCGTGACCCTGTTCGCAGCCGACAGCGAAGCCGAACTCGAAAAAATCGCCGCCCATGCACCGGGCGCGCGGGTCTACCTGCGCTTGATCGTTGAAAACTCCATGGCAGACTGGCCGCTTAGCCGCAAATTCGGCTGTGCCGGTTCCGCGCTGCCTGCGCTGCTGAACCACGCGGTCGCCGTGGGCCTCGTGCCCTTCGGCCTGTCCTTCCACGTCGGCTCGCAGACCCGCAAGGCGGAGTTCTGGAACCCGGTGTTGGATCAAGTCGCGCCGCTGTGGCACGCCGCGCGGGCGGATGGTCATGACCTGCAACTGCTGAACCTCGGCGGCGGCTTCCCGGCCTTTTACGGCGAAAGCATCGAAGCGCCGCGCGCCTATGCGGCTGCCGTCATCTCGGCTGTCAAAGCACGGTTCGGCGACGTGCCGCAACTGATGGCAGAGCCGGGCCGTGGGCTGGTGGCAGAGGCGGGTCATATCGCTGCCGAAGTCCTGCTGGTGAGCCGTAAGTCCGCGGACGACCTGCACCGTTGGGTCTATCTCGACATTGGCCGTTTCTCTGGCCTTGCCGAAACCGAGGGCGAAGCGATTCGCTACCAGATCGTCACCCCGCATGACGGCGAAGAGACCGGACCCTGCGTTTTGGCTGGCCCGTCGTGCGATTCGGCGGACATTCTTTACGAAAAACGACCGATTCACCTGCCTTTGGCCCTACGCGATGGCGATAAAGTGATGATTCGCGCTTGCGGAGCCTACACAAGCTCTTACAGTTCGGTTGGGTTCAATGGATTTCCGCCGCTTGATGTGATCGTGCTCTAAAGCACGGTCTGCGTCGCCACGGAAAAGGGTCGTCTGCTTTGGGAGGAGCGGGCGGCCCGCTTTGATTCCGGGCTGCAATTCCGGTGAGACTTAAAGCGCCTTACGCGCCTGCATCGCGGCGGTGATCGTCCCGTCGTCGAGGTAATCAAGCTCCCCACCAATCGGCACCCCTTGGGCGAGGGAGGTGAGCCGCACCCGGCCCTCCAACTGATCCGCGATGTAATGCGCGGTGGTCTGCCCGTCGATCGTGGCGTTGAGCGCGAGGATCACTTCGGTCACGCTTTCAGTATCGATCCGGTCCACCAGCCGCGGAATGCGCAATTCCTGCGGGCCGATGGCATCCAGCGCTGAAAGCGTGCCGCCCAGCACATGATAGCGGCCCTTGAACACGCCAGAGCGCTCCATCGCCCAAAGGTCCGCCACATCCTCGACCACGCAAAGCTCGCCATTGGCGCGTTTTTCAGAGGTGCAGATGTCACAGACATCAGCGGTGCCCACGTTGCCGCAGTTCAGGCATTCGCGCGCCGTGGCGGCGACGGTCTGCATCAGGTCGGACAAAGGGGTCAGCAACAGCGCGCGTTTGCGGATCAGGTGCAGCACCGCGCGCCGGGCCGAGCGGGGGCCAAGGCCGGGCAATTTCGCCATCAGCTCAATCAGGGCGTCAATGTCGCGGGTAGAGCTCAAGCCTGGCACCTGTGGCAAAAGGGAGGGAAGGGGCGTCTCCGCCCCAACCGTTTAGAAGGGCAGTTTCATGCCTGCGGGAAGGCCCATGCCTTCGGTCAGCTTGCTCATCTCGGCCTGCGCGCGTTCAGATGCTTTGCTCTGCGCGTCTTTGATGGCGGCGAGGATCAGGTCTTCGACCACTTCTTTTTCGTCTTTGTTAAAGATCGACGGGTCGATATCGAGACCCTTCAACTCACCCTTGGCGCTACAGGTCGCTTTGACGAGGCCCGCACCAGATTCACCCTCAACGGTGATGTTGTGCATCTCCTCTTGCAGTTCGGCCATCTTGCCCTGCATTTCCTGCGCTTTTTTCATCATCCCGGCCATATCGCCGAGGCCGCCTAATCCCTTGAGCATCTGGGGTCTCCTTGTTGTGTTGTCGTTTATATGTGGCGTGAGGTGGGGTGTATCAACCGTCCTCGAACGGATCCCATTCGTCTTCGACCTCTGGCAGCGCCTCTGCCGTGGCGGCGGCGGCGATGTCTTCGGGGGTGCGGATCGCGGTGATGCGGGCCTTGGGGAACTGTGCCAACACGGCCTGCATCATCGGATGTTCTTGGGCCTGTTTCTTGAGCGCCAGTTCGCGCGCGTCTCGGATTTGCGCGATGGTTTCGGCGCCGCCCTCGTTGACCAGCGATACCGCCCAGCGGTTGCCGGTCCAGAGTTGCAGCTTTTGGCCCAGCCGTTGCGCCAGATCGCGCGGGGCGTCGTCGGTGGGGACGAATTCGATGCGGCCGGGCTGATAGGCGGCCAGTTGCAGGCAGGTTTCGACCTCGACCAACAATTTCACATCGCGGTTCACGCGGATCAACTCGACCACATGCTCGAATGTCGGGAAACGCGCCAGCGCGGCGTTCAGGTCTTGCGCAAGCGCGGTGCTCTGCCCCTGCGGACCGGGGTTCGACGCCATGCGCTGCTGGGCGTGTTGCACGGCCTGCGCGCCGGTGCTGCCTTGGGGTGCACCATTGCCGCCGCCGACGGGGCCGGGGGCCGGGGGTGGCGTGCTGTTTTGCAGCTTGCGCACCAGTTCCTCGGGCGAAGGCAGGTCGGCCACATGGGTCAGGCGGATCACGGCCATTTCGGCGGCCATCATCGCGTTGGGGGCGGCGGCCACTTCATCCAGCGCTTTCAGCAGCATCTGCCACAGCCGCGTGAGCACCCGCATCGGCAGGGTCTCGGCCATCTGCTGGCCACGGGCGCGTTCTTCGGGGGCGATGGTGGGGTCTTCGGCAGCGTCGGGGGTGATTTTCACGACCGAGACCCAATGGGTGATCTCGGCCAGATCGCGCAGCACCGCCATCGGGTCGGCCCCATCGGCGTATTGGCCGCTGAGTTCCGTCAGCGCCGCTGCTGCATCGCCGCGCAGCACCATGTCGAAAAGGTCCAGCACCCGGCCCCGATCGGCCAGCCCCAGCATGGCGCGCACCTGTTCGGCCCCGGTCTCGCCCGCGCCGTGGCTGATCGCTTGATCCAGCAGCGAGGTCGCGTCGCGGGCCGAGCCTTCGGCGGCGCGGGTGATGAGCGCAAGCGCGTCGTCGGTGATCTCGGCAGTCTCTGCCGTCGCGATCTTGCGCAGCAGGGCGATCATCACTTCAGGCTCGATGCGGCGCAAATCAAAGCGCTGGCAGCGCGACAGCACCGTCACCGGCACCTTCCGGATCTCGGTGGTGGCGAAGATGAATTTGACGTGTTCGGGCGGCTCTTCCAGCGTCTTCAGCAGCGCGTTGAATGCACCGGTGGAGAGCATGTGCACTTCGTCGATGATATAGACTTTGTAGCGGGCCGAGGCGGCGCGGTAGTGCACCGAATCGATGATCTCGCGGATGTTGGCAACGCCGGTGTTCGAGGCGGCGTCCATCTCCATCACATCGACGTGGCGGCCTTCCATGATCGCCGTGCAGTGTTCGCATACGCCGCAAGGATCGGTTGTCGGCCCGCCGTTGCCGTCTGGCCCGATGCAGTTCATCCCCTTGGCGATGATCCGCGCGGTGGTCGTCTTGCCGGTGCCACGGATGCCCGTCATCACAAAGGCCTGCGCGATCCGGTCGGCGGCAAAGGCGTTCTTGAGCGTGCGCACCATGGCGTCTTGGCCGACAAGATCGGCAAAGGTTTCGGGCCGGTATTTGCGGGCCAGAACGCGGTAGGCGGATGTATCTGTCATGGTGCCCCAGATCGGATTCGGTCAAGGCCGTAAACTAGGCGCTCCGCGCCGTGGCGTCTACCGTGCTTGCGGGATGCTCAGAGCATCCAAAGGATCGCGCCGACGCCGGTTGAGGCAAGCGCAAGGATCGCGGCCAATATTTTCATGCGATTGTTGGGCTGGGCGTTGGCGTGATGGTCGCTCAGCCGCTTTTGGGTTTTCGCCGCCGAGGCCTGTGCCGCCCAATAGACATAGAGCGCGGCTATGATGAAGACCGAGGCCACAGCCTTGGCCACCCATGTCGGCTCAAACTCACCAAAGACGGCACGCAGACCAATCGCCACGGCCACACAGGCCATGCCGGTGCGCATCCAGCCCGCAAAGGTGCGCTCATTGGCCAGAATCGTGCGGTCTTCGGCCCAATCGGTGCGGCTTTCAGCGAGATCGTTTTTATCCTTCATTGAACCAATCTGCTCGTTGCGCGTTCATGTGGCAATAAACTTTGACATAGCGGGGGACGGTAAATGCGTTTGCGGGGGATTGGGCGGAGCAAGAATGTCATTCGCCGTAGCGGAGGGGCCGGTAAGGCGGGCGGACTTGGTCTGGTGGGCGTTCTGGCGGTTATGGCCATTGGATATTTCACCGGGATCGATGTGACCCCGCTATTGACCGGCCAAGGCGGCGGTCAGGTCCAGCAGTCCCGCCCTCTGAGCGACAGCGAAGACCCGCAGGTCGATTTCGCCGCCCGCGTACTGACCACGACAGAACAGGTCTGGAGCCGCATTTTCCAAGAGCAACTGGGGGAAACCTATACGCCGCCCAAGCTTGTCGTTTTCGAAAACGTCACCCAAAGCGCCTGTGGCGGTGCCTCCGGCGCAACCGGTCCCTTTTACTGCCCGGCGGATAACATGGCCTATCTCGATACCGCCTTTTTCCGCACGCTGGACCAGCGTCTTGGGGCCGAGGGCGATTTCGCGGCGGCCTATGTGATTGCACATGAGGTCGCTCATCACGTGCAGAATGAGATCGGCGTCTTGCCGCAGGTGGCTCGGATGCGGCAGCAGTCCTCCCAGGTTGAGGCAAATGCCCTGACCGTGCGGCTTGAACTGATGGCCGATTGTTTTTCGGGGATCTGGGCGTCGAACGTCGAAGGGTTGATGGAAAAGGGCGACCTTCAGGAGGCCTTGAATGCGGCGCGGATGATCGGGGATGACCATTTGCAACGGCAGGCAGGTCAGGTGCCACAGCCGCATACCTTTACCCATGGCACGTCAGAGCAACGCGCGCGTTGGTTCGAACGGGGCTTTGAGAGCGGCGAAGTCGCGGCCTGTGATACCTTTGAAGCGGATCGGCTGTGAGGCGGTGAGGGTGATGCCCGCGGGCGGGGCACGTCGGCGGGCCTGTTACCTCTTAACCGCCTCATTTTCTTTGGAGAAGCGACCCCTCTCAGCGTTCATGCGGAACGCCTGCCGGGGCGTTGCATTGCTGCACAACGCGACGGTGGTGAGAGGCTGATAACGACCCAAGCGGGGCTCGTTACGGCTGCTTCCTTCCGGATCTGACCGGGTTGGCGAGGCGCTTGCCCGCACCAACCTCTCAAGGCCCATATAGGAGGGGAAGGATCGAAGTGCAAGCCTCACAAGCGGATCCAGATCTGGGCGAAGCCTGACGCCGTTATTCCGCGGGGATCGGGCGACAGATGCGCGATATCTTTGAGAAAGGGCAGCGCGCCCGGTGAGGTATAGTGGACCGCTTGCGCTCCGGTCGCATCAAAGTGCCATGGGGGAGCGTCGGACCATGGGTGGTCCGGGCCCGGCGCAAGGGCGGCAATCAGCGCCTCGGTCAGGGGCAGGGGGCTGCGCAGGGCGACATCTGCGATGGGCGCACGGTCAAATCCGCCGCCGCCCGCTGCGCGAAACTGGTTGGTTGCCAATAGAAACCGTTGGTCCGGCTCGACAGGACCCCCCTGCCACGACAGCGCGGTGATGCGCGCCCCACGGGGGCGGTGGGGGTCGATTGCATAGGTCACGCCGTAGATCGTATCGCAGTGAAAGGGCGGGCGGCAGGGATCGAGAAGCGGACCTGTCGCGCTGCCAAGCGGGGCGTAAACCTCTGCCGCTTTTTCCAGCCGTCGCCGAAGGTCAGCCCCCGTGATACGCAGCGCCCAGACCGCGTTTCGATATGGAACCAGCCCGGCGATGTGGCGGCGCTGCACCGCACCGGGGGGGATGTGCAAAAAATGCTCGGGCCCGCCACGCCCGCCCGCCGTATGTGCCGCCGTGGCCGCGAGGATGGGCAATGCGCTGTCCGCCGTGCCCGCCACGCCTATGCGTATCACCTCGGCCTGCGCGCGGGCGGTCAGCGCGTCGATGGGGGTGGGCATGGCAAGGGCAAAGTAGTTGTGCAGCGCCGTCCCGGTGTGGCCGACCACCTCTTCCAGATGCTTGCGGGTGCCAATGTGGCTGATCCGCGCGGCACTGAGCACCACGGGGTCGGCCAGCGTTTGCGCGCTGTTGTCGCGCAGGTGGCTGTGATGCTGCGACACCCGCCAGCCCCCCCGTGCGTCCCGTTCAAGGGCCAAATCCAGCACCGCCAAATCGGACCCGCCAAACCCCGGCATTGCCGCCGGTCGGTTGGACAGGGTACCTGCCTGCGTGTCGACCCCCTTGCGCGGGCCGTGGTCCGCGCCGGGAAACCGAAGGTGGGTGTGGCCGGTAATCACGGCGTCGATCCCTTCGATCTGAGCCAAGGCGCAGATGTCTTCTTCGGCGGCGATCTCTCCTTTTTGGGGGATGCCCATATGGGCCAGTAGCACGGTCAGGTCGGCCCCCTCTGCCCGCAGTGTCAGGGCGGCGCTGCGCAGGCTTTCGAGGGGGCTGACGATTTCAGCCGCGTCTTCCAAGACCTCGCGGTTCCAAATTGCCGTTCGGCCCGGCAGAACGGAAAGCAGGCCAACCTGCAGCGTAGAGGAGGGATGCCCCCCAACAGCGGGCAGCAGGCATGACACAACGGCCCAGCGGCGCAGGGGGCCGGGATCGGTCAGATGCAAATTGGTTGAGATCAGCGGCATATCAATCGCGCCCGCCACGGCGCGCAGATAGGGCAGACCATGATCAAGGTCGTGATTGCCCAAGCCCAAGCCATCATATCGCAGATGGTTTACACAGGCGACAAGCGGATGCGTGGGGGTGACCGGCATCTGGGCGAGTTGGTCGCCCAAGGCATTGCCCTGCAACAGATCACCGTTGTCGAGCAAGAGACAGGCCGCGCCCTGTTCAGCGGCCTCTTGCCGGGCGGCGCGGATCAGCGTGGCAACCCCGGCCAGCCCATGGTGCCCCACCGAACGGTCACCCACATAATCATGGCCCACGATCTGCATGTGCAAATCAGTCGTGGCCAGTATGCGCAGACGTGCCCCGACCGGGGTGCCCCCCTTGGGGGGAACGACACCGGCCGTGACATATGTGCTGCGCTTGTTCACCGTAAAGGGAATTACTCGTTAAAATTACACAACCTAAAGATGTTTTGATATGACCAGATTACAATCGATCTGGCAAGGGGGCTTGGGATTGCCA
This sequence comes from Sulfitobacter sp. W002, assembly GCF_025142135.1. Lineage (NCBI taxonomy): Bacteria > Pseudomonadati > Pseudomonadota > Alphaproteobacteria > Rhodobacterales > Roseobacteraceae > Sulfitobacter > Sulfitobacter sp. W002. The sequence continues at coordinate 3,148,816 of NZ_CP081126.1, read as the reverse complement.
ATATCGCCTGCGCCGTGGCATGGCTGGGCGAAACGCACAAAGCCTGTATCGGGCCGGTATCGGGAGAGCACCATGCGTCACGCGGAGACGATAACCTTTGGAGGCTCGGCCCTTGATCGGGCGGGAGAGATACGCGGCAACCCGGAAGCGTTGGCGCAGCTTCGCGCCGACCCTGCGGCGCGCGCCATCGTCTTTTGGCGTGGCAAACCCCTGATCGCGCCTGAACGCCCTGCCGGTTTGGTCCGATTGGCGATGGATCACCCGGCGCTGCAAGAGGCCGCTGCCGCGCCGATCTTGCTGGGCCGTGAGGACGGGGCCGCGCGCTTTGCTGTCGATATCTCAGGCTGGCAGCCTGCCGATCTGGACCAATCGCAACTGGGGGCGTTCCTTGACCCCAGCGAACAGCGGCACCCACTGCTGGGCGATGACATGGCATTCGCCGAGTTGCGGCGGGTGATGACATGGCTTGACCCGCGCGATGCCGAACTGGCTGCCAGCGGAAAGGCGATCCTCGGCTGGCACGAAACGCACCGCCATTGCGCGCGCTGCGGCGCTGCGACCGATCTGGCCCAAGGCGGATGGCAGCGCGTCTGCCCCGACTGCGGCGGCGCGCATTTCCCGCGCACCGACCCGGTGGTCATCATGTTGATTACCCATGGCAATTCCGTGCTCATGGGCCGCTCCCCCGGCTGGCCCGAGGGGATGTATTCGCTGCTGGCAGGCTTTGTCGAACCGGGAGAGACGGTAGAGGCCGCCGTGCGGCGGGAGGTTTTTGAAGAAGCAGGCGTGCAAGTCGGCGCGGTGAGCTACCTCTCCAGCCAGCCATGGCCCTTTCCGGCCTCGCTGATGTTGGGTTGCGCTGGCGAAGCGCTGAGCCGCGACCTGACCATTGACCCGGTTGAGATCGAAGACGCGCTCTGGGTCACCCGAGAAGAGATGATGGATGTCTTTGCCGGAAGCCACCCGCGTCTGCTGCCCGCCCGCCGCGGTGCCATCGCGCATTTCTTGCTGGAAAACTGGCTTGCGGATACACTGACCTGACACACCGACCTAACAGGCCCGGTCAAAGCGGCAGGGGTGGCAAATGCGAGCAGAAGAATTGGAACGGACGGAATGAAATTCTCGACCAAAGAAGACGTCGAAGCGCCGATTGAGGCGGTCTTTGACATGTTGTGCGATTTTGAGAGCTTTGAGCGGGCGGCCATGCGGCGCGGTGCCGAGGTGCAGCGCGCCGATACGATGCATCAGCCCGGTGTGGGAATGACTTGGAATGCGGTCTTCCCCCTGCGCGGCAAGCGGCGCGAGCTGACGCTTGAGATGGTGACCTTCGACCGGCCCAACGAGATGGTGATCGACAGCATGTCACAGGGGTTGGCGGGGCAAATGTCGTTTGAATTGATGCCCCTGTCGCGCAACAGCACGCGCGTGTTGGTCGCGCTTGAGATCAAGCCGCTGACCCTTTCCGCGCGGCTCTGGGTGCAATCGCTCAAACTGGCCAAGACGACCCTAACCAAGAAATACAAGGACCGCGTCGCGGAATATGCCCGCGGTATGGAAGAGCGTCACGCCCGCGGCGTCAAAGTCTGAGCCTGCGCGCCCAGCCTACATCCCGGTCGGCGCGCCCCGGCCGGGATGGGCGGGGTAGGCGCCGAGAATTTCCAGCTTATTGGTGAAATACCCCAATTCATCCAGCGCGCGTTTCACCGCCGGGTCTTCGGGATGGCCTTCGATATCGGCGTAGAACTGTGTCGCGGTAAATGACCCGCCGACCATATAGCTTTCGAGCTTGGTCATGTTCACCCCATTGGTCGCAAAGCCCCCCATCGCCTTGTAAAGCGCGGCGGGAATGTTGCGCACTTCAAAGACGAAGGTGGTCAGCATCCGCTCGGCCCGGCGCGAGAGGTCGATCTGCGGGGCCATCAGCAAAAAGCGGGTGGTGTTGTGGTCCATATCCTCGATATCGCGGGCCAGTACGGTCAGGCCATTAATCTCTGCCGCGACCTCTCCGGCCAGAACGCCATCGGTGCTGCCCTCAGTCGCGGCCAGTTCGGCGGCGGCCCCGGCGGAATCGGCGGCGGGTTCGGAGGTGATGCCATGTTGCTGCAAAAAGCTGCGCGCCTGAGGCAAAAGCACCAGATGCGCGCGGACATGTTTGATGTCTTCCAATGCCACGCCGGGGCGGGCCATCAGGGCGATGCGCACCCGCACGAAGGCTTCGCCGATGATATGCAGCCCGCTTTCCGGCAGCAGGCGGTGAATGTCGGCCACCCGGCCATAGGTCGTATTCTCGACCGGCAGCATGGCCAGTTCCGCGCGGCCCTCGTTTACGGCGCGGATCACCCCTTCGAACGACTGGCAGGGCACCGGTTCCATGTCGGGGCAGGCTTGAAGGCAGGCCTCGTGACTATAGGCGCCAAGGGCCCCTTGGAAGGCGATGCGCGGCGTGGTCTGGGCGGTCATGGATCGTATCCTGCTGCAAAAGGCGCGGAGAAGGGCAATTGGTCGCGGTAACTACACCTTGCCTGCGCCAAGGGAAAGCAATAGATACGCGGGCAACGATGCCAAGAACCATGGCCCGCCCATGGTGCCAATACCAAGTGATGGACCCTGACGCATGTTCGATACAATGACCCTGACCAAAATCGCAGCCGGCGTATTCGGCGCCTGGTTGGTACTTCTGCTGGGCAAATGGGCGGGGGAAGAGATTTACCACGCCGATGCACATGGGGAAGCGTCCTATGTGATCGAAGTGGCCGATGCCGGTGGTGACGAAGGCGGCGAAGAGATCGACTTTACCGCCGTGATGGCCGAAGCCGATGCCGACAGCGGCTCTAAAGTGTTCCGCAAATGCGCCGCTTGCCACAAGGTCGACGGTTCCAACGCCGTTGGTCCGCACCTTGACGGTGTGGTCGACCGCGATATCGCCTCGGTTGACGGTTTCGGCTATTCCGGCGCTCTGACCTCGCTCGAAGGTGCATGGACCCCGGAAGAGCTGAGCGCCTTCTTGGAAAGCCCCAAAGGCTACGCCCCCGGCACCACCATGGGTTTCGCCGGTCTGCGTAAAGTCGAAGACCGCGCTGACGTGATCGCTTACCTGCAAAGCGTTTCCAACTAATTCCACGCTGCATTGCGTGTGTGAAAGCCGCCCTCTGGGGCGGCTTTTGCGTTTGGGCGCGGCTATGCGGTTAAGGCATTCCCGCCTAATGCTTCCCAATATAACTCAAGGCGGTCCTTAAAAGGGCCTGTGAGGCCGCGCGCTGTTGGGTGAACAACATGAACAACCGGAGACTGCGTTCCCGCAGCAACCAATGCGTCGCGAGCGTCATTCCCGATCGCAAGGATGCGGTCTGGTTGAAATGCTTCTACCTCTTGTCGAATGACAGAAAAACATAGTTCACGTAGCGCTCTGTCCTTCCGTATGACATTTCGGCCTGCATAAAGTTTAACGGCATCTGTGGCCCAGACATCGTAACCTGAAAAGACACAACGTCTAATCAGTTGCCAAATCATGCCCCAATGACGCCGACAACGGTGATAGTCACTATCAATCCCGAAAAACGTTCCAACCGAAAGAATTGGTTCATCGCCATCTCGTTTGGGATCTTGGGCGCATAGCATAATGCGACCTCGAGCAGTGCGGTCAGCGGATATTAGGCAGGGAAGGTCATAGCCTATTGTCTTGGACAAATAGGGGGCAAGAAGGTCAGTATGCCAGTTTTCTCGGGGTATCTCTGGCATTTTGCGATTTGGCATATGCCCGTGGTGGAACTCCTGACGCAACCGATCGGAAATATCGTACAGCGTAGCTGGATCGAATAGTTCATTCTGTGTCATGATGAGTTCACGCCATGGAGACGGATTGAAAAGTATGTCTCTGTCAAATCCTTCAGCGCCAATCAGCTCTGCCATTTTTAGTCCTCAATATAGATTTTTAGATCGATAGACATTGATGATATGAAATTACCGTTGCTGGAAGTGAAGCCCGTGGTCAAACGGCTCCGATTATCCCTTACTGATACCTTGGCGCTCTTGGGCGCGGCGGAACGTCTTCTTCATGCAGGTGTTGGGCCGTGAAACGTCCACACCGAAAGGAGACGCGACATGCAAAGTCATACAACCACGGTCAATGGGATCGAAATGCGTTGGGAAGAGACGGGGGCGGGGGAGCCTGTCATCCTGCTTCACGGTATTCCCACCTGTCCCGCGCTTTGGCGGGATGTCGCCCCGAAGGTCACCGGGCGCCGGGTGCTTGCTTGGGAAATGCCGGGGTATGGTGCCTCGATCCCGCAGGGTGAAGGGCGTGATATTTCGGTCTCGGCTCAGGCGGACTATCTGGTCGCTTGGATGCGCGATCAGGGTATCTCGCGTGCGATCCTTGCCGCGCATGACCTTGGCGGCGGTGTCGCGCAAATTGCGGCGGTGCGTCATCCTGAAATGGTCAGCGGGCTGCTTTTGACGAATGCGATCAGCTATGATTCATGGCCGGTGCCGCTGGTCAGCGCTGTGGCCAAGACCGGCGGCGTGGCGAAACATGCGCCCGATGGGTCGTTCCACCAGTTGCTGAAGATGATGTTCTCAAAGGGGCATGAGACCGATGCCGCCGCCGAGGCTGCCTTTGACGCCCATGCCCCGCATTACGCCCAACATGGAGAGGCCGAAGCCTTTGTCCGGCAGGCGCAGTCGCTGGACGTGGAAGACACCAAGGCCCTCGCGGACAAGCTGCCCACGCTCAACATCCCCGCTCGGATCGTTTGGGGCGCGGCCGATGAGTTTCAAAAGCTCGAATATGGGGAGCGGCTTGCGAAAGATCTGAATGCACCGCTGCGGCGGATCGAAGGGGGCAAACACTTCACGCCTGAGGATCACCCGGACCTATTGGCGGAAGAGATCAACGCATTGATCCGCACGGTCGACGGAGCCTGAGCAAAGAGCGGGGCGCGGCATGGTGCGCGCCCCGCGCTTCAAATTACTGAGCCGCGATCACCGGGGCGACGACGTTTGCCGCGGCGATCCCGCCGATGTCGCAGCGCCACGCGGGCAGGCGGATCACGGCGCGGCTGCGGCCCGCCTCTACATGCACCTCGAAATCCCCGCCGTGCATTTCGATCAGCTTGCGGGTCAGCGGCAGGCCAAGGCCCAGCCCGCCCTTGGTGCTGCGATGGTCCATCATGCCGCCGACGACAAAGGGTTTGTAAAGCTCGGCAAGGTCGACGTGATCGTCAAAAGAGCCATTGTCGGTGATCGAAATCTCGATATTGCCCTCGGTGTCTTTGAACGTCCCTAGCGCGATTTCACTGCCGCCGTGCAGCACGGAGTTTAGCACCAAGGCCGTCACCGCCAATTCGATCTGGTCGCCATCTATGTGCATTTCCTCAAGCGGCAGGCTGTCGCGCAGAGTGATGGTTTTCGTGGTCGCGTCCGTGGTGGCGAAATGCAGGGCCGAAACCGATTGCAAAAGATCGTTCAGATTGCATTTCCGCTCGTTCAGGCGCAGCTCTCCGGTGCTGACATTGCTATAGGATATGATCGTCTCGATCAACGCGCTGAGGTGGTCGACAGACCGCCGGGCAGAGCGAATCAGCAGCGGATTAACGCCTTGTTCGGCTTTGGCCTCCAACATGCGCAGGCTGCCGAAGAGAACCGTCAGCGGTGTTCGCAGTTCGTGACCTACCAGCGTTAAAAACGTGGATTCGGCGCTGGTGTCGGCCTTTAGCTCAGGGGCGTTCGGCTGGCTGCGCTCAAGCGCCGCAACGACCATACGGCCAAGGTCTTCCAACAGGGCGATCTGTTTCTCGGAGGGCTGTTCGTGCGGTTGCAGGTCCAGCGCGCAGAGGCTGCCAAAGCGGTGGCCCGAGGACAGGATCAACGGCACGCCGCAGTAATAGCGCGCCTCGGGTCCGCCCTTGGCAACCATGGGGTGGCGCTCAAATCGGGGGTCTTTGCTGAGGTCGGGCACCACCAGTGGCACGTCTGACATGATCGTATGGCTGCAAAACCCGGTGTCCTTCGGCATCGGTTCCAGCGGATAGCCGACCACGGATTTGTACCATTGGGTATCGGCCTCCACGACGCTGATATGTGCAATCGGACAGTCAAGCAGACGGCGGGTGGCCTCGCAGATAGTGTCGAACAAAGCTTCGTTCTCGGCCGTGAGGCCGGGCACATCAAAAACGGCGCGCAAGCGGGCTTCTTCGTTAAAGGGAATCGGGTAGGTTCTCATCGTCTGCTCCAGTTTACGCATCGTTAACTTGAGTGAAGAATCTGTTAATTTTGGGGCGAGAAATCGGCTGGCCTGGGAAGTTCCCGGGCGTCGGGCTACACATTCTCGCGAGCGGAAGCGGGGGAAATCGCCCTTCGATGGGGCAACCTCCGCGGTGGACCGCCCGTGCGGGGCAACCTTACATATTCGCAACTTGTATCTTGGCGTCGCACAGCGTTAGCCTAGATGACGCCTATCCGGACTACGCCACGCCAAGGAGTGACCTATGCCCCGTGCCCAGACCCGCGCCGCGACCCGCCCTTCGGTCTTTGATGACCTGCCGCTCTGGCTCGCGACGCTGACGCTGATGGTGGCGGCCCTGTTGGCCGGTGCCGCCGCGGCGCAGGAGCAGGAGATCATCAAAAGCCATGGCTATTCTTTTTACGGCGATCTGACCTACCCGGCGGATTTCGAGCATTTCAACTATGTGAACCCCGATGCGCCCAAGGGCGGGGAAATCTCGATCCCTTTCGTAGGCACGCTGGATTCGATGAACCCCTATTCCGGCAAGGGCCGCGCGCATCTGTTCTCGATCTTCGGGTTTGAAAGCCTGCTGGGCGAGGCCCCATCGGGTGAGCCGCTGCCAGCGGATGTCTATGGCGAAAGCTACTGCCTGCTGTGCGAAAGCCTTGAGTACCCCGAGGACAAGTCTTGGGTGACCTTCCACATGCGCCCCGAGGCGACGTTTTCGGACGGCACGCCGGTGACCGCGCATGACATCGTGTTCTCGCACAACCTGCTCTTGGACGAGGGTCTGAAATCCTATGCCGACGCGGTGCGCAAGCGCATCCCCAAGGTTGAAGCGCTGGACGATCATACGGTGAAATTCCACTTTGCCGACGGTATCTCCCGCCGCAGCCTGATCGAGACGGTGGGCGGCGTGCCCGCATGGCCGAAACATTGGTTCGAGGAAACCGGCAACACCCTTAAAGACAGCTGGATGGACCCGCCCCCCGGATCGGGCGCCTATATGGTCGAAAGCGTCGATCTGACCAAACGCATCGTGCTGAAACGCAATCCCGACTACTGGGGCAAGGACTTGCCGATCAACCGTGGCCGCATGAATTTCGACCGCATCCGGCTGGAGATTTTCAGCGACGACACTTCGGCCTTTGAGGCGCTCAAAGCGGGCGAATACACCTTCCGCGCCGAGGGGGACTCCAAAAAGTGGGCTACGGGCTACGACTTCTCCAAGGTGAGTGACGGCGACATCGTCAAGGCCGAGCTGCCCGACGGCTCGCCTCCCACGCCTTCGGGCATCATCTTCAACCTCGGCCGCGAGACGCTGCAGGACCGCCGTGTGCGCGAGGCTGTGGCACTGATGTTCAACTTTGAATGGACCAACGAGTCGCTGCAATACGGGCTCTTCAGCCACCGCGCCTCGTTCACGCAAGACACGCCGCTGATGGCCGGGGCCGCGCCCGAGGGGGCGGAACTGACGCTTCTGGAAAGCCTTGGCGATCTGGTGCCGGGGGAGCTTTTGAGCGCGCCTGCCGTGGTGCCGCATACCTCAGACCCCAGCCGCCTGTTGGACCGCCGCAACGCGCGGCAGGCTTCCAAGCTGTTGGAGGATGCGGGTTGGACCGTGCAGAACGGCATGCGTGTCAATGAGGCGGGCGAGCCCTTGCGGCTGAACTTCCTGATGAACTCCGCCGGGTCGCCGACGATTTCGGCGGTGATCGAGAATTTTGTGGGCAACTTGCAATCCATCGGCATCGACGCGCGGCTGGAGAAGGTGGACAGTTCGCAATACACCGCCCGCGAGCGGGACCGGGACTATGACATGATCTATGACGCCTATGCCGCCTTCCTTGGCACCGGCACCGGTCTGTCACAGCGCTACGGGTCCGAGGCGGCGGAATTTTCGCTGTTCAACCCCGCAGGGCTTGCCAGCCCGCTGGTCGATGCGATCATCGAAGCCTCGCTCGATGCCGAAACGGCAGAGGACGAAGATGCGGCGCTGATGGCGCTGGATCGGGCGCTGCGGCATGAATTCTTCATGATCCCCACATGGTACAACGACAGCTATTGGGTTGCCTATTACGACCAATACGACCACCCCGAGATTCCGTCCTATGCTTTGGGCTACCTCGATTTCTGGTGGTATGACGAAGACCGCGCGCAGCAATTGCGCGCCTCCGGCGCCTTGCGGTAAAGCGACCTCATGGGTGCTTATATTCTCAGACGGCTGTTGCTGGTGATCCCGACGTTGTTCGGCATCATGCTGGTCAACTTCGCGCTGGTGCAATTCGTGCCCGGTGGCCCGGTGGAACAGGCCATCGCCCGGATTCAGGGCGGCGGTGACGTCTTCGGCGGTTTCGCCGGGGGGAACAACGATGCCGGGGTCGATACCATGGCCCGGGGGTCGGACAGCACCTATGTCGGCGCGCGGGGGTTGCCGCCTGAGTTGATCGAGGAATTGGAGAAGGAATTCGGCTTCGACAAACCGCCCGTGGAGCGGTTCTTTCACATGCTGTGGAACTACATGCGGCTTGATTTCGGCGAGAGTTACTTCCGTGCCATCAGCGTGATTGACCTGATCAAGGAAAAGCTGCCGGTGTCGATCACGCTGGGGCTGTGGTCCACGCTGATTGCTCACTTGGTGTCGATCCCCTTAGGCATCCGCAAGGCGGTGCGGGATGGATCGCGGTTCGACACTTGGACCTCGGGCGCGATCATCGCGGCCTATGCGATCCCTGGCTTTCTCTTCGCCATTCTGTTGCTGGTGCTCTTCGCCGGTGGCTCTTACTGGCAGATATTCCCGCTGCGCGGCCTGACCTCGGATAATTTCGACAGCCTCAGCCCCTTGGGCAAGGTGGCCGATTACTTCTGGCACATCACCCTGCCGGTGCTGGCCTCCACGATCTCGGCATTCGCCACGCTGACGCTGCTGACCAAGAACAGCTTTTTGGACGAGATCAAGAAGCAGTATGTCATCACCGCCCGCGCCAAGGGGCTGTCTGAGCGCAAGGTTCTCTACGGCCATGTCTTCCGCAACGCGATGCTGATCGTGATCGCCAGTTTCCCGGCGGTCTTCATCTCGGTCTTCTTCGGTGGGTCGATCATCATCGAGACGATCTTCAGCCTCGACGGGTTGGGGCGCTTGGGCTTTGAGGCGGCGGTGGCGCGCGATTATCCGATTGTCTTCGGGACGCTCTTCATCTTTGGCCTCATCGGCCTTGTCGTCGGCATCTTGTCGGACATGATGTATGTGCTCGTCGATCCGCGCATCGACTTTGAGAAGAGGGAAGGCTGATGGCGCTGTCCCCCCTGAACCAGCGCCGCTGGCGCAATTTCACCGCGAACCGTCGCGCCTATTGGTCGCTATGGATTTTCGCGATCCTCTTTGGCATTTCGCTGCTGGCCGAGTTCGTGGCCAACGACAAGCCGATCCTCGTGAGCTACCGCGGCGAGTATTACGCGCCGATTTTCAACTTCTACCCTGAGACCGCTTTTGGCGGCGATTTCCAGACCGAAGCCGCCTATCGCGACCCTGAGGTGCAATGTCTCATCGCCACCGGTGGCTTGGATGCCTGTTTCGACGACCCTGAGGGCTATATCATCGACGCCGCGGATGGCGAGGTCGAAGGCGAGGCGATTGACAAGGGCTGGGCGCTTTGGCCCGTCATTCCCTATTCCTTCGACACCGCCGTGGACCGCCCCGGGGCCGCACCGCTGCCGCCCAATGGGCAGAACTGGCTCGGGACCGATGGCACCAAACGCGATGTGATGGCGCGGGTGATCCATGGTTTCCGTCTGTCAGTGGTCTTCACTCTGATCGTCACCGGGGCGGCGTCGATCATCGGTATTCTGGCGGGCGCGGTGCAGGGCTTCTTCGGCGGTTGGCTCGACCTGATCTTTCAGCGCATCATCGAGATTTGGTCATCAACCCCGTCACTTTATGTGATCATCATCATGTTCGCCATTCTGGGGCGAAGTTTCTGGCTTTTGGTGATCCTCTTGGTGCTGTTCTCATGGACGGCGCTGGTGGGCGTGGTGCGGGCCGAATTCCTGCGCGCACGCAACCTTGAATACGTCCGCGCGGCCCGTGCGCTTGGGGTCGGCAACGGCACCATCATGCTGCGCCATATGCTGCCCAATGCGATGGTGGCCACGCTGACCATGCTGCCGTTTATCATCACGGGCACGATCTCCACGCTGGCGACGCTCGACTTCTTGGGCTTCGGCCTGCCGTCCTCGGCGCCGTCGCTGGGGGAACTGACGTTGCAAGCCAAGCAGAACCTGCAAGCGCCTTGGCTGGCCTTCTCGGCCTTCTTTACCTTTGCCATCATGCTGTCGCTGCTGGTCTTCATCTTTGAAGGCATCCGCGACGCATTCGATCCTAGAAAGACCTTCTCGTGACTGCTTTGTTGGACGTCAAAGACCTGCAAGTTTCCTTCCGGCAGGACGGGCAGTTGATCCCGGCGGTGCGCGGGGTCAGCTTTGCCGTCAACCGGGGAGAGACGGTCGCGTTGGTGGGCGAAAGCGGCTCGGGCAAGTCGGTCTCGGCGCTCTCGACGGTGTCGCTCTTGGGCGATAGCGCGCGGGTCAGCGGCTCGGTCACCTATGACGGGCAAGAGATGATCGGCGCGGATGACAAGCTGCTGCACAAGGTGCGTGGCAACGACATCTCGTTCATTTTCCAAGAGCCGATGACCTCGCTCAACCCGCTGCACACGATCGAAAAGCAACTGGCGGAGTCGCTGGCGCTGCATCAGGGATTGCAGGGGGCCGAGGCGCGGGCGCGGGTGTTGAGCCTCCTAGAACAGGTCGGCATCAATGACGCGGAGAGCCGCATGGGCGCCTATCCGCACCAGCTTTCCGGCGGGCAGCGGCAGCGCGTGATGATTGCCATGGCACTGGCCAACAAGCCCGACATCTTGATTGCGGATGAGCCGACCACGGCGCTCGACGTGACCATTCAGGCGCAGATTCTCGACCTGTTGAAAGACCTGAAGGATGAGATGGGGATGGGGCTTTTGTTCATTACCCATGACCTCGGGATCGTCCGGCGCATCGCCGACCGGGTCTTTGTCATGCAAAAGGGGCTGGTCGTCGAAGAGGGGCCGACGGCCGAGATTTTCGACAATCCGCAGCACCCCTATACACGCAAACTGCTCGGCGCCGAGCCCACCGGCGCGCCGGCCCCCGTGGCGGCGGATGCGCCCGAAGTGCTGCGGACCGACAACCTCAAGGTTTGGTTCCCGATCCAGAAGGGCCTGCTGCGTCGTACCGTGGGCCATGTGAAGGCCGTCAATGACACCAGCCTGTCGATCCGCGCGGGCGAAACGCTTGGCATCGTCGGCGAAAGCGGCTCGGGCAAGACCACCGCGGCGCTGGCGATCATGCGGCTCATCGGCTCGGAAGGGGAGGTGACTTTTCGTGGCGAGGACCTGCGCAAATGGTCCACCAAAAAGCTACGCCGCCTACGCGCCGACATGCAGATCGTTTTTCAGGATCCTTTCGGGTCGCTCAGCCCGCGGATGACCTGTTACCAGATCATCTCGGAGGGGTTGGCGATCCACAAGATCGACAAAGCGCGCGACCGACGTGAACTGGTGGCGGAGGTGATGACGGAAGTGGGGCTCGACCCCGCGACGATGGACCGCTACCCGCATGAGTTTTCCGGCGGCCAGCGCCAGCGCATCGCCATTGCCCGCGCCATGGTGCTGCGGCCGAAGCTGCTGGTTCTCGACGAGCCAACCTCGGCCTTGGACATGACGGTGCAGGTGCAGATCGTTGATTTGCTGCGGGAGTTGCAGGCGAAATACGGGTTGGCCTATCTGTTCATCAGTCACGATTTGAAGGTCGTGCGGGCGATGTCGCACAAGGTGATGGTGATGAAGCGCGGCGATGTTGTGGAATACGGCGACGTTGATGCGCTTTATGACAATCCGCAGACCGACTATACGCGCAAGCTGTTGCAGGCGGCTGGTTAAGCAGACGTCGTGAGTGCGGAGAGGGGGAGGGGGGCGCTGCCCCCATCGCGCCGGGGGGGCGCGATTCCCCCGCGGTATTTTTTAAAGGATGAAGATTGGAGGGGCGGCGCTTGAAGGGCGGCGGCGTTTAGCCTTCGCTCGGGCCGATCATGAAGCAGCTGACGTTGCGCGCGGCCAGACGGCGGCAGGCGAGGTCGGCGCTTTCGCGTGACAGGCCGAGGAAGTTCGCGTCATAGCCCTGCGGACGCTGCACCACTTTGCGCAATGTGCCATCAAGCGTCGACATTTCGGCCAGTGCGGTTTTCAGCAGGACCTTCTCGGCGGCGTAGCGGCTGGGGAAGCGGCCCACGTTGACCCCCCAGTGGCGACCGCCCGAGGTGGAGACGCGGGTCACGATTTCCTGCTCTACCGCTTGCTGTACGGCCAGCGTTACGTCTTTGGGGCGCGGTTCGGGGCGGGGGGAGGCTTGCGCAGCGGCGATGACGACTTCGGCGTCTTTGATCTCTGGTGTGGGCGCGGCGGCGGGCGGGGTTGGGGCTGTTTGCACCGCTTCTCGGAGGGCTGCCGTAATGTCGCTGTTCGAGACGGTGCTGGTTGCTTCGGGGGCAGCCGCGGTGGCCACGACCACGACTTCGCTGCGGGGGCGGAGTTGCGGGCGTTTGGAGGTGGTGACGGCTCCGACAAGGCGGATCGTTTTGCCTGCGGCCCCGGGGGCAGCGGGCGTGTCTTCGACATCGGCGTAGACCGGGGGCACTGGTTTGCGCAGGGGGGCCGAAGAGGGGGCGCGGCGGAAGCCAAGGTCCATCAACTCGGCCACTTTGGCGTTGCGCGAGGCGGTGGATTTGCCCCCAAACACGGTCACGATGATGCGCTCATTGCCCCGTTCGGCCGAGGCCGTCAGGTTGAAGCCCGCGGCGCGGGTATAGCCGGTTTTGATGCCATCGGCGCCTTTGTAAGACCCCAGAAACCGGCGGTTTGTGTGGGAGACCTTGCGCACGCCCGCATCGGCGGTGATGCGCGAGAATAGGTTGTAGTACTGCGGGTAATCATAGAGCAGGTGGCGGCCCAGAGCCGTCATATCGCGCGCGGTGGAGAGGTGGCCGCTTTCGGTCAGCCCGTGCATATTCTTGAAGGTGGTGCGCGTCATGCCAAGCTGTTTGGCGGTGCGGTTCATTCGGCGGGCAAAGGCGGCCTCGGACCCTTCGATGGCTTCGCCGATCGCGGTGGCGGCATCATTGGCGGATTTCACGGCGGCGGCGCGGATCAGGTAGCGCAGGGCGATCTTTTGGCCCGGACGCATGCCCAGTTTGCTGGGCGGCTCTGAGGCGGCGTTTTTCGAGATCGTTACTTGGGTATCGAGTGAGAGTTCCCCGCGTTCGACCGCTTGGAAAGCGATGTAGAGGGTCATCATCTTGGTCAGGGAGGCGGGGTGCAGGCGCGTGTCGGCGTTCTCTGCGTGGATTTCTTTGCCGGTGCGGGCATCGATGACATAGGCGGCATAGGGGGCTGCCATGGCGCTGAGGGGTAGGATGACCAGAACCCAGAGTGCTGCGAATAGAAATAGCCCGTAACGGGCCGGCTGAATGCGCCGAGCCTTCATATTTGCCTGCCTTTTACTGCCTCAAGTCGCCGATTTTCGGCTGACCATTTATTGATTGGTTCAAGGCTAGCATAGGACGGCGCATCGCGGAAGCCGTCGAATCCGATGGACAGGGTAAAAAAGGACGGATCCCTCCTCCAATATGTAGAGGCTTGCGCACATTTACCCACTATAAGCGCGAATAAGGCGAGAATTGGGCGTAAATTGGCCCGCAGTGGGGCGTTTGAGGCGGGGCGCAGGGGCGACTCACCGGCGCGGGCGAGTCACCCCGAAACGATCTTTTTCACCGTCTCTGGGAGGCCGGAAAGATCGTTAATTTCAACAAAACGTGGTGAATCGGTTGGCGGTTCGGCGTGTTCCATCGCCCATGTGAGGTCGTGGGGCACGTGGACGCCCCAGCCGCCGGCCTCGATCATCGGGCGTACATCGGAGGCCAGTGAGTTGCCGACCATCAGCCCCCGCGCGGCGCCTTGCCCATGCTGCTTAAAAATGTGGCGATAGGCGGCATCGGTCTTGTGAGAGACGATTTCGACCGCATCGAACCTCTCTCGCAGGCCCGATTGCGCCAGTTTGCGCTCTTGATCCAGCAGGTCGCCTTTGGTCACCACGATCAGCCGGTAGTCACCGCGCAGTGTTTCCAACACGTCTTCGACATGGGGCAGCAGTTCAATCGGATGGTCCAGCATCTCGCGCCCGGCGGCGAGCAGGTCACTGATCACCTCAGCGGGGACTTTGCCCCCTGTCACCTCGATTGCGGTCTCGATCATCGACAGGGTGAAACCTTTGATCCCGTATCCGTAATGCGGCAGATTGCGCCGTTCGGCTTCCAAAAGCCGTGCCATCAGGTGGTCGCGTTCACTATGTTCGGCCAGAAGGGCTGCAAAACGGTCGTGAGAGAGTGCAAAGTAGCGTTCATTATGCCACAATGTGTCATCCGCATCGAAACCGATGGTGGTGAGTGCCCCGCCCATATGTGCTGCCTCTTTCCTAAATTGGTTCAGGGGTTATATAGACGGCTGCACGACGAACAAGCTCTACCCCCAGCCGCAGGAGCAGCAATGCACCGTGACGACGCGAAAGCAGATTGGACGATCCAAGCAGCAGACCGGCCCGCGATGGGTTGGCAGATGATGGCGGACGGCCCCAAGGATGACGACGACACCGAGTTGTTGACCAAGACTCGTCCCAAGACCAAACGTCCGCCGCTTTACAAGGTGATGCTGCTGAACGACGATTTCACCCCGATGGAATTCGTGGTGCATGTGCTGGAGCGGTTCTTTGGCCTGAACCACGCGCAGGCGTTTGAGATCATGCTAACGGTTCACAAAAAGGGGCTGGCCGTGGTTGGCGTCTTTAGCCACGAGATCGCGGAGACGAAAGTGGCGCAGGTGATGGATTTCGCCCGGCGTCATCAACATCCGCTGCAATGCACTATGGAAAAAGAAGAATAACACGTGATTGATCCGCGACTGGAACTGGCCCTGAACGGCGGTGGGCTGGACTTGCCCGAAACTGGGGTGATCGCCATCTTTCAGCCCCCCGTGGACGCTGATCTGGCCGGTTTGCCGCCCGAGCGCTGCAAGATCATTCACGATTTCAAACCGGCCTATGACGCCTGGACCGCGCGGGGCTATGAGGCCGCGCATTCGGTCGAAGGGCGCTATGCCGCCGCCATAGTCTGCCTGCCGCGCGCCAAACATGAGGCCCGCGCCTTGGTCGCGCAAGCCTGCGCCGTAAGCGACGGGCCGGTGGTGGTTGATGGGCAAAAGACCGATGGCGCGGATTCGATCCTGCGCGAGATGCGTGCGCGGGTGACGGTGCAGGGGCCGATCTCCAAGGCGCACGGCAAGCTTTACTGGATCGACGCGGGCTCAAGCGATTTCTTCACCGATTGGGAAGCTGGCCCCGCCCAGACGGAGGGCGGCTTTTGGACCGCGCCGGGGGTCTTCTCTGCCGATGGGGTCGATCTGGCCTCGGCGCTGTTGGTGGATGCGCTGCCCGATAACCTTGGGGCCGAGGTGGCCGATCTCGGCGCAGGTTGGGGCTTCCTCTCGGCGCATATCCTGACGCGACCCAAGGTGAAGACCGTGCATTTGGTCGAGGCCGGGCATTTGGCGCTGGAATGCGCGCGTCATAACGTGACCGATGATCGCGCCGTGTTCCATTGGGAGGACGCCACCGAATGGCAGCCGCCGCACCGGATGGACGCGGTGGTGATGAACCCGCCTTTCCACACCGGCCGCGCCGCTGAGCCACAGATTGGTCAAGCCTTTGTCGCCGCCGCCGCGCGTATGCTGTCGGGGCAGGGCGACCTGTGGATGGTGGCCAACCGGCATCTGCCCTATGAGTCGGAACTGAAGAAACGCTTTGCACAGGTGGCCGAGCTTGGAGGCGATGCGCGGTTCAAACTGTTCCACGCCACACGCCCGCTGACCCGGCGCCGCTAAGCCTTAAGGGGGTATCCCGATGTCATTCTCGATCTCTGGTAAGACAGCCATCATCACAGGTGCCGCAGACGGCATTGGCCTTGCCATCGCGCGGCATCTGGCCGACCGGGGCGCAAATGTGATGTGCGCCGATTCCAACGAGAAAAAGCTGATGGAAGAGTTGGGCGACACGCCGGACGACGGGAATGTCCGCGTTTTTGCCGGGGATCTACGCCAGCGGCTGACCATCGCCAACCTCGTCTCGGCCACGATCGACGCCTACGATCAGGTCGATATCCTTGTGAATGCCTCGCGGCAGGTGTTGCCCACCGATCCGCTGGATGTGGAAGACGGCTCGGTTGATACGCTGTTGCAGCAAAACCTGATGACGGCGCTGCAACTGTCGCAGCAGGTGGCGCGGCGGATGATAAAACAGGCCGAGGGCCAGACCGAGGGGCAGGTGGGGTCGATCATCAACCTCAGTTCCATCGCGGCACAACGTCACCAGCCGGATATGATGGGCTATGCCATCGCCTCGGCGGCGGTGCAGCAGATGACCCGCTCTCTGGCGCTGGTGCTGGCGCAGCACCGGATACGGGTGAATGCGATCTCTTTCGGGTCGGTGATGAGCGCGTCGCTGCGCGCCGCCGTGGCCGAAAACCGCGACTGGCGCGAGGATATTCGCGCGCATACGCCGCTTGGCCGTATCGCCGGGCCGAATGAACTTTGCGAGGCGGTGCAATTCCTCGCCGCCGAAAGCTCGGGCTTTATGACCGGTGAGATCATGACCATTGATGGTGGGCGTACCCTGCTTGATGTGGTCTCGGCCCCCGCGCATTAAAACCCGCGCATTAAGACGGGGCGGCAGTTTTCTTCGGCAAAAGTGAATTCATCCATCTTTCGCCCTTGACCCCAATGCCAAGCTGCCTTATCCGACGCGCCACGGCGTTATAGCTCAGTTGGTTAGAGCGAACGACTCATAATCGTTAGGTCCCTGGTTCAAATCCAGGTAACGCCACCATCCTCCCCCTTTTTCGTATGGCGATATGCCTGCTGGGCTGGCATTGGCCGCCTGCGCTTGGGTTGCACGCGGGGCTGGAAGGGATAGAAGATAGCCCACGCCCCGCGCGGGTTTGAGCAGATGAAAGCAGCCTTATGACCACGGAAAACTTCGTTCACGAGATCAACGTCACTTGGGGCGATTGTGACCCGGCGCAGATCGCCTATACGGCACGGCTGCCCTATTTTGCGTTGGATGCGATCAACGCATGGTGGGAGGCGCATTTCGATGGCGATGGTTGGTTCCAACTGCAGATCGACCGCAACATCGGCACGCCTTTCGTGAACCTTTCGATGGATTTCCGCAGCCCGGTCACGCCACGGCACAAGCTGATGTGCGAAACCTATCCGACGCGGCTCGGCAATAAATCCATCACCTTCGGCATGAAAGCGCGGCAGAACGGTGTGCTGTGTTTCGAGGGGTCGTTCACCTGCGTCTTTACCATCGCGGATGTGTTCAAAAGCCAATCTGCCCCCGAAGAACTGGCCCGCGTGATCAAACCACTGGTCCGCACCGACCTCGCCTAGGCGCAATCGGTCTGAGGCGGTTGAAGTTCCCCTAATTGCAGCGTCTTATCGCGCTGCATATCGAGGGAGACAGAGATGACGATCAGGACTGCGGTAATCGGATTGGGGATCATGGGCCGGCGCATGGCCGAGAACATGGTGCTGCACCCCGGCTTCACCGTCACCGCCATGTGGGATCCGGATCCTGCAGCCTGTGCCGCCGCGCAAAAGATCGCGCCGGAGGCGACAGTGTCGGCCACGGCGGCCGAGGCGATGGCCGATGTCGATCTCGTTTACCTCGCCTGCCCTCCGGTGCCGCGCAAAGCCTATGCGCTTAAGGCCGCGGCGGCGGGCAAGGCGATCTTCCTCGAAAAACCGCTGGGCGTGGACATCGCGGAGAGCCGCGTTTTGGTGGCCGAATTGCAGGCTGCGGGCGTCCCGGCGGCGGTGAATTTCACCCAAGCGGCGGGGGCGGCGCTGACCGATCTAACGCGGTCGATTGGTGAGGGTGCGCTCGGGGATCTCTGCGGTATCGACATCATCGTGACCTATCCGGCCTGGCCCCGCGCGTGGCAGGTGAATGCGGATTGGCTGCGCTTTGCCGAAGAGGGAGGCATGACCCGCGAGGTGATCTCGCATTTCCTGTTCCTGAGCGAGCGGGTGCTGGGGCCCCTGACCCTACAATGGGCCCATGCGGAATATCCCGACGCCAAACTTTGCGAGACCCATGTCGCGGCACGGCTGGTCAATGCCGAGGGCTTGCCGGTTTCGATCCTTGGCTCGGTTGGTGGCGTGCAGCCGGACCGGCAGGAGGTGACGGTGAAAGGGGCCAAGGCCAGCCGCCGCATCTCGGAGTTTGCCATCGACACCCTGTCGACCGGAGAGGCCTTCGCGCCGACCAACAGCAGCCCCACTGACACCCGCGCCACCAGCCTCAAAGCGCAGCTTGACGACATGGCGCTTCTGATGGACGGCGGCCCGAGCCGACTGGCCACGCCAGAAGAGGCGCTGCGCGTACAGGAGCTTATCGAAGGCATTTTGGCCAACGGAAGGACACAGTCATGACCGCCACGTTGCAGGCATCGCCCGAAACCTGCCACTGGGGCTACTTTGAGGCCAGCCGCCCGCCCGCGCTGACGATCCAAAGCGGCGACGAGGTGATCATCAACACCGTCTCTGGCGCGCCGAACTGCCTGCCGCCCGAAGGCTTCCATGTGCCGCCGGAACTTTACGACATCCACAAGGCCGGCCCGCCGCCGATGCCCGGTCATATCCTCACAGGCCCGGTGGCCGTCGAAGGCGCGACGCCCGGGGATGTGCTGAAGGTCGATATCCTTGATGTCGCGCTGCGGCAGGACTGGGGCTATAACTTCATCCGCCCCTTGGCGGGCACGCTGCCGCAGGATTTCCCCGAGACCTATCACAGCAACATCCCGCTGGATGCAGAGCGGGGCGTCGCCCGGCTGCCTTGGGGGCTGGAACTGCCCTTGGCCCCGTTCTTTGGCGTGATGGCCGTGGCGCCGCCGCCCGAATGGGGCCGGATCGCCACCATCGAGCCGCGCAAGCATGGCGGCAATCTTGATAACAAGGAACTGGGGGCGGGCAGCACGCTTTACCTGCCGGTCTTCAACGAAGGGGCGCTGTTTTCCTGCGGGGACGGGCATGGCGCGCAGGGCGATGGCGAAGTCTGCGTCACGGCGATTGAGACGGCGCTACAGGGCCGCTTCCGTCTGACCGTGCTAAAGGATCGGGCACTCAGCTATCCGCAGGCCGAAACGCCGAGCCATGTGATCACCATGGGCATGGCCCCCGACCTTGATCGCTGTGCCGAGATGGCTCTGCGAGACATGATCGCATTGGTGTCTGAGCGCGGAGGGATCAGCCGCGAAGACGCCTATGTGCTCTGCTCGCTGGCCGGTGATCTGCGCATCACCCAGACGGTGAACCGCGAAAAGGGCGTGCATATGATGATGGCGAAAAACCTGATCGGCGGTTAACGCCAGCGCCAACCAAAGAAAAAGGGCCGCATCGCTGCGGCCCTTTCGCGTTTCTACCTAGCGGCAGATCACTCTTCTGCCCAAGCCATCCGCGCCGGGTGGTATTCAAACCCGATGTGGTGCGCGGCACCCACCAACCCCTCACGGGTGTGGTTATAGAGCGAGCGCCAGTAGGGCTGGATCGTGACGCCATCGTCTTGCAGCATCTTCTCACCCTTCGCCATGATCTCGCGCCGTGCGTCGACATCGGCTGTGGCCAGCGCCTCGGAGAGCAGGGCGTCGAACTCGGGGTTGGCATAGCCAAACTCGTTCCATGCCTCGCCCGAGCGGTAGGCCAGTGCCCAGATTTGCACGCCCAGAGGCCGCGCGTTCCAGTTGGTGGAGGAGAAGGGGTATTTCACCCAGTCGTTCCAGAAGGTCGAGCCGGGCAGGATGGTCCGCTTGACCTTGATCCCCGCGTCACGCAGCTGCGCGGCCACGGCATCGGTCGTGTCCTTGCGCCATGCATCGTCGATCGAGAAGAGCTCATGCTCATAATCCGCCATACCGGCTTCTTCCATCAGCGCGCGGGCGGCTTCGGGATCGGTCTTGGGCGGTTCAACCTCTGCATATTCAGGGTGCATCGGGCCGACGTGGTGGTTTTCGGCCACGATCCCACGACCGGCATAGCCGAGTTCCAGCAGCACGGCGTTGTCGACCGCCAGTTGCAGCCCGTTGCGCACGCGCTTGTCTTCGTAAGGCTTCATGCCGTCGATTTCGGCCAATTGGTTGGGGCGGATCACAATGGTCGCCGCGGTGGCGATCTCGTTCTCGATCCAACCGTCGAGCGTGCTCATCACGTCGATGTATTCGCCTTCCATGGAGTAGAAAGCGTCGACCTCTTCGGCCTCGGCAGCGGCGATCCATGCGGAAGGGTCGGTGCCGTAGTCGATGTATTCCAGACGGTCGATGTAGGGGCCGCCAAAGACTTCAGTGCCCCACCATGTGTGGTCGGGGTTCTTGACCAACACGCTTTTCACGCCCACTTCGAGCGTTTCAGGCAGGTAGGGGCCGGTGCCCTTGGGGTTTTCCAACATGGTGTCGGGGTCGAAACCCTCGGGCGTGATCGCGGCGGGGTAGTCGGCCATGCCGGGGATCAACGTAATGTCGGATTTGGGCAGCTTCAGCTTGACCGTGTGGTCATCGACCACCTCAATCGCACCTTCGATGGCCTTGCCGGTTTCCTCGTCCACCAGCGTGGCGAAACGGCCCGCCATGGAGTTGCCTTCGAGCGATTTATCGCACCAGCCTTCGATGTTGCGCGCCACGTCTTGCGCGGTGAAGGCAGTGCCGTCGTTCCATGTCACGCCTTTGCGGACGTTTAGCGTGTATTCGGTGGCGTCGTCGCTGATCTCCCAGCTTTCCAGCAGGCCGGGGGTGAAGGTGCCGTCGTTCTCCCAGATGGCGAGGTATTCCAGCCAGCCGCGGCTGAAGTTGGCGATCTGAGACCAGTCATAGGTGCGCGGGTCTTTCAGGGCACGTACCTCCATCTGCATCCGCACGGTGCCGCCTTCCTTGAGGTTGGCATGGGCCGCCGCACGCGCGGGCGCGGCCATGCCGAGCATCCCGTAAGCTGTGGCGGACGTGGCCCCGAAGGCGCTCGCAATTGCCAGAAACTCGCGTCTGCTGACGGGGTCTTTCTTGGCGTTCTCGGCTGATGTCAGCACGGATTGCGGCAGCGGTTTTCCGGTGCGTGTCAAAAATTCCATGATTTTCCTCTCTGTTGGTGCGTTGGCCGTGGCCATCGCGGATCCCCACTTTTAAGGGTGGGGCAGGTGATGCAGTTGACCTGCTTTTGTCGCCTCTTGAGGTGGGCGCGGGGTGTTTAGTCTGCCGATCAGGCGCGTTGCGTCAAGCCTGTCGCGGGAAGTTGAGCAGCAAGCTAGCGCAGGAAACCGCCCCGGCAAGCGGGGTGGCCGGGAAAAACCACTAGAAAAATGGCGGTTTAGGCCAGATCACGCGCCGCTTTGAAAAGCGCGTCGAGCCGGGCCGGGTCGCCGAGTTCATTGGCCAGCATCAGCACCAGTCGTGCGTTCAGGGCGTGGCTTTCCGCTTCGCTCAGCCCTTCGTGGGCGGCCATGAGCGCGGCATAGACGGTGTCGCCCTCGGCGCCGAGGTTGTCTTGAAGGATCATGCGGTGGCTCCTTTCGCGCAGTCCAAAGCGCCGTCAAAGGCACGGTCAAAGGCGCGGGAAATCGCGGCGCTGTCGGGCTGGTCGAAGACGGCGCAGACATGGCCATCGGGGCGCAGCAGATAGAGGAACCCGCTGCCATAGCGCCGCTGTGCATGGCCATCCTTGCCCTGAAAACAGGGGTAGGCATCCTGCGATTGGTCGATGCCGATACGGCTCAGGCCGGGGATATCCGGGGCCGTGATCCCGCCGACCGCGAGCAGGGTGAACTGGCCCTGAACCTCGCCCAGCAGCCAGCGATCCCCCGCAGGTCCGGCAAGCGGCGCGTCGATCAGCGCGCTGCCGGGGCGCAGGGGGGCGTCGCCTGCAGTTTGCAGCGGGCTATGGGTCAGCGTGCAGGGTTGTGAGAGGCGGCCTGAGTTAATCAGTTTGCGGGCGAAAGGATGACGAGCGGCGAGGGTCAGCACCTCATTGCGAAACAGGGTTTCGATGGGCGATTTGGGGGTCATGAAATTGGTCGCGCGGGCGGAGTTGCGCATGTTCTCATCCGCGCCATGCCCGCGTTCGATGTCATAGCTCTCGATCAGGGTGGTGGGCGCGTCGCCCTGCACGACAGCGGCGAGTTTCCAGCCGAGGTTGTCGACATCCTGCACCCCGCCATTGCCGCCCCGTGCGCCAAACGGGCTGACCACATGGGCGCTGTCCCCGACAAAGACCACACGGTCATGCACGAACTTCTCCAACCGAGCGCAGCGGAACTTATAGACGCTCATCCAATCCAGTCGGAAAGGCGCATCGCCCAGCATCTGCTTCAGACGCGGCAGGACTTTCTCTTCGGTCGCCTCGGCCTTCGGGTCGGTTTCTGGCCCCAGTTGCAGATCGATGCGGTAGATATTGTCGGGCTGTTTGTGCAGCAGCGCGGATTGGCCGTTGTGAAAGGGTGGGGCGAACCAGAACCAGCGCTCGGGCGTGTCATGGTCGTCAAAGGGTGAGGTTTCCATCTCTACGTCGGCGATCAGGAAATGTTCGTCAAAGGTCTGGCCCTCGAAAGGCAGTCCCATGCGTTTGCGGGTGGCGGAGCCCGCGCCGTCGCAGGCGATGTACCAGTCGGTTTCCAGTTGATACGGGCCGTCCGGCGTCTCAATCGTCAGTTCGACGTGATCGGCGCGGCCTTTGTGATCGATGACTTTATTTAGAAAACGCAGGTCAATCAGGTCGGGAAAATCCTGTGCGCGTTCAACAAGGTACTCTTCGACATAGTATTGCTGGAGGTTCACGAAGGCCGGGTATTTATGCCCCGGCTCGGGCAGCAGATCGAAGTTATAGACCTCCCTCTCGCCGTAAAACTGGCGGCCCACTTTCCAAGTCACGCCTTTTTCCAGCATCCGCTCACCGATGCCTAGCCTGTCGAAAATCTCTAGCGTCCGTTTGGCCCAGCAGATCGCGCGAGAGCCGAGCGAGACGACATTGTTGTCATCCAGCACGACCGATCTCACGCCCCGCAGCGCCAAGTCCACGGCCATCGACAGCCCGATGGGGCCCGCGCCCACGATCACCACCGGGTGCCGTGGCTCGGGCGCGGTGAGGCCGGGCGGAGGGCTGTAGGGAAAAGGGGTGTAGGCATAGGCCATGGCGGTTTCCTCAGACAAGAGCACGCAAAAGCAGCAGGACAAGCAAGGCCAGCGTGGTCAGCGTCACCCGTCGGCGCGACCTGCGGTGCTCTGGCGCGCGCAGCATCTTTGACCAAACCTGTGCCGTATCGCGCAGCCCGGCGTAGG
Source organism: Sulfitobacter sp. W002 (assembly GCF_025142135.1). Lineage (NCBI taxonomy): Bacteria > Pseudomonadati > Pseudomonadota > Alphaproteobacteria > Rhodobacterales > Roseobacteraceae > Sulfitobacter > Sulfitobacter sp. W002. Next base: position 3,125,081 of record NZ_CP081126.1, on the reverse strand, counting down.
GCTGCCCGCTCCGGCGCGCAGCTTGGCGGCGGTGATCCATCACCAGTGCAAAGACCAGATAGAACCAGAGCGCCAGTGCCAGTATGATCAGCGCGGTAAGGAGCGCGGGCAGGGGCATCAGTTTGACAGCGCCTCCCACATCTCTTTGTCGCGCTTAGCCGTCCAAATGCGCGGCGTGTCGATGTCGAGCGCTTCGTCATAGGCGCGGGCGACGTTGAAGGGCAGGCAGTGCTCATAGATCGCATAGTCGCCGAACTTGGGGTCACATTCGGCGCGCACGGCGTCCCAAGCCTCTTTCAAGGTGCCGCCGCGCAGGGCCACGCGGGCCGCCGGACGGTAGGTGGAGCGCACGAAGTCTGCGGTGCTGTCAATCGCGGCATTAACCATCTCGCGGCCCACCAGCGCGTCGCCGCGACCCGGCGCGATGGCGTCGAGGTCAAAGGCGCGGATGCGTTCCAGCGTGCCGGGCCAGTCGTGAAAATGCCCATCGCCGCAGTAGCAGGCGGAGTGGTATTCGACGATGTCACCGGTGAACATGACGTTCTGATCGGGCACATAGATCACCGCATCCCCCGCCGTATGGGCGCGGCCCAACTGCATGATATCGACCCGGCGTTTGCCGAGATAGACGCTCATCCGCCCGTTAAAGGTGGTGGTGGGATAGGTCAGGCCGGGGATGCTCTCGTGGCCTTCAAACAGGCGGGGGAAGCGTTCAAATTCGCTGTTCCAATCTTCTTGGCCGCGCTCGGCGACCATGGCGCGGGCTTTCTCGGACATGATGATTTGCTGCGCGCCAAAGGCCGATGCCCCCAACACACGCACGGCGTGGTAGTGGGTCAGCACCACATGGCTGATCGGTTTGTCGGTGACCGAGCGGACGCATTCGATGACCTTATTCGCCAGACGCGGTGTGGCCTGCGCTTCGATGATCATCACGCTGTCGTCGCCGATGATGACGCCAGAGTTCGGATCGCCCTCGGCGGTGAAAGCGTAAAGTCCCTCGCCCACCTCGGTGAAGGAGATTTCCTTTTCGGTCATGTCGCCTTGGGATGCGAATTGCTTGGCCATGTGATGTCCTTCTGTCTTGGTTTGCCTGCGCGGTTGCGCGGCCTGTTCAGGAAAAGTCGATTGCCGGGCGGATTTTGCCGGTGCAGCTGCCGAAACCCACGCGAAAGCCGTCGCCCTGCGCATGCCCGGTGAGGGTCAGCGTGTCGCCGTCTTCGACAAAGCTGCGGCTGCTGCCGTCTGCGAGGGTGATCGGCTCTTTGCCGCCCCATGACAGTTCCAGCAGTGACCCGCGTTGTGATTTTTCGGGGCCTGAGATCGTGCCGGAGCCCAGCAGATCGCCCGCGTTCATCGCACATCCCGAAGAGGCGTGATGAGTCAACTGCTGGGCGGCGGAGTAGTACATCTCGCGGTAGTTCGTCCGCGCAATCTCCTCGGCCGCGCCCCCCTCGGGCTGGAGCAGCACCGACAGGTCGATGTCATAGAGGCCCGGTTTCTCTTCGTGCAAGTAGGGCAGGAGGTCCTTCTCGCGCTCAGGCGTCGAGGTGCGGAATGGCTCAAGCGCGTCGCGGGTCACGATCCAAGGGGAGATCGATGTGGCAAATGCCTTGGCCTGAAACGGGCCGAGGGGTTGGTATTCCCACGCCTGAATGTCCCGCGCTGACCAGTCGTTGAGCAGCACATAGCCAAAGATCATCTCATCCGCCTCGTCGATGCTGACGGGCTGGCCCATCTCGGTCGAAGTGCCGACGATCGCGCCCATCTCAAGCTCGATATCCAGCCGCTGGCAGGGGCCGAAATGCGGCGCATCGGCGTCTGGGGCTTTTAGCTGGCCATTGGGGCGGGTGATCTCGGTCCCTGAAACGACGACGGTAGAGGCGCGGCCATTGTAGCCAATTGGAATGTGCAGCCAGTTCGGCGGCAGGGCGTTTTCGGCTCCGCGAAACATCGTGCCGACATTGGTCGCGTGATGTTTGCCCGCGTAGAAATCCGTATATTCCGAGACCATCATCGGCATGTGCAGCCGCGCTTCGTCCATCGGCACCAGATGCGGTGCGACGGCGGCCTGATCCGGCGCATCCGCGCTGAGCAGTTCCACCAGCCGGGCCCGCAAGGAAGCCCATGCCGCAGGGCCAAGGTCCATCACATCGTTCCAATAGGGCACATCGAACACCGGCTCTTCGGCAAGGGTAATCAGCCCCTCTTCCTCCAAAGCGGCCATGTCGAGGATCTGATCGCCAATCGCCACGCCACAGCGGGCTTCCAGCCGATTGGTCGTGAAAACGCCGTAGGGCAGATTGTTGAGTGGGAAATCGGTATCGGCGCCGTTGGCGCTTTCCACCCAAGAGGTCATCAGGGTCATGTCGGTCCTTTCAGGGGGCAGGCGGGTCACTTCTTGCCCGGTGTGCCGTCAAATTTCTTCTCAAGGCTCTCCCAGCAGTCGATGTAATCGTCCTGCAGGGGGGCTTCTTTGGCGGCGAATTCGGTCAGATGCTGCGGGAAGCGGGTCTCGAACATGAAGGACATGGTGTTGTCGAGCTTATGCGGCGCAAGCTCGGCGTTTGACGCCCCTTCGAACGCATTCCGGTCCGGCCCATGCGGCAGCATCATGTTGTGCAGGGACATCCCGCCGGGGATGAACCCCTTGGGCTTGGCGTCATACTGACCGTGAATATTGCCCATCAGCTCAGACATGATGTTTTTATGATACCACGGCGGGCGGAAGGTATCCTCGGCCACCATCCAACGGTCGCGGAACAGCACGAAGTCGATGTTGGCGGTGCCTTCGACGCCCGAGGGCGCGGTCAGAACGGTAAAGATCGACGGGTCGGGATGGTCAAAGAGCACCGCGCCCACCGGGCAATAGGTGTTCAGGTCGTATTTCACCGGGGCGTAGTTGCCATGCCATGCCACCACGTCGAGCGGCGAATGCCCGATCTTGGTCTCATGGAACTGGCCGCACCATTTGATCGTCACCGTCGAAGGCGTCTCGCGGTCTTCAAAGGCGGCCACGGGGGTTTTGAAATCGCGCGGGTTCGCCATGCAGTTGGCGCCAATCGGGCCGCGGCCGGGCAGGTGGAACTTCTGGCCATAGTTCTCACATACAAACCCCCGCGCCGGACCGTCGAGCACTTCGACACGGTAGACCAGCCCGCGGGGGATGATGGCGATCTCTTGCGGGGCGATGTCCATCACGCCCAACTCGGTGCAAAAGCGCAGCGTGCCTTCCTGCGGGACGATCAGCAACTCGCTGTCGGCGGAGTAGAAATAGCTGTCCACCATACTGTCGGTGACCAGATAGATATGGCTCGCCATGCCGATTTGCGTGTTCACATCCCCCGCCGTGGTCATAGTGCGCATGCCGGTAAGCCAGGTCAGCGGCGCATCGGAATGCGGCACCGGATCCCAGCGGTATTGGCCAAGGCTGGTCACATCCTGCGGCTGATGCGGGGCGGATTTCCAATAGGGCAGGTCGATCCGCGCGTACCGCGACGAGTGTTTCACCGAGGGCCGGATGCGGTAGCACCACGTGCGCTCGTTCTGATGAGACGGTGCGGTAAAAGCGGTGCCCGAAAGCTGTTCACCATAGAGCCCGTAGTTGCATTTCTGCGGGGAGTTCATGCCCTGCGGCAGCGCACCGGGCAGGGCCTCTGTCTCAAAATCATTGCCAAAACCGGGCATATAGCCCGGATGCGTGCCCGAGGTGGTGGCCGCGGTTGTCATCGTCGTCGGCTTTGAATGGCTGGTCATCTGTGCCCCCTTGCAGAATCTGTTGCGACTGTAATAGTTGGATTTGTAACTAACAAGCGGTGTAGTATGGCGGACGAAGATTTTCAGCTTCAGTATTTTTTGCCCTACCTGTTGAACCAAGCGGCAGAGGCCTCATCGCTTGAGTTTCAGCAGATCTACAAAAGCCGCTATGGGATGTTGCGCGCCGAATGGCGGGTGCTGTTCCACCTCGGGCTCTACGGGCAACTCACGGCGAGTGAGATCGGCCAGCGCGCGCGGATGCATAAGACCAAGATCAGCCGCGCCGTGCACCGCCTGACGGAACGGCGTTTTGTCACCCGCACCCGCGACGATGGGGATCGCCGGGTGGAGCATCTGTCGCTGACCCGGCAAGGCCAAGCGGCCTATGACGATCTGCGCGCGGTGGCGCAGCGCTATAATGCGGCGCTCATGGACACGCTCGACCCTGCCGAGGCCGCAGTGCTGCGGCGGGCGCTGCTCAAGCTTTCGGATGTGGCGCAAGAGGGCTTTACTTAGGCTGCGGAAATCGCCACCGATGGCGTATGACAGATCAGACCAAAGGCCTCCTGCTCACCTTTCTCGGGGTGATGTGCATCGTTCCCGAAGCGCTTTTCGTGCGCGTCATCGACGCGCCGATGCTGACGCTGGCGTTCTGGAAGGTGACCCTCGTGGGATCGGCGATTGGCACAGGGTTGCTACTGGCCCAAGGCACCGCGCCTTTCCGCGCCCTGCGCCGCGCCGGTTGGGCCAGCGCGATTTACGTCGGCGGCGTGGCTTGCGCCGGGGTCGGCTTTGTGCTGGCTGTGCGCCTGACTTCGGTGGCGAATGTGGTCTTTATCCTCGCCTCATTGCCTGTCTTCGCGGCGATCTACAGCAAGGTCTTTCTGGGTGAGCCGATCAGCCGACGCATGTTCTTTACCATCGCGGCGGTGCTGGCGGGGCTTGCCGTGATCGCCTTTGGCTCGGGCGAGACCGAAAATGCCTCTCGTGCGGGGGACCTGCTGGCGCTGTCGATCTCGGCGATCTTTGCCGGGGCGCTGACTGCGGCGCGTCACGCACGCGCGGTGTCGATGGTGCCGGCGGTCGCGCTGGCCTATCTGCTGGCCGGAGCGGTGCTGCTTCCCGTGGCGCAGCCCCTGCAAATGCCCGCTGCAGAACTGCCGCAGATGCTGCTCTACGCGGTCTTTATGGCCGCCAGCGCGGGGCTCATCGCGCTAGGGCCGCGCTATATCTCAAGCGCGGAAGTCGGACTGTTGGTCTTGTTGGAATCCGTGCTTGCCCCGTTGCTGGTCTGGGCGGTGCTGGGCGAAGATCCGGGCGTCTACGCGCTGATCGGCGGCGGCATCGTCGTGGGCGCGCTGTTCCTGTCGAACCTCATTGCCCTGTCACGCCGCCGCCGTGTCGTGCCGCCGCTGCCTCATCACTAACTTCAAAAGTCGGGGGTGACGCCCGGCAGGTCCAACGCCTTGATCAATTCGCGCAGTTCCTGACGCGCAGCGATGTTGGAGATATTGAGCTGTTTCACCCCGATATCTTTGAGGTCCAGCAGCGTTAGGCCGCGCGGAAAAAGCTCCCGAAAGATCACCCGCTCATTGAACCCCGGTGCGGTGCGAAAGCCGATCCGCTTGCTGAGATTGCCAATCGCCCGCTCCATCTTTTCTTTGTTCACCATCCGCTGCGCACCCAGACGGTTGCGCACCACGACCCAGTCAATCGCCGAAAGCCCGGCCTGCGCGCGCAGCTGCCGCGCATTCCAAACCATCTCGGAATAGACCGATGGCCCGGTGATCTTTTCCCCATTGGCATCGATATGGGCCAGCAGGTCAAAGTCGATGAAACTGTCGTTAAGCGGGGTGATCAGCGTGTCCGCCAGCGAATGCGCGACCTGGCTCAGCCGGGTATGAGAGCCGGGACAGTCGATCAGAATGAAATCATTGTCCGGCTCTAACTCCGCCACAGCCGCGCTGATACGGTGGTCATACATGTTCTCACCGGGGCGCAGGCTGCTGGCCTCCACATCCGGCAATTCGCAAAGCGTCGGACTGGCAAGCGTCAGACCAGAGTCGCGCATGAAATCACGGCGGTTCTCGATGTAGCGGCCAAAGGTCCGCTGCCGCAAGTCGAGGTCCAGCCCGCTGACCTTATGGCCAAGGCGCGCCAAGGCCGTCGCCACATGCATGGAAACGGTCGATTTGCCCGCGCCGCCTTTTTCGTTACCGACGACGATTATATGCGCCATACTGCTGTCCCTTCGCGCCTGCCGCTTCAGCAGGATATTGTTGAGCCGCACTATATGTAGGGTTCTCCGCTTTGGAAAGTGGCGAGGCGGCTTGTTCAGCCCGACCGTGGCAGCGCTGCCGCGTTTGGACAACAGAGGGATTTGCCCTATTTTCACCAGCTAAGGCCCAGTGTAACACCGCGCCTTACCGCCACGACTGGCGGTCCAAGTAACCGTTCAATCAAGGCCCCCTCATGGCAGATCACAACCCCGGCACATCCAGCAGTTCAAAACCGACAACCGCGCGGGGCGCGCTGCCGTCTTTGGGCGCAGTGATCGCGGAATTCGCGCTTGTCTGCCTGCTGGTGGCTCTGGTGCCGGTCACGGTTTACCTTGATACAGCCGTTCTGGGCGATGGCGTCTCCGAAGACTCGCTGACAGAACACATGCACAACACCCTGCTCGCCATCGCAGCTGCCATCTTCATGATGGGCGCATACAAACACGTGGGCATGCGGGGCTATCTCACATTGGCGGCCACGCTCTTCGCCTGCATGTTTCTGCGCGAATATGATGCCGCGCTCGACCGTATCCAACACGGCTTCTGGATTTATCCCGCCCTCGTGACACTGGCCGTGGGCAGCTTCATCGCGTGGCGCAACCGCGGGACAACGCTCCTGTCGATGCTGCACCATTTGCAAACCCGCTCTGCCACCTTTGTCTATATCGGCGTGGTGCTGCTGCTCTTTTTCTCGCGGACCTTCGGCACCGGCGCTTTGTGGGAGGCCGTCATGGGCGCCGCCTATGACCCCCAAGTCAAAACCACCGTCCAAGAAGGCACCGAACTGCTCGCCTACCTGCTGATCGCCTACGGCGCGGTGCTCTCGCACCTGCACGGCTACGGCGCCCAAGCCGCTTTACAAGAGCGCCGCCTCTAACCCCGGCCTCCTCCACGCGCGCCGTTCTCCACCGATGCGCAGCCCTCCCCCCATTTCATCCTTTTAAAAATACCGCCGCACCGCCTGCCACATACGCCCGGTCTCGGCCCCATTCCCCGAAACGCAAAAGGCGCGACCCATAGGGGCCGCGCCTTTGCATTCGCAATGTAGGGTAGGCTTAGAAGCCCAGACCTGCATATTTGTTCTTGAACTTCGACACGCGGCCGCCGGTGTCCATGATGCGGCCAGTGCCGCCGGTCCACGCGGGGTGCACGGAAGGGTCGATGTCGAGCGACAGTTGGTCGCCTTCTTTGCCCCATGTCGATTTCATTTCCACAACGGTGCCGTCGGTCATTTTGACGTTGATGATGTGGTATTCGGGATGTGTATCGGTTTTCATCGACCAGTCCTTTATGCGTTCGCGCGGGGCTTGTAGTGAGCGTTTTCGACGATCCGTGCGGATTTACCGCGACGGCTGCGCAGGTAGTACAGCTTGGCGCGGCGCACGCGGCCACGGCGCACAACAGTGATGCTGTCGATGTTGGTCGAATGCAGCGGGAATACACGTTCCACGCCTTCGCCAAAGGAAATTTTGCGCACGGTGAAAGACCCGGCAATGCCGTGACCGTTCTTGCGCGAAATGCAGACGCCTTCGTAGTTCTGCACACGGGTGCGGGTGCCTTCGGTGACTTTAAAGCCAACGCGAACGGTATCACCGGCACGGAAGTCGGGGATCTCTTTCCCCAGTTCGGCGACTTGTTCCGCCTCGATCTCTGCGATCAGGTTCATCTGACCTATCTCCTATGATGTTCGCGGTATTCCACGAAATTATGTCGCGACCCAGAGCTTCGGGTTCTATCGGGCAGCGCCGGGATCATTCTCGATCACAAGGGCCCCCGCCGGAGGTATCGTCGTCATTACTTTGTTCGTTTGCGCCGAAACGCAAAGCACCGGAGTCGCCAAAGCGATTCCGGATGCGCGGGGTATAGGGGGCAATCGCTAAAGGATCAAGGGGGCTGTCGCCGCCTTGATCCCCAGTTTTGTAGCTCAGCGCATCAGGCCAGCGCAATCACGCCCAAGACAACGAGCAGGAAAAGCACCAGCACGATGCCGATCAGCACTTTCGCCCCGGTCATCGCAGCCCCCGACACGCGGCCAAAGCCCAAGAGAGCCGCCACAGCGGCGACGATCAGCAGAATGAGAATAAGTTCAAGCATTTGGTTTCTCCCTCTAATATGGGGGACCAACGCGCCGCGCGGGGGCGGGTTCCCTAGGGGCCGCTTGCTTAACCTTTGCCCTCAAACGCGGCCCACATGTCGGGGCGGCGTTTGCGGGTCAGGTCTTCGGCCTGCGCTTGCCGCCATTTTGCGATCTCGCCATGGTTGCCCGACATCAGCACAGGGGGGATTTCGCGCCCCTCCCATGTGGTGGGGCGGGTGTATTGCGGGTGTTCCAACAGTCCCGAGGCGTGGCTTTCCTCTTCGATGCTTTCGGCATTGCCCAGCACGCCGGGCAGCAGGCGCACGGTGGCGTCGATCATCGCTTGGGCTGCCAGTTCGCCGCCCGTCATGACGAAATCGCCCAAGCTGACCTCGGTGATGCCGAAATGTTCGATCACCCGCTCATCGACCCCTTCAAACCGCCCGCAGAGCATCGTCACCCCTGCGCAGCTTGCCAGATCGCGCGCCATGGCCTGATCGAACCGCCGCCCGCGCGGCGACATGTAAAGGATCGGCCAGCGCCCATGAGCGTGGCTTTGCGCGCGGGCAAGTGCCGGGCCGACAACATCGGCGCGCATCACCATGCCCGCCCCGCCGCCCGCGGGGGTGTCGTCGACGTTGCGGTGTTTGCCGATGCCGAAATCGCGCAGGTCGTGGGTGTGCAGCTGCCAGCGGCCTTCGTGCAAGGCCTTGCCGGTCAGGCTGGCCCCCAGCACGCCGGGGAAAAGATCGGGAAACAGGGTCACGATCCGGGCTTGCCAGACATCGGCGTAATCGGGCGCGTCTTGCATCAAGGCGCGGGGTGTCAGGCTGGGCCGTGCGCTTTGGCGTCCGTGAGAGCGGGTGGGTTTCATGCGGTTCCTGCCTGTGTCAGTAGGGCGATCTTGGCGCGGCGGCGCGCCTGAGGGTCATCGGCGTGTTGGCGGTTGGCGTCAAGCAGAGCCTGCAGAAGATCCGCGGGCAAGCGTCGGTTCTCGGGCGGTGGCAGCGTTAACTGCGCCATGACCTCGGGCGGCAGCTCGCACAGATCCAGCAGCGGGGTTGCCGGGCCAAGCGGTAGGTCGCAGCACGCCTCCAGCCGCGTGTGATGCACCGGGCAGGGCAGGCGGCGGGCGATTGTCTCGACCACCGTGTCCAATGTCGCCGCAGGGGCGTAGCGGGCGGTGAACTCGGCAAAGTCCAGCGTCATCGACGAGGCTTTGACATGTTCCCAATAGGCCGAAGCGATCCACTCCGCCGGGTCACGGGTCGAGAGGTAGACCATGATCTCTGCCCGGGAAAACCACTGGCGCAGGCTGCGGATGAAGCTGTCCAACAACTCGGGCGCGGCGCTGTAATCGGCCAGATCGCCCCGGCCCGGCAGATGGCCCGCCAGTTCCTCAGCCGAGAGGATAAGGGTCCGGCGTGGCATCCGGGGCAGGGTGTCGAGCAAGGCGTCGAAGCGGTGTTCGGCCTTGAGCAGCGTAAGCGGATCGCGCCATGTGGAATAGCCGCGCGCGGCATGCAGCAGGTCTTTCATCTGCCAACGCAGGCGCAGCGCGACATAGGGTTTCAGCGCGCTGCGGTTCGCGCGCAATGTGGCCTGAAGGGAACTGGTCCCGGTCTTGTGAAAGCCGGGGTGCAGGATGATCCGGCGGGGCATCATCCGGCTCCGGTCTCAGCCATCCTTGCCATCCGGCAGCACGCCCAAGGGCGGGTCGGCAACGATCCGGCCCGATGCAAGATCGACGGTCGGCACGGCGGCCTTGGTGAAGGGCAGGAATGTGGTGGCCGAGGTGCCCGCCAATTGCAGTTCCAGCAGGTCGTCCGCCCCGTGGTTTTGCACCGTTTTCACGCGGCCCAGCAGCGCGCCGCCGGTGTCATAGACCTCAAGCCCGATGAGGTCGGCGTGGTAGAACTCATCATCCGGCAGGCCGGGAAGTTGGTCGCGCGCGGCAAAGAGCGAGACACCGCGCATGTCGTCGGCCTCTTCCTTGGTGGTGATCTCGGCGATGCGGGCGGCAAAGCCGTTCTTGACCGGGTGCAGCAGAGCAAGGGTGAAGGTCCGGCTGCCATCCTCGGTGCTCAGCGGGCGGTAGCCCTCGATGTCTTCGGGCACGGCGCAGTAGCTTTTCACGCGCACTTCGCCGCGCACGCCGTAGGCGCCCGCGATGGCACCGACACAGATCAGGTCTTGGTCACTCATTGCAACAACTCCGAATTCACGCAGATCGTCCCGGTCCATTCTCCGGCCCCGGCTTTGCATTCGTCCTGCATTAACTGCCGATCGTAGCGGATGCCAAGGACAAAGCCGAGCACGAGCACGGACAGAAGGAACAGTAGCTTTTTCATTAACGGGCCTCGACCTTCAGGTGCGGGGCGCGCACCTCCCACCCCTTGGTTTCCAGTTCTGGCGTTAGGCTGTTGTCCTCGGGCCAGCCCATGCAGACATAGGCCACCAGCGACCAGTCGTTTGGAACGGCAAGATCACGGTTCAGCCGCGCAGGGTCAAGCACGGAAACCCAGCCCAGCCCAAGGCCATGGGCGCGGGCGGTGAGCCACAAATAGTTGATCGCACCCACCACGGAATAGCGGCGCATCTCGGGCATTGTCCCGGCACCAAGGCCGCTGCCTTTGTCGGTGCTTTCATCACAGTAAACTGCCAATTGCTCAGGCGCGTCGCTCATGCCCGAAAGCTTGAGCCCGGCATAGAGCGCGGCCTTGTCACCGTCATATCCGGCAAGGGCGCGGGCATTGGCTGTTTCGAAATTCTCAAGCGCGGCTTGGCGCGCGGTGTCAGATTGCACGCGAATGATCCGCCATGGTTCCGACAGGCCCACAGAAGGGGCGAGGGCAAAGCTGTCGAGGCAGGTTTGCACCAGTGCCTCGTCCAGCGGGTCTGTGCGAAAGCGGCGCACATCGCGCCGCCATCGCATCAGGTCGTGCAGCCCGGCACGGAAGTCTTCAGAGAATGCATCCATGCCGGGCGCTCGCGGCTTATTCTGCGGAAGCTTCTTCAGCAGGGGCGTTGGCAGCTTCAGCAGCGGCAGCGGCTTTATCGGCCTTCTCCTGCACGCGCTCTTGGGCTTTCTTGCCCGGTGTGCCCTTTTTGGGGTTGTTACGCTCGGTCTTTTCGCGAACGCCAGCGGCTTCCAGCATACGTGTCACACGCTCGGTCGGCTGGGCGCCTTTGGCGATCCATGCTTCGATCTTTTCAACGTCCATCTTTACGCGGTCTTCGCTGTCTTTGGGCAGCAGCGGGTTGTAGGTGCCCAGCTTCTCGATGAAGCGGCCGTCGCGCGGCATGCGGCTGTCGGCTGCAACGATACGGTAGAAGGGGCGCTTTTTGGAGCCGCCGCGGGCGAGACGAATTTTCATGGCCATGATGAGTAGTCCTTTGAGTTGGTAAGCAAGAAGGGGCTGCGCCCCGCCTTACGATTGGTGGCTTTTGTGGTGCTGAATGACTTCAGCGATGATGAAGTTCAGGAACTTCTTGGCGAATTCGGGGTCGAGGTCGGCCTCTTTCGCCAAATCTTCGAGCCGTGCGATCTGGGCCGCTTCGCGGGCTGGATCGGACGGGGGAAGGTCGTGTGTGGCCTTGAGTTTCCCCACGGCCTGTGTGTGTTTGAACCGCTCGCCCAGCGTATAGACGAGGATCGCATCGAGCCGGTCGATCGAGGCGCGGTGCCCCTTCAACAGCTCGGCGGCGCGGTTGGCGGTATCTGTGGTGGTATCGGTCATTTCTTTTTCCCGAAACCGCTGAGGCCGCCGGGCAGGCCCATACCGCCGCCCATACCGCCAAGACCGCCGGGCAGCTTACCGCCCATCTGCTTGGCCGCCGCTTCGAGCGCCTTTGGGTCCATCTGGCTAGGGTCCATGCCGCCGGGCATGCCGCCCTTGCCCATCATGCCTTTCATGGCTTGCTTGAGCATGCCGCCTTTGCCTATTTTGCCCATCTTCTTCATCATGTCGGACATCTGGCGGTGCATCTTCATCAGCTTGTTGAGGTCGGAAACCTCCATGCCGGCACCGCGGGCGATACGCTTTTTGCGGCTGGCTTGCAGCAGGGCAGGGTTGGCGCGCTCTTTCTTGGTCATGGACTGGATGAGGGCGATCTGCTGCTTGAGGATCTTGTCGTCGAAACCGGCGTCTTCGACCTGTTTCGCCATTTTCCCCATGCCGGGCATCATGCCCATCATGCCCTGCATGCCGCCCATCTTGATCATCTGTTCAAGCTGCATCTTCAGGTCGTTCATGTTGAACTGACCCTTGGCCATGCGCTTCATCATCTTCTCAGCCTGTTCGGCCTCGATGGTTTCCTGCGCCTTCTCGACGAGGGCCACGATGTCGCCCATGCCGAGGATGCGGCCCGCGATGCGCTCGGGCTCGAAGGTCTCAAGCGCGTCCATCTTCTCGCCCAGACCGACGAATTTGATCGGCTTGCCGGTCACCGCACGCATCGAGAGCGCCGCACCGCCACGGCCATCGCCGTCCATCCGGGTCAGCACGACGCCGGAGATGCCGATACGCGCGTCGAAATTCTCGGCCGTGTGCACGGCGTCTTGGCCGGTCAGGCCGTCGACAACCAGCAATGTTTCACGTGGATTGGCCACATCGCGCACGGCTTCGACTTGGCTCATCAACTCTTCGTCGATGGACAGGCGGCCCGCGGTGTCGAGCATATAGACGTCGTAGCCGCCCAAGCCCGCCTGCGTCTTGGCGCGTTTGGCGATCTGGACGGGGCTTTCGCCTTTGACGATCGGCAGCGTGTCGACGCCGATCTGCGTGCCGAGGATGGCAAGCTGCTCCATCGCCGCAGGGCGGTTCACGTCGAGCGAGGCCATCAGCACGCGCTTGCCATCACGCTCTTTCAAGCGTTTGGCGAGTTTTGCGGTGGAGGTGGTTTTACCGCCGCCCTGCAGGCCGACCATCAGGATCGGGGCGGGCGGGCTGTCGATTTTCAGCGCGCCGGGCTCGCCTTCGCCTTTCAGCACATCGATCAGCGCGTCATGGACGATTTTGACGACCTGCTGGCCGGGTGTGACCGATTTCGTTACCGCTTGGCCGGTGGCCTTGTCCTGCACCGTTTTGACGAATTCGCGCGCCACGGGCAGCGAAACGTCAGCCTCCAGCAGGGCGACGCGCACTTCGCGCAGGGCGGTTTTGACATCTTCGTCGCTGAGCGCGCCTTGTTTGGTCAGGCGGTCAAAGACACCAGAGAGCCGTTCGCTGAGATTTTCAAACATGGGCACAGGGCCTTTCGGGTCGGTTGCACTTGCCCCTACTTAAGGACGCGCGCGAAAATGCACAAATGCCCCAGTGGGCGCAACGCGCTGACTGGGGGCGATCCCGACGCCATGCCGGGACCGGAAGGCAATGCTTCCGGAGATTGAGGGGCGTTTACGCGCTGGCGCGGCGCGAGTCAAGCCGGGCAGGGCGGGCGGCAAAGCACCGCCATGCAAAAGCCGCGCCCCGGTGACGGGACGCGGCTGTTTCTGAGGGCGAGGCTGCTTAGGCCGCGTCGCGCAGCGCGTCGATCTGGGCGTTGGCGCGGGCCATGGTGCCTTCGGCGTCAACGGCCAATTGGTCCGCTGCGACAAAGGTCACATCGGTGATGCCCAAGAACCCCAGCACGAAGCGCAGGTAGCCGCTGGCAAAATCAGCGGCGGAATCGATGCCGGTGCCGCCAGAGGCGAAGGCGACGATCACGCGCTTGTTCTCAAGCAGGCCAACGGGGCCGTCTGCCGTGTAGTTAAAGGTCACCCCGACGCGGGCGATCAGGTCAATCCACGCTTTCAAAGACGCGGGGATGGTGAAGTTGTAGATCGGCGCGCTGATGACGATGGTGTCGGCGGCTTGGACCTCGGCGACCAGCGCGTCGGACAGGGCGAGGGCTTCTTGATCCAAGGTGCTGCGCTCTTCGACGGGTTTCACGCGGGCGCTGGCCCATGTGGAATCGATCAGCGGCAGGGGCTCGGTGGCGATGTCGCGGGTAACCACATCGCTATCACCAAGGGTTGAGATGATGCGGTCTGTCAGCTTACGGGTGACAGAGCTCTCGCGGTTCACGGATGTTTCGATACGCAGGGTGGCCATTTGGCGGCTCCTTGTTCCAAGGGTCAATCTGATGACATGGAATTGGGCATTGTGCTCCCGAACGCAACTGCCAGAATGAGCGTGACCATGTTCGTAAATGCACAGGTCAGGAAGGCAGGGTGAACCATGGACAATTGGGATGAGATCAGGACGGCCTATCAGGTCGCGCAGCTTGGCACCGTCAGCGGCGCGGCAGAGGTGTTGGGCGTGCATCATGCCACCGTTATCCGCCATATCGATGCCTTGGAGGGGCGGCTTGGCGTGAAGTTGTTCCAGCGTCACGCGCGCGGTTATACGGCGACCGAGGCGGGCGAGGATCTGCTGCGGGTGGCGCGGGCCACGGATGATCAGTTCAGCCAATTGGCCGGGCGGATCAAGGGGCGCGGCAGTGACGTGTCGGGCGAATTGGTGATCACATCGCTAGATTTCCTCGCCCCGCAACTGGCGCCATTGTTAAGCGAATTTCAGCGCCAGAACCCTGAGTTGGTCGTGCGTTACCTGATCGGGGATCGCCTGTTCCGGCTGGAGTATGGCGAGGCGCATGTCGCCATCCGCGCCGGGGCCGCGCCGGACCAGCCCGACAATGTGGTGCAGCCCTACGCCCAACTGGCGGTCGGGGCCTATGCGAGCCGGGATTACGTGGCGCAATTCGGCATTCCGCAGGGGCCGGAGGACTACCACAAGCACCGCTTCATCGCAGCCGATAACCGGGACAGCCGCGCGCCCTATCACAAGTGGCTCTGGGCCACGGTGCCAGAGGAAAGCGTGACGTGGCGCAGCACCAGCGGCGCGGCGATGGAGGCGGCGCTGCGGGCCGGGGCAGGAATCGGTGGCCTACCCGCCGCCATGGGGCGCAATGATCCGCAGTTGGTTGAGATTCATGCCCCGCGCCCGGATTGGAGCAGTGCCCTGTGGTTGGTCACCCATGTCGATCTGCACCGCACCAGTAAGGTGCAGGCGGTGCTGCGGTTCCTGAAGGAACATGCCGAGGATGCGGTCACATGTCCCGAATAAGCGCTTCGGCGCAGGGGCATCTGGCGATGCTCTGTTTCTCGGCGCTGGTGGCGGGGTCATTCTCGCTCGGGGCGCAGGTGGCGAATGAGATCACGCCCACGGCCCTTAATGCCGTTCGGTTCGCATTGGCCACTGTATTGGTCGGAGCCTTGGCCTGGGGCCGGGGCGATATCAACCGGGCAGGCTTTGCAGCACCTTGGCGCTATTTCGTGCTGGCGGGGCTCTTTACACTCTATTTCGTGCTCATGTTCGAAGGGCTCAAGACCGCGCCCCCGGTGGCTGCGGCGGCTGTCTTTACCCTCGTCCCGGTCATGGCGGCGGGCTTTGCATGGGCTTTGATGCGGCAGATCATGACGCCGCGCATGGCGCTGGCATTGGCGATCGGCGGGGCCGGGGCGCTGTGGGTGATCTTTCGCGGCGACCTCGCGGCGCTGTTGGCGTTCGACATCGGCCGGGGGGAGGCGATCTATTTCGTCGGCTGCATTAGTCACGCACTTTATACGCCCATGGTACGGCGGCTGAACCGAGGCGAGAGCGCGGTGATGTTCACCTTTGGCACCTTGCTGGCGGGAACGGTGCTGTTGTGGCTGTACGGCTGGCAGGATATTCGCGCGACGGACTGGGGTGCGCTTCGCCCCTTGGTCTGGATCACTATTCTATACGTTGCGGTCTTTGCCACGGCGGCGACGGTGGTTCTGTTGCAATTCGCGGCGCTGCGGCTGCCCTCGGCGAAAGTGATGGCCTATACCTATCTCACGCCAAGCTGGGTGATCCTGTGGGAGCTGGGCTTTGGCAATGCCCTGCCGGGCGGGCTAATTTGGGGTGGCGTCCTACTGACCATTCTGGCGCTTTACCTGCTGCTGCGCGATGACAGCGCGGAAAAATCACAAAAATTCAAAAAGATGCAGATTTGATGGAACCAGAGCGCGTGATCCCGCGTTGGGGCGTGAAATCAAAGTGAAGGACACAACCATGCGTAGTATTATTTACCTGATCGGGTTGATCGTAGTGGTATTGGCTATTTTGCGTTTTGCATTCGGCGTCATCTGACCGTCGATTGATCCTCCCCTTGTCTTATTTACCTCGTGGCAAGGGGGGATCACTAACTTTACTCAGACCCAGAGCGCGTCACGCCTTCCGCAGCCTCAGGCAGTTCGATTTCCAGAAATCGCTCGAAGGCATCAAGGTTCACCGGCTCAAACTGCCCGAACCCCTGCATCCAGACCGACGCATTCCGCAAGGCATCCGGCTCCAGTTTGCACCATTTCACACGCCCCCGCTTTTCCTGACTGATCAGCCCCGCCGCCGTCAGCACGCCCAGATGTTTCGAGATCGCGGCCAGCGACATCTCGAACGGCTCGGCCACGTCGGTCACGGCCATATCATCCTCCAGCAGCATCGCGAGGATGGCGCGGCGGGTGGGGTCCGCAAGGGCGGCAAACACCTGATCTAGGTCTTGGGTCATGTGCCTGCATAGCGCGGGGCGCGGGGGTGGGAAAGCGGCCATTGCGGCTAACTTAACCACCGGGTTGAATAAGCATCCGGCGCGGTTTCACTGGGATTTGCCTGTGCTGTTTCAAGGGTGGCAGTGTCTCGTTCCGCCTAACCCGCTGTAAAAGCGAGAAAACCTCCGGCGTCCAAGGTTGTTGACTCTAACCCGCCCTGACAGTAGCACCGCAGCAGATATTCCTAAGGGGATTTTGGTGTGACCAGCCCGGACCAACGGCAGCAGATGGAGCAGCTTGAGGCCAAACTGGCGGCTGCGAAACAACGCGGCGCACCCAAGCCCCGAGCGGATGAGCATTATTCTCAGGCCAATATGGCATGGCGGATGGTGATCGAACTTGTGGCCGGTCTTGGGATCGGTTTCGGCATCGGATACGGGCTTGATGTGCTCTTTGGCACGCTGCCCATCTTCATGGTGCTATTTGTAATGCTGGGCCTTGCGGCGGGGGTGAAGACGATGCTCCGCACCGCTAAGGAAATCCAGGACAAACAACAGGCCGAATTGGCCGAACAGGATACGCCCCATTCGGGCAAGGACGAGGGAGCCTGAGATGGCAACAGAGATAGACGGTGCCGCAGCAGGCGGTCTGGAATTCCACCCGATGGACCAGTTCATCGTATCGCCGCTCTTTAGCGACGATGCTTCCGTTGCTTGGTACACCATCACCAACGCCACCTTCTGGATGGCGCTGGCGGTTCTGGCCACCTTCGCGATGCTCGTTCTGGGCAGCGCGCGCCGCTCGGTCGTTCCGGGCCGGATGCAATCGGTTGCTGAGCTGGCTTACGGCTTCATCCACAAGATGGTCGAGGACATCTGCGGCAAAGAAGGGCTGAAGTTCTTCCCCTATATCATGACCCTGTTCATGTTCATCGTCATGGCGAACTTCCTTGGCCTGATCCCGACAGCCTTTACCCCCACCGCGCATTTCTCGGTGACCGTGGTGCTGGCGCTGGCCGTGTTCATCACCGTGACCGTAGTCGGCTTTGTCAAAAACGGCGCGGCGTTCCTGAGCCTTTTCTGGGTGTCCTCGGCACCTCTGGCCCTGCGCCCGGTGTTGGCGATCATCGAATTGATCAGCTACTTCGTGCGCCCGGTTAGCCACTCCATTCGTCTGGCTGGTAACGTCATGGCGGGCCACGCGGTTATCAAAGTTTTCGCCGGTTTCGCTGCCATCGCAGTGATCTCGCCGGTGTCGGTGCTCGCGATTACCGCGATGTACGGTCTCGAAGTGCTGGTGGCCTTTATCCAGGCCTATGTCTTTACCATCCTGACATGCGTGTACCTCAAGGACGCGCTGCACCCTGCACACTAACAACCCCAACAACGGCGGGGCTTCCCGTCAAAGTTTTAACTTCCAATCGTAAGGAGATACCCCAATGGAAGGTCAACTCGCACATATCGGCGCAGGCATCGCAGGTCTCGGCACAGGCATCGCAGCCCTGGGTGTCGGCAACGTTGCCGCAAACTTCCTGTCCGGCGCACTGCGCAACCCATCGGCAGCCGCAAGCCAGACAGCGACCCTGTTCATCGGCATCGCGTTTGCAGAAGCTCTGGGGATCTTCTCGTTCCTCGTCGCTCTGCTGCTGATGTTCGCTGTCTAAGCTCTCGGAACTGTAATCCTTACGAGCGGGCAGGCGCGCATCGCCGTGTCTGCCCGGCTGTAACGGCAAAGTTTCCAAGGAGAAGCCACGATGGCAACTGTAACAACTAGCGACGGACTGGCCGAGGCAGCAGCCACACCGGGCATGCCGCAGCTGAACTTCGATCACTGGGGCAACCAGATTTTCTGGCTGATCCTCGCGCTGATCGCCACCTACCTGATCCTGTCGCGCGTGGCTTTGCCCCGTATCGGTGCGGTTCTGGCCGAGCGCCAAGGAACCATCACCAATGACATCGCGGCTGCCGAAGACCTCAAGGTCAAGGCACAGGAAGCCGAAGCCGCCTATGACAAGGCCCTGATCGACGCCCGTGCCGAGGCACAGCAGATCGTGGCCCAAGCCAAGGCGGATATGCAGGCTGATCTGGATGCCGAAATGGCCAAGGCCGATGCCGAGATTGCCGCGCAAGTGGCGGAATCGGAAAAAGCCATCGCCGAAATTCGCGCGGGCGCCATGGACAACGTACAAGCCGTTGCCAAGGACACCGCAGAAGCTCTCGTCGCCGCCCTTGGTGGCACGGCAGATGCTGCAACCGTTGATGCCGCCGTCGACGCGCGGATGAAAGGATAAGCCATGACCAAATCCATGCGCCTGACACTTTCGACCCTGCTCGCCGGTTTTGCGGCTTCGCCGGCGCTTGCCGCCACGGGGCCTTTCTTTTCGCTGCGCAACACCGATTTCATCGTGTTGCTGGCGTTCCTGCTGTTCCTCGGGATCTTGATCTACTTCAAGGTTCCGACGCTGCTGATCGGCATGCTCGATAAACGTGCCGATGGCATTAAGACCGAGCTGGAAGAAGCCCGCGCCCTGCGTGAAGAAGCGCAGACTTTGCTCGCCTCCTATGAGCGCAAGCAGAAGGAGGTGCAGGATCAAGCGGACCGCATCGTCTCTTCCGCCAAGGAAGATGCCCGCCTTGCTGCCGAACAGGCACGGGCGGATATGGCCAAGTCGCTTGACCGTCGCATGGCTGCCGCGAAGGACCAGATCAGCTCGGCCGAGGCCGCCGCTGTGAAGGAAGTCCGCGACCAAGCCGTGACGATCGCTGTGGCCGCTGCGCGCGATGTGATCGCCAAGCAGATGACCGCTGCACAGGGCAACAAGTTGATCGACGATGGCATCGCCCAGGTCGAAGCCAAGCTGCACTAAGCCAGCGCCCCATCGAATTTTGAAAGCCCCGGTCTCGCCGGGGCTTTTTCTTTTGCGTTAGGCTTTTATTAACCCAACCGCGACAGGCTCAAGCCATGCGTTTGCTCCTTATCATTGCGGTGGTGATCGGCCTTGCGGCCTGTACAGCGCCTAGTCGGGACTTCAGGGGCCTGCCGGCCCAACGCATCACCGTGGATGGCTCTGTTTTCGATGTGCGTGTCCGGGGGGAGCGGGCGGAAGCGGTGCGGGTGAACACCCAATACGCGCCGCGCTTTGGCCCCATCCGCGCGCGGGCAGGGCGTGCGATGGCACAGGTGAGTGGTTGTGAGGTGAAAGAGGTCTTGGGCGATCAGGCGCTGGCCTTTGGCGTGTTGGATTGCGATTAGGGGGCGCTTGCTGTGGCTGAGGCGGGACGTCGGGCTGTGACTTGGACGGCGTCAGAATGACGACACGCGCCGATCCGGCGGGGCTGGCGGAGGCCAGTCGCTGAAATCGCCGCGATACGACAATATCTTGTGGATAACCGCCTACCGCCCCCTGTCCCTTGGGGCTTTTGATTGACTCGGACCCGTGCCAAACGGCAAGTTCGCCGCTCAGGCAAGAATCAATCACGGCAGGGCAAACTTGCGTTTTTCCAAACTCAGATTAACCGGCTTCAAAAGCTTCGTGGACCCGACCGACCTCGTCATCTCAGACGGGCTGACCGGGGTCGTGGGGCCGAACGGCTGTGGCAAATCCAACCTGCTCGAAGCCTTGCGGTGGGTCATGGGCGAAAACCGCCCGACCGCCATGCGGGGCGGCGGCATGGAAGACGTGATCTTTGCCGGGGCCGCCTCGCGCCCGGCGCGTAACTTTGCCGAAGTGGCGCTGCATCTCGACAACAGCGACCGGCTGGCGCCTGCGGGCTTTAACGAACAAGACGCGCTTGAGATCGTGCGCCGCATCACCCGCGATGTCGGCAGCGCCTACAAGGTGAACGGCAAGGATGTCCGGGCGCGGGATGTGCAGATGCTCTTCGCCGATGCCTCCACCGGGGCGCATAGCCCGGCGCTGGTCCGGCAAGGGCAGATTGCAGAGCTGATCAACGCCAAGCCGAAAAGCCGCCGCCGCATTCTGGAAGAGGCTGCGGGCATTTCCGGGCTCTACCAGCGCCGCCATGAGGCCGAATTGAAACTTAACGGGGCCGAACAGAACCTCGCCCGTGTTGATGATGTGGTTGAACAATTGGCCGCTCAATTGGCCACGCTGGCCCGGCAAGCGCGGCAGGCCGCGAAGTACCGCGAGATTGGCGAAGCGCTGCGCCGCGCCGAGGGCTTGTTGCTCTACCGCCGCTGGCGCGAAGCGGACGAGGCGCGCGGCAAGGCCGAGGATGACCTGCGCGCCCGTGTTGCCGCAACGGCCGAGGCCGAAGCGCAGGTGCGGCGCGTGGCCGAAGGGCGGGAGGAGGCCGAGGCCGCCTTGCCCGCTTTGCGCGAGGAAGAGGCGATCGCGACCGCGATTCTGCAACGTCTGACCACGCAGCGCGACACGCTGGCCGATCAAGAAACCCGCGCCGCGGCATTGATCGACAACCTGACCAGCCGCATCACCCAGCTGTCCCGTGATATTGAGCGGGAAGGCGGGCTGAACCGCGACGCGGAAGAAACGATCGAGCGGCTCGAAAGGGAAGCATCCGAGCTTGCCACAGCCGATGAGGGGCACGACAGCGCCCTTGAGGCGGCGGCAGAGGCCGCGCGCGAGGCGGCGGAAGTCTTGCAGACCCGCGAGGCGGACCTTTCCCAGCAGACCGAAGATGTCGCCCGTCTGGCGGCGCGGCACAGCTCGGCCGAACGTTTGCTTCAGGACAGCCGCAAAACGCTGGAGAAGTCGGAAGCCGAAGCCCGCAAGGCCCGCGATGCAGTCGCTCAGAGCCAAGCGACCCTCGACAAAGCTGGTGTGGATTTCGCAGCGGCCCAGCAGGCTGAGACGAGCGCCGTCACGGCCTCAGCAGCGGCGGATGCGGCCCTTTTAGCTGCGGAAGAAACCCGCGCCGACACGCAGTCGCGCGAAGCCGATGCCCGTGCAGAGCGGTCCGAGGCCGAGGGCGAGGCGAATGCGCTGCGCGCAGAGGTTGGCGCGCTTGCAAAGCTGGTCGAACGCGACACGGCGGAAGGCGGGCAGATCCTCGACCAGTTGCAGGTTGAGCATGGGTTTGAAAAGGCGCTTGGCGCGGCTTTGGCCGATGACCTGCGCGCGCCAGAAGTTGCTACCGATCGGCCCTCTGGCTGGTCGATTTTGCCGGGCTACCCAGAGGCGCAAACGTTGCCCGAAGGGACGACGCCGCTGACGCAGCATGTCACGGTTCCGAAGGTGCTGGAACGCCGCATGAGCCAGATTGGGCTGGTGGATCCTGAGGCGGGCACGCAGCTTCAGGCGCAGTTGCTGCCCGGGCAACGGCTGGTCTCGGCAGAGGGTGATCTTTGGCGGTGGGACGGGTTCCGCGCCATGGCCGAGGATGCGCCATCGGCTGCGGCTCTGCGCCTGCAGCAGTTGAACCGGTTGGAAGTTCTGAAACAGGCGCTGGAACAGGTGAGCGAACGTGCCGATGCGGCACGGGCCGCGCATGAGACCCTGCAGCAGCGGTTGGCCGAGCAGGCCGAGGCCGACAAACGTGCCCGCGAAGCGCGGCGCGACGCGGATCGACAGGTGGCCGAAGCGGGGCGCGCCCTGAGCCGGGCGGAGGCGGATCGCAACCTTGCTCAAAGCCGTCTGGAATCCCTTGGCCTTGCCGTGAAGCGCCATGAGGAGGCCGCGATTACCGCCCGGGCCGAAGTGATGGACGCCGAACGTACCTTGGCGGGGTTGGACGATCTAGCCGCTGCCCGTGCGACTGTCGACGATATCCGCATGACGGTCGAAGCGTCCCGGATCACCATGATGTCGCGCCGCTCGGCCCATGACGAATTGCGCCGCGAAGGCGAAGCCCGTAGACGCCGGGTGCAGGAAGTCTCGAAAGAGGTCAGCGGCTGGCGGCACCGGTTGGAGACAGCGGGCAAGCGCACCGCCGAATTGGTGGAGCGCAAGGCCGCCTCCGAGGCGGAGTTGGCCGAGGCGGGTGCCGTGCCGGCGGAAATCGCGGCGAAGCGGGAAGAATTGTCCGGTGCGATCACCGCCGCCGAAACGCGACGCACCCATGCGACCGACACGCTGGCCGCCGCAGAGGCCGCGCTGAAGGCGGCGACGGATGCCGAACGCGACGCGGAACGGCAGGCCTCGGACGCGCGGGAAGCCCGCGCCCGGGCCGAGGCCCTTCGCGATGCCGCGCGCGAGACGGTGACCCATGCGGCGGACCGCATTCAGGACGAGCGGCAAGTCACGCCCGAGGCCCTGCGCGATGCGCTGGACATCGAGGCGGATCAGACCCCGCCGGTGGACGCGCTGGAAGAGGACGTGAACCGTTACAAAAGGCAGCGGGATTCCTTGGGCGCGGTGAACCTGCGCGCCGAGGATGACGCCAAAGAAATACGCGAAGAGCATGGCGCGCTGCTGACCGAGAAGGCCGATTTGGAAGAGGCGATCAAGACCCTGCGCAGCGGCATCGCGGGCCTCAACCGCGAAGGGCGGGAACGTCTGCTGACGGCCTTTGAGCAGGTGAACGCGAACTTCTCTATGCTGTTTACCCACCTCTTTGGTGGCGGCGAGGCGAACCTCGTGATGGTCGAAAGCGATGATCCATTGGAAGCCGGGTTGGAGATTCTGTGCCAGCCGCCGGGCAAGAAGCTGAGCACCCTGAGCCTGCTGTCGGGCGGGGAGCAGACCTTGACCGCGATGGCGCTGATCTTTGCCGTGTTCTTGGCCAATCCGGCGCCGATCTGTGTGCTGGACGAGGTCGACGCGCCGCTCGATGACGCAAATGTGACCAGGTTCTGCGATCTGCTGGATGAGATGTGCCGTCAGACCGATACGCGGTTCCTGATTATCACGCACCATGCGGTGACGATGGCCCGGATGGACCGGCTCTTTGGGGTGACCATGGCGGAGCAGGGGGTCAGCCAGTTGGTCTCTGTCGATCTTAAGAAAGCGGAAACGCTGGTCGCGTAAAGGTGGGAGACGCCGGTTGCGAGGGCCGGCCCTTAAAGCGTGTGCGCATCAGGTTGCCGCGGGGTTGCGTGCTGCCGTGAAGCTGTTGCAAGCCGCGTGGCCGAGGCCGTAGTTAGCGTGGACAGAGAGCCGCGATCAGCTTTTGCGCGACACTGTGACGCCAGAGACGTCCTCAATAAACGTTAGAATTCGGGCCTTTACCGCATCGTCCTTGATGGAGCCGATGGCATTCACGATCTCAAGGGAGGGGTCATTGTTGTTCTCGGGGTGGTCGTCGTCCAGCCCTTCGAAGAAATAGCCGGGGGTCACATTCAGTATCCGGGCAAGCTCATGCAGGCGGCTGGCGGCAATCCGGTTGGAGCCGATTTCATACTTCTGGATCTGCTGAAACGACAGCTTGAGTTCACGCGCCACATCGGTCTGGGATTGCCTTCGCAGGGTGCGGGCCTGCTTGAGTCGGCGACCGACGTGAACGTCTACAGGGTGGGACATAGGTCAATACCTCAGGTTGAGTACAATACATTCACTACCCGCAATGTGTTGAGGATCAATTGCCTAGATATGGCCCCTTTGGGTTAACCGATTTACCTTGGCTGGATGGATTATGTTGCGTTACCGGATGATTCATGTACCATCCGTTGCCTATGAACCAACATATGTCCGATATTGAGCCGGTCGCACCCGTGCCCCCGACCCCGCAAAAGGACCCTGCGCCGGCCCTTTTGTTCGAGATGATACGCTCGTTCGTGACCTTGGCGCAAACGCTGAACCTCAGCCATGCGGTCGCTCAACTGGCAAGCACGCGGCAAACGGTTCGGCGGCATATCCAGCAATTGGAAGAGGCGATGGGCGCGCCGCTGTTCACCATTGAGAACCGGCGCTATTCCCTGACTAAGGCTGGCGTGGAGGCCTTGCCCGAAGCGCGCGATATCATTGACCGGGGCAAGCTGTGGCTGGATGGCAAGACGCGCCACGCCGACGGGATGCTGCGCCTTTCGCACGAAGAGCCGAACGGATGGAGTTTTCACCAGCAGCAGCAGCCCTTGTCACTGATCTGGGATGGGGGCTCCGCGATGATGCAGGCCGCGCTTCAGGCCTGGTGCATGAGCCGGGGAGAGTTGGAGAGCGAAGCCTTTCGCGCCATGCGCCCCTATGTGCTGGTGTATCGCGACTCGCCCAATGGATGGATCTGTACCGAAGTGGGGGAGAAATCGTTCTACACGCAGTGGTGGGGCTGGACCAACGCGCGCAGCAGCATCGGACGGCCACTGAAGCTGTTTCCGGGCGGGCCAGAGTTTGAGAATATGCTGAACTTCCCCTTTCGGGAGGTGGAGGCGACCTGTGGCGTTAGGTTGGACGAGGTGGTTACCCAAATCCCCCGCGAAGAGGGGGGCGAGCCGGTGCCATTGGCCTACAAACGCCTGCTGATGGCCGGGCGGTATCCGGACAAAAGCTTTGCCCTGATCGCGGCGGTGGACCGGTCGACCTCGGTGAATATCGCCGGTGTGGATGATAGCTTCCTGAGCGAGATGCCGTTGGACGCAAAGGTAACATTTGCAGGCTGAAGAACATTGAGGACACGATGCAAAAAGGGCCGCCCATAAAGGCGGCCCTTTCTAATTTGAATGCTAACGCAAAGGCTTAGCTGATCGCTGCAGCTTTCACATCGTCGTCGATATAGGGCAGGTATTGTTCAAAGTTGTCCGAGAACATTTTGACCAGCTTGGCCGCCTGACGGTCATAGGAGTCCGGATCGTCCCATGTGCGGCGCGGGTCGAGCAGGATGTCGGCGACGCCGTTGACCGAAACCGGAACGTCGAAGCCAAAGTTCGGGTCTTTGCGGTATTCAGCCTCTGCCAGACGCCCCTCAAGCGCGGCACTCAGCAAAGCGCGGGTGGCTTTGATCGGCATCCGCGAGCCGGTGCCGTAAGCGCCGCCGGTCCAGCCGGTGTTGACCAGCCAGCAGGTGGCGCCATGCTGGGCGATCTTCTCGCGCAGGAGGTTGCCGTAGACCTCGGGACGGCGCGGCATGAAGGGCGCGCCGAAACAGGTGGAGAATGTGGGCTCAGGCTCGGTCACGCCACGTTCGGTGCCCGCGACCTTGGAGGTGAAGCCCGACAGGAAGTGGTACATCGCCTGCGCCGGGCTGAGGCGCGCAATCGGAGGCAGCACGCCGAAGGCATCGCAGGTCAGCATGATGATGTTCTTGGGGTGGCCGCCGACGGCCTTCTCGCTGGCATTGGAGATATAGTGCAGCGGGTAGGCGGCGCGCATGTTGGCCGTGAGCGAGTCGTCGTCGAAGTCCAGTTCGAAGGTGTCGGGATCGAAGACCATATTCTCGATCACCGTGCCGAACTTGGAGGTCGTCGCGTAGATTTCCGGCTCTGCCTCGGGGTTGAGGTTGATGGTCTTGGCATAGCAGCCGCCTTCGAAGTTGAAGGTGCCGTTGTCGGACCAGCCGTGCTCATCGTCGCCGATCAACGTACGCTCAGGGTCAGCCGAGAGGGTGGTTTTGCCGGTGCCCGACAGACCAAAGAAAACGGCTGTATCAACGGGGTTTCCGGTGGCATGGTTGGCCGAACAGTGCATCGGCATGATACCCTTTTCTGGCAGCAGGTAGTTCAGCAGGGTGAAGACCGACTTCTTGTTTTCGCCCGCGTATTCGGTGCCGCCGATGAGGATCATCTTGCGGTCGAAGTTCATCGCGATCACGGTCTCGCTGCGGCAGTTGTGCTTGGCCGGATCGGCCTGGAAGCTGGGGCAGTTGATCACGGTGAAATCGGCGGTGAAGTCCTGCAGCGCTTCGGCATCGGGGCGGCGCAGCATGGTGCGGATGAAGAGGCCGTGCCATGCCAGTTCCGTCACCATCCGGACGTTGATCGCGTGCTTGGGGTCTGCCCCGCCAACGAGGTCTTGGACGAAGTAGTCTTTGCCCTGCATGTGGGCGATCATGTCTTGATAGAGCGCGTCAAACCCTTCGGGCGACATCTCGGCGTTGTTTTCCCACCAGATGCTGTCGGCCACGCTGTCGGTTTTGACCACGTGTTTGTCTTTGGGCGACCGGCCTGTGAACTTGCCGGTGGTCACCAGAAAGGCACCGCCTTTGCCGAGGCTGCCTTCGTCCCGTTTCAATGCCGCCTCGACCAGCGCAGGCTCGGTCAGGTTGTAATAGACATCGCCGAGCCCGCTGATCTGTTGATCTTCGAGGCTGAACTGCGGGTTTACCCGTCCAAATGTCATATGATGTCTCCTGTGGTAGCGCGTGAGCAGCGCAGTACGTGTCCGAGCGGGCGCAATTGCCCTGGGCATCGGGGGCCTTGAGAGCCTCTTAACACGGGCGTTTTCAGGTTGAACAGGCAGCTTTGTCACAGTTAGCGCCATCATGTAAAACTTTGTTTCGAAGCGCTTAGATCCCGGCCCAAAGCGATGCGCACCGCCCTAGTCTTATCTTGGGTAAGAGTAATTAAAGTGCGGCAATTTAGCCATTCCTAACCAAATTATGACCGAATTGGTGCATCTCAAAGGCACGATTCGCACTTAAGGATTGATTCGATCTGTAATATTGGAGATCACTGACTCCAAAAATAAGAACGAATTGAGCAGCATAAGGAAGCAGGCAATGTCAAAGATTGCATTGGTAGACGATGACAGGAACATCCTGACATCTGTTTCGATGACTCTTGAAGCTGAAGGCTTCGAAGTGGAGACCTACAACGATGGCCAAGCCGCGTTGGACGCCTTCAACAAGAAACTGCCGGATATGGCAGTGCTGGACATCAAGATGCCCCGCATGGACGGCATGGATCTGCTGCAACGTTTGCGTCAGAAAACCGCGATGCCGGTGATTTTTTTGACCTCCAAGGATGATGAGATCGACGAGGTGCTGGGCCTGCGCATGGGGGCCGATGACTACGTCAAAAAGCCGTTCAGCCAGCGCCTGCTGGTCGAGCGTATTCGCGCCCTTCTGCGCCGCCAAGACGCGGTAGAGACGAATGAGGTGGGCGATACCGAAGAGACCAAAGTGATGGAACGTGGCGATCTGCGGATGGACCCGTTACGCCACGCGGTCAGCTGGAAGGGCAAGGATGTGTCCCTGACCGTGACCGAATTCCTGCTGTTGCAGGCTCTCGCGCAGCGCCCCGGTTTCGTGAAGTCGCGGGATCAGTTGATGGACGTGGCCTATGACGATCAGGTCTATGTGGATGACCGCACGATCGACAGCCACATCAAGCGCCTGCGCAAAAAGATGCGTAGCGCAGATGATGAATTCTCGGCGATCGAGACGCTTTACGGCATCGGCTATAGATATAACGAAGAGTAAACCCGGCGCTTAACGCGGGTCGAAAGGAAGCTTGTGCGGGACATGACTGCTGGCAGAGACGGTGATGTTGTACTGGGGGACGATTGGGTCACTCCTGACAGTGCCGCGCCGGATGAAATTCGGGTCAAGCGCGAACGGCGGGGGCTGTTTTCGCTCCGCTCCTCGCCGCTGACACGCAAGATCATTACCTTTAATCTCATCGCGCTCAGCGTTCTGGTGGCGGGGATCCTCTACCTCAATTCCTCGCGCGACAGTCTGGCGCTGCAACGCACCGCGGCGCTGGTGTCCGAGACTGAGCTGATCGCCGATGTGATCGAAGCGCAGCTTCCCACAGGGGCGCCTGTGAACCTGACCACCGGCGACGGTGTCGATGTGGCCGCCACGCTTGAGGGGCTGGACCTGCGCGGCGGCATCGAAGTTTTCGTCTATGACCCGGCGGAAACGCTGGTGGCCCGCACCGCTGGCAGCCTGACCGTCGCCGAAGCCCTCGCCGCTTCCGAAGCGGGCGAGCGGACGCTGTTGAACGACGGGTTGAACTGGCTTTGGGAGCGGGTCTCGGCCCCCTTCGGCACGGATGAGGTCACCGCCTCCCCACCGCTCGAAGAACAGCTGCGCGGCATGGTCGGCACCAGCGTGACCGGCGGCACCCGGCTGGAAGGCACGCTTGCCATCGAAGGAGGCACGCTTTTCAGCGTGGTGACCCCCATCATGCAGGGCGACACCCCCGTCGGCGTGGTCGCCGTGGCCAGCGCGGCGGGAGAGATTGACCGCCTTGTGCGCAGCGAACGTGAGCGCGTTTTGCAGATGTTCGTCATCGCCACACTGGTCTCTATCGGGCTCAGCCTCGTGCTGGCCTCGACCATTGCCAACCCACTGGCCGAACTGTCCACTGCCGCCGAACTGGGCCGCGACAAGGACGCGCGCAAGATGAACCCCGGCCGCATTCGCATCCCCGACCTGACCGCGCGCCCTGACGAGATCGGCCGCCTGTCAGGCGCACTGCGCGGGATGGTCTCGGCGCTTTACAACAGGATCGACGGTAACGAACAATTCGCCGCCGATGTGGCCCATGAGATCAAGAACCCGCTCGCCTCTCTGCGGTCTGCTGTCGGCACCCTGCGCATGGTCAAACGCGACGACCAACGCGAGAAGCTGCTGGATGTGATTGAGCATGACGTGCGCCGCCTCGACCGGCTGGTCAGCGACATCTCCAATGCCTCGCGGCTTGATTCCGAACTGGTCAAGGAAGAGGAAGAGCCCTTCGACCTGCTGCAAATGCTGGGCAATCTGGGCCAGTATCTGGGCGAGGATGCGAAATCCAAGGGCATCGACTTTATCACCGATCTGCCCGCCGCGCCGATCACCGTACATGGGCTTGAGGCCCGTTTGGCGCAGGTTTTTGTGAACCTCATCACCAACGCGATCTCCTTTTGCGAAGATGGCGATGCGATCCGGGTCTGGGCGCGCAAGCGTGCCAACCGCGTGCTGATCGTGGTCGAGGACACCGGCCCCGGCATTCCCGAACAGGCGCTTGGCAAGATTTTCAAACGCTTCTATTCGCAGCGCCCGGAAGAGCATTTCGGCAATAACTCAGGTCTCGGCCTCGCGATTTCGAAACAGATCGTCGAAGCCCACGGCGGCGTGATCTGGGCCGAGAATATTCGCCCAACCGAAGCTGACATCACCTCCGAACCGCTCGGCGCGCGTTTTGTCGTGGGGCTGCCTACATAAAACACGGGCACGGGGCCTGATATGACAGTCGAGCGCGAAAACCTCCACGCCAGCTGCGTGGCGATCAACGGGCGTGGGGTGTTGATCCTCGGCCCCTCCGGCGCGGGCAAATCGGCCCTTGCCTTGCAGCTGATTGCCCTCGGCGCCAAGCTCGTGGCAGATGACCGAACCGATATCACCCGCCATGGCGAACAGGTGATCGCCAGCGTTCCTGACAGGATCCGTGGCCTGATCGAAGCGCGCTACGTGGGCATCCTGCAGGTCGAAGATCACGGCCCCGTGCCCTTGGGCCTTGTCGTCGATCTGGCCTACACCGAACACCAGCGCCTTCCAGAGCGCCACAGCCATCTGATACAGGGTGTCACGTTGCCCTGTTTTCACAAATGCGATAGCGCTCATTTTGCGGCAGCAATTCATCTGTATATAGCAGGTGCGAAAGAACCGAATTGATCAGTCAGACCTCATCAACAGACCCCGCCACTCGGCGGTTGGTCCTTGTCACCGGCCCTTCGGGCGCCGGACGTTCCTCTGCGCTCAACGTGCTGGAGGATGCGGGCTTTGAGGCGATCGACAATCTGCCGCTGCGTCTGCTGCCCGCGCTGCTTGACCGTCCCGGTGATGCGCAATCGGTGGCCTTGGGCATCGACGCGCGCAACCGCGACTTCTCAACCGAAGGTGTGTTGGAACTGATGGGCCGCCTGTCGGCCGAGCAGGGGTGGAGCGCGGAACTACTCTATCTCGACTGTGCACCCGATGTGCTGTTGCAGCGATTTTCCGAAACCCGCCGCCGCCACCCGCTGGCCCCCGCCGACCGCCCCGTTGACGGCATCACCCGCGAGCAAGAGCTGCTACACCCGATCCGCGCCCGCGCCGATGTGTTGATCGACACGACCACGCTAAACGTCCACGAGCTGCGCGCCGAGGTGGAGCAGTGGTTCGCCCCCGGCGGCCAGCGCCACCTCACGGTCTCGGTGCAGAGCTTTTCCTACAAACGCGGCCTGCCGCGCGGCGTCGATGTGGTGCATGACTGCCGTTTCCTTAGAAACCCCTATTGGGTGCCCGAATTGCGCAGTGGCGACGGGCGGGATGCGGCTGTCGCGGCCCATGTGGCAGGCGATAAACGCTACACAGAATTCGCCGACAAGGTGCTCGACCTTAGCCTGCTTTTACTGCCCGCCTACCGCGAAGAGGGCAAATCGCATATCTCCATCGCATTTGGCTGCACGGGTGGCCAACACCGATCCGTCGCCATGGCGGAAGATCACGCTTTGCGCCTTGCAGAGCAGGGCTGGCAGGTGTCAATTAGGCACCGTGAGCTGGACCGTCAGCATCGTGAGGAAAACAAGCCGTGATCGGGATCGTCATCGTCGCACATGGGGGGCTGGCGCAAGAGTATCTTGCCGCCATCGAACATGTCGTGGGATCCCAATTCGGCGTCCGCGCCATCGCGATTGAGGCCGACCACGACCGCGCCGACAAAGAGCGCGAGATCTGCACCGCCGCCGATGCGGTGGATCAAGGTGCCGGCGTTGTGGTCGTCACCGATCTTTTCGGCGGATCACCCTCAAACCTCAGCCTCTTGGCGTGCCGCCCGGAAAACCGCCGGATCATCTACGGCGCGAACCTGCCAATGCTGATCAAACTCGCCAAATCGCGGCATATGGATGTGCCCGATGCCGTGCGTGCCGCACTCGAAGCTGGTAAGAAGTATATCGACAGCCAGAATGTCAGCGCAGGTTAGAAGGCCCCAGTACGTCATGCCCGAATTTTCTTTAAAGATCGTAAACGAAAAAGGCCTGCACGCGCGCGCCTCCGCCAAATTGGTAGAAGTGGTCGAGGCTTTCGATGCCCGTGCCGAAGTCAGCAAGGATGGCATGTCGGCCTCGGGCGACAGTATCATGGGGCTGTTGATGCTCGGCGCGTCCCGCGGCACCTCGATTGATGTCCAAACTTCCGGCCCCGATGCCGATGCCTTGGCCGACGCTTTGACTGCCCTCGTGGCGGATAAGTTCGGCGAAGGGTACTAAGCCCGCCGGGCGGGAAAAAGGATCCTCCGACCCCATGGATGACGCGCAAAAGCAGGCGGCCAAATCGGCCCAGACAGGTAACGGTACGGTGACCTTCACCAAATACGACCGCCGCAGCCTGTCTTATGCCTCGACCTTCGATGACCCATGGAAGGCGCGTGTGATCTCCGCGATGGAGCTTTTCACAGGCAAGCTCAAAATCCTGCGCCTGATCCGCAAGTTTGAGCAACGCGGCACCCCCTCGGGCCAAGCCTTCTGGCGCGCCGCACTCGACACGATGGGCATCGATCTCACCACCCCGCAAGAGCAGCTCGACCGCATCCCCAAAGAAGGGCCGGTCGTGGTCGTGGCGAACCACCCCCACGGCATGGTCGACGGCATGATTTTCGCCGATCTCATCGGCCGTGTTCGCCCCGACTACCGTATCCTCACCCGGTCACTGCTCACGTCGATCGACGAAGTGGCCGGCAGCTACATGATCCCGGTGCCTTTTCCGCACGACCCGGATGCGCAGCGTAAAGGCGTTGAAATGCGGGCCAAGGCCATGGCCCACCTCAAAGACGGCGGCGTTGTGGCGCTCTTCCCCTCCGGCGTCGTTGCCGCATCGGAAAGCTGGTGGGGCCCCGCGGTCGAAGCGGAATGGAACGTTTTCACCGCCAAGATGATCCGCCGCTCTGGTGCGCAGGTGGTCCCGATGCGCTTTCCCGGCCAGAACAGCCGCGCCTATCAGATCGCAAACAAACTCAGCCCGATGCTGCGCCAAGGGTTGTTGCTGCATGAAATCGCCCACGCCTGCGACAAACCCCAAGGCCCCATCGTCGGCCATCCGCTTGCCCAAGAAGAGGTCGACCGCTGGGCAGACGACCCGCGCGGCTTCATGGCTTGGCTCCGCGCCCACACTCTGGCGCTGACCAACTGATCTTCATCCTTTTAAAAATACCCGCGGGGGAATCGCGCCATTGGCGCGATGGGGGCAGGGCCCCCAACTCCCCTGCGACTTAGCGCGTCGGTACCGGTGTTTCGCCCCGGTAATCATAGAAACCGCGCTGCGTTTTGCGGCCCAGCCACCCGGCTTCGACATATTTGGTCAGCAGCGGGCAGGGGCGGTATTTCGTATCGGCCAGCCCATCATGCAGCACGTTCATGATCGCCAGACAGGTGTCCAGACCGATGAAATCCGCCAGTTCCAGAGGGCCCATCGGATGGTTGGCCCCCAGCTTCATCGAACTGTCGATCGACTCGACATTGCCGACCCCTTCATAAAGCGTATAGACCGCCTCGTTGATCATCGGCATCAGGATGCGGTTCACGATAAAGGCGGGGAAATCCTCGGCCGAGGCGGCGGTCTTGCCCAAGCGGTCCACCACGGCCTTGCAGGCGTCATAGGTCTCCTTATCCGTGGCGATGCCGCGGATCAGTTCGACCAATTGCATCACCGGCACAGGGTTCATGAAGTGGAAACCCATGAATTTCTCGGGGCGGTCCGTGCGGCTGGCCAGACGGGTGATCGAGATCGACGAGGTGTTCGAGGTCAGGATCGTCGTCGGTTTCAGATGCGGGATCAGGTCTTCGAAAATCGCCTGTTTCACGGTCTCCCGTTCCGTGGCGGCTTCGATCACCAGATCGCTCTGGCCCAGATCGCTTAGCGTCTGGGTCGTGGTGATGCGCGCCATGGCGGCGTCGCGCTCGGCGGCGGTGATCTTCTCGCGGCTGACTTGACGGTCCATATTGCCGGTCACGGTTTTCATCGCTTTGGCCAGCGCATCGGCGCTGACATCGTTCAGCAGCACGTCGTAGCCCGCCAGCGCCATGACATGGGCGATCCCGTTGCCCATCTGCCCCGCTCCCACGATACCGATTGTCTGGATGTCCATGGCCTGTCCTTTGCTTGAGTTCGGCGCACAATAGGGCGCGTGGCGGGGGTGCCGCAAGGGCAGCTGTTTACGAAAACTCACGGCAAATTCGCCCGTTAACAGAATCGCAGGCCCTACCGTGCAATCTGGCTTTGGGTGAACAACAAAGGTGGGTTCAATGACCTATGACGCAGCGGGGCCAGCGCCTCTGGACTATTTGCCATGCCGCTATGGCACCTCAAAGCTGATGTTTCGCGGCCCCCGCCGCAGGCTGGAGGCGCCCTATATCGCCTTTCTCGGCGGGACGGAGACCTATGGCAAATTCATTGAGGAGCCGTTTCCCGCGCGGGTCGAAGCCGAGATCGGCAAGACCTGCGTGAATTTCGGTTTTCCCAACGCGGGGATCGACGCCTTTGCGCATGATCCTTTCGTGGCGCAGGCCGCTTCGCAGGCGGATGTGACGGTGGTTCAGGTCATGGGCGCGCAGAACATGACCAACCGTTTCTATTCGGTCCACCGGCGCCGGAACGACCGGTTTGTCGGGGCCTCCGCGCTGTTGCAGACGATCTACCGCGAGGTCGATTTTTCCCAGTTCCACTTCAACCGCCATATGCTGACCCACCTCATGCAAGTCTCGCCTGAGCGGTTTGAGGCGGTGCGCGCAGAGCTTCAGCAAGCCTGGCTGGCACGCATGCGTTTGATGCTGGGGCAGATACAGGGGCGCACGCTTTTGCTTTGGTTGGCCGACCGCCCGCCGGTCGCGGAGGCAGAGCAGCCGGTCGGGGAGTTGGGCCATGATCCGCTGTTCGTGACACGCGAAATGTTGGACGCGGTGGCCCTACATGCCACGGCCAAGATTGAGGTCGTCTCTCCCAAAGACCCCTTTGCCGGGCCGACCGCTGGCATGGTGGTCAGCGAATTCGAGGCGCAGGCCGCGTCGGAAATGCTGGGCCCCATGGCTCATGCCAATGCTGCCGCCGCCCTGACCGATGCGCTGCAAAGCATGTCCTGACGCTCCCGGTACAGGCGCATGCAACGAAAAAGGCCCGCCGAGAACGGCGGGCCTTTGGTGTTTCACGTGAAGAGCTTTACAGCTTTTCGATAAGTTCCGGCACGGCGTCGAAAAGGTCCGCCACAAGCCCATAGTCGGCAACTTGGAAGATCGGCGATTCTTCGTCTTTGTTGATCGCGACGATGATCTTGGAGTCCTTCATCCCGGCAAGGTGCTGGATCGCACCGGAGATGCCGACCGCGATATAGAGGTCAGGAGCCACGACTTTGCCGGTCTGACCAACCTGCCAATCGTTCGGCGCATAGCCCGAATCGACCGCCGCACGCGACGCGCCAACAGCCGCGCCAAGTTTGTCGGCCAGTTTTTCGATCAGGGCGAAGTCCTCTTCGGAGCCGACGCCACGACCACCGGAAACCACCACGCCTGCGCTTGTCAGCTCGGGGCGGTCCGATTCGGCGACCTTGTCTTCGACCCATGCGGACAGGCCGGGGTTGTCGGCAGCCGAGATGGTCTCGACCGAAGCAGAGCCGCCTTCACCCGCGGCATCGAAAGTCGATGTGCGGAAGGTGATGACTTTCTTGGCGTCGTTCGACTTCACGGTCTGCACCGCGTTGCCCGCATAGATCGGGCGCTCGAATGTGTCAGCGTCGACAACGCCCGAAGCATCCGAAATCACCATGACATCAAGCAGGGCCGCGACGCGGGGCATGATGTTCTTGGCATCCGTGGTGGCGGGCGCGACGATGTGGTCGTAGTCACCAGCCAGCGACACGATCAGTGCTGCGGTGGCTTCGGCCAGGCGGTGGCCCAGCATCTCGTCTTCGGCGACCAGCACCTTGGAGACGCCATCGATCTTGGCCGCCGCTTCGCCTGCCGCCGCGGCAGAGCTGCCTGCCGCCAGAATGGTCACGTCGCCCAGTTTCTTGGCCGCGGTTACCGCCTTGGCGGTTGCGTCCATCGACAGTTCGCCGTCGGAAATCTCTGCAATCAGAAGAACAGCCATTACACAGCCCCCGCTTCTTTGAGTTTCGCCACAAGCTCATCAACCGAACCGACCTTGATGCCAGCGGCACGTTCGGCAGGCTCAACGGTTTTGACGATTTCCAAGCGGTTGGAGACATCGACGCCGTAGTCTTCGGCGGTCTTTTCATCCAGCGGCTTTTTCTTGGCCTTCATGATGTTCGGCAGCGAAGCATAGCGCGGCTCGTTCAGGCGCAGGTCCACGGTGACGACTGTGGGCATGGAGACTTCGATGGTCTGCAAGCCGCCGTCGACTTCGCGGGTGACTTTCGCTTTGTCGCCTTCGATGGCGATTTCAGAGGCGAATGTCGCCTGCGACCAGCCCATCAACGCCGAGAGCATCTGCCCGGTGGCGTTCATGTCATTGTCGATCGCCTGTTTGCCGCAGAGCACGAGGCCCGGCTGCTCTTCGTCGACGATGGCTTTGAGGATCTTTGCCACGGCCAGCGGCTCGATGTCTTTGTGTACATCGTCCGACGCCACAACAAGAATCGCGCGGTCTGCACCCATGGCGAGCGCGGTACGCAGCGTTTCCTGCGCTTGCTTCACACCGATGGAGACAGCGACGACCTCTTCAGCCTGACCGGCTTCTTTCAAACGAATCGCCTGTTCGACGGCGATTTCGTCGAAGGGGTTCATCGACATTTTCACATTGGCAAGATCAACACCCGATCCGTCCGCTTTGACACGAACTTTCACGTTATAGTCGATCACGCGTTTGACAGGCACCAATACCTTCATGAGCGGTTTCTCTCCTCAGTTTGCGACGCGGGCTGGTGGCCCGGTCTCCCTAATTCTCCACACGGGTGTAACGAAGCGGATCGGATCAAAACAGGCCAAAATCGGCAGGTCGGCAGTTTTGAACGCGGCGTTTCCCCCGTTTTTCGACTGTTAGCGCTAATTTCTCAGCGGTTCGCGCCCGGCACCCAGAGCACGTCTTCCTTGCCCGCGTTATTGGCCATACGCGCGGCGACGAAGAACCAGTCGCTGAGACGGTTCAGATAGGTGACACAGGCCGGGTTGATTGCCGTTTGCTCTGATAGCAGAACCGCCAGCCGTTCGGCGCGGCGCGCCACGGTGCGGCAGACATGCAGATGTGCGGCCAGCGCGCGGCCACCGGGCAGGATAAAGCTGCGCAGCGGCTCCAACTCGGTGTTCATCACGTCGATCTCGCGTTCAAGCCGGTCGACCTGTTCTTGCGTGACCCGCAGGGGCGGGTACTCTGCATCGCGGTCGGCTTCCATATCGGGGCGGCAAAGGTCGGCGCCCAGATCAAAAAGGTCGTTCTGGATGCGGGCCAGTGCTTCGTCCGTGGCGTCGGTGGCTTCGAGCCGGGCAACGCCGACAAAACAGTTCAACTCATCCGAGGTGCCATAGGCCTCGACCCGCGCGTCATGTTTGGCGACACGGTCGCCATTGCCAAGCGCGGTCGTGCCCTTGTCCCCGGTGCGGGTGTAAATTTTGTTCAGTACAACCATCAGATCGTGCCCCCTCGGAAATAGACATAGGCAAGGATCAGCAGCACGGCGATGAACTGCGCGATGATCCGCCAGCGCATCAGCTTGTTGGCGTTGCGTTTGTTGAATTTGCCCCCCGTGGCAAAGCCGCCCAGCCCCATCAGGAGCACGACGGCGACCGCCACGACGGCAAGTAGGACGATCACGAAAAACGGATCATTTGGCATGGGCTGTCCTTTCGTTGCCCCGAGATGTAGCGGCGCGGGGCAGTCGCGCAACCAAAATCAGCGGCTGGTGACCCAGTCCAGCGCCCGCGTCGGCAGGATACGCCGCAAAACACCGGCGATATGGGTTGGGGTTGTGACGAAATAGCGCGGGCGGGGTCGGGGGGATTCGACGGCATGGGCCAGTTTTTCGACCACCGCCTCGGGCGGGAGTTCGAAACGGTCCTTTTTGCCGCTATCGTCATAGAGCCGGGGGCGCATGGTGGCCTCATACTCCGCCGCGCGGGGGCTGTTTTTCCAGTCGATCCAACGCTCGAAGCGCGGGATCGCCTTGGTCCGCAGCTTTGAGGTGACGGGGCCGGGTTCGATCAGGATCAACTCTACCCCCGTGCCGCGCATTTCAAGCCGCAGGGTGTCGGTCAGCCCCTCCAGCGCGAATTTCGTGGAGTTATACGCCCCGCGCCATGGCATCGCCACCATGCCAAGCACCGAAGAACATTGCACGATCCGCCCATGCCCTTGATTGCGCATCACCGGGATCACCGCGCGGGTCAGGCTGTGCCAGCCAAAGAAATTCGCCTCGAATATCTCGCGCAGCGCATCGGTGGGAAGGTCTTCGACCAGTCCGGGCGTGGCGTGGGCGCCGTTGTTAAAGACAGCATCCAAGGTGCCGCCGGTTTGCTCTAGTACTTGGGCGAGGGCCGTTTGGATGCTGGCCTCATCGGTATAATCGAGACGGGGCGCGTCGAACCCTTCGGCGCTCAGCCGGTCGCAATCCGCCTGTTGGCGGCAGGCGGCAAAGACGCGCCAGCCGCGGGCGCGCATGCCATGGGCAGCGGCATAGCCGATGCCGCTGGAACAACCGGTGATGAGGATGGAACGGGTCGCAGACATGCAAAGGGCCCTTCATTTGAAAGGCCCTTCATCGCGCGATGCTGTAAGATTGGCAAGTTAGCCGTTGTTGAGCAGGAAGTCCGCCATCCAGCCGGATGCCGTGCCGTCGACGCTGCGAAAGCGCACCCAACCGGCACCGTTGTCTTCGACCACCTCTACAGCGTCACCTTTGCCCAGTTTGCCAACCACGCCGAAGTTTGTGCCCGGCCCACCGCGAACATTGACGCGGGTGCCATTCACTTTGCGGATGTCGGCCTGCGTGGTGCTGACATAGGTCGTGCCG
This sequence comes from Sulfitobacter sp. W002, assembly GCF_025142135.1. Taxonomy (NCBI): domain Bacteria; kingdom Pseudomonadati; phylum Pseudomonadota; class Alphaproteobacteria; order Rhodobacterales; family Roseobacteraceae; genus Sulfitobacter; species Sulfitobacter sp. W002. The sequence goes on along the minus strand of NZ_CP081126.1, from coordinate 3,086,647 downwards.
TTGTCGGTGGCGTTGATCAGGCTTGGAATGACGACTGGCGCATTGGCGCTTGTGGTCGAATAGGCGGCCTTTTCCACTTTGGGGGTGCTGGTGCTGACAGCTTTGACGACTTTCGCGCCAGCGCGGTCTGCGGGGGTGGCCACGGCTTTTTGCACCATCGCGTCAGTGGCCTGCGGCAAGTCGCTGAGGGTCGTAAGGTTCAGCGCCACGCGGGTCGCAGTCACATCTCGTGCCGGGGCGCGTTCGGCGAAGGGGGTGATGGGGCTTTCGGCCTTGCGGGCTGCATTTGCCGCGGCGGCGGTGACAAGGTTGGACGAGGTCGTGCCGGCTTCTGCGCTGGCGATCAGCGCGGATGCTGCTGTCTCAGAGCTGGCCATCTGCGGGCCTGCTGGCACGAAATCCGCCCCGCCGCTCATCTCGTAGAATGCCCAGCCCATGAAACCAAATGTCAAAAAGATGAACCGTTTCATTTTGCTGTTCCTTGTCCCGTGTCAAAACCATGTTGCTGTTGAGAGACCAACGCGAAACTTCGCGAATGGTTCAATTCCGATTGGCAAGAATTCGCATATCCGGAAAGTATTGCTTTTTTCTCACTTGAAACCGTGTTGGCGACCTTTTTCCCGAGTCGACTGCGGGCAAACGGCGGGCAATCTGTCGCTTGCCCGCTCTGCCGTGCTTGGCTAAAAGACCCGTCATGTCAGACATAAGCACACCCCCAGAACTCGACCCGAATGACCTGTCCGAGCCGCTGCGCCGCGCCTTGGGAGAGCGGTATCTGACCTATGCCTTGAGCACGATCATGCACCGGGCGCTGCCCGATGCGCGCGATGGGTTGAAACCGGTGCACCGCCGCATCCTATACGCCATGCGCGAGTTGCGGCTGTCCTCGACGGGCGGCTTCCGTAAGTCGGCGAAGATTTCGGGCGACGTGATGGGGAACTATCACCCGCATGGCGATGCCGCGATCTATGACGCGATGGCGCGTCTGGCGCAGGATTTCAACGTGCGCTATCCGCTGGTCGACGGGCAGGGCAACTTTGGCAACATCGACGGCGATAACCCGGCGGCCTCGCGCTATACCGAGGCGCGGATGACCGCCGTGGCCGAAGCCATGTTGGAAGGGCTGAACGAGAACGCGGTCGATTTCCGTGAGAATTACGACGGCACGCTGACCGAACCGGTGGTGCTGCCCGCGCAGTTTCCGAATCTGCTGGCCAATGGCTCTTCGGGCATCGCCGTGGGCATGGCCACGAACATTCCGCCGCATAACATTGCCGAGCTGTGTGACGCCTGTATTCACCTGATCAAGACGCCCGACGCCCGCGACGAGACGTTGTTGAACTACGTCCCCGGCCCGGATTTCCCCACCGGTGGCGTGATCGTCGAGCCGCCTGAGAATATCGCCAATGCCTACCGCACGGGCCGCGGCTCTTTCCGGCTGCGTTGTCGTTGGGAGGTTGAGGACCTTGGCCGGGGCGCTTGGCAGATTGTTGTTACCGAGATTCCCTATCAGGTTCAGAAATCCAAGCTGATCGAAAAGATCGCCGAACTGATCCAGACCAAGAAGATCCCGATTCTTGCCGATGTCCGCGACGAATCCGCCGAAGACATCCGCATGATCATCGAGCCGCGCTCGAAGAACGTCGATCCGAACGTTCTGATGGGGATGCTGTTCCGTAACTCGGACCTTGAGGTGCGCTTCTCGCTCAACATGAACGTGTTGATCGATGGCCAAACGCCCAAGGTCTGCTCGCTCAAGGAAGTGTTGCGCGCTTTCCTCGACCACCGGCGCGAGGTGCTGCAACGCCGCTCGCGGCACCGGATGGACAAGATCGACCACCGGCTTGAGGTGCTGCAGGGCCTGATCACGGCCTTCCTGAACCTTGACCGGGTGATCGAGATCATCCGCTACGACGACGACCCCAAAGCCGCCTTGATGTACGAGGATTGGAGCCGCGCGCATCAGGATACGCTGAGCCGCGCGATGGACGAATCCGCCTATGTCTCGCCCTTGGCGGGGGTCGATGTGTCGAAACTGGCGGTCATCGCGGATGCCGAGGCCGAAGCCACCGGCGTGCTGACTGAGAGCGGTGACACCCGCGCCATCCCGCACAGCTATGCAGGCCGCGAGAATGGCCTGTCGGATGTGCAGGCCGAGGCGGTCCTCAACATGCGCCTGCGGTCCTTGCGGCGTTTGGAAGAAGACGCGCTGGTGAAAGAGCGTGACACGCTGATGACCGAACGCGCGGGGCTCGAAGACCTGCTGGAGAGCGACGACCTGCAATGGTCCACCATCGCTGACCAACTGCGCGCGACGAAAAAGCAGTTCGGCAAGGACTGGGTGATCGACGGCGTCAAGCGCGGCCAGCGTCTGACCGAATTCGACACCGCCGGAGAGGTCGAGGACGTGCCGATCGAGGCGATGATCGACCGCGAGCCGATCACCGTGGTCTGCTCCCAGATGGGCTGGATCCGCGCCATGACCGGCCATATCGACCTGAACCGCGAATTGAAGTTCAAGGACGGCGACGGCCCGCGCTTTATCTTCCATGCCGAAACAACGGACCGGTTACTGGTCTTCGGTTCGAACGGGCGTTTCTACACCGTTTCCGCCGCCAACCTGCCCGGCGGGCGCGGCATGGGCGAGCCTCTGCGTCTGATGGTTGATCTGCCCAACGAAGTGCAGATCGTGTCACTCTTTATCCACCAGCCGGGGCGCAAGCTGTTGGTTGCCTCGACGGCAGGCGATGGTTTCGTGGTGCCCGAGGATGACGTCGTGGCCCAGACCCGCAGCGGCAAACAGGTGCTCAACGTGCGTGGCGAAGGCGTCTCGGCGCTGGTCTGTCATCCGGTGTCGGGTGATAGCGTCGCCACCGTGGGCGAGAACCGCAAGGTGCTGGTCTTTGGCCTGGATGAATTGCCCGAGATGGGCCGGGGCAAGGGCGTGCGCCTGCAGAAGTACAAGGATGGCGGCCTGTCGGACGCCACGACCTTCACGCGGGAAGCGGGCCTCAGCTGGCAAGACCCGGCGGGCCGGACACGTACCGAGGCCGATCTGGCAGAATGGACCGGCAAGCGCGCAAGCTCGGGCCGGATGGCGCCGCGCGGCTTCCCGCGCGACAACAAGTTCACGTGAAACAGCCGCGCCTTTCGGGGCGCGGTCAGTCCAGCGGCTCGGCGGTCATCCAGACGCCGCCCTCGGGGCGCAGGGTCAGGATCATCACCGGCTCCGGGTCCTTTCCCGGCACAGGGGTGAACTTGAACCGCCCCAGCAGGGTGGCGAGGATGATCACCGCCTCCTGCAACGCAAAGCTCGCCCCAATGCAGATGCGCGGTCCGTCCCCGAAGGGCAGATAGGCATAGCGGTCAATCGCCTTGCGGTCGGCGAAGCGCTCGGGCCGGAAAGCATCGGGATCGTCCCAAAGCAGTTCATTGCGGCCTAGCGCGTAGATCGGGATCATCACCGTGTCGCCGGGGCGAATTTCGCGGTCGCAGAGCCTGTCGTGCTTTTGCGCCGTGCGCGAAATAATCCCGGCGGCGGGGTAGAGCCGCAGCGCCTCGTCGATGATCATCCGCACCAAGGGCAGTTTGTCCACATCGTCCCCGGTGCAGGCACGGCCTTGCAGCACATCGCGCACCTCGGCGCGGGCGCGCGCCTGCATCTCGGGGTCGAACCCCATGAGGTACATCGACCAAGCCAGCGTCAGCGCCGTTGTCTCATGCCCCGCGACGATGAAGGTCAAAAGGTTATCGCGCAGCTCTCCGGTGTTCATCTGGCGCTTGGTCTTGGGGTCCTCGCCCTCCAGCAGCAGGTCTAGCAGATCGGGCGTGCCGTCATGGCCGCGCGCCACCCGCGCTTCGATCGCCTGATCGGCCATCGCCTTCATCTGCTTCAGCGCCTGACCGGACATCATCCGCCCCGGACGTGGCAGCCAATCGGGCAGGCCGAGGATATCGAAGAGGCTGATCTTACCCGCCTCGGCGATATAGTCGTCGATGGCGCCATGCACCTTGTCGCGGTCAAAGGTGCCATCGCCTGAGAAGGTCACGTCGCCGATCACCTCGAAAGTCGTTGTCACCATTTCATCGAGCATGTTGACCGCGCGCGGCCCGGCTTTGGCGATGCGCTTGGCCGAGCGGTCGGCGGCGGCGCTCATCACCGGGGCGAGGTTGCGCACGTTGCGCTGCGAAAAGACAGGGGCCGCCGCCCGGCGCTGCCAGCGCCAATGCGCGCCCTCTGCAATGAAGAGCGATTCCCCGATGGCCGGGCGCAGCAGGTTCTTGGTGACATCGGACTTCGGGTAGTCCTCCAGCCGGTCGAGCAGGATTTCCCGGATAGCACCCGGATCCATCACCATATGCCAGCGCTTGCCGGTCTTGCCCGAAACCATGGGCTGGGTGGTGGCGATCTTGGGGATGATGCTCAGCACGTTGCGCCGGGCCATCTGCAAACTGCCGAGCATTCCCACAGGCTCGGTCACCAGCGGTACGCGCACGGGCAGGGGGGATGGTTGGGTCATGATGCTGTCCTCACTCATATCCAAGATAGACCGGACCGGCAGGCGCGCAACTGCGGCAAATGATTGCGCCCCTCCCGGCCATCGGCTACCCCTTTTCGAAATCTTAACGCCCCCGAAGGATTGCCCATGTTCCGAGTTCTTGCCCTGTTGACCTTCGTCGCGACGCTGGCCGCCTGCAACGGGGCCTCCGACCTCGACAAAGCGCCGACCCCGCTGGGGGACTTCAACCTGCACCACAATATCGTCGTGGCGCCCAAAGCGCAGAAGGGGCCGCTGAGCCGCGAGGTCAGCAAAGAAGAATTGGCCGAGGCCGTGCGCGCCGCCACCGCCGAACGCTTCGACCGCTACGATGGGGAACGTCTCTATCACTTCGGCATCAGCGTCGAAGGCTACGTGCTGGCACAGCCGGGCATCCCACTGGTCTTTGCCCCGAAATCGATCCTGATCCTTAACCTCACGGTCTGGGATGACGCGAAGAACATGAAGCTGAACCCCGAGCCGCATCAGATCACTGTCTTCGAATCCCTCGATCAGGGCCCGGTTGTTGGCTCGGGCTATACCAAATCTGCCGAAGAGCAGCTCAAGAACCTCAGCCAGAACGCGGCCAAGTCGATCGAGACCTATCTAGTCAAGCAAAACCGCGAAGAGGGTTGGTTCAGCGGTGGTGTGGCATCGTCGCCTGCCGGGGAGCCGGAGGATAAATAACCCCCTATCAAGGCGCGCCGAACCGCTGCCGCATGGCCCCGATGGGCTTTAAGTGGCCCCAAGACGCAAGTCACGCTTGATTTTACCGCCCGAACCCAATACATCGCCCGCCAGATAGGGTTCGGGTCCCCGTTGGGGCCCCTCAATTAAAAGGGCGCCACCATGGCAAAGGCAAAGTTTGAACGTAACAAGCCACACGTCAACATCGGCACAATCGGCCACGTTGACCACGGTAAAACCACGCTGACCGCGGCGATCACCAAATACTTCGGTGACTTCCAAGCGTACGACCAGATCGACGGCGCGCCCGAAGAAAAGGCCCGCGGCATCACCATCTCGACCGCGCACGTTGAGTATGAAACCGAAGCACGTCACTACGCCCACGTCGACTGCCCCGGCCACGCTGACTATGTGAAAAACATGATCACCGGTGCGGCTCAGATGGACGGCGCGATCCTCGTCGTGAACGCGGCCGACGGCCCGATGCCCCAGACGCGTGAGCACATCCTGCTCGGCCGTCAGGTTGGCATCCCCGCCATGGTCGTCTTCATGAACAAAGTTGACCAGGTCGACGACGAAGAGCTGCTGGAGCTCGTCGAGATGGAGATCCGCGAGCTGCTGTCTTCCTACGACTACCCCGGCGACGACATCCCCGTTGTGCCCGGTTCCGCTCTGGCGGCGATGGAAGGCCGTGACGAGAACATCGGCGAGAACGCGATCCGCAAGCTGATGGAAGAAGTCGACAACTACATCCCGACACCAGAGCGTGCTGTTGACCAGCCGTTCCTGATGCCCGTCGAAGACGTGTTCTCGATCTCTGGCCGTGGTACCGTTGTGACAGGTCGTGTTGAGCGTGGCGTGATCAACGTTGGCGACGAAATCGAAATCGTCGGCATCCGCGACACCAAGAAAACCACCTGCACCGGTGTGGAAATGTTCCGCAAGCTGCTGGACCGTGGTGAAGCAGGCGACAACATCGGCGCGCTGCTGCGTGGCGTTGAGCGTGACGGCGTTGAGCGCGGTCAGGTTCTCTGCAAGCCCGGTTCTGTGAACCCGCACACCAAGTTCGAAGCCGAAGCCTACATCCTCACCAAAGAGGAAGGTGGCCGTCACACGCCGTTCTTCGCGAACTACCGTCCGCAGTTCTACTTCCGTACAACTGACGTGACCGGCACCGTTCAGCTGGCAGAAGGCACCGAGATGGTCATGCCCGGCGACAACGTGTCCTTCGGCGTTGAGCTGATCGCACCGATCGCCATGGAAAACGGCCTGCGCTTCGCGATCCGCGAAGGTGGCCGTACGGTTGGCGCGGGCGTCGTTTCCAAAATCACTGAGTGATTTTGGGCGGGGCCTTCGGGCCTGACGTCAGAGAGATTTGAAAGGCCGCAGCGTTTGCTGCGGCCTTTTGCTTTTGTGGGGGAGGGGGCGCCTACGGCCCTTGAAACGAAAAAAGGCCGGCTCCTATAAGAGCCGGCCTTTCTCATTCATATCTATCGCATTCACGCGGCGTCTGCGTTCACACCGCCCTTGGTCGCAATCTCGGTCACCCGGCGGTCGCCGTCATAGGTGTGGTCAAGCTGCTCTTGAAGCTGCGCGCCGTCTTCATCCTCGCCCAAGCGATTGGCGAAGGCCACAACGCAGCCGTATCCGGCCAATGCGTAATGCACCATGCGTTGATACTGTGTGATGATCATCGCATCGCGGGCGTCGTTGTCGCCAAAGTCTTCTTCCAGCACATGTTTATGCGCCTCTTTTACAAGACCCTCCATGCCGTGGCAGTGCTCTGCGTCGGGGTCGAGGTCATGTTTCGCACAGATGGACTTCAGCACATCCATCCCCTTGGCGATCCCGTTGCTGCCATCGATCAGCGCTTCCGACAGTTCCTTGTCTTCCGCCGCACGACCCAGTGCGTTGGTCGCTTCGAGCGACTGCTTGCAGGCAGAGTAGAGGTCTTGCAGTTGGTCGGTGTAGACGTCTTTGAGATTGTTCATAGTCATCGGTCGTCCTCCAATTTCGGGCTTGGTTCGACGAGAAAACGTAAGCTGGCCGTGCAATGTTCCCCAAAGAAGAGAATATCGCCGGAAAGGTCAGATCTGCTCTTGATCCGCCGCCCGTTTGCGACTACCCAAACCCCCGGCATAGGGGTTTAGCTCAGTTGGTAGAGCATCGGTCTCCAAAACCGAGGGTCGTGGGTTCGAGTCCCTCAGCCCCTGCCAGCCGCATCAACTTAAGCAATTACAGTAGGTTATCGCGGAGCTCGTCCGGGATTCGTTACAGTTTTCCGTAGCATTGTTGAGTGCAGCTCTTACCAAGCTCATCAAATTTAGACGCGCAAAGCACGTGAAGGCACGTTTCGGTTTCGCGAATCTGGTATCGGGCGGGAGATTCTCCGGGTTTGGCGCGGGTTTCTGGTTCGCAGTACAGCGCTGGTTCCAGGCCTGGAGCATGCTTCGAAGCCTCCAGCATGCTATTGGCGGAGCTGCAGCAGCACTGACGATGGTAATTAGCGCGTTCAGTGGCGAAGCGCATGCTTAAGGAAGCCTCCGCCTGGATCGGTTGAAGTGCCGCATTGTTGGCCCTGTACGTTCTCGCGCACCGTGCGCCCTATCCTCTGGATAGTCGTGCGTCGTCTTCAACGGATGCTGGGCCATATCTGTATTCCCTGATTATCCGGAGCTGCTATCAGCGAGGGAGACGGATGTTCGGGGCCCTTGAGAATTTACTTGCAAATAACTTTCCGTAAGATGTTGGTCGACCGCATTTGGGAGGGGCTAATCAACGTAGCTCGGTACGCAACCTTTTTTACCGAGGCGGTCTAGCTTGTTTTATTTAGTTTGAGAACGGAGAACAGATGATTGCCAAACGATCCACAAAGGGCTTGATGGGAGCTGCGATTTTCGCCGTCAACTTCGGCTTACCGCACGCACCCGCTTGGTCCCAGTCGCAAACCGATCAGGTTGCATTATTAGAGGGGGAAATCAGCGCGCTAGAGGAGGAAATTTCAGCTTCCGAGGCTGCGGAGGCCAATTACTCGGGTGGCGTTCTGAAGGCAATCTCAACGCTCAATACCGAGACGCTACGCCTCACTCAATCGGTTCTGCAAGCACGCAAAGTGGCAGAAGAAACTGGCGCACCAATTGAAATCACGATTCCGGCAGTCCAACCTGATCCCGAGCTTGCTGAGAGCATCTTGGCAGACCTGCAAGCGCAACAGGCTATTGTCGATACCGCACGTGAGGAGGCAGCTGGTTCAACAGGGCTTGTCGCTGCTATGGCGATGACGCGGTATGAAACTGAACGCCTAACGCTTTCTCAGCTCCGGCAATCTTGGTACCGAGCGGCATACGGGATTGCCTTTCCTATGACAGGAGAGCCAACTAGTCCAGTCGTAAGACCTGATACCGCTACTGAGGTAGATATTGATAGCAACGCGGCAGCAGAGGTTTCCCCTCCTGCCTGGGCGAATAGTGATTTTCCTGAGATTGATTATACCGCTGCAGTATTTGAACAACTGAACGATGAAGGGTTCGATCTAGTTGGTTGGTGGGGCGTTCAACGCAGTCGGGCTGCTATTGATGACTCCCCTCAAGTTTTTGCTTTGAATGTTTCAGACTGGCCTGAGGGATTTGCAATGAGTCACCCATCGCTTCAGGCCGCCTGTATTGAGAAAGAACCGCGCGTTATCTACAACGCGGATTCATATCTTATGACAGATTTCAACTCGAACACATTGCCGGTCACTGTTCGTATTGGCGATGCTGAAGCGCGACGCGAGCGGTGGTCAAAGTTGACTTCTAGCAAAGGCGCGGGTTTGTTTGGTGCTGAAGCCGTGCGGTTTATGGTAAGCCTGATGGAGGAAGAGAAGCTCTTTCTGAGGCTTGAAGAGAAGAACGGAAAGTCGCACGATCTGACGGTGAAGCTTGAGGGCGCAGCAAGCGTCTTCAAGGCGGTTGCTGATGCTTGCCAAGTCTCTTTGCTGGACTTAGGCCCTGACGATTACCGCGCTATCCAAGCGTTGTTGAATGCCGGTGGCTACGACGCAGGGACGCCAGATGGTCAATGGGGGCCTGGATCGCGCGCTGCCATGTTACGTTATCAAGCAGCAGAAGGTCTCGAAGAGACGGGAACTCCCAACGAGAGCACGCTAGAGCGAATGGGGGTTAGCTTGGGCGATTCCTAGGAGCATGAGCCGCTCGAGAGGTCACAATGTTGCGGTCTAAGCCGAAGGCACGTTTACTAGTGTCGGCGCTTCGCGCCTCCTCAAGCTTCGGAAATTTGACAGTTTAGGCGCTTCGCGCCTTGCAAACTGTCAAATTTCCTCGCTTGGTTCCCCTTCATTGACTGCTATGCTGCTGGCTTCTGCACCATAGCACACAACAGGCGCATACTGTGGGTATGTCCTGCGTTGTACTAATCTGATCAGTGAGGGTGTTCCGGGGAGATACCCGCGGTAACCAAGCACACCTCTAACTCACCTGATGGGGTGGGCTGAAGAGGCCGATCATATGCTGCATCTGCGATCGGTCATTTGTGTTTGGGAATTTGTGTTTGGGAATTTGTGTTCGTAGATTTGTGTTTGCAAATTTGCGTTTTTGAATTTTGCGCCGCGGTTCAGCTCCCGCGATATTTATAGCCAACAGAGACTGCATATTCGGCTGAGGCCTGGGGGATAATTAACCCCTTCGTGCAGTAGTTGACGACGCCTTTTGTGCCAATCGTCCGAGTGACTGCATCGCCCTTGCTTGCGATGCTCTTCCAGTTTTCATGCGCTTGCCAATCTAGCCCCCTCAGCACGATTCCTCGCGGGCCTTTCCCGTGGGATGCCGCGAGAGCTCTGTTTAGGTTCGATTTTCTCTCTGCGCTCAGGTCTGGCGATACTCGAAACAAGACATGCCAGTGGAACTCTGACTTCAGACCTTCTGCAAACGCAATCCATTCGCAGCCCATAGATTCGCGTCGCTTGTTCCATCGCTTGCCTATCATGGCACGATCCATCCTTTGCCCCCACTTGTCTAAGAGTTCTCTACCCTTTTGCGGCGAACATAGGGGATCATGTGTGGCAAGCGTAATGAAGTGCGTGAAGGTGTCTTGATCAAGCCAGGTTCGTAGGGCGTCCCGAAGAGCTAGTTGGCGAGCGGTCATATGTAGTACTCTCCATAGCGAGTGCCTGCTCGGTAGATCATGTTGGTTTTCACATCATGTCCTGCCTGGCGAAGGTGGTGGATGATCACGGCGAGCCGAAAGATACCCCAGCGCGCTAAAGCGTCGTGGGCAGTAATCCTCTCGCCTCGTTTAAGCGCCGCCAGTATTTGAGGGGTTGCAGCATGCTTTTTCATGACGCCGCCTCATCCTGCTTCCTTGCAGCGCAAATTGCCAAGTCTAATGCCATAGCGATCCTGTAGGCACTCCTAGACGCGATCGTTGTTCGCGGGCCTGTAGGTTTGCCTGATGCTATGTTGATCGCTTGAAAGAGTATCCCCTGGCCTTGCCGCCGAACGTATACCGGCTTGCCCAAGTGAGTTCCTCCAATGCAGAAGCTTCCACCTGACGTTGGCATGTCATAGAGGCTGCGACGAACCGCTTCGGCTTCGTCTATAGTTACGTAGGTGGGTATTATTTCACCGAGCCCGAGATCGAGGCCTACCAGGACTTCAGTGCGCTCCACGCCGAACGCTGCGATGTTTAAACGCCAGCTTTCTGGTAGAAGTGCATTAGCCGCGCTCATAAGGCGAGCTTCTTCAGGGGCTCCGCTAGATTGGAAGTATTCTTCGATCTCGGGAACTAATACATGGTCGATGGCGTACTCAGCCGCTGCCTTCGCAGATATGCCGGAAAGTTCCGAATATTGTCGGAGCAACGTAGAGTATTCAGCGCTAATTGAAACGGTCGTCGTGGTTTTCATTGGTGTTGCCCTTGTTCAAGTTTGTGTTGCAATTATAACACACTTCGCCTTAGTTGGGAAGGGGAGTGCGTGCGGAAAATGACGCACAGTATTGTATTTTATGGGCTTTTCTAAGACTTCCCATTTTAGACCTCTCCACCATTTACTACGCCGAACGATCGCTAGCTCGCTCTCAGCGGAGCGGGGGCGACTATCAGACTAGTAAGTCGATCTTTGTCAGTGGGGGCGCGTCGGTGCGCAAATGTCTTAGGATGGGAAAACCAAGTTTCTTTGGCTCATCGCATGCCAGGGGTAGACAGAAGGCATATGTACACCCAGGTCGTCCGTTTCAAGTTGAGCGAGCTCGTTTTTGCAAATTTCACCTTGGAGCGAGCATTGCTGTCTTCACGGCCGATGTCTGCGCTATTAGCATCTGGGCGGATGGAGAGCGCCGCTATGAGCACGACAGAAAAGGGCAATAGGTTAGAAGACCAGCTGTATGACTACCTAAATGAACAGCTAGTCTCTGATGGGCTGATCTATGGCATCTACCCGGCACACCTTTGCAAGGTTCACAGGAAGAAGAAGTATTACTGTAATGAACGGAAGGGGGATGTCGAGTTCGACATTGTCATCGAGGTGCGCCGTGATAGCAGTGCTGAGCCTCACATCCGGGTAGTGTTCGAGTGTAAGAACCATCAAAAACCTATACAAGAGCGCGATGTAACGGACTTCTCTGATAAAATCAGGCGTGTTTTTGGCCATGGAGCGAAGGGCGTAGTTGTGTGTTCTTCTAGGCTCCAGTCAGGTGCTGAGAACTTCGCAAGAAGTAGAAAGTTGGGCATTGTAAAGTTTGATGCTAACGGTACGGAGATTGTAGCGGACCGCCGCGCTGTAGTTCTGGCGGAAAGCGAATTTGTAGAAAGGCAAATATTTGAGAGTTTAAGGCAGACGAAGCCTCTAAAACTATCGGCCTATTCCGACGGTAGCTTCTACGGCTCTATGAGCCAGCTGCTGCAGAGCTTCGACGCCGGAGTGGAGAGCGTTCGGGACCAAGTTATTGGCGCCCCCTCCGACATCGTGAGGTTTCTCCCAGACGCTGACATTCGGGAGGTTGCTAGCGAACTTTTGGGCGGGCTGCGACATCAGTGGGGCGCCGTAAATCTCGAAGAATTATGTGCGAGCTTGGAGCTGCGTTTGTCTTTCTCGGAACGGCACTTCAAGGACGAACAGGGAAACCTCATTCTTGGCTCTGCGAACTTTGGAAAGAGAACGATCGAGGTGAACCAAAACGGAAGCAGGCATCGCGAGAGGTTCACCATTGCCCATGAAATCGGGCATTTTTGTTTGCAACATGATAGATACCTAGTGTCAGAGACTATCATCGAGCGAGACCTCATGGTCGATGTGCAGTCAACTCAGCCATCCAATTTTGAGCGCCTTGAATTCCAGGCCAATATTCTCGCTTCTGAGCTGCTTTTGCCTCTTTCGGAATTTACGACTTGCGTTGAGGCATTGCGGCAGCACCTCCGTATCTACGACAAGGGATTTGGATACATCTTTGTAGACGACCAGCGGATTAACTACACACTGTATTCAGAGTTGCTATCGGCACTCTCAAGCCACTTCGACGTTTCAAAGCAGGCGGTTGAAGTTCGGTTGAAAAGGTTGGGTCTAGTTAACGATGAGCGCCGCGAGACAGGCCCTCAAGCGTTTCGCTCGCGGAATTCCTATTAAAGGGCAAGTGAGCGTCTCCGTGCCTGGCGTGTCTGTTCGATTTGAGTATACTCTATTCGGACAACTATCTGCTGTAGGATAGTGTATTAATAGGGTTATCGAATCAATATTGGGACAGTACTGTTTTGACGGATAGTTAAATAGGACGGTTTCATGCAATGAGCGAATACATTGGTTATGCGCGGGTTAGTGGTAAGCGCCAAAATATTGAATCCCAGATAGCAGCTTTGCGGCGGGCCGGGGTCAAAGAAGAGCATTTATATCAAGAGAAGGTTTCGGGCACGAACCGGAAAGGGAGGACTGAACTGGAAACCTTGCTCACGCGGGGTGTTCGCAGAGGAGACAAGCTCGTAATTACTCGGCTCGACCGGCTCGCTCGTTCTATGCGAGATTTGCAGAACATCGCGCATACGCTTCGGGAAAAGGAGGTCGATCTGGTTGTAACTGAACAGGCTATTGATACAAGTACGCCAGAAGGCCGCCTCTTCTTCAATATGCTCGGAAGTATAGCCGAGTTCGAAACGGAGTTGCGCAAAGCGCGTCAACGGGAGGGCATTGACGCAGCCCTAGCGAAAGGGAGAGCATCTCCCTTTAGGGGGCGCCCGGCAACTATTGATCGTACCAGAGTAGAAGAGCTTCATGCGCAAGGTTTGAGCCCTACTAAGATTGCGAAGAGTATGGGCGTCGCGCGAAGTAGTGTATATCGATACCTGAATCGCTAGCCGTTCATCGGCGGAATGCAAGAAGCATGCCGAATGACCCCTGCATTCCCAGATGGCCAGCTGCCTCTACGATTGCCGGCCTCCCGCGCTCAAACTGGTTTTCGCCTTCATGCGTTTAAGTTTGCGATTTCGGCAGTCTATACGGTCGCTAATCTGGGGGGTACTTAAGCTGGGAGGCGATATGCACCATGGGTACGTGCTCTGAGAAAGCTATGGCGCTTCACCCGAAAGGCCAATGTTCGTCTGTCTCAGGCCCGTCTTCCACGTCGCTATCGTAACCATACCGATCCCGGCTGATCGCGCCTTTTGTCGTTTCTTCAATCGCTGACTTGTGTGCGTTGAAGTCGACTAGCTTTATGCTACGCTTCGCGAGATGGTCGAACTCGGTTGCATAGTCACCAGAGAAACTGGCCTTAGTGAAGCCCTGAGACCGCGCGACGAGGTGAATGAGCCAGTTTGTGTCTGTGGTAGCTAAACCGCTTCCAAGTGCAAGCTTCGGTTTGCGGTCGAGAAGTCCATCGACATACGCTTGCGCGAGTAGCGCGCGGATGTGCCCATTTCTAGACCGAGCTAGCGCTTCAACCATCGCTGCCGGTAGCTGGATCCTGCAAGCTAGAAGGAGCCATGTCATCCAGATGGCCTCGTGGTGATGGTTGAGGGCTAACGCTCGCCCAACAACACTATCGGCTACCGCCATCCACCCCTCTTCATCGATCGTCCCGCCGATTGCTTTCCGCTTTGCCACGAGAAGGCAGGCGTAGTCGATGGCATGCGGGTGTTTTTGTACGATTCGCTGCAGGTAGTGCTCGGAAGTTTCCCATTCGTACCTAGCGTAGAGCCGTGCGTCATCAAAGGACCGGAGTAGGATTTTGATAGGACTATCGGACCCCACTTGATTGGCGGTTTCGACTGCCTCTGAAATCGCGCGTTCAATACGGTCAAGGCTGTGGCCGAATTCTGGTAAACGCACATGCTCCCGAAGACGCTGGGCCCAGAGGTCGTTGATCGGTTCAAGGCTCGATTGAATCGCAGTCTTGTGATCGTTCAGGTCAAGCCTGTAAGCGGCCAGCGTCTCTCGCAAATGAGATAGAACGGACTGGGCATCATGTTCGCTTCGTAGCCCTATGTAGTAGTCATCTACATGGCGAACCGCTCCAATAATTGCCTTGCCAACAACTTGCTCAAGGTCGGCATCAACTCGGCTAAGGACCAACTCGGCAATTAATCGGTGGGCATCTGGACCTATTGGAACTCCTAGGGTTTCTCCCCGCTGGCCATTGCGAACAAAGAAATCAAGGGCGTTGAATGGATTGCCGGCTGATCGCTTGTCAGTATCGGCTTTGGACGCTTCAACCCCGTGCACTGCCCAAGGTATTGAGTGAGTGTATATGCTGGAGAAGCACTTAGCGATGTCGGCGCGGAGAACAAAGGGGGCGTGACCAAGGTTCTCGGATGCCTTGCGAGATAACTCTGAAAGGGAGGCGACCTTTACTGCGCGTTCTGATCCCGGTTCCATGAGTTTTGGCGCTCCTATCGCATAGGGAGAGCGTTCGAAGCCACGCTCAAAGGACCGCCATTTTTTGTGTATGAACGTGGACACATGAAAATAGGAAATAATATTGGGCGTCGCAAAATCTCGTCGATTTCCGTCATGCTTGGTAGCGTTGTAGGGACACACATCGGTGCGCCGTTCATAGAACCGCTGATTATCGAGCTCTGAGACCAGCCCATAAAAGGCACGTTTTGCGTCAGTAGAGACAAAGCAGGGAGGTAAGGTTTCTGGGTAGAGACCCGAATTAATGAGGTGGAAACGACTATGCATCTGTCTAAGTTAGTAGACCGGATAGGTCGAAGGCAATTAGAAGTGCGCACGGGATGAGGGAATATTTGACGAGCAGCGCTGGGGATAAAGAAAGAGGCATGGCGGGACGGTTCGTCTGAAACGAAGGTTCCGCTGTGGTGTCGACCCTTGTGCTCAATTTGACTGGGATTTTCCTAGATGGTTAAGGTCGAGCCCATTGAACTTTATGTGCTCGATGTGCTCCTTTCGCTTGCTGATGCTGTAAGTCGGACTGTTCCTGTAACCTTTTGTGGTTGTCGTCTCTTCGTGTCCGACGAGGGGCCCTATTTCATTGTCGGTTAGCTCCTTCGACATCCGCTCAATTGCGCTATGCCGAAACGAATGAAATGTTGGACAATGCCCCCGTGTGTCTGCCTCAAACTTCAGTTGGCCAAAGTACTTCCCGAACCATTTGGAGGCTCCGTCGAAGTATCCCCGTGGGGTTCGTTTAAGTTCTGGGAAGAGGCGGGTTTGCCCTCGTTTGCGCTGGGCGCTAACGAACTCTAGAAATCCAAGTCTCTGCAGTTCAGAGTGTATAGGAACGATGCGACTAGACCATCCAGTTTTGACGCTCTTGTCGTCCCCGCCTTCATCGTTGATGTCGAAGTAATGTATTCCTTCTGATGAGCGTATGTCGTTGACATGGAGCTGGGCCAGTTCTCCGAGCCTGGCTCCTGAAAATGCCGCGCAGAGGGGCAACCAGTATCGCCAGTCTCGAATCTGGACAGACCCACTCGTGGCGTATTGCACGATGTTCGCGGTTCCTGCGCACCCAGTAAAGAGTGGGGAGTTGAATAATTCGTTGAGTTGTTGATCGCTGAACTCGCCCGCTCGTTTTTGGCTTCTACTGAATACTGGGGTAAGCCCGGAGAACACATTCTCGGTGACTAATCCCTCGTCTGAAAGCCATTGGAAGTAAGTATTGAGGCCCGACACATGCTTCGCGACCGTCCTGGCGCTAATAGTCGGGTGTCCTAGCTCAATACCTTTCTCAACGATATCACTGAACCCAAGGCTCTTAAGCTCTTTGCGCTGGGATGCCTTCTTCGGGAAATTATAAAGCAATTCACGCCAGTTCCTCGCTTCACTCTTAGTAATGCTCGCGACAGGCTTCCGGTGTCCAACAAAGTCAGCAAACAGACGAACCGAGACGCGGCGATCCGCGAGAGTAGCGTCCTTCACGCCTTTTCCACGCTGTCGCTCATGGCTATCCCATAGCTCAACTAGGGAGGGCATGTTGCT
>NZ_CP081126.1:1257500-3065000 GCF_025142135.1 Sulfitobacter sp. W002 | reverse complement strand
AAGGCCCCTAATTCATGGCTAAGTGGGAAAGCAGGTGAGACGACCAAAACAACCAGGAGGTTGGCTTAGAAGCAGCCATCCTTTAAAGATAGCGTAACAGCTCACTGGTCTAAATAAGTTGTCTTGCGGCGAAGATGTAACGGGGCTCAAGCCATGAGCCGAAGCTGAGGATGCATTTATTGCATGGTAGCAGAGCGTAGTGTGACATAGTTCCATGTGTCCTTATCGTCCCTCGGGACGTATTGGACACAAGGAGCTTTCTGTGAAGCTGGCGCGTGAGCGATCCGGTGGAGAGATCACTAGTGAGAATGATGACATGAGTAGCGACAAAGAGTGTGAGAGACACTCTCGCCGAAAGTCCAAGGGTTCCTGCTTAAAGCTAATCTGAGCAGGGTAAGCCGACCCCTAAGGCGAGGCCGAAAGGCGTAGTCGATGGGAACCAGGTTAATATTCCTGGGCCAGATGGAAGTGACGGATCTCGAGGGTAGTTCATCCTTATCGGATTGAATGGGCTGCTTAGAGGTCCCTGGAAATAGCTCCATCGCTAGATCGTACCCTAAACCGACACAGGTGGACAGGTAGAGAATACCAAGGCGCTTGAGAGAACTATGTTGAAGGAACTCGGCAAAATACCTCCGTAAGTTCGCGAGAAGGAGGCCCGGTTTCTAGGCAACTAGAGGCTGGGGGCACAAACCAGGGGGTGGCGACTGTTTATTAAAAACACAGGGCTCTGCGAAGTCGCAAGACGACGTATAGGGTCTGACGCCTGCCCGGTGCCTGAAGGTTAAAAGGAGGGGTGAGAGCTCTGAATTGAAGCCCAGGTAAACGGCGGCCGTAACTATAACGGTCCTAAGGTAGCGAAATTCCTTGTCGGGTAAGTTCCGACCTGCACGAATGGCGTAACGACTTCCCCGCTGTCTCCAACATAGACTCAGCGAAATTGAATTACCGGTCAAGATGCCGGTTACCCGCGGTTAGACGGAAAGACCCCGTGCACCTTTACTACAGCTTCACACTGGCATTAGGCCGAACATGTGCAGGATAGGTGGTGGGCTTTGAAACCGAGACGCCAGTCTCGGTGGAGCCTCCCTTGAGATACCACCCTTGTTCTGCTTGATGTCTAACCGCGGACCGTTATCCGGTTCCGGGACCCTGTGTGGCGGGTAGTTTGACTGGGGCGGTCGCCTCCTAAATCGTAACGGAGGCGCGCGAAGGTTGGCTCAGAGCGGTCGGAAATCGCTCGTTGAGTGCAATGGCAGAAGCCAGCCTGACTGCGAGACTGACAAGTCGAGCAGAGTCGAAAGACGGCCATAGTGATCCGGTGGTCCCAAGTGGGAGGGCCATCGCTCAACGGATAAAAGGTACGCCGGGGATAACAGGCTGATACTGCCCAAGAGTCCATATCGACGGCAGTGTTTGGCACCTCGATGTCGGCTCATCTCATCCTGGGGCTGGAGCAGGTCCCAAGGGTACGGCTGTTCGCCGTTTAAAGAGGTACGTGAGCTGGGTTTAGAACGTCGTGAGACAGTTCGGTCCCTATCTTCCGTGGGTGTAGGATACTTGAGAGGAGTTGCCCCTAGTACGAGAGGACCGGGGTGAACGATCCACTGGTGGACCAGTTGTTATGCCAATAGCAGTGCTGGGTAGCTATGATCGGACAGGATAACCGCTGAAGGCATCTAAGCGGGAAGCCCCCCTCAAAACAAGGTATCCCTGAGAGCCGAGGTAGACCACCTCGTCGATAGGCCAGAGATGTAAGCGTGGTAACACGTTCAGTTGACTGGTACTAATTGCTCGATAGGCTTGATTTGATCCAGTAGAAGCAAGACTGCTTAACTGGGCAAAAGCATACACATACAATCAGTTGTACATGACTTGGACAAAAACACGCTTTGCGCTCCAATGGAGACGGTGCGGGAACGGGCATCCTACGGATACCCTGCCTCCCGCCGTCGCTCTGCTGCGCAGAGCGCTGTATCAGGAATTTATTTGGTTTGGTGATCATAGCGCGAGCAAAACACCTGGTCCCATCCCGAACCCAGCCGTTAAGTGCCGTAGCGCCGATGGTACTGCGTCTTAAGACGTGGGAGAGTAGGTCATCGCCAAACCTAATAAGTTCCTGATATTAAGTATCTCTCGACGATGAACAGAATAACAAAACCGCCGCAGCTATAAAGCTGCGGCGGTTTTGTGCTTGGGGGGGTAAACCGCTATGCCCAAGAACTGTCCATTTTCCGCCCTGCAGGGGGCGCAATAGATCGGTAACTCTTTCGCAACTGCCTAAAGAGATCGATAAGATGACCCCCACAGATAAGCTTGCCCCTTCGTCAGCATCTGAACTGGACCCCACCGCGCTGTCTGCGATACAAAACGTGATGGCGGATGGGCATGAGGGCGGGAATGCGGGCACCGCGATGGATGCGCCGCAGCCCCAAGCCAAACATCGGCAGTCCGGACGCAATGCCTTTCCCGAGCTGCCGGAGCCAGAGGTGGCCAAAGCTAAATCCAAAAGACGTTTGCCGCTCAAGATGCCCAAGAAACGACCGTCGCCTCGGGCGGTGATGCTGAGCCTGCTCGCGCTCGCTGTGATTCTGCGGCCTTGGTTGGTGCTGGGCGTGGTTTTCATCGCGGTGTCTGTCACGCTTGGGGTTTTTCTGGCCCTTGGTTATGACGGGTTTTGGGGGCGCGCCTTAGCGCTTGGGCGCTGGTATGCCGCGCGGCGGCCGGAGCGGGCGGCGGCGCTTCATGCGCGTTTGGACGCTTTTGCGATGAAATGGGATGCGGTGCTTGATCGCTTTCCCGAAGGGACGGTCGACGGTCTCTATCTGCCGGACTTTGGCGAAATGGCAGCGGCTGACACCCGCCACGACGAGGCCCTCGATCGCCGGTTTGACAGTCTGCGCAACTCCGAAGCCTAGGCCGCACGCGATGGTGTCTTGAAACTAGGGGGCGGACCCGTTACATCCGCCCAATCGGGCAACAAGGAAAGATGTCATGGCCACCACCAATCCGCTTCAGTTCATCCAGCAGGTTCGTACCGAAGTTGCCAAGGTTGTTTGGCCGACCAAGCGCGAAGTGATGCTGACCACTGTGATGGTCTTTATCCTTGCCGCGCTAACAGCGGTTTTCTTTGCAATTGTCGATATCCTGATCCGCGGCGGCTTGCAGCAGATCCTTGGGATGTTCGGCTAAGCATCGCCCGCTCGGGTGAATTTATCTTTACACCCTTGAAACCTGCGTCTACGCGGGCTATTGCGCAGACCTGACCTGAAAAGGGGCGTGCGGCGATTCGAGTTGCGCGCCGATTTTTTGTTCAGATGTTGCGGGGCCGAGGCTCCGTGTGATTGACGAATTTACATGCCGGGGCAGCCCGCATGGCAAGACAGGGACCAGAGTTCAGATGGCAAAACGGTGGTATTCGGTCAGTGTCCTGTCGAACTTCGAAAAGAAGATCGCCGAGCAGATCCGCGCATCCGTGGCCGAGCAGGAACTTGAAGACCAGATTGATGAAGTGCTGGTGCCCACCGAAGAGGTGATCGAGGTCCGGCGCGGCAAGAAGGTGACAACCGAGCGTCGCTTCATGCCCGGCTATGTGCTGGTGCATATGGAAATGTCCGACGCGGGCTATCACCTGATCAACTCGATCAACCGCGTCACCGGTTTCTTGGGCCCGCAGGGCCGCCCGATGCCGATGCGTGATGCCGAGGTTCAGGCGATCTTGGGTCGCGTGCAGGAAGGCGAAGAAGCCCCACGCACGCTGATTCACTTCGAGATCGGTGAAAAGGTCAAGGTTGCCGATGGCCCGTTCGAGGACTTCGACGGCATGATTGAAGAGGTCGACGAGGACAACCAGCGCCTCAAGGTGTCGGTCTCGATCTTTGGCCGGGAAACCCCGGTCGAATTGGAATTCACTCAGGTCAACAAGCAGATCTGAGTGTGAGGCGGGGTTCGCCCCGCCGTCTCGGTGCCCAAGGGTGCCGGTCATTGTGGGAGGCGAGGGCGCCGCGGCGCCTCACCCGGACCACGCAACGAAGATCCCGCGGGGCGCGCCCCAAGGGTGTTGAAAGGAGAATGGTCAGATGGCCAAGAAACTCGTCGGTACGATGAAGTTGCAAGTTAAAGCGGGTCAAGCAAACCCGTCCCCGCCCGTTGGTCCGGCTCTCGGTCAGCGCGGCATCAACATCATGGAATTCTGCAAGGCGTTCAACGCCAAGACCGCAGACATGGAGCCGGGCGCACCGTGCCCCACCGTGATCAGCTACTATCAGGACAAGTCCTTCACGATGGACATCAAGACGCCCCCGGCGTCCTACTACCTGAAGAAAGCTGCCAAGGTGAACTCCGGCGCGAAAACGCCGAGCCGTGAAACCGTCGGCACCGTGACCACCAAGCAGCTGCGCGAGATCGCAGAAGCAAAAGCCGCCGACCTGTCCGCGAACGACGTGGAAGCGGCGATGAAAATCATTCTGGGCTCTGCCCGGTCCATGGGCATCGAGGTGAAGTAAGATGGCAAAACTTGGAAAACGCACCCGCGCCGCCCGTGAAGCCTTTGCTGGCAAAGAAGAGATCACCGTTGAAGAAGCGGTAAGCCTCATCAAAGCAAACGCAAACGCGAAGTTCGACGAAACCATCGAGATCGCCATGAACCTCGGTGTTGACCCACGCCACGCAGACCAGATGGTCCGCGGTGTTGTCGGCCTGCCCAACGGCACCGGCAAAACCATGCGCGTTGCTGTCTTCGCCCGTGGCGCGAAAGCTGAAGAAGCCGAAAAGGCTGGTGCAGATATCGTTGGCGCAGAAGACCTGATGGAAACCGTGCAGTCCGGCAAGATCGACTTTGATCGTTGCATCGCGACACCCGACATGATGCCGATCGTTGGCCGTCTGGGTAAAGTGCTTGGCCCCCGTAACCTGATGCCGAACCCCAAGGTTGGCACCGTGACCATGGACGTCGCTGACGCCGTGAAAGCGGCCAAGGGCGGTGAAGTACAGTTCAAAGCCGAAAAGGGCGGTGTCGTCCACGCAGGCGTTGGCAAACTGTCCTTCGACGAAGCCAAGCTGGCCGAAAACATCCGTGCCTTCGTTGGCGCGGTGTCCAAAGCCAAGCCTGCCGGTGCCAAAGGCACATATATGAAAAAGATCAACCTGAGCTCCACAATGGGCCCGGGCGTGTCGGTCGCTGTCGAGAACGCAACCGCCGAGTGATCCAGTGGGGTGGGGGCCAGTCTCCCACCTTACGACCCGAGATTTGGCGGCTTCGGCCGTCAGATACGCAAGGACCAAAAGATCGGTCCGCGCGTCTGTCCGAGACGGAGGGTTTGGGCCGCGGCCTGAATAATTCCTTCCTGAGATGGGAAACCGGAAAAATTCTGCCCTCGGGCGGTTTTGGCCGGGACCCTGACATTGGACCCGAATGGGATGCAGAAGATCGCATCCTGAACTGAGCCGGGGGGCAACCCCCAAATTTGGAGTGAAACTGTGGATAGAGCACAAAAAGAACAGCTGGTCGACGAACTCGGCCAGATCTTTGAAAGCTCTGGCGTCGTTGTGGTTAGCCACTACGTCGGTTTGACAGTTGCCGAAATGCAGGACCTTCGGGCGCGCGCACGCGCTGCTGGTGGGGCCGTGCGTGTTGCCAAAAACAGGCTCGCCAAGATCGCCCTTGAGGGCAAGCCATGCGAAAGCATCGCTGACCTTCTGACGGGTATGACCGTTCTGACCTATTCTGAGGATCCTGTGGCTGCGGCCAAGGTTGCTCAGGAATTCTCCAAGGAAAACCCAAAGCTGGTGATCCTCGGTGGTTCCATGGGTGAGAACGCGTTGGACGCCGCTGGTGTCGAAGCCGTGTCGAAAATGCCTTCGCGGGAGGAGCTTATCTCCACCATCGCGGGCATGCTCGGCGCACCTGCTTCGAACATCGCCGGGGCCATTGGCGCACCTGCAAGCAACATCGCATCCATCTTGTCCACGATCGAGGACAAGGCGGCTGCGTAAGGCATATCGTCAAGCCGGCGCTCGGGTTGAACACGCGCGTTGGAACACACATATCGTAACGGAAAGAGCTAAACATGGCTGATCTGAAAAAACTGGCAGAAGACATCGTTGGTCTGACTCTGCTTGAAGCACAAGAACTGAAAACCATCCTGAAAGACGAGTACGGCATCGAGCCCGCCGCTGGCGGCGCAGTGATGATGGCTGGTCCTGCTGATGGCGGCGCTGCCGAAGAAGAAAAGACCGAATTCGACGTCGTTCTGAAGAACGCCGGCGCATCCAAGATCAACGTGATCAAGGAAGTCCGCGGCATCACAGGTCTCGGCCTGAAAGAAGCCAAAGACCTGGTCGAAGCCGGTGGCAAGATCAAAGAAGGCGTCGACAAAGCCGAAGCCGAAGACATCAAAGGCAAGCTGGAAGCAGCTGGCGCCGAAGTCGAGCTGGCCTAAGCCAAAGGTGCGCGGCAACGTGCACCACGCATGAACAAGGGCTGGACGGGAGTTTTCCTGTCCAGCCTGACCTGTTTTGACGAATGTTCTAGCTCGGAGCATTTCTCTGGAGAGGTCCATGGTCGGAAGGGATGCAGTGGGACGCATTCCAAGAATTGACCCGGATTTTCCGCTCTTATGGGCGCGCACCACGGCCCCGGTGGTTGATGCGCTCGGCAAGAGACACGAAAGGTGACACGACACATGGCACAATCCTTCCTTGGCCAGAAACGTCTGCGTAAATATTACGGCAAAATCCGCGAAGTGCTGGAGATGCCGAACCTCATCGAGGTTCAGAAATCCTCTTACGATCTGTTCTTGAATTCCGGCGACGCCGAGACCCCCACCGATGGTGAAGGTATCACAGGCGTTTTCCAGTCGGTTTTCCCGATCAAGGATTTCAACGAGACCTCCGTGCTTGAATACGTCAAGTACGAGCTGGAAAAACCGAAATACGATGTTGAGGAATGTCAGCAGCGTGACATGACCTACAGCGCGCCGCTCAAGGTGACGCTGCGCCTCATCGTGTTCGATGTAGACGAAGATACCGGCGCCAAGTCGGTCAAGGACATCAAAGAGCAAGACGTGTTCATGGGCGACATGCCCCTGATGACGCCGAACGGCACCTTTGTCGTCAACGGCACCGAGCGTGTGATCGTATCCCAGATGCACCGCTCCCCGGGCGTGTTCTTTGACCACGACAAGGGCAAGACCCACTCTTCGGGTAAGCTCCTCTTCGCTTGCCGCATCATCCCCTACCGCGGCTCTTGGCTGGATTTCGAATTCGACGCCAAAGACAACGTCTATGCCCGGATCGACCGCCGCCGCAAACTGCCTGTGACGACCTTGCTCTATGCCCTTGGGCTGGACCAAGAGGCGATCATGAACGCCTATTACAACACGGTCACCTACACGCTGGAGAAGAACAAGGGCTGGGTTGCACCCTTCTTCCCCGACCGTGTGCGCGGCACCCGTCCGACCTATGACTTGGTTGATGCGGCCACTGGCGAAATTCTGTTCGAAGCCACAAAAAAGGTCACGCCTCGGGCCGTCAAAAAGCTGCTCGACGAAGGCAAAGTCAAAGAACTGCTGCTGCCCTTCGATCACATCGTTGGCAAGTTTGTCGCGCGTGACATTATCAACGAAGAAACCGGTGCGATCTACGTCGAAGCCGGTGACGAGTTGACGCTGGAATACGACAAAGACGGCACGTTGATCGGCGGCACCGCGAAAGAGCTTATCGACGCGGGCATCACCGAGATTCCGCTGCTGGACATCGACAACGTCAACGTCGGCCCCTACATGCGCAACACCATGGCGATGGACAAGAACATGAACCGCGACACCGCGCTCATGGACATCTACCGCGTCATGCGCCCGGGCGAGCCGCCCACCGTTGAGGCCGCTTCCGCGCTCTTTGACACGCTGTTCTTTGATAGCGAACGCTATGACCTCTCGGCTGTTGGCCGCGTGAAGATGAACATGCGTCTGGCGCTTGATAAGCCTGACACACAGCGCACGCTGGACCGTGACGACATTGTCGCTTGTATCAAAGCGCTTGTTGACCTGCGCGATGGCCGTGGCGACATCGACGACATTGACCACCTCGGCAACCGTCGTGTGCGTTCGGTCGGCGAATTGATGGAGAACCAGTACCGCGTTGGCCTGCTGCGCATGGAACGTGCGATCAAAGAGCGGATGTCCTCCGTCGAGATCGACACCGTGATGCCGCAAGACCTGATCAACGCCAAGCCAGCCGCGGCTGCGGTGCGTGAATTCTTTGGCTCTTCGCAGCTGTCGCAGTTCATGGACCAAACCAACCCGCTCTCCGAAGTGACGCACAAGCGTCGTCTCTCTGCGCTTGGGCCGGGCGGTTTGACACGTGAGCGTGCGGGCTTTGAAGTGCGCGACGTTCACCCGACCCACTATGGTCGGATGTGTCCGATTGAAACGCCGGAAGGGCCGAACATTGGTCTGATCAACTCGCTGGCCACCTTTGCCCGCGTGAACAAATATGGCTTCATCGAAACGCCTTACCGCGTTGTCAAAGACAGCACCGTCACCGACGAAGTGCACTACATGTCCGCGACCGAGGAGATGCGCCACACTGTGGCTCAGGCGAACGCCAACCTCGACGAGAACATGAAGTTCGTCAACGAACTGGTCTCGACCCGTCAGTCCGGCGACTACACGCTGGCCCCGACGGAAAACGTGGACCTGATCGACGTTTCGCCCAAGCAGTTGGTCTCGGTCGCTGCATCGCTGATCCCGTTCCTCGAAAACGACGACGCCAACCGCGCTCTCATGGGCTCGAACATGCAACGTCAGGCGGTTCCGCTTCTGCAAGCTGAGGCGCCGCTTGTCGGCACCGGCATCGAAGAAGTTGTGGCACGCGATTCCGGGGCGGCCTACACGGCACGCCGCGCGGGTATCATCGACCAAGTCGATGCGTCGCGTATCGTGATCCGGGCCACCGAAGACCTTGAGCTGGGCGACGCGGGTGTGGACATCTACCGCATGCGCAAGTTCCAGCGCTCGAACCAGAACACCTGCATCAACCAGCGTCCGCTGGTGAAAGTGGGTGAGAAGGTCACCAAGGGTCAGGTCATCGCCGATGGTCCGTCCACCGATATGGGGGAACTGGCGCTCGGCAAGAACGTCGTCGTCGCCTTCATGCCGTGGAATGGCTACAACTACGAAGACTCCATCCTGATCTCCGAGCGGATTTCCCGTGACGACGTCTTCACCTCGATCCACATCGAGGAATTCGAAGTCGCCGCGCGTGACACGAAGCTTGGGCCAGAAGAAATCACCCGCGACATCCCCAACGTCGGCGAGGAAGCCCTGCGCAACCTCGACGAAGCCGGTATCGTGTACATCGGTGCGGACGTAGAGCCGGGCGACATCCTTGTGGGTAAGATCACACCGAAGGGCGAAAGCCCGATGACGCCGGAAGAGAAGCTTCTGCGCGCCATCTTTGGTGAGAAAGCCTCTGACGTGCGCGACACCTCGTTGCGTGTGAAGCCGGGCGATTTCGGCACGGTTGTCGAAGTGCGCGTCTTCAACCGTCACGGTGTTGAGAAAGACGAGCGTGCGCTGCAGATCGAGCGTGAGGAAGTCGAACGTCTGGCCCGTGACCGGGACGATGAGCTGGCGATCCTCGACCGCAACATCTACGCGCGTCTCAAGGATATGATCCTTGGCAAAATCGCCGTCAAAGGCCCGAAAGGCGTGAAGGCGAACAGCCAGATAACCGAGGAACTGCTGGAAACGCTGACCCGTGGTCAGTGGTGGCAGCTGGCCCTTGAGGACGAGGATGACGCGAAGATCGTCGAAGCCCTCAACGAGCAGTACGAGATCCAGAAACGGACCTTGGATGCGCGTTTTGAGGACAAGGTCGAGAAAGTCCGTCGTGGTGACGATCTGCCCCCGGGTGTGATGAAGATGGTCAAAGTGTTCGTAGCGGTGAAGCGTAAGCTGCAGCCGGGCGACAAGATGGCCGGTCGTCACGGGAACAAGGGTGTGATCTCGAAAGTGGTGCCGATGGAGGACATGCCGTTCCTCGCCGATGGTACCCCGGTCGACTTCTGCCTTAACCCACTGGGTGTGCCGTCGCGTATGAACGTCGGTCAGATCCTCGAAACGCATATGGGTTGGGCCGCACGCGGTCTGGGCCTCAATGTCGACGAGGCGCTGCAAGAGTACCGCCGTTCGGGTGATCTGACCCCAGTTCGCGAAGCGCTGAGCTTGGCCTATGGCGATGATGTCTACGAAGAAGGCATCAGCGGTATGGACGAAGACACGCTGCTCGAAGCGGCTGGCAACGTGCGCCGCGGCGTGCCAATCGCCACGCCGGTCTTCGACGGTGCCAAGGAAGCGGACGTGAACGACAGCCTCAAGCGGGCCGGGTTCGACACCTCCGGTCAGTCGGTGCTGTTTGATGGTCGTACAGGTGAGCAGTTTGCCCGCCCCGTGACTGTCGGCGTCAAGTACCTGCTCAAGCTGCACCACTTGGTGGACGACAAAATCCACGCTCGTTCGACAGGGCCGTACTCCCTCGTCACACAGCAGCCGCTGGGTGGTAAGGCACAGTTCGGTGGCCAGCGCTTTGGTGAGATGGAGGTCTGGGCGCTTGAAGCCTATGGCGCCGCTTACACATTGCAGGAAATGCTGACCGTCAAGTCGGACGACGTCGCGGGCCGGACCAAGGTCTATGAAAGCATCGTCAAGGGCGAGGATAACTTCGAAGCGGGCATTCCAGAGAGCTTTAACGTTCTCGTCAAGGAAGTGCGCGGCCTCGGCCTGAATATGGAACTCCTGGATGCGGAGGAGGATGAGTGACGCGGTAAACGGGATTTTTTAATAATCCCGGCCCGTTTTCTTTAAAAGAAAACGGGTCCGGTCCCTCCCAACGCACCCCTTTCAAGGATTTGAAAATGAACCAGGAACTGACAAACAACCCGTTCAACCCGCTGACGCCGCAAAAGGCGTTTGACGAAATCAAGGTCTCTTTGGCCTCGCCCGAGCGGATCCTCAGCTGGTCCTTCGGCGAGATCAAAAAGCCGGAAACCATCAACTACCGGACGTTCAAGCCAGAGCGTGACGGCCTGTTCTGCGCGCGTATCTTTGGCCCGATCAAAGACTACGAATGTCTCTGCGGCAAATATAAGCGGATGAAGTATCGCGGCGTTGTCTGCGAGAAATGTGGTGTCGAAGTGACGCTGCAAAAGGTCCGCCGTGAGCGCATGGGCCACATCGAACTGGCGTCGCCCGTCGCGCATATCTGGTTCCTCAAGTCGCTGCCGTCGCGCATCGGCCTGATGCTGGACATGACCCTGCGTGATCTGGAACGTGTTCTCTACTTTGAGAACTATGTCGTGATCGAGCCGGGCCTCACCGATCTTCAATACGGTCAGATGATGACCGAAGAAGAGTACATGGACGCCCAAGACGCCTATGGCATGGACGCTTTCACCGCCAATATCGGTGCCGAAGCGATCCGTGAAATGCTGGCCGCCATCGATCTGGAAGCCGAAGCCGAGACCCTGCGCGCTGATCTGAAAGAGGCGACAGGCGAGCTGAAGCCCAAGAAGATCATCAAGCGTCTGAAAGTGGTTGAGTCCTTCCTCGAGTCGGGCAACCGTCCTGAGTGGATGGTCATGACCGTGATCCCGGTGATCCCGCCAGAACTGCGCCCGCTGGTGCCGCTGGATGGTGGCCGTTTTGCGACGTCTGACCTGAACGACCTGTACCGCCGCGTGATCAACCGGAACAACCGTCTGAAGCGTCTGATCGAACTGCGCGCGCCTGATATCATCGTCCGCAACGAAAAGCGGATGCTGCAGGAATCCGTCGACGCTCTGTTCGACAACGGCCGCCGTGGCCGCGTCATCACGGGTGCCAACAAGCGCCCGCTGAAGTCGCTCTCGGACATGCTGAAAGGTAAACAGGGTCGCTTCCGTCAGAACCTTTTGGGTAAGCGCGTCGACTTCTCGGGCCGTTCGGTCATTGTGACCGGCCCGGAGCTGAAGCTGCACCAATGTGGTCTGCCCAAAAAGATGGCGTTGGAGCTGTTCAAGCCGTTCATCTACTCGCGTCTGGAGGCCAAAGGTCTGTCCTCCACCGTGAAGCAGGCGAAAAAGCTGGTCGAAAAAGAGCGTCCCGAGGTTTGGGACATCCTTGATGAGGTGATCCGCGAACACCCCGTCATGCTCAACCGCGCGCCGACGCTTCACCGTCTTGGCATTCAGGCGTTTGAGCCCGTTCTGATCGAGGGTAAAGCGATCCAGCTTCACCCGCTGGTCTGCTCGGCCTTTAACGCTGACTTTGACGGTGACCAGATGGCCGTTCACGTGCCGCTCTCGCTGGAAGCCCAGCTTGAAGCGCGTGTTCTGATGATGTCCACGAACAACGTTCTGTCGCCTGCAAACGGCGCACCGATCATCGTGCCATCGCAGGATATGATCTTGGGTCTCTACTACACGACCCTTGAGCGCCAAGGTATGGTTGGCGAAGGCATGGTCTTCGGCTCCGTCGACGAGGTGCAGCACGCCCTCGACGCCGGTGCGGTTCACCTGCACTCGAAAATCAAAGCGCGGATCAAACAGATCGACGCCGAAGGCAACGAAGTGATGATGCGCTTCGACACGACCCCCGGTCGTATCCGTCTTGGCGCGCTGCTGCCGCTGAACGCGAAAGCGCCGTTTGATCTGGTCAACCGACTGCTGCGTAAGAAAGAAGTGCAGCAGGTCATCGACACCGTCTACCGTTATTGCGGTCAGAAAGAGTCGGTTATCTTCTGTGACCAGATCATGACCATGGGTTTCCGCGAAGCTTTCAAAGCGGGCATTTCCTTCGGCAAAGACGACATGCTGATCCCCGACACCAAATGGCCGCTGGTTGAAGAAACCCGTGAGCAGGTGAAGGACTTTGAACAGCAGTACATGGACGGCCTGATAACTCAGGGCGAAAAGTACAACAAAGTCGTTGATGCATGGTCGAAGTGTAACGACAAGGTCACCGACGCGATGATGGGCTCCATCTCTGCCACCACGTACCACGAGAATGGCTCCGAGAAAGAGCCGAACTCGGTCTACATGATGGCCCACTCCGGTGCCCGTGGCTCGGTCACGCAGATGAAGCAGCTGGGCGGGATGCGCGGCCTGATGGCGAAGCCAAATGGCGACATCATCGAGACGCCGATCATTTCGAACTTTAAAGAAGGCCTGACCGTTCTTGAGTACTTCAACTCGACACACGGTGCGCGGAAAGGTCTGTCGGATACCGCTCTGAAAACAGCGAACTCCGGTTACCTGACACGCCGTCTGGTGGACGTGGCCCAGGACTGCATCGTGCGTGAGCATGACTGCGGGACCGAAACCGCGATCACTGCCGAAGCGGCTGTCAACGACGGTGAGGTTGTCTCCTCGCTGGCCGAGCGTCTGCTGGGCCGTGTTGCGGCGGATGACATTCTGGTGCCGGGCACCGAGGATGTTCTGGTGCCCGCAGGTTCGTTGATCGACGAGCGCATGTCGGATGCCATCGACGAAGCCGGGGTGCAGTCCGCACGGATCCGCAGCCCGCTGACCTGTGATGCCGAAGAGGGTGTCTGCGCCATGTGCTATGGCCGTGACCTTGCACGCGGTACGCTGGTTAACCAAGGTGAGGCTGTCGGCATCATCGCGGCCCAGTCGATCGGTGAACCCGGTACTCAGCTGACGATGCGGACCTTCCACATCGGCGGCGTTGCGCAGGGTGGTCAGCAGTCCTTCCTCGAGGCCAGCCAGTCCGGCAAAATCGTGTTCGACAATGCGCAGACGCTTGAAAACAGCGCCGGTGAAATGCTCGTCATGGGCCGGAACATGAAACTGTCGATCGTCGATGAGAACGGCGATGAGCGCGCCAGCCACAAGATCGGCTACGGCACCAAGCTTCACGTCAAGGAAGGCGACAGCGTGGCACGCGGCGACAAGCTGTTCGAATGGGATCCCTACACCCTGCCGATCATCGCCGAAAAACCGGGTATGACCAAATACGTCGACCTTGTTTCGGGCATCGCGGTCAAAGAAGACACCGACGAAGCAACCGGCATGACCCAGAAGATCGTGATCGACTGGCGCGCGGCCCCCAAGGGCAACGAGCTTAAGCCCGAGATCATCTTGGTGGGTGAAGATGGCGAACCGGTCCGCAACGATGCGGGCAACCCGGTGACCTATCCGATGTCGGTGGATGCGGTTCTGTCCGTTGAGGACCAGACCGAGGTTCAGGCCGGTGACATCATCGCGCGTATCCCGCGTGAAGGTGCCAAGACCAAGGACATTACCGGTGGTCTGCCGCGTGTGGCCGAACTCTTTGAGGCACGTCGCCCCAAAGACCACGCCATCATCGCGGAAATCGACGGCTATGTCCGCTTTGGCAAGGACTACAAGAACAAGCGCCGCATCGCGATCGAAAGCTCGGATGATCCGGACGTGAAGGTTGAATACATGGTACCCAAGGGGAAACACATCCCCGTTGCCGAAGGCGACTTCGTGCAGAAGGGTGACTACATCATGGACGGCAACCCCGCGCCGCACGACATTCTGGCGATCATGGGCGTCGAAGCTCTGGCTGAATACATGATTGACGAAGTGCAGGACGTTTACCGCCTGCAGGGTGTGAAGATTAACGACAAACACATCGAAGTCATCGTGCGTCAAATGCTGCAGAAGTGGGAAATCCAGGAAAGCGGCGACACCACGCTGCTTAAGGGTGAACACGTCGACAAGCAGGAGTTTGATCAGGCCAACGAAAAGGCGCTGTCGAAGGGTGGCCGTCCTGCCAAGGGCGAACCGATCCTGCTGGGCATCACCAAGGCGTCGCTGCAGACCCGCAGCTTCATCTCGGCCGCGTCCTTCCAGGAAACAACGCGCGTGCTGACCGAAGCTTCGGTTCAGGGCAAGCGGGACAAACTGGTTGGGCTGAAAGAGAACGTCATCGTGGGCCGTCTGATCCCGGCCGGCACTGGTGGGGCGACCCAGCAGATGCGCAAAGTGGCGACAGACCGCGACAACGTCGTGATCGAAGCGCGCCGCGAAGAAGCCGAAGCCGCCGCCGCACTGGCAGCACCTGCGGCCTCCGCGGATGATGACATCGTCGGTGGCGATGTGTTCAACACGCCGGTCGGTGACGACGAGAGCCGCGATTGATCGCCGCTCTGACCTGACAATCAAAAGCCCCCGCAGTGAAAGCTGCGGGGGCTTTTTTATGCGCGGTGCCCCAGCATTGATTGCACATTGCCAGCGAGATGGCCGGGAATTTGCCGCCGTAGCCTTACATCCGCCACATAGTGGCAATAGGTTTGCGAAAGCTTAACCGTCGTAAGGTTCTTCAGATGACGTCTCGCATTCTACATATCGACGATGATCCGATCATTCTGGAATTGGTAAAGATGATCTTTTCCGACGACAGATCGCTGACCTTTGTCTCTTGCCTGAACGCCCGCGATGCGCTGGCGGTGGTGAATGACCTGAAGCCCGATTTGATCATCAGTGATATCTCCATGCCCGATATGGGCGGTTTGGAATTGGCGCATCGCTTTGGCGAAAACCCCGACATTGCCGGCACGCCAATCATTTTTCTCAGTGGTCGTACCCGCGATCTGGAGGTCTATGACGCCTTCCGAGATCTCGCCGCCACGGTGATGCAAAAACCCGTTGAGCCGGGACTGCTGCGCAGCACGGTCCGGAACCTGCTGGCCAGTCAGCAACAATCGGTGGCGCAGGCGTCTAGCCAGTAACGCTCTGCGGCAAAGCGGCGCTCTAGGCGCCTGCTGACCGTCATCTGCTGTCGGTCCCGTGGCCGAGCACAAGCCGCCGTTCTTGACAGCCCCCGTGCCCGCTGCCAGTCATTCGGGAGCGGCACCGATATAAGCCGCACCATTTTTCCCGGAGCGCTTTCATGTCCCCCAATACCATCGGCGCATTGCTGATGATCGCCTCGATGGCTTGTTTCACGTTTAACGATACGTTGCTTAAAATGACTGACGGGGCACTGCCGCTGTTCCAGCTCCTCTTCCTGCGGGGGGCAACAACGTCGCTATTGATCCTTGCCCTCAGCCGTCAACTGGGGCGCATCGATTTTCGGCTTGAGGCGCGGGACTGGCGGGTGATCGGCCTCCGCTCTGTGGCCGAGATTGCAGCGGCCTATTTCTTTCTCACGGCGTTGTTCAACATGCCTTTGGCCAATGTCACCGCGATTCTTCAGGTGGTGCCGCTCTCGGTCACGTTGGCCGCGGCACTGGTGTTGCGGCAGGCGGTAGGCTGGCGGCGGCTGGTGGCGATTGGGATCGGTTTCTGCGGTGTCTTGCTGATTGTGAAGCCGGGAGCTGAAGGGTTTAACATCTGGTCAATCTACGTGCTGATCGCGGTGCTCTGCGTGACGGTCCGTGATCTTTCAACCCGCGCCCTGTCACCTGCGGTGCCCTCGATGACGGTCACATTAATCACCGCGCTGTCGGTGATGACGGCGGCGGGGCTCGCATCACTCAGTGCGCCGTGGGCGCCGGTGACACCTTCGCTGGCAGTGCTGATTGGCGGGTCCGGCGTTTTCGTGCTTGGCGGCTATTTTTTCTCGATCCAGGTCATGCGGGTGGGCGACGTCGCCTTTGTGGCGCCGTTCCGCTACACAGGCCTGCTGTGGGCGCTGCTGCTGGGCTGGTTCATCTTTGGCGATTGGCCGGGCACCCTGACCTTGATCGGCGCGGGCATTGTTGTGGCCACGGGGGTCTTCACCCTCTACCGCGAACGCGCCCTGAAAATTCAAGCCGAGAAGGTCCGGCGCACCTGATCTGCGTCGATGGCAAAGCGTGTTCGAAACAGCGCTTCGCCTTCGGCATTCAGTGGGGCCACGTCCACATGCCGCGCAAGCCCTTGGCGCGAATCGTTCGATCCGTTGTGGCTGCGCACGAACATCGCCGCGTCGGGCAGGCTGACGCAGGGCATGAAGCGCGGCAGTTTCTCATGGGCGAAGTTCATGATCGTGACCGGACTGCCGCCCTTCACATACATCGCCAAGGCAGCCACATTAAGGGGGCGAAACACTTCCGCCGCGCGAATGCCGTCCTGCCCGAACTCCGCGATATACCCTTTGGGCCAGTCGAAAGCGACCGAGCGTTGACCCTCCAAAAGCCCCGCGCTGTCCTCAACCGCACGCCGCAGCCGGGCAATGAAATCCACGGAGACCGCATCGTCATCGTCATAGCGGAATTGCAGGCACGGCTCTTTGGGATTGATCCGCGCGGCGTTCAGCACCTCTTTCATCACCTCGCGATGCTGGCGGGGCGGCTCGCGGTGGATCACCGCCTGAGGCAAGTCGGAAAGGAGCGATTCGAGGCGGCGGGCGTGGTGGTCCGGGAACTGGTCGCCGATCACGAAAACGAGTGAGAAATCCGGGTCTGTCTGGGCCTTGAGGCAGGGCAGGGCGACGGTCTCGAGCAGACGGAACCGCTCTTCGAGCCGAGCTTCGTCATAGAGGTAGGCGATGCGCTCCTCGGTGGTGTCGTGCCCCACCTGAAATCCACCAAGGGCGGGGTAAGAAAAGCGGCACAGGCCGATGGCTTGCATGGTATTGCCCCTCAAGGATAACTTCGACGAATATGGCGACAGGGGGCGGCCGCTGGCAAGGGGGCTCGGCAAGGCAAAGGGCAGATGGCGCAGCCCGAGCACGCGATGGCACGCTCTCGGCGGTGCCGGGCCGGGCGGTGCTGTTGACAGGCCCCGCGCAACGCTCTATACGCCCGCTATCTCGGAGGCGGAGGCCGCTCTGCCAGTCCGAACTCATAACTGAAGTGGTCACGATCCGGCCTACTACTGGCCCGATCCTCTGTTAACCCACCGCGTCGTTTTCCTCGGTACGGGAACGTTGCGGTCATTTTGCTTTGTGGACGCATGAAGTAACCGAATTTAGCCGCATGGGGGATCCCCCGTGTACAAAATCTGAGCGATACGGGGATATATCCGGAATGCCAACGATCCAACAGCTGATCCGCAAGCCGCGGCAGCCGAAAGTCAAACGTTCGAAATCCATGCACCTGCAGGAGTGCCCGCAAAAGCGCGGCGTCTGCACACGGGTTTACACAACGACACCCAAAAAGCCGAACTCGGCCATGCGTAAGGTTGCCAAGGTGCGCCTGACCAACGGTTTCGAAGTCATCTCTTACATCCCGGGCGAGAGCCACAACCTTCAGGAACACTCCGTGGTTCTGATCCGCGGCGGTCGTGTAAAAGACCTTCCGGGTGTGCGTTACCACATCCTGCGCGGTGTTCTTGATACGCAGGGCGTTAAAGACCGTAAGCAGCGTCGTTCGAAGTACGGCGCGAAGCGTCCGAAGTAATCTCGCACAGGTGGGGCACGGCCCCGCCTTTCCACCCGATGTTCGGTGGGGCAGCGCCCCACCACCCGCCAAGAGGAAGACACTGACATGTCACGCCGCCACGCCGCTGAAAAACGCGAAGTCCTGCCAGACGCCAAATACGGCGATCTGGTTCTCACCAAATTCATGAACAACCTGATGATCGACGGCAAGAAATCTGTCGCCGAGCGCATCGTCTACAACGCGATGACCCGCGTCGAAGACAAGATCAAACGCGCCCCGATCGAAGTGTTCCACGAAGCGCTTGAAAACATCCAGCCGTCGGTCGAAGTTCGTTCGCGCCGCGTTGGTGGTGCCACCTATCAGGTACCGGTCGAAGTGCGCCCCGAGCGTCGTCAGGCGCTGGCGATCCGCTGGTTGATCAAAGCCGCCCGTGCGCGTAACGAAAACACCATGGAAGAGCGCCTTGCAGGCGAGCTGCTGGACGCCGTTCAGTCCCGTGGTACCGCTGTTAAAAAGCGCGAAGATACGCACAAGATGGCCGACGCGAACAAAGCGTTCAGCCACTACCGCTGGTAATTTCAACGTCGCGCCCGGTTTCGGGCGCGATCTGTTCGTACTGACATTTTCGAGGAAGCAGCCCCATGGCACGCGACTATCCGCTCCAACGCTACCGCAACTTCGGCATCATGGCTCACATCGATGCCGGCAAAACCACCTGTTCCGAACGCATCCTGTTCTACACCGGCAAATCCCACAACATCGGTGAGGTGCATGACGGCGCCGCAACGATGGACTGGATGGAGCAGGAACAAGAGCGCGGCATCACCATCACCTCCGCCGCGACGACCACGTTCTGGCAGCGCCAGGAAGAGCCCACAGCCGATGCGACATCCGACACCAAGTTCCGGATGAACATCATCGACACCCCTGGCCACGTTGACTTCACCATCGAAGTTGAGCGTTCGCTGGCGGTTCTCGACGGCGCGGTTGCCGTTCTCGACGCCAACGCCGGTGTTGAGCCGCAGACCGAAACCGTTTGGCGTCAGGCTGACCGCTACAAGGTTCCGCGTATCGTGTTCGTCAACAAGATGGACAAAATCGGCGCGGACTTCTTCAACTGCGTTCACATGATCAAAGACCGTACCGGTGCCACACCGGCGCCGATCCAGATTCCGATCGGTGCAGAGAACGAGCTGGAAGGCATCGTTGATCTGGTCACCATGAAGGAATGGGTCTGGTCCGGCGAAGATCTGGGTGCTGGCTGGGAACAGCGCGACATCCGTGACAGCCTGAAGGACACCGCTGACGAATGGCGTGCCAAGCTCATCGAGACCGCGGTCGAGATGGACGATGAGGCGATGGAAAACTACCTGATGGATGGCGCCGAGCCTGACGTCGACACCCTGCGCGACCTG
Source organism: Sulfitobacter sp. W002 (assembly GCF_025142135.1). Taxonomy (NCBI): domain Bacteria; kingdom Pseudomonadati; phylum Pseudomonadota; class Alphaproteobacteria; order Rhodobacterales; family Roseobacteraceae; genus Sulfitobacter; species Sulfitobacter sp. W002. The sequence continues at coordinate 3,045,252 of NZ_CP081126.1, read as the reverse complement.
ATCCGCAAGGGCACGCTGGCAATCAAGTTCATCCCCGTTCTCTGTGGTTCTGCCTTCAAGAACAAAGGTGTTCAGCCGCTCTTGAACGCCGTGATCGACTATCTGCCCAGCCCGCTGGACGTTGTCGACTACATGGGCTTCAAGCCGGGCGATGAGACAGAAACCCGTAACATCCCGCGCCGCGCGGATGATGACATGGCGTTCTCTGGCCTTGCGTTCAAAATCATGAACGACCCCTTCGTTGGTTCGTTGACCTTCACCCGCATTTACTCGGGCGTGCTGAAGAAGGGCGATACCCTTCTGAACTCGACCAAGGGCAAGAAAGAGCGCGTCGGTCGTATGATGATGATGCACTCGATCAACCGTGAAGAGATTGAAGAAGCCTATGCGGGCGACATCATCGCGCTGGCCGGTCTGAAAGACACCACCACAGGTGACACGCTCTGTGCCGCCAACGATCCGGTGGTTCTGGAAACCATGACCTTCCCCGATCCGGTGATCGAGATCGCGGTAGAGCCGAAAACCAAGGCCGACCAGGAAAAGATGTCTGCAGGTCTGGCCCGTTTGGCCGCCGAAGACCCTTCTTTCCGCGTCGAAACCGATCTGGAATCCGGTCAGACCATCATGAAGGGCATGGGCGAACTTCACCTCGACATCCTGGTGGACCGTCTGAAGCGCGAATTCAAAGTTGAAGCGAACATCGGTGCGCCGCAGGTGGCATACCGTGAGACGATCAGCCGCGAAGCCGAAATCACCTATACCCACAAGAAACAGTCGGGTGGTTCGGGTCAGTTCGGTGAAGTTAAGATGATCCTGATGCCGACCGAGCCGGGCGAAGGTTACTCCTTTGAGAGCCGCATCGTCGGTGGTGCCATCCCCAAGGAATACATCCCGGGCGTGGAAAAAGGGATCAAGTCGGTTCTGGACTCCGGTCCGCTGGCGGGCTTCCCGGTCATCGACTTCAAGGTTGCTCTGATCGACGGTAAATTCCACGACGTTGACTCCAGCGTTCTGGCCTTCGAAATCGCCGCCCGTATGGGTATGCGCGAAGGCATGAAGAAAGCTGGCGCGAAACTGCTGGAACCGATCATGAAGGTCGAAGTTGTGACACCGGAAGAGTACACCGGTGGCATCATCGGTGACCTGACATCCCGTCGGGGTCAGGTGCAGGGTCAAGACACGCGCGGCAACGCCATCGCGATCGACGCCTTCGTACCGCTGGCCAACATGTTCGGCTACATCAACACGCTGCGTTCGATGTCTTCCGGTCGTGCGAACTTCACCATGCAGTTCGACCACTACGAGCCTGTGCCGCAGAACATCTCCGACGAGATTCAGGCCAAATTTGCATAACCGGGATGGCGGGGTGAACCCCGCCCTACCCAATCTGTAGGGTGGGTTTTTAAGCCCACCACCCAACATCTAAAGGAGCCAACACCATGGCAAAGGCAAAGTTTGAACGTAACAAGCCACACGTCAACATCGGCACAATCGGCCACGTTGACCACGGTAAAACCACGCTGACCGCGGCGATCACCAAATACTTCGGTGACTTCCAAGCGTATGACCAGATCGACGGCGCGCCCGAAGAAAAGGCCCGCGGCATCACCATCTCGACCGCACACGTTGAGTATGAGACCGAAGCACGTCACTACGCCCACGTCGACTGCCCCGGCCACGCTGACTATGTGAAAAACATGATCACCGGTGCGGCTCAGATGGACGGCGCGATCTTGGTTGTGAACGCGGCCGACGGCCCGATGCCCCAGACGCGTGAGCACATCCTGCTCGGCCGTCAGGTTGGCATCCCCGCCATGGTCGTCTTCATGAACAAAGTTGACCAGGTTGACGACGAAGAGCTGCTTGAGCTGGTTGAGATGGAAATCCGCGAGCTGCTGTCTTCCTACGACTACCCCGGCGACGACATCCCCGTTGTGCCCGGTTCCGCTCTGGCGGCGATGGAAGGCCGTGACGAGAACATCGGCGAAAACGCGATCCGCAAGCTGATGGAAGAAGTCGACAACTACATCCCAACACCAGAGCGCGCTGTTGACCAGCCGTTCCTGATGCCTGTCGAAGACGTCTTCTCGATCTCTGGTCGTGGTACCGTTGTGACCGGCCGTGTTGAGCGTGGCGTGATCAACGTTGGCGACGAGATTGAAATCGTCGGCATCCGCGACACCAAGAAAACCACCTGCACAGGCGTGGAAATGTTCCGCAAGCTGCTGGACCGTGGTGAAGCTGGCGACAACATCGGCGCGCTGCTGCGTGGCGTTGAGCGTGACGGCGTTGAGCGCGGTCAGGTTCTCTGCAAGCCCGGTTCCGTGAACCCGCACACCAAGTTCGAAGCCGAAGCCTACATCCTCACCAAAGAGGAAGGTGGCCGTCACACGCCGTTCTTCGCGAACTACCGTCCGCAGTTCTACTTCCGTACAACTGACGTGACCGGCACCGTTCAGCTGGCAGAAGGCACCGAGATGGTCATGCCCGGCGACAACGTGTCCTTCGGCGTTGAGCTGATCGCACCGATCGCCATGGAAAACGGCCTGCGCTTCGCGATCCGCGAAGGTGGCCGGACTGTTGGCGCCGGTGTTGTGTCGAAGATCACTGAGTGATCATAGGCGGACCTTCGGGTCTGACCTGTAAGAAATCGAAAGGCCGCAGCATCTGCTGCGGCCTTTTGCTTTGTCAGGGTGGTCTTGGCGGCCCACCTGACTATGCTCGGCCCGTACCCCAATAGCCGGAGCCGACATGACCAATACCCGCCGCGCCATTTCTAACCTGCCCACGCCTTGTGCCTTGCTGGGTGAGCGGCGCATGATGCGCAACATCGACCGGTTGGCAAAGCGGGCCGAGGGGCTGGGCGTGACCCTGCGCCCGCATCTTAAAACGTGCAAATCATTAGATGTGGCGCAGCGGCTGCTGACTGGTGGCGTCGGCCCCGCGATGGTGTCGACCCTCGCCGAGGCAGAGGTTTTCGCCAAAGCCGGTGTCACGGATATCACCTATGGCGTTGGCATCGCCCTCAACAAACTCGACCGTGTGCTCGCTTTGTTGCGACGCGGCTGCCGCCTGACTGTACTGGTAGATAACGCGCCGCAGGCCCGCGCCGTGGCCGAGGCGTCGCGGGCGGCGGGCCTTCCTATTCCAGCCTTGCTGGAGATCGACAGTGATGGGCACCGCAGCGGGCTCTCGCCCGATGATCCGGCGCTTGTTGAAATCGGGCGGTTGCTGGATGAGGGCGGGACGGAACTCGCCGGGGTGTTGACCCATGCGGGGGAAAGCTACGGCGCGGTCGGGCAGGCGGCGCAGACACGCTTTGCCTGCGCGGAACGCGATGCGGCAGTGCATGCGGCGGCGCATTTGCGCGGCGCGGGATTGCCCTGTCCGGTCGTAAGCGTCGGCTCTACGCCCACGGCCCATGCCGCGGCCGACCTTACCGGCGTGACCGAACTGCGCGCCGGGGTTTATGTCTTTTGCGATCTGGTCATGGCGGGGATCGGGGTGTGCGAGATTGATGATCTAGCGCTTTCGGTGCTGACCTCGGTGATCGGCGCGCAAAAGGACAAGGGCTGGCTGATGGTTGATGCGGGCTGGATGGCGCTGTCTCGGGACCGGGGCACGGCGGCGCAGGCGGTGGATCAGGGGTATGGGGTGGTCTGTGATGTCGAGGGGAATGTGTTGCCCGATTTGATCGTGGCGCAGTGCAGTCAGGAACATGGGACGATCGCGGCCCGCCCGGGCTCGGGGGCGGAGGTGCCGGATCTGGCGCCGGGGACGTTGCTGCGGATACTGCCCAACCATGTTTGCGCGACGGCGGCGCAACATGAGGGGTATCATGTGCTCGATGAGGAGGGGAATGTGACGGGCTATTGGGAGCGGTTTGGGGGGTGGTGAGGCTGCTAGGGGGCGAACGCTGGCCGAGTTGATAGGCTCGACCGGGTTGGGGTTGAACGCGGGCGGGGTGCGCTGTCACGCCGTGACCGGCATGACCTTGCGCACTGGTTCTAAAAACCCGGGGGTTTTTAGAACCCTCTTGCTCCCCGAACCGATTCCCCCTATAGGACGCCCATCACCGGGGTGCGTCAGACGCGCCCCGTTTGATTTAATACCATGGCGCGATGAGGGGGCCGGATGAGCCTGCTTCCTCCAATCCGTTAGAATCCCAAAACAAGGGATATGCATATGGCCGTTCAAAGCCAGAACATCCGCATTCGCCTCAAGGCGTTTGACTACCGGGTGCTCGATGCCTCCACTCAGGAAATCGTCAGCACCGCCAAGCGCACAGGCGCTTCGGTTCGCGGTCCCATTCCGCTGCCGAACAAAATCGAAAAATTCACCGTTCTTCGTGGTCCCCACGTTGACAAGAAATCCCGTGACCAGTTCGAAATCCGCACGCACAAGCGTCTGCTGGATATCATTGATCCGACCCCCCAGACCGTGGACGCGCTGATGAAGCTCGACCTCGCCGCTGGCGTGGATGTCGAGATCAAGCTGCAATCGTAAGCCGGGAGGGTAATCATATGTTGCGCTCAGGCGTTATTGCAAAAAAAGTCGGCATGACCCGGCTGTTCATGGAAGACGGCAAGCAGATTCCTGTGACCGTTCTTCAGTTGGACAAGCTTCAGGTTGTCGCACAGCGCACCGCAGACCGTGACGGCTATACCGCCGTTCAGCTCGGTGCCGGTTCGGCGAAAGCCAAACGCACAAGCCAAGCCATGCGTGGCCACTTCGCAGCTGCGAAAGTGGAACCCAAGCGCAAGGTTGCTGAGTTCCGCGTCGATGCCGACGCGATGCTGGACGTTGGTGAGGAAATCATCGCGGACCACTACTTCGCGGGTCAGTACGTTGACGTTGCAGGCACTTCGATCGGTAAAGGTTTTGCCGGTGCGATGAAGCGTCACAACTTTGGCGGTCTGCGGGCGACACACGGTGTTTCCATCAGCCACCGTTCCCACGGCTCCACAGGCCAGTGTCAGGATCCCGGCAAAGTTTTCAAAGGTAAGAAAATGGCCGGTCACATGGGTGCTGCCCGTGTAACCACGCAGAACCTCGAAGTCGTCAAGACCGACAGCGCGCGTGGCCTGATCATGGTTAAAGGCGCCGTTCCTGGCTCCAAAGGTGGCTGGGTCACGGTCAAGGATGCGGTCAAAAAGCCGTTCCCCGAAGACGCGATTCTGCCCGCCGCTCTGAAATCCGCCGCTGAAGAAGCCGCGAAAGCCGCCGAAGAGGCAGCCGCCGCAGCCGCAGCAGAGGCAGAAGCCGAAGCCAAGCGTTTGGCCGAAGAGCAAGCCGCACAGGAAGCCGAAGCGCTGAAAGCCGCGGAAGCTGAAATCGCAGCTGAAGGTTCGGATGCCGATAATTCCGATGCCGACGCTGACAAGAAAGAAGGTGACGCATGAAACTCGATGTCATCAAACTCGACGGTGGCAAAGCCGGGTCCGTAGACCTGGACGAAGCACTGTTCGGCCTTGAGCCGCGTGCCGACATCCTGCACCGCGTCGTGCGCTGGCAGCGTAACAACGCGCAGCAGGGTACGCACAAGGTCAAGACCCGGTCCGAGACCAGCTACTCGACCAAGAAGATCTATCGCCAAAAAGGGACCGGCGGCGCACGCCACGGTGACCGGAACGCGCCGATCTTCCGTAAGGGTGGTATCTACAAGGGTCCGACCCCGCGTAGCCACGGCCACGAGCTGACCAAAAAGTTCCGCAAGCTGGGTCTGCGCCACGCGCTGTCCGCCAAAGCAAAAGCCGGTTCCTTGGTCATCATCGACGAAGCCACATCCGAGGGCAAAACAGCCGCTCTGGCCAAACAGGTGTCGAACCTGGGTTGGAAGCGCGCGCTGGTCATCGATGGCGCTTCGGTCAACGAGAACTTCGCACAGGCCGCGCGCAACATCGAAGGGCTGGATGTCCTGCCGTCGATGGGCGCAAACGTCTATGACATCCTCAAGCGTGACACTCTGGTGATCACCAAAGCGGGGATCGAAGCATTGGAGGCACGCCTGAAATGAGCGCCAAGCATGAACACTACGACGTGATCCGCAAGCCGATCATCACCGAGAAAGCAACCATGGCGTCCGAACAGAACGCTGTCGTTTTCGAAGTGGCGATCGAAAGCAACAAGCCGATGATCAAAGAGGCCGTTGAGGCGCTCTTTAACGTCAAGGTGAAGGCCGTGAACACGTCCATCACCAAAGGCAAGGTCAAGCGTTTCCGGGGCCAGATGGGCCGCCGTAAAGACGTTAAAAAGGCTTACGTGACGCTTGAAGAGGGCAACACGATCGACGTCTCCACCGGGCTGTAAGTTTTCGGTACTGACATTTGGAAAAGGCCTCCGCTCAGCGGGGGCCTTTTTCGTTTCGACGGTGGTAGGTCAACGCTTGGGCGATCAAAAGGGCCAGGGGCGTTTTGGCGACCTCGGCCTCAGCATCAAAGAGGACGGCGCGATTACCATCATAGGTGAAGGCGTCTCCGAAAACCGTACGGGCGTCTGAGATTACGGTTGTCTGGCAGTGCACGAAGACCGCGTAACCGCCAGACTTTGGCACACCAACGCGCAGGGTTGTGCCGGATTTGCTTTCGGATGTGAGATAGGCGGGCTGACCCCATTTCAGGGTTTCATCGATGGGTCCCACATTCTCGGTCGCCGCGACTTCGAAGATGAGGCGCCGTACTTCCAAGAGGCCGGGGCGTACCGTATCTGGAAAGTCGGCGAATGCGCGGGTTACGGCGTCGGTTTGGAAGGGCAGGTCGGGCAAAGTCATGCGCAAGCGTAGGCGTGGAGGCCGATAGGATCAATCACTCGGGGCCAGCAAGGCGACCTATCTCGACGGTTGTTAGCCGCGTGAGCGGAAACCCCGCGTTAATACTCAACGGATAAGTTGCTTGCTGCGCGCTTTCCTTTACAAGGCATGAAGCAACGATAAAAAGCAGCTCTATGTCTCACGAAAAATCTACCTCTGGCGCGTCTGCGGACGTGTCGAACGCGCGCGACTGGGTGCGCGTGCTGGCCCGCTACCGCGAGCCAAGCACTTGGCGCAGCAGTTTTGAACTGGCGATTACGCTTGGGCCGTTTGTCCTTCTTTGGGCACTGGCTTGGTGGGCGTTGTCGATCAGCGGCTGGCTGACGCTTGGCATTTCGCTGGTGAATGCGGGCTTCCTGCTGCGCCTCTTTGCGATTCAGCATGACTGCGGCCATGCGGCCTTTTTCAGCAGCCGTCGCACCAGCGATTGGGTGGGCCGCGTGCTGGGGGTGCTGACACTGACGCCCTATGACGTTTGGCGCCGAACCCATTCGATCCACCATTCCTCGGCCGGGAACCTTGGCCGTCGCGGAATCGGCGACATTCACACCCTCACCGTTGCAGAGTATCGCGAGCTTGGACTGCTTGGGCGGTTGCAGTACCGTCTCTACCGCAATCCGGTCGTGCTTTTTGGTCTCGGGCCGAGCTATCTGTTTTTCGTGCAGAACCGTGTCCCGCTGGGGCTGATGGCGCAAACCCGTTATTGGTTAAGCGCGATGGGCACCAACCTGACGATCCTCGTAGCACTCGCGGTGATCTTCTATTTCGGGGGGATCATGCCCATTCTGCTCATCTTCGTCCCCAGTACCCTGTTGGCGGCCACGGCGGGCATGTGGCTGTTCTATGTGCAGCACCAGTTCGAGACGACCCATTGGGAAGAGAACGAAGCGTGGGATTTGCATGACGCGGCCTTTCACGGCTCTTCGCATTACATCCTGCCCCGGCCCCTGCAGTGGCTGAGCGCCAATATCGGCATTCACCATGTGCACCACCTTTACAGCCGCATCCCGTTCTACCGCTTGCCGGAAGTGCTGCGCGATCACGTGGCGCTGGCTGAAGGGAACCGCATGACCATTCGTGAAAGCCTCGCCAATGCGCGGCTGCATCTGTGGGATGAAAAGAGCAAGCGCTTGTTATCCTTCGCACAGGCGCGCCGCGCCGCTTAAGCCCTAACATATCGCTGATGTAAGACCCCCGCTCCGGCGGGGTTTTTGCGTTTTTAGGGGGTGGCATTACCCATGCGCGATCCTGTCGAGGCCAGCTTCAATCATGTGGCGATCCATAAAAAGTTCCGAAAAAATGCTATCAATTTTCTTGGAACAGAGCAGAAAGCTGCCGGTTGTCTCACCGTGAAAGACGGGGTGCTGGGCGCCTCAACTATCTTAAACGAATACGGGAGAGACCTAATGATCTATACCAAAACACTCATGGCCGGCGTATCCGCCGTTGCCCTTTTCGCAGCCGCTCCGGTGCTGGCGCAGGACGCGACAGAAAACGTCGAAGAGACTATCGAGCGCAACGCCGAAGCCGAAGCTGAGATGGAAGCAGAAGCTGAAGTCGAAGTTGAAGGTGACGCAGCCGCGACCGCCAATGTCGCTGGCGGCCAAGTGGTTGTTGAGCAGGAAGACGCCGAAGTTGACGTGACCGTGCCCGAGCCCGACGTAAACGTCTCGCAGGACGCTCCCGTGGTGACTGTTGAGCAGGGCCAGCCCGAAGTAACCGTCGCCGTGCCAGAGCCGACCGTTCGCGTGCAGCAGCAAGCGCCGATCATCACCGTTGAGCAGGCACAGCCGCAGGTCACCGTGCGTATCCCTGAGCCGGTCGTGACCGTGCAGGTTCCCAAGCCGCAGGTTGACGTGGACACAGGTGAGCCGATCGTTGATCTGGAACAGCCCGAACCCGTCGTGAAGTTCGTGCGCCCCGAGCCGAAAGTGACCATCGAAGAAGCCGAGCCGCGCGTGACGGTTGAGCAGGCCGAAGCCAATGTGAACGTGGCTGAATCCGAAGAAGCCCGCGTCGCTGTTGAGCAGGAAGAAGCCAACGTGAACGTGCAGCAGGGTGAAGACGCGAATGTCGTCGTCGAAGAAGCCGAAGCGCCGCAGGTCAACGTTGAAGGTGCCGAAGGCGCCGAGATCAACGTCGAGCAAGAGCAAGCCCGCGTGCTGATGGAAGACTTCAACGCTGACGAGCAGGGCAATATGGCCGAAGAAGACCGCACCCGCTATCAGGAGAACGTGCAGCGTCTGCCGATCTTTAACCTGACCGCCGAAGAACTGACCGGCCGCAGCGTCGCCACCGAAACCGGTGAAGATGTTGGCGAGATCGACTTTATCGGCGTCCGTGGCGACACCGTTGTTGCGATCATCGGCGTTGGCGGTTTCCTTGGGATGGGCGAAAACGAAGTCGCCATTCCGGTTGAGAAGCTGATCATGCGTGAAGACGAAGTGATCGTCCCCGGCGTCACCGAAGAGCGTCTGGAAAGCATGCCGGAATTCAACGAAGCAGAAGTTGAAATCCTTGACTCCGGTATGCGTCTGGCCGAGAGCATTGGCCTTGACTAATACCCGCTTTGGGTAATCGGTAAACCTACGGAAGAAGGCGCTTCGGCGCCTTCTTTTCTTTTGTGCGGGCAGGGGGAGAGGAATTTCGCCATGCCCACTGGACGGGCAGAATTGAACCTGCTAGGTCGCCACATCGGCTCAAGCCCCGGATTCGTCCGGGGTTTGGCTATTTGAACGATCCCGGTGGTTGGGATGCCTGCCTCGCAAGAGATTTAAGCCCACCCACCACTCCTACAGGGGACCTTCGGGGCCCTACAACCAACGCGCTTTCATCTCGATGGATGCGTGCCAAGCAAACGGAAGACAGAGAACATGGCACTCAAGTCGTACAAACCGACGACGCCAGGCCAGCGTGGACTGGTACTGATCGACCGTTCGGAGCTGTGGAAAGGCCGCCCGGTCAAAGCCCTTACTCAGGGTTTGACCAAATCTGGCGGTCGGAACAACACCGGACGAATCACAATGCGTCGTACAGGTGGTGGTGCAAAGCGCCTCTACCGTATCGTTGATTTCAAGCGTAACAAGCTGGACATGTCCGCTGTTGTCGCGCGGATCGAATATGACCCCAACCGGACCGCTTTCATCGCACTGATCCAGTACGAAGACGGCGAGCAGGCCTACATCCTGGCCCCCCAGCGTCTGGCCATCGGCGACAAGATCATCGCCGGCGCCAAAGTGGACATCAAACCCGGTAACGCAATGCCTTTCTCGGGCATGCCAATCGGTACGATCGTCCACAACATCGAGATGAAGCCCGGCAAGGGCGGTCAGATCGCACGTGCCGCCGGCACCTACGCCCAGTTCGTGGGTCGTGACGGTGGCTACGCTCAGATCCGTCTGAGCAGCGGCGAGCTGCGTCTCGTGCGTCAGGAATGCATGGCCACCGTTGGTGCTGTGTCTAACCCCGACAACTCCAACCAGAACTACGGTAAAGCGGGCCGCATGCGTCACAAGGGCATCCGTCCTTCTGTACGTGGTGTGGTGATGAACCCGATCGACCACCCGCACGGCGGTGGTGAAGGCCGGACCTCTGGTGGTCGTCACCCGGTTACTCCTTGGGGTAAGCCGACGAAGGGTGCCAAGACCCGCAACAAGAACAAAGCGTCCAGCAAGCTTATCATCCGCTCGCGTCACGCCAAGAAGAAGGGGCGTTAATCAATGGCTCGTTCAGTATGGAAAGGTCCTTTTGTTGACTCTTATGTCCTCAAAAAGGCAGAGGCTTCCCGCGAGGGCGGCCGTAACGAAGTGATCAAGATCTGGTCGCGCCGCAGCACGATCCTGCCCCAGTTCGTGGGTCTGACGTTTGGCGTGTACAACGGTCATAAGCACATCCCTGTTAACGTCAGCGAAGACATGATCGGTCAGAAGTTCGGTGAGTACTCCCCGACTCGGACCTACTACGGTCATGCCGCCGACAAAAAAGCGAAGCGGAAATAAGCCATGAGCAAGGATAAGAATCCCCGCCGCGTGGCAGACAACGAAGCAATGGCAAAACTGCGCATGCTTCGCACCAGCCCGCAGAAACTGAACCTGGTTGCAGCTTTGATCCGTGGTAAATCCGTGGACAAAGCGTTGACAGACCTCACCTTCTCCAAGAAGCGGGTCGCGCAGGACGTGAAGAAATGCCTTCAGTCCGCGATTGCCAACGCCGAGAACAACCACAACCTGGACGTCGATGAGCTCATCGTGGCCGAGGCCTATGTCGGTAAGAACCTGACCATGAAGCGCGGTCGCCCGCGTGCCCGTGGCCGGTTCGGCAAGATCATCAAGCCGTTTGCCGAGATCACGATCAAAGTGCGTCAAGTTGAGGAGCAAGCCTGATGGGTAACAAAGTCAATCCGATCGGTATGCGTCTTCAGGTGAACCGCACCTGGGACAGCCGCTGGTACGCCGACACCAAGGATTACGGTGATCTTCTGCTGGAAGACCTCGCAATCCGCGACTTCATCAAGAAAGAGTGCCACCAAGCTGGTGTTGCGCGTGTGATCATCGAGCGTCCGCACAAGAAGTGCCGCGTCACGATCCACACAGCACGCCCTGGTGTTATCATTGGCAAGAAAGGCGCGGACATCGAGACGCTGCGTCAGAAGATCGCCAAGATGACCAACTCGGAACTGCACCTCAACATCGTTGAGGTCCGCAAGCCCGAGCTGGACGCACACCTTGTTGGTGAGAGCATTGCACAGCAGCTGGAGCGCCGGGTGTCTTTCCGCCGCGCCATGAAACGTGCCGTGCAGAACGCCATGCGCATGGGCGCACTGGGCATCCGCGTGAATCTCGCGGGTCGTCTTGGTGGGGCCGAAATCGCGCGTACCGAATGGTACCGTGAGGGTCGCGTGCCGCTGCACACATTGCGTGCCGACATCGATTACGCACATGTCGAAGCGGCCACCGCTTACGGCATCATCGGGATCAAGACATGGATCTTCAAAGGCGAGATCATGGAACACGACCCCGCTGCGCGTGACCGTAAGGCACAGGAACTCCAAGACGGCCCAGCACCTCGCGGTGCCGGCGGTCGTCGCTAAGGGGGAATGAGAAATGCTTCAACCAAAGCGTACTAAATTCCGCAAGCAGTTTAAGGGCTCGATCAAGGGTCTGGCAAAGGGCGGGTCTGACCTGAACTTTGGCACCTACGGCCTGAAGGCACTGCAGCCGGAGCGGGTTACAGCCCGTCAAATCGAAGCGGCACGCCGCGCCATGACACGTCACATGAAGCGTCAGGGCCGTGTCTGGATCCGCATCTTCCCGGACGTACCGGTCACCTCCAAGCCCGTCGAAGTTCGTATGGGTAAAGGTAAAGGTTCCGTCGACTTCTGGGCAGCCAAGGTCAAGCCCGGCCGTATCATGTTCGAAATCGACGGTGTCGGTGAAGACGTGGCACGCGAAGCCCTGCGTCTGGCAGCCATGAAGCTGCCGATCAAGACCCGGGTTGTTGTCCGCGAGGACTGGTAAGCCCGCAGCCCCGTAAGGGGTGGCTGAAAGACATAAAACCCCCGTCGAGTGATCGGCGGGGGTTTTGCTTTGTCAGAGCAGCGCGTCTGCCTCAAGGTCGAGCCAGAGTTTCCCATCCCGGTAGCCACCTTTGATCAGGTGCCCCGGCTCGGCGATTTCAGGATGGGCCTCCGCCCAATCGCGGAACCGATCGCGGCTGACGACCTGCCCGCCGTAGTCTCGGGCGGATTGGAGTATATAGGGATCTGCAGGCGTGCCCTTTGGGACGACCATTACCCGGTCCACCGGCAGGTCAAGTTGTCTGCTCAGCGCCTTGTCATGTTGATAGCGACCCGCGAGCAGATAGCCCGCGTTGGCGTCAAACACGACGCCGGGGGAATAGCCCCTCGTGCGCAACTCATCCACAACGTCCCGGACCGCATTCATGTTCGGCGCGCCGGTCTTCCAATGCATGACGTTGGAGCCGTCGACGATGATCCATTTTTTGCGCTGCTGCTGCGCGCCGCGCAAAGACCGCAGCAGAAGGATCGCACTGGCGATGACACAAAGCGCCCCGAGCAGGCTGAAGTCCTCATAGCCCGGCGTGGATGCGGCTGCGGTTGTAAAGGCGAGGGATATAAAGAGCAAAAGGAACGGGACAAACATCGGCAGGGGATACTCAAATAAATCTAAAGGTTGAATGTTCACCAATCCGGCAGGCGGGGCAAGCAGCACCTGCAACGCTGGCCAATGCGCTTTAATCTAGGTAGCCTTTGCTTAACCCCATGCCGCAGGAAAGGCCCAGCCCGATGAAGCACGTCCCAAAGCCGAACACCGACGAAGACCTCATCAAAGCGTTTCTCGACAACGGCGGAGAGGTGAAGAAGGGCAAGACCAAGCCGATGCCCAGTGATCTCGGGCTCAGCAACAATCAGTGGGGCAACAAGCTGACCAAGGAAGAAAAGGCAGCGGTCAAGGCGCAAGAAGAGGCGGCAAAGAAGCTGAAATAGCCGCTGGGCGGCCCTCAAATGTCGACCTGATAGACGCCCAATGCCTCGGCCAAGGCGGTTTCTTCGAATTTGAAATGCGAGCGCACCACTGCGACCAGTTGGTCGAATATCGCGCGGGTTTCGGCAAATTGTTCTGAGCTTGGTGCCTCGGACAATCCGCCCGCCGCCGCGCCCAGCCGTTCGAGAAGCGCGTGAACGACCTCATGTTCGGCCCGCAGCCGGTCCACGATTGCGCGCACCGGTTCAGAGCCGCGGGCGTGCAACTGCGGGAAAATGCTTTGTTCTTCGATATTGTGGTGCATTGTCAGCGCCCAGCATTGCTGACCGCAGAGCGTCCCGGCGGCGGCGAAATTCTGGGCCATCTGGCTATGCAGGACGATATGCGCAAGCTCAGCCGGGGGCGCGTCTTCGGCCTCAATGCGGGTCATCACCTGAGCGATTTGTGATAGATCGCTGAGGTAGTGACGGTGGATCGCCGCAAGGTGCCGCCCAGCTTGTCGCTGTGCCTCGGTGACGTCGCCCATGTCGGGCAGGGGCGGGCGGGTCTCGGCGTCGATTGTCAGGTCCGACAGGGGGAGGGCGCTCACGTCCTCGGCCATCGGTCAGGCCCAGTTGTAGTTGAACGAGACTGAAACGCGGTCTTCTTCGATCATGTTCATCGGCACCTCATGGCGCAGCCAGCTTTCCCAGAGCAGCACGTCGCCCGCGTCGGGTGCGACATAGATGAAGGGGCGCAGCTCTTCGCGGGCGTCTTTCACCCGGCCCGGCGCGGCCATCATCATCGGCAGGCGCGGATCCTCGAAGCGGATCGCGCTGGCGCCTTCGGGCATGGTCACATATGTCGTGCCAGAGATCACGGAGTGGGGGTGGATATGCGAGGTGTGGATGCCGCCTTCGGGCAGGATGTTCAGCCACAGGGAGTCGAGCACCAGCTTGCGCTCGCCCAGATCGAAGTCGAGATCCTTGGCAAAGGCGGCCACATGTTTGTCCAGCACCGCGACCAGATCCTTGAAGATCGGAAAGCGGTAGGGCAGGTCGTCGAGCGACGCATAAGAGGTGTAGCCCGCATAGCCGTTCTCTTCGCACCAGTCCTGCCCGGCCTCATCATCCTCGGCGATCGAGAAACAAGAGGCGGCGAGCTCATCGGTGTCGATGGGTTTGCCATGGTCCGACAGGGCGGCGTGATAGAGGCGGGTGGCGAAAAGCGATTTGATGTTTGACATAGGCCCTTCTTATGCGGAACATGTTCCTATCGCCAGCGTCTTTCCCGCCTAATTCACAGGCGCCGGGCCAACGGGGGTTGCCATGTGCGACCTCAGCGCGTATTGGCACCTTTCATCATGAACTCCACCAGAATCATGGTCACCCTGACAGGGGCCTACTGGTGATGTTGAAAGGAAGAGGCCGTGAAAGCCAGCGAACTGCATGACAAGACGCCGGACCAGCTCCGCGACGAACTTGTGAACCTGAAAAAAGAATCCTTCAACTTGCGTTTCCAGCAGGCCACCGGCCAGTTGGAAAACCCCGCACGTCTGAAGACTGTTAAGCGTGACGTGGCCCGTGTCCACACCGTGCTGAACCAGAAAGCCGCTGCTGCGGCAGCCGAATAATAGGAGCCTGAAACATGCCCAAGCGTATCCTTACAGGCACCGTGACATCGGACGCCAACGCACAAACAGTTTCCGTTTCCGTAGAGCGCCGCTTTACGCATCCGGTTCTGAAGAAGACCATCCGTAAGTCCAAGAAGTACCGGGCTCACGATGAGAACAACACGTTCAAGGTGGGCGACAGCGTTCGCATCATCGAATGTGCCCCCAAGTCGAAAACCAAACGTTGGGAAGTTCTGACTTCGGACAAAACCGAAGCCTGAGCCCCTTAAACGAAACCCTGGGATGAGGGCCGCATCGCCCCCCAGAAGGTCGGGAGAAACCAAATGATCCAGATGCAGACCAACCTGGATGTTGCTGACAACAGCGGCGCGCGCCGTGTTCAGTGCATCAAGGTCCTGGGTGGTTCCAAGCGTAAATACGCATCCGTCGGCGACATCATTGTCGTCTCGGTCAAGGAAGCCATCCCACGCGGTCGTGTGAAAAAAGGCGACGTCCGTAAGGCCGTTGTCGTTCGCACTGCCAAAGAAGTTCGTCGTGAAGATGGCACCGCCATCCGCTTCGACCGCAACGCTGCTGTTATCCTGAATAACAACAACGAGCCTGTCGGCACCCGTATCTTCGGGCCGGTTGTTCGTGAGCTGCGTGCGAAGAACTTCATGAAAATCATCTCGCTCGCTCCGGAGGTGCTGTAATCATGGCTGCTAAACTTCGCAAAGGTGACAAGGTCATCGTCCTGTCCGGCAAGGACAAGGGCAAGACGGGCACCATCTCGTCTGTTGACCCCAAGTCGAACAAGGCCATCGTTGACGGCGTGAAAATCGCCATCCGCGCAACGCGCCAGACACAGACATCTCAGGGCGGCCGCATCCCCAAGGCGATGCCGATCGACCTGAGCAACCTCGCACTGGTGGATGCCAATGGCAAAGCCACGCGCGTAGGTTTCAAAATCGAAGGCGACAAAAAAGTGCGCTTTGCCAAGACCACGGGGGACGTGATCGATGCTTGATACCGCAACCTACACACCCCGCCTTCAGGCCGAATACCGCGAGAAGATCCGCGCCGCCCTGAAAGAGGAATTCGGCTACAAGAACGACATGATGATCCCCAAGCTGGACAAGATCGTTCTGAACATCGGCTGCGGTGCCGAAGCCGTGCGCGACAGCAAAAAAGCCAAGTCGGCTCAGGAAGACCTGACCGCGATTGCAGGCCAGAAGGCTCTGACAACCGTGGCCAAGAAATCCATCGCTGGTTTCCGCGTGCGTGAAGACATGCCTTTGGGTGCGAAAGTCACCCTGCGTGGCGACCGCATGTACGAATTCCTTGATCGTCTGATCACGATCGCAATGCCCCGTATCCGTGACTTCCGCGGCATCTCGGGCAAGAGCTTTGACGGCCGTGGCAACTACGCCATGGGCATGAAAGAGCATATCGTGTTCCCCGAAATCGACTTCGACAAAGTTGACGAGACTTGGGGTATGGACATCGTGATCGCCACCACGGCGAAAACCGACGCTGAAGCCAAGGCGCTGTTGAAAGCTTTCAACATGCCCTTCAATTCATAAGCGCGGGAAGGATTAGAAATGGCTAAGAAATCCATGATTGAGCGCGAGAAGAAGCGCGAAGCACTGGTCAAAAAGTACGCTGAGAAGCGCGCGGCTCTGAAAGAGATCGTGAGCGACGAAAGCAAACCGATGGAAGAGCGTTTCCGCGCTTCCCTGAAACTGGCGAAACTGCCGCGCAACAGCTCTGCTGTGCGTCTGCACAACCGTTGCCAGCTGACGGGCCGCCCGCACGCCTACTATCGTAAACTGAAAATTTCGCGGATCGCGCTGCGGGACCTCGGCTCTTCGGGCCAAATCCCCGGCATGGTCAAGTCGAGCTGGTAAGGAGCGCATCAGATGAACGATCCTATCGCAGATATGCTGACACGCATCCGTAACTCTTCGCTGCGCGGCAAATCCACCGTCTCCACACCGGCTTCCAAGCTGCGTGCATGGGTGTTGGACGTGCTGGCCGACGAAGGCTACATCCGCGGCTACGAAAAAGTCACGGGCGCCGATGGCCACCCCGCCATCGAGATCAGCCTCAAGTACTACGAAGGCGAACCTGTTATTCGTGAGCTGAAGCGGGTTTCCAAACCCGGTCGTCGCGTCTACATGGCCGTCAATGACATCCCCGTTGTCCGTCAGGGCCTCGGCGTGTCGATTGTCTCCACCTCCAAAGGTGTGATGTCGGACGCATCTGCACGCTCTGCCAATGTTGGCGGCGAAGTGCTCTGCACCGTATTCTAAGGAGAAGACAATGTCTCGTATTGGTAAGAAACCAGTCGCCATGCCTTCGGGCGTCTCGGCATCGGTGAGCGGTCAGACGATCGAAGTGAAGGGCCCCAAGGGCACCCGCAGCTTCCGCGCAACTGACGACGTGACCCTGACGGTCGAAGACGATGCAATCTCTGTGACACCGCGTGGCAAGTCCAAGCGCGCACGTCAGCAGTGGGGCATGTCCCGCACCATGATTGAAAACCTCGTGACCGGCGTCACCGAGGGCTTCAAGAAGGAGCTGGAAATCCAGGGTGTTGGTTATCGTGCGGCCGTCAATGGCAACACGCTGAAACTGAACCTCGGCCTCAGCCACGATGTTGACTACGTTGCGCCCGAAGGCGTCACCGTGACAGCACCGAAGCAGACCGAAATCGTTGTGGAAGGCATTGACGAACAGCTTGTTGGTCAGGTCGCCGCGAACATCCGCGCATGGCGCAAGCCCGAGCCCTATAAGGGCAAAGGCATCCGCTATAAGGGTGAGTTCGTGTTCCGCAAAGAAGGCAAGAAGAAGTAAGGAACGGAAAGATGGCAAACACCAAAAGACAGCTGTTCCTGAAACGCCGCATGCGCGTTCGGAACAAACTCCGCAAAGTGAACGCCGGGCGTCTTCGCCTGTCGGTACACCGTTCGTCCAAAAACATCTCGGCTCAGCTGATCGACGATGTGAATGGCGTGACACTGGCTTCCGCTTCCTCGATGGAAAAGGATCTGGGCGTTTTCGGCAAGAACAACATCGAAGCAGCGACCAAAGTCGGTGCCGCGATTGCCGAACGTGCCAAGAAGGCCGGCGTCGAAGAAGCATACTTCGACCGTGGCGGCTTCCTCTTCCACGGCAAGGTGAAGGCTCTGGCCGACGCCGCGCGTGAAGGCGGTTTGAAGATCTGATTGTGCGGTGCGTGGGCAACCACGCACCCACTTTCATATGGAGGCTGTGCCCCGCGCATAGCTTTCCTGCGAAGAGGGCCGGGTTGGCCCTCTCGATGATCCGGGGGCCAAGGGCTCACCAGGATTGATCCTAAGGGCCTCAGGGCCACAGAAAAAGGAAGATGCCAGATGGCAAGAGATGACAACCGTGGGGGCAACCGCCGCAACCAACGCGACGAAACCCCGGAATTCGCTGACCGTCTGGTCGCGATCAACCGCGTGTCCAAGACCGTTAAGGGTGGTAAGCGTTTCGGCTTCGCCGCACTCGTGGTCGTGGGCGATCAGAAAGGCCGCGTGGGCTTTGGTAAGGGTAAAGCGAAAGAAGTACCCGAGGCCATCCGCAAGGCGACTGAGCAAGCCAAGCGTCAGATGATCCGCGTTCAACTGCGCGAAGGCCGTACCCTTCACCACGACATGCATGGTCGCCACGGCGCAGGCCGCGTTATCATGCGTACAGCACCTGAAGGTACCGGTATCATCGCCGGTGGTCCGATGCGTGCCGTGTTCGAGATGCTGGGCGTGAAAGACGTTGTGTCCAAATCGGTCGGTTCGCAGAACCCCTACAACATGATCCGCGCCACTCTGGACGGTCTGAAGAAAGAGCAATCGCCCCGTTCCGTCGCGCAGCGTCGCGGCAAGAAAGTGGCTGACATTCTGCCCAAGCGTGAAGACAACGTAGAGTCCTCCGCACAAGTGGCTGAGGAGGCATAAGCATGGCCAAGACACTCGTAATCAAGCAGGTCGGCTCGCCGATCCGCCGCCCCGCTAAGCAAAAGGCAACTTTGGTTGGCCTGGGTCTGAACAAAATGGGTCGTACACGTGAACTGGAAGATACACCTTCCGTCCGCGGCATGATCAACAAGGTCTCGCATATGGTTGAGATCGTCGAAGAGAAAGGCTGAACGCCAGTTCAGCGGTAGGGTGGGGGACCGCTCTACGGAAGCGCCTCGCAGGGAACTGCGGGGCGTTTTGCTTTGTGCGGACTGGGTGCGTCGTTTTGAAGCGCCACTCGCCCGGTATCAAGCCGCAGGCGCCGGGCCATCGCCTGCCCGTCAGTCACGCCAAAGGCGTGCCAACAATAATGGGCGCGCCTATGGTGCGACCGGGTTGGCGATTTGCTGAGGCATGGCGCAACTCTGCCAAGGCGCGCTATCGACGCATAATAAAGTGGCACGGATCACCGTCGTGATCGCCACCCCACGGGCAGGCGATGGCCCTTGTGGCCCGGAAGAGAGCCAGCGTGCTCACCCCCTTGTCACGCGTCACGTCATCCCCTATACGCCCCCGGTGGCCCGTGTTGGGTCGCAATGGAATCGCAACGCCGCGTTTGGCCACTCCCGTCGCTGGGGGCCATTTCCGGCATAAGGAGAAGCGACATGAAACTGCACGAACTTTCCGACAACGAAGGCGCAGCCAAGAAGCGTATGCGCGTTGGCCGTGGTCCCGGCTCTGGCAAGGGTAAGATGGGTGGCCGTGGTATCAAGGGGCAAAAATCCCGTTCCGGTGTCAGCATCAATGGCTACGAAGGCGGCCAGATGCCAATCTACCAGCGTCTGCCCAAGCGTGGCTTCAACAAGCCGAACCGCAAGTCTTTCGCTGTTGTGAACCTGGGCCTGATCCAGAAATTCATCGACGCCAAGAAGCTCGACGCCGGCAACACCATCGACGGTGCCGCCCTGATCGCTTCCGGTCTGGTCCGTCGTGAGTTGGACGGTATCCGCGTTCTGGCCAAAGGTGACATCACCTCCAAGATCGACCTGAACGTCGCTGGCGCCTCCAAGTCCGCCATCGAGGCGGTCGAGAAGGCAGGCGGCAAGGTGACCGTGACCGCCCCCAAGGCGGCCGAGGCATCCGAGTAAAGCGGCCTTAAGGCTTGTGAGCGGCGCGCCAGCCGCTTACATATCCTCAAGTTTTCCCGAACGCCGCCCGCCGGAAAACGGCCCGGGCGGCGTTTTCGCAACAAAAGAAGAGACCCCTCATGGTATCTGCCGTCGAAAACATGGCCGCGAACACGAGCTGGGCCGCATTGGGCAAGGCAACAGACCTGCGCAATCGGATCCTGTTCACACTCGGGCTGCTTATCGTTTACCGCCTTGGCACCTTTATCCCGGTGCCCGGCATCGACGGCGGCGCACTGCGTGATTTTATGGAGAGCGCGGGCCAAGGCATCGGCGGCATGGTGTCGATGTTCACCGGCGGCGCGCTTGGCCGGATGGGTATCTTCGCTCTGGGCATCATGCCCTATATCTCGGCCTCGATCATCGTTCAGCTGCTGACCTCCATGGTGCCTGCGCTGGAACAGCTTAAGAAAGAGGGCGAGCAGGGGCGCAAGAAGATCAACCAGTACACGCGCTACGGCACCGTGGCGCTGGCGACCCTGCAGTCCTACGGTCTTGCGGTCAGCCTTCAGGCCGGTGACATCGTGGCCGATGGGCAGATGGGCTTTAGCTTCATCGCCGCCTGTATGATCACCCTCGTCGGCGGCACCATGTTCCTGATGTGGCTGGGTGAGCAGATCACCGCACGCGGCATCGGCAACGGCATTTCGCTGATCATCTTCGTCGGCATCATCGCCGAGGTTCCCGCCGCCATCGCGCAGTTCTTTGCTTCGGGCCGCTCGGGGGCCATCAGCCCTGCGGTGATCGTGGGTGTGTTGGTCATGGTGATTGCGACGATCATGTTCGTGGTCTTCATGGAGCGTGCGCTGCGGAAGATTCACATCCAATACCCCCGCCGTCAGGTTGGGATGAAGATGTATGACGGCGGCACCAGCCACCTGCCCGTAAAAGTGAACCCGGCGGGCGTGATCCCGGCGATCTTTGCCTCGTCCTTGCTGCTGCTGCCGGTCACCGTCAGCACGTTTTCGGGCAATTCCACCAGCCCGGTGATGTCGTGGCTTCTGGCGAACTTCGGCCCCGGTCAGCCGCTTTACCTGCTGTTCTTCGTGGCGATGATCGTCTTCTTTGCCTATTTCTATACCTTCAACGTCAGCTTCAAACCTGATGACGTGGCCGACAACCTGAAGAACCAGAACGGCTTTGTCCCCGGCATCCGCCCCGGCAAGCGCACCTCTGAGTATCTGGAATATGTGGTCAACCGCATCCTCGTCCTCGGCTCGGCCTATCTGGCGGCAGTCTGTGTTCTGCCCGAGATTCTGCGCGGCCAGTTCGCCATTCCCTTCTACTTCGGTGGCACCTCGGTGCTGATCGTCGTCTCGGTCACCATGGATACGATCCAACAGGTTCAGAGCCATCTGCTGGCGCACCAGTATGAAGGTCTGCTTGAGAAGTCTCAGCTGCGCGGCAAAGGCGCGGGCAAAGGCAAAGGTACACGCAAGAAACGGAGCCCCGTACGTCGATGAATATTATCCTACTCGGGCCTCCGGGCGCAGGCAAAGGCACCCAAGCACGTCATCTGGTCGAGACCCGCAACATGGTTCAGCTGTCCACCGGCGACATGCTGCGTGAAGCCAAGGACAGCGGCACGGAGATGGGCAAGATCGTGGCCGACGTGATGGACCGCGGCGCGCTCGTCACCGATGAGATCGTCATCGGTCTGATCCGCGAAAAGCTCACCGACAAGGCCGAGCATGGCGGCTTTATCTTTGACGGCTTCCCCCGCACGCTGGCGCAGGCCGATGCGCTGGCCGATCTGATGGCGCAAGAGGGCCAGACCCTCGACGCTGTGATCGAGATGAAGGTCGACGATGAGGCGCTGGTCGCGCGCATCACCGCCCGTTCCACCTGTGCGTCCTGCGGCGAGGTTTACAACGACCTGACCAAACCGATCCCCGAAGATGGGAAATGCGCCAACTGTGGCGGGACCGAGTTCAAGCGCCGTGCGGACGACAATGAGGAAAGCCTCAAAACCCGTCTGATGGCCTACTACAAACAGACCTCTCCGCTGATCGGCTATTACTATGCCAAAGAGATGCTCAGCGGTGTGAATGGTCTGGGACAGATCGAAGAAGTCCGCGGCGCAATCGCGCAGATTCTCGACAAGTGATTTCCCGGTGGTGGGGCAGGGGCGACGCTGCCCTTCGCTCCGCTCCACTGATCCTACGGGAGTTTTGTGCAAGGCTTGACGCCCTGCGCAAAACCTCATAGTCACCCCTATCTCGCAAGAGAATCAAATTGCGGCAAGGGTTCCGCCCAGCCCCGCAAGATCACCTGATCAGCCTCAGCCCGATGGCCAAAACGCCTCGGGCTTGTGTTGTGAAAAAAGGGTCTGGAACGACGGACCCGCAACGAAAAGGAATAGCTAACGTGGCACGTATTGCCGGCGTAAACATCCCGACTGCAAAGCGGGTTCCAATCGCCCTCACCTATATCACCGGTATTGGCACTTCCTCCGCCAAAGCCATCTGCGAAGCCGTTGGCATCGACGCGACCCGTCGCGTTAACGAACTGTCCGACGCCGAAGTTCTGGCCGTGCGTGAGCACATCGACGCCAACTACACCGTCGAAGGCGACCTGCGTCGTGATACGCAGATGAACATCAAGCGTCTGATGGACCTTGGCTGCTACCGTGGCCTGCGCCACCGTCGTAACTTGCCCGTCCGTGGTCAGCGTACCCACACCAATGCTCGCACCCGCAAAGGCCCCGCTAAGGCCATTGCTGGCAAGAAGAAATAAGGGAGGGTCTGATCAATGGCACGCGATAAGACAAAGACCAAGCGTAAGGTCTCCAAGAACATCGCCGCAGGCGTGGCGCATGTGAACTCGAGCTTTAACAACACCAAGATCCTGATCTCGGATGTTCAAGGCAACGCAATTTCCTGGTCCTCCGCTGGCACCATGGGCTTCAAAGGGTCGCGTAAATCGACACCCTATGCCGCTCAGATGGCCGCAGAAGATGCTGGCCGCAAGGCGCAGGATCACGGTGTCAAGACGCTGGAAGTCGAAGTTCAGGGCCCCGGTTCGGGTCGTGAATCCGCACTCCGCGCTTTGGCGGCTGCCGGTTTCAACATCACGTCGATCCGTGATGTGACTCCGATGGCCCACAACGGCTGCCGCCCGCCCAAACGCCGCCGCGTTTAAGCCGGGACTGTTTTACATGGGGTCGCGCCTTGCGTGCGGCCCCATACCGCTTTTCAGAAACCTCGAGCGTTTGTGTCATTTGGACATGAGGCACAAACAAGGATGGAGGGACGCATGATCCACAAGAATTGGGCTGAATTGATCAAGCCGCAACAGCTTGACGTCAAGCCGGGCAACGACCCCGCACGTCAGGCGACCGTCATGGCCGAACCGCTGGAGCGGGGCTTTGGCCTGACCCTCGGCAACGCGCTGCGTCGCGTGCTGATGTCCTCGCTGCAGGGCGCGGCGATCACATCTGTGCAGATCGACAACGTGCTGCACGAGTTTTCCTCCGTCGCCGGTGTGCGCGAAGACGTGACCGACATCATCCTGAACCTCAAAGGCGTCAGCCTGCGCATGGAAGTCGAAGGGCCCAAGCGCCTGTCGATCTCTGCGAAGGGGCCGGGCGTAGTCACTGCCGGTGACATCTCCGAATCCGCCGGTATCGAGATTCTGAACCGCGAGCATGTGATCTGCCACCTCGACGATGGTGCGGATGTCTACATGGAGCTGACCGTCAACACCGGCAAGGGCTATGTCTCCGCTGACAAGAACAAGCCGGAAGATGCGCCCATCGGTCTGATCCCGATCGACGCGATTTATTCGCCCGTCAAGAAGGTCTCCTATGACGTGCAGCCCACCCGTGAGGGCCAGGTGCTGGATTACGACAAGCTGACCATGAAAGTGGAAACAGACGGTTCCATCACGCCGGATGACGCCGTAGCCTTCGCCGCGCGCATTCTGCAGGACCAGCTGGGCATCTTCGTCAACTTCGACGAGCCGGAATCGGCGTCCCGTCAGGACGACGATGATGGTCTTGAGTTCAACCCGCTGCTGCTCAAGAAAGTCGACGAGCTGGAGCTCTCGGTCCGTTCGGCGAACTGCCTGAAGAACGACAACATCGTCTATATCGGCGACCTGATCCAGAAGACCGAAGCCGAAATGCTGCGCACGCCGAACTTTGGCCGCAAGTCCTTGAACGAGATCAAGGAAGTGCTGTCGGGCATGGGTCTGCACCTTGGCATGGATGTCGAAGACTGGCCGCCAGAAAACATCGAAGACCTCGCCAAGAAGTTCGAGGATTCGTTCTAAGAGACACGGCCCCGGAAATTTTTTTAAAGTTTCCGGGCCGATTTCTTCAAAAGAAATCGGGCACCGTTACGACCGGGTGCAAGCCCCAAGGAGAGCCCGTGACACGCATCGCGGGCCAGACAAAGCAAAACCGCCCGTAGAGGGCATCACGATTGGAGTAAGACAATGCGTCACGCACGTGGATACCGCCGCCTGAACCGTACACATGAACACCGCAAGGCGCTGTTCTCGAACATGGCAGGCTCGCTCATCGAGCATGAGCAAATCAAAACAACCTTGCCGAAAGCCAAGGAACTCAAGCCGATCATCGAAAAGATGATCACGCTGGCCAAACGTGGCGATCTGCACGCCCGCCGTCAGGCCGCCGCCAAGCTGAAAGAAGACCAGTATGTCGCGAAACTGTTCGACATCCTCGGCCCGCGCTACAAAGACCGCCAAGGTGGTTACGTCCGCGTTCTGAAAGCTGGCTTCCGCTATGGTGACATGGCGCCGATGGCGATCATCGAATTCGTCGACCGCGACCGCGACGCCAAAGGCGCCGCAGACAAAGCGCGTCTGGCCGAAGAAGACGCCGCAGAATAAGATTTCGCAGATTGCGGAATGGAAAGCCCTGCCATTTGGCGGGGCTTTTTCGTTGTCGCGGGGGAGATTTCAAGATCATTCCGAAATGGGAGTTGCGCCAGCCGGGGCGGCTGCGCATATCTGACGGCATGAGATATTTGCTGATGATCCTAACGCTGCTTGCCGCCCCCCTAGCGGCGCAGCAGGTGCCCAGTTCCGCCGCGCAGATGCAGTTGAGTTTCGTGCCACTGGTCAAACATGCGACCCCCGCGGTGGTCAACATCTACGCCCGCATCCTGACCAAGCCACAGCGCACGCCGCTTCAGGCCGATCCGTTTTTCGAACGATTCTTTCGGGATCCCTTCTCCGAGCGGCCCCGGGTGCAGAATTCGCTCGGCTCCGGGGTGATTCTGTCGGCGGATGGCATCGTGGTGTCGAACTATCATGTGGTGGGCACGGCGACCGATATCCGTGTGGTCCTGAATGACCGGCGCGAGTTCAGCGCCCATGTGCTTTTGGGCGATGCGGAAAGCGATCTGGCGATTCTCAAGCTGGAAGGCGCGGCGGACCTGCCGTTTCTTGAGTTGCGCGACAGCGATGCGGTCGAGGTGGGGGAGCTTGCCTTGGCCATCGGCAATCCCTTCGGCGTGGGGCAGACGGTGTCGAGCGGGATCGTCTCGGGTCTTGCACGGTCGGGGGCGGCGGATAATGGCGGGCAGGGTTATTTCATTCAAACCGATGCGCCGATCAACCCCGGCAACTCGGGCGGGGCGCTGATTGACATGGCGGGGCGGCTCATCGGGGTGAACACCTCGATCTTGACGCGCTCGGGCGGCAGCAACGGCATCGGTTTTGCGATCCCCGCTGATCTTGTCGCGGCCTTTGTCGCGCAGGCCCGCGCGGGGGAGGTGGCGTTCAGCCGCCCTTGGGCGGGTTTAGCCGGGCAACCGGTGGATGCAGATATGGCCGGGCCGCTGGGGTTGGATCGACCGGGCGGGATCATCGTGTCGGGGCTGCATCCTTCCAGCCCCTTCAACGCGGCGGGGGTGCTGGTGGGGGATGCCATCGTCAGCGTCGATGACCAGCCGGTCAATACGCCGTCGGAGATGATCTACCGCATGTCGGTCGCCGGTCTTGGTCATTCCGTGCGCGTGGGCGTCAGGCGCGATGGCGTTCTGCAAGAGATAACCGTGGCGCTGATCGCCGCCCCGGATGAACCGGACCGGGCCGAGGTCACGTTGGGCACCCGGAGCCTTTTGCCCGGATTGCGCGCTGCGCGAATCAATCCGGCGGTGATTTCGGAACTGAACCTGCCGCTGGAAAGCAGTGGCGTCGTGGTCATGGATGCGGGCCGCTATGGCCCACGTGTGGGGCTGCGGGATGGTGATGTGATCCTTTCGGTGAATGGGGTAGAGGTGGCAGAGACGCACAGTTTGGCCGCCCTGCTGTCGGGCGAGGTGCGGCGCATTCAGATGGTTATTCAGCGCGGCGACCGGCGTGTCGCTCTGCGGTTCAGGGGGTAGCGTGGCGGATCTATTTGGTGACGGCGACCCAGCGGCAGAGGCCGGGCACCGCCCCTTGGCGGATCGGTTGCGGCCGCGCGCGCTGTCCGAGGTGATTGGGCAAGAAAAAGTGCTTGGCCCCGATGCGCCGCTGTCGGTGATGTTGGCCGCGGGCGCGCTGTCTTCGCTGATCTTCTGGGGGCCGCCCGGCGTGGGCAAGACCACCATCGCGCGGCTTCTGGCGGATGAGACCGATCTGCATTTCGTGCAGATCAGCGCGATTTTCTCGGGCGTGCCGGAACTGCGCAAGGTTTTCGACGCGGCCAAGATGCGTCGGCGGCAGGGGCAGGGGACGCTTTTGTTCGTCGACGAAATCCACCGTTTCAACAAGGCGCAGCAAGATGGGTTCTTGCCGCATATGGAGGATGGCACGATCCTTCTGGTCGGTGCCACCACCGAGAACCCGAGTTTCGAATTGAACGCCGCTGTGCTGTCCCGCGCGCAGGTGCTGGTGTTGGAGCGCCTGCCGCTCACCGATCTGGAGCGATTGGCGCAGCGGGCGGAGCGCGAGTTGGGCAAGCCCCTGCCGTTGCAGCCCGAGGCGCGCGAGGCGCTTTTAGAGATGGCCGATGGCGACGGGCGGGCGCTGCTCAACCTGATCGAGCAGGTCACGGCGTGGAAAGGCGATGCGCCGCTCGACAGGGCGGGGCTGTCGAAACGCCTCATGCGGCGGGCCGCGCAATACGACAAATCGGGGGATTCGCATTACAATCTGATTTCATATTTAACTCTATAGACCAAAGCAAAAAAATACCCAAACCAGCGTTTTGAGGGTCGTTTCGACGACGGGGTATATTTTTACGGCAAAATGTAATATTGAATGGTGAATTAACTACCTGCCCACAGCCTGCAGATCATCATCAGGAGCAGTATGAGCGGATTTGAGGTTGTCACTTGCGAAGTCGAACACCAAGGCATGGTGAGAACCGTCAAGATGATCCGAGACGGTGATACGCTCGCACCCTACTTCCCTGCGTCTATCTGGCTCATGAATGAATACTACCGGAAGCCGAGAGGCTATGATCAACTGGCTCACCAAGTCGCAAATTTCCTGAACTTTGCCAAAAGCAAAGGGATAGAGCCTCTCCAAGTCGATGCGTTCTTTCTCGAAGCATACTTAGACAAACATCTCTTTCAAGAGAAGCGATTAGAAGCGACTACCGTTGAACACTATCACGGGTTCATCGCAAAGTTCTATAGGGCGATGGAGCATCTGGGGTTCATTGAGAAGGCTATAGAGGTATCGGAATACATAAATCATAGTCTGCAAGAGGAAGTGAATCTGGCGGCCGGAACAAAGAATTCACTCGATCCGTTTGGCCTTTACGCGAAATACCTTTCCTATAAAGACTTCGAAACCCTCTCTGGTTACGTTGTTAAAAAGAACGCGAGGCTAAGAAGGCGAGATGAACTCATACTTCGCGTAGCCTACGAGACCGGTTGCCGCGGCGCTGAAATCGTTGATCCCGACAACTTCAGTATTCCAAGAATTAGGAGTGAGCTGAAGAAAGCTGAAAGCAGCCAGAGAAACGAATTTTTATACGCAATCATTGGTAAGGGGCGGGGTTCCGGAAAGGTACGGAAGATTGCTTTCCCAACTGCCTTGGCGAAGGATATCCTCCGCTATGTTAATACCTTTCATGTGTCGGGCGATATTGCGTTTGGGTCGGCGCGCGACATAAGATTAAGCACGTCATATCCGTCAAAAATTTATAAGTCTTGCAAGGACGCCATACTATTGAATGGGAATGCGAACACTCCCAATCTCGATATGTGGATACGGCATAGCCGGACACGGACATTCCACGGATTGAGACATACCTACGCGACTAACCTTGCGAATAGGCTTCGCGCTTTGAACGAAAACTATGAGCAGCTTAGAGAGAGGTTAGGGCATGAAAGTCTCGACACCACGAATATATACATCAACTTCGAAATCCTTCTCCATGGCAACGCTGAAGAACAGAATGCCAAAATGGTCGATCAAACATCTGATGCCAGCCAAGTCCGCTACGTGACGGAGGAGTTTGAATGACTAATCGATCTTCATTTGCGGAAGCGCGTTTAATTCGTGGAGGCCTTACTGAAGAAGAGAGCGACTATGCTGCAGAATACCGTAGCAACGTCCAGAATGTACCAGGCACATTGAAGGGGGTGGCACGGATTGGTGTAGATAGCCTCGGCGTGGTTCAAGAGGTTGGCGTCCCTGCCCAACTACGATGCCACCGATATATCGGGCCGATGATTGCAGTCATAAATTCCCCAGAATCGGGCATCACAGCTTCCCGTGTGCCAAGTTATAAAAGAGCATTTGAATATATAGTGAAGGTAGCGGTCAGCGGTGAAGAATCAGACAGGCGTTATTTTGGAAGAGCGCTACTCAAGCGTTTAAAGTCTGAGTTGACATCAGAATACAGCATCAAGGCAAGCATGGACGACGCCAAGAGGCTGTTCAATAAAGCCGCCGATAAGAGCGATGATCTAAAAGTGAAGCGCGAGATCAGAACCCTTATCGGGGGGAAGGGGGCAAAAGCCCTCGATAGCGGCTATTGGCCAAACCTAAGAGCGGTAGAAAGATACCCGACCAGGTCTCTCGAAGATGTATTCGGCGATAGTCTTAACTATACGAATGAGCAGTACATCGATGCTGTTACTGATTATGCATCTGCGTTTATCCGAAAATGGTCAGATGTTCGAAAGCGACTTCGGAACGAGCATCCAGAGCTATATGCTAAGATCTGCGATGCGGTGACGCGGATCGGCGTGGAACGGCTCAGGAAGATTGAAAGAACACAAGCGTACTCACCCAGAGTTCTGAAATGGGAGAATGAGTGGTTCGAAATCTTGGGTATTAACATCGAGATTCTGGTGGCTATGGATGATGCGTTTCTCAATGCAATCGCAATGTCCCAATGGCGGAAGTCAATACATTTCGAACGTTTTTCATCCGCAGTGAATTTGGCCAAAAATGGAGCGAAGGGTTTCGCAGACCAGCTTTTAAAAGTCACTGCGTCATGTTCATACCCGAAATCTCAATGGTCTGTTTGGGAAAATGGAGGGAAGAATTTCTCCATTATGTCCAGATTAATGCTTTCACTTCTCGACTTCTTAGGCCCCAGTTTGGAAGAAGAGACGTGCCTTGTCTGGCTGTTGGCATCACGAAGAATTCAGTTGTCTAACACGGTTCGCCTCAAACGGGCGCAAATTGATGAAGATGCGACAGGAATTTGGATTAGAAGCTTCAAGGGGCGGAGTGGTAAGGCAGAGAACGTTTGTATTAAGAAGAATACAAGGATGGGTCGAGCGCTTAAAGCATATCTGTGGGACTATGATCAGCGCCCATTGGGGAATGTCGTTTCTGAAGCGATGATATCACCCTATAAACCGCAGACTTCCCGTTTTAGCTCCACCTGGAATTTCTATCATTTGGCTTTTTCCGATCACTCGGAAGGGCTGATCGAGTACGGTTTGTCAGACGCAAACTTAATTGTAGTTAAACAGATATACTTAAGCGTCGTTCAAGTCAAACGTCAGAATGGCAGAGCGTTTAATTTTGGTGACGTCGAAAGGCGTACGGCTAAAGCGCTGCTTCCTTCGGCAATTGCTCAGTCGCATGTATATGCGGAAGAAGCAAAACGAGGAGGATTCATTAAATCCACTACGCTGCTGAAGTCCTATTACAGTGAAGATCCAGATGAACTCTCACGACAAGCGCAGAATGAATTTCATACATTGAAGACCCGTGAGGAAATCTATCGGGCGCGGTCGAGAGATAAAGTGAAGCTGAGGAAGGGCAGGGCGTTTGCCGCCGCCGTGTCAGAGGAAATGGCCAGTATTTCACATGATATTATTGGTGAATGGGAGGAGAGAACAAGCCCGTTTTCAGTTTCTGCTTTAGTGGATTTTATAGGCTTGCGGGGAAGTAGTCTCGAAGCTCCTCCCGAAACAATCCTAGCGGCCGCAAAGGCAGAGAAATTTATTGTCGAAAAAAGCGGTTTGATTAAAAAGGATGGAATGATTTATCTCTTCGATTCCGGTCTCACGGCTCGCATGATGATGGAAGAGGTGCGCCATATCGAGGGAGAGTTAGAGGGTCTTTTTGCCACCCAAGACCTCGACAAGGCTATCAATGCGTGGGCAAAGCTTAACTTTCTTGAGTTGCTCCTGAAGCGCTTCAGTGCTGTCAGTCTGAAAGATGCATCTGAAAAATATGGGCATTTGGAACGCAGGATACCACATGCACCGATATCGGAAGGGGGGAACTCATGGATCGTGGAATGATAGATGCTGCTAGTTCGTCTGACGGTGCTCCTCTCATTGACTCTTCTTGTTACGCCAAGAACCCAGGTAAGTATTTCGACGATATTTGGTTTATTCATCACGTCGATTCGGGCGAGGTAGTGAAAATTGACTTTAGGAGTCGTTTCGGGGAGCTTCGAAGCTGGCAGCAGCTGGTCGCAAAGAATATTGTGTTCTTGCGTTGTGAAGGGGTGGATGATGGCTTTGCGACTGTGCAGAGTCCCAGAAGCATGAGTTCTACCTATGGTAACATTGCCTCAGTATTTCATTTCATGAACAGTAAGTTTCAGGGGCGACTGCTAGCTGATCTCTGTGAGAGTGAACTTATAGAGCTCGTGATACACAATATCGATGGTTCGATTGCTCGGGGGCCCACGGTGTTCAGTAGAATTCGTCTACTTGCGTGGATGTATGATTTGCGGTACGCGGAGCACCGTTTGGTGCCTGAGCAGTACTTACCGGCGTCTAATCTAAGTGGGCGTTGGGAAGACCTTTGCTCAGTATGGGTGAGAGATGCCGGCGAAAGCTACGCAGATTGGCGGGCTGGCGGAAGTTTTTCGATCGTTCCTTTCGAAATTGCTTTGGCTGTCCTAGGTTATTGTTTCCAGCTGATAAAATCGGATGAGACCAAATACGTCCTCGCGTGGTTTCAAACGGAACGAAGGCTTCGCGAAGAGGGAAGGCTTCCTAGTTGGAAGACCGCTGGCCAATTTTTCTCAAATTTTGGTGAACGGAGCACATGCTATGGCAGCCGATTAAAGGCTTGGTCTGTAGATCAAGTGTTCTTCGAGGAGCTTTGCAAGTGTTACCCGAACGTGAAGTCGAGAGATCAGCTTCCCCTTCCATCAATCCCATTCTCGATTGGCACACATTCAATTAAGAGTTCAATTACCCGAAAGGGGGACCATCTTCTTACAGCATGTTATTTGGCGATTCTTATTTTGACTGGTATCCGACATAGTGAAGCGAGCGGAATGGCACGCGACGCGTTCGAGAAAAAGGGGGCGGACTATATCTTCGCGTCGAACATCGAAAAAACCAACCATGGGGTCGTTACGGATCGGCATGTTTCGGCTGCTGTCGCCGATTTTATCGATGTCCTGGATGGTCTAGGTGGCGTCGGCTTGACCTGCGAGAGGAGGAAAGAGCTTTTCTCCTACTTTAGGTATAGTTTCAACTCGCAGAACCAGCCGGTATACTCTCTGAATAAAAACGCTATTAACGTTACGATGCAGGTTAATTCCTTCTACGAGATTTTTCTTGAGGGACAGGGTGATGATGTCCGTAACTACTGCCCGCACGTAACAGCTCATGGATTCCGCCATGCTTGGGCCGAGTTTGCCATGCGCCGTTTCGATGGAAATATTATGCCACTTATCCGCGATCATTACCGGCACCATTTCGGGTCGAAAATGACTGGAGTCTACACGCATAATAAGGTCGAGCTGTCGGAGTATCAGCACCTTGGTAGGCGCCAGATTTTTGAACTCGTCAGTCGATACGTAGATGGTGCTGCCACCCTCCATGGGCAGCTGGGTGAATTCCTCACGAGGCAAGCGGACAATATTGGTTTAGTCGAGATGCACGATAAGAGTGCGCGTGATGCAACCATTAGGCAGATTATAGAAGAGCATGTTGGCGAGCCGATTGTCACCCCTCATGAATATGGTTTATGTGTTTTGACTGAGAACACAAAACAACTCGCGAATTGCCGTGACGAAGCGGGTATTCCAAGAACCCAAACGGCTGATGTAGATAGCTGCGTAGGGTGTGTAAATAGTTGCATAATAAAACAAACTGACAACAAGGATGATCCTCACTTCCTGACATTAAAACGACGTCTTGCGACCTACCGAGCGGAGGCTCAGGAATGGCAAGGCAATGATCTGATCGGCCCACTGTTCGTTGATGGCGCTCAAAAGACTCTTAGGGCTCTGGAGGCTCTGGTGAGAAAAATGGAGAAGGTGGATGTCTGACCTTGAAATGGAAGATTTTGATCTCGATTTCTCTCCTCAGCTGCCTGACAAAGCTCGCCCGCCTCTCTGGTATTATGATGCTGATGTTGCGCAAAGCTACAAAAGCATTGTGGATGTCGCACTCGTAGCGTTCGAGAAGAAGCTGGCATTCACCCGGGGATTGAAGCCCGGACGCACAGTCAAAATCAAGGAGTGGAAATTGGTCGCCGCAACTCTCAACAAAGCAGCGGGGCTCAACGAGGGACACCTCAGAAATAAGGATCGGCGAGATGTTCTGCGCACTGTAGAGTTCATAGGGTCGCTGAACACGCGCTTGGAGGCCGCGATCAAGGCCCGGAGTTTGAGCAACGCTAGGCCCTCAGCAACTGAGAGAAAGGCCGCCTACTCGGCCCTGCTTGAAAAGTATCGTAAGCTCGAGCAGATAAAGCTTTCGGAATATGCCAAAGCGGCGTTCGAGCAAAACATGGCCGATCGCCTAGCGTCCCAGAACCATTCCTATGTTTCGCTATTCCAACAGAACAATCGTCTTCTCGAAAATAACGCCAAGTTGGATGAGGATGTAGAGCGACTACAAGGGAAGCTTGTTGAAGCATACGAAGAGATCAGCAGGCTTAAAGATCAGTTGAGGACCAAGTTCCAGATGAAGGTGGCGGAATAATGTCTAGCGGTCGGCAATTAGGGAGCGAGAACTTTGCTCGCTTCGTTGCATGGGTCTCTGAGCGGGAAGCGCGGGGTGATCATGCGGACTATATTCGTCGGGGTAAGCTAAACCGCAAGGAGGTTGCCACTGAGCTTGGCTTCAACAGACGTTCATTTGGACAGAACCCCGCCATCAAACAACTCGTCGAAGAACTCGACGTTCGATGGGGTTCGCAACATCCAGCCCTATCCAAATCCATCGCTGAGGAAAGCGCCGCGAGGGAAAGAGCCAATGATCGAATGAAGCGCACAGCGACGTCGAATTCGAAGCTGTTGCAGCGGATCGCAAGCTTGCAAGAGGAGAACCGACAATTGCGCCGTGAACTCGAAGAGGTGAAGCATTTCAAGTCGGCGAGAGATGCCTTCTTGGAGACGACGAAAGACTTCCGCTGACCCATGCTCATCCAGGTATCGAAGAGGCGTCGAAATGGCTCTGTCACCGCCATGCGCATCGCAGCTGATGGCAGCGTCATACACGTGGCGAATAGCCTCTCTGTTTCGCTGCCAGAAGCCTGCAAGGATGCTGCCAAGGTTGGTTCCTTGTGGGAAGTCGACGGGCCGACGGCACAGACAACGTTCACGGCCGGCGGATACACAATCATCGAGGATCATCTCGAAGCCCATACAGCTCGGTTCGTAAAGCCAAACACTCGCTTGCTGGAAACGTGGCTCCAGAGAAACGTGAAGGGCATTGGGGAGGTCAAGGCTGGTCGCCTGGCCCGCAATCCTCGCTTGATCGAGATCATCGAGGAACGGGACATTAGCTCGCTTTTGGAGGCTGGGGTTCCGAGTCGGTCCATCGGCCCACTGCTACTGGAATTCCCAAGCGATGCCTACATGGCAGCTATCAACTGGCT
Source organism: Sulfitobacter sp. W002 (assembly GCF_025142135.1). Lineage (NCBI taxonomy): Bacteria > Pseudomonadati > Pseudomonadota > Alphaproteobacteria > Rhodobacterales > Roseobacteraceae > Sulfitobacter > Sulfitobacter sp. W002. Next base: position 3,010,960 of record NZ_CP081126.1, on the reverse strand, counting down.
TGCTGATCACCATCTGCCGGTAAAGCTGGCTGAAACGCTTTCGGCGGTTTGGCGTGAGAAAACCATCGCGATGTTGAAGGAGAACCCGTTTCGGCTGCTGAACTTCGACGTCCCATTCGAGCTGTGCTGCAAGATTGCAAAGGGGTTGGGCTTTGCCTCGGATCACCCGAAATACCAAGCTGCGTTGGCAGCTGATCTCATTTCGCAATATTGTCGCGCTACGTCATCGACTTTGATGCTACGGCCTGCGTTCGAGAAGAAATGCAGAGAGATGGGTGTCGACTTCAATGTCGTCCTGCGGCACGCGATGGAACAGGAACTCATCGGCTATATCCGTGGCGAGGACGGCTTTCAACTTGAAGGGGAATTTCTGCTTGAGGCCCTTACGGGGCAGAGGCTGCGTGATGCAATCCTTCGACCGCCGGGCGCGGGCAGCAGCGCGGCGGATTGGGAGTGCAATCTAACCGTTGAGGCGGTTACGGAGCGATTGCGCGAATTTGAGCAGACCATTCAATTCAGGCTCACGGATGAGCAAAGGCGTGCGGTGTTGCTTGCGTCAAGTATGAACGTGTTCGCGCTATCGGGCGGAGCAGGGACGGGCAAGACGACAATCCTTCAGGCTATCGTGACGGTGTTGGAGAGGGTCTCCTTTGGTGTTGATATCTTCCAGGTCGCGTTGTCAGGGCGGGCTGCACAAAGGATGGTTGAAGCCACTGGTAGACCTGCTTCGACAATTGCTAAGTTCTGTGCGGACATGGCAAGGAAGAAGCAGGACCAGCGTCCCGACCATTGCATCGTTGTGATCGATGAAGCCAGTATGGTTGATCTATATTCCATGCACGCCCTTCTGCTACACCTACCTGCTGCCACGCGTTTTATCTTCGTAGGTGACGTGGACCAATTGCCGCCCGTCGGGGGCGGCCTGTTGTTTCATAACATTATGAAATCGACCTTCCCGGCCGTCGAACTAACTGAGGTGAAACGCCAAGGAGCCGAGAGCGGAATTCATCGGTTTGCAACGGCGGTGAGGCATCAACACGGGTGCATAGCTTTGCCTGACTATCAGGAGGGAGTGGAAATTGATTGCGCTGTCCTACGACGCGTCGACCCAGATGAAATTGGTCAGTTGTTCCAGGTTCACGGGGGGGCTGAACGGTGCGCAATTCTAACCTCGATGCAAGCTGGCGAAGCTGGTGTCGGAAACCTGAACATGGGCATGCAACGCCGGCTGGGCTTCAACCGTCCTGTAGTTCGTCTAGTCCATGAGGACGGCGTCTATGACTACGTAAGTTTCACAGGCAGCAAGTTCTACCTGAACGATCCAATCCTCATAACAAAGAACGACTACGACATTGGCGTTAGAAATGGCGATCTCGGCACCATCGTGGAGATCTTCGATGAACAAACCGAGGACGGGCACCTTGGCTGCGTTAAGATCGGCGGCCGGATGTTCGATCTAAATGCAGACCTGTTGGACAAGATGAGCCTCGGTTACGCTATGACCATCCATAAGGCGCAGGGGTCGCAGTGGGAGAACGTAATCCTCGTCTTGAACAGAAGGGCAACGCACATGCTGGATAAGACGCTGCTCTACACGGGCGCGACACGCGCACAGAAGAAACTAATTGTTTGCAGTGAGGATATGGGCCTGGTCCAGCAAGCGGTGGATCGAGGCTCAATCGCCCTCCAGCGAAAGACTAACCTTTTACAGCACCTGGACGCGGACTTCTAAGGTGGCCCGAATTCGATGCACGTTTGTCGCGAACCTCGAACGAAGACCTGATGTGCCTTTGATTGGGGAAATGAATGGAGCGACGAATGAACCTGTTTGAGCAACAAGACGATGCGACTGAGCCTGAAACAGGAAAGGCTAAGACCCGCCCCTTGGCTGACCTACTGAGGCCTCAAGCCATCGAGGAAGTTATCGGTCAAGACAAGCTACTGGCCGGCGATGGTCCGCTGGGCTCCATGTTGGCAGCAGGGAAAATCTCGTCTCTAATCCTGTGGGGGCCGACCGGCGTCGGGAAGACCACTATTGGCAGGCTGCTGGCTATGAAAACGGATTTTCATTTCGAGCAGATCAGTGCAATATTCAGTGGCGTCGCGGACCTTAAGAGGGCTTTCCAGGCGGCGCGCGGCCGCCACCGCAGGGGGCAGGGAACACTCCTTTTCATTGACGAGATCCACCGTTTCAACAAGACCCAGCTTGACGCCTTGCTGCCAGTGATGGAAGACGGGACGGTTACCGTATGCGGAGCAACGACAGAGAACCCATCATTCTCTGTGAACAGGGCTGTGCTTAGCCGGTGTCAGGTGATGGTCTTGGAGCGCCTTGACGAACGAGCGCTATCCGCCATAATTGCACGCACTGAGAGGGTTCTTGATAGCCCCCTGCCTTTGGACGACGAAGCGAAGGAGCTCCTTTGTGCCATGGCGGATGGTGATGGGCGGGCTCTTCTGAATTTGGTCGAGAGCACGCTCACTTGGCCCCGGGACCATATCTATTCTGCAAAGGAAGTGGCCAATCGCTTGACACAGCGCGCGGCGCAGTATGATCGCGCGTCAGATGGTCACTACTCGATCGCAAGTGCCATCCAGAAATCGATAAGGGGTTCTGACCCCGAGGCCGCAATTTACTGGGTCCATAGAGCGCTTGAGGGCGGCGAAGATCCTCGTTTTATCCTGCGGCGGCTGACAATGATCGCATGGGAGGACGTAGGGTTGGCAGATCCGGAGGCATCCCGTATCTGTCTGAGCGCGTGGGACACTTTCGAAAAGCTTGGCAGTCCCGAAGGCGATCTGGCTGTATCTCAGGCCGCAATTTACTTGGCCTTGGCCCCGAAATCGAATGCCGGCTATTTGGCACACAAAGCCGCGCGCGCTGATGCGAAAATATCCGGTTCCGCACCTCCCCCCATGCACATCGTGAATGCGCCCACAGCAATGATGAAGAATCTTGGATACGGCGAAGGGTATCAATATGATCACGATGCTCCCGACGGTTTCTCTGGTCAGGTTTTCTTTCCTGATGGGATGGCAAGGCCCCAGCATTATCTGCCTGTTGAACGCGGGTTCGAGCGAGAACTATCAAAAAGGGTTCGCTACTTCGAAAAGCTTCGGAAAGTCCGCAACTCCGAAGGCGGGTAAGAACTAGTAGGTGCGCCCCGCCGATCATTTCGCAGCAATGAGGGCCGACCGCTCTCATCATTAAGGGCCGTAGGTTGGCCCTCATTGTTTGTTGCGACCGGGCATTCGCCTGATAGACCTTTTACCTTCCGCGGTAGAAAAGGCGCTGGTACCAAATACTCGCACAGGAGGCTGTATATCTGCATGAATTGCAGGACGGGTTTCAAGCCAAGCGCTTAATCAAAGACTGGGTCGGGTTTTACAACTCCGAGGTGTCACACACGGCTCTCGACAAACAATCCTCTGACGACGCATTCGTTGAAGCAGAGCGGACCCAGAGGGCGGCATGAAACCAACCAAATTACATCTTAGCTGAGCCACAAAGCTGTCCTAAAAAACAGGACCATTTCAGGGGCACGAGAGAGGGGCGATATCGAGGTGAGCTTCACCGATACCTCGGGCTGATGTTCGCAGAAGCGCATCGGTGAAACACATGACGGAGCGAAACTCATCACTGGCAGGGGCGGCGCAGGTGAAAGCGATGCCCGCAGCTTACCCGACGGCCACTTCGGACGTAGGGTCGATTTTCTGACGGGGTGGCGTTCGGTCTTTTAACGCTGTCTGAAAGCAGTTTGTGGGGCCTTATCGTGGAGGCATTTCACTCGCCCCACCGACTTGGCCGGATGGTCCGCCACTCTTCATTCTGGTGCGCATGAGTGCGGCGCATGAGTGCGCTCCATACCGTTTGCTCTGGCAAACGATGCCGGTGACATTGTCACTGTCTTTCAGTATCTTTGTTGTCTTCGTGGTCGGGTTTCTTCTCTACGTCGCCGTGGCCGAAGAGTTGGACGTTCTGGTGCGCGTGGTGGATGTTCTCGAACTCAAAGCTGGAATGCATTATGCTGAACTCCGCACTCAGCCGTTCTTTGATTTCCGCCTTGACCGGTTCGATGCGGCTCCAGCCCGCCTCTGTCAGCACCACGTGACAGTCGAGCGCTGCTTCGTGTTCCTGCATTTGCCAGAGATGAACGTGATGCACGTCCTCGACACCATCCACCTCGGTCATCGCCCGGACCACTGCACGGCTATCCATGTCGGGGGGGCTGCCGAGCATCAACGTACGGATCGGCTTTCCGATTTCGGTCAGGGCGAGGTAGAGAATGTAGAGGGCAATGGCAATCGTGATCGCCGGATCGACCCAAGTCACGTCGTAGAGAATGATCAGCGTCCCCCCGATGATCACCGCTACTGAGGCCAGTGCGTCGGATAGATTGTGTAGGAAGAGCGCGCGGATGTTCACGCTGCCTTTCTGCATCGACCAGGTGAGCCATGCGGTCAAGCTGTCTACCGCGAGCGCCACGCAACCGAGGATAACGACGGTCCAGCCAGCGACCTCCGTTGGCTCGATAAAGCGCATCGCGCCCTCGTAAATCAGATAGACGCCGACAAGGATTAGGGTGGTGTAGTTGATCAGCGCCGCTACGATCTCGATCCGGCCATAGCCGAAGGTCATGCGTTCATCTGCCGGTCGCCGGGCAATCTTGCGCGCGACGAAGGCGATGACTAGCGATGCCATATCAGAGAAATTGTGCAGTGCGTCTGCAATGAGGGCAAGACTGCCAGAAAAGATGCCGCCGACGACCTGCGCAACAGTCAGAAGAGCATTGGCCCAAATGGCGACCGATACCCTCCGGTCCCCGGAAGTCGGGTCCATGTGGGCATTACCGTGATCATGCGGCATAATGCGGCTCCTCTTGATTGTGGGCCGTAATCTCTGGCGAGGGGACCAAGCGGCCCGACCGGAGCGCGGCGACACGTGCGTTCATCCAATGGCGAATTCCGTGTCGGTAGAGCCATCCACGAAGGCGTCCGAATTCCTGCCGATGTTGCCGATAGAATTCATCCGGGGCATCAAATGTTCCGAGGTCGCGCGTGATGCCAGTGCGTTGGATGTAGGTGTCACCACCGCGCCAGTCGACCGGTGGTGCGCCGAGACAATCTGTCCCGATGCCGTAACCGCAGAACTCTTTGCGTCCGGGGAAGTGCGCTTGGAGCCGGGTTAGGTAGTCAGTATCCAGAATAAAGCCTTCGAGGTTCACCCAGGTGCCAATAACGCGAACCTCGACCCATGAATGCAGGATCTCTACCGGCGCAATCGGGTAGACTGCTTCGGGCACGACGCCACGCTGAAGAGCCTTGTGGATGGTGAAGCCATGCAGCCGGCAAGGGAAACCGAGCGCGCGCAGAAGCGCCATCAGCAGCGTGGCCTTAGTATTGCACTGGCCATAGCCGTCCATCAGCACGACTGAGGCCGGAATGTTGTCCGCGCGGTTATAGCCGAAGTGGATCTCATTACGGACGAAATCATATGCTGCGCCGATCCGACCATGTTCGGAAAGCGCCAGCCAGCCACGCTTTTCGATGAGACTACTGATCGGGCCTCGGCAAAAGTCGAGTAATTCTGTCGGCTGAAGCAAAGTTGTGTCGGCATTCATTCCCGTCTCCATCGAATCGTGATGAGACAAGTGTAATTGCTACAGTAGATGTAGCTTCAAGTCGAAAGTTATCCCGTGCGCTGCGCTACTAGGATGATGTTCGCTCCCGCGAGGCACCATCACCAAAAAAGTCGAAATCCATTTTGAACATCCTGGAGGTTGATCCCTAGGTTAATGCGCTACACGAAGCCAACTACAAGTTCGGACCACCTAAGAACTCGAATTCCGTTCAGGGCGGTTAGCTCAGTTCATTTGTGTGGAAAAATCTGCTGCGATGGTGAGGTGCCCACATGCCAATGGATAGCGATGACCGTTTCCTTAACTACATCTTAGCTGGGGGCTGCGGCGTTAGCTGGGGTTTATGGGGCTACTTACATGCCTGTATGCCTGTGAAAACGGATCAGCGCCAATGGCCCGCGTCAGGAAGTGGCTGGCGTTATACATTCATAAAAGCCGGCCTTTGACCCTTGGTCGCAAACCGCCTGCTATTGTCCGTTGGCAGAGAATTGAAACGGTGAACTCGTATCATCAGTTGCTAGAAGTAGCTTTTTTCGTCACAGAAACCGCCCGAGTAGGGGTGTTAACACAAATAAGGGAACGGATTTAGGTTCCAAGAAGCCCGGTTCGATAGAAATATTTCTCTTGAACCTACAGCGGCTTTAGGAGTTAGGACCGCAGGCGAAGAACGGCATTCGAGTCTAACAGGCCATACTGCTTCAGGCTTTCCTTACTGAACGGCAGAGTGGTCTTGTTTAAGCTTAGTTTGCCTACCTAACGTTGAAGGAATAAGAATGATGCTGACAAGACGACATTTTCTCCAGACCAGCGGTGCGCTGTTTTCTACTCCAATCGCTGGCCCGCTACTGGCAGCCACTCGGCCCACCAAGGAGGAGAAGGCCGCCTGGGACGCGCAGGTCACACCTCCCGCTTTTGATCCAACTACGTCAAACCCGTGGGGCCTGCACCCGCGCTTTTTGCCCCAGCGGGTGGACGCTAAGGACGGGCTTGTTCCGGGAGACGTCCACGTCGATGCCGTAGCGCGCTACATCTATCACATCGAAGAAGGGGGAACTGCGATGCGTTACGGTGTGGCGATCGCCCGTGGTAACCTGTACGAGCCCGGCACGTATACGATCCAGCGAAAAGTGGAATGGCCAAACTGGACGCCGACCCAAAACATGATCGCACGCGATCCCGAGCTCTATGGCCCGGTTGCCGACGGTGTTGACCCTGGCCCAGAAAACCCTCTTGGCTCGCGGGCGCTTTACCTTTTTGAAGGCAACCGAGACACCTATCTACGCATTCACGGGACGCCCGAACCAAGAAGCATCGGCGGGCGCGCGAGTTCGGGGTGTGTCCGCATGGTCATGGCACATATCAACCATCTATACCCGAACGTCAAAACTGGTTCGACGGCGTTCCTGTATTCGGCAGAAGAAAGCGTGACCCCGCGAACGTGATCTACGCCCAACCAGTCTGCACTGGTCAATTAGTCACGCCGAGCGCGTGGTGCAGATCGGGTTGCCACCTATTGAGCGGAGCGGCACCAGTGTCGTTTCTACTAGACCGCTGTGCTCATACCAGTAGCATCCATCCTCGGAACGAAGCCGAGCTGTTGTGAGGTCCTGACCAGGTGCAGCTAGGTTAACGATTTGTTCGGGAAGGTTTCCAACCGCGTCTACCGGCGCGCGGGAGTTAGCCATTGGTGCGGCACATCCGCTTGCGAGCAGCAGGGCCGCTCCAATCATCATATGTCGTGTTTGCATTCAGTCCTCTGACCTGTCCTAATTTGGTTTTCACCAACAATCTTGCATACCGGGCACAGGTCCACAAGAACCACCCTGGGGCGGTCGGAGCGCGGCATCTTCAAAAGAGTTCATAAAAAGAAACGCAATTTTTTCTATTGAACCTCTAGTAACTGTAGGGGCTATGTCAGAGTTGAATCAATCTAATCCTAGGGTCAATCTATGTCTATCCATGACCACAAACACAAATCTGACCGCGATCGCGAGCACAGTGATTATCAAGAGCATCCGAAAGGAGTTTCCCACTCTCATGGAGAAGGTGGTACGTGCTGCGGTGCTGGAGCCGACACGGATCCAGCACAACCCATCTCCGCGACCGGACGAAGTTTCCAGGTCTCTGGTCTGGATTGTGCCGAAGAGGTGGCGATCCTGAATAGGGCTGTCGGTCCAACAGTTGGCGGGACAGAGCATCTGGCGTTTGATGTCATTAATGGACGAATGACGATTCTGGATACTGCGGATAAGATTTCAGATGATGAGGTCGCTGAGTTGGTCGCGAGCACGGGCATGAGCGCGAAACCGTGGGATGCCGACAACGCGGCCGAAAATCAGGCAGCGCATTTGGCACGTCAAAAGCGTTTTACCACGCTGAGCGGCGGGTTTTGGGCAGCAGGATTTCTCTACCATATCGTCGAAACGGGCATGGGGGGTGCGCTTGGTCTGTTTGCAGGGCATGGCACGGCGCCGATGCCCATCGCGGAAGCCGGGCTGTTTGCCGTCGCAATCCTTTTTGGCGTCTGGCTCGTTGCACCAAAGGCCTGGTCTTCAGCACGCAGAATTAGCCCTGACATGAATCTATTGATGGTGGTGGCCGTGGCGGGTGCTATCGGGCTGGGCGAATTATTCGAGGCAGCGACAGTTGCGTTTTTCTTTTCACTGTCGCTCTACCTTGAGAGCTGGAGTGTGGGGCGGGCGCGCAATGCGGTGTCGGCCCTTCTGGATTTAGCACCACCGACAGCCAGGATCATCCGGCCGGATGGTAGCGAGGCGAATGTTCCAGCGGCAAAAGTTGCCGTGGACGATCGCTTCATCGTGCGCGGCGGCGACCGCATCCCACTTGATGGCGAGGTCTTAGAGGGGGCCGGGGCTGTCGACCAGGCCCCGATCACTGGCGAAAGCGCACTGGTTCCGAAGGAACTCGGCGACGAGGTTTATGCCGGCACAATCAATGGTGAGGGCACACTGACGGTGCGCGCGACGAAGGCCGCCTCGGACACGGTGCTCGCGAAAATCATTCGCATGGTCGGCGATGCCCATGCCCGTCGCGCCCCGGTCGAGCAATGGGTCGCGAAGTTTGCACGCATCTACACCCCCATAGTGATGGCGCTGGCGGTCGCCCTTGCGCTGGTGCCGCCGCTCCTCCTGGGCGGTGCCTGGGACTATTGGTTCTACAATGCGTTGGTGCTGCTGGTAATCGCCTGCCCCTGTGCCCTTGTCATCTCAACACCAGTTTCGATCGTGGCAGCGCTGACCGCGTCGGCGCGAGCAGGGGTGCTTATCAAGGGGGGCGCTTATGTTGAGGCGCCAGGTCGCAGCACTGCGCTGGCGATGGATAAGACGGGAACGATCACTATGGGCGAACCCGAGGTTGCAGCAGTTCACGCATTGGGCGAAGCCTCCGCGCGCGATCTCATAACGCTGGCAGCGAGTTTGGAAGCACGGTCTTCGCACCCGCTGGCACGGGCCATTCTCGCGCGCGCGCAAACTGATGGTGTTTCCATAACTGCTGCAGAGGATACACGCACCGTGCCTGGACGCGGGCTGGAAGGGCGCGCCGACGGGCGTGTAATCTGGCTCGGCTCGGATCGGTTCGCTGAGGAAAAGGGGTTTGGCAATCACATTCCGACAGATTTGAGAGATCGAATAGAAGGAGCAGGGAGCACCTTAGTTGTAGTGGGTGACGAGACTGCCGTGGTCGGCATACTAGAGCTGCGCGACCGCATCCGCCCTGATGCTAAGGGGGTCGTTGAAAAGTTGCATGCGCAGGGTGTGGAGACGATCGTGATGTTGACGGGCGACAACGAACGCACCGCGCGTGCCGTCGCGGCCGAAGTTGGGATCGACGAAGTGCGCGCCGAACTTTTGCCAGAAGATAAGGTGACGGCCATCGAAGAACTGGTGGAAATCCACGACATGGTGGCGATGATTGGTGACGGCGTGAACGACGCACCGGCCATGGCGCGGGCGCATTATGCCATTGCCATGGGGGCTGTCGGATCTGATGCGGCCATCGAGACGGCCGACATTGCGTTGATGACTGACGATATCGGCAAGGTGCCCTGGCTTATTGGTCATTCACGCCGGACCATGTCGATCATCCACCAGAATATTGGTATATCGTTGGCGACCAAAGCGCTGTTCGTCGGGCTGACCGCGTTCGGCATGGCCTCTATGTGGGGCGCCATCGCTGCGGATGTGGGCGTATCCCTGTTGGTGGTCGCCAATGCACTGCGGCTTTTGAACGGCTATCAGATCAAGGGCGGGCCTTCGGGCGGTGAACCGGTGGGTGAGAATATGGCAAAGGGAGCACTCGCGCACGGTCATTGATCCGGCATTTGCGGTTAAGTAACGCCTAAAACACATCAGACCTCACGAAAGGGGCATCAAGCAGTAATGACTACCAATTTTCCACGACGGGTCTTTATTCTAAGTGGGTTGGCTGCCTTCCTGTCAGGCTGTGCAGATAAGTTCCGGACCTACAACGGACCCAAAGTAACCCGTCTTCGCATGTACAAGGCACAGCGGTTGCTCGTCCTTGACGGGAAGGCTGGCGTTTTGCGTGCATTTCCCATCGGATTGGGCTTCGCGCCCCAGGGTCACAAACAGTTCGAGGGAGACGGCCGTACGCCAGAAGGCACCTACGTGATTGACCGACGCAACCCGGACAGCCTCTTCCACCTCTCCATCGGCATCTCATATCCCAACGCGGCGGATATTGCCTTTGCTGAGTCCCAAGGAAAGTCGCCGGGTGGCGATATTTTTATTCACGGTGGGCCACGCAAGGGGATCGACCCGATGAACAAGCGTGACTGGACCGCAGGATGCATCGCCGTAGCGGACCGTCAGATCGAGGAAATCTACGCAATGGTGAAAAATGGAACACCGATCGACATTTATGCTTGATGGTTAGGTAAATCGACGACGCAGCGTGATGTTGATCGCCTCGATGACGATGACTAGGCCGACGACGGCAATCGTGACGCTGGCCGCCTTGTCATACTGAAAAGAGCGGATGTAGGTCTGGATGTAAAAGCCGATCCCGCCCGCACCGACGATGCCGAGGACCAACGACTCACGCAGGTTCAGTTCGAACCGGAAAATCGTGTCGCGGGCGATGACTGGGGCCATCTGTGGCCAAATCGCATGTCTGAGCCGCACGAGCGGTCCAGCCCCTGCACTTTCAAGTGCTGCGATGGGGGCGCGAGATACGCCGTCGATCGCCTCGGCATAGAATTTAGCGAGCATCCCAGTGGCATGAAAGGCAACTGCGATGATGCCGGGCAGCGGCCCGAGCCCGACCGCGCCCACCATGAGCATGGCCACGAGGATCAGCGGTACCGCCCGGATAAAGGCCAGCAGCGCGCGGACCGGCCCGAACACCGCACGCGAAACCATGGTTTCGGACGCGAGAATAGCCAGAGGGGTCGACAGCAGCACTGCGCCGAGGGAGCCGAGGATTGCTATTCTTAGTGTCTCTGCGCTGCCTTTTTTGATCTCGGTCATCACTGTCGGATCGGGCGGGAACATCCGGCCGATAAAGTCGGTAATCCGTGGACCGGCCGAAGCAAGACGCGACAACTCGACATCGGTTGTGACGAGGGACCATAGGATGGCAATAGCGATCAGCGAACTGGTGACGAAGCCGCCGAAGTCGCGGGGGGGCATCATAACACCGCCCGGGGACCGAGTTCCGGCGTCGGTCCTGACCCCCGATAGAGTTCGGCAGTCGCATCGTCTTTCAACTCGGACGTTGGAACGTTAAACGCGATCCGCCCCTCTCGTATGCCGATGATGCGCCCTGCAAAACGCCGCGCCAGATCGGGTTGGTGCGAGGAGAATAGCGCTGTTGCATCACGCGCTCGCGCCGCCTTGGTCATCAACCCCAGAACCTCTCCAGCGCGGGCGGGGTCGAGGTTGCTCACTGGCTCGTCGGCGAGGATCAGCCGTGGTTCCTGCGCCAGACATCGCGCAATAGCCACGCGCTGTCGCTGTCCTCCACTGAGACTGTCGACACGGCGTTCCGCGAGTTCTGCGATGCCGCAATCGGCGAGTGCTGTGCGGGCAATATCGAGATCGTGAGCCATTGGAGATCCCAGTACTGCTTGGAAAGGTGACATCCGCCCCAGGCGGCCGTTGAGCACGTTGCGTAGTGCCGTGGAGCGTTCTACGAGGGCGAATTCCTGAAACACGAAACCGGTATCAGGACGGCGAGCTCGGGGTGGTGGGCGGTCGGGATTGAGCGGCGCACCCAAGACAGAAACGCGCCCGCGCCATCCCTGAATCCTACCGTCGAGCAGCGCCAGCAACGTCGTTTTGCCCGCCCCGGATGGGCCCAGTAAAGCGACACACTCACCCGCCGGGATCCGAAATGAGACTCGTTCCAACGCTGGTAGCTGTGCGCCCTCATGGACATAACTTAGATCGTCTATTTCGATAGCCATGCTCATCGTAACAGCCCGTATTTCTTTGCCATATCGCGTACGCCTTCATACGCGGTGCCCTCTGCCCTGACGTAGCCATCTGGTCCGTAAAGATAGCTCAATTTGTCGCGGTGCTTCGGTTCGTTGAGCTTCAGCATGACGTCAACAAAACGGGCTTGCAGGGCGGCATCGAGTTCTGGGCGTGCGATCACAAGGTGACTTGGAATCGGCGCGCTTTCTACGAGCCAAGTCACCTCGGCCTGCTGTTGTGGGGTCAGCAACAAATCCGCATACTGACTGGCACCGGCGGCATCGACCAGACCTTCGGCCATAGCCTGCATGGCTTGCTGGTAGCCTCCCGCAAAGAACACGCGGCCGAAGAATTTCTCCGCTGCGCCAGGACCCTCAATTAGCCCGGCCTTAACGAATTCGGAAAGAGGATAAAGATAACCTGATTCAGAGATCGGGTCGGCAAAGGCGATATCGCGCCCGCGCAGGTCTGCCAGCGTTTCGATACCGCCGTTGCGGCGGACAAAAATGCGTCCTGTGTAACTTGACGCGCCCCGGTAGACCTCAGACAAGAGAGGTACCGCGCCAATTTCCGCCTCCGCCAGAACGAAAGGCAATGCGCCCATGAAGGAGACGTCTGCATCTCCGTTGCGAAGTGCCTCGACAGCCGCAGCATGGTCGATGGTGACGAAGCCTTCCACGGGAACGCCAAGCTGTTCGGATAGCCATCTTGTGATGGCCTCAATGTCGCCTAATAGCTTGTCGGGATTCTCCTGCGGAATGAAAGCAAGCCGCAAGGGAGTGTCTTGTGCGATCAGCGGGGAGGCCAGCGAGATCGCGCCTGCACTGGCCAAGGCCAGCATATTTCTGCGGGTTAGGTGGAATTCCATCAGAATGCCCTCTCTTCGATCGCGTCGGCTTCGGTCTTGAACGCGGTCCAACTTGCTTCGGCGGCCCCCCAGTCGTCGTCACGGACTGCATCGCCGACTGCGGCAAGACGCTCGGCCAAGGCATAGACTTCGGGCCGTGCGGTCAGGTTCGACATGGTGCTCGCGTCTGCGGCGAGGTCCGCAGCGACAGTATCGGTCAGCAGCAGGATGTGCTCTGCGTCACGTCGGGGCAGAAGCGTGTCGAGCGTCGATGCAAATGTCGCCAATTCGGCAAATGTCAGGCGAAAGGCGGTGTTCTCTGCGTCGAACTTCTCGTAAGGCTCGTCTGCCGACCCTACAGTCTCCAGATACGCGGTCAGTTCAGTCCGTTCCGTCTCTGATAGCCCGAGCGATTTCGTCTCATCGAACCACTCAACAACGGCGGCCAACGTCGACAGCGAACCGTCGTGAAAATAGGGGGCGGTATATGCGGTTCCCAGCAAGGACGGCGTATCCAGCGCGCCTGCGCGCGCGCCACTATATGCCGGCGAGACCGATCCAATGTCATGGGCTTGCCGATCGAGGAAATTTGCGTCAGGCACGTGGCAACTAGCGCAGGAGCGATCGCCTAGCCCAGCGAAAGGCCGATTAAAAATAGCCTCGCCTCGGTGCGCCGCGTCCGGGTTTGCCTCGGACAGCGTACCATCCGCATTCAGCTTAGAGTTTGGTAGGAAGTCGAACTCGAGCATGTATCCTACCAGCGCGTCGAGCATTAAGGGCGTCGGCTCCGCGCCGCCAAATTCATTGACGATCACGTTCCGGCTGAAGTCGCGCAGAGAGGCAAAGCGCCCATCGCGACCATAAGGCCCGGTGAAGCGCAGCCCGCGCAGGCTCGGAATGTCGATCGGGTCGTCGCGCCGGTCGTTGAAGATAGGATTAAAGAACGCGCCATCGACGTCGATGGCACCGGGTTGGTGGCTGGCGCCCGGGATGAAGAGGCGCTGGTTCACATCCGAGCGATTGTGACAGGTCGAACAGGCGATCCCGAGGTTTCGCGCAGGATTTCCGAATATCTGCGGGCTGTCGAAAAGCATGTCGCCATAAGCCACCAAGGGCAGATCGGTCTCGTCAATACCTTGTTCCTCGAAGTTGAGGACAAGCAATGGCAGCGGGTCCTGATCGAAGATGTCGGAGCCAGGCGGCAAGCTTGGCGGCACCTCGATAGTGCGTCGGCTGAACACAGCGGTTTCGGGCAGGGCACTCAGTGTCTGACGGGGAGCATAGTTGGCTAAGAGGTAATTTTCCGCGAGATAGCTGGAAATGACTGCGCGCGCGGCCTCCAGCGTGTCGCGATCCGCGGAAAAGGCGCCAGCGCCGAGAAGACCAGCGGACCCCGTGCTGCTGTTAAGTTCCAGCCAAGCGAGGCCGATACGTCTTGCTGCTTCGGGGTCGGCTGCCGCGATACCATCCTCAAATGCACGGTAGAGCTCGCCTGCCGTTCGCAGAGCCTGGCGCGCCTTTGCAGGTTCTTCGGCTGCGAGAGTCCGGTCCAATTCCTCTTCGATCCTAAGCGCTACAAGACGAGTGGCCTCTGTGAAAACTGCTTGCCGGTCTTCACGTGCCATGGCGTCAAGGATACCATCCGGCTTGATACCGCTTTTGCGGTCCACCCACTCCAACGCGCCGGTCGAGAATTCCGAACCCCGGTGAGGTTCTGTCCAAGCGGTCTCGATGTCGTCCCAAGGCACTGGCGCGAGATTCCCAAGAAAAAGTGTCAGCCGATAGGCTGCCGCCTCAGGAAGCCACGGAGCCTCTTTGACAGGCGTCGCTCCCCCGGGTCCGGACAGCAGGACCGCGCTTGCAGCGGTTAGCAGCAGCCTCGAAAGATTTTTTATCACCATAGCCTCCGGCGCTAAAACTTAGACTCGTCTAACTTAGGTATTCTAGGCTAATTAGATTGTCAATTTTAGTTATTCGTTGCAATGTCCGGACATGACGAAGCTACAATCATACGAACGCGAGGCGTTCGAGACTGTCGAGAGAGCTCCCGAAGCGCAGGCTAAGGGTTTCGCGACTGTGCGCCGAGCACATGAAAGCGAAATGGCGGAGGATTATGTGGAGCTGATCGCAGAGTTGATCGAGTTGCGGGGGGAGGCTAGGCCAGTCGAAATCGCTGAGCGGCTTGGCGTGAAATCTCCAACAGTGACCAAGAACATCTCACGGCTCAAGGCTGCTGGTTTGGTGCGGCGGGAGCGTTACCGCGCAATATTTTTAACCGATGCGGGTCGAGAATTGGCCGACGCCTGCCGCCGCCGCCATAGAGTCGTTGTCGCGTTTCTTCTCAGCCTGGGAATCGACGAAGAGACTGCGGAACGCGATGCGGAGGGGATCGAGCATCACGTCAGTACGACCACGCTCGAGGCCTTCGAGCACGCTCTCCAGAAGTTTCAGAGCGGCAAGTAGCGCAGCATCGAGTTCTCTCGAAATTCAGCAAGGCGAGACTCAGGGGGCTGCAGCGTCAGCAGTCATACGTTGGCGGGGGTAGCATTTGTGTCAATGCTCAACTCTAGTCTAACCCATCGCGTCCTCTGAGTTTGGCCAGCGCGAGATAGTGCGCCCAATATTCCTACCTGCGCCGACCATGCAACGAAAATGTCGGTCGCGTGAAAAGAGGTAGGCGCAACCCTTGAGTGGACGCCTGTATACTTGACAAACCCGAGGCGTGATCAGTAGATTTCCCGCATTAAGGGAGATTTGAGATGAACAAAGTTACCTGCATTACAAAGCCAAACCGCGATAGTCGCTATGATGCGATCCAGAAACTGGCCGGTACGAAGGAAGATGATGGGGGCCGCTGGTCCTGCACTCGACAGGAATGCGTTGCGTACATTGAAAAGGGTTACAAATTCTACGTGAACGTAAGTGGGCACAAAGTCTATTTGATCGTCGGCACTAGCGCTAACGGTAACAAGTATGTTCGAACTGACCCGGATCAAGATGCGGCAGACAATCTCCTAAGCCTTCCTGAATGCCCCTGATCTGTTTCATCGGAGAAGCGAACCCATTGGGGTCCGCCGCCTATGAAAGTGCCTGCAGAGCGGCGTAAATGGCGCCATAGTCATCGTTCTGCGGGTTCTCTCTTAGAGTGGTAGATATCCGATCAAGCTCGCGCTGTATAAACGAAATAGGTAACTTAGCGCCCCATTTGTTGGGGTAAATAAACACCTCAATCGCCAACCTTCTTGCTGCCCGGCTTTTCTTTTACCAGCTTGCGCAGTCGCTCATTGAGCTAGGATTCGTCGTCGTCCGCTTCTAACTCGCGGGCGGCTTCTTTGAAGCGCTCTAGTTGACTCTTTTTATCTGTCATCGTGCTATACTTCTTTGGAAAAATTTAACCCCCCGAAGACTCCCATACAAGACTTTGGCGATTGTATATTTGACAAACCCACTGTGAAAACCTATCTTTAACTCAACAAGTTAGAGGTTTACGCCATGTCCGTTCTTTCCGCCCCCTATATGCACGATGAAACAGCAGCCTTCGCCCATGTCGAAGCGATGCTTTGGGCTGATGGTCCCGTCTGCCCGCATTGTGGTGTCGTTGATAGCGCCTATCCCCTGACGGGCGTTCGCACCAAGCCAAGCGCAAAGAACCCCGAAGGCAAAGAGCGCCACGGCCTGTGGAAGTGCCGCGAGTGCCGCAAACAATTCACCGTCCGTAAAGGCACAATCTTCGAGGAAAGCCACCTGCCGCTGCACCTGTGGCTGCAAGCCATTCACCTGATGGTGTCCAGCAAGAAGGGCATCAGCAGCCACCAGCTACATCGCGTTCTGGGCATCACCTACAAGAGCGCATGGTTCCTGACACACCGCATCCGCGGATGTATGCGTGACGGTGCGCTGGCAGGCTTTGGTGGTAACGGTAGTATCGTTGAAGTTGACGAGACTTTCATCGGCAAGGAACCCGGCGTCGCTAAGCATCCGAAGGCCCGTGGCGGTTCTCATAAGATGAAGATGGTAACGTTGGTGGATCGCACCACGAAGCGCGCAAAAAGCATCGTCGTTGACGACCTCAAGAAGTCTACGCTGATCCCGATCCTGCAAGAGAACATCGCCCGTGAGGCGTATGTCATGACCGATGAGGCGCGTCAGTACCAGAACATCGGCGCTGGCAAGGTGTTTGACGCTCACGGCTGGGCGAACCACAGCGCGGGTCAGTACGTGGACTATGCCGATAGCGAAATCCACACGAACACCGTTGAGGGCTTCTACAGCATCTTCAAGCGCGGCATGAAGGGCGTTTACCAGCACTGCGGCAAGCAGCACTTGCATCGCTATGCTGCGGAATTTGACTTCCGTTACAACAACCGCACAGCGAGTGGCGTTGATGATGTTGAGCGTGGTCAGGTTGCGCTGCGCGGTGTCGTCGGGAAAAGGCTGACCTATCGGCGGCCTGACAAAACCTTAGGCAGCTAAGGTAGGCTTCACTGATCCAATAAGCGCCCTGAAAATCAACTCAGCAGCCTCTAGTGTGGCCGCTTTTGCTAGGATTTCAAAGCCAGCGTCAGGTCTTGATTTCAGTAATGAGCAAACAAAATAACCCTCTGGGCCCCCCATACCATGCCCCATGGCTTCACGGTACATCTTGTGCGACAATGGGGTCACAAACACAATCTGTTCTCCCATCTCGCCTTCCATGTAGAGATCTTCCATCATGCTAGACACAAGTGACAAATATCGCATACATCCTGATCCGCGAATTTCGGCAAATCAACTTGCAGAATATGCTCTTGCCTCTCCCTCTCGTCGTCAGGTTATCTTAAGGAACGCCAAATACGCACCCACGTTCTTGGTAGTAAGGTACGGCGAAGCGCGCGCGTCTGTCTGCGACTTTCTTAAGGACGGAACGCGACCTGTTGCCAAATTACACTCAGCAGAAGCAGAACTCAAGGCCACCGCTGCGTCACTCGGGTCAAAATTCAAAGAAAACGACGCCCTTTTGTCCGCCGAAGCGATTGCGTCTTTTGCGGCTTTTGTGTCGGACCCTAAGCAGTATCCCAATGCGTTCAGCAAGTTAACTTTTGCGCCAATAACTGGATACATGCCCAAGTTGCCGTTGTCGGAAGTCGACGTTTCGGTTCAAGTGGATCTTATCGCCAAAAATCAGGCTAAGGAGGTCTGCGGCGGTGTATTGCTTCAAACCTCCAAGGCCATCTCGGCAAAGAGTTGGAGGGATGAACATTCACTTTATGTAACGTCGCTGATTTGGATGGCATCGTCTGAGTTTCTGGCAGGGCACGGAACAGTTGATCCCAATTTGTGCTATGCGGTTGATCTGTTCGGGAAGAAAGCGACCAAGGCACCCAAATCTTACAAGACACGAGTTAAAAACTTAGAAGCTGCTTGTGGGGAGATTGCCGCTATGTGGCCCAACATTGAACCCCCCGCCGATCTATGAGCGATAGGTCTAGCTGCTTAAATTTGATCGGTGACATTGCAGTTCGCTGGTCTGAGGTGGAAGCCAATCTACGAGAATTGCTTTGGCTTTATGTCGGGACTGATCGGCCTACGTTTGACCTGCTTTTTGGCAGATCAAGTGGGGACCACGTAGAGAAAATGCTGCGCAAGGTGGTGATGGCCAAAGAGATTGATAAGATTGCCCAAGGAGATGCCATCGAAGCGCTCAGTCGATGCAAGACCATACGCGATAATCGCAACACTATCTTGCACAAAATGCGATCTGATCACGTGGACGATGCCGCTAGTCTCTTTCCTAAACTGGTCGCTACGCAAGAAAGTCTGATATCTTACGCAGAAGCACTTAGCGCGTGTAAGATCAATCTATCCCAATTTGTCGCTCGCCGAGACGCAGTGGAGACCCCAGATGGCGAAGATGAGGCCCCCGACGCTCACGAAAGAGTGCCGACGTATGAACCTATTAATTGGCCGCCAAAGGGTAGCCGGATTGAAATAGAGGTCACCTAATGACAGATCAAAAGCCCCAACTAGACCGCTTCAAAGAAGCCGCCCGCGAACTAGAGACGGACGACGACGAAGAACGGTTTAACGAGTGCTTGCGCGGCATCGTTACACCAGCCAAGAAAGTCTGCCCTGAGTGCGGCCACGTCTTCAAGGGCAACGGCTGGGATGGCATAGATGCCCACTGGCGGTCCAAGCATGAAGATGTGATGTCTTACGAGAAAGTGTGGCCTTTGCTGCGCGCTGGAAGGTACCATTGAAGTGTTGAGTTACCCCAACAGATGGGGTATCATGATACCATGAAGCTCAAGCTTCTTCATTTTGTCTCCCGTGCGCTTGGCATCCTTGTGCATATAGATGGACTTCCCTACGGTCGTCGCGGAAAGCCGCAAGAGCGCACGGATCGCGGCTAAAGGTGCTTGTCCAGCCAATCGTTTGTTCCGGCAATCGCTTTCGTGAAGGCAGGTCGCTTGGTAAATTCAATGACCATCAACTTGTCGTCGTCGTCCACGTACTGCGCAAGGTGATCTTTTACCTCTGTCGCAGAGTTATCCGCGCTTAATAGCCACTGAGAAAGCTGGACTCTTGCAGTGTCCAATTCCTTGAGCCGACCTATCAGGCTGTCATAGTCCTTCTCCGCGATAAGATCGTAGGTAACGGTAAACAGTGCCATATCTCGAATCCCTCTAAAGTAGAATCCGAGCCTATCTCACGTTGCGGGTTTGTCAAATATACAATCGCCAAAAGAAGAAAGAAGGGGATTATCAGCTCCTGTCATATTGTATTGTCAGCCAGTCGATAGGTAACGGTGAACGTCGGGATTTTCAAATTACACAACCCTAGGAAGCGGGCAGTTTTAATTCGATACAAAGACCAAATTCGCGTCAGGAAGTGATGCGTAAGAGAACCACTGAGATGAAGAAACCCAGTAGGCCTAGGGCGATGCCGAAGCTTGCCGCATATTGAAGGATGTCTAGGTAGTTCCCTTTGCGGCTCCGGGCTAAATAGCCTCCCCAAAAAGCACCTCCGATAGAGCCTAAAAACATTAGCATCACGGTTCCTTTGGGTTTGTTTTTACAGACTTATGTCGCTGTTTGGCCAAGCCGAAGGCAAACCTCAACGTCCAAGCTGCACAGATGAGCGACAGAAATGTCCAATTGCCGAAACGTCCGTAAGGCGTAGCCGTACGCGCAGCCGGCAGGCTTTCATTTATGACGCCTGTTCGCCCAGTGTCGAGGCGCGCGACGATCTCGCCGTTAGCATCAATAATTGCGGATATCCCGGTGTTCGCAGCGCGCACCACGGGTAGCCCTTCCTCCACAGCGCGCATGCGCGCGGATGCGAGGTGCTGCTCGGGCCCGATGCTGGCGCCGAACCAGGCATCATTTGTGGCGTTGAAAATCCAGTCGGGACGAAAAAGATCGTCGACCGCCTGGCCCGGAAAAATGATCTCGTAACAGATTGCCACCGCAACCAGAGGCGCGCCCGGAATTGCCAGCGTTCGTGGCCCTGGTCCCGGGGTGAAATCACCCAAACCTTCGGCCAGACGCTCGAACGGCAGCCAACCTTTCAGGGGCACATATTCCCCGAACGGAACAAGATGATGTTTTGCATATCCCGTTAGAATTTCGCCGCTGCCGTCATAGACCTGAACCGTGTTGAAATATCGGGTTCCCCCATCCCTCTCTACGCGGTCAGGCACACCTGTCAAAAGGATCCTACCGTCTGGCAAAACCGTGGATAACCGCCTGCGCGCCAAGGCGTCTTCGTCCAGAAAACCGGGAAAGGCCGTTTCCGGCCACAGCAGCAGGTCGAAGCGTCCGGGTTGCGCGGACAAGCCGAGGTATTTTTCCAGCGTGCGTTCGCGGCTGCCCGGCGCCCACTTCTCGACTTGCGGCACATTGCCTTGGACGATGCGCAAAGCAATGTCCGTTGGCGGCACGTTCTGATTTAGCCGAAGCACACCGCCCCCCCAAATTACCGTCACCGCGACGGCAAAGAGCGCCAAGACAGCTGCGCGGCTGTTTGGCGCGGCTGCGATGAACACACCTGGCAATATGCTGATAAATACCGTGACAAAGCCCAGACCGTAACTTCCGACCCATGCGGCGGGTTGGCGCAGGGGGGCATGTTCGACAAGGGCATAAGCAGCAAGGTTCCAGGGAAACCCCGTCAGGACATGACCACGCAGCCATTCCGCGGCAACCCAACACGTTGCAAACAGAAGACCTGCCGTAATGCCGCCGACAGCACGGCGCTGCATTACGGTGGCAAATAACATCGCCGCAATAGCTGGAAAAATGGCCAGTCCGGCGGACAGTCCCGCGACTGCTGGGATCGCAAGGGCACCGAAACGTTCGGAATCGACGTAAAAGCTTTCGGCAATCCAGGAAATTCCAAACAGGAACTGGCCCATTCCAAAGATCCAGCCGATGACGAAGGCGCGCGCGGTGGAAACCTGCATGAGCACGAGAAAGAGTGCTGAGAAGGCGACTGGAACAGCGATGATCCATGAGAACGGTGGAAGGGTTAAAACCGTTAAACCGCCCGCCATAAAGCTAATCCCTGATCGCAGGGGAAAGCAACGGCTGCAGCCAGTCAATTGCAGCCAACCCGTCATCATGGGCCAGTCTGAAGTTTAGCGGCTAACCACGGTGCTAAGAGCAGCAGCCCCACGCCACCGACCACGAACACATCCGCCATGTTGAAGGCGGGCCAATGCGTGGAGCCGACGTAGAAATCGAGGAAGTCCGTCACACCCCAAAATCGAATGCGGTCGAGGACGTTGCCGAGCGCGCCACCGATGATCGCACCATAGGCGATAGCCTCAACCCGGTTGTCAGTGCGTACCAGCATGACGGTCAACCAGCCGCAGATGGCTAGGGCCAAGGTCGCAAGGCCCCACCATGGTGCTCCACCAAGCAGTCCGAATGTCACGCCATCGTTGCGCAAGTAAATAAGATTAAAACTGGGAAAGACCGGAATTCCGGCGCTCAAATCTGTCGCATTAGCGACGACGATTGCTTTTGTCACCTGATCAACAAGAAAAGCAGTTCCAGCCGCAATGAAGCCTTGGAAATGGGACTGTTTCATCTCATCACCCCAGCCATACATCTAGGAACAACATGATCACGAGGCCGACCGCGAGACCGAAAGTCGCCCTGTTTTGATGGCCGGATCGGTGGGTTTCGGGAATGATTTCGTGGCTGATTACGTAGAGCATCGCCCCGGCGGCGAAGGCGAGGCCCCATGGCAACAGGGGCTGCGAGATGCCGATGATGCCAGCGCCAAGAAGCCCGCCTACCGGCTCGACAAGACCTGTCAGGGCGGCAACCCCCCACGCACGGCGCCTGGAATACCCCTCACCAAGCAATGAGACCGCTACGGCGAGGCCCTCGGGCGCGTTTTGCAGCCCGATGCCAATCGCGAGCGGCAAGCCACCTGAGAAACCATCAGCCCCAAACCCGACACCAACGGCAAGCCCTTCGGGAAAATTGTGGATCGTGATCGCTATGATGAAGAGCCAGACGCGGCGCAGAGATGCGGCGGCGGGCCCTTCTCGCCCCGTTTTGAAATGTTCATGCGGCAGTCGTTCATTCATCAGAGCGACCGCCCCCATGCCAAGCAAGATCGCAACACAAACGATGGTTGCCGGGAGAGCACCGTTGTCGAACTGTCTTTCGGCTGCGTCGAGAGCCGGAATGATCAACGAAAAGAATGAAGCAGCGAGCATGACACCCGCCGCGAAGCCAAGCAGCAAATCGCGCGTGGCACGAGAGGGGACGCGTCCAAAGAGAACGGGGGTCGCCCCGACCGCTGTCAGCGATCCGGCGGCAAGGCTTCCAAGAAAGCCGAGAGTTATTGGGGACAAGGGTTCCAAGCGCTGAGTTCCCGCCGATACGTCAGTCAGCGGCCAAATAGCTGCTAAAGATTTCGGTCGACCCATCGCCCTGGATCAAAAAGACATCGTAGCCCTCGCGATCATCTTCCGGTCCCATGCCCGGCGAGCCATAGGGCATACCCGGCACCGCCACCCCCACTGCATCGGGACGCTCATCCAACAAACGCTGGATGTCTGATGCCGGTACATGACCTTCGATCACGTAGCCGCCGACCAAAGCCGTATGGCAGGATACCATGCGCTGAGGCACGCCGGTGTCGAGTTTGAATCGCACAAGAGTTCCCCCGAACAGGTCCTCGCCTATCGGCGCGAATCCGCTTTCCTCAAGATGCTTCATCCAGGACAGACAACAGCCGCAGCCGTTTGTCTTCCGGACATCAATCTGGATCGCATCGGCGACAGCTTGCGCCGCGGAAAACAAGGCCAGCGTGACTGCAAGAGCGGGAGCCAGTCGTTTCATGGATTAAAGCCTTTCCGTTGTTGTCTGCACAAATTCGCTGGTGAGCCTCTCGGCCAGTAGCGAGCGAGCCTCAGCCAATCGCTCAAGTGCAGCCGTGCCAACCGCATCCCGGTCGGCCGCCTCTACCAGTCGGTCGTCTGAGAGAGGATCCGTCGGGCGACCATCGACCCGAACCTCATAATGCAGATTTGGGCCGGTCGCGGTGCCGGTCGCACCGACGCGACCGATCATGTCTCCGGCCATCACGCGCTGCCCTTGTTCGAGTGTGTCCGGCACTTCGCTGAGATGTGCGTATCGTGTCAGGGTGTCGGAACCATGCGATATCTCCACCACCCGGCCATATCCACCACGACGTCCGATGAAGCTCACGCGTCCAGGCGCCGTTGCTTTTACAGGCGTACCGCGGGCCGCAGCAAAGTCGACGCCGGTGTGCATGCGTACATTCCCATAGACCGGGTGCGTGCGACGGCCGAAGACGGAACTCAGCCGCGCTCCTTCCACCGGTTGGGCAAAGACACGCAGGACCTCTCCATCCACATAGATCGTCGCTTGACCGCTGCCGTCATCCGGCCAGACGATCTCATAGACCGATCCAGCAAGGTCCAATGCGGCAAAGGCAAGCTCGGGCTGGCCAATCCTTTTGTTTCCTTCTCGCGCCTCGCGCCAAAGGAGACGCATCCTCTCACCCCCGGAGAGTTCACGTCGAAAATCGATTGTGCCGCCCAGCATCTGTGCCAGATCGACCGCGAAGCGTGCAGGTATCTTTGCCTTGTCCAACGCTGCGGAAATCGAACTTTCAACCACCGCCTCGCTTGCGAAAATCACCACTTCAGGGTCTGGTTCCAATACGCGCGTAAGAAGCTCTTCACCAAAAACCGTTTCGATCCGCACTCCATCGTCAATGGCCAGTTCTACGCGCTTCGGATTGCCGTCCGCGTTTGAGATCACGGTGATCTCATGGCCTGGGCGCAATCGGCGCAGATCATATTCCACTCCAAGTGCCAGAGCGATCTCCGCACGGGCGTGTGCGGCAACGCCGGCGTTCGCTAAAACTGCATCCAACGTCTCACCCGACGCGATTTGACGCGTCCAAGTCACCAAGGGCGGTTCAATTGCTGGCAAGGCGGTTTCGGTGACGTCAGGCTGCAAGAGAGGGACGTTTAGGATTTTGCGCGCTCCGCCGACTTGTGTGGTTTTGGGAACCGTCATGACGCTATCAGCAAGTCGCGGTTCCAAAACTGCAGCAGGCGCCCAATGCGTTGCTTCGGCAATCGATTGGGGCACCGGTTCTTTGGACCACCACCCTAAGGTGGCGATGGCAGTCATCGAAAAGGCGCCTACCAGGGCTACCGAGGCAACTCTTATTCTCATGTTGTGATCTCTACATCTTCTGTCAACGCACGTCGGATCTTCGGTACTGCGAATTCTCTTGGCTCGTGGTGGTCAATCATGGTGACGAACTCACCGTTGGCGCCAAAAAGAAATATGCTTGCCGTATGGTTCATCGTGTAGTCACCTCCCTCGGTCGGGACGCGCTCATACGAAGCCCGAAACCCTTCTGTAGCGCGGGTAATCTGGTTTTCCGTCCCGGTCCAACCCCGAATGGCCGGATGAAAATAGCCGACATATTCGGCCATGGCCTCGACCGTGTCACGCGCCGGATCGACCGTGATGAAGACCACGTTCATCTGCGCGGCTTCGTCTCCGAGATCTTCAAGCCAGCCTGAGATATCCGATAACGTCGTGGGGCAGACATCCGGGCAGTAGGTGAACCCGAAGAACACCATGGTCGGCCGTCCGATCAGGGTTTCTGGGCCCACTTCATGGCCTTCGTGATCGGTCAGTCGGAAATCCATCGCCGTTAGGGGGAGCGGCCTTTGGCCAGTAGGTTTCGGAGCGCCGGGACCATCCACGCGCCACCAGCCGATACCAAGCATCATAGCCAGAGCGCCTGCACCGTATTGGAACAATTGCCGACGCTGCATCAGCTTCCCGGCCCGCGCGCGGCGATCCCCAGAATTGGGACCTCAACAGTCACTTCGCCACCGTCCGAGAAAGTCAGTGTCAGCGGGAAGGTCTCGCCTTCGATCATCGGGTCTTGCAGCTTCATGAGCATGGCGTGCAGCCCGCCCGGCTCCAATGCCACGCTTTCGCCCGGCCCGATCGTGATGTCGTCTGCAGGTGACATTGAACTGACGCCTGCAGCGTTGGTTTTCGTCTCATGGATCTCGGGCATCGTGGCAAGTGGTGTTGTAAGTCCGGTCAGCGTGACTGTGTCTTCAGTTGCGTTATGTATAGTGAAATATGCCGCGCCCGGTCGGTTTATACCAATCGAAGCACGGGACCACGCGTTTACTACGATGACGTCCTCCGAACCGGCAAATGTCGGAGTCGACATGCCCGAGAGCAGCAAAAAAAGAGTCAAGCCCTTGATATAAGGTAGCTCTATCATGACAGATTCTCCTTTATCTATCCGAGCATCAACTTTGGCTGACCGCAATTTCTGCAGCGACCAGTCGCCGCAGTTCGGCCTCACCGAACGGGTCTAATGGCTTGGCGTTGACGAAGAACGTGGGCGTTTGTCGCACGCCTACCGCTTCGACATCAGCGCGGTCCTGATTGAGCACTGCCACGACACCGGGGGCCAGCATCTGTGTTCGAGCAGCTTCGACATCCAGACCACCGCTTGCGGCAATCTCAAGGATCAAACCCGGTGCTGGAGTGCCATGGGACGCCCATCGTGGCTGCTCGCGCAGGACCGCTTCCAGCACGGGTTCGAACACATCCTGCATCCGCGCAGCTTCGAGAACACGGATCGCTTCCACTGAAGCTTTCCCGTGAAAGGCAGTATATCGAATGACGACACGGACCGCACCACCGTGCTCAGTCATGATATCCTTGACCACGGGATAAAAGGCGCGGCAGGCCTCGCAAGCTGGATCGAAAAACTCGACAATCGTGACAGGTGCCGTTTCGGGGCCAAGGATCGGGGAATAGGACCGGATCAGCACATCGTTCACTTCTGGCGCGACAGGGACTGCCTCTGCCATGGGTTGGGGGCGGGTGGCATACCAAGCCGCGCCGCCAAAACCTGCGGCACCAACAGCCAGAACGGATAGAACGAGGCCGCGTCGATTCATGTTTATTCTTCCTTCAGTGAAAGGGCCGACAGCACCCCGATAATCGTGAAGGCGACAAGCGCCATCAGCGGAATCGGAATCCCGGAGACCAACTGGTTGTCGTCGATACAAGAGGGGCCAGTCGCCGTGCAGGGCTGGATCGCCTCGGGGATCAGACCGACATAGAGGCCGATGTGATACATCGCCACCGCCGCCCCCCCAAGCGCCAGTGCAACGCCATAGCGCCCCACGCGGGAATCCTGCCACCACAACCCGAGCCCAAGAACGATGGCCAAGGGGAACATGAAGGCGCGCTGGAACCAGCAAAGGATGCAAGGCGTTTGACCAAGCACCTCGCCAATAAAGAGCACGGCAAGCGATGAGATAAGCGCAATGATCCACGCTAGGCCAAGGGCTGTTTCTCCGGAGAGTCGGGGCATGACGATCAGATCCTCTCTTTCAGATCGGCGAGGATCTCTTCGGCGGGCGTGCCATAGGGCCAGGAATCCGCGAAGCCTGCCTGCTTGTCGAAAAGGAAAAGGTGCGACGTGTGACCCATCGTGTATCCACGCGGCGCAGTAGCCTCCTCGATCCGCTCAAAGAAAATTGGGAAAGTCTCGGATGTTGCGGCGATCTGCTCCGGCGTGCCGGTCAGCCCGATGATTCCTGCGTCGAACAAGGGCACGTACTCTGCTAAAGCCGTCGGCGTATCTCGCTCGGGATCGATCGTTATGAAAATCGGCTGAACCATTGCCGCCTCATCGCCCAGACCCTCCATCACGGCCGCGACTTCGGACAGTGTTGTCGGACAGACGTCGGGGCAATTGGTGAAGCCGAAGAAGACCAACATCCAGCGACCTTTGAAATCTTCCTCCGTTTGGACCATCCCGCGATGATCGGTCAGTTCGAAATCAGCAAAAAACGGTGGTTCACTCTCTGTGCGGGCAAGGTCGGCACGGTAGTCCAACCACAGCAACAGCCAGATGAGAACGAACGCCGCCACGCCCGCCAACACCTTCGATACCTTCTGAAAACCTGGAAGCCTCACACCGCTACGCCCGAACTTGATTCTATATTTTGGAGGTGTCTACAACTTCTAGCAGCTGTAGGTTCAAGCGCGATTGTCGCTAATTGGCTGGCAATCACGGACCTGTGAGGAGGTGGTGAATCTTGTGATGTCTGCCACTTAAAGCTACACCCTCTGTAGCTAATGTGGAGAGCCTGAAATGTTGACCATTGGGACGCTTGCAAAAAAGACTGGTACAAAAGTGCAGACAGTCCGGTATTATGAGCAGATCGGGCTCATGCCAGAACCCGGCAGAACTGAAGGCGGCCAGCGACGATATGGTGATGCCGAGCTTGACCGCCTGTCGTTCGTCCGGCACGCGCGGCAACTGGGGTTCTCGTTGGATGCGATCCGCGAACTGCTCGACCTCAGCGATCACCCGGGAAAATCTTGCGCGGAGGCCGATGCGATTGCCCGCCGGCAGCTTAAGCAAGTTGAGCATCGACTGGCTCGCCTGGAGGCGCTGCGCACGGAATTGAAACGTATGGTGCATGAGTGCAGTGGCGGGCAGACCGCTGACTGCCGTGTGTTAGAGGTGTTGAGAGACCACTCCGAATGCCTGACAAACCATGAAGAGATCGGCGGCTAAGATGCCCGTTGCGTTTGTCTATCCGATCGCGGCGCTTGCCGAAATCGCAGGGTGTTTCGCTATCTAGGCCTGTCGGCACTTTGGGTTTCGCCTGGCACTGCTGCTGTCCTAGCCTTGTTCGGATGGCTCTAGGCGCAGGTGGAAGCTGTCGCCGCGGGACACACATTTACAGCTTATGGTGGCGTCCATATAGCGGCCTCGGTTGTGTGGATGTGGTGGGCAAAAGTAGGCCTGACAGCCGGGAACTGCTCGGCACCGTTATTTGTTTGCTAGGGGCAACAGCCGCACCGCATGATCACTAAGAAATGGGCCCGTTCGGCTCAAGCGAAATCTGGAAAGACGAAAGAACTCCGGAATAATAGCTCGTCGTTTGAGTTTGCAATTCTGCAAGTTCTGGGATTAAGAATAGCGCATGGTAGAGCAGAAGAATGCATCGGAAAGACGCACACTCTGGATCGTTCTGGGGCTGAACATCGGGTTGGCTATCGCCTTCTTTATCTCGGGCGCATTTGGCGATTCAACCGCCCTTATCGCCAATGGTCTCGACAATTTATCAGATAGTTTTGTCTACGGGATCAGTCTCTTTGCCTTGTCCCGATCCGCGAAGTGGAAGCGTGGAGCGGCGAATGTTTCGGGCGGCCTGCTGATCCTTTTCGCCGTCGGCATCCTTTATGATGCTTGGCGTCGCTACGTTGGCGGATCGGATCCTCTTGGCATAATCATGATCATCATGGCACTGGTCGCGGCGGGCATTAACGCGCTCTGCGTTTGGCTGTTGGCACGTATTCGCGATCCAGATGTGAACATCCGCGCGGCGAACACATTCAGCTGGAACGATTTCGCCGCCAATCTCGGCATTATTGCCGCAGGCTTACTCGTGGCTTGGCTTGGAGCGAATTGGCCCGACCTTATTGTTGGCGTTATTGTTGCTGGCATTGCTGCTTGGGGCGGTGTCGGAATACTGAAAGACGCACATGGTGAACATCATAAGGCTGTTTGCCATGACGATTAGGTAGGGACGTGGGCTTGACCGGAGGGGTAATGACAGTTTAGCGCGCTGTGATTGTTTTTCTTCTGGCCTTTCTACGCTGTCTATCTGATCAAGCGAAGGACTGTAATTCGCTCATATCCTGTCCGATTTAGGAAAAACCTTGGAAGGACTTCACATGACCCTCACACGCCGCCGCCTGCTGGTCTGTTCCGCAAGCTCATTCGCCGCTGCGCCATTCGCAGTTTGGGCTGAAGAAAAGCCTACCATCCACGTGATGAAAGATCCTAATTGCGGTTGCTGTTCGGCTTGGATCGACATCTTGAAGAAAGACGGTTTTGAAGTAACCACTGAACGCAGCTTTGGGACGCTGTTGATCCGGCACAAGTTGGACAGCGGCATCCCGCAGAATATGACCTCCTGCCACACCGGCGAAATCCAAGACTATATGATCGAAGGTCACGTCCCGCCCGCCGACATCCGCAAACTGCTTTCCGAGCGCCCGGATGCCATCGGCCTTGCCGTGCCGGGTATGCCCTATGGCTCACCAGGTATGGGGTCAGAAGATGAACGCGAAGCCTATGAGGTCTTTCTAATCTCCCGCGATGGCAGCACAAAAGTGTTTTCACATTACGACCCGGCGTGAGGACACTGCGGTGAAACTTGCTGCAAAGTGTGGTGACAGGAACCTCAGAGCCAATCTTTTGGTTTGCACTGTGTCAACCAAAGCAAGGAGTAAGATCATGCAAGTTCAGGACATCATGACAAGCAATCCCACCTGCTGCGGCCCCGACACTTCGATTCAGGAAGCAGCAACCCTTATGGCTGAAAAATCTGTCGGCTCCATTCCGGTGCTTAATGACGCCGGTGAGCCCGTTGGCATCGTGACGGACCGCGATATCTGCTGTGGTGCCGTTGCGCAGGGCAAGACGGTCGAGACGCCGGTTTCAGAAATCATGTCGAACGACCTTCTGACCGTGTCTGCTGACGACGACGTTGAAAGCTGTTGCAACAAGATGGAAGAAAAACAGGTTCGGCGTAGTGTGGTCACCGACGAAAGTGGTAAATGCTGTGGCGTCGTCGCCCAAGCGGACGTCGCCCGAGAGGCCAGCGGGGCGGAGACCGCGGAGTTGGTGGAAGAAGTTTCGCAACCCAAGGAGAAATCGGGCTGCTGCTGACAGCTCAATGAGCCCAACGGTTCATCCGGATAAGGGCTTTCCGTTTTTGCCAATGGAAAAGATTAGAACGCGGTGTTGGACCGCGTTCTAATCAGGCCAACAGAAAGAGGCGCGGCCGATGGCTCACGATCACGCCCATATTGATCCCGAAAGTGGTGACCGCAGGGTATCCATTGCGATTTGGGCGAACGCACTGCTTACGGCGGCACAGATCGTCGGCGGGATTTTCGCCGGGTCGCTGGCGCTTATTGCTGATGCGCTGCATAACTTTTCTGACATGGCCTCATTGGTTATCGCCTTCGTCGCCCGAAAAATCGCGCGACGTCCAGCGGATGAACGCATGACCTTCGGCTATGGCCGGATCGAAGTCGTTGCCGCCCTGATCAACTACACCACGCTTATCCTTGTCGGGCTTTACCTGATCTATGAAGGCGGGATGCGCATGATTGACCCGCCGCAAGTCGCGGGTTGGACTGTCGTGATCTTGGGCGGGGTCGCGCTTGTAGTCGACACTCTTACGGCGCTGCTGACCTACTCAATGCAAAAGGGCAGCGTGAACATCAGAGCGCTGTTCCTGCACAATTTATCGGATGCTTTGGCTTCAGTTGCGGTAATCATCGGCGGCACGCTGATCATACTTTACGATCTACGGTGGGTTGATCCGGCAATCACCATCGGCATTGCCCTTTATATCCTATACCTCGCTCTAACTGAGATCGGCGACCCTATACGTATGCTGATGCTGGGCAGCCCGCCTGACATGGATGCGGGTGCGGTGGTTGAAGCGATGACGAACGTCGAGGGTGTGCGCGATGTGCATCACGTTCACCTATGGCAAATGCAGGAACATGAGGTCGCACTCGATTGTCATGTGGTTTTGGAGGGAACAGGTCTCGAGGACCTTGAATCTGCAAAAGATACCCTCAAAGGAATATTGGCAGACGACTTTGGCATCACCCATTCAAGCCTTGAGTTTGAAACCCTCGGCAATGCGCATGAGAATGCATCACTGTTCGGTCATGCGGATCGGCGAAAGAGTAAAGGCGAAGGAACCGGCACAGATTGAGCGGCAGCCGAACTCGCGAAGGCTGCGCGCCGCCTTGAGCAGCGTCCCGCCCATATGAGCGCATTCCGCCATTCTTCCGCTTTCCTTTTTCGACCAAGGATCGACATTTCAACGACGTGCTCCTATATCACCGTCATGCGCATTCTGCTTCGCCTTGCCACGTTCTGCCTATCACTCGTTCTGCTAACGGGTGTGTTGGCGCATGATCTGGCGGCGGCGAACATGTCGATGGAGATGTCCGGCATGACCGCATCCTCGACAAGTGATGAGGAAGAAGCCTGCGCAGCTTGTTTGCCGGGGGAGCAGAGCGAGGTTGTCTGCGACATCGATTGCACGGCACCTGTCTTTATCTTTTCGCAGATGCATCAGTCACCCATAGAGAGCATTCAGCGCTTCTTCATGCCTGCGCCTGCGGATCTCAGCCTTGCCGGGCTTAATCCCGGGTCTGATCCTTTCCCACCAAGAACCACCTTCCTGAGTTGACCGGCCGCACCGAAGCGTGACGGCCCGGTCTCGCGTTGTCTGCTGCCAAGCGACGGCAGAGCGATCGACCTTATCCGTCACTTTCGGGAACGACCTTCATGTCACTTTATCAATCGCGCGATATTTCGCGTAGACGCATGCTGTCCAGCGGACTCGCCGCCATGGGTGCGGCGCTGACCCTACCTCATGTGTCATATGCAACCACTCAGGGGGCTTCGATCCGGGCCCTCGGATACGACGGCAACGCATTGATCGTCGCGTATGAGCATGCTCTCTGGCGCGTCTCCACCGCAAATCAAATAAGCGAACGGCCACTTGATCAGACAGTCACCGCGATCGCCAGCCACCCCGAGGCTTCGGGCAGTCTCTTTGCGGCGGTCGAGCCAACCGGTCTCTTGCGCAGCCGCGACGGCGGGCGCACGTGGACCAACGCAGGTGCAGGTTTGCCTCCAGTCCGGGTTACTGCTCTGACCCAAGCGGCCCTTGAGCCAGATTTGCTCTATGCTGCGCTTGCGGGTGACGGGCTCTGGCGCAGCGAAGACGCCGGTGAAAGCTGGGAGTTCGTGATGGACCGGCCCTATCTGAACGGAGCCGAGCAGGAGGTGCTCACGCTCGTTTCTGTGGGAAATCCGACTGGCATGGGCGGCATCTGGCTATATGCCGGAACTGAGGCAGGACTAACCCGCGTGCCCGATTGCTTTTGTCGCTGGCAGGATGTGACGGCGGGTAATGCCATGGATGCTCTGGTCGAGGGTAAAGCGCTGCCGCCCACGACACCGCTGCCTGTAGGGCAGCCTGTCCCACATCTCGCGCTCTCGCCCAAAGCACCGGAGCAACTCTACGTGGGCCTCGACAGTGGCCTTTGGGCTTCGGCAGACGCAGGGGTGAATTGGTCGCTGGTTGCTGATGGAAAAATCGACGCACTGGCTGTCGATCCTGCCGATCCTCAGCGTCTGACCGTCGTTCGCGACGGCAATCTTTCTGTCAGCCGCGATGGCGGCCTGACGTTCGACACTCTCGACATCTTTGAAGGAGACAAAAATTGAACAGTAAATTCACCCTCGGCACGGTTGCCGCAATCACAGCCGCCGGCATCATTGGTTTTGCCACCTTCGGCATGGCCGAAAGCGACAGAGCGCCTGACACGGATACCGCTGCGATCACCGTTCCGGCTGACCGCCAGATGACCATTTGGCGCGATCCGTCCTGTGGCTGCTGTGACGCCTATGCCGATTATGCAGAAGAAAACGGTTATCATGTCACCCGCATTGACGACCGCGATTTTGACAAGCGTTCTGTCGAAGTTGGCGTGCCAGAACAGGGGCTCGGTTGCCACCTCGCTGAGGTCGATGGCTATTACATCAGTGGTCTGGTCCCTGTGGAGGTCATTCGACGCCTAACGTCTGAACGCCCCGAGATCACCGGCATTACGCTGCCGGGTATGCCCAGCAACGCACCCGGCATGGCGGGCAAGAGTGGCACCCTCAAGACCTATGCCTTCGGCGAGGACGGCGTGGCCGTGTATTCAAATGAGTGAGGATGGAATGATGGAAATGATGAACGGATCTATGATGAATGGGCCGATGTCGGCCGGAATGATGATCGGCTGCGGCCTGTTGTTCCTTTTGGTGCTGGCGGTGCTGGTTCTGGGCGTGTTGGCTCTGGTCAAATACCTGAGGCGCTCGGCATGAGAGCGTTGATCGTAGCCGCTGTGGTTGGCATCACGGGCGCCGCTGCGGTTGCTGTCTGGGCCGGGGGGAAGGAAGACGCCCCCCCGGCGCTCACCGTGCTTGGCGTGCCTGTGGATGCGGAAATGCTCGATCAGGGCGCTGACCTCTATGCGGAGAACTGTGCCTCCTGCCACGGCGCAGACCTCGAGGGCCAACCGGACTGGCGCAGGCGGCTCGACAATGGTCGCATGCCCGCGCCGCCGCATGATGAAACGGGCCATACATGGCACCATGCCGATCAGCAGCTTTTCGACATTACCAAGAACGGGCTGGCCTCGGTCGTGCCGGGTTATGAAAGCGACATGCCCGTGTTCGAGGGCATTCTGAGTGACGCGGAAATCACAGCGATCCTTGGCTATATCAAGAGCACATGGCCCGAGCGTGAACGCAATTATCAGGCCGAGATCACCTCGAAGAACGAGGAAGGATCATGAGCAACCAGGATCAAGCTGCGCCCAAGTGGCGATGGTCCCTTCTGATCGCCGCGCTTCCTGCGGCGGTCTTCGCGGCCATCGGGGCGGCTTTCCTATGGGGACTGTTTAACAATGAAGACAGCCTTCCGAGCACCATGATCGGCCGGGACATCCCAGAGTTTGATTTGCCTCCAATCGAAGGACGCGAAAACGGCTTGTCGACATCAGATCTCCGCGGCGAAGTTTCACTCGTAAATGTCTGGGCCTCCTGGTGCGTGCCATGCCGGGTCGAGATGCCGCTGCTGGTGGAGCTTTCTCAGACCGGCAGCGTGTCAATCCACGGCATCAATCTAAAGGACAAGCCAGCCGCTGCACGCAGGTTTCTCGCAGAACTCGGCGATCCCTATGACCGGATCGGTGCGGATAGCTCTGGCCGGGCCTCTATTGACTGGGGCGTTTACGGAGTGCCGGAAACCTTTGTGATCGATTCAAAAGGGCGCATTGCTTACAAACATGTTGGCCCCTTCAACCGGCACTCTCTGGAAAACGACATTCTTCCAGTGGTGCGGCGTTTGCAACAGGAGCAGGGGGCATGAAGCGGCGCGGTTTTCTTGGCGGCGCACTGGCGCTCGGGGCCACGCCGGCTGCGGCGCGTCCGGTCATGGCCGAGCACAACGCGCCCTTACCAATGCTCTCGCCGCCGATCACCGACGGGAGGGGCCGGGACCTGACTTTGGCAGATTTCCGGGGAAGCACGGTGTTGCTTAACATCTGGGCGACATGGTGCGCCCCTTGTCGTGATGAGATGCCAACCCTCGACAGACTACAGGCAAAGCTTGGCGGGCCAGAGTTTCATGTGCTCGCCTTGTCGATCGACAGGGGTGGTTTCGACACCGTCCGCGCATTCTATTCCGACATCGGCATTCAGCATCTCGCTCTCTACGCCTCGGATCAATTGAGGGCGATGATGGCTCTTGGCGTTGTCGGCTTGCCGACGACACTTCTTGTTAGCGCCGAAGGCCGCGAAGTCGCCCGCAAAGTGGGACCGGCCGATTGGGACAGCCCAGCGGTAATCTCTCAAATCAAACGCGTCATTTCTAAAGGATGAACCCAACAGTGACCCAAATTTCAAACAACGACAGGCCAGCAAGTGCGATCCCCATGCCTTCGCGGCGACAGAGCCTCATGCTGACTGGCTTTGCCGCTATCGGTGGCGGCACTGCGCTCAACTGGGACTGGCTGACTGCTGTTGGTGCGGCACCTTTGATCCTTAGCCTCGCCCCTTGTGCCGCTATGTGCGCTCTGGGGCTTTGCATGCGCGGCGGCTCTGCCGGCTGCGCTAAAAACGATCCGACAATCAAGCCGGACACCACGACAGACTAACACTCAACCCAAGAAGGAACTGGCATGACTTACAAAATGAAAATCACGGCTGCTGCCCTGACCGGCATGATGTTGGCCGCTCCCATCGCTCAGGCACAAGATGCAAAACCAGAAACGGACGATATGCCGATGGCCGAAGGTCACAGCATGAACGGCGAGATGTCCGGCATGAAAAACATGGAAGGCATGAAGGGTATGGAAGACATGATGCCCATGATGAAAATGATGTCTGATATGGGGCCGATGATGGAAGCCTGCACAGAGATGATGCAGTCCATGATCGACCACATGAATTCTGCGCATGGCGAAGATCAAAAGGGCTGAACCTCGGTCCGCCCGTCTGACTGGCGGGCGGATCATTCTATTGAAAGAAGTATCATGACTAAGATTACGCCGGCCCGTCGTCGGCTAAGCATTGCCCTGTGGGCGAGTGCTATCGCTGCCGCCGTGCTTGTTGCGGGCCTTGCCCTGCTGCGCCCGGACAACGTTCCTGCCGGCCAAACGGTCTATCGCGGCGACGCTGACATCCGTTCAGAATTCTCGTTGCTCGACCACAACGGTCAGGTCGTTAGCCAAAAGGACTACGCAGGCCGCTGGCAGCTTGTGTTTTTTGGCTTCACCCACTGCCCAGATATCTGTCCAACCACCTTGGCATATATGG
This sequence comes from Sulfitobacter sp. W002, assembly GCF_025142135.1. NCBI lineage: Bacteria > Pseudomonadati > Pseudomonadota > Alphaproteobacteria > Rhodobacterales > Roseobacteraceae > Sulfitobacter > Sulfitobacter sp. W002. Next base: position 2,975,003 of record NZ_CP081126.1, on the reverse strand, counting down.
GTAACGTGCTGGAACTGCTGGGCCCTGAAGCTGATGAGATTGCTCCGCTCTTCGTGACGGTCGATCCAGAGCGCGATACGCCTTCGGTTCTGAAGGAGTATGTCGCGAACTTTCACCCGAATCTGATCGGGTTGACCGGAAGCGAGGACCAAATCGCCGAGGCGACCGAGGCCTTCAAGGTTTACAACGAGAAAATTCCCGCAGAAACGGCGCCCCACGGATACATGATGGCCCACGCCGGCCATATTTACCTGATGAACCGCAAGGGTGAGTTTGACGCTGTTTTTCTTGAAAGCGCGCAACCAGCTGAGGAGATGGCCGAACAAATCTCCATGCGTATCGCGAAAGAGAAACGGACCCAATGACCCAAAAATACACCCCCACCACATGGCGCAGCGCCCTCTTACTTGTTGCCAGCCTACTTTTGGCCTCACCGGTTTTTGCCGATCATCCGGGTGAGAACCTTAATCAGGTGATGGCTGCCAAGGAAGCCGCCTTCGAACCGATCTTGCCCGACGACGCACCAGACCTCGCTTGGATAGGGGCGGCGCATGAAAGCACATCCCTCAATGCTTTGAGGGGAAAGATCGTGGTTCTGAGCTTTGTGCCCGAAGGTTGTGGCGATCCTTGTGAGGCACAACAAGCTACGCTCACCGAAACGCTCACTGCGCTCAACTCCAGCGCGATGCGCGATATGGTGGTCTTTGTTACCCTTAGCGACGAGCCGCAAAGCGGTCCCGCTACGCAGAACAGGATATTCGCGCGGACGCCAGACCCTGAAAAACTTAGTCATGCAAACGCTGCTCTCGCTGGGGTAAGCGAACGGAAAGACCTAACCCCTCAGGTCCATCTGCTGAACCGCGCAGGCCAGCAGGTCGGCATTTTTCACGGCGCTGATTTTGAGCCGCTTAACCTCTTGCTCTATATCAATGGGCTGACCAACACCCATCCTCATGCTGAACCCAGCTTCTGGCAGCGAATGACTGGATGGTTCTTATGAAATCTTACAGCACGATCACGGGACCCCATTGGCTTTCCGCACTTCGGCGTTTTGCCGTAATCACCTTCCTGGGGCATCTCATTTGGGAGGCAGGACATATTCCACTTTATACCATCTGGGTTGAGGGGACGTGGGGTGAGATTATCTTTGCTGCCGTGCATTGCACCGGAGGCGATCTACTGATCGCCATGAGCAGCCTATTGCTTGCCCTGTTCTTCTTTGGCACCGGCTCTTGGCCGCAGAGGCGGGTATATCCTGTTTTAGGCGCAATGTTGGTGATGGGGCTTGGCTACACGGTTTTCAGCGAATGGCTAAATATCGAATTGCGCGAAGCATGGGCCTACCGCGAGATCATGCCGGTCATTCCGATCATCGACGCCGGGCTAACCCCTATGTTGCAATGGATCTTCGTTCCCCTCGCGGCCTACTTCGGCGCGGTTAGGCATTCCTCCCGGAAGGTGGGCTTGCCTGATGCTTGATGTTTCCTCTCTCGGGCTCATAGCGGCTTTGCTTGCCGGGATAATCTCCTTTGTGTCACCTTGCGTCTTACCTTTGGTCCCGGGCTATGTCTCCTATATCGCGGGACGAACTGGGGTTACTGGGGCGCATCGCAGCCGCAAACAAGCGGTTTGGTTAAGTTTCTGTTTCGTATTGGGGTTTTCGACGATTTTCATAGGGCTCGGGGCTTCGGCAACGGCTCTGGGGCAAGTGCTCCTGCGTTGGCGGTTCGAGTTAAACCTGATTGGCGGCGCAATCGTAATCCTTTTTGGGCTGTTCATGCTCGGGGCCGCCCGGATTCAGGCCATGGAACGTGACATGCGTTTCGACATTGACCTTCCCGGCGGGCAGCCGGTGGCATCCTACGTTCTGGGCCTTGCTTTCGGCTTTGGTTGGACCCCATGTATCGGACCGATCCTGGGTGCGATCCTAACAGCAAGTGCTGCCAGCGCCACAGTATCTGAAGGGATCGGATTGTTGGCTGTCTACTCAGCCGGCCTTGGAGTGCCATTCCTCATCGTTGCGGCTTTTACGGAGCAGGTTGCGGCCCGTCTGCGTGCCATCGGCTCTCTCGGGCGACGGCTCCATCAGGTGGCGGGGGGGATTATGATCGTTATGGGTGTCACTATGATGACCGGACAGCTCAGCGCTTTCTCATGGTGGCTCTTGGAAACCTTTCCGGTGCTGGGACAGATCGGCTGAAATTAACTTGGAACTCTCCCGCACTGGAAAGGGGTTGTCTTCGTATAGGGTTAGTTTCGACCAGCAGTAGATAGGGAAATGAGATGATGGACGGTGATATGATGGGCGGCGGGATGATGTTTGGGATGGGGATCGGCTGGCTTTTGATCATCGTGATCCTCATTTTGGTGATCGCAGCGCTGGTTAAGTATCTGCGCAAGTAAAGCAGGAGACTGGCAATGAAGGAGTCCGACAAGCTAGTCATCGTCGTCACCGGTTCAAGCGGATACCTCGGGGCGGCGGTCGTCAAACGATTGCACGAAGAATACCGTGTCGTTGGACTGGACCGCCGCCTCATCCCCCGCATCAGGCCGAATGTATCTCATCCTCCACATCATGCTGAATGTATCTGCTTTGCTGGATACCTCATTCCTCGAACTGCCCAGCCCCTGTCATGCTTTTTTGAGCAGACGGTTCTCGAGTGTTAGGTCGGCCGCGCATTCTTTCAGAGCCATGGCTTCCGATCTCAACTCCTTTACCTCAGGGATGTCGCCTGACGCGCTGTCTCGCCGGAAAGACGACGATTTCCAGTCTCAAGGAATTCCTTCGACCAAGTTCAGTACAGGCTGTCAGAGATGCCCTTGCGGCGACATAACGCCGAGATGCTTTCCTCCCCGCGCAATCCGGCTAAAACAATTCTGATTATCTCCTCCGCCGAGTAGGTCTGGCGGTCTTACGGCGGAAGTTCTTGACCAGCTTGTTAGCTGCGTCTTTCGATGTTCCGGGCTTCTTGTTCATCTTCGCTCCTTAAAAGCTACGATGAACCAAAAACACTCCGTCGTTCAAATTCTCAAATCTGTCCCCCGGGGTCCTGGCGTCAGGCAGCGGACGCTTAACGATCGAAGCGTTACGCTAGCGTAAAGACGTTGGTGCGACTTCAAAAATAGATTGGAGAAACCGACAAGGATTGGTCCCAATACATTTCAGTATGACGCACATCTCGACCACATCTAAACGACGTTCTCCCAACTCATACTTGGCTACGTAAGAAGGAGGCTTTCCTAGCATTTTCGCAAGCTCAGCTTGTGAAAGTGCTGCAGCCTTCCGGCTTTCGATCAATTTTTTGCGGAAAACCAAGTATGTCTCCGTGTGCGCGGCGCCTGCCAATGTTTTGCTCCAATCGTGCTCGACAGGGTGCAATACGTTGGTTAGTCAGGCACTCCCAAAATAGGAGTGATTCGTGTCCCCAATAAATGGCCAACTTTCTGCCCTCGGTCTAAGCAATGATCTTGTTCTGCCCTTTTTACTCGTTTGGTATGGTTGGCTTTCTAAAGAGCAAGCTGGCGTTGCGAAAAAGCGGCGGCTCATAGTTATCAAGTGCAAGCTATCTGCCGAACCTGATGGAGGGCGTGCGTTTCTAACAGAGCGCGGGAGACGCAAGTTAAAAGCTTTTCTTGCAACCGACGTAGATCACGAAATGGCGTACGTTTATGCTACCTATCTAAAGGAGTACGGCAAGGTCAGCTCTGATCGTTGGTGCATGTACGCGGGCACTCCTCTCGGAGGCGGAGCAAGCGGGTTTGATTGGTATCACAATAAGGAAAATCTCATGCCATAAGGGCTTTTCGCTGACCTGCTCCCCTTAGTCCGCTATTTTGAGTTAGCTCTGTTCAGGTCTGGGTCTTTTACTAACCGTTGGTGATGCTCTCACGGAATGAGCCCGTCGAGGCTCGTGTGTGGGCGATGGGGATTGTAGTCCTCGCGCCAGGCAGAGAGCAGGTCCCGGGCTTGGCGCAGGTCGGCGAACAAATGCTCGCTGAGGCATTCGTCCCGCAGACGGCCATTGAAGCTTTCCACGAAGCCGCTCTGCATAGGTTTTCCGGGGGCGATGTAGTGCAATTCGACGCATCGCTCCTCCTGCCATTGCAAGATGGTGTTCGATGTTAGCTCCGTTCCATAGCACGTAGGGAAGAAGCGCCGCTGAGAGGTTCTAGCAGCTTCCGCAACCCTCAAATTGCGCAGCGGCTAGCCATAACCGGGTCTCAGGTCTCAACAGTGGTTTTGCATAACCACACCGCTGAGGAGACCGGCAATGGCGGCTATCTATGCTACCCTTGTCAACCGTGTTGGTCGCCATCGACATGAGGTTCTGATCAGCACTCCCGGCAAGTAGCGCCGCCGCCGCATATCGATCATGAACACGCTGGAAGATTTCGACCGCTTAGCCATAAATCCCGCCAGCTACGCCCGCAACAAGAGCTGCGGTTTGCCGGGAAGGCCCAGTAGGTCAGCCCACATCACACGTGAGCAAAATCGTGTTACTCGACTGGTTGTCGGTACATCTGTGGAATCACCACATACAAATCGACATGGCCGACACACTATTACTGCGGCGCAACGGCTGCGCACCGAACCGACCCGATCTGAGAAATCTGCAAACAGACCCACCTTTCAATCTTGTGAGCCCGAGATTCTGGGTGGAAAACTCTGTATCACCTATTAGGTGACGATCTGGACGCTCGCCGATAGGTTGCGATTGGGAAGAAAAAAAATATACCCATGGAGAATACTGTTAAGGTTGCAGTTTCAGAACGCGCCGATCTACCTGATTATAAAGAGAATTTACTCGCTCACTCACTCACCGGGTAGAAAAACAAGTTAAATACGATTTCCGCCCTGCACAAATCCATGCGCGGCTCGGACCCGGATGCGGCGCTTTATTGGCTGGGCCGGATGCTGGAGGGCGGGGAGGACCCGCGCTACCTGATGCGGCGTATCACCCGCATGGCGGTTGAGGACGTTGGCCTCGCCGATCCGCAGGCGCAGGCTTTCTGCCTTCAGGCGTGGGAGACCTACGAACGGCTTGGCAGCCCCGAGGGGGAGTTGGCCATCGCGCAGGCGCTGACCTATATCTGCCTCGCGCCGAAATCCAACGCCGTCTACAAAGCTTACAAGGGTGCCCGCAGGCTGGCCCGCAGCACCGGGTCAGAGCCGCCGCCGAAACATATCCTCAACGCGCCGACCAAGCTGATGAAGGACCAAGGCTACGGCACGGGCTATGCCTATGACCACGACGCCGAGGACGGGTTCTCGGGGCAGAACTACTTTCCTGACACGTTGGACCGGCCCAGCCTTTACGAGCCGGTGGAACGTGGCTTCGAACGGGAGTTGAAAAAGCGACAGGATTACTTCGCGGGGCTGCGGGCCAAGCGGAAAACTTGACTCCGGGCCGCGCCCGCGCGATGGGGTGTCGATGATGAAAACACTGATCATGGTGGCGCTCGGCGGCGCTCTGGGCGCGTGCTTGCGCTACCTTGTCGGTCTGACCGTCGGCTTCCCGCTGGGCACGCTGGCGGTGAATGTCGCGGGCTCTCTCGCAATCGGGGTGGTCTGGATCGCACTGGCGGATAAGGCGCTGTTGCTGCCCTTTCTAATGACCGGCCTGCTGGGCGGCTTCACCACCTTTTCGGCGTTTTCACTCGACACGATGCGGCTGCTTGAAACAGGCCGCGCCGTTGTCGCATTTTCATATGTGGGGGCCTCGGTGATCTTGTCGCTGGCCGCCTGTTTGCTGGGCCTCTGGGTGGCCCGAGAGGTGTTGGCATGAGCCGCGTACAGACAATTACCGTCGCCGAGGGCGATGGCGACCAGCGGCTTGACCGTTGGTTCAAGCGGATGTTTCCGCAGATCAATCAGGGGCTCATCGAAAAGATGTGCCGCAAGGGCGAGATTCGCGTCGATGGAGGCCGGGTCAAGGCCAACACGCGGCTCGAAGCCGGCCAAGAGGTCCGCGTGCCGCCGCTGCCCGACAGCGCCCCCCCGCCCCCGCCTAAGCGGACGCGGATCACCGATGCCGATGCCAAGATGATCCGCAACTGCGTGATCTACCGCGACGAGCATGTGATCGCTCTGAACAAGCCCCCGGGACTGGCGGTGCAGGGCGGCTCGGGGCAGGCGGATCGCCATGTCGATGCGCTGTCTGAGGCGTTGATCTTTGACGCCGAGGAGAAGCCGCGTCTGGTGCACCGGCTTGACCGTGATACCTCGGGTGTGCTGCTGCTTGCGCGGACCCGTCTGGCGGCCAAGGCGCTGACCGCAGCCATGCGCCACCGCGAGACCCGCAAGATTTACTGGGCCATCGTCGCCGGTGTGCCGACGCCGTACTTGGGCGAAATCAAATACGGCCTCGTGAAGGCTGGCGGTCATGGCCGCAGCGGCGAGGGCGAGAAGATGATCGCCGTGCATCCGCGCGATATGGATGACACGCCGGGCGCGAAACGGGCGCATACGCTCTATGCAACGCTGTTCCGTGTCGGATCGCGCGCGTCTTGGGTGGCGATGGAGCCAGTCACCGGCCGCACGCACCAGCTGCGCGCGCATATGGCCGAGATCGGGCATCCGATTGTTGGCGATGGGAAATACGGCGGCTCGGGGCAAGAGAACCTCGGCGACGGCTGGGGCGCGCAACTGGGCGGGATCATCTCGAAAAAGCTGCATTTGCACGCGCGGATGATGCGGTTTGAGCATCCCCATACCCGCAAGACGGTTACCATCACCGCCGAGTTGCCCGAACATATGGCGCATAGCTGGGACACCTTTGGCTGGACCGAAGATCTGGCCGACGAAGACCCCTTTGAGTCGCTGCAATGAGCAAGCCACTGCGTTTGGTGATCTTTGACGTCGACGGCACGCTGGTCGACAGCCAAGGCGATATCGTGGCTGCGATGACCGCGGCCTTTGCGGCTGTCGACGCGCCCGCGCCGAGCCGTGCCGAGATCCTGTCGATCGTCGGCCTGTCGCTTGATGTGGCAATGACCGTGCTGGCGCCCACACGCTCAACCGGCGATCACCTTGCGATGGTGGAGGCCTATAAGGCCGCCTATATGACCCTGCGGGCCGAGGCGGGCGTGGCGCAATCCTCGCCGCTTTATCCCGGCGCGCTGGAGACGTTGCGGCGTCTTCATGGCGAGCCGGAGGTGCTGTTGGGCGTTGCCACTGGCAAATCGAAACGCGGGCTTGATAAGTTGATCGCCGGGCACGGGCTGGAAGGGCTTTTCATCACCCAGCAGGTCGCGGATTTTCACCCCTCAAAACCGCATCCGTCGATGATCCATCAGGCGATGGCCGATGCCGGGGTGGGGCCGGAGGCGACGGTGATGATCGGCGATACCTCTTTCGACATGGACATGGCCGCCGCCGCCGGGGTGACCGGGATCGGGGTCAAATGGGGCTATCACGGCCCGGAACGGTTGGCCGCTGCCGCGCATCTGGTTGAAGATTTCGCGGCGCTGCCCGCCCTGCTGGAACAAATCTGGAGCATTCCCGCATGAGTGACTGGAAAGCCAAACGCTTTTGGAAAGACGCCGCCGTGGTTGCGGCCGAAGACGGTTTCACCGTGGAACTGGATGGCCGCCGGGTGAAGACCCCGGCCAAACGCCCCCTGACCTTGCCGACCCGTGCGATGGCCGATGCCGTGGCCGCCGAATGGCAGGCGCAGGAAAAGCAGATCGACCCCCGCACAATGCCGGTGACCAAAACCGCCAATGCCGCGATCGACAAGGTCGCGGTGCAAAAGGCCGAGGTCGTCGACATGCTGGCGGCCTATGGGGACAGTGACTTGCTGTGCTACCGCGCCGACAGCCCCGAAGAGTTGGTCGCCCGGCAAGCAGCGCAGTGGGACCCGATGCTGGATTGGGCGGCAGAGACACTCGGCGTCCGTTTGGAGCCGCGACAGGGCATCATGCATGCCCCGCAAACGCCCGAAGCCTTGGCCGAGTTGCACCGCCGGACGGCGCGGCTCGATGCGTTCGAACTGGCGGCATTTCATGACCTCGTCAGCCTGACCGGCTCGCTGATCCTTGGCTTTGCCGCGCTGGAACAAGCCTTTGACCCCGAAGAGATTTGGGCCTTGTCGCGACTGGATGAGAATTGGCAGGCCGAGCAGTGGGGTCGCGATGACGTGGCCGAGCAAGAGGCCGAAATCAAGCGACAGGCGTTTTTACATGCATGTGCAATTATCGTGCTTTGCAAAGCTTCTTAACTTGATAAAAGCTTTGCCATGCGATGTGAAAACGCGCCCTGATTTTGCCCATCGCGCCCTTGACCTTCAAACCTGAATCCGCCCACACTGCTTTTCATTGAGCAGGGGGAACCCTGCGCAAGATCGCTTTCGGCGTCATCTGACGTCGGATTAACCGCCAGTGAACGTGGCGGACTATCAGGAAGAGGTAAAAATGAAAAAAACCGTAATTTTTGGCGCGCTGACCGTTGCTGGCCTTGCGGCCGGTGCTGCTGGTGCCGCCACGCTTGATGACGTCAAGGCCCGCGGCAAGCTGAACTGTGGCGTGACCACAGGCCTTGCAGGCTTTGCCGCGCCGAATGCCAACGGCGAATGGGAAGGTTTCGACGTGGCTGTGTGCCGTGCCGTTGCCGCCGCCGTACTGAGCGACAAGAACGCCGTGGAATTCGTGCCGACAACCGGCAAGACCCGCTTCACCGCGCTGGCCTCGGGCGAGATCGACTTCCTCGCACGGAACACCACATGGACCTTCAGCCGTGACACCGACCTGAAGTTCGACTTCATCGGCGTCAACTACTACGATGGTCAGGGCTTCATGGTCCCCAAAGCGCTTGGCGTTTCCTCGGCTAAGGATTTGGACGGCGCGACCGTCTGCATCCAGACCGGCACAACCACCGAGCTGAACCTCGCGGACTTCTTCCGCAAGAACAACATCAGCTATGAGCCGGTGCCTGTCGAAACCAACGCCGAAGGCCAGCAGCAGTACCTTGCTGGTGCCTGCGACACCTACACCACAGACGCATCCGGCCTTGCCGCGACACGCGCCACTTTTGAGAACCCCGGCGAGCACGTGCTGCTGCCCGAGATCATCTCGAAAGAGCCGCTCGGCCCGCTGGTCCGTCACGGCGACAACGACTGGGGCGATATCACCCGCTGGGTGCTGAACGCGCTGATCGCTGCTGAAGAGCTGGGTGTCACATCCGCCAACATCGAAGAGATGACCGGCAACACCAACAACCCTGAGATCGCTCGTCTTCTGGGCACCGAAGGTACCTTGGGTGAGATGATCGGTCTCGACGCCGAGTGGGCCAAGCGCGCCATCATGGCCGAAGGCAACTACGGCGAGATCTTTGCCAAGAACATCGGCGAAGAGACCCCGATCGGTCTGGCACGCGGGCTGAACGCCCAGTGGACAGACGGTGGCCTGCTCTACGCACCGCCCTTCCGCTAAATAGCAAGGCAAGGGGCGCAGGAATTCCTGCGCCCCTTGTGCCTCTGGGGGCGCGAAGTGCCTTCGCGACACGAAAAACGGTCTAAAAACGGCTGACAAAACCCCAACGAGACAATAAAAGCCCACGATCGAAAAACGATCAACGACCAAAAATGATTCGGCCAAGGTGCGCCAAATGCACCAATAAAAAACAAGCCGGAACACAGGGATACATACATGACGACATTCTCCGACCCTCCCAAGGAGTCGTTCCGGCCATCTATGCTGTTGAGCGACACCCGCTATCGGTCGATTACCTTTCAGGTTATCGCACTTGCGCTGCTGGTCACGGCGATCTGGTATCTGGGATCGAACCTTGCCGCGAACCTTCGCGCCGCCGGGTTGAACATCTCTTTCCAGTTCCTCGGTAACCCCGCGGGCTATGACATCAACCAAACGCTGATCCCCTATACCAGCCAATCGTCGAATCTTCAGGCGGCATGGGTCGGCATCATCAACACGCTGCTGGTGTCCTTCCTTGCCTGCGTGACGGCCACGATCTTTGGCGTCGTCGCCGGGGTTCTGCGCCTGTCGAACAACTGGCTCATCCGCAAGCTGATGGCAGGCTATGTCGAGATCTTCCGCAACATCCCGGTGCTGATCTGGATCCTGATCATCTACACCATCATGACCGCCGCGATGCCCGCGCCTTCGGCCTTCCGGGGCGATGATCCGGCGTCGAGCATGATGCTGGGGTCTTTTGCCTTTACCAACCGGGGCGTCTATATCCCCGGTCCGGTCTGGGGACCGGGCTCGATGATCGTGGTGGCGACCTTTGTCGCCTCGGTGATCGGCGTCTTTGCCTACCGCCGCTATGCGACGAAACTGCTTTACGACACCGGTCGCCTGCTGCCGATGCTTTGGCCCTCGGTCGCGATCTTGTTGCTGCCGACGATCATCATGTTCTTCATCATGGGCATGCCGATCGGGCTGGATTACCCCGCGCTCAAAGGGTTCAACTTCCGCGGCGGCATCCAGATTGGTGCACCGCTGATCGCGTTGTGGTTCGCCCTGTCGATCTACACCGGTGCTTTCATCGCCGAGAACGTCCGCGCGGGCATCCAAGCCGTCAGCAAGGGCCAGTCCGAAGCTGCCGCCGCCTTGGGCCTGCGGTCGGGCCGGATCATGAACCTTGTGGTGCTGCCGCAGGCGCTGCGCGTAATCATCCCGCCGCTGATCTCGAACTACCTCAACATCACCAAGAACTCCTCGCTGGCGATCCTCGTGGGCTATGCCGACATCACCGCCACACTGGGCGGGATCACCCTGAACCAGACCGGGCGGGCGATCGAATGTGTCGTCTTGTTGATGCTCTTCTACCTCGTCATCTCGCTGGGCATCTCCATGGTGATGAACGTCTACAACAACGCAACGAAGCTGAAGGAGCGTTAAGCCATGTCAGACACACATGCTGAATCCATCGCCTTCGTGCGTGAAACCTCACTGCCGCCTTCGGCACCGCCGGACAAGGTTGGCGGCCCGGTGAAATGGGTGAAAGACAACCTCTTCCCGACATGGGCGAACGCCCTGCTGACGGTGGTGGCGCTTTATTTCCTCTATCTGTTGCTCGCCGGCTCTTTGCCATGGCTGTTGAACGGCGTTTGGTCGGCAAGCAGCCTGTCTGAATGTCGCGAGGTGCTGGACGGTGCGACGGGGGCCTGTTTCTCGGTGCTGAGCGAGCGTTGGCATCAGCTCCTGTTCGGGTTCAAATATCCCAGTGATCAATACTGGCGTCCGACCCTCGCGCTGGTGCTGCTGTTCCTTGCGGTGGCCCCGGTGCTCTTCATCGACCTGCCGCGCAAGCTGCTTTATTTCACTGGCGTCTACCCGTTTCTGGCTTTCTGGCTGATCTGGGGCGGTCCAATCTGGGGGCCGATCTTTGCCCTCTTGGGTGTGATCGCGGGCTATATCGTCTATAGCCGTCTGGTGCAGAAAAGCTTTGCCATGGCGCTGGCGGGTGGCCTCGTTGTCGCGGTGATCGTCTGGTATATCGGTGGCTTCATCGGGGAGGCTTTGCGCCCCGCCTCGCCACTGCTGCAAGCGATCCCCAGCCGCGACCTTGGTGGCTTCATGCTGAATATGATGCTGGGCATCACCTGTGTGTCGCTGTCGCTGCCCATCGGGATTGCGCTGGCTTTGGGGCGTCAGTCCCACCTGCCAATCGTCAAAGGCATCTGCGTGGTCTTCATCGAATTCGTCCGGGGCGTGCCGCTGATCACGCTCTTGTTCGTGGCGAACGTGATGCTGGCCTATTTCTTCCCGCCGGGCTCGGGCGTTGACCTCTTCATCCGCGTCGTGATCATGATCACCATGTTCTCTTCGGCCTATATCGCCGAGGTGATCCGGGGCGGTCTGGCCGCGCTGCCAAAGGGCCAATACGAGGCCGCAGACAGCCTTGGCCTTGATTACCCGCAGGCGATGCGGCTGATCATCCTGCCGCAGGCACTGAAGATCTCGATCCCGGGCATCGTCAACATCGCGGTGGGCCTGTTCAAGGACACCACACTGGTCTCGGTGATCTCGCTTTTCGATATCATCGGCATGATCCGCGGCCCAATCTTGGCCTCGACCGATTGGAACGGCGTCTACTGGGAGCTTTTCCTCTTTGCTTCCGTGCTGTTCTTCATCGTTTGCTACGGCATTTCTCAATACTCGCAGTGGCTGGAACGCCGTCTTGCGACTGACCATCGTTAAGGGAGGGTTCTCGCATGGCTGAGACCGCACAAATGAAAGTATCCGACGAAGTCGCGATTCGGATCGAGAACATGAACAAGTGGTATGGCGCGTTCCACGTGCTGCGCGACATTGACCTGACGGTGCACCGGGGCGAGCGTATCGTGATCTGCGGGCCTTCGGGCTCGGGCAAGTCGACGCTGATCCGCTGCATCAACGCTTTGGAAGAGCATCAGAAGGGCACCATCGAGGTCGATGGCACGCTGCTGAGTTCGGACCTCAAGAACATCGACAAGATTCGCTCCGAGGTCGGCATGTGCTTCCAGCACTTCAACCTTTTCCCGCATCTGACGATCCTTGAGAACTGCACGCTGGCCCCGATCTGGGTGCGCAAGACGCCCAAAAAGGAAGCCGAGGAAACGGCGATGCATTTCCTTGAAAAGGTGAAGATCCCCGATCAGGCCAATAAGTATCCCGGCCAGCTTTCGGGTGGTCAGCAGCAGCGTGTGGCGATTGCCCGCTCGCTCTGCATGCGCCCGCGCATCATGCTTTTCGACGAGCCGACATCGGCGCTTGACCCTGAGATGATCAAGGAAGTGCTCGACACGATGATCGAGCTTGCCGAAGAGGGTATGACGATGCTCTGCGTAACCCACGAGATGGGTTTTGCCCGTCAGGTGGCGAACCGGGTGATCTTTATGGACGAAGGCCAGATCGTTGAACAGAACGAGCCCGAAGCCTTCTTCAACAACCCACAAAGCCCGCGCACACAGTTGTTCCTGAGCCAGATTCTGGGACACTAAGCCGCGCTACGGCATGATAGCCAACCAAACGCCCCGGCCAATCGGTCGGGGCGTTTTGCGTTTCAGACCAGTTGCTTGGGCACGGTAAAGGCGCGCAACGCAGCGCTACCGGGGGCGAGGTCGGCCCAACTGTCGATATCGAAGTCCATCACCGTGGTGGCCCCCGAGGGATAGCGACCGAACGCATCTTGGTCGGGCGTGTCCTGCAACAGCGCCACCGCGGCGGCGGCAATGCCGGGGTTATGCGCGACAAGCAGCAGGGTGTCGCCAGACGCCCGCTGGCGCAGGGTCGCTATGATCTCATCAGGCTCGGCGAGGTAAAGCTGGCGCAGATGCGTCACAGTGCAGCTTTCGGGTAGGTCTAGAAGCGCGCAGGTTTCGCGCGTTCGCGCCGCCGTGGAGCAGAGCCCCACGTCAGGCACAAACCCTTCCGCCCGTAGCCAATTGCCAAGCGCTTCGGCAGCGCCACGCCCACGGGGGTTCAGGGGGCGATCATGATCGCTGGTACCGTGGGACCAGTCCGATTTCGCGTGTCGCATTAGGATCAGGCGGCGCATGTCATTCCTTTCACTGCTCGGCCCATCATAGGGGCGAAGCAGGGGCAGGGGGCAAGCGCTTTGCCTTAGCCTTTGCGAATGATGCTGCCCGCGCCGTGTTCTGTGAAAAGCTCCAGCAAGCAGGCATTGGGTGCCCGCCCGTCAAGGATCACCGCCGCGCGCACGCCCCCTTCGAGCGCATCTAGGGCTGTCTGAACCTTGGGAATCATCCCGCCTGCAATGGTGCCATCGGCGATCATCTCGTTGATCTGGCTCGCCGTCAGGTCGGTCACCACCTCGCCCGCGCCATCTTTGACGCCAGCCACGTCCGTGAGCAACAGCAGGCGGTCGGCCTTCAGCGCGCCCGCAATGGCGCCAGCGGCGGTGTCGCCATTAATGTTATAGGTCTCACCGCCGCGCCCCATGCCAAGCGGTGCGATGACGGGAATGATGCCCTTGTCGGCAAAGTCCCGCAGGATGCGTGGGTTCACCTGTGTCGGGTTGCCGACGAGGCCCAGAGCGGGGTCTTCGGGCTCGCAAACGATCAAACCGCTGTCTTTGCCCGAGACGCCAACGGCGCGTCCCCCCTGTTCGGAAATCGCCTGCACGATCCGCGCATTGACAAGGCCCGAGAGCACCATCTCGACCACTTCCATGGTCGCGGCATCGGTGACCCGCTTGCCGTTCACGAACTCGGATTTGATGTTGAGCCGCGCCAGCATGTCGTTGATCATCGGGCCGCCGCCATGGACGATCACCGGGTTCACACCCACCTGTCGCATCAGCGCGACATCACGGGCAAATTCGTCCATCGCCGCGTCGCTGCCCATCGCATGACCGCCCAATTTGATGACCACGGTGGCATCGGCATAGCGTTGCAGGAAGGGCAGAGCTTGGCTGAGGGTTTGGGCGGTGGCGATCCAGTCGCGGTTCATGTCTTGCGTTCTCATCTGTTGACCCATGGGAAGGCGATAGCGGCGGAAAGTGCTATTCCAGCGTGGCGATGATGGCACGCAGGGTAGGGATGCCCCAGCCCTTTTCCGAAGACGTGACCACAATCTCAGGGTAAGCGGCGGGGTGTTTGCTCAGCGCGTCTTTCACCTGCGTCAGGATTTTCTCACGCTCGGCTTCTTTGACCTTGTCTGCCTTGGTCAGCACGACCTGAAAGGTCACGGCAGAGCTGTCGAGCAGAGACATGATTTCGTTGTCGACCTTTTTGACGCCATGACGCGCGTCGATCAGCACAAAGGCGCGGCGCAGGGTTTGACGGCCTGAAAGGTATTGCTTGAGCAGACGCTGCCATTTCTCGACCACCGGCAGCGGCGCGTTGGCATAGCCGTAGCCCGGCAGGTCAACGAGGTAATGCTCTTCGCCGGCCGTGAAGAAGTTAATCTCCTGCGTACGGCCGGGCGTGTTCGAGGCCCGTGCCAGTGCTTTCATGCCCGTCAGCGCGTTGATCAGCGTCGATTTCCCGACGTTGGAGCGGCCCGCAAAGCAGACCTCCATCCGGTCTGGGGGCGGCAGCCCGTCCATCGCCACCACGCCTTTAACGAATGTCGTTTCACCGGCGAAAAGCATCCGGCCTTTTTCGGCGCTCGGCGCGTCCGGCTCCTCGGCAATGGTGTAGTTCACTTGCATCAAATTAGCTCCAGTTCGTCGCCCACGGCGATCTCTCCGCCGGTGGTGACGGTCAGGGTAACACCGAAGTCTCGGTGACCCAATTGGTCAAGCGCGGCGAGCGTATCCAAGTCGCGCGCGCCGGTGTCGGTGTTCACGGTCGTGGCAAGGCAGCGGGTGATGCGTTTTGACACATGCAGCCGCGCCTCGCCGATTTTCAGGTCGCGTCCGATCCATTCGAACTCATCCCACGGGGCGGCCCCGTCAAACCAGATGTTGCCGCGCCAGCGGGCGGTCTGCAGCGGGCTGCCGGCAAGCGCTTCGACAGCGGCATGGGAGGCCAGGCTATTGAGCGAGAGCGTCGGTTCGGCACTGTCGGTATAGCCACGCCCGTCGAGCCGCAGGATATCTGCGGGGGCGGCGCGGCCTTCGGCCACCAAGGGGCGCACCCAGTCAAGGAATGCAGCCTGTTCGCGATCGGGGTGAAAGGTGATCTCGCCCCGCGTCGGGTGGCGCAGGGTCAGCTTCTCTGTCGTCTCATCCAGCTTGGCCGTGATCGCCTGCAGCTGCGGCGAAGACGCCCCCCGTGTGAAATTCAAACACCGCGCCCAATCTCCGGGCGCGGCTTTGGATGCGTCATGGGCCACGGCCCAGAGCCGGTCATAGGGCATCGACTGCCCGGCGCGCAGGGTCACACGCTCAACCGTCTCGCGGCCATGGGCCTTGAGCGGGTGCCGGTTGAGCGCGGTGACCTGCATCACTTTTTCGACTTGCCCGATTTGGGTTTGCTATCTGCATTGGCGGCATCACCCTTGGGCGTGCGTTTAAAGCCGCCTGCGATGTTGCCCCAGAGGTCAGGTTTGTACCCCTGGCTGCGCATGATCAGATACTGCTGGGTGAAGGTGATCGTGTTGTTCGCGATCCAGTAGACCACAAGGCCGCTCGCGAAACCGCCCAGCATGAACATGAAGACCCAAGGCATCCAAGCAAAGATCATCTGCTGCGTCGGATCGGTGGGGGCCGGGTTCAGTTTCTGCTGCAGGTACATGGAGATACCCAGCAGAAGCGGCAGAATACCGATGAACACCAGCGCCAGCATCGAGCCGGGCTCGGGGGGCGCATAGGGCAGCAGGCCCCAAAGGTTCATGATCGAGGTCGGATCGGGCGCGCTAAGGTCTTGGAACGGGCCAAAGAAGGGCGCGTGGCGCAATTCGATCGTGACAAAGATCACCTTGTAGAGCGAGAAGAAGATCGGGATTTGCAGAAGGATCGGCAGACAGCCCGCGGCGGGGTTTACCTTGTTCTTCTTGTAGAGCTCCATCATGCCCTGCTGCATCTTCTGACGGTCGTCGCCCGCATCCTTCTTTAGCTTTTCCATTTCGGGCTGAAGTTCCTTCATCCGCGCCATGGAGACGTAGGATTTATAGGCCAGCGGGAAGAGCAGCGCCTTGATCAGCAGCGTCAGGCCGATGATCGCAACGCCCATGTTGCCGATGAGCTGGTTGAGGTTATGCAGCAGCCAGAAGATCGGCTTGGTCAGGAAAAAGAACCAACCCCAGTCGATGCTGTCGATGAATTTGGCGACACCGGAGGCTTGGTAATCCTGCAGGGTTTCCCACTCCTTCGCACCCGCGAAGAACTTGCTGGAGGTGCTCACGCTTTCGCCTGCCGCGACCGAGCGTGTGGGCTGGCGGGTGAAGGCACGGTAGGTGTCCGCGCGCGGGTCATAGGTGAGCGCCTGTTCAAAGGTCTCGCCCGCGTCGGGGATCAGCACGGCCTGCCAGTAGTGATCGGTGAAGCCAACCCAGCCCTCGGTGACGCCTTCGGTGACCACGGCGGGGCGGCCCCAGGTGCTGTTCACGTCGGCTTCGGCGATGTCGTCCCAATCGACTTCGGAAAGCTCACCATTGGCCATGGCCACGGCACCTTCATGCAGGATGAAGAAGCTTTTCAGGTCTTCGGGCAACCCGTGTTGGGCGATCATGCCGAAGGGGGCGAGGTTCACCGCGCCTTCGCCATTGTTGGTCACGCTCTGGGTGATGTCGAACATATATTCGTCGTCGACCGAGATGGTGCGGGTAAAGACCTGCCCGGCGCCATTGTCCCAGCTTAGTGTGACGGGGCTGTCGACGCCCAGTGTTTCGCCCTCGCTCAGGGTCCAGAGCGTATCGACACCCGGCACGGCATCGGGCGCAAGGCCAGAGCCTGCGGCCCAACCATGCAGCGCGTAATAGGCATCGCTCGATCCTTCGGGGGAGAGCAGGGTCACGATTTCGGCGTCTGCGTCGAGCGTGGTTTGGTAGTCGTTTAGCTTCAGGTCATCGATCCGACCACCCATGAGCGAGATGGAGCCGCTGACCTTATCGGTCGCAATGGCCACGCGGGGGGCAGCCGCCAGAGCCGCGCGGCGGCCTTCGGGTGCGGCGCCTTCGCCATCCTCCGTGCCGGGCGCGGCAGCGATCTCGGCGGCGGAGGCGGGGACCGAGGTGCCCTCGATGGTTTGGCTGATCTCTGTGCCGGGTTCTAGCGCAGGGTCGGCTTCGGGGGGCGGGAACAGGAGGAACCACACGAGGATGACGGCAAAGCTGAGCGCCGTGGCAAGGATGAGATTCTTGTTCTGTTCGTCCATGGGGACCGCCACCTGATGTCTTTGAATATCATGGGGGTTCAACAGAGTGCGGGGCCAAAGGTCAAGTGGAATCGGGTAAGGTTAGGGGCGATGTAGCGTGGTTTTGGCCCATCTGGCATGGGTTTTGCGGAGTTTCGCCGGGGGCGGTTGCGGGGCCCCGTGGAACTGGCTTTGGCCGGGGCCGGGGCCGAAGGGGTTTTGAGGCCTCGGCGCGAGGGAGGTA
This sequence comes from Sulfitobacter sp. W002, assembly GCF_025142135.1. Classification (NCBI taxonomy): domain Bacteria; kingdom Pseudomonadati; phylum Pseudomonadota; class Alphaproteobacteria; order Rhodobacterales; family Roseobacteraceae; genus Sulfitobacter; species Sulfitobacter sp. W002. The sequence goes on along the minus strand of NZ_CP081126.1, from coordinate 2,957,054 downwards.
ACATCTGCCCGGAACAGGTACGGGGAGCTGCATTTGGCGCGTGTCGATCGGACGAGGATTGAGCCGCTATGTGGCGCGCCCGTTCATGATGCGGGGGACATCTTGTAGTTTCGCATTGTGGCGGGCGATCCAATCAAGGGTTTGTTCAAACGGCATGGGGCGGGCGATGCCAAAGCCTTGCACATGGTCGCAGCCGAGTTGGGCCAACAGGACATGCTCCCCTACCGTCTCCACCCCTTCGGCAAGGGTTTCGACGCCCAGGCGTTCGGCCATGGTCAGGATGGCGCTGATCATGCGTTGCTGATCGGGATCGCGGTCGGCCTTCATGACGAAGGAACGATCGATTTTGATCCTGCTGACAGAAAAGCGGCGGATGGATGCGATGGAGGCATGGCCGGTACCGAAATCATCAAGGTCAATGCGGCAGCCGAGCTTGCGCAGGGCATTTATATTTCGGGTGATCACATCATCGGCGGCGGAAGCGACGACCGTCTCCAGCACTTCGATTGCGAGCCTTTCGGGGGATAAATCAAAACGGTCCAACTCCCACGTGATTTTGTCGATGAGCTGAGGGTTGGCAAGTTCGCCGCCTGCGAAATTCACACCGATTTGGGGCACCTCGGTACCGGAACTGTCCCAAGCTTTGAGCGCGGCAAAGGAATGATACATCATCACCTCGGCCAAACGCTCCAACAGGCCAGCTTCTTCGACGGCGGGCAGGAAATCTGAGGGCGGGATCATGCCTTGGACCGGGTGGTTCCAGCGCGCCAGTGCTTCAAAGCCGGTGATTTGGCCGGTGTCGGTTGAAATTTGCGGCTGGAACCATGGTTGAATTTGCCCACTGTCCAATGCCTGCGCGACCTCCTCGCGGAGTTCTGCGCGGCTTTCAGTTTCCCGGCGCATCTGGTCAGAGAAGGCGCGGATGGAAGATGGTCCGCGCCGCTGGCCGCTGCGCAGTGCCGTGGCGGCGGCAGCAAGCCAAGCGGAGCCATCACCACCCGGGGCGCGGGTGTTGAGGCAAAATCCAACGGAAGCCGTAAGGTAGATCGTGACCCCGTCGATAAAGAACGGTTCTTCCAAAGTGGCCTGAAGCCGCCCGGCGAGTTGAATGCAAAGCTCAAGATCAAGCTGCCGGACCGGGGCCGTGCAGATCGCGAAACGCGCCTCGCCCATTTTGCCGATGATATCGTTATCCCGCAGGGCGCTGTGCAAACGTTCGCCACTTTGGAGCGCAATCGTATCGGCGGCGGATTGGCCGTAACGTTCGATGATCTGGTCAAAATCCTCAAGTGCGATAAAGCATGTTGCCGCCAAGCGGCCCTGTGTTCGGGCGCTTTGAAAGACCTGTTCGGTCATCTCTTCAAAGGTGCTGCGCTGTAGTATGGCGGTGAGCGTGTCACTGGGTAACGTCGCCCCCTCGCCAAACCGCTGCCCTGCAAGAAAAAGAAGCGGCAGCGCGGCGGAGACGCCAATCAGTGCCATTTCACCGCCGATCCAAAACGCCAGCAGTGACATCGCGGGGAGAAAGGCCAGCGCGGCCTGACCGCTAAGCAATGCGGAGAGCGACTGGCGCAGTTGCCTGGGCCCAGTGGTGCGGTAATGTGCCATCGCGATATCCCTCTTCAATGCGCGCCATGCCTGCGCTGATGGGGGTGGGATATCGCCTTTAGGGTGTGTCGTGGGTTAACAGAGGCCGGTTTTTCGCGGATTATTATCTAAAATTGTTCTTGCTCTGTACTCTCAATGTTCCGCGTAAGCCCGGCAAAGTCGAAAAGCTGGGGATCCAGCAAATGTGAGGGCCGGGCGTTCATCAGAGCGCGGAACATCACCTGCCGACGACCGGGGCTATTGGCCTCCCATCCGTCGAGAATCGCCTTGACCTGCTGGCGTTGAAGCCCGTCCTGCGACCCGCAAAGATCGCAGGGAATGATCGGGTAATTCATCGCCGTGGCAAAACGTTCGCAATCGCTTTCAGCCACATGGGCGAGGGGGCGGTAGAGGAACAGATCGCCTTCTTCGTTTACCAATTTGGGCGGCATCGTCGCCAGCCGTCCGCCGTGGAAAAGGTTCATGAAAAAGGTTTCAAGGATGTCATCCCGATGATGCCCCAGCACCACGGCGGAGCAGCCCTCCTCCCGCGCGATCCGGTAGAGATTGCCCCGGCGCAGACGGCTGCAAAGGGCGCAAAAGGTGCGTCCGGCAGGGATCTTGTCCATCACGATTGAGTAGGTGTCTTGATACTCGATGCGATGCGGAACGCCCATCTTTTCAAGGAATTCCGGCAGCACGGTGGCCGGAAAATTCGGCTGGCCTTGGTCGAGGTTGCAGGCCAGAAGCTCGACAGGCAGCAGGCCGCGCCATTGTAATTCATGCAGGACCGCAAGCAGGGTGTAGCTGTCCTTGCCGCCTGACAGACAAACCAGCCATTTGGGTTTCGGCGCGCCCTCGGCAGTCGGCTCCACCATGCCGTATTGGTCAATCGCCTCGCGGGTCATGCGGACGATGCGCTTGCGCAGTTTCTTGAACTCGGTGCTTTGCGGTGCGCCGGCAAAGAGGGGGTGAATCTCGTTGGTTTCGTCCAGCATCGTCGGTCTCTCACTATCTGCCTGGCTTCACCTAGGGCATTTTACCCCTTTGCCGCAAGCGTGGCGCTAGTCTGGGACGTTGTCGATCCCGCTGTGGCCCCAAGGGTGGCAGCGGGCGATGCGCCGTGCGACCAGCCATCCACCCCGCAGCCCGCCGTGTTTTTGCAAAGCTTCCAGCGCATAGGCGCTGCAGGTGGGCTGGTAGCGGCAATTGTATCCGACCCACGGGCTGAAAAGCAGCCGGTAGCCGCGCACCGGCAGGGCGAGCAGCGCCGCCAAGGGGCTCATTTGCGCGCCCCGTGCAGGATATCAAGCGCGCGGGTGAGATCGGCTAACAACTGGTCGAAGGGCAGGGCCGCTGTCGCCTCGCGCCGCCCGACAAAGACATAGTCCATGCCTGCGCGCCCAGCTTGAGGCAGCATCAGCCGTGCGATTTCACGCAGGCGGCGCTTGGCGCGGTTGCGGGCCACGGCGTTGCCGACCTTTTTCGAGCAGGTAAATCCCACGCGAATAGGCGCCGCGCTGGGCTCATCCTCCCGGCGGGGTCGCATCTGTAGAATAAAGCCGGGGGTCGCCACACGTTTGGCGCGGCTGGCACGCTGAAAGTCCGCCCGTTTGGTCAGGGTTTCCAGACGCAGAGAAACCGCCGGGGCAGCGTTCCCCTTCGTGGCGCAAGTGCCATTCAAGGGTGCCTCCGGCGGTGTCATATTCTGGTTCCGAAGATCGAGGGCGCTTACGCGCTCAGCGATTTCCGGCCCTGTGCGCGGCGTGCATTGATGATCTTACGGCCGGCTTTGGTGGCCATGCGCGCGCGGAAACCATGGCGCCGCTTGCGCACGAGGTTCGAGGGTTGAAAGGTGCGTTTCATCGCTCCGTCTCCATTTAAAGCTGGCTGGGCACGGAATCACTTGAAGGGTTCCACCGCGGCCAGCGTCAATTCAAGCCCGTCCTCTAATGCGGCGGGGCGCGCAAGTCAAACCCCCTGAGGCGGAAAAACTGCGCTTTGCAACAAAATGCCGGTCAGAAGGGGGCGGTTTGTTTCAGTTCGCCCTTCTAGCCTGCGAAATCGGGGCTCTGGGCACAAGTCCTATCAAGCGCGCGTGAGGAGCCTGTTCCTACCTGCCGCTTCACGCCATCATTAAGGAAACGACAAATGGTCTGATGTAGGCCCAATGAAAGTACTGAAATGAGCCGCGATGACCAAAGTAAGCCCGCGCTGATGCGCTACCTGCCCCTCGCGGTGATCGTGGTGGTCGCCGCCATCGGCGCCTTTACCCTGCGCGACTACCTCAGTTTCGACGCCCTGCGCGACAATCGTGAGGCGCTCATCGCCTTTCGGGACAGCAATTACCTGCTGACCGCGCTGGCCTTTGTCGCGGCCTATGTGGTGATCGTGGCTTTTTCGCTGCCGGGGGCCACGGTGGCCACGCTCACGGGCGGTTTTCTATTCGGGCTGTTTCCGGGCGTCCTTTATAACGTGGGGGGGGCGACGTTGGGCGCAATTGTGATCTTTTTGGCCGCACAATGGGGACTGGGCGACCGGCTGAAGGCGCGGATGGATGCCTCGGAGGGGGTAGTGCGTAAGATCAAAGCGGGGATCGACAATAACCAATGGTCGATGCTCTTTTTTATCCGGCTCGTCCCGGTAGTGCCTTTCTTTGTCGCGAATCTGGTGCCTGCTTTCCTTGGGGTGCCGCTGTTTCGCTTCGCCATCTCGACGTTTTTCGGCATCATGCCGGGGGCGCTGGTCTTTACCTCTGTTGGGGCGGGGCTAGGTGCGGTTTTTGCCCGAGGTGAGACGCCCGACCTCGGGATCATCTTTGAACCCCATATTTTACTGCCCATTCTGGGCCTTTGCGTGCTGTCGCTGCTGCCTGTGGCGATCAAGACATTTACCGGCAAGAAGGATCTGCTGAAATGACCACCCGTATCAAGACCGACGTTCTGATCATCGGCGCAGGCTCTGGCGGGCTGTCGGTGGCGGCGGGGGCCGTGCAGATGGGCGCGGATGTGACCTTGCTCGAAGGGCACAAGATGGGTGGCGATTGCCTGAACTATGGCTGTGTGCCGTCGAAGGCGCTGATCAAGGCCGGCAAGACAGCCTATGCTCAACAGCACAGCGCGCAATATGGGGTCGCGAATGCCGCGGGGGCGGTGGATTACGCCGCGGCCAAGGATCACGTGGCCGATGTGATCTCGCAAATCGCGCCGGTCGATTCGGTTGAGCGGTTTGAGGGCTTGGGCGTGCGGGTGATCCGTGAATACGGGCGTTTCATTTCCGATAAAGAGGTGCAGGCGGGTGATACGATCATCACCGCGCGGCGGATCGTCGTGGCCACCGGGTCATCCCCGCTGGTGCCGCCGATTCCGGGGCTGAAAGATGTGCCCTATGAGACCAACGAAACCCTTTTTGATCTGCGGGAAAAGCCGGAGCATCTGATCATCATCGGGGGTGGCCCCATCGGCATCGAGATGGCGCAGGCCCATGTGCGAATGGGCTGCAAGGTCACCGTGATCGAAGGCGATCGGGCGCTTGGCAAAGATGATCCGGAGCTGGCTGAGGTGGTCCTTCAGACCATGCGCGACGAAGGCGTGGCTTTTGAAGAGGGCAGCAACGCCGCGAAGATCAGCGGTGAAGCGGGCGCGATTACGGTTGAAACTGAGGATGGCCGGGTGATTAAAGGCTCGCACCTGTTGATGGCCGTGGGGCGCAAGAGCAACGTTGACCGGCTCGATCTTGATAAGGCAGGGGTGGAAACCACCAAGGCGGGCATCAAGGTCGACGACAGCCTGCGCAGCAGCAACCGCCGCGTCTATGCCATTGGCGACGTGGCGGGCGGGCTGCAATTCACCCATGTGGCAGGCTATCACGCCGGGGTTGTGATCCGCTCGATCCTTTTTGGTCTGCCGAGCAAGACCAAGTTGCACCATATCCCATGGGTCACCTATGCCGCGCCGGAACTGGCACAGGTGGGACTGACCGAGGCGCAGGCACGCGAAGAACATGGCGACAAACTGGAGGTTGTGCGTTTTCACTATAACCACAACGACCGCGCCATCGCCGAACGTCAGACCAAAGGGTTCATCAAAGTCATGGTGGTCAAGGGCCGCCCGGTCGGGGCCAGCATCGTCGGCCATCAGGCGGGCGAATTGATCACCCTGTGGTCACTTGCGCTGGTCAACAACATGAAGATGAGCCAGATTGCCGCTATGGTCGCCCCTTACCCCACGATCTCGGAAATCAACAAACGCGCGGCGGGGGCCTATTTCAGTCCGCGCCTCTTCGAAAGTTCGTTGGTTAAAGCGGTCGTGCGCGCCGTGCAGCGCCTGTTGCCCTGAGATAGCTCATGATTCACTCGCTCTCTGGCCGTTTGCTGATCCTCACCACCATCTTTGTGATGCTGGCCGAAGTGCTGATTTTCGTCCCCTCCATCGCGCGGTTCCGCGAGGAATATATGCTGACCCGGCTAGAGCGGGCGCAGATCGCGTCGCTGGCGCTTTTGGCCGATGATATGCTCGACCCGGAGTTGGAGGCGGAGTTGTTGCGCAACGCCGAGGTCTTCAACGTGGTGCTCCGCAGGGACGAAGCGCGGCAACTGGTGCTGGCCTCTCCAATGCCGCGGATGGTGTCGCAAACCTATGATTTGCGCGATGCCTCGGCGACGGTGTTAATCCGCGATGCCATGCTGCGATTGTTCCGGCCCGGCAATGAGGTGGTCCGCGTAATCGGCGCCCCGGTGCGCGAGGCGGGGCTGTTGATCGAAGTCACGATGGAGACCGCGCCGATGCGTGTGGCCATGCTCGACTACGGGATTCGCATCCTCATCCTCTCGGCGGTGATCTCAGTCATTACGGCGGTGCTTTTGTTCTTTGCCATGCGGGCTTTGTTGCTCAAGCCGATCAAGCGGGTGGCAGGGCATATGCAACGCTACGCCGCCGCGCCCGAGGACGCCCGGCGGATCATTGAGCCCTCCGCCAGTGTCACCGAATTGCGCGAGGCTGAAGTGGCGCTTCAGAAGCTCCAGACGGACCTGACACAGGCGCTGAAACAGAAAGAGCGTTTGGCCCAATTGGGCAGCGCGGTCAGCAAGATCAGCCATGATCTGCGCAATATCCTCACCTCGGCGCAGCTGTTCACCGACCGGATCGAGATGTCCGAAGACCCAACGGTCAAGCGCATGGCGCCCAAGCTTGTCAGTTCCATCACCCGTGCGGTGCACCTATGCGAATCGACACTGGCTTTCGGCAAGGCCGAAGAGCCGGGACCGACGCTGACCCTGATGCTGCTCGAAGATCTTGTGGAAGAGGTCATCGACGGCGAACGCCTTGCCGACCCCGAAAGCGACATCAGCTTTGCCGCCGACATCCCCGCAAATCTGACCGTGCGTGCGGACCCCGAACAAATGTACCGCGTGCTGGCCAACTTGATGCGAAACGCCCGGCAGGCGATTACCGCCACCGGCAAACCGGGCGAAGTCCATCTGCGGGCCGAGGATATGAGCGATGCGTGGTGCATCACCGTCAGCGATACCGGCCCCGGCCTGCCACCGAAAGCGCGAGAGCACCTCTTTACCGCGTTTCAGGGCGGTGCACGCAAAGGTGGGTCGGGCTTGGGTCTGGTGATCGCATCCGAACTGGTGCGCGGCCACGGCGGCACCTTGGCCCTGCGCAGCAGCGGGCCGGAAGGGACTGTTTTTGACATAACGCTGCCCAAGGGGGACGGCACCCTATAGATTTTCGCAGAAAATTGCATTTCCTCAAAACGAGGGCTTGCAACTCCCCGGGGCTAAGACTAAACCCCCGCTCAGTGGACCGATAGCTCAGCTGGATAGAGTACCTGACTACGAATCAGGGGGTCGGGGGTTCGAATCCTCCTCGGTCCGCCACTAACTAAAATTGAAGAACGCAGCGCTTTTGGGGCGCCTCACCCGTCTTTCGGCGGGTTGTAGAAGCCCGTGTCGTGGTAGGGCTTGTCAAAGGCGTGATCCATCAATTCCAGATGGTCTTGGCCGTAATACATGTCTCCATTCAGGAAATAGCTGGGTGAGCCGAAGATGCCGCGGGCGATCGCCTCTTCGGTGTTCTTGGCGTGAATGGCCTGAACGTCTGCATCCATCGCCTGCGCGATCAGAGCGTCGCTGTCGGGATCAATCGCAGCGGTCGCGCGGCGCAGATGCTCGGGATTTGCGAGATCGATATCATCGCGCCAATGGGCCTGAAGAATTGCGAAAGAAAGCGCATCAACATCGCGGCCAGCCCGCGCGGCGGCGATCAGGTAACCGCTTGAAAGGTCTAGCGCATTGTCGTGATGCGTGGGGCGGTGGTTGAGGATGTCCAGCCCGCGATACTGCGCCCAACGGGTAATCTCTCTGCCAAAGAAATAGTCAATATAATGGGGGGTAAAGCCACGAAAATGGGACACCCGGCCAGCTGCGATCACCGGATAGAGATCAAAGGGACGGTGGATGAGCTTCGCACCACGGGCGGCGCAAATCTCCAGCAGTTTGCGATGCCCAAGATAGGCGTAAGCGGAATGGGCGGAATAGAAATATTCAATCGTGTCCAACGTCGGCTCCCTCTGTTGCAAGCATCATGACGGAAACCGATGTGCAGGCAAGGACGGGGGCCGAAAGGTGAGGGTGGAATCGCGAAAGCGCTAAAAGCAGAGCACCTTAATCAGCGAAAGCCGCTCAATACCGACGATTGGGTGTGGTGTTTGCTCGCGGGCGGGGCGCAATCGCGCGGGCCTGACGGGGCTGGGGGCGTTGCTTGGCCACGAGTGCCAAGGCCACCGCGGCCACAATTAGAATTAGAAATTCGTACGTCCACATGAGCCATTCCTCCTAGGGCATGTTCAAAGGGTTAACGACGCCTATGCGCGCTGGGTTCCGCCCTCCTGCCGGAGGCGGCGGTCTTTGGCCGAGGCCGCAATGAAAAGCGCCGGCGCATGCCAGCGGATGGCCTTATCGGTTCAGCTGTTGTTTCGGCATCAGACCTTCTGGCGCAGGACGGCCATCGTGGCGACGGCGGGCAGGAGCAGCATCGCTTTGATCACGCAGGCAGGCTAACGCTGCAATTGTCCTGCACCGCACAGGCTATGGCATTGATATCCATGAGCCACGTCATGTCACGGCGCATTTCAATGCGGTGCTGGCCGGGGGGGCAATGTTTTTCGATAGAGCCGCGTGTTTATCCAAATGGCAAATTCTCCGTACGCTTGGAAAAGATTGCGATCCTGCGCGACGTTGGGCCGGAAATCCTGCGCGGAGATGCAGCGCCGCAGCCAAAAAAGTGGCCAAAGCGGCGAAAATGCGCACGCTTTGGCCTGGAGGGAGACGAAGAGAGAGGGGGCGCGTGGTTAGGAGGTGCCGCGTGCCATATTTTCAAAAATGCTTTTCATATGGCTGTCGAACTCATTCCACGTGATGACGGCCCGGTTGCCCGCATGGCCGTGATAATAGGACCGGCCCGTTGACGTGGGCAGCCCGGCCCAGATGCGGGCGAGGTTCTCCATAAAGCGATGGCGGCTGATCTCGCCCTTCATAAAGGGGGTAAAGCCCGCATCTTCGAGCAACAGGTCGGCCAATAGGTCTTGGACCTGTGGGGTAAAGACGTCACTTTTGCTCAGCCCGGCTTCGGCGACGAGCGTTTTCAAGGTGTTGGGGATGAACTGGTAGCGCCCAATGGCATGGGGCTGGCCGGGGGTGGCCGCGATCCAGCGGTAGATTTCGCCGATGGTCATGCTTGTGGGGCGCTTCGGCGGCTTGACCCTTGCCCCGTGTTGCACTGCGTCATAGCCTTTGCCCCCGGCCTCTGCCGACGCGATCACATGGCGCACAGCGGCGGATGGCCCCCCGCGGGTGGGAATGGCAAGCTTGCGCGGTGCGCGTTTGGCGGTCGTCTTGATCATGCTGCGGTTAAGGTAAATGCGGTCCTCCGAAGCGGAGGGCGACAGGGCGAAATTCAAGCCGGTGACGGCGATCTTCCTGCTGTCGAAACGGGCGAAATCATTTGCATTTGCCGCACCGGAAAGGGTGGCGGCGATCAGGCAAAAGGCAGTGCTGGCAGCGAGCTTTTTCATCTGGGTTTCCCATCTGGGCTGGATGTTGCGTTGACCCTGATCATGCGCCCATAAAATCGATATTTCATTAATGCGGGCAGCTAGTTAGCGTCTCGAAAGGATAGTCGGTCCGGCACTCAGAATAGGCCAGCTCAACTTTGGAGCGCAGCAGCGCTCTGAAAGAGGAATGAGCCACGTTCCAGATGCGCTTGGAACGTGGCTCTTCCTCGGGGCTGAGTCTCCCGGTCAGCTTCCGAGGAACTGGTCGAACTGGGTCCAGAGTGAGTTGTCCAACAGTAGGTTGAACCGGAAATAGAACCCTTCGTCATAGAGGCCGCTTTGCCCTGCCACCCGGCCACGGGCCTTGTTGTAGCCGAGCGCCAGCAGGACACCTTCGCGCGGGGTGAAGCCGAATTCGGCGCCGATCCCGTTGGAAGAGTTGCCCTCGCTGTCCCACAGATGCGTGGCGTTAAGGCCGAGTTGGAAACGGTCGTCGCCGAATTCGTAGTTCAGACCGCCCTGGATCAGCTGCGTGGTGGTATTGGCCGCCGCGCCGGCATGGGTGCCGATTTTTTGGTACTGGCCGGCATATTTGCCGTTGATCCGCAGGTCGGCATCGATCTCGTAATTCGCATCGATCGACCATAGGTGCGTTTCCGTGCTGGCGTGTTTCTCTTCCAGCCGGTGTTCGTACCACGCCAGCACATCAAGGCGGGCATTGTCTTTGGGGCGATAGGCTGCGCCGATGCGGGTGCGCATACGGCGGGAGTCTTCGCTATCGCGCCGATCAAGCGCGGCACGGCTGCGCGCCAGAACGGTCAGGTCAGGGGTGACATTGCCCGCGATGCCGATGCTGGCGTAGTGGGTTTTGCCGGATTCTTCCCATGTGGTCTCCAGTTCGGCATCGCCGACCCAATCGCCATCCGCCGACTGCCAGCTTGTGCCGATCGCGAATGATGTCAGCTCACCGTCATCGGTCTCAAGGTTGCGCGAATGCTCAAGATCGGCGCGCAGATTGGTGCTTTCGTTGATATCCCAATCGACCGACAGACCCTGCACCATGGTGGTGTCGCTTGTGCCGCCGGCTTTGGTCATCTCGGTTCGGCCAGTGACCCATTCGTTCAGCGTGTAGGTGAAACCATAGGCGGCGCGGGTGACCAGCTCATCACTGCCGAATTGAAGCTCGATCTCATTATAGACGCGCCAGCCGTTCTTGGGCTCGTCATAGAGGCCGAGGGTCAGTTCAGTGGGGGCGTCGCCACCGAGCGGCGCGCGCAGCTGGGCTTCGATCACGGTGCCGGGGCGGGCCGCCGGGGTCCAATGTGCACCCAGGATCAGGGCCGTGTCACTTTCGCTTCCGCTGGTGGTACGGTCGCGGCTGTATTCAAGGCCAATCTCGCCGCGCAGGGTCTTGCTCAGATGCCGCGAATAGATCGCATCCACGGTCAGCCGGGCGCTGTCGTTGACCCGGTCACGGGTGTATTCCGCGCCAAAGGCGATGTCGCTGCGCTGATCGATCTCTTCGCCATAGCCCAGACGGACTTGGCTGGTGCCCGGGCGGGCCAGCCCGCCCTGAGCGTAGAAATCGCGCCCGGTGTGGATCGCCTCGAAAGCGAAATGGCGGGTCTCGGTCTTCAGCTCATAGGACAGACGCGCGGCGGTGTCGTTCTCGCCCATGGCGTTTTCTGAGCGGGCGACTTCGGCCTCCCACAGGCCGCCTTGACGGTCTTCGTGCTGGATATAGGCAGAGTGCATCCGCTGGCGGGCCGTGTTGCCAAGGGGGGCGTCGGCATGCACCGCACGGGCGCCGATGGAGGTCCGCTCGGACAGGGCATAGTTCACCTCGCCCCCGTAGAGCCAATAGGCCTCGGCGCCCTCGGCTTCGACCTCATAGGTCACGCGGATCGACACGGGGTTGCCGTTAAGGTCGAACTGGCGCACCGGCGTGTCGAAGGTGATCGTGTTGCGGAAGAAGTCGAGCAAGTAGTCGGTGCCGCGCAGTAGGGGCGTGGCCGACAGGATATCGCCGCCATCTTCGTCCCGAACAAGGATTTCCACACGCTCGGACCCCTGCACATAGCCGGTCAGGTCAAGGTCATAAGGGCCAGAAACACCGCGCCCGCGAATTTCTTGTTCCTGCTGCTCCTGCGCGGTGCGGGCTGCAAAGACGGTGACCGATACGCGGTCGTTCTCCCAGTGACCTTTGGCGCCGGTTGCGACACGTTGCAGGCCACCCAGTTTCAGCGCGCTGGCTTCAGGCTCGATGGCGATATCGCCGTAGAGCACGTAAGAGCGGCCCTTCTCCACTTTCACGAAAAGGTTGGATGAGGATTGCGCATCGGCACCGCGTTCGGAATTGTCGCCATAGACGGGGTAGTATTCCTCTCCTCGGATATCGCGGAACAGGCTGTCTTCGGTGTCACGGTCCGAGCTGTAGCGCAGAGTTAGCAGGGCGTCGCCACGGATTACCCCTTTGAGGTAAAGCTCACCGCGGATGCCTGTTGTCGTGTCTTCGAAAGCGCTGATGCGGTCTTCTTCGATGACGTTGCCGGCGTCCCCGCTCAGCGATACCGCGCCTTCGATCACACCGATAAGAACACGTTCGTTCAGATCCGGGGTGAAGGTCAGCCGCGCTTCAGCCTCGCCAAAAGACGACCGTACGGTGATCAGATCGGGGCCGGAGGCCTGCGGTGGGATCAGGTTAAAGGTCGCCTCGCCATTGTCGAGATAGGCCTGCACGCCGGGCGCGCTGCTGCGGATGTCGGTCACATCCCAAAGCGACCGGCGGGCCGAAAGGGTCACCGTGCCGGACGCAGGCACCGGGCGGCCCCGGGCGTCGAGCACGCGCACCACCACCGGCACCACAGAAGCGGGATTGGCCGCGGCGGTTTCCGGCAACAGGATCTCGATCCGAGCGGGTTTGCCGGGCGCGGTAAGGCGCAGTTCCTTGCGGACCCGTTCGATGCCAAAGCCGTCACGGCCCACCAGCGTCAGCACGTTCTCGCCGGAGGCCAGTTTCACCGCCACATATTCCAGCGCCTGCACGTTGTTCTTTTCCAGACTGGTGCGCTCTCCTACCCGGTCGCCGCCAAGCTCGCGGCCATTCACCAAAAGCGTCAGCGTCAAGTCAGCCTTGCCCTTGATCCGGATGTTCTGGGTGGCGCGGGTGACGGCGGTGTCTTCGGCAAAGTCGACAAAGCCGGGGGCGCTATCAAGGTTCGGGATCATGCTGTCGAGCGTTTGGCGCTGCGCCGAGGCGCGGGCGGCCTGAGCCACAGAGGAGGCGTCGACCCCGGCCTCTTCGTTCTGTGCGGCGACCATGCCGGGGGTCAGCTGGGTGGTGGTGGCGATGCCAGCCTCGCCGCGCGCCGACCGGGTGCTGCTGCGCTGGCCGTCGATCGGCAAATCGGTCGCATTCACGCCCGGGGTCTGATGTTTTCCGGCGAAATGGTCACGACGTTTGCTGACTTCCTTGAGCGCTTCGGGGGTGCATTGGGCCACGGCAAAGTTCTCGGTTCTAAGTTCGCCCTTTTTCAGCGGTACCACGCGCGATCCACCGCGGCGCAGATCGTTGGTGCGGGTCACTTGCACCGCACTCCCAGCGGGAAGGGTTTCTGGCTGCACGAGGAAAGCGTGGGTCACCGGGCGCATCCCGTTGAGCGAATAGGCGCCATTGATATCGGTCACCACGAAGAGCCCTTCTTGGGTCACGATGCGCACGCCGGGAATGCCCGGCTCATCCTCGGCGCGATCGCGCAGACCGTTGCCGTTGCAATCCATGAACACGGTGCCGAGAACGGTGCCCTGCCGGGCAAAGACGCCGCCCGAATTGTCGAGCCGTACCATGGCGCGGGCGGTCTGCGATTGTTGCAGCGCCCCGGTGCCTGCTTGGCGGCCCGACAGGATCGCGGTGTTTTCAATGCGGCCTTCGCGGGCTGCGGCAGAGAATTGCATCACATAGGACAGCTCATGGCTTGTCAGCGGCTCAAGCATGCCCACGTCAAAGCGCAGATCGCCGTTGCCGATCTCTTGCGGATCGTCCAGCGGCTCACCGTTAAGGGTGACCGTGCCGGGAACAAAGTTCACACCATAGGCCGGGCGGTCGAGGATCTCGCCACCAATCAGGGCCTGGTGCATGTTGTTGGTGAAGCTGAGCGTATAGGTGGCGAATTCACCATGGCCCACGCTGTCGAGGTCCGCAGCCTTGTCCAAGGCCAGCGGCGTGCCGTAATTCGGATCCACCGGAATATCGGAGACAAAAAGCGCGCCGCCTGCGTGGTTGAAGGCCTTGCCCCAACCTGCATCCATCACCTTGCGACCCATCCCGGCATAGTCCAGCCGGGCGGAGGGGAAGACCCAAACGGGCGCATCCATCACGGCATAGCGGTAGTCGCCTTCGGGCATTTCAGAGAAGGTGAAGAACCCACGCTGGTCGGTCTGCGTGCGGGCCATTTCATTGCCCGTACGCGCATCGACAAGGGCGACAGACACGTCGGCCACCGGGGCGTTGGAGACGGAGTTGAACAGGAAGTTGCCGGGGTTGATCATCAGATCGTCTTCAAGCACCTCACTGTCACAGGTCGCCGTGGCGATGAAGCTGTCGCCAAAGTCTGTGGCCATGACCTGATCCCCGGCAACGGCGGGCGACATCTGCGCCAACGGCAGGGCAGGGGTGAGGAAGATGCCGGTATTCGCGCCGGTCTCAATCGCGATGATCGTTTCCACGTCGCCGGTCAGCATGCTGCGGATCGTCACCGCTGTGCTGTCCACCTCGGTGCTGACATTACAGGTGCCCGAGGTGAGGCGCAGACGGGTGTCGCTGCCCGGTGTGCCATAGGGCTGATCTGCGCCGGTTTCGGGGTGCTCGAACGCCAATGTGCCAGCTGTCTCCGATTCGCGGTCGTAGACCACGGTGTTGGAGCCCAGCAGCAGCGTGCTCTCTTGGTTGTTGTAAAAGGCGGAGGCGGTGTTGTGCACTTCGACCTTGCCCAATGCGGCAGGCACGCGCACCGAAAAGCTGGGATCGGTGGCATGGCCGATGGCGTAGTCGCCCTCATGAAAGAATGCCACTGCATCCACATCGTGGGAAAGTCCCGCGGGGACCACGCTGACGTATTGGTGCGCGGGGGCACCGCGCATATGGACGAGGGCGGTCATGGTCCCCGAATTCTGCACCGTGTTGAACACGGTATTCAGCGGGATCTCGTCGCGCAGCAAAACACCGGTCCGGGGTGTGCCGTCGATCACGATGGGCTGGCCGTCGATCTGCGGATAGCCAAAGGCGTCCCGCTCAGAGTCGTTGCGCAGCCGCAGGGTATAGGTGATGAGCGCGCCTTCGTCGTTTTCCGAGACGACCTGCTCTTTGGAAACTTCGAGCCCGCCTTCTTCGACGCGCGAGACCCCCACTGCTTCTTCGCTCAGGCTTTGGCCATCCTCGGTCACGGCTGAGGCCGTCAACATGCTAGCGAACTGGGTGCTTACAGGGGTCTCTGCGGAAATGCGGAACTCATAGATCAGTTGCAGCCGCTCTCCCGCCGCGAGCATGATGGGCGCGGACATGTCGACCGCCCGGTCTTCGACATCGATCAGGCCGTTGCCGTTCAGGTCGGGGAAAAGCGATTGGCGGGACATCATTTGGGCGCTGCCCTGTTCCCCAATGCTGAGCGATGTGGAAAGCGGCACGTTGCCGGTGTTGATCACGTCGAAATGGTAGCGGCCAAAGGCGCCGCGGGTCAGCAGAAGGTCGGAGTAGCCGGTCACTTCCAGCCCGGGAACTGCGGCGACTTCGGCCCGAACCGGGTTTGAGAAGACACGTTCCATGATGCCAAGGGAGGTATTGAAATAGCTGACTTCTGCCACGTTGCGGATGAAAGATCCGGCGGGGGCCGGGGCGGCGGCGGCGGTGTGGGGCAGAAGGCTCAGGCTCATTGCGGAGGCGCTGATCAGGGCCAGAGCCGGGCGGGCTTTAGACATAAGGAAACTGCGCATCAGCTTGCTCCTGTGCGATCCCTGGAAAGGGCGTGAAATAATTGGGGAGACGGAAACGGGGGTAGAAGGGGGCGCCCCCGGGCGAGCAACGCTCAGCCGGGGGCGCCGGGGAGGTCGATTAGTTGTCGACCCGCACGGTGAACTCTACCCGGGCAAAGCCGCCGGGAAGGATCGTGCCATGTGTGCTCGATACATTGGTCGAGGTAACGGTGGCCGTGCTGGTGCCCGGGAACAGGCTCTCTGGGCAGGCACCGCCACAGTTCGTGACCGCGGTATAGGCCGGTGCGGCGTCCGAGATGATCACGTTGTCCGCCGCAGAGGCGCCTGTGTTCTCGGCTTCGACCATGTAACGGATGCACTGGCCGGGCTCGACATCAAGACGGGTCTTGGTGAAGGTGCCCACGGTGCCATCGCAGCCCGCGTCGATATACTGATACTTGCTCAGTGTGACATCGCCCGAGATGATGACCACGCGGTCTTCGACGGCGTTGTTGGTCTGGTCGATATCGGTCCCGGTACCGTTCAACGTGTTGTTGATCGAGATCGTGCCGACTTCGGAGACACCTTGGGTGGCTGTCGATGGCGTCTGCACACGGTAGATCAGCGAGATGCTGTCGCCCGGAGCAAGCCCGTTGACACCCGGCGAAACGCCGTCGGTCAGGTCATCGAAGTTGTCGATCACCGGCTCGGATGGATCGATCACGCCATTGCCGTCCTGATCCCAGAAGATCGCGCCAGAGAAGTTGGTCAGACCGGATTCTGTGATCGACGCCTCGGTGATGGCCACGTTCCCTTCGTTCGAGATGGTGTGGAGGATGTCCACGATACCACCCGGCGAAGCCTGCGCGCTTTGGTTGTCGATGATCTTCACGTCGTAGATTTCGTTGACCGTGACTTGGTTGACGATACGGTCACCCTGTCCCGAGACGGAAGATACGACCGCGATGTCGACCAAGGTATCGCCGGGCAGGGCGTCATCGGCCGGGGTGATCACCGCACGGATGGCCTGCGAATCACCTGCCGGGATGGTGCCTGTGTTCGACACAATCGACCCGTCTGGCAGTTGGAACTCAACCGTCCAGCCTGCGGGCAGGGCCTGATCCAGCGACAGGTTGAAACTATCCGAGGTCGGGCCGTTGTTTTCGACCAGCATGTCAAAGACGACCGGTGCGCCGGGGTCTGTCGACTGGGTGACCCACGGGTTGCCACCGTTCGTCGGGGCCGCGCCATCACCTTCGGAACCGACTACAGCGTTTTCAAGGTCAACCGAAGCTGCCAGCACCGCGCCCGAGAATTCGGCGGTCGATACGTCAGTGACGCCCGAGTTGTCTGACGTGGTGGTGATTGTCGCGGTGTAGTTGGTGGTCGCGGTTGGTGTGACGTCTGATGGCAATGTGGCAATCAACGTCACTTTGGCGCTTTCCCCGATGGCCAGCGGACCAACAGAGCTTACGACCGGTGTGACACCATCAGCGCCGACAAAGCGGAAGGTGGTACCGTTCGGGAAGTCCACGTTGGCCACGTCGAGCTGCAGGCTGTCCGGGCTGTTGGAGAGGTTGGTCAGCACGAATTCCTGACGGATCACGCCGCCTTGGTAGACATCGCCGGTTTCCGTGACGACATCGTTGTTCGCGGCGTCATCATCGGTGCCCGAGGCAATTGCCGCATTAGCAGTGCCGTTGGAGTTGATCGCCGTATCGGCAATCGCCACCGCATATTGGTTATCCACGGTGACAGAGGCGGTGTTCGACGGCGGGAAGGCCGTGCCGTCAACGTCTTGGGTCGCCACGTTGGTGATGATGCCCGCATTGGCGGTATCCGCGATCACGGCACGGAAGGTCACCTCGCCCGAGCGGCCAGAGCCGACGGAGGAGATCAGGAAGTTGACGTTTTGGCCGTCATCATAGTCCCAAGCGATTGTCTCGCCGGAGCCGTTTGTGGTGTCCACGACGGTGGAACCGTTGTCATCGTCCAGCGGTGTAGCAGAGTCAGACCAGCGGGCCGAGCCGGGAACGTAGGCCAGGCGGCCATCGAGCACGTCCTGCACAGAGTAGTTGTTGGCGGCAGCGAGACCGGTGCTGGAGTAGGTCAGCGTGATGGTCACTACGTCGCCCGCGTCGATGATGTTTGGATTGGCGCCGCCTGAGGGGTCCGCCGTCATCGATTTGACCAATTCGACAATCGCGTCGTTGGAGATGGTCAGCGTGTCCGTGTTGGTGCTCAGCACGGTGCCGTCGAGGGTCGAGGCCGCCGTCACGGTGATCGTGTCGGAACCGGTCGCCGTGGAGGCGACGGAGGCTTCGATCACGATGCCGAACTGCTCACCCGGGGCAAGGGTCGGAGTCTCGGTCAGCGGTGTGGCGCTATCGGCCACGCCGTCCATATTGGCGTCGGGGTAGAAGACCAGTTGCGACGTATCAAGCGTGCCGGTGTCGGTTTCCACCGCGGTAAGAGCGAAGGCATCCGGGCCGTTACCATCGTTGGTAATGATGTGCGGCAGGAAGGCCTTGCCGCCGGGGGCGATCGTCTCGGAGTTGTCGGAGGTCAATGTCACGCCGGCAACTTGCTGAACGATCGTCTCAACGGTGTTGGAGGTTACCGTGATCGTGTCGCCCGCCGCGTTGGTATAGGTCGCAACGGCTTGGTTACCGATGACCGAACCCGCTTCGGGTGCCGCGAAAGCGACAGTGCCGATCACGGCGGTCAAAGCAACGGCGCTCACGGAGCGCAGGAAGGTTGTATGGTTTTTCACGTTAATATTCCCTAGTTCTATAGTAGTTGGAGAGAGAGTGGAGAGAGAGGCGCCGGATTTAGTTCAGGCGCACGCGGTAGCTGTTGAAGGCGGAGGCGCCTGCTTCGAGCGGTTCCGAGAGGGTCCAGCGCACGGCGGCGACGGCTTCTTCGGGGAGGGGCTCTTCGGTCATGTTGCCATCGGCATCGACGACCTTGCGGGTGGCAGGAACGGTCGACCATTCCAGCCCTTCCTGTTCTGGGTCCATCTCGGCCTGAACTTCAAAGACCGCGGCGACAGAGGTCACTTCGGCCCCAAGTGCGAGAGAGACGCCATCGGGAACCGGGGCGGCGATGACGAGCCCCTCCATCGCGCCTTCGGTCATGTTCTGGTGACGCAGCTCATAGGAGATCACCTCGCCCGGGCGGATTGTTTCACGCTCAACGAGGACTTCTTCGCCCTCGGCATTAATTTCCACCACGCGGAAGGAGAATTCGCTCGTCAGCGCGTCGGCGGCAGCCGCGAAACCCGCGAGGGACAAGGCCGTACTCGCAATGAGTGTCTTGGATAATTGGGAGATATGGATACGCATCTAGTAGTTCCCTTGTGGGCCGGTGAAGAGCCGGCAGTTGCAATGAACGGACACGCTCATTGCGTTGTCCTGTTCTCATCTTCGGGGAACCGGATACCGATATCATCTGAGCGAAGGGTTAACTCGCTGAGCCTCTGGTCAGACGGTTAGTCGAAAGGATAGGCGCCCCTATCGGGTCGCGCCCCGGCCTATCATTTGGCGCGGGAATGGCGGTGGGGGCGGGGCGGACAGATGGTTAATTTTGCAGGGAAAAATGCAGGTTTCGAATCTTTGATTCGGTGCAAAACGCCATAGGCCAAACGCAAAAACGCCCGCGCGGGGCGGGCGATTATGGTTTACAAGCCAGAGGGCAAATTGGGCGCGCTACGGGGGGCCGCGCAGGGTCCGGGCCGGGGCGTTTCAGGCGGCGAAAACGGGCCTCAAACGAAGCCCGCGTCGCGCGCAATGATCGCTGCATCCGTACGATTCTTTGCGTCCAGTTTTCGGCAAAGTGTTTTCACGTGCAGTTTGATCGTCACTTCTTGCAGATCGAGGTCGCGCGCAATCTCTTTATTCGACTGCGCGCTCATCAATCCGCGCAGCACTTGGCGCTCACGCTCGGACAAGGCTTTCTCGAAATCCGTCTCTTCGGGGTTGTCTTTGCCCGACATGAAGGTGACCGGGGCATAGGTCTCCCCGGCGGCCATAAAGCGGACCGCGTTGACCAGTGACTTGGCGGGCAGGGTCTTGGGCAAAAAGCCGATTGCCCCCATTTCCAACGCCTGTTCGGCGATCAGCCGGGTGGCGGTGCCAGAAATCAGCCCGACGGGGCGGCCCTCGTTGATACCAAGCACGGTTTGCAGGCCCTGCAACCCCTTCATACCGGGCATCGTATAATCGAGCAGAACCAGATCGTAGGGCGGCTCGGACTTGATCTTGTCCAAGGCACCGGCCAGATCGCATGCCGCTTCGGTGACGGTCGCCCCATCGGCATCAAGGAACATGGCAATGGTCTCTCGAACCATGTCGTGATCATCGGCAATTAAAATACGCAAAGACATAATAGATCTCCTGAAGCCCAAATGGCCGGCGTTCTCTAATGGGTAGAGTGTGCCCGTTTGAAAAGAAAGATGAAAGCCCAAGGAACAAAGGACGCAAAGGCATGCGCCGCTATCCTTTGGTATGGCAGGGCGGGGCGCTCCGGGGCAGGCGCGCCTATCCTTTGGTATAGGGGGGATGCGCTTCTGCGCATTCGCGCCTCTCATTAGGTCAGGGTATGGTCAGGTCATAACGCCAGATAAGGAACCAAGACATGATTTTTCAGAATCTTAGCAAGACCATTACCGCAGCCGCGCTCACCATGGGCCTTGCTTCGGCGGTTGCCGCCCAAGACGAAGAGGCCGTGCTCAACGTGACGCTGGCCGGTGAAACCCATAACTTTACCCTGTCTGACCTGCAGTCGATGCCGGTCTCAAGCTTTGAAACGACAACCATCTGGACCGATGGCGCGCAGGAGTTCGAAGGCGTTTCCCTCAAGGATCTCTTCGACACGTTGAACGTCGAAGACGGCACAATCACCGCGACGGCCATCAATGACTATGCCGTGGAAATCCCGATGTCCGACGCCGTCGAAGGCGGCCCGATCATCGCCTACCACACCAATGGTGAGGAAATGTCGCGCCGGGACAAGGGGCCACTTTGGGTCGTCTACCCTTACGACAGTGACATCGCCTACCAGACTGAACTGGTCTACAGCCGGTCGATCTGGCAGCTTGACCGCATTAGTGTCGAGTAACTGACAATGGCGCAGAGGGCTTGGATGAACGACGCAGGAAAATTCGGACCCGCGCGCGCCAGAAGCCGACAGGTATTGATGCTTATCCTCGTGGCGGGGATGAGCATCGCCGCCTATCTGGCCTATAACGTCTGGGATCGGATTCAAGCGCTCGACAGTGCGCAACAGGACCACGCCGAATGGGTTTTTACCCAGATTGAGATCGAGTTCCTCAAGACCGACCGCGCATTGGCGCAGGCGAAATCCGCCACGCCCGAGGCGTTGGAAGAGTTCCGCAAGCGGTTCGACATCTTCTACAGCCGCGTTTTGCTGGCCGAACGGGTGCGCAATAACGCAAAGGCCAAACCCAAGATTCGCGAACTGCGCATCCTGCTGGATGGGTTCTTACCGGCGATTGATGGCACTGACGCCGAACTGGCCGCAGCGCTGGATGATATCGATACGATGCTGCGCAGCGTCGAGGATGTCCCGCGTGAGATTGCCTTGACCTCTATCGCCATCGCCAACGAGATGTCCCAGAACGAACGCCATGAGATCGTGCGACTGATCGAAGTGATGGCGGCGATCGTGTTGATCGTCACCCTTGCCTTGGTCGGCGCGGTCTACCGCCTGTCGCGGCAGGCCAGCCGGTTGAACCGCACCTCGCAATTGGTTGAAGAAAACCACCTGCGCCTTGCCACCACACTTCAAGCATCGCTCGACGCCATCGTCGTTATCAACGACCAAGGCGAGATCGAAGATTTCAACGGCTCCGCCGAAGAGATATTCGGAATCACCCATGAGGCCGCAAAGGGCAGGGACTATATCAGCCTGTTGATCCCGCCCGCCGACCGCAGCGTGCACCGCGAACGGCTTGAGAAATTCCGCCTGACCGGAGAGACAGAAGTCGCCGATAAGGGGCGCCGCGAGTTTGAGATGATCGACCAAACCGGGCGCATTTTCCCGGTGGAAATGTCCGTGTCGCAATCGCCCCTGGGGCAGGGGTCGCTTTTCATCGCTTATATTCGGGATATCACCGAAAAGCGCCTCCGCGAGGCCGAGATCATTGCCGCGCGCGACGAAGCCCTTGACGCCTATCAGGAAAAATCTCGGTTCTTCGCCATGATGAGCCACGAGATGCGCACGCCCCTCAATGGTGTGATCTCGGCTTTGCAACTGCTGCAAGATGACCGGCTCGACAATGAGCAAAAGCGCTATCTTGATGCGGGGATGACCTCGGGTGAGATTTTGTTGGGCCACATCAACGACGTGCTGGCCATCGAGCGCAGCGAGGCGGGCACCTATGAACAGGTGCGTCAGACCTGTGACATGACGGTGTTGATGGCGGGGATCATCAACACGATGGACCCTCTGGCCGAGGCCGGGGGCACGCGGCTGCACCTAGATTTGACGCAGTTGGACGACAAGGCCATCGTGACGGACCCACGGGCGATCCAGCAGATTTTGGTCAACCTTCTGAGCAACGCGATCAAGTTTAGCCCCGGCGGTGATGTGACATTGCGCGGGTGGTTCGCCGAATCTGGCTCAGAGGGGGAGGAGTTCCACCTTCAGGTCGAGGATGACGGACCCGGCATTCCGGCGGGGGATATCGACCGTATCTTCGAAGACTTCGTCTCGCTCGACAGCCGCTATGAGCGGCGCACTGGGGGCACCGGTTTGGGGCTTGGGATCGTGCGTCGTTTGGTCAAACGTTTGGGCGGCGAGATTACCTGCGACTCGACCGTGGGAGAGGGGGCATGTTTCACGCTGCGCTTGCCGGTGAAGATTGCTGATCTGGCAGAGATCGACTGCGACGCCGCCCCCGACCCGCAGAAAAAGCGCGTCGAGGCGTTACCGGCAAAGCGGCTCAACCTGCTGCTGGTGGACGACAATGAGATCAACCGCGAACTGATCATGGCAATGCTTGAGAAGATCGGCCATGATGTCACCCTTGCCACCGGTGGACGCGCGGCGATCGAGCTTGCCGAAGACGCGCCCTTCGATGCGATCCTCATGGATATCTCCATGCCCGAGGTGAATGGCATTCAGGCGACCAAGGCGATTCTCTCCGGCGAGGGCCCCAATCGGGAGACGCCGATCATCGCCGTGACCGCCCACGCCTTGCCGAAAGAACGGGCGGAGTTCAGCGCGGTCGGGATGTCGGGGTTTTTGCAAAAGCCGCTGGATATGAAAGTGCTGCGCGCAAAGCTACGCGAGCTTTCGGGGCGTGAGGTGATGCCGGAACAGGCCCTGCCAGAGCGTTTGGCCAGCGCGCAGACATCGGTGCAGGCGAAATCCGCGAAACGGCCTTTGTTGAACGAACAACAGATCGCGGACCTGATCGACCTATTGGGCGTGGAGAAACTGCTTGAGCGGGTGGAAAAGCTTGGCCAGAAGGGCGCGGATGACCTGCCCGCATTGATGGCCGCCGATGGCTTGCCCGATTTGCAGGCGCAGGCCCATGCCATGGCCGGGATGTGCGGCATGCTTGGGGCGGACCGGCTGCACGGCCTGCTCAAAGAGATCGAGACCGCCTGCAAGACCGGCAAAGACGACGAAGCGCGCGGGCTGTCAAAGGCTTTGCCCGAAACTTGGGACGCGACGCTGGCGGCAATGAAGGCGCAGGTCGGTCTGTAACGGGGCGTGTCTGACCGGGGGGGGGGCGCAACCTATCCTTAAGACTAGCCCGTTTATACCCCCGCCCAGATGCAACGATGCGAGGCGCGACCTATAGTTAGATATACCCGCCGATAGACGGGTCTGCACGAAGGCGTCATTGACCAGAACAATGACCGCGTCCCAAGCTGGCAACGGTTCATTTCGACCGTTTCGCCTGAGAATATGCTTCACGGCGCGGGCCTTCTCGGGAGCTGCTGCCCGTTCCCCTACCCCAGGGAGCGGCTCCTCGATAGACTTGCAGCGATGCGCCCCACCGGTTTTCCTGTCCCTCCCCTCGGGGAAGACCGGGGGCGCATACGGGCGGTCTGGCGGGGCTGTTTCACCTATCTGTGCGTTTATAACGCTTGTCGCAGCGGCATCTGGGCTGGCCGCGCGCACCTTCGCTTTGGCACGGCCCATCCCCACAATCCGATGAACTGCCCTGTTGCATCCGCGCCCGCTGGGGCATAACAGACAATAGTTTACTAAAAGAATCGGATTAAAGGGGGCCGCAGTGCTCAGAACATTGTCATTCATTTGCTTGGCCTTTGGCGCGACTGCCGCCTCGGCGCAGGACTTTCCCGTCACCGTTGAACACGCCTTTGGCGAAACGACGATCGAAGAGCGGCCCGAACGGGTGGCGTCGGTCGGCTGGGCCAATCACGAGGTGCCCTTGGCGCTCGGGATCGTGCCCGTCGGCTTTGCCCGCGCCTCATGGGGGGACGACGATGGCGATGGGCTGCTGCCCTGGGTGATCGAAAAGCTTGATGAATTGGACGCAGAGGTGCCCACGCTCTTTGACGAGGGCGATGGCATTGATTTCGAAGCCGTGGCCAGCACCCAGCCCGATGTGATCCTTGCCGCCTATTCCGGTCTGTCGCAGTCGGATTATGAAACGCTCAGCCGCATTGCGCCGGTCATCGCCTATCCCGAAGCCGCATGGACGACGACATGGCGCGAGATGATCCGTCAGAACGCGGCGGGCCTTGGCATGGCCGAAGAAGGTGACGCGATGGTCGCCGAGATCGAAGAGCGTATCGCCACCGCCCGCGAAGAATATCCCGAACTGGCTGGCAAAACCGGGATGTTCGTCACCCACCTCGATCCGCGCGACCTCAGCACCATCGGTTTCTACGCCGCCGCCGACCAGCGGGTGCAGTTCCTGACCGACATCGGCATGGCAACGCCCCAAGCGGTGCGCGAGGCCAGCGAGGCCGGGAAATACTCGGGCCGGGTCAGCGCAGAGCGGATCGATCTGTTCGAAGACGTGGATGTCGTGGTCACCTATGGCGATCAGGCGCGGTTGGACGAATTGGCCAAGAATCCGCTGATCGCGCGTTTCCCCGCCGTCGCCCGTGGCTCGGTCGTGTTGCTGGCGAATGACCCGATGGGCACCGCCGCGAACCCGACGCCGCTGTCGATCGACTATGTGCTTGACGATTACCTCGCGCGGCTAAGCGCGGCCGCCACGCGCGGGGAATAATGCAGGTGCAGCGCCCCCAACGGCTGGCCGGTCTCGCGCTTTTGCTGGGCCTGCTGCTGCTGATGACCGGCCTGTCGCTGACCGTGGGCGCGCGTTCAGTGCCTTGGGCCGAGATCTGGGCGGGCATGACCGGCCGGATTGAGACCATCGGCGCTGCAGCGGTCGCGGTGCGGATGCCGCGCACGGCGCTGGCCATTCTTGCGGGGGGCGCACTTGGCCTTGCGGGGGCGGTGATGCAGGGCATCAGCCGCAATCCTTTGGCCGATCCGGGTATTTTGGGCGTCAATGCGGGCGCGGCGCTTTTCGTCGTGGTGGGCATCGCTTGGTTCGACATCAGCGGCGCGCAGAGCTTTCTGTGGCTCGGCATCGCCGGGGCGGGGGTGACGGCGGTTTTCGTCTATCTGATCGGCTCCGCCGGGCAGGGCGGGGCGACGCCGCTGAAGCTGACCCTTGCGGGCACGGCGACCTCTGTGGCGGTGTCGGCCTTCATCATCGCGGTGGTCCTGCCGCGCAATGACATCGCGGGATCAGTGCAATCTTGGCAGGTCGGCGGCATCGGCGGCGCGAGCTTTGAGACGCTTTTGCCCGCCATGCCCTTCGCGCTGGTCGGGCTTGCGCTGAGCCTTGCTTCAGCCCGGGTTCTCAATGCTTTGGCCTTGGGCGAAGAGCTTGCCACCGGCCTTGGCCAGAGCGTGGCCTTGGGCCGGGTCATGGCGGCGGCGGGGGCTGTGATCCTCTGCGGCACGGCAACGGCGCTTTGCGGGCCGATTGGCTTTGTCGGGCTGGTGGTGCCGCATCTGTGCCGGATGATCGCGGGCGTTGATTACAAGCTGGTGTTGCCGCTTTCGGCCTTGGCGGGGGCCTCCATGCTGGGGCTGTCGGATGTGCTGGGCCGGGTCATCGCGCGCCCGAATGAGTTGGACGTGGGCATCGTCACCGCCTTTGTCGGCGCGCCCTTTTTTATCTGGACGGTGCGCAATCACAGGATGCGGGGGCTATGAGCGATGTGACCCTCGCCGCTCCGCGCAGCACCCGACGCGTGGCCGCGCGCCGTCTTCAGGTGTTGGGGTTTCTGGCGGCGCTTGTGCTAGGCTTGGTACTGCTGACGCTCAGCTGCGGACGGGGCTGCGTGCCGCCGGGCGATGTCTGGGCCGCGCTGACTGGTGGGCCAGAGGCGAATGCCGCTTTCGTGGTGACCGAGTTGCGTTTGCCGCGTGCGGTCATGGGGCTGCTCGCTGGGGCGAGCTTTGGCTTGGGCGGGGTGGCGTTTCAGATCATGCTGCGCAATCCGCTGGCCAGCCCCGACATCATCGGCATCAGCGCCAGTGCGGGGGCCGCGGCGGTCTTTGCCATCGTTATTCTGGCCCTCGATGGGTGGTTGGTGTCGCTCGTCGCGGTGGCGGCGGGGCTTGGGGTCGCGGCGCTGATCTGGGCGCTGTCCTCGCGCCGCGGTGCTGCGGGGGCGCGGCTGATCCTGATTGGCATCGGCGTCTCGGCCATGCTCGATAGTGTAACGGCCTATGTCTTGCTCGAAGCGCCCGCATGGGACCGGGCCGAGGCGATGCGCTGGCTGACCGGCAGCCTCAACGGCATGCAGCTTGTCCAAGCCCTGCCCGTGGCCGGGGCGCTGTTGGTGTTCGGAGGGCTGCTGGCCGTTACCGCCCGCGATTTGGAGGTGCTGCGCCTTGGCGATGACACTGCCGAAGCCCTTGGCGTGCGGGCCGATGCCACGCGGCTGCGGGTGACACTGGCCGCCGTCGGCCTTGTGGCCATCGCGACGGCTGCGACCGGGCCGATCGCCTTTGTCGCCTTCCTTGCGGGGCCCATGGCGGCGCGGCTCTTGCCGGGGTCGCGCGGATTGCTTCTGGCGGCCGGACTGGTGGGCGCGGTGCTGGTCATTGCGGGTGACTTCGTGGGGCAGTTCCTTTTGCCCGCGCGCCTGCCTGTCGGCGTCGTCACCGGGGCGGTCGGCGCGCCCTTCCTTTTATATCTTATCGTTCGCGCCAATAGAAATGGGGGCACGCTATGACCCACGACCACCGTCTTGAAACGCGCAATCTGGGCGCGGGCTATGAAAAGCGCGTAATTTTGGAGGAGGTTTCTCTCACCCTGCCTGCGGGCAAGATCACCGCCATCGTGGGCGGCAATGCCTCGGGGAAGTCGACCCTGTTGCGGACGCTGGCGCGGATTTTGCAGCCAAAATCCGGCGCGGTTCTGCTCGATGGACAGTCGGTGCATCAGATGAAATCGCGCAAGCTGGCGCAGGTCATGGGGTTGTTGCCGCAATCGCCGATCGCGCCCGAGGGGATCGCCGTGGCCGACCTTGTCGGGCGCGGGCGGCATCCGCATCAGGGGCTGTTCTCGCGCTGGTCGGCAGAGGATGACCGCGCTGTCGCCCGCGCGCTCGCCGCGACCGGGACCGAAGAACTGGCCGAGCGGGATCTTGATACCCTGTCGGGTGGTCAGCGCCAGCGGGTGTGGATCGCCATGGCCTTGGCGCAAGAGACCGACCTGTTGTTGCTGGATGAGCCGACAACCTTTTTGGACGTCGCGCATCAAGTAGAGGTGCTGGACCTGCTTGTCGATCTCAACACCGCACAGGGCACGACAATCGTCATGGTGCTGCATGATCTCAACCTCGCCGCGCGTTATGCCGACCACCTGATCGCCGTGGGCGATGGCGGCATTCGCGCCGAGGGGCCGCCCGCTGAGGTCCTGACAGAGGGCCTGGTGAAAACTGTCTTCGGCCTGTCGTGCCGTATTGTCAGCGACCCCGTTTCCCAGACCCCCTGCATGGTGCCGATCGGGCGCCATAAAATCGGGCAATCACGCAAAGAAGCCGCAGCTTAAAATAACTTACTAAATTAGTCAGATTGACTCTGGCGCCCTCCGTATCATAGGGGTAAGTAAATCCCGACTGATTCACTAGGTTATTATGGAGACCGCCATGTCCTCTTTTAAATTCATTCCCCTTCAACTAGGGCGCGGCTCTCTCAAGACGGCGCTTTTGTGTTGTACGGCGCTGGTGCCCGGCGCAGTCTCCGCGCAAGAAACCTACCAGTTGGACGACGTGATCCTAGAGACCAGCGCGCAAACCTCAGGCGCGGCGGATGCCGAAACCGTGGTCGCCAGCGAACTCAGCAGCGGCGGCAGATTGTCTGGAGAGATCATTGATATCCCGGCCAGCGTCTCTGTCATCACCAGCCGCGAGATCGAGGCGCGCGGCGCAGATAGCGTGGAGCAGGTGTTGAACTACACCGCCGGCGCCAGCACCGACAGCTATGGCGCGGACGACCGGTTCGACTATTTCATTCTGCGCGGGTTCGAGGCCTATACCTACCGCGATGGGCTGACATTGGGCCCGAACTTTGGGGCCATCCGCGAAGAGCCCTTTGCCTTTGAGCGTGTGGAAGTCATCCGGGGCGCATCGTCTTCGACCTTTGGCCTGTCCGACCCCGGCGGCTCGGTCAACTATGTCACCAAACGCCCGCGCAACGAACGTTTTGGCAGTGTCTACACATCGGTGGATTCATACGGCAGCTTGGAAACCGGCGTAGATTTCGGCGACACGCTGGATGAAGAAGGCACGCTCAGCTACCGTTTCACCGGCCTGCTGCGCAACGGCGAGCTTGAGTATCCCTATTCCGAGAATGACGAGATCTTTGCGATGGGTGGCCTGACATGGCGTCCCTCCGATGCGTCTGAGCTGACCGTGATCGTCGATCACCTTGACCGCGACTCCGTGCCCGGCAGCGGTGGTTTCCCGGCGGGCGGCGATTTTGACCGCAGCGACGTGTTCTACGGCGAGCCGGACTATAACTACCGCGGCACCGAACGGACCACCGTTTCCGTTCTGGGCGCGCATGACTTTGGCAACGGGCTGAGCTTTGGCGGCACCCTGCGCTACAGCGACAGCGCGGATGACTTCGGCTATGCCTATGTCAGCGACTATACCCCGAATGACAGCATGGTGGACCGCGCGTACTTTGCCAGCGACGGGACGAGCGAGAACATGATCTCCGACCTGCATCTGACCTATGAGGGCTTCCTTGGCAGTGCGGCCAGCACCACCACGGCGGGGGTCGAATTCTCGTGGTCCGACGAGACCGATCAACGCTTTTATGGCGCGGCGCCGTCGGTTGACCTCGACAACCCAAGCTACACAGGCCGTCCCACCAGCGTGCCGATGTTTGCCGATCTCGACACAGAGACGGAAGGCAAAGCGATCTACCTCCAGCAAGAGCTGAACTGGGACGAACGTTTCATCGCCTCCTTCGGGCTGCGTCACGACTGGATCGACGTGACCGAAACCAACAACCTTGCCGGTACGGTGCAGACCAACGACATCAGCGAGACGACAGGCCGCGTGGGTCTGACCTATAAGATCAAGCCGAACGTTTCGGTCTTTGGTAACTACGCGCAGTCGGTCGTGCCCGCAGGCTTTGGCGTCGAGCCGGAAGAGGGCGAGCAGTTTGAGCTGGGCACGAAATGGCAGCCCATGGGCACCAATGCGCTGCTGACGGCCTCGGTCTATGACCTGTCGAAAAGCAACATCACCCGCACCAACCCGGCGACCAACCAGCCGGAAACCATCGGCGAAATCGGTGTCCGCGGTATCGATCTGGAAGCCAAGGCCGAGATGGGCGCCTATACCCTCACCGCCGCCTACAGCTATCTGGATGCCGAGATCAAAGAGAACGGCACCTCCGGCAACGTCGGCAACCGTCCCGGTCTGGTGCCTGAAAACGTCGCCTCGATCTGGGCCAGCCGGACATGGGAAAACCTTGGCCGCGGTGATCTGACCGTCGGTTTGGGCGCGCGGTTCAACAGCGGTTACTACTACAGCGACAGCAACGCCACAGGCGAGACCGGCAGCTTTGTCGTAGTGGATGCGGCCGTAAGCTATGACCTGTCCGAGCAGACCACCCTGTCGGCCAATGTCACCAACCTGTTTGACGAAAAGCACACCTCCTACGGCGGTTTCTACGCTGACTTCTACAGCCCCGGCCGTGAAGTTACCGTGAAGCTGGCCCATAGCTGGTGAGCCTAAGGCGCGGCACCACCCTCGTGTGCCGCGCTTTTCTTTGACCGGGAGGAGCCCCAGATGACCATCGCCAAAGCCAAGACCACCATCCCGATGGACGCGCCGCAGGAGATGCTCTCGCAGATCCTGTCGCATCTTGTTGATGACCACGGCATGGCGTTTCGCGCCAAAGGGGCGACCGGTCATGTGTTTGAGCAAGACGGCTACCGGGTGGAGTTCGATCTCTGCGCGCGGGGGCTGGAAGTCAGCCTTGAGGCGCCCGGCGAAAACGCCATGCAATTCTCAAAAGAGGGCATGGTGCATCATGTGGCAGAGTTTGATCCCGCGCTGGCCGATCGCATCCGCTGGCAGGGCATCTCGCAAGAGGCCGGTGCCACGCCGCAGAACTTTCGCCTGCTGACCGTGCTGAACAGTGAAATCCTGTTCGAGGGGATGCAGCGTGTTACCCTGCATTACCCGGATATTGCAGGACTCGCCGCGCAGGGGCTGCATCTGCGGTTGATCCTGCCGCGCGATCCTAGCCGCGCGCCGGTGTGGCCCGTGATGGGTGCCAACGGTGCGCCGGTCTGGCCAAAGGGCGCGGATGAGTTGCACGCGCGCTATGTCACGCTCAAGAACATCCGCGCCGCGCGCGAAGAGGTCGATATCGACGTGGTACGCCATGGATCGGGCCTGATTTCGCAATGGGCGCAGAACGCCCATGCCGGACAACGGATCGGGGCGATGGGGCCGGTGGGCATCAGCGCCTTGCCCGAAGCATCTTCCTATTTTCTGGCCGCAGATGGCACGGGTCTGCCCGCTGTGGCGCAGCTTTTGGCGCGCCTGCCAGAGGATGCGGTGGGCGATGTGGTGGCCGCCCTGCCGCGTGGCGTGTCCTATCGCGACTACCTGCCCAAGACCAAGCTGCGCGTCCATGCGCTGCCGCCCGCCGCGTTCGAGGCCGAGGTGCTAGGCCATGCGCAGGCGCTGACGGATGACGGTCTGGGCTATGCCTTTTTCGCCGGAGAGTTCCGGAACGCCCAGCAGTTGCGGGGGCATTTCAAAACCACCCTCGGCATGGATAAGACACGCCAGATTTGCACGGCTTATTGGCGGCGGGGCTGAGCGCGGCTTAGCGCCACGGCCCCGCGTCACCACGTCTGCCGGCCTTGGGGATACGGCTGCTGGTGGTGGGGCGGGCGCTCTCTGTCCGCGCCGGGGCCGCCGTGGGCGTCATCGCACGCAGGGCCGCGATGCGGTTTTCCGTCGCCGGGTGTGTGGCAAAGAGACTGTCATGTTTATGCGCGTGCAGCGGGTTGATGATGAACATATGCGCCGTGGCCGGGTTCCGCTCGGCGGCGTGATTGTCGATCCGCGCGGCGCCCATCGCGATTTTCTCAAGCGCTGAGGCCAGCCAGAGCGGGTGGCCGCAGATCTCGGCCCCGGCCTTGTCTGCGGCATATTCACGCGTTCGGCTGATCGCCATCTGCACCAGCGCTGCGGCCAAGGGGGCAAGAAACATCATCATCAGCGTGCCGATCATCCCCATCCGTTCACGCGCGCCGCCAAAGAACAGGGCGAAGTTCGCCAGCATCGAAATCGCACCCGCGAAGGTGGCCGTCACGGTCATGATCGCGGTATCATGGTTGCGGATATGGGCCAGTTCATGCGCGATGACGCCGGCCAGTTCCTCGCGGCTGAGGCTTTGCATCAGCCCTTTTGTTACCGCCACGGCAGCATTGGCCGGGTTGCGCCCGGTGGCAAAGGCGTTGGGTTGCGGCGTGTCGATCAGATAGACCTTCGGTTCGGGCAGGCCCGCGTTCCGCGCAAGCTCGGCCGTGAGGGCGTAAAGCCCGGTGCGGTCATTGGGGGAAACCGGCTGCGCGTTGTGCATCTTGAGCACCATGCGGTCGGAATTCCACCACGTAAAGGCGTTCATCCCCGCTGCCACCACAAGTGCGATCAGCGCACCGCCCGATCCGCCGATCAGGTAGCCGACCCCCATGAAAAGCGCGGTCATCGCCGCCATCAGCATCGCTGTCTTCACATAGCCCATTTTGGTCTCTCGCGGTTACCCTTTGATAGGAAATATGGGGCAGCGTTCGCGCTGTGCAAGGCAAGTGGCGGCGGGAGAGTTTGGGCCACGGTCCCGCCACCGGATGCGATGTGCCGTTAGGCCGGGGCCGTTCCTGCGGGGCGAGTGGATCATCCCGCAGAGAACAAGGGGCCCGCTACTGGCTCGCCATCCCCGCCAGCATCGCGGCCATGGCAACAAGATGGACCAGCGTTATCGCCCGATCATTCCAAAGCACCCCGACGATCAGCCAGCCCAGAACTCCCACCACAAAGAGGTAGAGGTTCCAAGGCGTCCAGCCAAAGCCGGTGGCGGCATAGCCAAGGATCTGGATCACCGAAGCCACCCATTTGACCCAGAACGCCAGCTGCGCAGGGGCCGCGCGCGCGATCGCCTCAGACGCCACGGGTCAGCCCGCCGTCGATGCGCCAGTTCTGCCCGGTGACATAGGCGCCGCCTTCGGAGGCGAGCCAGCCGATCAGCGAAGAGACTTCAGCCTCGGTGCCATAGCGCCCCATGGGGATGCGCGCGCGGCGGTCTTCGGTCTCGGGCAGGCTGTCGATAAAACCGGGGAGGACGTTGTTCATGCGGATGTTTTGGCCCGCGTATTGATCTGCATAGAGCTTGGTGAAACCCGCGAGCCCGGCCCGGAAGACGCCTGAGGTGGGGAACAGCGGGTCCGGCTCAAAGGTGGCAAATGTCGAAATATTGATGATCGCGCCGCCGCCCTGCGCCGCCATGATCCGTGTCACCAGACGGGTGGGGCGGATCACGTTCATCAGATAGACATCCAGCCCGCCGTGCCAGTCTTCGTCGGTCATCTCTAGGATGTCGCCTTTCGGCCCGTGTCCGGCGGAGTTCACCAGCACATCGACGCGGCCCCAGCGGTCCATCGCGCCATCCACCAACTGGGCCAGCGCCTCTTGCGATTGGTTCGAACCGGTGATGCCAAAGCCGCCCAATTCGGCGCCAAGCGCCTCTCCCTTGCCGGAAGAGGAGAGCACGCCGACCTTAAAGCCATCAGCGGCCAGTTTGCGGGCCGCCCCCGCGCCCATGCCGCTGCCGCCTGCGGTGATCAGGGCTACTTTTTCTGTTGTCATCGGATATACTCCTTATGCTGTGCAGCGATTGCGCTGCGGTGTTATGGTCTTTCAATTAGGCATGGTAGGCCGTGCTGGCCAGCCAGATGCATTGTCGTATGACTGTAGGAATTCTATCGTGCCCACAGACTTTCCACTGCCGCCCCTGAACGGCCTTCGCGCCTTTGCCGCGGCGGGGCGTCATATGAACTTCCGCGCCGCTGCGGATGAATTGGGCGTCACCCAAGGTGCGGTCGCCCAGCAGGTGCGCGGGCTTGAGGATCATCTGGGGCTGCGCCTGTTTCTACGCGAACCGCGCGGCCTTGCCTTTACCGACGAAGGGCGGGCCTATCATGCCTCTGTATCGCGGGCTTTTGAGCAGTTGAGCGAGGCGACGGATGCCCTGCGCAGCGCGCCCGCGCGGGTGACGGTCAGCGTGACACCGACTTTTGCGTCGAAATGGCTGATCCCCCGCTTGTCAGACTTCACCGAAGCCCATCCCGGCATCGACCTGCGCATCACGGCGACGGAGCGGGTGGCGAGCTTTCATGCGGATGGGATCGACCTTGCCGTGCGTCAGGCGCGTCCGCCTTTCGGTGCCAGTCTGCGGGCTGATCTGTTGTTCGCGCAGGAGGTTGTGGCGGTTTGTTCGCCCAGTTTGACGGCTGAGGGCACGCCACTGGATGCGGTAGGTCTGGCGCGACTGACCCTGCTCCACGACACGCATGATCTTTGGCCGCGTTTTGCGCAAGAGGCGTTTGATAGCGCCGTAAAACCAGCGCGGCGGCTGCGGTTTAACCAAACAACTCTCAGTCTGGATGCCGCTCTCGCCGGGCAGGGGGTGGCGCTGGCGAGCCGCTTTTTGGTCCAGCGCGATCTTGAAGCGGGGCGGTTGGTTTGCCCGGTGCCTCATGTGATGGAGGTCGGGCAGGATTTCTATCTGCTTTCTCCGCGCCAAGGGGTCTCAAGCGCTGCGATCATCGTGCGCGATTGGCTTTGCACGGTGGCAAAACGCGAGGCAGGTTAGCCCGGCGCGCGGGCCTTAAGGCGTAGGAAGCTGTCCTCCCTTGCCAAAACATAGTGCTTTCGCTCTCCCCCGCGTCCAATGTGCGCTCGGATTTCTCGACCGCGCGGGTGAGGGCCATCTTCGGTCAACGGATTTCGCCAACCCCACACCGAAGACGGCCTTCCCTCGTTGCACTTTCTGCTCAGCGGTCTGTCGAAACCTTTTGGTTTCACGTTTAACACTGTGCCGATCCGGTCATTGGGTAGAGGCGGAAAATATCATCGCCCATTGGGATGAGGGCGTGGCGCTGGCCTTGCCAGCCCGACCGATCCGGACCAGCGCGGGGCGGTCTTATGATGGATTTGCCCGATCATATCGAGGCTGCCGATGTGGTGGCGCAACTGGCGGCGGTGGTCAGACCCTCGCGGGGACCGACCGCACGGGGTACGCGCTCCGGGCTCTCTTGGTCTAGCGTTTGGGGATCCTACGATGTGCCGTCAGGAGGCGGCCACCGCATCGGGCCGCCCTTTGAGAGTGGGGAAATCCACGAAAAAGGTCGTGCCCTCACCCTCGGCTGTTTCAAAACGGATTTCGCCGAGGTGCTGATCCACGATGGCTTTGACGATGCTCATGCCCAGCCCATGCCCTTCTTCGACGCGGTAGCTGGACCCGCGGGAAAACCGGTCGAACAGGACCGGTTGCAGCTCCAACGGCAAGCCGCTGCCGTGGTCCTTGACCCAAAACCCGGTGCCATCCTCCGACAGGCCAAGCTGGACCGTGCCCCCTTCGTCAGAGGCTTTGATCGCGTTGGACAACAGGTTTGACAACAGCCGCATGAGCCGCCCCTCGTGCAGCCGCAAAAGCGGGGCGGGGGCCTCGGACGGGGTCATTTCCAAACCGACACCGCGCTCTTTGGCGTAGGCGACCAAGGTCTCTGAGGCTTGGGCCAACAATGGCGCCAAGGGGCGCTCTGAAAAGCCCGATTGATCCGGTCTGCGCAGGGTCTCTACATCCAGAATATCCCCCACCATCTGATCGATTGCCCGCGCGTTGCGCAGCGCAAGTTCCAGCAGCTTGCGCTTTTGCGGCGGCAGGTCGCCGGGGCTGACCTCAAGCAAGCGCAGGGCCCCGGTAAGCGCGGTCAGCGGTGTCTTCATCTCGTGGCTGACCGTGGCGATAAGCTGGTCCTTGGCGCGCTCAAATTCGCGCTGTTCGCTGACATCGCGCACCACGCCCAGATAGCCCAGATGCTCGCCGCGATCAGTCTCGACCTTGGCGGTGGCGACTTGGCCTTCGAAGGTCGAGCCATCGGCGCGACGGCAGGCAACGGAAAACGCGCCCTGCGTGCTGGCCGTGCTGGCATTTGACAGCTCTTCGCCTATGCGCTCATAGCTGCCGAGGGTCTCGTAGAGAACGGCCGTCTGCCGCCCCAAAAGCGCGTCGGGGGCATAGCCGAAGAGGGTTTCGACCGCCGGGTTCACCAGCGCCACACGGCGGTTGGGGTCGGCCATGATGATGGCCTCGGGCACGGCATCCACCATTGCCTTGAGCAGCCCGCGCTGTTCGCGCAGTGCGCGGCGTTCGGATTGCAGGGACAGCTCGCTGCTCAGCCACCGGGCGAGGAAGTGGACGAATTGGGTCTGCGCCTTGCTAAACGGGGCCGGGCGCGGGGCGGTGCCGGAAAAGTTCAACGTCCCAAACAGCGTGTCCCCGGTTTCCAGCGGGGCCCCGATATAGCTTTCCAGACCGAAATTCTCATAACACGGATGGGTCGAAACCTCTTGCTGACCGGCGTGGTGGAAAGAGGTCACATCGGCATTGGCAAGCGTGTACAGGCAATAGGTGCCATTGATGTCAAAGGTGCTGCCGGGGGCAGGCGCCCAGTCAGGGCCGTGGACATAGACACATTCGTAAACCGGATGATCCACGCGAGAGACGATGCCGAGTTCAAGACCAAGCGCCTCTGTGCCCAGTTGCAAGAGTTTGGCGATCTTGTCTTCGACGGAAAGATCAGGCTCGACAGCAAGCATATAGAGTTGCCGCAGCGGATCATCGAAATCCGCCAAAGCGTTGTAAAAGTCGTTCATTATTGCCTCTGTCGTGGTCTTTGCACCTGACTTGGCGAGAAGGCAGATGTTTGACCCAAGGTATCCCCCTTACGCTCTGCTGCCAATGCCGCAGCGGGTGAATTGGGGCAAGAATGGGGCTTTTCACCCCGGTAATGCAGATAATTGTGGATTATCGGACGGGAGAGGGCGGCTAAGCGCGGCAAGTCCTGCCTCAGGAGGGCAGAAACCGGTGACCTTTGCAAAGCGGTGGTCATCGCCGTTTCTATGGCTATGGTACCGCCAACGAGGGTCGCCAAAGGGGAGAGTTGACCATGCGATTGATGCGATACGGGGCGCGTGACGGGGCAAAAACGCCGGTGGTGCTGGATGCTGCAGGGCAGGCGCGGGATGTCAGCAGCCTTGTGCCAGACTTCACGCCCGAAACCATTCCGACATTGCGCAAGATGTTGGATGGCGTCGATCTGGAAAGTCTGCCGCTGGTCGAGACCCAAGGCCAGCGTATCGCTGCACCGGTCAGCCAGCCGCGCAACATCTGGGGCGTGGGGTTGAACTATTCCGACCATGCGGCGGAATCGGGCATGGACGTGCCGACCGAGCCGATCCTGTTCACCAAGGCCAGCCGCACCTATTGCGGGCCGAATGATCCGCTCCTTTACTCCAAAGAGATGAGCAAGCTCGACTGGGAGGTCGAGTTGGGCGTGGTGATCGGCCATACCGCGTTGAACGTCAGCCGTGATCAAGCGCTGGACCATGTGCTGGGCTATTGCGTCGTCAATGACGTGTCGGAACGCGCTTGGCAGGCCGAACGGGGCGGTCAGTGGGTCAAGGGCAAGAGCTTTCCCAACTTTTGCCCCACGGGGCCGGTTTTGGTGACGGGCGATGAGGTGGGCGATCCCGGCAAACTGTCGCTCTGGGCCGAGATCAATGGCGAACGGCTGCAAAACGGCACGACCGAGAAGATGGTTTTTGATGTGGCGACGATCGTTTCCTACATGTCCGAATTCATCCAGCTAGAGCCCGGCGATCTGATCTGCACGGGCACCCCACCGGGCGTGGGCATGGGGTTCAAACCGCCACGCTACCTTAGCCCCGGCGACCGGGTTCGGTTGAGCGTCCAAGGGTTGGGCGAGCAAGAGCAGGTGGTGGAGCGGCTGCCCTCGCGCTGAAGCGGCCAGCCGCCACGGGTGCCACCGGCGAGGGCACTGGCGCGTGACAGGATCGGGTGTCTAGGCGACCTCGGCCTCGCGCGCTTCGGCGGCGGCGACAGCGATGGCGGGGCGCAGGGGCAGGGTCAGCAAAAAGCTGCTGCCCTTGCCCATGATGCTGGTAGCGACAAGGCTGCCGCCATGGGCCGTGGCGATATCGCGTGAAATCGCTAGGCCCAGCCCGGTGCCGCCAAAGCGGCGGGTGGCGGTGGAATCGACCTGATGGAAGGGCTCGAAGACGCGCTCCAACTCGTTTTCCGGGATGCCGATGCCCGAATCCGTCACGCGGAATTCAACCACTTCCCCGCGGATGCGGCAGGTCAGCGAAATGGTGCCTTGGTCCGAGAATTTTGTCGCGTTGCTTAGCAGGTTGATCAACACCTGCTGGATGCGTTTGCCATCCGCCAGCATCACGCCGGTTGCCGATTTCACGTTTAGCTCCAGCCCCTTGTCTTCGATCATCGGGCGTAGCTGATCGGCGGTTGGGGTGACGATATCGTCGATCTGCACTGGTTCCATCGCGATCGAAAGGCTGCCTGCGTCGATCTTGGCAAAGTCGAGCACCTCGTTGATCAGGGTCAGCAGGTGATTGCCCGAACGCTCCACCGTTTGCATGATATCGCCCAGTTTGCCCATCGTGGCGGACAGTTTGGGCGCCAGCGTTTCACGGGTCTTGGGGTCCGCCTCGATAGCGGTGCAAAGGTCGCGCGCTGCCGGGGTGCGGTCGAAATGCCGCGCAAGGCGGACATGGCCCAAGATGACCGTCAGCGGCGTGCGCAACTCATGGCTCAGCACGCCCATGAAATCGGTCTTGGCCTTGTTCGCGTCTTCGGCGGTCAGCAGCGCCTTTTTCAGATCGGTCACGTCAATGCGCAAACCCACAACGCTGCCGTCCTCCATCCGCCGGTCCGAGGTGCGGATGATGCGGCCATCGGGCATGCGCTGTTCGGTTTCAAAAGCGCCGTTCTCACGTTTTTCCAACCATACGCGAATCCACTCTTCTTCCTTGCCGACGGCATCGGGCACGATCCCACGGCGGATGCTGTCACGGACAATCTTCTCATAGGATGATCCGGGCTTTACCACCTCGCTATAGTCGTGGATTTCGCGGTATTTTTCGTTGCAAAGCACCAAGATGCCCTTGGCGTCATACATGACAAAACCATGGTCCAAAGCCTCGACGCCCGTGCGCAGCCGTTCTTCGGCAAGTTTGCGGTTTTCGGCCAAGCCGATGATATACCAAGCAAAAATGGTGACCCCTAGGGCGCCTTGCAGACGCAAAATCCAGTTCAGCCAGAAGTCGGGACGATGCTCTGGCCAGCCGCCTTTGACGGTTGCGGCCAATTGCCAAGCGCCGAAAGCAAAGTTGAAATCGAGCTCGATGGGGTCGATCAAAGTCAACTCGGGGTCGCCGATGATCGTCTGTTCAATCTCTCCCTCGGGGGTCAGCTCGCGGATGGCCAGATCGTATTTCTCGGCCAGTTCGGGGATCCGCAGCTGCGTGACGAGCGCGTCGTAATCCACAACCATGGAGAGGATGCCCCAAGGTTCGTTCGGGGCGGCGGCGGTGCTGGTTGAATCAAAGATCGGATGCCGCAGGATCAGCCCGCGCCCGCCTTGCACCAGATCAACCGGGCCGGTCACCAACCCTTCACCGGTTCGCAGGGCCTCTTCGACCTTGGGCAGTTGCGCCGCGTTTTGGCGGTAGTCCAGCCCCAGCACGCCGCGATTGGCCTCATAGGGGTGGACGATTGTCACGACGAGGTCGGGGGCCACGGCGAGGTTAATCACATCCGGGTTCTCGGCCATGAACTCGGCCGCGCGGGCGCTGAATTCGGACTGGGTGATCGTGGGGTTCTCACTGATGACCGTGGCCAACTCACGCAGCTTCAGGATCTGGTCAAAGATATCCGCGCGGATTTGTTCGCGGACTTCGATCAGCTCTAAGGTGGTATCAAGCTCCAGATTCTGCATGTAGGTCTGATAAGACAGGGTCTCGATCCGGTGGCCAAAGCCCAGAACAACGCCGCACAACACGACCAGAACGATAATCCGTTTCGCACGCTGAGACAGCGCATTTCTCATTTTTTCCATGCCGGCTTTGCCCAAATCGGTCTCTGTCCTCCGCGCTCCGGCCTTCTTAGTGCCGAATACGCCCTTGGGGTATTAGACTGCAGGGGGCTTTGTTGACGCAAGGAAAATACCCGGATGCAGACAAATGCTGGGCAACAGCGTCAAATTTGCAAGTGACGCCCTTTATCCTTGGGGCGATTGACCCAGCAATTCAACCAAAACGCGGTGCAAAAGGGCGATATCCTGAGGGTTGGACATATTGGGTGCGTGGCCGCAGTCGGGGAATTCGCTCATCCCGGGCCGCGGGCCGCTTTGGGTCATGCGCTCTGCCGCCTCGGGCAGCAACAGGTCCGACCGGGCGCCGCGCAAAAGATGCGTGGGCGTGGTGGTCCGGTCCCAACGGTCCCAATTGGAAAGCTCATGCACCGAGGCGGTGAACTGCACGGTGATGCGCGGGTCATAATGCAGGGTCAGCCGCCCATCCCCTCGGCGGCGCAGCGAAGACCGCGCCATGCGCTGCCAATAGGCATCGGCCGCCGGGCCGAAGGGGGCATAGGTCTGGCGCAGCCACGCTTCACCTTCGGCAAAGCTGCCAAAGTCTGGCAGGCTGCCCACATAGGAGAGGATCCGGTTCACCGCCGTCGCGGGCAGTTCGGGGCTGATGTCGTTCACCACCAAGGCGCTGACCCGCGCGGTCTCGGGGCCCGAGGCTATGTGCATCCCGATCATGCCGCCCAAAGAAGTGCCAAACCACCCGGCGCGGTCAATCTGGAAGTGATCCAACACCCCTGTCGCGATGCGCGCATAATGTTCGACCGAATACTCCGCCTCAGGGCTGGCCGCCCAGCTTGACCGGCCACGTCCGATCATATCGGGGCAGAGCACGTGGAAATTTTGCGACAAGGTCGCGGCCACCTCGTCAAAGTCGCGCCCGGTGCGGGCGAGACCGTGCAGCATCATCAAGGCAGGGTTCTTGGGATCGCCCCATTCGGTGACATGGATTTCATGGCCCATGACGGGTATGAAATGGAAACGGGGGGAGGTCATCCGCGCGCGCCTTTCTGTATCAGGTTCAGCGCGCGGTTGGTGCTGCCATCCGCGCCGTCGGTGAATTGCGACAGCGGCGGCCTCCGCACCTGTGCGACCGGGGCCAGCGTGGTCATGGAACGGCGGCGATCCATCTGTGTGTCTTCATGGTATCCTCCCTAAACGGGCCAGCGCCATGTTGCGCCGTCTCCCCCCGTCGACTAGCTTAAGTTTTCAGCATCCGAAAAAGAAATAAACGGAGCAAGATGGTGGAAATACGTACCGATGATTGCTTCGAGACGGGGCGCTTTGCAGAGCTTGCCTTTGTGCATGCGCCCATCGGGCTGGTGGTGACCGAGAACCGCTGCATCCGCGATTGCAACAACGCCTTTGCGGCAATGTTCGGCTATGCGCGCGCCGACCTGCGCGACCAGCTTTTCGCCATACTTTACCCCTCGGATGAAGAGTTCGTAAACATCCGCGACCGGGGCGTGGACCAGTTGCGCAAGACCAATACCTATTGGGACGAACGCATCATGGCGCGGCGCGATGGCAGCCTATTCTGGTGCCGTGTGCGGGGCCATTCCTTCACGCCCGAACGCCCGCTCGACCGCGCGGTCTGGAGCTTTGCCGATCTCTCCGCCGAGCGGCCCTACCTGCCGCTTACCCGGCGCGAGCGCGAGATCCTGAGCCATCTGGCGGAGGGGCTGACCAGCAAGCAGATTGCGCTCAACCTCGATATTTCGCACCGGACGGTTGAGGTGTACCGCGCGAAACTGCTCAAGAAATTCGGAGTCAGCAATACCTCTGGCCTGTTTCATTCGCTGGGCGGCATCGACAGCGATCATGTGGTGTCCAACAGCTCAAAGTGACGCGCGGCGCTCAGCCCGCATCACTCTGCCGGTCGGCCTGTTTTGACTGCGTCGGGGGTGGGGCCGCCGCGTGGGACTGATCCTCATCGTCGGGTTCTTGGGTTTTCTCGGCAGCCTCGGCCATGGCATCGGCCTGAGCATAGAGACTGCGGATCTCCATCAGATCGGCTTTGGTTGGCGCCTTGCTCTGTTTCGTTGTTCCCTCAGAGGGGGGCGAGTCTGGGGTTTCACTATCTGTCACTGGCTAATCCGAATATTGAGCTTAAATCTCACGGCCAATCCCGTGGTGGGGCCTAGAGTACCGAAGGCAAATTTCGACGCCAATTGGGCAAAGCCCCAGCCAAATCAGGGTTATCCCCTACAGGGGCGAACAAGGTGCTGAAATTGCGGCAGATATTTTCACGTTACCATTTCAGTCAATCGTATATGCATCCGAAGACATGGTTAATGACCGCCTGTCAGGGTTTCCCCCAATAGACAGAGCGGCGGAAAAAGCCGAGGTTTCAACGGAAAGTAGAGGTGCGCATGAGTTTGGTCGCGGCGTTCACATTGATTGCGCTGTGCGGAATCGTCTTGTCCGGCGTGATGATCGCAAAGCAGGTTGGCGATGCGGTCAACCGGTTTGGCGTGGCTGGCGCGATCGCGGTTTTGTCGCTGTACATCGCCGTGGTGCTGGCGTCTG
Source organism: Sulfitobacter sp. W002 (assembly GCF_025142135.1). NCBI lineage: Bacteria > Pseudomonadati > Pseudomonadota > Alphaproteobacteria > Rhodobacterales > Roseobacteraceae > Sulfitobacter > Sulfitobacter sp. W002. The sequence continues at coordinate 2,915,095 of NZ_CP081126.1, read as the reverse complement.
CGCCGCGCGGCGGGGCCTATAGCGACCCGGTCGAACTGGTCTTTGCGGTCGCCTCGTTTGCCGTTCTGGTGGCGCAGGTTTGGCGCGTGATGCGCAACCGACGCAAGCTTCAGGGCAGCGCAAATTCCGATGAGACCCGCAGGAAACTGCCCGATTTACTGAACGATGTGCCGGTGCAGGCGGCCTTTCTGACACCGGATATGACCTATGCCTTCGTCAATGATGCCTATAGCGCCTCCTTTGGAAAATCCGCCGAGGAGATCGTGGGCAAACACCTGTCGCAGATTATTCCGCCGGACCTGCTGGAGGAGGTGTCGGACAACCTCGAAAAGGCGCTGGCCGGGCGGCAGGTCACATGGCGTTTTGATTTCTCGCGCCCGGTGCTGGCCCGCTCCCAAGGGGCGGCGATCTATCAGCCCCTGTCCGACCGGGGGCAGGTGGTGGGGGTGCTGGTGATGATAATGGACCGTTCCGCCTCGCAGGACGCGGTGCATGACGCAGAGGTCAGCGCGGCGAAACACGCGCTCGCGGCTGAGGTGGCGGGAGTGGGCTATCTGGAATGGGATCAAGAGGGCGCGCTGGTTGATGTCTCTCCCGAGGTGGAGGCGCTTTTGGGCCGCGATGCGCAGAGCCTGCGCGAGATGTGGCAGCAGGGCCAAAGCTTTGTCGAGCCGCGCAGCCGCGCCACGATCCGCAGCAACCTGCATATGGCTGGCAGCCGCCCCCGCGACGTGGTCGAGAATGTAAAGTTTCTGGCCGCCAACGGTCGCCAGATCGAAGCGCGCACCTGCATTCGCCGCTTGAAACGGGGGCGTCAGGTGCATCTTTTGGCCGCGATCCAAGATGTCACGGATCAGCAAAACGTTCTCACCGATCTGGTGGAAAGCGAAACCCGCTTTCGCGATTTCACCGAAAGCGCGACCGATTGGGTCTGGGAGATGGACGCTGATGGGCGGTTCACCTTCCTGTCCGGAGGGGGCCGTCAAACCGATGCGGAAACCCCGATTTTCGCTTTGGGCAAGACCCTCGCCGAGGCCGATCTGGCGCGAGACCAAGGCGATTTCGACCAGCTTCAGCAAAGGTTGGCCGCCCGGGCACCGTTCCGGGACTTGCGGTTGGTTCTGCCCCTCGGGGATGGGCGGGCGCGGCAAATCGACATGTCGGGCAAACCCTTTTTTGACAGCCACGCCCAACTGGCGGGCTATCGCGGCACCTGTTTCGACATGACCGAAATCGCCATGGCCGAGACCGAACGCAAAAGCGCGCTGGAGGCGCTGGCACTGGCTTTTGAGACCATCTCGACCATGGTGGCGCTTTTCGACAGCAACGACCGCTTGGTCTATTGCAACGAGGAATACCGCGCGACCTACGCCGGGATGGACGGCGACATCATCGGAAAGCACTTTGACGAGTTGCTCGCGCATTTCACGCGAACTGGCACACTGGCCACGACCGCCGAAGGCAAGGTCCGCTGGAGCGAGCAGCGGCGCGATCGGCGCAACACCCCGGCCAAGTTCTTTCGCGCGCGGTCTTCCAAGGGGCGCTGGTTGGAGGTGACTGATTACCCCGTGGCCGCAGGCGGGCTTTTGACCATCGCATCCGACATCACCGAAAAGGTCGAGCGCGAAGAGCGATTGCACCGCCATGAAACGGCGCTGCAACTGCTCAACCGGCGCGAGACATTGGGCCAGATGACCGCTGCCATCGCCCATGAATTGAACCAGCCTTTAGCGGCTATTCACAATTTTGCCGCAGGCTGTGTGTTGCGGGCCAAGAACGACCAGCTTGAGAGAGAGGACATGATCGCCGTGCTTAATAATATGCAAAGCCAATCGGAACGGGCCAGCGCCATCCTGCGGTCCATGTCGAACTATCTGCACAGTGACGATGCCGACCGCCATGCGGTGCGCTTCGAAGATATTCTGCGCTCGGTGCAACTGTTGATCCAGCCGGAAAGCTCGGCCACCGGCGTTGCCGTGGAGATCGACGATCAATGTGGGGAGGTCGAGTTGACCTGCGCCCGGATCGAGATTGAGCAGCTTTTGATCAACCTGATCAAGAACGGCATTGATGCCTGCCGGGAAGCGGGTCGCCCTGATGCCGAAGTTTCGGTTTCTGCGCGGTGCGAGGCGGAGGAGATCGTGATCGACGTGGCCGATGCGGGCCGCGGATTTGCCCCGGACATGCCTGCGCAGACGGCCTTCAGCGCCTTCCGCTCGACCAAGGACAAGGGGCTTGGCGTGGGGCTGGCGATTTGCGAAACGATCGTTCTGTCGCATGGCGGGACAATCGCCGTGACGAAATCCGATGCAGAGGGGGCCTGCCTGAGCGTGCGTCTGCCGCTGGAGGTGCAAAAGTAAAATGTCAGAAAACGGGATCGTTTACGTCGTTGATGATGACGCCGCGGTGCGGGAGTCTCTGGTGTGGTTGCTGGGGTCTGTCGGGCTGCGCGCGATTCCATTTGCATCGGCGGCCGCGTTCCTCGACAGCTATGAGGACAGTGGCAACTGCTGCCTCGTCAGCGATGTGCGGATGCCGGGGATGAGCGGGCTGGAACTGCAAAAGGCGCTGAATGCGCGGGGGATCAAAGTGCCGCTGATCTTGATGACGGCCTTCGGCGATGTCTCTACCGCCGTGACGGCGATGAAGGCAGGCGCGGTGGATTTCATCGAAAAACCCTTCAACAACCAGAACATGCTCGACCTCATCAACACCGCCCTTCAGGCCGATGCCGCGCGGCGCAAGGGCGAAGAGGCCGAGGTAGAGAATGCGCAGCTGCTGGCCCGGCTCACCCCGCAAGAGCATCGGGTTTTTGAACGGGTGGTGGCGGGGCTCTCGAACCGTGAGATCGGCAGTGAGATGGATATCTCCATCAAAACGGTTGAGGTTCACCGCGCGCGAGTGATGCGCAAGCTTGAGGCGAATTCGGTCGCGGAACTGGTGCGCTTTCATATTCACAATGCGCCGCCCGCCTCAGCCGAAGACAGCGAGCGCGCGTAAAAAGCCCCGGCAGTGCAGGACCACCGGGGCAGGCTGCCCAGCCCCGGCGAGGGTTAAGGGCTGGGGATTCCCGGCGGCATGAGGGGCGCCGGGAAGGCATGGATCACGCCGGCTTGGGTTCCAGCGTGCCCACGGTCACGTCGAGGGTCTGCTCAGATCCTTTGCGCAGAACGACGACCTCTGCCGCCGTCTCAGGCGTGGTGGTTGCCACCGCGCGGGTCAGGTCGCGCAGATCGTCCACCTCTGTGTCGCCAAAGGACAGGATGATATCACCCTTCTTAAGGCCCGCTTTGGCGGCGGGGCTGTCCTCGGAAACCGCTTCGATCACCGCGCCGCGCGGCTCGTCATAGCCAAGCACATTGGCGACCTCGGGGGTCATCTGCCGGATTTGCACACCCAGCCAGCCACGCTCGACCAAGCCGTCATCGGCAAGATCGGCGACGATGGTCTGCACGAGGTCAGAAGGCACCGAGAAACCGATCCCGACAGAGCCGCCACCCGGCGACAGGATCGCGGTGTTCACACCCACAACTTCGCCATCGTTGTTAAACAGCGGCCCGCCGGAGTTGCCGCGGTTGATCGCCGCGTCGGTCTGGATGAAATCATCGAACGGCCCGGCCTGAATGTCACGCGACAGGGCCGAAATGATGCCCGAAGTCACGGTGCCGCCAAGACCAAAGGGGTTGCCCACGGCCACGACTTCATCGCCGACGCGCAGGGTCTTGGAGGTGCCGAAATCCACTTTGGGCAGGTCCACATCCGCGGCGACCTTTAGCAGCGCGATGTCGGTCATCGCGTCGCTGCCCACGACCTCGGCGTCAAAGCTGCGGCCATCGGCGAGCTTCACGGTTACCGTCTCCGCGCCTGCGACGACGTGGTGGTTTGTCACGATCTGGCCATCTTCGGAGATGATGAAACCGGACCCCAGACCTTGGCGCGGGGTCGCCTCGGCGCCGGGTTGGTCGGGCAGCATATGTTCAAACCGGCGGCGCAGTTCTTCGGGCATGCCGGGGGGCAGTTGCTGCTGGATCTGTGCGCTTTGCTGTTTCGCGGTCACTTCAATGAAGACCACGGCGGGAGAGACGGCCTCGACCAAGTCGGCATAGCCGCCAGCCGGGACGGCCAGCGCGGCTGTGGGCGCAAGCGCCAGCATCGGGGTCGCGGCGACGGCGGCGCTCAGCGCAAGGGCGGCGGCGCGGGGGGCCTTGGAAAAGGTCTGGTTCATGAGATGCTCCTTGCTGTGCATTCGGTGTTTCTGGACCCCTATCTGGGGCGCAGGTTTTACAGCCCCGTCGCAGGGGCTATACAAATTTGTGAGAATGCAGGCCGCAGGATGCATGGGCGGCAGATTTGCCCTAAACCTTTGGTGATCCTACATGAGACCGCGATGAAACTGCTTGTTGTCGAAGACGATACCACCACCAGCACCTATATCGCGCGTGGCCTGCGCGAAGAGGGGCATGCGGTGGATGTGGTGGCCGATGGCCGCGATGGGTTGGTGCAGGCCACCACCGGGCAATATGACGTGCTGATCCTCGACCGAATGCTGCCGGAACTCGATGGGCTGACCTTGCTGAAAACCCTGCGCGGGGCGGGCAATGCCACGCCGGTGTTGCTGCTCACGGCAATGGGCGCGGTCGAAGACCGGATCGACGGGCTGAACGCCGGGGCGGATGATTATCTGGTCAAACCCTTCGCCTTTGGCGAACTGTCGGCACGGGTGAACGCGCTGGCGCGTCGCCCGCAGGCGTTGGAGCAGGAGACCACCCTGCGCGCCGGGGATCTGACGATGGACCTCATCAGCCGCCGGGTGACGCGGGCCGGGCAGGACATCGACTTGCTGCCGCGCGAATTTGCTTTGCTGGAGCATCTGATGCGTCGCAAGGGCCGGGTGCAGACGCGTACCATGCTGCTGGAGGCCGTTTGGGACATCTCTTTTGATCCGATGACCAATGTGGTCGAAACCCACATCAGCCGGTTGCGCGCCAAGGTGGACCGGCCCTTTGACACCGAGTTGATCCAGACCGTGCGCGGCGCGGGCTATAGGATCGACGCATGAGGGCGCGGCTGGCGGGGCTCTGGCGGTCGATGCCGCTGCGTCTGGCGCTTTTGCTGGTGCTTTTGTTCACCATCGTCAGCCTTTTAAGCCTCGCGGCAAGCTATGCGGTCACGCAGCGGTCGTTCGAGCAGGCCATCCGCGCCGATCTGGCGCAGGACATGGCAGGCTTTCGCGCCGCCCCGGGCGCCTCGGCATTGGCGCGGCTGGTGGAGGCTGAATCGCGTGAGACTGATCCCAACCGTCTGATCCTCAGTTATATTGGCCCGAATGGGCGTATCTACGGCAACGGGGCCATCGCGCGGGACAACGAGGGCTATCACATCGTCTCAATCGGCGCGGCGCGGGCGCAGTATACCGGGGTTTATCTGACCCTGACCGACACGCTTTATGGCGGGCTTTTGACCATCGCGCGCAGCCGGGCCGAGATCACGGCCCTGCGTGAGGTTTTCGTCAATATTCTGCTGGTCAGCCTTCTGCCCACGGTGCTGATTGCGCTCTCGGGTGGGCTGATCCTTGCCCGGCGCTCCAAACGTCATGTGGAGGTGATCCGCGCCACGCTGGACCGGCTCACTGCGGGCGATCTGGCAGCAAGGGTCGCGCCGGGGGCGCGCTGGTCGGATGACCTGCTGCGCATCGGGGAGGCGGTGAACCAGATGGCCCGGGCGCAGGAAACCTCCGTGGCGGCGCTGCGGCAGGTGTCACTGGATATCGCGCATGATCTGAAGACGCCGATACAGCGTGTCTCGGTGCATCTGGACGATCTGGATCGGGCCGAGGCCACGGGCGAGGACCGCGCCGAGCCGCTGGCCCGCGCCCGCGCCGAGTTGAACGGTACCGCGGCCATTTTCCAATCCCTGCTGCAATTGGCGCAGGTAGAGCAGGGCGACGCCCGCGCCCATTTCGCCCCCGTCGATTTGGCCGCGCTTTGCCGCACCATGATTGAGCTTTATGAGCCCGCGGCGGGGGAGCAGGGCAAACACCTGCTCTGCGATTTGCCAGAGGCTCCGACCCATGTCACCGGCGACCGGGCGCTGTTGGGCCAACTGCTGGCCAATCTGATTGAGAACGCTCTGCGCCATTCCGGCGATGCCGAAGCGGTAGAGATATCGTTGGAACAGACGGCAGGTCAGGTCGTGCTCACTGTAGTGGACAGCGGCCCCGGCATTCCGGCGGCGGACCGCGACAAAGTGCTGCAGCGGCTCTACCGGCTTGACCGCAGCCGGGGCACGCCGGGCCATGGGCTGGGGCTGGCGCTGGTCGATGGGGTGGCGAAACTGCATGGGGCAAGGCTGGAACTCATCGACAACGCGCCGGGGCTGCGTGTCGTGATAACCTTCGACAGTTAGCGCGCGCAAAGGACTGCGGCAATTTAGCCTGTGCCTCTCCCTCCCCCCGGTCCTATATAGGTCAGGAAACAACACGCGAGGGCTTCTCATGCTCGACGGTTACACCGCCGAAATCCTAGCGCGGGTGCAGTTTGCATTCACGGTTTCGTTTCACATCATCTTCCCGGCTTTCTCGATCGGGTTGGCGAGTTTTCTGGCCGTGCTGAACGCGCTTTGGCTGTGGAAACGCGAAGAAACCTATCTGAAGCTCTTTAACTATTGGAAGAAAATCTTTGCCGTGGCCTTTGGCATGGGGGTCGTTTCGGGCATCGTCATGTCCTACCAGATCGGCACCAACTGGTCGGTGTTTTCCGACAAGGCAGGGCCGGTTGTCGGGCCGCTGATGGCCTATGAGGTCCTCTCGGCCTTCTTCCTCGAAGCCGGGTTCCTTGGCATCATGCTCTTTGGCCGCAAAAGGGTCGGCGACGGGCTGCATATGTTTGCCACAGCGCTGGTGGCACTGGGCACGCTGGCCTCGGCCACATGGATCCTGTCGGTCAACAGCTGGATGCAGACCCCGGCGGGCTTTGGCATCAACGACGTGGGGCAATTCGTGCCCGAGGACTGGTGGGCGATCGTCTTTAACCCGTCCTTCCCCTACCGTTTGGTGCATATGGTGCTGGCGGCCTATCTGACCACGGCGCTGGTTGTGGGCGGGGTTGGCGGGCTGCACCTGCTGCGTGATCACGCCGACCGGGCCGCGCGGCGGATGTTCTCTATGGCGATGTGGATGCTTCTGTTGGTCACGCCGCTGCAAATTCTCGCGGGCGACATGCATGGCCTCAACACGCTGGAGCATCAGCCCGCCAAGGTCATGGCGATGGAGGGGCATTACGACAGCCACGATCACGGGGCACCGCTGATCCTTTTCGGCATCCCGAACCCCGAAGAAAAGCGCATTGATTACGCGGTCGAAATCCCCAAGCTCTCTTCACTGATCCTCAAGCACGATCTGAACGCGCCGCTGCCGGGGCTCGACACGATCCCGGATGAGGATGAGCCGCCCGTCGCGATTGTTTTCTGGTCTTTCCGCATCATGATTGCGCTTGGTTTTGCGATGCTGGGGCTGGGTCTTTGGGCCGCACTCGCGCGGCTGCGGGGGCGGCTCTACAATGCGCCGCTGTTGCACCGGTTGGCGCTGCTGATGGGGCCGACCGGCTTTGTCGCGGTGCTGGCGGGCTGGATCACGACCGAGGTCGGGCGGCAGCCCTTCACGGTTTACGGGCTGCTGCGGACCTCTGAAAGCCTTGCACCGATTGAGGCACCTGCCGTGGCGACCTCGCTGATCGCTTTCATCGTGGTGTACTTTTTCGTCTTTGGCGCGGGCACGTGGTATATCGTGGCGATGATGCGCAAACCGGTTGTGGATCATGTGCTGGAAGACGAACGCGACGCCGCGCAGGATGACGCCGCGCAGGATGACGGGCCGATCCTTGCTGTCGGCGAAGAGGCGGCGGTCAGAGACAAAGCGGTCAAAAACAAGCGCGGGGATAGCTGAGATGTTTGGACTGGAACTTTCGTTCATCTGGGCCGGGATCATCGCCGGTGCCGTGCTGATCTATGTCGTCCTCGACGGGTTCGATCTGGGGGTTGGGCTGCTCTTTCCGATGACCAAGGACGAGGGCGAGCGCAACGTGATGATGAACTCGGTCGCCCCCATCTGGGACGGCAACGAGACTTGGCTGGTGCTCGGCGGCGGTGGGCTTTTCGCGGTCTTTCCATTGGCCTATGCGGTTGTCATGCCCGCGCTTTACATGCCGATCATCCTGATGCTGCTGGGGCTGATCTTTCGCGGCGTAGCGTTTGAGTATCGTTGGCGCACCAAACGTTGGAAGCCCCTGTGGGACATGGCGTTTTTCGGCGGATCGCTGGTGGCCTCCTTCTGTCAGGGCATCGCCCTTGGGGCGCTGGTGCAGGGGATCGAGATCGAAGGCCGCGCCTATGCGGGCGGCTGGTGGGATTGGCTCACGCCTTTCTCGATCCTGACCGGGGTGGCGGTGACCGTGGGCTATGCTCTGCTGGGGGCCACCTGGCTCAACATGAAGCTTGAGGGCCGCATTCAGCGCCACATGCGCAGCCTTGCTTGGCCGCTGGCGGTGGCGACTTTGGTCTTCATGGGGATGGTCAGCCTTTGGACGCCTTTCACCGATGCGGTCTATTTCGAGCGATGGTTCGCGTGGCCCACGGCGCTGTTCAGCGCCTTGGTGCCGCTTTTGGTGGCGCTTGCGGCCTTTGGGATGCTGCGCGGCTTGCAACGCAAGGCGGACATTCAGCCGTTCCTCTGTGCGCAGGCGCTTTTCGTGCTGGGCTTCATTGGCATCGGGATCAGCTTTTACCCGCATATGGTGCCGCCAAGCCTGACCATCGCCGATGCCGCCGCCCCTGACGAAAGCTTGATGTTTGCGCTCGTCGGCACGCTGGTGCTGCTGCCGCTGATCCTCAGCTACACGGCCTATGCCTATTGGGTGTTCCGCGGCAAGATCGACCCAGAGGAGGGCTATCACTGATGGGAAAATGGCTGAAACGCAGCGGCTGGTTCGTGGCGCTTTGGCTGGCCAGCGTCGCCCTGCTGGCGGTGGTGGCCTATGGCATCCGGCTGGTGATCATGCCCGGCTGACGCAGCGGCGCGTGCCTCGGGCCTTGCCAACTGCGGCGGCATCTGGCCTCTTCAAGCCCAAAGCAGCACGAAAGGACAGCCCGATGCGCGCCATGCAAGTCACCGCCTATGACGAACCGCTCACCCTGCAAGAGCTTGAGATGCCGATGCCGGCGCAGGGCGAGGTGCTGATCCAAGTCGATACCTGCGGGCTGAACTTTGGGGACCTGCTGATCATCAAAGGCACCTATCAGGAAAAACCGCCGCTGCCCTTCACGCTGGGGATGGAGATGGCGGGCACGGTCACCGCTTTGGGCGCGGGCGTCGATCACCTGAAAGTCGGGCAGCGTGTGGCGGCCTATACCGGGTTTGACGGGCTGGCCGAATATGCCGCCATTCCCGCTGCGGTCTGCGTGCCGATCCCTGATGAAATGACCGCCGTGGATGCAGCGGCTTTCCTCATCGCTTATGGCACCAGCCATGTCGCGCTGGACTATAAGGCGCGGTTGCAACCGGGCGAGCGGCTGTTGGTCTTGGGTGCCTCGGGCGGCATTGGCCTGACGGCGGTGGAACTGGGCAAGCTGATGGGGGCCGAGGTGATCGCCGTGGCACGCGGCGCGGATAAACTCGCAGTCTGCAAAGAGGCCGGGGCCGATCATCTGATCAATTCCGAGACCGACGACATCCGCGCCATCGTCAAGGAATTGGGTGGGGCCGATGTGGTCTATGACCCGGTGGGCGGCGACCAGTTCAAAGCCGCCATGCGCGCTTGCAATCCCGAAGCGCGGCTGATCCCCTTGGGCTTTGCCAGCGGTGAGGTGCCGCAGATTCCGGCCAATATCCTGCTGGTCAAAAATCTGAGCGTGCTGGGATTTTACTGGGGCGGCTATGCCAAGATTAAGCCCTCGGTGCTGACCGACAGTTTCGCCGAGCTGATCGAATGGTATGTCGCCGGCAAGCTCAAGCCCCATGTCAGCAACGTCATGCCGCTGGAGCAGGCCAACGAAGCGCTGGCCCTGCTGCGCGACCGCAAGGCAACGGGCAAAGTCGTGGTCGAGGTGGCGCGCTAGGCCCGCCGCCCGCCCTGCAAACGTGTCACGCGCAGCGCCTTTTGGCGCTCGCGCAGGTAAACGAAAAGGCCAGAGGCGAGGATCAGCGCGATCCCGACCCAGACCTCCCAGACCGGCAGGTCACCGAAAATTACAAAACCCCAGAACACCGCCAGCGGCAGCCCGATATATTCAAAGGGGGCTACCGTGGCCGCATCGCCCAGCCGGTAGGCTTGGCTGAGGCAATAGCCGATCAGCGCGATGTTAAGGCCAATGCCGAGGAAGGTGAGGTAATCCTCCTCAGCAGGCCAAACCCATGCGCGCAGCAGGAATTGCAGCGAGGGGTTGCTGCCTCCATCTACGAAACGCCCATCGCCCGCGATCAGGAAAAACCCCAGCGACACGGCGATAAAAGCGGCCTGAATATAGACCATCAGGGCCGAGGCTTTGGAGTTCACGCCGAGCTTGCGGGTCATTAGCTGGTTCAACGCATAGGTCAGCGCTGCCAGCACTGGCAGCAGCAGAACCCAGCGGGAAACTTCGAGCGTCGCCGTAGAAGCCCAAGGGCGCATCATAATAACCACACCAATAAACCCCACGATCACCGCGCCAAGGCGCAGCGGGCCGACTTTTTCGCCCAAGACCGGGATCGACAGCAGCGTGATGAACAGGGGTGCGGCAAAGAACAGGGCCGTCGCTTCGGCCAATGGCAGGACCGAAAGCGCCAGAAAGAACGACATGTTCGAAATCACGATCAGCAGCCCGCGTAGCAGATGCAGCCCCGGCTGCCGCGTCTTGAGCAGGTGAAGCCCGCCCTCAAGTTTGACCAGCAACAGCCCCAACACGATCCCGATGGCCGAGCGGGTGAAAACGATCTGATGCAGCGGATAGCCGCCCGACAGACGTTTGATCAGCATGTCATTGACCGAAATCGCGGCCACGCCAAGAAGGATCAGCCCGATCGCCAGACCGGCGCGGTTATGGGGAGTGGTTGTCATGGCAAAGACCTACCAGCCCGGCGCGTAAGGTCCAGCGCTTTGACATTGGTTTGCGCAGAATTACCCGCTAGGCTGGGCGCATAGCTTTAAGGGAGAGCCAGCCATGCAGATGTCCGACACCCGCCAGATCGCCGCCACCCCGGCCGAGGTCTATGCAGCCCTTCTGGACCCTGAGATGCTGCAAACCTGCGTGCCCGGTGCGCAGGATGTCACAGGCTCGGTCGAAGAGGGCTATGATGCGACAGTCGTGCAGAAGGTCGGCCCGGTGAAGGCGACCTTTAAGGGGCATGTGAAACTCTCTGATTTGGTGCCGAACGAAGCACTGACGATCACCGGCGAGGGCAAGGGCGGTGCTGCCGGCTTCGCCAAGGGCGGCGCGGAAGTGCGGCTTGCCGAAAAGGACGGCGGCACCGAGTTGAGCTATGATGTCGAGGCCAAGGTCGGTGGCAAACTGGCGCAGCTTGGAAGCCGGATCATCGACGGTTTTGCCAAGAAAATGGCGGATCAGTTCTTCGACAATCTGCAATCCTCGCTCGAAGGCACGCCGGAAGAGGGCGCCCAGCCCGAAACCCCCGGCGAAGACGCCCCCGCCAAAAAGGGTTGGTTCGGCCGCCCCAAGACTTGAACGCATCTGTTCACCCAGCCCAAAGCCCGTTAGGTTGCCCGCCTTACCAAAGCGGAGACGACCATGCCGACAATCGTGGATATTCAGAACCTGCGCAAATCCTACGCGGGTGGTTTCGAGGCGCTTAAAGGGGTTAACCTACAGATCGAACAGGGCGAGATTCTCGCGCTTTTGGGCTCCAACGGGGCGGGCAAGACGACGCTGATCTCGACCATTTGCGGCATCACCACTGCGACCAGTGGCACAGTGACCGTTGGTGGCCATGACATTAAGGACGATTTCCGCGCTGCACGCACGATGATCGGGCTGGTCCCGCAAGAAATTAACCTTGAACCGTTTGAAAAGGTGCTGAACACCGTGCGCTTCTCGCGCGGGTTGTTTGGCCGTCCGGCGGATGAGGCGGTGCTGGAGAAAATCCTGCGTCAACTCTCGCTCTGGGACAAGAAAGACAGCCAGATCCGTGAGCTTTCGGGCGGGATGAAACGCCGCGTGCTGATCGCTAAGGCGCTGTCGCATGACCCAAAGGTGCTGTTTCTGGACGAGCCTACTGCGGGCGTCGACGTGGAACTGCGCAAGGACATGTGGGAGATCGTGGCGGGGCTGAAAGCCTCGGGCGTGACGATCATCCTGACCACCCATTACATCGAAGAGGCCGAGGCCATCGCTGACCGGATCGGTGTCATCGCCAAGGGCGAATTGCTGCTGGTCGAAGAGAAAGACGCGCTGATGGCGCGGATGGGCAAGAAACAACTCGAAGTGCAGCTTACCGAGCCGATCACCGACGTGCCACTGGCGCTGCAATCGCCGGATGTTGAGCTTTCGGCTGACGGGCGGTCTCTGATCTATACCTATGACACCAACGCCGAGCGCACGGGCATCACCAAGCTGCTCTCCAAAGTGGCCGAAAGCGGTCTGGTGCTGCAAGACGTGGCGACGCGGCAAAGCAGTCTGGAAGATATCTTTGTCGATCTGCTCAAGGAGGATGCGGAATGAACTGGACCGCGATCAAAGCAATCTACGCCTTTGAAATGGCGCGTTTCTTTCGCACCATCACGCAAAGCATCATCTCGCCGGTGCTATCAACTTCACTCTACTTCGTCGTCTTCGGCGCGGCCATCGGCAGCCGTATCGAAGAGGTCGAAGGCGTGAGCTATGGCGCCTTTATCGTGCCGGGGCTGATCATGCTGAGCGTCATCACCCAGTCGATCTCCAACGCGTCTTTTGGAATCTATTTCCCGAAATTCATCGGCACGGTTTACGAGCTGCTCTCGGCCCCGATCAACTTTTTTGAGATCGTCATCGGCTATGTCGGCGCGGCGGCGACGAAGGCGCTGTTCATCGGCACAATCATATTGATCACGGCGTTTTTCTTTGTCGACATCACGATCCAGCATCCCTTCGCGATGGTCGCTTTCCTGGTCCTGACCTGCATCAGCTTTGCGCTCATGGGCTTTATCATCGGCATCTGGGCAGGCAATTTTGAGCAGTTGCAACTGGTGCCGCTTTTGATCGTCACGCCGCTCGTATTCCTTGGTGGGTCTTTCTACTCGATCTCGATGCTGCCGCCCGTCTGGCAGGTGATCTCGCACTTCAACCCGGTGGTCTATCTGATCTCAGGCTTTCGTTGGGCGTTTTTCGGCTCTGCCGATGTGCCGATCCTGACCAGCCTTGCGGCAATCGCGCTGTTCACGGCGCTTTGCCTCGGCGTGATCTGGTGGATTTTCCGCACCGGCTGGCGTCTGCGGGCCTGAGGGCCGCGAAACTTCTGCGCCCGCCTTGTTTGCACCGGGTGGGCGTTCTACATGAGAAGAATGAGAATTCGGCTGCCCTTCCTAAAATCCCCGCCCAGCGTTTCCGTAATCCGGCTTTCCGGCATGATCGGCTCGCAAGGCCGCGCGGTGTTGAACGATGCCACCATGGGGCCGGTCATCGAAAAGGCTTTTGCCAAGGGCAAGCCTGCCGCTGTCGCCTTGGAGATTAACTCTCCCGGTGGCAGCCCGGTGCAATCATCGCTGATCGGCGCGCGCATTCGGCGGTTGGCGGAGGAAAAGAACGTCCCCGTCATCGCTTTTGTCGAAGACGTCGCCGCCTCGGGTGGTTACTGGCTGGCGGCTGCGGCGGATGAGATTTACGCCGACCCAAGCTCGGTCGTAGGCTCTATCGGTGTGATCTCGGCCTCCTTTGGGGTGCATGAATTCATCCGCGAACACGGGGTTGAACGGCGCGTCTATACGGCAGGGCAGAGCAAATCCATGCTCGACCCCTTCCGCCCTGAAAACCCCGAGGATGTCGCCCGGCTGAAAACGCTGCTTGAGGACATTCATGAAAACTTTATCAGCCACGTAAAGGCCCGCCGCGCGGGCAAGTTGCCCGAGGGGCAAGACCTCTTTACCGGGGAAATCTGGCTGGCGAAACGCGCCGCTGAACTGGGCTTGATCGACGGTATCGGCCATCTGAAACCGCTGCTGAAAGAGCGCTTTGGTGACAAGGTGAAACTGCGCCGCTACGGCGTGAAACGCGGGCTGCTGTCGCGCTTTGGCGTGCAGATGGTGCAGGACGCGGTGCAGGGCATAGAGGAACGCGCGGCCTATGCGCGGTTTGGTCTCTAGCCCATGGTTTTCAAGATCGTTCTGCTGTTTCTGGTGGCCATGGGCCTGCTCGCTTGGTTTGGAAAAATGCATTGGCTGGGGGGCAAACGCCTGTCCCGGACCAAATGCCGTGACTGCGGACGTTACCGCATTGGCAAAGGCGATTGTGCCTGTAAGGGAGGGCGTTGATGCTGATGCCATGGCTGCTTTCGGGGCTTGGCCTCGTGATCCTGCTGTTTGCGGGGGATGCGTTGGTGAAAGGCGCGGTGAACCTGTCGCTGCGCCTTGGCGTGCCCGCCCTGATCGTCAGTCTGACGATCGTGGCCTTTGGCACCTCGGCGCCGGAACTGCTGATCTCGGTCAAGGCGATCTTGGACGGGGTGCCGGGGCTGGCGCTTGGCAATGTGGTCGGGTCGAACACGGCTAACATACTGATGGTGTTGGGCATTCCCGCGCTGTTGGCGACGATGCACACCTCTGAATGCCGCACGCGCAAGACCTATAATCAGATGATCGCGGCCTCGCTGCTCTTTATCGCGTTGGCCTTCCGCGGTGTGTTCGACTGGATCTCGGGGCTGATCCTGCTCTCCGGTCTGGCCTATATGCTCTACGACGCCTTCAGCGATGCCAAGGACCACCGCCGCGCCTGCCGCAGCGGGGAGGTTGAGGAAGAGGAAGAGCCCGAAGGCGCCGACCCCGACATGGCGGGCTGGCAGATTGCGCTGTTCCTGATCCTCGGGCTGATCGGCCTGCCCTTGGGCGCGAGCCTTTTGGTGGATAATGCGACGCTCATCGCCCAGACCTACGGTGTCAGCGACACGGTGATCGGCCTGACGCTGGTGGCGGTGGGCACGTCGCTCCCCGAACTGGCAACCACGGTGATGGCGGCGCTGCGCCGTCAAGCGGATGTGGCGCTTGGGAACGTCATTGGTTCGAACATGTTCAACCTGCTGGCAATTATCGGCATCGCAAGCCTTGTCGGTCCGATCTCGGTCGACGAAGCCTTCTTGCGGATCGACCTGTGGGTGATGCTGGGCGCTTCGTTGCTGCTGATCCCCTTCGTCTATCTGGGGCGCGACATCACGCGGCTTTGGGGTGTGGCGCTGAGCGCGCTTTACGGGTTTTACTTGTTAATCATCCTGATCTGAGGAGGGCGGCAGATGCGGCGGGCATTGGTGACCGGAGCCGGGCAACGTCTGGGCCGCGCCATGGCGCTCTACCTCGGGCAGCGGGGCTTTGACGTGGCGGTGCATTACGCCACCTCGCGCGCCGGGGCCGAGGCGACCGCCGCTGAGATCGCTGCGATGGGCCGCCGCGCCGTGGCCCTGCAAACCGACCTTTTGGACGACGCCGCAGCCGGGGCGCTCTTGCCCCGCGCGGCAGAGGCGCTTGGCGGGCCGGTCACCTGCCTTGTGAACAACGCCTCGATATTCGAGCAGGATGATATCGCGAGCGCCAGCCGTGAAAGCTGGGACCGCCATATGGGCAGCAATCTGCGGGCGCCCTTCGTGTTGACGCAGGCGATGGTGGGGCAGGGGCTGATGCCCGAGGTCGACGCCGGGGGCGAGCCGCGTGCGCGCGGTTTGATCGTCAATATGCTCGACCAGCGGGTGCGCAGCCTGACGCCGGAATTCACCACCTATACGATCGCCAAGATGGGCCTTTGGGCAATGACACGCACCACTGCGCAGGCGCTGGCCCCGGCGATCCGGGTCAATGGCATCGGTCCCGGCCCCACGTTGCAAGGCACGCACCAAGACGCCGAAGACTTTGCCGCGCAGCGCCGCGGCACGGTTTTGGGCCGGGGGGCCAATCCAGCGGATATCACGGCGGCACTGGGCTATTTCATCGATTCGCCGAGCGTCACAGGGCAGCTTATCTGCACCGATGGCGGCGAACATTTGCAGTGGGATACAAGCCCTAAAAGCCCCCGAAACTGACGGCCATGCGGGAAGTTTTGCACCTCGTTAACCTATGTAACCAAAGTGTTACCGAAACCCTTTTGTTTTCAGGGGCTTGTTTGATGGTAAACAAAAGAATGAGCGAAATCAGTATATTACGGGCGTGCCTAAAAAATAGGCAAATCAGCGAACCATGTTAAAAACAAAGAGAAATCCAAGATGCCCAGAAGTTATCGGCAGAGTTATCCACATGTTTGGTGGACATGTTAAAGCTTGCCCCCATTGCCGTCCTATTGCAGCGAAGCACGAGAATCAGCGCCTGAGATGACCACGCCAAACGACAGCCCTCCGCCGCAAGGCCGCCAAGTGATTCAGGCCTATCTGAAGTCGCTCGATTCCTCGCCGGGCGTCTACCGGATGCTCGATGCGGAGAGCCGCGTGCTCTATGTTGGTAAGGCGCGGAACCTGCGGGCGCGGGTGTCGTCCTATGCGCGGCCCACGGGGCATTCGGGCCGCATTTCGCGGATGATTGCCAATACCGCTTCGATGATGTTTTTGACCACGAAGACGGAAACCGAAGCGCTGCTGCTTGAGCAGAACCTGATCAAACAGCTTAAGCCCAAGTTCAACGTGCTGCTGCGCGACGACAAGAGCTTTCCCAATATCCTTGTCACCGCCGATCACGACTATCCGCAGATCAAGAAACACCGCGGCGCGAAGAAGGAAAAGGGCAGCTATTATGGCCCCTTCGCCAGCGCGGGCGCGGTGAACAGGACGCTCAACCAGTTGCAGCGGGTCTTCCTGCTGCGGGACTGTTCCAATGCGATGTTCGACAGCCGCACACGGCCTTGCTTGCAGCATCAGATCAAACGCTGCTCCGCGCCCTGCGTTGGCAAGATCTCGGCCGAGGAATATCGTCAGACCGTCCGCGATGCGGAGCGGTTTCTGAGTGGCAAATCGACCGAGATTCAGGGCCGTCTGGCGCAGGATATGGCCGAGGCATCTGAGGCGATGGAGTTTGAACGCGCCGCCGCTCTGCGCGACCGGATCAAGGCGCTGACGCAGGTACAAACGGCCCAAGGCATCAACCCGCAAGGGGTGAACGAGGCCGACATCATCGCGCTGCATATGGAGGGCGGACAGGCCTGCGTGCAGGTCTTCTTCATCCGTGCCAACCAGAACTGGGGCAATCGCGACTATTACCCCCGCGTCGGGGCCGATGTGGACGCCGCCGAAGTGCTGGAGGCTTTCATCGGCCAGTTCTACGACACCCGCGAGCCGCCGCGGCAGCTGATCCTGAGCAATGAGATCGAAAACCCCGATCTGATGGCCGAAGCGCTGAGCGGCAAGATTGGTCGCAAGGTGGAACTGTTGGTGCCACGGCGGGGCGAGAAAGCCGAACTGGTCGACGGTGCCCTGCGCAACGCGCGCGAAAGCCTAGCCCGCAAGATGGCCGAGACGGCGACCCAGACCAAGCTGTTACAGGGGCTGGCCGATGCCTTTGATCTGCCAAAACCGCCCGATCGGATCGAGGTTTACGACAACTCGCACATCCAAGGCACCAATGCGGTGGGCGCGATGATTGTCGCGGGTCCCGAAGGGATGATGAAAAACCAGTACCGCAAGTTCAACATCCGCGGCGATGACCTGACCCCCGGTGATGACTTTGGAATGATGAAAGAGGTGCTGCACCGCCGGTTTAAACGCCTGATTAAAGAAGACCCGGACCGCAGTCGTGGGCTTTGGCCCGATCTGTTGCTGATCGACGGGGGCGCCGGGCAGGTGAGTGCCGTGGCCTCTATCATGGCGCAGCATGGGGTGCAGGACATTCCGATGGTCGGCGTCGCCAAGGGCATTGATCGCGATGCCGGCAAGGAAGAGTTCCACCGCGTCGGCAAGCGTGTCATGGCGCTGCGGCACAATGATCCGGTGCTGTATTTCGTGCAGCGGCTGCGTGACGAGGCGCACCGTTTCGCCATCGGCACCCACCGGGCGAAACGCGCCAAGGGGGTCAGCGCCACGCCGCTTGATGATGTGCCGGGCGTCGGGGCTGCGCGCAAGCGGGCGCTTTTGGCGCATTTCGGTTCGGCCAAGGCGGTGGGCCGCGCGAACCTCAGCGATCTTAAGGCCGTCGAAGGGGTGTCGGATGCGCTGGCAGAGACAATCTATGGCTACTTCCATGAGAAGGGTTAGGTATGCGTCCGCCGAAGGGCAGGCCGCTGGCGCGGTTTCGTCCTTTCAGCCGCGAACGGCGCAAGATAGGATAACGTCATGAAATGGAATTTGCCCAATATCCTGACCCTGCTCAGGCTGGTCGCGGCCCCCGGTGTGGCGGTCATGTTTCTCTATTTTACGCGCCCCTATGCCGACTGGTTCGCATTGGTGCTCTTTGTCGGGGCGGCGGTGACGGATTGGTTTGACGGCTATCTTGCCCGCGCTTGGGGGCAGGAAACCAAACTGGGCGCCATGCTCGACCCGATTGCCGACAAAGCGATGGTCGTGATCGCGCTGATGGTGATCGTGGCCTTTTCCAGCTGGTCGCCTTGGCTGGTGCTGCCCGCCACGCTGATCCTGTTCCGCGAGGTCTTTGTCTCGGGCCTGCGGGAGTATCTGGGCGACGTTGCGGGCACCTTGAAGGTCACCCAACTGGCCAAGTGGAAGACGACCCTGCAGATGATCGCCATCGCCGTGCTGTTCTCGCAAGGCGTGTTCGAGCATTACCTCGGCATGAGTGTTTTCGGCATGGACCAGCAGATGATCGAAGCGATCCTTGATGGCGAGGTCGAGGATACTCTGGGGCTGGGTTGGAAACTCGCCGGGATGGAATGGGCCGGGCTGTTGGGGCTTGTCCTGCTGTGGATCGCCGCGGTGCTGACCGCCATCACCGGCTTTGACTACCTGCGCAAGGCGCTGCCACATCTGAAGGAGCCGATCTAATGGATGTCCTCTATTTTGCATGGGTTCGCGAACGCATCGGTCTGCCCCGTGAACGGGTGGAAAGCACCGCCACGACCGTGGCTGAACTGGTCGAAGAATTACGTGGCCGAGAGGAGCGTTACGAGATGGCGTTTTCTGACCTCTCCGCATTGCGCGTGGCTGTGGATCAGGAGCTGACCGATTTCGACGCCCCGCTGAATGGCGCGCGCGAAGTGGCCTTTTTCCCTCCGATGACCGGGGGCTGACCCATGCGCGTTTTGGTGCAGGAAGCGCCCTTTGATCTGGCCGAGGAAACCGCACGTTTCGCCAAGGGCGAGGGCGGCAGCGGTGCGATTGTGACCTTTACTGGCGTTGTGCGCGATAATGATGCAGGCACGCTGAGCGCGATGGAGATCGAACATTACCCAGGCATGACCGAAAAGGCGCTGAGCGAGATTGCGCAGCAGGCCGTTACGCGGTTCGATCTGCAAGATGCGCTGGTGATCCACCGCCATGGGCGTCTGGTGCCGGGCGAACAGATCATGATGGTCGCCACGGCAGCGCGGCATCGCCGCAGCGCATTTGAGGCGGCTGAATTCTTGATGGACTACCTCAAATCCCGCGCGCCATTCTGGAAGCGCGAGATCACGGCTGAGGGTGAGGCGTGGGTTGCCGCGAAAGACGAAGATGAGGCCGCGTTAAACCGCTGGTGAGCCTCTGCTTCAGGCGAAGCGTCCGCCTTTTTCGATGACTTCGATCTGATAGCCGTCCGGATCCGCCACAAAGAAGAACTTCGCCACCGTCTCTCCGGCAGGGCGAAAATCGACGATGTCACGTGGGGCGGCGCCGGCTTTGATCGCGGTCTCGCGGGCGGCTTCGAGGTCTTCGACCACAAAGGCCAGATGGCCATAACCGTCGCCCAGATCATAGGGCGTGACGCGGTCCTTGTTGACCGTCAGTTCCAGCTCAAAATCGCCCGCAGCGTCACGCAGGTAGATCAGCGTGAAGCTGTCGAAATTCAAACGGTCCGCAATCTTCAGCCCGAAAACGTCTTCGTAGAATTTCACCGATGCCGGCTCATTAAAGACGCGGATCATGGAATGGGCGAGTTTGGCCATGGGAGCCTCCGGAAGGGCGTGGGGTTAGGCTTTCTGACGCTCGATATAGGCGCGCATCTCTTCGGCCTCGTGGCGGGCGTCGCGCAGGCCGTCCATCGCGGCGCGCAGCTCTGCCTCGGTCTGGGCAAGCTGGTTGGTCAGTTCGGCTTCGCGCTGTTGCAGATAGGTGATCGCCTGATCGCGGGTTTCCTCGGCCTCGTGAAGCTCTTGGCTCATCCGGTCAAGCTGGGCCACATCATCGGCGGCCACACGGGTGAAGCGGTTCAGCAGCCAGTTGGCGAACCATCCCATGCAGAAGGCCACGAAAAGAATGATGGCTGTTGCCAGGACAAACTCAGTTCTGCTCATCACCGCTGCCTTCTTCGGTTTCGTCGGATTCCCCGATCTCTTCTGCCGTGGTATCGCCCGTTTCTTCAGCAGATTCCAGCGCTGTTTCGTCTTCGGGCGTCTCAGCCTCGGGTTGGATCAGGCGGAATTCGATGCGGCGGTTGGCTTCGCGGCCATCCTCGGTCTTGTTGTCGGCGATGGGGTTTTCTTCGCCGTAGCCCTTGGCAAGGAAGGACGAGGTCAGCACTCGGCGGGCACGCAATTCGTTCAGAACCGATTCCGCGCGGCTTTGCGACAGCGACAGGTTCATCGATTCGCGGCCTTGGCTGTCGGTGTAGCCCTGAATTTCCAGCGGTATGTCACCGCAGCGTTTCAGCACCTCGGCGATGTCATCCATCGTACCCAGAGCGGCGGCGTCGATCGTGGCGCTGCCCGGCTCGAAAGTAATCTTGCCGATTTTCAGGATTTCGCGAATCTCGGCTTCGCATTCTTCGGGTGTGGGCAGACCCGCGATGGGGTCGAGCTTTTCTTGATAGGTGATGTCGATGCTGTAATCCGCACCTTCGCCCAGCTTGTCGGCCAAAAGTGAGGCAACGGTGGTGTTCGCATCCTTGTTGCCGGTGTTGCCCATCACCTCAAGCCGGTCGGGGGTGACGTTGACAGAGCCGTTGGCGAGCGAGGCCATGGCCTCCAGCCCGGTCAGGACGCGGGTGGCCCAATCGTCGGGCAGGGTCTCGTCCAGACGTGCGGCGGTATAGACATTGGCCGATCCGAAATGGGATTTCGCGTAGCTGTCCGCCAGATCGCGCAGCCCCTCGGTCGAGAGCCGTCCGCGCAGTTGCACTTGCCCCTCGGGCGAGAGGGTGGCGGTGAATTCGGGCGGGCCTGCGTCGGGGTCTTCGACTTTTGGCAGTTTCGCGGTCAGGGCGAAAACATCCGGCAGGGCGTTTTCCAACTCGCCCACAACGCGGTCGAAGGTGTTGGAATCGGTGCCGGGCGCGGCCAGTAAGGTGATGTCAGCATCCGCGAAAGAGATGGCGCCTTGGCCCACACGGCTCAGCGCTTCGATGGCCAGCGCCACGGCGCGGCCCCAGTTCGGGCTGGGCACACCCAGACCGATGGTGCAATCGGCACTTTCTGGCGCGCCGGCAGCGATGCCCGCTTTCAGGATGCGGTTGGCGGCGGCTTCGGTATCGGCAGAGCAAGCGTCGAAACGCGCGCCTTCAGCGTCGATCTCAAACCGCAGGGTAAAGGGGGTGATCACCGGGCGGGGTGCTGCAATGTCGAGCCGCAGCCGCAGGCTGGGCGGGGCCGCGCGCTGCAGTTTACGCTCCATCTGGGCCTTGGCGGCGGCGCTGTCGGCGATGGCGGTAATCGTCACGCGCCCCGCATCGACCGAGGCTTTGGCGCGGGGCAGGTCCGCCATGGCACGCACCGCAAAGTTCAGCGCGTCTTCCCAGCCTTCGGGGGCTGGATAGTCGGCAGCTTCCAACAGGTCAGTCACCGTGGCGTCACCCGCCATGTCATCAAAGGCGTCGATCACCGCCTCGCGGTCGGTGCTGGTGGGGATCAGGCCAATGATCGAGATGCCCGCATCATTGCGCAGAACCTCGGCAGAGAAACGCGGCGGGGCGATGCCGGATTGGGCCTCGACCTCCATCTCGTCGATCACGCGGGCGGCGTCGACCACGGTGCCTGCGGTCGACAGGGCGCGGAAACGCACGGCCTCGGTCGGGGCGATCCCGGCGAGGGTGACTTGCAGACCATCGGCCTGCACCTCGGCCCATGTCATGCCCTGATCGTCCAGCGCGTCGCGTACACCGATTTCAGAAGTATCCTCGATCAACTGCACCGAAAAGCTTGCCGCCACGAGAGAGACCACCCCTGCGGCTGCAAAGGTCAGGGCGATCATGAAAATGGCGGAGAGGCGCATGGGCGGCCTTCTGGTTGTTAAGCTCAAGACTTGATACGCGCGTCCTGCCGGGGGTGCAATCAGGCCAGAAGACTTGCTGCGAAAAACAACAGCGGGATCATGCCGGTATCGCGGTTGGCGCGAAAGAGCTGCAAGAGCTTGGCGTTATCCTTGGTGTCCAGCCCGCGCAATTGCCATGCCATATGCCACCCCATGGCCCAGGGCCCGCCAAGCGCAATCGCCAGCGCCAGCACCGAAGCCTGCGGCAACCCGGCATAGATCACGGCGATCCCCATCAAACCGACAGTCGCCATTAGGAAGCGCCGCAGCCATTTGCCCGAATTCTCGCCAAAAAGCCGGGCGGTGGATTTGACGCCGATCAGCGCATCATCTTCGGCATCCTGATGGGCATAGATCGTGTCATAGAACAGAGTCCAAGCGATCCCGGCGAGGTAGAGTACGATCGCAGGAGCGTGCAGTGTGCCAGCGTGCGCCGTCCACGCCAGCATCGCCCCCCAGTTAAAGGCGAGCCCCAAAAAGACCTGCGGCCACCATGTGAACCGTTTGGCGAAGGGATAGACAGCCACCGGCAGCAGCGCCAGCACGCCCATGGCAATGGCCGCTTGGTTAAAGGAAAGCAGGATCAGCAGCGCCAGCAGCATTTGCCCCACCATCCACGCCAGCGCCTGTTTCACCGTGACCGCCCCCGAAGGGATCGGCCGCGAGCGGGTGCGCGCGACCTTGCCGTCGATGTTGCGGTCGGTGATGTCGTTCCACGTACAACCCGCCCCACGCATCAGAAACGCGCCGATGCCGCAGCCCGCGAAAATCCACAGATCCTCCCACCGGGGCGATTGGTCGAACAGGATCGCAAGGCTCAACCCCCACCAGCAGGGCAGCAGCAACAGCCATGTGCCAATGGGCCGATCCGCGCGGCTCAGCCGCAGGTAGGGGCGCAGTCCGGCAGGGGCGTAACGGTCGACCCAATTGTCGGTCACAGCATCGGCAACAGGCGCATCGGGCGTAGCATCTGGCGAAGGCGGCTGGTTGTGCATATATCTGGCCCCATGAATGCGAAAATCAGATTGTATGTAGATCAGCCCTTAGGGCAGGGGCAAACGGTTCCTTTGGCGCGCGAGCAGGCGCATTACCTCTTTGGGGTGATGCGGCTGTCGGTCGGGGCCGGGGTGCTTTTGTTCAACGGGCGCGATGGCGAATGGCTGGCCGAAGTGGCCGAAGCGGGCAAGCGCGGCGGTGTTCTGACCTGCGTCGAGCAGAGCAAACCTTTGCAGATGCCGCCTGACCTGTGGCTGCTTTTCGCGCCGATCAAAAAGACCCGCACCGACTTTATTGTAGAAAAAGCCGCCGAGATGGGCGCGTCTCGCATTGTCCCGGTGATGACTGAATTTACCAACGCAGGCCGCGTGCAGCAGCCGCGCCTTCAGGCCCATGCGGTCGAGGCGGCAGAGCAATGCGGCGGCACCTATGTGCCCGAGGTCGCCGAGGCGGTGAAGCTAGGGCGGCTGCTGGATCAATGGGACAGCAACCGTCAGATCATGTTCTGCGATGAGGCTTTGGCTGGCGAGAGCGGCGCGCTTCCCACGGGGGCAGGCGGGCCATGGGCCATCCTCATCGGCCCCGAAGGAGGGTTTTCGGAAGGAGAACGCAAGCGCTTGCACGGGTTTGATCATGCCCACGCCGTCACGCTGGGGCCGCGCATCCTGCGCGCCGATACGGCGGCGGTGGCGGCGATGACGATGTGGCAGCAGGCTTTGGGGGATTGGTGATGCAAAGGATGGCCCAATGAGTTTCCTGCGCCAAGGGGCCCGCGACCAGCTTTGGCGCTGGCGTGAAGCGATCATCGGCGGCGGGCTGATGCTCTTCGGACTTTGGCTGGTGGCTGGGCCGGGCTTTTTGCTGGCGGTCCCGGGCTACGCGGCGCTGGCGGGCGGGGCTGCGCTGATTTGGCTCGGCGTGCAGCGCGCGCGGTTTCGCGGCGCGGGGGATGGCGCGGGGGCCGTTCAGGTGGTCGAGGGCCAGATCGCCTATTTCGGCCCGCTCACCGGGGGCACGGTTTCCCTGCGCGAATTGCAGCGGCTCAGCCTTGATCGACAGATGTTTCCCGCCCATTGGCGGCTTGAGCCGCGCGACGATGAAACCCCCTTGCTGATCCCGGTGAATGCCGCTGGCTCCGAGGCGCTGTTTGACGCTTTCGCCGCCTTGCCGGGGCTGCGCACCGAGCGGATGCTCTTTGAGTTGCGCAAGACCCGCCATGACGCCGTTGTGATCTGGGAGCGCGCGCCGCTGCGCCCGGCGCATGTCTTGCTGCATTGACAGCCCCGGCAAATCCGCCCATCCCTGCTAAACACGACGACAAGTCGTCACCTTAGAAGACACCCAAGACGACCCTTCAAAACGGAGCCCTCGCAAATGTCCATTCCTCAATCCGGCGGCGGCCCGATCGAACATCATGACCAAATGGCGCAGTATCTGGCCGACGGCTGCAAGCCCAAGGACGACTGGCGCATCGGCACCGAGCACGAGAAATTCGGCTATTGCGTCGATACCCACAAGCCGCTGCCCTATGAGGGCGAGCGCTCGATCCGTATCATGCTCGAAGGGCTGCGTGACCGTCATGGCTGGGCGCCGGTCGAAGAGGGTGGCAAGCTTATCGGGCTGGAAAAAGAGGGTGCGAACATCAGCCTTGAGCCGGGCGGGCAGTTGGAACTGTCGGGCGCGCCGGTCGAAACCATCCATGAAACTTGCGATGAGGTGAACACCCACCTGCGCGAGGTCAAAGACGTGGCCGATGAGATCGGCGTGGGCTTCATCGGTCTGGGCGCAGCACCCGAATGGTCGCATGAGCAGATGGATTTGATGCCCAAGGGCCGCTACAAGTTGATGGACGGCTATATGCAAAAGGTCGGCACCATGGGCACCACCATGATGCGCCGCACCTGCACCGTTCAGGTCAATCTCGATTTCGCGAGTGAGGCTGACATGGTGCAAAAGATGCGCGTCGCCGTGGCCATGCAGCCCATCGCCAACGCGCTTTTTGCCAATTCACCCTTCCTTGATGGCAAGCCCAACGGCGTGAAATCCACTCGCGGGTTGGTGTGGCGCAATCTGGATGATGCCCGTACCGGGATGGTGCCGTTCGTCTTTGATGAGGGTTTTGGGTTTGAGGCTTGGGTGCAATATGCGCTCGATGTGCCGATGTATTTTGTCTACCGCGATGGCAAATATATCGACGCGCTCGGCCAGTCCTTCCGCGATTTTCTGAAGGGCGAGCTGCCTGCGCTGCCCGGCGAGAAGCCGACGCTGAGCGATTGGGCCGATCATCTGACCACGCTGTTCCCCGAGGCGCGGGTGAAGAAATTCATCGAAATGCGTGGTGCCGATGGCGGCCCGTGGCGGCGTCTTTGCGCCCTTCCGGCCTTCTGGGTCGGGCTAATGTATGACCAGTCCGCGTTGGATGGCGCTTGGGATTTGGTTAAGGATTGGGACGCCGACACCCGAGAAGAGCTGCGTATCGCGGCTTCGACCCACGGCCTTCAGGCCGAGGTTGGCGGGCTCAAGATGCATGATCTGGCCCGCGAGGCGGTGGCCCTGTCAGAGGCCGGTTTGAAAGCCCGCGCCCGTCCCGGCGCAGGCGGGCTGGTCCCGGATGAGACGCATTTCCTCAACGCCCTGCGCGACAGTATCGAGACGGGCCGCGTGCCTGCGGATGATCTGCTGGCGGATTATCATGGGCCATGGAACGGCGATCTGAGCCGTATCTACGCCGAATATTCCTACTGAAACATAAATTGACTGATGCTGCCTTCGGGCGGTGTCAGCCTTTCTGACCGATCCGCGATTCCGTACCGCTTCGAATGCGGCGGATGTTGTCGCGGTGCCGCCAAAAGATCAGCAGCGTCAGGGCGATGCCCAAAAGCAGCATTTCCCCATAGCCGAGGAACACCAGCAAAAAGGTCGAGCTTGCCGCCGCTGTCAGCGCCGACAGGGACGAGATGCGCGAGACTGCCGCCGTGATCAGCCAGACCGCACAGCAGGCCAGCCCGACAGGCCATGCCAGCGCCAGCATAAGGCCCAAAAAGGTCGCCACACCTTTGCCGCCCCGAAAACCAAGCCAGACCGGATAGCAATGGCCGATCATCGCGCCGAGCGCCGCCGCCTGCCCGGCATCTTCGCCCGCGAAGGCACGGGCCAGCAGCACCGCCACGGCCCCCTTGGCCCCATCCAGCAACAGCGTCAGCGCCGCGGCCTTTTTATTGCCGGTGCGCAGCACATTGGTCGCGCCGATGTTGCCCGACCCAATATCGCGCAGGTTGCCCAGCCCCATCAGCCGGGCCAGCAGCATGCCAAAGGCGATAGAGCCGATGATATAGCCCGCCAGCGCCCAAAAAAGGATCATTTCAATAGAAGTGTCGATAGGGGGCATCAATTCGCCTCGTAAACGCAGGAGCCTGCTACATAAGTTGCCACGACCTTACCCTGCATCCGCATCCCGTCAAAGGGCGTGTTCCGGGATTTCGACCGCAGCGTCGCGCGGTCCAGCACAAAGGGGGCGTCGGGGTTGAACAGAACCATATCCGCAGGTGCACCCACCGCGATCCGCCCACCGGGCAGGCCGAGCCGTTTGGCCGGGTTCAGCGACAGCGCGCGCCAGAGCGTCGGCAGGTCCATCATCTCGGCATGGACCAGTCGCAGGGCGGCGGGCAGCAGCGTTTCCAGCCCGACCGCGCCGCTGGCGGCTTCCTCAAACGGCAGGCGTTTGCTTTCTTCGTCCTGCGGGGTGTGCATAGAGCAGATGATATCGATCAGGCCACTTGCGACGGCTTCGACCACGGCGATACGATCCTCTTCGTCCCGCAGCGGCGGTTTCACCTTAAAAAAGGTGCGGTAGTCGGCCACGTCGAGCGCGTTGAGCGTCAGATGGTGGATGCCCACGCCCGCGGTGATGTCGAGCCCATTGCGCTTGGCGCGTTCCAGCGCGGGCAGGGCGCGGGCGGTGGTGATCTGATCCGCATGGTACCGCGCGCCCGTCATCTCAATAAGGGCAATGTCGCGGTCCAGCCCCATGCGTTCGGCCATGGGCGACACCGCAGGCAGGCCGCGAAGGGAGGCGAACTTGCCGGAGGTGACAGCAGCGCCCTTGCTTAGCCCCGGATCCTGCGGGTGCGCGATGACCAGTGCACCAAGGCTGCGCGCATAGGTCAGCGCGCGGGAGAAGACTTTGGTATCGGTCACCACACGGTCGCAATCGGTGAAGGCAGCGGCACCGGCGTCCATCAGAAAACCGATCTCGGTCATCTCGCGACCTTCGCGGCCCTTGGTCAGCGCGGCCATCGGGACCACATTCACCGGTGCCGCCTCATTGGCGCGGCGGGTGACGAATTCGAGTGTTTCGGGGCTGTCGATGGCCGGATCGGTGTCGGGGCGCGTGACCATCGTGGTCACCCCGCCCGCTGCCGCCGCCAGCCCGGCAGAGCGATAGCTTTCCTTGTGCCGTTCGCCCGGTTCGCAAACTTTGACGCCAATATCGACGATGCCGGGGGCGAGGATATGGCCGCTGCAATCCATCACCTCCGCGCCGTTGGGCGCTGTGGCGTCACCGGCCAAAACCTCGGCAATCACCCCGTTGCGGACCAAAACCGCGGCGGGCTCAAGCGTGCCCGCCTGAGGGTCAAGAAGGCGCAGATTGGTGAAGAACTGGGTCATGGGCGGGCCTTTGATGCGATAGCGGATGCGCCGCTGTCATGCCCCAAATCGCCCCCCAGACCAAGCGGTTTTCGCGGTTTTCTGAGGCAGGTGTCGCCCTTAACCGCCGATCCAAATCATCATACCGACCACGCCAAAGGCCACCAGAAGGGCGACCATCGCAATACGGCCAGACATCTTGGGATCGTGTTCAGGTTCTTGCATGCGCCAGATGTAACCCGCCAGCACCAAGGGTGCCAGCGGTTTTCGCCTTAGGCCAGCAGCCACCAAATGATCAGCAGGATCAGCGCGACAATGGCCACAAACACCATCGTCTTGCCGCCACCGCCCTTTGCAGGCTCGGCCGGAGTGACCCGGGGGATGCCGGTATAGGGCTGGGCGGCTTCGGCTTCCATCGCTTGCACGGGCGTGTCGGGGCCGCCTTCGGTATAGGTGCCGATATGGGTCAGCGCCGGAA
This sequence comes from Sulfitobacter sp. W002, assembly GCF_025142135.1. NCBI lineage: Bacteria > Pseudomonadati > Pseudomonadota > Alphaproteobacteria > Rhodobacterales > Roseobacteraceae > Sulfitobacter > Sulfitobacter sp. W002. The sequence goes on along the minus strand of NZ_CP081126.1, from coordinate 2,886,440 downwards.
TCGGAGCCAGTTGCAGCGACTGCCCGGCGAATGCGCGGGAGTAGACGATCATTACCCAGCCATCGAGCGCGGCAAGCTTGCTGCGGTCCGTCTCGATCTGGTTGGGGTTCACGCCATTGCCGTCGCGCAAATAGCCCGCAAGCCCCAGTTGATCGAGGTCGGCAACCCGAAAGACCTCTGTATAGGCCGCGTCGATCCGCTCAACCCCGAGGGCGGCGGCCTGAGCGGTCTCATCATCACGCATGGCCCGCGCTTCGTCATCCGAGAGCGAGAGGGTATAGACCCGGACTGTGCCGGCTTCTTGCGGGGCGACTTCTGTATGGGGCATGACGGCTTCCTTTGACTGTTCAAAGGAAAACGCTGCGCGGCCCTTTGGAGTTCCGCTCAGGCCGCGCCGGGCTGGGCGGCGATGTGGTTGCGCGCCAGCAGGTCCATCGCGGCCATGCGCACGGCGACGCCCATCTCTACCTGATCTTGGATCACCGAGCGGTTGATGTCATCGGCCAGCGTGCCGTCAATCTCAACCCCGCGGTTCATCGGGCCGGGGTGCATGACGATGGCGTCGGGGCTGGCATGGGCGAGCTTTTCGGCGTCCAGCCCGTAGCGGTGATAATACTCGCGCTCCGACGGGATAAAGCCACCGTCCATCCGCTCTTTCTGAAGCCGCAGCATCATCACCACGTCGACGCCTTCGAGCCCCTTTTTCATATCGTCGAAAACCTCAACGCCGAATTGGTCGATTTGGGCAGGCATCAACGTGGGTGGGCCGACAAGGCGGATGCGGTTCTCCATCTTGCCGAGCAGTAGGATGTTCGACCGCGCCACCCGGCTATGCGCGATGTCGCCACAGATCGCGATGCTGAGCCGGTGCAGCCGCCCCTTGGCGCGGCGGATCGTCAGCGCGTCGAGCAGCGCCTGCGTGGGGTGCTCATGCCGACCGTCGCCTGCGTTCAGCACGGCGCAGTTCACCTTTTGCGCCAGCAGGTCCACCGCGCCGGATTGCGGGTGGCGCACGACCAGCAGATCGGGGTGCATGGCATTCAGCGTCATCGCCGTGTCGATCAGCGTCTCGCCCTTTTTGATCGAGCTGGCCTGCATTGCCATGTTCATCACATCCGCGCCTAGACGCTTGCCCGCGATCTCGAAACTCGCCTGCGTGCGGGTGGAGTTTTCAAAGAACATATTGATCTGTGTCAGCCCGCGCAGCGCGTCGGAATGCTTGTTCGGCTGGCGGTTGCGGTCGGCATAGGTGTCGGCCAAATCCAGCAGGGTAGTGATGTCGGACTGCGAGAGCTGTTCGATGCCAAGCAGGTGGCGATGGGCGAATGACATGGTGGCGATCCCTTCTGCTGTTGCCGCCTTATAGGCGCGGGCGGCTTGGCAGGTAAAGCGCAGCGATAGGGCATTTCGCCCCGCGCGCGCAGAGCGTAAGCTGCGGTCATGGAATCATTCGATTATCATCAGGCGGCAGAGATGCTGGCGTGGCAGGTTGAGCTTGGCGCGACCGAGGCGATTTGCGACGCCCCGGTCAACCGCTATGAGGTGCCCGCAAGCCCGCCCAAAGTCAGTGCCAAGATCGGCAAGGGCCCCCAGCCTTTGCAGGCGTCGGAAACGCCCGACCCCGTCGCCTTGGCCCGCCGCGCCGCGCGGGGCGCGCAGACCTTGGAAGAGTTGCGTGCCGCGGTCCAAGGGTTCGAACATTGCGAGCTTCACAAGGGTGCGCGCAATCTGGTCTTTGCCGATGGGGTGCCGGGCGCGCCTTTGATGATCTTTGGCGAATCCCCCGACCGCGACGAAGACCGCGCGGGCAAGCCTTTCGTGGGTCGCACGGGTCAGATGCTCGACCGGATGCTGGCCGCGATTGACATGGGGCGGGACCGCAACGTCTACCTATCGAATATCCTGCCATGGCGCACACCGCAGGGGCGCGACCCGAAGCCCGATGAGATTGCGATGATGCGGCCCTTTGTGCAGCGTCATATCGAATTGGCCAAGCCCAAGGTGCTGGTGCTGTTTGGCAATTGGTCCTGCCAGTCGCTGCTGGAGAAACGCAGCATCATGCGGCTGCGGGGCAATTGGACCAAGGCCGCTGATCTGTCCTGCATGCCAATGGTGCATCCCGCATACCTTCTGCGCAATCCCGAAGCCAAACGTGAAGCTTGGGCCGATCTGCTCAGCGTTCAGGCTAAGCTGCGCGATGGTTGATGCGCTGACCCTTCTAGCCTTCGTGCCTGCCGCCTTGGCGTTGAACCTCACGCCGGGGGCGGATATGATGTTCTGCCTTGGGCAGGGGCTGCGTTCGGGCCCGCGTGCCGCGCTGGCGGCGAGTGCCGGGATCTCCGCGGGCGCTTTGGTGCATGTGACGCTGGCGGGGCTTGGCCTTGGTGCGCTGGTGGCGGCGCTGCCTTGGGCGCTTGATCTGATCCGCTGGCTTGGCGTGGCCTATCTGCTGTGGCTTGCGGTGCAGACGCTGCGACAAGCTGGTAAGCCGCGCGACACGACGCCCGGCATGGGCGGCTGGCGGGCGTTTAACACCGGGTTTATTGTCAATCTGACCAACCCCAAGGTGATCCTTTTCGTGCTGGCCTTTCTGCCTCAATTCGTGGTGCCAGAGGCTGGGCCGGTCTTGGCGCAGTTCTTGACCTTTGGCGCGGTGCTGGCCTTGGGCGGTTTCGTCATCAACGGCGCGGTGGGAGTCTTCGCTGCCGGAATCGGGTGGCGGCTGGCCGGAGGCGGGCGCGTGCTTGGCTGGATCAGCAGCGGCATCTTCGTGGCACTGGCCGCGCGTTTGGCAATGATGGAGCGGACATGAGCAGGATCGACGACAGCCGGGAGTTCATCCCCGTGAGAATTGCCGTGCTGACCGTCTCGGACAGCCGCAGCTTGGCCGAGGACCGCTCGGGTGATGTATTGGTCGCGCGGATCGAAGCGGCGGGCCATGTGCTGGCCGCCCGCGAGATCGTGACCGACGACCGCCCCGCCATCGCGGCGCAACTGCGCGACTGGTGTGCGAACCCTGAGATCGACGTGGTGATCAGCACCGGCGGCACCGGGCTTACGGGGCGCGACGTGACCGTCGAGGCGCACCGCGATGTCTATGAGAAAGAGATCGACGCTTTCGGCACGGTCTTCACCATGATCTCAATCGAGAAGATCGGCACCAGCGCTGTGCAAAGCCGTGCTACAGGTGGCGTCGCGCAGGGAACGTATTTGTTCGCGCTGCCCGGCAGCCCGGGGGCCTGCAAAGACGCATGGGACGGCATCCTGCTCAAGCAGTTGGACTACCGCCATATGCCCTGCAATTTCGTTGAGATCATGCCCCGGCTGGACGAGCATCAGCGCCGCAAGTAGCGCCGTGGTTTAGCCAGAGGTGCAGCCCGTGATCTCGACACTATGATCCTGCCCGATGACGGTGATCCGAATGGCAGAGCGGTCCAATGCCAGCGCCGTGCCGTTCTCGGCGATCATCTCGCCGCTGGCGACAAGTGTATTGCCCGACCGCTGGCTGTCCATCTCGCTCATCCACATGTTGGGGTTGCCGGGCTCAATCACCACGGTCTCCTTGCCCCCGGCAGAGGGCAGGGCGAGCCGGGTTTTGATCTCCAGTCCCCGCGCGGTGGGGCGCAGGCTGCATTGGGCGCTTTTCAATCCAGCCTCGGCCCCTGAGTAGGGCCGCGCTGCAAAGGCGGCGGCGATGGCCGGGGTGGGCTTGCTGTCTTTGGTGTCGAGCAGGGCGCGCAGGTGGATGGTTTGCGGCAGGCAGATGTCGCTGCACACGCCAAGGTCGATGCTGGTGTCCAAGGTCACCGGGGCACCGGGGCTGCGCGGGGTGATGGTCAGCGGTAGGATCACTTCGCGCGCATAACCGATGGAGTTCACGCCACCTTGGTCAAAGACCTTGGGCGCGGGCCATGTGATCTGCACGTCGCGCAGGTTGTCCGAGCCGGACCAGTCGAACTCCGGCGGAATGCCAGCGTCACCGGGGCTGCGCCAATAGGTCTTCCAACCCGGTGCCATGCGCAGCCGGATCGCCGCCACCCGCCGCCCGTCAGACTGTTGCCAACCAGTGAGCAGATCACCCTGCAACGGCGTGCCGACACCGTCCTGTGCGGCGGCGGGCAGGGCAAGGGCAAGGCAGGAAAGAACGGCGGAGAAGAGGCGCGATATATTCATGGGGTCTTGATGGGGTATCCATCCGCGCCTGCCAAGTCACATTTGCATCATCCATGTTTCGCTGATGCGGCGGACGGTGGGGCGCCTCTCTTGTTTTGTGGGGCGCAAGCGGCCATGTTCAAAGAAAGGTTACCTTCAGGAGGTGGGCGTTGACGGGGCAGACGATGGAACTGACGGGCAAGCTGCTGGTCGCGATGCCGGGCATGGGCGATCCACGTTTCGCCCATTCCGTGATCTATCTTTCCGCGCATTCAGAACAGGGCGCCATGGGGCTGATGGTCAATAAACCCGCCCCGGAACTGCGCCTGTCGGATGTGCTGGATCAATTGGTCGATGGCACGCCGCCGCAGGCGAAATCTCTGGCGGTGCATTTCGGCGGCCCGGTTGAGACGGGGCGCGGGTTTGTGCTGCATTCTGACGAATACCGCTCGGCCCTTGAAACGCTGAGGGTGGGCGATGGCATCGCGCTGACCGCCACGCGCGACATCCTCGAAGACATCGCAACCGGCAAGGGGCCAGAGCGCGCGCAGTTGATGCTGGGCTATGCGGGCTGGGGGCCGGGGCAGTTGGAGGGCGAGATCGCGCAGAACGGTTGGTTGACCTGTGAGGCGTCGCCGGAAGTTATTTTCGATTTGCCGGATTCCAAGAAATGGTCCGCCGCGCTCAAAACGCTGGGCATCGACCCCTTGGGGCTCTCGGCCTCTGCTGGGCACGCCTAACGGGGGGCGGCAGCGCGGGCCAGACGGTCGTTGATCGCGCGGCCCAAGCCGTGATCGGGGATCGGCGCTACGGCGATGCTCTGTCCGGTGGCGTCCAACTGGTGCAGATGGTCGAAAAGGTTCGCCGCAGCCTCGGTCAGATCGCCGACGGGCGAGAGGTTGAGGTCACAGATCATCGTCCCAAAGCCAAGCAGCACTTCGCCCGGTCCAGCCGTTTCTGCATCCAACCGCACCGCCGCGCCGGGGGCGTAGTGGGAGGCCAACTGCCCCGGCGCGATGATCTCTGCGCCGTCTACGATTTCCAGCGGTTGCCCGAGCGCTGCCTCTATCGCCTCACTCGGCAGGCCACCTGCGCGGAGAAGGGCAGGGCGGGGGCCGGTCAGACCGAGGATCGTGCTTTCCAAACCCACGCTGCAAGCGCCGTCATCCAGTACCGCCGCGATCTTACCTTCGAGGCCCGCCAGCACATGCGCAGCCGTGGTCGCGCTGATCTTGCCCGAGGGGTTGGCCGAGGGCGCGGCCACGGGGCCATCGAGTGCCTGCAAAACCTGCCGCATCGCAGGGTGGGCTGGCACGCGCACCGCAAGGCTGGGCAGCCCTGCCGTGACAAGAGATGAAAGCCCGCTGTCGGGTCTGAGCGGTAAGACCAATGTCAGCGCGCCGGGCCAAAAGGCCTGCGCCAATCGGTCGGCCTCGTCGGTCCATTGCACATAGCGTTTGGCGGTCTCGGTATCCGGCAAATGCACGATCAGCGGATTGAAGCTGGGCCGCCCCTTGGCGGCGTAGATCCCCGCCACGGCTTCGCCATTGCGTGCATCCGCGCCAAGGCCGTAGACCGTCTCGGTTGGCAGGGCGACCAGCGCGCCCTCTTGCAGCAGGCGGGCGGCGCGGGCGATGCCTTGGGGCGTGGGGCTCAGCGTCTCGGTCATAGCAGGGCTAATCCTGTCTAATCCTGCAGCATCCCGTGACGCCGCGTTTGGGTTGCGGGGGGCGGCCGGGCATTTCATGCTGGCGGCAACATAAACCAGCCTTTATCAGGGCCATGTCAGGCTTGCCAGATCAAGCGCGCCTTTCAGGAGGATATGATATGCCGTACCGCGCCGCCGTGGATGACTACCGTTTTCTGATCGAGGACGTGTTGGATTTCGCAACGCTCCGCAGCACCGACCGTTTCTCTGAAGCCAGTGAAGACGTCACCGGGGCGATCCTGTCCGAAGCCGGGCGGCTGTGCGATGACGTGCTGGCCCCGCTGCAACGCGGCGGTGATCTGCATCCAGCCAAGTTGGAGAACGGCATCGTGCGCACCTCGCCGGGGTTCGCAGAGGGCTATGCCGCGATTGCCGAGGGCGGTTGGATCGGCATGTCGGCCGACCCTGAATTCGGCGGCATGGGCCTGCCGATGACCCTGACCAGCGCAGTCAACGAGATGATGAGCGGCGCTTGCCTATCGCTGCAACTCGCACCTTTGATGAGCCAAGGCCAGATCGAAGCGCTGGAGCATCACGCAAGCGACGCGATCAAGACCCTCTACCTGCCCAAGCTGATCTCGGGCGAATGGACCGGCACGATGAACCTGACCGAGCCGCAGGCCGGGTCGGACGTGGGCGCGCTCAGCAGCCGGGCGGAGGACAATGGCGACGGGACCTACGCAGTCTCGGGCCAGAAAATCTATATCTCTTGGGGCGATAATGATTTCGCGGGTAATGTCTGCCATCTGGTTCTTGCCCGCCTGCCGGGGGCACCCGCGGGCACCAAGGGGATCAGCCTGTTCCTCGTGCCCAAGTTCATCCCCGATGAGAATGGGGAGCCGGGCCAGCGCAATGGCGTGAGCGTGGTCAGCCTTGAGCACAAGATGGGGCTGCACGGCTCGCCCACCGCGGTGATGCAATATGACAATGCCACCGGCTGGATGATTGGCCGCGAGGGCGGCGGCATGGCGGCGATGTTCACCATGATGAACAACGCGCGGCTTGGCGTTGGTGAGCAGGGCATCGGCGCGGCGGAAGGGGCGTATCAACTGGCGCTGGACTATGCGCTGGAGCGCAAGCAGGGCCGCTCCCCCGTCGAGGGCGGCACTGGCACCATTGTCGACCATGCCGATGTGCGCCGGATGCTGCTGAGCATGAAGGCCGATATCTTCGCCTCTCGTGCCATCGCGCTGAGCTGCGCCTATGCCAGCGACATGGCGCGCGCCGCCGGGCAGGGCGACGAATGGGCGGCGCGGGCAGCTTTCCTGACGCCGATCACCAAGGCGTTTGGGACCGACGTAGGCATGAGCGTTGCCGAGATGGGGGTGCAGGTGCATGGCGGTATGGGCTTTATCGAAGAAACCGGCGCTGCGCAGTTCAGCCGCGATGTGCGTGTCACGGCGATCTATGAGGGCACCAACGGCATTCAAGCGATGGACCTTGTGGGCCGCAAAATGATGGACGGCGGCGAGGCGGCGAACCGGCTGCTGGATGAGATCGAAGCCGATGCCGAAACCGCGCGCGACCCGTTTCCGCGCATGGCCGATGCCGTCTGGCAAGCCAGCGAGACCCTGCGCGAAGCGACCGAATGGATGACCGCGCAAAAGGACATGAACGCGCGCTTCGCCGGTGCCGTCCCCTACCTGCGCGCCTTCGCCCGCGTGATGGGCGGGCATCTGCATCTACAAGCCGCCATGGCCGAGAAGGCCGCCGGCGCGGGCGATGCGCGGGCCAAGCTGGCGCGGTTCTATATCCAACGTCTTTTGCCCGAGCATCAGGGCCTGTTGGCCCATGCGCAGGCCGGGGCGGAAGACCTCTATGCGCTTGATGTCGAAGACCTGAGGAGCTGATGACAGAGCAGGCCACCCTCTCCACCGCTTCGCCGAAAACCCCCAAGGGGCTGCGCTATCCTTGGGAGGTGCCGCCCGCCGAGGGGGAGGCGATTGAGGTGGCGCCGGGGGTGCTTTGGTTCCGCCTGCCGCTGCCGATGAAGCTCGATCACGTCAACGTCTATGCCTTGGACGAGGGCGATAGCTGGACAGTGATCGACACGGGCTTTGCCTCGCGCCGGGCCAAGGATATTTGGCGCGGGTTAATGGCGGGGCCGCTTGGCGGCAAGCCGATCTCGCGCGTGGTCGTCACCCATCACCACCCCGATCACATCGGCCTTGCCGGGTGGTTGCAGACCGAGTTCGGGGCGGAACTGGTCACCACGCGCACCGCGTGGTTGACCGCGCGGATGTTGACGCTGGATGTCCAAGAGGTGCCGGTCGCCGAAGCCCTTGCGTTCTACCGCAAGGCGGGGATGGCCTCGGCGCTCTATGACAAACGCGCCAATGAGCGGCCCTTCAATTTCGCCGATGTGGTGGCCCCGCTGCCGCTGGGGTTCACCCGCATCCGGCAGGGCGATGTGATCCGCATGGGTGGCCGCGATTGGGAGGTGCATATCGGCAATGGCCATGCGCCCGAACATGCGACCTTTTGGAGCCGCGACGACAATCTGGTGATCGCGGGGGATCAGATTCTGCCCTCCATCAGCCCCAACATCGGCGTCTACCCGACCGAGCCGATGGCCGACCCCATTGGCGAATGGCTGGAGGCTTGCGAGCGTTTTGTGCCCTTGGCACGGGAGGATCATCTGGTGCTTGGCGGGCACAAACTGCCCTTCACCGGCCTGCCGACGCGACTCAAACAGTTGATCGAGAACCACCACAGCGCCCTGCGCCGCCTGCTGGCCTATATCGACACGCCGAAATCAGCCTCGGAATGTTTCGCGCCGCTGTTCAAACGCAATATCGGTGAGGCGGAATATGGCCTCGCGCTGGTTGAAGCCGTCGCCCATCTGAGCCACCTTTACCAAGCCGGAGAGGCCACGCGCGTGTTGCGTGAGGCGGATGGCGCATGGGTGTATCAGCGCAAGGGGTGAGCGATGGGCGATGAGGTGAAAACGGCGGCCGAAGCCTATGAGGAGGCCGCATTGCCGCGTATGCATGAGGTGCATACAGGCGCGGATCAGCCCAAGTCAGGCGACCAGCCGCTGCCCAAATCAGTAACCGACAAGCCGGTGAAACAGAAGTCGCCAGCGCAATGGGCCTATGAGCGGGTCGTACTTTATCTCAAGAATTTTGAAGAAAAGCTCGACAATGACCATGAGGCGGCGATTGGCTTTGCCGGGGGCGACGCCGGGGTGCTGCGGATCGAAGGCATGGGGTATTTCGACCCCGACATCATCACTTTTTACGGCGTCGATCCGGCAGGGGCGCGGGCGCAATTGGTGCAGCATGTGGGGCAGTTAAACGTGATGTTGCGGGCCCTGCCAAAGAAAGTGCCCGATGCCGCACCGCAAAGGATCGGCTTTCGTTTGGTCGCCGATCTGGAAGAGACCTGACCTGCACGACTCTTTCGCGTGCGCGCAAGTGTAAGATTCCCCTCTAGCGCGTAATTTCGCGTAACGCTAGTATGGTTTTCTGATTATCATCCCCCCGTGACAGGGTGTTACGAATAGGTTAATCAGCGCCAACAGATTGTCTTAGGGAGACGAAAATGGCTGAACACGAACACGGCAGCATGAATTACGAACCACAGCAAAAGACCTTTGACGGGTTCATGACCTTCGTGACGCGCAGCGCCGTTGTCATCCTGGCGATCCTGGTTCTGCTGGCGATCTTTGCCGGTTGATCACGCCCTATCCCTGCGTGAGAGGGTAACCCTTTGAAAACTCTCTTGACGGCGATTGCGCTGGTAGGCGTTCTGGCTGGCTGTTCGGTGGATCAAAGCCCCGATAGCCCGCCCGACGTCGTGGCGCGTGCGGCCTATCGCTCGCCCGAGCCGCCCTCCCTCACTTTGATGACCATGGTGAACAACCGTACCGGCAGCGGCGGACATACTGCCCTGATGGTAAACGGCTCGCAGCGGGTGATCTTTGACCCCGCCGGATCGTTCCGGGACGCGCGGATGGCCGAGCGGGGCGATGTGCTCTACGGGGTGACGCCCGCGTGGTTGCAGGCCTATAAATCCGCCCATGCCCGCAGCACCTTTCATGTGGTCAGTCAGGAAATCCCGGTCAGCCCCGAAGTGGCTGAACGGGCGCTTCGGTTGGTGACCTCCAACGGGGCGGTGCCCGGTGCATTTTGCGCCAATGCCACAAGCGGTATTCTCAGCCAAATCCCCGGTTTCCAAGGCGTTGGGTCGACCTTCTATCCCGTCAAGCTGCAAGAGCGTTTTGAGACCTTGCCGGGCGTGACCACGACGAAATACTACGAAGATGATGAGGGCGACGTGATCGACGCCCTGCGTGCGGCGCAACTGGCCCGCCAGTAGCGCCCGCGCTTACCCCACCAGATAGAGCATCCCATAGAGCGCCGCGGCCCCTGACAGGATCGCGGCGAGCACGTTCTTGCTCGCCAGTCCCACACCCAGCGTGACCACCGCCGCAGTCACACGCGGCAGGTCGAACTGCCCGTCCGTGCCCGAGGGCCAAAGCACCTGCGGTGCCACCAGCGCGGGCAGAATCGCCACGGCGGTATAGCGCAGATGCCGCAACAGCCACGCGGGCATCTGCTTGTTGCCGACCAATCCGGTAAAGACAAAGCGCAGGAAAAAGCTGCCCAGCCCAAGACCGATGATCACGATCCAAAGTGAGGTTCTGTCGATCATCATGCCGTGCTCCCCGGTTTGCGCCGTTCCATCCACGCCTCGACCTGCGCGCCGGTGATCATGCCAGCAAGCCCCGCGATGATCAGCCCAAGCGCATAGGGCACATCGACAGCGATGAGGCTCACGATCACCGCAACAAGCGCCGCCGCCACATGGGCCAGTGTGCGAAACATCGGCGCGATCATGGCCAGAAAGGTGATCGGGATGGCAAAGTCCAGCGCCCAACTGTCCGGCACGCTGGAGCCAACCATCGCGCCAATCAGCGTGAAGATATACCAAAGCGGCACCACCGGCGTCACGGTTCCAAAGAAATAGGCCATCCGCTGCGGCACCGTCATCTGCGGTTCCCGCTCATATTGGGTCATCGCCGCCACATAGGATTGATCGACCGTCATATAGGCCGCCAGCGCCCGCTGCCACAGCGGCGCGCCGCCGATCCACGGGGTGAGAGAGGCCGAATACATCGCCATACGCAGGTTCACCGCCAGCGCCGAGGCCAGCACGATGGCCGTGGGTACGTCTTCTTGCAACAGTTGCAGCGCCGTGAATTGCGCGGCCCCGGCGATCACCACGATAGAGAATGTCAGCGTCTCGAACACGTTCAACCCGGCCTCGGTCGCCAGAAGGCCAAAGAGCGAGGCGAAGGGAATAATCACGAGCACAAAGGGCAATGCGTCAACGATACCTTTGCGATAGGCGGATTTGGTGGTGGTGATGGCCATGACGAACTCTTAAATATAATGTCAAAGGCTTAGACCTAACCGGAAGGGGATACAATTGGCCCGAGACAATGAACTTAGCAATTACCTGATCGCCCCCGATCCGAGTGCTGTTCGGCTGACGCGGAATGTCTCTGGCGTGGATCACACCGGGGCGGAGGTGGCGATCAATGTGGTCGAAGAACGCCCCCTGACGATATTCCTCAACCGACAAGAGATCGTGACCGCCATGACCATTGGCGACTATCCGGCCTATCTGGCGCTTGGCTTTCTGCGCAATCAGGGGATGTTGCGCCCGGACGAAGAGATCACCGGCGTCGACTATGACGAAGAGCTTGAGACCGTCGTCGTTCGCACGAAACGCGCAACCGACTACGAAGACAAGATGCAGCGCAAGACCCGGACCAGCGGCTGCGCCGTGGGCACTGTCTTTGGTGATATGATGGAGGGGCTGGCCGATGTGCGCTTGCCCGACACGCCGGTGCGCACCTCGGACCTTTACGCGCTGGCGGCCAAGATCAACCGGACGCCGAGCCTTTATCTTGAGGCCGGGGCGATCCACGGCACCGTGCTGTGCCAAGGCGACCGACCGCTGGTTTATATGGAGGATGTGGGCCGTCACAACGCGGTCGACAAGATCGCGGGCTGGATGCTCTCCGAAGGGGTCGGGGCCGACGACAAGGTGCTCTATACCACCGGGCGGCTGACCTCTGAAATGGTGATCAAGACGGCGATGATGGGCATTCCGGTGCTGGCGTCACGCTCGGGCTTCACCGCTTGGGGGGTGGAAATTGCGCAGCAGGTGAATCTTACGCTGATCGGGCGGATGCGCGGGCAGCGATTTACCTGTCTGGCGGGCGAGGGGCGGTTGATCCGCGACGCGGATCCGACCACCGTGGCCGAGGAGCCGCGCAAAAGCGGGCGCAAAGGCGCGAAGGAATAAAGCGATGAAACAACCACTTGGCGTCATTCTGGCGGGCGGGCAGGCGACCCGTATGGGCGGCGGTGATAAGGGCTTGCTGCCGCTGGGGCAGGGCACGCTGCTATCCTCGGTGATCGACCGGCTGGAGCCGCAGGTCGCGGGGCTGGCGCTCAATGCCAATGGCGATGCGGCGCGTTTTGCGGATCTGGGCCTGCCGGTGCTGGCGGACAGTATCGAGGGTTTCGCCGGGCCGCTTGCGGGCGTGCTGGCCGGGCTCGACTGGGCCGCCGAACAGGGGGCCGATACGATTGTGACTGCCGCTGCAGATACGCCTTTCTTCCCCTGTGATCTGGTCCCCCGTCTGCTGCTCGCCGCCGGTGATATGGCCCATCCGCTCGCCTTGGCCGCGACGCCGGACGTGAAACGCGGCACGGCGCGGCATCCGACCTTTGGCCTCTGGCCCGTGGCGCTGCGCGACGATCTGCGCAGCGCTTTGGCGGGCGGGCTGCGCAAGGTGGTGCTCTGGACCGAACAGCACGATGGGCGCGAGGCGCTGTTCCCCGATGAGGCCGCTTTCTTCAACGTGAACACGCCCGAGGATTTGGCGAAAGCAGAGGCGATGGCATGAGGGTTTACGGCGTCGTCGGTTGGAAGAATGCAGGCAAGACCGGATTGATGGAGCGGTTGGTCTCTGAGATCACCGGGCGCGGCTTCACCGTCTCGACCGTCAAACATGCGCATCACACTTTCGACGTGGACCACCCCGGCAAGGACAGCCACCGCCACCGCGTCGCGGGCGCGCGTGAGGTGCTGCTGGCCTCCGGCGCGCGCTTTGCCTTGATGCATGAGTTGCGCGGAGCCGAAGAGCCGCCGCTCGACGCGCATCTGGCGCGGCTTTCGCCCGTCGATCTGGTGCTGATCGAAGGCTACAAACGCGACGGCCATCCCAAGGTCGAAGCGCACCGGGCTGAGACCGGAAACGCGCTGATCGCGCCGGATGACCCGACGGTGCGGGCGGTGGCCAGCGACGTGGCGCTTGAGGTGGGTCGGCCTATTTTCGATCTGAACGACACCGCCGCCATTGCCGATTTCATCCTGCGCGACGTGGGGCTGATCGCCACTCCGGCGGCCGCCGCCACGACCGCGCCGCCGCCCTTGCGCAACGACTGTTTTGCCCTGCCGCCCGGCGTGCATTGGACCCCCGTGAATGAGGCGCTGGACCTGCTGCGCGCGCGGCTTCACGCGGTGACAGAGGCCGAGCCTTGCCCCGCCGCCGATGCCGGGGGTCGCATCTTGGCCGAAGATGTCACCGCCATCCGCGCCAATCCGCCGCTGCCCAATACGGCGGTCGATGGCTATGGCTTTGCCGGGGGGCGGGGCGAGGGGCTGCACGAGATGCCGCTGGTGCCGGGCCGCGCGGCGGCGGGCGACCGCCCCGGTGCGGTGCCTGCGGGGCAAGCGATCCGCGTGTTGACCGGCGCGGCGCTGCCCGAAGGCGTTGATACCGTCATCTTGCAAGAGGATGTGACCGCTGAGAAGGGCGTGCTGCGCTTTCACGGGCCGGTCAAACAGGGGGCCAACACCCGCAAGGCCGGGGAGGATGTGCAGGCGGGCGACGTGATCCTCGCCGCGGGCACGCGCATCGGCCCGGCGGAACTGGCGCTTCTGGCTGCCGCCGGTGTGGCGGAGGTGTCTTTGCGCAAAAGGCTCAAGGTCGGCGTGATCTCAACCGGGGACGAATTGGTCGAGATGGGCGCGGCGGCCCGCGACGGGCAGATTTACGACGCCGACCGCCCGATGCTGCTGCAACTTGCCACCGATTTTGGCCATGAGGCGGTCGATCTGGGCCGCGTGGCCGACGACCGCGCCGCGCTGCGCGCGCGGCTTGATGCGGCGGCAGGGCAGGTCGATGTGATCCTCACCAGTGGCGGCGCATCGGCGGGGGACGAAGACCACGTCTCGGCCCTGTTGAGCGAAGCGGGGGCGATGCAGCTTTGGCGGATCGCGGTGAAGCCGGGGCGGCCCTTGGCGCTTGGGATGTGGCAGGGGGTGCCGGTCTTCGGGCTGCCGGGAAATCCGGTGGCGGCGATGGTTTGTTCGCTGATTTTCGCGCGGCCCGCCATGGCGCTTTTGGCCGGGGGTGGCTGGCAGGAACCTCAAGGTTTTGATGTGCCCGCGGCGTTCGACAAACGCAAAAAAGCCGGGCGGCGGGAATACCTCCGCGCGCGGATGCGCGATGGCCGCGCCGAGGTTTTTGCCTCAGAAGGATCGGGGCGGATCAGCGGGCTAAGCTGGGCCGAAGGGCTGGTCGAATTGGACGAAGCCGCCCGCGATATTGCGCCCGGCGATCTCGTCCGTTTCATTCCTTATGGCAGTTTTACCAGCTAAGGCCGCGCGTCAGTCGAAGGTGCCCGCACAGCGGCCCAGCAGCATGAAGGCGCGGGCAGTGCGGGTGTCAGCCAGCGATGAGATTTCCTCATCGGTTGCCTGTTTCTCAAACTCGGCAAAGGTCCGGTCAAACCGGCGCAGGAAGTGATGCGCGGCATCGCGAAAGATCGGGTCTTGTCGCATACGCGCATTGGCCAGCGCCAGTGAAGAGCGGTCGCGGATGCCACCCAAAGGCGCAATTGTACGGCCCCGCGCACCGCTGGCGAACTGACGCCAGATCTCGGGGCGGGCGCGGTCGGGGCGCAGATCGTCCATATAGATGCCGTCTTGGCTGAGCAGGGTCAGCACGTCCTGCGCGGCCTGCACCAGTTGCGAGGCGGAGCGGTCTTTCAAGGCACGGCGCAGCGCGTCGAACCCGGCTTGGTCTTCCGCCGTTTCGGGGAAGTTAAGCGCGCGGGTGAAATCCTCGGCCGAGAGCGGCTGTGTCTTGTCGCCCGCCTGCGTGCCAAGCGCCAGCGTCGGCTGGTCTTCGGCGACGGGCGGTGCGGGCGCGGGGGCCGGGGTGACGGGGCGCGCAGTCTCGTCGCGGCCCGTCATCCCGGCCAACGCGATCTCGGTCTTGCGGGCGCTGGCGGCGAGTTCATCGAGCTTGCGCGCGATGTTGCTGTCGCCCGCAGGTTTGTTGCCCTGCTGTTGCGAGATATAGGAATACCGGATGGCATCAATCGCGGCCTGTAGGCGTTGGATTTCCTCGCGCATGACCCGCCCGGCACGGGCGGCGGTGGCCCCGACCCAGATCATCGCGACCGGCAAGATCACCACCAACAGGATCAGCAGCCCGCGCAGCCCCCCGTCATTGGCCCCTTCTGGCACCTCTGCGGCAATGAAGGTGAAATAGATCGCCGTGCCAAGCAGCCAAAGCGCCGAAAGCGCGCCCGCGATGATCTCAATCTCGGTGATGCTGTTGGGTTTGGGGCGGTCGTAGACGCCCATCGACGTAGGCCGAGCGGCGCCGTTCCCGCCGCGCGGGGCGCGAGGGGCTTGATCTTGGGGTGTCGAAGCGTCGGGCTCTGCCATGTCAGCCTTCCCGGTCAAGCGTAAACGATCTTGAGAACCTCATAGGATTTTTGCCCCCCGGGGGTGCGCACCTCGACGGAATCACCTTCGTCTTTGCCGATCAGCGCGCGCGCGATGGGCGACTTGATGTTCAAAAGACCCTTTTCGATATTGGCCTCATATTCACCAACGATCTGATAAGTTTTCTCTTCGTCGGTGTCCTCATCCACCAGCGTCACCGTGGCCCCGAATTTGATCGACCCCGACAGCTTCTTGGGGTCAATCACATCGGCGAGCGAGATCACGCCCTCAAGCTCTTTGATGCGGCCTTCGATGAAAGACTGCTTTTCCTTGGCGGAATGATACTCGGCATTTTCCGACAGGTCACCATGTTCGCGCGCTTCGGCGATGGCCTTGATGATGGCGGGCCGTTCAACCGACTTGAGCTGCTTGAGTTCGACTTCGAGCGCGGTGTGACCGTCGCGGGTCATCGGGATCTTTTCCATGGCGGTGTGCCTACATAATGAGGGCCGCACCCGGGTTTTCGCCGGGGGGCGGCCAATTGCGTGTTAACTTGGCAGATACCTGACCCAAACTGCCCGCCAATTGCAAGTGCCTAACGGCCTCAGGGTCGGCGGTTGACTGCCGTCAATCGTATTGCACGACCTCATATTCGATCCCGTCCGCATCGTGGAAATAAAACCGCCGTCCGGGCTCATAGTCGGCGTGGTTTCCGGTGGTGAAGCCCTGCGCCAGCACGGCTTTTTCGGTGGCGTCGAGGTCATCCACCACGACCGCGATGTGGTTGAGCGCACCGATAGTTTCGTAGCTGGTGTTCGTAAGAGTGCCCGCCTTGCCGGGAGTGTAGAGCGCGACGTAATGCGCCTCGGTGCCGACATGTTTGGTGTGGCCCCCGGCCATGGCGTCGCCCTCCCATCTCAGGTGCCAGCCAAAGACCTCGCGCATCCAATTGGCGGTGGCGGCGGGGTCAGAGACGGTGAAATTGGCATGTTCAAGTTGCGCGGGCATGGCGTTTATCCTTTTGTAATCGCTTGTGCCATCCGAGCTTAATTGTTAAACCTAACTTTAGGTCAAGAAATTTATGGGGGCGAAATGGCGGTAAGTGAGGGGCTGTCGATCGGGGCTTTGGCCAAGCGCACCGGGCTCGCCGTTTCGGCCATTCGCTACTATGAGGCGCAGGGGCTGATCGCGCCTTGGCGCAATGCGGGCGGGCAGAGGCGTTTTGACCGGGCGGATCTGCGGCGGCTGAGTTTCGTGATGATCGCCCAGCAATTCGGTTTCACCCTGCCACAGATCAAGGCTGAGTTGGACCGCTTGCCGGGCGGGCGCACGCTTACCAAGGCCGATTGGACCCGCATTTCCGAAGGGTTTCGCGCCGCCCTCGACGCGCGCATCGCCACCCTAAACAAGCTGCGTGACAATCTTGACGGCTGCATCGGCTGCGGCTGTCTGAGCTTGGAGGCCTGCGCGCTTTACAATCCTATCGACCGCGCAGGTGAAAAAGGCCCCGGACCGCGCTATCTGATGGGGGACGAACCGGCGGCCTGACAGCTCGCGCGTCATGTTATGTCGCTGAGGCCATGTTTTGCGCAATAAACGCAGGGTCGCGATTGCATTGCGCGCGGCGGTGGTTTAGCCAAATCCAAACCGAATTTGCCGTGAGGGAGCACCAAAATGGCCGAGATTGAACGCGAAGCGATGGAATATGACGTTGTGATCGTCGGCGCCGGGCCTGCTGGCCTGTCGGCTGCGATCCGGCTCAAGCAGTTGGACGCCGATTGCAATGTCGTGGTGCTGGAGAAGGGCTCGGAAGTGGGCGCGCATATCCTCTCGGGCGCGGTGCTTGACCCCTGCGGGCTGGACGCGCTGATCCCCGATTGGAAAGAAAAAGGCGCGCCGATCAATGTGCCGGTGAAAGAAGACAACTTTTACCTGCTGGGCGAGGCGGGCAAGCTGCGCATCCCCGAATTTCCCATGCCCCCGCTGATGAAAAACCACGGCAACTACATTGTCTCGATGGGCAATGTCTGCCGTTGGATGGCCGAACAGGCCGAGGAACTGGGCGTCGAAGTCTTCCCCGGCATGGCCTGCTCTGAACTCGTGTTCGGCGAGAATGGCGAAGTCAAAGGCGTTGTCGCCGGTGAGATGGGCCGCCAGGCCGACGGCACCCCCGGACCCAGCTATGAGCCGGGGATGGAGTTGCACGGCAAATATGTCTTCCTCTCCGAAGGCGTGCGCGGCAGCCTGAGCAAACAGGTGATCGCGAAATACGGGTTGGACGAGGGTAAAGAGCCGCAGAAATACGGTCTCGGCATGAAAGAAATCTGGGAGATCGACCCCGCCAAGCACAAAGAAGGCACCGTGACCCACACGATGGGCTGGCCGCTGAACAGCAACGCGGGCGGCGGGTCTTTCATCTACCACCTTGAGAACAATCAGGTTTACGTCGGCTTCGTCGTGCACCTCGGCTACAAAAACCCGCATGTTTTCCCTTACATGGAATTCCAGCGCTTCAAGCACCACCCGATGGTGGCCGAGTTGCTTGAGGGGGGTAAACGTGTCGCCTACGGCGCGCGGGCAATCACCGAAGGCGGCTATCAATCGATGCCCAAGATGGTGGCCCCCGGCGTGGCGATGCTGGGCTGTTCGGTCGGCATGGTCAACGTGCCGCGCATCAAGGGCAACCACAACGCCATGCTCTCGGGCAAGGCAGCGGCGGAGGCCGCCTATGCCGCGATCCAAGCAGGCCGTGGCGGTGATGAGCTGACCGAATATGAGGCCGATGTGCGCGAAGGTCCGATTGCCGAAGATCTCAAGAAAGTGCGTAACGTCAAGCCGCTGTGGTCGAAATACGGGCTCACCGCTTCGCTGGCGCTTGGTGGCTTTGACATGTGGACCAACACGCTCGGCTTCTCGCTTTTGGGCACGCTGAGCCATGGCAAATCAGACGCCGAGGCGACCGAGCCTGCGGATAAGCACAAAAAGATCGACTACCCGAAGCCCGACGGCAAGCTCAGCTTTGACCGTCTGACCAACGTGGCCTTCTCGTTCACCAATCACGAGGAAAGCCAGCCTGCGCACCTCAAGCTGAAAGACCCGAGCATTCCGGTCGAGGTGAACCTGCCGAAATACGCGGGCCCCTCGGCCCGCTATTGTCCGGCGGGGGTCTATGAGTTCGTCGAGGATGAGAAAACCGGCGAGACGCGGTTCCAAATCAACTTCCAGAACTGCGTCCATTGCAAGACCTGCGACATCAAAGACCCGACGCAGAACATCGTCTGGACCACCCCACAGGGCGGCGATGGGCCGAACTATCCAAACATGTAAACGGGTCGCCAATAGGCACAATCAAAGGACCGGCACGCGAGGGCGTGTCGGTCCTTTCTTTGTCTGAATCGGCGAAATCCTGTCGGCTGCATGCCTCATCGCGGCCCCGCCATTGCGCCCGGGCACAGAGATGATAGCCTGAGCGCAAAGCGATATGAGGCGGTTTGCATGTTTCGGAATGTCCTAGGTTTCACCAGCGTTGCGGCGCTTTGCATCGGCCTTTCTGCGCCTCTGATGGCGCAGTCGATCGCGGGCCCCTATCTGGCGGGGCGGCATGCCGCCGTGAACAGCGATTACCCCGAGGCCGCGCGCTACTACACCGAGGCGCTGGCCCGTGATCCCAAGAACATCGAACTGATGGAAAGCGCGGTGCTGTCCTATCTCTCGCTTGGGCGGGTGGATAAGGCGCTGCCGCTGGCGCGCAACATGATCACCCTCGGCACCAAGAGCCAAGTGGCCGAGATGACCCTCGTGGCCGCGATGGCGAAAGAGGGTGATTACAAGGCCCTGTTAGAGCGGGACACATCTTCCATCGGCCCATGGGTCGGCGGGTTGGTGCAGGCTTGGGCGCATATGGGCGCAGGCGATGTCACCGCCGCCATGGCCGCATTTGACGGGTTGAGCGAAGAGGCCGGGATGCAGGGCTTTGTGATGTATCACAAGGCCCTCGCGCTGGCGAGTGTGGGTGACTTCGAAGGGGCAGAGACAATCTTTGACAGTGGTGCGGCGGGTGCTGCGGGTCAGACCCGGCGCGGGGTCATGGCCCATGCCGAGATCCTCGGCCAACTGGGCCGCAGCGACGATGCACTCGCCGTGCTCTCGGACGGCTTTGGCGCGGATACCGATCCCGAAATCGCGCGGCTGATCGAGGCCCTGCAGCAAGAGGCATCGGCCCCCTTCAGCCATATGCCCGACGCCCAAGCGGGCATGGCCGAGGTGTTTTTCACCTTCGCCGCTGTGCTGCGCAATGAGGCGGCGGGGGACTACTACGTTTTGCTCTACTCGCGCATCGCCCGCTATCTGCGCCCCGATCATGTCGATGCGCTTTTGCTGACGGCCAGCCTTTTGGAAAACCTCGGCGAACATGATCTGGCGATTGCCGAGTACAAATCCCTGCCTGCCGACAGCCCCGCCTATCACGCTGCGGAATTGGGCCGCGCCGATGCGCTGCGGCGCTCGGGTAAGACGGCGCAGGCCATCGAAGTGCTGGAGCAACTCGCCCGCAGTCATGGGGAACTGGCGGTGGTGCATTCCACGCTGGGCGACATGCTACGCGCCGAGGAAGACTATGAGGCGGCCATCGCGTCCTACGACGAAGCGCTCGCGCTTACGCCTGAAACCGCCCGCGCCCGCTGGGTGCTGTTCTACGCCCGCGCCATCGCCAAAGAGCGCAGCGGCGATTGGGAAGGGTCAGAATCCGATTTCCGCGCGGCACTTGAGCTGAATCCAGAGCAGCCGCAGGTGTTGAACTACCTCGGCTACTCGCTGGTTGAACAACAGCGCAACTTGGACGAGGCGTTGGACATGATCGAGCGCGCCGTCGCGGCCAGCCCCGACAGTGGCTATATCGTCGATTCGCTGGGGTGGGTGTTCTACCGTCTGGACCGCTACGAAGAGGCGGTCGAGCAGATGGAGCGCGCGGTGGAACTGGAGCCGGTGGATCCGGTGGTGAACGACCACCTCGGCGATGTCTACTGGGCCGTGGGCCGCCAGCGCGAGGCCGAGTTCCAGTGGCGTCGGGCGCTGTCTTTCGTGGACCTGACGGATGCGGATTCCGAGGCTGACCCCGAGCGGATGCGCCGCAAGCTGGAAGTCGGGCTTGATGCCGTGCTGTCCGAAGAGGGCGCGGCACCGCTGAAGGTTGCTGCAGACGAATGAGCCTTCCGAACAATGGGGTACCCGCGGGCCCCGGCGCTGCGGCGTCGCGGATGGCTTGGGCTAAGGTGAACCTGACCCTGAATTGCACCGGCCAGCGGGCAGACGGCTATCACCTGCTGGATTCGCTGGTGGTGCGGGCGGGCGTGGGCGATGCGCTGCATGTGGCTGCCGCGAATGATCTGACCCTGACGGTCAGCGGCCCGCGGGCCGAAGGGGTGCCGACCGATGCCCGCAACCTCGTCCTGCGCGCGGCAGAAATGCTGGATGCGGGCGCGGGCCGTTGTGCCGCGTTGCATCTGGAGAAACATCTGCCCGCAGCGGCAGGGATCGGCGGCGGCTCTGCCGATGCGGCGGCGGCTTTGGACCTGCTTGCCGCGCATTGGGGCGTCCCACTGCCCGCAGACACGGCGCGGCTGGGTGCGGATGTGCCGGTCTGCCTGACACGTGGCCCGCAGCGGATGCAGGGGGTGGGAGAGGTCCTCACGCCGCTTTCGCCACTGCCACCCTGCCATACGGTGCTGGTGAACCCCGGCGTCGATGTGCCGACGCCTGCCGTTTTCTCGGTCCTGACCGATAAGAACCAACCGCCGATGCCGGAGGTGATCCCGAGCTTTGCGGACTTTTCCGAGTTCATCGATTTCCTAACCGCACAGCGCAATGACCTCGCCGCCCCGGCGATCGCGCGGGAGCCGGTCATCGGGGCCTGTCTGGAAGCGCTGAGCGATGCGGCGCTGGCGCGGATGTCCGGATCGGGCGCGACCTGTTTCGGCCTCTACGCCACCGCGTCGCAGGCCGAGGGCGCGGCCCATCGCATCAGCAGTGCCGCGCCCCAGTGGTGGGTCGCTGCCGCGCCGATCTTGGCCGCTTAGCTGATCCGGCTGACGACGTAGTCGGCCAGATCGATCAACATGTCTTTCAACTCATGGTCGGGCAGGGGGGCAAGGGCCGATTGGGCCTTTTCTGCCCAGTCCCGCGCATCGCGCTGTGTTGCCGTCAGCGTATCGTGTTTGCCCAAGAGCATTAGCGCATGGTCGAGATCGCCCTCCTCCTGTTTGCCCTTTTCGATGGTGCGCACCCAAAATGCGCGCTCGGTCTCATCGGCTTTGGCAACGGCCTTGATCACCGGCAGGGTCAGCTTACGCTCGCGGAAATCGTCGCCGACGTTTTTGCCCGTGGCCCCTGTATCGCCTTGATAATCCAAAAGATCGTCAACGATCTGGAAGGCGATGCCAAGCGCGTCACCATAATCGTAAAGCGCTTTGACCTGATCCTCTGGCGCGTCGGCAATTACGCCGCCCACCTCGGTCGCGGCCGAGAACAGCGCTGCCGTCTTGCCGCGCACGACTTGCAGGTAGACCTCTTCATCCGTGGCAAGGTTCTGCGCGGCGGTCAGTTGCAAGACCTCCCCCTCGGCAATCGTCGCGGCGGCGTTCGACAGAATGCGCATCACAGGCATCGAGCCCGGTTCGGTCATCAACTGAAAGCTGCGCGCGAAAAGGTAATCGCCCACCAGCACCGAGGACTGATTGTCCCACAAAAGGTTCGCCGTGGGCCGCCCGCGGCGCTGCGCGCTTTCGTCCACTACATCGTCATGCAGCAGGGTCGCGGTGTGGATGAACTCCACCGTCGCCGCGAGATGGACGTGATAGGGGCCGCCGTAGCCGCACATCCGCGCTGCGGCCAGTGTCAGCATCGGGCGCAGGCGCTTGCCGCCAGCTTCGACCAGATGGGCGGTGACTTCGGGAATGCGGGGGGCGTGCTTCGACGCCATCCGCTCACGGATCAGGGCGCTGACCGCCGCCATATCATCGCTTAGATAGGCCGCCATGCGGTCGTGCGGTTTGGCCGTTGCATCACTTTTCATCATCATTTCCCGCGTCCCGCTCGACATGCCGGTGATCCGGCTCT
This sequence comes from Sulfitobacter sp. W002, assembly GCF_025142135.1. Lineage (NCBI taxonomy): Bacteria > Pseudomonadati > Pseudomonadota > Alphaproteobacteria > Rhodobacterales > Roseobacteraceae > Sulfitobacter > Sulfitobacter sp. W002. The sequence continues at coordinate 2,863,705 of NZ_CP081126.1, read as the reverse complement.
ACATCTTTGATATGAAGGAACTTTTGCGCAGCACCGACATGACCATCATCGCCTTTGCCACCGCCCTTCTTAAGGGGGAGGATATAGACTGCTTTGAAATGGACGTAAACATGAGCGTGCTCGAAGGCGGCATCGGGATTTTCCCGCGCCGCTTGATGGTGCACCCCGATGACCATGACGCCGCTTTGCGGGTGATGCGCGACAATGAGATTCCGCTGGGGCTGTGACCCGTTTCGCCGAAGATGACCTGACCTGTGACGCCTTTCTGGGCGGCAAGCTGCACCTCTGGCAGCCGCGCCGGGGGCGGGGCTACCGCGCCGGGGTGGACCCTGTTTTGCTGGCCGCGAGCATTGAGGCCACGGCGGGGCAAAGCGTGCTGGAATTGGGCTGTGGGGTCGGTGCGGCGGTGCTTTGTCTGGGCGCGCGGGTGCCGGGGCTGGCGCTGACGGGGTGTGAGCTGCAACCTGCCTATGCCGAACTCGCGCGACGTAATGGCGGCGCGGCGCTGGAGGTGGTCGAGGCCGATCTGACCGACATGCCCCTGCATCTGCGGCAGCGACAATTTGACCACGTTCTGGCCAATCCGCCCTATTTCGACCGGGCCGCCTCGGTTCAGTCCCGCGATCCGGGGCGAGAGACCGCCTTGGGCGAAGCCACGCCCCTGCGGCAATGGGTTCGCACCGCGGCGCGGCGGCTCAAACCCAAAGGGCAGGCACATTTTATCCACCGCGCAGAACGGCTGCCCGAGATTCTGGCCGCCCTTCCGCATGAGATGGGATCGATCGAAGTGCTGCCTCTGGCCTCGCGCGCGGGGCGGATGCCGGAGTTGATTCTTTTGCGTGCCCGCAAGAATGGCCGCGGTGCTTTTCGGCTCTATCACAGCTACGCTATGCACCTTGGCGCGCGGCATGAGGCGGATGGCAACAGCTATGTGCCGGAAATCGAAGCGGTCCTGCGTCGCGGCGCGCCGCTGACTTATCCTACTTCTTAAGCGTTTTTTTACCAACTTCACCCCTATGCTGCGGTGCTGCGTGACTTGTGGGTCGCGCTGTGGTCCACTGAAATTCCACACACCAATCATGGAGGATTGTATGGCTTTGAACGCACATCTGGACACCCTGAAGCGCAAGCATCAGGCGATGAGTGAGGCGGTGGAAACCGCGCAACGCGCCCCCGGTATGGACGATTTACAAGTGGCTTCCATGAAGAAGGAAAAACTGCGCCTGAAGGAGGAGATTAGCCGCCTGTCGAGCTGACTCTCACCCCGTGAATTGAGATTTTCATTCGAGGGCTGTCGTTTCGCTGGGGCGGGGCGGCAGCCTTTGTCTAGGGCAGGGGGATGCCAGAAGCGATACTGAGCGTGACGGGTGAACGGCCCCTCCCGCCGCAATGAAAAAGGCCAGCCCGTCGAGGGGCTGGCCTTTTCGATTCCATGCTTGTGTCGATTTAAACGACGAATTGCGCGCCATTGGCTGAGATGGTCGAACCATTGATGAAGCCCGCGTCGTCAGAGACGAGGAAGGCCACGGCGCGGGCGATTTCCTCAGGCTCCCCCAGACGCCCTGCGGGGATCTGCGCGATGATGCTTTCGCGGACCTTCTCGGGCACGGCCATGACCATATCGGTCGCGATATAGCCGGGGCAGATCGCATTCGCGGTGATGCCTGCGCGCGCGCCCTCTTGGGCCAATGACTTTACGATGCCCAGATCGCCCGCCTTGGTCGCGGCATAGTTCACTTGGGCGAACTGACCTTTCTGGCCGTTGATCGAAGAGATCACGACGACACGGCCGAACTTCCGCTCACGCATGCCGGGCCAGACCGGGTGGATCGTGTTGAACACCCCGGTGAGGTTGGTGGCGATGACCTCGTTCCACTGATCGGGGGTCATCTTGTGGAAAGGCGCATCGCGGGTGATGCCTGCGTTGGCGACAACCACCTCGATGGGGCCAAGATCGGCCTCGACCTGTTCGATCCCGGCTTTGGAGGCGTCGTAATCTGCCACGTTCCATTTATAGGTCTTGATGCCGGTCTCTTCGGTGAATTTCGCGGCGGCTTCGTCATTGCCCGCATAGGTGGCGGCGACGGTATAGCCTTTGTCCTTTAGCGTGGTCGAAATAGCCGCGCCAATACCGCGGCTTCCCCCGGTGACCAAAGCGATGCGTGACATGTAATCCCTCCCTCAAGGTAATGTTCTTGCAATTGCATGTTTTGGCGCGCAATAAAGTTGCGCGCCAAATGTAGTCTTAGGGGCGCTCAAGACACATGGCAACACCCATACCGCCGCCGATACACAGCGTCGCCAAACCTTTTTTGGCCCCGCGGCGCTGCATTTCGAACAGCAGAGTGTTGAGCACGCGCGCACCGGAGGCGCCGATTGGGTGCCCGATCGCGATTGCACCGCCGTTGACGTTCACGATTTCCGGATCCCAGCCCATTTCCTTGTTCACGGCGCAGGCCTGCGCGGCGAAGGCTTCGTTGGCTTCCACAAGGTCGAGGTCTTCTGGTTTCCAACCGGCTTTCTCCAGCGCCTTGCGCGAAGCATAGACGGGGCCGACGCCCATGATCGACGGGTCGAGACCTGCCGTGGCATAGGAGGCGATGCGCGCCAGCGGGGTGATGCCGCGCTTTTCGGCATCTTCTGCGCTCATCAAAAGGGCACCCGCTGCGCCGTCGTTCAGGCCCGAAGCGTTGGCCGCTGTAACCGAGCCATCCTTGGTAAAGGCAGGGCGCAGTTTTTGCATGGCTTCCATGCTGGCCCCATGGCGGATGTATTCGTCCTGATCGACGACAGTCTCGCCTTTGCGGGTTTTGATCGTGTAGGCGACGATCTCATCCGCGAATTTGCCAGCTTTCTGCGCGGCCTCGGCCTTGTTTTGCGATGCGACGGCGAATTCATCCTGCTGGTCGCGGGAAATCTGCCATTTTTCAGCGACGTTTTCGGCGGTTTGGCCCATGTGGTAGCCGTTGAACGCATCCCACAGGCCGTCGCGGATCATCGTGTCGATGAACTGCAGATCGCCCATCTTCTGACCCGCACGCAGGTTCTGCGCGTGGGGGCTGAGGGTCATGTTCTCTTGACCGCCAGCGGCGACGATGTTCGCATCACCCAGTTGGATGTGCTGGGCCGCCAATGCCACGGCGCGCAGGCCCGAGCCGCAGACTTGGTTGATGCCCCAAGCGGCGCTTTCTTTCGGCAGGCCCGCATTGATATGTGCCTGACGCGCAGGGTTCTGGCCTTGGGCGGCGGTCAGCACCTGCCCCAAAATGGTCTCGGAGACTTCGGATGGGTCCACCCCGGCGCGAGCCACCAGTTCCTTCAGAACGGCGGCACCAAGATCATGGGCGGGTGTATTGGCAAACGCCCCGCCGAAACTGCCCACGGCGGTACGGGCGGCGGATGCGATGACGACATTGGTCATGATGTGACTTTCCTCTACCTTGTTGGGCGGGGGCACACCGACACGCGCCATCGTCGGGCGTGGGCGCTCCCGTCCCTCTGAGGTAGTGATAGCGGATGCGCTGCAATGCGGCAACTGAGCAGGCAGCGCCACGCTGCCGACATGGCGTTACCCTTTTTATGCGGTTAGCCTGTGGCGCGCATGTGGTCGCCCCCAAGCCAGGCGGGCCGGGTCGTGGGGGCGGCAAAATGGTAACCTTGTAAGCAGTCGACACCCATCTCGACCAGGACCGCTGCGTCGGCCGCGTTCTCCACGCATTCGGCCACGGTGAGCATGTCGAAATGTGTGGCGATCGACATCAGCGCGGCGGTCAGGGCGCGGTTGTCGGGGTTCGTCGCGATGCCCCGAATGAACTGTCCGTCAAGTTTCAGGATGTCGAAGTAGAAATCCTTGAAATAGCGGATCGCGGTTTGCCCCGCGCCGAAATCATCCATGGCAAAGCAGATGCCATAGGGCTGCAATTGATCCATAAAGTTCGCCACCAGTTCCGGCACCATCATGGCCGAGCTTTCGGTAATCTCTAGAATCAGCCGTTCGCCCAAGGTCGCGTCGCGGGCCAGCCAGTGGCGCAAGACGCGGGTCCATTCCTGATACCCGATGGAACGGGCCGACATATTGATCGACAGCCGCAATCCGGGGTGGTGGTGCAGCGCGTTCAGGCCAAGGCGCAGGGCCAGAACATCCACCTGCCGCCCGGTTTCCGTATCCTCAATCGTTGGCATGAAATCCTTGGCCGGGATCACGCGGCCTGTGGGATCCAGCAGGCGGATCAACCCCTCGTGAAAGGCGATGGACGTCGGATCGCTGGCCCGCATGACCGGCTGAAAGGCCAGCAGGGTCTGACGGTGCGCCACGGCGTCGCGCACCATTTCTAGGGTCGCGGCATCGCGCTGCGTTACCGCATGGTTAAGCGGGCTGTCCCCTCCGGGGGGGATATCGGCGATAGGGCGTTGGAATCGACGGGGCACGGCAGTACTCTTCTTTCTGTCCTGCCGTGGGTATGGGCGCAAAGGTGATAACACGGTCTTAATCAGCGGCGTTTTCCGCGGTGGATCACGGGCAGGAGACGCAAAGATGCAGCGCTGTGACTGGGCCGGGGAGGACCCGATTTACCAAGCCTACCATGACACCGAATGGGGCGTGCCCGAATATGACAGCCGCGCGCTTTGGGAAAAGCTGATCCTCGACGGATTTCAGGCCGGGCTAAGCTGGATCACGATCCTTAAAAAACGCGATAATTTTCGGGCGGCTTTTGCCGGGTTCGATCCGCATCTGATTGCCGAGTGGGGCGAGGCGGATGTCACGCGCCTGCTGGGCGATCCGGGCATCATCCGGCACCGGGGCAAGATTGAGGCCGCGATCACCAATGCCCGTGCTTGGCAGGAGCTTGAGGCACGCGAGGGCTTTGACAGCTTCATGTGGCGTTATGTGGACGGGGTGCCCTTGCAGCCCGGCTTTGCCACACAGGCTGAGGTGCCGCCGAAAACCGCGCTATCAGAACAGGTGAGCAAAGACCTGAAGAAAGCCGGTTTCAAGTTCTGTGGGCCGACGATCACCTATGCGTGGATGGAGGCCTGCGGGCTGGTGAACGATCATATTCTGACCTGCCACCGCCACGGCCCCTGTGCAGCGATGGCGCGTTAGGGCAGGGCGTATTGCCCCTGCTGAAATCCCCCGTTGACTCCCCGCCACGGCACCGTATAAGCGCCCCTTCATTGGTGTTGGTGGACCCCGCAAGGGGAAGCCTGTCGGGCTTCGGCCAAAGGACAACGCCCTTTACCGCCCCTCGGGGCCTTATAAAGGAGAACAGCCGTGACAAAACGCACAGCTGCCAAGCACAAACTAGACCGCCGCATGGGCGAAAACATCTGGGGCCGTCCGAAGTCCCCGGTGAACCGTCGTGAATACGGCCCCGGCCAGCACGGTCAGCGCCGTAAAGGCAAGATTTCCGATTTCGGTATCCAGCTGCGCGCCAAGCAGAAGCTCAAGGGCTACTACGGCGACCTGACCGAAAAGCAGTTCCGCCGCATCTATGGCGAAGCCGAGCGTGTTAAAGGCGATACAGGTGAAAACCTGATCGGTCTGCTTGAGCGTCGTCTGGACGCCGTTGTGTACCGCGCCAAGTTCGTCGCGACCGTTTTCGCTGCGCGCCAGTTCGTGAACCACGGCCACGTTCGTGTGAACGGCAAGAAAGTGAACATCCCCTCCTACCGCGTAAAAGAGGGTGACGTGGTCGAAGTGCGTGACCGTTCCAAGCAGTTGGCTTCCGTTCTCGAAGCGGTTCAGCTGCCCGAGCGTGACGTGCCTGACTACCTTGAGACGGATCACTCCAAGCTGACAGCAACCTTCGTGCGCACACCCGGCCTGTCCGACGTGCCATACCCGGTTGTGATGGAGCCGAACCTCGTCGTGGAATTCTACGCGAAGAACTAAGTTTCTTCGCCAGTCGACAATCGAAAGGCCGCGTGGTGCACACCGCGCGGCCTTTTTCTTTGCGCGGGGCCGGGCCGGGGCGCAGCAATGCAACAGCCTGTCCGGGGCAGGCGCGGATGCAGAATGATTCTGGCATCACCGCTGCGGCCCCGATAGAAGGGCGGCAGTAGCGTGAGGAAAGAGCGAGATGACACAGATCGCACCGCAACCGGGCATTATGGAGATTGACCTTTATCAAGGGGGTGCGGCGCATGTCGCGGGCCTTGATAATGTGGTCAAACTCAGCTCGAACGAAAACCCGCTGGGGCCCAGCCCCGCCGCCGTCGAAGCCTACCGCCGCGCGGCCTATGATCTGCATCGCTACCCGTCTTCCGATCACAGCGCGCTGCGCGCCTCCATCGCCGAGGTATTGGGCCTTGATGCGGGGCGGATCATCTGCGGCGCGGGCTCGGATGAAATCATCGCCTTCCTTTGCCAAGCCTATGCCGGACCGGGGACCGAAGTGGTGCACACCGAACACGGCTTTGCCATGTACCGCATCTCTGCCCTCGCCGCGGGCGCCACGCCCGTGGAGGTACCCGAGCGTGAGCGGGTGACGGATGTAGATGCCATCCTCGCCGCCTGTACCGATGCGACGCGGTTGGTGTTCATCGCCAACCCCAACAACCCCACCGGCACGATGATCGGTCTGGCCGAGATCGAACGGCTGGCCGAGGGGCTGCCGCCGCAGGCGCTTCTGGTGCTCGACGGGGCCTATGCCGAATATGTCGAGGGCTACGACGGCGGGGCCGCACTGGTGGACCGGCGCGATAACGTGGTGATGACGCGCACCTTTTCCAAGCTCTACGGGCTGGGCGGTCTGCGCATCGGTTGGGGCTATGGACCCGCCCATGTGATCGACGTCCTAAACCGCGTGCGGGGGCCGTTCAACCTCTCGCAGGCCGCACTCAACGCTGCCGAGGCCGCGATCCGCGACCGCGCCTATACCGACCACTGCCGGGCCGAGAACGCCCGCTGGCGCACATGGCTCGCCGATGCGCTGGCCGAGATCGGCGTGCCTTCGGATGTATCGCTAGCCAATTTTGTCTTGGCCCGTTTCGCCAATCAGGCCAAGGCGGAAGCCTGCGACGACTACCTCAAGTCCCAAGGTCTGATCGTGCGCCGGGTGGCGGGCTACAACCTGCCCAACTGCCTGCGCATCACCGTAGGCGACGAAAGCGCCTGCCGCCGGGTGGTCCATGCGGTGCGGCAGTTCAAGGGGGGCAGCTGATGGCTCAGGTCTATGACAGGGTCGCTCTGATCGGGCTGGGGCTGATCGCCTCATCGCTTTTCTGGGCAATGAAACGCGGCGGGCTGGCGGGCGAAGTCACCGGCTATGCCCGCAGCGACGAGACCCGCGCCACGGCGCGCGAGATCGGCCTCTGCGACCGCGTCTGCGACAGCGCCGCCGAAGCCGTTAAGGGCGCCGATTTGGTGGTGCTCTGCGTACCGGTGGGCGTCATGGGGGCCGTCGCCGCCGAAATCGCGCCGCATCTGGCCCCCGGTGCCACGGTGACGGATGTAGGCTCGGTCAAGGCCGATGTGATCGCGCAGGTGGGGCCGCATCTGCCCGAAGGCGCGCATTTCATCCCCGCGCACCCGCTGGCAGGAACCGAGCATTCCGGTCCGCGCAGCGGCTTTGCCGAGCTTTTCGACAACCGTTGGTGTCTGCTGGTCCCGGTCGAGGGGACTGATAAGGACGCCATCGCCCGGCTGCGCGCGCTGTGGGAAGGGGCGGGTGCCAATGTAGAAGAGATGGACGCCGAGCATCACGATCTGGTGCTTGCGGTCACCTCTCATGCGCCGCATCTCATCGCCTATACGATGGTGGGCGTGGCCGACGATCTGCGCCGGGTTACCGACAGCGAGGTCATCAAATATTCCGCCGCCGGTTTTCGGGACTTCACGCGCATCGCAGCGAGCGATCCAACCATGTGGCGCGATGTGTTCTTGACCAACAAGGACGCCACGCTGGAGATCCTTGGCCGCTTCACCGAAGAGCTTTTCGCCCTGCAACGCGCGATCCGCACCGGCGACGGCGATCATCTGCACGCCTATTTTACCCGCACCCGCGCGATCCGGCGCGGCATTATCGAGGCGGGGCAGGACACCGACGCGCCCGACTTTGGCCGAGGGGCACGCAAGTCATGAAGGGCTGGGCTGTCCTGCCGCTGATCGTGCTGGGGCAAGTCGCCCTCGCTGCGGGGCCGGACAGTTCGCAACGCCCGGTCCCGCGGGACAATGGTGATACCTTGCCGCTGATCGTCGTGCCCTCGGGCGCGATTGAACAGCCCAAGCGTGACCCCGCCGCCCGTGCTGCCGCTGAAGGGGGGCGGGGGATGGAAACCTCGCTTCGCCCCGCGCTGCGCAGCCGCAAGATCGAGAAAGCCGCCCGCGCACGTCGGCAGATGTTGGCCAAGGGCGCGGTCTGCGGAGACTTGGCAATACAGGGCACGCCGGTGGGCCGGGTGCCCGGCAAGATCAACGGTTGCGGGGTCGAGAACGCGGTCAAAGTGCGCTCCGTCTCAGGCATCAAGCTCAGCAATGCCGCGGTGATGGATTGCACCACGGCCAAGGCGCTGGACACATGGGTGCGCCAGTCGGCGGTGCCCGCTTTGGCGGGGCACGGCGGTGGGCTGAAAGAGCTAAAGGTCGCGGCGCATTACGCTTGCCGGACGCGGAACAACCGCAAAGGCGGCAAGATATCCGAGCACGGTAAGGGCCGCGCGATTGATATCTCCGGGTTTGAACTGGCGGACGGCAGCTTGATCACCGTGTTGAAAGGCTGGCGCGCCCGCCGCAGCAGCAAGGCGATGCGGCGGATGCACCGGGGCGCTTGCGGGCCGTTCGGCACGGTGCTTGGGCCAGAAGCGGACCGCTATCACCAAGACCATTTCCATTTCGACACGGCGCGGTATCGCAGCGGCAGCTACTGCCGCTAAGGGCCGCTTAGGGCTGGATCAATCGCGGTGCCGGGCCAAGCGGAAGGCCCGCAAGGACCATCTGCCCATCGGCAAAGACCAGATCAAGATCCAGACCGCCCGGCGTGCTGCCCCGCGCCTCCAACAACCGCAGCATGGTATTCACCTGCCCGCGCATGGAGGGCGGCAGGAAGCCCCCACGTTCGCCCGCATCAAGCAGTTTGGACCAATTGGTGACACGTAGGCTCAGCACCCCGTCGGGAATGCCCTCGGCATCAAAGGTCAGCGCGCCTTCGGCGCCCAGAGCCACGTCGCCCCACGCTGCATCGATATTCTCAACCGTCAGCGCGTCGATCTGCGGCAGGGTGCCCGCCACCGCGCTGTGACGATCCAGCGGGCGGGCCAAGGTCACGGCCATCCGCGCAGACAGGATCGGCTGCCCGCCGGGCTGTACCGCGCCGTCCCCCAGAACCTTGCGCAGCAGCGGGCCGGGGGTGATGCCGCCGGGCAGCAAGGCAATGTCATAGTCCCGCGCCGCGCCCGAAGATTGCGTGACCCGCATCCGGGGCTCTTCGGCTTCCAGCAACAGCCCGTCGGGGCCATTGACCTCAAGATGCGTGCTGCGGAGCTCAATCGCTTCTAGTTGAAGCGTGGTCCCGGGGTGCAGCGCCAGATCGGCACGCAGGTCGCGTATGTTCAGCGTCAAGGGCAGCGCACCCGCAGGCAGCGCGGCGCTTGCAACCGAAGCGCGCGCAGAAAGGTCGCCGGGCCACCAGACCGGGGCGGAAAGATCAAGCTGCGGGGCCTCAAATGCCAAGCCGCGGGCGGGAGCCGCCACGGCAAGCCCGCTCAGCCGGTTTTGCAAGGAGAGGGGGAATCCCGATTTGCTGATGTCCTTGAGCGTGACCTCCCACCCCGCCGCGCGGCGGCTGTCGAGCAGGCCGGTCAGGGTGCTTTGCATCTGCGTCGTCGCAGTGGCCCACCACGCGCCCCAAAGTACGGCGAGCACAATCAGCAGCCAAACCAGTTTCCGCATTTCGATAGCCCTTCAAATCGTGCTTCAGATGCGGTTTACCGAAGGCCAGCAGAAAGGACCAGCAGGATGACAATGTGGGTATTTGGCTATGGCAGCCTTTTGTGGAACCCGGGTTTTGAGGTGGCGGAAAGCGTGATCGCCACGCTGCCGGGCTATGCGCGGTCGTTCTGCATGCGCTCGATCCATCACCGTGGCACGGTCGAACAGCCTGGGCTGGTGCTGGCGCTCGACGAATCTGTCCGCTCGGCCTGCGAAGGCATGGCGATGCGCGTGGCTCCGGGGCAGGAGGCGCAGACGCTGGACTATCTGCGCGAACGTGAGCTGATCTCCTCGGCCTATGTCGAGAAAAACCTCACCGTGCATCTGACCGACGGCCGCGACGTGGAGGCGGTGACCTATGTGATCGACGCGGCGCATGACCAATATTGCGGCGGCTTGCCACTGGAAGAACAGGCCCAGATCATTGCCCGCGCCGTAGGCGGCCGCGGGCCAAATACCGAGTATTTAATCAACACTGCCGTGCATCTTTCCGAAGTGGGCTTGCATGACCCCGCGTTGGAGTGGTTGCATGATCGCGTAAAGGCTTTGGCCTCATAAAAACTTGGCAACTCCGCGCCGTTTCAGTGTAAGCTGCGCCAAGAGCAGAATAGAGGGTCAGGAAAGGCCGCATGGCACAGCCAGACCGCAAGGCAAAACCGCAGTTTTCACAACCGGTGCGTCAGATTTCTCTGATGCTGATCGTATTGGCATTGACCGGCGTGGGCGCTTTTTTGGCCCTGCCCAGTGTGCTGCCGATCTTTGCCGCGAACCCATGGCTTAATGGGGTCATCATCTTTGTTTTCGTCGTCGGCGTGCTGGCCTGTTTCTATCAGGTGACGCAGCTGATCGGCTCGGTCCGCTGGATTGAGGATTTCGCCGCCGACAACGCCGAACCCGACGCGCAACCGCCACAGTTGCTGGCGCCTTTGGCGTCGCTGTTGCGCCAGCGCGGTGCGCGGATGCAGGTCAGCACAGCCTCGACCCGGTCGATCCTCGACTCTGTCGCCTCACGCATCGACGAGGTGCGCGAGATCACGCGCTATATCGTCAACATGCTGATTTTCCTTGGTCTTCTCGGTACCTTCTACGGGCTTGCCACGACCGTGCCTGCTGTGGTCGACACGATCCGCTCGCTCGCCCCCGGCGAGGGGGAGGCGGGCGTTGATGTCTTTGGCCGCCTGATGACCGGGCTTGAGGCGCAGTTGGGCGGCATGGGCGTGGCCTTTGGCTCGTCGCTTTTGGGGCTTGCGGGTTCTCTCGTCGTCGGGCTGCTGGAGCTTTTCGCGGGCCATGGGCAGAACCGTTTCTACCAAGAGTTGGAAGATTGGCTGAGCTCCATCACGCGGGTCGGGCTGACCTCGGGCGACGATGTGGGCGACCAAAACATCATGGCCAGCGTGATGGACCAGATGGTCGAACAGATGGCCGAGATGCAGCAGATGTTCACCCAATCCGACGTAAGCCGCGCCATGGTCGACGACAAGCTGGGCAAGCTTGCCGATGCCGTTGACCGGATGACCACGCGGATGGAGCATGACACGACGACGAACAGCGCGCTTGATCGGGTGGCCGACGGGCAAGACCGGTTGATTGCCGTGCTCGAAGGGCAGGTGGCGGGCGAAGGGATCGACGCGGAGAGCCGGATGCGGCTGCGCTCAATCGACGTGCAGATGCTGCGTATTCTCGAAGAGATTTCTGCCGGGCGGCAAGAGACGATGGCCGAATTCCGCAAGGATATCTCACTGCTGGCCAAGGCGCTTTCCGGGCAGCGCGCGCCTGAGGCCCGTCGCCTGCGGGCCGGCGATGTCCCCGGTGGCGGGGACCAGTAATGGCACTTTCCCGGCGGACAGGCGCACGGTTTCAGGGCTCGATCTGGCCGGGGTTCGTCGATGCGATGACCGGGCTTTTGCTGGTTCTGATGTTCGTGCTGACGATCTTTATGGTCGTGCAATTCGTCCTGACCGAACGCATCAGCGGCCAAGAGAGTGAGTTGAACGAATTGGCCGGGGAGGTCGCGGCCCTTGCCCAAGCGCTTGGCGTCGAGGAACGCACCACCGCGCGGCTGGAAGCCCGGCTTGGGGCACTGAATGCCTCACTGAACGATGCCCGCGATGAGGTGTCGCGCCAAGAAGCGGTGATCGCCGGGCTGACCTCTGAACGCGACGCCCAAGAGGCCGCGTTGCAGGCCGCCGAGGCCGAGATCACCGGGTTCGAGGCGCGGGTGGCGGCCCTTCTGGCTTCGCAGGCCGAAGATCAGGCGCGCATCGGCAGCTTGGAAGACCGCGAAGCCGCGCTGCTGGATGAGCAAGAGGCGCTGAACCTCGCCCTGAGCACCGCGCGGGAAGAGATCGACGCGCAGGCGGAAACGGCCCGGCTGGCCGCTGCAAAGCGCGAGGCGTTGGATGCGCTGGTGGCCGATCTGCGGGCCCAAAACGCTGAAACCGAGGCGGAGGTCGCAGCACTCAATGCCGAGGTATTAGAGGCCGAAGAGGCCCTCAGCGCCGAGGAAGCCGCCCGTCTGGCCGAAGCCGCAGCGGCGCAGGCATTGCGCGACCGGCTTGAGGATGCGGATGCGGAATTGACGGCCATGACCCTCTCGCTTGAGGCGCAGCGCAAGAAGGCCGAAGACACCTTAACCTTGCTGGCCGCAGCCCGCGCGGCGCGAAGCGATCTGGACAGCGAACTCGCCGCAGCTCTGCTGAGGTTGGAGACGGCTGAACAAAGCGGTGCAGGTCTGGAGGCCGAGCGCGCCGCGCTGGCCGAAGAGTTGGACGCGGCAGAGGGCACCGAAGAGGACCTGCGCGCACAACTGGCACAGGCAGAGGTGACCGAGCAGGCGTTGAATACCCGCTTGGCCGAGGCGCTGGCCCGCGTGCAGAGCCTTGAACAAGAGGGCGAAGCGCTGAGCGGCTCCCAGTCGGATCTGCGCGAACGTCTGGCGCAGGCGCTGGCGGCAAAGCTTGCCGCTGAAACGCTGGCCGAGGACAAGACCACCGCCGCCGAGCGCCGCGCCGCCCTACTGGCGCAGGCCGAAGCGACCTTGGCCGACGAGAAGGCGGTAAGCGCCGAGGCGCAGCGGCAAACCGAATTGCTGAACCAGCAGGTCGCGGAACTGCGCGCGCAACTGGGCAATCTACAGGCGCTGCTCGACGATGCGGTGGCGCGGGATGCGGCGAGATCGGTTGAGTTGCAATCGCTCGGGTCCGAGTTGAACACCGCGCTGGCACGGGTGGCGGCAGAGGAACGGCGTCGCGCCGAGCTCGAAGCGGCAGAGCGCAAGCGGCTGGAGGAGGAGAGCAAGAACCTCGCCCAGTACCGCTCGGAATTCTTTGGCCGGTTGCGTGACCTTCTGGGCAATCAAGAGGGCGTGCGGATCGAAGGCGACCGCTTTGTCTTCTCTTCCGAGGTGCTTTTCGGGCCGGGCAGTGCGGTGCTGAGCCAAGACGGGCAAGGCGAGATTGCCAAGGTGGCGGGCATTCTGCGCAGCGTGGTGGACGAGATCCCGGCAGAGATCGACTGGGTGATCCGGGTCGATGGCCATACCGATAATGTGCCGCTTTCCGGCTTTGGGGCGTTCGCGGACAATTGGGAGTTGAGCCAAGCGCGGGCGCTGTCGGTGGTCAAATATATGGTCAACTTCCTTGGCATCGCGCCGGATCGTTTGGCGGCCAATGGCTTTGGCCAGTACCAGCCCGTGGCCGAGGGCAATACCGAAGCCGCGCGGGCGCAGAACCGGCGGATCGAGCTTAAATTTACCGAAAAGTGAGCGGGGGAAAGCCGGTCTATTGCAGCGTCAACGCGCCGGTCTTTTCGTCAATCACCCGGCCATCGCGCAGCAGGGCTACCGTGCCGCGATAGCGCCCGGCGGGCCATGTTCCGGCGGCGGCGCGCTTGCCGATGGCACGAAATGACTGCGCCTGCGGTTTCTCTAGCACCACATCCCTTTCGATCACGGTGCCGCTTGGCCCCGCAAGGCTGAGGCGCAGCACGTCGTTCCTTTGGGTGCCATAGCTGTAGCCGTAGATGACCAAGGCAGGCGCATCCGTGGGCAGGGTGTCGTGATTGGCATCGCCCGCCTTAATTTCATCATAGCTGGGAATGCGGTCTGCAAAGCCGAGCGCGATCAGCCCGCCGGGGCGGTAGGGCGGGGTGTCTTGCCAGAGAGACACAGCTGGTTCCTCGCAGCCGTTGCCTTCGGGGGCGAATGGATCAACCGGATTGCCATTGTGGCGCAGCGAAAGGTGAAGATGCGGGAAGGCGGCCTTGCCAGACTGGCCGACCAGCCCGAGAGCGTCGCCGACAGCGACCTCTTGCCCTTCCGTCACGCGCAGCGAGCCGCGTTTCAGGTGGCAATACTGGGTTTCCCACCCGCGGCCGAGGTCGATCACCACGCCGTTGCCGCATTCGCGCCCTTGGACTTCCGAGAGTGGCGCGCCATCGGCCATGCCGTCTCGCAGCCCTTTGACCACGCCAGCCGCCGCTGCGCGAACGGTGACACCTGCTGCCATCGCTGCGCGGTCGGGCAGGGCGAAATCGGTGCCCTTGTGGCCGTCATAGGTCAGCCCCGAACAGCGGTAATCGTGCGCCGCAGCACTTGGGTCTTGGTCCATATACTGTTGGATGTGGCAATCCTGCCCGAGGGTGCAATCCAGCGGAAAGGCCAGTTGCACATCCTCCGCCAGCGCAGGGCTGGCGGAGGAGAGGATCAGGGCCAGCGCGGCCCGTGTGATCATTCCGCGGTGAGCAGCGGGGGCCGATCACCTGACAGGCGCTTGCTTTCTGTGCCCAAGACCTTGAGCGTCAGCGCGTCGTCCTTGACGCCAACCTTGACCACACCGCCTTTGGCCAGTTTGCCAAAGAGCAGTTCCTCGGCCAGCGGCTTTTTGATGTGCTCTTGGATCACGCGGCCCAAGGGACGGGCGCCCATCTTGTCGTCGTAGCCCTTGTCGGCAAGCCATTCGGCGGCCTTCTTGCTGAGTTCGATGGTCACGTTGCGGTCCATCAGTTGCGCTTCGAGTTGCAGCACGAACTTTTCGACCACCCGCAGGATCACCGATTTTGGCAGCGGCGCGAAGCTGATGACGGCATCGAGACGGTTGCGGAACTCCGGCGTGAAGGTCCGCTCGATCGCCGCGGTGTCTTCACCGGTGCGACGTTCGCGGCCAAAGCCCACGGCCTCTTTCGCCTGCTCGGAAGCGCCAGCGTTGGAGGTCATGATCAGCACCACATTGCGGAAATCCACCGTGCGGCCGTTGTGATCCGTGAGCTTGCCGTGGTCCATCACCTGCAACAGGATGTTGTAGACATCCGGATGCGCCTTCTCCATCTCGTCGAGCAGCAGCACGCAGTGCGGATGCTGGTCCACGCCATCGGTCAGCATGCCACCCTGGTCAAAACCGACATAGCCCGGAGGCGCGCCGATCAGACGAGAGACGGCGTGTTTCTCCATATACTCCGACATGTCGAAGCGCAGCAGTTCCACACCCAGCGTATCCGCCAGTTGCTTGGCCACCTCGGTTTTACCCACACCGGTTGGTCCGGCGAAGAGGTAGTTGCCGATGGGTTTGTCCGGCTCGCGCAGGCCCGCGCGGGACAGTTTGATGGCCGAAGACAGCGCCACGATGGCATCGTCCTGACCAAAGACCACCCGCTTGAGCGAGCTTTCCAAGTCCTTCAACACCACCACATCGTCCTTGGAGACGTTTTTCGGCGGGATGCGGGCGATCTTGGCCACCACGGCCTCGACCTCCTTGGTGCCGATGGTCTTGCGGCGCTTGGAGGCGGCCACGAGATGCTGTGCGGCACCCGCTTCGTCGATCACGTCGATCGCTGAGTCAGGCAGCTTGCGGTCATTGATGTAGCGGTGCGCCAGTTCGACGGAGGTCTTGATCGCGTCGGAGGTGTATTTGACGCTGTGATGCTCTTCGAAATAGGGTTTCAGACCTTTGAGAATCTTGGTGGCATCTTCGACCGAAGGCTCAGACACGTCGATCTTCTGGAAACGGCGGCTTAGCGCGCGGTCCTTCTCAAAGTGCTGGCGGAACTCCTTATAGGTGGTGGAGCCCATGGTGCGCAGTTTGCCCCCCTGAAGCGCAGGCTTCAGCAGGTTGGAGGCATCCATCGCGCCACCCGAGGTAGCACCGGCACCGATAACGGTGTGGATCTCGTCGATGAAAAGCACTGCGTCTTTATGTTCTTCCAGCTCGGTCACGACAGCTTTAAGCCGTTCCTCGAAATCACCGCGGTAGCGGGTGCCTGCGAGCAGTGCGCCCATGTCGAGCGAGTAGATCGTGGTGTTGGCCAAAACCTCAGGCGTTTCTCCGGCGACGATCTTGCGTGCCAGCCCCTCGGCGATGGCGGTTTTGCCCACGCCTGGATCACCCACCAGCAGCGGGTTGTTCTTGCGGCGGCGGCAGAGCACTTGAATGCAGCGCTCAACCTCACCCTCGCGGCCGATCAGCGGGTCGATATCGCCCTCGCGGGATTTGGCATTAAGGTCCACGCAGTATTTTGCCAGCGCGGATTCCTTCTTGTCGCCATCAGTGACGCCTTGCGCCTCTTCTTCGGCTTCCGGTGCGCCTGTGACGGGGCGGGATTCACCATATGCCGGGTCTTTGGCGACGCCGTGGGCGATGAAGTTCACCGCGTCATAGCGGGTCATATCCTGTTCTTGCAGGAAGTAGGCGGCGTTGCTTTCACGTTCGGCGAAGATGGCGACCAGCACGTTCGCGCCCGTCACTTCGGTCCGGCCCGAGGATTGTACGTGGATCGCAGCGCGTTGGATCACGCGCTGGAAGGCCGCCGTGGGCACCGCTTCGGAACCGTCAATGTCGGTGATCAGGTTGCTGAGATCATCGTCGACGAATTCGACCAGCGTTTCGCGCAGGTCAGAGACATCAACGGAACAGGCTTTCATGACCTGCACGGCGTCGGGTTCGTCGAGCAAGGCCAGCAGCAGATGTTCGAGCGTTGCGAATTCGTGGCGGCGGGCGTTTGCCAGCGCGAGGGCCGCGTGGATTGCCTGCTCAAGTGTAGTCGAGAATGAAGGCACGGGCGTGCTCCTTTTCGATCGGGGTCGGTGAGGTGCTGAGATATCTCAGGCCCCGGTCCGACCATGGCCTGATAGTATTAGAGTTTGGTTGATCATCGCCCATCTTCAAGAAGATTCTGGTCCGAATCGGTCACATTTGCCGTGAGCGAGGACTTTGGGCCATGATTGCAGGCATTCAGAACTGGTCTTTGCGCCTGCGGATTTCGGTGAACACTTCTGTGTCGGTGGCGTCTGGCATCCCCAATGTCGCGCGAATGGCCGGGTCGGCAGGGCGCAGGAAGGGATTGGTTTCTAGTTCCAGTGAAAGCGGTGAGGGGACGGTCGGCTGCCCCTTGGCGCGGGCGCTGTCGATGTCCTTGGCCCTTGATATAAGCGCGGGGTTTTGCGGATCAACGGTCAGGGCGAATTTTGCGTTGGCGGCGGTATATTCGTGGCCGGAGCAGATCGTCGTATCGCCGGGCAGGGCGGCCAGCTTTTGCAGACTGTCCCACATCTGCGCGGGCGTGCCTTCGAACAGGCGGCCACAGCCAAGCGCCATGAGGCTGTCGGCGGTAAAGGCCGCTTTGGCATCCAGCACGTGAAAGGCGATATGGCCGACGGTGTGGCCCGAGACATCCAGCACCTCGGCCTTTAGCGCGCCAAGTTCAACGGTGTCGCCTTCTGCCACGTCGCGGTCTAGCGGGGGCAGGCGGTGAGCGTCGGCCTCGGCCCCAATCACCTCGGCGGGGAAGCGGGTCAGAACCTCGGCCAGCCCTTGGACGTGGTCGGGGTGGTGGTGGGTCAACCAGACTTGGCTCAACGTCCAGCCCCGGCGGTCCAGCTCTGCCATGATGGGTGCCGCTTCGGGCACGTCGATCAGCGCCACCTTGCCGCTGTCATGGTCGCGCAGCAGGAAAGCGTAATTGTCCGACAGACAGGGAATCGTGACCAGATCAAAGGCCATGGCGTCTTACCTCGCTGTGTTGTTATGGTCGGGTCAGAGTGACACTCACCAAGGCGGGCTGCAATGCATCTTGATGTACAGGATCTGCGCAATTTCTATTATCGCAGCGCGTTGGGGCGTGCCGCGCAGAAATCCCTGCGCGGGCGGTTGTTGGAGCTTTGGCCCGAGGCGAAGGGGCAAACCGTCGTCGGCTTTGGCTTTGCAGCCCCCCTGCTGCGGCCCTATCTGGCCGATGCTCGGCGCGTGATGGTGTTGATGCCCGGGCCGCAAGGCGTGATGCCTTGGCCTGCGGGGATGCCCAATACCTCGGTCCTGACCGAAGAGACGCTCTGGCCGGTCGAGACGGGGGCGGTGGACAAACTGGTGCTGATGCACGGGCTTGAGACGTCAGAGCGGCCCAGTGAATTGTTGGATGAATGCTGGCGCGTGCTGGGGCCGGGGGGCAAGGCGCTGTTTATTGTGCCGAGCCGTGCGGGCATGTGGGCGCGGCGGGATCGCACGCCTTTTGGCTATGGGCGGCCCTATTCGCCGGGGCAGTTGGAAACGCAACTGCGCAAACATCAGTTTCTGCCCGAACGGCACCTTGGCGCGCTGTTTCAATTCCCCTCACAGCAGCGAATCTGGATGAAATCAGCCCCTTTGTTTGAGAAAATCGGTCGCCAGATGCCAACGATGATGGGCGGTGGGGCGATCTTGGTGGAGGCCACGAAACTGGTCTATCCACCGCGAGGCCGCCCGCAGCGCAGCACCGCAAGGCGTGCCATCGGGGTGTTGGAGGGCATGACTGAGCCGCAGGCCAAACCGGTTTGAGGCAACCGTCCGGCGGGAAAACCGCCGGACGGTGAAGTGATTACATTTCCATCACGCTTTCATCGGGATTGGAAAGGTCTTCGTTGGACGGCTCAAAGGTGAAGCCCTGAGTATATTCAGGTTTTTCACCATCCATGACTTTCTTGATCGTATCCGCATAGAAGCTGCGGGCTTCTTCGACCGTTTTGTTCCCTTCGACAATGTCGTGGGCAAGATTGATCGCGAGGAAGTTCGCGCCTTCCTTGTCGCAGCGGGCCGAGATGAGCGCCTCAGTCCGGTTGACTACAACGCTACCGTCATAGCGGGCGAGGTCGTCGAACATGTCTGCGGGCACGTCCATTTCGATCCATTGCTGCATCACATCGGGATGCTCCATTGGAAAGTTATGGGTAGTCGCTTCGTCATAGATCACGGTCTTTTTCCATGGTCCGGTGTCGTACCAGACGAGTTCATGGTCGGTCACGTGGGCGGGCTCGCCATAGGTGTCCATCATGTGTTGGGCGGCCTTTTGCGAGGCCTCCGGCCAATCGCTCAGGTCCATATGCGCCTCGGCAAAGGCGGGGGCGGCGAGGCCCATCAAAATGGTGCTTGCTGTCAGAAGAGTAGTGCGCGTCGTCATGATATGCTCCTTCTTTCTGTTGCATACCGCCCCAACGAGACCCCCGGGGGGGCACGTTCCATATTCGGTCTCACAGTTTTGCGAGGAACCTGCGAGGCGACCAGGTTTTGTGACCGTGTGAGCAGCTCTGGCCGTGCATCCGGGTAGGGCGAGAAGAATCGGCCGAGAGGGAGTAGGTCGCCAACTTTGACGCAGGAAAAGTGGACATTCCGTCGCAGCTTGGAATGTTTCAGGCTGATTAAGGGGCCGGCTCATATCATTGCCACGCTATACTGTGTTGCGGGATGGGAACCTGTCTGCTACATCGCCCCTGATTTAGACGTCTTGGGTAACTTCAAGCCGCGCCAACTGCTGGTGACGCGACATCTTCGCATATCCGGCGCTTATTGAACGAGAGGATGGACGTGTCCGAACCTGCTTCCATTTCCACCGGCATCGCGGAACGCTACGCGACAGCCGTGTATGATCTGGCCCGCGAGGCCAATCAGGTCGATGCCATCGAGGGCGATCTTACCGCGCTTGAAGCGGCCTTGACCGACAGCGATGACTTTCAGCGCCTGATCTCTTCGCCGCTCTATACCCGCGACCAGCAGGCCGGGGCGATCAGAGTGCTGGCCGACAAGATGGGCCTGACCAAGACCATGGCGAATACGCTGGCGCTGATGGCGCAAAAGCGTCGTCTGTTTGTGCTGCCCGCGCTGGTCAAGGCGCTGCGCGAGACGATTGCCGAAGCCAAGGGCGAGATCACCGCTGATGTCACCACGGCCAAGGCACTGACCAAGACGCAGTCGGACAAGCTGACCAAGTCGCTCAATGCCTCCACCGGCAAAAAAGTATCACTTCATGCGACCGTTGATGAAAGCCTCATCGGCGGTCTTGTCGTCAAAGTGGGCTCGAAGATGATCGACACCTCGATCCGCTCCAAGCTCAATTCCCTCCAGAATGTAATGAAAGAGGTCGGATAAATGGGTATCCAAGCAGCAGAGATTTCTGCGATCCTGAAGGACCAGATCAAGGATTTCGGTCAGGAAACCGAAGTGGCCGAAGTGGGTCGCGTTCTCTCCGTCGGTGACGGTATCGCCCGCGTCTATGGTCTGGACAACGTTCAGGCCGGTGAAATGGTCGAATTCCCCGGCGGCATTCAGGGCATGGCCCTGAACCTCGAAGCCGACAACGTGGGTGTCGTTATCTTCGGCTCCGACCGCGACATTACCGAAGGCGACACCGTCAAGCGCACCAACTCCATCGTGGACGTGCCAATCGGTGACGAACTGCTGGGCCGCGTTGTTGACGGTCTGGGCAACCCCATCGACGGCAAAGGCCCCATCGGCGCGACCAAGCGCGGCATCGCCGACGTCAAAGCGCCGGGCATCATCCCGCGTAAATCGGTGCATGAGCCGATGGCAACTGGCCTCAAATCCGTTGACGCGATGATCCCGATCGGCCGTGGCCAGCGTGAGCTGATCATTGGTGACCGTCAGACTGGTAAAACAGCTGTCGCCCTCGACGCGATGCTGAACCAAGCACAGGTTAACGCTGCTGCTGGCGACGACGAAGGCAAGAAGATGTACTGCGTGTATGTCGCCATCGGCCAGAAGCGTTCGACTGTTGCTCAGCTTGTGAAAAAGCTCGAAGAAACAGGCGCGATCGACTACTCCATCGTTGTGGCCGCGACCGCGTCCGAGCCTGCACCGATGCAGTTCCTCGCGCCCTATGCCGCCACCGCGATGGCAGAGCACTTCCGTGACAACGGCCGCCACGCCCTGATCATCTATGATGACCTCTCCAAGCAGGCCGTGTCCTACCGTCAGATGTCCCTGCTGCTGCGCCGCCCGCCGGGCCGTGAAGCTTACCCGGGCGACGTTTTCTATCTCCACTCCCGCCTGCTTGAGCGTTCCGCGAAGCTGGGTGACGAAGCTGGCAACGGCTCGCTGACGGCTCTGCCGATCATCGAAACCCAAGGTGGCGACGTTTCCGCGTTTATTCCGACCAACGTGATCTCGATCACCGACGGTCAGATCTTCCTTGAGACCGAATTGTTCTACCAAGGCATCCGTCCTGCTGTGAACACCGGTCTGTCGGTTTCGCGCGTTGGCTCCTCGGCTCAGACCAAGGCGATGTCGAGCGTAGCTGGTCCGGTGAAACTGTCGCTGGCTCAGTACCGCGAAATGGCGGCCTTTGCTCAGTTCGGCTCCGACCTTGACGCCGCAACCCAGCAGCTGCTGAACCGTGGGGCACGTCTGACCGAACTGATGAAGCAGCCGCAGTACGCGCCGCTGACCAACTCGGAAATCGTCTGCGTGATCTACGCCGGTACACACGGCTATCTCGACAAGGTGGACTTGAACGACGTTGGCCGCTTCGAAGCGGGCCTGCTGGCGCATCTGCGCAGCAAGCACGACGACCTTCTCAAGGACATCACCAACAATGACCGCAAGGTCAAAGGCGAGTTGGAAGAGAAGATCAAAGCCGCCATTGACGGTTTCGCCGCCGACTTCGCTTAAACGGGAGATAAGGCAATGCCAAATCTCAAGGACCTGAAGAACAGGATCGCGTCGGTCAAATCGACCCGCAAGATCACCAAGGCCATGCAAATGGTTGCCGCGGCGAAACTTCGCCGCGCGCAGGAGGCTGCCGAGGCTTCGCGTCCCTATACTGAGCGGTTCAATGCCGTGATGGCAGGGCTCGCGGCCAGTGTCGGCGGCTCCGACAGCGCGCCCAAGCTGCTTAGCGGCACGGGTGAAGACAAAGTGCATCTGCTGGTGGTCATGACCGCCGAACGCGGGCTGTGCGGCGGCTTCAACAGCAACATCGCGAAGAAGGCGAAAGCCCATGCGCGTGAACTGCTGGCCCAGGGCAAAGAGGTGAAAATCCTCACCGTTGGCAAAAAAGGCCGTGATGCGCTGCGGCGTGACTTGGGCGACCATTTGGTCGGTCACGTCGACCTCAGCGAAGTCAAAAAGATCGGCTATGGTGATGCGCAAAACATCGCGCAGGACGTGCTGAACCGCTTTGACGCGGGCGAATTTGACGTGGCGACGATCTTCTATGCGAAGTTCGTGAACGTGGTGATGCAGACGCCGACGGCGCAGCAGATCATCCCGGCCAAATTCGAAGCAGACGCGGACGAAGACAGCGGTGCGTCCACATTGTTCGACTATGAACCCAGCGAAGAGGCGGTCTTGGCCGACCTTCTGCCGCGCGGGGTCGCCACGGCGATCTTCTCGGCTCTGCTGGAGAATGGCGCGTCCGAGCAGGGTGCGCGGATGTCGGCGATGGACAACGCAACACGCAACGCGGGTGAGATGATCGACAAACTGACCATCCAATACAACCGCTCGCGTCAGGCTGTCATCACCAACGAGCTGATCGAAATCATTTCCGGCGCGGAAGCGCTGTAAGCAAATCGGAGAAACGACATGGCAAATGCTGTCGGTAAAATCACACAGGTCATCGGCGCTGTCGTTGACGTTCAATTCGAAGGCGACCTGCCGGAGATTCTCAACGCGCTCCACACCGAAAATCAGGGCAAAACGCTGGTTCTCGAAGTGGCGCAGCACCTTGGCGAAAACACGGTTCGCGCCATCGCGATGGACGCGACCGAAGGTCTCGTTCGCGGTCAGGCTGTGACAGACACAGGCGACCAGATCCGCGTGCCCGTGGGCAACGCCACATTGGGCCGCATCATGAACGTCACCGGCGACGCGGTTGATGAACAGGGTCCGGTAAACTCTGACGCGACGCGCGCCATTCACGGCGAAGCGCCTGAGTTCGCTGAGCAGTCCACCGAGACACAAATCCTCGTGACAGGCATCAAGGTCATCGACCTTCTGGCGCCTTACACCAAGGGTGGTAAAATTGGTCTCTTCGGCGGTGCCGGCGTGGGCAAGACGGTTCTCATCATGGAACTGATCAACAACATCGCCAAAGTGCACTCCGGTCTGTCGGTGTTCGCGGGCGTGGGTGAGCGTACCCGTGAGGGCAACGACCTTTACCACGAGATGATCGAATCCGGCGTTATCGTCCCTGACAACCTCGTCGATTCGAAAATTGCACTGGTCTACGGTCAGATGAACGAACCTCCTGGTGCGCGGATGCGGATCGCCCTGACCGGCCTGACACTGGCCGAGCAGTTCCGCGACGAATCCGGTTCCGACGTTCTGTTCTTCGTCGACAACATCTTCCGCTTCACGCAGGCCGGTTCCGAAGTGTCCGCCCTGCTGGGCCGTATTCCTTCCGCTGTGGGCTACCAGCCGACACTGGCGACCGACATGGGCGTGATGCAGGAGCGGATTGCTTCGACCAAATCCGGTTCGATTACTTCCGTTCAGGCCGTTTACGTTCCTGCGGATGACCTTACCGACCCGGCGCCTGCGACCTCCTTTGCGCACCTCGACGCGACAACGGTTCTTGACCGTTCGATCTCGGAAAAGGGCATCTACCCGGCGGTTGATCCGCTTGGCTCCACCTCGCGTTTGCTCGACCCGCTGATCATCGGCGACGAGCACTACAAGGTGGCGACAGACGTGCAGCAGGTGCTTCAGCGCTACAAATCGCTTCAGGACATCATCGCCATCCTTGGCATGGACGAACTGAGCGAAGAAGACAAACTGACCGTGGCACGCGCCCGTAAAATCGAGCGTTTCCTCAGCCAGCCCTTCGACGTGGCGAAAGTTTTCACAGGCTCCGACGGTGTTCAGGTGCCGCTGGAAGAAACAATCGCGTCCTTCAAGGCCGTGGTTGCCGGTGAATACGATCACCTGCCCGAAGGTGCCTTCTACATGGTTGGTGGCATCGATGACGTGAAGGCGAAAGCCGAGAAAATGGCGGCAGACGCCGCTTAAGGAGCGCTGACAATGGCAGACACAATGCAATTCGACCTCGTTTCGCCGGAACGGCGGCTGGCATCGATGCAGGTGACGGCCGTGCAGATTCCGGGCACTGAGGGCGACATGACGGCCATGGCCGATCATGCGCCCACCATCACCACCCTGCGTCCGGGCCTTCTGCGCGTGGAAGGGCCGGAGGGCACGTCTGAATATGTCGTGACCGGCGGTTTCGCCGAAATCGGCGGTCAGGGCGGCGTGTCTGTGCTGGCGGAACGTGCCGTGGCGCGTGCTGACATGACGCAGGAGCAGATGGACAGCATGGTGGCAGAGGCGCATGCCGTCTACACCCGCGCCAAGGACAACTGGGAAAACGAACCCGGTCCCGTGGATGACGCAGCCAAGCTTCTGGCCGATATGGTTGCCGTTGGCGATCACATCGGATTGTCGAGCAAACAGCCCAGCCTGTAATGCTTTGAAAATCAGTGAAAAGCCCCGCCCCGGCGGGGCTTTTTGCTTTTATGCCTCCCCCTGCTGCGGCATCATTGCGCGGTGACCCTAAATTCAAGCAGGCCCGATATATGAAACGACTTCGCAGCCATACCATCGGCGTGGACAGTGGCGATGTCATGCTGTTTTCAGAGTTCGAAGACGGCGGATCGATGTGGACGGGCGAGGGCCAGCGCGAACGCCGCCGTCGGATCAGCTTTTCCGAACCCTTCCGGGAGCCGCCGCATGTTCAGGTGAGCATGTCGCTTTGGGACATCGACGCCAGCACCGTCACCCGCGCCGATATCGGCGCCGAGGCGGTGACCGAGACCGGCTTTGACATGGTGTTCCGCACATGGGGCGACACCCGCGTCGCACGGGCGCGTTTGGCATGGACAGCGATTGGCGCGGTGGGGGAGGATGACGACTGGGTCGTCGGTTAGGTGCATCGCTCGGTGGGGGAGAGCGGCCCTGCAGGGGGAGGGCGGCCCGCGGGGGCCAGCCCTAGATCACAGCCTGCGGCTTAGCTTGCCGCGTACATCCCGTCATAGATCGGGCCCAGCGTTTCCGCCTCGAACAGAGAAGAGACCGAGGTGCCGTTCCAGATGTTCAAGATCGCTTGGGCAAACATCGGCGCGGTTGGCACGATGCGGATGTTCGGCGCCTTCTTAATCGCAGGGGTCGGCGCGATGCTGTCGGTGATGACCAGCGATTTCATGACCGAGTTCTCGACCCGCTCAACCGCAGGGCCGGACATGACACCGTGGGTGATGTAAGAATGCACTTCCTTGGCGCCATTCTCCAGCAACACTTCAGCGGCTTTGCAAAGCGTACCAGCGGTGTCGCAGATATCGTCCACGATCAGGCAAGTTTTGCCCTTCACGTCGCCAATCACGGTCATCTCCGCCACTTCGCCCGCCTTCTCGCGGCGTTTGTCGACGATCGACAGGGGCGAGTTGATCCGCTTGGCCAGCTCACGCGCACGGGCCACGCCGCCAACGTCGGGGCTGACGACCATCAGATCGTCCATCTGGTCCTTAAAGGCGTCCTTGATGTCGAGCGCGAAGATCGGCGAGGCGTAGAGGTTGTCGACCGGGATGTCGAAGAAGCCCTGAATCTGTGCCGCGTGCAGGTCCATCGTCAGGATCCGCTCAATGCCGCTGCCGGTCAGCATATTGGCGACCATCTTGGCGGTGATCGGGGTCCGGGCCTTGGTGCGGCGGTCCTGACGGGCATAGCCGAAGTAGGGCAAAACGGCCGTCACACGCGCCGCCGAGGACCGGCGCAGCGCGTCGGCCATGATCATCAGTTCCATCAGGTTGTCGTTCGCGGGGTTCGACGTGGGCTGGATGATGAACATATCCTCGCCGCGCACGTTCTCATAAACTTCGACGAAAATCTCGCCGTCATTGAACCGTTCGACTCGCGCATCGACGAGCCCCACGTTAACGCCGCGGTGCAGCGACATGCGCCGCGCGATGGCCTTGGCAAGCGGCATATTGGCATTGCCTGAGATCAGTTTTGGTTCTGAAGTGCGTGGCATAGGGGCTCCGGGGCAGCGGTAGGTTGCAGATTCGTGACGTTGACACCGCTTAGCATGCGCTTACGGTCGGGCAAAGCTGCACCGCCCCTGAAGGAGAGCCAAATGGCCCGGATCGACTATTTTTTCGCGACCCTGTCACCCTATTGCTACCTCGCCGGGAATCGGCTTGAGGAGATCGCCGAAAAGCACGGTGCTGAGATCGTGTACAAGCCTTTCGACATTATCGCGGCCTTCCCGCGCACCGGCGGCATGCCCCCGGCAGAGCGTCACCCCAGCCGCAATGACTACCGCGCGCAAGACCTGCCGCGTCAGGCGCGCAAGCTGGGTCTGCCCTTCAACCTCAAGCCCGCGCATTGGCCCACCAACGGCGCGCCTGCGGCCTATGCGGTGATCGCCGCGCAGAATGCCGGGGGCGGGGATCTGGGCAAGCTGACCCATGCCATCACCCGCGCTGTCTGGGCCGAAGAAAAGGACATCGGCCATGACGATGTGGTCCGGGCCTGTTTGGAAGAGGCCGGTTTTGACCCCGATCTGGCGAACAGCGGCTTGCTGCAGGGGGCCGAGACCTATGCCGCCAACCTTGAGGAAGCCGTCGCTCAAGGTGTCTTTGGGGCGCCTTTTTATATCGTTGGGGATCAGCGGTTCTGGGGGCAGGACCGTTTGGAAGACCTTGATCTGCATCTCGGGGGTAAGCTGTGATCCCAGAGGTCAACGCGCGCCGTTTCGGTCACGGCCCGCGCCCGGCCTTGGCAATCCATTGCTCGCTTGCGCACTCCGGCGCGTGGCGTGGCGTTGGGGCTGCCCTATCGGACGAGCTGACTCTACGGGCCTTCGATCTGCCGATGCACGGCCGGTCGGGCGATTGGGACGGGCAGGGCAATATCCACGACGTGGCGACCGACATGGCGCTCAGCCTGCTCGAAGCGCCGATGGATCTGATTGGCCATTCCTTTGGTGCGACGGTTGCGCTGCGGCTGGCGATCGAGCACCCCGAATTGGTGCGCAGCATTACCCTGATTGAGCCAGTCTATTTCGCCGCCGCCAAGCAGGACGATCCTGACGCGATGGCTGAATACAATGAACAGAACGCGGCATTTGAGGCCGCCTTGGCAGAGGGCGACAAGGAGACCGCTGCGCGGCTGTTCAACCGGGTCTGGGGCGATGGGACGAAATGGGAACAAATTCCCGAACAGACCCGCGCCTATATGGTGGATCGGATCGGTTTCATCCCCGCCTCTTCGCCCTTCCTTGGAGAGGACAGCGCCGGGTTGCTGGCGCCGGGGATGTTCGACCGCGCGTCGATGCCCGCGCTGCTGTTAGAGGGAAGCGCATCGCCCAAGGCCGCACATGCGATCAATGCGTCGCTGATGCGCCGCCTGCCGAACGCGCGGCGGGTTTCAGTCGACGGGGCAGGGCATATGGTGCCGATCACGCACCCCGCCGAAGTCGCCGAAGCGATACGCGATTTCCTGAACGACGTGCCGCTGGCGTGACTGCTTAGAAGTGGCTTAGGAACTGGTCGATCTGCTCACGGCTGATCGACCAGTCGCAGACCATCCGCGCGGCCAGCATCTCATCATCGTCGCCGTCCAGCGTGCCATCCCAGAGGTAATAGCGCGCGCCTGCGTCATGCAACTTGCGGTGAATGGCGCGGGGGAAACGGGCAAAGATCATATTTGCCGCAGGCTCATGTAGAAATTCCGCCCCCGCTTTGCGCAGCCCTTGGGCCAGATGCGCCGCATTGGCGTTGGCCGTCTTGGCCGTTTCCAGCCAAGCCCCATCCGCAAGGTAGCCCGCCATCTGCGCCGACAGAAAGCGGTGTTTGGAAAACAGATGCGCCCCGCGCTTGCGTCGCAGCTCGAATTCCCATGCTTTTTCGGGGTCAAAAAAGACCACCGCCTCGACCCCCATGCAGCCGTTCTTGGTGCCGCCGAAGCTGACCACATCAACGCCGGATTTCCACGTCATCTCAGCCGGGGTGCAGCCCAGAGCCACCAGCGCATTGGCAAAACGCGCGCCGTCCATATGCACGGGCAGGTCGTATTCCTTGGCCACCGCTGTCAGCGCCTGCAATTCTTCAAGGCTATGCACCCCGCCGCGTTCCGTCACCTGCGTGATCGACACCGGGCCGCGTTGCGGCGTGTGCACATCGCCCGCCGCCCGCGCGACGATGGCGCGGCGCAGGGCGTCGGGGGTCATCTTGTCTTCGGTCTCCACCAGCGTCAGCTTGGCCGCACCTGCGTAGAACTCGGGCGCGTTGCATTCATCCTCTTCGATATGCGCGACCTTAGCGCAAAAGATCGTCTGCCACGGCTGGGTGTAGCAGGCCAGCGCCAGCGCATTGGCCGCGGTGCCGGTGGCAACGAGGTAGACCTCGGCTTCTGGCGCCTCGAACTGCTGCCTGATTTGGTCGCGGACCTCATCCATGATCGGGTCTTTGCCGTAGGGCATCGCATAATCGGTATTGGCGGCGATCACGCGCTCCATCACCTTGGGGTGGACGGGACCGGCGTTGTCAGAGGCGAAAAACATCAGGTGGGCTCCTCGATAATATGGTCTTCCCATTCTTCGAACGGGGTATCAAATTCGGACACGGTATCAAATTGCACGCTGACCCCGGCGTCATGGACGCTATCGGGGGTGCCGGTCAGCAGGGGGTGCCATTCGGGCAGGAGCTTGCCCTCCCACAGGAGGCGGTAAGCGCAGGTCTGGGGCATCCAATAGGCGTGGGTATCGAGGTTGTCGGGGCGCAGCACGATGCAGTCGGGCACGAACTCGTGCCGGTTTTCGTAATGCACACAGCGGCAGGTGCTATCATCAAGCAGGCGGCAGGCGACGCGGGTCAGGGCTACTTCGCCGCTGTCCTCGTCTTCTAGCTTGTTCAGGCAGCATTTGCCGCAGCCATCGCAGAGCGCTTCCCATTCGGTCTGCGACATCTCTTTGAGCGGCTTCTTCTCCCAGAATTTCGGTGTCAGGCCCTTGCGGGGTATCGGATCGCTCATAGCGCCGCCAGAATGGTTCGGGCGCGGTCGCAGTCGGCCGCCATCTGGGTGATCAGCGCGTCGAGACTGTCAAACTTTTCTTCGCCGCGAAGGTGTTCGACCAGCCCGACAGACAGCGGCGCGCCGTAGAGATCGCCTTTGAAGTCAAAGAGATATGTTTCTAGGTTGGCTTTGTTCTCACCGAACATGGGCCGCACGCCAATGCTGGCCGCCCCGTGATAGCTGCCCTTATGCGGCCCCGCGAGCACATCCACCAACACGGCATAGACACCAAAGGCGGGCGGGTGCAGGCCGTCAATCGACATGTTGGCGGTAGGGAAGCCCAACTCGCGCCCGCGCTGCTCGCCCGAGATCACCGGTCCGTCGATGCGGTGCCAGTGACCCAGCATTGCCGCTGCTTCGCGGGTTTCACCACGAGTCAGCGCTTCGCGGATCGCGGTTGAGGATACGGTGAGGTCATCGCGCTCCATCAGCGGGGCGATGGTGACGCCGAAACCATATTGCGCACCGAAACGGACGAGATCTTCCGCCGTGCCCGCGCGGCCCTTACCAAAGCAGAAGTCTGCGCCCACAACCACATGCGCCAGTCCCAGCCCGTCGTGGAGCACGTCGCGGGCGAATGCCTCGGGGCTCAGGCTGGCCAGTGTGCTGTTGAATGCCAGCTCATAGAGCCGCTTAACGCCGATCTTTTCCAGCCGATGCGCGCGGGATTCGCGGCCCATCAGGCGGAACGGCGGGGCATCGGGGGCGAAATATTCGCGGGGATGCGGCTCGAAGGTGACGACGCCAAGGGGCGCATCGGGGGCGGCACTCTGTGCAAGTTCGATCACCGACCGGTGGCCAAGGTGCACGCCATCAAAATTGCCAATCGCGGCGGTGGCACCGCGATCTGCAAGGTCGACGAATTGATAATCTCGGATGATCCGCATGTGCCTTGCCTAGCTGCGCGGCGGGGCAAGGGCAAGATGCTCAGGCCGCGAAACCGTCCCTTCAGTCCAGCTTGGCCGAGGGGGCAAGCACCGTGGCCTCACCGGCGAGCACCGGTTTGCCATCGACCGAGCAGCGGCAGTCCATTTTCACGCGACGTTTGGCGATGTCCATGTCGGTCACGGTGACTTCGGCCAGCACCATGTCGCCGGGGCGCACGGGGCCAAGGAACTTGAGCGATTGCCCGAGGTAAATCGTGCCGTGACCGGGAAGCTGTTCACCAATCACCGCCGAGACCAGCCCGGCGGTCAGCATCCCATGGGCGATGCGCCCTTCAAAGATCGTGTCGCGGGCATAGGCGTCATCCAGATGCACCGGGTTATGGTCGGTCGAAACCTGCGCGAACATTTCGATATCCGTATCGGTCACGACCTTACGCAGATGGCGAGTCATCCCGATTTCGATGTCTTCGATGCAGATCGTCCCGCGTGGCATATTGTCCAACATGACGGCTCCTTGGTAACAAAGTGGCGCGTTCTTGCGTCAAGATGCAACTTTATTACTTTGCAGCTGCAGAAAATCAAGCCCTTTTCTGGGTTAGCGCAGGAATCCGATGGCATAGGTCGGGGCTGAGGCTTCGCGATCGAGATAGGCGCGGAGCTTGTCTTCGTCGGGTTGCTCGGTGGTGGCAGTTTCCGCGGCGGCCAGCCCTCCGGTGATGAACAGCGAATCGATGCCTTCGTCCATCGCGCCTTTGACGTCCGTCAGGATGCCGTCACCGATGGCGAGGATGCGATTGTCGGGGATGTCGACCTCAAGGGCGGCAAGGCGACGGCGGGCGAGATCGTAGATCGGGCCATGCGGTTTGCCGAAATAGAGGCTCTCGCCGCCCATCTCGGTATAGAGCGCGCCCAGTGCCCCGGCGCACCATTCGCGCACTTCGCCCCGGTCCACGACGATATCGGGGTTGGCGCATAGCAGTTTCAGCCCGCGGGCGATGGCCTGTTCGAACTCGGGGCGCATGATCTCGGGGTCGGCCATCGGGTCGACCGGGCCGGTGCAGACGATGCCGTCTGCTTCGGCCAGCGGAACGGTTTCTACATTTACCGGGTTTTCAAGGATCGCCAGCGGCTCGAAAAACTTGCGCTCACCGGGGTGGCCGATGAACCAGACCTTTTCGCCCACAGCACCGCGGAACATGGCAGAGCGCGCGGAATCGCCCGAGGTGGCGATGCTGTCCCATGCGTCTTCCGGCACGCCAAACTGCTGCAACTGTTTTTCCACGCCCGTGCGCGGACGGGGGGAGTTGGTGACCAGCACGACCTTACCGCCGGTCTTGCGATAGGCCTGCAAGGCCGCCACCGCATCGGGCAGCGCCTTGCGCCCGTCGTGAACGCAGCCCCAAAGATCGACAAAAAGCGCGTCGTATTGATCGGAAACTTGCGGCAGGGCAGAGATAATGCGGGTCATGGGGCGGCCTTTCAAAAAGCGAGGGCGGGCACTTGGCCCGCCCGATTGGCTTACATCTTGAGGTTGGGGATGATCTGCTTTTTGCGGCTCATCACGCCGGGCAGCACGACGGTGTCGCCGGAGACCTCAGCGCCAAAGCTCTGCTCGGCGATATGTTTAACCATGTCGTTGGGCACCAGCAGCGTCGCCTCTTCTTTCAGGATGTCGACGATGAACAAGAGCACCTGCGCGGCACCGTCGGCCTCGGCCACTTTCGGCATCTCAGCCATCAGCGCGTCCTTGCGCTCCAGCAGCGGTGCGGGGGAGGTGGTTTCCAGCACGCTCACGCGCAGGTTGGTGCCATCGAGGTCGAATTCCTTGCTGTCCATGCGCAGCAGTTCGGCCTCGCTAAAGGACGACACATCAGATTTCGCCGCGAACATTTCGGCCGCGTATTCGCTGATGTCGACGCCTAAATCGCGCGCGATATCTTCGGCAATCGCGCGGTCTTCTTGCGTGGTGGTCGGGCTGCGGAATTCCAGCGTGTCCGACAGGATGCATGACAAGGCAGCCGCTTTGACGCCGCGCGGGGCTTGCGCCCAGTCTTTGCCGATCATCTTGAACATGATGGTTGCCGTGCAGGCAAGCGGCTGGATGTTGATCTCAATCGGGCCACGTGTTTCCAGCCCGGCCACCAGACGGTGGTGGTCGATGATGCCGGTGATGTCGGCGTCATTGATGTTGTCGGGCAGTTCGGCGGGGTTGTTGGTGTCGACGATGACAACCTTGGTGTCGGCATCAAGCGCGGTCAGGATTTCCGGCTTATCAAGGTCCCATTTGTCGAGCATGAACAATGCTTCTGTGTTCGGCTCGCCCAGCAGAACGGGTTTGGCGGGGATGCCTTTGATCTCATTGAGATACCAAGCCCATACGATCGGGCTGCCGGTGCTGTCGGTGTCGGGGGATTTGTGGCCAAAAACAAGCGTTGTCATGGGGTGGTCCTGTCTGTTCGGGTGGATTTGCGGGCCTTATAACAGGTTCAATTGGCTTGTCACCTGCGCCTGCTGCAATGCGGCATTGCGCGCCGGGGGCTAAAGCCCCAGTTCCGCGCGCTTCTTTTTGGAGAGCGCGGCGACGATCATGTCATAAGAGGCGCGAATGTGGTCGCGCAGGCTGTCATCGCTCAGCCCCGGCGCGGCGTAATGCTGTATCCACTTAAGCCCGCGCGAGGCCAGATAGGGCGCGGGCCGCAAACCGGAGCTGTCGGAGAGCACCTCAAACCCCAGTTCAGTCACCTTGAAAGTAAAAGCGGGCGCATCCTCGGCCCAGCCGCAGATGGCAAAGACCTTGCCGCCCACCTTCCAGACGTCCGCATTGCCCCATTGAACGACATGGGTTGTTCGGGGCAGGGCGGCGCAGAAGGCGTTGAATTCGTCGCGGGTCATCGCGTCAGTCTAAGGCCGCGCGGCCCCTTTGCATAGCGCCGCGCGATGGGGCAAGTTGCGCGCCATGAGCAACCCGCGCGAAACAGATCTTTACCCGCCGATCAAGGCTTTCCTTGAGGATCAGGGCTATGTGGTGAAGGCCGAAGTCGGCGCGGCAGATGTGGTGGCCCTGCGCGGGGCCGAGCCGCCGGTGGTGGTTGAGCTGAAGCTCGGCTTTTCGCTGGCGCTGTTCCATCAGTGTCTGGCGCGGCTGAAGGTGTCGGATGATGTCTACCTCGCCGTTGCGCGGCAACCGGGCAAACGCTTTGCCAAGGCGGTGAAGGACAACGTCACGCTGGCGCGGCGGCTGGGGTTGGGGCTGATTACCGTGCGGCTGTCGGATGGGTTGGTCGAGGTGCATTGCGATCCCGGCCCCTATGCGCCGCGCAAGAATGCCAAACGGGCGGCGATGCTTTTGCGCGAATTCGCCCGGCGGCAGGGGGATCCGAACGACGGCGGCCAGACCCGCGCGGGGCTGGTGACCGCCTACCGTCAGGATGCGTTGAAAATCGCGGTCTATCTGTTCGAAGCCGGCGCAAGCAAAGGCGCGCATGTGGCCCGCGCAACCGGTGTCTCGGCGGCAACCCGCATGATGCGGGATGACCACTACGGTTGGTTTGAAAAGGTCGACAAAGGCATATACGGACTAACGCCAACGGGGGCCGAAGCGGTGGCCACAGCGGGCTGTGTTTTGGGTGCTGATTAACAGTTCCCGGCCCCGAAAAATTTTTCGAAGCCGTTGTTGACAGAACGCAGACTGCTGCTTAGCTATGCATCGTTATCACTCACAAGGGTTGAGTGCTAACGGCTGCACCCCTCGCCCGGAGGGGGTGGCTTGGAAGAGTAACTTTGAGCCTTAAGGAGCTGCAAAGATGGCATTGAAACCGCTTCATGACCGTGTGCTGGTAAAGCGTACCGAAAGCGAAGAAAAAACCGCCGGCGGGTTGATCATTCCTGATTCCGCCAAAGAAAAGCCTTCCGAAGGTGAAGTCGTTGCCGTGGGCACCGGCGCACGCAAAGACAACGGCGAGTTGATCGAAATGGCCGTCGCACCCGGCGACAAAATCCTGTTCGGCAAATGGTCCGGCACAGAGGTCACCGTCGACGGCGAAGAAATGCTGATGATGAAAGAAAGCGAAATCATGGGGATCATCGCGTAAGCCACCCGGCTTGCCGACCCTCTGAAGACGCTCACATCAATCCAAGATTTTAGGAGAAGACAACATGGCTGCTAAGGACGTCAAATTTGACACCGATGCCCGTAACCGGATGCTCAAGGGTGTAAACATCCTTGCCGACGCGGTGAAAGTCACACTCGGCCCCAAAGGCCGGAACGTGGTTCTGGACAAATCCTTCGGCGCACCGCGCATCACCAAAGACGGTGTATCCGTGGCGAAGGAAATCGAACTGGAAGACAAGTTCGAAAACATGGGCGCACAGATGGTCAAGGAAGTTGCTTCCCGGACCAATGACGAAGCAGGCGACGGTACCACCACCGCGACTGTTCTGGCCCAAGCCATCGTCAAAGAAGGCATGAAATCTGTTGCCGCTGGCATGAACCCGATGGACCTTAAGCGCGGTATCGATCTGGCAACTGCCAAGGTCGTCGAAGCGATCAAAGCGGCCGCCCGTGACGTATCCGACAGCGACGAAGTCGCACAGGTCGGCACCATCTCCGCCAACGGCGAAAAAGAGATCGGCCGTCAGATCGCAGACGCGATGCAG
Organism: Sulfitobacter sp. W002; assembly: GCF_025142135.1. Classification (NCBI taxonomy): domain Bacteria; kingdom Pseudomonadati; phylum Pseudomonadota; class Alphaproteobacteria; order Rhodobacterales; family Roseobacteraceae; genus Sulfitobacter; species Sulfitobacter sp. W002. The sequence continues at coordinate 2,828,909 of NZ_CP081126.1, read as the reverse complement.
AAAGTCGGCAACGAAGGCGTGATCACCGTCGAAGAGAACAAAGGCCTGGAAACAGAGACCGATGTCGTCGAAGGCATGCAGTTCGACCGCGGCTACCTGAGCCCCTACTTCGTCACCAACTCCGACAAAATGACTGTCGAGCTGGAAGACGCGATCATCCTGCTGCACGAGAAGAAACTGTCGAGCCTTCAGCCGATGGTTCCGCTGCTTGAGCAAGTGATCCAGTCCCAGAAGCCGCTTTTGATCATCGCCGAAGACGTTGAGGGCGAAGCCCTGGCGACACTCGTCGTGAACAAACTGCGCGGCGGTCTGAAGATTGCTGCTGTGAAGGCACCGGGCTTCGGTGACCGTCGCAAAGCCATGCTGCAAGACCTCGCGGTTCTGACCGGTGGTCAGGTGATCTCCGAAGACCTCGGCATGAAGCTTGAGTCCGTGACCATGGACATGCTGGGTTCTGCCAAGAAAGTCGCGATCACCAAAGACGAGACCACTGTCGTTGATGGCGCAGGCGAGAAGGCCGAGATCGAAGCACGTGTTGCTCAGATCCGTAACCAGATCGAAGAAACCACTTCCGACTACGACCGTGAGAAGCTGCAAGAGCGCGTTGCCAAACTGGCAGGCGGTGTTGCCGTTATCCGCGTCGGCGGCATGACCGAAGTCGAAGTAAAAGAGCGCAAAGACCGCGTTGACGACGCCCTGAACGCGACACGTGCCGCTGTTCAAGAAGGCATCGTTGTTGGCGGTGGTGTTGCTCTGGTTCAGGGCGCCAAGAAGCTGGAAGGCCTCACAGGCGACAACAACGATCAGAACGTCGGTATCTCCATCGTGCGCAAGGCACTGGAAGCACCGCTGCGTCAGATCGCTGAGAACGCTGGTGTGGACGGTTCGGTTGTTGCCGGCAAAATCCGCGAAAGCGACGACCTGAAGTTCGGCTTCAACGCGCAGACCGAAGAATATGGCGACATGTTCAAGTTCGGCGTCATTGACCCGGCGAAAGTGGTACGTACAGCGCTGCAAGACGCGGCTTCGATCGCTGGTCTGCTGATCACCACCGAAGCGATGGTCGCCGATAAGCCTGCCAAAGACGGCGCACCCGCCGGCGGCGGCATGCCCGACATGGGCGGCATGGGCGGCATGATGTAAGCCAGCCCTATTGGCTAAAGTTCACGAGGCGTGCCAGCAATGGCGCGCCTCTTTCCGTTTAAAGGCAGTGACTATCCGGGTTCGATGGCCCTTTATCTGATTGTCATGGTAATCAAGCTGGCAGTTCTACGATCCGCGAATAGGCATTGAGCATGCCAAGCGCATTGGCAAAGGTCTCTGACGGGTTTTCCTTCACGATATAGCCCGCGACATTCTTGCTATAGGCGGATTGCACGTCCGTGGGCATATCGGAGGTGGTGAAGACAAAAACCACCATCCGCTCCAACGCCGGATCGGCTCGGACAACTTCCAAGAACTCAAGCCCGCCCATGCGTGGCATGTTGAGGTCAAGTGTGACGATATAGGGCGGCAATCGCCCATGCCGCTTCACCTCCTCCGCTAAAAATTCGAGCGCGTGTTGCCCGTCGTGACAAACCGCCGTTTCGTTGACGATCTTCAACTTGCGCATCGCCCGTTGCATGGCCATCACGCTGACTTTGTCATCGTCTACGATAAGAAACTTCGCGGGCGTCGTTTTCATCCAATATTCCTTTTCGGCTTGGGTCACGCCGCCGCCGCCACGGCCAGATTGCGGTGTGCACGTGGTGCCAATGGAAGCTCCACAACAAAAGTCGACCCGCGCTCTTTGTTGGGGTCGGAGGACAGCGTGACCTTGCCTTTTTGGTGGGTCGCGAGCTTGCTTACGATGGCGAGGCCCAAGCCGCTCCCTTCAACCTCATCACGCGGTTTAAGTGTTTGAAACAGCTCAAATATCTTTGCTTGGTGCCGAAGCTCTATTCCAGGCCCGTCATCGCGGACGCTTAGAACAACACGGTCCTGCTTTACCTCGGCGTTAACATGGATGATGCCATGATCCCGGTCATGGTGTTTGATTGCATTTGAGATCAGGTTGCCCAAAATCTGCTGCAACGGCGTAAGTTGTAAATCGATGACTTGGTTTGTCCCGGCAAAGCTAATTTTGAACCGACCCTCGGTGTCGTTATAGCGGGCAAGGTCTGCCACCAATCGCGCAAGGTGCACCGGCTCTGGCGCAGGTTGGTCCTGTCCCGCCCGGGCGTAGTCCAAAAGATCGTTCAGAAGGCGGTTAAGCCGATCAATCCGTTGTTGTGACATAAGCAAATAGCTTCGGCTTTCCGCACTCAGCGCATTTTCCTCATCCTCAAGGACCCAAAGGCTTAATTCATGCACCGCACGGAGGGGAGAGCGCAGGTCGTGGGCGGCCACATAGGCGAATTTCTCGAGCTCGATGTTCGAGCGCCGCAACTCTTCCGCAGTTGTGCGGAACACAACTAATGCACGTGCCATCTCTCCTAGTTCATCCTGCCCTCGCACGGTGACGGGGTGATCAAGGTCACCCCGAGCGATAGCCGTGACGGAATCGGTCAACCGATTGATGCGACGGTTGAACTGCCGCTCAACAACAAAGCCGTTGGTAAGGGCAATCACGAGAAGCGCGCTTCCAACGGTGAGGCCAACGGTCCATATAACCCGATGGATGGTGTCGCGCAGCTCATCTGTCGCGATATCCACCCGCCGCAAAGTGTTCTGAGTCAGATCGGAGGATATGTCGGAAATCCCCACGATCATGGGCAGGTGTTCGGCTTGTAGCGTTTGAACGCTTTCGTAAAACCGTAGACGTGCCGCTGAATGCGCGAAGAAGCCCTTTTCGGGATCAAGCAGCACGTCGCGCAGCGCGTCAATTTGGCGGGCCAGCGTCCGTCTACTGGCTGCTTCATGAATGCGCGGCAATCGGGTTATGGCATCTTGGAAATGTTCTTCGACAAGGAGCCGCGCGCGCTCGGGTTGAAGAAGTTGGTTCTGTAGCCCTTGTGAATTGATGATGTTAATAAGCGTGTCGAGGCTTAGCCGAATGTCATTCAGATTAATTGCGCTCAACAGCGTCTCGGGAAAGCCTGAAGGGCGATTTGCTGGGGCAACATCGTCGGACGCAGAGCTTTCAGAGGCTTCGCTTAATAGGGCCTCAGTTTGCTGTGAAAGCCGGTAGGCTAAATCATCGATAGTCATATGATTCTGTTCTTGAATTTGCTCGACAAGATCAAGCGTTGTGAGGAGCTGGCCCTCGGCGCGCCGCATTTCTAGAAGGCTGAAAACTGTCGCATCAGATGCACGCCGTGCCATATGTAGCCGCCCCTCCAGCCGCGCTGCCAACGGGAGCGCAATTTCCATTGTCTTCAGATTTTCTAAAAGCTCCAAAGTTTCGTCGATTTTTGTTGTGATGTCTTTTCCGAGCGTCTCCGGCGACACCGAGGTATCTAATTGATTAAGCTGCTCAATCGAGAGGAATACACCGTTCAAGGACCGCTCAATTTGCTGGGAAATAGCCAACGTAGGAAGGGCCGATTGGCTCAAATGAGCGTGACTGACCAGCACAGATCGCATCTGACCCGTAGCAGCCCATCCCGCAACGCCAATAATGGCCGCCACGAGAAGGAGCGCTGCCCTTAGGCGGGTGCTGATACGACTGCCGAGAAACTGCCGCAGCGACCATGGGGGATGCATCGTAACCATGCTGACTGAATAGCTGGGACCAATTAACGCAATGTTAATCGCCACGGCTCTAAAACCGGGTTCATCAAAGCGAGAGGGGGGCATCCCCCACCCGCTGATTGGAGGATTGCAGTGTGTTAGGCGGGCGCAGGTTGACAAGGCGAAGGTTCTCTATCGGCCTGGGTGCCGGTCTTAGCACGCTTATCGCCGGTCCGGTATTTGGGGAGACGATTGGTATAAAAGTGGCCGCGCAAGCCCGGGGTTTGGTTGGAAATGCCAGAACGCTCTCTGTGCTGCTTCCGGAAGGGTCACGTGCCAATCTTGAACCAGTCGCGGCGGTGTTTACGGAGCGAACCGGGGTGAAAGTCGACCTTCAAGAGGTGCATGTCGATCAGATCAACGCGGAGCTAATGCTAAATAGTGTACTTGGGGAGGCGAAATATGACGTTGCCTTGCCCGCGACCTTTGGGGTGGCAGACCTCGTTGCCGCCGGGGCAATCCACGCTTTGGATGACTACGCCGCACGCTATGAGCCGGCGGGATTTCGCGACCCTATGCTTTACCAAGAAGGGGATAGGTTTGACGGTCAGACCTATGGTTTCCAAACAGATGGCGACGCCTATCTGATGTTCTACCATCGCGAAATGCTTAACGATCCGGATGAGAAGGCGCGCTATGCTGATCGCTTCGGTTATCCACTTGCTATGCCAGAGACTTGGGCGGAGCTGGATCGGCAAATACGTTTTTTTCATGCGCCAGAAGCTGGTCGGTATGGCGGGTTGTTGTTTCGCACGCCGGGGTATCTGGCGTGGGAGTGGTGGATTCGATTTCACGCCAAAGGGTATTGGCCGTTGTCCCCCGATATGACCCCGCAAATCGCGAAAGACCCGGGTGTAGCGGCGTTGGAAGAATTGATTGCGATTACAGACAGCCTCGTCCCCGATACCCCTAACCTTGGGCTGTTCGAAAACTGGGCGCGATACGCGAAAGGCGATGTCTATTGCAATATTGGCTGGGGCGGTACGCAGAAATATCTAAATTCTCCCCGGTCGTTGATGAGAGGGCGGATGATTTACGGCCCGACGCCCGGTGGGAAGGTTGGGGGGGAACTCCTTGCAACACCCTATTTCAACTGGGGGTGGAGCTTTGTGGTCAGCGCAACATCGGCACAGAAGGAACTCGCCTATTTATTTGCCCTATTTGCCGTCACGCCTGAGATGTCGACACTGGCTGTTCGGCAGGCAGATGGTTTTTTCGACCCTTACCGAAAGGAACACTACAGCGATCCGGGCGTAGAAGATGCTTATTCAAAATCGTTTCTTAAGGTACATCGCGCGTCGCTTGACGGGGCAATTCCAGATTTCTACCTAAAAGGGCAATCTGAGTATTTTCAGGCTTTAGGAAGAGGGTTGGATCGGGCGCTGCAGGGCGAGGTTGCGCCGAAAATAGCCCTGAGCCGTGTGACGCAGCAGTGGCAGCTTATCACCAGCCGGGCGGGGCGGGAGAGGCAAATAGAAAGATGGGCGCGCCTTCGTCGAAAGTATCCGCCAAATGCGCGGCGTTTGCTGAGGGATATCACGTAATGGCAGCTTTACTCTTCGATCCGGCAGGTGCGGGGCTCTGTCCAACGGTCAAGCGTAGGGCGTTAGTGATATGACCCATCCCCAGCTATATTCGTCACTCGACGTTGAAATCACTTTGGGGAAACAGCCAAATACGGCGCCGGACGCAGAGGAGTTTATCCATTTGGTAAGCCATGATCTGCGCGGTTCCATCCGCGCGCTATTGGAACTGCCAGAATGGATTGCCGAGGATATCGAGGAGTCTGGGCTTGAGGTAAGTCCTTCGGTGCATAGTTCCATTACTTTGATGAAGCGGCATACGCAGCGTTTGGATCGGATGCTGTTCGATCTGTTGCAGTATTCCCGCGCAGGGAAGATGGCGAATATACAAGAGGTTAGTCTCCAAGAGAAATTCGATGCTGTGGTAAAGGAAATTGGGCCGACCAGTGGTTTCCGGATCGATCATGACTTTGGTTGCGGCTCATTTCTTATTGATGAAGCAGACCTTCACACGCTCCTTTCGGCATTGATCGGAAACGCGATCAAGCATCATGACAAGTTTTCAGGAAGGGTCGCGGTGGCGGCATGGCGCGGAGGGTCTGCCCTGATGTTGACCGTTTCAGACGATGGGCCGGGGATTCATCCGCGATTTCACGAGCGTGTTTTCAAGCCGATGACCACGTTGCGACCGCGGGACGAGGTGGAAGGCTCTGGGTTGGGGTTGGCTTTGGTTCAAAAGATTGCCGGGAATTATGGCGGACATGCCCGTTTGATTTCGACCGGTGCCGAACGCGGTACGTCGGTAGAGGTGCGTTTGGAGAGGGCAATATAGGCAGTGCAACATGAAACTCGAATGCCCCTGGCAAACGCATCTGGTTTCACCTGTCGGGATGATGCGCTGTTTGTACCGCCTCATCCGTTCGCGCTGGCCAAATTGAGGGGGTTTGTCATCACGACCCAGTTAAATTGCTATGAAGAAGAAAATCGGCGCTTGGCGCAGCTGGGTAGGGGGGCTAAGCGAATGGTCATGCAGCTTTTCCTTCTCTCCGCTCTCACCATGTGCGCTTTTGCGGCAAACTCCATTTTAACACGGATGGCAGTAGATGGTGGGCATATTGATCCTGCGGGCTTTGCGCTCGTTCGCGTCGCCGCAGGTGCTCTGGTTTTGGGGATCATGGTGGCGTTACGGGGCGGGCGGCTGCCGCTATTGCGACGCAACAGGATCGGCGGCGCTGTCAGCCTTGCTGTCTATATGATTGGTTTTAGCCTCGCTTATCTAACGTTGGATGCCGGGCTCGGTGCGCTTATTCTTTTTGGTGTCGTGCAGATTACCATGTTTACCTACGCCGCGATGACCGGCGCGGCCCCCACCGCGCGGCAAATCACAGGCGCCGCCGCGGCCTTTGCCGGATTGGTGCTTGTTCTTTGGCCGGATGGGCAGGGTTCAACAGATATCATGGGCGCTGGGTTGATGGTCGCCGCGGGGATGGGCTGGGCCGCCTATACGATCATTGGCCGCACATCGGGCGATCCATTGGCAGCGACTTCGGCGAACTTCCTGCTTTGCATGCCTTTCATGCTTATCCTGCCCGCTTTGGCAGGGGCGCATTTCAGTATGGCGGGGCTTCTATTAGGCGCGCTTTGCGGTGGGGTAACTTCCGGCCTTGGATACGCATTGTGGTATGCAGTGCTGGCCCGGATCGACGGCGGCACGGCGGCGGTGGCGCAGCTTAGCGTGCCGATTATCGCCATTCTTGCTGGCGCGCTGCTTTTGGGTGAACCGCTGAACCTCACGCTGCTTATCGCGACTGCGTTGGTTTTGGGCGGGATTGCTTGGGCGATCAGCGCAAGATCGGCTCCAACGGATCGTAGGTGATCGCCGCCTCTGCCGGACCAAAGGCGACCGCGCCGAGGCTGTCGGGCTTGTGTGGAATCTGCGCCAATTCGGATTTGGTGACCCATTGATGTCGGGTGACGATGGATTCGTGATCCTTCCAGTCTGACGCGATCTGGGCGGGGCCGAGGATATGGCACCTGAAATAGATATCCACCTGATGAAAATCGCCGCTGGGGTCGTGGAATTCGTTGACCAGACAGGGCGCGCCGACCGAGATTGTCAGGCCCGTCTCTTCGAAAACCTCGCGGCGCAGGTTGTCGGGCAGGGAGGCGCCGGCCTCTACTCCACCGCCGGGGGCGCACATCAAACCCAGCCGATTATCGGCATAGGCATTGACCAGCAGCAGGCGGTCCTCGTGCAACAAGACAGCGCGGGCGGCCAATCGGGGGCAGGGGTGGGGCATCGGCATACTTTCGTTAGGTAACGCGCCAAGACCATTTCACAGTCCCGCCAATCAGTCTATCTGGAGGGCATGATGAAACCTCTCACCTTGCTGATCGCCGCGATTTGGCTGGCGATTCCTTTGCCCGCGGCGGCTGAAACGGCGGCGGGCCGCTGTGTTGTATTGCTGCATGGGCTGGCCCGAACCGAGATGTCTTTCGCCGTTATGGAAGCCGCCTTGGCCGCCGAAGGGTACCGCGTGGTGCGCCCCGGCTATCCCTCAACCGAGGCCAATATCGCTGAGTTGACCAAGCAGACCTTGCCTCAGGCGGTTGCCGCTTGTGGCACCGCGCAGATTGATTTCGTGACCCATTCCATGGGTGGTATTCTGGTGCGCAGATGGGTGGCAGAGGCTGGCACCGATCGGGTCGGCCGCGTGGTGATGCTGGGGCCACCCAATCACGGCAGCGAAGTGGTCGACGAATTGGTCGAGAACCCCGCCTTTGAGTGGTTGAATGGCCCGGCCGGGGCCGAGATCGGCACCGGGGATGGGGCGCTCCCGAACCAATTGCCGCCTGTGCCGTTTGAGTTGGGCGTGATCGCGGGGTCACAGTCTCTAAACCCTTATTTCTCAAGCCTTTTGCCGGGTCCGGATGACGGGAAGGTTTCGGTCGCGTCGACCCGTGTGGCGGGAATGAAAGAGCATATCGTCTTGCCCGTGACCCATACTTTCATGATGAACAACCCGCGCGTTATCGCCCAGACCATGGCGTTTTTGAAAACCGGCAGTTTTGACCGGTCGATGACCTTTATCGATGGTGTATTGAATGCGATCGGCTGCCCCGAAGGCGGGTGCCTGCCGGGGTTGGGAGGGGACGATGCCAAACCTTGACCTGATGAACGCAGAGGTCCTGCATCCTGAAGGACTTAGCCGCGCGCCGCTGTCTTTTACCGAGGGGGTGATTAACGACCGCCCGGTGGGGCGGAGCGTTGATTTAACTGGCTTCCAAGTGCTGCCGGGGATTGTCGATCTGCATGGCGATGCGTTCGAGCCGCATCTGGCACCGCGCCGCGGAGCGATGAAGCAGCTCTCCGAAGGGCTGGTCGCCGCAGAGGCGGAACTGGCGGCCAACGGCATGACCACGGCTGTTCTGGCCCAATTCGTCAGCTGGGAGGGCGGCCTGCGGGGGCTGGAATTTGCCGATCAGGTCTTTTCCGGCATCCGCGACACGGCGCCGGAATTGGTCACTGATATCCGCCCGCAGCTGCGCTTTGAGACCCATATGCTCGACCTCTACGACAGTCTGCCGCAGCGTATGGCGGAGTGGGGCGTGGGCTATGTGGTGTTCAACGATCACCTGCCGCATGACCGCTTGGCGGCGGGTAAGATGCCGAAACGGCTGGTGGGGCAGGCGCTGAAGGCCGGGCGTAGCCCCGAGAGCCATCTGGCGCAGATGCAGGAGATGCACGCCCGGCGCGATGAGGTGCCAGCGGCCTTGGATCGACTGTGCGCAGAACTGGCGCAACGCGGGGTCAGGATGGGCAGCCATGATGATCAGACCGCCGAGGGGCGTGACCTGTGGCGGGCGCGGGGTGTGACACTGGCAGAATTCCCCGAAACGCAGGAGGCCGCCGAGGCCGCGCATGGGGCGGGCGATGCGGTGATTATGGGTGCGCCCAATGTGGTGCGCGGCGGGTCGCATAACGGCAATCTGTCGGCGCTGGACCTGATCAGCATGGGGCTGTGCCACGCCTTGGCGTCAGACTACCATTACCCTTCGCCGCGCCGTGCCGCCCTCATGCTGGCGCAAAGCGGTCTGCTCGACCTTGCGGGGGCATGGGCGCTGGTCTCATCCGGGCCGGCGCAGGTGTTGGGGCTTGCCGATCGTGGCACGCTGGCGCCGGGCAAGCGTGCCGATATCGTTGTGTTGGACAAGGCCACGGGCCGCGTCGCCGCCACTTTCGTGGCGGGGCGGGTAAGCTTCATGTCCGGCGCGGTAGCGGAGCGTTTCGTCGCCTGATCTCAGGCGCGGATGATCTGGTTTACATGACCCATCTTGCGGCCCGGTTTCACCTCGGCCTTGCCGTAGAGATGCAGCGCGGTGTCGCGGGCGCGGGCAAGCTCTGGCACGCGGTCCATATCGTCGCCGATGAGGTTGGTCATCACCACATCCGCATAGCGCTGACCATCGCCCAAGGGCCACCCGGCCACGGCGCGGATGTGCTGCTCGAACTGGTCGATGGCACAGCCGTTCTGGGTCCAATGGCCCGAGTTATGCACCCGCGGGGCGATTTCGTTCACGATCAGCCCCTGCGGCGTGACGAAAAGCTCAACCCCCATGACGCCGACATACTCAAGCGCGTTGAGCACCCGACCGGCGAGCAAGACCGCATCGGTGCGCTGCGCGTTGCTGATCTTTGCCGGGACGGTGGTGGTGTGCAGGATGCCATCGCGGTGGACGTTCTCACCGGGATCGAAACAGGCGACTTCGCCCGTGGCACTCCGCGCGGCGATGACGGAAATCTCGGCGCTAAAGTTCACGAACCCTTCGAGCACGGAAGGCGCGCCGTTCATCTCGGCCCAAGCATCGTCGAGGTCGGCATCGTCTTTCAGCCGCGCTTGGCCCTTTCCGTCATAGCCGAAACGCCGGGTCTTGAGGATCGCGGGCGTCCCGATTTGCGCCACGGCGGCTTTCAACGTGGGGGCATCGGTCACATCGGCAAAAGGCGCCACCCGCAGGCCGAGGTCACCGAGGAAGGTCTTCTCGGTCAGCCGGTCTTGGGAAATGCGCAGGGCTTCGCGGCCCGGACGGAGCGGAGTGATTGCCTCAACCACGTCGAGCGCCTCGGTCGGGATGTTCTCAAACTCGAAAGTGACGATGTCACAGGCGCGGGCGAAAGCCTCTAGCGCGGGGTGGTCGTCATAGCCTGCGGTGGTCACCGCATGGGCCACATCGGCGGCGGGCGGGTTGGTGCCCGGCTCAAAGATATGGGTGCGAAAGCCAAGCCGCGCGGCGGCGACCGAGAGCATGCGTCCCAGTTGACCGCCGCCCAGAATGCCAATGGTGGCGCCGGTTTGCAGGGGCTCAGTCATGCGGCACCTCGGGGATCGAGGCGCTAAGCGCGTCGCGCCAATCGTCCAACCGCTTGGCCAGTTCCGCATCTTGCAAGGCAAGGATGCCCGCCGCCATCAAGGCTGCATTGGCCGCGCCTGCGGCACCGATGGCCATGGTCGCGACCGGAAAGCCGCGCGGCATCTGCAGGATGGAATAAAGCGAATCCACACCCGAGAGCGCTTTGGTTTGCACCGGCACGCCAATCACCGGCACGCGGGTTTTGGAGGCCATCATGCCTGGCAAATGCGCCGCACCGCCAGCGCCCGCGATAATCACTTGCAAGCCACGGTCGACGGCCGTTTTGCCATAGTCCCACAGCCGGTCGGGCGTGCGATGCGCAGATACGATGCGCGCCTCAAAGGGGATGTTAAGCTCTTCCAGCAGGGTTGCTGCTTCGCGCATGGTGGCCCAGTCGGACTGGGACCCCATGATGATGCCAACCGGGGGCGTGGTCATTGCGCAGGGCCTTCTCTTGGTGGATCAGAGCGCGCACTATACCCATCCCGGCCCATGTGGCAACGATGATTGCCGCGGGCAACAGAGATCAAGGTTTAGGCGATGATATCGGGGGTCAGGCGGTCTTCGATCTGGGCGATAAGATCCTTGAGCCGCAGTTTGCGCTTTTTCAGCCGTTGTAGGGTCAGTTGATCGCCCGTGCCGCGTTCGACCAGCGCATGGATGGCGTCGTCTAGATCGCGATGTTCCCGTCGGAAGACCTCAAGTTCAACACGCAGCACTTCGTCCGTTTTCATCGACAGATCGGTAGGGGCATTCATGGGTAGGTGATTCCGTTGGGCAGCTGAACCTTGAATATAAGCGCTTGAGATCATTTGGCATAGCCCTTGCGCAGGCAAGAAAGCCCCCCCATATTCAATGCAACGGGTTGCCGATTGCGGGGCCTGTGAAACACTGTCGCTTGACCTGATAAGGACGTGTCGCATGACGAAATTAACGCTTGCCTCTTACCCACATATGCTTGGGTTTGAACAATTGGAACGGGTGCTTGAACGCAGCGCCAAAGCCGGAAACGAAGGTTATCCGCCGTTCAATATCGAACAAACATCTGACTACAGCTACCGGATCACACTTGCCGTGGCTGGTTTTTCGGAACAGGATCTGTCGATAACAGTTGAGGATAGACAGCTCGTGATCCGTGGGCGTCAGTCTGACGATGGCGAAGATCGGGTGTTTTTGCACCGCGGGATCGCCGCGCGACAATTTCAGCGCTCGTTCGTTCTGGCCGATGGGGTCGATGTGGGCGAAGCCGTTATGGAGAATGGTCTGCTGCATGTCGACCTGACCCGTGCCAAGCCTGAAACGGTGGTTCAAACCATCAAGATCAAGAAGGGGTAACATCATGCAAGACGCAATCACCCACGGAAATGACCGTATGGTCTATGTCAAAACCATCGCTGTCGCCGATCTGCCGCGCGAAGTGCGCGATCAGGCGGAAGGGCTTGAGCTTCTTTATGCGGTCCATGACGCCGAAGGGCAGCAACTGGCGCTCGTCGGCGATCAAAAGCTCGCCTTCTCACTGGCACGAGAGCACGACTACCGCCCGGTCATGGTGCATTGACGCCGACATTCACGACGATACGCTAAGCCCGATGCAAGGCCGCAGTCCGCTGCGGCCTTTTGTTATTGGGAGCGGGCGTATGGATTTCGATTTCGACTGGGTGGATGCTTTCACCGATCAGGTCTTTGGCGGCAATGGCTGTGCCGTGGTGCATGGCGGGGCGGTGCTGCCTGATGCCATTTGCACGGCCTATGTGCGTGAGACATCTTTGGTAGAATGCACCTTTACAGGGCCGTCCGAGATCGCTGACTTCAAGGTGAACTACTATCTCGCCAGCCGAGAGATACCCTTTGCCGGCCATCCGACCATCGCCACTGTCGCGGCCCTGCGCCATCGCGAGCTGATCGGTGAAGGGCCGCTGCGGCTGGAGACGGGCGCGGGTATCGTGGAGATAGAGGTCCGCGGTGCCCAGATCGCAATGACCCAGATCGCGCCGGTTTTCGGGGTCGAAGTGCCTGTCGAACTCGTCGCAGACGTGGGTGGTTTGGAACCGGGCGATATCATCGGGCAGCCGCAGGTGGTCTCTACCGGGCTGCCCTTTTGCATCACGGTCTTGCGCAGCCGCGCGGCGCTGGAAGGCCTGAAACTCGATCCCCGGGCGCTGGCGGATTACAACGCTCATCTGGGGCAAGACAGCGATATGATGGAGCCTTTTTGGGTAACACTCGACGGCGCAACTGCGGCGGGCGACACCTATGCGCGGCTGCTATTGGCCCCGCCGAGCCCCGCTGAAGACCCTTTCACCGGATCGGCAACAGGCGCGATGGCGGCCTATCTCTGGGCGCGGGGGCTGATCGATAGCCCCGGATTTGTCGCCGAACAGGGGCACCTCATGGGCCGTCCGGGGCGGGCAGAGGTCGAAGTGCTGGGCCCCCGCGATGCGATCACCGGGGTGCGCGTCGCAGGGCAGGGGCGTGTTGTGATGTCGGGGCAGGTCTTCATGCCGGAAACGGCCTGACCCAAACGCAAAACGCAGCCCCGAGGGGCTGCGTTTTCGGTTGAACTGAATCGGGGGAGGTTAACCCGCGATCAGCCCCATGTTCTCAAGCTTTAGCAACACCTGATGCGCACAGTTGTCGACCTCAACATTCTCAGTCTCCAACACCAGTTCGGCGTTCTGCGGCACATCGTAGGGGTCAGAAATGCCCGTGAACTCTTTGATCTTGCCTTCGCGCGCCAGCTTGTAGAGCCCCTTGCGGTCGCGGCGTTCGCACTCTTCGATAGAGGTCGCGACATGCACTTCGACGAAGGCGCCGAAGTTCTCAACATCCTCACGCACCGCGCGGCGGGTGGTGGCATAGGGCGCGATCGGCGCGCAGATGGCGATGCCGCCGTTCTTGGTGATCTCTGACGCGACATAGCCGATGCGGCGGATGTTCAGATCGCGGTGCTCTTTGGAGAAGCCCAACTCAGAGGAAAGGTTCTTGCGCACGATATCGCCATCCAGCAGCGTCACGGGGCGGCCGCCCATCTCCATCAGCTTGACCATCAGTGCGTTGGCGATAGTGGATTTGCCTGAGCCGGAGAAACCAGTGAAGAACACGGTGAAGCCCTGCTTCGAGCGCGGCGGGGAGGTGCGGCGCAGTTCCTTGACGACCTCGGGGAAGGAGAACCACTCAGGGATCTCCAGCCCTTCGCGCAGGCGGCGGCGCAGCTCGGTGCCCGAGATGTTCAGGATGGTGACGCTGTCTTTGTCCTCGATCTCATCCATGGCCTCATATTGAGCGCGTTCCTGCACCCAGACCATATGTTTGAAATCGACCATTTCGATGCCCATTTCCTCCTGATGCGCGCGGAACAGGTCCTGCGCGTCATAGGGGCCATAGAAATCTTCACCGGCGGAGTTCTTGCCGGGGCCAGCATGGTCGCGGCCGACGATGAAATGGGTGCAGCCGTGGTTCTTGCGGATCAGCCCGTGCCAGACGGCCTCACGCGGGCCAGCCATGCGCATGGCGAGGTTCAAGAGGCTCATCGAGGTGGTGGCCGCCGGGTATTTATCGAGCACGGCCTCATAGCAGCGCACGCGGGTGAAGTGATCGACATCGCCCGGTTTGGTCATGCCGACAACGGGGTGAATCAGCAGGTTGGCCTGCGCCTCACGGGCGGCACGGAAGGTGAGTTCCTGATGCGCGCGGTGCAGCGGGTTGCGGGTTTGGAAGGCCACGACGCGGCGCCAGCCCAGCTTGCGGAAATAGGCGCGCAATTCGTTGGGCGTGTCGCGGCGAGCGCGGAAATCATAGTGCACGGGCTGCTGGATGCCGGTCACCGGGCCGCCAAGATAGACGTTGCCCGCCTGGTTGTGCAGATAGTTCACCGCCGGATGCGCATCGTCATCCGCGCCAAAGACCTTCTCGGCCTCGCGTGCCTTATTTGGGGTCCAACGGTCGGTGATGGTCATGGTCGCAAGGATCACACCCTCTTGGTCGCGCAGGGCGATGTCTTGACCCAGTTCCAGCTTTTCAGCGAAGGCTTCGCTGACGTCGAGGTTGATCGGCATCGGCCAGAGGCTACCATCGGCCAGACGCATGTTTTCGACCACGCCGTCATAGTCTTCCTCGGACAGGAAACCTTTGAGCGGATTGAAACCGCCGTTCATCAAAAGCTCCAGATCGCAGATCTGACGCGGGGTGAGATCAAGGCTCACCAGATTGCCCGCCTCCACTTTCAGCTTTTGCGAAGACTCGTAAGAGACATAGAGTTCGGGGATCGGCGTCAGGTTGCTGGGCATCATAACTATCACTTTTCTTCAGGGGGCAGGCGGCTTCGGTCTTGGCTGCCATAGCTGCAAAAGGCGTAAAAAGTCTACAGTTCTAGGGGGGATCGTATCGTTAAAGGCTGATATCCCGCGATCTCGAGATGGCCTGCAATTCGGGTGTTCAAGGGCGGCGGAAACCAGAATTATCTCCGCCGCGCATTCGGTTGACTTAAACGTCTTCCTTCACTTCGGCCCCATAGCCAAGCGGAAGGGAGGTGTCTTTTCCCTCATCATCGCCCACTTCGGCCAGAAAGCGCTCAGCTTCCAGCGCGGCCATGCAGCCCATGCCGGCGCTTGTTACCGCCTGGCGATACTTATGATCCGTCAGATCGCCCGCGGCAAAGACGCCGGGAATGGAGGTTTCGGTGCTGTCCGGTTTGGTCACGACATAGCCGCCCATGTGGGTTTCCAACGTGTCCTTAACCAATTCATTCGAGGGCGCGTGACCGATGGCCACAAAGACGCCTTTGGCCGGGATATCGGTAATTTCGCCGGTCTTAACGTGTTTAACCTTCACGCCTTCGACGCCCAGCGGGCTGTCGGTGCCATAGACTTCCTCAAGCTCGTGGAACCACAGCGGCTCGATCTTGGGGTTCTTCATCAGCCGGTCGATCAGGATTTTCTCAGCACGCAGCTCATCACGGCGGTGGATCAACGTGACTTTTGAGGCGAAATTGGTCAGGAACAGCGCCTCTTCCACGGCGGTGTTGCCGCCGCCGATCACCACAATCTCTTGGCCCCGGTAGAAAAAGCCGTCACAGGTGGCGCAGGCCGAGACGCCGAACCCTTTGAACTTTTCCTCGCTCTCCAGCCCCAGCCATTTGGCCCGCGCCCCGGTGGCAAGGATCACAGCGTCGGCGACATAGGTCGTGCCGCTGTCGCCTTTGGCGTGGAACGGACGGCTTGAGAGGTCAAGATCGGTGATGATGTCGCCGATGATCTCGGTGCCCATCGCCTTGGCGTGGTCCTGCATGCGGATCATCAGGTCGGGGCCTTGCACCTCGCTGTCGCCGGGCCAGTTCTCGACCTCGGTGGTGGTGGTCAGCTGGCCGCCGGGCTCAATCCCTTGAACGAGGATCGGCTCCAGCATGGCGCGGCTCGCGTAGACCCCGGCGGTGTAGCCCGCAGGGCCGGAGCCGATGATCAGTACCTTGGTTTTACGTGTCTCGGCCATCTGGCGCCCCCGGGCTGTCATTGATATTGCCCGCCTCATATAGCGATAGCAGGGAAGCCGTTAAACCCCCACCGTCACCGCCCTGCCATTACGCTTGCGTAAGCAGGCGGCCGGTTCGGCTCGATGGGTGAGACAAAGAATATTGCGCCTGTGTGAAACTTTATTGCGCGTACCACGCAGGCTGCTATAAGAATCGAAAATTCACTGAGGATGATATGGCGGGTACACGACTAGATCCGATCGACCGGATGATCTTGGCCGAATTGCAATCGGATGGCCGGATGACGAATGTCGAACTGGCCAAGCGCGTGGGCATCTCTGCGCCGCCCTGTTTGCGCCGGGTCCGCACCTTGGAAGAACAAGGCTACATCAAAGGCTATCATGCCGATGTGGATGCGCGCGAACTGGGCTTTGAGGTGCAGGTTTTCGCCATGGTCGGACTTGCCAGTCAGGCCGAGGCTGATCTGAGCGCTTTTGAAGAGAAATGTCGCGGTTGGCCGCTGGTGCGCGAGTGCCATATGCTCAACGGTGAGGTTGATTTCATCCTGAAATGCGTGGCGCCGGACCTGTCGAGCTTTCAAAGTTTCCTCACGGGGCAATTGCTGACGACGCCGAATGTGGAAAGCGTAAAGACGAGCCTTGTGATCCGTGGGGCCAAGGACGATCCCGGCGTGCCCTTCGACGTGCTGGAAGCGCGGCTGTCGACCGCGCCCTGAGTCAGTCCTTTGGACTGACTTCCGTGGTTTCAGGCGCGCGGGGATGGGCGAGGGGGCCGAAATCCGTCGCTTGCGCGATCTGCGGAAACATTGACAAAAACCGATCTCGAAGGCTGGGCGCGGCGTCGCGCAGAGCTTGCGCACCGGGGTGAAACGTCTCCATCTCCAACCCGCCTGCCTTGATCGCCGCATGGCGCGACAGGCAGATATGGAACAGGCGCACCGGGGTCGGCGGGGCGACCTCAATCACGTTGACCCCATCCAAAAACGCGCGAACCGGGGTCAGCATACGGGTGCTGCCCGCCTCTGCCCGCAGGTGAGGCGGCGTTTGTAGCACCCGTGCGGCGGGACCAAGGGTGAGGAACGAGCTGGGGCGGCCCTCTCCGAAACTGTCGGGCATGATGCGGATCAGCGAAAGCCGCCGCCCACTGTCCGCCGGGATAAAGCTGCTGGACCCGATCCAGATCAATCGCGCCGGTTCCCCCGATGAGGTGTTGATCATGTCGCCGGGCTGAAGGTCCTCAATGGCGATGTCGCCCTGCACCGTCTGGATCAGCGTCCCACGGGCGAAGGCAGCAAAGGCGGATTCGAAAAGCGGCGCGGCGGGCGCAGTGTCTTGCCCGATATAGAGCGAACCATCGGCGCGCAGGGCGGCAACTTCATAGCTGCGCATTGGCGCAGGCGGCGGAACTTCAAGATCGGTGGCGGCGGTCTGTGTCATACAAAACCCCTTATCTACCCGGCGCAGCGGGGCGGAACGCGGCCCTTTTGGGCGCGGACTGATAGGTAATGCGCCATGTTCTGCCGGAATTGTCAAAATATCCGGGATATTCACAGCCCATCCCGCGCCAATTTTGGCTAAAACTGCGGTATGTTTCTTGGCCCGGGGCTTGGCTGCCATATTTACATGAAAACGCCCCCCGAGACGAATCAATGTCCCGAGGGGCGGTCGTTTGTACCGGACGTTTGGCGCCGGTACCGGGGGAAACTTTTCAGGCGGTCTTGCGGACCGGGGCGTTGCCAGCGCGCTTTGCGATAAAGGCGGCGCGGCGCGCGCCACGCGCCCATGGCATGACGGTGTCCGTCTTTGCGGCAGTCTCAACGACGGACTTGATGAAGCGCGGGTTCTTTTTCATGGCTCGGTTCCTCTTCGGTCATGCGGGCATCGTTCCATTCACTATCGCAGTGCAATCGGGCCGGTTTTTGACGATGGGTGAGAAACTTGCGCAAATTTGACGGATAGGCTGGGCGCATTGGGGCGGGGATGTCACAATCTCTAAAGTGTTTAAAATCCTACAGTTACCGCCCACTCGGGAGACAATTCAGCAAATCGGGCGCAATTGCGTCCAGTCTGGCAACAGCAATGCGGCACGAACCGGGCGACCCTTGCCCCAATCTCGCCCCGTTCAGAGCGTGATGGCCGAGAGCAGGCGGCCATAGTCCGCCTCTTTGGCGTGGGTCGTGCGCCGGTAGGAATAGAATCGCGAGGCGTCGGCATAGGTGCAATGCCGCGTCCATTCCGCATGGCCCACACCCGCCGCGCGCAGACGGTTCAGGCCAAAGCCCGGCAAGTCGAAATGCAGACGATCACCTTCGCCTTGTGCAAAGTAACGGGCAAACTCGGGGTCGGCGCTCATGAAGTTGTCGAGAAACTCTGGCCCGACCTCATAGGCGCGCTGGCTGATCGAAGGCCCGATCACCGCAGTGATCTTTTCGCGCGTAGCGCCCAGATTAACCATAGCATCTACAGTCGCCTCAAGTATCCCATCAAGCGCGCCGCGCCAGCCCGCATGGGCCGCGCCGACCACACCGGCCTGCGCATCCGCAAAAAGCACCGGCTGGCAATCAGCCGTCAGGATCGACAGGGCGATGCCGGGGGTTTTGGTCACCAACGCATCGGCGCGGGGCTTGTCG
This sequence comes from Sulfitobacter sp. W002, assembly GCF_025142135.1. Taxonomy (NCBI): domain Bacteria; kingdom Pseudomonadati; phylum Pseudomonadota; class Alphaproteobacteria; order Rhodobacterales; family Roseobacteraceae; genus Sulfitobacter; species Sulfitobacter sp. W002. Next base: position 2,810,146 of record NZ_CP081126.1, on the reverse strand, counting down.
TCGCGCGGTTCCGTCACGGTAACGACGGTGGCAGAATGTACCTGATGCACCCCGACAAGGTGGTCAGCGGGCAGGCCCATCGCCTCGGCGGCGCGGGCGCGGTTGATGCGCACGATCTCGGACTGGTCCGAGCTGCCGCTGCCGCAGTTCAGCCCGGAAAACACCCCCGATGACGCGCCGCCACGGCGGGTGAAGAACCCGTGCCGCAGAGGGGCAAGCGCATCTGATGTGAGAATTTCGAGCGTCATATTTCTGTCCCCGGGGGTGGGGTCTGACCTTTTTGGTAGAGCCCCATTACTTTGAACAGGTTTCCCATTTCCGCCGGGTGCGTCAACCGCCGATGTGCGGCAATGTGACTGCCAAGCGCGTCACCGGTCCGGAGTTCGGCCAATTTCTGCGCGCGGGGGGTGATGCCCAAACGCTCAAGAAAAACGCCTTGGGTGACGACGCGGCTATGGGGGCAGGGGCAGGCGAGGGCGAGCGCCTCGAAATCGACATGAGCGGTCAGATCGGCATGGCCCGGGCTGGCCAGCGGGTCTACGGGGGCGTGATTCTGCAAGGCTTGCAGGGTGTCGCCCAAGGCCCGCCAATCGCCATAGTCGACGATCAGTGCGGCGCCGCCATGGGCTGCGATGCGGCTGCCGATCTGTTGCATGATCTCTGCCGCTGGGGCGGAACGCTCGACCAGATCGCCGTCCTTCGTATCCTCCAGCCGGTGCGTGAGGGCGGGCTGCGGGGTCACGGGCCCAAGGCCGAAGGCCAGCGCGCCCTCTGCCGCGCCGACCCGCCGCTCCGCCCAGCCTGCGCCTTGGCGGATGAACTGGCGGATCGGGAGCGCGTCAAAAAACTCGTTCGCAATCAGGAAAAGCGGCGCATCGGGCAAGTCTGCAGCGCTATCCAACCAAGTGATGTCATGGCCTTGCAACGTCTCACGCTGCACGTCGCGCAGAGCGGGGGAGGCTTCGACCAGCGTAATCTTCGCAGCGGCCAGAAATCCCGGCACCTGCGCGCAGGCGCGCAGCATATCGGCCATCAATGTGCCGCGCCCCGGCCCAAGCTCGGCCAATGTAAAAGGCGCGGGCGCACCCTGATCCAGCCAGCTTTGCGCCAGCGACAGGCCGATCAACTCGCCAAACATCTGGCTGATCTCCGGCGCCGTTATGAAATCCCCCTCTGCGCCAAAGGGCGCGCGGGTCGTGTAATAGCCCCAGTCGGGATGCAGCAGGCAGGACTGCATATAGTCGTCCAGCCGCATCGGCCCTTCCAAGGCGATCCGCGCCAGCAGATGGTCCTTCAGGCTCATGCCTGCCGCCGCGCCCGAATGATCAAAAAGATGCCTACGGCGATCATCGGCAGCGACAGGATCTGCCCCATGGTCAGCCCCCAGCCGCCGATATGCCACGCCAGCCCCAGTGGGTTGCCGGGGGTGACGAATTGCGCATCTGGCTGGCGCAGGAACTCAACCGCGAAACGTGCCGCGCCATAGCCCGCAAGGAAGGTGCCGCCGATCAGGCCGGGCATTTTCAGCGCACCGCGTTTCCATGCCATCCAGATCAGCACGCCGCCCAAGACCAGCCCCTCCAGCAGCGCCTCATAGAGTTGCGAGGGGTGCCGGGCGCAGATGCCGGCCACGTCGGGGCAGAACTGCGCTGCCTCGCCGGGGAAGGCCACGCCCCAAGGCAGATCGGTCGGACGGCCCCAGAGCTCGGCGTTGATGAAATTCGCCAGCCGCCCCAGAAACAGGCCCGGCGCCAACCCCAAACACACCATATCTCCGGTCGAGATCACCGGGATGCGATGCCGCCAAGTATAGAAGAGCCCGGCCAGAATGACCCCAAGCGCCCCACCATGGAAGGACATGCCGCCCTCCCAGAGCTGCAAGATGGCGGCGGGGTTCGACAGGTAATAGGCCGGTTGGTAAAACAGCACATAGCCCAACCGTCCGCCAAGAATGACGCCCAGAATGACCCAAAAGAGCAGGTCCTCGACCTGACCGGGCTTCATGACGGGCGTGTCATTCTTCCACAGTTGTGGGCGTTTGACCGCCGCGGTGGCGATGCGCCAGCCCAGCAGAATGCCCACGATATAGGCCAGCGCATACCAGCGCAGCGCGAAGGTGGCACCAAACAGGTTAACCGAAAAAATTTCCGGCGCGATATCGGGGAAGGGGAGCATGGCTATCATGGTGCTGATTGAGCAAGGCCACGCGGGGAAGTCAACCTTGCGAGTAAGAGCTTCGCGCCCCATATAGAGGCTAACAAACCTCCGGAGGCCAGACATGCAGACCCGTAACAAGTTTTTCGATGACGTCTCACAGATGATGACAAACGCGATGGGCGTCGCCCAAGGTGCCAAGGATGAGGCCGAGACTGCCATGAAGGGCATGCTCGACCGTTGGCTCGCTGATCGTGATTTTGTCACCCGCGAAGAATTCGACGCGGTGCGTGCCATGGCGCAAAAGGCCCGCGAAGAGAACGAAGCGCTGAAAGCGCGGCTCGACAAGCTCGAAACCAAGGGCTGAGGCCCGACCCTAGGCCAAATCTGATCTGCCGCCCCCCAAGGTTGGGGCGGCGATCCTCCGCGCCGACTGAGGCTAATCGTGCCCCGGCGCAGCACCTCTCTCCAAATTGTAGACGTTTTCCGCGATTTACCCACAAGTTATTGCGGTTATCCCCTATCAATTGTGGTTATCCCCAAGAAAAACCTTGCCAGACTGTTCCGCTAGAAGCACCATATCTTGTATAGGTGATGTGAACCTACACGCCTATTTGTGCAGGCTTCCATGAATGGTGGGCCACGTCCCGCCCCGTGGAACAGATTGAGAGGTGGCGAAATGGCCCTGTCCGAGCATTACCTTGAAGAAGACGTTCACCCGATTGATATCGTTGAAAATATCGCGGCGCACCATGATTGGGAGTTTGACCGCGTGGCGGATGACCAGATCGCCATGGCTGTCGAAGGCCAATGGCGAACCTATTCGATCACGCTGGCATGGTCTGCCTACGACGAAACGCTGCGCCTGATTTGCACCTTCGAGATGGAGCCGCCTGCCGAAAAGCTGCCGCAGCTTTACGAATTGTTAAACCTGGTCAACGATCAATGCTGGGCGGGGGCTTTCAGTTTCTGGCCGGATCAGCAGCTGATGGTCTACCGCTACGGCTTGGTGCTGGCCGGTGGGCAGGTCGCGGGGCCAGAGCAGATTGATACGATGATCGGTGCCGCTGTCATGAGCGCCGAACGCTACTATCCGGCGCTGCAATTGCTCGTCTGGGGCGATCAAACCCCCAAGGCCGCGATGGACGTCGCCATTGCAGAGGCTTACGGCCGGGCGTAACAAAGTCCCCGAACAACTTCGGGGGATGACGATGAAAGACGGCAGAGTGGCGCGCGACGGCTTGGTTTTGCTGGGCTGTGGCAAAATGGGATCGGCCATGTTGGAAGGCTGGCTGGCAAAGGGACTGCCTGCAAGCTCGGTTTGGGTCGTGGACCCCAAGCCTTCCGATTGGCTGCAAAGCGCGGGCGTGAACCTTAACGCCACGCTGCCTGCCGCTCCGGCCGTGGTGCTGGTGGCGGTCAAGCCGCAGATGATGGCGGATGCGCTGCCGACGCTTCAGGCGATGGGCAACGGCGAGACGCTATTCGTCAGCGTCGCAGCGGGCACCACCATCGGCTATTTCGAAAGCGTCCTTGGCGGCGACACACCCATCGTGCGGGCCATGCCCAATACCCCCGCTGCCATTTCCAAAGGGATCACCGCCATCGTTGGCAACGCCAAGGCGGGCAGCCGATCTTTGGATGAGGCCGAGACCCTGCTCAGCGCCGTGGGTGAGGTCGTGCGTCTGACCGAAGAGGCGCAGATCGACGCGGTCACGGGGGTCAGCGGCTCGGGCCCGGCCTATGTCTTTCACATGATCGAATGCATGGCCGCCGCCGGTGTGGCCCAAGGCTTGCCCGAAGAACTGGCCATGCAATTGGCCAAGGCGACCGTGGCCGGGGCAGGGGCGCTGGCGATGCAGGCCGAAGAAGACCCCGCCCAGCTTCGCGTCAACGTGACCAGCCCCAATGGCACCACCCAAGCGGCGCTTGAGGTGCTGATGGATGAGGCCGAGGGCTTCCCGCCTTTGTTGAAACGCGCCGTGGCCGCTGCCGCAGACAGATCGCGGGAGTTGGCCAATGGCTGAGATCACTTTCGACGATTTTCTGAAGGTCGACATTCGCGTCGGCACCGTGACCCGGGCCGAAGCCTTCCCCGAAGCGCGCAAACCGGCGATCAAACTCTGGGTGGATTTCGGCGCTGAGATCGGGGAGCGTAAGACCTCTGCCCAGATCACGGCGCATTATACACCCGAAACGCTGGTGGGGCGGCAGGTCATGGCCGTGGTGAACTTCCCCGCGCGCCAGATCGGGCCTTTCATGTCCGAAGTGCTGGTGCTTGGTCTGCCGGATAAGGACGGAGAGATCGTGCTGTTGTCGCCCGATCAAAAAGTGCCCGAAGGAGGGCGGATGCATTGAAAAAGATACTGATTGCCAGACCCTTGCCCAAAGAGGTCACCAGCACCTTGACGGGCTGCGAAGTAACCGTTCGCGAGGAAACCGCGCCCCTCTCGGCCGATGAAATGCGCGCGGCTTTGCGCGACTATGACGGGGTAATGCCGACCTTGGGGGATGTATTCTCGGCCGAAGTCTTTGCCGATGTGCCCGTTCCGCGCTGCAAGATCCTCGCCAATTTTGGCGTCGGCTATAACCACATCGACGCGGCAGCGGCCCGCGCGGCGGGGGTGGAGGTAACTAACACCCCCGGCGCGGTCACCGATGCGACGGCGGATGTCGCCATGACGCTGATGCTGATGTCCGCCCGCCGCGCCGGCGAAGGGGAGCGGTTGGTCCGCTCGGGCGCGTGGGAAGGGTGGCACCCGACCCAGATGCTGGGGCTGCACCTGACCGGCAAGCGGGTCGGCATCGTCGGCATGGGCCGGATCGGGCAGGCCATCGCGCGGCGGTGTCACTATGGGTTCGAGATGCAGGTCAGTTATTTTAACCGCAGCGCGAAGGAGTTGGATTTCTCGGCCACCCGTGTCGAAAGCCTGACTGCGCTGGCCGAGGCCGTGGATGTGCTTGTCGTTGCCCTGCCCGGCGGCGGTGCCACGCGGCATTTGATCGATGAAACCGTGCTCGGGGCGATGCAGCCCCATGCGCATCTGATCAACATCGCCCGCGGCGATGTGGTGGAGGAGGCGGCGTTGATCGCGGCCTTGCAAGCGGGGCGCATCGGTGGCGCCGGGCTGGATGTCTATGAATTCGAGCCCAAAGTGCCGCAGGCGCTGCGGGATCTCGACAATGCTGTGCTGCTGCCGCATCTGGGCACGGCGGCGCATGAGGTCCGCGTCGATATGGGGCTGATGGCTGTGGCCAATCTACAAGCCTTCATTGACGGAAGCACCCCGCCGAACCGGGTTTAGCCATCGCCCACGGCGGCGCGCCAGTGTTTGCGGCAGAGTGAGACATAGGTCTCGTTCCCGCCGATCTGCACCTGCGCGCCGTCGCGCATCGCTTGCCCTTCGGCGTCGCGGCGCACGACCATCGTAGCTTTCTTCCCACAATGGCAAATGGTGCGCACTTCGCGCATCTCATCGGCCAGCGCGAGCAGCGTGGCAGAGCCGGGGAAAAGCTCACCACGGAAATCGACCCGCAGCCCAAAGCACATGATCGGCACGCCCAGATCATCCACCGCGCGGGCCAGTTGCCAGACCTGCTCGACCTCAAGAAACTGCGCCTCATCGACAAAGATACAGGCGCAGGGGCCTTGCTCTAACCGGCTTTCGATCTTGGCCAAAAGGTCTTCGCCCGGGGCAAAAGTATCGGCCTCTTGCCCGATGCCGATGCGCGAGGCGATGCGCCCTTCGCCTGCGCGATTGTCGAACTGCGCGGTCAGCAAAAAGGGCACCATCCCGCGCTCCACATAGTTATGCGCCGCCTGTAGCAGCACAGTGGATTTGCCAGCGTTCATGGTGGAGTAATTGAAGTAGAGCTTTGCCATGGGCAGGGTGTTACGCCGCCCATGACAGCGGATCAAGATAGAAACCCCGCCTCGATCTCGCTGGCGGGCGGGGCAAGGCGCGGGCGGTTAACCGCGCTTTTTAACGATCACCGATCCGACGGAATAGCCCGCGCCGAAAGAGCAGATCAGCCCCGTGTCCCCGTCTTGCAGGTCATCGGAATTCTTCGCGAAAGCGATGATCGACCCAGCGGAGGAGGTGTTGGCGTAGTCTTGTAGAATGTTGGGCTGTTCGCCTAGCTCAGGCTCCCGGCCCAGCACCTTGCGCCCAATGAAATCGTTCATCGATTTGTTCGCCTGATGTAGCCAAATGCGTTTAAGGTCGTCGGACTCCAGCCCATTGTCGGCCATATGCCCGCCGATATGATCGGCCACCATGGGCAACACTTCCTTAAACACTTTGCGCCCATTCTGCATGAACTGCATGTCGCGTCGGTCGCTCAGCCCGTCGGGGCGGGACCGGCGGAGGAAGCCGTTGTTGTTGCGGATGTTGTTGGAGTACTCAGTCGCGCAGCGGGTTGAGATGACTTCGAAACAGGGGCCTTCGACATCTTCGGCACGCTCCAGCAGCGTGGCGGTGGCGACATCGCCAAAGATGAAGTGGCAATCCCGGTCGCGCCATTCGAGGTGGGCCGAACAGATTTCCGGGTTCACCACGAGGGCGGAGCGGATGGAGCCGGAGCGGATCATATCCGCCGCCGCCTGAATGCCGAATGTGGCCGAAGAACAGGCCACGTTCATGTCGAAGGCAAAGCCCTTCACGCCCAGAAGCTCTTGAATTTCGATGGCCACGGCGGGGTAGGCGCGCTCTAGATTGGAAGCCGCGCAGATCACCGCATCCACATCATCGGCGGTCTTTCCAGCGGCAACGAGCGCCTTTTGCGCAGCATCAACGGCCATTTCCGCCATCAGGGAGGGTTCCTCATCCGCGCGCTGGCGCAGCAGGGGATGCATGACATTGGGGTCCAACACGCCGGATTTGTCCATGACATAGCGCTGCTCGATGCCGCTGGCTTTGACGATGAACTCTTCCGAAGAATGCGCCTTGGCCTCTAGGGTGCCCGCGTCGATCGCGTCGGCATTCTCGGCGTTGTAGAGGTCGGCATAGGCGTTGAAGGCTTCGACCAGTTCGGCGTTGGTAATGGTTTGCTGAGGCGTGAAAACGCCCGTGCCGGTGATAGCGGCTTGATACATCGGTGTGATCCCTTTCTCTCCAACGGCGTGGCTGGTCTACTAAAGCTGAGCAGCCCCGGTGGAATTGCAAGGGGCCGTTGTCATGGTCGGCGCACGCTGACGCAGGGGGCAGCAAGGTGCAGGTTCCATACTTTAGCGAAACCGCGCGGGACTTGCCACGGCTTTGAGGTGGCAGGCGTGTGAATGCCGCTACAGTTGAAAAATTTGATCGCCTAGGGCGATACGCGCTGGCTTGACTATGCAACCGACAGGGCGCAGTGATCGCTCGTTAGCAATCATTAATTGAACAAGAACAGACAGATTTTTTTCAGGGCAGCGGCCATCTCGGCGCGTGATTTACAGGTCCACCAATGGCGGATGCCGCAGCCTAGAGCACAGAATTTACTTACGATTTCAACCTCCGAAAAAGAGAGGTGTCATGAGGCGCAAAGTTATTAGTCGAATGCTTTTCGATCGGGTGAAGCGTTTTTCCAAGGACGAGGCCGGCGGGATGCTGGTCCTCATGTTGGTCGTGTTTTTCGGCATTACGATCTTTGGCGGTCTCGCCGTGGATCTGGCGAACCACGAGCGGACGCGGACCACATTTCAGACCCATCTCGACAACGCCGTGTTGGCCGCGGCCAGCCTGTCGCAAGACCTCGACCCCGAAGAGGTCGTGCGCAGCTACCTGACGTCTGCGGGGCTTGACCCATCCGAGGTGGCGATCGACACGAGCGAAGAAAAGATCGGCGGCATTTTGGTGGGGCGGACGGTCGAAGCCTCGCTTCCCGCCGGGCTGAACACCTATTTCTTTCGATTTTTCGACATCGACACGCTTGGCATGACGATCACGTCAGAGGCGACCGAGCGGGTGGAAGATATCGAGATTTCGCTCGTGCTCGACGTGTCGGGCTCGATGGGGGAAGTGACTAGCGACCGAAGCGGGATTAAGCTGACCCTGCTTAAGAGCGCGGCCATCGATTTCGTGGAGACAATCCTAAGCGATTCCGAAGAGGGGCGTGTGTCGATTTCCGTTGTGCCCTATTCGACGAAGGTTAACGCAGGGGAGGCTCTGCTGGGCCAATATGCGGCAACCACAGAGCATAACTATTCGCATTGCGTGGATTTTGAGGCGAATGATTATGGCTCCTTGTCGATCGATCCCGACCAACAGATCCAGCGGACCGGACACTTTCAGTTCCAGGGAATGTCGACTTCTGATCGGGATCGTGGCCAGTGGGTTTGCCGTAAAGACGGGGGCTTTGCGATCACGCCACTGTCGGACTCTGTTTCGGTACTGAGATCGCAAATCCTTGCCTTGACCGCCGAAGGGTCAACGTCGATCGATGTTGGCGCGAAATGGGGGTTGGCGTTGCTTGACCCCTCCGCGCAAGAGCCAGTGAACGGATTGATCAACGCCGGTTTAGTGGAACCTGAGTTCCAAGGCCGTCCACATCCGCATGGCGCTGAGAACAGCATGAAAGTATTGGTGCTGATGACGGATGGTGAGAACTATCCAGAATATCGACTTGAGCCTGAATATGCATCTGGCGAGTCAGATGTTATCCGCACTGATTACGGTTCGGTCGTGTTTTATACGGCGGATTCGGCGGAACGCTCAAACGAGTACGACGGGGATAATTCCTATCCCGAAGCCTACTTTTACGCGACCCATCCTTGGGGGTCCGACCGGATGTGGCATGACACCACACTGCTTAATCATCCTAGTTTAGAGAGATATAAGAGCCAGGGAGAGGAAGAGCGGCTCGACTGGCCCGAGGTTTGGGCGGAGATGTCCCCCTATTACTACGGATATAATCTCTATGGTCGGCGGCGATCGGTGACCTGGTGGGGGGGATCGCAGGTTTGGAACTCTCTTACGAGCAGCTTCTGGGCCAACATGCACAAGACGATCAGTGCGAGCGAGAAGGACCGGCGGCTGCGTCAAATCTGCGGTGTCGCGAATACCGCTGGGGTCGTGGTCTATTCCATCGGCATGGATGTCGACAGTACCAATTCACTCAACCTCCTGAAAGATTGCGCTTCATCCGAGGCCCATTACTTCGACGTTCAGGGGCTGGAAATCCAAACCGCATTCGACATGATCGCCGCATCCATCTCTATGCTGAGGCTGACGAAATGATCCGCTTTCTCAAAGACCGCTTTCGCCGGTCCGAGGCGGGCGGGGTCACCGTTGAGTTCGTCATCCTGTTGCCGCTGGTCTTTTACTTCTTTTTCCTCGCGCTTGAGACCGGTCTGTGGAGCGCGCGTGAAATCATGCTGCGCCGCGCCACGAATTTGGCCGTGCGGGACGTGCGTTTGGCGACTGGCGCCACGCCGGGCTATGACGCGATGAAAGCGCTGATTTGCGAGCGTTCGGTCTTTGATGCGGGCTGCCTAGAGAATATCCGGATCGAGATGCGCGCCTTGCCGATTGCCGATTGGGCCGACTTGGGCGGCCCTGCGCCTTGCGTGGACCGGGACGAAGATTTCGATCCCGCAAACGGTTTTCTACCCGGCCAGCAGAACAATCTGATGATGATGCGGGTGTGTCGTCTTTTTGAGCCGCTTTTGCCGGGGACCGGTTTAGGCCGTCAACTGCCCGAAGGGTCTGACGGTCAATATGGCGTGCGGGTCACCACCGCTTTCGTAACGGAGCCACGCGGATGAGGGCGATTTCTTTAAAGCGTTTTTTCCAGTCCGAAGAGGGCAGCCAGACAATTGCCTTTTTGGTGCTGCTGCCTTTGCTGGTCTGGTCGATCATGGCGATGCTGACCTTCACGGATGCCTTTCGGGTGCGCGGGATGGCGACCGATGCCACCGCCGTCATCGCCGACAGCCTGTCGCGCCAGACAACGCCAATCACCGCCGCTGACCTTTTGGGGCTGCAATCGGTCGCAGAGCAACTCACCGGGTATGAGGTTTCTTTGCGGATCACTCAGGTACGCTGCATTCTGGACTGTGACAGTCTAGGCCGTCGGATCCTCGCGGTGGATTTCTCGCAGGGGATCGGTCTGGACAGCCTGCTCGATCTCGACTTTGTCGCCGGTCTCTCGCGTGAGCGCGTGCCGCTGATGGCCGATGGCGACCGTCTGGTGCTGGTCGAGACAAGTTTTACCCACGAACCGATTGCGCAGATCGGCTTGGAGGCCAAAGAGGTCAGCGTGTCGCATGCCACACGGATGCGTTTCGCGCCCCAGCTTTGCTGGATAAGGTGCATCATCAGCTAAGCGGGCACTGCGCCGCCTGAAAAAAGGGGCTGCCCAATGGACAGCCCCGATTTCTTACCCCTGAAGCGCTTTCACACCGATTGCATCCTCGGCCTGCGCCTTGATCGCCAGTGCCGCGGCATGGGCGCCTGCGGCGGTGGTGAAGTAGGGGATCTTGTCGTAAAGCGCGATAGAGCGGATCGACTTGCTGTCTTCGACCGCCTGCGCGCCCTCGGTGGTGTTCATCACCAGATGCACATCGCCGTTTTTCATCATGTCGGTGATGTCGGGGCGTCCCTCGTAGACCTTGTTCACCACATCGCAGGCATGGCCATTGGCGGTGAGCCATTCCGCGGTGCCGCGGGTGCCAATCAAGGTAAAGCCTTGGCCCAGCAGGATTTCCGCGGCCTCCAGCATGTTTTGGCCCTTGTCGGCGTCCTTGACCGAGAGGAAGGAACAGCCGTTGCGCGGCAATGGGTTGCCCGCGCCCATCTGCGCCTTGAGGAAAGCGCGGGGGAAGTCGCGGTCCCAGCCCATGACCTCGCCGGTTGAGCGCATTTCCGGCCCCAAAAGCGTGTCGACGCCGGGGAAACGGGCGAAGGGCAGCACCGCTTCTTTGACCGAGAACCACGGCATGTTCGGGTCGGCCAGTGTCATCGGATCGCCAAGCGGAAGGGTGTCTTCATATGCTGCCTGATCGGGGTAGGGCGGGCGCTGCGGGAAGTTGCTGAGCGGCTCCCCGGCCATGATCCGCGCGGCGATGGAGGCGATGGCGCTGTCCGTCGCTTTGGCCACGAAGGGCACGGTGCGCGAGGCGCGGGGGTTGACCTCAATGAGGTAAATCTCACCGTCCTTCACCGCGAACTGGATGTTCATCAGGCCCACGACGTTAAGCGCTTTTGCCAGCGCGCGGGTCTGCTCTTCGACCTCCGCGATGATCTCGCGCGGGAGCGAGTAGGGCGGCAGGGAGCAGGCGCTGTCGCCGGAGTGAACGCCCGCCTCTTCGATATGTTGCATGATGCCCGCGACATGGACATTCTCGCCGTCGCAGAGGGCGTCGACATCCAGCTCAACCGCGCCCGACAGGTAGCTGTCGAGCAACACGGGGCTGTCGCCGGACACGACCACCGCGTTGGTGATGTAGCGCTCTAGGCTGGCTTGGTCGCGGACGATCTCCATCGCGCGGCCCCCCAGAACGTAGGAGGGGCGGATCACCAGCGGAAAGCCGATTTCCTTGGCGATTTCCATCGCTTCGGCGTCGGAATGGGCGATGCCGTTGTGTGGTTGTTTCAGGCCAAGGTTCAGCACAAGCTGCTGGAAACGCTCGCGGTCTTCGGCCAGATCGATCATGTCGGGCGTGGTGCCAAGGATCGGGATGCCGGCCTCTTGCAGGCCGTTGGCAAGCTTCAAGGGGGTCTGGCCGCCGAACTGAACGATGACGCCGTGCAGCGTGCCGTTGTCCTGCTCGACGCGCAGGATCTCCATGACGTGCTCGAAGGTCAGCGGCTCGAAATAGAGGCGGTCTGAGGTGTCATAGTCGGTGGAAACCGTCTCGGGGTTGCAGTTGACCATGATGGTCTCATAGCCCGTGTCGGTCAGCGCGTAGCAGGCGTGGCAGCAGCAGTAGTCAAACTCGATGCCTTGGCCGATCCGGTTCGGGCCACCGCCGAGGATGACGACCTTCTTGCGGTCTGATGGCCGCGCTTCGCATTCCGCCTCGCCCATCAGCGGGCTTTCGTAGGTGGAATACATGTAGGGGGTCTGCGCTTCGAATTCGGCGGCGCAGGTGTCGATGCGTTTGAAGACGGCTTTGACGCCGAGAGCCAGCCGCGCGTCGCGAACCTGCGCCTCGCGGCTGTCAGTCAGCATGGCGAGCCGGGCATCGGTGAAGCCCATCATTTTCAACTCGCGGAAGGTATCGGCATCGTCGGGCAGACCGCTGGCGCGGATGCCCTCTTCGGCTTCGATGATCTCGCGGATCCGGGCAAGGAACCACGGGTCGAACATCGTGTGTGCGTGCAGATCGTCGTCGGACATGCCGTGACGCATCGCTTGGGCAATGGTGCGCATCCGGTCGGGCGTGGGCGCCGACACGGCTTTGATCAGCGCTGCCATATTCTCTGGCGCGTCGCCGGGCAGGTCGCTGTTGAGACCGGTGATGGCCACTTCGTCAAAGCCGGTGAGGCCCGATTCCATCGACGCCAGCGCCTTTTGCAGGCTTTCGTGGATGGTGCGGCCGATGGCCATGGTCTCGCCCACCGATTTCATCGCGGTGGTGAGGTAAGGCTCGGCGCCGGGGAATTTCTCAAAGGCGAATTTGGGGATCTTGGTGACCACATAGTCGATGGTCGGCTCGAAAGACGCGGGCGTGACGCCGGTGATGTCGTTGTCGAGCTCGTCCAGCGTAAAGCCCACGGCCAACTTCGCCGCAATCTTGGCGATGGGGAAGCCGGTGGCTTTGGACGCCAGCGCCGAGGAGCGCGACACGCGGGGGTTCATTTCGATCACGACCATGCGGCCATCGGCGGGGTTCACGGCCCATTGGACGTTAGAGCCGCCGGTCTCCACGCCGATCTCGCGCAGCACGGCGATCGAGTGGTTGCGCATGATCTGGTATTCTTTGTCGGTCAGCGTCAGGGCCGGGGCAACGGTGATGCTGTCGCCGGTGTGGACGCCCATTGGGTCGATGTTTTCAATGGAGCAGACGATGATGGCGTTGTCGGCGGTGTCGCGCACCACTTCCATCTCGAACTCTTTCCAGCCGAGCAGGGATTCGTCGACGAGGATTTGGCCCATCGGCGAGGCGTCCATGCCGGAGCGGCAGTAGAATTCGTAGTCCTCGCGGTTGTAGGCCACGCCACCGCCGGTGCCGCCCATGGTGAAGGCGGGACGGATGATCGCGGGCAGGCCCACGTATTCCAGCGCCTCAAGCGCGAGGTTCACACCTGCGGCGAGGTCTTTCTTGCCGTCGTCGCGTAGTGGGGCGGTGACGATGGTGGCTTTGGGGTTTTCGATGCCCAGACGGTCCATCGCGTCGCGGAAGAGCTTGCGGTCTTCGGCCATCTCAATGGCTTCGCGCTTGGCGCCGATCATCTCGACGCCGAATTTTTCGAGCACGCCCATTTCTTCGAGCGCGAGCGATGTGTTCAGGCCGGTCTGGCCGCCCATGGTGGGCAGCAGCGCGTCGGGGCGTTCTTTTTCGATGATCTTGGCGACGATCTCGGGCGTGATCGGCTCGATGTAGGTGGCATCGGCGAGGCCCGGGTCGGTCATGATCGTGGCGGGGTTGGAGTTGACGAGGATGACGCGGTAGCCTTCCTCTTTCAGCGCTTTACAGGCTTGAGCGCCGGAATAGTCGAACTCGCAGGCTTGTCCGATCACAATCGGCCCCGCACCAATGATCATGATCGACTGGATGTCGGTACGTTTCGGCATGGCGGCCCCCTAAATTTGCAAATTGTCCTGCCTTATAGGCAAGGCGGCTCTGGCTGCAAGGGGGGAATGGCCATCACGGCCCGAGAAATAAGGGTGGCGTTGTGGCTTCACCCCCTCAAGGGCAGCGACCGGAGGGCTGCTGGGGCTGCTGAAGGGATCAGCTTGGCTGGTCGGACCCTTCGGTATTGAGGAAGATGCGCAGCGTCGCCTCGAACTCGCGCGGTTTTTCGGCGTGGAGCCAGTGGCCTGCGCCGGGGATTTTGGCAAAGCGCGCTTGCGGGAAAAGCGCCTTGATCGCCTCGCGGTGTTCGGACTGGACATAGTCCGAGGCCCCTCCCGAGAGGAACAGGGTCGGCCCCTCGAACTGCCCGCTCAGATCCTCGGGCCAGCCGATGATCTTGGGCATCTCAGCCTCGAGCGCGTCGAGGTTCAGCCGCCAGCGTTTTCCGGGCACGTCGAGCGATTGGGTAAAGAAGCTCTGCAGCGCGCGCTCTACCCCGGCTGTGGCCAGTTGCGCTTCGGCGTCCGAGCGGCGTTCGATCTGGGTGAGGTCGACGCCTCGCATGGCGTCGATGAACATCTGTTGTGTGTGGCCATAGGTGACGGGCGCGATATCGGCGACGATCACCCGGCGCAGCAGATCGGGCTGGGTCAGCGCCAACATCATCACCGCCTTGCCGCCCATGGAGTGACCGCAGATGTCCACCGGGCCGCCCAGATGCGTGATTACCTCGGCCAGATCCTGCGCCATCTCGGGATAGCTATGGGTGTCGTGATGTGGGCTGCTGCCGTGGTTGCGCATGTCCACCGTGACGACGTGGCGATTGTCGGAAAGACGTTTCGCGATGACGCCCCAGTTGCGGCCAGAGCCATAGAGGCCGTGAACGATAAACAGGGACGGACGGTCGGCGGCGGCTTCGCCATATTCGGTGTAATTCAACATGCGGTCAAATTACGGGCATTGCAGCCCGGGGACCAGAGCGATTAGATGCGCGCATGATTGACCGCCAAGATTTCAACACCCGCGCCGAGGCGCTGCGCCCCCTGTTCGAGGATCGGCTGCGCATCAAAGCCCGCGATCTGCGCGAGGCGTTTCACCGCGCCGGGCCGGAATTGCCGCGCGGCATTCGCGGCGATGGGCTGTTGCTGAGCAAGACCGAACATCTGGTCGCAAACCCTCATATCGCCCGCCAGCTGGAGGATGCCCCCGTTTGGGCGGCCTTCAACCGGGTCACGGCGCATCTGCGCGAGATCGACCCCAAGGCCCGGCGGCGCGGGATCATTCTGGATCGCTTGGCGGGGGTGGCCTTTAACATCCTCGTGGTTTTCGTGGGCTTCGTGATCTGGCTTTGGTGGCGCGGCTACGTTTAAGCCGCCGCGCCCAAGGGCTTAGGCCGGGTCGTAATCCGCGTCCGTCACCTTTTCCATCCATTCGACAGCCTCGCCGACCTGCGCCTCTTGCAGGGCGATATGGGTCATGGCGCTGTCTGGCGCGGCGCCGTGCCAGTGTTTCTCTCCGGGGCCGAACCAGACGACATCGCCTTTATTAAGCGTTTGCACCGGGCTGCCTTCGGTCTGGGCGCGGCCGGTGCCTTCGGTGACGATCAGGGTCTGGCCCAAGGGGTGGACATGCCACGCCGTGCGCGCTCCGGGCTGGAAGGTCACCGTCACCCCGCGCAGGCGGGCGGGGGCCGGGGCAGAGATCAGCGGGGCCATCTCGACCTCTCCGGTGAAGTAATCTTCGGGGCCGGGTTCAGAGGGGCGGCTGCCCTTGGGATGAATGATCATGCGGGTCTCCTTTGCAGAAGAATGTGGCGCGGGGAGGGGGGATCGGCAAGGGGGGCTGTCTTGCGATGCTTGCCCGGAACCAAGGCGCTTTGCGCCGCCGGGCAGCGCCCGACCGCCCCATGGGCGGGCGCTTTTGCAGCCGGGCACATCACCTTAGCCGCACATCATAGTTGAGAAATAAAGTGGTAAGAACGCGCGTTTCGATGCCCACCCGCGGTCGGGCGCTGCCCGGAGGGCGCGTGAAATGGCCCCCGCATCCCTGCGAGGGCCAAACTTCTCAGAGGTTCGGATACATCGGGAAACGCTGGCACAGCGCTTCGACTTCGGCTTTCACCTTGGCCTCGACCTCGGCATTGCCATCGGCACCATTGGCCGCCAGCCCGTCGACCACTTCGATGATCCAATCGGCGATCTGGCGGAACTCGGCCTCACCGAAGCCGCGCGTCGTGCCCGCGGGGGAGCCGAGACGAATGCCCGAAGTTACCATCGGCTTTTCGGGATCAAACGGCACGCCGTTCTTGTTGCAGGTGATATGCGCCCGGCCCAGAGCCTTCTCGGTGTCGTTGCCCTTCACGCCTTTCGGGCGCAGATCGACCAAGACAACATGGGTGTCGGTGCCATGGGTCACGGTATCAAGGCCGCCTTTGATCAACTGATCCGACAGCGCCTGCGCGTTGGCGATGACCTGTTTGGCATAGGCCTTGAACTCAGGCTGCTGCGCTTCGCCAAAGGCCACGGCCTTGGCTGCGATCACATGCATCAAGGGGCCGCCCTGAATGCCGGGGAAGATGGCGGAGTTGATCTTTTTCGAGATCGCCTCGTCATTGGTCAGGATCATGCCGCCGCGCGGGCCGCGCAGGGTCTTGTGGGTCGTGGTCGTCGCCACATGCGCATGGGGGAAGGGGGAGGGATGCTCACCCGCTGCCACGAGGCCCGCGAAATGCGCCATGTCGACGAGCAGATAGGCACCCACGCTATCGGCAATCTCGCGCATCTTGGCAAAGTCGATCTGGCGCGGGATGGCAGAGCCACCGGCGATGATCATCTTGGGCTGATGCTCTTTCGCCAATTCGGCGACTTGGTCGTAATCCAGCAGATTGTCCTGTTTGCGCACACCGTATTGCACGGCGTTGAACCATTTGCCCGACTGGTTCGGCTTGGCCCCGTGGGTCAGGTGACCACCGGCATCAAGGCTCATCCCCAGAATGGTGTCGCCCGGTTGCAGCAGCGCTGTGAAGACGCCTTGGTTCGCTTGGCTGCCGGAGTTCGGCTGCACATTGGCGAACTGACAATCGAACAGCGCGCAGGCGCGTTCGATGGCAAGGTTCTCGGCCACGTCGACATGCTCACAGCCGCCATAGTAGCGGCGCCCCGGATAGCCTTCGGCGTATTTGTTGGTCATGATGCTGCCCTGCGCCTCAAGCACCGCAGCCGAAACGATGTTCTCGCTGGCGATCAACTCGATCTCGTCGCGCTGGCGGCCCAGTTCGGCATCGATCGCAGCGGCAAGGGCAGGGTCGGAATCAGCGAGAGATTTGGTGAAGAAATCGGACATCAGGGGATCCTCATTGGAGCTGGTTTCGCGTGTTGCCTATCGGAAACCCGGCCTGAGGTGAAGGCTGTAAACCGACAGGTTGCAAGATATGTGCGTCAACACTGGTGGCGCACGGAATAATGTGATTGTTTTGGCCCCAAACGCCGATGATCGGAAACTTCGCCGGAATGAGCCTGCTGACATGTCCTTAAAGATCGCTTTTGTGGCCAGCCGGGCCAGCGTGGCACAGACGGCGCGGGCCGCTTTGATCGGGCGTTATGGCGATGTGCCACTGCGTCAGGCCGAGGTGATCGTGGCGCTTGGGGGCGACGGGTTCATGCTGCACACGCTGCACAGCACCCAAGACATGGACGCGCCGGTCTATGGGATGAACCGCGGCACCATCGGCTTTTTGATGAACGCTTACCGTGAGGGCGACTTGCAAGCGCGGCTGGCGGCGGCGGAAGAGGCGGTGATCAACCCTCTGGTCATGCGCGCCACCCATATCGACGGGACCATCTCGACCGCGCTGGCGATCAACGAGGTGTCCCTGCTGCGCGCCGGGCCGCAGGCGGCCAAGTTGCGCATCACGATAGACGGGCGGCAGCGGATGGAGGAACTGGTCTGTGATGGGGCGCTGGTGGCGACGCCTGCGGGCTCCACCGCCTATAACTATTCCGCGCATGGGCCGATCCTGCCAATTGGTTCGGATGTGCTGGCCTTGACCCCGATCGCCGCCTTCCGCCCACGCCGCTGGCGCGGGGCTTTGCTGCCGAAACGGGCGACGGTGCGCTTTGACGTGCAAGAGCCGCAAAAACGCCCCGTGATGGCGGATGCCGACGGGCAATCGCACCGCGATGTGACCACGGTTGAGGTCTCTTCGGATCCAAGCGTGAGCCATCGGATCCTCTTCGATCCCGGTCATGGGTTGGAAGAGCGGTTGATCTCGGAACAGTTCAACTAACGTCCCCCGTCACTGCGGCCCTGCAGACGGCGTCTTTCCGCCTCTGCGCTCCTCCGGCAGGGAACCCTGACTTCGCGCCAGCGTTGTACCTGCAAGAGCGGGACAATCCCGCATCTTCACAGCCTATGAAAGGAGACCTGACATGAATTGGGACCGTATCGAAGGCAATTGGAACCAGATGACCGGCGCGGTGAAATCGCAATGGGGTGACCTGACCGATGATGAAATCACCGAAGCGCGCGGCAATCGCGAGCAACTGGTGGGTAAGATTCAAGAACGCTATGGCATCGCCAAAGATGAGGCCGAGCGTCAAGTCGATGACTTCGCTGCGAAATACTGATTTTCGTAGCTGGCATTAAAAAAAGGCGACCCCCTCGGGGGTCGCCTTTTGCGTTTCAAGAGAGGCTCAGGCCTCGTGCCAAGCGCGGTCGCCCTTGTCGTCTTTCACGCGGGTCGGCAGGCCAATGTCATCCAGCAGGCCGAAAAGCGGTTTCGGGTCCAGTTCTTCGACATTGACCATGGTGGCGGTGTCATAGGTGCCATCGGCGATCAGCATCGCAAAGGCCACGGGCGGCACGCCTGCGGTGTAGGAAATGCCTTGGCTGCCGACCTCGTTATAGGCGTCCTTGTGATCGGCGACATTGTAGACAAAAACCTCAACCTCCTCGCCGTCTTTCACGCCTTTCACCAGATCGCCGATGCAGGTCTTACCGGTGTAGTTCGGCGCAAGGCTCGACGGGTCGGGGAGTACGGCCTTCACCACTTTCAGCGGCACGACTTCCAGCCCTTCGGCGGTGGTCACGGGCTGTTCGGAGAGCAAGCCGAGGTTCTGCAAGACGGTGAAGACATTGATGTAGTGATCGCCAAAACCCATCCAGAAACGCACGTCGGCGTCCGGGTAGTTGGCAGCCAGCGAATGGACCTCATCATGGCCTGACATATAGGCTTTCTGCTTGCCGACGACGGGCAGATCCCATTCGCGGCCCACTTCGAACATCTTGTTCTCTTTCCACTCGCCTTCCTGCCAGCTGTAGACCGTGCCGGTGAACTCGCGAAAGTTGATCTCAGGGTCGAAGTTGGTCGAGAAATACTTGCCGTGGTCGCCTGCGTTGATGTCGACGATGTCGATGGATTTGACCTCGTCCATGAACTCATCAACTGCGAAACGGGCGAAGGCGTTGACCATACCCGGATCAAAGCCAGCGCCTAGAATCGCGGTCACACCCGCCTCGGCGCAGGCCTCGCGGCGCTTCCATTCGTAGTTGCCATACCACGGCGGGGTCTCGCAGATTTTGCGGGGGTCTTCGTGGATCGCGGTGTCGATATAGGCGGCACCGGTGTCGATGCAGGCCTGCAGCACGGTCATGTTCACGAAAGGCGAGCCCACGTTGATCACGATCTGGCAGCCAGTTTCCTTGATCAAGGCGGCGACAGCGGCGGTGTCCATGCCATCGACTTCGTGCGCCTTGAACACGCCGTCCTGTTTCATCGCGTTTTTCTCATGCACGCTGGCGATGATCGCCTCGCATTTGGAAACCGTGCGGCTGGCGATATGAAGCTCACCCAAACGATCATTATTCTGAGCGCATTTATGCGCCACAACCTGTGCGACGCCGCCCGCGCCGATGATAAGAACATTGCGTTTCATAGTGTTGACCTCTTTCTTGTCACGACAGGGCGGCGGCGAAATCGTCATAGTCGAAATCGCGCACCATTCGGGTGGTTCCGTCCAACTCGCGTACTGCGATGCCGGGCATTTTGACGCCGTTGAACCAGTTTTTCTTGACCATCGTGTAACCGGCAGCGTCTTGGAACGAGATGCGGTCGCCCGCCTTTAGCGGCGCATCAAAACGAAACTCGCCAAAGATATCGCCCGCAAGGCAGGACTTGCCGCAGATCATCCATTCGTGGTCGCCAGTGTCGGGCGCGATCTTGGCCGGTTCGCGGTAGATCAGCAGGTCAAGCATATGCGCCTCGATGGAACTGTCGACGATGGCAAGGTTCTTGCCGTTGTGCATCGTGTCGAGCACGGTGACCTCCAGCGTCGCAGCCCCGGTAATCGCGGCCTCGCCCGGCTCAAGATAGACCTGCACGCCAAAGGCTTCGGCGAAGGATTTCAGCCGCAGCGCCAGGTCATCAAGCGGGTAGTCCGCGCCGGTGAAATGAATGCCGCCGCCAAGGCTGATCCAGTCCATCTTGTGCAACACAGCGCCAAACCGGTCTTCGATCAGGGTCAGCATCTCGTCGAACCGCTCGAAACTGTCGTTCTCGCAGTTGTTGTGGAACATCAGCCCGGTGATCCGATCTGCGACCGCGTCAATCGCTGCTGGGTCGTGCTCGCCCAGACGGCTGAACGGCCGCGCGGGGTCGGCCAGATCGAACTCGGAGGTCGAGACGCCGGGATTTGCTCGCAGGCCGCGGATGTGGCCCGAGGATTGGGTGTCGAACTTGTCGAGCTGGCCGATGGAATTGAAGATGATCTTGTCGGCGTGGCCCAGCACCTCGTCGATCTCATGCTCGGCATAGGCGACGGAGTAGGCGTGGGTCTCACCGGGGAATTTCTCGGCCCCCAGCCGCACTTCGTAGAGCGAGGAGGAGGTCGAGCCGTCCATATACTCCGACATGAAATCGAAGACCGACCAAGTGGCGAAGCATTTCAGCGCCAGCAGGCAACGCGCGCCGGAAAGCGCACGCAGGCGGGCGATCTTCTCCATATTGTCGCGGAGATTGGCCTTGTCGATCAGGTAATAGGGTGTCTGCACGTCGAAAACCTTTCTGCGCGGCCGGAGGGCAAACTCCGGGAGGGAAAAGACCCACTGAATGTGCTGTCGTGGTTGGCCCCGCTAGAGGGCATTTCCGGTGGCGCTTCGCATATTTCGCGCAAGCAACGCAATTGTAAAAAACGCGCGGGCTGGACGGCACGCGCGTTTCCTTCGGTCTGAGTTTAGCGCCAGTCCTGCAAAGGTCCACCGCCATAGGTCTGATTGGTTAGCTTTGCGGGTAGCCGATGCCCTTCAGCGCGTGACGGATCTCGTCCAGAATCGCCGGGTCGTCGATGGTTGCGGGCGGCTTGAAATCCTCCCCATCCGCGATTTTCACGATGGTCGCGCGGAGGATTTTGCCCGAGCGGGTTTTGGGCAGGCGGTCCACCACCACGGCCTGTTTAAAGGCGGCGACGGGGCCGATCTGCTCGCGCATTCGGGTGACGCATTCCGCGACGATTTCCTCATGCGGGCGGTCGACGCCTTTGGTGAGGCACAAGAAACCAACGGGCGATTGGCCCTTAAGGTCATCGCTGACCCCCACAACCGCGCATTCGGCCACATCGGGGTGGCCTGCCAGAACCTCCTCCATCGCGCCGGTCGACAGGCGGTGGCCCGCGACGTTGATCACATCATCGGTGCGCGCCATGATCCAGACATAGCCGTCCTCATCAATCCGCCCCGCATCGCCGGTCTCGTAATAGCCGGGGAAGGTGGCGAGGTAAGACTTGCGAAAGCGGTCATCGGCGTTCCACAGGCCGGGCAGGGTGCCGGGGGGCAGGGGGAGCTTGATGGCAATCGCGCCCAACTCTCCGGCAGGCAGCGGTTCCCCGCGCTCATCCAAAATTTGCACGTCATAGCCCGGCATCGGCACGGTGGGCGAGCCGACCTTGACCGGCAACGCCTCAAGCCCGGCGGGGTTGCCGACGATGGTATAGCCGGTTTCGGTCTGCCACCAGTGATCGTAGACCGGCTTGCCCAGCTTTTCCTGCGCCCATTCAACGGTGTCGGGGTCAGCGCGTTCGCCCGCGAGATAAAGCGCACGCAGGCTCGACAGATCGTATTTCTTGATCTCCTCGCCCTTGGGGTCTTCGCGTTTTACGGCGCGGATCGCGGTGGGGGCGGTGAAGAAGCTCGACACGCCATGCTCTTCGATCACCCGCCAGAAGGTGCCTGCGTCGGGGGTGCCCACGGGCTTGCCTTCGAACACAACGGTGGTGTTGCCCGCAATCAGCGGCGCGTAGCAGATGTAGCTGTGGCCCACGACCCAGCCCACGTCCGACGCGGCCCAGAACACCTCTCCCGGCTCCACGTTATAGATGTTTTTCATCGTCCAGTTCAGCGCCACCAGATGCCCCGCCGTGGGGCGCACCACGCCCTTGGGCGCGCCGGTGGTGCCAGAGGTGTAAAGGATATAGGCCGGGTGGTTCCCCTCAACCGGAACGCAAGGCGCGGGGCGCACGCCGTCTTGGGCGGCGTACCAGTCGATGTCCCGCTCGGGGTTCAACTCACAGGGTTTTTGACCGCGTTGCAGGATAATGCAGGTGTCGGGTTTGTGCGTGGCCTGTTCAATGGCCCCGTCCAGTAGGGGTTTGTAATCCACCACGCGCGATGGCTCGACCCCGCAAGAGGCGGCGATGATCGCCTTGGGTTTGCAATCGTCGATCCGCACCGCCAACTCGCTTGAGGCAAAACCGCCAAAGACCACCGAATGGATTGCGCCGATACGCGCACAGGCCAGCATCGCCTCAACCGCTTCGGGGACCATGGGCATATAGATCACCACGCGGTCGCCTTTTTCCACACCTTGGGCCACCAGCGCCCCGGCGAGCGAGGCGACATGTGCCTGCAATTCGCTATAGGTCAGGGTCGATTTATTGCCGGTGATCGGGCTGTCATAGATGATCGCCACGCGCTTGCCGTTGCCCTGTTCCACATGGCGGTCCACAGCGTTGTAGCAGGTGTTTACACTGGCATCGGCGAACCACTCATAGATATGGTCGCCCCGGTCAAACAGGGCGCGCGTCGGCGCGATGTCCCAATCGATCGCCTCTGCCTGCTCCAGCCAATAGGCTTCCGGATCGGCCTGCCAGCGGTCGTAGGTGTCGCGGTATCCCATGGTGTTCCTCCTCCTGTTGCACTGTGCGGCAAACCCGCGGGCCGGGTATAGCTGTACTGACGCGCAAATATTTCCAGTCACTCTGGCCGCTTAGAAAGAATTCGGCAAGCGGATCGCTATTGTTCCTGTCAGTTGCGGCGCGTCATGCTAGATTGCCTCGAAACCCTATTACCTTTGGAGCCTGCCCACATGCGTCTCGCCCTTTCTCTGCCCCTTGCCTCCTGCCTCGCCATGGTTGCCGCGCTGCCGGTGGCGGCGCAGGACCGTTCCTTCAACTTCGCCCTGCGCGGCGGGGTGGGAGCGGCACCTGATTATCCGGGCGCCAGCAGCTACCGCGCGACGCCGGATTTGGCCTTTACCTTTGGCTCGCTCGAATGGGGCGGGCGCAAGATCGGCACCAACATCGGCGAAGCGCCCAAAACCGGTTTCGGTTTTACCGGCGCGTTCCGCTATCTGGGCGAGCGTGACAGTTCCGATCACTCCGAACTGGCGGGGCTTGAGGACATTGATGCGGCGGTCGAACTTGGCTTTGGCGTGGTCTACCGCGAGGTGAACTGGCAGGTCTTCGGCAAAGTGCGCCAAGGGTTTGGCGGGCATGAAGGCGTGACCGGCGACATCGGCGCTGACGTAATCTTCCGCCCCGATGAGCGTTGGACCATCACCGCAGGCCCGCGTTTCAGCCTTGGCAATGACACCTATGCCGACACCTACTTCGGCGTCGACACGGCCACACCGACCTTGGCGGCCTATGAGGCCGAAGGTGGCCTGCTGGGGGCGGGCGTCGAAGTGCAGGCGACCTACCGTCTGGACGAGGCATGGGCGCTTGAGGGGGCCGTGGCCTATCAACGTCTGCTGAATGACGCCGCCGACAGCCCGATCACGCAGGCCGGTTCTGATGATCAATGGACCATGCGCATCGGTGTGAGCCGCGCCTTCAACTGGCGGTTCTAAGCGGCATTGCGCCGCCTTCCGGGGCGGCGCGCCTTTTGCGACATCATGGTCGAAAACGGATCAGCGTGGGGCGCGCTTTTTGCCATGATGAGTTCAGGCGCGGCATGAGGCCAGCGCCCCTCGCATGACAAAGGGCCCGACCATGGGTGACAAAATCGGCAATAAGAAGAAGCAAGCCAAGGCCGCGGCAAAACCCGCCGCCAAGGCCCCGTCCTCCGTCGCGGACATCAAGCCCGCCACGCCCCGTAAATAAACCTATCCCCGACCACGTAGCGCCGTCCCCCGAAGGGGGCGGCGTTTTGCTTGGGGGCTTAGCCGTAATGCGCGACCGGTGTGCCCGCGATGGCACCCACGTTGAGCAGCCCGCGCGCGGTGATCGAGGGTGAGACGATATGCGCCCGGTTGCCCATGCCCATTAGGATCGGTCCAACCTCAAGCCCGTCGCCCTTCATTTTTAAGATGTTACGCACGCCCGAGGCCGCATCGGCATGGGCGAAGACCAGCACATTGGCGGCCCCTTCCATCCGGTTGCAAGGCAGCAGCCGCGCGCGCAATTCTGGATCAAGCGCGGTGTCGATGTTCATCTCGCCTTCATAGACGATATCGTGGTTGCCTGCGTCGAGGATTTGCAGCGCCGCGCGCAGGCGTTTGCCCGAGCCTTCGCCCTGATTGCCAAACTGGCTTTGCGAACAAAGCGCGACTTTCGGCTCAATCCCAAAGCGCCGGACGTGGCGGGCGGCCCCGATGGCAATCTCGGCGATCTGTTCGGGGGTGGGGTGTAGGTTCACCTGCGTATCCGCGATGAAAAGCGGCCCGTCTTCGAGAATCATCATCGAAAGCGCGCCATGCGGGCGGAAACCGTCGCGGCCCAGCACCTGATTGACGTAGTTCAGATGCCAGCCAAACTCGCCAAAGGTGCCGCAGATCAGGCTGTCGGCCTCTCCGCGATGCACCATGACTGCGCCGATGGCGGTGGTGTTGGTGCGCATGATGGCGCGCGCGATGTCGGGGCTGACGCCGCGGCGGCACATAAGGCTGTGATAGGTCTCCCAATAGTCGCGGTAGCGCGGGTCGTTCTCGGGGTTCACCAGATCGACGTTTTGACCCAGTTGCAGGTTCAACCCGGCCTTTTCGATGCGCCGTTCGATCACCTCCGGGCGGCCAATCAGAATGGGCCGTTCCACCGTCTCTTCGATGATCGCTTGGGCGGCGCGCAGCACGCGCTCGTCCTCGCCTTCGGCAAAGACCAGACGGCGCGGGGAGGAGCGGGCGGATTCGAAGACCGGGCGCATGATTAGCGCGGATTTGAAGACCGACCCGTCGAGTTTGCGTTTATAGGCGTCGAGGTCTTCTATGGGCCGCGCCGCCACGCCCGTCTCCATCGCGGCCTTGGCCACGGCGGAAGAGACCACGCCGATGAGGCGCGGATCGAAGGGTTTCGGGATCAGGTATTCCGCGCCAAAGGTCAGCTGTTCGCCTTGATAGGCCGCTGCCGCCTCGGCACTTGTCGTGGCGCGGGCGAGGGCGGCGATACCGTCGATACAGGCAATTTTCATCTCGTCGTTGATCGTGGTCGCGCCCACATCCAGCGCACCGCGAAAGATGAAGGGGAAACACAGCACGTTGTTGACCTGATTGGGAAAATCGCTGCGCCCTGTGGCGATGATCGCGTCGGGTGCCACGGCGCGGGCCAGATCGGGCAGAATTTCGGGCGTCGGGTTCGCCAGCGCAAAGATGATCGGGCGTTTGGCCATCTTCGCCACCATCTCGGGCGAGAGCACACCGGGGCCCGACAGGCCGAGGAAGAGGTCCGCCCCGTCGATCACATCGTCCAG
This sequence comes from Sulfitobacter sp. W002, assembly GCF_025142135.1. NCBI lineage: Bacteria > Pseudomonadati > Pseudomonadota > Alphaproteobacteria > Rhodobacterales > Roseobacteraceae > Sulfitobacter > Sulfitobacter sp. W002. The sequence continues at coordinate 2,784,321 of NZ_CP081126.1, read as the reverse complement.
CGTGCGCAGATCGGACTTCTGCGCATATTCCGCTTTGCTGGGGTTCATGTCCTCGGTCCGGCCCTCATAGACCAGCCCGTTGATGTCACACAGCCAGACGTTTTCACGCTTCACGCCGAGTTTAAGCAGCATGTTGAGGCAGGCGATCCCCGCCGCCCCGCCACCGGTCGAGACGATCTTGATGTCCTCGAACTTTTTACCCGCCACATGCAGCGCGTTTTTCGCAGCGGCGCCGACGACGATGGCGGTGCCGTGTTGGTCATCGTGGAAAACGGGGATGTTCATCCGCTCGCGGCAGATTTTCTCGACGACGAAACAATCGGGAGCTTTGATGTCTTCGAGGTTGATCGCGCCGAAACTCGGCTCCATCGCGCAGACGATCTCGGCCAATTTTTCGGGGTCGGCTTGGTCCAGCTCGATGTCGAAACAATCGATATTGGCGAATTTCTTGAAGAGCACGGCCTTGCCCTCCATCACCGGTTTGGAGGCCAGCGCCCCGATATTGCCCAGTCCGAGAACCGCGGTGCCATTGGTGACCACGGCCACCAGATTGCCGCGCGAGGTATAGCGGGCGGCGGTGTCGGGGTCGTTCTTGATCTCGATACAAGCCTCGGCCACGCCGGGCGAATAGGCGCGGGCCAGATCGCGGCCATTGGCCAGCGGTTTGGTCGCGCGGACCTCCAGCTTACCGGGCCGGGGGTGTTCGTGGTAGTCCAATGCTGCTTGGCGCAAGTTGGGGGTGTCGGACATCGTTCATGCTCCTCCCGAATAATGGTTTAGCGTTAAACTAATTTTTGCGCGCAGGCAAAGCGGCATTTCAGGGGGGCGATCTTCACGGCGGGTGGCTTTGCCCCAGCGTCGTCCTTGCAGGTCATTTTACGCAGGCTTTATGAGGCGATTGAGGTGACATGTGGTTTTGCATCGCACAGGGTGGGGCAATTTTCTATAGTCCGAGAAAAGGGGAGAGCCTAATGACTGATTTGCGCGAAGCGGCTGTGATGGTGCGGGAAAATGCCCATGCACCCTATTCGAATTTCAAGGTCGGTGCGGCGATCCGCACGGCGTCGGGCGCGGTGTTCAGCGGCTGCAATGTCGAAAACGTCGCCTACCCGCAGGGCACCTGTGCCGAGGCCGGGGCGATTGCCGCCATGGTCGCGGCGGGCGAGCGTGACATCGCCGAGGTCTATGTGGTGGCGGGCAGCGATCTCCCGGTGACCCCCTGCGGCGGTTGCCGCCAAAAACTGGCCGAGTTTTCGGGCGACAAGGTGTCGGTGACAATGGCGACCGTGGCGGGAAAAGAGCAGAAGATGACCATGGGCGACCTGCTGCCGGGGGCCTTTGGCGCCGCCCATATGCAGGGTTAACCTCATGAGCGCGCGGGACATTCTGGCGCGGCTGCGCCACGGCAAGGCGTTGAACGCCGAAGCCCTGTCTTGGATGGCGGGCGCGTTGGCTGACGGCTCGGTGAGCGACGCGCAGGCCGGGGCCTTTGCCATGGGCATTTGCCTCAACGGCTTGGATGAGCAAGGCCGCGTGGCATTGACGCTTGCGATGCGCGATTCGGGACGGGTGCTGGCATGGAACTTGGACGGCCCGGTGCTGGATAAACATTCCACCGGCGGCGTTGGCGATTGCGTGTCGCTGATCCTTGCCCCGGCGCTGGCGGCTTGCGGCGCTTACGTGCCGATGATCTCGGGCCGGGGTTTGGGGCACACGGGCGGCACGCTGGATAAGCTGGAGGCGATCCCCGGCGTTAGCACGCAATTGGAAGAGGCACAGTTTCGCGCGGTCGTGCGGGAGGTGGGCTGCGCCATCGTCAGCGCCAGCGGCGACATCGCCCCGGCGGATCGGCGGCTTTATGCGGTGCGGGATGTGACCTCGACCGTGGATTCGCTCGATCTGATCACCGCCTCGATCCTGTCGAAAAAGCTCGCCGCTGGGCTGGATGGGCTGGTGCTGGATGTAAAGGTCGGCTCAGGCGCTTTCATGAAAGAACTGTCGCAGGCGCGCGCCTTGGCCGAGGCGCTGAGCGGCACCGCCACGGCGGCGGGTTGCCCCACGACGGCGGTGATCAGCGACATGAACCAGCCGCTGGTGCCGAGCCTTGGCAACGCGCTGGAAGTGGCCGAGGTGATGCGAGTGTTAAGCGGGACGGCCACCGGGCCAATTCTTGATGTAACGGCTGAACTGGGGGGCGGTCTGCTCGCCAATGGCGGTCTGGCGGCGAGTGCCGAGGCCGGGGCCGATGCCCTGCGCACGGCGGTCGCCGATGGCCGCGCATTGGATCATTTCACCCGCATGCTGAGCGCCATGGGCGCGCCCGCCGATTTCGCCGAAAACTGGGCGCGCATCCTGCCCAAAGCTCCGGTGATCCGCGCTGTCCCTGCGCCGCGCGGCGGCACCGTCAGCGCGATCGACGGCGCGGCGCTTGGGATGGCGGTGGTTAATCTCGGCGGTGGCCGGGTGATTGAGGCGGACCAGATCGACCCGGCAGTGGGCCTGTCGGAAGTGCTGCGCTTGGGCGATGAGGTCCGTGCGGGCCAGCCCTTGGCACTGGTCCATGCGGCGGGGCCAGAGGCGGCGGATGCGGCAGAGGCGGCGGTTTTGGCGGCAATGACGCTGGGCGACACGCCGGTCAAAGCGCCGGAATTGATTTTGGAAAGGATCGGCTGATGGGACGTGCATTTTTGGTCGTGATTGATTCCGTGGGTATCGGCGGCGCGCCGGACGCGGAGGATTTCTTTAACGGCGATCTGCCCGATACCGGGGCCAACACGCTGGGCCATATCGCGCGGGCCTGTGCCGCGGGAAAGGCCGAAGAGGGGCGGAGCGGACCGCTTGCCCTGCCCAATCTTGATCGGCTGGGGCTGGGCGCTGCTCTGACGCTCGCCAGCGGGATGGCGGCGCCGGGTTTGGGGGCGACACCAGAGGGCCGCTGGGGTGCCGCGACGGAAATCTCGCAGGGCAAGGATACCCCCTCGGGCCATTGGGAGTTGGCGGGGTTGCCGGTGCCTTGGGCCTGGCATTACTTCCCCGATGAAACACCGACCTTTCCGGCCGACCTGACCGAAGAGGTCGCGCGGCTGGCGGGCACCGATGGTATCTTGGGCAATTGTCATGCCTCAGGCACGGCGATCATTGAACGGCTGGGGGCAGCGCATTGCGAAAGCGGCTGGCCGATCTGCTATACCTCCGCCGACAGTGTTTTCCAGATCGCCGCCCATGAAGAGACCTTTGGCCTCGACCGCCTCCTGAAGCTTTGCGAGGACATCGCACCCCGCCTGCATGAGATGAAGGTGGGCCGCGTCATCGCGCGGCCCTTCACCGGCGAACCGGGCGCATTCCAGCGCACCGCGAACCGCCGCGACTATGCCATCATGCCGCCGAAACCAGTGCTGACCAATTGGGTGCAAAACGCCGGGGGGCGGGTCTATGCGGTGGGCAAGATCGGCGACATCTTTACCATGCAAGGCATTGATGAATTGCGCAAAGGGCCGGATGCCAAGCTGATGGAACACCTGCATGATCTGGTGGAAGAGGCCGAAGACGGTAGCCTGACCTTCGCCAATTTCGTGGAGTTCGACAGCCTTTATGGTCACCGCCGCGATGTGTCGGGCTATGCCCGCGCGTTGGAGTGGTTCGACACCGAGATCGGCAAGGTGATCGCCGCGCTGCGCGAGGGGGACATGCTGATTGTGACGGCGGATCACGGGAATGATCCGACATGGGCAGGCAGCGATCACACGCGCGAAAGGGTGCCGGTGCTGGTCGCCGGGACCGGGGCAGGGGAGCTGGGTCAGATCGGCTTTGCCGATGTGGCAGCGCTTGTCGCCGGGCATCTGGGGGTACAGGTGCCAGCCTAGCCGCGCAGCCTTTGCTTGCGAGCGGGTCGCTTGTGCGGCTAGAAGCGAGGCAAATAAAGGAGCCTGCCGCATGACCGATACCCCCAATCATCTGACGATCGTTGACCATCCGCTGGTGCAGCACAAGCTGACCATCATGCGCGACAAAACCACCTCGACCGCCGCCTTCCGGCAGTTGCTGCGCGAGATCAGCCAGCTTTTGGCCTATGAGGTGACGCGGGGCCTGCCAATGACGACCAAACGGGTCGAGACCCCGATGCAGGAGATGGACGCGCCGACGCTCGACGGCAAGAAGCTTGCGCTGATCTCGATCCTGCGGGCGGGCAACGGGTTGATGGACGGGGTGCTGGAGCTGATCCCCTCGGCGCGGGTCGGTTTTGTCGGTCTTTACCGTGACGAAGAGACGCTGCAGCCGGTGCAGTATTACTTCAAGGTGCCCGAGGCGATGGAAGACCGACTGGTCATCGCCGTGGATCCGATGCTGGCCACCGGCAACTCCTCGGTCGCGGCGATCAACCTGCTGAAAGAGGCCGGGGCCACCAACATCATCTTCCTTTGCCTGCTCGCATCGCCCGAAGGTGTGGCCACAATGAAAGCCGCGCATCCTGACGTGCGGATCGTCACGGCCTCGCTGGATGAGGCGCTGAACGAGAAGGGCTATATCATTCCGGGTCTGGGTGACGCGGGCGACCGGATGTTCGGCACAAAGTGATCCGGTAAGTTTCGCTATTCAGCGCGTGGCGCTTTACTCAGGCCGCGCGCTGAGGCATCGTTCTACTAGATAGTGTGGGGGCATTAGATGACACTTACCAAAAGTATTGCCATGGCAGTGATCGTGGCCGCTTTGGGCGTCGGCGGATCGCAGACCCAAGCGCAAGACAGCCGCAGCCAGCCAGCGGAGTTTCCGCCGTCTTCCTACAAGGGCAAGCAATATGTCGACAGCGCGGGATGTGTGTTCATCCGTGCGGGCATCGACGGCGATGTGTCATGGGTCCCCCGCATGAGCCGCGCGCGCCAGCAGATCTGTGGTTTCCAGCCCACGAACGGCGTGCAAGTGGCGGCTGCACAGGCGACAACAGCAGCGAAGACCAAGGTCGAAGCCGCCCCCGCCAAAACGCCGCCGACCCGCGTCGCCGAAGTGCAAGCGCCCAAGGTGAAACCAAAAGCCCCCGTGGCCCGGCCCGCACCGCAAAAGGTGGTGCGCCGTGTGGCTCCGGCCCCGGTTCGCGCATCCGCCCCCAAAGTCGTGCGCGAAACCGCACCGCGCCCCGTGCCCGTGGTGCCGAGCAAACCCGTCGCTCTGGCTGCTCCGGCACCGGCTGGGTTCGTCACCGCTTGCCCCGGCGCTTCGCCTCTGTCGCAGCGCTATATGCGGCGCGGGGATGGCTATAGCGTGCGTTGTGGCCCGCAGGCCGAACCTATCGTGACAGGCCGTCTTGCGCCCACCACCCCACAGCGCGGCACGGCCCCTCAGCCTTACCGTAGCGCAGGGATGATGCCCGGTGTGGCTGCAGCGCCCGCACGTGTCGTCGCCCCCGCCGTGGTTGCCGCGCCGGTGGTCAGCGCGCCGCCTGCCCGGGCCGTGGGCACCCAGACACGGATCGTGCCGAAACATGTGGCGATCAACCGTCTGAACACGACAAACGTCAAAGTTCCCCACGGCTATCGTAAGGTCTGGGAGGACGACCGTCTGAACCCGCACCGCGCCGAGCAGACCTTGGAAGGCCGCGCCGATATGCTGCTGGTCTGGACCCAGACCGTGCCGCGCCGTTTGGTGAACAAGGCCACCGGCGAAGATGTGACCGCCAAAGTGCCGCTGATCTACCCCTATCTTGATATCGAAACTCAGCGCCGCAAGCTGGGGGTGGTCAAGATTGTTGAACGGGACGGCCAAGTGGTGAAACGTGTTCTGCGCTACCGCAATGCCGCGCCGATCCACCGCGATGCCCGCCCGGTTAAGAGAGCGCCGGTGAAGGCTGCGCCGGTTAAGGCTGCACCGGTTTATTCCAGCCGGTCGGCCCCGGCAGCGCAGGTCAGCACCAAGGCAGGCTATGTGCAGGTTGGTGTCTTTGGCAGCCCTGCCAATGCGCAGCGCGCGGCGCGTCAGATCGCATCCATGGGCATGCCTGCCCGCATCGGCAAACAGACCCGCGGCGGCAAGACCTATCACAGCGTTCAGGCGGGCCCCATCGCGGGTGGCTCGGCCCAAGCGGCGCTTGGTCAGCTGCGCCGGGCGGGATACCGGGACGCCTATCTGCGCCGCTAAGCGCGTCGCGATAGCAAGAAAAAAGGCCAGCCGTGGTGTCCCCCCGGCTGGCCTTTCTCTTTGGCGGGTCGTTCAGTCAGCCGCCGCAGATGCTTTGCAGTCGCAGCCAATCGGCATCCGACATCAGCGGCGCGGTCAGCTTGCCGTTCATCGGGTCGCCTTCGATCAGGGGCAGGGTGCTTTCGCCAGTGATGTCGCGGGCAAAAGCATAGGGTTTGCTGCGCAGTTCGGCCTTGGCAAATCGTGCCAACTGGGCCTCGACTTTCGGTGTCGCGGCGGGGCGCATCAACAGTTGCTCGGCATAGGCGTCCAGCGCCTCGGAAGAGATATCGCCGGTGGTCAGCAGGCGGAAATTTTCGCGCAGGCCCACGGCCTCCAGCAGCGCGCGCAGCGGGTCATGTTCGCTGCGTGCCACATCTTCGGTGAGCACATAGCCCGCGGCGACATCGGGTTCTTCGTAATCCTCCAGCACCGCGCGGTCGAGCACGATAAGACGCCCCGGCAGATGCAGGCTGGCGCGGGTCATATCGGGCAGGATCGCCACGCGCCCCACCTCCAACCGTTTGGTAAGGCGCGTCAGCGCGGCACTGCCGCCGGGGCTTTCGCAGGCGGGGCCGGACACCCGTTCAAGCCGCTTCAGCAGCGCCGTGCCCAATGAGACGCGCTTGACCTCTGGCACCACTTTGATCGCGTGTTCGCGCAGCGCGCCGGGCATCCAAAAGACCGCCAGCGCCGCCACCACGGCGACAGAGGCGACCATGCCCACCCACCGCAAGCGGCCCGGCTTCGGGCGGCTGCGGTTAATGGCGCGGCGCAGCTTTTCGATAGCCTCGATCATCTCGGTTTCATTGTCGGGCAGTTCCAGCGTCTCTCCCGGATCGCCGTCCGGATGATAGAGCGCGGGGGTCTGGCCGGGATTGGTCCTGTCGACGGCAGCCAGCGACCAATGGGTCAGCGCCTGATCCTTGAGATCGCTGATCACCAGTGTCGCGTCACCGATAGAGACGATCACCTCGCGCCGCTGCGCATCGGGCGTGGCGCGCCAAAGGCCCGTCGCTTCGAGCCGGGCGTATTTTGTCAAGGCGGTCATGGGGTTCTGCTGCGGGCCTGTCAGTTTTTGCCACTCTACCACGCGCTGCGGGATCAGCAATGGCAGGTGACATAATGCCCCGCCTTAGAGGGCCGCCGCCTGCTTGCGCAGTTCAAATTTCTGGATCTTCCCGGTGGAGGTCTTGGGCAACTCTCCGAAAATCACCCGCTTGGGCGTCTTGAACCCGGCAAGACGTTCGCGGGCAAAGGCGATCAGCGCCTCTTGGCTGGCCTCCGACCCCGGCTTCAACTCGACAAAGGCGCAGGGCACCTCGCCCCATTTTTCATGCGGTTGGGCCACCACGGCAGCCAGATTGACCGCGCCGTGGCCCATCAGCACGCCTTCGACCTCAACGCTTGAGATATTCTCTCCGCCGGAGATGATGATGTCCTTGGCGCGGTCGGCAATCTGGATATAGCCGTCGGGATGCTGCACCGCGATATCTCCGGAATGGAAGTAACCGCCCGCAAAGGCTTCGGCGGTGGCCTCGGGGTTCTTGAGGTAGCCTTTCATCACCGCATTGCCGCGGATCATGATTTCGCCCTGTGCGGTGCCGTCGCGCGGGGTCTGGGCCATCTCGGCGTCCATCACCGTGATATCTTCCATCATCGGCATGGCGATGCCTTGGCGGGCTTTGATTCCGGCGCGCTCAGCCTCGGGCAGCCCGTCCCAATCGCCTTGCCACAGACATTCGGTGACATGGCCAAAGGTCTCGGTCAGGCCATAGACCTGCGTGACGTTGAAACCCAGTTTCTCGATCTTCGACAGGGTCGCGGGGGCAGGGGGCGCGCCTGCGGTGAAAACCTCGACGCGGTGATCGAAGGCACGGCGGTCTTCCGCGCTGGCGTTGACCAGCATGTTCAGCACGATGGGCGCGCCGCCGAAATGGGTGACCCCGTGATCCGTGATGGCGTCATAGATCGCGCCCGCCGTGATGTCGCGGCAGCAGACCAGCGTGCCGCCCAAGAGCGGCATCATCCAAGTGTGGTTCCAGCCGTTGCAGTGAAACAACGGCACGATCTGCATGAAGACCGGGCGCAGCACCATCTGCCAAGAAACGACCGTGCCCATGGTCATCAGATAGGCTCCGCGGTGGTGATAGACCACGCCCTTGGGCCGCCCGGTGGTGCCGGAGGTATAGTTCAGCGCGAGGCTCTCCCATTCGTCGTCGGGCATGATCCAGCTAAAGTTCGGATTGGCCTCGGCCAGCAGGTCTTCGTATTGCGGATGCCGCCCGCTGGGAGGGAGGCCGACGGCGGGGTCGGGCACTTCGATGATCGCAGGGCATGTGCCGTCCATCCGCGCGCAGGCGTCTTCGGCCAGCGGCAGGAATTCCGTATCGACGAGCAGCACCTTGGCCCCACCGTGGTCGAGGATATAGGCCACCGTTTCAGGGTCGAGGCGGATGTTGATGGTGTTAAGCACGGCCCCGCAGGCCGGCACGCCAAAATGCGCCTCGGCCTGCGCGGGCAGGTTGGGGATCAGGGTCGCGACCACGTCGCCCGGAGCCACGCCGATCTCGGCCAACAGGGCGGCAAGGCGGGTGCAGCGGTCATGGTACTGGGCATAGGTGACGTGGTGGTCACCGTAGATCACCGCGGTTTGCCCGGCGAAGACCTCTGCCGCCCGGCGCAGATGCGACGTTGGCGTTAGCGCCACGAAATTCGCTGCGCATTTTTCCAGCCCGCGCTCATCCGTCATCCACCCCATGTGACCCCTCCCAAGGCATTGGTTGCGATTTGGGGTTGAGTATTGCTGCCGGGACGTGACTTTGAAAAGAGGGCAGGAGCGAAAAGGAGGGCAGATGCAAGACGCAGCGGTGAAATCAGGCTTGGCGGCGCTTTGCGCAGTGAGCGGTATGGCGGCTTTGGGGCTTACGGATAACTTCGTTCCCTTCATAACCGAGCGCGGCTCGCTCTGGCAGTTTCATTTTGTGCGCGGTGTTATGGCGGTGGCCATTCTGATGGTGCTGGCAGCCCTTGGTTTCGGCATCTTGCGGCCAAGGCGGTTCTGGGCCGTGGTGGGGCGTAGCCTGTTTCAGGCCGGGGCCATGTTGATCTATTTCGGCTGTCTGGCCTTTTTGCCCATCGGCGTGGTGGTGGCCGGGCTTTTCACCTCGCCGCTCTTCGTGCTGATGATCTCGGCCCTGTTCCAAGGCAAGCGGGTCGGCCCATGGCGGTGGGGGGCCGTGGCGGTGGGCTTTGCCGGGGCATTGATGGTGATCCGCCCCGACCCCAGCGATCTGGACCCCGTGGCCTTTCTGCCGCTCTTGGCCGGGGCGCTCTATGCGATTGGCGCCGTGGCGACGCGGGCATGGTGCGAAGGGGAGAGCACGATGGTCATGACCGCAGGCTTTTTCGGCATGTTGGCTGTCATGGGCGGCATCGGTGTCATGGTTTTGCCGGGTGCGGAGGTGGCAGGGCCCGAAGGTTTCGTCAGCCGCACATGGGGGCCGCTGGATGGCGCGATGTGGTTCTGGATCGTGGTGCAAGCGGTAGGCTCGCTCATCGGCATCGGGTTTCTGGTGCGCGGCTACCAATTGGGCGAGGCCGGACATGTCGCCATTTTTGAATACTCCCTGCTGATCTTTGCGAGCTTCTGGGCCTATGTCCTATGGGACCAGCAGGTGCCGCCCATGGGCTTTGCAGGCATGGCACTGATCGCACTGGCGGGGGCGGTCATCGCGCTGCGCAGTGATGAGCCATCTACCTTGCGCGCGCCGGAGGCGGTGGAGTGATCATCAGCCGGGGCCGACGCTATGTCTTTGTGCATATCCCCAAAACGGGGGGCACCTCGCTGGCGCTGGCTTTGGAAGGGCGGGCGATGAAGGACGACCTGATGCTGGGTGACACGCCAAAAGCGCTGAAACGGCGGCGGCGGTTGCAGGGCGTGCAGGCGGCGGGGCGGCTCTGGAAGCATTCAACGCTGGCGGATGTCGACGGGCTGCTGCGGCCAGAGGAGTTGGAAGGGTTGTTTTGTTTCACGCTGGTGCGCAACCCTTGGGACCGGGTGGCGAGCTACTACCGCTGGCTGCGCGGGCAGGGGTTCGATCATCCGGCGGTGGGGCTGGCGAAACAGTCGGATTTCGCGGGGTTCTTACGGCATCCGCAGACGCAGGCCAGCCTGCGCGCCTGGCCCGTGCGGCGGTACATGACGGATGCGGCGGGGCGGGAGCGCTGCGATCGCTATATCCGGTTGGAGCATTTCCCCGATGATGCTCAGCCGTTGTTCGAGCATCTGGGTTTTGAGTTGGAGTTGCCGCGGGTGAATGCCTCTGAAGGGGCTGCGGCCTATACGCCTGAGTTGCGCGATATTGTGGCGGAGGTTTGCGCCGAGGATATCGCGCGGTTTGGCTACGCTGACGACGGTCCCTAGGCCCGGAATCAAGTCGCAGGCGCCGGGCCATCGCCTGCCCGCCCCCCGGGTAGGCGATTTGGCGAGGCTGGGCGGTACTTTGCGGGCACACATCACTGCTGCGCCATAAAGTGGCACGAGGCCACCTTGGAACGCCGACCCGCGGGCAGGCGATGGCCCTCATACCTCTACGAAAAAGGGGCGCCGAAGCGCCCCGATTTCTTATGCTGCCTTGCTGGCATCCGGGTTGAACCGCCCGTAGAACGACTGGTTCTTCTGGGCCATCTCGCGCAGCAACTCGGGGCAAGCAAACCGCTCACCGAACTTCTCGGTCAACTGATCACAACGTTCCGCCGCATAGGGCGCGCCGATCATATCAAGCCAGCTCAGCGGCCCACCGGACCAAGGCGCAAAGCCCCAGCCAAGGATCGCACCGACGTCACCCTCACGGATGTCCATCAACACGCCTTCCTCCAGCGCGCGCACGGCCTCCAAGACCTGCGAGAAGAGCAGACGGTGCTGCACTTCGATCAGATCGGGCTGTTCCTCGGCCACGGGGTACTTGTCCCCCATGCCCTTCCACAGCCCTTCGCGCTTGCCCTTGGCGTCATAGCTGTAGAAGCCCGCGTTCGCTTTGCGGCCCAGACGGCCCTCTTCTTCCATCCAGAATACCAGCGGATCGAGATCGTCGTTCGGGTACTCATCCCCCATCGCCGCCTTGGTTGCGCGGGCAATCTTGGCACCGAGATCGATAGACGTCTCATCCATCAACTGCAACGGCCCCAGCGGCATGCCGACGAGCTTGGCCGCATTCTCGATCAGCGCAGGCTCAACACCCTCCTGCACCATCCGCACACCTTCGTTGATGTAGGGAATGATGCAACGGTTGGCGTAGAAAAAGCGCGCGTCGTTGACCACGATCGGCGTCTTGCGGATCTGGCGCACATAGTCGAGCGCCTTGGCCACGGCCCGGTCGCCGGTCTTCTGGCCCTTGATGATCTCCACCAGCAGCATCTTCTCAACCGGTGAGAAGAAGTGAATGCCGATGAACTGCTCTTGACGGCTCGACGCCTTCGCCAGATCGGTGATCGGCAGGGTCGAAGTGTTGGAGGCAAAGATGCAATCCTCGGGGATCACCGCTTCGACCTTCTGGGTCATCTCGGCCTTGACCTTGGGGTCCTCGAAAACCGCTTCGATGATCAGGTCGCAGCCCTTCAGCGCGTCGAGATCGGTGGTCGCGGTGATCAGGTCAAGCGCCTTGGCCTTCTTCTCTTCGGTGGATTTCTTACGGGCAATGCCCTTGTCGAAATAGCTCGCGGAATAGGCCTTGCCCTTGTCGGCCGCCTCTTGCGTCTGGTCGATCAGCACAACCTCGATCCCGGCCTGAACCGACACCAGCGTGATGCCCGCGCCCATCATGCCGGCGCCCAACACGCCCAGCTTCTTCACGCGCTGGTCCGGCACACCTTCAGGACGCACGGCACCCTTCTCCAGTGCTTCTTTGTTGAGGAAAAGCGAGCGGATCATATTGCCTGAGGAGGGGTTCATCAGCACATTGGTGAACCAGCGCGCCTCGATTTTCAGAGCCGTGTCGAAAGGCACCAGCGCGCCTTCGTAGACCGCCGACAAAAGCGCCTTGGCCGCCGGATAGACACCCTGCGTCTTGCCGTTCACCATCGCACTGGCGCCAACAAAGGTCATGAAACCCGCCGGATGATAAGGCGCGCCGCCGGGCATTTTATAACCCTTGGCATCCCATGGCTTCACCAGATCGGCGTCCTTGGCGTTCAGCACCCAATCGCGCGCCGCGGCCATTGGATCTGCGCTGACCTCATCAATAATGCCGGCCTTCTGGGCAGCAGCCGGGGCGACCATCTTGCCTTCAAGCAAGAAGGGCGAGGCCGCCATCGCACCGAGCTTGCGCACCATCCGCGTGGTGCCACCGGCCCCGGGGAAGATGCCCACAAGGATTTCCGGTAGGCCGATCCGCGCCTTCGGGTTATCAGCGGCAAAGGTGCGATGCGTGGCCAACGGCAGTTCCAGCCCGATGCCCGCGGCGGTGCCGGGGATCACACAGGCGACAGGCTTGCCGCCCTTGTTGGTCTTCGGGTCCATGCCCGCGCGCTCGATCTTGCGCAGCAGGGCGTGCATCTGCATCGTGCCCTCAAAAAGCCCCTTGGCCGGATCGTCGCCCGCATCTTCCTTCATCTTGGCCAGCAGGTTCAGGTCCATCCCCCCGGCGAAAGACCCTTCCTTGCCAGAGGTGATCACGATGCCCTTCACGGCGTCATCGGCCAGCGCGTCGTCGATATGTTTTTCCAGATCGCGCAGCCCGTCAAAGGACATCACGTTCATGCTTTTGCCCGGCACGTCCCATGTGATCGTGGCGATGCCGTCGGCGTCTTTATTCAATGTAAAATCGGTCATTCTCTTGCTCCCTTACGCGGCTTACACGCGCTCGATGATGGTGGCGGCACCCATGCCGGAGGCGATGCAGAGCGTGGCCAGCCCCACTTCCTTGTCGGCGCGCTCCATCTCATCAAGCAGAATGCCGATGATCATGGCGCCGGTGGCGCCCAGGGGGTGCCCCATGGCGATGCCGCCGCCGTTCACGTTCACTTTGCTGTCGTCCACGTCAAAGGCCTGCATGAAGCGCAGAACCACCGCGGCAAAGGCTTCGTTGACCTCGAAAAGATCGATGTCGCCGATCGTCATGCCGTTGTCTTTGAGGATCTTCTCGGTCACCGGCACCGGGCCGGTCAGCATGATGGTGGGATCGGTGCCGATCTTGGCGGTGGCGCGGATGCGGGCGCGGGGCTTCAGCCCGTGCTGCTCGCCAAACTCTTTGTTGCCGACCAGAACGGCGGCGGCACCGTCGACGATGCCCGACGAGTTGCCCGCGTGGTGGATGTGGTTGATCCGCTCCAGATGCGGGTATTTCATCAGCGCGACCTTGTCGAAGCCGGGCATGACCTCACCCATCTGCTGGAACGCCGGGTTCAGGCCGCCAAGCGACTGCATGTCGGTCTGCGGGCGCATATATTCGTCACGATCAAGGATCGCGAGGCCGTTCTGGTCGCGCACAGTGATCACGGATTTGTCAAAGCGGCCCTCTTTCCAAGCCCGCGCCGCGCGCTGTTGGGACTGCATGGCCAGCTGGTCGGCCTCGTCACGGGTGAAACCGAACTCGGTGGCAATGATATCGGCCGAAATACCCTGCGGCACGAAGTATTTCTCCATCGCCAGCGTCGGGTCCACGGCAATCGCGGCACCGTCAGCGCCCATCGCGACACGGCCCATCATCTCGACACCGCCAGCGATATAACCATTGCCCGCGCCGCCTTTGACTTGGTTGGCGGCCAGGTTCACGGCTTCCATGCCGGAGGCACAGAAACGGTTGATCGCCAAACCGGGGATGCGCTCATCAAGGTCCGAGGCCAGAACGGCCGAGCGTGCCAGACAGCCGCCCTGTTCCATCACTTGCGTGACGTTGCCCCAGATCACGTCCTCAACGGCATGACCTTCCAAATTGTTGCGCTCTTTCAGCGCGTTCAATGTCTGCGCCGACAGCCGCAGCGAGGTGACCTCATGCAGCGCGCCGTCCTTGCGGCCCTTGCCGCGGGGGGTGCGGATCGCGTCGTAGATGTAAACGTCTTGGGTCATGTTCATGTCCTTCGAGGGTCAGGCGCGGTCAGCTGGGCTGCCGGGCATCAGGTCGTATGGGGCTTTCCAGCCCGGTGTTTCGCTCAAACGCGTGAGCCACGCGTCGAGATGGGGCCAGTCGCTGCGGTCAAAGCCAAAGGGCTCGGGGTAATAAAGATACCCGCAGCAGCTGAGGTCTGCGTTGGTCAATTCGTCGCCCACGATCCAGTCGCGGCCGTCGAGATGGTCGTTCAGCACGCCGTAGGCTGCCTTGAGCCGCCCTTGGCTAAAGGCGATGACTTCGGCGGGGCGATTGTCTTCGGGCAGGAAATTCATCAGGAAACGGGTCATCCCAGCAACACCACTCAGCTTGTGGTTATCCCATAGCACCCACCGCATGATTTCACGCCGTTCCGTCGCGTCGCGGCCGCCAAATTTGCCCGTCTTTTCCGCGACGTAATCCTGAATTACGCCCGATTGCGTAAGCCGCAGATCGCCGTCGATCATCACCGGGGCCTCGCCCATGTTGTTGATCTGCGCGCGGTAGTCGGGCTGCCGCGTCTGGCCGCCGAAAAAGTCGACCTTCACCGGCTCCCAGTCCAATCCTGAGAGCTCCAAGGCAAGCGCGGCCTTATAGGCGTTGCCGGATTCACCAAAGCAGTAAAGCTGGATGGTCACGTATCATTCCTCCTCAATCTGTCATCGTTCGCGGCACGGTCGGACGGTATTTGGTAAAAGGATGAAGAGGGGGGGCTTGCGCCCTTATCTTCATCCTTTCTTAAATACCTATGCGCGGCGGCCGGGGCTGGGCGCGCGGTCAGAGATTGCGCGCGATCAGTTCCTTCATGATCTCGTTGGTGCCGCCGTAGATGCGTTGCACCCGCGCGTCGGCCCACATTTCGCCGACAGCATATTCCTGCATGAAGCCGTAGCCACCGTGCAGTTGCAAGCAGGCATCAAGCACTTCGCCTTGTGTGTCGGTCAGCCAGTATTTTTGCATCGCGGCCTTATCGACGCTGAGTTCCCCGCGCAGATGTTCGCCAATGCATTCGTCGAGGAAGGCACGGGCCACCATGGTTTTGGTTTTCACTTCGGCCAGTTGGAAGCGGGTGTTCTGGAACTGGGTCAGCGGGCCGCCGAAGGCTTCACGTTCTTTGCAGTATTGGATCGTGCGCGCCACGGCGCCTTCCATTGCGCCGACCGCACCGCAACCGATGATCAGGCGCTCTTGCGGGAGTTGTTGCATCATTTGGTAGAAGCCTTGGCCTTCGTCCTGGCCAAGAATGTTTTCTGGCGGGATTTCGACATTGTCGAAGAACAATTCCGAGGTGTCGGCGGCGTGGAGGCCGATCTTGTCGAGGTTGCGGCCGCGCTGGAAACCCTGCGCGCCGTCGGTTTCGACCACGACGAGCGAGACGCCCTTGGAGCCTTCCTTGGGGTCGGTCTTGGCCGCGACGATGATCAGATTGGCGTGCTGGCCGTTGGTGATGAAGGTCTTTTGGCCCGACAGCTTATAGGCGTTGCCGTCGCGGATCGCTTTGGTTTTGATCCGCTGTACGTCCGATCCGGTGGAGGGTTCGGTCATCGCCAGCGCGCCGACCAACTCGCCCGATACCATCTTGGGCAGCCAGCGTTTCTTTTGATCTGCGGTGCCATAGGCGAGGATGTAATGCGCGACGATGCCGGAATGGATGCCGTGGCCCCATGAGGCGAGGTTGGCGCGGGAGCCTTCGATTAGGATCGCGGCTTCGTGGCCGAAATCACCGCCTGCGCCGCCGTATTCTTCGGGCACCGAGGGGCAGAGTAGGCCCAACTCGCCCGCCTGCGCCCAGGTTTCGCGGTCCATCTGGCCTTGCTTGCGCCATTTCTCGAACTTGGGCGCCCATTCGGCGTTGATGAACTGCGCCGTCATATCGGCGATCATCTGGTGTTCGTCGGTCATCCAGCTGGATGTCTTGCCTTGCGTCATCCGCCCCTCCCCAGGGTTCAGCGTTTGCGGCTTTCCAGTTCGGCGTTGAACAGGCGCAGCCGCGCGGTCAGGTTTTCTTCGTTCATGACCGAGTTGAAATTCTCGAACAGGAACGACAGTGCTTCCCCTTCATCGAGACCTGCATCCGTGCTGAACTTCTTCAGCCTGCGGTAGCCCTCTTCGGTCATGGCGACGGGGAAGCGGCGGGTCAGGCGGAAGCGTTTGGGCATGGTCTCTCCGGGTGTTGGGCAGGGTGGGGGACAGGCCCCCATCACCCGTTTTAGAAGTTTGCGGCCTCCAGCGCCATGACAGTATCCGCGCCCGATTGGATGCGGGTCAGGTGCAACGCCGTGGCGGGCAGCTGCCGTGCCATATAGTAGCGCCCTGTGGCCAGTTTCGTCTCGTAGAACGTGGCGTCGCCGCTGCCGTTCTTCAACGCCTCTTTGGCCGCCAGACCCATTTTGGCCCACATCAGCCCAAGGCAGACATGGCCGAACATATGCATGAAGTCATTGGACCCTGCGAGCGCGTGGTTGGGGTTCTTCATGCCGTTTTGCATGAAGTACATGCCCGCCGATTGCAGGTCCTTGCTGGCTGCTTTCAGCGGGTCGAGGAAGGCTGCGTCAAACTCGGCATCCTGACCGGCGTTATCCTTTATGAAGCCTTTGATCAGATCGAAGAACGCCATCACATGTTTGCCGCCGTCTTGGGCCAGTTTGCGGCCCACGAGGTCGAGCGCCTGAACGCCGTTGGCACCTTCGTAGATTTGGGCGATGCGCGCGTCGCGGGTGAATTGGGACATGCCCCATTCTTCGATATAGCCGTGGCCGCCATAAACTTGCTGGGCCTTCACGGTCATGTCGTAACCTTGGTCGGTCAGGAAGCCTTTGATGACGGGGGTCAGGAGCGACACAAGGCCATCGGCGTCTTTGTCCTCGGCGCGGTGGGCGGCGTCGATCATTGTGGCACCCCAAAGGATGAAGGCGCGGGCGGCTTCGACGAAGCTTTTCTGGTCCATCAGCGAGCGGCGGATGTCGGGGTGGACGATCAGCGGATCGGCGGGCTTCTCAGGGGCCACGGCACCGGTCACGGCGCGGCCCTGCAGGCGGTCGTTGGCGTAGATCACGGCGTTCTGGTAGGCGACTTCGGCCTGTGCCAGACCCTGCATGCCGACGCCGACGCGGGCTTCGTTCATCATGGTGAACATGGCGCGCATGCCCTTGTGCTCGGTCCCCAGCAGATAGCCGGTGGCACCGTCGTAGTTCATCACGCAGGTGGAGTTGCCGTGGATGCCCATCTTCTCTTCGATGGAGCCGACGGAGACGCCGTTGCGCTCACCCAAGGAGCCGTCTTCGTTCACCATGAACTTGGGCACGATGAAGAGCGACACGCCTTTGATGCCTTCGGGGCCGCCTTCGATCTTGGCCAGCACCAGATGGATGATGTTGTCGGCCATGTCGTGTTCACCCGACGAGATGAAGATTTTCTGGCCGGAGATCTTGTAGCTGCCATCGTCCTGCGGCGCGGCTTTGGTGCGCATTAGGCCCAGATCGGTGCCGCAATGCGGCTCGGTCAGGTTCATGGTGCCGGTCCATTCGCAGGAGACCATCTTGGGCAGATAGGTATCTTTCTGCGCGTCGGTACCATGGGCGAGGATCGCCGAGGCCGCGCCGTGGGTCAGGCCCTGATACATGGTGAAGGCTTGGTTCGCGGCGGAGAACATTTCGCCCACGGCGGTGCCGAGGACATAGGGCATGTTTTGCCCGCCGTATTCTTCGGGCATATCAAGACCGGTCCAGCCGCCTTCTTTCACCTTTTCAAAGGCTTCCTTGAAGCCTTTGGGCGTATAGACCACGCCGTTCTCCAAGCGGCAGCCTTCTTGGTCACCCACGGCGTTCAGCGGGGCGAGGACTTCGGAGGTCAGCTTGCCTGCTTCTTCAAGAATGGCGGAGGTGAAATCAGGCTCCAGCTCCTCATAACCGGGGGTCTTGCTTTCGGTCACTTTCAGCACGTCGTGCAGAACGAATTGCAGGTCTTTGGTGGGGGCTGTGTAACTGGGCATCTTTGCTCTCCGGGTCGTCTTTTTATGGATGTGGGTGCGGGCCTTGCCGCCGTGGTTATTCGGCTGCGTTTATTCAGCGGCGCGGCGGGGTTGGTTCATGGAGGAGATCATCTTTTCCCCCCATTTTAACTGGTCTTTAAGGTCTTCGATTGCTTCATTCAGCTCTTCGCGGCGCGATTCGAGGTCGGCCAGACGGGCGCGGGCGATTTCATAGGCTGCGGCGATCTGCGTCTGCTGCTGGTCACCCATATGATAGAGGTCGAGCAACTGACGGATCTCTTCGAGGCTGAAACCAAAGCGTTTGCCGCGCAGGATCAGCTTAAGCCGGGCACGGTCACTTTTGGTAAACAGGCGTTTTTGTCCCTCGCGCAACGGAAAGAGGAGCTCTTTCGCCTCATAGAACCGCAGGGTCCGCGGGGTGACTTCAAAAGCGTCGCACATCTGGCGAATGGTCAGCGTGTCGGCGGTCATCTCTTCACTCTCCAATCGTCGTTTCGAGACTTCAGTTGGGGGCTGACCTTGCTGATACAACGGGAGTTGACGTTGACGTAAGCGATACGTTGCGTCACTTTATACGCGGGGGGATTTCCTATAGGTTGGGCCAAGTGGGGCGCCCCTCGCCCCTGATGGGCTTGGGCATCAAAGTGAGTAGGAGATGGCAAACCTCGATCAAAACGGGCCGAAAACGCTGGACGAACTGGTTCACTGCGCGCAGAACGCCACCTCCGCTGCGGGTATTTTGGCCTGCGGTCTAGGCTATTATCAAGGGCTTGGGATTGATCTGGTCAGCTATCACGGGGACAGCCCCGGCGCGCCTGCGATCCTCTATAAGTTCAACGGCAATGGCGCGGAGGGGCCGCAGTGGCATTCGCAATTTCTGGATGTCGAGAAGCTGCGCGAAAGCCCTGTCGAAGCGCTGGCCCGACAACAGGTGATGCCGCTCTATTGGTCGGATGTGGCGGGCGCGGCGCGGCTGACCCCTGCGGAAAGCGTCTATATGAAAGGGTTGATGCGGCGCTACCCGAATGACGGCATCTCCCTCAAAGTGCATGGCCCGGGCGGGGATTCCGCCGTTGTGGGGCTGGGGTTTGCCGCCAAACAGCCGCGTCTGTCGCCTGGGGCGTTGTACAAACTTCTCAGCGCGGCCCAAATCGCGCATCTGCGCTATTGCGCCTTGGCTGAAAGCCAATCAGCGCGGGATTTCGGCCTTTCTCCGCGCGAAGTTGAGGTGTTGGAGTGGATTGCCACCGGCAAGAGCAACAGCGTGATTGCCGAGATACTGGGGATTTCGCCTCATACGGTCGATACGATCGTGCGGCGGATATTCTCTAAACTCGACGTGAACGACCGTACCACCGCCGCCATCCGGGGCTTGGGCGCGGGGCTGCTGCGCCGCCCGAAAGAAGGGCCGCCCTAAGCGGTATGCTGGCCCCGCGTCATTGTCGCGTGACTGCGTGACATGACCCCGCGTCGGACCGGCTATAGGTCCGGGTCCTTCACCCAAAGAGGTTCGAAGCATGTCACAAAAACAAGAACAGACAAGTAACGGGGCTGACAACGGTTCCGATGCGCAGACGCGCCTACGTGTGATCGCGGATTTGAAAGCCGCTTCCGAAACCATCGAGAACAGCGCATTCGATCTGGCGGGCAATGCGAGCCCAGATGCGGTTTCCGACCTCATCCGCCTCACTGCGGATTTGCAGATGCTGATCGCGCAGCTGTCACAGCCCGGCGGCCGCTGAGGCTGCGGGTCAGCCCTTGTTCGAAGCGATTGCCGCGGCGGTGTCGTCGCGCAGCTTTTGCAGCTCCGCCATGGCTTCGTCCAACTGGCGGCGCTGCTCGGCCAGTTCTTCTAGCTGACCATCTGCCATGGTGACCCACGTGCGCATCTGCGCCTCGGTCCCCTCTTTTTCATAGATCAACAGCCACTGCCGGATGTCTTCCAGCGCAAATCCGAACTTGCGGCCGCGCAGGATCAGCTTCATCCGCGCCCGTTCACGCGGGCCATAGAAACGCGAGCGCCCCTCGCGGTGCGGTTGCAGCAATTCGATATACTCGTAATAGCGCAACGTCCGTGGCGTCACGTCAAATGCCGCGCACATCTCTTTGAATGTCAGGCGTTCATCGTCCAAAGCATCTACTCCCTTCAGGCAAACTATGGTCACGCGCGGGGATGCGCAACAGGTGGTCTTGCCCTTTCGCCATCCCCCCATGATAAAGGTCGAAACCAGACGCAAAGGGGTGGGCTGCATGTCGGATAAGTTGAAAATGGCGCGACAGTTCATTCAGGCGCTGCCCCATTCCATGGCACTCGGGATGGAGTTGCAGGAGTTGGGCGATGGCTCTGCCGTGATCACCATGCCCTATGATGACAAACTGGTGGGCGACCCCAAAACCGGAGTGATCAGCGGCGGGGCGGTCTCGGCCTTGATGGACACTTGCTGTGGCGCGGCGGTGATGAGCCACCCCAGCAATCCCTCGGCTACCGCCACCATGGATCTGCGGATCGAATACCTGCGCGCCGCCACGCCGGGTCAAACGATCACCACCCGCGCGACCTGCTATCACGTCACCCGCTCGGTCGCCTTTGTGCGCGCCACGGCGACGGATGAGGACGCCGAGAATTTCGTGGCCACCGCCACAGGAACCTTCACCGTGGAGGGCCACAAATGACCAAACATCGCAAGCCAGAGCCGGTTCAGGTGATCAAGCAACGCCGCGACGGGGTGCTGCGCGCCATGGTCGAAGGCGTGCCCTATATCCGCTTTCTGGGCATCGAGTTTGAGCGCCGTGGGGATGAGCTGACAGGCATCATGCCCTTTTCCGAACAGTTGATCGGCAACCCGATCCTGCCTGCGTTGCATGGCGGTGCAACGGCGGCCTTCTTGGAGGTGACCGCGATCATCACCCTAAGCTGGGGGCTGATCTGGGAGGACATGGAAAGCGGCGCGCTTGATCTGGACAATTTGGATGCCGATCATTTGCCCCGGCTGCCCAAAACGATCGATTTTACCGTGGATTACCTGCGCTCCGGTCTGCCGCGCGATGCCTATGCACGGGCGCGGATCAACCGGTCGGGGCGGCGCTATGCCTCTGTCCATGTTGAGGCGTGGCAGGACAACCGCAGCCGCATTTTTGCTCAGGCCACGGGCCATTTCCTGATGCCGCAGCGGCGTGGCTGACCCCAAAGCAGAAGCCGAGCCGCTCAGCGAGGCAGAGGTGCGCGCGGTTAAGCGTGGCACGCTGGTGGCGCGCGATGTGGTGACCCATCGCCGCGTGCTCAAAATCGCCGTTCCCATTGTCATTTCCAACGCCACCGTGCCGATCCTTGGCGCGGTCGATACCGGCGTGGTCGGGCAGATGGGGGCCGCGGCACCCATCGGCGCGGTGGGGCTGGGGGCGATCATCCTGTCGGCGCTTTACTGGATTTTCGGCTTTCTGCGGATGGGCACCGTGGGCCTGACCGCGCAGGCAGCGGGCAATGGCGAAGAGGGCGAGGTCGCGGCGCTGCTGACACGCGGTCTGCTGATCGGCGCGGGCGCCGGATTGGCGCTGATGGCGCTGCAACTGCCGCTCTTCTGGGCGTCGTTTCAACTCGCCCCCGGATCACCGGAGGTCGAGGGGCTGGCGCGGCAATATATGGCGATCCGCATCTGGTCCGCGCCTGCTGCCATCTCGATCTATGCGATCACCGGCTGGCTCATCGCGCAGGAGCGCAGCCGTGCCGTGCTGGTGTTGCAGGTCTGGATGAACGGGCTGAACATCCTGCTGGATCTGTGGTTCGTGCTGGGCCTCGGCTGGGGTGTGGAGGGCGTGGCCATCGCCACCTTCCTCGCGGAGTGGAGCGGGGCGGCCTTGGGGCTGTGGTTCTGCCGGGCGGCCTTTGCCGGGGTAGCCTGGCGCGACTGGGCGCAGGTCTTTGACGGTCCGCGCTGGACGCGCATGATGCGGGTGAATACCGACATCCTGATCCGCTCACTGCTGTTGCAAGCGATCTTCGTGTCTTTCCTCTTCATGGGGTCGGGCTTGGGTGATGTGACACTCGCGGCCAATCAGGTGCTGCTGCAATTCCTGATGATCACCTCCTACGGGCTGGACGGTTTCGCCTTTGCCGCCGAGGCGATCATTGGCCGGGCCTACGGCGCGGGACAGCGTGATGTCCTGCGGCGCGGAGCGGTGCTGACCTCCGCTTGGGCGCTGCTGGTCAGCTTGGCGCTGGCGTTGGTCTTTGCCGTTTCGGGCGGGGGAATCATTGATCTGATGGCCAAGGCGCCACAGGTGCAAGACCTCGCGCGGGTCTATCTGCCCTATATGGTCGCGGCCCCGGTTCTGGGCTGCGCGGCCTATATGTTTGACGGCATCTTCATCGGTGCCACGCGGTCGCGTGACATGCGCAACATGATGCTAGTGTCATTTCTGGTCTATGCCGTGACGGCGCTGATTTTGGTGCCGGGCTTGGGCAACCACGGGCTGTGGATATCGCTCTTGGTGTCCTTCGTGGTGCGGGGCATCACCTTGGCGCTGCGCTATCCGGCGCTGGAACGCGCGGCGGGCTAGAGCAGCCTTTGCACCGCTTCCGGTGGTCGCCCGATCACGGCGCCGCTTTGGCCAAAGGCGATGGGGCGTTCGATCAGGATTGGATGGGCGGCCATGGCGTCGATCAAAGTCTCTTCGGGGCTGTCCTTGGTCAGACCCATCTCTTTGAACACCTTCTCGCCAGTCCGCATCATCTCAATCGCGCGGAAGCCAAGAGCGTCGCGGGCGGCGATGATCTCATCCCGCGTCGGGGCGTCTTCGAGGTAACGCCGGAGGCTCACGTCCACGCCCGCCTCTTCGATCAAGGCCAGCGCCTGCCGCGATTTCGAACAGCGCGGATTGTGCCACAGGGTGATCATAGCCAATCCTCGCGTTTGCTGCCCACGGCCTCGGCCACGGTGGCGAAACCATCGCGCGCCAAAAGCGCATCGAGCCCCGTGGTGATCTCACGCACCAATCCAAGACCGCCAAAGACCAGTGCCGTGTAGAGTTGCAACGCCGAGGCACCGGCGCAGATCTTGGCATAGGCGGTCTGCGCATCCGACACCCCGCCGACGCCGATCAACGGAATATCCGTTAGCCCCGCCAGCCGCGCCAAGACGCGAGTCGACCGTTCAAACAGTGGCGCACCGGAGAGGCCGCCCGCCTCAGCCGCATGGGCGCTGGCAAGACCCGTCCGGTCGAGCGTGGTATTGGTCGCAATGATGGCAGCAACGCCTGAATTTTGAGCAACCTCGGCCACGTCCTCAATCTCGGCTTCGCTGAGATCGGGGGCGATTTTCAGGAAAACCGGCGTGGCGCCGCGCACGTCCATCACCCCTTCGAGCAGGGCCGAAAGCGCCGCCTTGCCCTGAAGATCGCGCAGCTTCTCGGTGTTGGGGGAGGAAACGTTGACCGTCGCGAAATCGACGTGATTGCGCGCGGCGGTCATCACCCGGGCAAAGTCGGCAGCGCGGTCTGGGCTGGTCTTGTTCGCACCAAGGTTCAGCCCCACCGGCACACCGGCGCCGCGGCGCGAAAGCCGGGCGCAGATCGCCTCCATCCCCTCGTTGTTAAAGCCGAAGCGGTTGATCGCGGCGCGGTCTTCGGTCAGGCGAAACAGACGCGGACGCGGGTTGCCGGGCTGGGGCAGGGGCGTGGCGGCACCCACTTCGATAAAGCCGAAACCGGCGCGGGAAAGTGGGGCGACCGCGGTCGCGTTCTTGTCAAAACCCGCGGCCAGCCCGACGGGGTTCGGCAGATCCAGCCCAGCAACCGTTGTGTGTAAGCGTGCAGAGGTCTGCGGCCCGGGGGTCGGGGCCAGGCCCGCCCGCAAAGCCCGGATCGCCAGCCCATGCGCCGCTTCGGGGTCAATCCGGTGCAGCGCATTAAGGCCCATTTTTTCGATCACCGGCATCATGCGCTTGCTGCGCCCAGACCGGCGGGGAATTCATGAGCGCCATCCACCAAGGGCAGGGGCTGTGCCCAGACCACGTCTTCGATCTTGAGCGGGCGATAGAGATGCGGGAAAAGCGCGCCGCCCCGCGAGGGCTCCCATTTCAGCGCATCGCCCAAGCCATCGGCCTCAAGAGCGAGCAGGAACAGACCCTCTTCGCCTTTGAAATGCTTGGCGGCGGTTTCCTCGGCCTGTTCGGCGGTGGAGAAATGCACGTAGCCATCGGTGACATCAATCGGCGCCCCGTCTGAGACCCCGTTCTTGCGCAGCGCAGCCCATTCGTCTGCGCGGAATATCTTGAAAATCAGCATAACTTCTGATGCCCGCCGGGCGGGGCGGGGTCAAGACCCACAGGTGACCATAGGGCAGGCGACATGGCCTTTGACACGGGCCGAACCCCACGCCACGATACCGGCATAATAACCAACAGGGGAACTATCATGAAACGATTCCTGACCGCGACCGCGGCTCTGGCTTTGACCAGTGGCATGGCGGCGGCTGAATATAATCTGACTATTTTGCACACCAATGATTTCCATGATCGGTTCGAGCCGATCAGCAAATATGACGGCCCTTGCAGCGCCGAAGACAATGGCGAGGGCAAATGCTTTGGCGGCGTCGCGCGCATGGTCACCGCGATCGCAGACGCGCGCGAACGCGCGGGCGAGAACCACCTGCTGCTGGATGCGGGCGACTGGTTCCAAGGCTCGCTGTTCTACACGCGCTACAAGGGCGACATGGCGGCTGAATTCATGTCAAAGCTCGACTATGATGTGATGGCCGTGGGCAACCATGAATTCGACGACGGCCCCAAAGGTCTGGCCGATTTCGTGGCTCAGGTCGATTTCCCTGTCCTGTCGGCCAATATCGATGTCAGCGGTGTCGACGGGCTGGATGGCGAGATCGGCAAATCCACCGTGCTTGAGGTCGGCGGGGAGCGGATCGGCGTCATTTCCGTGCTTGCCGAGGACACGCCCGAAACGTCATCGCCCGGGGCCGAGGTGATCTTTTCTCCGGCCGCCGATGCGGCGCAGGCTGAGATTGACGCGCTGACCGAGGATGGGATCAACAAGATCATCTTGCTCACCCATATCGGTCTGGCAGGTGACAAGCGGCTTGCCGAAGAACTCACCGGCGTTGACCTGATCGTTGGCGGCCACTCCCACACCTTGCTCAGCAACAGTGAGGAACGTGCCGAAGGCGCCTATCCTACAATGGTTAACGACGTGCCGATCGTTCAGGCCTATGCCTACAGCAAATATCTGGGCGAGCTGAACGTCACCTTCGACGACGCGGGCGAGGTGACCTCGATCTCTGGTGATCCGATTCTGCTGGATGCTTCTGTTGAAGAGGATCAGGCCACGGTTGATCTGGTGGCCGAGCGCGCCGCCCCACTGGAGGAGTTGCGTCAAAAGGTCGTGGCCGAAACGGCAGAGACCATCGAAGGCAGTCGCGACGTTTGCCGCGCGCAGGAATGCGCCATGGGCAACCTCGTGTCCGACGCCATGCTGGACCGGGTGAAGGATCAAGGTATCGACATCGCGATCTCGAACGCGGGCGGCTTGCGCGCGTCGATCGACGCGGGCGAGGTGACCATGGGCGAGGTGCTGACCGTGCTGCCGTTCCAGAACACGCTGTCCACCTTCCAGATCAGCGGTGCCACCCTGATCGAGGCGCTGGAGAATGGTGTGAGCCAGTTGGAAGACGGCGCGGGCCGCTTCCCGCAGGTGGCGGGCATGTCCTACACCTTTGATCCCAAGGCCGAGCCGGGCAGCCGCATCAGCGATGTGATGGTCGCGGGCGCGCCGATTGATCCTGAAAAGACCTATGGCGCCGTCTCCAATAACTATGTCCGCAACGGCGGCGATGGCTACGCGATGTTCAAGGACGCCGAGAATGCCTATGACTTCGGCCCCGATCTGGCCGATGTGACGGCGGAGTATCTGGCAAAGAGTGGCAGCTACAAGCCCTACACCGATGGCCGCATTACGATGAAGTAAGCTCACCGACCTGAGCGAGAGGGCGCGTTCGATTGGGCGCGCCCTTTTTGTTTGAGGGGCCGGGCAGCGCCAGCCCGTCCGGGCGGTCTGGCGCTGCCCAGCGGGCATACGCCCTTGATTCCGGGCTATTGCGCCCGCTGCCAAGTCCGCACAAACCGACCGCCTCTTGCACCTTTCCCGCTACGGGATACACAGACGGCAACCGAAACAGGAGACCACCCATGCTGACCCCCTTCCACCTTGCCTATAACGTTCGCGACCTTGATGAGACCCGCGCCTTCTACGGCGATGTGCTGGGCTGCACCGAGGGCCGCTCGACCGAGACTTGGGTCGATTATTCCTTCTTTGGCCACCAAATTTCGATGCATCTGGGGGAGCCTTTCGCCACCGAAGCCACCGGCAAGGTGGGCAAACATATGGTGCCGATGCCGCATCTGGGGGTGGTGTTGCAGATGGACGATTGGAAGGCGCTGGCCGAGCGGCTGAAAGGCGCGATGGTTGATTTTGTGATCGAACCGTCTCTGCGTTTCGAAGGGGAGCCGGGCGAACAGGCGACGATGTTCTTTCGCGACCCTTCGGGCAACCCGATCGAGGTCAAAGGCTTTGCCGATATGGAGCGCGTCTTTGCCCAGTAGGGCCAAGCGATAAAACTTCAAAGCCCCGCGGTTGAGGGCGGGGCTTTGGTAAGTCTGAATGGGCCGTGCAACCGCGCGGCAGACTAGTCGAAGCTGATCGCCCCTTCAAAGGCAGGCTCTTCCAGGGTCTGGCCACTGAAGGTCGTCGGGGTCTCTGCCGTGATGTCGAGCGTATAGCTCCCGTTCACGGGGATCGCGTCGCTGGTCCAGGCATCGCCTTCACCGGTGATCGTGTGGCTGCCGGTGGCATTGTTGGTAAAGACCACCTGATCGCCCGGCTGCACATGCGAAAGCGCTGGGAAATAGGCGCCGTCAACAATCAGCACATTGCGGTTCTCGGCCATGGCGCTGGCGGCGCAAACGCTCAGGGCGAGGGCCAGAGCACCGGCGCTTTTGCGGTATGAACTTAGCATCATCTGCTCCTTTGGATCGCCCGATGCGGGCAGGTTAGCCGGTTTCATACAAGGTAAATGCGGCATAACTTTGGCCGGTTCGGGCTGGATTATTTCTCTGTCGCGGGCTCTGCCTGCTGGGCGAGCCAACCGCGGAAAGACGCGAGCGCCGCGGTCTCATCACGGTCTTCGGGCCAGACGAGGTAGTAATTGCCGATGCTCTGCGTGGTTTGCGACGCGGCCAGCACCAATTGCCCGTCGCGCAGGTAGGGGCGGGCGAAAAAGGTCGGCAGCAGAGCCACCCCCAGCCCGTGGATCGCCGCCTGCGCCATGGTCGAGAATTGGTCGAACATCATCCCGCCCGGCGGCTCATCGGTTACCCCAAGCGAGGACAACCACCGCGCCCACCCGCGCGGGCGGGTTTCCAGATGCAACAGCGGCAGATGCCGCACATCGCGCGCATCCTCCAACGGTTCGGCCAGCAAATCAGGCGCACAGACCGCCACCACCGTTTCCGGCAAAAGCGGCAGATAGCGCACGCCGGGCCAGTCTTCATGACCAAAATGAATGGCGGCGTCGAATCGGCTGCCTGCAAAGGCGAAGGGCCGCAACCGGGTGGAGAGGTTGACTGTCACCTCAGGATGATCCCTTGCGAAATCGCGCAGCCGGGGGGCCAGCCAATGCATGCCGAAGGCGGGCAAGATCGCCAGATCCAGCGTGCCGCCCGCGGGGTTCGTCCGGGCCGAGACCGAGGCCTGCGCCAGCCGGTTCAGGATGTCGCGCACCTGCGTTACATAATCCAACCCCGCCTGCGTCGCGCTCAGCCGGCGGCCCTGACGGATCATCAGCGACACGCCTAGTTGTTCCTCCAGCGTCTTAATCTGGCGGCTTACCGCGCTCTGCGTCAGGTTCAGTTCCTGCGCCGCCGCCGTGGCGGTGCCCAGCCGCACCACAGCCTCGAAGGACAGCAGGGCCGAGATCGAGGGCAGGAATCGGCGGGGCGCGATCATATGACTTTTTCTCATGAACTCAGGACAAAGCAGCGATAGAGTTTGCGCCGTCAATTTGCAATACTGCCGCAAATCACATCACCCGAAAGGATGCATCATGACTGCAGACGCCCCCAAGCTGCGCGCCAAGGACAAACCCGATCTTGGCACCTTCGATTGGCAGGATCCCTTCCGCCTCGACAGCCAGTTGAGCGAAGACGAGCGCATGATCCGCGACAGCGCCCGTGCCTATGCGCAGGAAAAGCTGCAACCGCGCGTCATCGAAGCCTTCGCCGAGGAAAAGACCGACCCCGAAATCTTCCGCGAGATGGGCGAGATGGGCCTTCTGGGCGTCACCATCCCCGAGGAATATGGCGGGCTGGGCGGCAGCTATGTCTCCTACGGCCTCGTCGCGCGCGAAGTTGAGCGGGTCGACAGCGGCTACCGGTCGATGATGTCGGTGCAGGCGAGCCTCGTGATGTACCCGATCTATGCCTATGGCTCCGAAGAGCAGCGCCAGAAGTATCTGCCGAAGCTCTGCTCGGGCGAATGGATCGGTTGTTTTGGCCTGACCGAGCCTGACGCAGGTTCCGACCCTGCGGGCATGAAAACCCGCGCCGTGAAGACCGAGAATGGCTATAAGCTGACCGGCTCCAAGATGTGGATCTCGAACTCCCCCATCGCCGATGTTTTTGTGGTTTGGGCCAAGTCCGAGGCGCATGACGGCAAGATCCGCGGCTTCGTGCTGGAAAAGGGCATGAAGGGTCTCAGCGCGCCGAAGGTCGGCAACAAGCTCAGCTTGCGCGCCTCGATCACCGGCGAGATCGTCATGGACGGTGTTGAAGTCGGCGAAGACGCGCTGCTGCCAAATGTGCAGGGTCTGAAAGGGCCGTTTGGCTGCCTCAACCGCGCCCGCTACGGCATTTCTTGGGGCGCGATGGGTGCCGCCGAGTTCTGCTGGCACGCCGCGCTGCAGTACGGGTTGGATCGCAAGCAGTTCAACAAGCCGCTGGCGCAAACGCAGCTGTTCCAGAAGAAGCTGGCGGATATGATGACCGAGATTTCGCTCGGTCTTCAGGGCTCCCTGCAAGTGGGCCGCCTGATGGATGCCGCCAACGCCGCGCCCGAGATGATCTCAATCGTCAAGCGCAACAACTGCGGCAAGGCGCTCGACGTCGCGCGCATGTCGCGTGACATGCACGGCGGCAACGGCATCTCGGGCGAATTCCAAGTGATCCGCCACATGATGAACCTTGAGACGGTGAACACCTATGAGGGCACCCATGACGTGCACGCCCTGATCCTGGGCCGCGCCCAGACCGGCCTGCAGGCGTTCTTCTAAAGACCGGCATCGGGGGGAACTGTTCCCCCGGCCACTCCCAAATACTTATGGCCAGAAAGAGAGGCGGCGCCTTTCTTTCTGGCCGAAATGCTTTCGCCATCGGCGTTTAATTCCTATTCCAAGAGGCCCCATGGACCGCGTTGCCATCGTTCATGAGAACTTCCTCCGTCGCGTTGCGGCGGGGGATTTTCCCGTTTCCACCTCCGACAAAATGGCGCTTGATCGTGCTGCGTTAGAGCAGCTCTACCGCGCACAGGTGCTGAGCCGTGCGCTCGACCTGCAAAGCCGTGTGATGCAGAAAGAGGGGCAGGGGTTCTATACTATCGGCTCGTCGGGCCATGAAGGCATGGCCGCGGTGGCGGCGGCGCTGCGGGTCGATGACATCGCCTTCCTGCACTACCGCGATGCGGCGTTCCAGATCGCCCGCGCCGATCAGGTCGAGGGGCAGGACATGCTGCGCGATATGCTCCTGAGTTTCGCCTGTTCGGCTGAGGATCCGACCAGCGGCGGGCGGCATAAGGTGCTGGGCTCGCGCCCGCTGATGATCCCGCCGCAGACCTCGACCATTGCCAGCCACCTGCCCAAGGCGGTGGGGGCCGCGCATTCCATCGGCATGGCACGGCGCAACCGGCCTGAGCATGCGATCCTGCCGCGCGATGCAATCGCCATGTGCAGTTTCGGCGATGCCTCGGCCAACCACTCCACCGCGCAGGGCGCGATCAATGCCGCTTGCTGGACTGCCGTTCAGGGCGTGCCGCTGCCGCTGCTTTTCGTCTGCGAGGACAATGGCATCGGGATTTCGACCAAGACACCGACGGGATGGATCAAAGCCTCCATGTCTGCCCGACCGGGCTTGAAGTATTTTGAGGGCGATGGGCTGGACCTTCATGCGGCCTTTGCAGCGGCGAAAGAAGCGGCGGATTATGTTCGGGTCCACCGCAAGCCCGCCTTCCTGCATCTGCGCACTGTGCGGCTCTATGGTCATGCGGGGGCGGATGTGGCGACTTCCTATCTGCCCCGTGCAGAGGTCGAGGCCGATGAGGCGAATGATCCGCTGCTGCATTCCGCGCGGCTGTTGGTGGAGGCCGGAATGAACGCCGATGAGGCGCTGGCGATCTACCGTGAGACCCAAGATGCCGTGGCGAAAGCGGCGGCAGAGGTGATCAAACGCCCGCGTCTCAAGACTGCATCGGATGTGATGGCGAGCCTCGTGCCGCCCAAACGCGACTGCGCGCCGAGCAATGGGCCGAGCGCGGAAATGCGGGCCGAAACCTTTGGCAGTGACATGGCGCAGATGGACAACCCGCAGCCGATGTCGCGGCTGATCAACTGGGCGCTGCATGATCTGATGCTCTCGCATTCCGAAACCATGCTGATGGGCGAGGACGTGGGCCGCAAGGGCGGGGTCTATGGCGTCACACAGAAGTTGCAGGGCCGGTTCGGGCCGGGGCGTGTGATCGACACGCTGTTGGATGAACAGAGCATTCTGGGCCTCGCTATCGGTATGGCGCATAACGGTTTCGTGCCGATGCCTGAGATTCAGTTCCTCGCCTATCTGCACAACGCCGAAGACCAGTTGCGCGGCGAAGCGGCCACCCTGCCGTTCTTCTCGGACGGGCAGTGGACCAACCCGATGGTGCTGCGCATCGCCGGGCTGGGCTATCAGAAGGGCTTTGGCGGGCATTTCCACAATGACAACTCGCTGGCCGTGTTGCGCGACATTCCGGGGATTATCATTGCCTGTCCGTCCGCCGGGGATGATGCGGCGATGATGCTGCGCGAGGCGCACCGCTTGGCACGCGAGGAGCAGCGGGTGGTGGTTTTTGTCGAGCCGATTGCGCTTTATCCGATGCGGGATTTGTTAGAGGCCGGTGATGGCGGCTGGATGCGGAACTATCCGGCACCTGATCGGAGGATTGGTTTGGGTGAGGTTGGTGTGTCGGGTGATGGCGGCGATCTGGCGATCGTGAGCTATGGCAATGGCCATTATCTGAGCCAGCAGGCCGCGCATGATTTGGCGGAGCAGGGCGTCAAGGCACGGGTGATAGACCTGCGTTGGTTGGCCCCACTGCCGGAAGAGGCGTTGTTGGCAGCAATCGGGGATCGGCCTGTGTTGATCGTTGATGAATGTCGCCGCACCGGCGGGCAGGCCGAAGCGTTGATGGCGCTGATGGCAGAGCGCGGGGTTGAGCGCTTTGCACGGCTAACGGCGGAGGACAGTTTTATCGCCACGGGTCCGGCCTATGCGGCGACCCTGCCCTCGCGCGAGGGGATCGTTGCAGCGGCGCGGGAGTTGTTGGGGTAGCTGAGGGCCAGCGCCTGCCCGGTCACACCAGAGGTGGGCCAGTATCTGCCGGCACGCCTTCGGCGTGACGGGCGGGCAGGCGATGGCCCGGCGCCTGCGGCTTGAATCCCGCCCGGGTGGGCGCGCCTAGTGGCTATCCGCTGGCGCACCGCCCTGAAAATTATTCCCATTCACATAGTCACAAGGCTCTTCGCGCATCTCCAGATGCAGCCTGTCGCCTGTGTAGGGATGCGCGCGGGCAAGGTCTTCGTCCACTTCGATCCCCAGACCGGGCGCGTCGGGGGCGGTGATGAACCCATCCTCCACCCGGATCGACCCTTTGATCAGCTGGTCATGAAACGGCGTCTCAATACATTCGCACATCAGGATATTCGGGATCGCGGTGGCAAGCTGCACATTCGCTGCCCATTCTACCGGCCCTGCATAGAGATGCGGTGCCACCTGCGCGTTATAGACCTCGGCCATGGCGGCGATCTTCTTGGCTTCGGCGATACCGCCCACGCGGCCAAGCGCTGGTTGCAAAATCTCTGCCGCACCGGCGCGCAACAGCGGCGCGAACTCGGCCTTTGTCGTCAACCGCTCGCCCGTTGCTACCGGAATGCGCACGCTGCGCGCGACCTTGGCCATCTGCTCGGGCGCGTCTGGGGGGATCGGCTCTTCGTACCAGAGCGGGCTGTAGGGTTCGATCGCTTGGCCCAGCCGGATCGCGCCTGCGGTGGTGAACTGTCCGTGGGTGCCGAACAGGAGATCGGCACGGTCGCCCACGGCCTCACGGATGGCTTTGCAAAAGGCCACGGAGGTGCTGATATCCGACATCGCAGGCATATGCCCACCGCGCAGCGTATAGGGGCCGGCGGGGTCGAATTTCACTGCCGTATAGCCCCGCGCCACGCAGTCCGCCGCCGATTCCGCCGCCATCTCGGACGAGGTCCAGAAATCCGCCATGCTGTGATGCGGCAGCGGGTAGAGGTAGGTATAGCCGCGCACCCGGTCATTGGTGCGCCCGCCGATCAACGCATGCACCGGACGGTCGCGGTCTTTGCCTAGAATGTCCCAACAGGCGATCTCTAGCCCCGAAAAGGCACCCATGACGGTCAGGTCTGGCCGCTGGGTGAAGCCCGCGGAATAGGCGCGGCGGAACATCAACTCGATATTCTCAGGATTTTCGCCCTGCATATGGCGGGCAAAGACATCTTTGATCACCGCGCGCATTGCATCGGGCCCGACGCTGGCGGCATAGCATTCGCCCCAGCCGGTCACGCCGGTGTCGGTGGTCACCTTGACCAATATCCAGTAGCGCCCGCCCCAGCCGGGGGCGGGCGGGGCCGTCACGATGATGTCGAGGTCTTGTAGCTTCATGACGGTCTCTCCTGCGCGCTTGATCAGGTCTCT
Organism: Sulfitobacter sp. W002; assembly: GCF_025142135.1. Taxonomy (NCBI): domain Bacteria; kingdom Pseudomonadati; phylum Pseudomonadota; class Alphaproteobacteria; order Rhodobacterales; family Roseobacteraceae; genus Sulfitobacter; species Sulfitobacter sp. W002. The sequence continues at coordinate 2,751,049 of NZ_CP081126.1, read as the reverse complement.
TTTTTGTCGTCGACGATGGTCATCTGTGCAATGCCGCTTTCGCCCAGATCGACCTTGGCGAAGGGGCCACCGTGGCACATTTGGCCGGGGTCGGTGATGTCGACGGGGCCTTCTTCGGCCAGCACTTTTTCGGCGAATTGCTCGGCGTTGTCCTTGGGCCGGTAACCGAGGAAGGCGGCCTTGGCATTGTCCACCGGGGCGCGGTCGTTGTTCGACACACCGTAGATGACCGAGAAACCGACCGAGGGCGTATCCACGGCACGCGTCACAAGCTGGATCAGATCGTCATAGCTGAGCCACGAGCCAAGCGCGCGGGAGTTGTTGACCTGTGCCGCACTCAGGATGCGCAGATGCACGGACTCAAGCTGGCGTTTGTCCCAGTACATGGAGCCGAGGTCTTCGGTGAAGCATTTGGCGAGGCCGTAGAACGTGTCGGGCTTGTGGGGGGCGTCAATGCCGATGAAATCGGATTTCTTGTGCATCCCCACGGCGTGGATCGAGGAGGCATAGACGACGCGGCGTGCGCCTGCCTGATAGGCGGCTTCCCACACGTTGTAAGAGCCGACGAAGTTCGGGCCGAGCAGTTCCATGAAAGGTTTTTCGTCCACGATGGCACCGAAATGCACCACCATGTCGGCGCCTTCCATCAGGGCTGCAACCTCATCGTATTCCGCCAGATCGGCCTTCTGATAGCGCTCGCCGTCGTAAAGTTTGCCAATGTCCTCGGCGATGTCAGAGCTGACCAGTTCTTCGCACATCGCGGCCAGCGGCTCGCGCAGGTAGGAGCCAAGCCGCCCGGCAGCACCTGTCAGGACCAGTTTCTTAAATTTCACAACATCTTCCTTTCACGTCACAGAAATCTTGGCGCGCACTTGGGCGCGCAGCGCATCGGCGCCTTTGGCCAAAAGGCCCACGTCGGTCCCACAGGCAACGAAGGTGAAGCCTTCGTTCAGCAATTGGGCAGCAAAATCGGGGTCGGTGACCAGCGTTCCGACCGGAATGCCCTTGTCCATCAACACCTTCGCAGCCGGGCGGATCACCTCCCAAACCTCCGCATGCATGGTCTGGCCAAGATGGCCCATGTCGGCAGCGATGTCGGCCGGGCCAAAGAAGATGCCGTCGATCCCCTCAACCTCGGCAAAGGCGGCGGCGTTTTCAACGGCGGCGCGGGTCTCAAGCTGGATCAGGATGGCGGTCTGGCTCTCGACTTCGGCATTGTAGTCCTCGACCCGGCCAAATTGGTTAGCGCGGTTCAGCCCGGCCACGCCACGAATGCCGCGCGGCGGATAGCGACAGGCGGCGACGGCAGCACGTGCCTCGTCGGGGGATTGCACCATGGGAAACAGCAGCCCCGGCGCGCCGAGGTCCATCAGGCGTTTGACCTTGACCGCATCGTTCCAATCGGGCCGCACCATCGCCGTTGTGTCGCTGCCCGAGAACGCCTGTAGCTGCCCCAGCACCGATTTCATGTCGCTCGGCGCGTGCTCCATATCCAGCATCACCCAGTCATAGCCTGCATGGGCCACCACCTCGGCGGCATAGCCATCCGAGAGGGAGACCCAGAGGCCCAACTGCTTTTTCCCGGCGCGGATGGCCGTGAGGAATGTGTTCTCGGGGTGCTTCATATCACGGCCTTTTCGATAAATTTCTCCGACCGCGTGATGCGCCCGTAGTCCAATGGGGTGAGGTCCAGCGTGCGATAGGCGCCATGGGTGATCAACTCAGCCGTGCCGCGCCCGATGGCCGGGGCTTGCTGCAACCCATGGCCGGAAAATCCGTTCATAAAGACGAAGTTTTCGACTTTGTCGTGCCGCCCGACAATTGCGTTTTGATCCACAGTGTTAAAGGCGTAGTGGCCGACCCATTCGTTGATCACCTTGACCCGTTCAAAGGCCGGGACGCGGGTGGCGATGATGGGCCAGACCTTCTCCTCCCAGATCGAATGGTCAAAGGTGAAATCATCATAGGCCGCGTCGTAGTCATCTTCGGGCGGGCAACCGGCCATATAATACTTACCCTCTTGGCGCATATGCACGCCGCTGGGGTCGATGGTCAGCGGCAGGTCCATCTCTAGCGGCTCGGCAGCGTCAAAGATGAAGGTGTAGCGTTTGCGTGGCACGACGGGCAGGGTGATGCCCGCCATCCGCGCCGTCGCTGCCGCGCGGGGGCCAGAGGCGTTGACCACCGTGCCACAAGAGACCGTTGCGCCGGATTTCAGCGTCACCGCATCCACCGCGCTGCCTGCGGGGTTCAGGGTCATGCCCGTCACCTCGTCATGGATAAAGGTCACGCCCCGGCGCTTGGCCATACGCTTGAACCAGTCAAACATGGTGCCGCCGTCGAAATAGCCCTCGTTCACCGTGTTGTGGTTGCCTGCGATCACATCGTCGAGCATGTAAAACGGATAGCGCGCGGCGATCTCATCCTTGGTCATATGCTGTGTATGCGCGCCCATGGAGGCCTGAATGCTCTGCGCTTCGCGCAAGGTCTGGGCAAACTCGGGCGTGTCGGCAAGGTAGAGGTAGCCAAAGCTTTGCAGCGCCAGTTCCGGCACTTCGGGATCGTCATGCATGAAGTGGCGGAAGTTGCGGATGAACTCGGCCCCGAACTGCGAAATCTGGATGTTCACCGGCGCGGTGAACTGCTGCCGGATGCAGGAATTCGTGTGGCTGGTCGAGGCGAATTCATAGGTCGGGTCACGTTCGACCACCAACACTTCGCCGTCAAATCCCGGCGTGTTGGTCAGCCACCAAGCCAGTGCCGAGCCGTAGATGGCCCCGCCCACGATCACCACGTCATATGACGTCTCAAGCGCGTTTTGCATGCACAGTCTCCCTTTGCGCATTCCCCTTCTGAATTGTGGGTAGCCTAAGCATCCAGAGCCTGCAATCTTTGTGAACGGCGGGGCGATTTTTCGTTTTTCCGCGATGGGTTGCGCGACTGCCCTAGGTTGGGGCAGGGTGGCATTCGAAAGATGCGGTTCTATTGCATCGTTGACTTTTGTAGCGGCTGTCGCACCATGATTGCTGTGCCGCAAAAGATATCACCGCCCGAAGGAGTGGCCCTTGGACAGCGACCGTGAAGAGATTGAGCGTCTGATTGCACAGGTTGCTCTGGGGGATCGTGCCGCCTTTGAGGCGCTTTATGATCGGGTGTCTGCGAAACTATTCGGGGTCTGCCTGCGTGTGTTGGATACACGGGCCGCAGCAGAGGACGCCATGCAGGACAGTTTCGTCAAAATCTGGAACCATTCCGACCGCTATCAGGCCAATGGCCTGTCGCCGATGACGTGGCTGATCACCATTGCGCGCAACACTGCGATCGACCGGCTGCGCGCCACCCGCAAAGGCCATCAGAATATCGACACGCCGGGGCTGGAACTGGCCGCGCCGGGGCCGAACCCCGAGCAATCCGCCGTGGCCGCGTCCGAGGCCACGCGCCTCAGCAACTGTCTGGACGACCTTGAGGCAGATCGCAGTGCCGCGGTGCGCGGTGCCTATCTCGACGGCGACAGCTATGCCGACCTTGCGCAGCGTTTCAACGTGCCGCTCAATACCATGCGCACTTGGCTGCGTCGCGGGTTGATGAGCCTGCGGGAGTGTATGAGCGCATGAGTGACACCCCCATCATTCCAGCCGGAGACGGCGATCTTCTGGCCGCCGAAGTGGCCTTGGGCCTGCTGGAAGGCGAAGACCGTGTGGCGGCGCGCGCGCGCCTACTTCAAGACCGTGATTTTTCCCGCAGCGTCGCCGATTGGCAGGAGCGTTTCGTGGCGCTGACCGACGATATCGCGCCCGTCGACCCGCCTGCGAAACTGCGCCGCACTCTGATGTCGCGGCTCTTCCCCGCGCGGCAGGTGCCGTTGATGCAGCGTCTCTGGCTCTGGCAAGTGATATCGGTTGCGGCTCTCGCCACCGTGGCCTTCCTTGCCTTGCCGATGCTGCGCGAGGCACCGGTTCAGTCGCCGGGCGAGGTCTATGCCACCCGCATGGCCGCCGAAGACAGCGCGCTGGAACTGCTGGCTGTCATGGACATGTCGCGCGGCGATATCGCGCTGCGCCGGGTCTCGGGGACCGCACCCGAAGGCCGCGTTCTGGAGCTTTGGGCCATCTTGCCAGACCGCGCGCCGATCTCCTTGGGCGTGCTGCCTGAGGGTGAAGTCAACCGCGTGGTCTTGCCCGCCGATCTGGCACCCGAGGCCGCGCAGATCACACTGGCCATCACGGATGAGCCACCGGGCGGCGCCCCTGACGGCGCCCCCACCGGCACCATCATGGCTGCCGGTACCGTGGCCGAACTCTAGACCCCGAAACGCCCTTCTCTGATTGAGTGGGGCGTTTCACTTTTCTAGGGTAAAACAACGCGCTACAACTTTATTTCGAATTTTTTGAACCATTCTGAAACTCCTCTCACTCTTGGCCCGTGGGTCCAGTATCGCCGCCCACAACGGGGGGCATCTGAGGAGGAAACCAGATGAAAACGCTCAAGACATTTGCCGCCGCGACCGCCACTGCTGCCCTGTTGGCCACCGGTGCCATCGCTGCCAATCCCGAAGTGGGCGGCGCGCCCATGTTCGAGAACAAGAACATCGTCGAGAACGCCGTGAACTCCGCCGATCACACCACGCTGGTCGCCGCTGTGAAGGCCGCCGGTCTGGTCGAGACGCTGGCCTCCGAAGGTCCGTTCACCGTTTTCGCCCCGGTCAATTCCGCCTTTGATGCGCTGCCCGCTGGCACCGTCGACACGCTGCTCAAGCCCGAGAACAAAGACATGCTGACCAAAGTGCTGACCGCGCATGTGGTCGCGGGCAACTGGTCTGCTGCCGACATCGCCGCCAAGGCGCGCGCCTCCAGCGATGGGTTCTACCACTTTAACGCCGTGTCCGGCGACGCGCTGTCGGCGCAGGTGAAGGGTCAAAACGTCTACATCATTGACGAAAGCGGCAATGCCTCGCGCGTGACTATCGCAGATGTGAACCAGTCCAACGGCGTGATCCACGTTGTAAACAGCGTGTTGGTGCCCAAGTAATAGGCAACCCGCACGATGTGGCCGGACCAGTACCTCCATGCTGGTCCGGCGTTGACCTAATCCGAAAGCGAGGAGTAACACCATGAACAGACGTCATTTTCTGACATCGACCTTTCTGGGCGCCACCGCCATCGGGTTGGGCGCACGCGGCGCTTTGGCAGCCTATGTCGAAGGCGATTTTGAGGTTGAGCGAACGGAAGCCGAGTGGCGCGCCATGCTGAGCGATACCGAATATGCGGTCATGCGCGAAGGCGATACGGAACGCGCCTTTACCAGCCCCCTGAATGATGAGACGCGCGCCGGGACGTTTATTTGCAAGGGCTGTGACCAGCCGCTCTACGATGCCGCGACCAAGTTCAAAAGCGGCACCGGCTGGCCGAGCTTTTACCAACCGCTAGAAAATGCGGTCGAGACGATGTCCGACAACAGTTTCTTTATGCGCCGGACCGAGGTGCATTGCGACCGTTGCGGCAGCCATCTGGGCCATATCTTTGACGACGGGCCCGAGCCTACGGGTAAGCGGCATTGCATCAACGGTGTCTCGTTGAAATTCACCGCCGCCTGAGTACGGACGCTCTGACGATTATACCGCGCGCCGCTTTCGGCGCGCGTTATCGTTTCAGGTGCCGCGCGGTTTGGCCCGCAGGGTCGGGTCCGCGACCGTGGGGTCTTCGGGCCACGGGTGGCGCGGGTAACGTCCGCGCATGTCTTTTCGCACATCCCCGTAGGAACTTGCCCAAAATCCGGGGATGTCCATCGTGACCTGCACCGGGCGCTGAGCGGGGGAGAGCAGTGTGACCTGCAATGGCTGCCCGCCGACCGTCGGATGCCGGGTAACGCCGAACATCTCTTGCAGGCGCAGGGCGATGCCCGGGGTCTCACCGCTGTAGTCGATCGCCACGCGCCGCCCCAATGGGGTTTCGAAATGCGCGGGCGCGTTGCGGTCCAACTCTTGCTGTTGCTCCCACGTCAGCCGCGCCTTGAGCGCCGTGGTAATGTCGAACCCTTTCCAATCGCCAGTGCTGCGCACACCGGCCAGATGCGGCAGCAGCCAGTCGTCCAGCGTCTCCATCAGATGCGCTTCGCTGAAATCGGGGAAGGGCGCGGGCATCAACCGGGCGCGGGCCAGAAACAGCGCCGCCGCCTTGCCGGGGTTCAGCCCCAATTGCCGCACACCGTCAAGCATCGCGACCGCCACCGCATCCGCGGGCGCATCGGGCCATGTGCGGTCTTCGAGTACCAGCGCACCGAACACCTCTTGCCGCCGGGTCAGCACGCGCCCCTCGCGGCGCGACCAGATGCAGACCTCCTGCCAATGGATTTGGTCGGCAAAAGTGCTGCGCAACTCAGCGTCCGAGATCAGCGCCGCCTGCCGGATACGCGCCTCTCGCGGGTCGCCGTCAAGGTCGGTGGCCACCAGCAATCGCGTGCCTGCCATCGGGTCAGCCGCGGGCAGGATCGCGCCCTTGCCGCCCGATAGGACATAGCGCGGCGCCTCGCCCTTGCGGCGCAGCCCGACGCGGTCTGGGTAGGCAAGGGCCGCCAGCACGCCCAGTCCGTCCGGCCCGTCGCCCTTTGTCATCCGGCCCAGCCGCTTGGCCTCGGCCTTGATCCGCGCCAGTGTCGGGGGATGGGGCGGGGTGGCGCTGCGCTTTCCGTCCAATGCATCCATCCTGAGGGACAGGTCCACCGGCGCGCCGCGCATCGGGTCACGCTCTGCCAAAAGTGCGGCCAGTAGCGGCGCACGCGGCCCGCCGCGCGCCACCATATGCGCCAGTCGCGGGTGCAGGGGCAGCTTGGCCAATTTGCGGCCATGGTCGGTGATGCGGCCGGCGGCGTCGAGCGCGCCGAGCATCCGCAAAACCGCCTGCGCCTCGGCCAAACGGCCCGGATGGGGCGGGCTGACAAAACTGAGGTCCTCGGCCTGCGCGCCCCAAAGCGCCAGTTCCAGCGCGAAGCCGGTGAGGTCCCCCGCCTCAATCTCTGCCGGGGGGAAGGCGGCGAGCGCGCCTTCTTCGCCGCGTGTCCAGAGTTTGTAGGCCACGCCCGCCTCAACCCGCCCTGCACGGCCCGCGCGTTGGGTGGCCTCGGCGCGGGTCACACGTTCGGTCACCAGCCGCGACATGCCAGAGGCCGGGTCGAACAGCGCGCGGCGCGAGCGGCCAGCGTCGACGACGGTGCGAATGCCTTCGATGGTGAGCGAGGTTTCCGCGATGGAGGTTGCCAGCACGACCTTCCGCCCCGACCGCACAGGCGCGATGGCGGCCTGCTGCGCTTTGAATTCCAGCGCGCCGAAGAGCGGGGCCAAGGTGCAATCAGTCGGCAGCGCCGGGCGCAACAGCGCCTCGACCCGCCTGATTTCGCCTTCGCCGGGCAAGAAGACCAGCGCCGATCCGGGGGCTTCGGCGAGCGCTTTCAGCGTCAGGTCGGCCACCGCATTCTCAAGCCGTTGCTTGCCCATGGGCTTGTCGAGCCAGCGCGGCTCTACCTCAAAACTGCGGCCTTCGGAGGTGACGATGGGGGCTTCCATCAACTCTGCCACCGGGGCGGCATCAAGCGTGGCGGACATGGCGACCAGCAGCAGGTCGTCGCGCAAGGCACCCGCCACTTCAAGGCAGAGCGCGAGGCCCAGATCGGCGTTCAGCGAGCGTTCGTGGAATTCGTCAAAGATCACCGCGCCCACGCCGGGCAGGTCAGGGTTGTCTTGCAACATGCGGGTCAGGATGCCTTCGGTGACGACCTCGATGCGGGTGTTTTTCGACACCGCCGAAGCGCCGCGCACGCGAAAACCGACGGTCTGGCCGGTCTCTTCGCCAAGGCTTTCGGCCATGCGTGCGGCAGCGGCGCGGGCGGCAAGGCGGCGCGGCTCCAGCATCAGGATGCGGCCTTGGGTCAGGCGAGCGTCGAGCATTGCCAGCGGCACGCGGGTCGTCTTGCCCGCCCCGGGCGGGGCTTGCAGCACCACGCGGCCCGTCTCACGCAGGGCGGCGATCACGTCAGGCAGAACGGCGTCGATGGGCAGGGCGAAATCAGCGTTGGACATGGCGCGGTTATCGGGCAAAGCCGCCCCCGCGCCAAGGGTGGGGATGGACAATTCCGCGCCGCCCCCGCAAAAGTTGGCCCATGGATATCGACGATCTGGCCAAGGGCCTCATAGCAGGCGAGCGCCGCGCGCTGGCGCGGTCGATCACGCTGGTGGAATCGGGCCGCGCGGACCATCGCGCGGCGGCGGCGGACCTGCTGGCGGAGCTGCCCACCGACCGGCAGGCGCTGCGCATCGGGCTCTCGGGAACGCCGGGGGTGGGCAAATCCACCTTTATCGAAAGCTTTGGCATGATGCTGACGGGGCAGGGCAAGCGCGTTGCGGTGCTGGCGGTGGACCCCAGTTCGGCGCGTTCGGGCGGGTCGATCTTGGGCGACAAAACGCGGATGGACCGGCTCAGCCGGGAGCCGCGCGCCTTCATCCGTCCTTCGCCCAGCCAGACCCATCTTGGCGGTGTCGCCCGCCGTTCGCGCGAAGCGGTGCGGCTCTGCGAGGCGGCGGGTTTTGACGTGGTGCTGATTGAAACCGTGGGCGTCGGCCAGTCCGAGACGGTGGTGGCCGAGATGTCGGACGCCTTCGTTTTGCTGCTGGCCCCGGCGGGCGGGGATGAGTTGCAGGGCGTGAAACGCGGCATCATGGAGATTGCCGATCTGATCGTGATCAACAAGGCCGATGGCGATCTGAAGTCCACCGCCGCGCGCACCCGGGCCGACTACGCCGGTGCCCTGCGCCTGCTGCGCAAACGCCCGCAAGACCCCGAAGGCTTTCCCCGCGCCACGGCGGTTTCGGCGCTGGAGGAAAACGGTCTGGAGGAGACTTGGGCGGCCTTGCAAGAATTGACCGGCTGGCGCCGCGCGCAGGGCTTTTGGGACCGCACCCGCGCCGCGCAGGCGCGCTATTGGTTCGAGCAGGATGTGAAGCACCGGCTTTTGGCGCAGTTGGAGACACCACAGGCGAAGGACGATCTGGCACGGCTCAGTGATGCCGTGGCCGAAGGTGCGCGCGATCCGGCAGAGGCGGCGGCTGAGTTCGTCAGCCGCCTGCGCGCTGATTAAGACGGGCGGGCAGGCTCTGGCACCGGGAAGAGCACGTCGTAAACCCAGTTAAAGACAAAGGCGTAGATCAGGTAGAACAGCGCAAAGCTCACGTCGATCAGGAAGGCCTCCATCAGCGAAATGCTCAGGTACCACGCGATGAAAGGCATCAGGACGAAGAGCAGGCCGATCTCAAATGTAACGGCGTGCAGCACTCGGATCGGCACCGTCTTGCGGACCGTGCCGCGCAGACGGCGCAAGGCGTGATCGAAGCCAAGGTTGTAGAGGTAGTTCCACCCCGTCGCGATGCTGGCGCTGACGATGGTGACGACGCCAATCTCATGCAGTGGCTTGTCAAACAGCCAAGCGCCCATGGGCGTGACGATCAACAGGGCGAGAACTTCAAAGCTTATGGCGTGGCGGATGCGGTCTGCAGTACTGCGCATGGGGTCGGTCCCGGTATTGGTCGGGTCGTCCCGAGTGGCTGCCCAAATGGGGGAGGTCGTCCTCGCTTGGTCTCAATATGGCGATTGGGGCGCAGGGTGCAAGAGGGTCAGCTTGGAAGGGCTCAGCGGCCCGCTTTGGGATGGGCGTTGTTATAGACTTCCATCAGCCGCGCGGTGTCGACGGCGGTATAGGCTTGCGTGGTCGAGAGCGAAGCGTGGCCCAGCAATTCCTGAATCGCGCGCAGATCACCGCCCGCATCGAGCAGATGCGTGGCAAAGCTGTGGCGCATGGCATGGGGCGTGGCCGTCGCCGGAAGGCCCAATTGCATCCGCGCATCGGCCATCACCTGCGCCACGGCCCGCGCGCCCAATGCGCCGCCGCGAATGGCACGAAACAGCGGGGCCTGCGGCTCTTGCGGGTAGGGACAGACAGCGAGGTAATCTTCGACAGCGGCGCGTGCAGCAGGCAAGACCGGTACGACCCGTTCCTTGCCACCTTTGCCGATGATGCGCAGGCTATTCGGCAGGGGCGCATCGCCGCCCTTGAGCGCCAGCGCCTCGGAGATCCGCAGCCCACAGCCCCAAAGCATCGTCAGAACAGCGACATCGCGCGCCGCGACCCAAGGGGCGCGGGCTTGGGTTTCTACACAGTCGATCAGCGCACGGGCGGCATCTTCGGCCAGTGGGCGGGGGAGTTTTTTCTGAAATTTGGGCGACCGGGCAAGCAGAACGGCGGTGGGCTCAAACCCCTCCCGCTCGGCCAGCCAGCGGTAGAAGGCTTTCACCGCCGAGAGTTTGCGCGCCACCGAGCGTGAGCCGACCCCCCCGCTGCGCGTGCTGGCCATCCAAGCGCGCATGTCGCTGATGGTGATTTTCGCCAGCGCGCCAAGGCCTTGGGTGTCGCCTTTATGCAGGGTCATGAAGGTGAGAAACTCGGTCACATCGCCCCGATAGGCGATGATGGTATTCTCTGCCGCGTCCTTCAAGGCGCTTTGGTGCTCCAGCCATGTCTGAAGCGCGTCCCGCGCGGCGGGGCTGATCAGCAGGGGATTTGCCTTGTCGCTCAAGACAGCCAGCGGCGCATGGATCGCTCCAGCACGCCGGTAAAGAAAGTGAGCAGATCGGTGCCCTGTTGCGGGCCGAACATATGCGGGTCTTCGGCGCCCATGACCAGCAAGCCCGGCAGGCGGCCCGCGCCGAAATCGAGCTTCAGGCAGGCTTCGGAGCGAATCCACCCCGCCTTGGTGCCATAGAGCGCCTCGGCGCCATCCTGAATCGCACGCAGGGTCACTTGCCGCACCAGACCACCGCGGCCCTGGCTGAGGTAATCGTCGATGAAGCCGGGCTCGGCCACGGTCAACACGTCACCCAGCCGCTGCACCGCCGGGTCATTGTCGTTCTGGGTCGATTCCAGCACCAGTTTCACCGCATCAACGCGCAGGATGTCGGCCACTTCGCCACCCAGATTGCGCAGAAAGGTCTCAAACTCCACCGGGTCCAGCATTTGCAGGATCGCGCGGTGGATCTGGTTGGTCCCGGCGAGGTTTTCATAGGCCGCGGCGATGACGCTGCGGTGGGTGTCTTCCAACCGATCAAGCCGGGTTTCCAAACGCTCCATCGCGATGCCGCGCAGGTCGACGATGTTGCCGCCCATGGCCTTCTCATTCGCTGCAATCAGCGCCTGCATCACATCGCTGTCGTCAAGGATGACATCGGGCGCTGAGATGATCGCCTCGCGCAGGGCGTCGTCGATTTTAGGGCTGCTGCTCATGGGCGTCTCTTTTTGATTTGCGGTGTCATAGCATGGTGGGGCGTCAAGATCTGCCCCCAATTGGTCATGGGTCTTGCCGCCTGCGGTCTTGTTGCCGCCTTGCGTCAGGCCGGGATGTAGAACGAAGCCCACGGGAACAAAAGCGGCGCGGGTGTGTTGGCCCCGGTCGACGCGCGGATTTCAGCCGCAACGCCCGCGCGCCTGACCGAAGCCTGCTGCATATCCCCGGATGTGGCGAAATGGCCTTACCGGGAGAGGAAATCTTACATGGAACATGTCTCTGTCGATCTTTGGGCCGCCAATCTTCAGGTCACGCCGGATTCGCTGCAAAGCTGGCTTGCCAGTGTGGAACTGCGTCTGCAACAAGCCGCCGCGCGCGAGGCGCAGCTTTTGGTGATGCCTGAGTTTTGCTGCGCACAATGGCTGAGTTTTGCCCCGGCGGACCTGCCCGCAGAGCAGCAACTGGGGTGGCTCGCGAAGACCGCCGCGCTGGCGCTCGACCCGATGCGCCGCATGGTGGAGCAGACAGGCGTCGCCCTGCTGCCCGGCACATTTCCCGTGGCCTTTCCGTCGGTCGATGCGCCCGAGGGGTATCTCAATCAGGCGTGGTTCCTGACCCCGGATGGCGGAATGCAGGTGCAAAACAAGCTGAGCCTGACGCCGCTTGAGGCAAATGGCGCCAGCGGCGTGACCATCGCGGGCACCGGGATCAACCTGTTCGACTGGAACGGGCTGCGCTGTGTCATCGCGATCTGTCTGGATGCGGAATATACCGCGCTCTGGTCGAAACTGGGCGAGCTGGACCTTGATCTGGTGATCATCCCCGCCAAGACCGACATGATCACCGGCTACAACCGCGTGTTTAGCTGTGCACGGGCGCGGGCGATAGAATTGCAGACTGCCGTGTGCTGTGTCGGCGCGGTTGGCGCGCCGTTGACCCCGTGGCAAGAGGATACCGGCGTGGGCGGGGCGAGCGTCTATCTGCCCTGCGATGTGTCGGTGGCCTTGGACGGGATGCACGCGGCCTTGCCGCCCCAGACGGCGGCGCAGGGCATGGACCTGGTGTTGCAGGCTCCGGCGATTCCCGTGGGGCAGTGCCGTCGCATCCGCGCAGGCGCGGCCGAGGCCGAGGTGCGCCCCGGCCTGTGGTCGGGCGATCACCTGACTGTCGAAGGCAACGCCGCATAGGGCAAAGAAAAACCCCCTCCGCCAGGGACGGAAGGGGTTTGATATCTTGGCGCTCAGGCCGGATCAGAGGATGTTCTGACCGGTCTTTTTCCAATCGGCCATGAACTGCTCCAGACCTTTGTCGGTCAGCGGGTGGGAGGCCAGTTTCTTGATCACTTCTGGCGGCGCGGTCATCACGTCGGCACCGATGCGCGCGGCGTCGAGCACGTGATTCACGCTACGGATGGAGGCGGCGAGGATCTGAGTCTCGAACCCGTAGTTGTCATAGATGGTGCGGATGTCTTGGATCAGGTCCATGCCATCGAGGTTGATGTCGTCCAGACGCCCGATGAAGGGCGAGATGAAGGTCGCGCCAGCTTTAGCAGCAATCAGCGCTTGGTTCGCCGAGAAGCAGAGCGTCACGTTGATCATGTGACCTTCGCCCGACAGAACCTTACAGGCTTTGAGCCCGTCCCATGTCAGCGGCAGCTTGATGGTGATGTTGTCGGCGATCTCGGCCAGTTTGCGGCCTTCGGCGATCATCGCGTCGGCTTCCAGCGCCACCACTTCGGCAGAAACTGGGCCGTCGACGAGGTCACAAATCTCTTTGGTAACCTCAAGGATGTTGCGGCCTGATTTCAGGATCAGGGAGGGGTTGGTGGTGACGCCGTCGACCATGCCAAGGTCATTGAGTTCGGCAATGGCGTCGATCTCGGCGGTATCTACAAAGAATTTCATGGGCTTTCCTTCCGGGTTGGAATGTGATCGCTAACAGGTCTATTGCTTGCCTTGGCTTTACCGCATGATCTGCGATGCTTAAAGCCTCAATTCCCCCAAGCGACACGGAGCATGCGGCAGACATGGCTGAATTCTACCATCATGGCGAGTTGCTGTCGGTGATGACCACCCAGCCTTTGGGCCGCGCGTTGGACTATCGCGCCCCCGAAGGCGGTTGCCATGCGGGCGCGTTCGTCGAGGTGCCATTGGGTCCGCGCAAGGTGATGGGCGTGGTCTGGGGGCCGGGGGCCGGGGATTACGATATCAACAAGGTGCGCCATGTGATCCGGGTGCTGGACGCCCCGCCGATGCGCGATGAGATGCGCGAGTTTTTGCTGCGCTCGGCGGCCTATACGCTGACCCCGCTGCCCGCGATGCTGCGGCTGGCCACCCGTGCGCCGGGTTTGGGCGATCCGCCGTCGATGCGCAAGATTTACCGCGCGGGCGAGGGCCTGCCGACCCGCATGACCGACGCGCGCCAGCGGGTGATGGCGGTGTTGGAGGAATGCGGCGATCTGGCCTTTACGTTGAAGGAATTGTCGGAGATGGCCGGGGTGACCTCTTCGGTGGTCAAAGGTTTGGTCGATCAAGGTGCCGTGCGCGAAGAGGAAAGCCCCCGCGATCTGCCGTTTCGGCGGCTCGATCCATCACTGCCCGGCAAGGCGCTGACCGAGGATCAGGCGACAGCCGCGGCGGTGCTGCGCGAGGGGATCAAGGCCGAGACCTACGGCACGACCCTGCTGCGCGGGGTCACCGGATCGGGCAAGACTGAGGTCTATCTCGAAGCCGTCGCCGCCGCCGTGCAATCCGGGCGGCAGGCGCTGGTGCTCCTGCCGGAAATCGCATTGACCGAACAGTTTCTCGACCGGGTCGAGGAGCGCTTTGGCGCGAAGCCCGCCGAGTGGCATTCCGGCGTCACCATGACAGAGCGCCGTCGCATCTGGCGCATGGTGGGGCAGGGCAATGCGCAGCTCGTGATCGGGGCGCGTTCGGCGCTGTTCTTGCCGTTCCAGAACCTCGGGCTGATCGTTGTCGATGAGGAGCACGATACGTCCTACAAGCAGGAAGACGGGGTGCTTTATAACGCCCGCGACATGGCGGTGCTGCGCGCGTCAATCTGCGGGGCGCAGGTGGTGCTGGCCAGTGCGACGCCCAGTCTTGAGACTTGGGCCAATGCAGAGGCGGGCAAGTATCGGCGGCTGGAATTGACCTCGCGCTTTGGTCCGGCGGTGATGCCGAAGATGGGCGCGATTGACATGCGGCAGGCGGGTTTGCCGGGGGATAAATGGATCTCGGGCGAGATGAAGCGCGAGGTCGATGCGCGGCTGGAGCGCGGCGAGCAGGCGATGCTCTTTATCAACCGCCGTGGCTATGCGCCGATCACGCTGTGCCGGGCCTGTGGCGAACAAATCGGCTGCGATCAGTGTGACGCGCGGATGGTGGAGCATCGGTTCCTTAAGCGACTCGTTTGCCATCAGTGTGGTGAGACCAAGCCGATGCCAGAAGCCTGTCCTTCGTGCAAAGTGGAGGGCAAACTTGCCCCCATCGGGCCGGGGGTTGAGCGGTTGGGCGAAGAAGCCACGGCGCTCTGGCCCGAAGCACGCATCGCGACGCTGAGTTCGGACATGTACGGCTCGGCCCGGGCGCTGAAGGCCGAGATCGCGGGCATCGCGGAAGGAGCTGCAGACATCATCATCGGCACGCAACTGGTCGCCAAGGGGCACAATTTTCCCAAGCTGACGCTGGTGGGGGTGATTGATGCTGATCTCGGCCTCACCGGGTCGGACCTGCGCGCGGCGGAGCGGACGTTTCAGCTGATGCGGCAGGTGGCGGGACGTGCGGGGCGGGCCGAAGCACCGGGGGCGGCGTTGTTGCAGACCTATCAGCCCGAGCATCCGGTGATCCGGGCCATCTTAGCGGGCGAGGAAGAGAAGTTTTGGGCTGCCGAGGCAGGCGAGCGGCGGCAGGCCGGGGTGCCGCCTTACGGCCGTATGGCAGGGATCATTCTCAGCGGCAGCGATGCGGCGGCGGTGTTTGATCTGGGCAACCATCTGGCGCGGCATGACGGGCCTTTGCGGGCCGTGGGCGCGCAGGTTTTTGGGCCAGCGCCCGCGCCGATTGCCCGGGTGCGCGGGCGGCATCGGGTGCGGTTGTTGGTAAAGGCGGATAAGGGCGTGGCGCTGCAGGAGGCGCTGAGCAAGTGGGTTGGTGCGCTGCGGCTGAAGGGGGATTTGCGGCTGGCCGTGGATATCGATCCGCAGAGTTTTTATTGAGGCTGGCTGGCGTAACGTCCCAATGGGCACAACAGCCCGGAACCAAGGCCGTAAGGCCGCCGGGCAGCGCCAGACCGTCCCATGGTCTGGCGCTTTTGCAATCGGAGTGGCGGCTTGCGTATGTGCCACATGCGTTGCAGCCATAAAATGCCCAGCTGAGAAATTAGATGCGCCAGCCCCCGGTCTGGCACTGCCCGGCTCAGCGTTTGCCTTTTCTCTCGCCATTCCCAAAACCCCGGCGTAATAAATCCGCATGACCCGTTTCATCACCCTCGAAGAAGCCAAGCGCCTGCCGTTCTGGCGCCGCCCCGTGGCTCTGCTGTTCCTCATGGCGCTGGCCATGCCCATCGCCTTCAACACATGGTCGGCGCTGCTGAATAACTTCGTCATCGAGGTGGCCGACTTCGACGGGTCCGACATCGGTCTGCTGCACACGGTGCGCGAAATTCCCGGCTTTCTGGCCATCGGGGTAATCGCGATCTTGCTCTTTGTCCGCGAACAGGTGCTGGGGCTGATCTCGCTCGCGCTGCTCGGCGCGGCGACGGCCATCACCGCTTATTTCCCCTCAATGGGCGGTATCCTGACAATCACCATGCTCAGCTCGATCGGGTTCCATTACTACGAGACGGTGAATCAATCGCTGCAACTTCAATGGCTGAAAATCGAAGACGCCCCGCGCATGATCGGCTGGCTTATGGCGGCTGGATCGCTGGCGACGCTGGTGGCCTATCTGGCGATCATGGCGCTGTGGGAGACGCTGAACCTCAGCTACAGCATCGTTTACATGATCGGCGGCGGCGTCACCGTTGCCGTGGCCATCATCGCCATGCTGGCCTATCCACAGTTCGAAGCGCCCACGGTGCAGAACAAAAAGATGATCCTGCGCAAACGCTACTGGCTCTATTACGCGCTGCAATTCATGTCAGGCGCGCGGCGGCAGATTTTCGTGGTCTTCGCAGGCTTCATGATGGTCGAACGCTTCGGTTTTGACGTGCATGAGATCACTATGCTCTACCTCATCAACCTCATCGCCAATATGCTGTTCGCCCCGCTGATGGGCCGCGCGGTGGGTCATTTCGGCGAACGCCGGACGTTGACCGTTGAATATGTCGGGCTGATCATCGTCTTCCTTGCCTATGGCGGCGTCTATTACCTTGGCTGGGGCGTGGTGATTGCGGCAACGCTCTATGTGCTGGATCACATGTTCTTTGCCCTCGCACTGGCGCTAAAGACCTATTTCCAAAAGATCGCAGATCCCGCGGATATCGCACCCACGGCGGCGGTGGCCTTTACCATCAATCATATCGCGGCGGTATTCCTGCCGGTCGGGCTCGGCCTGCTTTGGCTTGTCTCGCCTGCGGCGGTGTTCTTCCTTGCCGCAGGGATGGCGGCAGTGTCGCTGATGCTGTCACTGTTGATCCCTCGCCACCCGGCACCGGGGCATGAGACGATCTTTCAAACTGCTGTGCCGCAGGCTGCCGAATAGGCCGCGAAACCCAGCATGGCTTGACCCGACACGCGCGCGGCCCTAGGCGAAGCACAACCGCACCGCAGCAAAGGACCGCGCCATGCCCACTTTCACCGCCCTCACTACCCTCACGGGCCGCGACCCCGCCTATGCCTTGGGCGAGGCGATGGAGCGGCTGATCCCCGAGCCCACCGGCGTTGGCGTGTTCGAGGTCGAAGACGGCTCGGGCCTGTGGGAAGTCGGCGGCTATTTCGAAGAAGCACCCGACACAGCTGCGCTGGCGGTGCTGGCCAAGGCGATGGGCGCGAAGGATTTCACCGTCTCTGAACTGCCCGAAACCGACTGGGTCGCCCATGTGCGCCGCGAATTGGCCCCCGTCGAGGCAGGCCGCTTTTTCGTCTACGGCAGCCATGACGCCGACAAGGTGCCCGAAGACTGTGAGCCGCTGTTGATCGAGGCCGCCATGGCCTTTGGCACCGGGCACCACGGCACGACACTGGGCTGCCTGCGCGCGCTGGACCGTCTGGCGGGCGAGGGGTTTCACGGCAAGAACGTGGTCGACATCGGCTGCGGCACCGCCGTGCTGGCCATGGCCGCCGCGCGCATCTGGCCCGAGCCGGTATTGGCCAGTGACATCGATGAGGTCGCGGTCGAAGTGGCGCAGGCCAATGTCGATGCCAACAACCTGTCGGGCCGTGTGGCCTGTGTCGAGGCCGCAGGCTTTGATCATCCCCAATTGGCCGAAGCTGCCCCCTTTGATCTGGTCTTTGCCAATATCCTCAAAGGGCCGCTGGTCGCCTTGGCCCCTGATATGGCCGGGGCGCTGCAGCCGGCGGGCTATGCGATTCTCTCGGGTCTTCTGAACGAGCAGGCCGACGAGGTAATCGAGGTTTATGCACGATCTGGCATCAATCTGGTGCACCGTGACAGCATTGGTGACTGGACGACACTAACGTTGCAAACTAACGCATAATTCGCGCCTCATTTTCGTTGCATTTGACCCTTTTGCCGCTTTGTTGCCACAATTTGCCTTTATTCAAATTGGCAGCAAGCGGTGGGGGCCGGATTGCTACGGAGGCTGTGATGGCTGAAGGACATGCTCAATTCGCGAGACGGATCGAACTTCTGGGGCGCAAGCATCGGAAGATGGAACGGGGATATGTCACCCGCGTCGGGCGCGACGGGTTGATCTCCGTCTTGCCGAAACGTGCCCGTCGGGGTTTCCCGATGATGGGGTTTTTCCTAATCGTTCTGGTATTTTTCGGCTTCAAAGCCTTCACCCTCGCCGCGATCGGCCCGGTAACCTATAACGAACGCCTGTCGCGGCTGGCCAATGGTTCAAACCTAGAGCAGATCGGCGCCAAGATGATGGCCATCGACCCGCTGACCAAGACAGTAGCCGGGCTGACCGGCCCGATCATGCGGTGATCTTAAGCCACTGACTTTTGACATGAAAAAGCCGCAGCGGATGCCTTCCGCTGCGGCTTTTCGTTTGGGTAGGTTTCGATGCGGGCAGGGCGCAGGCTTAGCGCACGAAGTGGTTCTGTGCGACGAGGTCGATGTCACCCCTGATCAAGCCGATGTCCTGCAATTCAAGGTCGGTCAGGTCCGACAGCGCCTTGCGGGTGGCGCGGCTGTCTTGCCAATCTTCGACCGCCGCGAAGAACGCGCCGAAAAAGCCAAGGATACGTGTGACGGCCGGGGTGGAGCCGTAAGCGGTGCGGGTGGTGTCGAAAGCTGCCATGGGGCCGTCCTTTGTTTGATCGTCGGTTGTGTCTGCAGGGGGCGAGGAAAGCGCGCTCTGCAAAACGTGATTTTTGGCAATTATGCCTGAAAAGCGCCCCCCGCAATCCCTCAAAAACGACAGTGAGGCTTGCGTTTTTTGCATAGGTCGAAATGACCGCTAACTCACTATCTTTACGGGAAAATTTCCGGCTTCCGGATGTCGGTTTTGCGGCATGGAGAGGCGCAATCCGACACCGCGGTTCAAAAGCGACAGGATGCGTGTCGCAAAGCGCCCGCCGCGCATCAGGGCTTTGCGATGTTCGCGTTTCGTGCTAGTGCACCAAAAAAGCAACAATTTTATCGAGGGCAGAGATGATACGGGTGATCGGCATAGATCCGGGGCTGCGCAATCTGGGCTGGGGCGTGATCGACGTCTCGGGCAGCCGAATCGCCCATGTGGCCAATGGCATCTGTCATTCCGAAGGCGACGACCTTGGCGCGCGGCTTTTGTCCTTGCACGGGCAGCTGACGCGCGTGCTGACCATGTGGCAGCCACAGGCGGCAGCGGTTGAACAGACGTTCGTGAACAAAGACGGTGCCGGGACGCTGAAGCTGGGTCAGGCGCGGGGCATTGCGATGTTAGTGCCCGCGCAGTTTGGTTTGACGGTGGGCGAATATGCCCCCAACAAGGTCAAGAAAACCGTGGTCGGCGTGGGCCACGCGGATAAGGGACAGGTGGCGCATATGGTGAAGATGCAGATGCCGGGGATCGAGATTGCAGGCCCGGATGCCGCCGATGCGCTGGCCATCGCGATCTGTCACGCGCATCACGGCGGGGCCAGCACCCTCGCGCAAGCGGTGGCGAGGGCGAGCGCATGATCGGCAAACTCTCGGGCCGCATTGACTACCGTGCCGCCGACCATGTGCTGATCGACGTGCGCGGCGTGGGGTACCTCGTCTATGTCTCTGACCGGACCATGGCCGCGCTGCCCGGTGTGGGCGAAGTCGTGGCGCTTTATACCGATCTGGTGGTGCGCGAAGACCTGATGCAACTCTTTGGCTTTCAAACGCTGGTGGAAAAGGAATGGCACCGGTTGCTGACCTCGGTTCAGGGGGTCGGGGCAAAGGCGTCGCTGGCAATCCTCGGAACGCTCGGCCCGGATGGCGTGAGCCGCGCAATCGCGCTTGGCGATTGGAACGCGGTAAAGGCCGCCAAGGGCATTGGCCCCAAAATCGCACAGCGCGTGGTGCTTGATCTCAAGGACAAGGCCCCCGGTGTGATGGCGATGACCGGCACCGTGGCCGACGCTCTGGGAGAGGCGCAGGCCGCCGCCGATGAGACCGTCATCGAAGCCGCGACCCCACGCCCCGCGCCGAAAGCCGCCGCGCCCAATGCTTCGGCCCAGTCCGAGGCGCTTTCGGCGCTTGGCAACCTTGGCTACGGCCCCGGTGATGCGGCGGGCGCCGTGGCGCAGGCGGCGGGCGAGATGCCGGAGGCGGACACGCCGACGCTGATCCGCGCGGCGCTCAAGCTGTTGGCGCCCAAGGGGTGACGCCCCCTCTGGCAGAACCCTCCGCCCTGCGCCATAACGAGGCCCTATGACCGACATTGACCCCACCGTGCGGCCCGAGCCGATGCCCGAAGACTTTGACCGCGCTTTGCGGCCACAGATGCTGGCGGAATTTGTCGGGCAGGCAGAGGCGCGCGCGAACCTTGCCGTCTTCATCCAATCCGCGCGACAGCGTGGCGAGGCGATGGATCACACGCTATTCCACGGGCCTCCGGGCCTTGGCAAAACCACACTGGCGCAGATCATGGCGCGGGAGTTGGGCGTGGGCTTTCGCATGACCTCTGGCCCGGTGTTGGCCAAGGCGGGCGATCTGGCGGCGATCCTGACCAACCTCGAAGCCCGCGACGTGTTGTTTATCGACGAAATCCACCGGCTGAACCCCGCAGTGGAAGAGGTGCTGTATCCGGCGCTGGAGGATTTCGAGCTTGATCTGGTGATCGGCGAAGGGCCAGCCGCGCGGACCGTGCGGATTGAGTTGCAGCCCTTCACGCTGGTCGGGGCCACCACCCGCATGGGCCTGCTGACCACGCCTTTGCGCGACCGTTTTGGTATCCCGACCAGGCTGCAATTCTACACCGAAGACGAGCTCTACATCATCGTAGATCGCAACGCCCGCAAGCTGGGTGCGCCTGCAGACGAAGGCGGTGCCCGCGAGATCGCCAAACGCGCCCGCGGCACGCCGCGCATCGCGGGCCGCTTGCTGCGCCGGGTGGTGGATTTCGCGGTGGTTGAGGGCGATGGCCGCGTGACCCGCGATTTGGCCGACATGGCTCTGACGCGGCTTGGGGTCGATCATCTGGGCCTCGATGGCGCTGACCGCCGCTACCTCAAACTGATCGCAGAGAATTATCAGGGCGGCCCGGTGGGGATCGAAACCCTCTCCGCCGCGCTGTCAGAAAGCCGCGATGCGCTGGAGGAGGTGATCGAGCCGTTCCTGTTGCAGCAAGGGCTGATCCAGCGTACCCCGCGCGGCAGAATGTTGGCGGCCAAGGCTTGGACCCATCTCGGCATGGCCGCGCCCAAAGGGCAGAGCGACCTTTTCGGCTGACGCCCCCGGAGCGAAGGTAAGACTGATGACAATGACCGCAGAGCAAATCGAGACCCTTTTCACTCGCCGCGATGGGCAGTTCGCCTTTGCCCGCTGGGGCCGCCCCATCGCGCCGGTGGTCTTTGGGGTCGAGGACGCGGCGCTGCCGGTGGTGAAAGGCGCGCTTGAGGCTGTCGCCAAACTCGCCGGTCACGACATGGTCGAGACCGATCCCGAACTGGGCAGCAATCTGATGATGTTCTTCTTCGCCGATTGGGCGGAGCTTCTGGACGTGCCGGGGATGGACGGGCTGGTGCCGGATCTCGCAGGGCAGGTCGAACGCTTGCAGGCGGCAGGGGCCAATCAGTACCGTTTCTTCCGCTTTGAAGAAAACGGCGCGATCAAGGCGGCCTTTGTCTTCCTGCGCATGGACGACAGCTTGCGCGATATGTCGGCGCAGGTCTTGGCGCTGAGCCAAGCGGTGCAGGTCATCCTGCTGTGGTCCGAAGACGCCTTTGCCGAGCAATCGCCGCTGGCGCTGGCCGATGAGGCGCTGGTGCTGCGCCCCGAAGTGGCCGACGTGATCCGCGCGGCCTATGACCCGGTGATGCCACCCGCCGCTAACGATCCCAGCCATGCGCTGCGCCTTGCCGCGCGGGTGCAGGTCCCGTCATGAGCCATAGCTTTCCGGTCCGCATCTTCTACGAAGACACCGACATGGCGGGCGTGGTCTATTACGCCAACTACCTGCGCTATATCGAACGGGCGCGCTCGGATATCGTTGAACAGATTGGCCTTGATCAACGCGCCATGCGCGATGAGGGGCTGGTCTTTGTCGTGAC
Organism: Sulfitobacter sp. W002; assembly: GCF_025142135.1. Taxonomy (NCBI): domain Bacteria; kingdom Pseudomonadati; phylum Pseudomonadota; class Alphaproteobacteria; order Rhodobacterales; family Roseobacteraceae; genus Sulfitobacter; species Sulfitobacter sp. W002. The sequence goes on along the minus strand of NZ_CP081126.1, from coordinate 2,728,877 downwards.
GCGAGTAGAGGCGGATTATCTGGGTGCTGCACGCTTTGGCGACCGGTTGGAGGTGCGGACCACCCATCAGGCCGAAGGGCCGGTCCGGTGGGTGTTCGACCAAGACGTGCTGCGCGATGGCAAGGTCATCTTTCGCGCCAAAGTTACCGCCGTTTGCATGACCACAGCGGGTAAACCCACCCGTTTGCCAGCGAAACTCCGCCTGTCGGACGGCGATCCTGCGGCCTGATACCATAATTCTGGCAATCTCGGTTGCAGTCCGTTAGCTTTGCTCCAAATTGAGGCCAGAAAAATACGGCCCGAGAGGCAGAATGCCCCGAAGGGGCGGCAGTAAAAGAGCATAGTTAAATGGAAGCAGAGACGCTGGCATTGGCACAGGGGATGGATTTTTCCCTGTGGGGTCTGTTCGCGAAGGCGACAGTCACGGTCAAACTTGTAATGATCATGCTGATCGGGGCCTCTTTCTGGTCTTGGTCGATCATCGTTCAAAAGACCATCCAGTACCGCAAAGCCCGTGCCGAGGCCGCGCAGTTCGATCAGGCGTTCTGGTCGGGCGAGCCGCTCGACGGGCTCTTTGACACCATCGGCGCTGACCCGGATGGACCCTCGGAAAAGATCTTCGCCGCTGGCATGTCCGAATGGCGCCGTTCGCACCGTGAAGATGGCGCGCTGATCCCCGGTGCCACTGCCCGGATCGACCGCTCTATGGACGTGGCCATCGCCAAAGAGGCGGAGCGTCTGCAAAAGGGGCTGCCGGTGCTGGCGACCGTGGGCTCCACCGCGCCTTTCGTGGGCCTTTTCGGGACGGTATTCGGCATCATGAATTCCTTTATCGAGATCGCGGCCCAGCAGAACACCAACCTCGCAGTCGTGGCGCCGGGTATTGCCGAGGCGCTTTTAGCGACCGGCATCGGCCTCCTCGCCGCGATCCCGGCGGTTGTGTTTTATAATAAGCTGAGCGCCGACAGTGACCGCATCCTTGGCAATTACGAGGCTTTCTCGGACGAATTCGCCACCATCCTCAGCCGCCAGTTGGACAGCTAAGCCATGGGCGCAGGTGTCATGAAAAAGCAAGGCGGCAAGGGGCGGCGTCGCGGGCGCGCGCAACCGATGGCCGAGATCAACGTCACGCCTTTCGTCGATGTGATGCTGGTGCTCTTGATCATCTTCATGGTCGCGGCCCCGCTGCTGACCGTGGGCGTGCCGGTGGAATTGCCCAAGACCGCCGCCACGGCCCTGCCATCCGAGCAGGAAGAGCCGCTGACCGTTACGCTCACCGCCGAGGGGGCCGTGCAAATCCAAACTACCGACACGCCCCGCGACCAACTGATTACCAAGCTGCGGGCGATTGCCTCTGAACGGGCCAGCGACCGGGTGTTTTTGCGCGCGGATGGCAAAGTGTCTTATGCGCAGGTCATGGAAGTCATGGGCGCGCTCAACGCAGGCGGCTTTTCCAACATCGGTCTGGTGACCGACATCGGTGGCCCGGCGTTGGACGGCAGCGACACGTCGGGTGGCTGAGCGGTGCATACCGGGCATTACATATCAGGTGCCGGGCATCTGGGTCTTATCGGCTGGCTGTTGTTTGGAAGCATCTTCACCTCCGAGCCTGAGCCCGTTGAGATGACCGAGGTCTCGGTGATCTCGGCCGCCGAATATGACGCGCTGGTCGCGGCCCAGCAGCCGCCCGCCTCGGCCACCGAAGTGGCCCAGCCTGCCCCGCCTGAGGTAAGCGAACAGACCCCCGAGGTGACGGCGGAGCCGGACACGCAGATCGAACAGCCAGAACCGGTGCAGACCGAAACCCCGCCCGAAGACCTCCCCCCCGAGGTGACGGAGCTGGAACTGCCACCGCAGACCCAAGTGGATGACACGCCGCCCGAAATGAACGAGCCGGTGGGCGATACCGCTGTGCTAGTGCCCGAAATCGCGCCCGAAGCCCGCCCGCGCGAAGCGCCCCGCGTGGCGCCCGAACCGGTAGAGCAACCCGACCCGGAACTGCGCCCCGATCTGGACGAGCAGCCCGCCGTAGCACCAGATGCCGAAGCCGAGGCGGAAACCGTCGTGGAAGAGCCGCAAGAGGCCCGCACGCCTGAGGACAGCACAACCGAGATCGTCACCGAAGCCGACAAAGCGCCGGCGGCTTCTGCGCGTCCGCCCGGCCGACGCCCGACACCGCCGCCCCCTGTCGAGGTGGCCGAGGCACCGGAAGAACCCGCCGAGACGCCAGCGCCCGCCCCGACGCCCGAACCTGAGCCAACCCCGGAGCCCGTTGAGGAACCCACGACCTCCAGCTCGACCGAGGATGCCATCGCGGATGCGCTGAGCGAAGTCTTGGGCCAGCCAGAAACAACCGCGCCCGTGCCAAGCGGCCCGCCGCTGTCATCGGGCGAGCGCGAGTCTCTGCGCGTTGCGGTCTCGGCCTGCTGGAACATCGGCGCGCTGTCGACCGAAGCGGCGCGTACCACGGTCGTGGTCGGCATGCAGATGAACACCGACGGCACGCCCGTGGCCAGTTCGATCCGCCTGCTGAGTTCCAGCGGTGGCAGCGACACCGCCGCACGTCAGGCCTTTGAAGCCGCGAAACGCGCGGTCATTCGTTGCGGCAGCAGCGGTTACAAACTGCCGCAGGAAAAATACAGCCAATGGCAAGACATCGAGATGACATTCGACCCAACGAGGAGCCGATAACATGCTGACTAGACTTCTGGGACTACTGGCGCTCTGCGCCACGGCGGCCACGTTCACCCTGGCCCCCAATGCGTCGCAGGCCCAACCGCTGCGCATCGTGATCGACGACCCGACGATTGAGCCTTTGCCCTTTGCCGTGCCCAGCTTTCAGCCTGAAAGCGGTGAGGCCGGGCAACTGGCCGTCGATCTGGCGCGCGTCGTCTCAGAAGACCTGACCGGCACAGGCCTTTTCCGTGAGATCCCGGCCAGCGCCTATATCTCGACCGTCAGCGACTTTAACGCGCCGGTGGAATACGCCGACTGGAAAGCGATCAACGCGCAGGCGCTGATCACCGGGGCGGTCAATGTCACCGGCAACAGCGTGAATGTGAAGTTCCGCGTCTACGATGTCTTCTCGGGCGAGGAATTGCTCGACAGCAGCGGGCAGGGCGGTCTGCAATTCAGCGGCACCGTCGATGGCTGGCGCCGCATGGCGCATAAGGTGGCCGATGCGGTTTACAGCCGGATCACCGGCGAGGGCGGCTATTTCGACAGCCGTGTTGTCTTTGTTTCCGAAACCGGGCCGAAGGACGACCGCCAGAAGCGTTTGGCGGTAATGGACTACGACGGGGCCAACCTGAAGTACCTGACCGATTCCGGCTCCATCGTGCTTGCCCCGCGATTCTCTCCCAGCGGCGACCGGGTGCTTTACACCAGCTATGAGAGCGGTTTCCCGCGCATCTATGTGCTGGATATCGGCACCGTCCAACGCCGCGCGCTGCAAAGCGCCGAAGGCTCCATGGCCTTTGCGCCGCGCTTCTCGCCCAGCGGTCAGACGGTTGTCTATTCGCTGAGCCAAGGCGGCAATACCGACATCTTCTCGATGGATATCAACAGCGGCCAATCGGTGCGCCTGACCAATACCCCCGCGATCGAGACGGCACCCAGCTTCTCTCCCGATGGCAGCAAAATCGTCTTTGAGAGCGACCGTTCCGGCAGTCCGCAGCTTTACGTCATGCCCGCCACAGGCGGAGAGGCGACGCGGATTTCCTTTGGCGAAGGGCGTTATGGCACGCCCGTTTGGTCGCCGCGCGGGGATTTGGTGGCTTTCACCAAGCAGAACAAGGGCCGTTTCCACATTGGCGTGATGCGGCTTGATGGCTCCGAAGAGCGCCTGCTGACGGCCTCTTTCCTTGATGAAGGTCCGACTTGGGCGCCCAATGGCCGGGTGATCATGTTCGCCCGCGAAACCCAAGGGGCAGGCGGGTCGTCCTCGCTCTATTCGGTCGATATTTCGGGGCGCAACCTCAAGCCGGTGCGCACGCCCGAAGGCGGCTCTGACCCCTCTTGGTCACCGCTGCAGCAGTAACGTTTTCCAGACCTCCCATACGGGCGCGGGCAATTCCAATGATCCCGCGCCTGTGTTAACACCAGCAACAACAACGCCACCACAGAGAAGGCAGACCCCCATGAAACGCATTTTGACCAGCACGCTTTTGATTTCCGCATTGGCCGTGTCGGCCTGTACAAACCCCGACCGTTTTGGTGCCGATGGCATGGGCGGGGCCGGGGCCAATGCAGGCGCAGGGGTCAACGCCGGCGTGGTGCCGGGCAGCGCGAACGACCCCACCTCCACCGCCTATTTCCAGCAGGCTGTCGGCGACCGGGTGCTGTTCCTCGTGGACCAATCCACGCTGACCGACCAAGGCCGTGCCACGCTCGACGGGCAGGTGGCTTGGCTGCAGACCAATACGGATTATCAAGCCGTGATCGAAGGTCACGCGGATGAGCAGGGCACCCGTGAATACAACATCGCGCTTGGCGGTCGTCGTGCCAATGCGGTGCGCGAGTATATGATTTCCCGCGGTGTTGCGGCATCGCGCCTCAAGACCATCAGCTACGGCAAAGAGCGCCCGATCGAGATCTGCTCGGAAGAGGCCTGCTATGCCAAAAACCGCCGCGCCGTGACCGTTCTGGCCGGTGGCGCACTGACCAGCTGATCGCGGCGACAGCCCAAGCAATGACCAATCCAAGGAGGCCGATGTGCTGAAGCGATATATCTTCGTGGCGGTGATGGGGCTGATGACCGCCCCCGCCGCGCTTATGGCGCAGGACAACGATCAGACGCTGGCGGACATCCGCCAGCAGTTGACCGTGCTGAGCGTCGAGGTGCAAAAGCTGCGCCGCGAACTTTCGACCACGGGCGGTGGCTCGGTTGAAACGGGCGGCAGCTCTGTGCTTGAGCGTGTCGGCACCATGGAAAGCGAATTGCAGCGCCTGACGTCGAAAACCGAAGAAATGGAGAACCGGATCAACCGGATCGTGGCCGATGGCACCAACCGGATCGGGGATCTGGAATACCGTCTGGTTGAGCTTGAAGGAGGCGATCTGGGCGCGCTCGGAGAGACGTCGACTCTCGGTGGAGGGGAGGCCCCCACCGTCGTGGCACCCGCCCCCGAGGCCGACCGCGAGGTGGTCGAGATGACCCCCGGCAGCGGTGGCGCGGCGCCCTCAAACGGCATCATCACCCCCATCAACGAAGCAGAGCTGGCGGTCAGCGAGAAGACCGATTTCGAGCGGGCGCAGGGGGCGCTCGCAAACGGTGACTTTCGCAGCGCCGCCGATCTCTTTGCGACCTTCAGTCAGACCTATCCCGGTGGTCCGCTAGCCGCCGAAGCCGAGATGCGCCGCGGCGAAGCGCTGACCGGTTTGGGCGACAACCGCGAAGCGGCCCGTGCCTATCTCGCGGCCTTCAGCACCGATCCCGAAGGGCCGGTGGCACCGCAGTCGCTGTTTGAATTGGGCCGCGCGCTTGGCGTGTTGGAGCAAACACAAGAGGCCTGCGTGACCCTTGCGGAGGTTGCCGTGCGTTTCCCGGGCGCCCCGCAGGTGAGCCAAGCCGAAGCGCAGCGCCAGACGCTGGGTTGTTCCTAACCGCTGATGACTGCGCCTGCCGCGACGGCTGATGCAGCGCTGGCCAAAGGGCTCTTGGCGGGGCTGGGCGGTGCGCTGCCCCCCCGCCTTGGCGTTGCAGTCTCGGGCGGGGGCGATTCCATGGCTCTGCTGTCGCTGTTGCATGGGCTTTCGGCGGCGGCGGGCACACATTTTGAAACCGTGACTGTCGACCATGGTCTGCGCCCCGAAGCCGCCGGAGAGGCCGCCTTCGTTGCGCGCCATGCCAGCGCTCTGGGCTTGTCTCATGAAACACTGCGCTGGCGGGGGTGGGACGGGCAAGGCAACCTGCAAAACGCGGCGCGTGAGGCGCGGTATCGGCTGATGGCCGATTGGGCGGAGCGGCGCGGGCTGCCCTGCGTGGCCCTTGGGCATACGGCGGACGATCAGGCCGAAACGGTGCTGATGCGATTGGCCCGCCGGTCGGGGGTGGACGGCCTGTCGGCCATGGCGCCGCGCAGCAAGCGGCACGGCATCACATGGCTGCGCCCGCTGCTTTTTGCCCGACGTGAGGCATTGCGAGGGCATCTGAGGCGCGCGGACCTCGAGTGGGTCGACGACCCCAGCAACGATGACCCGCGTTTCGCCCGCATCCAAACCCGTCAAAGTCTTGCCGCCCTCGCGCCGCTTGGCATCGACGTAGAGGCCTTGGCCGAGGTGGCGCGCAACATGGCCACCGCCCGGGAGGCGCTGAAAAGCCAGACCGACAGAACGGCAGGCGATATTCTGCGCATGGAGGCGGGCGCACAGGTGATGCAGGCCGAGGGCTTTTTTGCCGCGCCCGAAGAGATCCGCCGCCGTTTGATGATTCATGCGCTTGGGCAGGTCAACGGCGGCACCTACCCCCCGCGCCGCGGCCCCGTGGCGGCCCTGATCGCGGGGTTGGCGGAGGGGCAGGCGGCCACGCTGGGGGGCTGTCAGGCGCTGCTTCGGCGCGGTGAAATCTGGGTCTTTCGGGAATATAACGCGGTGCGCGACCTGCGGGTGCCTGCGGATCAGCTTTGGGACCGGCGCTGGCATGCGACGCTCCCAGAGGGGCTGCCGAAAGGCGCTGAATTGCGGGCCTTGGGGGCAGAGGGCCTCGCCCAATGCCCCGATTGGCGCAGCCTCGGGCGGCCCCGTGCTATGCTGCTGTCGACCCCGGCGATCTGGCAGGGCGCGCGCCTGCTTGCAGCGCCCCTTGCCGGGCTGGACGAGAAATGGCATGTCCAGCGCGAAAGCGGCGCGGAATGCAATTAAACCGCGCCATTATCGCATTGAACATGAGCGCATCATGTCTATCTTAGTGTGGTGGTTGCCCGGACGGGCGCCCCTTGGGTCGCGGGACTTGCCCGCGGCCATGTGAATTTAGGAGAATTCCCTTGGGAAATGTTCGTAACCTCGCCTTCTGGGTTGTCCTGATGTTGCTGGTACTGGCGCTGTTCAACCTGTTCAGCGGGTCCAGCGGGTCGCTGCAAAACAATGAGGTCAGCTATTCCGAATTCGTCACCTCCGTACAGGATGGTGATGTCCGTAATGTGACATTGGATGGCGAGCAGGTTCGGTTCCGCAAGGCGGATGGCGCCGACTACCTGACGATCAAACCCGGCGATGCCGAGTTGACCCAGCTTTTGATCTCCAACGATATTCCGGTCAAAGCGCGTCCGCAGCAACAGTCTGGTTTCCAGACTTTCCTGATGTCGCTTCTGCCCATCGCGCTGCTGATCGGTGTGTGGATCTACTTCATGAACCGCATGCAGGGCGGCGGCAAAGGCGGGGCGATGGGCTTTGGCAAATCCAAGGCCAAGATGCTGACCGAAAAGCAGGGCCGCGTGACCTTTGACGACGTGGCGGGCATCGATGAGGCCAAGGAAGAGCTTGAGGAAATCGTCGAATTCCTGCGCAACCCGCAGAAATTCTCGCGCCTTGGCGGCAAGATCCCCAAAGGCGCGCTGCTGGTGGGCCCTCCGGGTACCGGTAAAACGCTGCTGGCCCGCGCCATCGCGGGCGAGGCGGGCGTGCCTTTCTTTACCATCTCCGGCTCCGACTTTGTCGAGATGTTCGTCGGTGTCGGTGCATCCCGTGTGCGCGACATGTTCGAACAGGCCAAGAAAAACGCGCCCTGCATCGTTTTCATCGACGAGATCGATGCCGTCGGTCGTCACCGGGGTGCTGGCTATGGCGGCGGTAATGACGAGCGTGAGCAGACCTTGAACCAGCTTCTGGTCGAGATGGACGGTTTTGAGAGCAACGAAGGTGTCATCATCCTCGCCGCGACCAACCGCCGTGACGTGCTTGACCCCGCGCTGCTGCGTCCGGGCCGTTTTGACCGTCAGGTGACCGTGCCGAACCCCGACATCAAAGGCCGCGAAAAGATCCTCTCGGTCCACGCGCGCAAGACCCCGCTGGGGCCGGACGTTGATCTGCGCATCATCGCACGCGGCACGCCGGGCTTTTCGGGCGCGGACTTGGCGAACCTCGTGAACGAGGCAGCACTTATGGCTGCCCGTGTCGGTCGCCGTTTTGTCACCATGGTCGATTTTGAGCAGGCCAAGGACAAGGTGATGATGGGGCCAGAGCGCCGCTCGATGGTGATGACCGCCGAGCAGAAGGAAATGACCGCTTATCACGAGGCCGGTCACGCGCTGGTCGGCATGACGCTGCCCAAATGCGACCCGGTCTATAAAGCCACGATCATCCCGCGCGGCGGCGCGCTTGGCATGGTGATGAGCCTGCCTGAGATTGACCGGCTGAACATGTTCAAGGACGAATGCCACCAGCGTTTGGCCATGGCCATGGCGGGCAAGGCGGCGGAAATCCATAAATACGGCCCCGATTCCGTGTCCAACGGCCCGGCGGGCGACATTCAGCAAGCCTCTGCGCTGGCGCGCGCGATGGTGCTGCAATGGGGCATGTCCGATAAGGTCGGCAACATCGACTATTCCGAAGCCGCGCAGGGCTATCAGGGCAATACCGCTGGGTTCTCCGTCTCGGCCAACACCAAGGAGTTGGTCGAAAAAGAGGTGCAGCAGTTCATCCAAGACGGCTACGACCACGCGATGAAGATTATCTCAGAGAAAGAGGTGGAGTTCGAGCGTCTGGCCCAAGGTCTGCTGGAATATGAGACCCTCACCGGCGATGAGATCAAACGTGTCATGGACGGTCTGCCGCCTGCCGAAGACTCCGACGACGACAACTCCGACGCGGGCAGCGCACCCAGCGTCACCGCGATCCCCAAGGCGAAGGGCAAGAAAACCCCGCCGAAGGATGGCGGAATGGAGCCTGAACCTTCGGTGTGATCCGGCCTGCAACCCTATGAAAAACCCCGCTTCGGCGGGGTTTTTTCGTTTTGGGCTGACCCTTGGGCGATAGGCGAAAAATTCCCCTATCGCTTCACAGCCGCCTCCGCGTTAGACAGGGGTGGAATTCCTAATCAGCCGGGGTCTTATGCGACGCTTCCTCTCTGCCCTTGCCGTTCTCTTTGCGCTTACCGGCGGCCCGGCTTGGGCCGATCCGCAGACCTACGCCGTGGCATTGGGCGGGCGTCAGTTGGGCACGTTGCAGTTCAACGGCCAAAGCCGGAACGCCGCGTTTTTGCTGTCTCTCAACAACGCCCCTTTCGGCATCAAGAACGGCAGCTTCAACGCGGTTACCCAGTCTAACGGGAACACGGCCAGCTATCTGGGGGCGAACCGGGGGAGCGAGAGGCGCGATATCGCGATTGACCGGACGGCGGGGCGGGTCACCTCGGTTGAAATCACGCCGTCTTCGGAGATGACAGAAATGTCGGATGCCAAAGCGGTGCCGCCCGGCGTCCTTTTCCCGCCTGAGCTATTCGCCGCCCTTGCCACTGGCAATAGCTGCCCCTCTCCGCTGGCGCTCTACGATGGCCGCCGCGTGGTCCAAGTCGCGACCCAAGAGGTCCGTGAGGAAGGCCCTGCCGTGCATTGCGATATGTCTTACCGCGTTGTCATGGGGCCGGGCTATGTCTCTCCCTTTTATCTGAAATCCTTCGGGATGGCGCTTGTCTATACCGCGGGCACCCTCACCAACGCCTCATTGAGCGGTGGCGGATTTAAGGTGCATTTGATCCGACAGTGAGCCTAGGGTTCAGCAGCCACCCAAACCACCCCGAAGGACCGCATGATGCCCGAGCTACGCAAGACAGACCATGTCGCCGAAATCACTTGGCTGGGCATGGTCCCTCCGGATCGCGAAAACATCCGCTCGGTCGCGATGGATCAGGCGCGTGCGACCTATGCAGGCTTTGAGGGGGATTTCCACGCCGGGCTGACCCGTCCGGCCTGCGTCCGCGTGCGCAACCTGCATGCTAAGGGCACGGAAATTCGCAATACCCGCCAACTGTCTGTCCTCTCGGCCGAAGAGATGGCGCAGATTACCGCCGCCATGAACTTGCCTGAGCTTGACCCGACCCTGCTGGGCGCGTCGATTATCCTCAAAGGCATCCCGGACTTTACCCTCGTCCCGCCCGGATCGCGGCTGCAGAACGCCCATGGCGCCACCTTGGTAGTGGATATCGAAAATGGCCCCTGCAATCTGCCCGCGCGTGAGATCGAGGCCGAGACCCCCGGCCATGGCAAGGGCTTCAAACTCGCAGCACAGGGCAAACGCGGCGTGACTGCTTGGGTCGAGCGGGAAGGGCCGCTGGCCGTGGGCGACAGGTTGACGCTTTTCGTGCCGAACCAGCCCGTCTGGCCCCACCTCGGCTGACCGCGCGCCGTTTCGCGATGCTTGAGTGTCGGAAACACGGCCCCCCGTCGGGGTCTTGTCGCGCTATGGCTAGGGGATAAAAATCGCCACCAACGGCAACAGGGGATTCTCATGGCTTTCAAAACCGACATTCAAATCGCCCGCGAAGCGGCGAAACGCCCTATCCAAGAGATCGGCGAAAAGCTGGGCATCTCCAGCGACGACCTGCTGCCCTATGGCCATGACAAGGCAAAGGTAAGCCAGACGTTCATCGATTCCGTCCAAGACCGGGCGAACGGCAAGCTGATCCTCGTCACCGCGATCAACCCCACGCCTGCGGGGGAGGGGAAGACCACCACCACGGTGGGGCTCGGCGATGGATTGAACCGGATCGGGAAAAAGGCGGCGGTCTGCATCCGCGAAGCCTCCCTCGGGCCGAACTTTGGGATGAAGGGCGGGGCGGCAGGTGGCGGCTATGCCCAGATCGTGCCGATGGAAGAGATGAACCTGCATTTCACCGGCGACTTTCATGCCATCACCAGCGCTCATAACCTGCTGGCGGCGATGATCGACAACCACATCTACTGGGGCAACGAGCTTGAGATCGACACCCGCCGCGTCGTTTGGCGGCGCGTGGTCGACATGAATGACCGCGCCCTGCGCCAGATCACCGCATCCTTGGGCGGCGTGCCCAACGGTTTCCCGCGCGAGACGGGGTTCGACATCACCGTCGCCTCCGAGGTTATGGCGATCCTCTGCCTGTCCAAGAACCTCAGCGATCTGCAAGAGCGCCTTGGCGCGATGATCGTGGCCTACCGCCGCGACCGCAGCCCGGTCTATGCCCGCGACATCAAGGCGGATGGAGCCATGACTGTGCTCTTGAAAGACGCAATGCAGCCCAACCTCGTCCAAACGCTGGAGAATAACCCGGCCTTCGTGCATGGTGGCCCATTTGCCAATATCGCCCACGGCTGCAACTCGGTTATCGCAACGACCACAGCGCTTAAACTGGCGGATTATGTGGTGACAGAGGCGGGCTTTGGGGCCGATCTTGGGGCCGAAAAATTCATGAACATCAAATGCCGCAAGGCGGGGCTCGCGCCATCGGTTGTCGTGGTGGTGGCCACGGTGCGCGCGATGAAGATGAACGGCGGCGTGGCGAAAGCGGACCTCGGGGCGGAAAATGTAGAGGCGGTGCAAAAAGGCTGCGCCAACCTTGGACGCCATATCGAGAACGTAAAATCCTTTGGCGTGCCCGTGGTCGTGGCGATCAACCATTTCGTCACCGACACCGACGCCGAAGTGGCCACGGTCAAAGACTATGTCGCGGCCCAAGGGGCCGAGGCGATCCTGTCGCGCCATTGGGAATTGGGGTCAGAAGGCTCTGCTGATCTTGCCACCCGCGTGGCCGAGATTGCCGACGGGGATCACGCGAACTTTGCCCCGCTCTATGCCGACGAGATGCCGCTTTTCGAAAAGATCGAGACCATCGCCAAACGCATCTACCGCGCCGACGAGGTGCTGGCCGATCAGAAGGTGCGCAACCAGTTGAAAGACTGGGAGGCACAGGGCTATGGCGATCTGCCGGTCTGCATGGCCAAGACCCAGTACAGCTTCTCGACCGATCCCGACCTGCGCGGCGCGCCCACAGGCTTCAGCGTGCCAATCCGCGAGGTGCGGCTCTCGGCGGGGGCGGGGTTCGTCGTCGTGATCTGCGGAGAGATCATGACCATGCCGGGCCTGCCTCGGGTGCCTTCTGCGGAGGCAATCAAGCTCAACGCCGATGGCGATGTGGAGGGATTGTTCTAAGGCGGGTTGCAATGCCCCGCCGTCGCGGTGATGTAGGGCGTGTTCAACGTGCAGCGAGCGAAAGTGAGACGGATATGGCAGCGACAATCATCGACGGCAAAGCCTTTGCAGCAACGGTGCGGGACAAGGTGGCGGGCCATGTCGCCCGGCTGACGACGGATCACGGCATCACGCCGGGCCTTGCCGTGGTGCTGGTAGGGGAAGACCCGGCAAGCCAGGTTTACGTCCGCTCCAAGGGCAAAATGACCCGCGAGGTCGGCATGAAATCGGTCGAACACAAGCTGCCCGCGACTGTGGATCAGGATGACCTGCTCAAGTTGATCGATGGGCTGAACAACGACCCCGAGATCCACGGCATTCTCGTACAACTTCCGCTTCCGGATCATCTTGATGAAGCCCGCGTGGTCAATGCCGTCTCGCCCGCCAAGGACGTGGACGGTTTCCACATCTCCAACGTCGGGCTGCTGGGCACGGGGCAGAAAAGCATGGTGCCCTGCACCCCGCTTGGCTGCCTGATGATGCTCCGGGACCACCATGGCGATCTGTCGGGGATGAACGCGGTGGTTATCGGCCGCTCTAACATCGTCGGCAAACCGATGGCGCAACTGCTTTTGGGGGATAGCTGCACCGTGACCATCGCGCACAGCCGCACCCGCGACTTGCCAGAAGTGGTGCGCCGCGCCGATATCGTCGTCGCCGCCGTGGGCCGCCCCGAGATGGTGCCTGGCGATTGGATCAAAGAGGGCGCCACGGTGATCGACGTGGGCATCAACCGGATTGAGACTGGCGAAAAGACCAAACTGGTCGGCGACGTGGATTTCGACAGTGCCAGCCAACGCGCCGGGGCCATCACGCCCGTGCCGGGTGGCGTCGGGCCGATGACCATCGCCTGCCTGTTGGCCAATACGGTCACCGCCTGCTGCCGCGCCAACGGGTTGGAAGAACCCGAAGGGCTGACCGCCTAAGAGGCAGGCACAGGCACGATGGTGCCCTGTAGGATGGCGATGAGCTTGGCCGCGCCATCCGTTTCCGCATGTACCTCTGCGGTTACGACACAAAGCCGCCGGCCCGGTTTCACCACCCGGCCCGTGGCAATCAACCGGTCCCCACGGGCGGGGGCCAGCAGGTTGATCTTGATCTCTGACGTGACGACATCAACCTCCGGGGGCAGGACGCTCAACGCTGCATAACCAGCCGCGGAATCGCCGATGGAAAATGTCAGCCCCGCATGGCCAAAACCCTGCTGCTGCATCGCGCCGGGCAGGACCGGTGCCCTGACCCTGACCAAACCGTGCTGCACGTCGAAGATCTCGGCCCCCAAGGTTTGCATCATGGTCTGCTTGGCAAAGCTCTCCCGCACGCGGCGTTCAATCTGATCATCCATCATCGCATCTTTCCAGGCATGGGAATCGCCACTGGTTGCGGCCCCGTCAGCACCGCGCGGGCCTCCGGCCCCATCAAATCACAAAGCACCCGCGACTGGCTGCGCAGCCCGCCGGTGTAGGTGCCATATGCAGGCAGGATCAGCCGCTTGCTGTCAAACAGAAAGGCCGGACGCGAGATGCTGCGCCCCCGCGCACGGATCGATGCCTTAGGATGATAATGCCCCGACACCTCGCCCCGGCCCTCGCTCGCGGCGATATGCCGAAAGGTCAGCGGGCCGAGCGCAATCTCTCCCAAATGCGTACCGCCCAAGCCTACGGGGCCGGGATCATGATTGCCCTCAATCCAATCCCACCGCCGCCCGGCTTGCAGGCCCAGTATCCACAACCGCTCTTCCTCCGGCAGCGCCTGCGCCGCGCCAAGGTCGTCGAAACTATCGCCAAGGCAGATCACATGCCGCGCATGCGTAAAGGACAGATCCGCCGCCAGTCGGTTCAACGTATCGCGGGTCTCATAAGGCGGCAGTGCCGACCCGCCGCGCCGCGCGATCCGCTCAGACTTGCCCAGATGCAGGTCACTTACGCAAAGCAAATCCCGGTCGCGCCACCAAAGCGCGCCAGAGCCAAGCGCGGTAAGCGCCGCGCCGGAGAATGAAAAATCGAGTCCGTTCATCCTTTGTTCATCTGAGATCGCTGCCGATTTGGCAAGGGGCTAAACGCGATTGTCGGAAGACCGGAAACGGCAGTGCAGCGGTATTTAAGAAAGGATGAAAGGTAGAAAACGCGCCCCGCAGCCGGGCGTTAGCCTGACCGGAGACGCGCCTTCATCCTTTGCGGTCATCGGCTCCGCAGCCTGTACCGCGGGATCAAGATGCGCGGCGTGGGTTAAAGAACTCTTAATATCTTCATCCTTTTTCAAATACCTTGCAGAACCTTTCCGCCCACGAAACCTCGGTGTTCAACGGCGATCTCGCCAAGGCGGCTGATCCGAGGGCGGCGGAGTGAGCTGCGCGAGGCCGGAGGCTTCCATCAGTCTTTCGGCCTCTTCCGCCAGCATGCGTTCCTGTCCGGCGCCTTCGACAGGCACACGGCCCATTTCCAGAAACAGCGGTGCGGCGAGCGGGCTTACGCGGGTCAGTTTGCGGTGGGTGATGCGCCCGGCGATGCGGCCCAGCATCTCTTCGATCCTGCCAAAATCCACCAGACCGCTCAAGGCTTCCTCGCGGGTGATGTCGAGCATCAGATGGTCCGGTTCATAGCGTTGTAATGTGTCGTAGAGGATGTCGCTGGAGAAGGTCGTCTGTCGTCCGGATTTGCGTGCTTGGGGGCTGTTGCGTTCGATCAGCCCCGCGATGGTCGCCGCGGCCCGGAAGGTCCGTTTCATCACGGCATTGCCCGCAAGCCAACTGTCGAGACCCTCGTGCAGCACGCTGGGGTCGAGCAGCTGCGCGGGGTCGTCGACGGGGGAGAGGCCCCAGATGAGCGTGGCATAGTCTGTGGCTACAAAGCCCAAGGGGCGCAGGCCGAGGTCTTCCATGCGTTTGGTCAACAGAAGACCCAGCGTTTGCTGGCCGTTGCGACCGGCAAAACCGTAGAAGACCGTTTGTTCGGCAAAGTCATGGGGGAAGCTTTCGACCAGCAGTGTGCCGGGTTGTGGCAATTGGCTGACCTCGCGTTGCAAGGTCAGCCATTCGGCGGTGTGGCGCGGCAATTCGGGCCAACTGTCTTGCGTGAACATCTGTTGTACGCGGGCCGAAAGCTGGGTGGAGGTGGCGAATTTCGTGCCGCCGAAGGTGGCCACCTTGGGCTTTTTTGCGGCGTTGCGGCTGACTTCGACAACGGTTTCGCGCAGCCCTTCGTAGCGTACGATTTGGCCGCCGATCAAAAAGGTGTCGCCTTTGGTAAGCGTTGCGGCAAAGCCTTCTTCGATCTCGCCCAGCGGTTTGCCGCCGCGGTTGCGTTTCATGCGGACTTTCAGCTTATCGGTATCTTGGATCGTGCCGATGTTCATGCGGATGCGTTGGGCGGCGCGCGGGTCACGCAGTTGCCACTGGCCGTCGGGGCGTTGCAGCAGGCGTTGCCAGCGGTCGTAGGCACGCAGGGCGTAGCCGCCGGTGGCGCAGAAGTCGAGGCAGGCGTCGAAGTCGGCGCGGGACAGGGCGGCGTAGGCCCCGGCGGAGCGGACCTGCGCGAAGAGGTCATCAGCGTCGAAGGGGCCTGCGCAGGCGGTAATGAGGATATGTTGGCACAGCACATCGCGCGGGCCGGGGCCGCGCGGATCGCCGTCGAGCGCGCCTTCGAGGACGGCCTCTAGCGCGGCCACGCATTCGACCACTTCAAAGCGGTTGGCAGGCACCAAAAGTGCCTTGGAGGGCGCGTTGTAGCGGTGGTTGGCGCGGCCGATGCGTTGGACCAGCCGCTTTACGTTTTTGGGGGCGCCGATCTGGATGATGAGGTCAACGTCGCCCCAGTCGATGCCAAGATCAAGCGTGCCGGTGCAGACGATGGCGCGCAGATCGCCGCGCACCATGGCGGCTTCGACCTTTTCGCGTTGGGCGCGATCCAAGCTGCCGTGGTGGATGGCGATGGGCAGGGCGTCTTCGTTGGCGAGCCAGAGGTTGTGAAAGAAAATCTCGGCCTGTGCGCGGGTGTTGTGAAAAATCAGCGTGGTCTTGTGTTGGCGCACTTGCTCAAGCACCGCTGGGATCGAATAGGCAGCACCGCCCCCGGCCCAAGGCGGGGCTTCTTCGGTGTGTAGCATCTGGATGTCGGGGGCGGGGCCCGGATCGGCCAGCAGCACTTCGCAAGGGTCGGGGTGGCGGGCCATGAGGTGGGCGATGGCCGAAGGGTCTTCGACCGTGGCCGAGAGGCCCACCCGTTTGAGGCCGGGGCAGAGGGCTTGCAGACGGGTCAGCGCCAGCATCAACTGGTCGCCGCGTTTGCTTTCGGCGAGGGCGTGGATTTCATCGATCACCACGCGTTTGAGCCCGCGAAAGGTGCGGGCCGCGTCCTCGTAGGAAGTCAGCAGAGCAAGGCTTTCCGGCGTGGTCAGCAGGATATGTGGCGGGTCGGCGCGTTGGCGGCGGCGGCGCGATTGCGGGGTGTCGCCGGTGCGATCCTCGATGCGGATGGGCAGACGCATTTCGTCCACCGGGCGGGTCAGGTTGCGTTTGATGTCCGCAGCCAACGCTTTAAGGGGGGAGATGTAGAGCGTGTGCATCCCCTCGTGCTCT
This sequence comes from Sulfitobacter sp. W002, assembly GCF_025142135.1. Lineage (NCBI taxonomy): Bacteria > Pseudomonadati > Pseudomonadota > Alphaproteobacteria > Rhodobacterales > Roseobacteraceae > Sulfitobacter > Sulfitobacter sp. W002. Next base: position 2,712,142 of record NZ_CP081126.1, on the reverse strand, counting down.
TGCTCGGCCAGATCAACGAGAGTGGGCAGAAAACCGGCCAGCGTTTTACCGCCGCCTGTGGGGGCGATGAGCAGCAGGGCGGGGGCCTCGGCACGGTCCAGCATTTCTTGCTGGTGCGGGTGCAGGGACCAGCCGTTCTGGGCGAACCAATCGGCGAATTTGGGGGGTAGGGCGCGCATGACCCCCAATGTAGTATCGGCAGGCCCTGGGGCCAGCGGCCAGGGCTATTTTACGATCACCTCATCGCGGACGAACATATTGGCCCAAGCGCGGTCCACCAGATCGGGATTCATTTGATAGGGGATGCCTTCGAAATCGCAGATGGCGATCATCTGGTCGATCAGGAAGTTCGGCTGATAGTTCGCATAGACGTTGTCGATGGTCGGGTATTTCACCTTGAGCAGATGGATCAGCGTCGCCTCATCCAGTGGCATGCCGCGTTTGCGGGCGACCATGGCAAAGATCTTGAGGAAGTTCTCTTGGTCCGGCCCGTCGATTTTGATCTTGAAGAAAATACGCCGCAGGGCCGCTTGGTCGAAAATCTCATTCGGGTGGAAGTTGGTGGAGAAAATCACCAGCGTGTCGAAGGGCACCTCGAATTTCTCACCCGATTGCAGGGCGAGGATGTCTTTGCTTTCCTCAAGCGGCACGATCCAGCGGTTGATGATGCTTTGCGGTGGCTCTTGCTGACGGCCAAGGTCATCGACGATAAAGATGCCGCCGGTGGCCTTGAGTTGCAGCGGGGCCTGATAGGTCCGCGCCGTGGGGTTGTACACCAGATCGAGCATGTCGAGCGTCAGCTCACCGCCGGTGATGACCGTCGGGCGTTCGCAGCAGACATAGCGAGCGTCATAGCGGGTGATACGGCGCAGGGAGGTAGGGTCTTGGACCTCCGCCTCGGCGGAAGAATGCACGATCGGATCATAGACGGTGATGACCTGGCCCGCGTATTCAATGGCGCGGGGGACATAGACCTTATCACCAAGCGCGTCGCGGATCCCGTTGGAAATGCTCGACTTCCCGTTTCCCGGCGGGCCGTACATCAGGATCGACCGCCCGGCAGAGACGGCAGGCCCAAGGTGGTCCAGCAGGCTGTCGGGCAGCACCAGATGGCCCATCGCCCCGGTGAGTTGATCGCGGGTGATTTGCAGGTTCCGCACGGATTGGCGTTTGACCTGCTCGCGATAAACCTCAAGCGGGACGGGCATGGCACCGAAATATTCCGATTGCGCCAGCGCATCCAAGGCGCGCGCTTTGCCAGCGTCGGTCAGTTGATAGCCCATTTCATTGCCGCTGGTGGCGCTGAGCGTGCCTGTCGCCTCTAGCAGGCGCTGGCCGCGGGCTTGGTCGACCATTTCTTGCGTGACTTGGGTCGGCAGGCAGAGCGCTTGGGCCAGATCGCTGACCATTTCAACGTTCTTGCGAAAGATCGTTTTTAGGAGGATGTCGCGCATCATCACGATGGGCAGTTTCATATCCTCCAACCGCTTGGGGGGCGGCGGGGCAAGCACTGTGCTGGTCGGGGCGTTCATCAATGGCTTCCTTGGCAAAGCATGCGGCGGTGCGGCTTGTCGGTCAGACTGCAGGATAAATCTTGAATATGGCGTGAATGTGGACGCTTATTCCGCAATAAAAGAAAGTTGCGGCGGGCAGGGCGCGTTCAGACCCCGTAGCGCGCCCCCAGAATGAGATAGAGCCCCAGCGTGGTGCCAAGGGCGAGGCCCATGGGGAATTTCTTGGTTTCCTGCCAGCTTTGCCAATCGGGCGCGAGGCGGCGCAGGGGGGTGTATTTCACCCCGCGGTGCGTGGCAGCGGCGGCCAGAAGGGTGGCCATGAAAAGCATCATCAGCAGGCGCAGATCACCGATGGCGATAAAGGGCGCGGCAGCGGCGGCGAATTTGGCGTCTCCGGCGCCCATGACGCCAGCGGCGTTCAGCACGATGCCAATGACCAAGACGATGACGAGGCTCAGCAAGCGCCAGAGGTAAGTTTCAAACGGCAGCAGAAACAGACCCAACACCACGAAGATCGCGATGAGTACCAAGACCGCCTGATTGGTAATACGCATCTGCTTCATGTCGGTGAAAGCGACATAGAGGCAGATCGGCAGGACGAAGGGCAGAAACCACAGGGCCGCCGTGGCAGAGATCGCCATGGCTCAGCCGTTTTCCAACGCGCGCAGGGAGCGGACGGCGGCTTCGAAGTGCTGGGGATGGGTGTCGATCGCTTCGCGCAGCAGGCCCTTGCCGGTTTCCACGTCGCCGCGTTTGATCGCCGACAGGGCCATCGTGTGCAAAAGCTGGGCGCGTTCGGACTGCTCCATCGGCATGACGGGCAGGGTGTAATCGCGCTGTGCGGCGCGGGCCATGATGAGGTTGTTCTTGGCGGTGAAAAGCGTGTTGTCTTGACGGATCGCCTCGCCAAAAAGCCTCTCGGCTTCGGGGTAATCGCCGCGGGTCAGTTTGGAGTAGCCCCAGTTGTTCATCACGGCGGCAGGGGTCGTGGTCAGCCCGACGGCGATTTCATAGAAACTGTCGGCGCGGCTCCACTGTTCTTTGCTGTCGGCAACCATGGCTTCGAGCCGGTAGCGGGCGAATGTCTCATGGGTGGGGGGGATGCTGTTGAGGACCGTCTCGGCCCGCGCCCAGTTGCCCGAGCGGATCAGCGCATCGGCCAATTGCACACTGTCTTCGGGCGTGGCACCCTTCATCTTGGTGACCTTGTCCCATTCGCCCACGGCTTCGGTGGTGCGTTTGGCCCGCACGAGCGATGCGGCAAGCCCGCGCTGGTGGTCGATCCGGTCGGGGCTTTCCTTTACGGAACGCGCAAAGTAACTCACCGCCTCATTGGGGTCGGCCACGGTAAGCATCACGTCGGAGAGGTTGGTTTCATCCACCACATTGACGTCCTTGAAGGCCCGCTCAACGGTGGCGTTCGCATCTTTTTCACCGCAGCCAGCAAGGGCGGTGACGCCTGCCATGCAGACGGCCAGAATGATTGGATGGCGCATTTTGCGTCCTTTTACTGCTCTGCCGGGTCATGGTGTCGGACGGATCAGGTAATCCCCGCTGCCGCGCCGCACCAATTTGTAATTATCTTCATTGACTTCTGTTATAACAGATTTTTCCGTTTTTGCGAGCGCCAAGCGCAGATTGTCCCGGATTGCGTCACTTTCGCCATTATCGAGGGCATAGGCTTTGCGGAAAATCTGCTCGGCCTCGGCGGTCTGGCCGCTTTCCATCAGCACGACGCCAAGATTGTTCCAGACTTCCGGCTCTGCGGCGTCCTTCTCAACCGCGCGGCGCAACAGGGTTTCGGCCTGACCCAATCGCCCCAGTCCGAGGTTGGCACTGCCCAAAGCCGAGAGGATTTCCCCCGTCAGCCCATGATCCAGCGCGGCGCGGTTGAAGGATTTGATGGCCAGTTCATACTGCCCCGCCGCGATAAGCCTGTGGCCCACTTCGATGCCGTCGACGGCCTCTGCGCGGGGGTTCACGCCGGGGGCGTAGAGGCTTTCAGGCATCTGACCCCCGCGCAACGCGGAAAAGCCGCCTGTTGAACAGGCGGCCAGAGCAAGGCCCAAGATCGGCCCGATGAAAACGACGCGGGCGAGGCTGCGCCGAATTTTCTCCGTCATTAATTCCCCATCTGACCCAATTTCGAGATGCCATGCGCCGAGGGGCCGACCAGAATGATCAACAGCGGCGGTACGGTAAGGCCCATAGTGGCAAGGGTCATCTTGGTTGGCAACTTGTTTGCCGCTTCCTCGGCCCGCATCACACGTTTGTCGCGCATCTCTTCGGCATAGACGCGCAGGGCGTCTGCGATGGATGTACCAAAGGCCGCCGATTGGATCAGCACGGTCACGAAGGAGGAGACATCCTGCACGCCGCAACGCTCGCCCATGTCGTGGAGCACCGACACCTTGTCCTTGCCGGCCTTCATCTCATAGGCGACCATTTCAAACTCTTCAGACAGGGCCCGGTAGGAGGCGCGCAGTTCACGGGCGACGCGGACGATACATTGATCCAGCGATTGCCCCGCCTCGACGCAGACCAGCATCATATCCAGCGCGTCGGGAAAGCCGCGGGTGATCTCTTCTTTGCGGGAATCGACACGGCGTTTGACCCAGTATTTGGGCAGGTAATACCCAATCGCACCGGGGCCGATGGCCCACATCATGGTCTGCTGCGTGGTCATCCCTTCGCCGCCGCCCAAGACATTGGTGTAGATCAGGCCGCCCACCAGCCCGAGCATCCCAAGGGCAAACTGCGCAAAGTAATACAGCCGCACCGCATCGCGCGACCGATAACCCGCCTGACGCAGCATCAATTGTTTGGCGCTGAGTTCGGCCACGTCTTCAGGTTCAAGAAACTTGGCGAATTTCTGCAACTGGGCGTTCTGGTCGGACTGTCGCAACTTCTCGCGCGCGTTGTCGCCCGTGGGGGCCGTGCTGGTGCGTTTGAGCTTGGTCAGCGGGTCTTCGGGCTGGCGCAGCATCAGCACGAGCGTGATCGCCACCAAGGTGACGCCCAAAGTGCCGACGATGATGATCAGGCCCATCGGCCCCAAGGCTTGGTTGATCTGATCGTTAAGCTGATTGAGAAATTCCATCATCGGCCTCTCAGACTTTGATATTGGTAAGGATGCGCATCACAAACAGGTTCAGCACAAGGAAGATGCCCACAAGGAAACAGGCAGGAATGAAGTAGGGGTGATCGCGCACTTCGTCGTAGTAATGCGGATCGCCGAGGTTGATCACCACCAGCGCGGCCAGCGGGAATCCTGAGAGGAACTTGCCCGACCATTTCGCCTCGGCCGTGATCGCTTTGACACGGCGGAACAGACGGAAACGGGCGCGGATCACCTTGGCCAGACCGGCGAGGATCTCGGCCAAGTTGCCGCCCGATTGCTGTTGAATGGTCACCGCCACGGCCAGAAAGCGCAAATCCTGCATGTCGAGCCGTTCGGCCATATCCTTGAGCGCCTCGCCCAGATCACGGCCATAGGCGGCTTCATCCGCGATCACCCCGAATTCGGAGGCGAGCGGGTCTTGAATTTCCTTCGACACGATCGAGATCGCGTTGGAGAACGGGTGGCCCACCCGCAGGCTGCGCACCATCAGCTCAACCGCATCGGGAAGCTGCTCTTCGATCATCGCCATGCGTTTGCCCGCTTTATGGGACACCCAAAAGAACACCGCGCCGACACCCATGCCGACGGACATCATGGCCCGCACCGGCACCGATGTATCGGTGCCGATCGTCAGCCCCAGAAAGGCCAAGACGGCCAAACCGGACATAATCATCAAAAGTTGCTGCGGCGTGAAGGCAATCGCGGCCTTCTGCGCACGTTCTGACAGCAGGGAATAGAGCGGGATCGACTTGGCGTTCATATGCTGCTGCATTTCCTTGCGCAGCTTGTCGAGCACCTCTTCGCGGCGGGCCCCTTTCTCCAGCATCTCCAACCGGCGGTTCACGCGGCTGTTAAGGCTGATGGATTTGCCGAATGCGACAAGGTACAGCCCTTCGACCAGCACCAAGACGCCGATAAAGATCAGACCATAGATGATTGGTTCGGCACTCATTGCATCAATCCTTACTGGGCCGCCACGGGTTCATAGATGGAGGCAGGCAGGTCATAGCCCCACATGCGGAACCGCTCGGAGAAGTGGCTGCGCACGCCGGTGGCGGTGAAATGGCCGATGATCTTGTTCTCGGGCGTCAGGCCCACGCGCTGGAACCGGAAAATCTCCTGCATCGAGATCACCTCGCCTTCCATGCCCGTGATCTCGGTGATTGAGGTCATCCGGCGCGAGCCGTCTTGCAAGCGGCTGGCCTGCACGATCAGGTTCACAGCCGAGGAAATCTGGCTGCGCATGGCTTTGAGCGGCATTTCGATCCCGGCCATGGCGATCATGTTTTCCAAACGGCTGACGCCATCGCGGGCCGAGTTGGCGTGGATCGTGGTCATGGAACCGTCGTGGCCGGTGTTCATCGCCTGTAGCATGTCGATCACCTCCTCGCCGCGCGTCTCGCCGACGATGATCCGGTCGGGACGCATCCGAAGGGCGTTTTTCAGACAGTCGCGGGGAGAGACTTCGCCCTTGCCTTCGACGTTAGGCGGGCGGCTTTCCATCCGGCCCACATGGGTCTGCTGGAGCTGGAGTTCGGCGGTGTCTTCAATGGTCAGGATGCGTTCGTCGTTGGCAATGAACGACGATAGCGCGTTGAGCGTGGTGGTTTTACCCGAACCGGTACCGCCCGAAACGATGATGTTCAGACGTGTCGCCACGGCGGCTTGCAAATAGGCGGCCATCTCTTCCGAGAAAGCCCCGAAATTCACCAGATCGTCGATGCCCAGCTTGTCTTTCTTGAACTTACGAATGGATACCAAGGAGCCATCGACCGCGACGGGGGGCACCATGGCGTTGAAACGCGAACCGTCTTTCAGACGCGCGTCGACGTAGGGATTGCTTTCATCCACGCGCCGACCCACGGCCGAGACGATCTTGTCGATGATCCGCAGCAGGTGCTTTTCATCCTTGAACGTCACGTCGGTCAACTGCAGCTTGCCGTCTCGCTCGACGAAAATCTGCTGCGGGCCGTTCACCAGAATATCGTTGACGCTGTCGTCTTTCAGCAGCGTCTCAAGGGGGCCAAGGCCGGTCACCTCGTCATAAAGCTCGGAGTTCAACGTCATGCGATCTTCGCGGTTGAGCACGATGCTCTTTTCCGAGAGAACCTCGACGGCGATATCGTTGATTTCCTGCCGCAAATCGGCCTCGGAGGCATGTTCCAGCGCGGCGAGGTTGAGGTTGTCCAACAGGGCGCGGTGCAGTTCGAGCTTGATCTCACTCATCCGCTGCTTGCGCTTGACCTCGCGATCCTCGGGCGATGCGGCGGCGGGTTTGACGGCCCGGCGCATCGAAACCGGTTTGGCCACCTCGACGGGGGCGGGGGTCGCGGTGGCCGCAGGGGCGGGCTCGATCTTTTTGGCGGGCTTGGCCTCTCGGGCCGGTGCCGGAGCAGCGGCTTTCGGCGTCGCGGAGGCAGGTTTTTTATATTTGGAGAACATCGGTACGCTCTTTCGCTAGGGGCTTAGGCCGCTTTGGCCTGCTCGCCCTTGAGATCGTGGATGGAGCTTGCCAGCTTGGCGATTTCGCGCCGCAGGGGGCTTTTCGGGGCAGAGTTGGCCAGCGGCAGCCCATGGTCATTGGCCTGCGTCACCGCCTTGCCGCCGTCGGGCAGCTGCACGTCAATTGAGATGCTGAGCGATTCGGCCATCCGCTTAACCCGGCTCTTGGCGCTGAGATCGGTGAATTTGGGTGCGCGGTTCATCACATAGCGCAGCTTTTCAAAGGGCAGTTCCTCGGATTGCAGCGCCCGTTTGAAGCGCAGGGCGTTCTGGGCCGAGCGCATGTCGAGTTCCAGCATCGCAAAGTAGACGTGCGCGCTGGTCAGCACGGTCTCGGACCACTGCACCAGCGTCGAAGGCATGTCGACGATCACATAGTCGAACTGGTTGCGGGCCATGTTGAGGATACGGTCGATGTCTTCGTTGGTGACGATATCGAGCGGCAGCATCTCCGCCGGAGCGGTCAACACATGCAGCTTGTCCTCGAAGGTTTGCAACGCTTGGCCAAAGATTTCCTCGTCCATGGTTTCCGTGTCGGACATCATCTCATAGACGGCTTCGCGCCGTTGCAGATCAAGGAAGGTCGCGACAGAGCCGTATTGCAGGTCGAAATCCAGCAGGCAGACCGAGGGCGGATTTTTCTTGTCCGCATTGGCCAGTTCCCACGCAAGGTTCACGGCAAGGGTCGTGGCCCCAGTGCCACCAGCCAGCCCATGCACCACGATCAGGGCGCCATCCTTTTGCGCGCCAGCCTTCAGTTGCGGGGCGCTGGCCTCGGCTGCGGGGGCAGGGGGCGCGTTCTCTCCGGCGCGGACGCGGGCGATGGCCTGGGCCAACTCGCCTTCGGGCAGCGGATAGGGAACGAATTCATCCGCACCCTGCCGCAGCAGCGAATGCAGCGCGGCGGGGGTCATGTCTTCGGCAATCAGAATCACCCGGATGTCGCGGGCCTTGGCCTGCGTGATGATCTCGGTCATCAAAACGAGGTTGTCTTCGTCGGTCTCATCCATGGCGAGGGCGACAAATTCCATCGCCTCAGCCTCGGGCTGGCCAAAGAAGGCCAGCGCTTCGGCGAATCCCAGATCGCCCCAGCTTTCGCCCAGAGTCGCCTCCATGTCTTCGATCAAGAGGTCGAAATTCTGTACATCACGGCTGATTGTGCAGGCAACGATCGGCGCTGCTTCGGGTTGGGGCATAGTGCTGCTCATGACCTTTTGTCCTTTACATCAACGGTTTGGCCGGAGGGCGGCGATATTCTGTCGCCGCGATCGCTCTGACCTCTGCCTCATGCGCGGCCCTTGAGCCGGGCACATTTATCCTTCTGTGTCGAATATCACCCCCAACTGGGGCGAGATTGGGGCCAAAAAGCCTCTATTGTTGGGTATCTTGAAACGATCTACCCATTCACGCCCGATTGACCATGGGCGGGCTGGGACGAAAAACCCCCGCGGCCCGAAGGTGCGGGGGGATATTCTCTTGTTGAAAGAGGGGCTTGCCCTACTCTCCGCCACCACCTGCGACGGTGGCACTGGCGCTCAGTTGCGAGGGGGGCACGGCGCTGGCCACATACTCGCGGTAGATGATCTGCGCATATTTGCCATCCAGCAGCATCGGGTGGCCGTGCACAAAGCCGCTGACCTCGGTCACGGTGCGGCGATTGCGGCGCTCACGGCCTTGGGTCACGATCAGGGGCTGCGTTTCACCAAAGGAAACAACGGCTTCCAATCGGCTGGGGCTGATTCCCAAGGTCGAGAGATAGCGCACCACTGCCTGCGCGCGGCGCAGGCCGAGGGCGCGGTTATAGGTCTGCGAGCCGACCAGATCGGTGTGGCCATAGACACGGAAGCGCATCTCGGGGAATTGGCGAATCCAACCGGCCTGCTGGCGCAGAATCGCCTGCGCATTGGCGTCCAACCGGTCGGAGTTAAAGGCGAAAGTCACGGTAGAGCGGACCTCGCTGGCAAAGCGGTTCGCCAGATCAAAGGTTACACGCTTTTCGCCTGTCATGACCTGCCGATTGTGCAGCGTGGCATTGCCGAACTGGCCGGTGTCCACGATCGACCCCGCCTCGCGGTAGAACTGCGTATAGACCGGATCATTGCTGGGGGAGCAGGCGGCGAGCCCTGCGAGGGCCGCGGTGCCAGCGATCAACGTGATATGTCTGCGTGTCATCGGATCAATCCAGTACATAACCGTAGGAGCCGCGGAAGTCCTGTTTGGCGACCTCGCCCGCAGCACCCCGGCTGGGGGTGCGAGTGCCGTCCGCCGTGCGCCCGTGCAAGAACAGGTCTTTCTCGGACGGCGGTTTGATGCGGTCCGTGGGCAGCACCAGCGCCTCGCTCCGGGTTGGCGTGACCAAATGCGCGGTGACGATGATGACCAGTTCCGTCTGGCTGCGCTGATAATCCGCTGACCGGAACAGCGCGCCCAGCACCGGCACATCGCCGATCCACGGCAGTTGCCGCGTGCTGTCGGTGAAGTCGTCGGTCAGAAGGCCCGCGATGGCAAAGCTCTCACCGTCGCGCATCTCGACCGTGGTCGAGGTTTCGCGGCGAGTGAAGGCGGAAATCTCAATGCCGTTGCCCAATGAAATGCTGTTACTCGCGTCGATGGCCGAAACGGCGGCGTTCATTTCAAGATTGATGATATCCTTGTCCACGACGCGCGGGATAAAGGCGAGTTCTACGCCGAAGGGTTTGAACTCCACGGCGATGGTATCACCGGTCTGGGCCACGGGGACGGGATATTCACCCCCGGCGAGGAACTTGGCCTCTTGCCCCGAAAGCGCCACGAGGTTCGGTTCGGCCAGGAACCGCACGACGCCTTTTTCTTCCAATGCTTCCAACAGGATGCCCACTTGGGTCGAGCCTGCGTTGAAGCCGAAAAGAACTGCGCCCGCGTTCTGGTTCGATCCAGGGATCGAGCCGCCAAGCGAGGTCGCGACCCCGCCCGAAGTATTGGTGCTGCCGGTGCCCGCACTGAAATCGGACCCGCCATTGATGGCCAGCGAAGAGCCGAGCGATTTCGACACATTGCGCTGCATCTCTGCAAAGCGGACTTTCATCATGACCTGCTGAATGCCGCCGACGCTCATCAGATTGCTGACCCGCTCAGGCGCATAGCGTTCGGCCAGATCGAGCGCGCGTTGCAGCCGCTGGGTCGACGAAACGATGCCCGAGAGCACGATGCCGTCATTGGCGGTGCGTACTTCGATCTTCTCACCCGGTAGGATTTGGCGCAGACGTTCTTTGAATTCAGACACATCCGCTGCGACGCGGACATCGACATTGGTGATCAACTGCCCGCCGGCGTCGAGCAGCGTCAGCGTGGTCAGACCCGGGGATTTGCCCAACACATAGATCGTGCGGTCAGACAAAGACGAGATATCCGCGATGCCGGGGTTGGCAATGCTTAGCTCCGCGAAGGGGATGTCGCTTTCCACCACCACAGCGCGGTTCATCGGAACGTCGAGGCTGGAATTGGTGCCGCGTTTCACGACGCGCAGCGTGTCGGCGCCAGCTGAACTGGGCAGGGTCAATGCCATCGGCATCGCGCCCAGTGTCAGCCCCAGCAGGGCCGCTTTTAGAAATCTATCGATTTTCATGTGACCTGCCTTTTTGATCACGCCTCGGGATGGGTCTTTTCGCCCTCGTTTGGCAGCACTCTGCGGCAATTCAAATTTTATTGCAAGAATCAAGCTCTTCGCGGGTGCTGTGCATGTGGGCTATTCGCAACATAACAGAGAATGGAATAGACGCCGCAGGAGGGCTGCGGCGTCTTTTTTAGCTTAGCAAGAGGTTGTTATCGGATCAGTTTGTACAGGGGATCGGCAGTTCGACCACTTCGGCCCCGCGGCGGGTGCGGATCGTGCAAACCTTTTCTTTGGCGACCTCTGCGATGGTTTCCTGAGCTTCGATGCCCAGAAGCGAGCGTTGGTCGACTTCGATGGCCTCGGCCACGGTGTCGTCATTCGTACCGACCAGAGCAAGAGACAGACGGCCGGTTGATTGCGCTTGGGCCAGGGCGGCGACCTGTTGGGGGTTCACGGCCACGGTCACGGTCTTCGCGATCGAGGCTTCGCCCATCACCAGCGCATCTGCGCTTTGGTCGATGGCGATCAGCTGTACGGCCGATTCGATCAGTTTGGTTACATCGCCGTTGCTGGATTGGTTGCCCACATTCACGCGGCCCGTCCAATAGACATCTACCCGGTCGCCGGGACGCAGGAAGCCCGACACGCCGCTGGAAACGTCGACTTTGAGGGCAAAGGCGCGCATGCCGCGAGCCAGACGCGAGGTCAGACCGGAATCTTCGCCCGGCTCGGTCACCTTCACGGCCATGATCGCTTCATCTTTCTCGATGTTGCGCAGCACGATGCGTTGATCTTTGGTGTTTTCCGGAAACAGCACGGTTTCCTCAAAGAATGTGCCCTCGGGGATGGCATTCTCGGGCCATTTAACGGCGCGCACATCTTCGCGGGTGAGGGGCTGCCCGTATTTCAGGGGCTTGTCGGCCACCCAAACGGTTTTGGTTGGCACCACTTGCGCCAGCGCGGCTTGGGCCTGCGCGTTCGCGGTTTGATACTGTGAAATCCGGTCTTTCGCCAGATAAACGGCCCCACCAGCAAGCGCTATACCCACCAAAAGAACCAATCCGAATACGGCTCGCATGTCGTCACCTCTTTGCTATGGAAGCGAGTCTCGGCCCGCTTTGATCACCTCGGCAGATTAGCCGCCGAATATGGCGAGATTTGGTCGCCACGGCGGCGTTGCGATGAAGCTTGCCGTGGTGCGTTTTGGGGCGCCGTTGTTTTAAGTGGTCAACTGGACCCGGATGTATTCGACAAGCCCGTCAAGGCTGTCGGAGAATACGCTCAGCACCAAGATCGCCAGGCCCACCAGCGCGGCGGTCAGGACAACCCAATCAACGCTGACGGCGCCGTTTTGGTCACAGAAGAATTTCTTGAATTGGCTGCGCATACGTACCCTATGAATAGATGTGCTTTACCTTGGCATTGAAAAAGGACCGCGCCCCAAGAGGGAGGCGGTCCCAAATCTTCGTAGAACCTATCGGTTTCGCTGGGGCGTAGACTTAGGTGCCGGAAGCAGCGGGTGTCCGCGTTGCCGAAACGCCATCAATGGCGGTGCCGATTTCGGTGGTCAGGTCTGCTGTGTTGTCACCGATTGTGTTGAAGGCAACCACGGCCAAGCCAACAATCGCAGCGGTCAGAACGACCCAGTCAACTGTCACGGCACCGTCTTCGTCTTTGCGGAAGTTTTTGATAAAGTTCATCATGTCATGTCCCTCCAAGGATCACTGAGTAAAAGGTCTTAACCTCGCCGTCCGGTTTGCCTCGTTCTCTCATTGAGGCTGTCCGACTTGGTATGACCCTATATAGCCGTCAGATTGGGGCGCGAATTTGGCAGCAACTGCGCCTTTTTCAGACCGTTCACTTTTTTCTTGCAAAAACTTCTTAACTCTCTGTTTATATGGAGTTTAATTCTTCTACCTGACCGTCCTGCTCCGCTTTCCCGTCGCCTGAGAGGACAATTGCGGCGAAACCGCCATGATCCCCGCCTCAAACGCTGGTCCGATTCCACGATTCGTGAGATATTGCCGAACAAAGGCGCGTCAGACGCAAGGTAGAGCAGGCATGTATCGTATATTGGCATTCTCGCTGGTCACGGCCCTTATGGCCCCTGTCGTTGCGGCAGAGGGCCCGAAACCCTTTCCTGAGTTTTCCGCCAAACGGGTCGGCCCGCCCAAGACGGGAGCCAAACGCATCACCGTGCAAATTGACCCGGTCGCACGCGCAGCCGCTGCGGCAAAGGTCGACACAGGCCCCGCCGTGGCCGCCACGCCAAGCGGCGCGATTGCGCCTTTGAAAGCGGGGCAGTTCGATTGGTTTTGGGATAAGGTCTCTCCCGCGGCGGAGCGTGGCGGGGCGGGGCGGTTGGCGCCTGCGATGGCGGCGCTTTCAACGGGCAAGGTGCCCGCGCCGCGCCTGCAGCACCTGCAAGATATCGCGCGCAGCAATGGGGTGGACATCCTGCGCGCCACGGTCGGCACGAATGTCTCTCCGGCGCTGGTGTTGGCGGTGATCAGCGTGGAATCGGCGGGACGTACCGATGCGGTAAGTCGGGCCGGGGCGGCTGGACTGATGCAATTGATGCCCGATACCGCTGCCCGCTTTGGCGTGGGCGACAGTATGGTCGCAGCCGAGAATATCTCAGGCGGGGTCAAATACCTTAATTGGCTGATGGGGGAGTTCGACCGCGATCCGATTCTCGTACTGGCGGGCTATAACGCGGGGGAGGGGTCGGTGCGCAAACATGCGGGCGTGCCGCCTTTTGCTGAGACGCGCGACTATGTGCCCAAGGTGTTGGCCGCTTTTCAAGTCGCGCAGGGGCTTTGCCTGACACCGCCGGAACTGATCAGCGATGGCTGTGTCTTTGCCGCGATGAACTGATCGCGAAAGCCGTGCCCCCGGCGGATGCCGCCGAGGGGTGCCGCCGGGGCGGTTGTTAAACGATGGTCGCTTGGGTCGCGGCGCGCAGCTCGTCTTCGGTCACGCCATCGGCGCATTCGACGATCTTCAGACCGCCTTCGACCACGTCGAGCACGCCAAGGTTGGTGATGATCCGGTCGACCACGCCCTTGCCGGTCAGCGGCAGGGTGCATTCTTTCAGCACCTTCGACTCACCCGCTTTGTTCTGGTGATCCATCACCACGATGACCCGTTTGACGCCGGCCACGAGGTCCATCGCGCCGCCCATGCCTTTGACCAGCTTGCCGGGGATCATCCAGTTCGCCAGATCGCCGTTCTCGGCCACTTCCATGGCACCGAGGATCGCCGCCGCGATCTTGCCGCCGCGGATCATGCCAAAGGACATGGCGCTGTCGAAATAGGCCGTGCGGCTGAGCTCAGTGATGGTCTGTTTACCAGCGTTGATAAGGTCGGGGTCTTCTTCGCCCTCAAAGGGGAAGGGGCCCATGCCCAACATGCCGTTCTCAGACTGCAGGGTGATGTCCTTGTCGCCGACGTAGTTCGCCACCAGCGTCGGAATCCCGATGCCGAGGTTCACATACATGCCGTCTTCGAGTTCCTCTGCGGCCCGCGCCGCCATTTGATCTCTATCCCAAGGCATTATGCTTCCTCCCGCTTGCGTGTCGTGACCTTTTCGATGCGCTTTTCGTGATCGCCTTGGATGATGCGATGCACGTAGATGCCCGGCAGGTGGATTTTATCGGGGTCGAGGCTGCCACGCGGGACGATCTCTTCGACCTCGACGATGCAGACCTTACCGCACATGGCGGCAGGCGGGTTAAAGTTGCGCGCGGTCTTGCGGAACATCAGGTTGCCAGTGTCGTCGGCTTTCCAAGCCTTCACGATCGACAGATCGGCAAAGATGCCCTCTTCGAGGATGTAATCCTCGCCCCGGAATTGCTTGACCTCTTTGCCCTCGGCGATCTGGGTGCCGACACCGGTTTTGGTATAGAAACCCGGGATGCCCGCGCCACCGGCGCGCATGCGCTCGGCCAAGGTGCCTTGGGGGTTGAACTCCAACTCCAACTCACCGGAGAGGTACTGGCGCATGAACTCGGCGTTCTCGCCCACGTAGGAGGAGATCATCTTTTTCACCTGCCGCGATTGCAGCAGAATGCCGATGCCGAAATCATCGACGCCCGCGTTGTTCGACGCAAAGGTGAGGTCTTTGGCCCCGTTTTCCTTGATCGCCTGCAACAGCAATTCCGGAATGCCACAAAGGCCAAAGCCCCCCGCGGCGATGAGCATGCCATCCGACAGAACGCCTTCCAGCGCTTCGGCGGCGGATCCATAGATTTTGTTCACGGGCGACCTCCCTCTGGTTTCGTTGCGCCATATGTGACCCTGCGTCGTCGCAGTGTCAATTACGTGGTGCTACGCAGCGAGGCCGCCCAGAAGGGTCAGATGATACGCACTTGCGTGCCGACGGGGCACATGCCGAAAAGCTCTTCGATCTTTTCGTTATAGAGACCAATACAACCGTCCGAGGACCGTCGCCCGATCTTGCGCGTGTCATGGGTGCCGTGGATGATATAGGCGGGCCAGCTGAGATACATCGCATGGGTGCCAAGCGGGTTATCGGGGCCGGGCGGCATGTATTTGTAGTGCGGGAAGCGTTCCATCATCGACGCGGTGGGGGTCCAATCGGGGCCCTCTTTCTTGCGCACGATCTCGGTGTAGCCGCGTTTGGTCAGCTCTTCGGTGGCGGGCACGGAGGTCGGGTAGACCTTGTAGGTCTGGCCGTCGGCGCTCCAATAATGCAGGGCGCGGCTGATGGTGTCGGCCACGATCGCGCCTTTGCCAAGACTGTCAAAGTGGTCCTGCCAACGCTGCGTGGCAAAGCTCGACGCATTGCGCGAAACAGGGGCTTCGTTGGAAAACTCGCGGGCCGCTTGGCCGAATTCCTGCGCGCGCAGGATTTGCGGGGTCATCAGCGCCGCACCGCTCGCGGCGATCACGCCACGTCGGGTGAATTTAATGCCTGACATCAATCTGCCTTTCATATTGGTCTTGCCGCCCACCCTGATCTGAAAATCGAAAGGAGATGGCAAATCACATATTCATGATGTTGGATGTAAACGCCGCCCACAGGCGGAACCGCGCCGATCCCCGGCGCGGCCGCTGTGGTCTGGCGG
Organism: Sulfitobacter sp. W002; assembly: GCF_025142135.1. NCBI lineage: Bacteria > Pseudomonadati > Pseudomonadota > Alphaproteobacteria > Rhodobacterales > Roseobacteraceae > Sulfitobacter > Sulfitobacter sp. W002. The sequence continues at coordinate 2,696,323 of NZ_CP081126.1, read as the reverse complement.
CGTGATTACGCGCTGTCGGCCTTTTTCGCCGCCGGTTTCTTCGCGGCGGGTTTCTTGGCCGGAGCCTTTTTGGCGGGCGCTTTCTTGGCTGCCGTCTTCTTTGCCGCGGCTTTCTTCGCCGGTGCCTTCTTGGTCGCCGCCTTGCGTTTGGCGGGGGACTTGGCGAGCTTCTCTTCGATCAACTCGACCGCGCGTTCCATGGTCAGGTCTGCCGGTTCGATCTCTTTCGGGATCGTCGCGTTGACCTTTTCCCACTTCACGTAAGGCCCGTATTTGCCTTCCATGACATTGACCGCGCCGCCCATATCCGGGTGCTCGCCCATCTCGCGGATCGGTTTTGCGGCCTTGCCACGGCCACCACGGCTGGCAACCTTCTCGGCCAAAAGCTGCACCGCGCGGTTCATGCCGACGGTCCAAACCTCATCGATGCCCTCAAGGTTGGCATTGGTGCCGCCCCGGTCCGAGGTGCTTTCGGCGTGTTTGATGTAAGGCCCGTAGCGGCCGATATTGGCCCAGACCATCACGCCGTCCTCGGGGTGGGGGCCGATCTCCCGCGGGAGGGAGAGCAGCATCACGCCCTGTTCCAGCGTCAAATCCTCGGGCACCCAGTCCTTGGGGATCGACTGGCGCGGCGGTTTTTTGTTTTCTTCGGTCACCGGCCCGCGCTGGACGTAAGGCCCGAAACGGCCCTTGAAAACGCGGATTTCGTCGCCCTGATCCTCACCCAAAAGCTTGCCATCAGGCGGAATGGCCGAGGCTTCGGCCTCTGGATCGGGCGGGCCGAAGGGGCGGGTGTAACGGCATTCGGGGTAGTTCGAGCAGCCGATAAAGGCGCCCCCCGAACGGGCCGTGCGCATCGACAGGCGGCCAATCTCGCAATTGGGGCAAAGCCGGGGGTCGCCACCGTCTTCGGTCGGCGGGAAAAGATGTGGCTCGAGCACTTCGTTGATCTTTTCCAAGACCTCGGTGATGCGCAATTCGGATGTTTCTGCAATCGCCGCCGAGAAATCCCGCCAGAAGCGGCGCAGCACTTCTTTATAGGCGGCATCGCCCGCGCTGACCTTATCAAGCTGGTCTTCGAGATCGGCGGTGAAATCATAGCCGATGTAGCGGCGGAAGTAGTTTTCGAGGAAGGCGGTTACGAGCCGTCCCTTATCCTCGGGGATCAGACGGTTGCCGTCCTTGCGGACATATTCACGGTCCTGAATCGTGGTGACAATGCTGGCATAGGTCGAGGGGCGGCCGATGCCGAGTTCTTCCATGCGTTTGACCAGGGTGGCTTCGGTATAGCGCGGCGGCGGCTGGGTGAAATGCTGCTCTGGGGTGACGGCGCGTTTGTCCATCGCGTCGCCTTGGCTGATCTGCGGCAGACGCTTGTCGTCCTCATCGACCACATCATCACGGCCTTCTTCATAGACCCGCAAGAACCCGTCGAACAGCACGACCTGACCATTGGCGCGCAGGCCAACCTGACCGTCATCGCTGCCGACCTCAACCGTGGTGCGCTCCAGCCGGGCGCTTTCCATCTGGCAGGCCAGCGTACGTTTCCAGATCAAATCGTAAAGCTTGGCCTGATCGGCATCGAGCTTCAGTGTCTTGGCGTCTTTGGTCATATCCGTGGGGCGGATACATTCGTGCGCTTCCTGAGCGTTTTTCGCTTTGTTTTTATAGATGCGCGGCTCTTTCGGCACGTAATCCGCGCCAAAGCGGTCAGCAATCGCGTCGCGCGCCATGCTCACCGCTTCGGGTGCCATGTCGATGCCGTCGGTCCGCATGTAGGTGATGTGCCCGGCCTCATAAAGGCGCTGCGCGGTCGACATGGTCTGGCGCGCGCCCATGGAGAATTTGCGGCTGGCTTCCTGCTGCAGGGTCGAGGTCATGAAGGGTGCCGAGGGGTTGCGGCTGGCCGGTTTCGCCTCGACGTTCATCACTTTCAGCGCGCGGCTGGTGATCGCCTGCACGGCCATCTCGGCCTGCGTGGCGTCGGCCAGATCGAAGCGATCCAGCTTTTTACCTGCAAGAGAAACAAGGCGCGTTTCGAATTCTTGGCCGCGCGGCGTGGCAAGCAGGGCCTTCACCGACCAGTATTCACGGGCGCGGAAGGCTTCTATCTCCATCTCGCGCTCGACGATCAGGCGCAGGGTGACCGATTGTACCCGGCCTGCGGATTTTGCGCCCGGCAGCTTGCGCCACAGCACGGGGGAGAGGTTGAACCCCACCAGATAGTCCAGCGCGCGGCGGGCGAGATAGGCCTCGACCAGCGGCATGTCGACCTGACGCGGGTTCTGCATCGCCTCGGTCACGGCCTTTTTGGTGATCTGGTTAAACACGACGCGGCTAACGGGCGTGTCTTTCTTGATCGACTTGCGCTTGGTCAGCGCCTCTTGCAGGTGCCAGCTGATCGCCTCGCCTTCGCGGTCGGGGTCAGTCGCGAGGATCAGTGCGTTGTCTTTGGCCAGCGCGTCGGCGATGGCTTTGACATGTTTTTTGCTGTCGGAGGCGACTTCCCATTTCATGTCGAAATCGGCGTCGGTGTCGACCGATCCGTCCTTTGGCGGCAAGTCCCGGACGTGGCCGTAAGAGGCGAGAACGGTGTAATCGTCGCCCAGATATTTGTTGATCGTTTTGGCCTTGGCTGGGGATTCGACAACGACGACGGGCATAAATACAGGCACCTTAGATCAAAAATGAGGGCGGCTTTGCGCTGTCTCATGTGGGATGGCGGGGGTGTTTGTCAATGCGGCTGCTGCGGATGAGGGGTTTGGCGCGCAGCGGTTTGGCAGGGCGGATGGGCCGTATTGCCGCCATTGACGCGCGGCTTTCGGCGGCGCCTTGGACGGGGGCGTTGCTCGCGGAGGCCCCACGGCGCAGCTATGGTTTGAGCGGGCCGAAATGTGCGACGCCGTCAGGCGGAACGGCTTAGCAACCCGCCGGGCTGACGCTGAATTTCCCCCTCCATCTCAAGATCAAGCAGGGCAGGGGCCACGTCACTGCTGGGCACTTGCAGATCGCGGATCAATTGATCCTCTGCAACTGGGGCGGGGCCGAGGCGGGCGAGGATCTGCGCGTGGAGCTTTGCGACGGGGCCGCGGTTTGGCGGAGGCGTTTTTGCCCGAAGTGGGGGCGGCGCGGGCTTGCGTCGGGGCGTTTCGGGCCTCGGCGTGGCCAACTCCGGCAAAACCTCCAACACGTCAGCGGCGGAGCGGACCAGCACTGCGCCGTCGCGGATCAGCATGTTGCAGCCCGCCGCGCGCGCGTCCATCGGGTGGCCGGGCACCGCCAGCACGTCGCGCCCCTGATCCAATGCATCGCGTGCGGTGATCAAACTGCCCGAGCGGGCCGCTGCCTCAACCACCACGGTTGCCCGGCTCAGGCCCGAGATGATGCGGTTGCGGCGTGGGAAATGCCGCGCCATCGGTTGCAGCCCCATGGGTTGCTCTGACAGGCGCAGCCCCTGCGCCGCGATCTGTTCCGCCAGTTCTGCATTCTCGCTGGGGTATATAATGTCGACCCCGCCCGCCTGCACGGCGATGGTGCCCTGGGCAAGCGCGGCGGAATGGGCTGCGGCGTCGATGCCCCGCGCAAGGCCGGAGACGACGACAAACCCAGCCTCCCCAAGCTCCGCCGCGAGGGTGCGTGCCATGCGAAGCCCAAGCGAGGAGGCATTCCGCGCCCCGACCAATGAAATCATAGGCCGGGAGAGGAGGGATGGGTCACCGATCACCCACAAAAAAGGCGGGGCATCGTCGAGATCATTCAACAGGTCAGGGTAGGGTGTTTGTCCCTGAATCAGCAGCCGCGCCCCGGCGGTGCGGGCGGCATTGAGGTCGGCCTGAACGACCCCCTCGGGGCAAATGCGATAGTCCGAAATGCCTGCGGCCTGCGCCACTTCGGGCAAGGCGTTCAGCGCATTGATCGCAGAGCCATGTTCATCCAGCAGACGCCGGTAGGTGGAAATGCCCACCCTGCGTGAGCGCAACAGACGAAGCCGGGCAAACTGTTCATCTTCCTGGGTGGGTGGGAGTGGGGGGTGAGTGGAAGAAGGATGTAGGTCCTTGTCAGTCATCCCGAAGCTCCGTCCGTTGCAGAATCAGGTATAGGATTTAGTGCTTAACAACCTATGAATTTTCTCCCACTCATTCGATTCAACTCAGACGTGTCGTCAGGTCGCGGCCCCGCCCACGGTCAGCCCGCCGATCATCAGGGTCGGCTGGCCCACGCCCACCGGCACCCATTGGCCTTGCTTGCCGCAGTTGCCCATTCCGGGGTCCAGCGTCGGGTCATTGCCGATGGCGCGGATCTGCTGCAGCGCCGTGGCCCCGTCGCCGATCAGCGTGGCTCCTTTGACCGGCGCGCCGATCTTGCCGTTTTGCACGCGGTAGGCCTCGGTGCAGGAAAATACGAACTTACCGTTGGTGATATCGACCTGACCGCCGCCGAAACCGACGGCATAGATCCCGTCTTTGAGGTCGGCCACGATATCACCCGGCGCTGCGTCTCCACCCAGCATATAGGTGTTGGTCATCCGCGGCATCGGGATATGTGCATAGGATTGCCGCCGTCCGTTCCCGGTTGAGGCGCCGCCCATCAGCCGCCCGTTCTGACGGTCCTGCATATAGCCCACCAGCACGCCATCCTCGATCAGCACATTGCGCGCCGAGGGGGTGCCTTCATCATCGACCGAGATTGAGCCGCGCCGGTCGGGGATCGTGCCATCGTCCAGCACGGTCACGCCCTTTGCCGCAATCTGTTGGCCCATCAGCCCGGTAAAGGCGCTGGAGCCCTTGCGGTTGAAATCGCCCTCAAGCCCATGGCCGATGGCTTCGTGCAGCAGGATGCCGGGCCAGCCGGGGCCAAGCACCACGTCCATCACGCCCGCCGGGGCAGGGACGGCTTCAAGGTTCACACAGGCGATGCGCAGGGCTTCGCGGACCTTGGCCTGCCAGTCTTCGGGGTCCAGCATCCCGTCCAGCCCGATCCGCCCGCCGCCGCCGACACCGCCGCTCTCGCGGCGGCCATCCTGCTCGACAATGACCGAGACATTGACACGCGTCATTGGGCGCACGTCGCGCACCGAATGCCCCTCAGGGCGGAGGATCTCGACCTCCTGAATGCTGGCCGCGATCGTCGCACTCACCTGCACCACGCGGGAATCGAGGCTGCGGGCATAGGCGTCGATCTCGCGCAGGGTATCGACCTTGACCGGAAAGGCATGGCCTGCGATCGGGTCTTCGTCAGTATAAAGCCGCTTGTTGCTGGCCTGCGGAGCATCGGCCCAAGTGCCGCCGCCATCGCCCACCGCAAGCCGCGCCGTCTCCGCCGCGCGGCGCAGGGACGCCTCGCTCAGTTCGGTGGAATGGGCGTAGCCTGCAACCTCACCGCGCACGGCGCGCAGGCCAAAGCCCTCGGCGGCATCGTAGCTGGCGGTTTTGAGGCGTCCGTCGTCGAACACCAGCGCCTCTGAGCGGCGGCGTTCGAGGAACAATTCCCCGTCATCGGCACCGGCCACGGCCTCGCGCAGCACGTTCAGAGCGGTTTCTCGGTCCAGATCGGCCTCGAAGGGGGTGAAATGCGCGCGGCTCATTGGGGGTATCCTTGCTTGCTGTCACAAAACTGTCTCGCGCGGCTCTATGACGCAAGCATGTGACTTTATCTTGTAGGCAGAATATGATTGTAAGCATCCAGGATTACAACGGCACCGGATCGCAGCAGCGGTTTGGGGTGCCTTATCGGCTTCTTAATGGTCACAAGATCAGGACGACATATGAAACATCTACTCCCCCTTTCCGGTCTTTTGACCAGCCTTGCCGCCCTGCCTGCATTGGCACAGGACAGCCTGCGCATTGACGGGCTTGATGTCATCGGCAGACCTGTTGACGGCGAGACAGGCTTTCAACCCGCTGTGACGCGGTTGGCGCAGGATATCCACGATCTGGATTACCTGATTCTCGTGATCATCACGCTGATCACCATTTTCGTGACCGGTCTGATCATCTGGGTCATGATCCGCTACAACAAAAAGCGGAACCCGAACCCCTCGTCCTTCACGCACCACACCCCGATTGAGATCGCTTGGACGATCCTGCCGATTCTGGTCCTTGTGCTGATCGGTGCCTATTCGCTGCCGATCCTGTTCCGCCAGCAGGAAATCCCCGAAGCGGACATCACCATCAAGGCCATCGGCAACCAGTGGTACTGGACCTATGAGTATGTCGACGAAGAGATTGCCTTTGACAGCTATATGATCGGTGCCCCAGCCACGCTGGGTGACGGCGACGAAGATGTGACCCCCTTCGTGTTGAACGACGCGATGGTCGCCAAGCTCGAAGACGAAGGCTATGCCCGCGAAGACTTCTTGCTGGCCACCGACACATCGGTGGTGATCCCCGTGGGCAAGACCATCGTGGTGCAGGTTACCGCAAGCGACGTGATCCATTCTTGGACCATTCCCGCTTTCGGCGTGAAACAGGACGGCGTGCCGGGCCGTTTGGCGGAACTATGGTTCACCGCCGAACAGGAAGGCGTCTACTTCGGTCAGTGTTCCGAGCTTTGCGGTCAGGCCCACGCCTATATGCCGATCACCGTCAAAGTCGTCTCGGAAGAGGCATATGCGGAATGGCTTGGCAACGCCAAGGCGGAATATGCTGGCATCGAACAGCCGCTGACCGTCGCCTCTAAGTAAGCCAGTTCCACGGGGCAGGGCACAGGCCCGTGCCCCGTGTTTACCCTTGGAAGGTTCGGGATGACTGACATCACCAATACGCCAACAAGTGAATACGACGCGCAGTTGGGGGATTACTTCGCCCTGCTGAAGCCGCGCGTCATGTCGCTGGTCGTCTTCACGGCCTTCGTGGGGCTGTTGGCCGCGCCGGTTTCGGTCAATCCCGTCATCGGCTTTTGCGCGATCTTGTTCATCGCCATCGGCGGCGGTGCCTCGGGCGCGCTGAATATGTGGTGGGACGCCGATATCGACGCGGTGATGCGCCGCACGCGCGGGCGCCCGATCCCCTCGGGCCGGGTCCAACCCGGTGAGGCGCTGACGCTTGGCGTGGCGCTCTCGGGCCTGTCGGTGATGATGCTGGCGCTGGCGACTAACCTGCTGGCGGGCGGGATGCTGCTTTTCACTATCCTTTTCTACGCCGTTTTCTATACCATGTGGCTCAAGCGTCTGACGCCGCAGAACATCGTCATCGGCGGTGCCGCGGGGGCTTTCCCGCCGGTGATCGGCTGGGTCGCGGCCACGGGCAGCTTCTCGGTCGAGGCATGGTTGATGTTCGCACTGATTTTCATGTGGACCCCGCCGCATTTCTGGGCGCTGGCGCTCTTCATGCGCTCTGATTATGACGATGCCAAAGTGCCGATGCTGACCGTGACCCACGGCCGCCCGGCGACGCGGATGCATATCCTTGTCTACACGGTTCTGCTGGCCGCATTGGCCGTTGGCACAGCCTTTACCGCCATCGGTGGCATTTTCTACTTCGCTGTGGCGCTGGTCTTGAACGCCGCTTTCCTGCTAGGTGCTTACCGCATCTGGAAGCGGGACGAGGTCATGGCCGAGGGTGACGATTATGCCGAAGAGCGCAAGTTCTTCCGCCTGTCGCTGGCCTATCTCTTTTTGCACTTCGGGGCGATTCTGGGCGAAGCGGCCCTGCGCACCTTTGGATTGGGGGGCTGGTAATGGGCATCCGACCAGAACACGAGCTTCACGAACGCCGCCGGGGCCGCAATATCGGCGTGGGCCTGATGCTGGGTGCCTTCGTGGTGCTGATCATGGCGCTGACCTACGTCAAGATCACGCAAACGGATTTTGAATTGCCGGCCAACCAACGTGAGGTGACCCAGTAATGGCGCTTTCCGGTCCTCAGAAAACAGTGATGCAAACCGTGAGTGTCGTGGTGCTGATGGGCGGTTTGGCTTGGGCATCTGTCCCTTTCTACGATTGGTTCTGTCGCGTGACAGGCTTCGGCGGGACGCCGGGGCAGGTATCGGCAGGCAGCGCGGATGTGCTGGACCAGACCGTCAAGGTCCGCTTTGACGGCTCGCTCAACGATGGCATGCCGTGGGAGTTCAAACCCGTGGTGCGTGAAATGGAAGTGCGGATCGGCGAGACCGGACTGGCCTTCTATGAAGCCTATAACCCCACCGACCACGCCGTCGCGGGGCAGGCCAGCTACAACGTAACCCCCTATACCGCCGGGCCGTTTTTCGAAAAGATCGACTGCTTTTGCTTTACCGAACAGGTGCTGGCACCGGGCGAGCGCGTGCAGATGCCGGTAAGCTTCTTCGTCGATCCGGAAATGGTCGAAGACCGCGATGGGAAGTTTGTACATACCATCACTCTGTCCTATACATTCTACGAAATTGACCTGCCCGAGGGCTATGCCGCCCTCGATCAGGACAGCGCCACAACAACGAATTAACGACCTGATTAAACAAAGGTGAGGGACCCGCAACCATGGCCCATGCAAAAAACCACGACTACCATATTCTCCCCCCCTCGACCTGGCCGCTTTTGGGGTCGGTAGGCGGATTTGCCATGCTGGCGGGCGCCGTCCTGTGGATGCACGGAATGACGCCCTTCGTCTTCTTGGGCGGGCTGGTCGCCACACTTTACGTCATGTTCGCATGGTGGGCCGAAGTGGTCTCTGAAAGTGAAGTGGGCGATCACACCGGTGTGGTGCGGATCGGCCTGCGCTATGGCTTCATCCTGTTCATCATGTCCGAAGTCATGTTCTTCGTCGCGTGGTTCTGGTCCTTCTTCAAACAGGCCCTTTACCCGATGTATGAGTATGTCGGCTCAGAGTACGTCCAGCCCGAAATCCACGCGGTTGACGCCTTTCACCTGCCGCTGATCAACACGCTGGTGCTGCTGCTGTCAGGCTGTGCCGTGACATGGGCCCACCACGCGCTGGCGCATGAGAACAACCGCAAGGACCTGATCTCGGGCCTGACCATCGCCGTGATCCTCGGCGTGCTCTTCACCGCGTTGCAGGCTTACGAATACTACGAACTGCTGGTCCATGACGATTGGACCTTCGGCGGCGATATGTATTTCTCCAGCTTCTTCATGGCGACCGGTTTCCACGGCTTCCACGTTGTGATCGGCACGATCTTCCTCTTCGTCTGCCTGCTGCGCGCCATGCGCGGCCACTTCACCCCCGAACGCCACGTCGGCTTCGAGGCGGCGGCGTGGTACTGGCACTTCGTTGACGTGGTCTGGCTGTTCCTCTTCTTTGCCGTCTACATGTGGGGCCAGCCCTAAACATAAGGCGGGGTTGCATCCGCGCCCCACACCCGTAAAACCCAAACGCGCGAAGCCCTCTTCGCGCGTTTGTCGTTTCAGCCAGAGAGATTCGAATGCGGCGCAGCCTGTTCTTCATCATCGTCGGCCTTGGCGGGGCAGCCATCCTCGTCGCACTCGGGGTCTGGCAGGTGCAGCGGCTGGCATGGAAAGAGGCGATCATCGCCGATATCAACGCCCGGATCACCGCCGCTCCGGTGGCCTTGCCCCGCGATCCTGACCCACAAGCCGACGCCTATCTGCCCGTCACGGTCAGCGGAGAGATCGGGGCCGAGGCGCTGCATGTGCTGGTCAGCCAGAAGCAGAAAGGCGCAGGCTACCGTGTCATCGCGCCCATGACCTTGGAGGATAGCCGCCGCATCCTCGTCGACCTCGGCTTTACCGCCACAGCGAACAAAGACGCCATCGCCCCCGCGGGCAGCGCCACCCTGACCGGCAACTTGCAATGGCCCCAAGAGGTCGACAGTTTCACGCCCGAAGCCGACACCGAAAGCAACATCTGGTTCGCCCGGGATGTGGAGGTCATGGCTGACACGCTCAACACCGAGCCGCTCCTCGTCGTGGTCCGCGACGGCAGCGGGCCGGACCCCAAGATCACGCCGCTGCCCGTGGATACCGCCCGTATCCCCAACGATCACTTGCAATATGCGATCACCTGGTTTTCCCTCGCCGCCATCTGGCTGGCGATGACCGTTCTTTTCCTGCGCCGCCGCCGCGCCCCTGCAACGCCGAAAGTCGACTGACCCTATGCGCTATATCTCTACCCGTGGCACCGCCCCTGTCCTGTCCTTCGAAGAGGCGATGCTGACCGGCCTTGCCCGTGACGGCGGGCTCTATGTGCCCGAAACCATCCCGACGCTTACGCCTGAGCAAATCAACGCCATGCAGGGCCAAAGCTACGAAGAGGTCGCCTTTACGGTTATGCGCCCCTTCATCGGCGACACGTTTACCGACGACGAATTCCGCGCCATCATCGCCCGCGCCTACGAGGGTTTCGGCCACGCCGCCCGCGCACCCATGGTGCAACTGGCTCCGAACCACTTCCTGCTAGAACTCTTCCACGGCCCGACACTGGCGTTCAAAGACTTCGCCATGCAGTTGATCGGGCAGATGTTTCAGGCCGCTCTGGGTCGCAAGGGCGAGCGGGTGACCATCGTCGGCGCGACCTCCGGCGACACAGGCTCGGCCGCGATCGAAGCCTTCAAAGGGCTCGATAACGTCGATGTTTTCATCCTCTACCCGCATGGTCGGGTGTCAGACGTGCAGCGCCGTCAGATGACAACGCCATCGGAGTCCAACGTCCACGCCCTCGCCATCGACGGCGACTTCGACGACTGCCAAGCGCGCCTGAAAGACATGTTCAACGATTTCGACTTCCGTGATTCCGTCCGGCTGGCAGGGGTGAACTCGATCAACTGGGGCCGGGTGCTGGCGCAGGTGGTTTACTACTTCACCGCCGCTACCAGCCTCGGCGCGCCGGGCCGCGAGATCAGCTTCACCGTGCCCACCGGCAACTTCGGTGACATCTTTGCAGGCTACATTGCCAAACGCATGGGCCTGCCCATTGCCGATCTGGTGGTGGCCACCAACCAAAACGACATCCTGCACCGCTGTCTCTCAGGCCAAGGCTACCACAAAGGCGGCGTAACCCCCTCAATCAGCCCCTCGATGGACATCCAAGTCTCGTCCAATTTCGAGCGCGCCCTCTTCGACGCATATGACCGCGATGCCGGGGCCGTGGCGCAACTGATGGACGAATTGGGGCAGGGCGGTTTCGACGTTTCCCAAGGCGCCATGCAGGCGCTGCAAGACACCTACCGCTCGGGCCGCGCCTCGGAAGAAGAAACCACCGCCACCATCACCGACCGTCGCCGCACCACGGGTGAGCTGCTCTGCCCACATTCCGCCGTCGGCGTGAAAGTCGCGGATGAGCTGCGCGATCCGGCCACCCCGATGGTCACGCTGGCCACCGCGCATCCGGCCAAATTCCCCGACGCGGTGGAAGCCGCCACCGGCATTCGCCCGCCCCTGCCGCCGCGCATGTCGGACCTTTTCGACCGCGAAGAGCGTTTCACCCGGCTGCCCAATGACCTCGACGCGCTGAAAGCGCATATCAAAGGAAACCTCCCCGCGTGAGCCTCCAACAGACCACATTGCCCAACGGCTTCCGGATCGTCACCGAACATATGGAGGGGCTCGCCTCCTCCGCCATCGGCGTCTGGGTGAACGCAGGCGCACGGCACGAAACGCCCCAGCAAAACGGCATCGCGCATTTCCTTGAACACATGGCCTTCAAGGGCACCGCCACCCGTTCTTCGTTGCAAATCGCCGAAGCGATCGAAGACGTGGGCGGCTATATCAACGCCTATACCTCGCGCGAAGTCACCGCCTATTATGCGCGGGTGTTGGAAAACGACGTGGCGCTCGGCCTCGACGTGATCGCCGACATCCTGCGCAACCCGGTGCTGGACCCCTCCGAAGTCGAAGTCGAACGCGGCGTGATCTTGCAAGAGATCGGCCAAGCGCTCGACACGCCCGACGACGTGATCTTCGACTGGCTCCAAGAGCAGGCCTATCCCGATCAACCCATCGGGCGCACCATCCTCGGCCCGTCCGAACGTGTCTCGGCCTTCTCACGCGACGATCTGCAACGCTTCATCGCGGACCACTACGGCCCCGAGCAGATGATCCTCTCGGCTGCCGGTGCCGTGGACCACGACAAGATCGTAAAACTGGCCGAAAGCCTCTTTGGCGACATGCCCTCGAAAAAGCTCTACCAGATCGACAGCGCCCGTTTCGGCGGCGGCGAGTTCCGACAGGTCAAACAGCTTGAACAGGCCCATTTCGCCCTTGGCTTTGAAAGCCCCGGGTACCGCTCCGACGACATCTACATCGCCCAAATCTACGCCTCTGCCTTGGGGGGCGGCATGTCTTCGCGCCTGTTCCAAGAGATCCGCGAAAACCGTGGCCTCTGCTACACGATCTTTGCCCAAGCAGGCGCCTATGCCGATACCGGCATGACCACGATCTACGCGGGCACCAGCGCCGAGCAACTGCCCGAACTGGCAAACATCACCATCGACGAGATGAAGCGCGCCGCCTCTGACATGTCGCCCGCCGAAGTCGCCCGCGCCCGCGCACAAATGAAAGCCGGGTTGCTGATGGGGCTGGAAAGCCCCTCGAACCGCGCCGAGCGACTGGCCCGCCTGATCCAGATCTGGGACCGCGTTCCGCCCCTCGAAGAGACCGTGGCCCAGATTGACGCCGTCACCACCGGCGATGTGCGCGATTTCGCCGAGCGCATGGCGACCCAAGCTCCGGCGGCATTGGCCCTCTACGGCCCGGTCGACAGCGCACCAACGCTCGACGAGCTTCACAGCAGACGCGCCGCCTGATGCTGCTGGGGCGACGCAAACTGCGGATCGAAACGGAACGGCTGACCCTGCGTCCGCCGGTCCACGCCGATTTCCGCGCCTGGTCCGCCCTGCGCCGCGCCAGCAACGACTACCTGCGCCCGTGGGAGCCGACATGGGCCGAGGATCACTTGACCCGCAAAGCCTTTACCAACCGTGTCTATTGGGCGCAGCGCTCGGTGTCTTCGGGCAACGCCATGCCGCTCTTCCTGATCCGCCGCAGCGATCAAAACCTCGTGGGCGCCATCACGCTCGACAACATCCGCCGCGGCCCCGCGCAATCCGGCACGCTCGGCTATTGGACGGGCGAACCCTTCGCCCGCCAAGGCTACATGCGCGAGGCGATAGAGGCGACGGTGCATCAGGCCTTCACCCGGCTTGATCTGTCCCGCATCGAAGCCGCCTGCCTGCCGGAAAACCAAGCCTCCCGGGGGTTGCTAGAGAAGGCCGGCTTCAAATATGAGGGCGTCGCGCAAAGCTATCTGCAAATCGATGGCCGCTGGCGGACCCATGTGCTCTATGCCTCCCTCCGTAAAGATCGGCGCGGCCGCACCGATGTCGGCTAGGCCGTCGGCCTCAGCCTGATACGTCCCGCAGAGTTCGCAGGGGAGGCACGCCACCATCCCCACCAAGCATCCACACCGACTGTTCATACGCTTTGCCCTTGCATCGCCGAGCCCCGCGCAGGATCAAAGGATCATGACACTGAACCCCGCCGACACCGCCTTCACCGATACCTTGCGCGCACAACTGCCCGACGACGTGCTGCGCAAGCCCGAACAGCGCTACCTCGAAGAACCCCGAGGCCGCTACGCCGGGCAGGGCGGTGTGCTGGCCCTGCCACGCAGCACCGAAGAGGTCGCCACCCTGATCCGCGCCGCCCATGCCGCCCGCGTGGCGGTGGTGCCCTACGGCGGCGGTACCGGCCTTGTCGGGGGGCAGATCAGCAGCAATGGCCCGGCTCCGCTGATCCTTTCCCTTGAGCGCATGAACCGCATCCGTGCCGTGCTGCCCGAAGAGAACGTACTGGTCGCCGAAGCGGGCGTCATCCTCGCCGATGTCCAAGCCGCCGCCGAAGAGGCAAACCGCCTCTTCCCCCTGTCCCTCGCTGCCGAAGGGACGGCGCGCATCGGCGGCACGCTCTCAACCAACGCAGGCGGCACCGGCGTGCTGCGCTACGGCAATGCCCGCGACCTTTGCCTCGGCCTCGAAGCCGTCCTGCCTGACGGCGAAATCTGGCACGGCCTCACCCGCCTACGCAAAAACAACACCGGCTACGACCTGCGCAACCTGCTGATCGGCGCCGAAGGCACGCTCGGCGTGATCACCGCCGCCGCCCTCAAACTTTATGCGCGCCCGGCCCGCAGTGGCACCGCGCTGATGGTCGTCGAAAGCCCAGCCGCGGCGCTGACGCTTCTCTCCCTCGCGCGGGATCACTTAGGCGAAATGATTAGCGCTTTTGAACTGATGCACCGCAGAGGTTTCGATTTCCTTAATGAAACACTGCCCAACATCCGCCAACCCTTCGCCGAAACCCCGCATTGGTGCGTCTTGATCGACATCGGCACCCCCGGAGAGATCGATACCCACGCCGCCCTAGAGACACTCTTCGCCGCAGCGCTTGACGCGGGCCTCGTCTCCGACGGTCTCATCGCCCAAAACGCCCAGCAGGCCCAAGACTTCTGGACCATCCGCGAAACCATCCCCGAGGCCAATCGCCTGATCGGCTCGGTCTCAAGCCACGACATCTCAGTGCCCCTCGGCGCGATCCCCGAATTCATCACCCGCGCCACCGACGCGCTCTCGGCCCTCGGCAACTTCCGCATCAACTGTTTCGGCCATGTCGGGGACGGCAACCTGCACTACAACGTCTTCCCCGCAAAGGGCAAAAACCGCGCCGATTACGAAGGCCAACGCGACGCGGTGAAACGTCTGGTCCATGACCTCGTCCACGACCTCGGCGGTTCGTTCAGCGCGGAACATGGCGTGGGCCGCATCAAGGTCGACGACCTCGAACGTTACGGCGACCCCGCCAAACTTACCGCCATGCGCGCCATCAAAGCGGCCCTTGATCCCAAGGGCATCATGAACCCCGGCGCCGTCCTAAGGGCTTAAAGCCCGTCAAAAGCGCAAAGCGCATGGACCTCTTTGCCAAGCGCTTCCAAACGCTTGCGCCCGCCCAGTTCCGGCAGGTCGATGATAAAGGCGCAGGAAACGATCTCGCCGCCCAAACGCTCGATCAGTTTGATCCCGGCCTCCGCCGTGCCACCCGTGGCCAGCAGATCGTCCACAACCAAAACCTTTTCGCCCGGCTTGATCGCATCATCATGCAACTCAACAATGGCCTCGCCATATTCAAGCTTATATTCTTGACTGATCACCGTGCCGGGCAGCTTGCCCTTCTTGCGGATCGGCACAAAGCCCACGCTCAATTGATGCGCAATCGCCCCGCCAAGGATGAAACCGCGCGCTTCTAACCCGACCACCTTGTCGATGTTGATCCCCGCATAGGGATGCAGCATCTGGTCGATCGCCATGCGAAACCCGCGCGGATCGGCAAAAAGCGTTGTCACGTCACGAAACATGATTCCCTCATGGGGGAAATCTACGATCGTGCGAATATAATCCTGAACCTGTTTCATGCCGCCCTTCCGCGTGTTTGACCGGACCCGTCTTAGCGCAACGCGCCGCCCGGGCGAACCCCCCATCTGCGCCCGCCGCACAACATCCAGAAAGGGGCGCCAAACCCCCTCCCTTCATCCTTTCTTAAATACCGTCCGCACTCAGCCAAGCAGGGCCGCCGCCCGCGGTCAAAGCATCCGCCCCGCCACCGCATCCAGCTTGGCCAGCAACTCAGGATCGCGCGCATCCGGCTGGGTCAGGATCGCAAACTCCAGCGCCCGGTCACAGCCATGCGGGCAGGGCGCGCGCTCGGCACCCAAAAGCGCGGGCAGCCGCGAGACCATGGCGCGGCCCTTGTTGGCATTGCCCATCAGCGTGGCGATGATCTGCGTGACATCCACCTCGCCGTGGTCTGGGTGCCAACTGTCGTAATCGGTGATCATCGCCACGCTCGCATAGCAAAGCTCCGCCTCGCGGGCGAGCTTCGCCTCGGGCATATTGGTCATCCCGATCACATCCGCGCCCCAGCTTTCGCGGTACATTTTCGATTCCGCCAGCGTCGAGAATTGCGGCCCCTCCATTGCCAGATAGGTGCCGCCACGGTGCACGTTGATGCCCGCGTCCCGCGCGGCGGTCTCGCAGGCGTCGCTTAACCGCGGGCAGGTGGGATGGGCGACAGAGACATGCGCCACGCAGCCGGGACCGAAAAAGCTTTTCTCGCGGGCCATGGTGCGGTCGATGAACTGATCGACGACCACGAAATCCCCCGGTGCCATCTCCTCGCGGAACGACCCGCAGGCGGAAACGCTGATCACATCCGTACAGCCCAATCGCTTAAGCGCGTCGATATTCGCGCGGTAGGGGACAGAGGTCGGCGTATGCACATGCCCCCGGCCATGGCGCGGCAGAAAGACCATGGCGACCCCGTTCAGCGTTCCGGTCAGCACCTGATCCGACGGCGCGCCCCAAGGAGTCTCAACCGTGACCCAATCGGCATCCTGAAGCCCGTCGATGTCGTAAATGCCGGAGCCGCCGATCACGGCGATTTTCGTATCTGTCATGGAGGGAGCCTGTGCCTTGGATGGTTGCCGGTAAGGCCCAAAGAACCTCATAGAATGCCACGGGGATCAAGTGTTTTTGCCACGAGACGCGACACGTCTGCGTCAGGGGGGGGCGGTCCTGCGCCGCTTACTCGGTCCGCCAAAGTGTTTCTGCATTGCAGCAAACTCTGCCCGAGGGGAGGCAATACGCTTTTCTTTGCGGCGAAATTCCTCTAGATGCAGCCAAAAGCGCCCCGCATCCGCGGTCAGGGCGCTATATCCGTCTTCCGAAAGTCAAAGGACGCCCCCATGCGCGCCACGCTGCACAATTTTGCCAAGAACCTTGATGTGACCGATCTGCGTTGGATGCCGGATGACGGTTTCTCCATCGGGCGGCTGCGCATCGAATTGCTGTCGGGGCTGACCGTGGCGCTGGCCTTGGTGCCCGAAGCGGTGGCTTTTGCTTTTGTCGCCGGGGTACACCCTCTGGTCGGGCTTTATGCCGCCTTCCTCGTTGGTCTCATCACCGCGCTGATCGGTGGTCGGCCGGGTATGATCTCGGGCGCCACAGGCGCACTGGCGGTGGTCATGGTGGCCTTGGTGGCGCAGCATGGGGTTGAATACCTCTTTGCCACCGTGGTGCTGATGGGGCTTTTGCAGATCTTCGCAGGGGTCATGCAGTGGGGCAAGTTCATCCGGCTGGTGCCGCATCCGGTGATGCTGGGCTTTGTCAACGGGCTCGCCATCGTGATTTTCCTTGCCCAGATGAGCCAGTTCAAAGTGCCCGGCACCATGGTCGATACCGGCCACGGCATGGGCGGTGGCGAGTGGCTTTCGGGCCAGCCGCTCTACCTGATGCTGGCGCTGGTGGCGGCAACCATGGCGATCATCTGGATCACCCCGCGCATCACCAAGGTGATCCCCGCGCCGCTTGCGGGCATCGGGGTGATTGCCGCTCTGGTGATCGGTTTCGGCCTCGACGTGCCGCGGGTGGGTGATCTGGCTTCGATCCAAGGCGGCCTGCCGAGCCTGCATATCCCCATGGTGCCGCTCACTTGGGAAACCTTTGAGATCATCTTGCCCTATGCCGTGATCCTCGCCGCCATTGGCCTGATCGAAAGCTTGCTGACACTGAACCTTGTGGGTGATCTTACCGGTAAGCGCGGCGGCGCCAGCCAAGAGTGTATCGCCCAAGGTGTGGCCAACACGGTCACCGGTTTCTTCGGTGGCATGGGCGGCTGCGCGATGATCGGTCAGTCGATGATCAACGTGAAATCCGGTGGCCGCACCCGTGTCGCCGGGATCGCGGCAGCAGTGTTCTTGCTGCTTTTCATTCTCGTCGGGTCCTCGGTGATTGAACTTATCCCGCTTGCTGCCCTCGTTGGCGTGATGTTCATGGTGGTGATCGGCACCTTCGCTTGGAACTCGCTCACCATCCTGCGGAAAGTGCCGCTGATCGATGCTTTCGTCATCATTCTGGTGACGGTGGTGACCGTGATGGAGGACCTCGCCGTGGCGGTGGTCGTGGGTGTGATCGTCTCGGCGCTAGCCTATGCGTGGAACAACGCGCGCCGTATCCATGCGACCACGCGGGGGTCGGTGACCGAAGAGGGCGCCAAGGTCTATGAGATCCACGGCCCGCTGTTCTTCGGCTCCTCCGATGGCTTTGCCGAGCTTTTCGACGTGGAGAACGACCCCGAGGTGGTGATCGTCGATTTCGCCGACAGCCGGGTGGTAGATCAATCCGCGCTACAGGCGATTGAGGCGATGGCCGCGAAATACGAGGCCGCGGGCAAGCGTTTGCAGCTGCGCCACCTGAGCCGCGATTGTCACCGGTTGCTGACCAAGGCGGGGCATCTGATGGTCGATAGCGATGACGACCCCGATTATGAATTGGCGGTCGATTACGATGTGCGCACCGGGGTTCTGGGCGGGCACTGAATGGGAAACCCGGCGCCGAGAGGTGCCGGGTTTTGTTTTTTGTTCGAGGTTACCACCGGCCCGGGACCAGCCGCAGGCGCCGGGCCATCGCCTGCCCGCCCGTCACGCCAAAGGCGTGCCGTATCATTCTGAGCGCACCTCCGGTGCGACCGGGTAGGCGATCCGGCGAGGCTAGGCGCGACACTGAGAAGGCACATTATGGCTGAACCATAAAGTGGCAACTGGCATTGTCTCATCGCCGACCCGCGGGCAGGCGATGACCCTCGCATTGCAACTGCAGCCCTCAGCCTTCAATCATCCGGCCGCTTTAACTCAAACACATCCCGCACCACCGTGTAATCGCGATACCCCAGACGCGACAGCGGTTGAAACTGCGTCACGTCAAACCGCCCGTCCACCACACAATCATCGCGCATATGCACGCCCACGACCTCACCGAAAACCGCAAAGTTCGCCTCGCCCGGCAGTTGCACGATCTGCGTCAGCTTGCACTCTAAGCTGGCTGGCGCATTTGCAACCCGCGCGCAGGCGATCTGTTCGCATTGGGCTTTGTCGATCCCGGCGCGGGCGAATTCGTCCTCGCCATGAGGCAGGGTGGCCGAGGTCACGTTCATCACGTCGCGCGCCGCATATTCCACCACGTTTACGCAAAACACCCCGGTCTCGCGGATGTTGGCCACGGAATCCTTGGTGCCGTCGACATCTTCCTTGGCGCTGGTCGAGGCGAACATCACCTGCGGCGGCACATAGGCCACAGCGTTAAAGAAAGAATAGGGCGCGAGGTTGTCGCGGCCCTGACCGTCACGGCTGGAGATCCAGCCGATGGGGCGGGGGCTGACGATGGCGTTGAACGGATTATGCGGCAGACCATGGCCGTCTTCGGGACGATAGAACATGAACACTCCTTGATGGTTTGCACCCATGGCTAGCCTCATGCTACGTCCAGCGCCACCCGCAATTGCTCCTGAAAGCCTCCGGCCTTGCATCAGACGCCCTACAAGATGACCCCGGAGGTGCCCGCCGACCATTGGGAAGTCGAAGCGCTCTATGACACCTGTTTTGCGCCGGGGCGCGAGGCGCTGTCGTCATACCGGCTGCGCGACGGCGTGCCGCCTGTGGCGGGGCTAAGCCATGTGGCCCGCGACAGTGCGGGCATTCTGGCGGGCGCGATCCGCTATTGGCCCGTGCGCATCGGCGCGGCGAAGGCACTGTTGCTTGGCCCGGTGGCGGTGCACCCCACAAGGCAAGGCGAAGGGCTGGGCGCGGGGCTGATCGAAACCTCACTAGAGCAAGCGGCCCCGCTGGGGTGGGAACGTGTGATGCTGGTGGGCGACGCGCCCTATTACAACCGCTTCGGCTTTACCCTGCTGCAAGACATAGAGATGCCTCCGCCCACGAACCCCGCGCGCATCTTGGGCCGCGCCTTGGCCGAAGGGGCTTGGGCCGGGGTCACCGGCAAGGTTCGCCGCTGGCACGATTGATTTTACCCCAGACCCGACCCACATTGAGCCTAAGCTTAAAGAGGGACGCCCATGCAGATCGAAAGCAACCTGCCCAGCACCATCGATGTCGACGCCCGGCTGGATGAAATCGCCCGCCGCTATAAACAGGCGGGCGGGGTTGGAATTCATGTGCTGAACCTCATCGGCGGCAGCGCCGATGGGTTGATCGACCGATTGCCGGGTGCTGTGCGCCGCAATCTCGAAGGGGCGACGATGAAGGCGCTTGGCCATGCCATGCAGGCCGCCCATTCCAGCCGCAGCTATGTGAAGGACCAGCAGGGCTGGCTGAACCAAGCGGTCTCAACCGCCATGGGCGCGGCAGGCGGGGCCGGGGGGCTGCCCACTGCATTGGCCGAACTGCCCGTGACCACAACGCTGCTTTTGCGTGTCATCCAAGGCGTGGCGGCAGAACATGGGTTTGATCCGGCGGCTGAGAATGTGCAGTTCGACTGCGTCCATGTCTTCACCGCCGCAGGGCCGTTGGCCGATGACGATAGCGCCGATCTGGGGTTTCTGACGGTCCGCATGGCGCTGACGGGCCGTGCGATGAACGCGGTGATCGCCCGTGTCGCCCCGCGGCTGGCATTGGTGATGGGGCAAAAGCTCGCCGCGCAGGCGGTGCCGGTGCTGGGCGCAGTGGCCGGGGCGGCGACGAACTATGCCTATACCAGCTATTACCAAGACATGGCCCATGTGCATTTCGGCCTGCGCAGACTGGCGATAGAGGCGGATATCCCGCAAGAGGATCTGGTTGCCCGACTGCGGCAGAAAATGGGTCGGACGCCGCCCAAGATCTGATCAGCGCCCGATACTGCCCGGCGCTACGGTGGTGGCCTTGATGATGGCGTAGCACCCCATCCCCTCGCGCAGGTTAAGATCGCGCACTGCCCGCGCCGTGACGCGGGCAAGCAGGCGGTCACCGCCCGCGTCCAGCGCAATGGCAGCGCCCGGCCCGTCACCGGGGTGCACCGCATCCACCCGCACGGGCAGAATGTTAACGGAAGACAGCCCCTCGGGCCGCTGGCGCGACAAGATCACATCCTGCGCCAAGACCCGCAGCCGCACCCGCGTGCCAACCGGCGCTTGCACCCCCGGCAATTCCAGCTGCCCCGCCCGCACGGCGAGGGTCGAAAGCCCGTCTTCTGCATGGGCGATGACGTCAGCCTCCAGCACCGCACCCGCTTCGCGCACGCCCAGCAGGGGCACGGCGGCGGGGTCGGCCATGACATCAAACAGCGCGCCCTGCGCCTTCAGCCGTCCGTTTTGCAACAAGACCAGCCGATCGGCGAGCCGGGCAATCTCATCCACCGCGTGGCTGACGTAGAGGATCGGCAGGCCCAATCCCCCGTCGCGCAGGCGTTCGAGATAGGGCAGAATCTCTTGCTTGCGCGGGCCATCAAGGCTCGCCAATGGTTCGTCCATCAGCAGCAGGCGCGGATGGCAAAGCAGGGCGCGACCAAGGGCAACACGCTGCTTTTCTCCGCCCGACAGGGTCGCCGGGGCACGGTCGAGCAAGGGTTCAAGCCCCAGAAGCGCCACGACATCCTCAAAGCCCGCACCTTGGCTGCCACGCGGGGCATAGCGCGCGCCGAAGGTCAGGTTCTTGCGCACGTCAAGATGCGGAAAAAGCCGCGCATCCTGAAAGACATAGCCCAGCCCGCGGCGATGTGGCGGCACCCAGATGCCGCGCTGCGTATCCAAAAGCACCTCACCCTCCAGCACCACGCGGCCGACATCAGGGCGCAGCAATCCCGCAAGCGCGTTGATCACCGTCGTCTTGCCCGCACCCGAGCGGCCGAAAAGCGCGGTGATGCCCCCTTCGGTGGTGAATGACAGGTCCAGATCGAAGCCATCGAACCCATGGCGCAGCGTGACCTCCAGCATCAGCGCGCCCCCGCGATACGTCTGGCGACCCGCCGGGCCAAAGCTTCGGAAAGCAGCACGGCGGCCAGCGCCACCAGCCCGGCCAGCGCCGCCATCGTCAGCGCGCGGCTCTCGCCGCCCGGTACCTGCAATGCCGTCCAAATCGCGCTCGGTAGGGTTTGGGTCTGGCCGGGGATATTGGCAACGAAGGTGATCGTCGCACCGAATTCGCCCATCGCCTTGGCAAAGCCCATCACCGCCCCGGCAAGGATGCCGGGAAAGATCAGCGGAAGGGTGACGCGGCAAAATACGCTCAGGCGCGGCGCGCCAAGCGTGGCGGCGGCGGCCTCGATCCGGGGGTCGACGGCTTCGATCGCCAACCGCATGGCGCGGACCATCAGCGGGAAGCCCATGATCAGCGCGGCCAACGCCGCGCCCGTCCAGTGAAAGGCAAGGCCGATGCCGAGGCTCTCTAACAGGCGGCCCAAAGGGGCGTTGCGGCCAAAGCTGAGCAGCAGCAGATAGCCCGTCACCACTGGCGGCAGCACCAGTGGCAGATGGACCAGCGCACTCAGAAAACCCTTGCCGCGAAACTCCTTGCGGGCAAGAATCCACGCGACCCAAAGCGCCAGCGGCAGAGAGCAGAGCATCGCCACGCTCGCCACCCGCAGCGAAAGTAACAGCGCGGCCCAAGCGGCAGCGTCAAGAACCATGATCGGCCCGGAGGAAACCATGATCCTCAAGGATCGTCTGCGCCTTTTGCGTGATCAGGAAATCGACCAGCGCGGTGCCTTCCGGCGTCAGGGCAGCGGCGGGATAGGTGATGGGGGCATGGGTATCGGCAGGCACCTCATAGACGATCTGCACGTCCTCCTCGGCATGGGCGTCACTGGCATAGACCACGCCAAAAGGCGTATCACCGCGCGCGACCAAAGCCAGTGCGGCGCGGACATTGTCGGTCTCGGCCAATTGGCTTTGCAGGCTCTCCCATAGACCCTCATGGGTCAGCCATTCGCGGGCATAGCTGCCTGCGGGCACCGCATCGCGTTGGCCCATGGCGAGCCGCCCCATGCGGCCCAGCCGGGCGGGCAGGTCGGCAGGCTGGGACAGCGCGGCGGTGCCACGGGGGGCGATCAGCACCAAGTGGTTGCGGGCGATGATCTGGGCCTGCTCGGCGGTGCTAATCCCTTGATCCACCAGCCAATCCATCCAATCGATGTTCGCCAGCAGGACGACATCCGCAGGCGCTCCGGCAGCGACCTGACGGGCCATCGTGCCCGACCCGCCGTAGGCCAAGACCAATGGCGCGGGGAACGCTTCTGCGATCTCCTCCAGCGCGCCGCGTAGGCTGGCGGCGGCAAAGACGGTCAGCGGTGCCTCGGCCCGAAGGGGGAGGGCAAGGCCGCAGAGCAGGGTCAGAAGGGCGCAAAATCTTATCATTTTGGTAGTATCTTTGATGCATTGAAGGGGGGCAAGTGCATATGGCCAGACAAGGATTGCCGCGCTAGGGTGAAGGCGAAAACAACCAGCCAGAGGGCGCGGCTGCGACGGATGACGACACAGGCACCGATATCGCTGAACGGCGGACAAAAGGACGATCTGCGCATTCAATTTGCAGCACTTTGCTGGCGTCGTAAACGTGGCAAGTTGCAGATCTTGCTGATTACCTCGCGCGGCAGCAAGCGTTGGATCATTCCCAAGGGCTGGCCGATGGACGGTAAAACCCCCGCCGCCTCGGCCTTGGTCGAGGCATGGGAGGAAGGCGGCGTCGTGGGGCAGGTGCGCGGGCAATGTCTGGGCGTTTATAGCTATGCCAAGGCGGGGGAGGATGGGGCAGTGCCCTGTTTGGCGATGCTTTACCCGGTGAAGGTCAAGACATTGGCGAAACAGTTCCCCGAGAAGGGACAGCGCAAGCGGCTGTGGTGCTCGCGTCGGAAAGCCGCGCGGCTGGTGGATGCGCCCGATCTGGCGCGGCTGATCCGCGATTTCGATCCGCGCAGCGGCGGTCTGGCGGGCTGATTGCGCGACAATGGCTCGTGCGGGCCGAACCCGCCTGTCTTGACCTCTTTCCTGCGGCAGCCCATTTAGAGCAGAGAGTTCAAGGACCGGGCGAATGATCCGTTATGCGTTGAAATGCGAGGCCGGACATGGCTTCGACAGTTGGTTCCAATCGGCGGCAGCCTTTGACAGCCTCGCCCGCGGCGGCCATCTGAGCTGTGCCGTCTGTGGATCGGCCGAGGTGCGCAAATCGCTGATGGCCCCGCGGGTCACCTCGGGCGAGAGCGCCCCCGAAGCGGTCGAGAAACCGCAGCCTGCGGAGAAGCCCGCGCCGGCTTTGTCCAACCCGGCGAGCGATGTGGAAAAAGCGCTGACCGCGCTGCGCAACAAGGTTGAGGCGACCTCGGACTATGTCGGCAAGAATTTCGTTCGGGAAGCGCGCGACATGCACGCGGGGCGCACGCCCGAACGCGCGATCTATGGCGAAGCGCGGCTGGATCAGGCCCGCGCCTTGGTCGAAGAAGGGGTCCCGTTGATGCCCCTGCCGTTCAAACCCAAACGCCAACTTTCCTGAAGGCGCATTCTGGTAAAGGCCGATTCTGATAGAGGACCCTCCATGACCATTGTGATTACCGGCGCGAGCCGCGGCATTGGCGCGACGCTGGCCGCACAGTATAAAGATGCAGGCGAAGAGGTGATCGGCACCGCCCGCGGCGCGGGGTCGGAGGCCGTGTTGGATGTGACCGACTCGGCAAGCCACGCCGCTTTTGCCGCAAGCCTCGCGAACCGTCCGCTGGACCTTCTGATCTGCAATGCAGGCGTCTATCTGGATAAGGGCGATGATCTGGACGCGGGCTTTGGGTCCGATCTCTGGGCGCAGAGTTTCGCGACCAATGTGACCGGGGTTTTTCTGACGGTGCAATCGCTCCTGCCGAACCTGCGTGCGGCAAAGAGCGCGAAAATTGCGATCATCGCCTCGCAGATGGGGTCGCAGACGCGGGCACCGGGGGGCAGCTATATCTACCGCGCCTCCAAGGCGGCGGCGATTAATCTGGGGCGCAATCTGGCGGTGGACCTGAAGCCCGAGGGCATCGCGGTGGGGATTTATCACCCCGGCTGGGTGCGCACCGATATGGGTGGTGATCAGGGCGAAATCAGCGTGGCGGAGTCTGCCCAAGGTCTTGCCCAGCGGATCGCTGCGCTTGATCTGGCGCGGACGGGCGCGTTTGAGACATGGGATGGCCGGGCGCATCCGTTCTAGGGCACTCGACATAACGTCATGTTAAATAGGCTTGCCCTTGGCGTGCCGTGGGCTTAGACCGCGCTGGACTGTTGCGCGGGGGACAATATGCCTGTTCTGGTTATGAAATTCGGTGGGACTTCGGTCGCCACTTTGGACCGTATCCGCCGCGCCGCAAAGCGCGTCGGCGTCGAGGTGGCCAAAGGCTATGACGTGATCGTCATCGTCTCGGCCATGTCGGGCGAGACGAATAAGCTGGTGGGCTTTGTCAATGAGACTTCGCCGCTTTACGACGCGCGCGAATATGATGCGATCGTGTCGAGTGGCGAGAATGTCACCGCCGGGTTGATGGCGCTGACCTTGCAGGAAATGGATGTGCCCGCGCGCTCCTGGCAAGGCTGGCAGGTGCCGGTGCGTACCACCGATGCCCATTCCGCCGCGCGAATCGAAGAGATCCCCACAGACAACATCAACGCCAAGTTCGGCGAAGGCATGAAGGTGGCCGTGGTCGCAGGTTTCCAAGGCATCAGCCCGCAGGGCCGGATCACCACGCTGGGCCGGGGCGGATCGGACACGACGGCTGTCGCCTTTGCTGCCGCCTTTGATGCGGAGCGCTGCGATATCTACACCGATGTGGACGGTGTTTACACCACCGACCCACGGGTGGAATCTAAGGCCCGCAAACTTGACAAGATCTCCTTTGAAGAGATGCTGGAACTGGCCTCTCTCGGGGCAAAGGTTTTGCAGACCCGTTCGGTCGAACTGGCGATGCGCTACAAGGTTAAACTGCGGGTGCTGAGCAGTTTCGAAGAACAATCTGACGATGCCGGGACGCTCGTCTGCGATGAGGAGGAAATCATGGAAAGCAATGTGGTGGCCGGGGTCGCGTTTTCCCGTGATGAGGCAAAGATGACCTTGGTGTCCGTGGCAGACCGCCCCGGCATCGCCGCGACGATCTTTACCGCGCTCAGCGAGGGTGGCGTGAACGTCGACATGATCGTCCAAAACATCGCCGAAGAAGGCCGCACCGATATGACGTGGTCCTGCCCCGTCGATCAGGTGATCCGCGCCGAAAAGGCGATGGAGAAAGCCCATGAAGACGGCATCATCAACTACCAAGAGTTGATCGCCGACAAGGGTGTGGCCAAGGTTTCCGTGGTCGGCATCGGCATGCGCAGCCACACCGGCGTGGCCGCCAAGATGTTCAAAGTCCTCTCGGATGAGGGGATCAACATCAAGGTGATCACCACCTCTGAAATCAAGATCAGCGTGCTGATTGATCGCAAGTATATGGAGCTGGCCGTGCAGGCGCTTCATGATGCTTTCGAGCTGGATAAAGCCGCTTAAGCATCTGCGATCAAATGGGTTTTACGCGAGGTCGCGCCTCGCGTAAAACTGCAGCATCCCGCCGATATGCTGGCAGAGGATGCAGGGTATGTCGCGAATAGCATTTCTATCCTTGCGCGAGTGCGCTAAACCCTGCTCCAGAGGGACAGGGACCAGATCATATGGCCGAACGGGTTGAAACAGAAAGCCGCAAGCTGCTGGGGCGGCTGCGTGATGCGATGGCCAGTGATGTGGCGGGACAAGCGCGGCTCGACAAGATCACCCAGCTGATCGCCAACTCCATGGGCTGCGAAGTCTGCTCGATCTATCTGTTTCGCGACGAAGACACGCTTGAGCTTTGTGCCACCGAAGGTCTGAACGAGGCGGCGGTGCATGAAACCCGTATGAAACTGGGCGAAGGTCTGGTGGGG
Source organism: Sulfitobacter sp. W002 (assembly GCF_025142135.1). Classification (NCBI taxonomy): domain Bacteria; kingdom Pseudomonadati; phylum Pseudomonadota; class Alphaproteobacteria; order Rhodobacterales; family Roseobacteraceae; genus Sulfitobacter; species Sulfitobacter sp. W002. The sequence goes on along the minus strand of NZ_CP081126.1, from coordinate 2,669,646 downwards.
CGCGTGGCTAAGCGCCGCACGGTGATCAACACGCCCGATGCGCCGCAGGCTGCCGGTTTCCGTTTCATGCCAGAGACGGGGGAGGAGATTTATTCTTCGTTCCTTGGCGTGCCGATTCAACGCTTGGGTGAGACGCTGGGCGTCTTGGTGGTGCAGTCGAAACAGGCACGCGAATTCTCGGCAGATGAGGTCTACGCGCTTGAGGTCGTGGCCATGGTGCTGGCCGAAATGGCCGAGCTTGGTGCCTTTGTCGGCGAGGGGGCGGCGATGTCGGCGCGCCACAGCCAGCCGGTTCTGCTGCGCGGCACCGTGGGGCAAGAGGGCGTGGCCGAGGGCCATGTCTGGCTGCATGAGCCGCGGGTGGTGGTATCCAACCCCATCGCCGATGACCCGGAGCGCGAGACGGAGCGTTTGACCGAAGCGGTCGAGCAATTGCGCGTCAGCGTTGACCAATTGTTAAGCCTTACCGCCGACAAAGAGCAGCAACAGGTGCTTGAAGCCTACCGCATGTTCGCCAATTCCAAAGGCTGGATGCGGCGCATGGTGGAGGATATTCAAAGCGGGCTGAGCGCCGAGGCTGCGGTCGAGAAAGAACAATCCATGGCCCGCGCCCGTCTGGGGCAGGTCAATGACGCCTATCTGCGTGAACGTCTGTCGGATCTGGATGATCTGTCGAACCGCTTGCTGCGGCATTTGACGGGGCAAGGCAGTGATACCGGGGCCGAGATGCCGGTCGATCCGATCCTTGTGGCGCGCAACATCGGCCCAGCGGAATTGCTGGACTATGGCCGGACGCTGCGCGGCATTGTGTTGGAGGGCGGCTCTGTCGGGTCGCACGCGGCTATTGTGGCGCGGGCACTGGCGATTCCGCTGATCGTCCACGCGAGCCGCATCACCAATGATGCGCTGAATGGCGATCACATCATGGTGGATGGGGAACAAGGTGTGGTGCATCTGCGGCCCGATGATACCGTGGCCACGGCCTTTCGTGACAAGATCGCGATGCAGGCGGCGGCGCAGGAGCGCTATGCCTCGATCCGCGATAAACCGGCTGAGACGAAATGCGGGCGGATCATCAGCCTGCAGATGAACGCGGGGTTGATGGCCGATTTGCCCTCGCTCGAAGGGTCGGGGGCCGAGGGCGTGGGGCTGTTCCGCACCGAATTGCAGTTTCTGGTGCGCAACCAGATGCCCCGCCGGACCGAGCTTGCGGCGCTTTACGCGCGCGTGCTTGATGCCGCGCATGGCCGCCGCGTGGTGTTTCGCACGCTCGACATCGGCTCGGACAAGGTGCTGCCCTATATGAAGCCTCATGATGAGCCGAACCCGGCTCTGGGCTGGCGCGCGATCCGGGTGGGCCTGGACAAACCCGGTGTCATGCGCATGCAGTTGCAAGCCCTGATCCGCGCCGCTGCGGGCCGCCCGCTGGCGGTGATGTTTCCCTTTATCGCCCAGTTTGAGGAGTTCCGCGCCGCCCGTGCCGAGGTCGACAAGGCGATGGAGCGCGAGCGTATCTTGGGCCATGTGTTGCCCGAAAAGCTGGAAGTCGGCGCCATGCTTGAGACGCCCAGCCTCGCCTTCGCGCCAAAGAAGTTCTTTGAAGAGGTTGAGTTCCTGTCGATCGGGGGCAACGATCTGAAACAGTTCTTCTTCGCTGCTGACCGTGAGAACGAGCGGGTGCGGCGGCGGTATGACACGCTGAACGTCTCTTTCCTGACCTTCCTTGAGGGCATTGTGGAGCGCTGTGCGCAAACCGATACGGCACTATCTTTCTGCGGTGAGGATGCGGGCCGCCCGGTCGAGGCGCTGTGTTTCGCGGCCATCGGGCTCAAGACCCTTTCGATGCGCCCGGCCTCAATCGGGCCGGTCAAGAGCCTGCTGCGGCGCTGCAACCTTGATGACGTGCGCGAGGTTATCCACGCGGCGCGCGAGCGGGGTGAGATGTCGGTAAGAGGCGCGGTGATGGACTACGTGCGTCAGCAGCACCAGCATTGAGGCCCGCAGCTATTTGCCGTGATAGTCGCGAAACCAAGCGACGAAACGCGCGATGCCTTCGTGAATGTTGGTTTGTGGGCGATAGCCGGTAAGCCGGTGTAGCAGCGTTGCATCGGCCCATGTGGCCGGGGCGTCGCCCATCTGCATGCCCATATAGTTGCGCACCGCCCGCTTGCCGAGCGCGGCTTCGATCGCCTCGACGAAATCAAGCAGGCGGACCTTTTCGGAATTGCCGATATTCACCACCCGGTAGGGTGCTGCAGGAGAGAGCGAATCCCATTCCGGCGGCGGTGGCGCGCTGCCCGGTTGGGGCGGAACGCAATCCATCAGCAGACGGATGCCGCGGACCAGATCATCGACACAGGTGAAATCGCGGTACATCTCTCCGTGATTGTAGATATCGATCGGGCGCCCGTCGAGGATCGCATCGACAAATTTGCTCAAGGCAAGGTCGGGGCGCCCCCAAGGCCCGTAGACGGTGAAAAAGCGAAACATCGTCGTCGGCAGGTTCCACAGATGGGCATAGGCATGGGCCATCCCCTCATTCGCCTTTTTCGTGGCGGCGTAGATCGACAGGGGCCGGTCGGTGGCCCCGGTTTCGCCAAAGGGCATATCGGTATTGGCCCCGTAGATCGAAGAGGATGAGGCCATGAGCAGATGTTTGACCTCCAGCCGTCGCGCGGCTTCCATTACGTTGAAAGTGCCGGTGATATTGGCTTCGAGAAAGGCGCGGGGGTGGTCGATGCTGTGGCGCACGCCCGCTTGCGCCGCGAGGTGGACGATCATGTTTGGCTGAAAGTCATCGGCCAGCGCATCGAAGGTCTCGGGGTCTTCCAGCAGCGCCTCTTTGGTCGTGAAATGCTCATGCTGAAGCAGCATCGCGTGGCGGCGTTGTTTCAAGGCAACGTCGTAGTAATCGGTCATCCCGTCATAGCCCTGCACCCGCGCCCCTTCGGCCAGCAGCAGGCGGGCAAGGTGAAAGCCGATGAAGCCGCCCGTGCCGGTGACCAGTATCCTCTGCGTGCTGTCCATTCTGGCATCCTCGCGCATGCGGCATGCCGCGCCCATTGAGCCTGCGGCTTGAGTTGCCTTTCCCATGTCCCGATCAAGGTTGGGATGTGAATGCTGAAAATTTGGTTAAATTTGGCATAGAAACGGCAAAGCACTTGCTGGCGGGGCGTCAATCAAGCCCCGGCAAGGCAAAACGGTTCGCGGGCTGCGCGATCAGAGGGCGAGGGGTCGCGCGAAGATTTACATCAATGCCCGCGCTGAAACGTGATCTGACCGTCCATAATGGCCGTGATCGCATCTACGTCGGTAAACGTCTCGACGGGCCATCGGGTCAGATCATGGCTCAGAACGGCAATGTCGGCGTCCATGTCTTCTTTCAACCGTCCGCGTGTATTCTCAGCAAACTCCGCCCAGGCATTGTCGAGGGTATAGCTAGCGAGGGTATCTTGGAGGGTCTGGGTCTGATCCGGCCAATCGTCGCCGAGGTCCAGCGGCGCGATGGCCGCCTTGAGCGTGGACATCACATCGACCGGGATGACCGGCCAATCGGTTGAGAAGATCACCCGGGCCCCGGTGTCACGAATGGTTTGCCACGCATAGGCCCCTTCGATCTGCTCGGGGCGGATATAGTCCCCGACGCCAGAGGGCGGAAAGACATGGCCCCGAGGCGCGTGGCCGGGCTGGAGGGAGGCCACGATGCCCAGATCGGCGAGCCGGGGAATGTCATCGGGGTGGACCACTTCGATATGCTCGATCCGGTGGCGGCTGTCGCGTTTTCCATTCGCCTTTTGGGCGGCCTCATAGGCGTCGATCGTTCGGCGCACGGCGGCGTCTCCGATGGCATGAACGGCGATCTGAAACCCCAGACGATCCGCTTCGACACAGGCGGCGACGAAATGCTCTTGGGTGAAAACCTCATCGCCGCAATTGCCATCTTTGCCCCTCTCCCCCGGATAGGGCTGCAGCATCAGTGCGGTCCCGCTTTCGATCACCCCGTCGATGAACATTTTGACGTGGCTACAGCGGACCTTATCCCCTTGAAAGTCATCGCGCAGGGCAGGGGCTTCGCGGGTCAGACGCGCGACAGTGTCCGTGCCTTTGAGGTGAAAGGGCACATGACAGCGGCAGAGCAGGCGGCCTTCGGCCTCCAACTCAGACAGAAGCTCAAGCTGATAGCGGTTGCCATCCATCAGATGCAGACCGGTGATGCCCTGCGCGGCGCAATGGGCCAGCCCGCGTGCGATAACGTCCTTGTCCATCAGGCGCTGCGCGGGTGTAGCGGGCGGCTCGGGGTCGCGTCCGGCGGTAAGGCCCAACATATCGCGGCCGCCATAGCGGGTGAGCGATAGGATCGGGCTATAGGCGCCGGGCTCAAGCAACTCCCCATTGGCGAGCCCATCTTCCCCCATCACGATTTCAGAGCCTGCGTCGACCTTGCCGCCTTGCAATAGCCCTGCCGCCTTCAGCGCGGCGGTGTTGGCCCAGACCGTGTGATGGTCGGGGGCGAACATGGCGAGCGGGCGGTCGGGCAGGATGGCATCAAGGTCATGCCGGGTGAGGGTCTTGCCGGTGCCCAAAATGTCGTAGTCTGCCATGACGCAGAACAGCATTTTGTCGTCGGGGTTTGCCTCGGCATAGGGCAGGATCGCGCGGCGCATCTCCTCCAGCCCGGTGAGGCCATAGAGGTTGAGATATTCCAGTTCGACGGACCCGCCAAAGAGATGCACGTGGCTGTCGATAAAGCCCGGCAGCACCGTGCCGCCCTGCGCATCAATCACCTTGGTGTCCGGGCTGATCAGCGCCGTGATCTGGGCATCCGATCCGACCGCCGAGATCTTATTACCGGTGATGGCCAAAGCGCTGGCTTGGGGCTGATCCGGGTCAAAGGTGATCAGCGCGCCGTTGTGAATGACAATATCTGCCGGCATGGTCTTAGGGTCCTTATTGCGATGCGCGCCCCGACCGATGGCCGGGACGCAATGTGTTTATCGAACAAAGCGCGCGTTATTTCTGAAGGTCGGTCCAGATCGCGGTGTAGAGCTTTTGCGCCTCGGGCGGGCAGACCTTGGCGACATAGGCGGCGCTTTTCAGGTCTTCGGGCACAACCACTTCGGGGGCGGACTTCATGTCTTCTGGCATGAACGCATCGGAGCCTTTGATGCCGTTGGCATAGCGCGCGAACTCGGACAGCATCGCGGCGTTCTCCGGGTCCATGATGAAGTTGAGGAAGGTCTTGGCTTCTTCGACGTTCTGCGCGTCCGCCAAAATTGCGGCATTGTCCATCCAGACCGGATAGCCCTCTTGCGGGTAGCCGAAGGCGATGTCGGGGTTCTGGTTGCGCGCTCGGAAGGATGCGCCGTTCCAGTTCACCCCAGCGGCGAGGTCACCCTTGGCGTATTTCTCGATATTGCCGTAGTCCATCGACAACCAATTGGGCTTGGCCTCGCGCAGGATGTCGCGGACTTTTTTCAGCATTTCCTTGTCGGCTGTGCATTGCTCACCGCCCGCAAAGTGGATCGCCATGCCCATCACGTCATTCATCTCGGGCACCACATTGATCTTGCCCTTCAGCTCTTCTGGCGGGTCAAAGATCACGGCGGCGGTATTGATGTCGCCATCATAGACCGCTGTGTTCACCGTCACCCCGACGGTCCCCCACTGCCATGGCACGGTGTAATTGCGGCCCAGATCGAATTCCACATCGACCCACTGCGGGTCCATGTTCTTGAAATTCTCCATCTCGTTGGGCTTGCTTTCCATCAGCAGCCCTTCGCCCACGAAAATCGGGACATAGGTGCCCGAGGGCACGACGATGTCAAAGCCGTGACCGCCCGCTTTGATCTTGGCCAGTGCCGTATCGTTGCTGTCATAGTCCGTGATGGTGACCTTGATGCCGGTCTCTTTCTCGAACTTTTCGATCATGTCGGGGCTGGTGTAGTTGCCCCAGTTGTAGATGTTCAACTCGCCTTCGGCCATGGCGGGCCCCGCGAGGATGAGCGTGAGTGCCGTCAGTGTCTTTTTCATGTCTAGCTCCCGTTGGTTAATTATTTTTTGACTTTGCTGAGCAGGGTATAGGCGATCACCATCGTCACCGAGATCATCAACAGAACAGTTGAAATCGCATTGATCTCAGGCGTCACCACCCGCCGTAGTTGGCCCAGCATATAGGTCGGCAGAGTGTCCTGCCCGGCGGATTTCACAAATTCGGTAATGACCACGTCATCAAGGCTGATCACAAAGGCCAGCATCGCCCCGGCGAGGATGCCCGGCCAGAGCTGGGGCAGGGTCACATGGCGGAAAACCTGAAACGGCGTGCCATAGAGATCCGCCCCCGCCTGTTCGAGGGTCAGGTCCATGCCCTGCAGCCGCGCTCGGATCGGCAGATAGGCGAAGGGAATGCAGAATGCGGAATGCGCGATGATCAGATACATCAGCCCAGTATAGCCCGTCACGACCTTGATCGAGGCAAAGAAGATCAGCAGCGCCACTGCCGTGACAATCTCGGGCACCATGAGCGGTTGGTGGATCAGCGCAAAGACCGTGGTCTGCCCCCGAAACTTGCCTGTGCGGGTGGTGCCGAGGGCTGCCAGCACCGCGACACTGGTTGAGATGGCCGCGGCAGAGACCGCGATGATAAGGCTGCGCACCGTGGCCTCTTGGACCATTTCGTTGTCCCAAGCCGAGACGTACCAGCGCCACGAAAACCCCTCCCAGATCGCGATGGAGGTGCCTGCGTTGAAGGAATAGATCACCAACAGGATGATCGGCATGTAGAGCATGAAAAAACATGCCATCGCGATGCTGGAAAAGCCCGTAAGCTTGCGAATGTCGAACCCGCGATTAGCCATGCTGAACCTCCTCATTTCCGGCGGCGCGGACATAGGCCAGCAGCGCCACCATCACGATAGCCAGCAGGGTTATCGACAGCGCCGCGCCCAAGGGCCAGTTGCGCCCCTGTCCGAATTGCAATTCGATCAGATTGCCGATCATCAATTGATTGCCACCGCCCATGACGCGCGGCGTGACATAGGCCCCAAGCGAGGGCACCAGCACAAGGATCGACCCCGCGATCACCCCCGGTTTCACCAGCGGCAAGATCACCCGGCGCAGCACGTGAAAGCGGGTGGCGTAAAGATCATAGCCTGCTTCAACGAGCCGGAAATCCAACCGCTCAAGCGAGGCATAGATCGGCAGAACCATCAGCGGCAGATAGACATAGACCATGCCCAGAATGATCGAAAACTCGGTGAAAAGCATCTGGATCGGCTCATCAATGATACCAAGCGCGATGAGGATTGAGTTCACGGTGCCTTCGTTGCGGATCAATTCCAGAATGGCGAAGGTGCGGATCAGCAGGTTCGTCCAAAAGGGGATGATGATCAGCAACATCCAGAATTCGCGCTGCTTTTTCGGCCGTGTGGCGATGAAGTAAGCTGTGGGGAAACCAAAGAACAAACAGGCGAGCGTTGTCAGGATCGACAATTTGAGCGACCGCCAGAAGATGCTGAGATGGGCATCCGACCAGCCCAATGTGTCGTCGAAAATATCGCGCTGCATCAGCACGCCAAACCACGCATCGGTCGAGAAATTCCAGACCACCCCGCCATAGTCGCCGGGGGTGAGGAAGGAATAGAACAACGTGATCAGCAGCGGCCCGCTGGCGGCAAATATCAGGATGATCAGCGCGGGCGTCAGCAGCAGCCAGCGGTTTCGGGCGGCGCGTTTTGCAACGGTGTTTGAAAGCTCTGCCATGGGTCAGTCCCTCAGAACCTGAGCGGCACCGGCGGGGAAGGACACCCCAACCCGATCGCCCGTCACATAGGAATGCGTGACCGTGGGGCCATTTTGTTGGCGCAACACAAATTCGCTGCCATCGTCGAGGCCGACGTGAAAATGCGTATCGGTCCCGAAATAGACCACCTCGCGCAGGCTCCCGGCCAAGAGGCCATCGGCTTCGGAGGTTAATTCCGCATGTTCCGGTCGCAGGGCCAGCGTGACCCGGCCCGTGGCGGCTTCGTTCGCATGGGCCTGCACAAGCTTGCCTGAAGCCAGACGCAACTGAGCGCTCTCACCCTCGCGGCCAATGATTTCAGCCGGTAAGAAGTTGGTATCGCCAATGAAATCCGCCACGAATCGGTCTGCTGGACGGTCGTAAATCTCGCGCGGGCGTCCGACCTGACGCACCGCGCCGTTGGACATGACCGCGATGCGGTCCGACATGGTCAGCGCCTCTTCTTGGTCGTGGGTCACGAAGATAAAGGTGATGCCGGTTTCGGTCTGAAGCCGTTTTAGCTCCAGTTGCATTTTCTTGCGCAGTTTGAAGTCCAAGGCGCTCAGCGGTTCATCCAGCAGCAGGATCTTGGGCCGTGGCGCCAGAGCGCGGGCGAGGGCGACGCGCTGCTGTTGCCCGCCGGAGATCTGGCTTGTCTGCCGATCCGCCATCTGGGTCATCTGCACCAGTTCCATCATCTCTTCGACGGTCGACTTGATCGCGGATTTGGGCGTGCCGAGCATTTGCAAGCCAAAGCCGATGTTCTCGGCCACGGTCATATGAGGAAACAGGGCGTAGTTTTGAAAGACGGTATTGATGGGGCGTTTGTAGGGGGGCAGCGCGAGCAGGCTTTCGCCGAACATGTCCAGCCTGCCGGATGTGGGATGCTCAAACCCCGCGATCAGTCGCAGCAGGGTCGTCTTGCCACAGCCCGAAGGGCCCAGCAGCGTGAAGAATTCGTTGTCCTGAATTTCGAGGTCGATACTCGCGAGCGCTTCGACCGGCGGGTTGCCGGGATACACTTTGCGCAGCGCCTGTGCGGTGATTGCCTTGGTCATCTTTCCCCCTGATCGCCCAATTCGGTTCTTGGTTTTGAGCAAAGCTTGCCCTGCATGATTGCGCCAATAGTAATTGGTGAATATACCCCTTGTGGGGTAGTGTTCTTGATATTTTGATCAGATTTTGGAGTATCTTTGGGCGATAGGCTGACAAATTTGGCGATTGAACAATTGCGCGATGCGCTTCGGGCCGTCGGCAGCCCATCTTTTTTCGAGGCCTATAAGACCTTTTTCAGCACCCGCATCGCATTTGGCACCTTCTTGATATTGCGCTTTGATGCGGACCAACCGCCCTTGCTGCTGGATCACTGGATCGAGCCGGGCAAGTTGATCGGTCGGCCTCTCGAAGACTATATGGAGAGCAGCTACGCCTTTGACCCCTTCTATCTGTATCGCAGCCTGCCGAAGGAGGGCGGGCTGTTTCGTTTGGCCGACATCGCGCCGGACCGGTTCTTTTCCAGCGAATATTATCTGCAATATTACCGTGGCACCGGGCTTTGTGACGAGGTTGGTCTGCTCATCCCACTACAGGATGGCGGCGTTGCGCATCTGTCGCTGAGCAGGCGGGATGGGCAGGGGCCATTTCGGCGCAGTGAGCTTCGCAGCGTGGAAAGCTATGCGCCCTTGTTGCTGGAGCTTCTGGCGCAGCATTGCAATGCCGTGGCCCCGGCCCCCGTCGACCAGCCCGGAACGGCCCGCCCCCCGCTGTCCGATGCCATCAGAAGCCATGCTGCGGATCGCCTGGGCATCGGTCTAACCCTGCGGGAAGCGCAGATCGCGGGGCTGGTGCTGCAGGGCCATTCGAATGCCTCCGCCGCGAAACTGCTCAATATCGCGACGGAAACCTGCAAGGTCCATCGTCGGAACCTTTACCGCAAGCTCGTCATCTCAACACAGCGCGAACTCTTTGGCGTGTTTAAGCATCTGTTGTAGTTGGTTTTTGACGCGATGGCTCTGGGCGGGGCATTCGAAATGCGTGGGTTGAGCGGCGATGGTGATACTTTCACGCGCCAGAATTCGAAGCGCGGATGCGCAACCAGTGACCCCGCAGGGCGGGCGTTCTACGATTGCTAGGCCGATTGTCCAACCCTCACCTGTCCGCCAACGCCCCGAGCGGGGGCAGGGCGAGACACGCGAGGGCTGGGTTGATAGCTCAGACTTTGCCGTCAATCACTGTTGCGGAGGCGCGGGCATGGCTGCGCGCAGGGCGTCTTCATCGACCCCCAAAGCCTCTGCGACCTTGGCCAGATCGGCGCCACGCCCGCCTGCGTCTTCCATGGCCTGTCTCAGGGTTTCGGCATCCACGTTGAGGGTCTCGGCAATCGCGTCAAAGTCTGGGCCTCCGCCCGGCCCGCCAGGACCACCGCCAGCATTCGCAGACCCGATGCCGTTTGCCGCATTGGTCGCGAAGTTGTCCTGCGCGACCACGCCTGCCAGACAGGCAGGCAGGTTCGGAAAGGTGCTGCCCGCGTGATAGTGATACTCGGCCTCTCCGTCCGCTTCGGTCAGGCCGACATGGCCGCCGCAGTCATCCAGATCATCGGGAAGGGAACCGTCGTGGTTCAGCGGGCCAAACATCGCGAACCCGTCAAAGGCATAGCCAAACTGTGCCGTCTGATCCTGAGCGACGTTCACACATTCCGCATCGACGCCTTCGGAGTCATAGATCGCGTTCACATCCGTAGCGGTCGCATGCCAGTGGTACCAGCCGCCCGGGTCGACATGGCCGCCGCAGGTATCGAGCGCGGGCATATGCCCGGTTTCCAGCACCGAAGGGGCGTCGGCGAAGATCGGGACGCCGTCCAACCCGATGCCGACCTTTGCAACAGTGCCAAGGCTGGTCGGCTCATCCGCCATCACCGGGTTCGTCGGAATGAGGACCGTCATCTCGACATCGGGATCGACCGAACCTTGGATGCACTCATGCGCCTCGGTCGGCCCTTCGATGCGAATGTCGAAAGAATAGACCTCTCCGTCTGCGTTGAAGAAGGTGTAGCCCTGCGCGTCCAGCATCCGCAGGAAATCGCCATTAATCCGGTAGAGCCCCGCCTTGTCGCCGTCCCAGTGCCAAATGCCGCCCTTGTCCTCCAAGGTCGCCGGACAGAACGGACCGATCTCAAGGTCGTCGGGCAGATATTTCACCACATAGCGCGCGCATTGTGCAGCCTCTTCGGTCTCCATCGTGCAATCCACAATCCCGGCGGGGCTGACCAGCGCGGCATCCGCCACCGAATGCGCGTCGGGGTGCGCAAACGCAGCTGCCGGTGAGAAAACTGCGCAGATTGCGCAGGAACGTAGAAATCTCATCGCTGGGTCTCCTGTCTCGTTACTTGTGGGGTGTTGTCGGACGCCAAGCCGGGCACCTTGCCGCCGAGGCGGTCTCGGAGGCGGCGATTGAGCGTGGCGTGCGCGGCGGCATCCTCCGCGCCCAGTGTCTCAGCGATCAGCGTGTCGATATCGCGCCAAGCGGCATGGATATCTGCCAGCAACGCGCGCCCGCGCGATGTCAGTTCCACGATATTGCTGCGCACTTCGGTCGGATCGACTTTGCGGGTGATGATGTCTGCCGCGATCAGCCGCCCGGTCATGGTGCTCATGCTGGCGGGGGTGATGGCGAACTCACGGGCGAGGGTGATTTGCGAAACGGCGCCCATTCGGGCAAGTGCGTCGATCACGCGGGCCTGACGGGGCGATATGCCGATTTCGGAAAGCCGGTGGCGCAGCTTTTCCTCCACCAGAGTGGCTGCATGGAGCAGATAGTGTAACTTTACGGTGTCGAACTGCATGCTAACAGTTAGTAGCCTAATTAACAGCGAAAGGCAAGATCGGGCATGGCCGAGCCGAAGATAGGAGCAGCTGACGTGAACGCCGCGCCGGGCAGTTTGGCCCATGGGTTGAAGGGAGCCGACATTTTTCTTCGGAACGGCACTATTTGTGCGACGGAATATACTTCGTCCTCCGTTTGAGAAGAAGCACATGTATCGCAGGGACCTTTCCAACACTCAATTTCGCACCGCTCGCCACTGTTTAAATCGCTCAGCCACGCCTTCGTTCGAGGCCGGGTTGTTCTGACATGGGGGGCGGTTTGGCAAGGCCATGAAACTTTCCCCCACAGCGCCTTTCAGGAGCCTGAAGACTTTGAAAAGATTAATCTACGCCGTCGTCTCCATCGTCATCATTGCAGGCGCATATGGCATCGCATTCGGCGTGCCCGATGAGGTTGCGCAGCTTTGGGGCGGCAATGTCACCCAGACGGATGATGCGCCTCAGAACGCGCGGCCCGGGCGGCGCGGCGGGCAAGGACGGGCGACAACCGTTGTGCTGACGCCGCTAGAGGCGCGCGCATATACGCTCGTCCTGCGCACGGTGGGCAGCGCGGTATCCCTTCGCCAGACGGAAGTGACCGCAACCGATGCGGGCGAGGTTGTCGAAACCGCGCTTGCCGCCAATACGATGGTGGAAAAGGGCGATGTCTTGCTGAAACTGGACGACCGCACCGAGCGGCTGGCACTAGAAATCGCCGAAGCCAACCGCGATCAGGCGCAGGACACCGTGACCCGCTATGAGGGGCTGCGCAGCAAAGGCAGTTCCGTGGTCACCGACGTAAGCCTTTCCGAAGCGCGGGTCGCGTTGCGCTTGGCCGAAGCCAATGTGGGGCTTGCCCAAGTGGCGTTGGATGACCGCACGATCAAAGCGCCGATCTCTGGCCGTTTGGGGCTGAGCGATATTAGTCTGGGCGATCGCTTGTCGAGCGGGGAGGCCATCGTGACCATCGACGACACCACCCGCCTGCTTGCCACATTCGAAGTGCCAGAACGCTCCATCGGTCTTTTGGCCGAGGGCAAACCGGTTCTCGTCTCCACGCCCACCTATGCGGGGCGCATTTTCGAGGGGACGATCACCGCCTTTGACAGCCGTCTCGACAGCGTGACCCGCAGTGCGACGGTGGAGGCTGAGATCGAGAACCCGGAGGGGCTGCTGCTTGCCGGTATGACCTTTGCCATCCGCATGACCGAAGAGACCGATCCGCTGCCCGTCGTGCCCGCAACCGCCATCACATGGGACCGCAGCGGCGCGGGCATCTGGGTCGCCGATGGGGGCAGCACCGCCCGTGTCCCTGTCACCATCCGCTACCGCGAGGGTGATCAGATCTGGGTCGAAACCGAAGCCCCCTTGGGCGCGCAGATCGTGGCCGAGGGCGCGGCGAAGCTGCGTGAAGGCGCGCAGGTTACCGCCGCTGGCGCGCGCGGGGGGCCGGACGTATGAGTTTCGAGAAAAGAGCGCACAAGGCCGGCTTCGCGGATGTTTTCGTGGCGCGTCCCATCTTCGGGATCGTGCTGAACCTGCTGATCATCATCGCCGGGCTGGCGGCCTTTAGCAGTGTCGACATCCGCGAGATGCCGGATGTGGACCAGCCCGTGCTTTCTGTCAGAACCGACTACGATGGCGCGGTGCCCAGCACGGTCGACACCGAAGTGACCCAAGTGTTGGAAGACGCGCTCAGCGCGCTTGATGGCATGTCCTATATCGAATCCACGTCAAGCATGGGGTCGAGCCGCATCACCATTGATCTCTCGGATGGCACCGATGTCAACGTCGCCGCCAATGAGGCGCGCGAGATCGTATCGGGCGCCTTGCGGTCCTTGCCTGACGATATCGAAGACCCCAGCGTCAGCAAGAGCGACAGCAATGCGGATGCGATCATTCGCCTTGCACTGCTTGGCGATGCCAGCCTCGATACGCTGACCCAACTGGCGGAAGGGGCTGTTTATGAACGGCTTTCCCTGATCGATGGCATTGCCGAGGTGACCCTGCGCGGTGACCGTGCCAACGAGTTCCGCGTGGCGGTGAACATGCCGTCCTTGCTGAGCCGGGGGCTGACGATCTTTGATGTCTCCACAGCACTTGCGCAGCTGCGTGACGACACCGCTCTGGGCTCGCTTTCCAGCGAAACGCAGACCCTCTCGCTCAGGGTGGGCAGCAAGGATGTCACCGTTGAAACCATCAACCAACTGCCGATCAATGACACGACCCAAGTCGCCGATATCGCCTTTGTGCAACTGGCGCCCGAAGACGCCAACGTCTATACCCGCGTGAATGGTGAGACGGCCATCGGTTTGGATATCACCCGCCAATCGGTTGGCAACACGCTGGAAATCTCGCGCGATGTAGGCACCGCAGTCGAGGAATTGCAGGCGCAACTTCCCGAGGGCGTGCAACTGCTTGTCACTTCGAACGACGGTATCTTCATCGAAGGGTCGATCAACGAGGTCGTCAAGTCCATCCTCATGGCGACCGGCATTGTGGTGGTCGTGATCTTTCTGTTCCTGCGCTCCCCACGGGCCACGCTGATCCCCGCGGTCACGATCCCGGTGGCGTTGATCGGGACGCTTGCCGCGATCTGGCTCACGGGATTTTCCGTCAATACGATCAGCCTTTTGGCGCTGGTATTGGCGACGGGGATGGTCGTCGATGATGCCATCGTCGTGGTCGAGAATATCGTGCGCAAGCGCAAGTCCGGCATGGGGGCTTTCGCCGCCGCGGCTTCGGGCGCGAACGAGGTATTCTTCGCCGTGATCTCCACCACGGCCACGCTTGCCGCCGTTTTCATTCCGATTTCCTTCCTGCCGGGGCAGGCGGGGGGCGTCTTTTCTGAATTCGGCTTTGTGCTGGCCTTTGCCGTTACCCTGTCGTCGATCACGGCGCTCACCCTTGCGCCCGTCCTGTCGGCTCTCTTGGACCCGGGCAAGACCCTGGGCACCGCAGAGGCCGCCACGCCGGGCGCATTGGCGCGCGGCTTTGACCGGGTGATGGATTTCGCCATCCGCACGCCGCTGCTGGTTCTGTCGATCGCCATAGGCTTTGCCATGATCGCCATGGGGGCCGCGATGACATTGCCTTCCACCGTCACGCCCGAGGAAGACCGGGGCTTCTTTCTCGTACAGGCGCGCGGTGCATCGGACACGACGATTGATTACCTCGATACGCAGATCTCGATGGTCGAAGACATCCTCGCCCCGTATCGAGAGAGCGGGCAGATCGAGACCGTGCAAAGCATTATTGGCGTCGGCGGCGGCACCAGTGCGTTCATCGTCGTCCGCCTGCCGGATTGGGTCGAGCGTGACTTTGCCCAGCAGGAGTTGATCGCGCAGATCAGTGGTCAGTTGTCTGCGGTCCCCGGCGTGCAGGTGAGCGCACGGTCGACCAACAGCCTTAACATTCGTGGCGCGGGTGGCGGGCTGAGTTTCGCGGTGACCGGCACCAATCTGGCTGAAATGACCGAAGCCGCCGACAGGCTCACGGCGGCGATGGCCCAGGATGCGACCTTTCTGAACCCGCAACTGTCGAACAACAGCGTGACCGCGCAATTGGAAGTCACGGTAGACGACAGCGCCGCTGGTGATATGGGGCTCAACAGTTCCGATGTCTCCTCCCTCGTGCGCGCCATGGTTCAGGGCGAAGTGGCAGTCAGCGTCTTTTCGGATGATGTCGAAGTGGATGTGAACGTCGTCCCCGGTGGCCCGCCGATTGACGATCCGTCTGACATCGCCTCCATGTCCATCCGCCTCGACAGTGGCGCCTATGTGCCGCTCTCCGCGGTTGCCTCGCTCGTGACGGTGGTAAGCGACGCGCAGATCGAGCGTTTGGGCGGAGCGCTGTCCGTCTCAATGCAGGCGAACCTTGGCGAAGGTGTCGATCTGTCCACCGCGATGGACCGGGTGCTGACACTTTCCGAAGAGGTTTTGCCTGATGGGATGGGCATCACCTTCACCGGAGAGGCCGCGACGCTCGACGGCTCCCAAAGCGGTATCTACATGGTCTTCGGCGTCGCACTGATCGTGGTGCTTCTGGTGCTGGCCGCCCAGTTCGAGAGCTTTGCCAGTGCGGTGGTGATCATGATGACGGTGCCCTTCGGGATGGCTGCCGCATTGCTGGCGATATCGATGACGGGCGGATCGCTGAACTACTACAGCCAGATCGGCCTTGTGATGCTGATCGGGGTCATGGCCAAGAACGGTATCCTGATCGTCGAATTTGCCAATCAGCTGCGCGAAGCAGGCGAAGACATCGACAGCGCCATCCGAAGCGCGCTGCGCCTGCGGATCCGGCCCGTGATGATGACGATGGTGTCGACTGTTTTCGGGGGCCTGCCGCTGATCGTGACCTCTGGCGCGGGCGCAGAGGCCCGGATCGCCGTGGGCTGGGTGATCGTTGGCGGTTTGGGCTTTGCCACCGTGTTCACCTTGTTTCTCACGCCGATTTTCTACCGCTGGATCACGGTCTGGGGCGCAACCCCCGGAGGGTCTGCGCATAGATTGAAAGCCGAGGTGGAGGCGACCGCAAGCGTGTAGCGCGACGGCCTTTGCGTATCGGATGCTTTCCCCTGCGCAAATGCTGGGAGCAGCTACAAGGTCAACGGCTCTTGCATAGCTGACGGCGAAAAACTGCCCCGCGCCAGCGACGGGAATCTCTCTGGCAGACGTTAAATATGACGTAAGCAAAGAGGAGAGACCCAATGCAAAAACGGATGAAAAAATGCGCGACTGTCGTGCTATTGGCAGCCACCACAGTGGCTTTCGTGCCGATGACGGCAATGGCCGACAGAGCGGATGTTCAGCATAGCCGTGTTGATCGCGGCGCCAAGGTGAAGGTGGTGCAACAGCAGCGCCACCGGCATGCGGTTGGCCAGCGTCTCCGCAAGCAGGATGTCGTCGTCGTCAAGAATTGGCGCGCCCGCGGCCTTTCACGCCCGGGCCGAAATGAAGTCTATGTCGTCGATGGCAATGATATCTACCTTGCAGCCGCAGCCACGTTGTTGGTCAAGGCCCTCGTAAACTGAGATGCGCTGGCTGGGCAGGGTTTGATCCGCGATAGAAGGCCAGTGTCAGGCTGGAACGCGGGCGGACCTTTCCCGGGCGCGGCGGCCCGCAGGACAGGGTGCATGATCCTAAGGAACGCTATGTGGGCGATTTAACCTACCTTCGCATCGGGCACGGGGATCAGCAGGGTCAGTCGATCTGGGTTCATTTCGGCGATCACGATGGTGCCATCGTCCTGCACAGCCAATCCGTGACCATAGGTTGAAAAGGTGCGGCAGCGGCCAATCAGCTCACCATTCGGGGCATATGCAGAGAGGCGCGGGGTTTGGTCAGTGACCAGCAAGACGCCTTGGGATGTCAACGCCAGCGCCATTGGTTTGTGCAGGCCTTCGATCTGACCCAGCCAGATGCCTTCGGGGTCAAATAACTGAACGCGGTTGTTTTCGCGGTCCACCACGCAGAGCCTGCCTTGGCTGTCGAACAACAGGCAGTGCGGGGTCGAAAACGCGCCCGCTTCGGTCCCGGGATGTCCAAAGGTTTTGAGGTGGCGCAGCGCCGGGTCAAAGATATGAACGGCGCTGTTGCCATATCCGTCAGCGACATAATAGCGTCCGTCCGGACCTTGGGTGCAATCGCAGGGATGATTGAAGGGCCGCCCCAAGCCGGGATGCTCTGCGCAGTCCATACGGGCGGTTTCTTGCAAGGTGTCATCAAGCAGCACGACCTTGTGGCCATCCATGTCCGTGGCGGCGACTTGGCTGGCGGAGGTCGCGCGCAGGCCATGGCCGCAAACGAACTGCGGCAGATCAGCGGTTTCGCCCAACATTGTGCCGTCCAGCTCGAGCATGACCAATTCAGGCGCTTGCCGTCTGAGGACAACGATCCTGTCGCCTATGACCGCGACATCGGAAATACCCGATAGCATGGGATCGCTGACATGGGTCACACGGTAGCGCTGGGCGCCCAAGGCCACATAGCCTAAGGGGCGCTTGGCCGTTTCGCTCACAGCGCGCCCTGCAATGTTTCGGCCATATTGATTAACATCGCATCTCGGCCCGCAGCGGCGGTCAGCATCAGCCCTGCGCCGGGGTGGCTGGTGGTCGGCATGCTGACCGAACAGCCGTCTATTACATTCGCAAAGCTGGTGTTGCGCAGCGCCAGCAGATTGATGCGGTCATAGGTGGCATCCTCGCGCAGATCATCCAGCTTTGGCGGCATGATGGCCACGCTCGGCAGGGCGACCGGCGTGTCGCCAAACAGATGCGCCGCCCGTGCGATCAATGCTTCCCGCGCGGCTATCGTGCGGGCAAACTCGATCCCGGTGACACTATCCGCCCGCGCCATACGTGATGCCACACGCGGATCAAGCTCTGCGCGGGCGTCGTCGAAAGGCGCCCCGTGATGGGCGCGGGATTCCACTGCCGAGAACTGCCAGACGGGCAGGGCGCGGTAGTCATCGAAGAAGTCGAGCGTTTGTCGACGTAGGCTTACGCCAGATGCCTGAAGCGCTTCGAGGGCGGCTTCGAAGGCTTGGGCAACCTCGGGGTCCAATTCGTCCATGCCGAAATTTTCCGGCACGATGACGGCGCGCGGCGCGGCAGACGCGGCGAGCGGTTGGTCGCGTAGCACGTTCAAAACCGGGCGCAGCAGGCCGACTTCTCGGGTCAGCACGCCGACACTGTCAAGCGAATGGGAAAGCGGCACCGCCCCCGCGCGGGAGATCGTCTGTGCCGTGGCCTTGTATCCGAAGAGCCCGCAAAAGGCCGCCGGGATACGCGCAGAGCCGCCAGTGTCTGTCCCAAGCGCGATGTCAGCCACGCCCCGCGCCACGGCAGAGGCACCGCCCGAGGTCGAGCCGCCCGCGATACAGCCTTCTTTCAAGGGGGTGAGGGGGGTGCCGTAATGTGGGTTCAGGCCGAGGCCGGAATAGGCAAATTCGGTCATATTGGCGTGGCCGATCAGCCCTGCGCCTGCGCTGCGCAGCCGCGCGACCGCCGCGGCATCCTTAGTGGCGGGCGACGTGCCTTTGCGGACCAGCGACCCCGCCTGGGTGACTTGGCCCCGCACGTCGAACAGGTCTTTGACCGCGACGTTCAGCCCCGACAGCGGCCCTTCGCCTTCCACCGGATCATCGAAGGTCCGGGTGAAATCGGGCGCGACAGCGCGGGCGCGGGCCGCGTCGAGGAGGGATTGAGGGGTGTGTGTCATCAAATCAGCCTTTAAATCGTTTGTTCCACAAGCCACGTCGTGATGCCGGGGAATGCCGTCAGCAGGATCACGGCCAACACCAAGATCATGAAATAGGGGATGATCATGCGGGTAATCTCAAAGATCGATTTACCAGTCAGGCTCTGGATCACAAACAGATTGAACCCCAGCGGCGGCGTGATCTGCGCCATTTCGACAACGATGATCAGATAGATCCCAAACCACACCGGATCGATCCCCACGGCAGCCACTGCGGGCATCACAACCGAAGTCGTGAGCACAACGATGGAGATCCCGTCGAGGAAACAACCAAGGAGCACGAAGAATACGGTCAGCACGGCGATCAAACCCGCAGCGCCCAGCCCGCTGGCGGAAATGAGTTCGGCCAGTTGCCCGGGCAAGCCCGAAAAGCTCATCGCGGAGGTGAGAAAAGCCGCGCCAAGCAGGATCAGCCCGATCATCGCAGAGGTGCGGGTGGCCCCCAGAAGCGAGGCGACGAAGGTCTCGGCGTTCAGCGACCGGCCAAAAGTCGCGATGATCAGCGCCCCGGCCACACCGATGGCGGCGGCCTCGGTTGCGGTGGCCACACCGGCATAGATCGAGCCGATGACCCCGATGATCAAGCCCACCACCGGCAGCAACATGCGCAGGCGGCGCAGGCGCTCACCCAAGGGCATGCGGGGTTCGGGGTCTGGCACGCCATCGGGGTTCATCTTAGCCCAGATCGCGATATAGCCCGAAAACAGCGCCATGAGCATCAGCCCCGGCACCACGCCCGCAATAAATAGGCGGTTCACAGACACTTGGGCCGCGACGCCATAGACGATCATCACGATCGACGGCGGGATCAACAGGCCAAGCGTGCCCGATCCAGCCAAGGAACCGATGGCAAGCCGGTCGGCATAGCCGCGCGATTTCAGCTCTGGCAGGGAAATGCGGCCAACGGTTGCGGTGGTGGCAGCCGAAGACCCCGACACCGCCGCAAAGATACCGCAGCCCACGACGTTGACATGCGCCAAGCCGCCGGGCAGCCGCCCGACCCATGGGGCTAGACCAGAAAACAGGTCTTCGGCCAGACGTGTGCGGTAAAGAATTTCGCCCATCCAGATGAACAACGGCAGCGCCGTCAACGTCCAGCTGGCCGAATGGGCCCACATGGTGGTGCCGAGGATCGCATCGACCGGCGTAGAGGTGAACATCAAGAAGATCACGACGCCCGAGGCCATCAGCGCCACGCCAACCCAGATGCCCAAGCCCAAAAGCACAAGCAAGGTCACGACCAGAACGGCCGATTGCAGAAAAATATCCATGATTATTCGCCCCGACCTTGTTCGTTTGTATCGTCGCTCTCGACTGGCAGCCCGAGGATCAGGCGCAGGGTGCGCTCGGCAAAGGCCAGTGCAAACAGCACCGACCCCAGCACCATCGCGGATTGCGGCCACCACAGCGGGACGGCCACCACGCCTTGGCTGACTTCATTGTAGGTCCAGCTTTCGTGGACATAGCCAAAGATCGCCCAAGCGACCCAGCCCATCATCACGGCGGCAAAGGCCGCCGCCAGAATATCGGCGATATGACCCAGACGTTCCGGCATCAACTGCCGCAACGATGTGACGCGAATATGATCGCCCCGTATCAGCGTGGCCGGCAGCGCGAGGAAGATCGACGCACTCAGCCCCCATGCCGCGAAATCATCGGCTGACGGGATTTGGCTTCCCATCAGGCGCAGGCCAATCTGCGACAGGATCAAGACCGCGATCCCCAGCAAGGACAGCGCGGCCAAGGCTCCGCAAAAGTTGAAGAGATGGCGGGTCAGCATCATGGCGGCGGGCTCCGAATAAGGGGGCGGGGAGGGGGCGAATACCCCGGTCTAGTAGAAAAGGCCCGGGCAAACGACTGCCCGGGCCTGCTGAGATCAGTTCATCGCGTCGACGATTTTCTGACCTTCTTCGCCAGCCTGTTCCAGCCATTCCGCGCGCATCGTCGCGGCGATGGTTTCAAAGTCGCTGGCCAGCCCTTCGGGGGTCGGCAGGACGTTCATGCCATTGTCGGCCATTGTGTTGGTTGCTTCGCCAGTGGCTTCCTCGGCCATCTCAAAGCCACGGGTTTCCGCCAGTTCAGCCGCTTCTTGCAGCGCGGTTTTCACCTCGTCAGACAGGCCGTCGTAGGCGCCTTTGTTCACGATCACCATGTTCTTGGGCAGGAAGGCCTGAACGTCATAGTAATGCGACACGAAGTCCCATGCTTGGCTGTCGACACCCGTCGAGGGCGAGGTGATCATGCCGTTGATGACACCGGTCGAGAAGGCTTGGCTGATCTCGGAGGTGGCGATGGTGGCGGGAACGGCACCCAAAAGCTCGGCCAGACGCGCGGTCGAGGGGTTGTAGGCGCGGAATTTGACGCCCTCGAAGGAGGCGGCATCGGTGACTTCTTGGTTCATGTAAACGCCCTGCGGCGGCCAGGGGGCGGCAAACAACAGCACCAGACCATCTTCGGCCAGCTTTTCTTCGTAGATCGGGCGGGAGGCTTCCCAAAGAGCGCGGGCCTCGTCAAATGTCGTCGCCAAAAGCGGCACGGCATCGGCAGAGTAAACCGCGTCTTCGTTGCCAAGCGCTGAGATCAGAACTTCGCCGATGGGAACGATGCCGCGCTGCACGCCGCGCTTCAGTTCGGGGCGCTTGAGCAGGACCGAGTTCGACACAACGTCGATTTCCAAGGCGCCATCTGACAGGCGGGCCACATCATCGGCGAAGGCGCGGATGTTCTGGGTCAGATAGTTGCCGTCGGGCGCATCGGCCGACATTTTCCACGTTTCGGCATGGGCAAGACCGGCTGTCAGGGCCGCGATCGCGGTTCCGATGAGAAGGTGTTTCATGTGTGGTATCTCCTGTTGGGGTGGTTTGTTGTTCTTGCCCTGCCGTTTTGGCAGGGCAGGGTGGTTCACTCAGTCTTCCAATGCGGGCAGGTCTTGCGCGCCCAGCGACCACATCAGGCGGAAGGTTTCGGCCTCGCGCACCGCGCCGCCCAGCTTTTCGGTCAGCTGGCGCAGGGTCGCTTCGGCGATCGGCTCTGACGTCACATCCACCGCGATGCAAGGCGCCAGAACGCGCCCTTCGGTGTTTTCAGACGGCAGCGGGGTCGAAAGGGTTGCGTCGGGGATCATGTGATGCACGCGCAGCACACCCTCTTCGGCCATCAATTTACCAAGCACGTCGGCGACGGCGTCGCGATCCATGGCATCTGGCACCAGTTCGATCAGCACCAGCGCGCCGCCCCAGCCAAAGCCGCCCTCTTGCGCGACCTGCATCACCCGACGGCGGGTGTTGGACATGCGTCCGAAGTTGGTGACCGACCATTGGGTCTGTTTGGTAAAGGCTTTGCGGTAGGCTTCCGAGGTGAAATCGGCAAGGCTGCTCGCGCGGTAAAGCGCGAGGTAGCGCCGTGCCGAGCCCGATACCGCACGATAGCGTCGCGCGCCGGTGAAGCCCGGAATGCGAACGCGCTCTTCCATATGCTCCCGGTCATACCACTGGTTAAAGTCAGCCTCATGATCGGGGTCGATATCGCTCCAGACGAAAAGCTGTGCCTGATCGGTTGTACGGATATTGCTCATTCTGCATCCTGATCCTTGGACAAAGCTCTCCCGTCACGTGGCGGGGCACGGCCCGTCTCCGTCGAGGTGCGGTCAAGCTCTGTCGATTGTTGTTTGGGCACATTTGCCGAGATGGGGTCCAACGACAAACGGGATTATTCAGGGGGGGGTGATAGGATTTTCCGATCAGGCCAATTCAGGCTGTGTCAGGTCTGCCGCTGATGGCGCTCTGCACAGGCCCGCGCAAGATCGGCGATTGCCTTGTAGGTGGCTACGTCGGAACTGCGCCGCCAGATGCAATAGAGGGGCAGGGGCGGCAGCTGCGCATCGACATCAAGCTCATAGATTCCCGGCCCGGCCAAATCGCAGGCAAGTGGCAGGGTCGCGATGCCCAGCCCGCGCTGCGTCAACCGCGCAATCGCAGCCATCGAGGTGATGCAATGCACGATCGAAGGCCGCAGGCCGCGATCGCTGAAAAGCGCAAGAACATTGGCGTGCGGGCGTGAATTGCGGGTGAAGGTGATCAGCGGGCTGGTAACGACATCGGCGAGGGACAGTTTCTCGTCGCGCATCCCCTCGGGGCCGAACCATCCCATGGCCAGCGGCGGCAAGTCCGCGCAAACGCAGGTTTGGTCGTGGCGGTCATCTGTCGTCAGCAACATATCCAGCGCGCCGCGTTCAAAGGCCGCGGCGATGTTCGGCGTGGGCTCGACCGTCAGTTCAAGCTCCAGCCGGGGATAGCAGCGCGCCACCTCTTCGATCAGGTCGCAAAGCCAAGTATGCACGACCGAAGACACCAACCCCAAACGCACCCGCCCCGCGGCGGTGGTGGGATCGGAGAGCGTGTTGCGCAAATTGCGCTCCGTCGCCAGCATCTCTTGCGCTTTGTCGAGGATCATCGCCCCGGCCACCGTGATCCGGGTGGCGTGGAATTCACGGTCAAACAGATCGACCTGAAGGTCGGTCTCAAGTGAGGAAATCCGACTGGACACCGTCGCTTGGCTGACATTCAACTGCTCGGCTGCCGCCCGGAAGCTTCCCAAGTTGGCGACCGTGACGAAGGTTTCTAAAAAGCGCGTGTTCACCAAGAACCTCTATTTCTCTGTTTCGGTCGCGAAGAACGAGGGTAGGTTAAGCTGGCGGTAAAGTCACCTGTTCTCAATGGGCTTTTGGCCTGAGAAAGCCTTAGGGGAGCGCCTGTAGCGAGCGCTGCGTCCGAATGGTCCGGCATGGATGGCGCCGTAGCTACATTGTGTTTCGTCGGGATGGCCCCACTGAAGCCCATTAAGTTCGTCTGGGAAAAGGGGCACTTCGGTCATTATCTGATTTGCCCAACGGAGCCGGGGTTGGCCCGTGCTAATTGACCCTCTCTAACCGCAGGCGGATGTCACGACTATGGGGAAAGAAGTCCAGACCGTCGCGGTCAAGCCGGACAAGGCGGTTGCAAGATTTACCTTGCGGTAGAACCCGGAGGTCGGACCAAAAGACCATTTCCCCACCGCCAGCAGAAGAAGCAGTTGCAGCACAATCGCGGCGAGCCAGGCTATCAGCAGCGCCCAGCGAAAAAGTGACAAGCCGAGCCAGGCGACCTCCGGCCAGCCAAAGGCGCAGCCGAGGCCGTGCAGCCCGTAGATCGCGCTGAAACTGGCCAGCCAGACCAGCAACGGCAGGAGAATGCGCAACAACTCTCTCACGCGATCATCCCCGGCAGATGCGCCGCAAGCAGGATCAGCACCGTGATCGCCGCCAGATAGTCGGACCAGAGCGCCACAATGGCGAAACTCGCCCGACGCTGAGGCGAGGTGAAGCCACGCCGGACCTGCAGGATCAGAAAGCCCTGCATTAGCCCCACGAGCAGAGCATGGGCCAGCCCATAGGCGCCGAGGATCAGCAGCGTTGCGGCATAGGCATGGCCGTCCGGGGGCGGCAGGCGCAGCAGCAGGGCCCCGAACACCACCGCCGTAGAAAGTGTGGCCAGCAACGCGGGGGCGAGGGCGATCATCGGCGGGGTGCCCGCGCGGTTGCGGCGGGCGCTTAGGTGCTGGGCCAAGGCGGCGGCGAGCGCTGCGCCGATGCCGAAGGCAAGCTCGACCCAAGAGGGGGCTAGCCATTGGGCTGGGGGCCAGCCGGGCGCGACGGTCCAGAGGAAGGCATAGCCGAAAAGGAGGGAGCCGAAGAAGGTCGCATTGGCCACCAACAGGAAGGTCGAACCCCACCAGCCCGGCGATCTGTCGCCCTCACTTGCCAGCGGCAAGGTCGTGCCGCGCCCAACCTTTTGCGGACCTTGATCGCCGCGCGCGCTCAATTGCCAGACCCAGACCAGTGCCAAGGCCGCCACGCCGGCCAGTGCCAGCGGGGTGAGCCAAAAGAACTTGAGCAGGATCGACAGGAAGAACCCGCCCGTCACCGCCGCCATCAGGATCGGCAGCCGTGTGTTGCCGGGATAGATGACCAGCGCTTCGGGGCGACCGCTGGCGGCATCGACCATTAAGGTCTCGCGCCGGGCCACCTCGGGCGCGCCGAGGTAGCCTTCGCCCTTGGCCAACCGGTTGGCCAGATCTGGCGTGTCGTAAAGCGGGGCACGCGCGCCCACCATCGGCAGGCTGGCGAAGTTATAGGAGGCGGGCGGCGACATGCCGGCCCATTCCAAGGTACCGGCCCGCCATGGGTTGCGCGGGCCGCGCACCGCGACGAAGCCGTGGATAACGATGTCGACCAGTACCATCGCAAGGCCGATCGCCATGACGAAACTGCTGACCGAAGAGACGAAGTTGATAACCCCCCAGCCGGTCTCGGCGTCATAGGTCTCGATCCGGCGGCGCTGGCCCAGCAGGCCGACCCAATGCATTGCCAGAAAGGTGCCGTGAAAGCCTAGGAAGATCAACGCGAACGCCAGTTCGCCAAGCCGGAACAGCCGCTTGCGTCCGCTCACCAGCGGCAGCCAGTAGTAGATCCCCGCCAGCATCGGAAAGACGAAACCGCCAAACAGCACATAGTGCAGGTGCGCGGTGATAAAGGCGGTGTCATGGGCCTGCCAGTCAAAGGGCACCACAGCCACCATCACGCCGGTCAGCCCGCCGATGATAAAGGTGACGAAGAACCCGAGGATGTGCAGCATCGGCATGTGCAACTCGGGCCGCCCTTTCCACATTGTGCCGATCCAGGCAAAGACCTGCACCCCCGTCGGCACCGCCACCAGCGTCGAGGCGGCGGAAAAGAACGCCAGCCCCATATGCGGAATGCCGGTGGTGAACATATGGTGCACCCAGAGCCCGAAGCTGAGGAAGGCCAGCGCCAAGGCGCTCGCGACGATCCAGCCGTAGCCCAGCAGCGTTGTGCGTGCCATCACCGGGATCACCGTCGAGATCACCCCGGCGGCGGGCAGGAAAATGATATAGACCTCGGGGTGGCCGAACAGCCAGAACAGGTGCTGCCAAAGCAGGCTGTCGCCGCCCAGATCGGCTTGGAAGAACGGCAGGCCGAAGGCGCGCTCAACCTCAAGCAGCACCGAGCCGAGGATCAGCGGCGGAAATCCGGTAAGGATCATCAGCGAAGTGACCAGCGCGTACCAAGCAAATATCGGCATCTTGTCGAGCGACATGCCGGGCGCGCGGTATTTCAGGATCGAGACAGTAAATTCGACGGCGGCGCAGATCGCGGAAATCTCGACAAAAGTGATGCCGATCAGCCAGAAATCGGTGTTGATGCCGGGCGAATGCAGCGGACCGGTCAGCGGCGGATACATGAACCAGCCGCCATCGGGCGCGATGCCGAAGAACAGCGCCACCAGCAGCATCGCGCCGCCGAAGGCATAGCACCAGTAGCCGTAAGCGGTGAGCCGCGGGAAGGCGAGGTCGCGGGTGCCCAGCATCTTGGGCAGCAGATAGATCGCCAGCCCCTCGAAGGCGGGAATGGCGAATAGGAACATCATGATCGTGCCGTGCATGGTAAAGAACTGCGCAAAGGCACCGGCATCCACGAAAGCGGAATCGGGTGTCGCCAGTTGCGCGCGGATCAGCATCGCTAATACACCACCGACGAGGAAGAAGAAGAAGGCAGTGACAAGAAACATCCGCCCGAGGTCGGAATGGTTTACGCTGCTGGTCCAGCCCTTCCAGCCCGGCTCCGAGGCCCAGATCGCATCCAGCTTGCGGTGACGGCGCAGCGCGTTCATGGCGTCTCCTTCGCGGTAAAGGCGGCCCAGCCCGCCGGGTCATGGGCCTCGACCGAGAAGGTATGGCGGCTGTAGCCCTCGCCGTTGTACTCGGCGGTCAGGCCCCGGTAGGTGCCGGGGGCATCGGCCTCGATCCGCAGCACGTTGACATGACCGGGAATGGCGTCCAGCTTTCCGGCCAGACGCGGCACCCAAAAGCTGTGCACCACATCCCGGCTGGTGATCGCCACTTCGACAGGCCGCCCGGCGGGGATGTGCAGCAGGTTCTCGGTGACATGACCGGGGCGGTCGTCATAGGAAAACCGCCAGGCCCATTGCCGGGCCTCGGCCTCGACCCGCACCACATCCGCCGCGGCGCGGGGCATCAGCCGCTCGCCGGTGACCAGACCATAGGCCAGCAAGGCCGCAAGGACCGCGATGGAGAAACACAGGCCCAGACCGATGATCCAGACCTTTTCATCCCGCGTGGCATTCTCCGCCTGCCGGGATGTCCGGAAGGCGCCGATCAGCAGCGCCGCCACCAGCGCGAGGATCAGCCCCGCGCCGATAAACATCACCCACCAGAGCGTCGCGATGGCGCGCGCCGCCGGGCCCGCCGGATCGACCACCGACAGATCGCCGCTGCAACCAATCAGCACACCGCACGTTGTCCCTGCAATCACCCCCCGAAGGAGCCTGCCCCGATGAGCGAGCAACGCAATGAGACGGGCGAGGACCGGTTGATCGACCCGATCGCCTCTCAGCCCGGCTATGAAGAGACCGAGACCCGCATCGCGCTCGAGGGCCACCCGATCCATGCCATGAGCGTGGCCTTTCCCATCGCGCTGTCCTTCTGCCTGCTGGGGGCCGATCTGCTCTATTGGTGGACCGGCGATGGCTTTTGGGCGCGGGCGGCTCTCTGGGCGGCGGGGACGGCGTTCTTCTTTGGTGTGCTGGCGGGATTTTCCGGCGCTGCCGAGCTCTTGCTCGTGAGCGGCATCCGCTCCCGCGCGGCGGCTTGGACCCATGCGATCATCGCCGTGACCTTGCTGGCGGTCTTGGGCGCGAATTGGGGCCACCGGCTCTATGGTTATGAGGCGGCGGTCCTGCCTTACGGCATCCTCCTGTCGGGGCTGGGCGCGGTGATGGTAGGGTTCACGGGTTGGCATGGGGGCAAATTGGTCTTTGATTATCGTTTGGGCACGTCGAAGGGCAATTGACCGCCCCGCGGTTCAAGCAGCCAGCCGGGCAGGGGGAAGTCCCAGAGGTCGGGCTTGCCTAAGACCAGCATGAGGATTGCGATGACGGGGAGGCCAATGGCAGTGATCGGCAGGTAGGATCGGGGCAGGCGGTGTTTCTCTGGCTTCTCGGCCACCTGCACCACCAGATGCCCAATCCAAGCATGGGCGGCGGCAAGCGCCGCGACAAACAGCAGTTTGGCATAGAGCCAAGGGACGAAAACCTCGCGAAAGAAGATCAGCCATGTGCCCGCGACCACCGCCACGACGGCGGCGGGAGTGACGAGGATGGCATAGGTCGTATGAGTGGCGCGGCGGATGCGGCTGTATTCTTCCACCGTGGCGTTGGGATCGTGGCGCGACAGCATCAGGGGCAGGGCAAGCAGCCCGGCGCACCACAGGATAAGCGCGGCGACATGCACGCCTTTGAAGAGTGTGGTGAGAACCGGGGACCAACCGCTCACGCGCTGCCCGCCCGCAGGGTCGCCCATCCGCGCCGTGCCACGGCCCCGGCGACGACCGCATAGGGCAATCCCGCAGGCACCCACATCAGGATGCCGCCAAGCTGCTGGTCGGCCAGCGGCGAGAAGCCCCAGTCCATGGGGGCAACGGCATGGGCGGCATAAAGTGCCTCGGGCGCGAAGGTCAGGATCGCCCCCAAAAGACCCATCTGCGCAAAACCGGCGATGAGCAGGGTCAGCGCCTCGACAGGCGTGCGGCCGGGGGCAAAGACTGCGCGCCAGAACCATAAGGCAGCGCCGAGCAGGCTAATCTGCATCAGCCAGTACACCCCGACATGCGAGAGCGCGAGGTCGTAGGCCACCGGCAGATGCCAACCCCAAAGCACCCCGGTCGAGACCGCAAAGGCCGCCATCGCACCACCCGCCCGCCGCGAGGGCCATGCGCGGGCCAACAGCGGCGCGGCGACGGCGACGAGCAGCACGTGATGCACCACCCGCGCCGAAAACAAAGCCGAAGAAAGCGCACAGAGCGGCGAGACGAAGGCGAGCACCAGAACCGCCACAGCCAACATCCCGTGCCGACTGCGCGCGCGCAGGACAACGATGAAGAGCAGGGAGAGAGCGGCCAGAAGGAGCGGATCGAAGTTCCAGCGAAACCAAAAATCCTCCGGCCCCGGTGCCGGTCCACAATAGGTTCGGATCCAAGCATCGCTAAGCAAGGTCTTATTTCCCTTTGGTCGTTCCCTAAGAGGAACGCCGCCCGCGCGCGTTTCGTTCCGAACGAATTGAGACGGGGTTGGGTTTCCCAAAGGCCCGATCAATTTTTCTTGACCCTCGGTAAAAGCGATCCAGCTTCTACCACAGGGCGCATTACGCCCGAGGCTACATGCATCACTTGGAGGGGTCACTTGTCTTTTCCGACGCGCCGCAAAATTCTGAAATCCCTGCTGTTCGGCGGCACCGCCATCGCCGCCCCTTCGGCTGTCTTCGGCGCGATCTATGGCCGGGGCGAGGGGATGCCTTGGGAGCCTTTGAAGGGCCAGCCGCCTTATTACGGCACCCATGAGGATCGGTTCTTTACCCCCGAAGAACGCGAGGCCGTCGCTGCGATCTGCGCGCGGCTGATCCCCTCGGACGGGGAAGGGCCGGGGGCGGTTGAGGCTGATGTGATCACCTTCCTCGACCGGCAGATGGCGGGGTTCTATGGCCGTGGGCAACATTGGTACATGAAGGGGCCGTTTCTCGAAGGCACGGCGACCCAAGGCTATCAAAGTGAGCACCCCCCGGCAGAGCTTTACCGCCACGCGCTTGCCGAACTCGACGCCTATTGCCGCGCACAGCAGGACGTCGGTTTTGCCGCGTTGAGTGAGGCGCAACAGGATGAGATCCTCAAGGGGATGGACGACGAGAAAATTACTTTCGAGGGGGTCTCGGCCAAGGCGTTCTTTGACCTGATCCTGAAAAACACCATCGAAGGCTATTTCGCTGACCCGATCTACGGCGGCAACCGCGACATGGTGGCGTGGCACTACGTCGGCTTTCCGGGCACCCGCTATGACTACCGCGATTTCGTGGGCCACAACGGCGCGCGCATTGATCTGCCGCCGGTCAGCCTGATGGGCCGTCCCGGCTGGAACAGCTCTGAATAAGACACGAGGTGACACGATGACGAAACAGCTTCCAAAGGTCGACGTGGTTCTGGTCGGTTTCGGCTGGACCGGGGCGATCTACGCCGAGAAGCTGACCGCCGCCGGGATGGAGGTGCTGGCACTGGAACGCGGCCCGTGGCGCGACACGCCCAAGGATTTCGCCACCACCTTCGCGCAGGACGAACTGCGCTATTACTGGCGCCACGGCATGTTTCAGGAAGCCTCGCAATCCACCGTCACCTTCCGCAACAACGGCGCACAGACGGCGCTGCCGATGCGGCACTGGGGGTCCTTTCTGCCGGGCAATGGCGTGGGCGGCTCGGGCGTGCATTGGAACGGCCAGACCTACCGTTTCCTGCCATCGGATTTCGTCGCGAAAAGCCATAACGAGGAACGCTATGGCCCGCTGCCCGAGGGGATGACGGTGCAGGACTACGGCGTCACCTATGACGAGTTGGAGCCGCATTTCGACTATTTCGAGAAGATCTGCGGCATCTCCGGCACGGCGGGCAACCTGCGGGGCGACATCCGCGAAGGCGGCAACCCCTTCGAGGGGCCGCGCAGCGATGACTACCCCAACCCGCCGATGCAGATGACCTTCTCGCAGGACCGGTTCGAGGCTTCGGCGCGGGAGCTTGGGTTGAACCCTTTCCCGGTGCCCTCGGCCAATATGTCGCGCGCCTATGTCAATCCGCTGGGGATGCAGCTGGCCCCCTGCACCTATTGTGGCTTTTGCGAGAAACACGGCTGCGGCAACTATTCCAAATCCTCGCCGCAGACCACGATTATCCCGGTTTTGATGAAGCGGGAGAATTTCACCCTGCGCACAGATTCCGAAGTGCTCTCGGTCGAGAAATCCCCCGATGGCACACGCACCACAGGCGTTACCTACGTCGATACCAGCGGCGAGGAATTTTTCCAGCCCGCCGAGGTCGTGGTGCTCTGTGCCTACCCGCTGGAGAACGCCCGGTTGATGCTCTTGTCTGACATCGGCACGCCCTATGATCCGCAGACCGGCGAAGGCGTGGTGGGCAAGAATTACTGCTATCAGGTGATGTCCGGCGCGACGGTCTTTTACGATGAGGAATATACCAACGGCTTTGTCGGCGCGGGCGCGCTCGGCATGGCGGTGGATGAATACAACGGAGACAATTTCGACCACTCCGGGCTGGGCTTCATCGGGGGCGGCTATATCGCCTGCTACACCACCAACGCGCGGCCCATCGAAAGCCACCCGGTGCCCGATGGCGTGCCCGGCTGGGGCAGTGAATGGAAACAGTCCGTTCGGGCCAATTTCCTCAAGACCACCACCGTGGGCGTGCACGGCGCCTCGATGGCGCATCGCAGCAATTACCTCGATCTTGATCCCACCTATACCGACCGACATGGCAGGCCGCTTTTGCGCATGACCTATGATTTCACGCTCAACGACCGCCGCCTGACCGCCCATATCACCCCAGTGGCCGAAGAAATTGCCCGAGGCATGGGCGGGCGCGAGGTCAACGTGGCCGAGCGCAAGGGATCCTACGACTCGATGCCCTATCAAACCACGCATAACACCGGCGGCACGATTATGGGGACCGACCCGAAGACCAGCGTCTGCAACCGCTATTGCCAGAGTTGGGACCTGCACAACCTCTTCGTCGCAGGGGCAGGGCTGTTTCCCCAAAACGCGGGCTACAACCCGACCGGCACCGTGGCGGCGCTGGCCTATTGGTCGGTCGCGGCGATCATCGAACAATATATGGCCGACCCCGGCCCGCTGGTGCAGGCATGAAGCGGCTGGCCCTGATCACCGCCCTCTGCGGCGCGAGCCTTGTCCCGGCGCAGGCGCAGGAGCTTGCCTCCTCCGAAGTGGAGCGGGGCCGCTACCTGACGCAGGCGGGCGACTGCAAAGCCTGCCACACGGATATCGATAATGACGGCATCCCATTCGCCGGGGGGCGTGCGCTGGCTACCCCCTTCGGCACGATCTATTCCGCCAACCTCACCCCGGATGACGAGACCGGGCTTGGCCGCTGGTCGCGCGAGGATTTCTATAACGCGCTGAACGAGGGGATCGACGACGAGGGGCGTCACCTCTACCCCGCGATGCCCTATCCCTATTTCACCCTGATGACCCGGCAGCAGACCGATGCGATCTTTGCCTATCTGCAATCGCTCGAACCGGTGCATGTGGAGGAAGAGGAGAACGATCTGCCGTTTCCGCTTAACATCCGCATGTCGGTGAGCGGCTGGAAGCTGTTGTTCTTCGAGGACGAGGAATTTGTGACCGACCCGGACCGCTCCGAGGAGTGGAACCGCGGCCGTTTCCTCGTCGATGGGCCGCTGCACTGTGGCGGCTGTCACACCGGCAAGAACCTTCTCGGTGCCAGCAAGGATAATGAATACCTGCGCGGCGGTACGCTGGAGAATTGGTTCGCCCCGAATATCCGCGGCGGTGAGAATGGCGGCATTGCGCATTGGAGCGAGGACGACATCTTCGAGTTCCTGAAATACGGACGCGCCAAACACACCGCCCCGATGCAGCGCATGGGCGAGGTTGTTTCGATCTCGACCCAGTTTCTGGAAGAGAAAGACCTGCGGTCCGTCGCCACCTATCTCAAAACTCTCGACGACACGGCGCGCGAGTCGGAAGAGGCCCCCGAGACGGCGCGGATGGAGGCCGGGGAGGGGCTCTACTTCGACAACTGCGCCGCCTGTCACGTGGCCGATGCCTCGGGCGTGCCCTATTTCTTTGCCCCGCTCAGCACGTCGAACAAACTACACGCCAAGGATCCTTCGACCGCGATCCGTGTCATCCTCGGCGGCGCCCGTGCCCAGCCGACCGAAACGATCCCCAGCACGCTGGCCATGCCGCCCTTTGCGTGGAAACTCACCGACGCGCAGATCGCCGACTTGCTGACCTACCTGCGCAACACCGGGGACCGCCAGAGCGGCGCGGTCTCGGCGGAGGCCGTGGCCGAGATGCGCGAATATCTAGCTGAGGAATATTGAGGGTGATCCGATGAGAAATGCCGAGCCGTCGCTTGTCGCGACATTGAGCCTTGCGCTGTGCTTCTCGGGCGCGGCGATGGCGGAACCGCTCTATCTTGGCGAAGAGGAATACAATACCGATGACCGCGCTGTCATGATTGCGATCGTTGAGCATTGTGCTGGCCTGCAGGCAGAGGTTGAGGCAGCAAAAATCGCCGGGCTTCCAGGAGATGATGAGGAGGGCATTAAGGAAGCTGGTGCAGGACAGCCAAAGCCTTTCGCCAACTCCCCCGGCATTACAGTAGACCGCCTTGCTTCAGGTGACGGGACGGGCGAACTGCCGGACATCTCTCACGTAGCTGCGAGAGACTGTGCGGCGGCTGGCATTACCTATTAGGGGAAAGACGCCATTTTTTTAGGGGGGGTGGGCTCGCCTGCAGACTTTAAGGGCCGCTTTCGGCTAACTCAGCGTCCCCAAAGGGGCAAAACAACCGGGTATACATAAAAATAAAATGGAGGCGAGTACCGGAATCGAACCGGTGTACACGGATTTGCAATCCAAAGCAGCAAGCTGTTTTTAAATGATTTTTCTGTAAAATGCACCACTAAGAGCCTACGGGGCATCAGTAGGTTACCGGCAACACGTAAAATGGTTGTGGTGAGCTATAGTGTTCAATCTGGCTCCCCGATAACACTTCCAGACCCGAAATCCTCACATCCCATACCTCACCGCCGCCGGTCTGCTTTGCAAGGTGAGGCGGGTGAACGTGTGAGGTCAGGTTGCCGGGGGACGGGGCCTTTTGGCACGGGGGGGAAATCAGACGTGCGGGCATATCGCCTATTGCTATGCCGGTTTCCTTGCTGATCCTGTATTGCCCCGATAGCGCGTCTGTGCCCGGCACCGCGTCAGCGCGCCCCCGCCTGTATTTTCGCCGCGCATTTCTCACCGCTGCTACCGCAATCCCGCGCCCCGGTGTGGTCGTTAGGTGCGGTAGAGCACTGGCATCACCTCTTGCTGAGGGAACTAATGCAGGCGTTGTCGTAGTCCGGCAGCGAAAATTTCTGGGAAGAGCGGCGATTCTTGTAGAGCTACCTCACCTCCCTCACCTTTGCCTCACCCTATTTTCTCTATCTAACTATTTGAAAATAAAGGAGTGGGTGAAGAAGGTGAAGGAGGTGAGGCTGTATACACATATGAGAAAATTCATATATAGCCACAAATATGGCTACAATGGTTGGCCACCACCAGCTTCACCTCCCCCACCCGCCATAGGTTCTTTGGGGCTTCATCCTGCATGGGTAATTCGCGCGCATGGATGGTCTGCGTTTCGCTCGGCTCGGCACACTTGCGGTTTGGGTTGTGGTTGTTGTCTTTGCCCTGCCAATGGCCGTTTGGCCTGCGATGATCTGCAGATCAGATCGGCCCGGGGCACCACCTCGATTTTCGGATTCATCAGAAACCGGAAATTTGAGGAGGTCAGCCATGAGCGACCAGAATGACAAAGTCGAAACTGACGCGGCAACCCGCGCCGATGTGGTTGCCGCATCGCTGGCGATGCTTGTCCGTGCTCTTTACGAAGCGGGCGTGTCCCAGCCGGTTGCAATGAATTGCCTGCGCAATGCACCCGATATGATCGAAGCGGCCCTGACACGGGGCGCGGGCGCGCTGATTGTCTATCGTCTCAACCCGGATGCGCCACGCGGCATTGTGAGCGACCGGCAAGTGCGGCTTGAGGCTTTCACTGCCGAGGCCCGCGCGAAGAATGCGCCGCTGTTTGGATTGAACCCGCATCGGGTTGCCCGGCTCGCCGCTGCAATGCGTGCAGATGGTTGCCCGGAACCGCACGCCACCCCTACAAAACATTAAGATAAGGATGCTTAGAATGAAGGATGTCCAAAAAGGCATGGAACTGACCCGTGCTGCGTTTGATTTGGTGGTGAAACCGGGCGACCCGGAAAGTCGCTCGGTGACACTCTCTTTCTCTTCGGAGAAACCTTATCTGCGGGACGATGGCTGGGAAGTCCTCGGGCATAGACAAGGCGAGGTGCTGTTGACCCGATTGGTTTCGGGAGCTGCGCCGCTGCTGAAAGACCACAAACGCGATCTTGATTCCAAAATTGGCGACGTGGAGACGGCCCAAGTAATCGGTGGGCGTGGGCAAGCGGTGGTACGCTTTGACCGGTCTGCCGAGGGCGAGAAGATGCTGGCCCGAGTTAAGGCCGGTGAGGTCAAATGCGTGTCGGTTGGCTACCGGGTGCATGATTTTCAACGCTCTGGCGAGCGTGATGGCCTACCAATCGTAAGGGCGACCCGCTGGGAGCCCTTTGAAATTTCACTTGTTGCCGTACCCGCCGACGAAACCGTTGGTATCGGGCGTTCTGCGGGCAGTGACAAGCGAGCCAACCCCAAAGAAACGGTACGAAAAATGACCCATGAATACACCAATTCCGCCAACACTGGCGGTAGCAATACTGCTGTGATCAATGAGCGCAGTCGCATCGCGGAAATCCAAGCGATGGGGCGTCAGTTTGACATGCAGGATGCGGAAGTCTCTGACGCCATCGAAAACGGCACTTCTGTTGACCGCTTTCGCAGCCTTGTGATGGATCATATCGGAAATAATGACGGTGTGACCGTGTCCACGGTCACCGCTCCAGCGATCAAACGCAGCGGAGAGCGCCCGTACTCGCTCACACGCGCCCTGAATGCCCATTTGACCCGTGACTGGTCTGAGGCGGGTTTTGAGCGCGAGGTGGGGCAGGAAGTAACCCGTCAGATGGGCAAATCCCCCAACGGCCTCTATGTTCCCGAGGTCGCGCTGGCCAAGCGTGATCTGTTGACCAGCTCAAACGCTGCATCGCTGATCGGCACACAGCAGGCCGGGGATGCCTTTATCGACGCTCTGCGCCCCGAAACGCAGGTGATGGAACTTGGCGCCACCGTGCTGCCCGGCTTGCGCCAGAACGTATCAGTGCCGCGTATGCCAGCCGGTACGAGCGCGCAGTGGATCGCCGAGGACTCGGAAGCGCTCGAATCCACCCCTGACTTTGATGCCATCACATTGGGGATGCGCCAGTTGAGCGCACACACCCGCATGAGCCGCAGGCAACTTAAGCAATCGGTCCCCGGGCTGGACGCCATCTTGCAGAGCGACTTACGTCGCCAAATCGCTGTTGCGGTTGACTTTGCGGCGATCAACGGTGCTGGGACACCCATTGAACCGCGCGGCATTCTCAACACACCCGGCATCGGGTCAGTCGAGATCGGCCCCGACGGTGGCACGCCCAAATTCCCGTTCGTCACACGGCTGATGGCAGAGGTGCAGGCGGCAAATATCGCAGGAAACGCCTATGGCTACTTGACTAACTACAAGGTGAAAGGCCGTCTGCTCTCGCTGGCCACGGTAGATGGGGCGCAGCAGATGATCCTAACAATGGATCAGCACGGCCCGATGATCGCCGGTTACAGGGCTGCGTTCTCCGGTTTGGTTCCTGCTGATGGGACGAAGGGCGCGGGTACCGATTTGTCCACAATGATTTTTGGCAACTGGTCTGATTTACTGATCGGCCAGTGGGGCGGTATTGACATAATTGTTGACGAAATGACCGAGGCGCCCAAGGGCAACGTGCGCATTGTAGCGCATAGCGAATGGGATATCGCGGTGCGCCATCCCGAGGCATTCGCTGCCGTTACTGACATTGTGACGGAATAGGACAGCAAGGCGCGCAGCGAGACCGCTGCGCGCCTCCCACTTAGCGTGCCCTATGCCGACCTTCACGCCAAGCACAGCGGATGACCGGCCCCAACCCGAAGCGGACTTTCCCAGAGGCCAAGAGAGACGCTAAGAACGACCAGCTCGCTTCTGGCATGTCATAGCGGACCAAACGCTTGCACGGGTTTACACACCCCCCGCGATCAAAGTCACGGCATTCTGAACAGCAGCTTTTGATCTTTCGGTTTCAAATTCTGTTTTGATACCGACATCCAATGCATCAAGTGTTCCTATAATTCCTAAGCACTGAATGGAAAGGCGTTGACGTTCACCATCAGTGAGCCTCGCACCATGGTTGGCGCAGAAGACTTTGATATCTTCTAAAACTCGAATTGCATGTACCCTGTGATCAGCTGCCGACAGCATATCATGTACCTTGTCGATAAGATTGAACAAAATTTCGGTGTCGCCTGGGAAATCATCTTCGCCCGCTGGTGCTTGAAGGATTAGCTTCAGATAATTCGTATCCAGTTGATAAGTTCGAAAACCTTCAGTCGCTTCTGCTCGTAGATATGCGGTTTCTAAGTGGTTTCGCGCCATTCCGTAATTGCCTAAGTCTTGCATAAATATGCTATATTGCAACCAGTACAGCGGTTCATCATTGATGATGATATTGTCTCTCAGTATTTCATAAAGATCATTTATGGATTTCTGTGTCTCAGATGCGCCTACACCAAGCAGAGACGAAACCCTTCCGTACTGCAGAAGTGCACCAAGGGCCTTACGGGCTTCCCGGCTTCTCTGGGAGCCGAGGTTTGCAGCATTTTTCTTGCGTTTGGCCGCCTCTATCGCCAAACGGCAAATGACGCTTACTATACCGCGCGCACCCACATATTTTTTCAAGAAAAACTCGCCAAAGACCGCAGAATGCAATGCTAGAGCGTCTGGTGACAACGCGCCAAACTCAAGAGCTGCGACCTCATTTTTCAAAAGAGTATCATAGGGGTCACCACCCGTAACCGCGCGGATGAAGTCAGTCCCGACGTGGATTGAGAATGCTTTCATCACACACGCAGTCGCAATGACTTTCATCGATTCTTTGTCGTCTAGCAAGGGTTTGATCGCATTGTTCAAACGCTCCTTGATATATGGGCTGTTTAACAAGTCTACGAGATGATCGCGCAACTCAGTCCGGCCTGCCCCCGACAAATCAAGTCCGTCTGACGGTATGCCTGAACGCGAGAGAAGTTCTCCGAAATCTTTTCGATCCTGCCTTTCAAGTGGATTCAGATCCAGCCTACCAATTGGGCTTGGCAAGAAGCTGTGCACCTCGCTTCGACGAACTTGATCAGTGCCGGTGTTGATCTCGACAATGAAGGTAGCGTTCTCCCGCAACTGGGCAACTTCGTCGGACACCGCCACCACATCATCATAGGTTCTAAAAAAAACAACAAGATTATTTACTTGAGAAAGAAATTCAATCTCTGACGGAGGTATGTCACTGTGACTTGTGTAGCGTACGCAACTCTTGCCAGCGGTCGAAAGTTCGAGGCTGAGCATATCGGCAAAGATGCTCTTGCCGTTGGCGGTTCGAGAATGAAGCAACAGCGTCTTAGAATCCGAAAGGGTCGCAAAAGCCTCTTTCATCTTCGTCCCTCGTGGCAGAGCGAACTCGGCCTTTGGGTAGGTTGAGGACAAAGATTGAAAGTTGTAGTTGCCTCTTGTCAGGAAGGTTTCAATCTCAACTGGAGTTGGCCGAGCAGCAGATTTGTTGTCTTTGTAAGGGTCAATCAGCCGGAAGGCATTGAGTTGGTGAAAATGGTTGATTGGATCACGAGTCTTGACGCTGGCGCAAGCCTCGGCAAATCCACCCGTTGAGATTGCGTCAACTGAGCCGTACCCTTCCAGCCTATCGAGTAAGTAATCACCTACGGGGGCGCGCAAAATAAACCTAGTTTTTCGGGAGATTCGCGGGTCCTTAGTCAGGTACTTGGCAACAGCAAAGTCATTTAAATTGTAACCTACAAAGAATATCCATTCAGCGCCTTGAACGTCTCTTTCAAACTGATCCCACCATGGGCTCTCTAAAGCCGCTTGCTCTGCATATGAGCGATGATCAAGTACAAGCTGTGAAAGAACATTTTTCTTGTCACAAGCATGAATGTACCCATGCAAATGCACGACGGTGTTTGAAGGAAACTTACGAGGTCTGACATCATCAATCGAAAACGATTGGCGGCGGCTTCCCGTCCCGCTGTCCTTTTCAAAGAACTCGACAGCATCATCGTAATTTGTGGTGTAAATCCTTCTCCACCGCTTGCCCAAAATTGTCTTTTGATCCTCATTCAACCCCGTGATGACAAAAAGATCATGCAATAGTTCATACAAATTCACGCCTCTGCTAGCGGCGTAAGAGGCTGCATCTTTTAGATCAATATCCGCATCTTCATCATCAATTTCGGACAAAATTGCCTTCTGAAGACCCTTCCCAACTGGCGGGTTCCCGAACCGCTTATTTCTGGCAGCTGCCGAAAAGCCTGAACCTAAGAAAAGCAAGCATCGTTCGGTATCAAAGTCGTTTGGGAAGTCCATTCGTGCTCCGCTTCAGTACTATTGGCTACATCTGACGAATACTGGTGGAGATTGAAGCATTTATCAACACCGGCTTGGGCACGGCACAGTCGCTTTACCGCAACTTTGCTAAGTCCGCTTTTTGCGAACTGGCGCCTTCGGTGCCCAGCGCAGCGAACGGCAGGTCACCGCCCCTTCCGTTGGAAAATTCGGTTCGTATGCAACAGCTGCGCCTTTTGCCGAATGTTGAGAATATAGCTCTATTTCTATGAGATAGTTGCGATTTGTTGCCACCAATACGTGCTACCGCTCGCATAGTTTACGACCGCGTTACCCTTGTCCCCTAGAAAATACCCAAGCGCATTCCTTTTTAATTTTGATGGAGCTAATCATGGGTATGACCGACATAGTTTTCTTTCCCGCTGATGTGGCGCTTGCCGCGATGGGCAACACGTCCAAGCGGTGGCAATCGCATCTTGAGCAAGGAAAAATCTACATAGAATCCGGGTTTCAGGCGCACAAGGCAAGTGGCCCGGGCAGGGGGCGTAAGCGTCAAATTTCGCTAGAGGCCGTGGTTCAAGGGGCGATAGCTTTGGCGCTTGTGGATGCCGGAACGAAGGTAGAAGTAGCCTATCGCATTGGTGCCGACTTCGCATATTCGAGCAAGATCAATGGCCCCCGGCTAACCGATGCAGGTGCGCCGCTGGAACCTGCAAAGGATCGCTTCGCATGCAAGTTGTTCGGGCAAGGGCAAACTCTTTTGGTTTATGCCGTGGGCGCGGGTTACGACGAAGATGGTGCGCTTGCTATCGTATCCGACGCAGACCCGGCAGTTGCTGGCGTGGATGGGTTCGGGCAAGCGACTATGCTGATTGATTGCGTCAACAGTGCAGATGGCTCCCCCCGCGTGGTGATGAACCTCACTTTGCTTTGCGCACAGATCGCCAAATCCCTCGATATCGATTTTCAAAGAGCTTTCGGATGGGTGAGCGCATGAATGCCGATCAAACCACTATGCAGATATCGCTCATCTCATCTGACGATCTCGCCGCGCGAATGGGTTATTCCGGTACGACTTCTGCCTTTCGTGATTGGTGCGCCGGCATGAGGATTGCGCCGGTGCCCGGGCGGCGCGGGTTTTTCGACCCCGCGCTTGTTCGTCGCCGACTGAATGAGGCACAGGGGCTATCCGAGTCTATTGATGGTTCGGCGAATGGCTTTATCATGGCAAGGCGGGCGCGTAATGCCGCGCGGTAACCTCCCCTCAGAAGTTCACCGGGTCAAGGCAAAGCTGGTCGATGGCACTGTGTGCTATTATTTTTCGCTTCGCGGTCGCAAAGGCACAGGCTTTTGGAAGGATGCACGCCCATTTCCCAAGTCCCCCAATTTTTTCACAGCGTATTCCGCCGCAATGGCGAGGGCATCGCCCAAGCCGAATACGTTAATGACAGAAGCCGTTGTTGACGCCTATATCTCATCGGCTGAATTTCTCTCCCTAAAGCCCCGCACGCAGTCGGACTACCGCCGTTGGGCTATGAGGTTCGCTGTTGAATTTGAGTCTGACCCTGTTGTGATGTTTGAGGATGCGGCCTCTCGTGCCGAGGTCAATCAATGGCGATCAAAGTGGAACTACTCGCCCAAGCAATACGACTACGCTGGAACAGTGGTGACGCGCATTCTCAACTGGGCGCGGGAACAAGGCAAGATAGCTGAACACCATTGCAGCTTCGCAAAAGTGTACCGCTCTGATCGATCAGATGTGGTCTGGACCCCGGATCAGGTGGTGGCCGTGTGCGAACGCGCGCCCGAATGGGTTGGCCGTATCTTGGTGACCGCCTGCGAAACGGGTATGCGGCCCGGTGATTTGGTCAGGCTCTCCAAGGCGCACATTGAACCCACGCCCGGTGGCCGTCGCATTCGCATCAGGACCAACAAGCGTGGCAAGTCGGCATTCGTGCCGGTCAGTCAAGCAATGGCAGAGATCATTGATGCCACCCCGAGTGACAGGTTGCTTATCCTCGCGAACGCCAGTGGCGGACCTCTGACCGAGCACCGCGCCTCCGAGGGTGTGCGCCAGTGGCGCAATAAGGCTGGCCTGACACCAAACCGGCTCGGATATGACTTGCGGCTCTATGATGCTAGAGGCACCGCTGCAACGCACTTGCTGCGCGCTGGCCTTTCCTTGGCGCAGATCGCCGGTTGCATGGGCTGGTCCCTGCGAACGGCAGCCGCCATGATCGAGCGATATGCGCAAATATCGCCGGACGAAACCGACGCGGTTCTGACCCTCTTGAGCACCGCCAAGGAGGGCAGAACATGAACAGAATTGTAAAATGGCTTGTAAAATGCGCGCCGCAGGCGCAGGAAAATTCAGCTAAGTGCTTGATTTTAAATGGAGGCGAGTACCGGAATCGAACCGGTGTACACGGATTTGCAATCCGCTGCGTAACCACTCCGCCAACTCGCCGACCGGTGGTTGGCGCACTGCTAACGGATCACGAGGAAGGCCGCAAGACCCATATGCGCGCGAAAATGCGGTCAGGGCGTTGCCGCTGGCCCGGCAATGTGGCACATCACTCTTCAGACACCCTGAACGAATGAGTTTAGCTGATGAGTGATTTCGCCGCCCGCCGCGTAACCATGGTAGATACGCAGGTCCGCCCTTCGGATGTGACCAAGTTTCCAATCATCGACGCGATGTTGACCGTGCAGCGCGAAGACTTCGTGCCAGCCGCGCAGCGCGAGGCCGCCTATCTGGGTGAGAATCTCGATCTCGGTCAGGACCGGGTGCTGCTTGATCCGCGGACATTGGCCAAGATGCTCGATCACCTCGACATCACGAACGACGAACTGGTGCTCGATATCGGCTGCGCCATGGGCTACTCCAGCGCCGTGATCGCCCATATGGCCGAGGCCGTCGTTGCCGTCGAAGAAGAGGAAGCGATGGCCGCCGAGGCGCAGGAGGCGCTGGCGCAGGCCGGGGCGGACAATGTGATCGTCCATGTCGCCCCGCTGACCGAAGGCGCGCCGCAGCATGGTCCCTATGACGTTGTGATCATTCAAGGGGCGGTGGGCGATGTGCCCGAAGCCCTGTTGGAGCAGGTGAAAGAGGGCGGGCGTATTGCTTGCCTCTTTATGGATCGGGGTCTGGGCGAAGTGCGCGTGGGCTATAAGCGCGGGGGGCAGGTGTCCTGGCGGCCCGAGTTCAACGCCGGTGCGCCGGTGCTGCGTGGCTTTGAACGGCAGGCTGAATTTCAGCTGTAAGCAAGTTGATGGCGCGCTGATCCGTATCGCGCGCCGCATCGCTTTCAGGGTCGGGGCACCCGTCCCGATCGGCCCATGGGCCGGTCTAAAAGGTCTAAAAAAGCCATTCAGGGGCATTGAGCCATGAGCGCGAACAGTTTCACGAAAACCCTCAAACGTTTTGCCATCGCAGTGCCGGTGAGCCTTGTTTTGGCGAGCGGCGCGGCCCTGCCGCGGCCGGCCTCGGCTGAAACATTGGCCGATGCGCTGGTGGGGGCCTATGAGCATTCGGGCCTGCTTGAACAGAACCGCGCGCTTTTGCGCGCCGCCGATGAGGATGTGGCCACGGCGAAGTCGGCACTGAAACCCGTGCTGCGGTGGGCGGCGGGGCTCACACAAAGCTTCGGCACCACGCGCAGCTCATCGCTGCTGCCGGCCCAGTCGACGGAAAGTCTCAAGGCGTCGATCAGCCTGATTGGTGAGCTGTTGCTCTATGATTTCGGCGCAAGCGCCTATCGGATTGAAGGCGCGAAAGAGACTGTGCTGGCCACCCGTCAGGCTTTGGTGAACCTAGAGCAGCAGGTGCTTTTGCGCGCGGTTGCGGCCTATATGGGCGTGATCGAAGCCTCGGAAACGGTCGAGCTGCGCAACAACAACCTGCGGCTGCTGACCCAAGAACTACGCGCCGCGCGGGATCGTTTCGACGTGGGCGAAGTTACCCGCACCGATGTGGCCTTGGCCGAAGCGCAGCTCGCCAATGCCCGCAGCGGGCTGGCCGGGGCCGAAGGCACCCTGCTGCGCGCGGTCGAGGAATATCGCAACGCGGTGGGCCATGCGCCCGGCAACCTCAGCCAACCGCCGAGCCTGCCGAATATCGGCGGTGATCTCGCGTCGGCCAAGGCCTTGGCCGTGCGCACCCATCCGTCGATCATCGCCGCACAGCATCAGGTGGCGGCTGCCGATCTTGGCGTCGAAGCCAATGAGGCGGCCATGGCCCCTCGGATCACGCTGAACGGCCAGTATGGCCTGAACGAGACCTTCGACAGTGAGGCCTATACCCGCAGCGGCAGCGTCGGGGTGGAGGTTGGGCAGACCATCTATCAGGGCGGGGCGCTGTCCTCGGCCGTGCGCAGTTCGATGGCGCAGCGTGACGCACAGCGTGCGAACCTGCATGTCGTCCGC
Organism: Sulfitobacter sp. W002; assembly: GCF_025142135.1. Taxonomy (NCBI): domain Bacteria; kingdom Pseudomonadati; phylum Pseudomonadota; class Alphaproteobacteria; order Rhodobacterales; family Roseobacteraceae; genus Sulfitobacter; species Sulfitobacter sp. W002. Next base: position 2,626,005 of record NZ_CP081126.1, on the reverse strand, counting down.
CATGATGTAGAGCAGGAAGTGGGCAACGCCTATGCCACGCTGGCCTCGGCGCGCGCGCAGTTGGAGGCCTCTGACAGGCAAATTCGTGCGGCGCGTATCGCTTTCCGCGGCATCCGCGAAGAAGCCACCCTCGGCGCGCGCACCACATTGGATGTGCTGGATGCCGAACAATCGCTGCTGGATGCGGAATCGACCCGCGTGTCGGCCCGCGCCAACCTTTATGTGGCGGCCTATTCCGTGTTGGCGGCCACGGGGCGTCTGACCGCGCAGGACCTGAAGCTGCCGGTGCAGATCTATGACGCGGGGGCCTATTACAACCTTGTTAAGGACGCCCCTGCTAAATACTCGAAAGAGGGCCAAGCGCTGGATCGCGTGCTGCGCGCGTTGCAAAAAGACTGACATTCCGCACGGTCGTTTGGCATTTTGCACCGCCCCATTGTGAGAATCCTCCCGCGCGGTTAAGCTATCCGCGAGGCAAGAGTGGTAGAGAAATATGTCCGAACCCGTTACAAACGCGGAGGTGGAAGACGTGCTGTCGTCGATTCGCCGATTGGTGTCTGAAGACAAGCGTCCCCTGCAAACGTCCAACCCCACGTCGGTGCCCAGCCCCGTTGAGGCGCCCGGTCCTGTAAGCGACGCCGAGGCTCAGGCTGCTGCCCCACAGCAGCAGGACGAGGGGGCAGAGTTCAAAAGCATGCGGTCGACCGCGGCGGACAAGATCACGTCGGAGGACTTCACCCCGCATCTGTCGCTGCGCGCCACCACTGCCAGCCCAGCACGCCCTGATTCCGATGATGAGACCAGCGAGCTGCCCAAGACCACGCCGCAGCCGCTGAGCCTTACCCAAGCCATGCAGACCGAAGAGGATGACAGTGCCGAGGAGGCAGAGCCTCCCTTCGTTTCCGCCCGCCATCCCGCCACCCCGCCAGCCGACAAAACGCCAAGTGCGTCGAGCGACCGTTTGGTGCTGACCCCGGCGCTCAGGGTGGCCACCTCGGATGGCAAAGACCGCCCGCAGCCCGCCATCGTTGACCCCGCCAAGGTCTCGCCTTTGGACTATGACATGCTGCATGACGATCCCAGTGATCTGCATGCCGAAGACTACGGCACCCCCGCTTCAGAGCCCGTTTCCGACGCCGCGGCGGAGGTTGAGGCCAAGGCCCGGACCGTCTCCGAGGCGGTGGCCAAGGCCACGGGCGCAAGCCGCAGTGACAAGCTGGCCGCGTTGGAGACAGCCATCGGCAAGATCTCTGACGATTGGGACCCCGACGCCCCCGGCGACAACGACTATTCCGGTACAGAGCCCCCGGCGATGGAGTGGAAAGACGATGCGGAGCTAGAGGCGCCAGAGGCACCGATCGCCGACACGGCAACGGTAGAGGCCGAAAAACCGGCCCCGCGCCGCCCGCAGCCCTCGACACCGCAGGTCGAAGAACAGGTGCGCCGTTTTGCCGACAGCGGTCCGCGTGTCGCCGATCCGGCGGCGACCGCACCGGAATTCGGCTATACCGTCTCTGCGCAAGATGAAGCCGTGGCGGGCGATGACCAGTTCCTTGACGAAGAGGCGCTGCGCGATCTGGTGACAGAGATCGTCCGCGCCGAGTTGCAGGGCGCTTTGGGCGAACGGATCACCCGCAATGTGCGCAAACTGGTGCGCCGCGAGATCCACCGCGCCCTTACGGCACAAGACCTCGAATAGGCCAAGGGGCGGCACCTGCCTGCCACGCTCTGACAAAATGACGCTGCGCGACCCGCCGCGCGCGGCCTTGCGCGATATGCGCCGCTGGTTACATTAAGGCCAACAGGGCGGAAGGATCACCGATGGAATTGACGGTTAACGGCACGGTCCACGAAGTGGACGTGGAAGACGACATGCCGCTCCTGTGGGTCTTGCGCGACGAGTTGGGAATCACCGGGCCGAAATACGGCTGCGGCATCGCGCAATGCGGTGCTTGCACCGTGCACGTCGACGGGCTGGCCGTGCGGTCTTGCCAATTGCGGGCGGCGGATGTGAACGGCAATGTCACCACCATCGAAGGCTTGGGCACGCCGGAAGCGCTGCATGTGGTGCAGGCGGCATGGGTAGAGCATCAGGTCGCGCAATGTGGCTACTGCCAATCCGGACAGATCATGCAAGCAGCCTCGTTTCTTGAGTTGAACCCCGAGCCGACGGACGATCAGATCGACGCCGCGATGAGCGGGAACCTCTGCCGCTGCGGCACCTATCCGCGCATCCGCGCTGCGGTCCACAGCGCCGCCGCCCGACTGCGGGGGGCCTGAATATGTCGCGTCTGCGCACGATCACCCGCCGTAGTTTTATCGTCGGCTCTGCGGCCATTGCCGGGGGTGTCGCCTTTGGCACCTATCTTTATAAACGGGACTTGAAGAACCCGCTGCTTGAGGGGCTGGCCCCCGGCGCGGCGGCGATCACACCCTACGTCAAAATCGACGCGAGCGGCGTCACCTTGATCACCCCGCGCGCCGATGTGGGGCAGGGGGCATATTCCATCCAAGCTCATATGATTGCTGAGGAATTGGACGTCGATCTTGATGCGGTTCAGATCACGCCCGGCCGTCCTTCGCCGGTCTATTACAACGGCGTGGTGGGGGTTGAGGCGATGCCGATTGCCGCGACATCAGAGACGCTGCTCGCGCGGACCGGGCGCGGGGCGTCGGATGTGGCAGGGAAACTGCTGGGCCTGCAACTGACCGGCGGCAGTTCTACCGTGCCGGATATGTATGACCGCTTGCGCATGGCCGGGGCTGTGGCACGTGAAACGCTCTTGGCCGCCGCCGTGGCGCAGACAGGGCTAGAGCGGAGCCAGCTTAAGACCGAAGCGGGCGCCGTGGTGCTGCCCGACGGGATGCGCTTGGCCTATCAGGACCTTGCCGCCGCAGCAGCAGAGATTGACCCAGTGACCGAGGTTACGCTGCGCGATCCCAGCGACTGGCGGCATTTGGGCAAGACGCAAATGCGCACCGATATCGTGTCGAAATCCACCGGCACCCAGACCTATGGCATCGACATGGCGATGGAAGGGATGCTCCATGCTACGACCCGCACCAACCCGGCGCAGGGCGGAAAGATCATGGGGTTTGATGCGGGCCGCGCCGAAAAGATGCGCGGTGTGAAGGCGGTCCTGCCCATCACCGGCGGCGTCGCCGTGGTGGCCGACAATACATGGCGGGCTTTTCAGGCTGCGCAGGCGGTGGAATGCGATTGGGGGCCGTCGCCCTATACCGGCGATACGGCGGAGCAGTTCAAAGCGGTCGCGGCCTCCTTTACCGAGGACCGCCAAGACAGCCGGTTCCGCGATGACGGCGACATGTCCGCGGCCCTTGCCGACGGCGATGTGCTGGAGGCCGAGTACCGCATTCCCTACCTCGCCCACGCCCCGCTAGAGCCGATGAGCGTCGTGGTGAAGCTTGAGAAGGGCCGCGTCGACATTTGGACCGGCACGCAGATCCCGCGTTTCATGCAGGCCAATGTCGCCGCGCTGACTGGCATCGACGCCGAGAACGTGCATATCCATGTGCTGATGTCAGGCGGTAGTTTCGGGCGGCGGTTGGAGGATGACTATACCCTGCGCGCCGTCGAAGTGGCGATGCAAATGCCCGGCACGCCGATCAAGATGGTCTGGTCGCGCGAGGAGGATTTCACCCATGACTTCCCCCGCCCGCTGGCCATGGCGCGGGCGCGTGGCAAGGTCTCGGACGGGCAGATCGCGGCCTATGATCTGGCCATCGCGGCACCTTCGACGGCGGAATCGCAGATGGCGCGGTTGAACCAGCCGGTTTTTGGCCCGGACATCGCCATCGTCGCAGGGGCGTGGGATCAGCCCTTCGCGATCCCCGATTACCGCGTCACCGGCCACCGGGTGCCGGCGACGGTGCCGGTCAGTTCGTGGCGGTCGGTCGGGGCGTCGGGCAATGGGTTTCTGCACGAAAGCTTCATGGATGAGATGTGCCATGCCGCAGGCGTCGATCCGTTGGAGGAACGGTTGCGGCTTTGCACCCATGCGCCCTCCCGCGGGGTGTTGGAGGTCGTGGGCGAGATGTCGGATTGGGGCGCGGACCTTGGGCCGGGGCGGGGCCGGGGGCTGGCGTTTTGCCTGTCCTTCGGCGTGCCGGTGGCCGAGGTGGTCGAGGTCAGCCAGACCGAAGCGGGTCTCAAGATCGACCGCGTTTTCGTGGCCGCCGAAGTGGGTCGCGTGTTGGACCCGGTGAACTTTGAGGCGCAGCTTTCCGGGGCGGTGATTTGGGGCTTGGGCCATGCGATGAACTGCGAGCTTACCTATCGCGACGGGGTGCCGCAGCAGGACAACTATCACCTCTACGAAGGGCTGCGGCTGTACCAGACGCCCAAGATCGAGGTGCGCGGGCTAGAGAATGGCGGCAAACTGCGCGGCATCGGTGAGCCGGGCGTGCCACCTGCCGCGCCTGCGCTGGCCAATGCGATCTTTGCCGCCACGGGTCAGCGTATCCGTGAACTCCCCCTTTCCAAATCCGTGGATTTCGCATGAAGTACCTCCTGACCTGTGCCGCGCTGATGCTGGCCGCCCCCGCAGTAGCGCAGGATGCGCCAGACCGGGCGGAGGGGCTGGCTGCGTGGGACCGGATTTTTACCGTTACCGCGCATCCGCGCTGCACCAACTGCCATGTGGGCGATGAGGGGCAGCCGATGTGGCAGGCATTGGGCTATGGGCCAGAGGCGGTGCATGGCATGAACGTGCGCGCGGGCGAGAGCCGGATCGGGGCCGAGAGCATTCCTTGCGACGCCTGCCATGTCACCTCTGCCGCGGCCAATACCGTGCCCCACGCCCCGCCGCATATCGACGACGCATGGCGGCTGCCTCCGGTGGAATTGGCGTGGCTCGGCAAGACCTCGGCAGAGGTCTGCACCCAGTTGCGCGACCCTGAGACTAACGACGGGCATGACATCGCCTCACTGGTCGATCACCTGCAAAACTCGGCTTTCGTGAACTGGGGTTTCGCCCCCGGTGCGGGACGGTCGGTGCCCAAAGGGTCGCTTGATGCGCTGGTGCATGATGTGACGGTCTGGGGCGCTGCGGGCACGCCCTGCGAAGGGGATTGAGGGTTAATCGCTCATCGCGCGGGCCAGTCTGCGAATGCGCAGCGCGCGGTTCAACTCGCCGCCAAAGATCAGCACCAGTGCGGCGAGATACATGAAATACAGCGCCGCGATGATCCCCGCCATGCCCGCGTAATAGCTGGCATAGGTGCCAAAGCTGCGCAGGTAGGACGAAAAGAGCATCGCCAGCAGGGTCCATGCAACGGCGGTTGCCACCACCCCGGGCCAGATGTTGTTAAACTTCGTGCGCCGGGCGGGCAGGATCACATGGGCGGCAAAAAGCGCGACCAGCAGGATCGTGGCCGAGGCCGGGAAGCGGACAAGGCCGACAGTCACCGACCCCGGATCAAACCCCGGCATCAGCATATGCAGCCAAGACCCGGCACGCGGGGCCAGCACCAGAAGGTATCCGACGATCACAAGGATCAGGCTCGCCAGCAGCACCATGGCCACCTGCACCGCATAGATCGTGAAGACCGAGCGCGTCTCGCGCAGCCCATAGGCGCGGTTCAGGCCGATACGGACCCCATCGACCCCGCCCACAGCAAACCAGACGGTCAGCAAGATACCCACGCTCAGCAAATCGCCGCGCGGCACGGTCATGACCTTTTCCACCTCTGACACGATGGGTTCGATCAGGGCAGGGGGGACGATGGCGATCAGGAAATGGATCAAGTCATCGGCCATCGACCGATCGCCGACAAAGGCGGTGAGCGAACTGGTAAAGATCAGGAACGGAAAAATCGCCAGCAACGCGCGAAAGGCCACGTTTCCGGCCATACCAAAGGCGTCATCGCTCCACAGGCGCAGCACCGCTTCGTGCAGAACTGCGCGCGCGACCCGCAGCCCGGTGCCGTGAAACAGGTCCTCGGGGTTCTCGCTGAGAACACCGTGGGTCAACACGACTTCGCGCTTTTGGTCCTGAGCCGATCTGGCGTCCATGCCAATGCCTCGTTTTCATCCCATGAGGCTAAGCTAGTGCCCGATGGCCCGGGCTGCCACCTTGATGACGGGCCACTGGCAAGAGCAGGCTCATGCGATTGATCTTGCCAAAGGGTGATCGCTCCACTTGACGCTCGCAGAGCGATAAAATAGGAGGGAGGCCGTAGCGCGCGGGCGTTGTGTAATGGTAAGACCTCAGCCTTCCAAGCTGATGATGCGGGTTCGATTCCCGCCGCCCGCTCCACTCTTTACCCAGACCTGTTTTGACCGCCGCCAACGCGCGGGATAGATGCGCCTGATGCGCCCAACAGGGGCGGCAGATTGTCTTTATGAGGCCGGTCCTGCTTGACCCTGCCCAGCCCCCGCGCCATGACCGATGTGGAAAGACAAAGGAAAGCCCATGGCCCGCACCCCAGCCCCCGCACAGTCCGCCAAAGATGAACGCGAAAAGTCGCGGCGGATCGGCGCTCTGGCGGCGTTGATGCCCTTCATGGCCCCTTACCGCGTGCTCATGGCTGCCGCCGGGGCGGCGCTGGTGCTGACCGCGATGATCTCGCTGACGCTGCCCTTGGCCGTGCGCCGGGTGATCGACAATTTCGGCACCGGGGAGAGCGAATTGCTCGACCTTTATTTCGTTGCCGCCCTGCTGATCGCGGCACTGCTCGCCGTGGGCACCGGGCTGCGCTATGCGCTGGTGACGCGCTTGGGCGAACGGGTGGTGGCCGATATCCGGCGCGCGGTTTTTGACCGCGTGGTGGGCATGAGCCCTTCGTTCTATGAGCGCATCATGACCGGCGAAGTGCTGAGCCGGATCACCACCGACACGACGCTGATCCTGTCGGTGATCGGCTCTTCGGTCTCGATCGCGCTGCGGAATCTGTTGATTTTTGTCGGGGGCTTGGGGCTGATGCTGCTGACTTCGGCCAAGCTCACTGGGCTTGTGTTGCTGATCGTGCCTGCGGTGGTGATCCCGATCCTGACGCTGGGCCGTCGCCTGCGGGTGCTGAGCCGAGAGAACCAAGACTGGATCGCGGCGAGTTCGGGCAACGCCTCTGAAACGCTGGGCGCGGTGCAAACGGTGCAGGCTTTCACCCATGAGGCCGCAAGCCGGGGCCAATTCGCGCAGATGACCGAAGCCTCTTTCGATGCCGCGCAGCGCCGGATCAAGACCCGCGCCGCGATGACGGTGATCGTGATCTTTCTGGTCTTCGCGGGCGTGGTGGGCGTGCTGTGGATCGGCGCGCGGGATGTGCGCGCCGATGCGATGAGCGCGGGCGCGCTGGTGCAATTCGTGATTTATGCGGTCATGGTCGCGGGCGCGGTCGCCGCCCTGTCCGAGATCTGGGGCGAGTTGCAGCGCGCAGCGGGTGCCACGGAGCGGCTGGTTGATCTGCTCCAGACCGAGGACACGGTGCAAGACCCGTCGCCCGCGGCGCAGACCAACCTGCCGCAGCCCGTGGCGGGCAAAATCGCCTTTGAGAACGTGCAATTCACCTATCCCGCCCGGCCCGATGTGGCGGCGTTGGATGGCATCGATCTTGAGATCAATCCGGGTGAGACGGTGGCCTTTGTCGGCCCCTCGGGCGCGGGGAAGACGACGATCATTCAGATGATCCTGCGCTTTTATGACCCGCAGTCGGGGCGGGTCACGCTGGATGGTGTGGACCTGCGCGATGTGGCGCGGGATCACTTCCGCCGTGCTGTTGCGCTGGTGCCGCAAGACCCGGTGATCTTTGCCGCCACGGCGGCCGAGAATATCCGCTTTGGACGGCCCGATGCCAGTGACGCAGAGGTTGAGGAAGCCGCCCGCGCCGCCGCCGCGCATGACTTCATCACCGCCTTGCCCGAGGGCTATGACAGCTATCTGGGCGAGCGTGGCGTGATGCTGTCTGGCGGGCAGAAACAGCGCATCGCTATCGCTCGCGCTATCCTGCGCGACGCGCCGGTTCTGTTGCTGGATGAGGCGACCTCTGCGCTGGATTCGGAAAGCGAAGGGCTTGTGCAGGCTGCTGTGGACCGTCTGAGTGCCGACCGCACCACGTTGATCGTGGCGCACCGTCTGGCCACGGTGAAAAAGGCAGACCGCATCGTGGTGATGGAGGCGGGGCGCATCGCAGCCATCGGCACCCATGAGGAACTGGTGGCCAGCGACGGGCTATATGCGCGTCTGGCGCGGCTGCAATTCACCGATGGGGCCGTCGCCGCAGCCTAAGGCAAACTTGAACCACGCGACCCCGGCGTTACGTCACCCTGGTGTGACGTTGCGTTTGTTGCCGCCGATTGCTTGCGAAACGGCGCGTTTCACCGCAATCTGGCGCGAGGAGAATAAGCCGGAACACCGGCATAGGGGAGGAGACACCATGACATTCGCCGGGATCGAAGACCGCAATGCCATCGCGGCGGAAATGCCGTGGGAAGACCGCGACGTGGCCAAGACGCTCTACGGAATGCTGAGCAATACGACCGCGAAATTCCCCAACCACAACGCCGTCAGCTATCAGATATTCTCAGGCCCCAAAGACAAGGCCGAAACGCTGAGCTGGAAAGAGTTGCATGGCCGTGTGACGCAGGCCGCGAACCTGTTCCGCAGCCTTGGCGTGGGCGAGAAAGACGTGGTGGCCTATGTGCTGCCGAACTGTAACGAGACGACGATCACCCTGCTGGGCGGTGCCGTGGCTGGGATCGTCAGCCCGATCAACCCGCTGCTGGATGCCGAACAGATCGGCGCGATCCTGCGGGAGGTCGGCGCATCGGTCGTCGTTACCCTGCGGCCTTTCCCCAAAACCGATGTGGCCCAAAAGACCGCCGAGGCGGTCCGCCTTGCGCCCAAGGTGCATACGGTGCTCGAAGTTGATCTGGTCCGCTATCTGACCCCGCCGAAAAGCTGGATCGTCCCGCTGGTGCGGCCCAAGGGGATGGTGAACAATCAGGCGAAATACCTTAACTTCAACGCCGAAATCGCCAAGCAGAACACTTCGCTCAACTTCGAGGATGTGCAAGAAGACCGCGTTGCCTGCTATTTCCACACCGGCGGCACCACCGGGATGCCCAAAGTCGCGCAGCACAAGTATTCCGGGTTGATCTACAACGGTTGGCTGGGCCATCGCCTGCTGTTCAGCGAGCAGGACAATATCATGTGTCCGCTGCCGCTGTTCCACGTCTTTGCCTGCCACGTCATCTTGATGGCCGCCGTGTCGTCGGGCGCGCATGTGGTCTTTCCGACGCCGCAGGGCTATCGCGGGGATGGCGTCTTTGACAACTTCTGGAAGCTGGTTGAACGGTGGAAGATCACCTTTATTATCACCGTGCCCACGGCGATTTCTGCCAAGATGCAGCGCCCGATCGATGCGGATGTCAGCACCGTAAAGACCGCCTTCTCCGGCTCGGCCCCGCTGCCGCTGGAACTCTTCCGCCGCTTTGAAAAGGCCACAGGCGTCACGCTGGTCGAAGGCTACGGCCTGACCGAGGCGACCTGCCTTGTCTCCTGTAACCCGACGGATGGCCCCAAAAAGGTCGGCTCCATCGGCATCGCATTCCCCTATTCGGATGTGCGCATCATCAAGGGCACGGCAGACGGGCCGATTGACGCGGAAACGGATGAGATTGGCGAGATCTGCGTGTCGAACCCCGGTGTCTTTGCGGGCCATACCTATGTCGAAGAAGACAAGAACAAAGACCTCTTCTACCACGGCAAATACCTGCGCACCGGCGATCTGGGCCGGATTGACGCAGATGGCTACATCTGGATCACGGGCCGTGCCAAAGACCTGATCATCCGCGGCGGTCACAACATCGACCCCGCCGAGATTGAAGAGGCCTTGCTGGGCCATGAGGCCGTCGCCTTTGCCGGGGCCATCGGCCAGCCCGATCCCCACGCGGGCGAGGTGCCCTGCGCCTTTGTCGAACTGGTAGAGGGTGCCAAGGTCACCGAAGAGGAACTGCTCGCCTTCGCGCGCGAGCATGTCGCCGAACGTGCCGCCCAGCCAAAACACCTCAAGATCATGGACGAGTTGCCCAAGACCGCCGTGGGCAAGATCTTTAAGCCCGATCTGCGCAAGGATGCGATCACGCGGGTCTACAATGGCAGCCTTGAGAAGGCGGGCTGTGCCGCACGGGTGACCGACGTGATAGACGACAAAAAGCGCGGGTTGGTGGCTCAGGTCACCATGCACGACGCCACGCATGACGACGTATCGAAAGTGCTCAGCGTCTATACGCGGCCTTGGGAGCCTGTGAGCTAAACGACTCAGACGGGTAGGGCGGATTAGATCGCCCCCATTCCCCAAATTCCCCGATTGCAGCCCAGCTGCGTTGCGCCGATGCACATTTCCTGTGTATCGGCGCAAAAATTTTAGGCTGTTTACCTATAGTTAGCCCCCGGCTTTCGCGACGGGCATAGCGCCTATGCAAATTCTGCGGGTTCAAAATCGGGTCAGAGCGTACTACTTCTGCATTGCAGCATTGATAATGCACCTGCAGCATTCTGAAAGGAGTTGCGCTTATGACGATGGCAATCTCACGTGGCACCACCCTGAGCTCCGCGCTCGATGGGCTTCATCACACCTTTGACGGCATGCGCCGTCGTGTGGCCCAGATCAAGGCCCGGCGCGCAGCTTACAACCGAACTTTCACAGAACTTAACGTACTGAGTGATCGCGAACTGTCGGACATCGGCATCGCGCGGTACGACATCCGGCGTGTGGCGTCGGAAGAACTTTCGAAGGAACAGACCTATGAAGTATGACAACACCCTATCCGCCCCTCACGGTTTCTCCCTGCGTGACGCGACCGCTCCGGTATTCGGTGCACTTGGCACCGCTGCTGGCAAAGTCGGCACCCTGCTGGCGCGTGGCGTCACCCAAATGCAGATTTCGCGTATGCAGTCCGTCCTCAACAGCATGAGCGACGCACAGCTTGAGCGCGCGGGCATCGACCGCAACCAGATCCCGCAGCACGCCCAAGCGCTGGTGACAGAAGAATACGACGGTCTGTAAGCCGCAGCGCTTATGACCTTCAGCAATCAATGTCGCGCCCTGCGCGCTGCATTGTCAGGTGCCGGACCCCGCTCCTCCTTCCCGGGTTGATCTGACACCGCATATTAACGGTCCTCCTCCTCCCGGACCCGTTATACCGACCGGCAAGCTTACCTCCTCCCAAGCTTGCCGGTCCATGCTTTCTACCCCAATATCAAGGCGCTGCGCTGTCGAGCCAGAGGGTCACCGGCCCGTCATTGACCAGCGCCACCGACATATCAGCGCTGAACCGTCCCGTCTGAACTGGAATGTCCAGAGCGGCGAGGCTGCGGGCGAAATGCGCGTAAAGCGCCTCGGCCATGTCGGGCTTTGCCGCGCCGGAAAAGCCGGGGCGGTTGCCGCGCGAGGTGTCGGCGGCGAGGGTGAATTGGCTCACCACCAAAGCCGCGCCGCCGGTTTGCGCAAGACTCAGGTTCATCTTGCCGCCTTCATCCTTGAAAAGGCGCAGTTTAGAGATTTTCAGGGCGAGCTTCTCGGCGGTTTCTTCCGTGTCTTCGGGCATGGCACAAACAAGGATCAGCAGGCCGGGGCCGATCTCTCCGATGATGTCACCCTCGACCGTGACCGACGCCTCGGTCACCCGTTGCAGCAATGCGCGCATGTCAGTCTTTCCAATCGATAATCTCTGAGGGGGCCGCCCGTTCGGTGCGAAAGCCATTGGCCGGATGCTTGGTATCGGCATAGCCGAATGAGATCGCGCAGAGCACCAACCGATCCTCGGGCAGATCAAGCACCTCACGCACCAAGGGCGCATAGGCGGCGATGGCGGCCTGCGGGATGCTGGCCACGCCAAGCGCCGTCGCGGCGAGGGTGAAGGCCGTGACGAAGCCGCCGCAGTCCATCGCGCCATAGGGGCCAAGCTCGGCAGGGGCGGTCACGATGGCCACATGGGGCGCGTCAAAAAGCGCGTAGTTGCGCAGCATCTGTGCCTTGCGCGCGTCGCGGTCGGATTTGGCGATGCCCACCGCGTCGTAGAGTTGGAAGCCACAGGTGCGGCGGCGCTCGGCATGTGCGCCCGAATAGCCTGTGGGCCACGGCAGGTCCGGCTCCACCGGGGCGTTTGTGCTGGCGGCCTCAAGCAATGCGGCGCGAAAGGCGTCGGTGCCCGCGCCGCGCGTTACGCTCACCTGCCATGGCTGCGCATTGCACCATGAGGGCACGTGGCGCGCGGCGCTGACGATCTGGGTGATGGTCTCCTCAGGCAGCGGGTCAGAGAGAAAGGCGCGGCAGGAGTAGCGGGCCTGCAAGAGGTCGGTGAATTGGTCGTAGGTCTGGGTCATTGCTGGGCCATGAAATAGCCGACGATGGCGGCGGCGATCAGCCCCAGCACCACGGCGAAGGTGATCTTGATCGCGGAATAGGGCCGTTCGCCCTGCACCTTGCCGGAGTGGCCATTCACCACAAAGCGATAGGTCTTGCCGCGGTATTTATACGCGGCCAGCCAGACCGGCAGCAGGATATGTTTGAAGGTCACATCGCTGATCTGGGTGTTGATGTCATGCACCCGCTGGCGGTCCCCGCCGATGTCGAATTTCACGTCGCGTTCAATCACCCGGTCCATATGGGCGCGGGCCTGAACAAAGCCTTCCTCCAGCGTGATGCCGTAAGCCTCGGCCCGGAAACCGGCGAGGTATTCGGGCGCATAGGGCTCCAGCGCCGAGAGGTCCCATGGGTGCAGCGCATCGGTGTGTTTCTTGGGCAAAGAGCGCGAGGCAAGCACCAGCACATCGTCAAAGAACCGCGCAACCCGGCCCGACGCCGCCCGCCAACGGATTTTCGGCACCTGTTGCTGCACCCGCTTTCCATCGCGCATAACGGTGCGCGTGACGTAATAGACCGTGCCCCGCTCCCCGCGATAGCTGGAGGCGGTCTGCGCGTCATAGGTCCAGAACGGCACGTAAATACCCTGCATTCGGCGGCCCTTGCGGGCATATTGCTGCAGGCCATTGGGCGCAAACCAAAGGCCGCCGAGCCAGTCTTTCATCGCATCGCGGGCGCTTTCTTCGGGCAGGGCAAAGGGCAGCACGGCGCGCGGTTTGATATGGCGGTTGGTGCCGGTGTCGATCACCACGGGCGTGGCGCAGAAGGGGCATTCGGCGGCGTGTTTGCCGGGCTCGAACTCCACCTGCGCCGCGCAATTGGGGCAAGTGGTGACGCGGGTCTCTTCCATCTCGGCGTCGGGCAAGGCGGCCTCTAGCCCCGCGCGGAAGTCTTGCTCGGCAATGGCATGGGCATGGCGGCCGGTGCCGTCAATAGGCTCCACATTGCCGCAGTGATCGCAGATCAGCAGCGACTGCGCCGGATCAAAGCGCATGTCAGAGCCGCAGGTGTCACAGGGGAAACGGTGCTCTTCTAGCGGGGCGGCGGGGGGCAGATCGGTGGCGGACATAAGGGATGCTTTGCAAGGTCAATCGCGGCGGAGCGGATGGGGGTGGCCGTCGCCCTAGAGGGGGCCACGGGGGGGGCAGGCCGTCTGCGCGCAAAGGTGTCACCCCTCGCGCCAGCGGATCAGGCCGGCGGTGGCGGCGGCGGCATCACGGTAAAGAGCTGCGCCAGTTCGGCCACATCCTCGGCCCGCTGCCAACCATCTTGGCCCGGCGTCCAGACCAGAGCATCGCGCCCGAGGGTGCCTTCGGTCACCTTGCGGCCCATCGCGGCCTTGGAGAAGGGCCCGGAGGTCGCGCCATCCTTGGCGATATGCCAGACCTTTTCGACCGGCGGCGGGGGCGGCGGCACGGGGGCCGCAGCGGTGGGGACAGGGCGCGCGCCCCAGGGGCCGGCCTGTGCGCTGGCCGCCTGCGCCATGCTCATGCCCAGACCCGCGCCAAGGCCGGTTTGCATCGCCGCACCGCCCGCGCCATCGCGGCCAAGCGCTTCGGCGGCTTGGAACTGCATGTATTCGTTGAGGTTTCCGACCACGCCCATGGAGGTGCGTTTGTCCATCACCGCCTCAACCGCGGGCGGGAGGGAGATGTTCTCGATGTAGAGCTCGGGCATCGCCAGCCCGTATTCGGCGATCTGGGCGGCGATATCCTTGCCGACCAATTGGCCCAGCTCGCGCGTGTTGGCGGCCATGTCGAGCACCGGGATACCAGAGGAGGCCAGCGTGCGGGAAAAGGCCTGCACGATGATGTTGCGGATTTGGTAAGAGATTTCATCCATGGTGAATTCACCATCGGTGCCGACAATCTCGGTGAGGAACTTCGCGGGGTCGCTCACGCGGACGGAGTAGGTGCCATAGGCGCGCAGGCGCACGGGGCCGAACTCAGGATCGCGGGCGATGATCGGGTTCTTGGTACCCCATTTCAGATCGTTAAACCGGGTGGTGTTGACGAAATAGATTTCGGACTTGAACGGGCTTTTGAAGCCATGATCCCAATGCTGAAGCGAGGTCATGATCGGCATGTTGTTGGTCTCAAGCATATAGAGACCGGGGGTGAAGACATCCGCCAACTGCCCCTCATGCACAAAGACCGCCGCTTGCCCCTCGCGCACCGTCAGCTTGGCGCCATATTTGATCTCATGACCTTCACGCTCGAACCGCCAAACCATGGTGTCACGGGTGTCGTCGGTCCAGTGAATGACATCGATAAACTGGCCGGAGAGGAAATCGAAAATGCCCATGGGGATGGTCCTTATTCTTTCGTCGTAAAGCTGCGTTACACCGGCCCGTCCGTCAACTCGCGTGCGATGATCCGGGTGATCGGGTTGACCTGCTCTGCCGTCATGCCGGGGCGCAGACGCTTGTCATAGAGCATCTTGAGCAGGAGTTCGTCGTGTTTGGTCAGCAAAGCGAATTCGTCGTCATCGTTAAAGATCGACGGGCGCGCGGCGGGGCTGTCATTGGCCAGACCCAAGCCTTGGGCCAGTTCTTCGTGGATGCACGACAGCCGCAGCAACCCGGGGTTTTCCGAGCGGATCACCGCCACGGCGGCGGTATAGACATTCGGGTTGTCGCCTGCGGCATAGGCGGCCACGGCGCAATAGGTGTCGCGGCGCATGTTGCGCATCGCACGGAGCGACGATGGGCTAACGCCTGCGACCTTTTCCGCAGCATGGGTCAAAGCATCGACCCGGTCATCTTCAGAAGCCACAACCACTATGAAATTAGGCGTGCCTGTCGTTGAAATCGGATGCCCGGTAACTCGGGCAAGGCGTCGCGCGAAAGCCTTGATGTTGGTGGTGTCAGAGCGGCGTTGCGACGGGGGGATGCTATCACCAAAGATGATCTGCATGTGTACAGGCCCTTCCCAGCGGCGCAGGGGGCTGGCCCCACCGTGGCCGGAAAAATTGCCGTCATATTCGTTATAAAGGGCGATCTGCTCAAAGTTGCGGACCAGCATTTCGCTGGTAAAGGGCGTGTCATCACCGCCGCCGTCTTGGCGCAGCAAATCCTGGCTCAACTGCGCCTTCTCGACCTGATGCAAATAGCTGCGCAGCATGGCGCTTTTTTGCGAAGTGGGTTTGGCCACCACAGCCGGAGAGGGGGGCTTTGCCGCAGGGCGGGCCTGCGGCTTGGCGACCTGTTGCAAGACGGGCGCGGGTTCGGCGCAGGCCAGCAATAGCATGCTCAGCGCCAGCGCTCCCCCGGCGCGCAGTTTTCTGCGCAGACGTTCTTGCATTACCTGTTCCCTCACGTCGGTCTTAGCTTGGCACCGCGTTGCCTGTGGTGTCGCCCAAGCCCGTTTCGCGGGCCTTGGCGGCGGCCAATGTGTCGCGCAGACGGCCTTCCATTTCCTGCAACTCCTTCTCGGCATTGGCGCGTTTTGCCTTGCCTTCATCGGCGATCTGCAGGGATTCTTCGATGGTGCCGATCAGGTCTTCGTTGGCCTGTTTCACTGCTTCGATGTCGAAGACGCCGCGCTCCATTTCCTGACGGATCACCTTGTTGCTGTCACGCAGGTTCTTGGCGTTGGAGGTGAGCAATTCGTTGGTCAGGTCATTCGCCTCGCGCACCGCATTGGCCGCGTCACCGCTGCGCTGGATGGTGACGGCTTGGGCCAGTTGCGTTTCCCACAGCGGCACGGTGTTCACCAAGGTCGAGTTGATCTTGGTCACGAGGCTTTTGTCGTTCTCCTGCACCAGACGGATCGAAGGCAGGGATTGCATGGTGACCTGACGTGTCAGTTTCAGATCATGTACCCGACGCTCCAGATCATCGCGGGCGGCACGCAGATCACGAAGTTCCTGCGCCCGCATCACCTGATCGTCTTCGTTCGCTTTATCCAGCGCGGTCTGTTTGGCGGGGATGGTCTTGTGATCCAACTCTTCGATCTTGGCCTCACCGGCCGAGATATAGAGCGCCAGTTCGTCGTAGAATTGCAGCGTCTTTTCATAAAGCAGGTCGAGCGATTTGATATCTTTCAACAGCGTATGCTCATGCGCCAGCAGGTTGTCGGTGATCCGGTCGATCTGGCCTTGTACCTCTTCGAAACGCGCGGTGAATTTGGCGAATGGGGTGGCGCGGCCCAGCAGTTTTTCCCACCAGCTTTGCTTGCGCCGCACGTCCAGCTCAGAGACCGAGAAACCGCGGATCGCGCTGACCATGGTGCGCAGACTATCGCCCGCGGGCCCGACATCCTTGTTGCGCACATCGGCCAGCATGGATTGGCTGATCTCTTGCAGCTCGGCCTGCGCGGCAGAGCCGAAGCTGACGATGGACTGTGTATCGGTCACGTCGATCTCGCCCATACGCTTTTGGATTTCCGCGCTCTGCGCGGCATCGGCTTTGGCCAATGGCACGATGGCATTGGCATCCGCCGGTTCGGGCAAAACGGTTGCGTTCACTTCTTCCACCAACCCTTGCGATTGGGCAGCTTTTTCACGGAGGGCATCGGTCATCACTGATCTTCCTTGGTATTTGCAGGGGCGGGCTGTTCCAGTCGGACCCCCTCGCGGGAGAGGCGTTCACGCAGCACGTCGATTTCCACGTTCAGATCGCTGCGGTCGTCCAGCAGGGACTTCGCTGTGCGGGCGGCAAAGTTCTGATCCAGATCGTCGAGCAAAGCGAGGTAGTCGTCGCGGGCTTGCGCGTCTTGATTGCGGGCATAGAGGTCGGCGAATTTCACCGTCGCATCATGCGCGCCGCGCAGATAGACGACAAGGTATTTGCGGGCGGCGGTCAGGTCGCGGGGGTCTTCTTCGACGGTGCGGATCAAATGGCGGGCGGTTTCTTGGAACTCGGCCAGCCGTGCTTCGGCCCGTCGGTCGCCTGCACGCAAGATCGCTTGGCTCATGCCCGAGAGCAGCTTTTCGGCCTCATCCACCACGCGGGCAACGCGGTCTTGCTGGAAGGTGTCGATCCCCTCCATGCCTTTGTTCTGCAAGGGATCAATGCCAAATGCCGCAAGGTGCAGGGCGGTGGCCGCGACGCCGTAGAGCAGGGCTGCGATAAGGCTCGGGTCATTGCTGTAAGCGGCAAGGGCCGCGCCAGCGCCCGCCAATACTGCGGCCAGAATTTTGCGCGGCAGGACCGGGCGGCGGGCAACTTTGCGTTCGTGGTATTCCGCCTCGGCCAGCAGTCCGTCGCGCAGTAGCCAGACGCCCGAGGCCAATAAAAACGCCCCGCCAAGGCCAAGGACCAGCGTGCCCGCGCCACCGATAAGCGAGGTTCCAGCCAGCAGGACCGGGGGCAGGAACATCAGGTTCACCCGCCCGCCCACAGGATCGACCCGCAGGCGGCGGGTCTTGCGCGGTGTGCTGCCGGGGGTGGCGTCCGTGTCGGGGCTATATTTTCCGCCAAAGCGCTGCGCCATGGATCAAAGCCCCCCGAGAAAACCGCTGGTCAGCCCAAGCAGCAAAACCAGCAACGCCCCAAAGGCGATTTTCTGAAAGGTCGTTGGCGCCATCATGTTTCCCCTCTCGCCGCCCCAGATCGGGCGCAGCGCCGTGCCGGCACTGTCAGCCGCGCGCCCCAAGAGCGAGGCCGCGCCGAGGATGATAACCACGAGCGCGGCCAAGGCCACCAAAAACATCACTATTCGCAACATATTGCCCTTTTCTGCCAGCGGTTTCGCGCTGATCTTGCCTGCCGTTCTCTATTCAACGCACGCAGGTCGGCAGCGTTCCGGAAACGCGCAGGGCAACTTGGGGCAGCGCCGGTCAGCGGCGGGGTTTTGGCCCCCGGCCACCGGGCTTTGGCCCCGGTTTACCGTCCGGTTTCGCATTGGGGCGCCCTGCGGGACGCGCCCCCGGTTTGCCGCTGGGTTTACCACTGGGCCTGCCTTGGGCAGCCTTGCCACGCGGTGCGTTCTTCGCCTTGCCGCCACCACGGCGGGGCGGCGGTTCGTCATCTTCGCCGGGTTGTACGGGCAGACCGGGCTGGCCCGCGCCCCCGAAACCGCCGGGTTTGCGGCGTGGCGGGCGGCGCAGACCCGTGGGCTTTTTCACAGCGGTGCCGCTGGGGTCTTCCAACTCGAACCCCAATTGATCGCGCACGACCTTGCGACGCAGTTCTTCCACTTCACCGATCTTCAGCTCGCCCAATTGGAACGGGCCGTAAGAGATGCGGATCAGTCGGTTCACAGTCAGGCCCACGGCCTCCATCGCGCGCCGAATCTCGCGGTTGCGGCCTTCGCGTAGGCCGATGGTCAGCCAAGCATTCGCGCCTTGCTGGCGGTCCAGCGTCACGTCCATCGGCTGGAAATTTTCGCCCTCCACGGTGATGCCGCGGCGCAGAGGCTCCAGCATTTCATCCGTGGGGCGGCCATTCACCCGCGCGCGGTAGCGGCGCAGCCAGCCGGTGCTGGGCAGTTCCAGTTTGCGTTTCACACCGCCATCGTTGGTCAGCAGCAAAAGCCCTTCGGAATTGAGGTCAAGCCGGCCTACGGTCATCACGCGGGGCATGTCCTCGGGCAGGGCATCAAAGATCGTCTCGCGGCCCTTTTCGTCAGAGTTTGTCGTCACCAGCCCGGTGGGCTTGTGATAAAGCCAGATGCGCGGCGGTTCAGGCGCGCCGACGGGGGTGTTGTCGACGGTGATCTTATCCTCAGGCGTGACGTTCAGCGCGGGCGAGGTGATCTGCTCTCCGTTCACGCGCACGCGGCCTGCTTCGATCATGCGCTCGGCCTCGCGGCGTGAGGCAATACCGGCGCGCGACAGCACCTTGGCGATACGGTCGCCCTTGGATGTGCTGGCGTCAGCATCGGTGTCGGTGTTTTGCGGGCCGGAGCCGGAGGGGGGCGTTTTTGCGTTCATACACTGCGCTTACCCTGTTTCACGGGCTTGCGAAAGGGTGGCGTTTGCGGCCATGTGACGGAATGGAGTTTCGCTCATATATGGGTCAGGCGCTGGCCGAGGCCCGCGCCGCTGCCGCGCGGGGCGAGGTGCCGGTGGGGGCGGTTGTCGTCTCACCCGAAGGGCAGATCGTCGCGACGGCAGGCAACGAAACCCGCGCGCGCAACGATCCCACCGCCCATGCCGAGATGCTGGCCCTGCGTGCGGCCTGTGCGGCTGTTGGCTCAGAACGGCTGATCGGTCACGCGCTCTACGTCACGTTGGAGCCCTGCGCGATGTGCGCCGGGGCCATTGCCGCCGCGCGGCTGGAGCGCTTGTTTTATGGTGCGGCAGACCCCAAATCAGGCGGCGTGGCGCAGGGCGCGCGGGTGTTCTCGCATCCCCAATGCCATCACGCGCCGCAGGTTTTTGACGGTATCGCCGCGCGGGACTCAGAGCAGCTTCTAACTGCATTTTTCCAAGCCAAAAGAGGGGGGTAACCCATGGCAGGCAATAGGGATTTGGCGCAATTCGTGCGGGATGCGCTCAGCGTAGGCAAAAGCCGCGTGGAGATCGCCGCAGTGTTGGGCCAAGCGGGCTGGTCGGCGCAAGAGGTCAGCGACGCATTGGAAGGCTGGGCGGATGTGCCCTTTGCCCCGCCGGTGCCACGTCCGCGCCCCGTGGTCACGGCGCGGGATTTTTTCGTCTATGCGCTGATGTTCGGGGCGCTGCTTTTTGGCGCGGGGTATCTGGTGGGGCTGCTGCATGCTTTGATCGATCACTTCATTTCCTCAGAGGGTGGCGGGGCGACCTATCGCATCCGCTGGGCCATGGCGGTGCTGATCGTGACGCTGCCGCTGTACCTGTGGCTGGCCACGCGCGAAAACAGGCGGTTGGCCGCTGATCCGGCGCTGGCGCGCTCGGCCATTCGCAGTTGGATGACCTACGTGACCCTGCTTTTCGCCGCTGCGGTCCTGTTGGGCGATCTGGTGGCGGTGATCTATGCCTTCCTCAGTGGCGATCTGACAGTGCAATTCGCGTTGAAGGCGCTGGCGGTGGCGGGAATCGCCGGGGGCATCTTTGGCTACTACCGCCGCGATGGGCGGCAGGGGGCGGCCGGGTGAACCGGCTGTTCTTTGGCGGTGCCGTGGCTGTGGTCTTGGCCGCGCTTCTTGCCGGTTTCGCCGTGGTCGGTGGGCCGAGCCATGCGCGCGCCGAAAGCCGTGACCAGACCCGTCTGGCAGACCTGCGGCACCTCGCCGATGCGCTTATTTGCGAGACTGCAGAGCAGGCTGCGTTTTCTCGCGCCTGTCGCAGCACAGAGCAGAGCCTCCACGATCCGCTGACCGGCGCCGCCTATGAGGTGACGCAAGGGGCTGAGAGCCTCGCGGTCTGCGCGACTTTTGAGGTGCCGCAAGAGAAAGCGGTCGCCTCTGGGCGGGAGCGGCTGCATTTCGACGGGGGGGTGGGATGCCTGCGCTATCGGCGCGTCCCATCTTCGCGGCAATGGGTGGTGCAGGCGCCTTAAGCGGGGGAGGGGTGCGATTGACGGGCTGCCGCTGCCCGGCGGCCTAGGTCGGTTGAAGCTGCGCTAAGCGCGCCTTACCCGGCTCCACAACGCAAAAGGCCACGCGCAAACCGCGTGGCCTTTTGAAACCGTTCAAAGCAGGCGATCTTACTTGATCTTGCCTTCTTTGTATTCCACGTGCTTGCGCGCAACGGGGTCGTACTTTTTGATGACCATCTTCTCGGTCATGGTGCGTGCGTTCTTCTTGGTCACGTAGAAATGGCCTGTGCCCGCGGACGAGTTCAGGCGGATCTTGATCGTGGTTGGCTTCGCCATGTGTCTTCTCCTGCTGCACGGCCGCGCAGGCGTGCGTGAATTCTGAATTTCGGGTTCTAGTCAGACCCGCGCCCGAGTCAACCGCTATTTGCCCGTCCGATGCCGAAAGACGCCGGTTTCGTCGAAAAACCTGCCTTTCGGACCTGAAAGGGCAGGAATATGCGCGGAAGACCTGTAAGCCGGATTTTGTACCTGTCCGAAAACAGGCGATGACCATTCCTCTGACTGCACCGTTGCCGATGCAGCTATAGCTGCCAACCCGGACCTGCTGGGGCAGAAGAGCCCCGCCTTTGACCCGAAGATCATCGGCGCGCGGTCCCTATTTGGCATTGCTCCCGGTGGGGCTTGCCGTGCCAGAGCTGTTGCCAGCCCCGCGGTGGGCTCTTACCCCACCGTTTCACCCTTACCCCTTGGGGGTTCCGGCAAGCCGGACCAAGGGGCGGTTTCATTTCTGTGGCGCTTTCCGTCGGGTTGCCCCGCCCGGGCGTTACCCGGCACCGTTTCTTCTTGGAGTCCGGACTTTCCTCTACGTCGCTTTTGCCCCGCAAAAGCGACGCCACGGATGTCACACATGCGTGTGACGGGAGTGGTCGTCGGTCATGCGACGCGAGTCGACGCAGCGGCCATCCAGCCTTCCGCGCATCCCCGCCCTAGACGCCGCCGCGTGGCGCGTCAATGGGGGCGGGCAGGGCGGCAAGGTCTGCGGGGGTGAGAGGGCCGCGCCCGTGGGGACGGAAACGCATCCGCACGGTCTCTAGCAGCGTGGCATCATCGCAGGGCGCGGTGAAGCCTGCAGCTTGCGCGGCGGCGCGGAAAGTATCGGCCGTGGCGGTCTTTGGCGCAACGCCGTCGCCCGCAGGCAGGGCCAGCCCCCGCCGCGCCAGCCGTGCCCAATCGAATCGGGGGCCGGGGTCGACCTTTCGGCCCGGTGCCATGCAGGAGTGGCCGATTATCCCGTCGGGCGGGATGCCATGACGCTCCATGATGCCGGGCAGGAGGGTTTCGAGCGCGCGCATCTGTGGTTCTGAGAAGGGGTGATCGCCGCGGTTGTCCAACTCGATCCCGATGGAGCGGGAGTTGATGTCGTCCTGACCCGCCCATTCGCCGACGCCCGCGTGCCAAGCGCGCTGATCTTCTTCAACCAATTGCAGGATGCGCCCGTTGCCACAGATCAGATAATGCGCAGAGACAGCCGCAGAGGGGTCGCAGAGACGCTCCAGCGCCGCTCGGGCGCTGGTCATGGCTGTGTGGTGGAGGACGATAAGCCGGGGCCGCAGCCCGCCGCGTCGCGGGCCGCAATTGGGCGAGGGATGCGCCGTCACGTCAGGCGCGACAGGCATCTCTCAGCCCTGCGCAGCCCGGCGGAAGGGGGTGGGATCCCAGTTGCAGGCGAAGCCATCGCCATCGGGGTCCATGCCCTCGCGGTCCTTTTCTGGGCCACCGGCCTCAAGGAAAGCAATCTGCGCTTGGTCGGCGTGGCTGTACTGCGCGCAGGCACGTTCAAACTTGCGGGCCTTGTTAAAGCCGATACGGCTATAGACCTGCTGACCGACCGATTGGTTGGATTGCAGCGCATAGGCGACGATGTTCGGGCCGACGTTCCGACGCTCTGGCAGTGCTTCGGGCTGAACCACCTGATATTGGGCGCGGTTGGCGGCCACACGGGCCGCGTCGTCTTGAATGCTGCGCTGGCCCGATACCGCGTCAAAGTTGTTCTCGTTCGAGATGCCAACGGCGTTGACCGCGGCGGGGGGCGGGTTCGACGGGCTGGCGTTCACCGGGGCGACGCCCGAGTTAGTCGCGGCATCATTGCCAAGGCCGTTGCTTGCCCCGCCCGGACGGGTCGCCGCCAGAACGCGGGCAGTTTCCGCCGCTGTCGCTTCGGGGGAGCCGTCGTCCAGAGGCTGGGCGGTCACGTCCGAGGTGAAGCTGCCGTCGCCTGCCAGCGCCGCATCGCGTGCGCGCTGCTCGGCTTCGAAATTGCTGTCGCCAAAGCCGACGCCGCGCCCGCTGTTGATGTTCCCGGAATCGGGGATCGCCGGTTGGCAGGCTGCCAAAAGACCGCCCGCCGTCATCGCTAGAAGTGTCCGTGTGATCATCTGACCCGCTCTCGCCTCTTATTCACCGCCCTGCGGCTTACCACCATTTCT
This sequence comes from Sulfitobacter sp. W002, assembly GCF_025142135.1. Lineage (NCBI taxonomy): Bacteria > Pseudomonadati > Pseudomonadota > Alphaproteobacteria > Rhodobacterales > Roseobacteraceae > Sulfitobacter > Sulfitobacter sp. W002. The sequence goes on along the minus strand of NZ_CP081126.1, from coordinate 2,602,731 downwards.
CGGGCTTGGCCACAAAACCGGCCGCCTTCTCCAGCGCATAGGCGGAGGACAGCAACTCGGCCTCTTCCCACGGGCGCCCGATCAGTTGCAGACCCAGCGGCAGACCCGTGCTGCTTTGCCCCGTGGGCAGCGCCACGCCGGGCAGTCCGGCGAGGTTCACCGTCACGGTGAAGACATCGTTGAGATACATCGCCACCGGATCGGCGTCCTTCATCTCGCCCAGACCAAAGGCCGCCGAAGGTGTGGCTGGGGTCAGGATGCTGTCGATGCCTTGGGCAAAGACGTCTTCGAAGTCTTTCTTGATCAGCGTGCGCACCTTGCGGGCGCGGTTGTAGTACGCGTCGTAGAAGCCTGCGGAGAGCACATAGGTGCCGACCATCACGCGGCGCTGGACTTCGTGGCCGAAGCCCTCGGCGCGGGTTTTCTCGTACATCTCGGTAATGCCGTCGCCATGGTCGAGCTTGGCGCGGTGGCCAAAGCGCACGCCGTCATAACGCGCGAGGTTCGAGGAGGCCTCGGCGGGGGCGATGACGTAATAGGCAGGCAGGGCGTATTTCGTGTGAGGAAGCGAGATGTCGACGATCTCGGCGCCCGCGTCTTTCATCATCGCAATGCCGTCTTGCCAGAGCTTCTCGATCTCCTCGGGCATGCCATCCATGCGGTATTCGCGCGGAATGCCGATCTTCTTGCCGCGGATGTCGCCGGTCAGCGCCGCCTCGAAGTCCGGCACGGCCAGATCGGCGCTGGTGCTGTCCTTGGCGTCATGGCCGCACATCGCCTCCAGCATGATTGCGGCGTCGCGTACCGTCTTGGTCATCGGCCCGGCCTGATCGAGCGAGGAGGCGAAGGCGACGATGCCCCAACGCGAGCAGCGGCCATAGGTCGGCTTGATGCCCACAGTGCCGGTAAAGGCCGCAGGCTGGCGGATCGAGCCGCCGGTGTCGGTGCCGGTCGCGGCAAGGCAGAGGTCAGCCGCCACGGCAGCGGCGGAGCCGCCCGAGGAACCGCCCGGTGTCAGGTCCGCCGTGTCGCCCGCGCGGCGCCACGGGTTCACCGCGTTGCCGTAGACGGAGGTCTCGTTCGACGAGCCCATGGCAAACTCGTCCATGTTGAGCTTGCCCAGCATCACCGCGCCGCTGTCTTTCAGCTTTTGGCTGACGGTGCTTTCATATTCGGGCAGGAACCCTTCGAGGATGCGGCTGCCCGCTTGGCTCGGCACGCCTTTGGTGCAGAAGAGGTCTTTGATGCCGATGGGCAGGCCGCACATGGCAGGCGCATCACCCTGTTTGATGCGGGCGTCGGCCTCGGCGGCTTGCGCCATCGCGATCTCGGGGGTGCGGTGCACGAAGGCGTTCAGCGCGCCTGCGCCGTCGATGGCTTTGAGGCAGGCTTCGGTCAGGTCTTTCGAGGAGGTCTCTCCCTTGCGCAGCGCGTCGCGGGCTTCGGCAAGGCTCAGTTTGTTCAGATCGGTCATTATTCCACCACCTTCGGCACGGCAAAGAACCCTTCACGGGCATCGGGGGCATTTGCCAGCACGCGGTCCTGCTGGTCACCATCGGTGACCACGTCCTCGCGCCGTTTCAGGCGCTGCGGGGTCACGGAGGTCATCGGCTCGACGCCGTCGACATCCACCTCGGACAGCTGCTCGATAAAGCCGAGGATGTTGTTGAACTCTTCCGCCAGCGCTGGAAGCGCCTCGGGTTCAACCTTGATCCGGGCCAGTTTCGCCACGCGTGCGGCGGTGTTTTCGTCGATCGACATGAACATCTCCATCTCTTTGTGGCTCCTCTACCGTTTGGGGGCGGGCCTCGCAAGGGTTTGGGAGGGGCGAAGCGGAGCCGGGCAGCGCCAGACCGGGGGATGGCGCCTGCTTCGAAGCAGTTGGGCAATTTATGGCTGCGGCGATATTGGATGATGGCGAGATGGCGTCCGGCTTGCAGAAGCGCCCGTCCGTTGGGCCGGTCTGGCGCTGCCGGGCGGGCATGCCCCTTGATTCCGGGCTGGTGGCATGCGGAGGCGTTTACTTGATTCCGCGCTTCGGAGGGTCAAATCTGACGTAAAACCCACATCACTCAGGAGACCCCCCATGAACATCATCTGGCTCGGCCACGGCTCATTCCGCATCGAGATCGAAGACCAAGTGCTGCTGATCGACCCTTGGCTCAAAGACAACCCGATGCTGCCTGAGGAGCACCACGCCGAAGCGATCAAAGGTGCGACTCACATCCTCGTCACCCACGGCCATTTCGACCACACGGCTGACATCGCCGACATCGCCAGCCGGACCAATGCGCCGGTGGCGGGGATGGTCGAACTGATGGGCTGGCTGGAAAGCAAAGGCGTCGCACAAACCACCGGCTTTAACAAAGGCGGCACGATCCGCGCGGGCGAGGTGACGATCACCATGGTCCCGGCCTCGCATTCCTCATCCGTGGAAGGCGACAACGGGCCGATCTACACCGGGATGGAGACGGGGTTCATGATCTCGGGTGAGGGGCATACGATCTATCATTCCGGCGACACGGCGATCATGGCGGATATGGATTGGATGGGCGACTATCACGAACCCGACATCGGCATTCTCTCCGCGGGCGGGCATTTCACGATGGACATGGCCCAGGCCGCCTATGCCGCGAAACGCTATTTTAATTTCAAGACGGTTATTCCCTGCCACTACCGCACCTTCGACGCGCTGGAGCAGTCGGCGCAGGCGTTGACCGATGGCCTTCCGGGCGTTGATGTGGTGGAGCCGCAGGTGATGCAGCCGATCACCGTCTGACCAACTGCCCCGACCGCCTTGCGCGCCGAGGCGGAACGGGGGATACCTGAATGAACCACCGGGGAAATGCCATGTTTGCCAAAACGACTGCCGTGATCTTGTTACTGACGCTGGGGGCCTGCGCCCCGCTGGACCGGGCCGAGCCTACCGGCAGTGTCGGCTTTACCGGCGTGGGCGGTGACCGGCCAGTCATCTTCCCGGCGCATCTTTTGGTGTACCAGCCGCAATAGACGTAAGGCGGCTGAGATGCCCAAAGAAGGTCACTTCATCAACCGCAGCAACTGGCTGCGCGCCGCCGTTTTGGGGGCCAACGATGGGATCGTTTCCTCCGCCAGCCTGCTGGTGGGGGTGAGCGCGGCTGGCATGGCGCAGGGCAATGTCCTGCTGACCGGGCTTGCGGGGCTCACCGCCGGGGCGCTGTCAATGGCGGCAGGGGAGTATGTTTCGGTCTCTGCACAGGCGGACGTTGAGAAGGCCGATTTAGAGCGCGAGCGCGTGGCCCTGATCGAAGACCCGGATTACGAGCTGAGCGAACTTGCCGAAGGGCTGGAGAACCGCGGCGTGGAAAGTGACCTCGCCTTGGAAGTCGCAGCACAGATGACCGACCATGACGCCTTGGGCGCCCACGCACGCGAAGAGTTGGGCATGTTCGGCCTTGCCGGTCAGGCCGATCCGCTGCAGGCGGCGGGCGCCTCGGCGCTGGCCTTTGCCTTGGGCGGCGGGCTGCCCTTGCTGGCGGCTGTTCTGGCCCCTGCGGGGGCGCGTGGCCTGACGATCGCTTTGGTTGCGTTGCTGGCGCTGGTGCTGCTTGGCGCGGGCGGGGCACAATTGGGCGGTGCGCCGAAAGGTCCCGCCATCAGGCGTGTCGTTTTCTGGGGCGGTTTGGCCATGGCCGTGACCGCCGGGGTCGGCCATCTTTTCGGAGCGATTGGCTGACGCTTTGACCTGAGATGCCGCCAAAGAAAAAGGCCGACCCCTTTCAGGGCCGGCCTTCCGCATCAGATGGTTCAGCGATTATTCGCGGTTGCCGAAGAGCGACAGCAACATCATGAACATGTTGATGAAGTCCAGATAGAGGCTCAGCGCGCCCATGATCGCGGCCTTGCCCAGCCACTCGGTATCGCCGTGATGGGCGTGGGCCAGATACTCGGTCTTGATCTTCTGGGTGTCATAGGCGGTCAGACCCGCGAAGATCAGAACACCGATGGCCGAAATCGCGAACATCAGCGCCGAAGAGGCGAGGAAGATATTTACGATCGACGCGACGACCAGACCGATCACGCCCATGATCAGGAAGCTGCCCCAGCCGGAGATGTCCTTCTTGGTGGTGTAGCCCCAGAGCGACAGACCGGCAAAGGCGATCGACGTGATCAAAAAGACCTGCGCGATGGAGTACCCGGTGAAGACCAGAAAGATCGAGCTGATCGAGATGCCCATGACGGCAGCGAAGGCGTAGAACACGACCTGCGCCGTGGCCGCCGACATTTTGTTGATCATCGCGCTAAAGCCAAAGACAAAAGCGAGCGGCGCGAACATCACGACCCATTTCAGCGGCGAGGCATAGAGCGCGTAGCCCAACTGCGTCAGGTACTTATCTTGGCTAAGCTGCGCCACGGCGGCGGAGGGGTCGGAGGTAACCGACAGCCCAGAAATGGCCCAGGCCGCGGCGAAGGTGATGAGCATGCCGATCGACATGGTGCCATACACCTTGTTCATATGAGCGCGCAGACCCTCGTCGATCGCGGCGACGCGCGACCCGGCAGCAGAGCGAATTGAATTGACGTCAGCCATTTAGTGACTCCCATTGGCAAAGTTGCGTGTCGAAACTCGGCCGACACGTTCTTGGCTTTGAATATCGGGCCTGAAGGGGCGAATTTCAAGTGTCTTGCCGCCTGATATCACGGCAATAATCGCGGGTTTCGCCCCGAATTTGTCAGGGGCGCGCGCTGAGGGTCGGTAAGACCTCTATTTCGGGCGGGCGGGTCGCCCAAGGTGCGGTGATCGGCGGAAAAGCACCGATGCTTCGGCGGCGCGGCGGGGCGCGGGTAACGGTGACGTGAACCACCCGAGAGCCAGAAAAACGGCATTTGAACTATTCCGGGGGGAACCGATTGATATTCTTCGCGTTCATCCAATGGTTGCCGAGCGGGAAACCACTACAGCCAAGGATACTTGGAGATTTAACGCTCGCCGGTCGAAGAGAGAGAGGGGCAGTGCACCGCCTGAGGTTGCAGTCGAAACGGAACAGAATTTTACCGTCGCGTGAAATTTCTTTGCCGAATTCAACGCAACCGCTATGATAGGAGGTAGGACCTTCACGCAACTCCTGCGGTATTGCGTGAAGCAACGGCACACTTCGTCCTTGTTTGGAACAGAGATTGGCACGGTCGCATGTGCCCTATAAGGATTAAAGAATATGGTGCATGTGGTAGATGTACATGTGGGTAAACGTATCAGGCAGCGGCGCTGGCTGACGGGGATGACCCAACAGAAACTGGCGGAACTTGTCGGGATCAAATTCCAACAGATACAGAAATACGAAACCGGCGCGAACCGCGTCAGCGCCTCGCGGCTTTGGGATATCGCGGATGCGCTTGGCGTGCCTGTGTCTTTCTTCTTTGAAGGATTGAAAGATGAAGAGGTCGCAGATGGCCCGGCAGTGGATGGGCTGCCAGCCGATCTGATGGCCGACAAAGAGGCGATGGAGCTGGTCCGTTCTTACTATGCCATCCCCGAGAATCAGCGCCGCCGGTTGTTCGAACTGGCTCGCGTGCTGAGCGATGTGGCCTGATCCCATCCGGGTCGTCTTTCTTGGCCCCGTCTTTCAAGGGCTAGCTTTCTAGGGCCCGACTTTCTAAAGCATTGGCAGGCTTGCGCAAACCCGCGCAAACTGTCAGGTCTTCGTCATGATGAACGCCACTGATTTTGATCCTGATATTCGCCGCGTCGCCCACCTGATGGCGGATGCGGCGCGTCAGGTGATCCTGCCCTATTTCCGCAGCCTTGATTTGCAGGCCGACAATAAGCTCGGTACGGGTTTTGACCCCGTGACCGAGGCGGATCGCGCCGCCGAACGGGCAATGCGCGATATCTTGGCGGCGGAACGGCCCGCCGATGGCATTTTGGGCGAGGAATATGGCGCGCAGCCCGGCACGTCGGGGCTGACATGGGTGCTTGACCCGATTGACGGCACGCGCGGGTTTCTCAGCGGTACGCCGACTTGGGGCGTGCTGATCGCGGTCAGCGATGCGTCGGGGCCGTTCTACGGCATCATTGACCAGCCCTATATCGGCGAGCGGTTCGAGGGCGCACCGGACGGGGCGCTGATGACCGGGCCGCATGGAAGTCGCCCTTTGCAGGCCCGCGCGGCGCGTGACCTGCAGCAGGCCATCGTTTACACCACATTCCCCGAGGTTGGCAGCACCGATGAGGCCAGCGCCTTTCGGGCGGTGGCGTCGCAGGCGCTGCTCACGCGTTATGGCATGGATTGCTACGCCTATGCGCTGGTCGCGGCCGGGCAGGTCGATCTGGTGATTGAGGCAGGGTTGAACGCCTATGACATTCAAGCGCCCATCGCGGTGATCCAAGCGGCGGGGGGTATCGTCACCGATTGGCAGGGCAACCCGGTGCATGAAGGGGGCAGGGCGCTTGCGGCGGCCAACCGCGAAATCCACGCGCAGGCGCTTGCGGTCCTTTCCGCATATTGATCCAATTGTCGAAACCCGCGGATTGACCGGCCCCGGCGGGATGCGATAAATGCCGTAAAGGTCGGTTCTCTCGCCCGTTTTCCATCGGCCACACACACTTTGCATGAGACGGGCATAGCGAAAAGTGTGACCTATGGCAGAGACCCTCATCCGCGGCGCGGATTACCTCATCACGATGGACGATACCCGGCGCGAGCTTGCCGGTGCAGACCTGTTGCTGCGCGACGGGGTGATTGCCGAGATCGGGCAGGGTTTGCGGACCAGTGGTGAGATTGTCGAGGCGAAGGGTTGCGTCGTCACGCCGGGACTCGTGAACACGCATCACCATCTTTACCAAAGCATGACCCGCGCCGTGCCGGGCGCGCAGGATGCGCTGCTCTTTGGCTGGTTGCAGCGGCTCTATCCGATCTGGGCGCGCATGGGGCCGGAGCATATGTTCACCTCAGCTCAGATTGGGTTGGCGGAACTGGCGCTGTCGGGCTGTAGCCTGAGCTCGGATCACCTTTACCTCTACCCCAACGGCGTGCGGCTGGAGGATACGATCCATGCCGCCGCCGAACTGGGCCTGCGGTTTCACCCCACGCGCGGCTCGATGAGCATCGGTGAAAGCGATGGTGGCCTGCCGCCCGATGCGCTGGTGGAGCGGGAAGCGGCGATCTTGGAAGATTGCATCCGCGTGGTCGACGCCTTCCATGATCCTGCCGAAGGGTCGATGTGTCGTGTCGGATTGGCACCTTGTTCACCTTTCTCGGTCAGTCGCGAGTTGATGCGCGACACGGCGCTTCTGGCACGCGACAAGGGCGTGATGCTGCACACCCATCTGGCCGAAAACGCCGAGGATGTGGCCTATTCGCTGGAGAAATTCGGCTGCCGCCCCGGAGAATATGCCGAAAGCCTTGGTTGGCTGGGCGATGACGTCTGGCATGCCCATTGCGTGCAGTTGGACGGGGCGGAGATTGACCTTTTCGCGCGCACAGGCACCGGGGTCGCGCATTGCCCTTGTTCCAATTGCCGCCTTGGGTCAGGCATCGCGCCGGTACGGGCGATGCTGGATGCAGGCGTGCCGCTGGGGCTGGGGGTCGATGGATCGGCCAGCAACGACAGCGGCAATCTGGCAGCCGAGGCGCGGCAGGCGATGTTGTTGCAGCGCGTGGCGCGCGGCGCTGATGCGATGAGCCCCCGCGCCGCCTTGGAAATGGCCACACGCGGCGGGGCGGATGTGTTGGGGCGCCCTGATTGCGGGCGGCTGATGCCCGGCAAACGCGCCGATGTGGCAATCTGGGATGTTTCCGGCGTGCATAGTGCGGGCAGTTGGGATCCGGCTGCGCTGCTTCTTGCCGGTCCGACGGCGGTGCGCGACCTTTTCGTTGAAGGCCGTCAGGTGGTGCGCGATGGTCGCGTCACCACGATTGACTTGGCCGCACAGGTGGCGCGGCAAAAAGAATTGGCGAAAGGCTTGGCTGAATGAGGCCATTTTTTCTATCGATCCTGATGCTGGCGGGCATGCCGGCATTGGCCGACCCCATGGGGTTGGAGCGCGTAAATGCGTTGCGGGATGTGCAGGGGCTCAAACCTCTCGTCTATGATGGCCGTTTGGCGCAGGCGGCGCAAACCCATGCCAGCGATATGGCAGAGCACGACTATTTCAGCCACAAAGGCCGCGATGGCACAGATGTAGGCCGTCGTGCCGCGATGGCGGGTTATCAATGGTGTTTTGTGGCCGAGAATATCGCTAAGGGGCAGCAGTCATTGGATGAGGTCATGACGGGCTGGACCAACTCGCCGGGGCATTACCGCAATATGGTCGACAGCCGTGCCGAGGAGATGGGGCTGGTGCAGGCCGATAGTGAAGTTTGGGTGATGGTGCTGGGCGCGCCCTGCTGAGGCGACCCAGTCACGGGTGGCGCGCTACGCCGTGCCACCCCGACGCGCACCCGCAACCCAAACATCTGCAATCGCCCGATCATCGCCCATCATGATGGTGGCGAAAAGGCTTTCCCAGATATCCTTGGCCGCCGCGTGACGCTGCGCGATGGCGGGGGTGGAGTTGAGCGATAGCACGGTAATATCCGCTTCCATCCCCTCGGCCAGACTGCCGACGTGATCCTGCAAATGCAGACTGCGGGCCGAGCCTGCGGTGGCGAGCCAGATCAGCTGCGCCGCATGCAGCGGGGTGCCGCGCAGCTGGCCGACTTCATAGGCCGCCGCCATGGTGCGGAGCATCGAAAAGGACGAGCCGCCCCCGGTATCCGTTGCCAGCGCCAGCGGAATGCCCCGCGCCGCAAGGCCGGTCATGTCAAACAGCCCCGAACCGATAAACGTGTTGGAGGTGGGGCAATGCACCAGCGCCCCGCCTGTCTCTGCCAGCCGGTCAATCTCACGCGGCTCTAGGTGGATCGCATGGCCGTAGAGCCCGCGCTCGCCCAGCAGCCCATGGGCCTCATAGGTATCAAGGTAATCGCGCGCCTCTGGGAACAGGCCGCGCACCCATTCGATCTCATCCGTTTGTTCGCTGAGGTGGGTCTGCATCAGGCAGGTCGGATGCTCTGCCCAAAGCGCACCGAGGGCCGAGAGTTGCTCGGGCGTCGAGGTGGGAGAGAAACGCGGCGTGATCGCATATGTCGCGCGGCCCTTGCCGTGCCAACGCTCGATCAGCGCTTTGCTGTCGTCATAGGCCGATTGCACCGTGTCGCGCAGCCCTTCGGGGGCGTTGCGGTCCATGCAGGTCTTGCCCGCGACGATCCGCTGGCCGCGATTCTCTGCCGCCTGAAACAGCGCATCGGCGCTGTGGGGGTGGATCGTGCAGTAAGATGCAACTGTGGTGGTGCCATGGGCCAGCGTCAGGTCCAAATAGCGCGCGGCGATGTCGCCCGCATAGGCGGGATCCGAGAGTCGCATCTCTTCGGGGAAGGTATAACTATTCAGCCAATCAATCAGCCGCTTGCCCCATGACGCGATGATCGCGGTCTGCGGATAATGCACATGGGCATCGACAAACCCCGGACAAATCAGCGCCTCGCCATAGCGCGTCACCTCGGCCTGCGGATGCGCGGCGCGCAGGCGTTCGCCATTGCCCACGGCGGCAATGCGACCGTCTTCGATCAAAACACCGCCTTCGGTGTCGATCTTCACGGCATCCTCCCACGCGCTTTGCATCGGGTTGCCGGAATAGGTGAGCGTCGCGGCCAAAAGGAGTCGTTGATTTGTCATGCCAGTGGTTTAGGTGAGGGCGAGACAGGGAACAATACCGAAGCGTCGCGGGCGGCATTGTGCCTCTGCGGGCGCTTGCATATTGTCGGCCCAAAGCGCAGCACAGGCACGGAGAACGCGGATGGCAGAGCAGATCGAAGAGCTGGATCCGGCGGTACCCTCTGAGGAGAATGCCGAAGCCTATATGCTGGACCGCAAGGCCGTTGCCGCGATCCTTGAGACCGTAGAGGCCAACGATCAAGCTCATCTGACCCAGTTGATGGAACCGCTGCACGCGGCGGATATCGCTGACCTTTTGGAGCAGATCGACGAGGATGACCGCGCAGCACTAATCCGGCTTTACGGGCAGGAGTTCGACGGCGAGATTCTGTCGGAACTCGACGAGTCGATCCGCGAAGAAGTCATCTCCATCCTGACGCCGCAGGTTCTGACCCAAGCGGTGCGTGAACTGGACAGCGATGATGTCGTCGACCTGATCGAAGATCTGGAAGACGCGCAGCAGGAAACCATCCTCGACGCGCTGGAGGAAACCGACCGGGTCGCCGTTGAACAGGCGCTGAACTGGCCAGAATACTCCGCCGGTCGTCTGATGCAGCGCGAGGTTGTGATGGCGCCCGAGCATTGGACGGTGGGCCAGACCATCGACCATCTGCGCGCCACCAAGGAAGAAGACCTGCCAGACCAGTTTTATCACATCGTCATGGTCGACCCGCGCCTGCACCCGGTGGGTAACGTGACGCTGGGCAAGCTGATGCGCTCGCGCCGCGAGACGCGGCTGGCGGATATTTTGGAGGAAACCTTCCAGATCATCCCCGCGATGCGGGATGAGGGCGATGTGGCCTATGCGTTTAACCAGTACCACCTGATCTCGGCCCCGGTGGTTGATGAAGAGGGGCGGTTAATCGGGGTCATCACCATCGACGACGCCATGGCGGTGCTCGACGAAGAACACGAAGAAGACATCCTGCGACTGGCGGGTGTGGGCGAGGGCTCCCTTTCCGACCGGGTGGCGGAAACGACCAAGCAGCGCCTGCCATGGCTCGCGGTGAACCTTGTGACTGCGATTGCCGCATCGATGGTGATTTCTCAGTTCGAAGCCGCGATTGCGCAGATCGTGGCGCTGGCGGTGCTGATGCCGATCGTCGCCTCCATGGGCGGCAATGCGGGCACGCAGAGCCTGACCGTCGCGGTGCGTGCGATTGCGACGAAAGACCTTACCGGCTCGAACGTCTGGCGTGTGATCCGGCGGGAGGTTCTGGTGGGGCTGGTGAACGGGCTGATCTTTGCGGTGATCATGGGGATCGTCGGGGTGATCTGGTTCGGCTCTCCGGCGCTTGGCTATGTGATCGCGACCGCGATGGTTATTAACCTTGTGGTGGCGGGGCTTGCGGGCACCGGTATCCCGATTTTGCTGGAGCGGTTCGGGATTGACCCGGCGCTCGCCTCGGGGGCCTTTGTGACCACGGTGACGGATGTTGTCGGCTTCTTTGCCTTCCTCGGTCTCGCGGCGCTGGTGCTTTTGTGAGCGAGGCTGCAGCGCGTAAGGCCGCGGCGCGCAAGGCCGCCTTTGCCCGCCGCAAGCCGTTGTTTGAACAGGCGAATGCCGCGCAGGCTGGGTATCTGTCTGAAGTTTTGGCAGGCTATCGCGGCGTGCCGCTTTCAGGCTTCATGCCCATTCGCACCGAAATCGACCCCCGCCCGGCCATGGCCGAAGCCTGCGCCCACGGCCCGGTCGGCGTGCCGGTGATCATGTGGCCCGACCACCCGCTGTCCTTTTCGCGCTGGACACCCGAGGCGCCGATGGTGGCGGGCACTTTCGGCGCGATGATCCCCGAACATAACGATTTTTTCGAGCCAGAGATCGTGATCGTTCCGCTGCTGGCCTTTAACCGCGCAGGCGCGCGGCTGGGCTATGGCGGCGGATTTTATGATCGGACACTGGCGATGCTGCGCGCGCGCCGGGCCACCATGGCAATCGGTTTCGCCTTTGCCGGGCAGGAGAGCGACGACGTTCCGTTGGAAGACACCGATGAGCCGCTGGACCTGATCGTGACAGAGGCCGCGGTGATCGAGGTGGCGGGACGTTAACCGGCCCACGCGGAATAAGGCCCCAAATGAAACAAGGCCCTACGCGGAATAAGGCCCCAAGCGGAATAAGGGTTGCCGCCAAGCCGCGCGCGTCCTAGTCCATAAGTTATGAAGATTTTGTTTCTTGGCGATGTGATGGGCCGGGCCGGACGGCGGGCGATCACCGAAAATCTGGCGCGGCTGCGGCGCGACTGGAAGCTCGATTTTATTGTGGTGAATGGCGAGAATGCCACCGGGGGCATGGGCCTGTCGGGCGCGCATGCCAAGACTTTGCTGGATGCAGGGGCCGATTGTCTGACCCTTGGCGATCACGCTTTCGACCAGAAAGACATGCTGAGTTTTATTGAGCAAGAGCCCCGCGTGATCCGCCCGCTGAACTTCTCCAAATCCGCGCCGGGCAAAGGGGCCAAACTGTTCACGGCGCAAAACGGCAAAAAGGTTCTGGTCACCCAAGCGCTTGGCCAAGTCTTTATGAAACGGCCCTTTGATGATCCCTTTTCGGCGCTGGAACCGGTGCTGAAAACCCATCCATTGGGTGGCATGGCGCAGGCAATCATCGTCGATATGCACTGCGAAGCCACGAGCGAGAAGATGGCCATGGGCCATTGGTGCGACGGGCGGGCGAGCCTTGTCGTCGGCACCCATACCCATGTGCCGACCGCGGATGCGATGATCCTGCCGGGCGGGACGGCCTACCTCAGCGATGCGGGCATGTGTGGCGATTACCATTCGGTCATCGGCATGGACAAGGCCGAGCCCCTGCGCCGTTTCATCACCGGCATGCCGCGTGAACGTTTCACCCCCGCCAATGGCGAGGCGACGCTGTCTGGCGTCTATATCGAAACGGATGACCGCACGGGCCGTGCCACGCGGATCGTGCCGGTGCGCGAGGGCGGTGCCCTCCAGACCAGCACGCCCTGAGGTCTGACACTGCCGACCCATGCGTCAGGCTTGCGCAGGGCGCGGCAATCGGCGTAACTGGACAACGGCCTTTTGCCCGAATGACAGGTTCTTGATGGAATTTTTCAGCTTCTCTCCGATGGAGACGGCGGTGCTCACCCTCGTGGTCGTCGGCATGATGTTCGTGCTTTTCCTGCGCGAAGCTTTCCCCACCGAAGTGGTTGCCATCGCCGGTGCGGCGCTTTTGCTGGCCATCGGCGTCTTGCCCTATGACGATGCGCTGGCGGTGCTGTCGAACCCCGCGCCTTGGACCATTGCGGCCATGTTCATCATCATGGGGGCCTTGGTGCGAACCGGGGCTTTGGATGTGCTGACCCGGCTGGCCGAACGCTCGGCCAAGACCCACCCCAAGACGGCGGTGGCGGGGGTGATCCTGTCGGTCATGGCGGCGAGTGCTATCATGAACAACACGCCCGTCGTCGTGGTGATGATCCCGGTGGTGGTACAGCTGACGCGCACGCTCAATACCAAAGCGTCTAAGTTGCTGATCCCACTAAGTTATGCCGCGATCATGGGTGGTTCTCTCACGTTGATCGGCACCTCGACCAACCTTCTGGTCGATGGTGTGGCACGGTCGCAGGGGATGGCGCCTTTCGGGATCTTCGAGATCCTCCCCGTGGGCCTTGTGGTCTGCGCGTGGGGCCTGATCTACATGCTGTTCTTCGCCGACAAACTCCTGCCCGCGCGCGACAGCATGGCGAATATGCTCTCGGACCGCTCCAAGATGAAGTTCTTTACCGAGGCGGTGATCCCCCCTGAAAGCAACTTGATTGGCCGCGAAGTGCTGGATGTGCAGCTGTTCAAGCGCGAGGGCGTGCGGCTGATCGACGTGGTGCGAGGCGACGACTCTTTGCGCCGCAACCTCAAAGGCGTTGAGCTTCAGGTCGGGGACCGCGTGGTGCTGCGGACCCAGATGACCGAGCTGTTGAGCCTGCAAAACAACAAAGAACTGCGCCGGGTCGACCAGCTTTCGGCGGTGGAGACCACGACCGTAGAAGTGCTGATCACCCCCGGTTGCCGGATGGTGGGGCGCAGCTTGGGCTCCATGCGGCTGCGGCGGCGCTATGGCGTCTATCCGCTGGCGGTGCATCGGCGGAACCAGAACATCGGCCAACAGCTTGACCAATTGATCGTCAAAGTGGGGGACACGCTGCTGCTGGAAGGCGCAGCCGAAGATATTCAGCGTCTGGCCAGCGAGATGAACCTCGTTGACGTGACCCAACCCTCGGCCCGTGCGTTTCGACGGGGCCATGCGCCGATTGCCATCGCAGCGCTGGTGGGCATCGTCACACTAGCGGCCTTCAACGTCGCGCCGATCTTGGCCTTGGCCGTGATCGCCGTGGCCGTGGTGCTGGTGACCGGCTGTATCGACGCGGAGGAGGCATTCTCTTTCGTTGAGGGGCGCTTGTTGGCGCTGATCTTTGCCATGCTGGCCGTTGGCGCTGCCCTGCAGAACTCAGGGGCGATTGCGCTGATCGTCGACAATATCGCGCCGGGATTGGCTCAACTGCCGCCGTTTTTCATCATCTGGGCGGTGTTCTTATTGACCACGACCCTGACCGAGATCGTCAGCAACAATGCCGTGGCCGTTATCATGACACCCATCGCCATCAGCCTTAGCGCTGCCCTTGGCATGGACCCACGCCCGCTGGTCGTGGCGGTGATGATCGCGGCCTCCTGCGCCTTTGCCACGCCCATCGGCTATCAGACCAACACGCTGGTTTACGGGCCGGGGGGGTATAAATTCACCGATTTCATGCGCATCGGGATCCCGCTGAACCTGAGCATGTCGCTGCTGGTGAGCGCGGTGATCCCGCTGTTTTGGTAGGTCAGGCGCTGCGCTGTTTTTCGGTCTGAGCGACGATCGCGTCAAAGCCTGCCTGCGCCTCAAGGAAGTTGCGGGTCAGCGGCGCGGTCAGTTCGGATTGGTCTGAGAAATAGGCCCCAACCCGGCAGATATGCGCCGCGAATTCGGGGTGTACGCCCGCGTCATCATAGCGCCGAATGCGATCTTTGCTCAGCCAGCCACGCTTCTTGGCCTCCTTGCTGATCAGCTTAAGCCGCTGCACGGCATGGAAGGTCAGGTAAACCGAAAGGTAATCGAGGTAGTCGGGCAGGGAAATGCCGCAGGTGGGATCGAAGGCGTCGATCACCACGTCGACCATGTCCTGCGGGGCGACGGGCCACGCCTCATCCCCGATCAGCCAAGCGATGTCTTCGGCGCCATGGCGCAGCCCGGCATATTCAAAATCGAACCAGCGCAATTTGTCGTCCCGGCCAATCGCGGCATTGCCCGAACGGCAGTCCCATTTCACGAATTGCCGCGCCGGGGCGTTGATACGTTCATAGGCGGCGGTGCGGTCGAACTGGTCTGAAATGCCGCCCCCGAGGTCCTTTAGAAAGTCCACTGCATCAACGAAGTTCAGCACCCAATCGCGGTTGTTGCCCAGATGCGGCATGATGGCGTTCAACTCGGTCTGGCGCGCGGCGCCATGGATACGGAAAATGGCCGATACGGCCTCTCCCGCCAGATCAAGCTGTACCGCTGGCGCGACCTGCGCGACCTCGACATTGAGGCGGCGTTTGCCGACATCGGATTGGAACATGATCTCACCCACCACACCCAGACATTCGGGCAGGTCGCTGCAATGGCGGCCAAGTTCGGTCAGCACATGGGCTTCTAAATGGGTGCGGCGAAAGTTCGGGCGCAGGGTTGCGATGACGGTGCGATCGGTCAGGTGCAGCCGGAAACTTGACCGGTTCTCACCACCGGGGGCCGATACCCGTGCCACGTCTTGGCCAAAATGCTTGCGCGCCGCTGCGACGATCTGTGCCTGAGCGCTTTGTTCCTTGGGTCGTGCCATGGGGCCTCCGCTGGTGTTTCCGTCTGTCTAGGCGTTTTGACGGTCGAGGGTACGGCGGGTTTTGGGCAAAACAAAGGCAATTTCAGCCTATCCGGCCGGAGTGATTCGCCGCCATTCGGTATGTTTGGCCTATACCAAGGGACAATGCGTCTGCGCGGCGCGTTACTGTTTCGAGATTATGTCGACATCTGGCCTCATTCATCGAAAAAATGGAAAGAATTTGCCGAAAGAGAATTGCGCCTGTTAGTTTCGCAAGTCTGTGGGGGACGTGGCGCTGCAAAGCGGTCGCGACTGCAAAAGTATATGAGGGATTGGTGTCATGGGTTACAGATTCTCTAAAGGTTGGAACAGCGAAGACGATAGCTGGTCCACCGATGGTGCGGCGGGCAGCGGTTGCGACGCCAGCGGAACGAAGTCCTATCACAACGGCGGGGTAGAGGGATCCTCCTTCGCGAAATGGTATGACGAAAACCTGGCCGGGAAGTTCGACGGGAGCGATGACGGCAAGGGTTCTGGTTCTGGCGGCACCAAGGGTTCTGGTTCGGGTGGCACCAAGGGTTCCGGCTCTGGTGGTACCAAAGGCACCGGCTCTGGCGGCACGAAGGGCACCGGCTCTGGCGGCACGAAGGGCACCGGCTCTGGCGGCACGAAGGGCACTGGCTCTGGCGGCACGAAGGGCACCGGCTCTGGCGGCACGAAGGGCACTGGCTCTGGCGGCACGAAGGGCACCGGCTCTGGCGGCACGAAGGGCTCCGGTTCTGGCGGCACGAAGGGCTCCGGTTCTGGTGGTACGAAGGGTACCGGCTCTGGCGGCACGAAGGGTTCCGGCTCGGGCGGCACGAAGGGCTCCGGTTCTGGTGGTACGAAGGGTTCCGGCTCTGGCGGCACGAAGGGCACTGGCTCTGGCGGTACGAAGGGCTCCGGCTCTGGCGGTACGAAGGGTTCCGGTTCTGGCGGTACGAAGGGCTCCGGTTCTGGCGGTACGAAGGGCTCCGGTTCTGGCGGTACGAAGGGTTCCGGCTCTGGCGGCACGAAGGGCACTGGCTCTGGCGGTACGAAGGGCTCCGGCTCTGGCGGTACGAAGGGTTCCGGTTCTGGCGGTACGAAGGGCTCCGGTTCTGGCGGTACGAAGGGCTCCGGTTCTGGCGGTACGAAGGGTTCCGGCTCGGGTGGCACGAAGGGCTCCGGTTCTGGCGGTACGAAGGGCTCCGGCTCGGGTGGCACGAAGGGCTCCGGTTCTGGCGGTACGAAGGGCTCCGGTTCTGGCGGTACGAAGGGCTCCGGCTCGGGTGGCACGAAGGGCTCCGGTTCTGGCGTTACGAAGGGCTCCGGTTCTGGCGGCACGAAGGGCTCCGGTTCTGGCGGCACGAAGGGTTCCGGTTCTGGCGGTACGAAGGGCTCCGGCACTGGCGGCACCAAGGGTTCCGGCTCTTGCGGCACTAAAGGTTCTGGCTCGGGTGGCACGCAAGGCACAGATACAGGTGGTGACGACAAGACGACGCTGAACTTCACGGTGGGCGACCCTGCGGAGATCAACGTATCCGTTACTGAAACCGACACCGGAACGCTGTTCTTCACGTTGTCGCAGGTCCAATTCGATGGAAACGAAGCGGAGATTGATGAAGTCTACTTTAGCCTGACGGATGGCAGCGGAGTAGAGACGCTCGATTTCTACCCAACAGTGGGTAGTCGCGATGTGAGTGATATTCAGGCCGCGGATGATGGGGTGAACGGCGCCGGGGGCACCTTTGATGTAGGGCTGAAGTTTGACCCGGCAGCTGATGATCCGAATGGGGTTAAGGCCACCGACTTCACACTCTCTTCAGAGGATGGGCCGCTTTCCTTCGAGGATATCGACTTGGCCGGTATGCGTGTCGTCGTCGATGTTGATGAAAGCGGAGATGGTGATGTGTTGGGCGTCACCGGAGGTGTTGACCCGCTGGATGCCGACCCCGACGCCGCCGACACATCCGACGGCGCGACCGCTCTTATGGACGCGCTCAGCCTTGCCTCCATGCCTTCGGAGGAAGACGAAGAGCCCGACCTCTGTGAGGACGACGCTTTCGACATGGCCTGATGGCCCGTCCCTTAAACAAGAAAGGCGCGTCCCTCGGGGCGCGCCTTTTGTTTGTGCGGTCCCCCCACTCTCAGCGCTTGCGAAACCAAAGCACGAAGGGCAGGGCCACCAGATACATGGTAATACCATAGACCGCCGAGGGCAGGGCGTAGGCGCTGAACCCCGAGGCTTGGCCCGATATCAAAGCGGCGAGGGTGATGCCCAGCGTGGCGTTCTGAATGCCGACCTCAATCGAAATCGTCTTGCGTGTCTGCCACGCCAGTCCTGCGGCCCCGGTGATGCCCAGCCCCAGCAGCATTAAAACAACGTTAAAGCTGATGAGCGCAGGCCCGAGGCTGGCAAGGTTCTCGGCAAAAAGGCTCCAGTTCCCGGCCAAAGCGGCCAGCACGATCAGCACAAAAAGCAGCGCGGCGAGGGCGGAGAGACCCGGCTCGATCCGCAGGGCCAAGGCAGGGGCGCCGTGGCGCAGCAGCAGCCCAAGCGCGACGGGCAGGGTGGTGATCAGAAACATCGCCATGGCAAGTGTTGCGACCGACACATCCGGGGCCGCATCGCCCATGAAATGCCGCACGGCGATGGCGGTGAAGATCGGCACGGTCAGAATGCTCAGGAGCGAGACGACCGCCGTCAAAGTCACCGACAGCGCCACATCGCCCCGCGCGAATTTGCTGATCATGTTCGAGGTCACCCCGCCGGGGCAGAAGGACAGGATCATCAGCCCCACGGCCAGCTCTCCGCTGAGGCCAAAGGCCGTGGCCACGGTCCAAGCGGCGGCGGGCACCAGCACCACTTGGCACAGCGCGCCCAACCCGAAAGCGCGCGGGTATTTTGCGACGCGGGTGAAGTCTTGGACCGTGAGGCCCACCCCCAGCGACAGCATGATAATCGCCAAAGACAGCGGCAGTACGACGTTGATTAGAATATCCATTTGTCCCCCCTAAAGCTAAAATTAGCCTAGGGGCGGCTAATGCGATCTGGCAAGCCTGACGCGCGCCGGGGGCGCGACGTCAGAGTGGCCAAAAGACGAGGATCGCGGGGATCGACACCGCGACGACGATGATCTCTAGCGGCAGCCCCATGCGCCAATAGTCGCCAAAGGAATAGCCGCCGGGGCCAAGGATCAGGGTATTGTTCTTATGTCCAATCGGCGTGAGGAACGCCGAAGAGGCCGCCACCGCCACCGCCATCAGAAAGGGGTCGGGCGACACCTCGAGCGTCTGCGCCATCTGGATGCCCACCGGGGCGGCGACGATTGTCGTCGCCGTGTTGTTCAGCACATCCGACAGCGACATGGTCACCACCATCAGCACCGTCAGCACGACCCATGCGGGCAGCCCTTCGGTCAGCCCCACCAGCGCACCCGCGATCAACTCGGTCCCGCCCGAGGTTTCCAGCGCCGCGCCCAGCGGGATCATGGAGCCCAAAAGCACGATCACCGGCCATTCGATATGGGTATAGAGTTCCGACAGCGGCACGATCTTGGCCAGCACATAGCCCACAACTACCAGCCCAAGCGCAATGGGCAGATAGATCAACCCAAAGGAGGCCGCCGCCACCGCACCTGCGAACATGCCGATGGCAAGCCACGTCTTGCTGTCTTGGGTCACGGCAAGGCCACGGTCGGCCAAGGGCAGCACGCCCAGCCAGTCGGTGACATGGGCCACCGTGTCGCGCGGCACCAGCAGCAAGAGGATGTCACCGGGTTTCAACTCGGTCGTGCGCAGCTGCGAGGTGATCTTGCGGCCTTGCCGCGACAGACCCAGCAGCACCGTGCGCTGGCGCCACGAGAGGCCCACCGCCTGCGCCGTGCGACCATTGAGGCGCGAGGCTTCGGTCACCACGACCTCGACAATCTCGACCCCGTCGCCATCGGCCAGCAGCAGGTCTTCACGGTCACTGTCCGCCAGCGCGAGGTTCAGCGTGCTGCGAAATTCGTCCAGCGCATCGGGCGTGGCTTCCAGCACGATCGCGTCCCCGGCCTGCAGCACCACATTGCGCGCGGTGCCATAGCGACGTTTGCCGTCCCGCATCAGCCCAAGGATCGCCACATCGGCTTGATGTGCTTCTTCCTGTAGCTCTGCCAGGCGCTTGCCGATCTGCTTATTGCCCTCGGGCACGGTCAGCTCTGCGATATATTCCGCGATATCCTCGGGCTCGATCATCGCGTCTTCGCGGGCGGGGATCAAACGCCAGCCGATCAGCGCCACAAAGATCAGCCCGGCAATGGCGGCCAAACCGCCCACCGGGGCAAAGTCGAACATCTTGAACGGCGCGCCCAGCGATTCCTGCCGGATCGACGCGATGATAATATTGGGGGGTGTGCCGATCAGCGTTGCCATCCCGCCAAGGATGGTGGCAAAACTCAGCGGCATGAGGCTCAGCCCCGGCGCGCGGCCCGCTTTGCGCGCGGTCTGAATGTCGACCGGCATCAAAAGCGCCAAGGCCGCCACGTTGTTCATAAAGGCCGAGAGCACCCCACCGACGGCCCCCATGATCGAAATATGCGCGCCCAAGCTGCGCGAACTGTCCACCAGCGTGCGGGTGATCAACATCACCGCGCCCGAGCGCACCAGCCCGGCGGAAACCACCAGCACCAGCGCCACGATCAACGTCGCCGGATGGCCAAAGCCGTCAAAGGCGTTTTCCGTGGGCACCACCCCCAGCACCACCCCGGCCATCAGTGCGCCAAAGGCCACGATGTCATAGCGAAAGCGACCCCAGAGCAGCAGGCCAAAGACCGCGCCAAAGAGGGTAAAGAGAATGATCTGATCTGTGGTCATATATCCGGTCTAACGTGGTTGCCCCAAAGGAGGAAAGCTAAGCACAGGCCGGGTGGCTTGTTCCAGCGGTGATGCTGGCATATAGAGTGGCGCAAACGCATTGCCAGAACGAGGTATTCATGGCCGGTCACTCCAAATGGGCAAACATCCAGCATCGCAAGGGCCGTCAGGACAAGCTGCGCGCCAAGGTGTTTTCCAAACTTTCCAAGGAAATCACCATCGCGGCCAAGATGGGCGACCCCGACCCGGAAAAGAACCCGCGCCTACGCATGGCCGTGAAAGAGGCCAAGGGCCAGTCCATGCCCAAGGACAACATCGAACGCGCCATCAAGAAGGCCGTGGGCGGTGAGGGCGAGGATTACGAAGAAATCCGCTATGAGGGCTATGGTCCGAACGGCGTGGCAGTGATCGTGGAAGCGATGACCGACAACCGCAACCGCACCGCCTCGACCGTGCGCTCGACCTTTACTAAGAACGGCGGCAATCTGGGCGAAACCGGTTCGGTCGGCTTTATGTTTGAGCGCAAGGGCGAGGTGATCTACCCCGCCGCCGTCGGCGACGCGGACACTGTGATGATGGCGGCGATTGAGGCCGGGGCCGAGGATGTGGAAAGCTCCGAAGATGGGCACGTCATCTATTGCACGGATACCGATCTTAACGATGTCTCCACCGCGCTTGAGGCGGAACTGGGCGAGTCGGAATCGACTAAACTGATCTGGCGTCCGACCACCACCACCGAGATGGATCTTGAGGCCATGGAAAAGCTGATGAAGCTGGTCGATGCGCTTGAGGAAGACGACGACGTGCAGCGCGTCACCACCAATTTCGAAGCCTCCGACGAGGTTATGGCGCAGCTTTAACGCGCCCCTTGCACCAGCGCCTCGCGCGCCGCAGCCTTTATGGCGGCGGTGAGCGGGGCAAGCGCGGGCGCCATGATCCGCGCGACCTGCCAGTAAAGCGGCACATCCAATGGCAATGCTTCGTCGAGCGAGACGAGGCGGCCTTTCTCCATATCCTCAGCCACCAGAGGCGCAGGGTTCATGCCCCAGCCCAAGCCTTCGCGCGCCGCCGCCACGAAGCCGTGACTTGAGGGCAGGTGGTGGCTGGGCGGGGTCAATCGCTGCCCGGTTTTTTGCATCAGCCAGCGCCCCTGCAGTTGATCCTTGCGGTTAAAGGTCAGCATCGGCGCTTGGCCCAGTGTCTCGGTGGTGACGCCTTGGGTGAACCATTTCTTCATATAGGCGGGGCTGGCTGTGGGGTGATAACGCAGCGCGCCCAAGGGCCGCAGATCACAGCCCGGTGCGGCGCGGGCTTGTCCGGTCACAGCCGCGCTGACCTCTCCACGCCGCAGCCAATCGGCGGAGGTGTCTTGATCGTCGATCACCAGATCAAACAGCATATCCGGTATCTGCGCCAAGGCTGGGATAAGCCATGTCGCCAGAACATCCGCAGGCACCGCCAGCCGCAGCCGGGGCGGGGACGTGTTGCCGCTGACGCCCAATGCCTGCGCTTCGAGCAGGGCCACGTCTTCGGCATGTTTCGCCAGCCGCTGGCCCGTCGGCGTGCCGGTACAGGGTTGGCCGCGCAAGACCAGCGTGGTGCCGACCCGATCCTCAAGCGCCTTCACCCGCTGCGAGATGGCGGAGGGGGTGACCCCGAGCGCCGCCGCCGCCGCGTCAAAGCTGCCAAGTCGCAGGATGCTCGCCAAAGCGGTCAGTTGGGCACTATCGAGCTGCATAAGTTTCTCTAATCCAAGCGAAGACTATTGAATTTGAGTAATCTGTACCGCCGCGGTAGGCAAAAGCAACCCAAGACAGGACGCCCCCAATGCTGACCTCATTCCTCCCCGGCTTCGCTCTCAGCCTCACTCTCATCATGGCCATCGGCGCGCAGAACGCCTTTGTCCTGCGCCAAGGGCTGCGGCGTGAGCATGTGCTGGTGGTGGTGTTGGTCTGCGCCACTTCGGATGCGATCTTGATCACTGCTGGTGTGGCCGGTTTTGGCGCGCTGGCCGAAGCGGCACCGTGGTTCGGGCCCCTGATGCGCTACGGCGGCGCGGCCTTCCTGCTGTGGTACGGTTGGCGCAATGCCGTGTCGGCATGGCGCGGCGGTGAGGGGTTGGAGGCCGAAGGGCAGGCCACCCGCAGCTTGGGCAAGGCGGTCCTAACCCTGCTGGCCCTGACCTGGCTGAACCCGCATGTTTATCTCGACACATTGGTGCTGCTTGGTTCAATCTCGGCGCAGTATCCCGACCGCCTGAGCTTTGGGATCGGCGCAGCGTTGGCGAGTTTCGTGTTCTTCTTTGCCCTCGGCTATGGCGCGCGGCTGCTTGCGCCGCTTTTCGCCAAGCCGCGCAGTTGGCAGATTTTGGACGCCGTCATCGCCGTGACCATGTGGGGGATTGCGATCAAATTGCTTGCGATGTGAATAAAAGTGCCGCGCCCATCTTGCCCTTGGCAGCAGTTTGGGAAAGGGTCGCGGCATGACACAAAACCCCGCAACCACCCCCGACATCCCCGTTCCCGCCAATCGCCCGCTTGTCGGGGTCTTTTGGATGCTGGTGACGGGGGCGTGTTTCATCGGCGTGACTGCGCTGGTCAAATACATGGGGCCACGCCTGCCCTCGGCAGAGGCGGCATTCCTGCGCTACGCCATGGGGCTGGTCTTTGTCCTGCCGATCCTGCGGTCGCTTTTGTCGACCCCCGTTAGCAAGCGCCAGTGGGGGCTTTTCGGTCTGCGCGGGTTCTTTCATGCGGGCGGGGTGATCTTGTGGTTCTACGCCATGACCCGCCTGCCGATTGCCGAGGTCACGGCGATGAACTACCTCGCGCCAATCTATGTCACTGTCGGCGCTGCGATTTTTCTCGGCGAAAAGCTCGCGGCGCGGCGTATTGTGGCCGTTTGTCTGGGGCTGGCAGGGGCGGCGATCATCCTGCGGCCCGGCTTTCGCGAAGTTTCAACCGGGCATCTGGCGATGCTGCTGGCGGCGGTGGTTTTCGCGGGTTCCTACCTCTTGGCCAAAGTGCTGGCGGATGAAGCGCGGCCTGTGATGATCGTCACCATGCTGTCGATCTTCGTGACCATCGGCCTTGCGCCCTTCGCCTTCACCGTTTGGATCACGCCCACCGCGCAGGAGTTGCTGATCCTCGCCGGCGTCGCCTTTTTCGCCACGGCGGGGCATTTCACCATGACGCTGGCATTCGCCGCCGCCCCCGTGACGGTGACGCAGCCGGTGACATTCCTGCAACTGGTCTGGGCCACGATCCTCGGCGTGGTGGTCTTTGCCGAGCCGGTGGACATCTGGGTCGTGCTGGGCGGCGCCGTGATTTTGGGCTCGGTCACCTTTATCACATGGCGCGAAGCGATGCTGAAACGGCAGGTCACGCCGCCCTCCCACGCCACGAAATTCTGACGTACCACCCCCGCGGGCGGTACTTGATTGACGAGTCAATAAAGATTCCCCTATCCTGAGGCGGTCAACACTGCCCCAAGGACCCGAATCCAATGCCCAAAGTCGGAATGGAACCCATTCGCCGCTCTGCGCTGGTCAAAGCCACCATCGCCGAGATTGGCGAAGCTCAGTCGCTGGATGTGACGGTGAGCCAGATCGCCAAGCGGGCAGGCATGTCCAGCGCTTTGGCGCATCACTATTTCGGCGGCAAGAATCAGATCTTCCTCGCCGCGATGCGGCATATCCTGTCGGAATATGCGGCAGGGGTGCGCGAACGGCTGGCCACGGCCCGCACGCCGCATGACCGGGCGGCGGCGATCATTGTCGCCAGTTTCGACGACACCGGCTTTCATCCTGGCACGATTAGCGCGTGGATGACGCTTTACGCCCATGCCCGCACCAATCCCGAAACGCGTCGGCTGCTGACGGCTTATCAAAGCCGTCTGCGCTCGAACCTCACCCATGCGCTGCGCCCGATCAGCCCCCAACCTGAAGGCGACGCCGACACATTGGCGGCGCTGATTGATGGGCTCTATCTGCGCGCCGCGCTGTCGGACAATGTCAGCGCCGCCGAAGCAATGACCCGCGCGCTCTATACCCTCGACCTGCTGCTGAAAGCGGGCCGCTGAACACTGCGGAGAAGGGCGGCATTGCCGCGCTCCGCCTCCTCGAACACTCCGCCCCTCAGGCAAGAAAGTATCTTTGATGTCCTATGATCCCCAGCCCACAGCCAGCCATTTCATCGACGGCGCCTATGTCGAAGACACAGAGGGCACGCCGATCCCGGTGATCTATCCCGCCACGGGCGAGACGATCGCCACGCTCTATGCCGCCACGCCTGCGATCGTTGAACAAGCCATCACCTCGGCTCGCAAGGCGCAGGCCGCATGGGCTGCGATGACAGGCACCGAGCGGGGCCGCATCCTGCGCCGCGCCGCCGACATGATCCGCGAGCGCAACCACGACCTGTCGGTGCTGGAGACCTATGACACCGGCAAACCTTACCAAGAAACCTCTGTTGCCGATGCCACCAGCGGGGCCGACGCGCTGGAGTATTTCGGCGGTCTGGCGGGCAGCCTGACGGGCGAGCATATCCAACTGGGCGAAGATTGGGTCTATACCCGCCGCGAGGCGCTTGGCCTGTGCGTGGGCATCGGCGCGTGGAACTACCCGACGCAGATCGCCTGCTGGAAAGCCGCGCCAGCGCTCGCCTGCGGCAATGCAATGATCTTCAAACCGTCCGAGACAACACCGCTCTGTGCGCTGAAAGTAGCTGAGATACTCATTGAGGCCGGGTTGCCCGCGGGCCTGTTCAACGTGGTGCAGGGCATGGGCGAGGTGGGGCAATCGCTGGTCACCGACAGCCGCGTCGACAAGGTGTCGCTGACCGGATCCGTCCCGACGGGCCGCAAAGTCTATGCCGCCGCCGCCGAGGGCATCAAACATGTCACGATGGAGTTGGGCGGCAAATCCCCCATGATCGTCTTTGAGGATGCCGATATCGACAATGCCGTGAGCGGCGCGATCTTGGGCAACTTCTATAGCTCCGGCCAGATTTGTTCGAACGGCACGCGGGTCTTTGTGCACCGCGACATCAAGGAGGCGTTTCTTGCGCGGCTGTCTGAGCGGTTGGAAAACGCCGTGATCGGTGACCCGATGGACCCCGACACCAGCTTTGGCCCCATGGTAAGCGACCGCCAGATGCAGATCGCGCTGGACTATGTGGCAAAGGGTGAGGCCGAGGGCGCGCGCCTGGTCTATGGCGGCAAACGGATCGAGTGCGACGGTTTCTACATGCAGCCCACCGTTTTCGCGGATGTCAAAGACGACATGGTGATCGCCCGCGAAGAGATTTTCGGCCCCGTCATGGCCGTGCTCGATTTTGAGGATGAGGCCGAGGTCATGGCCCGTGCCAATGCCACGGAATTCGGCCTCGCCGCCGGTGTCTTTACCCAAAACCTGACCCGCGCACATCGCGTGGCTGCCGGGTTCGAGGCGGGGACCTGCTACATCAATACCTATAATGACGCGCCGGTCGAAGCGCCCTTTGGGGGCATGAAGAACTCCGGCGTGGGCCGCGAAAACTCTAAGGCGGCGATCAACCATTATAGCCAGTTGAAGTCGGTCTACGTCCGCATGGGCGATGTCGAAGCGCCGTTCTAAGCAACGGAAAATTAGGCCGCAGCGCATAAAGCCGACACCGTCGGGCGCTGCCCCGCACCCGTGCGGATTTGCGGAAGGTAAGTGGAATGGAAGCTGAATTTGTAATCGTCGGGGCGGGGTCTGCGGGCTGCGCCATGGCCTACCGTCTGGCCGAGGCGGGGCGTAAGGTGATCGTCATTGAACATGGCGGCAGCGACGCGGGGCCGTTTATCCAGATGCCCGCGGCACTCAGCTATCCGATGAACATGCCGCGCTATGACTGGGGCTATAAATCCGAGCCCGAGCCGCATCTGAACGGGCGGGAATTGGTCTGCCCGCGCGGCAAGGTGATCGGCGGCAGCTCCTCAATCAATGGAATGGTCTATGTGCGCGGCCATGCCAAGGATTTCGACCATTGGGAAGAAAGCGGCGCGCAGGGCTGGGGCTATGCTGACGTGCTGCCCTATTACAAACGCATGGAGACCTGGCACGAGAACGGCCATGGCGGCGATGCGGCGTGGCGCGGCACAGATGGCCCGCTGCACGTCAGCCGCGGCCCGCGGGAGAACCCGCTGTTTGACGCTTTCGTACAGGCGGGCTCGCAGGCCGGTTACCAGATGACCGAAGATTACAACGGCGAGAAACAAGAGGGCTTTGGCCCGATGGAGCAGACGGTCTGGAACGGGCGCCGCTGGTCGGCGGCCAATGCCTACCTGCGGCCTGCACAGAAAACCGGGAATGTGACGCTGATCCGCGCGCTGGCGCAGCGCGTGGTGATCGAAGAGGGCCGCGCCGTGGGGGTCGAGGTCAAGCGCGGCAACCGCACAGAGGTCATCCGTGCGCAGAGCGAAGTAGTGCTGGCCGCGTCATCGATCAACTCGCCGAAACTGCTGATGCTGTCGGGGATCGGCCCGGCGGGCCATCTGGCGCAGCACGGCATCAATGTCGTCGCAGACCGCCCCGGCGTGGGGCAGAACCTACAAGACCATCTGGAGCTTTATATTCAGATGGCCTCCAGCCAGCCGATCACGCTCTATAAACATTGGAACTTGCTGTCGAAGGCTGTCATCGGCGCGCAGTGGCTCTTTACCAAGACCGGTATGGGCGCCTCTAATCAGTTTGAATCCGCGGCCTTCATCCGCTCGAAGCCCGGCGTGGAATACCCTGATATTCAATACCATTTCCTGCCCATCGCCGTGCGTTACGACGGGCAGGCGGCAGCGGAGGGGCACGGGTTTCAAGCTCATACAGGGCCAATGCGCTCTAAGTCGCGGGGCGACATCACCCTGCGGTCAGCCGACCCGGCAGATGCGCCGAAAATCCGCTTTAACTACATGTCGCATCCCGACGATTGGGAGGAATTCCGCACCTGCATCCGCCTCACACGTGAGATTTTCGCGCAGGAGGCTTTCAAGCCTTTCGTCAAACATGAGATCCAACCCGGCGACGCGCTGCAATCGGATGCGGAGCTAGACAGTTTCATCGCCGAACATGCGGAAAGCGCCTATCATCCCTGTGGCACCTGCCGCATGGGCGCGGCCGACGATCCGAACGCCGTGGTCGACCCGCAGGCGCGGGTGATTGGGGTTGAAGGGCTGCGGGTGGCCGACAGTTCGATCTTTCCGCGCATCACCAATGGCAACCTTAACGCGCCCTCGATCATGGTGGGGGAAAAGGTCTCGGACCTGCTTTTGGGCCGTGATCCGCTGCCTCGGGCGAATGACGAACCTTGGCTGCACCCCAATTGGCAGGTGGCGCAGCGCTGATCATTAACCTGTCTTAATCTCCTCCCTTGAAGCTGGCGGGGCAGGGCGTCATACCTGCCCCATGTTAAAGATTTGTTCACTTTTCGCCCTCAGTCTCACGCTGAGTTTCGCAGCAGTATCGGCTGGGGCGCAGACCGTGTCGGGTGTGGTGCGCGTGATTGATGGGGATACCTTCGATCTTGGCGGCACGCGCATCCGCTTACACGGTATCGACGCGCTTGAGGCAAGCCAGACCTGCGAAACCGATGGCGGGCAGGCTTGGGCCTGCGGCGATTGGACAACGAGAGAGGTGCGCGACAGATACCAAGGGGCCGAAGCGCGCTGTGAAGCGCTGGACCGTGACCGATATGATCGCATCGTCGCCCGCTGCCATGTCGGCGGTGTCGACGTAGGGCAGGCGCTTGTGCAAGAGGGGCTGGCCTTTGCCTATCGCAAATATTCGATGGACTATGATCTGGAGGAAAAGGCAGCCTTTGTCGCAGGGCGTGGCATTCATGGGTTCAAGACCATCTCTCCGGCCCGCTACCGCGTGACCCGCCGCAGCGGTTCAGAACCGGCTAGGCCTGAGGGGAGCTGCCAGATCAAGGGCAATATCAGCGCCAAAGGGACCAAGATTTACCATATGCCGGGGCAGGAATTCTATAGCCGCACCCGCATCAGCACCCGCAAGGGAGAGCGTTGGTTCTGCTCCGAAGCAGAAGCCCGCGGTGCGGGCTGGCGGCGGGCGCGGCGCTGATCACTCCACCCGGTAGGGCAGAGTATCGCGCAGATGCGGGTCGACGACCAACTGCCGCTCTAGCGGCGGGACGGAGCGTTGGTGGCAATCCCGGCGCTCACAAATGCGGCACGAAATGCCAATCGGTTCAAAGGCATCGCTGCGGGTGACATCCAGCCCATCGGCATAGACGAGTGCCGCCGCATGGCGCACCTCGCACCCCAGTGAGATCGCATAACGCCGCACCGGCGCGCCAAACCGCCCCGCCGGCTTCGAGATGTCCCGCGCCAGACTGATATAGCGCACCCCGTCCGGCGTTTCGGCCAACTGGCGCAAGAACCTTCCCGGCGTTTCAAACGCGCGGTGGACATTCCACAGCGGACAGGCCCCGCCAAAACGCGCGAATTGCAACCGGGTGGCAGAATGGCGCTTGGTGATCGTGCCCGCCTGATCGACCCGCACAAAGAAAAAGGGCACCCCCTTTGCACCGGGCCGCTGGAGCGTCGAAAGCCTGTGCGCCACCTGCTCAATCGAGGCGCCGAAATGCCCAGCCAGCACCTCAAGATCATGGCGGCAGTCCTGCGCCTTTTGCAGGAATCGCCCGTAAGGCAGCAGCGCCGCCCCGGCAAAATAATTGGCCAACCCGATCTTGGCGATATCCCGGGCGGCGGCGCTGTGGAACCGTGCAAGATCAAGTGTTGCCTCCAACAGCGCGTCCTGCTGGGTCAGCGCCACCTGGAGCAACATTTGAAAGGTCTGCGTCTCAGGGGCTGCACGGGCCGACAGATGCAGCGTTTCTCGGGCGGGATCATAGGCACGCAGGCGGTCGTCATCCTCAAAGATCACGGTCACGCCAGCGCGTTCAAGCGCGGTTGCCGCGGTCGCCCGTGTATCGTTACCGGTGCCCTCGCGGGTGGCGAAATGCTCTGCCGCGCGGTCGACGGCATCAATGTAATTGTCGCAATAGTGAAAGAAATCCCGCACCTCCTCCCAAGGGGAGGGCATCGCCCGAGCGTCCTCGCGGCCCAAGGCTTCGTCCAGCGAGGCCAGTCGTTCATGCACCTGCCGGTAGCTTTGGTGCAGGGCGAGAAACGCATGGGCCAGCCCCGGCGCGTTAGAGGCGGTGAGGCGCAGATCGGCCACCGGGGGTGTCTTTCCGGCGAAGATCGGATCGGCCAGCGCCTCGCGCAGATCGCTCACCAATCGCTCTCCATCACCGCTGGAAAGCTCGGTCACGTCGAGCCTGAATTCCGACGCCAGCGCCAGCACCACATTGGTGCTGACGGGTCGGTTGTTGTTTTCCATTTGGTTGAGATAGGGCAAGGAGACGCCAAGCCGGGCGGCAAAGTCTTTCTGCGTCAGCCCCGCACGGGTGCGGGTCTCTCGCAGTTTTACACCGGCATAGAGTTTCTGGATCGCCATCCGCGCACCTTTGCAAATTTGCATTTCGCGGCAGCGTAGCTTTGCAAACCCCCGCTCGCAAGCCCGAGGCGGGGGTACTGCTAGGTTAAAGCCCCAAGGCTTTCTCGCGCCGGATCACCACCCAGATGGAGGCGACCGAGGCGATGGCGGTCAGCAGCATCAACCACAATAGCGGATAGGCTCCGGTCTCTGGCGTGAGAAGGGCCCCGGCCAGCGCGCTCAGCGCAGCGCCGCCGACGATCATGATCGCCCCGCCAAGCCCAGAGGCCGTGCCCGCCAGATGCGGGCGCACCGACAGCATCCCGGCCGTGGCGTTGGGAATGCACAGGCCATTGCCCAGCCCCACCAGCGTCATCAGCCCGAAAAAGCTGAGCGGGGAGCCGTATCCCGCAAGGAATATCAGCAGCGACACCGTGCCCCCCACGGCATTTGAGATGCAGCCCCAGAGCACCAGCGTATTGACGCCGAAACGGGTCGCGGTGCGCGCGGTGATGAAGTTGCCGATGAAGTAACCGATCGCGGGCGCGCCGAAATAAAGGCCCAGCACCGCAGGCTCCATCCCGAAAACCACGGTGCCCACGAAGGGCGCGCCGCCAAGATAGGCAAAGAAAGCGCCCGAGCAGAAGCCCGTCGCAAGCGCATAGCCCCAGAACCGCGGCGAGCGGAGCAGTTCAGGGTATTCGCCGAACTGCTGGCCCAGCGATTTGCCACTGGCGCGGGCGGTTTCGCCCAAATCCGCCCAAGCCACCCAGAACACCAGCCCGCCGAGGATCAGCATCGCCCAAAAGGAGGCCTGCCAGCCAAACCCCTGCTCCAACAAGCCGCCCAAGGCCGGGCTAATCATCGGCACCAGCGCCATGCCCATGGTGACATAGCCGATCATGGAGGCCGATTCGTCTTGGGTATAAAGGTCGCGGATCACCGCACGGCTCAGCACCATGCCCGTGGCGATGACGGCCTGAGCCATACGAAAGACGAGGAACACGGCGATGTTCGGGGCAAGCAAGCAACCGATCGTGGCCAGGGAAAAGATGCCCAGCCCCCAAAGCATCACGCGCCGCCGCCCGAGGTTGTCGGATATCGGCCCAATGAAAATCTGCAGTATGCCACTGAAGAACAGGTAAAGCGGCACCGAAAGCTGAATCACCGCGTAATCCGTGCCAAAATGCTCTGCCATCTTCGGCAGGCTGGGCAGAAAGATGTTCATCACCATGGCCGAAAGCCCGGCCAGCAGGATCAGCGTTGATATATGGGGCGGGGTCGTCCGATCTAGATACCGGACTTTGGGGATATCGCTCATGCAAATGCAAGTAGTCGTGGGCATGGGAAATGTCCATGTTAACTAGATTGTTTTGCAACTTTTCATTTTGCTTGGGCGCGCCTGTATTGATTTTGCAAATTTGCAAAATTGCTCTTTGGTCAGTTGCGCTCCTCCGATAGACTGGCCGAAATCACAATAGGGGTGCGTCATGAAAGACATTCTCGAACAACTGGAGCGGCGCCGCGAAGATGCGCGTTTGGGCGGCGGACAGGCGCGGATCGATGCGCAGCACGGTCGCGGCAAGCTTACCGCACGGGAGCGTGTCGATCTGCTGCTCGACGGAGGCTCGTTCGAGGAATTCGACATGTTCGTCACCCACCGCTGCACCGATTTTGGCATGCAGGATCAAAAGCCCGCAGGCGATGGCGTGGTCACCGGTTGGGGCACGATCAACGGCCGCCTCGTCTATCTCTTCAGTCAGGACTTCACCGTCTTCGGCGGTTCCCTTTCGGAAACCCACGCCCAGAAAATCTGCAAGATTATGGACATGGCGGTGCAGAACGGCGCGCCCGTGATCGGCATTAACGATTCCGGCGGCGCACGTATCCAAGAAGGCGTGGCAAGCCTCGCGGGCTATGCCGAGGTTTTCCAGCGCAACATCGAAGCCTCCGGTGTGATCCCGCAGATCAGCGTCATCATGGGTCCCTGCGCGGGCGGCGCGGTCTATTCGCCCGCGATGACCGATTTCATCTTCATGGTCAAAGACAGTTCTTACATGTTCGTCACCGGCCCCGACGTGGTGAAAACCGTCACCAACGAAGTCGTCACCGCCGAGGAATTGGGCGGCGCCTCGACCCACACGCGCAAATCCTCGGTCGCCGATGCGGCGTTCGAGAATGACGTAGAGGCGCTGGCCGAAGTGCGCCGCCTCGTGGATCTGCTGCCCGCCAACAACCGCGAGAAACCCCCGGTCCGCCCCTTCTTCGACGATCCCAACCGGATCGAACCCTCGCTCGACACGCTGGTGCCGTCGAATGCCAACACCCCCTATGACATGAAGGAACTGATCCTCAAACTGGCGGATGAGGGCGACTTTTACGAAATCCAAGAGGAATTCGCCAAGAACATCATCACCGGTTTCATCCGTCTCGAAGGCCGTACCGTCGGCGTGGTCGCCAACCAGCCGATGGTGCTGGCGGGCTGCCTCGACATTGATAGCTCGCGCAAAGCGGCCCGTTTCGTGCGGTTCTGCGATGCTTTCGAAATCCCGATTCTGACCCTTGTGGACGTGCCCGGCTTCCTGCCCGGCACCGGTCAGGAATTCGGCGGCGTCATCAAACACGGCGCGAAACTGCTCTTCGCCTATGGCGAGGCGACCGTGCCGATGGTCACCGTCATCACGCGCAAAGCCTATGGCGGCGCCTATGACGTGATGGCTTCCAAACACCTCCGTTCGGATTTCAACTACGCATGGCCCACCGCCGAAGTCGCCGTAATGGGGGCCAAAGGCGCGACAGAGATCATCCACCGCAAGGATCTGAACGATCCCGAAAAGATCGCCAAACACACGAAGGATTACGAAGACCGTTTCGCCAACCCCTTCGTCGCCGCCGAACGCGGTTTCATCGACGAGGTGATTCAGCCCCGCAGCACCCGCAAACGGGTCGCCCGTGCCTTCGCGTCACTGCGCAACAAAAAAGTGCAGACCCCGTGGAAGAAGCACGACAACATCCCGCTCTGAGCACCATCATGCAGCTTCATCCTTTCTTAAATACCGATCCCACCGAGGCCGCGCGCGGAACCCTCGGCGGGCTGGGTGGTTTTCCTTGCAAAGGAGGGCCGGATCATGCCGAATTCATCAATCAAGGACGAAGAGACCTACAAGTCCCTGCGCGAGGATGGGGCGAGCA
Source organism: Sulfitobacter sp. W002 (assembly GCF_025142135.1). Lineage (NCBI taxonomy): Bacteria > Pseudomonadati > Pseudomonadota > Alphaproteobacteria > Rhodobacterales > Roseobacteraceae > Sulfitobacter > Sulfitobacter sp. W002. The sequence goes on along the minus strand of NZ_CP081126.1, from coordinate 2,569,599 downwards.
AGGAGAAAGCCGCCCGCATCGCCAATGCGCAGGCCAACGACAGCCAGCATCCCGGCAAGAAGGGGGGCAAACAGCCGCCCTACGAGGATTGGACCAAAGACGACCTCTACGACCGGGCGCAGGAACTCGGGATCGAGGGGCGTTCGGATATGGACAAGGACGCGCTGATCGACGCTTTGCGCAATCACTAGGCGCTCTGCTGCGCCGAGCTTGCCTGCCAGCTTTGCTGGCGGGGGGGCTCGCGTCTCCGGCACGGGCGATTGACGTTCCCTCGGGGCAAGTTATTGACTTGCAAGAGGTTCTTGTCGAGGAATTGGGCGGTGAGACTTGGCTTCGCTTTCGGTTCATTGCGCCGCAGATCGCCAAAGGGCCGGAGGCCATCGCCTATGACCTCGCCGCTCCAGACATGGAGCATCTCTGCGCGGTGGTCGCCCTCCCTTACATGACCGAACATGCGCTTGAGGGGCAGGTGATCGTCGTCTCCCTTGCTGACCGCCCGGTGGAATTCGGCGCGGCCGACCCCGAAGCGACCCAATATTTCGAAGCTTTCCGTGCCCAAGATGACGCTTGCATCTGGGAGGGTTTGTGATGCGCAGGCAAGATCTTGCAAGAATCCGCCGATCCTCCAATTGGAATGATGCTTTGGAGTCACAACGCGACCGATTGCGCTTGCAACCGTATCCATTGCTATGTGAATCGCATATGATGCGGTTAAGGAATACCCACGTATCCCTTACCTCAGAACCCGGGCTTGGCCGGCATGTTGTCGCGTCAGGTTCATTTAACATTAATAGGAGATATACATGTCCAAGAGCATCAAGTTGCTGGCAGCTATCGGTTTCGTCGCAGCTGTTTCGGCCTGCGCACAGCAAGAAGAAGAGTTCGTCGTGGTTGAGCCCGAGCCCATCTCGGTCGAGCCCGTCTACACCGGCAAGTACAAATAATGCCGTTGCAGGGCAGGCGTTTGCGCCTGCCCTGATCCCAGCCACCCCTGCAACCGGGAGGGGTGTCTGATGCCCGCCTATATGCTAAAACACCGCGGGTTCCCCGGGCGACTGCCCGGCACCGATTTCCAGTTCACAATTCGCCGTCCGAATCCCAAGGGGGTCACGCCCATCACCCGGCGTGAGCGTCGCCCTGACCGCCGCGCGCCTGACCGCCGCGCCGATGCCGCCTTTGTCAAAGCCCTGTGGGAAGCCTTTGGCGAGCATCCTTTCGAGCGTGGCAATCTGGATGCGGGCCGTCTGTCGTGGCTCTTTGGCCGCGAGGTGCTGCCGGCTACCGATCCCTTTGATCCCGCCGATTACGAAGCTTTGCTCGTGCTCGACGTGGCCGCAGCCCGTGCCGCCTTCCCCGAAGCTTTCGAGGGTTGATTGGCATGATGTCGCCCCGCCTCTACGCAGATCAGCACAGCCTTGCCGAAGTCCGGCCGCCTCAAAGGGCGTGCTTGGCGCTGGCGCAGGCTTGGGGCAGGTTTTGCGTGGCTGGCGGCGCGTCTTTTGCTCTTCGTGCCGCCGGACGTGAAGACCATACCCCTTCCTCTATCGGGCAGCCGCTGCGCCACCGCGCCGCGCTGCCCGACTTTTCGGCGGGGTGGTTTTCGCGCCACAGGGCAACGGGCCGGAAAACTGACCGGGAACTTGTCAAACGGCAGGGCGTTGGTCGGACAGTAGATAGCAGTGAAGGAACAGGCACATGTCAATTCGTAACATCATTCTCGCGCTTGGCGCGACAGCCGGTCTTGCCGCATGTGGCAACACCATCGGCGAACAGGGTCTGGGCGGCGCAGCCGTCGGCGCAGGTGCGGCAGCTGTCACAGGTGGGTCGCTGGCGCAGGGCGCAGCCATCGGCGCCGCAGCCAACGTCGGTTATTGCCAGCTTAACCCCGGCAAATGTAACTGATCTCGCCCCATTAACCGCTTTGCCTGCCATTGGCGCGGGCAGGGCGGTTTCCCCCTCCATCTTTATCTCTACAGGCACCCGCGCAGCTTTGGCTGACGCGGCATTTTGCGTGGCCTGTTACCGTCAAAGGAACTGCTGATGTTTGACAAGATCCTCATTGCCAACCGGGGCGAAATCGCCTGCCGCGTGATCAAGACCGCCAAAAAGATGGGTCTGACCACCGTGGCGATCTATTCCGATGCGGATGCGCAGGCGCTGCATGTGGAAATGGCGGATGAGGCCATTCACATCGGCCCGCCCCCCGCGAACCAGTCCTATATCGTCATCGACAAGGTGATGGAGGCCGTGAAGCAATCCGGCGCGCAGGCGGTCCATCCGGGCTATGGTTTTCTCAGCGAAAACAGCAAGTTTGCCGAGGCGCTTGACGCTGTTGGCGTGGCTTTCGTCGGCCCGCCCGTTGGCGCCATTGAAAAGATGGGCGATAAGATCACCTCCAAAAAGATCGCGCAGGAAGCGGGTGTCTCGACCGTACCGGGCTATATGGGTCTGATCGAAGACGCAGAAGAGGCCGTGAAAATCTCGAACGAGATCGGCTACCCGGTGATGCTCAAAGCCTCGGCTGGCGGCGGCGGCAAGGGCATGCGTATCGCATGGAACGACGAAGAGGCCCGCGAAGGTTTCCAATCGTCCAAGAACGAAGCGGCAAACTCCTTTGGGGATGATCGGATTTTCATCGAGAAATTCGTCACCCAGCCCCGCCACATTGAAATTCAGGTGCTCTGCGACGCGCATGGCAATGGTATCTATCTGGGCGAGCGGGAGTGTTCGATCCAGCGCCGCAACCAAAAGGTCGTCGAAGAGGCACCGAGCCCCTTCCTTGACGAAGAGACCCGAAAGGCGATGGGCGAGCAGGCTGTCGCTCTGGCGCAGGCCGTGGGCTACACCAGCGCGGGCACGGTGGAATTCATCGTTGATGGCGACAAGAACTTCTACTTCCTTGAGATGAACACCCGCCTTCAGGTGGAACACCCGGTCACCGAACTGATCACCGGTGTTGATCTGGTCGAGCAGATGATCCGCGTGGCCAATGGCGAGAAACTGTCGATCACACAAGATGACGTGACCCTGATAGGCTGGGCCATCGAAAACCGGCTCTACGCCGAAGACCCTTACCGTGGTTTCCTGCCCTCCATTGGCCGTCTGACCCGCTACCGCCCGCCGCAGGAAGTGGCCGCCGGGCCGCTGCTGGAGCAGGGCACTTGGCAGGGCGATGCACCGAGCGGCGAGATGGCTGTGCGCAACGATACCGGCGTCTTTGAGGGCGGCGAAATCTCGATGTATTACGACCCGATGATCGCCAAGCTTTGCACATGGGCCCCGACCCGCGAAGAGGCGATTGAGAAGATGCGCGTCGCGCTCGACAGTTTCGAGGTTGAGGGCATCGGGCATAACCTGCCGTTTCTCTCTGCCGTGATGGATCACCCGAAATTCGTCTCGGGCGAGATGACCACCGCTTTCATCGCCGAGGAATATCCCGAAGGTTTCGAGGGTGTGACCCTGCCTGAGGGCGAGCTGCGCCGCATCACTGCGGCCTGCGCTGCGATGCACCGCGTAGGCGAAATTCGCCGCGCCCGTGTCTCGGGCCGGATGGACAACCACGAGCGCAAAGTCGGCAGCGATTGGAACGTAAAGCTGCAGGGCGAGAGTTTCGACGTGGTCACCAAGGCCGATCCCGAAGGGGCGACGGTGGCCTTTGGCGACGGCGGCGAAATGCGCGTCAGCGGCGATTGGACACCGGGCGACCAACTGGCCGAAATGACTGTCGATGGCGCGCCTTTGGTGCTGAAGGTTGGCAAAATCTCTGGCGGCTTCCGCATCCGCACCCGCGGCGCGGATCTCAAGGTGCATGTCCGCACTCCGCGTCAGGCGGAACTGGCGGCCCTCATGCCCGAGAAGCTGCCACCCGACACCTCCAAGATGCTGCTCTGCCCGATGCCGGGTCTGGTGGTGAAACTCGACGTCGAAGTGGGCGATGAGGTCCAAGAGGGCCAAGCGCTCTGCACCATTGAGGCGATGAAAATGGAGAACATCCTGCGCGCCGAGAAGAAGGGCGTGGTGAGCAAGGTCAACGCTGGCGCGGGCGACAGCCTTGCGGTGGACGATGTCATCATGGAGTTCGAATAGGGTGCGATGCGCTGGCGATCAGGGCGGGCAGGGCGCGGGGCATCAACGGCTGACGTCGCGCTCCTTTGCCTCTCTGATTTCACGCTGGCGCAGCGGCATCTTGTCGATGCTGCGGGTGATCTCGCGCACGTCCCATGGAAAGGGTTTGCGCAGCTCGATTTGGCCTTCCTTGTCGACCAGCACCAGCATGAAGCCCCGCGGGCGCATTCGCAGCCTGAGCGCGCTGCGCGCGGCAGGGTCGGTATCGGTCAGCACCACCACATCGCGCAGGCGCAACTCTTCCTCGCGGTCGCGGAGGTATTCCATCTGCGCGACATATGCCGGATCGTTCTCGGAATTGGCAAAGACCAGAACGGGCCGCTTTTTCCATTGGAAGGCGCTGAGATCGGCCATATCGGCGGGCAGGAACAGCGGATCCTCCATCGGGGTATCGGCCCCTTGGGCAATCGCTGTGCTGGCGATCAATCCTGCAAAAACTAGTGAGATCAAACGTTTCATCAAGGCTCCTGTCCCTTCAGATATAGGGGGCCTGTACCATTTTGCGAAGGGCAAAGCGCCGCAGGGGGCATTTATCCCTGTAAGGGCGCGCCCCGTGACAATTCAGCCGCCGGTGATGCGCAGGCCCATGCCTGCCGCCCGGCGTTAAGGGAGAAGGACAAGCATATGACATCCGACCAAAAGGACGCCAAGACACGCTGGCAGGAACTGGCCACGGGCGAATTGCGCGGACGCAGCCTTGATGATCTGACGTGGAAGACGTTGGAGGGGATCGACGTACAACCGCTCTATACCGCCGACGACGTGGACGGGCTGGACCATCTCGGCAGCATTCCCGGCGAAGCGCCGTTTACGCGCGGCGTGAAGGCGACGATGTATGCGGGCCGTCCTTGGACGATCCGGCAATATGCAGGTTTTTCGACGGCTGAGGAATCCAACGCCTTTTACCGCCGCGCGCTGGCCGCCGGGCAGCAGGGTGTTTCGGTGGCCTTTGATCTGGCAACGCACCGGGGCTATGACAGCGACCACCCGCGGGTCGAGGGCGATGTCGGCAAGGCCGGTGTGGCCATCGACTCGGTCGAGGATATGAAAATTCTCTTCGACGGTATTCCGCTCGATCAGGTCTCGGTCTCCATGACGATGAACGGCGCGGTGATCCCGATCCTCGCCAATTTCATCGTCGCGGGCGAAGAGCAGGGCCATGACCGCGCCAAGCTTTCGGGCACGATCCAGAACGACATCCTCAAGGAATTCATGGTGCGCAACACCTATGTCTATCCGCCGGAACCGTCGATGCGGATCATCGGGGACATCATCGAATATACCTCGGATCATATGCCCAAGTTCAACTCGATTTCGATCTCGGGCTACCACATGCAAGAGGCGGGCGCGAACCTGGTGCAGGAGCTGGCCTTTACCATCGCCGATGGGCGCGAATATGTGCGCACGGCGATTGCAGCGGGCATGGATGTGGACCGTTTTGCGCCGCGCCTGAGCTTCTTCTTTGCCATCGGCATGAACTTCTTCATGGAAGCCGCCAAGCTGCGCGCCGCGCGCCTGCTTTGGTCGCGGGTCATGGCGGAATTTGAGCCAAAGAACCCCAAGTCATCGATGCTGCGGACCCATTGCCAGACGTCGGGCGTAAGCCTTGCCGAACAGGACCCCTATAACAACGTGGTGCGCACGGCCTATGAGGCGCTTTCGGCGGTGCTGGGCGGCACCCAGTCGCTGCACACCAACTCGCTGGACGAGGCCATTGGCCTGCCCACGGAACACTCCGCCCGTATCGCCCGCAACACCCAGCTGATCCTGCAGGAAGAGACCGGCATCACTAACGTCGTCGATCCGCTCGCGGGCAGCTACTACGTCGAAAAGCTGACCGCCGATCTGGCCGAGGCCGCGTGGCAGCTGATCGAAGAAGTCGAAGAGATGGGCGGCATGACCAAGGCCGTGGCCTCTGGCATGCCGAAACTGCGTATCGAGGAAGCCGCGGCGCAGCGTCAGGCGGGCATCGACCGCGGCACCGAGGTGATCGTCGGCGTGAACAAATACCGCCGCGACAAGGAAGAGCCGATCGACATCTTGGATGTCGACAACGTCAAGGTCCGCGCTGGTCAGGTGGCGCGGCTGGAGCGTATCCGGGCCGAGCGGGACGAGGACGCCTGCACTGCCGCCTTGGCGGAACTGACACGGCGGTCCGCCGAGGGCGGCAACCTGCTCGACGCGGCGGTCGAAGCTGCCCGCGCGCGCGCCACAGTGGGAGAGATCAGCATGGCGATGGAAAAAGAATTCGGGCGGCACCGGGCCGAGGTCAAAACGCTTTCTGGCGTCTATGGCGCGGCCTATGAGGGCGACGCGGGCTTTGCCGACATCCAGAAAACGGTCGACGAGTTCGCCGAGGCCGAGGGCCGCCGCCCGCGCATGCTGGTGGTCAAAATGGGCCAAGATGGGCACGACCGCGGGGCCAAGGTGATCGCCACGGCTTTTGCCGACATCGGCTTTGACGTGGACGTTGGCCCGCTGTTCCAGACCCCTGCCGAAGCGGCGCAGGACGCGGTGGACAACGACGTGCATGTCGTCGGCATCTCCAGCCAAGCGGCGGGGCATAAGACATTGGCACCGCAGCTTATTCAGGCGCTTAAAGATGCGGGGGCAGAAGATATTCTGGTGATCTGTGGCGGGGTCATTCCGCAACAGGATTACAAGTTCTTGGAGGACGCGGGCGTCAAGGCGATCTTTGGCCCGGGGACGAATATCCCGACGGCTGCGCAGGATATCCTCAAGCTGATCCGCGAGACCCGGAAGTGATGCAGGCTGAAACCGGCGCGGTCCAAACGGGCCGCGCGTTCCGCCACGCAGAGCGGCGCGATGCCGCTGCCGTGGCGGGCCTATGGAACGGCATGATCCGCGACAGCCTGTCGACCTTTACCACCGACGAAAAGACGGCAGAGGATATTACCGCGCTGATCGCCACCCGCGCCGAGGCCTTTTGGGTGGCCGAAGACGCAGGGCAAGTCATGGGTTTTGTCACCTACGGCAGCTTTCGCGGCGGGCCGGGCTACGGCGCGACGGTCGAACATAGCATCGTGATGGCGGACGCGGCACAGGGGCAGGGACTGGGCCGCGGCTTGATGACGCGGGCGGGGGAGGCGGCTGCGGGGCAGGGCCATCATGTGATGGTTGCCGCGATCAGCAGCGCCAATCCGGGGGCTGTGACTTTCCATGAAAAACTGGGCTTTGCGCAGGTGGGCCGGATGCCCGAAGTCGGGCGCAAACACGGGCAATGGCTTGATCTGATCTTGATGCAAAAAACCCTGTCAGCATCCTGACTTCCCCGGTGCCAGCGGTTAAGCTGGGGCCGAATACCAAAGGGTCAGCCCATGTCGATCTGGACGCGCATTTCCGAAGCTTTGTCAGCCCTCACCGCGGGCGAGGGGCTGTCGGCTGTCTTTGACCGTCTGCGCAGCCCGCCTGAACGCTCGGTCGCCTTTACCATAGCAGTCATCGCCTTGGGCGCGAAGATGGCCAAGGCCGATGGGCTGGTGACCCGCGATGAGGTAACGGCCTTTCGCGAGGTCTTCCAAATTGCGGAAGGGGATCAGGACGGCGCTGCGCGGGTCTTTAACCTTGCGCGGCAGGATGTCACCGGGTTTGAGGAATACGCCAAACGCATCGCCAGCATGTTCAACGACCAGCCCGAGATGCTGCATGATCTGATGGAGGGGCTGTTTCACATTGCCATGGCCGATGGCGTCTATCACCCGAATGAAAACGCCTTTCTCGAAGATGTCGCCGCGATCTTTGGCATGGGAGAGGAGGCCTTTGCCTCGCTCAAAGCGCGGTTCGTGCCCGACAGCTCGCCCTTGCCGCGCACGGTTCTGGGCATCGGCCCCCATGCCACGCTCGAAGAAGCCCGTAAGGCATGGCGGCGGCTGGTGCGGGAGAACCACCCCGATGCGTTGGTGGCGCGTGGCTTGCCGCAAGAGGCCATCAAAATGGCCGAGAAACGCATGATCGACATCAACCGCGCGTGGGAAACGATCTCGGGCAAACACGCTTGATGCGCATCGCGACCTACAATGTTGAGTGGTTCGCGAGCCTTTTTGACGATGACAATCAGCTCTACGACGACGGTGAATGGTCTTCGCGCTATCAGGTGACCCGTGCGCAGCAGGCGGCGGCTTTGGGGCTGGTTTTCAGTGCGCTGGATGCTGATGCGGTGATGGTGATTGAAGCGCCGAACCACGGGCGGCGGCAGTCCACCGTGGCAGCGTTAAAGCATTTCGCCGCGCGGTTTTCCCTGCGCACGCGGGAGGCCGTCATGGGGTTTTCCAACGATACAGAGCAAGAGATTGCTCTGCTCTATGACCCCGATACGCTCACCGCCCGCCATGTGCCGCAGTCGGCAGCAGGTGCCCCGCGCTTTGACCAGACGTTGCGGATTGATCTTGACGTAGACGCGACCGAAGACGCCGTGGTCTTCTCCAAACCGCCGCTTGAGTTGGAGGTGACCACGAAGTCCGGCTTTGACTTTCAGATGATCGGCGCGCACCTGAAATCCAAAGCGCCCCATGGGGCCAAGTCGGAGGCCGATGTGCTGCGCATCGCCATCGCCAACCGGCGCAAGCAATTGGCGCAAGCGATCTGGCTCAGGCGGCGGATCGATACGCATCTGGCGGCAGATCGGCCCGTGATGGTGATGGGTGATTTGAACGACGGGCCGGGGCTGGATGAATTCGAAAGCCTGTTTGGCCGGTCGTCGGTTGAGATTGTGCTGGGGGAGGGGGCGGCAGCGCTCTTTGACCCGCATGCAAAACAGGCGCTTAGCCGACGGTTGGGGGCCGCGCCTACCAGCGCGCGGTTTTGGATCGCACCAGAGGAACGTTACCTTCAGGCGCTGTTGGATTACATCATGGTCAGCCCGCAAATCTGTGCCCGCGATGCCCGCTGGCGGATTTGGCACCCGATGGATGACCCCGCTTGCTGGCAAAATGTGGCCCTGCGCGATGCGCTTCTTGCGGCGTCGGATCACTTCCCGGTCACGCTGGATGTCGACCTTTAGGCGGGCTTGTGCCCGTGCATCGGCAGAAGACTAGAAATCCCGAACGCGCCGCCTACATCAATTGCATGACACGTTTCATGCCCCTTATCGCCCTTTGCACGATGCTACCGCTTGCGGCCCACGCGCAGGAGGACACCGAAGAACGCGGCCTCGGCTTGATGGAGCGCGGCGCGCAGATGTTCATGGACGGGATCATGGATGAAATGGGCCCGGTCATGGAGGGTTTCGAAGGCTTTAGCGAAGCCATGCGCCCCGCCCTGCGCGATTTTGCGCGCGAGATGGGGCCGAAGCTGACGGAACTGCTGGATGAGGTCGAGGACTGGAGCGCATACCAAGCGCCCGAGATGCAGCCCAACGGCGATATCATCATTCGCCGCAAGCCGGATCATCCGATGATGCCACCAGACACGCCGACCGAGCCTGCCCCCCAGATCGACCTGTAACGCGGCCTATTTCGGCGGGCGTTTGCCGGTGCGCACATGGACTTCGGCGTCAAGCGATTTGGCGAGCGAGTTCAGCCGCGCCTCTGCGACCTCACCGAAAAGCGGCACCATGTCGGGGGTGAGCCACAGTTCCAACTGCTTTTTCTTGGGGAACCAGCGCAATTCGCCGCGCTGTTCGCCCTTGTCCATCCACAGCATCGCACCAAAGCGCATGGCCTTGCCGAGTATCTCCGCTTCCAACCGGGTCTTCTCGTCGACCATCTCATAGAGGTCTTCGAACCGGGTGTTTTCCCGTTTGTTGGAGTATCGGTGCAGCAGTGCCAGCCCCAGATAAATCCGCTCAGCGTGTTTGAGCCCGCCAAGGTTGGCGCGGGTGGCGTTGTCAAAACAGGTCTCGGCCCGGTAGTCGGGATGCGCGCGCCAGCTGACGTCATGCAGGAGGCAGGCCGCTTTGACCAACCGCCTGCGCGCATGCGGGGCAGAGCGGTAGAGCGGCAGGATGAAGTTATAGAGCACCTTACCAAAGCCGGGCATCCGCGCGTCTTTGGCTTCGGCGAAATAACAGGCTTCGATCAGCGGATCACGGTCGCGCAGGCGCTGCGGCATCTGCTCATAGAGCATGCCTTCGCGGATGCCGTAGCTGGAAATGGCGATGTCTTTGGGACGGAAGGTTTTGACCAGACGGCTCAGCACCTCAGCGGCGTAGGGCACCAGCGACATCCGGCTGGAGGAGACGTTGCAGGCGTTGCGCAGTTCTTCAAGATCAGAAGCTTGGATGAATTTCACCGTCTCGCGGACCGAGGTGACGGTCATGCGGTATTCATGCAGCACATGCAGCGGATAGCCGCGGCGGTACATGTCGATCCGCGCAATCGCCCGCCATGAGCCGCCCACAAGAAACAGCCGGTCACGCTGGCTGCCCATTTTTTCCTGAAGCGCGGTAATAACCTCTTTGATATGGGCGTGCCGCCCCTTGGCCCCGCCCTTGAGATCGCGCAGCTTCAGCGGCCCGAGTTGCGAGGTCACCCGCCGCCCGACGCGCCCACCAGAGATTTCCGCCAGTTCCATCGACGAGCCGCCGATGTCGCAGACAAGGCCGTAAGCGCCGGGCCAGCCCAGCAGCACCCCTTGGGCCGAAAGCCGGGCCTCTTCCTCGCCGTCGATCACCCAGATGCGCAGGCCGGTTTCGCGCAGCACATCGGCGCAGAACTCGCGCCCATCGCTGGCATCGCGCACCGCTGCGGTGGCGACGACGGTGAGTTCCGACAGGCCCATGCCATCGGCCAGTTTGCTGAACCGGCGCAGCGCCGAGAGGGCACGGGCGCGGCCTTCGGGGGACAAATGGCCCGTCTCAGACATGCCAGCGCCCAAGGCGCACATGATCTTTTCGTTATAGAAATAGGCCGGAGAGCGTGCCGCGCCGTCGAACACCACAAGGCGAACAGAGTTCGAGCCCACATCCACCACGCCCACCCGCGCCAGCGCGCGCGCGCCCGGATCCTGAAACAAGGGTTTGGCGAAAAGGCCCAGTTCCGCCACGCCAGTCTCAGGGACGGGTGCGGCTCGGGAAGGGTCGGTCTGGTCTGCCATCAATGCTCCTGCGGGCCATCCGTTTGAAGGGATAATTGGCGCAGGGGCGCGGTGAGGTCAATTGCTAACGGACCTCTCCATAGGTCAATCCTCGGTATGGGTCAGCTTGGGCACATCCGACGCCCCCGCGCTGCCGCGCCCCGAGAGCGAGGGGTTTTCCATAAAGAAGCGGTGGCAGTTAAACGCGAACGTCCCCTCCGGCACGGCGGGCCGGGTGAATTTGCCATCCGGCCCCATGACCCAGCTTTGCGCCACGTCAGCCAGATTGGCGGCCATGATCTGGCTGGTGATCTGTGCCTTGACGGTCGGGTTCTCGATCTCGACCAAAGTCTCGACCCGGCGGTTGAGGTTGCGGCCCATCCAGTCGGCGGAAGACATGAAAACCCGCGCTTTTTTATGCGGCAGCCCGTGGCCGTTGCCGACGCAGACAATGCGGCTGTGTTCCAGAAAACGGCCAATGATGGATTTGACGCGAATGTTGTCCGACAGCCCCTTAACGCCGGGCCGCAGCCCGCAGATGCCGCGAATGACAAGGCTGATTTCCACCCCCGCTTGGCTGGCATCATAAAGCGCGTCGATCACCTCGGCGTCGATCAGGGCGTTCATCTTGGCCCAAATCACGGCAGGCCGCCCGGCGCGGGCATGGTCAGCCTCGGTGGCGATCATCTCAAGCAGGCGCGGCTTGAGCGTGGTGGGGGAAATGGCGAGGTTTTCCAACTGCTCAGGCGGGGCATAGCCCGACAGGAAGTTGAAGACTTTCGTGGCATCGCGCCCAAGGCTCGAGTCGCAGGTGAAAAGCGACAGATCCGTATAGATCCGCGCGGTGATCGGGTGGTAGTTGCCGGTGCCGTAGTGGGTATAGGTTACCAGTTGATCGCCTTCGCGGCGTACCACGGTCGAGATCTTGGCGTGGGTCTTGAGGTCGAGAAAGCCATAGACCACATGCGCGCCCGCGCGTTCCAAGCGGCGTGACTGGCGGATATTGGCGGCCTCATCAAAGCGGGCTTTCAGTTCAACCAAGGCGGTGACGGATTTACCATCCTCGGCAGCCTCGCAGAGCGCGCTGACAATCGGGCTGTCGCGCGAGGTGCGGTAAAGCGTCTGTTTGATTGCCACCACATCCGGGTCGCGCGCCGCTTGGGCAAGGAAGCGCACCACCATGTCAAAGGTCTCATACGGGTGGTGCAGCAGCATGTCTTTTTGCCGGATCGCGGCGAACATATCGCCATCGTGGTCGCTGACGCGCTCGGGCACGCGCGGTGTGAACTGCGGCCACAGAAGGTCGGGCCGGGCGTCGGTTACCAGTTTCGACAGATCGGCGATGCCCAACATGCCTTCGATTTCGATCACGTCTTGGGGCCGCACGCAAAGCTCGCGCATGACGACGGATTTCAGCTTTTCCGGGGCCCCTGCGGAATGGGTCAGACGCACGACTTCACCGCGGCGGCGGCGTTTCAGGGCCACTTCGAACTCGCGCACGAGGTCTTCGGCCTCGTCTTCGACCTCAAGATCGCTGTCGCGCAGCACGCGGAATTCGAAATGCGCCTTGAGTTTGTAGCCGGGGAAGAGGTTGGGGATGTTGATGATCAGCAGGTCTTCGAGCGGCAGGTAGCGCAGGCAGCCGTCGGGCGCGGGCAGGGGCACGAAGCGGTCGATCTGGCCGGGGATCGGCAGCAGCGCTTGCAGGGGGCGTTTGTCGCGGCTGCGTTCCAGTTGCAGCGCCAGCGCATAGCCGGTGTTGGGGATGAAGGGGAAGGGGTGTGCCGGGTCGATCGCCAGCGGCGACAGCACGGCGAAGACTTGGTTGAGAAAGACCCCTTCGAGATGCTTGTGGTCCGCCTCGGTCAGGTCGGCGGCGCGCTCCAGCATGATGTTCTGCGCGTCCATCTCGGCCATGAGGTCAACCAGCACGCGCTGCTGGGACATCATCAGGTTGCGCGCGTCTTCGTTGATCAGCACCAGTTGCTCACCGGGGCTCAGCCCATCGGCGGCGGCGGTGGTGTTGCCCGCTTGGGCCAGTTCGCGCAGCCCCGCCACGCGCACGGTATAGAACTCATCCAGATTGGTGGCCGAGATCGATAGGAAGCGCAGCCGTTCCAGCAGCGGCACGCGCGGGTTCTCGGCCTCTTCCAGCACCCGCCAGTTAAAGTCGAGCCAGCTTAGCTCACGATTAAAGAAACGACCCGGCCCGGCGGTATCAAGCTCGGGCAGATCGGTGGCGGGCGGAAAGGGCGCTTGCAGGAAATCAGCTTGGGTCATGCGGGCCTCATGACATTGGAATGTAACGGGTTTGCGAAGGCTTGCGTTAATTATTCCAGTATCACGCGCGGGGCGGGGCGATGTCCAGCACCTGCGCGGCCAGTGCGCGGGTCAACGGGCGCTTCTGCGCGAGGCTGGCAGCATCCAGCCGGTCGACCAGCGCGATGGCGGCGGCAAAGGAACGATCCATCCGGGTCATCAGGTAGTTGATCAACTCCGGTTTCGGCGTCAACTGCCGGTCGGCCAGAAGCTTGACCAGCAGTGCGGAAAGCAGTGCGTCATCGGGTGCTTCCATTTCGACCATCGTGGCGCCACGCATCCGGCTGACCAGATCGGGCAGCGTCAGCCCCCAATGGGCCACCGGCCCGGTGCCGGTGAGCAAGAGCGCCTGACCCTCGGCCAGCACGAGGTTGTGCAGGTGAAACAGAGCCGTTTGCGCTTCGGCGTTCCCGGCGATCAGATGGACATCTTCGACGGCGAGGGGGCCGCGGGCGAGGGCGGGAATGTCGGCCTCCAGCAGGTCGGCAGCACTGATGATGCGGGCGCCCGACAAGTCCGCCCAAACATGCGTCAGATGCGTCTTGCCCGAGCCTTGCGGCCCGGTCAGCGCCAGCTTGCCGCCCGCCCAACCGCGCCAGCCGTCGATCATCGCCATCGCCATGGCGTTGGAGGGGGCGACAAAAAAAGCGTCGCGGCCCAGAGCCGTCCGGCTGGGCAGGTTCAACCCGAGTTGGTGGGCCATGTCAGCGAATGTCCTCGTCGACGGTCGTTTCAGGCTCGCGGCCTTTGTAGAGCACGCTTTCACGGTAGCGCGCCGTGGCGAAACGCGCGATCACCCCGATGGCGGCGGCCACGGGCACCGCGACCAGCAGGCCGACGAAGCCGAAAAGCGTGCCGAAGACCGACAGCGCCAGCAGCAGCCAGACAGGGTGCAGCCCGACTGAGTTGCCGACGAGTTTTGGTGTCAGCAGATTGCCCTCGACGATCTGGCCCAGCACAAAGATGCCCGCCACCAGCCCGATCGACACCCAATCGCCCCAGAATTGGAACAGCGCCAGCCCGATCGCCAGCGCCCCACCGATCAATGCGCCAAGGTAAGGGATGAAAGTGACCAAACCGGCCACGAAACCGACGACGAGGCCGAACTGTAGCCCTACCAGCATCAGCGCCACGGCGTAATAGGTGCCAAGGATCAGGCAGACCGTGCCCATGCCACGCACGAAAGAGGCGAGCGTCGCGTCGATCTCCCGCGCCAATTGCCGGATCGTCGGCGCATGGTCGCGCGGCAGCAGCCGGTCAATGGCGGCAACCATGCGGTCCCAGTCGAGCAGCAGGTAGACGGCGACCACGGGCACGATGACGAACAAGAGCAGGATGTTGATCAGCGAGGCAAAGGAGGCCAGTGCGGTTTGGAACAGTTCACCACCGCGTTCTTGGATCGTCGTGCCCAAGGTGGTCAGCGAGGTGCGCAGCGTCGAATCGTCGTCCAACAGCGAGGGGAAACGGTCGGTGATGAAATCGGTGAAATTGCGAGTGACCTTGGGCGCGGTCTCGATCAGGTTGACGGTTTGGTTCACCAGCGTCGGGATGACCAAAAGCGCCATCAGCACGAAGATCAAAAGAGCCGCCACGGTGATCAGCGCGGTGGCCATCACACGGCTCAGCCCCAGACGCTCCAGCCGGTCGGCCACCGGATCAAGGAAATAGGCAATCGCCCCGCCGAGCAGGAAGGGCAGCAGCACGTCGCCCATGAACCACAATGCCACCATGAACACCGCCGCAGCGATGCCCCAGTATTTCAATTGGTCTCGGATTGGCAGGGCCATGATGCTCTCCGGCAGGGAATGGTCTCACATCGCCCATGTGGCGTTTCGTTTCAAGTCTTGGCTGCTTGACTTGGGGGAGATCGGGTGGCCATCGCAGCAGCACGCTGTTCGTTCTGCACAGGCCGCTTGAGAGATGGGCGCGGTGCGCCGCGGGCGGCTAAGCTCTCGCGCTGCCGTGCGATGTGATTGTCTCGCCTCCTGACATGCACTAGTCAGGGGGCAATTCGCTCAATGAGGAAACACCATGCGTCTGTCCCAATATTTTCTGCCCGTGCTGAAGGAAAACCCTGCCGAGGCGCAGATCGTCAGCCACCGGTTGATGCTGCGGGCGGGGATGATCAAGCAATCCAGCGCGGGGATCTATTCTTGGCTGCCGTTGGGCTACAAGGTGCTGCGCAAGGTCGAAGAGATCGTGCACCAAGAGCAGCAGCGCGTGGGCCATATTCCGATGCTGATGCCGACGCTGCAATCGGCGGATCTGTGGAAGGAATCGGGCCGTTATGACGCCTACGGCCCCGAAATGCTGCGCATCCGCGACAGGCAGGATCGCGACATGCTCTACGGTCCTACCAACGAAGAGATGATCACCGACATCTTCCGCAGCCATGTCGGCTCTTACAAAGACCTGCCGCTGACGCTCTATCACATCCAATGGAAGTTCCGCGACGAGATCCGTCCGCGTTTCGGCGTGATGCGGGGCCGCGAGTTCCTGATGAAAGATGGCTATAACTTCGACCTCACGAAAGAAGACGCGCTGCACGCTTACAACCGCCATCTGGTCAGCTATCTGCGCACCTATGAGCGGATGGGCTTGCAGGCGATCCCGATGCGCGCCGACTCTGGCCCCATCGGCGGCGATGACACACATGAATTCCTCGTGCTGGCCGAGACGGGCGAGTCGGAGGTTTTCTATGACAGCGAGATCACCGATCTGACCTTTGGCGACCGCGAAATTGATCCCAGCGATCACGACGCTTGCCGCGCCGTGTTGGATGAATTCACCTCGCGCTATGCCCGCACGGACGAAACCCACGACCCCGAGCTTTTCGCCAAAGTGCCCGAAGACCGCCAGCGCACCGCGCGCGGCATCGAAGTGGGGCAAATCTTCTACTTCGGCACGAAATATTCCGACGCGATGAATGCCAAAGTGCAAGGCCCCGACGGCAAGCAGGTGCCGGTGCATATGGGCAGCCACGGCATCGGCGTCAGCCGTCTGCTGGGCGCGATCATTGAGGCGAGCCATGACGACAAGGGCATCATCTGGCCTGAGGGCGTGACGCCCTTCCACGCCGGGATCGTGAACCTCAAACAAGGCGACGATGAAGCCGATGCTGCCTGTGATGCGCTTTATAAGAGCCTCAAGGCGCTGGGCCTCGATCCGCTTTATGACGACCGCAAAGGCGGGGCGGGTATGAAATTTGCGACGATGGACCTGATCGGCCTGCCGTGGCGCATTACCGTCGGTCCGCGCGGGTTGAAAAACGGCGTGGTCGAACTCACCAGCCGCCGTACGGGTGAAAGCGAAGAGCTGCCGCCCGAACAGGCGGTCGAAAAGCTGGCGAAAATCTACGCCGGTATTGCCTGAGGTCGCCGATGATCCTGCGGGCGCTGATATTGGCCGGTGGGATCATAGGGGCAGGGATTGCCGCGCAAGGCCCGGGGTTTTCCCGGGCCTATGTGTTTGAGCTAGAGGCCGCAGAGCGGACGCTCTCCGGCGTTGTGGCGCATTTCGACGCTGCCGCCCGCGCCGCCGGGATTGACCGAGAGGCCGCACTTGTCCGGCTGCGTGGGTCGGCTCTGCTAGAACGTCGCCGTATTGAACTGATCGAAAACATCGAACGTCACGCGGCGCTTGAGGCGCAATTGCCGCGACTGCAAACCGCGGGTCCGTTCTTGCGCAGTTATTACCTGCTGCGCGCGCCTGATACAGGAGCGTTGCGCGCAACCGCGCAGATGTTTTCGCCCACCGCGCCGCGCAGCCGTGCCGAACTGATCTTCGCCACCGTAGGCTTCATCGTCGGGACAGCCTTCGCGCGACTGCTTCTCTGGCTGCCCACATGGCCCGCGCGCTTCCGCCGCCGCCGGGCATTGCGTTCTTGACCCTTCTGGGGCAAAGCCTCAGGTTGCGCGCACCTCAGACCGGAGCCCTCCCGCATGGCCAGCAAACCCACACGCACCGCCCCATTCGCGGCCTTTGAATGGATGATCGCTTGGCGCTACCTGCGCGCCCGCCGCGCCGAGGGCGGGGTGAGCGTGATGACATGGATCAGCCTGATCGGCATCACGCTCGCGGTCTTCGCGCTGATTGCCACGCTGTCGGTCCGCTCGGGTTTTCGGGCAGAATTCGTCGACACGATCCTTGGCGCCAACGCGCATGTCACGGTCTACACGATGGGCGAGGTGCAAGAGACCGGCCAGATCGACCGCACTATCGCCAACTACACCGAGATGGCTGCCGAGGTCGCAAAAGTGCCCGGCGTGACCCGCGTGGCCCCCTTGGTGCGCCAGCAGGTCATGGCGAACCGGCGGCAATCCAACGCAGGCGTTGAGGTCTTTGGCATCGCGTCTGATGATCTGATGACCATCCCCGGCATCCAGCCTTCCGAACGCTCTTTCGGCGACATTGGCCGGTTTGAGGAAGGCATCGCCATCGGCAGCGGCGTGGCGCAGAGCTTGGGCGTGCAGGTCGGTGACACGATCAAGCTAATCTCGCCCAATGGGGTGAAAACCGCCTTTGGCACCAGCCCGCGGGTGAACGGCTATGAGGTCGTCTATATCTTCTCTGCCGGGCGCTATGATATTGATAAGACACGTGTTTACCTGCCGATCGCCGAGGCGCAGAGCTTTTTCAACCGCGAGGGCGTCGCGGATGAGTTGGAGGTTATGGTCGAAGACCCCGAGAGCGTTGACGCCATGGCGTCGGCGCTGATGCAGGCGGCGGGCGACCGGGCGCAGGTCTGGACATGGCGCGATGCGTCCGGCTCGTTCCTGTCGGCGCTGGATATCGAGGACCGGGTGATGTTCGTGATCCTTTCGGTGCTGGTGTTGATCGCCGCGATGAACATCGTTTCGGGGCTGATCATGCTGGTCAAGAACAAGGGCCGCGACATCGGCATCCTGCGCACCATGGGGCTGTCTGAGGGCTCGGTGCTGCGGGTGTTCTTTATCTGCGGCGCGTTCACGGGGATCATCGGCACCGCCGCGGGCGTGGTGCTGGGCGTGCTCTTTGCGATCTACGTCGACCAGATTTTCGCCTTCGTGAACTACCTCAGCGGCGGCAATGCTTGGGATGCCTCGATCCGCGGCATCTACTTCCTACCCGCGAAACTGCAACTGGGCGATGTGCTCTCTGCCGTGGGGCTGTCGCTCGGGCTGAGCTTTGTCGTGACGATTTTCCCCGCCCGCCGCGCGGCGCGGATGAACCCTGTGGAGGCCCTGCGCTATGAATGATCCCGTCCTGCGCCTGACCGGCATCTCCAAAGCCTATAACCCCGGCGCGCCCAACGAGGTGCAGGTGCTGCGCGGCATTGACCTGACGGTCGCCCCCGGTGAAGTCGTGGCACTGGTCGCCCCTTCGGGTGCGGGCAAGTCGACGCTGCTGCACATTGCGGGGCTGCTGGACACGGCTGACAGCGGCACGGTGGAGATCGCGGGCGATGACCTGACCGGCCAGAGCGACCGCAAGCGCACCGGGGTGCGCCGGGCGGATGTGGGATTTATCTATCAATTCCACCACCTGCTGCCCGAATTCACCGCGCTGGAAAACATCGTGCTGCCGCAGCTTGCCAATGGCGTGGCCCGCAAGGTGGCCGAGGCGCGGGCGCGTGATCTCTTGGCGCAGGTCGGCATCGCCGAGCGGGCCGACCACCGCCCCGCTGCCATGTCGGGCGGTGAGCAGCAGCGGGTGGCCTTTTGCCGCGCGCTGGCCAATGCGCCGCGTCTGCTGCTGGCGGACGAGCCCACGGGCAACCTCGACCCCTCGACCTCGGATCAGGTGTTTGCGGCGCTGATGGCGCTGGTGCGCGGCACGGGGCTTTCGGCGGTGATTGCCACGCATAACCTCGAACTGGCCGCCCGCATGGACCGGCAGATCCGGCTTGAGGCCGGGCAGCTGGTGCCAGTCTGAGCCGGGACGATTTTACCTGCAGATATTCTCAAGCTCGACCCCGTCCCAAGGCAGGCCCACGTCATAGGGGCGGCTCTGGGGCAGGGGGGCGACGGGCATGACCTCGGACAGCATCGTGTGCAACCGCTTGGTGCGCGGCGCCTGCGGGTCGAGCGCGCGACAGCAGACGAATTCCTCAACGATTGATCCCTGCTGCTCATAGCCGAAATCAAGGAAGCGCGGCTGCGTGTCGACCTCGAAAAGATAGGGATCGGGGCTGGTGAACTGCTCTGAGGCCGCGCGCAGTGGTGAGTAACCGGTGAGCTTGCGGTTCTGCCATTGCCAGACATGGGTGATCTCATGCGCGAGCAGCATCGCGGCGATCAGGCCGATGCGGTCGGGATGATCGGGGAGGTAGTCTTCGAGGTACCAATCCTTGTCGAAAAGCAGATTGTTCCACAGCGCCACGGCGGCGGGTTTGGAGGTGACGGTGTCGCCCTCCTGCGGCGGTAGGATTAACTCCCGGCAGGTGGTGCGCGGGCGCGGTTTGCGGGTGAAGGTCACGGCGCGGGTCGGGGCACCGTCGTGCAGGCGGACGCGGTCGTAGTCGACAGAGGTGCCGTGGATGGTGGAGAGATAGGCGCGCTCGTTGTCGGTCAGCGGACGACCGCAGGCGGTGAGGAGGAGGAGAAGGAGGAGCGCGCGGATCATGGGGGGAGTTAGGACTGGTGTGGGCGGCGGATCAAGGGGGAAGTTGGGGCTGGGTGCTGACGCTGCGGGTAACTGCTGGTGCGGTCCCGACCTGTCGTTCTGTGGAAACCCCTTCCCCCTGGGGATAGCGGCTCTGCCGCGAACGTGCGCAGCACATGAAGGGGCTATGCGCCAAAGGCGCATGGGATACGGAACAGATGTGGCTGGTGTTATGAGGTATTAGTGAAAGTTCTTCCTGTCGTACAATCAGTCTCATGCACCTCGACTATGAAATCTAGTAGGAATGTCGCTAAGAATAGGACGCGCTTGGCTTCTGCGATACTCATATTCGAATGCACTCCTTTTGAAGCATTCGAATTGGTATGCCTGAGAAGTTCTTCAATAGTTTTTGCTTCAAGCGAAAACGTTTTTACTGGGCCGCTAAGCTTCTTTTCGACAAAGTAAGCAAGTCGGTTAAGATACTTGTCTTCTGAAAGTCCGTTCATTGAGTTAGGAGGAGAAATAGCATCAGCTGTCTCTTTCAAAAGCCTTCGGATCTGCAAAACTGACGCTGCATTTCCTTCAGAGGTATTGGCCTCTAGGTAAGAAAATGCTGCTAGGTACATCGGGGAAGCAGTGGGCGCATGTTCTAAGAGGAACGTTGTTACACGTTGCACAGTACTGCCAAGCATTTCTATCGCAGTTGTATCCGCCTGTAGAGAACGTTCAATTTGCGAAGCATAGTTGTGGCAGGCTGTCAGTATATTGGACCGAATTCTCAATAAGATGCCCCGCTTTCGTATGAAAATAAAGCGTGGCCCCGCATTCTCCTTATAGAACATTGCGGTGTCAAACTCGCCAATCCCATTAGGGACGGTGAGAGAGTCAATTGTCATATCGATGGACTGAATTTCGTTGTCGATATGATTTGCCCGCACATACAGAAGGTTACCACGGGTAAAGTTCTCGTCGGCTTCACTATCAAGAATTTTGAAAATACTGAGCGAACGATCATGCGCGGTTTCAGTCACATACTTAATAAAGTCCTTTGCTAAATGACCTATCTCGTTTTGGATAGTTCTATGAGCCTCTTCGTGCGTGCTTTCCTGCAGAAAAACGAAGAAAGCCAAGCTGTGGTAGTCACTAGTAAGGCGAGCCAAACGCACACATGAGATAACGGCAGAACCGACAGCATTGTTGCGAACATCATCAAAGATAGTATCTACGATTTGACCTAGCTTATTGCGCTTATTAACGCTACTCAAACATCCAACTCCTCCACAAACTGCGCGTTCTGCTGAATATACGCAAACCGCATCTCCGGCTTCTTGCCCATCAGCCGCTCCACCAGATCCCCGGTCTCGCCCGGCACATCCTCGTCCACGGTCACGCGGATCAGCTTGCGGGTTGCAGGGTCCATCGTGGTCTCTTTAAGGTCCTTCGCGTCCATCTCGCCCAGACCCTTAAAACGGCTCACGTCGATCTTGCCTTTGCCGCCGAGACCCTTCTCCAACCACATGTTTTTCTCTGCCTCATCAAGGCAATAGACCCGTTTCGCCCCCTGCGTCAGGCGGAACAGCGGCGGGCAGGCGAGATACAGATGCCCCGCGTCGATCAGCGGGCGCATTTGGGTGAAGAAAAACGTCATCAACAAGGACGCGATATGCGCGCCGTCGACGTCGGCGTCGGTCATGATGATGATCTTGTCATAGCGCAGATCGTCGAGGTTGAATTTCGTGCCCATGCCAACGCCAAGCGCTTCGCAAAGGTCGTTGATCTCGGCGTTGGTCGTGAGCTTGCTCGAGGCCGCGCCCAGCACGTTCAGGATTTTACCCTTCAGCGGCAGCAGCGCCTGCGTATTACGGTTGCGCGCGCCCTTGCCAGAGCCGCCCGCCGAGTCGCCCTCGACGATGAACAACTCGGTGCCTTCGCGGGTCTTGCTGGTGCAGTCGGTCAGCTTGCCGGGCAGACGCAGCTTCTTGGTGGCGGATTTACGGGCGGTTTCCTTCTCCTGCTTGCGGCGCATCCGTTCCTCGGCGCGCAGGACGAGGAAATCGAGGATCGCGCCAGCGGATTTGGTATCCGCCGCCAGCCAGTTATCAAAGTGGTCGCGCACGGCGTTCTCAACCAGACGCGCGGCCTCGGTTGTGGCCAGACGGTCCTTGGTCTGGCCGACGAATTCTGGCTCGCGGATAAAGCAGGATACCAGCGCGCAGCCCCCGGTGATCAGGTCGTCGCGGGTGATGTCCTTGGCCTTGCGGTTGTTCGCAAGCTCGCCGTAAGCGCGGATGCCCTTGAGGATCGCAGCCCAAAAGCCGCCCTCATGGGTGCCGCCCTCGGGCGTGGGGACGGTGTTACAGTAGGACTGGATGAAGCCGTCGCGCGCGGGCGTCCAGTTGATCGCCCATTCGACCTTGCCCGGCACGCCAAAGCGCTCTTGGAACTCGACCGTTCCGGCAAAGGGGTTTTCGGCATAGGTGGTTGATTTTCCAAGTGTTTCGCGCAGGTAATCAGCCAGACCGCCGGGGAAGTGAAAAGTCGCCTCCATCGGCGTGTCGCCGTCTTCAATCTCAGATTTCCAGCGGATTTCGACGCCGGAGAACAGATAGGCTTTGGACCGGACCATCTTGAGCAAGCGGGCGGGTTTGAAACGGTGGGCGCCGAAAATCTGCTCATCCGCGTGGAAAGTCACCGTGGTGCCGCGCCGGTTGGGCGCCGCGCCGATCTTCTCCACCGGGCCTTGCGGGATCCCGCGGGAGAAGCGTTGTTCGAACAGTTCGCGGTTGCGCGCGACCTGCACCACCATCGAATCCGACAGCGCGTTAACCACGGATGCACCAACCCCGTGCAGACCGCCCGAGGTCTGATAGGCTTTGCCCGAGAACTTGCCGCCCGCGTGCAGCGTGCAGAGGATCACTTCAAGCGCGGATTTGTCGGGAAACTTCGGGTGCGGGTCAATCGGGATGCCGCGGCCGTTGTCGCGGATGGTGACCGAATAATCGGCGTTCAGCTCCACCTCGATCCGGTTGGCATGGCCCGCCACCGCTTCGTCCATCGAGTTGTCGAGCACTTCGGCCACGAGGTGGTGCAGGGCGCGTTCATCTGTGCCGCCGATATACATGCCAGGGCGCTTGCGGACAGGCTCCAGCCCCTCCAGCACTTCGATGGAGGAGGCATCGTATTCGGTGGGTTCCTGGCCGGAAAGAAGATCGGTCATGCGGGCCTGCTCTTTGTTTGTGGGTGGGGGTCATTTTGACAGCCCCGCGCGCCGGGGGCAATCGCGGGTTTGTCTTGTCGGGCGGATTTAACCCGGTCAGCTGGCTTTGGCGCGCAGCCAATCAGCAAGGGTCTCTTCGTCGATGCGGCCTTGGGCCACTTCGCGGATCAGGTCGCCTGCCTCGACGGTGTCGTGGTCAAGTTGCACCCCATTGAGATCAAGACAGATATCGAGAACGAGATGCGCGGTTCGCTTGTTCGCGTCGTTAAAGACATGCCCAGTGGCAACCGCCACGCAATAAGCCGCAGCGAGGTCAAAGACATCTTCGATCATGCCGTAGACCAGTCGGTTGTCGACCCGTGCCAGCGCTCCTTCGAGTGATTTGTCCAAGGCCATGCCGGCTAGCTCGCCGGGGTTTAACGCGGAATCGTGGATCCTGACGACGAGGTCAGGTGAAAGCAGCACATAGGTCATTTATCTTTGAGATAGTCCAGAATCGGCTGGTTGATGTGCTTTCTGCGGGCAATGCTCTCCATCACCTCATCCAGCGTGGCCACGCGCGGCTCCTCCTGCAGGGTCGCCTCAGCCGGTACGAAATACCCCACACAGCGTGAGTTCTTCATCACCGCCACGGGTTTGCCACCGGAGCGTTCCAATACCTTATGGGGTTCGCGCATTTCGGTCATGGTGGCGATGTGGTTGGTATGGATGCGGGTCATGGCGTGGCTCCTGAATGCACATCTCAATATACATTTGGTTGTGCATTTTACAAGGGCCGCGTCCCGCACCAATCAAGGATCGCCTTTGCCACAAACGACGGTTTTTGGTGGTGCAACCAGTGGTCCGCGCCTTCTATCTCAATCCGGGTAAGGTCTGGCGCGAAGGTTTCCAGCCCCGCGGTGGCTTCGGGCAAAAGGGCGGTATCCTCGGCGCCCCAGATCAGCAGATGCGGGCAGTTCACGCGCAAACGTTCAACCGGGAATTCTGGCAGGTCGCGCAGGGGTTTGCCGGGGGCCGCAACCTGCAGGGGGGAGGCGCGATACCAGTTGATCATTGCCCTCAGCCGCCCCGGACGCCCCCATTCCGCGCGGTAATCCTCAAGCCGCTCTGCCGTCAGCCAACTCAGGTCCATATGCGCCGAAAAGAGCTTTAGCAGCCCGGCGAAGTCGTCTTTGGCCAGCCTCACCGCGCTGCCTTCGGCGCGCAGCGCGTTGATATATTGCGAGGCGCGCGACTGTGCACCGCCTGCGGCCATGGCACGCTGAAAAGGCACGGGATGCACGCCGTTGAGAATGATCAGCCGGGCCACCAACTCGGGCCGGAACATCGCCAATGCGTAGCCCACCGAAGCGCCCCAGTCATGCGCCAAAACTGTCACCGGCCTGTCGCCGATCAACGCGGCCATATCGGCCATAAGATGCGCCATCGCGTAGGGTTCGATCCCTTCGGGCGCACTGCTTTGGCCATAGCCGCGCTGGTCGGGGGCGATGCAGTGAAAGTGCTGGCAAAGCAGCGGGGCCAGATCGCGCCATGCGCCCCCATATTCGGGAAAGCCATGGAGCATGAGCAGCGGCGGAAGGCTTTCATCGCCCCAATGGCGTATGAAAATCTCCTGACCGTTCACGCGGCGGGTTTCGGTCCGTGTTGGTTCCATCGCGAGCCCTCCTGCCATCAGCTTTGCCGCTCAGGGCCGCAGACGCAAGGAATTCATGGCAAAATCAGGGCAACAAAGCCCCGCAACCCTATGACAGAGCGTAAAAACCGGACTTTCCCTTTGCCCAGCCTCGGCGTAAGGCTTGCCCATGACCAAAGTAATGACCAACCGCAATCACGTCCGGGCGATCCTGACGCTTGGCTTGCCGCTGATCGGCGGACATCTGGCACAGATGGCCATCGGGGTGACCGATACGGTCATGCTGGGCTGGTATTCGGTCGAGGCGCTGGCGGCGGTGGTGCTGGGCAGTACCTATTTCTTCGTGCTATTCATCTTCGGTTCGGGCTTTGCCATGGCGGTGATGCCGCTGGTGGCCGCCTATGACGCCGAGGATGATGAGATTGGCCTGCGCCGCGCCACCCGCATGGGGCTGTGGCTGTCGGTGGGTTTTGCGATGATCGCGCTGCCCGCGATGATCTGGTCGCCTGCAGTGCTGGACCTGTTGGGGCAGGGGCCCAACCTTGCCGATACGGCGGGCGATTACCTCAAAGTCGCGGGCTGGGGGATTGTGCCCGCGCTGCTGGTGATGGTGCTGAAATCCTACCTTGCCGCCTTGGAGCGGACGCAGGTCGTGCTGTGGATCACCCTGCTGGCTGCCGTGATCAATGCGATGGCGAACTACGCGCTGATCTTTGGCAACTGGGGCGCACCTGAGCTTGGCGTGATGGGCGCGGCGGTGGCTTCGGTCACGACACAGTTCGTCTCTCTCATCGGGGTGGTGATCTACGTGCTGATCGCCCTGCCGCAGCACAGCCTGTTCGTGCGGCTGTGGCGGGTCGATACGCAGATGCTGGTGCGGGTCTTTACGCTGGGCCTGCCGATTGGTTTGACGACGCTGAGCGAAGTCGGTCTGTTTGCGGCCTCGTCGTTGATGATGGGCTGGCTCGGGACGATCCCGCTGGCGGCGCATGGGATTGCGATCCAGCTCGCCTCTCTGACCTTCATGGTGCATCTGGGGCTGAGCAATGTCGCCACGATCCGCGCGGGCAATGCCTATGGCCGCCGCGACGTGCCGCATATGAAGCGCGGCGCGGTGATTGTCACGGTCCTGTCGCTGGTCTTTGCCCTGATCACCATGGTCGGTTTTGTGGGCTGGCCTGAGCCGTTGATCTCGGTTTTCATGCAAGAGGACGAGCCTGCGCGGGTTGAAATCCTTGCCATTGGCACTGGGCTGTTGGTGATGGCCGCACTGTTTCAACTGGTCGACGGGGCGCAGGTTGTGGCGCTCGGTCTGTTGCGCGGGGTGCAGGATACCAAGATCCCGATGGTGATGGCCGCGATTAGCTATTGGGTGGTCGGCATGCCCTGCTCCTATTTCCTTGGCTTCACGCTGGGGTTCGGAGCGATGGGCATTTGGGCCGGTCTGGTGGCGGGGCTGGGCGTTGCGGGGCTGCTGCTCAACGCGCGGTTCTGGGGCGTCACGGTCAAGTCACTGGCCGGGTAACTCTCAGCCCCGATCCATCCGATCCGCCTTTTTACGCACCAGCGTGCTGCGCAGGTCGTGCATTGCTAACAACAAGTCATCCGTCACCGCATCCAACTCGGCATCCGTGGCGCGCGATTGTGCCCATTGCGTGGTGAGGTTCAGGTGATCCACCGCGCGGCGGATGTCGTCAATCTCCCGTGCGGCAAGGGTTTCGCGGCGCGCCTTTGTCCAGCGGGCGATCTCGGACTTATCGGCTTCGGTCAGATGGTGCTGCCCATGGGGCTTTACCTCACCGTTGCGGATGTTGACGACGGCGATCTGCTCCATCTCAATCCGGCGTTGGCGGTTTTCAGCATCCAGCCGAAACACCGCCGCGCCATTCTCGCGGACCCTGAAGTAATAGTCGGGAAGATCGCCTGCCATGGTTCGCCCTTACGTCAGCCCGGCACAGAAGGTTTGGATGCGGGTGCATGCCTCTTTCAACGCCTCGTCAGACGTAGCGTAGCTGACGCGGAAATTCGGCGAAAGACCGAAGGCCGCGCCAAAGACGACCGCAACGCCGGTTTCCTCAAGCAGGGCGGTGGCGAAGGTTTCATCATCTGTGATCTTGGTGCCTGCCGCTGAGGTCTTGCCGATCAGCCCTGAAATGGAGGGATAGACGTAGAAGGCCCCCTCGGGCGTGGGGCAGGTGATGCCGTCAATGGCCGAAAGCATCTCCACCACCAGATTGCGGCGGCGCACGAACATCTCGTTGTTCTCAGCGATGTAATCCTGCGTGCCATTCAGCGCCTCAACCGCGGCCCACTGGCTGACCGAACAGGGGTTCGACGTGCTTTGCGACTGGATCTTGCGCATCGCGCCGATCAGCTTTTCTGGCCCCGCGGCATAGCCGATGCGCCAGCCGGTCATAGCGTAGGCTTTCGAGACGCCGTTGACCGTCAACGTGCGGTCGTAAAGCGCGGGTTCCACCTCAGCCGGGGTGCAGAACGCGAAGCCGTCATAGGCGAGGTGCTCGTACATATCGTCGCTCATCACCCAGACATGCGGGTGGCGCATCAGCACATCGGTCAGGGCCTTCAACTCGTCGCGGCTATAGCCCGCCCCGGTGGGGTTCGAGGGCGAGTTGAAGATGAACCATTTGGTCTTCGGCGTGATCGCCTCTTCCAGCGCCTCGGGGGTCAGTTTGAAGTTATTCTCGAGCGTGGCGGGGGCAATCACCGGGGTGCCGCCTGCGAGCAGCACCATATCGGGATAACTAACCCAATAGGGCGCGGGGATCACGACCTCTTCGCCGGGGTTCATCGTGGCCATCAGCGCGTTATAGAGGATCTGCTTGCCGCCCGTCCCGACGCTGACCTGCGCGGGGGTGTAATCCAGCCCGTTGTCGCGTTTGAACTTGGCGCAGATCGCCTGTTTCAGCTCGGGGATGCCATCCACGGGGGTGTATTTCGTCTTGCCTGCGTTGATCGCGGCGACTGCAGCGTCCTTGATGTTCTGCGGCGTGTCAAAGTCCGGCTCGCCCGCGCCAAGTGCGATAATGTCGCGCCCCGCGGCCTTGAGTTCTGCGGCCTTGGTGGAGACGGCGATGGTGGGCGACGGTTTGACCCGATCAAGGGTCGCGGACAGCAGTTCCATTTCAGCCTCGGATTGCTTATGAATATCCCCACGTTCATAGGGGGCGGCCCCGCACCCGGCAAGGGTGTCTGGCAGGAGATAAAGCATGACCGACGAGATTGACTGGTACGGCCCCGAGGCCGCCACCTTTGGTGACCGGGTCGCGGCGGCCCGCGAACAGACCGGCATGACACAGGCGATGCTGGCCAAACGGCTGGGCGTGCGTCTGTCCACCCTGCGCGGCTGGGAGGACGATCTGTCTGAGCCGCGCGCCAACCGGCTTTCGATGCTGGCGGGGCTTTTGAATGTCTCGATGATGTGGTTGATCAATGGCGAAGGCGAGGGGGTCGATGCCCCCGAAGCGGGCGAAACCGCGCGGCGCGTCGATCTGGAAGAAGTGCTGGCCGACATGCGCGCCCTGCGCACCGACCTGCTGAAAAAGGCCGAGACTGTCGGCAAAATGGAAAAGCGCATTCGGCGCCTTATGACGGAGCCCGCGGATGCCTGAGGTCCATGAACACCGGTTGAAACGCCTGCAAATGCGCTCCATGCGCCGGGGCATCAAAGAGATGGACCTGATCCTATCGGCCTATGCCGAGGCGCGGCTGCCGCAGATGGATGACGCGGGGCTCACGCTCTATGATCAGATGCTCAATGAGAATGACCACGACCTCTATCTTTGGGTCAGCGGACAGGCCGACGCCCCCGCCGAATATGCGGCATTGGTCACAGATATCCGCGGGCAATTGGCCGAGGCGCGGGGCTGATTCAAAAAACCCGAAAGGGTTTAACGAATTATTCTGATTTTTCAGCGAGTTTCCGGTTCGAACGAGGTGAACCGGAGATTTCGCATGAGCATTCAAGACCCCGCTGCGCAGCCGATGGCCATAAAGGGTTTTATGGCAGGCTATCTTGAGTCCCTGTCCTTGGTCGAGCGGTTGCACCGCTTGCTGCTGGACGTGATCAAGGACGAATTCGAACGTGTCGGCGTGTTAGAGATCAACGCCGTGCAGGCGCTGCTTTTGTTCAACATCGGCGATAACGAGGTGACCGCGGGCGAGCTGAAAAGCCGCGGCTACTATCAGGGCAGCAACGTCAGCTATAACCTCAAGAAGCTGGTCGAAATGGGCTATATGCACCACCAGCGCTGCGAGATTGACCGCCGGTCCGTCCGCGTTCGGCTGACCGAAAAGGGGCGCTATATCCGCGATGTGGTGGCCGAGCTTTTCTCGCGCCATGCCGATGGAATGGAAAACAAGGGTGTGCTGGGCGATGCAGGGATCGAAGATATCACCCGCTCTCTCAAACGGATGGAGCGGTATTGGACGGATCAGATCCGCTATATCTACTGATCGCGGCCAGGGGGGATGAGGTGGGAGTAGACCCTCCCCTCCACTTCCCGCAAGAGCTTTTGGGTCATGGCGCGGGCGTAGTCCTCAAACCCCTCAGCGGCCTCAACGAATGCGCCGGGGCCGAGCATGACTTCGGCCCGGTAGTATGACGCCAGCGCGCCGATCTCGGCCTGCCGACTGTCACCAAGGGCTGGGTCTTCCGCGCCGATCACCAAACCGTTGATGGTCAGCTCCTGCGGCCCAAGGGGCTGCGCGTGCAACCTGTCGCGTATATCCCGGGGCCGCGGCCCGAAGTTCGAGATGCCATCGCCCGAGATATCCAGCGTGTGTTTCTGGCAGGCGGCGCGCGTCGCCAACTGGCGCGCGCCAAACTGCATCGCATCCCCCAATGCCGTGCCGGGAGACGCCTCGCGCCGCTCGGTGCTGCGCAAAAGTGCGATGGCCCCCTCAAGCGCCGCCGCGTTGCTCAACGTGGTCCAAGGCAAGATCACCGTCTGATCACTGGACCCGCTCCATTCATAGATCATCAGGTCGACGCCATGCTCCGGCAGCGCCAGCAGGGCGTCCCGCACACGCGGATCGTTCAGCGCGTCGGCCAAACCGCCGATTTGCAACCGATACTCTCGCGCATCGACCGAACCAGAGACATCCAGCCCCAAGGCGAGCGCCTGCCGACAAGCGGCCTCGGCCGATGGGATGGCAGTGATCGTGAGAAAGAGGGCGAGGGCCGCGCGGATCATCCCAGCGATCCACTTAGCCTCGGCGGCACCCCCTTGGGGGCGACCGAAGAGGGCACATCACGCACCGGACGCCGCGCGAGCCGAAAAAGGGCCGCCCGCGCTGCGCCCATGGGCGCGAGCATCAGCGCCAGCAGGGCAGTGATGCAGAGCCTTACCAATGACCGGTGTTTTCCATGCTGGCCCAAGGTTCCTGCGCGGGCAGGGCGTCACCCTCTTGCAGCAGTTCGACCGAGATATTGTCGGGCGAGCGGACAAAGGCCATGCGCCCGTCGCGCGGCGGGCGGTTGATAGTCACGCCGTTGTCTTGCAGGTGCTGGCAGGTCTCATAGATATTCTCAACCGTATAGGCGAGGTGGCCGAAATGGCGGCTGTCACTGGGCAGCGCGTCATCGCCGTCCCAGTTATAGGTCAGCTCCACATCCGCATGGCCATCGTCCATGCCCGGCGGGCAGAGGAAAACCAGCGTGAAACGGCCCCCATCGTTGTCGATCCGGCGCCGTTCCACAAGGCCCAGAAGTTTGTAAAATGCGATAGAGGCGTCCAGATCCTTCACGCGCACCATTGTGTGCAAGTATTTGATGGGCATCGGTTTTCCTTCAGTTGGGCCGCTTGGGACAAGGTTAGAACACCCTGTTCGGGCCGAAAATTCGTCGTCAAAAAGTCGTCACAAAACGGGAGGCGGCAAAATATGCCCGCCGCGCTTTGATAGAGAGTTTAGGCGCGAAACCACCGGTGTCAAAGGCGGCAACGGCATTGTCAGGCGATTGCCCCCGCAAAGCCCGCCTTGAGGCGCGCGGCGCGGAAGGGTATGCAAAGACAAATGTCACGGATAACGGGGGCCTGCGTGAAACAGTACCATGATGCGCTGCGCGAAGTGCTGGAGCAGGGGGTGACCTCGACCGACCGCACGGGAACGGGGACGATCTCTCATTTCGGGATGCAACAGCGCTACCGGATGGCCGATGGCTTCCCGCTGGTGACGACGAAGAAGCTGCATCTGAAATCCATCGTGCATGAGCTTTTGTGGTTCCTCTCTGGCGACACGAATATCGGCTACCTCAAGGAAAATGGCGTCCGCATCTGGGACGAATGGGCCGATGAGAACGGTGACCTCGGCCCGGTCTATGGCCATCAATGGCGGCGTTTTCCGATGGTGGGTGAGCCGATGCCGCAGCCCGATGGGACGGTGCTGCATCAGGCCGGTCAAGTCGACCAAATCGCCAAGCTGGTCGAGGCGATCCGCAAGACCCCCGACAGCCGCCGGCTGATCGTTTCGGCGTGGAACCCCGGCGAGGTAGATCAGATGGCGCTGCCGCCCTGCCATACGCTGTGGCAGGTACGCATCGCGGGCGGCAAGCTGCATTTGCAGCTTTACCAACGCTCGGCGGATATGTTCCTTGGCGTGCCGTTCAACATCGCCTCCTACGCGCTGCTGCTGGAGATGTTGGCCCATGTCACCGGCTACGCGCCGGGCGATTTCGTGCATTCGATGGGCGACGCGCATATCTATTCCAACCATCTGGAACAGGTGCAGACCCAACTTGCGCGCACCCCCAAGCCGCTGCCAAAGCTGCGGATCAACCGCGAGGTGAGCTCGATCTTTGATTTCCGCTACGAGGATTTCACCTTCGAAGGCTATGACCCCGACCCAGCTATCAAAGCGCCGGTGGCCGTCTGATGCTGAGCCTGATCGTCGCCCGCGCCCGCAATGGCGCCATTGGCAAAGACGGGGATATCCCTTGGTCGCTGCCCGAAGACCTGAAATTCTTTCAGCGCGAAACCACCGGCGGTGCCATCATCATGGGGCGCCGCACATGGGAAAGCCTGCCGTTCAAGCCCTTGAAAAACCGTTTGAATTGCGTGGTCTCCAGCACCGATATTGAGGGCGCCCATGTGGCGCGCGACCCGCAGGCGGCCTTGGGTCATTGCGCGGCTGAGGGGTGTCGCCGGGTCTACGGCATCGGCGGCGAAGGCATCTATCGCGCGCTTCTACCCTTGGCGGATCGGCTCTTGGTGACCGAAGTCGACGTGGAAATCGACGCGGCAGACGCATTTTTCCCCGAGTTTGACCCCGAAGAATGGATCGAGCTTGGCAATCTTTGCCTGCGCGCGACGGGCCCGCGCGCCATCGCGCGGGAGTGGTTGCGCCGCCGCTGACAGCCATTGACATAGGCCGCGCGCCGCGCATCACTGCGGCCTATGTTTGATCTGTCCGCACCACCTGAGGGGTTTGTCGAAAACCCATTCCCCCATTACGACCGCCTGCTGCGCGAGACCCCGGTGCTGCGCCAGCCCGATGGCTCTGTGTTGATCTGCCGCCACGCGGACCTGAACGCGATTTACCGCGACACCAGGCTTTATATCTCGGACAAAAAGCAGGCCTTCGCGCCGAAATTCGGCCCCGGCAGCCCTCTGTTTGAGCACCACACCACAAGCCTCGTGTTCAATGACCCACCGTTGCACACCCGCGTGCGGCGGATTATGACATCGGCCCTGACGCCCAAGGCGCTGGCACGGATGGAGCCGGGGCTGATCGACACGGTAGACCGTCTGCTGGAAAGGCTGGGCCCCACGCCGGACCTAATCGAGGACTATGCCAGTTGCATTCCGGTGCAGATTATCGGCAACCTGCTGGATGTGCCGATGGAAGAACGCGGCCCCCTTCGGGACTGGTCACTGGCGATCCTCGGCGCGCTAGAGCCTACCTTGAGCGACGCGGAGTTGGAGGCGGGCAATACTGCTGTGCGCGCGTTCAAAGCCTATCTGCAAGACCTCATCGCCCGGCGCCGGGCTGAGCCGGGGGATCCTGAAACCGACGTGCTGACGCGGCTCATTGCCGGAGATGACGGCGGGCAGTTGACCGAGATCGAGTTGATTCAAAACTGCATTTTTATTCTCAACGCGGGCCATGAGACGACAACCAACCTGATCGGCAGCGCCCTCGCGCTGCTGCATGACCACCCGGATCAAAAGGCGCGATTGCTGGCGGAACCCGCGCTGATCGGTCCCTGTATCGAAGAGGTGCTGCGCTTTCGCTCGCCCAACCAGTTCGGCAACCGCGAAACCACGGCCTTCGTCACGATCGGCGGGGTGGAGATTGCCGCGGGGACCAACCTGCATCTTTGCATCGGAGCGGCCAACCGCGACCCGGAAGTATTTGAGAATCCGACGAAATTTGATATCGGGCGCAAACCCAATCGGCATCTGGCCTTTGCCGGTGGTCCGCATGTCTGCGTGGGGCTGACCTTGGCACGGATGGAAGGAAAAATCGCCCTCCAACGCTTTCTGAACCGTTACCCGGACTATGAAATCAGCGCGGCGCGTCAGGGTGGCGAGCGCATCCGTTTTCATGGCTATGCGACGCTTCCGGCGCGGTTAAGTTAAAGACGCACTGCCATAAAAGACTGGACTTGATGTATGCGCCCCGGCAATCTTCGTTCATATTGTATATAATTGCGAGGATTATCATGCGTCTAACGACAGCTATTGCAGCGGCGATAGGGCTGCTTTCTGCGGGCTTGGCCGGTCAGGTCTCGGCCGAGCCAAAGGTCTATGCCTATCCTAGCAGCGCGAATTATTGCCCAGCTGGGCTACAGCCGGTGACGCTTGGCGGCGCTATTGGCTGCGGGACACCGAACCAGCCCATGACCTATGCAGAGGTCAAAGCGCATCCGGTGGTCCACCGTCACCGCCATCGCCACTCGCACCGCACGGTGACACTGCGCCGTTCAGCCCGTGTGCCTTGCCCGGTCGGGGCAAAGGGCTGTTCGTATCAGTGAGCTCTCAAGCAACGCCCGGCGCGGGACGCCGGGTGTTCTTTTGCGATTTTATGGCTAGAGCAGGGCGAGATCGGTGGCCATCTGCCGACCGTCGCGTCCTTCGGTCAGCTCGTAGCTGACCTTTTGATCGTCCGCCAAGCCGGTCAGGCCAGAGCGTTCGACCGCCGAAATATGAACAAATACATCGTTACCGCCGCTCTCGGGGGCGATGAACCCGTAGCCTTTGGTGGTGTTAAACCATTTCACGGTGCCCGTTGGCATAATCTCCGCGCCTCCTTTGTCTTTGCGTCTCTGCGTCGAGCAGAATGGCGAAAGCGATTGAATTGCGACCCGCCATAAGAGAAAGATCGCGCGGACTTGGAAAAAATCAAGCGATCAGGTGCGAAACCCGCAATTGGGGGCGCGATCGCGTGGCTGAGGGAGACGGATGTGCTAATTTATGGGCTGAAAAACTGTGACAGCTGTCGCAAGGCGAAAAAGGCGCTGCCAGAGGCGGAGTTAGTCGATGTTCGGGAGGCGGGCGTGCCGGGGGCGGTTTTGGCGCAGGCCCATGAGCAATTTGGCGCGGCCTTGCTCAACACCCGCTCCACCACTTGGCGGGAGCTGGATGAAGAGGCGCGCAAGCAGGCCCCGCTCGCCCTGATAGAAGCTCATCCAGCGCTGATGAAACGGCCTCTGATCTCGGTGGGTGACAAGCTATTTCTCGGTTGGAACAAAGAGATAGAGGCCGACGTTCATGCGATGCTTTAACCTCGGCCTGTAATCAGTCGGTCCAGTGACAACGGGCCGGCACCTTTGACGACGAGTACCAAAAGCAAGAACACCCAGAGCGCCCGCTGGTCAAGGATATGGGCATCGGGAAAGCGGTCGAACCACGTGCCAAGCGCGCTGCCATGGCCGTAAAGATCGGTGAGGGATTGCACCACGACAAAGCCGACCATCGCCAGTGCCGCCAGTCGGGTCAGCAGGCCAAAGACGATGAGCAGCGGCAAGATAAATTCCGCCACCGTTCCGGCGACGACGACGAGCCAATGGAACACTCCAAGCGCGTCACTGTCATAGCCCACCGCCTCAAACACGCGGGGGAAGATTTGCGCATAGGCTCCGGTGGATGGGGTAAAAATGCCTAAGGGGCCGGGCCCGAGTTTGGTCAACCCGGCATTCAGGAAATAGACCAGCAATACCGCGGCAAAGAGGAATCGGGCGAGGGTCGGAAGCAGCCAGTCGGCCCGCTCCAGACGGTCGGCGGCGTTGCGGTATAGGGTAAGAAGCCGGGTCATTTACTGCCCTCCACGGAAATTGCGCTGAAGACACCGTGGCTCAGGGCGAGGGCTAGTGCGGCTGCGAGGTCAAACGCGGGCTGGGCGCCCACCGTGGCGTCATGGGCCGCCCCGAAGGGCAAGCCGTCGGCAAGGTGGGATAGCCATAGTGCCGCTCCGGGCGGCAGCAGATGCGGCGCGGGATCATAGGCGGGGCGGGTGATTATCACATCCTGCGCTGCGCTGCGGGGCTTGGGCGCGTCCTCGGTGAAGTTATAGCGCCAGATGTCAAAAAGCGGCCAGTCTGACCGCAAGACGCGGGTCGCGGGCGCGATGGTGAGCCTTGCCCCCATCAATGCGTCGGGACCAAGCGTTTCGAAGACCTTCGGATCAAGCGGAGCCGCGTCGGCTGCGTGATAGGAGGCACGCAGCGCGAGGTCGAGCCGTGCCGCATCGGCGAGGTAGCCAATCTTGGCCAAAGGGGCGAAAGCCGCGATAAAGACGGGAAAATCCGTGCCGTAGTGCATCATCATCGGGGATGTCGGCGGATGCGCGCGGACGTAGAGCGGGGCCAATTCGGCAAAGTTGCGGGCGCCGATCAGCTTGCGCACAAGGGGAAAGGCCACTTCGAGCGCGGCGATCAGGGAATGCGTGACGTTGTTGCGATAAACGCCATAGCGCGCACCCGCCGGTTGCCCCCGGCCATCGCGCAGCCCATCGGGTGCAGACCGTGACGGATCAAGTAGGGCCGCGCGAAAGCTGTGTTGGTCGGTCACACCAGCACCTCAGCGGCGCGGGTGGCTTCGGCCCGTAGGACGGGCCAGTCGGGCACGTCATTGTCCCACTCGACCAGCACCGGCTTTGGCCCAGTTTGGGCCAGCGTGTAGCTTAGCAATTCCCAAACAGGATCGACGACCGGTTTGCCATGGCTGTCGATCAAAAGCGGCGCGCCGTGATCGTCGGTGTCATTATCATGACCGCCCACATGAATCTCGCCCACATGGTCAGTTGGGAAGGCGTCGATGTAGCCCTGTGCTGACAGCCCGAGATTGGTGGCCGAAATGAAGACATTATTGACATCCAGCAAGAGACCGCAGGAGGTACGCGCTATAATCTCGGCCAAAAAGTCCGTTTCAGACAAGTCAGATTCCGCGAACGCGAGGTAGCTGGAGGGGTTTTCCAGCAGCATTTGCCGACCCAAGACGTCTTGGACTTGGTTAATATGTGACGCCACGCGGGTCAGCGTTTCCTCGGTGTAGGGCAGCGGGAGGAGATCGTTGAGATACTCCATCCCATGGGTCGACCACGCCAGATGTTCGGAGAAAGACGCGGGCTGCGTCCGGTCACAGAGGGTTTTGAGCCGTGCCAGATGGGCCGTGTCCAGCGGCCCTTCGCCGCCGATCGACAGGCCGACACCATGGACCGACAGGGCGAAACGGTCTTGCAAGGCGCGCAGCTGCGCATGGGGGCGGCCACCGTCGCCCATGTAGTTTTCGGCATGCACCTCGATCCAGCGGACCGGGCCAGGATCGGCCATCAAGCCATCGAAATGTCGAGATTTAAATCCGACGCCGGGGGCATTGGGCAGCGTTGTAACAGGGGGGGTATCGTCGCGCATATCGGCCTCCGGCATGTTGCGGGGCGGGGTTCCGGGCGGGGATGCCGCCCGGAACGCTATAGATTAAGCGGGCAGGTCGCGGTCGAGCGCTTCCAAAGAGCCGGTCCGCTCGGTCCCGTCTGCCATGTCGGGCAGGTCGATCTCGGCGCAGGTGCCTGCGTCGACAAGGGTCCATGCGTTGCCTTGGTAATCGGTCACAGAGGTGCCCGCGCAGGTGGTGCCGGGGCCCGCTGCGCAGTCGTTCTCACCGGCCAGCGAAACGCCAAAGCATTTCTCTTGCGAAGCGGCGGTAGCGGTGGTGGCGTGGCTGCTCAGCGCGGCGGCGACGGCCCCTGCGATGGCGGCGGTTTTGAGTGTGGTGGACATTGTCGTTTCCTTCCTGATGGTTTGAACAAGTTTACTAGAGCAGCCTGCTTCCTCACAAGCCAGTCACGAGGGAGTGTGTCACGGTCCCGTCAGAAATCACGCGGAAAACTAGCGAAAATTGTAACCTTCCCGCGCAGGAAGGGAATGATTGTTACAAAAGCGCTCCGGCGGGCAGGGGGGCGAATTGCCCCTGAGGCCGCCGGAGCGCAGTTTTGTTACACGCTGTTAGCGCAGGTCAGGTGGGGTCGCATCCTGCGCCAGTTCGGCGGTGAGCGCATCGAGCGGCTGAACCGACGTTTGCTTTTGCCCCAGACGGCGCACTGAAACGGTACGCTCTTCAACTTCGCGCGCGCCCACGGCGAGGATCACCGGCACCTTGCCCAGCGAATGCTCGCGGACCTTGTAGTTGATCTTCTCGTTGCGCATATCCGCCTCGGCGCGGACGCCAGCGGCCTTAAGGGTCTCGACGACCTCGGCGACATAGTCATCCGCTTCGGAGGTGATGGAGGCGACGACGACTTGCCGCGGAGCGAGCCAGAAGGGCAGTTTGCCAGCGTGTTCCTCGATCAGAATGCCGATGAAACGCTCGAAGCTGCCCAAGGTGGCGCGGTGCAG
This sequence comes from Sulfitobacter sp. W002, assembly GCF_025142135.1. Taxonomy (NCBI): domain Bacteria; kingdom Pseudomonadati; phylum Pseudomonadota; class Alphaproteobacteria; order Rhodobacterales; family Roseobacteraceae; genus Sulfitobacter; species Sulfitobacter sp. W002. Next base: position 2,531,841 of record NZ_CP081126.1, on the reverse strand, counting down.
CATCACAGGGCGGTGCTTGTTGCCGTCCTGCCCGATGAAGCTTGCCTCCAGCCGCTCGGGCAGGTTGGCATCGACCTGTAGGGTGCCGCATTGCCAGTTGCGCCCGATGGCGTCGGTCAGAGTGAACTCCAGCTTCGGCCCGTAGAAAGCGCCTTCGCCCTCCAGAACCTCAAAGTCATAGCCCGCGGCCTTGCAGGCATCGCCAAGCGCCTGCTCCATGTTGTCCCATGTCTCATCGGAACCGATCCGCTTTTCGGGGCGGGTGGAGAGCTTGATGGTCCAGTTCTCAAACCCGAGGTCGGCATAGACCTTCGACAGAAAGGCGATGAACTTGGCGGTTTCTGAGGTGATCTGATCCTCGGCGCAGAAGATATGCCCATCGTCTTGGGTAAAGCCGCGCACCCGCATGATGCCGTGCAGCGCCCCCGAAGGCTCATAGCGCGCGCAGGATCCGAATTCGGCCATGCGCAGCGGCAGGTCGCGGTAGGATTTCAGGCCCTGGTTGAACACCTGCACGTGGCAGGGGCAGTTCATCGGCTTGAGCGCGTTCACCGCCTTTTCGCGGGCATGCTCCTCATCGACCTCAACGATGAACATGTTCTCCTGGTACTTGTCCCAGTGGCCGGATTTTTCCCAAAGCTTGCGGTCCACGACCTGCGGAGTGTTCACCTCGACATAGCCGTCGCGGTCTTGCATCCGGCGCATGTAGTCCTGCAGGGTGGTGTAGATGCGCCAGCCGTTGGGGTGCCAGAAGACTTGGCCGGGCGCCTCTTCCTGCATGTGGAACAGGCCCATCTCTTTGCCCAGCTTGCGGTGGTCACGCTTGGCGGCTTCTTCGAGCATGTTGAGATGCGCGCGCAGCTTTTCCTTGCCGGTGAAGGCCACGCCGTAGATGCGCTGCAGCATCGCGCGGTCACTGTCGCCGCGCCAATAGGCACCGGCGATGGACATCAGCTTGAACGCATCGCCCGGCACTTGGCCGGTGTGCTGCAGGTGTGGGCCACGGCAGAGGTCTTGCCAATCGCCGTGCCAATACATGCGCAGCGGCTCGTCGCCGGGGATCGCGTTGATCAACTCGACCTTATAGGGCTCGTTCAAGTCTTCGTAGTGCTTGATCGCGCGGGCGCGGTCCCAAACCTCGGTCCGGACGGCGTCGCGTTTGTTGATGATCTCTTTCATCTTCTTTTCGATCGCACCGAGGTCTTCTGGGGTGAAGGGCTCTTTGCGGTCAAAGTCGTAGTACCAGCCGTCTTTGATCACCGGGCCGATGGTCACTTTGGTGTCGGGCCAGATTTCCTGCACGGCGCGGGCCATGATATGCGCGAGATCGTGGCGCACCAGTTCATTGGCCTGTTCTTCGTCGGCCATGGTGTGGATCGCAATGTCGGCGTCCGCTTCGATCGGCCACGCCAGATCGAAATGTGCGCCGTTGACAGTGGCGCTGATGGCCTTTTTGCCCAAGGATTTTGAGATGTCGGCGGCCACTTCGCCAGCGGTGATACCGGCGTCATATTGGCGGCTATTGCCATCGGGAAGGGTGAGGGAGATTTGGGCCATCTTGGGCGCTCCTCGTCGGTTTGGCGCCTACGAGACGCCCGGTTGCGGGTTATGTGTTGCGCCTATGTGGCGGGGCGGGGGCGTCTTGTCAATGCAAGCAGAGCTTGTGCGGGGAAGTTGCGACCCCGCGGTGGCGCGCTATGTCAGGCGGGCAACAACAAGGATGGGTCACATGCAAGACGACACGGCGCAGCGCGCTTTCGAGACGATTTCGGGGGCGGATGACCCGGCACCGGGGTTGGACGACAAGGCGCAGCGGGCCGAGGCGCGCAATGGGCTGCGCCATATCCTGTCGTTGTCGATGACCAAAGTGGCCGATGGGCTGATTGATCCCAAGCTGGTGTTGGCGTGGCTGCTGAGTGCCCTCGGCGCGCCTGCGGTCTTTGCGGGGGCCTTGGTGCCGATCCGTGAGGCCGGATCGCTTTTGCCGCAGATCGCGCTGGCGGGCGTGGTGCAGCGCATGGCGCGGCGCAAATGGGCTTGGGTCTGGGGCTCGGTCGGGCAGGGCGTGGCGGCGGCGCTGATCGCCCTTGCCGCGCTGAGCCTTGAAGGGGCCACGGCGGGCTATGCCATCTGCGCCGCCCTCGCGCTGCTGGCCGTTTGCCGCGCCGCCTGTTCGGTGTCGTTCAAGGAAATTCTGGGCAAGACCGTGGGCAAAACCCGGCGTGGATCGGTGACCGGCCTGGCGGGGTCCGTATCCTCGGTCGGGGTGGTGATCTTTGCCGGGCTTTTGATGTCGGGCCTGTTTCAAAGCCGCGGTGTCGTGGTGGTGGCGATTGCGCTGGCGGCAGGGCTTTGGGTCGCGGCGGCGCTGCTCTTCTCGACGATCAAAGAGACGCCGAGCGAGACCGAAAAAAACAATGGCGTGGATTTCCAACTGCTGCGCGGCAATCGCGACCTGTGGCTGTTCATTCTGGTGCGCGGGCTTTTGGTGTCGACCGCCCTTGCGCCGCCCTATCTGGTGGTGCTGGCCGGATCGTCGGAGAGCGGGCAGTTGGGGCAGTTGGGCGCTTTGGTGCTGGCCTCGGCATTGGCGTCCTTGGTCAGCTCCTATGTCTGGGGGCGGCTGTCAGATATGTCGAGCCGCCGGGTGCTGATGCTGACAGGCATCGTCGGCGCACTGGCGATGGCGCTTGCGGTGGGGCTGTGGTTTCTTGGCTTGGCGCAAGCCGTCTGGGCGATGCCCGGCGTGCTGTTTATCCTGATGATCGCCTATCACGGCGTACGGCAGGGGCGCTCGACCTACCTGGTCGACATGGCCCCGAAAGACCAGCGCGCCGCCTATGCCGCCGTGAGCAATACGGTGATCGGGCTGCTTTTGGTGCTGGCCGGGGTGCTGGGCGGTGGTGCTGCGCTGATCGGCGCGCAGGCGACGCTGATGCTCTTTGCCGTGATGGCGGTCGCCGCCGCGGTTCTGGCCCATTGGCTGCCGGAGGTTGAGCATCTTTCCGAGGACTGACTTGCCCTCATCCGCGGCGATGCCCATGATTGGGCCAAAGACGGAGGCAGCATGTCAGACAGCAAATTCATCGACACCCCAGAGGGGCGGCGCATCGCCTATCACAAGACCGAAGGGGCGGGGCCCTGCGTGGTGTTTCTGGGCGGGCTGAAGTCCGACATGATGGGGACTAAGGCGGTCTATCTCGAAGACTGGGCGCGGGCCGAGGGCCGGGCGTTTCTGCGGTTCGACTACTCCGGCCACGGGGAATCCTCGGGCAGCTTCACCGAAGGCTGCATCGGCGATTGGCACGAAGATACGCTGGCCGCAGTCGCAGCGCTGACCGAGGGACCGCTGATCGTCGTGGGGTCGTCTATGGGTGGCTGGCAGGCGCTGCTTTTGGCCCGGCACCTGCCAGAGCGCATTGCCGGGCTGGTCGGCATCGCCGCCGCACCTGATTTTACCGAAGACGGTTATTGGGCGAACTTCACCGAGGCGCAGAAACAGACGTTGGCAGAGGTCGGGCAGGTCGAACTGCCGTCGGACTATATGGAGCCCTATGTCATCACCCGCCGCATGATCGAGGATGGGCGCAAGCGGCTGGTGCTGCGGGATGCGCTCGACTTGCCGTTCCCCGTGCGGCTGCTGCAGGGCACGGCCGATACGGCCGTCAGCACGGCCACGGCGGTGCGGCTGCTGGAGCACGCGCAGAGCCCCGATATGCAACTGACGCTGGTCAAGGACGCCGATCACCGCTTCTCAGACGCGCGCTGTCTGGCGATGATCGTCGCGGCGATTAACGAGGTTTCCGGCAAAGAGGGCTGACCCGAGGCGCGGGCATGGAACCGCCGATAAGGTCGCGCCCCCGATGCCCCCCCAAACCACCCATGCTAAGAGACCGCCAAACCCAAGGGGGACGGCATGAAACCACGTCATTTCAACCGCATACCGCAGCGGAGCCTGCGCAATGGCTGAGCCGCTTGTTCTGCTGCCCGGCATGATGTGCGATGCCCGTGTCTTTACGCCACAGGTCCGAGCGCTCTCCCCACGCAGCACGGTGGTGCTGGCTCCGATCACCCAAGGGGAACGGATCGAAGAGATCGCCTCGGGCCTTTTGGATCAACTGCCACCGCGTTTCGCGTTGGTGGGGCAGGGCATGGGCGGTGTGGTGGCGCTGGAGCTTTTGCGTCGCGCCCCCGACCGGATCAGCCGCATTGCCTTGCTGGCGACGCAGGTGCTGGCCGAACTGCCCGCCATCGCCGCGGACCGGGAGCCGCAGATCATCATGGCGCAATCCGGCAAGCTGGGGGAGGCGATGCAGGCGCGGATGGCCTCGGGCTTTCTCGCCCCCGGCAAGGGGCGGGGCGAGGTGCTGACCCGGGCGATGGAGATGGCCGAGACACTGGGCGGCGATACCTTTGTGCGCCAGTCTCGTGCTCTGCAACGGCGGCGGGACCAGCAAGCGGTGCTGCGCAAATGCAAGGTGCCGGCACTGGTGCTTTGTGGGGAGCATGACATGCTCTGCCCCGTCAAACGCCACGCCTTCATGGCCGAGATGATCCCCTACGCCAAGCTGACGGTGCTGGAGGATGCAGGCCATTGGCCCAGCCTAGAGGCACCAGAGGCCACAACCGCCGCGCTGCGCAACTGGCGGCATCAACCTCTGGTGCTGCAATAGGGCGGCGGCTCAGGCCGCTGCCGGTTTGTCGGTCTTCTTGGGCGCGGATTTCTGAGACTCGGGCGTTTTCGGCTCGGCCTGGCCATTGTTGGCATCGATAAAGTCCAGCACCAAGGGCCGGATATTGTTGCGCCAGCTTTTGCCCGCGAAGATCCCGTAGTGGCCCGCCCCATCTTCGAGATGGCTGGCCTTTTTGGAATCCGGCAGACCGGTCAGCAGATCAAGAGCGGCAATGCACTGGCCGGGGGCCGAAATGTCGTCCTTGCTGCCCTCAACCGTTTTGACCGCCACCGTGGTAATCTTGCCGATATCGACCTGACGGCCCGCCACGGTAAAGACGTTCCGCGCGATCTCGCGTTCCTTGAACACGCGCTGCACGGTCGAGAGGTAGAACTCCGCCGGCATGTCCATCACGGCGAGGTATTCGTCGTAGAATTTGTTGTGTTTGTCATGCTCATGCGCCGCTTTTTGCGCCACGCGGGTGATCTGATTGGTAAAGGCATCGCGGTGGGTGTCGTTGTTCATCGAAATGAACGACGCCAGTTGCAATAGACCGGGATAGACCTTGCGGCCCACGCCCGCGTATTTAAAGCCGACCCGCTGGATCATCATCTGCTCAAGCTGGCCCATGGTCACGCTATGGCCAAAGTCGGTCACATCCGTCGGCGTGGCATCAGGATCGATCGGCCCGCCGATCAGCGTCAGTGTGCGCGGCTGCGCTTCGGGCGCTTCTTCGGCCAGATAGGCGGTGGCGGCCAAGGTCAGCGGGGCGGGCTGACAGACCGCGATCACATGGGTGTCGGGGCCAAGGTGGTGCATGAAATCAACGAGGTAGAGCGTATAATCCTCGATGTCGAATTTGCCTGCGCTAACTGGAATATCACGCGCATTGTGCCAGTCTGTCACATAGACGTCGCAATCAGGCAGCAGGGAGATCACGGTGGACCGAAGGAGCGTGGCATAATGACCGGACATTGGCGCAACCAGCAGAACCTTGCGGCCCGTCTCTTTGCGGCCTTGGACCGAGAATTTCAGCAGATCGCCAAAGGGGCGTTCCATCACCGGCTCGATGCTGACCAGACAATCTTGGCCTGTGGGACCGACCACCGGGGGGATGTCCCAATCGGGCTTCACGACCATGCGGGCGAAACTACGCTCCGTCACTTCGCCCCATGCGGCGAGCCATTCCATCGCAGGGTTTGGAAACAGAGAGAAAGCCGGGTAGGATGCCATAGCAAGCGCCGAAGCGCCGAGCCATTGATTGGTATTCCGGATGGACTCCATCATGTCGTAGGTGGCCATATAGCGCATGTGGGGGCTCCTTTATGCTGCACCTGCAAAGATAGGAGGTAAGGGTTAAGATGACAACAGAATCCGAAAATCCCGAGCTCACTGAGCCTCAAGCCCTGTCTCGTATGGCGCAAAACCTGAAAAAGGTTGAAGAATTAAGTAAGCGCCTGACCCGCGTGATGTCGCAGCGCGAGGGCCATCAGCCCGCGTTGGACGGGCCGAACCAACAGCTTTTCGCGAAAGCAGCACAGTCTTACTGGGCCGAGGCGATGACAAATCCGGCCCGTTTGATGGAGCATCAGATGGGCTATTGGACCAAATCGGTCGCCCATTTCGTCGAGGCGCAGCAGGCGCTGGCCAAGGGCGGGCTGGCCCCGGTCGAGGGGGAGGCGCCCACCGACAAACGTTTTGCCAATCCGCTGTGGCAAACCCATCCCTATTTCAACTTCATCAAACAGCAGTATCTGATCAACGCCGAAGCGCTGCGCCAAGCGGTCGAAGACGCCCAAGACATGGACCCGGCCGAGAAGAAGCGGCTGGTCTATTTCAGCCAGCAGATCATCGCGATGATGTCGCCGACCAATTTCCTTGCCACCAACCCCGATGTTTTGGAGCGCGCGGTAGAGACCGAAGGCGAGAGCCTTGTAAAGGGGCTGGAAAACCTGATCGCTGATTTGGAGGCCAACAACGGCGAGTTGGTCGTTAAACTGGCGGATGACAGCGCCTTCGAGTTGGGCCGTAACATCGCCACCACGCCCGGCAAGGTGGTGTTTCGCAACCGCATGTTCGAGCTGATCCAATACACGCCCAGCACCGAAGAGGTGCACAAGACCCCGCTGCTGATCTTCCCGCCATGGATCAACAAGTTCTACATCCTCGACCTCACGGCGCAGAACAGCCTTGTCAAATGGCTTGTCGATCAGGGGCACACGCTGTTCGTCGTCTCATGGGTGAACCCCGATGTCAGCTATGCCCAGATCGGCATGGAGGATTACGTCGAAGAAGGCTACCTCGCCGCGATTGAAGAGGTGAAGGCGATCACGGATGAAAAGCGCGTGAATGTCGTCGGCTATTGTATTGCGGGCACCACGCTGGCGCTGACGCTCTCGCTGTTGAAAAAACGCAGCGACACATCGATCAAATCCGCGACCTTCTTCACCGCGCTCACCGATTTCTCGGATCAGGGCGAATTCCAGCCCTTCCTCACCAATGACTTCATCGACGGGATCGAGGCCGAGACGGCGGACAAGGGCATCCTGCCCTCCGTGGTCATGGCGCGGACATTCTCTTTTCTGCGCTCCAACGATCTGGTCTATGGCCCCGCCGTGCGCAGCTATATGATGGGCGAGACCCCACCGGCCTTTGATCTGCTCTATTGGAACGGGGACGGGGCCAATCTGCCGGGGCAAATGGCGATGCAATATCTGCGCGGCCTGTGCCAGCGGAATGAATTAGCCGAGGGCGGGTATAAACTGCTGGGCGAGCGGCTGACTCTCGACGATATCGAAGTGCCGCTCTGCGCTGTGGCCTGCGAGACCGACCATATCGCGCCGTGGAAAGACTGCTACCGCGGCGTGCAGCAGATGGGCTCGAAGGACAAGACCTTTATCATGGCGCAATCAGGCCATATCGCGGGTATCGTGAACCCGCCCAGCCGCAATAAATACGGCCACTATGTGAACGGTGATCTTAGTCAAGATTACGCAGCTTGGCGCGAGGCCGCAGCTTATCACGAAGGATCATGGTGGCCGCGGTGGGGCAAGTGGCTGGTCAAACGTGCAGGCACTATGATTCCCGCGCGCTTTCCCGGCGATGATGGCCGCGAGGTACTTGGCGACGCGCCGGGCGCCTATGTGGCTCGCAAGGCAAATGACTGATTACCTTACGTAATCTTGGCGCGCTAGGTAGCTTATGCTGCAATGCAGAAAAAACCTTGAAATGCTGCACTGCGGCATCTATATTGTGGTCAGACGCGAAACGGACGGGTCTTCCCGCTCCCTTGCCACAGCAGCAGTAAAAGGATTGAGACATGACCAAGACACCTGACATGACCGCGATGTTCAAAGACATTATGGGCGCTTTCCCCGTGGATAACGCCGCCATGCAAGACGCATTCAAAAACACCGCCTCCCTGAACGAGAAACTCTCGGGCGTTGCTTTTGACGCGGCTGAAAAATCGGCTGATATCTCCACCGCCTGGACCAAAGAAACTCTGTCCCGCCTGACCGAGATGACCAAAGTCAAAGCCGAGCCCACAGACTACGCCAAAGCGATGACCGATTTCGCTTCCGCCTCCGCTGAATCCGCGGCCGAGCATATGGCCGCCTTCGCCGAGATTGCGAAAAAGGTGCAGATGGACACTGTCGAGCTGATGATGTCGGCTGGCAAAGAGTTCCAGAGCGACGCGACTGCCGCAGCGACCAAGACAGCCGAGAACGCTCAGGCTGCTGCCAAGAAATCCACCGTGAAATAAACCGCCCGTCGGTTTTATCTTCTCGGCATGATGCCTAGAAAAAGGGCAGGTCCAATCGGGCCTGCCCTTTTGTCATGCGCTCTTTCTATTTGCCGATCCCTGTCCTAAGCTGCGATGCAGCACCACTGGTCGGGAGTAACATCATGGCGGACAAACCGAAGCCCTTGCTGATAAAACGCTATGCCAGCCGCAGGCTCTACAATACCGAAACAAGCGATTACGTCACCTTGGAGGATATCGCCGGTTTCATCCGCGATGGCCGTGAGGTTCAGATCGTCGACCTGAAGTCTGGCGATGACCTGACACGGCAATATCTGTTGCAAATCATCGCCGAACACGAAAGTCGGGGCGAAGCCGTCTTGCCGGTCGATGTGCTCACCGATTTGGTCCGCAGCTATATGTCGGGCAATGTTTCGGTGGTGCCGCAGTTCTTGCAGGCCTCTTTCGACATGCTCCGCGATGGGCAGAGCAAAGTGGTCGAAAACATGAGCGCGATGAACCCGATGGCCAAAATGCCCGGCATGGAAGCGATGCAGGCGCAGCAAGAAGCCTTCATGAAAGCGATGACAGGGGGCTGGGCCAAATCGACCGCACCGGAACCACCCAAGCCGCAGGCCGAACAGGGCGACGATCTGGATGCGATCAAAAAGCAGTTGGCCGAATTGCAAGACAAACTGTCAAAGCTGAACTGACCCACCCCCGGAGAGGGAGCCCTGCGCTCCCTCCTTTCGGTGCACCCTATGCAGCCTGCGCATCCGCCACATCGGCCAGCGCCGCCAAGATCACATCCGCCACAGCGTCGATCTCATCCAGCGTCAACTGAACCGGCAGGCGCACGTCACAGGCCCGCATCAACATGGCGCGGGTACGCGGCAGGTCAGGCAGGTCTTCGATGAATTGCCAGTTCCAAAAAGCCCGGGCGTTATCGGTGCTCTGGCCAAAGACCTGCACCTTCACACCCGTCGCTTCAGCCGCCGCGGCGAAGGCGCGGATCGTGGCATCGGGCAGACCGACCAGATTGAACTGGATCGAATCCGGCGCGCGGGTCTCTCCGGGCAGGGGGCTTGGCACCTCGATCAACGGTGAGGTCGCCAGCCGCGCGGCCATGTGATCATGATTGCGCAGCCCATCCGCCACCCGGCGCGGCAGATGCGACAATTGCGGACGGATGATCGCCGCCGATAGGTTCGACATGCGCAGATTGTAAAGCGGCAGCCGGTTCTGCCATTTGGCAAAGCTGTCTTGCAGGGCTGCGTGTTTCTTCCAATTATGCTCATAGGCGCCCGACATGATGATGGCGCGCGCCACCAGATCGGCATCATCGGTGATCAGGATGCCCCCTTCGCCGGCGTTGATCATCTTGTAGGACTGAAAAGAGAAACAGCCGATTTTGCCAATCGTGCCAATCTTTCGCCCCTGCCAAAGCGTTCCCAGTGAATGGGCGGCGTCTTCGATCACCGCCACATCGGCGGCCTCACAAAGCGCCATGATCGCATCCATATCCGAAGTGTGCCCGCGCATATGGCTGATAATCACGGCCTGAACACCGGGCAATTTGGCGGCGAAATCCGCAAGATCGACGCGGTAATTCTCGCCCACCTCGCAAAGCACCGGCTTGTAGCCTGCGTGGATCACCGCAGAGGGCACGGCGGCGAAAGTGAACCCGGGGATCAGCACCGACGCCTCTTTCGGAAGGTCCAAGGCGAGCAACGACAGAAACAGCGCGGCAGAGCATGAAGAAACGGCCAGCGCATATTCGCTGCCCATCATCTGCGCGAATTCGACCTCCAGCAAGGAAACAGGCGCGTCCTTTGCTGCGGTGTAGCGAAAAAGATCACCGCTTTGCAAAAGCGCCGCAATGGCGGCCTCGGCTTCAGCGGGAATAGGTTCGGCGCGGTGCATGTCGGGCAAAGCCATATTTCAAAATCCTGAATAATGATTTCCAGAATTGTAAAACAACGCGCCGCGCAGGCCAAGAGAAGACCAGCGCAACCCGCACCCCAGTTCTTCCTTCATTCTTTCTCAAATACCCGCGGGGGAATCGCGCCCCCGGCGCGATGGGGGCAGCGCCCCCGCTTTTCAAAGGCCCGCCCAAAACGAGCCCCCCGCCATTGCCGCTCACGCTGGAGAAGTCAAAGACCCAGCCGATCCCGCGTCGCATACCAAAGCATGGCCAGCACCAGAAGCGGGCTGCGCAGAGAGGCGCCACCTGGAAATGCCTGCGTCGGGATCGCGGCCATCGTGTCGAAACCAGCAGCATCGCCCTCGATCGCCTTGGCCATCAGATAGCCCGCATGGGTCGCGGTGCCGACCCCGTGGCCAGAATAGCCGGAAGCCGATAAGATGTTCGGCGCCAGCCGCGCGACATAGGGCAGGCGCTTCATCGTGATGCCCAGGGTGCCGCCCCAAGCATAGTCGATCTTCACATCCCTCAACTGCGGAAAGACCTGCGACATCGGTTTGCGCACCTTGGCGGCGATGTCCTGCGGGAACCGGTAGCCATAGCTTTCGCCGCCCCCGAAAAGCAGCCGCCCGTCGTGCGACAGCCGAAAGTAATTCACCACGAACCGGCTGTCAGCCACGGCCACGTCGCGCGGCAGCACGTCATTTACGCGGTCGCCCAAGGGTTCGGTGGCGGCAATGAAGTTGTTGATTGGCATGACCCGCGCGGCCACGTCGCCGTTCAACTTGCCCAGATAGCCGTTGCAGGCCAGCACCACATGGTCGGCGGTGACGCTGCCGGTGGCGGTCTGCACAATCGCCTTGCTGCCTTCGACGATATTCTCGGCGGGGCTTGTCTCATGAATGCGCACCCCCGCGGCGGCGGCGGCGCGGGCAAGGCCAAGCGCATAGTTCAGCGGATGCAGATGCGCCGCGCCCATATCCAGCACACCGCCCTTGTAGTCGGGCGAGGGGCAGACCTCTTGCAGCGCGGCGTGATCCAGCACCTCGATCTCATCATAGCCGTAGTGCTTTTGCAGATGCTCTGCATAGTCGTGCAGATGCCGCACGTCAGAGGCGGTTGACCCGGTCCATGCCACACCGGGTTTCAGGTGGCAGTCGATCTCATGCTTTTCGATCAGCGATTTGACCAGCGCCTTGGCCTCTTGCCCCATCTCCCAGAGCTTGGTGGCATGCGCTTGGCCCAGCATTTTCTCCAGACCGTCTTGCTCAACCCGCTGGCCCGACCCCAACTGCCCGCCGTTGCGGCCCGACGCGCCAAAGCCCACGCGCTGCGCGTCCAAAAGCACCACGTCATAACCCGCCTCGGCCAGATGCAGCGCAGCCGAAAGGCCGGTATAGCCCCCGCCAACGACACAGACATCGGCTTTGGTGTCGCCCTGAAGCGGCGGGTGGGCCCGGTGCTTCGTGGCGGTGGCGGCGTACCAGCTGGTGGGATACTGGCCGGGCGTGTCGTTGGCGTAAAGCAGGTTCATCGGGCCTCCGGGCGTTAAACGTTCATCAGCAGATGTTCACGTTCCCAAGGCGAGATGACCTGGAGGAACTCTTCGTATTCGGCCCGCTTGACGATGGAGTAAACGCGGGCGAAATCGGGCCCCAAAGCCTCATGCAGCTCCGTGGCTTCTTCAAACAGATCAAGCGCTTGGCCCAGAACTTGGGGGATGTCCCCTTCGCCGACATAGGCGTCGCCCTTGAATTCGGGTAGCGGGTCTTTTTGCTGGATTAATCCCAGATAGCCGCAGGCGAGGCTGGCGGCGATGCCGAGGTAGGGGTTGCAATCCATCCCCGCAAGGCGGTTCTCAACCCGGCGCGATTTTGGCCCCGAGAGCGGCACGCGGATGCCTGTGGTCCGGTTGTCGCGGCCCCACTCAAGGTTGATCGGCGCGGCGTGATCCTTGACGTAGCGGCGGTAGGAGTTGACGTAGGGCGCGATCACGGCCAGCGCCGAGGGCATGTGGTTTTGCAGCCCGGCGATGAAGTGCTTGAAGGGCGCAGTCTCTTCCCCATCCGCATCGACAAAGATGTTTTCGCCGGTTTTCACGTCCAGCACCGAGTGGTGGATGTGCATCGCGCTGCCCGGCTCATCGGCGATGGGTTTGGCCATGAAGGTGGCATAGCACTCGTGCCGCATCGCCGCTTCGCGGATCAGCCGTTTGAAGTAAAACACTTCGTCTGCCAAACGCACCGGGTCGCCGTGCTGCAGATTGATCTCAAGCTGGCCAGCGCCGCCTTCTTGGGTGATGCCGTCGATTTCAAAACCCTGTGCCTCGGCAAAGTCATAGATGTCGTCGATGACGGGGCCGAACTCATCCACGGCGGTCATCGAATAGGCCTGCCGCGCCGCTGCGGGGCGGCCCGAGCGGCCCATCATCGGCTGAATTTCCTTGGCCGGGTCGATGTTGCGGGCGACAAGGAAAAATTCCATTTCAGGGGCCACCACAGGCTCCCACCCTTTGTCGCGATAAAGCTGCACCACCCGTTTAAGCACGTTGCGCGGTGAATAGGCCACCGGCTCATTGTTGCGGTCATAGGCGTCGTGGATGACCTGAAGCGTCCAGTCCCCGGTCCATGGGGCGGCGGTAGCCGTGTCCATATCCGGGCGCAGGATCATGTCTTTTTCGATGAACCCATCGTCGCCCGCCGCTTCGCCCCATTCACCGGTGATGGTCTGGTAAAAGATGCTGTCGGGCAGGTGAAAGTAATCCTGCCGCGCGAATTTCGACGCCGGGACAGCCTTGCCGCGGGCAATGCCGGGCAGGTCGGGGATGATACATTCCACTTCGTCCAGACGCCGGCCCTCAAGATAGGCACGCGCCGCTTCGGGTAGTGCTTCTGTCCAATCCTCGGCCATCAGGCCCTCTCTTTCCTGTTGTCTTTGAAGAATGCGGCCATTTGGTCCGCGATTTTTTGGTTATCAATGGGGCCACCAAGCGCGGCGGTGGCCTGTTCAAGCTGGTGGTCCGGCACCACGCCCTTGCCACGGGTTTTGATCAAGCCGTCGATGAAATCATGGCCGAACTCGGGGTGAGGCTGAACCGTCCAGATGCGGTTGTCATAGGCCAGCGCCGCATAGGGGCAGAAATCAGATGAGGCGACGACCTTGGCACCTTCGGGCAGTTCGACAACCTGATCCTGATGCCATGCGTTGAGCGCCAGCTTGTCTCCGTCCATGTCGTATTCGGTGCGGCCAATGGACCAGCCGCCGGTGAACTTTTCGACCTTGCCGCCAAGCGCTTGGGCGATGACCTGATGGCCAAAACAGACGCCAATCATCGGGCGGCCATCGGCATAGGTTTCGCGGATGAAGTCTTCAAGCGGCGGGATCCAGTCGTGATCCTCGTAAGCGCCGTGTTTGGACCCGGTGATGAGCCAGCCATCGGCCTCATCCACCCCTTCGGGCAAGACCCCATCGACGACCGACCAGATTTGAAAGTCAAACTCATGACCGTCCAGCAGCTTGGTGAACATTTCGCCATAGTCGCCCAGCTGTTCGCGGAAGTCGTCGGGAGAATGGCCGGTTTGAAGAATGCCGATTTTCATGTGTCACCTGTTACACAGTGTCGAGATAGATCTCGACCTGTTCCTCTGGGGTCAATTCTTGCATGTAATGCAATTCTTGGCGTTTCGTCAGCACGAAGTTGCGGACCATCTCGGGGGCAAAGATCCGTGCGACATGGGGGCAGCTTTCAAACAAGTCGATCGCGGTTTTCCAATCGCTGGGCATGCGCGGCAGATCGGCGGCATAGGCGTTGCCGGTGATCGGGGCAGGCGGCTCTGCTCCATCTTCGATCCCGTTGAGCGCCGCGCCCAAGACGGCCGCCAGCATCAGATAGGGGTTCACATCGCCCCCCGACACGCGGTGTTCGATCCGCCGCGCCTTGTGGCTGCCCGAAGGGATGCGGATCGCGGCGGTGCGGTTTTCATAGGCCCAGCATACCCCGGTGGGCGCATGGGATTCCGGCACCATCCGGTCAAAGCTGTTGGCATGCGGACAGAACACCAGCGCCGAGCCCCGCATCGCGTTCATGCAGCCCGCCACGGCGTGGCGCAGCGTGTCGGTCCCCTTGGGCCCGCCATCGTCAAAGATGTTGTCGCCATTTCCATCCAGCACCGAGAAATGCGTGTGCAGTCCAGAGCCGGAGTAATCCTCGTAAGGTTTCGCCATAAAGCTTGCGGCAAAGCCGTGCCGCCGCGCCAGCCCTTTGACCAGCATCTTGAACAGCCATGCGTCGTCGGCGGCGCGCAGCGCATCGTCGCAATGCATCAGGTTGATTTCGAACTGGCCCAGACCCGCCTCGGAAATGGCGGTGTCGGCGGGGATGTCCATCTCTTCGCAGGCGTCATAGAGATCGGTGAAGAACAGATCGAACTGGTCGAGCGCGCGGATCGACATGGTCTCGGCCGCCTTGCGTCGTTTGCCCGAGCGGGGCGAGATCGGCACCTGAAGGTTGCGGCCCGAATCGTCGATCAGGAAGAATTCCAACTCCACCGCGCAGACGGGCGTGAGGCCACGCGCTTTGTAGCGGTCAAGCACGGCACGCAGCGCATGGCGCGGATCGCCGGGGTAGGGGCGGCCATCTTCGCGGAACATCCAAATGGGCAGCAGGGCCGAGGGCGCGTCGAGCCATGGCATCGGCATGAAGCCCCGCTCGGTCGGTTTCAGCACACCATCCGCATCGCCGGTCTCAAACACCAGCGGGCTGTCGTCGATGTCTTCGCCCCAGATGTCGAGGTTCAGCACCGAGACCGGAAAGCGGGTGCCTTCGGTTGTCACCTTATCGGCAAAACGCGACGGAATGCGCTTGCCGCGGGCTTGGCCATTGAGGTCGGCGGCGGCCACACGAATGGTGCGGACCTGAGGGTTTTTGCGAAGCCAGTTGTTCATACGTCACCTGCAAAGGCGGTGGGCATGTCACAGAGCGGTTCACCCGGGGGCAAAAGCAGTTGGCGCCCACGCGCCGCGTAATTTGATCAAATAATGGATACTACCGGATCAAATTAGGACGCAAGCGAATTTTACGGCGCTGGGCCTGTGGGAGGTGCCGGTTCAGGCGGGAATTGATCAAACCGAAGACGCCAATGATGCAGAGCGTGAGCAAGATGAAATAACCGGCAAGAATGGGATAGGGGATGAAGGGATTGAAGGTTTTGTCGGCAAAATAGCTGGCGTAATAGAGCGCATCTCCGCGCTGTTGCCAGGCCGGGAAACCGCTGAAAAACACCAGTGTCGTGGCGTGAAACAGAAAAATCGCCTCGTTCGTATAGGCGGGCCAGGCAAGGCGCAGCGAGGTGGGCCAGATCACCCGGCGAAAGCGCGACCAGCCCGACAGACCATAGGCATCTGCGGCCTCGACATCGCCCTTGGGGATGGACTGCAGCGCGCCGTAAAAAATTTCGCCCGAATAAGCGGCAGTGTTGAGAAAGAGCACGATCAGCGCCCCCAACCATGCCGCGGTGAAGGGGGCGAAAAAGGCGTATTCGGACTTCAGCGACAGAAACAGGAAGTAGCCAAAGAAGAATTGGATGAAGAGCGGCGAGCCACGGAAGATGAAGATGAACCATTCCGCCGGTTTGCGAAACCAAGGGTTCGCACTGGCCTTCCCAACGCCAAGCGCCGTGGCAAAGAAGAACCCGGTCAGCAGGGCGATGACGCCGAAGTAGATGTTCCACAGCATCCCTGAGCCGATCAGCGTGAACTGTTCGCAGAGCGTGAAACCCTCGCGCGGCAGCAGGCGTTCACCATAGCCAAGAGAGCGCAGACCGTAGTCCTGAATCGTTTGCAGACAGCTCATGCGCCGGCCCTCCGCTGGGCTTCGCCGCCGGTGGTGGCTTGGCCGCGTGTCAGTCGTTTCATCAGGCGGTCCAACGAAATCTCGGAAATTCGGGTAAAGAGCAGGTAGAACACCAGCAGTCCGAGGAAGTACCACATGCGCCAGTCGGGGTGCGGATAGTCGGTAAAGCGCGGCGTCTTGGTGCCGCCCAACTCCCGCGCCCAATAGACGATATCCTCGACGCCCAGCAGAAACAGCAGCGGCGTGGCTTTGATCAACACCATCCAAAGGTTGCTGAGACCGGGCAGGGCATAGACCCACATCTGCGGCACCAGCACCCGCCAGAAGGTCTGGCGGTGGTTCATGCCGTAGGCCTCGGCGGTTTCAAGCTGCGCCCGGGGCACGGCGCGCATGGCACCGAACAGGACGTTGGCCGCGAAAGCGCCGAAGACGATGGCAAAGGTGAAGACGGCAAGCCCGAAACCATAGGTCTCATGCACCCATTGCGCGGCATTGCCCAAAGGCATTTTGGCGGCCTGACAGACCACGAAATCACTGCCTTGGCGGACCGGCATGTCCCAATCGGAACAGAGCGCCTTGTGACGCAGGTATTCGATGCCCTGATCCAAGGCGATGACGAAAAACAGAAAGAAGGCGATATCCGGCACACCGCGCACCAGCGCGATATAGCCTTTGCCGACCCAACTCAGCGGCGCGAAACGCGCACGCGCCATCATGGCCCCGCCAAAGCCGAAGGCCAGCGCCACAGGCGCGGTCACGGCAAGCAGCATCAAGACCTTGAGGAAGGACATGTAGAACGACATATGTACGCCGGTTGTCAGGTAACAGGCGGTCCAGAACCAGTCGTTCAGGATCGATGGGTCAGAGCAGAAAGAAAACATGGGCCCCCATGGGCTGGTCCGCGCGAGGGTGCTGCGCGAGGGCTGATCCGCGCGAGGGTGCCGCGCAGGGAAGGTCAGGCGCGCCGCGAGGGGCGCGCCTGAGGTTGGATCACTCGTAGGTGTTGGTGTCGTCGCCGAACCACTTTTTGAGCATTTCGTTCAGCGAGCCGTCTTCCTTCATCTCGGTGATGACCGCGTCGAAGGTTTCCAGAAGTTCGCCGTCGGATTGGCGCAGCGCCATGCCGATGCCTTCGCCGAGCGGCACGTCATCGCCCACGAACATCAGCTCACCGCCGGATTCCTCGACGATCGGCACGAGGTAATCTTTGTCAGCGAAAACCGCGTCGGCTTCGCCGTTGCGCACGGCCGCGACGGTTTCTTCGGGGGTTGCGAATTCGATCAGCGTGGCGCCGCTTTCGGCAACATGCGCGGCCTGGATGGTGGCTGTCTGACCGGCAACAACCCCGCCTTCGATATCCGCACCTTCAGAAGCCGCGACATAGGCGGACGCGGTGGGCGGATAGTAGTCCTGCGTAAAGGCCACGACTTCGCGGCGCTCATCGGTGATGCTCATGCCGGCCATGATGTTGTCGTAGTTGCCCGACACGAGGTTGGGGATGATGCTGTCCCAGTCGTTTTTGACCCATTCGCAGGTCAGCTCGGCGCGTTTGCACAGCTCGTCGCCCAGTTCACGCTCGAAACCGTCGACTTCGCCCGCATCGTTGATGAAGTTATAGGGGGGGTAGGCGCCCTCGGTGCCCATGCGGATGGTTTTGCCATGGGCTTCGGCCATCGCGAAACCAGCAGTCATGCTGAGCGCGGCGCTTGCCAGTAGGATCTTTTTCATTTGGTAACTCCCTTTGGTTTTTGTTTACGCAGGCTGGGTTGCCGAAAGGAACCCACGCAGACGTTCCGATTTGGGCGCGCCGAAGACTTCTTCGGGCGTCCCTTGTTCTTCGATCAGACCTTTGTGCAGGAAGACGACATGATCGCTGACGTCAGCCGCCAGTTTCATATCATGGGTCACGATCACCATCGTACGCCCCTCTGCGGCCAGATCCTTGATAACTTTGACGACTTCCTGCTCCAGCTCGGGGTCGAGCGCGCTGGTCGGCTCATCAAACAGCAGCGCCTCGGGCTCCATGCAGAGTGCACGGGCGATGGCGGCGCGCTGTTGCTGGCCGCCGGACAGTTGCGCGGGGTAAACATCGCATTTGTCGCCGATGCCGACCTTTTCGAGATAGCCGCGCGCGGCGCGCTCCACCTCTGCCCGGTCGCGGCCCAGCACGGTCAGCGGGGCTTCCATGACGTTTTGCAAGATCGACATATGTGCCCAAAGGTTAAACTGCTGGAACACCATCGACAGGTTGGTGCGAATGCGCAGCACCTGTTTGGCGTCCGCCGGGCAGCGGTGGTGGCCGTTGCCTTTCCACCGCACCGGTTCGCCCTTAAAGATCACCTCGCCCTGTTGGCTGTCTTCCAACAGGTTGCAGCAGCGCAGCAGGGTCGATTTGCCCGAGCCCGAAGACCCGATGAGCGAGATCACATGGCCACGCGGGGCGGTCAGATCGACCCCTTTGAGAACCTCCAGTGAGCCATAGGCCTTGTGGAGGTTCTTGATCTGGATAACCGGGGTGTCTGTGGTCACGGAAACTGTCGCCAATCTGTCATTTCAGTGCGCTATAAAGCGACGAATCGACGGAAATTGCAACGCAGAGTTTGGCCCGCGTTGCACCGCAGCACCGGTGCTGACGCTAGGTCAGCTTTCCTTGGCGACACGCTGGCGCGCCATGGCGCTGTCAGTATCGGTGACGCCCAATAGGTTCGACACCAACCGCAGCAGCGCGTCTTCTTCGTCAGAGCGGCTGCCATCGGCCAAAACCACCTGCCAAAGCGCTTCGATCACCTCTAGCCGACGCTCGTAGGGCACCGCGTCTTTGATCGCGCGGGTAAAGCGCACAGTGTCGGGGGCTTGGGCTTCAAGCGCCTCGGCTTCCTCGCGCAGGGCGGTGGCGTCGGCCTCATTCAGGCCGTAGCGTTCAGCCGCGATCCGGTCGATCAAGCGTCGTTCGCTCATCGCGTAGTCATTGTCGGACCGGGCGATGCGGACCAAAAGCGCGGTCAGCGCGAGGCGGGCATCATTGTCGGCCAATGGGTCGGGTTCGGGCTGGGTCAGCCGTTTGAGAAAGTCACCAAACATAAGTGCGTTATCATCCTGCTGCGAGAAGGAGCCGGCAAGCCTCTCCCCGGTGTGAAAGGGAATGTCAGAGCGTATTCAAGGCGTTGGCACGGGCTGCGGCCATATCCTCATCCGATAGGCCAAGCGCGGTTTCGATGGCGACAAGCTGGATTTCCTCATCATCATTGCGCGCGCCATCCGACAGGGCCACCTGCCACATCGCCTCACCCAGTGCTTTGCGGTCGGCATAGTCGACCTCTTCGCGCAGGATGCGGGTGAACTCAGGCGTGCCGGGGGCGTCACGCTCCAGCGCCTCGCACGTGGCGCGCAGCTTGGCGGCCTCAATCGGTTTCAACCCAAAGGTCCGCGCTAGAATCTGGTCGATCTGGCCGATTTCAGAGGCGCGGTAGTTACGATCCGCAAAGGCCACACGCACCAAAAGCGCGCCCAGTGCCAGTTGGGCATTGGGCTGCGGCAAAGGTTTCGGCTGTGCCTTACGGCGGGGGAACAGTCGGTTCAGCATGGGGCTCACTTATCGCAGGAAACAGGGTCGCCATAGAGGAAACTGCGCGTGGGGCGCGCTGGTTCCTGCAATGGTCCGCATGGATTTAGCTGTCATAGCCTTCGACGATCACCAAAGACCCATCGGCCACGTTCAGGCGGATGTCTTTGGCACGTTGGTAGCCGGGGCTTTCGTAGCAGGCGACCGCGTCGGCATAGCTGTCGAATTCCAAGACGACAGTGCGCGCGCGCATCTGGCCTTCGCGGACCTGCTGGGTGCCGCCGCGCACGAGGAAACGCGCGCCATAATCCGCAAAAGGTTTGGCATTGGCGGCGCGGTATTTATCATAAATCGCGGTGTCGTGGATATCCATTGTGGCGATCCAATAGCCTTTTGGCATCTGTTATCTCTCCTGTTGGGTCAAAGTGGCGAAACGGGCGGTGAGGTTCTGCGCCTCAGTTGCCAGCCCGTAGGGGGGATTGATCACGAACATGCCCGAGCCGACCATGCCATGACCGGGGCGCGCAGGCGGGAAGCGCACTTCGTGGCGCAGCGCATCGGGGTGGTTGGCGGTGAGCGTGTCGAGCATGGGTATATGCGCGCGGTTGGTCAGGATCGGATACCACAGGGCGATGATCCCAACATTCCATGCGCGATGCAGCTTGGCGATCTGGCGCGGGATGGTCTCGTAATCCGTCTTGATCTCATAGCTAGGATCAATCAGCATCATCCCCCGGCGCGGCGTCGGTGGGGTGAGGGCAAAGGCCATCTCGAACCCGTCGCTGAGGTGGCATTTCACCGGGTAGGGCGACATCGCCAGATCAAGGGCGCTGTGCTCTTGGGGGTGCAACTCGGCCAGATGTATGCGGTCATCGGGGCGCAGCAGTTTCGCAGCCAGCAGAGGAGAGCCGGGGTAGGCGCGGGGGCCGTGGGTCTCGCGCAGGTCTTGCAAGACTTGGGAATAGGGGTGATCGGGGGCGAACCAATCGGCCACCTTGTCGATGCCCTGCCGCGCCTCGCCGGTCTTTTCTGCCGCCGCGTCCGACAGGTCATAGAGCGCCCGGCCTGCGTGGGTTTCCAGATAGGTGAGCGGTTTGTCCTTGCGGGTGAGATACGACAGCATCCACGCCAAAAGCGCGTGTTTCTGCACGTCTGCAAGGTTTCCGGCGTGGTAGATGTGTTGATAGCTCAGCATGGCCTAGCTGTAGCGGAGTGGTTGGCGGGTGCAACGCGAAAGAGCGGAGAGGGCCATCGCCTGGCCCGTCGCACCGCAGGTGCGACGAACGAACGATGGCACGCCTACGGCGCGGCGGGCGGGCAGGCGATGGCCCAGCACCTGCGGCTTGTTTTCGGGCCCTTTGATGGCTGCCAGACAGAAAAAAGGCCCGGCGTTTAACGCTCGGGCCTTCGATCTTATACCAACCGCGACACATCCTTCGCGGCGCGCACGAAATCCTTGAAAAGGGGATGCGGATCAAACGGCTTTGACTTCAGCTCAGGGTGGAACTGCACGCCGATGAACCACGGGTGATCCGACCATTCCACGATCTCTGGCAGCTTGCCATCCGGCGACATGCCCGAGAATTTCAGCCCAGCCTTCTCAAGCTGTTCCTTATAGGCGATGTCGACCTCATAACGGTGACGGTGGCGTTCGTCGATCGTGGTGGTGCCATAGGCTTCGGCCACGCGCGAGCCTTCGGCCAGCGTCGCGTCATAGGCACCCAGACGCATGGTGCCGCCTTTGTCATCATCGACCTTCCGCGCCACCTTGTGGTTGCCCTGCACCCATTCTTTCAGGTGGTAAACCACCGGCTCGAAACGCTTTTTGCCTGCCTCATGGTCAAACTCTTCCGACCCCGCAGATTTCAGCCCGGCCACGTTTCGCGCGGCTTCGATCACCGCCATCTGCATGCCAAGGCAAATACCGAGGTAGGGCACCTTATGCTCGCGGGCATATTGCGCGGCCTTGATCTTGCCTTCGGTGCCACGCTCGCCAAAGCCGCCGGGGACGAGGATCGCGTGGAAACCTTCAAGATGCGGCGCGGGATCTTCGCTGTCGAAAATCTCTGCGTCGACCCATTCCACGTTAACCTTGACCCGGTTGGCCATGCCGCCATGGGTCAGTGCCTCGGCGATGGATTTATAGGCGTCTTCAAGCTGGGTGTATTTGCCGACGATGGCGACTTTGACTTCGCCTTCGGGGTTGTAAATACGGTCGGCCACGTCTTCCCAACGGCGCAGGTTCGGCTTGGGGGCAGGGGTGATCTGGAAGGCATCCAGAACCGCCTGATCCAGCCCCTCGCGGTGATAGGCCAAGGGCGCTTCGTAGATTGATTTGAGGTCCTGCGCGGCGATCACCGAATCCGGGCGCACGTTGCAGAAGAGCGCCAGCTTCTCGCGTTCCTTGGCGGGGATCGGGCCCTCGGACCGGCAAACCAGAATGTCGGGCGCGATGCCGATGGAGCGCAGCTCTTTGACCGAGTGCTGCGTCGGCTTGGTCTTCAATTCGCCGCTGGCTTTGACGTAGGGCAGCAGCGTGAGGTGCATGAAAATACACTGCCCGCGCGGCTTGTCTTGGCTGAACTGACGGATCGCCTCGAAAAAGGGCAGTCCTTCGATATCGCCCACGGTGCCGCCGATTTCGCAGAGCATGAAATCGACCTCATCATCGCCGATATCGATGAAGTCTTTGATTTCATTGGTGACGTGGGGGATAACCTGAATGGTCTTTCCCAGATAGTCGCCGCGGCGTTCTTTCTCAAGCACGGTGGAATAGACCCGGCCCGAACTGATGCTGTCGGTCTTGCGCGCGGCCACGCCGGTGAAGCGCTCGTAGTGCCCAAGATCAAGATCGGTTTCCGCGCCATCATCGGTGACGAAGACTTCGCCATGCTCAAATGGCGACATCGTGCCGGGATCGACGTTCAGGTAGGGGTCCAGCTTGCGCAGACGAACCGAAAAACCGCGTGCCTGAAGCAAGGCGCCCAAGGCCGCCGAGGCCAGACCCTTGCCCAGCGACGAGACCACACCGCCTGTGATGAAGATATAGCGTGCCATGTGATCGGAGACCCCCGTGAAATCAAAGTTTGTTGCAGGCAAAAACCAGCCAAACGCGCTGCGGAAAACCGCAGCACCACGGGATTTAAGCCTTACAGGATTCGTGCGTGTGAGGCAAGGCCTGCCGCAACATGCAGTTGCGGAACAAGGCCGTGCCTCAAGGTTTTGTGTTCGTTAGCTTAATCGGCCGCAGGGACCAGCGGTGAGTTGCCATCCGCGGAAGGCGGCAGCAGATCGTCGCCCGCAGGCAGGGCAGGGCTGCCATCTTGGTTCTGGGCGGGCGGTGTCGCGCTCAGCCGGTCGATGACCGACGAGCCTGCGGATTTTTCCGCCGCGATGATGGTCAGCGTGATCGAGGTGGCGATGAAACCAGCGGCAAGGATCCATGTCACCTTGCCCAGTGCCGTCGCGGCAGAGCGGCCCGAAACGGCACCGCCGCCGCCACCACCCATGCCAAGGCCACCGCCCTCAGACCGTTGCAGCAGTACCACGGCGATCAGGCCGAGGGCCAGAATCAGGTGAATGATCAGAACGACATTTTCCATGGGTACGACAGCTTTCGGTTTTGGTTGGCGGGTATCTATTCGTCTTTGCCCATGGGGGCAAGGGTGGATTGCCGCCGAGCAGCGATCGGACCGGGGTGAAAAGCGGGGAGGGGGCACCAGACGGATGAAAGGCACGAGCAAAGACCGCCGCATGGGGGCGACGGTCTTTTGAAGCAGTACTCAACCACAATATGTAAGAGGGTTATCCTGGAATTAAGGTGGTGCAGACTCGCTTCGTAGGAATACTATAGCATGAAATGCGGGCAAATTCGCCCATTTTCTTTGCAGAGAAATGAAGGAATTGGCCTTGATCGGCGATGGACAGCCGATCCCCTCTGGGGCAGTCTGCCGCCATGCCTCATGATCATCCAGACCACGACCACCCCCATGCCCTGCTGCCGCCCGAGCCTGCGCTCAGGGTCAAGGCGCTGGAAACGCTGTTGACGGCCAAGGGGCTGATTGACCCCGCCGCATTGGATGAGATCATCGACACCTATGAAAACCGCATCGGCCCGCGCAACGGGGCCGAGGTCGTCGCCCGCGCGTGGAGCGATCCTGATTTTCGCGCGGCGCTGCTCAAGGATGCAACCGCCGTGGTGGCCGAGATGGGTTTCTTCGGGCGGCAGGGCGAGCATATGGTCGCGGTCGAGAATACGGATGAGGTGCATAACATCGTCGTCTGCACGCTGTGCTCTTGCTACCCTTGGCCGCTTCTGGGCATTCCGCCGGGTTGGTATAAATCCGACGCCTACCGCGCCCGCGTGGTGCGCGAACCGCGCAAGGTGTTGGCGGAATTCGGGGTAGACCTGCCCGCAGACACCGCCGTTCGGGTCTGGGACTCAACAGCCGAGGTGCGCTATCTGGTGATCCCGCAGCGCCCTGCGGGAAGCGAGGGCATGGATGTCGCGGCGCTGGCCGACCTTGTCACCCGCGACAGTATGATCGGCACCGGATTGGCCAAAGCGCCATGACCCGCGTGCATGATATGGGCGGGCGCTTCGGCGATGGCCCGGTGACGCCCGAGGCCGAAGACGTGATCTTTCATGCCGAGTGGCACCGCCGCGCGCTGGCGCTGACCTTGGCCACCGGCACCTTGGGTAAATGGAACATCGACGTGTCGCGCCATGCCCGTGAATGTCTCGCCCCCACCGATTACATGCGGTTCAGCTATTATGAAAAGTGGCTCGCCGGGGTAGCCGATATGTTGGTCGCCCGCGGGGTGGTCAGCCGTGAGGAACTGGCGGGCAAGGCCGATCCTGCGCCCAGCCCGCTGGCGGAAAAGGCGATGAAAGCGCCGCAGGTGGCCGGGGTGCTGGCCCGTGGCGGCCCGGCGGAGCGCCCTTCGGACATCGCGGCGATCTTTGCGCCCGGCGATGCGGTCGTCACCCGCAAGCAGCCTGAAAACACAATTCTTCCGGGCGGCCACACCCGGCTGCCCGCCTATGCCGCGGGCGCGAAGGGCCGGGTGCTGCGGCTGCATGGCACGCATGTCTTGCCCGACAGCAACGCCCATGATCTGGGCGAAGCCCCTGAGCCGCTTTATGCCGTAGCTTTTCCGGCCTCTGAGCTATGGGCGCATCCCGAACACCCCCGCGATGAGGTCGTGCTCGACCTGTGGCAAAGCTATCTGGAGGCCCCATGAGCGCCCCGGAACCCGTCTTTGAGGCGCCATGGCACGCGCAGCTCTTCGCGCTGACGGTGCATCTGAACGAGAGTGGTCTTTTTGATTGGCCCTTTTGGGCCGACCGCTTTGGCGCGACTTTGGCACGGCATGGGCTGAGGCGAGAGTTGAACGGCGGAGAGGACTACTTCAACGCTTGGCTGGAAACCCTCGAAACCCTGCTGATCGACGCAGGCCATGCCCGCCCTGGTGATCTGCGCAGCCTGCGCGACGGGTGGGAGGCCGCCTATCTCAGCACCCCGCATGGCGATCCGGTGCATTTGAGCGCGGCAGGAAACGTCTAAACCCCCTCGCTGGCGCTCAGCGCGTTTTTCGAGTTTCACACGCCTGCCACTGTCGCTATACGGGCGCGGGACATCGCAAAGGAATATATCATGGCCAATGTCGTCGTTGTCGGCGCCCAATGGGGTGACGAGGGAAAAGGCAAGATCGTTGACTGGCTCAGCGAACGCGCCGATGTGATCGCGCGCTTTCAAGGCGGGCATAACGCGGGCCACACTCTGGTCATTGACGGCAAGGTCTACAAGCTGCACGCGCTGCCTTCGGGCGTGGTGCGCGGTGGCAAGCTGTCTGTCATCGGCAACGGCGTGGTGCTGGACCCGTGGCACCTGCTGAAAGAGATCGAAACGATCGAAGGGCAGGGTGTTGAGATCAACCCCGAGAACCTGATGATCGCGGAAAACACGCCGCTGATCCTGCCGTTCCACGGCGAACTTGACCGCGCCCGCGAAGAAGCGGCCAGCAAGGGCACCAAGATTGGCACCACTGGCCGCGGCATCGGGCCGTGCTACGAGGACAAAGTGGGCCGCCGCGCCATCCGCGTGGCCGATCTGGCGGACCCCGCGACATTGGAAGCCCGGGTTGACCGGGCGCTGCAGCACCACGATCCGCTGCGCAAGGGCTTGGGCGTTGAAGCCATCGACCGTGATGCGCTGATTGCACAACTGCAAGAAATCGCTCCGAAAATTCTGCCTTTCGCCGCACCTGTTTGGAAAGTGCTGGCCGAGAAACGCAAAGCGGGCAAACGCATCCTTTTTGAGGGCGCACAGGGCGCGCTTCTAGACATCGACTTTGGCACCTATCCCTTTGTCACCTCGTCGAACGTGATCGCGGGGCAGGCGGCAACTGGCGTTGGCCTTGGCCCCACCGCCATCGACTATGTGCTGGGCATCGTCAAAGCCTATACCACCCGCGTCGGCGAAGGCCCGTTCCCGACCGAGTTGGAAGACGCCGACGGCCAGCGTTTGGGTGAGCGGGGCCATGAGTTCGGGACCACCACCGGGCGCAAGCGGCGCTGCGGCTGGTTCGACGCGGCCCTGCTGCGCCAGACCTGCGCCACCTCGGGCATCACCGGCATCTGCCTGACCAAGCTTGACGTGCTTGATGGGTTCGAGACGCTGAAGGTCTGCGTCGGCTATGATCTGGATGGTGAGCGGCTCGACTATCTGCCGACCGCCGCCGAACAGCAGGCGCGTTGCGTACCCGTCTACGAAGAACTGCCCGGTTGGTCCGAATCGACCGAAGGCGCGCGCAGCTGGGCCGACCTGCCCGCCAATGCGATCAAATATGTGCGCCGGGTCGAAGAGTTGATCCAATGCCCCGTCGCACTCGTCTCCACCTCGCCAGAGCGGGAGGACACCATTCTGGTGACCGACCCTTTCGCGGACTGATCTGATGGCGCTGAGCTACAAAGCGCGTCGCCGCTGGGCGCTGGTGATCCTGCTGATCGGGCTGCCGAGCTATATCGCGGTGGCGGTCTGGACAGTGGCCCAATTCGACCGCCCGCCAGTGCTGCTTGAGCTTGGCATCTATGTTGCCCTTGGCATCGTCTGGGCGCTGCCGTTCAAATTTGTCTTTAAAGGCATCGGACAGGCGGACCCGGACGCGGACGACGACCAGTAACACGCAACAAAAAAGCGCCCCGCGGGGCGCTTTTTCGTATCCGCATTGTCGTCGGGGGTTTAACCCACGGCGCGGTGATCGGGGCGGTAGCCAATCTCATCGGAGACGGTGAACCGCCCGCCTTTGATCTTCTCGATCTTGCCTGCGCGCAGCAGTTGACCGAAGGAGCGCAGCCCGTCTTCGCGGGTGAAGTCCGGCAGGCCGATTGAGCGGACCTTGCCCATTAGCTGCGGGCGGGAGAATTGGTCGCGCCCCTCGACAAAGGACATGTAAGACGCTGCCGCTTCAAGAAGTTCGGGCAGTTTGGTGGCGCCCATGTCAGCGGCGAAATCGGCAAAGCTTTCGGCATCGGGGTTGGTTTTGACCGGCTCGACCACGGCCGCCACCCGGCGCGGACGCACAGGACCAGCGCTGCGCAGCTTGTCGACATCGATGCGCTGCTCGGCCACCAGTTTCAGCGGCGCGGAGCGGGCGTCGGCCTTGGGCCGCTCGGTCCGGGCTGAACGGCTCACGGGGCGGCGCGGACGGACCACATCGGCCAAGTCTTCGCGGTAGGCGTCATCCGAGGTCGCGGTGGTGGCGCGGCCACCCATCGCCTCATCGGCTTTCTTTGCGGCGACGGCGGCGCGCAGATGGGCAAAGGCATCGCGGCGCGTGGTGCTTTCGGCCTCGTCCATCTTGCTGTCGGTTTCCGCCATCAGACGCGACATGTCGGGGCCGGTCTCATCATCGATGGTGGGCAGGCTGTGACGGGCCGCTTGCGCAGGCTCGGCGTGCTCTTCGATCGGTTCCGCTGCGGCTTCAACCTCTGCTGGTTCCTGCTCTGCGGCTTTAACCTCTTCGGGCTCTTCGCCTGCGGGTTCGTCTTCAACAGGCGCGGCTTCCGGCTCGGTCATCTCGACCGCGGGGGCGGGCGTTTCCTCGGCCTCCGCCGGGGTGGACGCGCCAAGTTCGGCCTCCAACGCGGCCAGTTCGCGGGCCAGTTCGTCTTCGTCTTCGGGCGACAGCGAAGAGCTGCGCGGTTCCTCGGCTTTTGCCGCGGGTGCCTCTTGCGGTGCCGGGTCGGAGACTTCTTCCAGATCACCCCGGTCCACGGCGGCTTCGAGATCCGCGCGTTTGACCTTAATCACGCGCCCTTTGCGGGGCAGGTCGGCGGCGTCGATCTCCGGTGCGGCTTCCGATTTCGGTGCGGCTTTAGGTTCCTCTTCGTCCTCTTCGTCGAACAGGCTTTCGTCCGTCTCGGCGACGTCAGCTTCGTCTTCTTCTTCGGCCTCAAGACGGTTGAGGATGTCAGCGAGATCGTCGTCGTCCTCTTCCGCTTCGTCTTGCGCCATCTCTGTGGCTTCATCGGCGTCCAGCGCATCTTCGATGTCGCGACGTGCGGCGTCGATGGCGGCTTGGCTCTCTTCGGATTCGACCTGCGTTTCGGCGGTGGCACGGGCCACTTGGGGCGCGGCTGCTTCTTCCTCGTCGTAGCTTGCGGCCTCATCCTCGTCCTGCTGGGCGACCACGGCGCGGATGCGCTGCAATTTGGCGGCGATGCTGTCGGCGGGGGCGGCGCTTGCGGCGGGGGTCTCTTCGACGCTGGCGGCCTGCGCTTCATCCTCGTAGTGGGACTGCGGCTGCGGGCTGGCGGCAAAGAACGCCTCGGCGTCGCTGGTGTCTTCTTCCTCTGCTTCGGCTGCCGGTGCAGGCTCGGCGGCAGGGGCGGGCTCCGCCTTTTCGACGGCTTCAGCGATCTGAGGTTCGGCTGCTGCTGGGGCTTCCACGGCGGCGGTGTCGGCGATCTCAGCCTTAAGGGGGGCTGGCGCTTCTTCTTGGACGGGCGCAGGCTCTGCCGCGGCGGGCGCTTGCGGCGCTGCGGCTTCGGCCTGAGCCGGAGCGGCTGCGGCAGGTGTTGTCTGTGCCGGGGGCGCTTGGGCCGGAGCCTCGGCGCTTTGGTTCTCCAGCGCACTCAGCACGATCTTGCCTTCCTGCTCACGGGCTTGCACCCGGCGGGAGACTTCGCGCTGCGCGATCCGGGTGAGCATCTCAGCATCCGGTTGTGGTGGCTCGGCACCGAAGTAACGGTCATCCGAGGCCAGATCGCGGAAATACTCGGCAATGGCCTTCATGGTGCCGAAGGAATCGTCGAAGCCTTCCAGCGTGCACGAAAAAGTGCCATAGGAGACCGTCAAGATTTTGTTGCTGTTCATCATCGGATGCTCGTCCTCTGCGGTGTTGCAGGTATCGTTTACCACGATGTCCAAGACCAAAGCGGCTCGAATCTGTGCCATTCAACGTATGATTTCAAGGCAAGATTAAGGCAGATTTCCAAAAGGGGCACTAATTGACCACTTCAGACCATATCGTGCGGGACCACAAACCAGTCACGCTGCTCGGCGGCGGAGAGGTCTTTGAAGGAGACATCGGCGCGGCACTGGCGCTGGCACCCACCTGCGTTGCGGCCGACAGTGGCGCCGCGCTGGCTCTGGCGGCGGGGGTGGACCTGGCGGCGGTCATTGGCGATTTCGATTCCGCCCCGGCAGAGGTGTTGGCGCGGATCCCATCAGAGCGGTGTCACCGGATCGCCGAGCAAGAGAGCACGGATTTCGACAAGGCGCTGACCCGGATCGACGCGCCGCTGGTGCTGGGGGTTGGTTTTACCGGGGCGCGGCTGGACCATCAGCTTGCGGCTTTCAATACGCTCGCCGCCTATCCGGATCGGCCCTGTATCTTGTTGGGCGCGCATGAGATCGTGCTGCTCGCGCCGCCGCGCATCACCCTACCGACGAAGGCGGGGGATGTGGTCTCTCTCATGCCATTGGCACCGGTGACGGGGCGCAGCCGTGGATTGGAATGGCCGATTGACGGGCTTCAGTTTGCGCCCGGTGGCCGGGTTGGCACGTCGAACCGCGCTTTGGGGCCCGTCGCGCTTGAGATGGACGGCCCCGATATGTTGCTGATCCTACCGCGTCGCCTTATGGCGCCACTGGCGGCGCAACTGCTGCGGCCAGATCACGCGCAGTGGCCCGCTCGCGCATGATCACGTAGAGACCCGCGCTAACGCTGATCAGGATGCCCAAACCTGCGAGTGGATTGGGCAGGTCGGAGAAGATGAGCAAACCAAGCAGCGTGGCGAAGGGGATTTCAAGATATTGCATCGGCGCCAATGTGGCCGATGGGGCAAAGCGCAAGGACCATGTCATCAGCAGATGCGCGATCGTGCCAAGAACCCCGATGCCGAGCAGCAGGGTCCAGTCGAAGACATCGGGTTGTATGATCTGTAAAGGCGCGAATTCCGTGATGGCGCCGAGCGCCAGCAACGGCAGGATCATCACGACAGCCATCACCCCGCTCACGGCTTGCAGGCTGATCGGGTCCGTCTCCTTGGCGATCTGGCGGGTGACCAGCATAAAGAATGAAAAGACGACCGCCACGACGATCGGCAGCAGTGCGGGCCAGCCGACGTTCACGAAACTCGGCTGCACGATGAGAAGCGTGCCGAGAAACCCAACGACGCTCGCGCCCAAACGTCTTGGGCCGACCTCTTCCTTTAAGATGAGTTTGCCGAGCAGCAACATGAAAAATGGCATGACGAAAGCAATGGCAACGGCATCGGCGAGGGGCAGGTATTTCAACGCGGTGAACATGGCGGCAATGCCCGCCATATGCAGCAGGGTGCGCAGAAGGGTCAGCCGAAACACCCGCCCGCGCATGCGCCAGACGCGGCCAGAGTACCACACGATGGGGATGAGGATCAGAGCTTGAAGGGCGAAGCGGAGCAGCACCACCTGGCCCAACGGGACCGAAGCGCCCAGTAGCTTGGCCACCGCATCGCCCACGGGCGCTACGATGCAGAAGCCCATCATCAGGGCTATTCCGATAAG
Source organism: Sulfitobacter sp. W002 (assembly GCF_025142135.1). Classification (NCBI taxonomy): domain Bacteria; kingdom Pseudomonadati; phylum Pseudomonadota; class Alphaproteobacteria; order Rhodobacterales; family Roseobacteraceae; genus Sulfitobacter; species Sulfitobacter sp. W002. The sequence continues at coordinate 2,501,035 of NZ_CP081126.1, read as the reverse complement.
GGGCCGATCCTGTTGCATTGCGTTACGCTAAGGAAGGTTTGTGTTTAATGCAATCTTTGGTTGAGGCTGGCTGATTTGTATCGCGTCCTTTTCGCAGAGGCAGAGGCAGAGGCAGAGGCAGAGGCAGAGGCAGAGGCAGAGGCAGAGGCAGAGGCAGAGGCAGAGGCAGAGGCAGAGGCAGAGGCAGAGGCAGAGGCAGAGGCAGAGGCAGAGGCAGAGGCAGAGGCAGAGGCAGAGGCAGGATGCGGGTGGAAAGGCTGACAAAATGACCGTCGTCGCAGGGGACGTTGATTGCGATTGCCTGCTTACGAAGACCCGGCGGTGGACAGTGGTCTATGCGAACCTAACACCCCCAAAAGGACTTTCGTCTTGTCCTAAACGCAACCGGCGCCGCGAATGCGACTGACACTTGCCCGACAGAAGGGCGTCCGGCGCCTTTGGTCCCGGTTTCGTTCTGGGCCTCAGGTTCAAGCCGCGGGGCGGCTCAGGTTCACCCGGTTTCGACCGTGGGTTTTCGCCGCGTAGAGGGCCTGATCTGCCTGAGCCATCAACGCTTCCGAGGATAGCGGGCGGCCCTCTTCCTCCATCGGGCCGACGGAGAGACCGATGCTGATGGTCACATGTATCGGTAGGGGAGTGCCGGGAACGACGAAGCCGCGATTGCCGATATCGGCACAGATCGCCGCCGCCGTTTTTTCGGCATCCGCAAGGTTGGTCCCCGGCATGACGATAAGGAATTCCTCCCCGCCAATCCGCGCGACAAGGTCCATGCCGCGCAGATTGTTGCGCAGACGTTCCGCCGTTTGCACCAGCACCGAATCCCCCGCGGCATGGCCATAGCGGTCATTGATGCCTTTGAAATGATCCAGATCGGCGACCATCACCGAAAAAGGGCGGGCGGTTTCAAGGGCATGTTCCGCGATGTGATCCAGATGGGGCAGGGCATAGCGGCGATTGTGCAGCCCCGTCAGAGGGTCGAAAACGGCAGCCTTCAGCCCTGTGCGTACCGTATCGCGAAGTTGGTCCGTCATCCGTTTGCGCCGCAAGATCGCATGAAGACGCAGGGCCATTTCCGCGGGGTTGAAGCCTTCGGTCATCAGATCGTCCGCCCCCAGATCAAGGGCAGTGGCGGCAAGTGCTGCATCGGGGGCCAGTTGCACCACCAGCAGCCCGGTGTGGCGGGTCTGCGCGTTGGCGCGCAGGGTCGAGATCAGGCGCAGAGCCGCCGTGGCAGGCACGGGAGCTTGAGGCAGGACCAGTACAAAGGCGTCTGGCGGCCCATTTGCGGCGGCGGCGCGAATGGCCTCCTCCGGGTTGGCGAGGGTGAGGCGCGCGCGCAGTTGGGGGCGGAGGTGTTTGGCCCAATTCACGCTCATCGCGCTGTCGGAATGGATGATCACACAGTGGCTGCGGGCTGTGAATTCCGCCGTAAATTCAGCCGCGGGTTCCGCCAACCCGAGCGCGCGTGACGTATCATCGCGCATTTCCCATTCGTCTGCCGCATTACGGGCGCGAATGAGGCTGCGCGCCCGGCCCAGCAACAGCGTGCAATCAAGCGGTTTGAGCAACACGTCGTTCGCCCCCGCTTCGAGCGCGGCAAATCTATCCACCGCTTGATCGCCGTTGCCGATGGCCAGCACCGGAAGCTGCGCGCTATCGCCAGAGGCTTTGAGCGCGCGGCATAGGTCCGCCGCCCCGCCACCCGGAAGGGTCAGGGCACAGATCACCAGATCCGGCGGGTTGTCCCGCACGCAGGTCAAAGCCTCTTCCATATTCTCTGCCTGCACGACGTGATAGTATGCCGCACAGAGCTTGACCTTGAGGGCGATCCGATTGGTTGCAATCGCATCTGCAATAAGGATGGTCCCTTGCACGACAGCTCCTTCACCGTACAAATCAGTTTGATGAGACTGTCTTTGCCCCTTAATGGTTAACAAAGGGTTTCCAACCTTTAGCAAAAGACGGTTTTCAATGTCCTATACCCAAGACTCCGCCGAAACTTTGGCGCTTCAGGCGCTGGGCTGGCTCGCGGCGAATGATGATCTGTTGCCGGTGTTTCTGGGCAGCACGGGCGCGTCCGAGGCGGACCTCACAAAACAGGCCAGCGACCCTATTTTCCTAGGCGCTGTGCTGGATTTTCTGATGATGGACGACGCCTGGGTCATCGGGTTTTGCGACCATCTGGCGATACCCTATGAACGGATCATGCAAGCCCGCGCGGCGCTGCCCGGTGGGGAGCAGGTGCATTGGACTTAAGAAACGTTAAGGGTCTGCTCTTTGACAAGGACGGCACCCTTTTTGACTTTGCCGCGACTTGGGAACCTTGGGCCGAAGCCTTCTTGCTGCGGGTCTGTGATGGGGGGCGTGAATTGGCCGCGCGGGTCGGGGCAGACATTGGATTTGACCTTGCCACCCGCCGCTTTGCCCCAGACAGTATCGCCATCGCTGGCACGCCGCAGCAGGTGGTCGATGCCTTGGCCCCGCATTTCCCTGAACGGCCGCCTTCGGACCTTCTAGAATTAATCAATGCCGAGGCGGCCCGCGCGCCGCAGCGCGAGGCGGTGCCGCTCAGACCGTTTTTGCAAGGGCTCCGCGATCGGGGGCTGCGCCTCGGCGTGGCGACCAATGATGCGGAACACCCCGCGCGGGCGCACCTGCTGGCGGCGGGGGTGGTTGATATGTTCGACTTTATCGCAGGGTTCGACAGTGGGCATGGGGGCAAGCCATCACCGGGGCAGTTGCACGCCTTTGCGACGCATGTGGGCCTGCCGGCCTCCTCCATCGCGATGGTCGGCGACAGCATTCATGATCTAGAAGCCGCGCGCGTGGCGGGCATGGGGCGGATCGCGGTGTTGACCGGACCGGCCACAGCAGAAGATCTCGCCCCGCACGCCGATCTGGTCCTGCCGGATATCGGCCATTTGCCGGGGCGGTTGATCTAAGGCTGGCTTAATCCTTGATCACCCGCGCGCCTTCAAGAATTCCCTCTTCGAGGGTATCCCCATGCAGGACCGAGATATCGCCCGTCGTCTCCAACACAACGGCACGCACCTCCGAAAAGCGCAGCGCATTGGCCTCCCGCAGCTTGGCAATCAGGTCGGCGCGCGCGACGCGGGTTTCGCTTAGGGCGGCGTCGAAAATTTCACCGTCCCGCATCAGGATCACAGGCTCGTTCTGCACGACTTTTTCGAATTGGTCAGAGGCTTGCCGTATCCGTGCGATGACGAATTGCGCACCAAGCAGGGCGGAAATGGCTAAGGTCGGCTGCGCAAACTCTGGCCAAGTGGTGGCTTGACAGGCCCCGGCAAGCAGCGAGCCTGTGGCGACCGTGGCGACGAAGTCAAAGGCGGTCATCTTTGAAAAAGTGCGCAGCCCGATCACGCGGACCACAAAGATCACCCAAGTCAGCGCAATGGCAGAAAGAAAGAGCGCCCGGGCGAGGATATCAAGCGGAATGTGGTCGAAAAACATCACCCGTGCCCCCCGTTCAATGCCTTGCCCCGCTGGATAAAGAACCGCCCCAAAAGCACCACCATCGCCATGGCAATCAGCCCCAGATAGCGCTCATAGATGCCGTCGATCCCGGTGGGCAGGAAGAAGAACGGCGGGGCGGAGACCAGCCACAGAAGCGAGATGACCTTGAGCGCCTTGGCAAGGAACGCAGAGATATCAGCGAAACCTTTCGACAGCAGCCAAGGCACGGCGAGCATAATCAGCCCAAGCGCGTAGACCAGATAGACATGGATCACCACGCCATCGGAATCGCGGTCCCCGTATTCGTTTCTTGCGCCGACCAGAAAGACAATGAGCCCCAGAAGGGCGAGGCCAATGGTGGCGATGCTCCACCACCGATCGCCGAAATGCACATGGGCACAAAGCAAGGCACAGGCAATCAGCGCGGTGGAGAAGGCATAGATGCCGATGTCGACGATGAATTCATACCGCCCCGCACCCAGATCGCTGATCGTGTCGGCGATCCAGTCATGATTCGGCACCACAAAATCCGCGATCAGGATCGAGACGGCGAATATCACACAGCCAAGGATGGCGACCCAGCCCAGACAAACCATAAACCCCGGCGCGCTATGCTGCCGGGGGGCTGTGACGTGATTGCTCATATTGCGACACCCTTTTTTACTTGAGGTCTGACACCAAGGTCAGACCCAGACCCTCAGTCCGATAGCCGCGAGCGTTCTTCGGCGTTGGGGCTTCCTGCGGGGGCTTCGTCCAATGTGGCCTCAGGGCGGTGCAGGTCTTTTTGAGGCTTCTTGGGCGGTGTCTTGTCATCGTCCTTCGGGTGTTTGGGATCATCGCTCATGGATACGCTCCTCACTGGATGGGGGAGAGGCGGGGCGCCTCCTCTCTCCAATACCGAACGCGCGGAATGTGGCGGCGGTTCCGGGTGCGGTTCCGGTCTTTGGGCGGCCGGTGGGCAACGCAATTTCCTGACAACTGTATTCATCAGGCCAATCTTAACCACTGCAACGGCAATCTGCTCTCGGGAAAAATGGGAATGAGGCAGTCATGCACGGGCTTATCAACCGCAGCATTCAGAACTACTTTTGTGCCAACTACGGGCAGAGACTTTGGGCCGAGGTGGCCTCTCGGGCCGGGTTGGACTTTACCGAATTCGAGGCGATGCTGACCTATTCGGATCACATCACTCCGGCTGTCCTTGAGGCGGTCTGCGGCGTGCTGGACCGGCCCCGGGCCGAGGTGATGGAAGACGTCGGCACCTTCCTTGTGGCGCAACCGGGCTATGAGGCCGTGCGGCGTTTGCTGCGCTTTGGCGGGGTGAGCTTCAGTGACTTTTTGCAATCGCTCGACGATTTGCCGGACCGGACGCGCCTTGCCCTATCCGAACTGCATCTGCCTTGGGTCGAACTGCGCGAAGACCCCGATGGCCAGTATTCCTTGATCTGCGAAGCCCCGCTCGTTGGCTATGGCTCCCTTATGATGGGGGTCTTGCGGGCCATGGCCGATGACTATGGCGCGCTGGTGCTGCTGGAGCACTGCGGGCGATCGGATGGCATCGAGGTGCTGAAGATCATTCTGGTCGAAGCCGAATTCTCGGAAGGGCGCCGGTTTGAGCTTGGGGCGCGGGCATGAGCGTAGGGTGCCATGATCCGGCGGTTCTGGACAAGCTATGTCCGATGCATCTGCTGTTGTCCGCCAATGGCGAGATCCGCCACGCCGGGCCGACGATCCAAAAGCTGCGCCCGCAGTCCCCGCTGGCGGGGCGGCATTTTCTGGAAACCGTCACCGTTAAGCGGCCCCGCGGGATTGACGGGATGAAAGACCTGCACCGGGCCACGGGGGTAAAGCTGCACCTCGCCTTTCGCGATTCCCCCCGGACCGAGCTGAAGGGGCTGCTGGTTCCCTTGGGGGATCGGCGGCTGATCGTGAACCTCTCTTTCGGGATTTCGATTTTCGACGGGGTGCAGGACTATGCATTGACCAATGCGGATTTCGCCGCCACCGATCTGGCGATCGAGATGCTCTATCTGATGGAGGCGAAATCCGCCGCGATGGAGGCCTCCCGTCGCCTGAACCTGCGCCTGCAAGAGGCGCGGATCACGGCAGAAGAACAGGCCTTTACCGATACGCTGACCGGGCTAAAAAACCGCCGCGCGCTGAACGCGGTGCTGGAGCGGTTGATCACTGCCGGAGAGGGGTTCGCGGTGATGCATGTCGATCTCGATTACTTCAAGGCGGTGAATGACAGTCTGGGCCATGCCGCGGGCGATCATGTGCTGCAAGTCGTCGCCCGGATTATGCAACAAGAAACCCGAAGCTCTGACATGGTGGTGCGGTTGGGCGGGGATGAGTTCACCGTGGTTCTGCCCGATGTCCGGGGCGAGGGCATATTGCGGCGGATCGGCCAGCGGATCATCGACCGGCTTGAAGAGCCAATCCGCTACAAGGGCGAGGTCTGCAAGGTTTCCGCCAGCATCGGCACGGTCTGGATCCAGCGCGGCGACCGGCAACCGCGCGAGGTGGTTCTGGCCAATGCAGATGCCGCGCTCTATGCCTCGAAACACGCTGGCCGCGCGCGCCACACGTTCTTTGACCCCGCCCTGCGTGCGGTGGCCGGGCCCGCCGTCGCGCCCGGTCAAAACGGTGGCAGCTAATCGCTCGGGGCGTTGTCGCGCGGATCAGAAAGGCATGGCGGCAGTGGACCGCGCAGATTGCCTGTCGTATCACAACGGCATGAAATCGCCCCTGCATCTGCTCCGCCGCCTGCGCCAACGCCTGCATGACGCCCGCCGCCGTGCGCGCTTTGCGGCCTCCTTGCAACATCTGCATGGGCCGAGCAAACTGGACGTGGCCCCGGGTGAGGTGGTGCTGATCGCCTTGGTGCGCGATGGCAGCTATTACCTCGACGCCTTCTTTCGCCATTACCGCGCCATGGGCGTGCAACATTTCGTTTTCATCGACAACGGCTCGCGCGATGACACCATCGCCCGGATCAAAGCGCAGAAAGGCACGGTGATCGACCGCTGCACCCTGCCGCTGGCCGGGTACGAAGACCTGATCCGCCAGTATCCCGCGCAGACCTACGGTAGAAATCGCTGGTGTCTCTATGTCGATATGGACGAGATTTTCGATTTCGAAGGGCGCAGCCAGATTGGCATCAAGGGGCTGACCGCCTATCTCGACCGGCAGGGCTATACCGCCTTGGTGGCGCAGATGCTTGAGATGTTTCCCAAAACCAGCCTCGCTGCCGCGGCGGGGGTGCCCTATAAACAAGCGCTGCAATCCTTTCTTTATTACGACATCAGCGCGGTGCGCAAAACCGACTACCACAGCCCCGAGATTCCGTTCTCCGCGCTGCTGGCCGACAATGATCTTTCCAACGATGCGGTGAAGTTCGCCTTTGGCGGGGTGCGCGGCAAGGTCTTTGGCGAGAACTGTTGCCTGACGAAACACCCGCTGATCTTCAACGGGCCAGAGGTCACACCGGCGCGGCATCCGCATCTGTCCTGCGGGCTGCGCGTGGCGGATATGACGGCAGTGATCAAACACTACAAGTTCGCCAATGACGCCGCCGCCCGGGATGCCGAGACGCTGGGCGCAGGCAATCTGGCGCATGGAGAAGACGCACGCCGCATGGCGGTGATCGGGCAAAACCCCGATGTCTCGCTCTTCTCGCTGGACGCGCGGCGCTGGAACCGGGTCGAACTTCTGTACCGCGCGGGCTTTCTGGTGCCCTCCGACGCTTACAGCGCCCATGTCGCCGCTTGGCGTGATGAGCATGCCGCATGAGCATCGGCGCCGTTGTCATCGGACGCAACGAAGGCGCCCGGTTGGAGCGATCCTTGCAGGCTTTGGCGGGGCAGGTGGCACAGATTGTCTATGTCGACAGCGGCTCAACCGATGGGTCCGTCGCTGCGGCGCGGGGGCTGGGCGCGGAAGTGGTCGAACTGGACATGCAGCAGCCCTTCACCGCCGCGCGAGCCCGCAATGCGGGCGTGGCGGCATTGACCGAGGGGATCACGCTGGTGCAATTCCTCGATGGCGATTGCATCCTGCGGGACGGCTGGCTGGCGGCGGCTGAGGCCCAACTGAGCGCGCATCCTCAACTCGCCGTGGTCTGCGGCAGACGGCGCGAGGAACATCCCCAAACCTCGATTTACAACAGTCTGATCGACGCAGAATGGGACACGCCGCCGGGCGAGGCGCGCGCCTGTGGTGGCGATGCGCTGATACGGCTTGAGGCGCTGCGCGCCGTGGGTGGCTACCGGGCAGAGATGATCGCCGGAGAAGAACCAGAACTGTGCCAGCGGCTGCGCCGGGCGGGTTGGCAGATATGGCGGCTCGACGCCGAGATGACATGGCATGACGCGCAGATCACCCGGTTCAGCCAGTGGTGGCGGCGCAGCCTGCGTGCTGGTCACGCCTTTGCCGAAGGGGCGGCGCTGCATGGCGCTGGTCCCGATCGCCATTGGGTGGCCGAGACGCGGCGCGCCGTACTTTGGGGCGCGCTTTTGCCTGCGGTGATTTTGCTGCTGGCGCTGTTGCTGCCGTGGGCCGCAGTCGGGCTGATGCTGCTCTACCCACTGCAACTCTTGCGGTTGATCTGGCGCGGCGGGGCGGCTTGGGGCTTTTTCACCCTGCTGGGCAAGTTCCCCGAAGCCTTGGGCGTGCTCAAGTATCACATGCGCCGCGATGGGCGGATCATCGAATACCGCTGACGCCTAGCGCGTCCGCCAAGCCTCAAGCGTCAGGCGCGGGAGGATCGCGAAACAGCGCGCATAGCGCGGCACCATCCGCGCCGGGCTCTGCAGGGCACGCCAAAACCACTCCAAAGCCAGCATCCGCATCCATTTCGGCGCACGGCGCTGCCGCCCGGCCAAAAAATCCAATCCCGCCCCGACAGAGGCGAACCCCACCCCCGGCGCAACCTCACGCCCGCGCCCGGCGAGGATCTCTTGTTTGGGCGCACCTAGCGCCAGAAAACACAGCCGCGCCCCGCTGTTGGCGATGTTGTGCAGGGCGGTATCCGCCTCGGCGCTTTCGGGGTCGAAGCCCATCGGCGGGGCGGCGATGTGGCAAATCTCCAGCCCCGGCACACGGGCCCGCAGGGCCGCTGCGGCTCCGTGAAGGGCTTCCTCATCACTGCCGAAGACCGCGATGGGCAGCGATTGCTCGGCGGCCATTTCGCAAAGCGGGATGATCAGATCAGAGCCGGGCATCAAGGCAACCGGCTGCTTGGCCAATTGCGACAGCCAGACAACGGGGCGGCCATCGGCCACGATCAGATCCTGCGCGTGATAAGCGGCGGCGAAGCCCGCATCGCGGGGCAGTTTGGTCAGATGGTCGAGGTTGAGCGTGGCAAGCGCGAATCCTTGGCCCTTGGCAAAGCGCGCGCGCAGGGCTTGAAACAATGCGGCCCTTGTTGCCACATTAACCACTACCGCGGCATCGCCCTTGCCATACTTCATACCGCGCGCCCCGCCTTTAGGCTGCCACCGACAGGCGCAAGGGAGGAGGGGGAACGCTTTATGTAATTGATTTCACATGCCATCTATCAACCACGCCCGTGCCAGATCGAACCTGCCGCAAAACTAGCGGGATGACAGGGCCGGGGCCAGATGGTATTTTCGCCCCGCCCCATCCTGCCGCGCATTCGCTCGGCTTTTGCGAAGGACATCATGCCAAATCCCGTCGCCTATCTGATGCTGCTGATCTGGCCCTTCGTCTGTCTGGGGCTATTTCGCAACCTGCCGCTGCAGCGGGCGTTGATCTGGTCGATCTTGGGGGGCTATCTTTTCCTGCCGCCGCTGGCCGAATTCAACCTGCCGCTGGTGCCGGGCCTCGACAAAGTGTCGATCCCGAACCTGAGCGTTTTGTTGATCATCTGGCTGGGCACGCAGGAGAAACTGCAGCTTTGGCCCGCCTCTCGTTTGGCGGGGTTCTTGGTGGTGGGGCTGGTCTTTTCCGCTGTGCCCACGGTGCTGACCAATGGCGATCCAATCCTGTTTCAGGCAATCCGCGGGTTTGAGCCGATCCTCTTTCCGGTGGATGCCCTGCCGGGTCTGTCGATCCGCGACATCGGGTCGGTCCTGATCGGCCAGATGCTGATGCTGGTGCCCTTCTTGCTGGCGCGGCAGTTCCTTGCGGACGAAGAGGGCCTGCGCGAGCTGTTGCTGGCCTTTATGATCGGCGGGCTTATCTATTCCGTGCCCTCGCTCTTTGAAATTCGTTTCTCTCCGCAGCTAAACACCTGGATTTACGGGTTCTTTCAGCACTCCTTTGAGCAGATGATGCGCAATGGTGGTTTCCGGCCTATCGTGTTTTTACCGCATGCGCTGTGGCTGGCGATTTTCATGTGTATCGCGCTGTTGTCGGCGGTGGCGCTGGCGCGGCAGACCCCGGTGATCGACCGTTGGAAAATGCTGCTGTTGGCGGCTTATTTGGGCGTTGTTCTGCTGCTGTGCAAAAGCCTTGCCTCCATCGCCTATGCGCTGCTTTTGGTGCCGATGGTGCTGCTGGTCCCGGCGCGCTGGCAGATCCGTCTGGCGGTGGTTTTTGCGGCGGTGGCGGTGATCTATCCGATGCTGCGCAATGCCGGGCTGGTGCCGCTCGATGCTATCCTCGCGCAGGCCGAGGCGATCAGCGCGGACCGGGCGCAGTCGCTTGGTTACCGGTTCATGAACGAAGAACGGCTGCTGGCGCGGGCCGCTGAAAAGCCGTGGTTCGGCTGGGGTGGATGGGGGCGCAACCTGATCCGGGATGCGACCAACGGCAATATCCTATCGATCCCGGACGGCCGCTGGATCATTGTTTTCGGCACTTTCGGCTGGGTCGGGTACCTTGGCGAAATGGGTCTTTTGGCGCTGCCGATCTTTCTGATGGGGCTACACCTTTACCGACAGGGGGATGCGGGCCTATCCCCTTGGATCGCGCCGCTGCTTTTGATCCTTGGCATTACCATGATGGACATGTTGCTTAATGCCACGCTGACGCCGCTTACTTGGCTTACGGCCGGGGCGATCCTCGGTCATGCCGAGGGGCTGGCGGCGGCGCGCAGGGGGCAGACCGCACTTGATGCCAACGCAAATCCCGCGTTGCAGGCAAAGCGGACGGTTTTCTGAACTGGCATCTGCTCACTGTTCCGTGAAGTGATTTTGTCCAGAATAGACCCAAGTGCACTTTCTGGGCTCATTTCTGACAAATTTTCCTGTTGTATGCTGCACCCGAAGCTTAAATTGAACCTTGAAGGCTCATCACTGTAGTCGAACGGGCGATGGGACATGTGTCGCAATGAATAGCACAGACAAAACTTTTGCACGCGATGATATCGCGATTGTCGGCATGTCGGTGAACGTGCCGGGGGCCGAAGGAGTCGACGCCTATTGGGCGAACCTCCGCGATGGCGTGAGTGCGCTCAAACGGCGCGACGCGGCCGAGCTGCGCGCCGCCGGAGAGAGCGCCGAACGTATGGCCCGGCCAAACTACGTGCCCGTCACCGCCGAGATGCCCGGCTACGACATGTTCGACGCCGAGTTCTTTGGATTCTCCCCAAAAGACGCCGCCATCCTCGACCCGCAGCACCGCAAATTTCTTGAGGTCGCTTGGGAGGCGATGGAGCAGGCGGGGCATATGCCCGAAAGCCTCTCTGGCCCCGTCGGCGTCTATGCGGGCTGTGGCATGGGCAGCTATTTCTATTTCAACATCTGCTCGAACCCCGATCTGGTCGATGATGTCGGCATGTTCCTGCTCCGGCATACCGGCAACGACAAAGATTTCCTCTCGACCCGGGTCAGCCATGTGCTTGACCTCAAAGGCCCTTCGATCAACCTGCAAACCGCCTGTTCGACTTCGCTGGTGGCAATTCACTATGCCGCGCAGGCGCTGCGGGCGGGTGAAATCGACATGGCGCTGGCGGGCGGGGTGACGATCGAACTGCCGCAGGGCAGGGGCTATGAGTTCAAAGAGAACGAAATTCTCTCCCCCGATGGTGAATGTCACGCCTTCGACCACCGCGCGCAGGGCACCGTCTTTGGCTCTGGCGCAGGGGCAGTGGCGCTGCGGCGGTTGGAAGATGCCATTGCGGATGGGGATCCTATTTGGGCGGTCATCAAAGGCTCGGCGGTCAACAACGACGGCGCGGCCAAGGCGGGCTATCTGGCCCCTTCGGTTGATGGGCAGACGGCGGCCATTGCCCGCGCGCTCGACAATGCAGGCGTGGCGGCGCAGAGCATCGGCATGATCGAATGCCACGGCACCGGCACCTATCTAGGCGATCCGATTGAGGTCGCCGCCCTGACCCAAGCCTACCGGGCCGAGACGCAGGCCGAAGATTTCTGCCGCATCGGGTCGGTCAAAACCAACATCGGCCACCTCGACACCGCAGCGGGCGTGGCGGGGCTGGCCAAGGCGGCGCTGGCGTTGCACCACCAGCAAATCCCCCCCTCGCTGGGCTATGAAGCGCCGAACCCGGCGATTCCCTTCGAAGGCTCGCCTTTCCGCGTGAACGACCGGCTCTATGACTGGCCTGCGGCGGCCACACCGCGCCGTGCGGCGGTCAACGCGCTTGGTGTCGGCGGGACCAATGCGCATATGATCCTTGAAGAGGCCCCCGCCCGTGCGCTGTCCGAGGAAAGCGATTTCCCTTTCCATGTGCTCTGCCTTTCGGGCCGGAACAAAGCGGCGTTGGACGCCAACAGCGCCGCCCTCGCGGCGCATCTGCGCGCGCATCCCGAACAGCCCTTGGCCGATGTGTCCTTCACCCTGAAAGAGGGCCGTCGGGGTTTCGACCAACGCCGCATCTTGGTCGCCGAAACCCATGAAGAAGCCGCGGCCCTTTTGGAAGGCGGCGACAGCCGCCGTGTCTTTACCCATGACCACCTTGGCCCCGAGGCTGAGGTCGTTTTCATGTTCCCCGGCGGCGGCGCGCAATATGCCGATATGGCCCGCGACCTTTATGAAACCGAGCCGGTCTTTGCCGAATGGATGGACCGGGGGCTCGACCATCTCGCGCCGCAGCTTGAGTATGACATCCGCGCGATCTGGCTGCCTGAGCCCAAAGACCGCGCAGCGGCAGAGGCCAAGCTGAAACGTCCTTCGGTGCAATTGCCGCTGATCATGATCGTCGAATACGCGCTGGCGCAGCTTTGGCTCTCTTGGGGGGTGAAACCCGCGGCGATGGTGGGGCATTCCATGGGCGAAAATGTCGCCGCCTGCCTTGCCGGGGTGATGCGCTTTGAGGAATGCATCGACCTTGTCCTGCTGCGCGGACGGCTCTTTGATGAGGTGCCCGCAGGCGGGATGATCAGCATCTCCGCTCCGCTGGATCAGATCACGCCACTTCTGGGCGAGGGGCTTGATATCGCCAGCGTCAACGGCCCGGAACTGATCGCGGTCTCCGGCCCGGACGACGCGCTAAAGGCGCTGCAAGCACGGTTGGATGCTGCCGGTCTCGACCATCAGCGCATCGCCATCGACATCGCAGCCCACTCGCGGATGCTGGACCCGATCCTCGACCGATACCGCGCTTTCCTTGCCACGCTTGACCTGCGCGCGCCGCAAATGCCCTTCCTGTCGAACCGTACAGGCAAGAGGATCACGGCGCAGATGGCGGCGGACCCCGACTATTGGGTCGAACAGCTGCGCAACACGGTGAATTTCGCCGATTGTATCAGCACGTTGAGCGCTGACGCGCGGCGGGTCTTCCTAGAGGTCGGACCGGGCAAGGCGCTTTCCGCCTTGGCGCAGATGAACGCGGATGTGGCGCCGGGGCAGGTGATTTCTTCGTTGCGCCACCCCGAGCAAGAAATCGCGGATGATGCCTATTTCCTCAGCGTGATCGGGCGGCTTTGGGCCTCGGGGGTCGAAGCTGACTGGGCGCAGATCTGGGGCGAGGCACGGCGCAACCGCGTGGTGCTGCCGACCTATCAATTCCAACGTGCGCGTTATTTCATCGAACCGGGAGAGGCCGCGACCCGCCCCGCAGAGCAACCGCTGCAACGGCTGGATGACATCAGCGATTGGGGCGCGCTGCCGCATTGGCAACCGCGCTACGCCGAAGGGGATATGGCGCTCTCCGGCCCGGTGAACTGGCTTGTCTTCGCCGATACGGCGGGGCCGGGGGCCGAGGCCGCCGCGCAGTTGCGGGCCAAGGGGCATCGCGTGGTGCAGGTCGCGGCGGGGGATGCCTTTGCCCGCGTCACCATGGATCACTTCACGCTGGCCCCCGAACAGGGACGGTCGGGTTATGACCAGTTGATCGCGGCGCTTCAGGCCGAAGGGCAAATGCCCGACCGGATCGCGCATTTCTGGCTGACCGATGATCAGGTCGCCCCGCGCCCCGGCTCCAGCAGGTTTGACCGCAATATCGAACAGGGGTTCTGGAGCCTGACGTGGCTCGCGCAGTCCTTGGCCGAGGCCGAGATTGACGCGCCTTTGCACCTTAACGTCTTCACCACCGGTGGGGCGCAGATCGCGGAAGAGGGGCTGGCATATCCCGAAAAGGCGCTGATCTCTGGCCCCGTTGGCGTCATGGCACGAGAGGTGCCGGGGCTAACGGCGAGCCAGATTGACCTGCCCGTCGCATTATCCGTGGCGCCGGCAAGATGGTTCGCGAAGCCAGCTGACCCTGCGCCGGTGATTGATCCCGGTGACCTGATCGAAGAGCTTTTGGCCAGCCCGGCCAACCTTCAGGTCGCCCATCGTGCTGGCCGCCGCTATGAATTGGGCTACCGCGCAGCCAGCCTACCGCCAAGCGATTTGCCGGGGTGGAAGCCGGAGGGACATTACCTCATCACCGGCGGTTTCGGGGGCATCGGGCTGACCCTTGCGGCAGACATTCTTGAGACGCCGGGCACCCGTGTCATCCTGCTGAGCCGCGCTGCGCTTCCGATGCGCCACGAATGGGACAGCTACCTTGCCAGTCACGGCCCCGCCGATGCCACGGCCCGCCGCCTGCGTGCCGTTCTGCGACTTGAGGCGCAGGCGGCGCAGTCGGGCGGGGCGGTCGAAGTGGCCCGCGCGGATGTCACCAACCTTGCGCAGATGCGCCGGGTGATCGACGATCTGACCGCCCGCCATGGGGGGCTGACAGGGGTGATCCATGCCGCCGGGGTGCTGGACGATGCGCCGCTCTTGGCCAAATCCGACGCGGGCATTGACGCGGTGCTGGCCCCCAAGGTGCAGGGGCTGCGGGTCTTGGACCAACTGTTGCCCGATGGCGCGCTTGACCTGATGGTGCTCTTTTCCTCGACCTCTACCGCCAGTCGCGCGGCGGGGCAGGTGGACTATGTGGCGGCGAACGCCTGGCTCAATGCCTTTGCGCAATCGCGGCGCGGCGCGAAGACCCGCGTGGTCGCGGTGAACTGGGGCGTTTGGGCCGATGTGGGCATGGCCGCTGACACGCTTGCGGGGGGCGGTGCCGTGGCGCTGCCTGCCCGCGCGATCAATGCGGCGCTGCTTGAAACCGCAGGGTCAGGCGACAGCGGCGTACCGGAATTCACCACCGAGATCGCCACCTCACATTGGCTGCTCGACCAGCACCGCACCTTGGATGGCCGCGCGATCATGCCGGGGACAGGCTATATTGAGCTTTTGGCCGAAGCCGCGCAGGCTCAAGGGCTGCAGGGGTTCACGCTGCAAGACCTCTATTTTCTGCGTCCCCTGCCGCTGGCCGATGGGGCGCGGCGCAAGATCAAGATCACCCTGACCCCCGAGGGCGCAGGTTTCGCCTCCGAGTTGTGCAGCGCCTGTGTGGTCAATGGCAGGCCCGCGTGGCAGTTGCATGTCCAAGCGCGATTGACCCCCACGAGGCGCACGGCCCCCCCTCTCGATCTTGCTGCCCTCGCGGCCCGTTGCGAGGACGTGGCCGAAGCCGCGCCCGGGGGCCGTCTGCCCGCCGTTCAAGAGGCGCATCTGAAATTCGGCCCGCGTTGGCATGTGCTGCAACGCACCGCTCTGGGACAGGGTGAGGGGCTCGCCGCGCTACGGCTGCCCGAAGCCGCGCAGGGCGATCTAACAGATGGCTATGTGATGCACCCCGGTCTGATGGACATCGCCACCGGTTGGGCCATGGCGCTGATCCCCGGCTATGCCGCGCGCCACCTCTGGGTGCCGCTGTCTTATGGTGAGATCACGCTTCACGCGCCGCTGCCTGCCGAGGTCCGCTCGCACGTCCGGCTTGCCGAAGGATCGGCGGCGGAGGGCTTGGCCCGGTTCAATGTGACGATCACCGATGCGCAGGGAACGGTCCTTGTCGATGTGCGCGATTTCGCGATGAAACGGCTCGAAGGGGCCTTTGCCGAGGTGCCGCCGCCCGAGGCCCGCGAAGTGGTCTTTGAGGATGCCCAAAGCACCGACAGCTTCAGCCCCGCCGAAGAGCGTTTGGCCCGTCTGGTGCGCCAAGGTATCCGCGCGCAGGAAGGGCCAGAGGCCCTGCGCCGTGCGCTGGCGCTGGATGCGCCACAGGTCATGGTGTCCTCGCTGCCCTTGCAGACGTTGATTGCCCAAGCCGACGCGCCGCTGACCGATGCCTCCGCCCAAGGGCAAAGCTTTGAGCGGCCCGATCTCGACGGTTCTTTCGTCGCCCCCCGCAATGGGATCGAAGAGAAACTGGCCGAGATTTGGTCGAACCTTTTGGGCGTTAGCCCGGTGGGGGTTGAGGATAGTTTCTTTGACCTCGGCGGCCATTCCCTGATCGCTGTCCGCCTGTTTGCGGCGGTCAAGCGCGAGTTCAAGGTGGAATTCCCGATCTCCGTTCTGTTCGAGGCTCCCACGATCGCCAAATGCGCAGCGCTCATCGCGGCGGAGCGCGGGGATTTGGCGCAGACGGAGGCGGCTGATACGGCAGCGGCGGCCCCGCAGCAGCGCTTTGACCACCTCGTACCGCTCAATCAATCGCCGCAGGATGCAACGCCGCTTTTCGTGGTGGCGGGGATGTTCGGCAATGTGCTGAACCTGCGCCACCTTGCCTTGCCATTCAGCGGCGAACGCGCGGTATATGGTGTGCAGGCCCGTGGGTTAATCGGTGACGCTGCCCCCCACGAAGAGGTGCAGGCCGCCGCGGCCGACTACATCGCCGAGATCCGTGCGCTGCAGCCCCAAGGGCCCTATCTGCTGGCCGGATACTCTGGCGGCGGGATCACGGCCTATGAGATGGCGCAGCAGTTGCAGGCGGCAGGGCAAGAGGTGGCCGTTCTGGCGATGCTCGACACGCCGCTGCCCGTCCGCCCGACGCTCAGCAAGATCGACAAGGCGCATATCAAATTGGCAGAGCTGCGGCGGAAGGGCCCGGCCTATCTGCTTGAATGGGCGCGCAACCGCTGGGCGTGGGAGCGCGCGCGCCGCCGGGGGCCTCAGGAGGCGGGCGGCGATGGCGAGGGGGGGGCTTCCTTTAACAGTCTGCGCATTCAGGCGGCCTTCCTGCGCGCGATGGAGCGCTATGAAACGCCCCAGTGGGACGGGCCGATGACACTTTTCCGACCACCGCTCGATCGGCATTGGGCTGTATCTGCCGAGCAGTATGTCACCGCGGAAAAAGAATATGTCTATGAGGACAACCAGTGGCGGCAATATGCGCCGCGCTTGCAGGTGATCGAAGTGCCGGGCGACCATGTGAGCATGGTTCTGGCGCCGAATGTGACCGTCTTGGCGCAGGAACTCGCCGAGGTGATCGCGGCGGCCCTGCCCAAAGGCGCAGGCCACGACCAGCCCGCTGATCAGCCTCAGGCCACGGCGGCGGAATGATGCAACAATCACCCCGCCTTTTGGTCATTATTCTCAACTACCGCACCGCAGAGATGACCCTGCGTGCGGCTGAGGCCGCTTTGGCCGATATGCCCCAGGCCCATGCCGAATTGGTGATCGTTGACAACGACAGCGGCGACGGTTCTGCCGCGCTCTTGGCGCAGGAAATTGCCGCGCGGGGCTGGGGTGCGGGCAATCGGGTGCGGCTAATTACATCGCCCCGCAACGGTGGCTTCGGGGCGGGCAACAACCTTGCCATGCGGGCGGGGATGTCCGACGGGGCAGCGCCGGATTTCGTGCATGTGGTGAACTCGGATGCCTTCCTTGATCGGGGCTGTATCCAGACGCTGTTGGGCCATCTACAGAACCATCCCCGCGCCGGGATGGCCGGAAGCCATGTGCGCGGCGAGGATGATCTGCCCCATGCCACGGCCTTCCGGTTCCCCTCTGCCGCGGGCGAGTTGGAAGCTGCCGCGCGCTTTGGCCCGCTGACGCGCCTGCTGGCCGCCTCGGTCGTGGCCCCCCCCTTGCCGGAAGAGGCCGCAGAGGTCGATTGGGTGGCCGGTGCCAGTGTCATGATGCGGTGGGATATGCTGGCTGAGATCGGTCTCTTCGACGAAGCGTATTTCCTTTATTATGAGGAAACCGACCTTTGCCTGCGTGCCGCGCGGGCCGGGTGGGAGTGCTGGTATGTGCCGCAGGCGCGCTGCGTTCACGTTGGCTCGGTCTCGACCGGGATGAAGGAATGGCGCCGGATGCCGCGCTATTGGTTCGACAGTCGCCACCGCTATTTCGCCAAGAATCATGGCCGCGCCTATGCCGCCTTGGCCACCTGTGCACGGCTTGCCGGGGGCGGACTGCACCGCCTGCGCTGCCTGCTGACCGGACGCCAGCCAGAAGACGCCCCCGGTTTTTACCGTGACCTCGCGGCCCATGCGCTCACGGCGAGGCGCGCGGCCCCCGCCGTCCAAGACCCAAGCCGTAGCCCCGCCACGGAGGACCGCTGATGACCGCCAGCTTCAAGACAGACCCGTTTTCCGCGCTCTTGATGGGCGACGAATCTCTGACCATCGCCTGCGGTGACATGCTGTTGGCGGGCGGCCATCGGATCGCCGCCGTAATCACCCGAGATGACACGGTACGCGCTTGGGCCGAAGGGCAGGGGCTGGTCCTCTGCCGCGATGCGGAAGAACTGTTGCCCATGGGTCTGGCCGCCGACTGGCTTTTGAGCATCGCCAACCTGCGGCTGATCCCTCAGACGGTTCTGGCCCTGCCCACACGTGGCGCGGTCAATTTCCACGATGGGCCCCTGCCGCGCTATGCTGGACTGAACACACCCGCTTGGGCAATCATCAACGGTGAGGCGCAGCATGGGGTCAGTTGGCATCTGATCGAGGCGGGCGTTGATACCGGCGACCTGTTGGCGCAGCGAGAGGTAGAGATCGCGCCCGATGAGACGGCCTTTAGCCTCAACTCCAAATGCTACGCCGCCGGGATGGAAAGCTTTGGCGCAGTGCTGGCCCAGTTGGAAAGCGGCAAGCTGCAAGGCATCGCCCAAGACCTGAGCCAGCGCAGCTATTTCGCGAAGGACAAGCGGCCCGAGAACGGCGGGCTGATCGACTTTACCAAGACCGCAGGAGAGATCAGCGCGCTGGTCCGTGGCTTGGATTTCGGGGCCTATTGGAACCCCTTGACCACGGCAAAACTCGCAGGCGCAGCAGGCACGGTGCTGGCCGTTTCCCGCGTGGAGGTGCTGCCGGGCCAAGGCGGCACCCCCGGCGAGGTTGTCGATGTCGACAGCACGCGGGTGGTCGTGGCGGCGCGCGATGCCCATGTCGCCCTCTATGATCTGCGCGATATGGCGGGTGAGAGTATTGCTCCGGCCCAGTTTTTTGCCCCCGGTGATAAAGTGCCCCACACGGCGGGCAGGGCTCCGGCCTCGGCTGAGGAGGCACATTGGCGGCGCGCTTTGACCGGGTTTGACGCGCTGCCGGTCCTCTTGGCCACCGCATCTGAAACGGCAGCAACATGGGCAGAGCGAGAGATCGCGCTGCCGCAGGGGAGTGACCTTTCGCAGCAGGCCGCAGCCGCAGCCCTTGTCGCGCTGCGCAGCGCCGGGGCAACAGAAGGCGGCATCGCCCTCAGCCGCAAAGGGGAACCCGCGCCGCTGATCGCCGATTGGCTGCCGATCACCATCGCGGCAGAGGCAGGCTTGCTCGTGGCGGAACTGATCGCACAGGTGGAACCACAACTTGCCCGCGCGAAGGACGCGGGAGGTTTCGCGCGTGATCTGCCGCTGCGCGACCCGGCGATTGAAGCGCTTGGCACCCCGGATTTTGCGTTGTCCTTTGACAGTGAACCGCTCGCGGGCGCGGCGCTGACCCTCTGCCTCACGGCGCGGGGCGCGCGGCTCTTTGCCGACAGCACGCGACTGACCGATGCCGCGATCGACCTCCTCGCCGCGCGGTTTGAGGCGGCTTTCGCCAACATCTCCGAGGCTGCGGATTGCGGCACCGTCTGGGCCCTTCCAGAGACCGAGACGCAGCTTCTGACCCGCGTCAACGCGACGACGCGTGACTATGAACCGCTCACCATCCATGCCGCTTTTGAGGCGCAGGTGGCACGCACACCCGAGGCCCCCGCACTGGTGTTCGAGGGAGAGACGCTTAGCTATGCCGCGCTGAACGCCCGTGCCAACCAATTGGCGCATGTGCTGCGCGACATGGGGGCCGGGCCGGGGATGCCGGTGGCGCTTTGCGTTGCACGGGGGGTGGACCTGCTGGTGGGCACGCTTGGCATCCTGAAAGCTGGCGCCGCCTATGTGCCCCTTGATCCGGCCTATCCGGCGGACCGTCTGGCGCATTACCTTTCAGACAGTGACGCTGCGGTCGTGGTCACGCAATCGGCCCTTTCCGCCAGCCTGCCCGCGCAAGGCGCGCAGGTGTTGGAGCTGGACCGCGACCCGCGCCTCGCCACGGCTTCGGACGTGAACCCTGCCGCCAGCGCGGGGCCGGATGACCTTGCCTATCTGATCTATACCTCCGGCTCGACCGGGACCCCCAAGGGCGTGATGGTCAGCCACGGCAATGTGGCAAATTTCTTTGCCGGGATGGACGACCGGATCGATCATGAGGCGGGCGCTGTCTGGCTCGCTGTCACCAGCCTCAGTTTCGATATCTCGGTGCTGGAACTGTTCTGGACCCTCGCGCGGGGGTTCAAACTGGTGTTGGCCGGCGACGATAGCCGGGCGCTGATGTCGAACGGGCCGATCGCCACAAGCGACCGCAAGATCGACTTTAACCTGTTTTATTGGGGCAATGACGACGGTGTCGGCCCCAAGAAATACGAGCTGCTGCTGGAAGGTGCGCGATTCGCCGATGCCAACGGTTTCAACGCGGTCTGGACGCCCGAGCGGCATTTCCATGCCTTCGGCGGCCCCTATCCGAACCCCTCTGTCACAGGCGCTGCCGTGGCTGCGGTGACGCAGAACCTTGACGTGCGGGCCGGGTCTTGCGTCGCCCCGCTGCATCACCCCGCGCGGATCGCCGAGGAATGGGCGGTGATCGACAACCTGACAAACGGGCGCGTGGGACTGGCCATCGCCAGCGGGTGGCAGCCCGATGACTTCGTGCTGCGCCCTGAGAACACGCCGCCGCAGAACAAGCCCGCGATGTATGACGCCATCGACCAGTTGCGCAAACTCTGGGCCGGGGAGCCGGTGGAATTCCTCCGTGCCGATGGCACGCCCCACGCGGTGGTAACGCAGCCGCGCCCGGTCTCGAACAGGCTGCCGATCTGGGTCACCACGGCGGGCAATCCACAGACATGGAAAGAAGCCGGGGAAATCGGGGCCAATGTGCTGACCCACCTGCTCGGCCAATCGGTGGAAGAGGTGGTGGACAAGATCAAGATCTACCACGACGCCCTGCGCGGTGCAGGCCATGACCCGGCGGATCACAGGGTCACCGTCATGTTGCACAGCTATCTCGCCGAGACCCGCGCCGAGGCCGAGGAAATCGCCCGCGCGCCCATGAAGGACTACCTGCGCTCGGCGGCGGGGCTGATCAAACAATACGCTTGGGCCTTTCCGGCCTTCAAGAAACCGGCCGGCACGACGAACCCGTTTGAGATCGACCTCGAAGGGGTCTCAGCCGAGGAAATGGATGCGATCCTAGAGTTCGCCTTTCAACGCTATTTCAACGACAGTGGCATGTTTGGCACCGTGGCAGATGGGCTGGCGCGGGCCGAGCAACTCAAGCGGATCGGTGTGGATGAGATCGCCTGCCTGATCGACTATGGCATTCCCACCGACAAGGTGATGGCGGGGCTGAAGCCGCTGGCCGACGTGCTGCGCGGCGCCAATGCGGGTGGGCAACCGGCAGAGGACGACCACTCCATCGCCGCGCAGATCGTGCGCCACGGCGTAACCCATCTGCAATGCACGCCCTCGATGGCGCAGATGATGGTGATGAACGATGAGGCGCGCGGCGCTTTGGCAAGGGTAAAGGCGCTGATGGTCGGGGGGGAGGCGTTGCCCGGCACGCTGGCGCGCGCCTTGCGTGCGGCGACGCCGGCACAGATCCAGAACATGTATGGTCCGACCGAGACCACTATCTGGTCAACCACCCATGTGCTGCAAGACACCCACAGCACCACGGCCCCCATCGGCACACCGATTGCCAACACGCAGGTTCATGTCCTTGACGCCGCGCGGCAGGTGCTGCCGATCGGTGCGGCGGGTGAACTTTGGATCGGGGGCGCTGGCGTGACACAGGGCTATTGGCAACGGGCCGAGATGACCGCCGCGCGTTTCATCGACGACCCTTTCGCGGGCCACGGTCGTCTCTATGGCACGGGCGATTTGGTGCGCATGGACACCGACGGCGTGCTGCATTTCGAAGGCCGCGCCGATGCGCAGGTCAAGATACGCGGCCACCGGATTGAGCTTGGGGAGGTCGAAGCACGGCTGGCCGATCTGCCGGGGGTGCGTCAGGCCGTGGCCCTGCTGCGCGATGATGCGGGGCCGGGTGGTGCGCAACTGATCGGCTATGTGGTCGCCGATGCGACGGTCGACAGCGACGCGGCGCGGCGGCAACTGGCCGCCCATCTGCCCGATATCATGGTGCCACAGGCCATCGTAACGTTGCCCGCCATGCCTTTGACGCCCAACAAGAAAATTGACCGCAAGGCCTTGCCCGCCCCGGTCAAGCGCAGTGCTGCACCTGCCGCCGCGCCACAGACGGCCACGCAAGACGGCAGCAGCCAAGCCGCCATCGCGCAGGTCTGGGGCGCGCTTTTGGGCATCGGGGACATTCGCGGCAGCGATAACTTCTTTGCTCTTGGGGGTCATTCACTGCTGGCGGTGCAGGCGCATCGCGATATCAAGGTAGCCTTGGGCGCCAGCGCGCTGTCGATCACCGATATCTTCCGTTTCCCGACCCTTGCGGGATTGGCGGCGCATATTGATGGATTGGACGGCCAGAAAGCCGAACCGCCCAAGGCGCCCCCAGCCGCCGAAACGCCTGCCCGGTCCGAAACCATGTCGAAACGTCGCCTCATGCGTGCCGAGCGCGCCCGCGGGCGGGGTTGAGGTGACGGCAGAGGCCGAGATCAAGACCGCAGTTCGCAGTCTGTTCGATCTGCCAGTCGCCGTTGCTGTAACACAGATCGACAGGTCCCATCCGCCATTGCTGGGGGACGAAGCCGCCATCATAGCACGTGCACGGCCCAAGCGCGTCGCCGAATTCACCGCCGGACGCCACGCCGCACGCGAGGCGATGCAGGTCCTTGGCCACCCGCCAGCGCCGGTGCTGGCCAGGCCCGACCGCGCGCCGGTTTGGCCGCAGGGCCTGACCGGTTCGATCAGCCATTCCGATGTGTGGTGCATCGCCGTGCTGGCGCGGTGCTCTGATGTGATGGCACTGGGCATCGACATCGAAAAAGACAGCCCGCTGCCCGACGACCTGATTGCAGAAATCTGTCTTCCGTCCGAGATTACCCGCCTCGGGGGGGCTGATCTCGCCGCCGCCAAACGCATCTTCTGCGCCAAGGAGGCGGCCTATAAGGCGCAATATCCGCTCACCAAAACGCTCTTTGGCTTTGATCGGCTGGACGTCACCCTATCCGCCGAAAACCCCGCTTTTGACGCGCAATTTACCCAAGACACTGAACGCTTTAAGCGCGGCGAGAAGCTGCCGGGGCGGATCGTTTCGGTGGCGGGCCACCTTGTCAGCGGGGTGGCGATTGGGCAGATTGATCGCAAAGGAGCTTGATCTCATGGTCGCACTCTCTCGCCGTGCCTTTCTGGGGGGCGCCGCTCTTGCCAGCCTCGGCGGCGGGACTTGGGTCTTTCGCCGGGCGCAGGTGCAGGACCGCGCGGAACAACTCTATGCCACGCCGCTGACCCCGCCGACGGGACCGATGCAGGTCTACCATCTGGGGCATTCACTGGTGGGCCGAGACATGCCCGCGATGCTGGCGCAGATGGCGGGGGCGGGGCACAGCTATCACAGTCAAACGGGCTGGGGCAGTTCGCTGCGCGAGCATTGGGAGCCAGATGTACCGGTGAACGGGTTTGAGCGCTCTAATGACCATGCGCAGCACCGGCCCGCCCGGGCGGCGATCGGTTCGGGCGATTACGACGCTGTGGTATTGACCGAGATGGTCGAGATTGCCGACGCCATCCGTTACCACGACAGCCCCGACTACCTTGCCCGCTGGGCCGATCTGGCGCAGGCGGCCCGGCCCGACACCCGCGTCTATCTTTATGAGACATGGCATCACACCGACGATGGCAAGGGCTGGCTGAACCGCATCGACCGTGACCTTGATCAATACTGGCGGCAACAGGTGATCTACCCTGCCTTGCAGCAATCGGACCGGCCCATTCATCTGATCCCCGCCGGGCAGGTCATGGCGGCATTCACACGCGCGGTCGATGCGGCCGGAGGGGTGGGCGGCATCATCAGCCTGCAGGACCTCTTTTCGCGCGATGAGCAGGGCCGCCGCGATACGATTCACTTCAACGATCAGGGGGCCTATCTTGTGGCGCTGACCCATTACGCAACGCTCTATCACCGCGACCCGGCGGGGCTGCCGCATCAGTTGACCCGCGCGGATGGCACCCCGGCTGACACACCAAGTGCAGAGGCCGCGGCGCTGATGCAACGCGTGGTCTGGGACGTGGTCCGTACCTATCCCGACAGCGGTGTCGCGGCATGAGCGGTCTGGGCGGGCTGTTCTCGGTCTTGATGGTGGGCCACAGCCTTTTTGGGGCGGACGGGCCGGACATGTTGCAAGAGGCGCTGCGCGCCGGGGTGGGGCAGGGCCAGGTGCGCGCGCAGATCATCAACGGCGCGCCTCTGCGGTATAATTGGGACGAATCTGACCGGGCCGAGGGTGTCGATGCCCGCACGGTCTTGCCCGAAGGGCAGACCACCCATCTGATCCTGACCGAGGCGATCCCGCTGGCAAATCACACACGCTGGTCGGATACCGAAGTCTATGCGCAGGCTTTCTTTGGCCTTGCTGCGGCGGCCAATCCGAAGGTGAAGGTCTATCTGCAAGAGACATGGCATTCGCTGAAAAGCGGCAGCGGAGAGGCAGTGGCCTATGACGACCACGCCCATATCCCTTGGCGCGAACGGTTGCAGAATGATCTGCCCGCTTGGGAGGGGATCGCGGCGGCGGTGAGCGATGGGCGCAGCTCTGACACTGCGACGATTGAGGTGATCCCCGCCGGGCAAGCGATGGCGCGGCTCTACGATGAAATCGCCGCCGAACGTGTGCCGGGGCTGAATGAGATCGACGCGCTTTTTGCCGATGACATCCACCTGAACGATCTGGGCCACTACTTTGTCGCCATGGTGCAATATGCCACACTAACGGGCAAAGACCCCTTGGGCCTGCCGACGGTTTTCAATGACCGTTGGGGCAAAGCGTTTGACACCCCCACCCCCGACCTCGCGCGGGAGCTTCAGCGTGTGGCCTGGGATGCGGTGCGAGAGTATCAGGGCAGTGCTGTGGTGCCGGTGCCGCCTGCCACGCGCCCTGCCGCCGCAAACAATGCACAGACCGCCCCGATTTCGCCCACCGGCCCGCCCACGGTGCCTGAGCCTACGCCTGCCCGCGATGAGCCAGCGCCCGCCCCAGATGAACCCGAAGTACCTGTCACGCCGGTTGCGAACACCCCGTTCAAGATCACACCGCCGCAGGACGCCGTCGCAGGCACCCGCGACATGGGCATCGGCCTTGCCGCCATCGCCGATTGGAGCGTGCAGGCTCCTTTCCTCGACCTGATGAAAACCGCGCGCCCGTGGCTTGGCCATCTGGCCGGGCGCTTTGGCGGGATGGAATATGCGCAACTGGTCGAGGGTGGCTACCTCGATGCCGAAGGCTGGCCGGTGAAGATGCCCCGCGCCTTGGGCAGCATCGGCACATTGATCCTGACCGACATGCCGCCGCAGGCGACCACGCTCAAAGGCCGCTATCTGCTTCGCTTTGAGGGGCAGGGCGTGATCGAGGTCACGGGCCGGGCCGAGAATGTGCGCTATGGCAAGAACGAGGTGCGGTTCGACTATGCGCCGGGGCCGGGCAGTGTCGACATTCGCATTCAACGCATGCACCGCAGCGACCCGCCGCGCGAGATCACCGTGGTCCGCGAAGACCGCGTCGCCGATTACGACGCCGGTGCGCGTTTCAACCCCGATTGGACGCGGCATCTGACGGGGATGAAGGTGCTGCGCTTCATGGATTGGATGGCCACCAACGACAGCCCCATCGCCACTTGGGAGGACCGTCCGCGCCCCGAGGATGTGACCTATGCCCTGCGCGGCGTCCCGGTGGAGGTGATAGTCGCATTGGCCAATGAACTGGGGATCGACCCGTGGTTTAACATGCCGCATCTGGCGGATGATGGCTATGTGACCGCGTTCGCGACCTACGTCGAGGAGACGTTGAGCGAGGACCGCAAAGCCTATGTGGAATTCTCCAACGAGGTGTGGAATTGGCAATTCGCCCAGACCCATTGGGCGGATGAGATGGCGCAGGCCCGCTGGAATGAGGCCGAGAAGGGGATGCAGTTCTATGGCCTGCGCGCCGCCGAAGTGGCGGGCATCTGGACGGATGTCTTCGGCGGTGAGGCTGAGGCGCGGTTGTGCAATGTGATCGCGAGCCAGACCGGTTGGCTGGGACTTGAGCGTGAGGCTTTGGAAGCCCCGCTTTACCAGGCTGAAAAAGCAGGAAACGGCGCGCCCGCCACCGCCTTTGATGCCTATGCGATCACCGGCTATTTTGGTGGGGTGCTGGGGCTGGAAGACAATGCGGAATTGGTCAAGGACTGGCTGTCGGAAAGCCTCGAATTGGCCCGCGCCGAGGGGGAAACGGAAGGGTTAGGCGGCAGCGCTCTGGACGAATATATCAAGACCCACCGCTTTGACGCGGCCACCGCCCGTGCGGCGAAAGACCTGCGCAACGGTGGCATCAGCGGGCTTGAAAACGACACGCTTGCCGACCTTATTGGCCGTGTCTGGCCCTATCATGCCGCCGTGGCGCGGGCGCATGACCTTGATCTGGTGATGTACGAAGGCGGCAGCCATGTGGTTGGCCTTGGGGCGCAAGTGAATGACGAAAGTCTGACCGCCTTCTTTCACCATCTTAATTACGCGCCTCAAATGGGTGCGCTCTATACCGATCTGATGGCAGGGTGGCTGGCTGTCGGCGGGCAATTGTTCACCCACTATTCGGATGTCTATGCCCCGACGAAATGGGGGTCTTGGGGCGCGCTGCGCTATCTGGCGGATGAAAATCCACGTTGGGACGCTTTGAACGCATGGAAGTAGCAACAGGCGCGTTCCAAGGGGTGAGCGTGTTGATCCCCGCCCATAATGAGGCCGACTGGCTGCCCGCCTGCCTCGACGCGCTCTGCGCCGCTGACCCTGTGGCGGGGCCGGTGGAGGTGATCGTCGTGGCCAATGGCTGCACGGACGACACCGCAGAACTGGCCCGCAGAAAGGCCCCCGCGTTCGAGGCGCGAGGCTGGGCGCTGCGGGTGCTGGAACTGGCTCAAGGCAGCAAACTCGCTGCGTTGAATGCGGGCGAGGCTGCGGCGCGGGGTGCGGTCTTGGTCTATCTCGACGCCGATGTGCTGATCTCACCGCCCCTGCTGGCGCAACTGGCCGGGGCACTGGCCGAGGACGCGCCGCGCTATGCCAGCGGGATGCCGCAGGTCACGACCTCAGGCGATTGGGTGACGCGCCATTACACGCGGTTTTGGCAGACCACCGGTTTCATGACCCATGGCGTGCCGGGGTTTGGTGTCTTTGCCATGAACCGCACCGGGCGGGCGCGTTGGGGGGATTGGCCGGACATCATCTCGGACGACACTTTCGCGCGGCTGAATTTCCGCCCCGAGGAACGCATCGCGGTGCCTGCCCCCTATGCTTGGCCCATGATCGAAGGCTTTGCGCCGCTGGTGCGGGTGCGGCGGCGGCAAGACATTGGCGTGGCCGAGGTCGAGCAGCTTTTCCCCGACCTGATGCGCAATGATGACGCGCATGACCAGATGCGCCCCTTTTGGCGGCGCGCGCTGGCGGACCCTTTGGGGGCACTGGTCTTTGTCGCCGTGCGGCTGACGATCCACGCACCGGTCTTTCGCAGCACAAATCGCTGGGTGCGGGGGCGTTAGCGGGCGGCGTCTTGCATGTGGTCCGCGAGCTTGGCCGCCTCGCGGGACACATCATGGCGCGCGAAGACCCGCGCGCGGGCGTTCGTGCCCATCTCTTCCAGCGTCGAGAGCGGCGCGTCATGCAGGGCGGTCATCGCCTCGGCCAAGGCCGCCACATCGCCTGCGGGCACCAGCCAGCCGGTCTGGCCGGGCTGCACCAGTTCCGGCGTGCCTGCGATATAGGTGGCGATTACCGGGCGGGCGGCGGCCATGGCCTCCATCACCACCATGGGCAGACCTTCGGCAAAACTGGGCATGACGAGCGCATGGGCAGCGCTGAGTTCGGAGGTGACGCGCGCCTCGTCGACCCAGCCGGTCAGGGTGATGCGATTTTGCAAGTTATGCCGGGCGATTTCCGCTTCAATCGCGCGGCGCAAAGGGCCGTCGCCAATCAGCGTCAGATGCAGATCGGGGTGGCTGTCGCGCAGCCGGGCCATGGCGTCGATCAGGGCAAGCTGGCCCTTCTGCTCCACAAAACGCCCGATGGAGACGAGGCGCCGCGGGCCATCCGGCAGGGCGGCGGGGGCAGGGAATTTAGCGGGCTCGATGCCGCAATGTACAACTTTGATGCGCGGCCAATCGGCTGGGTCGGCCCATCGGCACAGTTGACTGCGCCCGAACTGGCTGATCGCCACGGCAAATGCCGAATGATGGATTTTCGCGCCGAGTGACAGCGCGTGGGGGCTGTCGAATTCCTCGGGCCCATGGGTGGTGAAACTATAGCGCGGCCCGCCAAGCAGGTGGCAAAGCATCGCGACCATCGTGGCGTTGGTGCCGAAATGAGCGTGCAGGTGCTCTGTGCCGCTGCCGTCCAGCTGCGCCTGCAGATAGCATGCCTCGGCCAGATAGATCAGATGGCGGGCCATCCCCGTCTCGGCCCGACGTGCGGCGTGCCAGACTTCGCGCAGCGCTTTGCCGAACCGGCGGGGCGAACGCAGGACACTGCGCAGGCTGGCATGGGCAAGGGCGGCCCCGCCAGCGGCCAGAACATAGTGGCTGCGCGCCTCTTCGGCCTTGTCCTGCCCATCGACCAGCGGCACATCGGGGCCGCGCATGGCAAAGCGCAGAACTTCATGGCCCGCCGCCTCCAACGCCGCGATCTCGCGCCGGATAAAGGAATGCGAGGGCTGCGGGTAGGTGTTGAGGATATAGGCGATCTTCACGGCGGGCGCGGCCTTGGCTTATGGCTGATAAACCTTGTTACCCGCCCGCTTGCCACTGGCACAAGGGCGGGCAAGCCTTTAGTCTCTCGCAAAGAATTGGCAAAGGCGCAGCAACGGGTGTTTTCACAGGTTTCCCAAGCGGTGACGGGCAATCGCCTGATGGCACGGGCGCTGCGCTCAACCTCATGGATCGTCTTGGGCTATGGCGGGTCGCAGGCGATCCGGCTGGCTTCGAACCTGATCCTGACGCGGCTGCTTTTCCCCGAAGCCTTTGGCCTGATGGCACTGATACAGGTGGTGATCGTCGGGTTGACGCTGTTTTCGGACGTTGGGATCGCCCCCTCCATCGCACAGAGCAAACGCGGCGATGATCGCGACTTTCTGGACACCGCGTGGACGATTCAAGCGATCCGGGGGCTGTGCCTCTGGCTGGCGGCCTGTGCGCTGACGTGGCCAGTGGCAGCGTTTTACGATGAGCCTTCGCTGCTGACCTATCTGCCCATCGCAGCGCTGAGCCTTGTGGTCGCCGGGTTCAATCCCACGCGGATCGAGACGGCGCACCGGCATCTGCAAATGGGGCGGCTGACACTGCTGGATCTGGGGTCACAGGTGATTGGCATCGTGGTGATGATCGTGGGCGCGGTTCTCTATCAATCCGTGGCGGCGCTGGTGGTCGGTGGCGTGGTGGGGGCGCTGGCAAAACTGGCGCTGACCCATGCGTTCCTGCCGGGGTCGGGCAACCGCTTTCGCTGGGAACGGCCTGCGGTGCAGGAGTTGGTGCATTTCGGGAAATGGATTTTCCTGTCGACCATGTTTTGGTTCTTTGCCAGCCAAGGGGACAAGGCGATCTTGGGCAAGTTCCTCTCACTCGAAGGTTTGGGGATCTACAATATCGGTTATTTCCTCGCCAGTTTTCCGCTGCTTTTGGGGCAGAACGTCACCGGGCGGGTGATGATCCCGATCTACCGCGAGGCCGGGGGCGGCGATCATCCCAAGCTGCGGCGGATGCGCTATGGGCTGAGCGGCGGGCTGCTGATGCTTTTGGCCGTGATGGCGCTGGCAGGGCCGTGGCTGGTCTCGGTACTCTATGACCCGCGCTATCTGCAAAGCGGCGCGATTCTGGTGATGCTGGCGCTGGCGTTGATGCCGCAGGTGATCGGGATGACCTATGACCAAGCGGCGCTTGCGGCGGGGGATTCGCGGCGTTTTTTCATCTCCTCGGCCTCGCGGGCCAGCTTGCAGATTGGGTTGCTGTTGGCGGGGGTGATCGCCGCCGGGCTGCCCGGTGCGCTGATTGGCTTAGGTGCTGCGATGGCCCTGTCGCATCTGGTGCTGATCTGGCTCGCGCGGGCGCATGGCGTCTGGGACGCGCGTCATGATTTGATCTTTGCCCTGCTGGGGATCGTGCTTGGCGCACTGGCGCTTTGGCTGCATTGGGACCGGGTGCTGGGGCTCAGCGCCACGGTCTGAGCGGATCAGCTCTTTTGCTTGCGTGCCATTCGCGCGGCGCGGCCCTCTTTACCTGCCTTTAAGCGTTCTTGCCATACTTTGCCCAATGTGCGGCGCTTTTCGCGGGGGCTGAGGTCGGGGATCGACACGACGGGGATGAGCCCCGTCTCGCGCGTCATTTGCCGGGAAGAGCGGATCACAGGGCGGCGCAGTTCCAGCAAAAAGGCCACGATCAGGGCAAGCGCGAAGCTGCCCATGCCACCTATCGCCGCCCGCTTTTTGCGGCTGAGAGAGACGGGGTAATCCGGCAGTTCGGCCTGCTCCAGCGTGATCAGTTTCTCACCCCGTTGATCGGATTCGAGTGAGAACCCCACCTCCGCCTCGTTGCGGCGGGCTGTGATCACCTCCAACTGGTCCTGCAGCTGGGTCAGGCGACGATCAAACCGGGCCAGTTCACGCTCAACCTCAGGTGAGGTTTGCAGGCTGGCGGTCAGCGTTTCGCGCTGCTCTTGCAGCAAATCGCGCTGCGTGGTGAGGCTTTCCAACGTGGCGTCCAGTTCGGCCTGTTCGCGGGCGATGGTGGCGGCGCGGGCGTCGGGGTTGACCCGGTCGCGGGCCAGCCGGGTGGTGATGATCTCGCGGTCAAGCTCAAGGAGGGCGTCGTTCAGGCTGCTAATTTCGCCGCGGCGAAACTCAAGACTGCCTTCGAGAGACAGATCATTCTCGGCCCGGTAATCGGCCAGTTCCGCCTCAAGTTCAGAGATGTCGCGGATCAGGTTCTGCTCTTGGCGCTGGAAGAACTCCAAGGTCTCTTGGGTCTGGCTTTGGCGTTGGGCCGCCGACATCTGGCGGGTGCGGTCGGCAAATTCGCGCGCCACGGCCTGCGCATCGGCGGGGTTGTCCATCTCGGCGGTGAAGGTCATGACGGAGATGGTGCCGTCATCGGCAAAGCCCTCGCGCGGGGCAGCGACCCCGGTGATGGTAACCGAACGGCGCAGTAAATCGACCTTTTCCGAGATCCGCAGCGCGGTAAGATCGTCATAAAGATCAAAGCGTTGGATGATGTCTACAAGGGTGCCGCGGGCCATCAACTGCTGTTCGATCAACTGCAGACGACGCGCCGATGACCCCTCTACAGTAGAGGGGGCCAGATCATTGGCGATCTTGGGCTGCTCGATCTGAATGACTTCGGAAGATTGGTAAACATGCGGCGTCGACAACGCCCAGTAGACCGAGGCGATGCAGCCCAGTAGCGTGATCAAAATGATCACGCCCGCCCGACGGCGGAGCATGTCGATGATGTCATCGAATGTATAGATCGGTCCCATGTGCCTCTTTCCAACCTGCCTAAAGCCCCCGACCGTTGCCCGGCGGAGTTTCCCTGCCTAGACCAGAAGACTTGGGCGATAATAGGGCGCTAGAGGGGGCAGCGACAGGGGGTGTCAGGCATATTTCGGCAGGCTGGACGCGCGCGCCCGGTTCAGCACGATGCCCAAGAGCGGCACCTGGCCTTCGAGCATGCGTTCGCATTCGCGCAGATGACGCGCCATGGTTTGCGTGCCGTCTGAGATCAGCAACACACCATCAAGTTGCGGCAGGAATGCCGACAGATCGTCATGCTCCAACATAGGCGGCATGTCGTAAAGAATGATTTCTGGCTGCAGCGAGGCGCGCAGGCGCAGCAGTGTTTCGGCGGTGGCGCTGTCTTGGAGGATTTCCGCGGCGTTCACCTCGGGCTGGTCATTCAGGCCGAGGGCCAGCGTGTCACTGACCCGCAGCATCCCTTTG
This sequence comes from Sulfitobacter sp. W002, assembly GCF_025142135.1. NCBI lineage: Bacteria > Pseudomonadati > Pseudomonadota > Alphaproteobacteria > Rhodobacterales > Roseobacteraceae > Sulfitobacter > Sulfitobacter sp. W002. Next base: position 2,468,695 of record NZ_CP081126.1, on the reverse strand, counting down.
CCAAGATCGGCCCGCCCGCTGAGCAGGTCGCTCATTGCGCCGGGGGCTTGCATGTCAAAAGCGCGGGCCAGACCGGGGCTGCGCATGTTCATGTCCATCAACACGGTGCGCGATCCCGGCACACGCGACAGGCTCAGCGCCAGATTGGTCGCCGAAAAGCTGTTGCCGCAGCCCGAGGTGGGGGCGGTGACGGCAATATTGACCCAGCGATGCTCTAACGTGGTTTGACGCAGGCGCGTGCGCAGCAGGTCAAAGGCCCGCGCGGCGGCGCTGTTGCGGTGATCGTCGACCAGCGGCATGTCCCCCCCGGGGCCGGGGGTGGCGATGGGCAGGTCTTGCCAACGCGGCGCGCGGTCGTCGCCGATATAGCGCGACACGGCCGGAGCGGCGGTGGGCAGCGTCTCTTCAGACGCAAGATCGCCGTCGAACTCCTCCTCATGGTCGATCACGGTGCGGCGCGGGCGGATGCTGTGCCGCATCCCCGGGCCGCCAAACTGCGCCGACACATCGCTATTGTCCGCGCCAAGAGCGTCGGATGCGTAGAGATCTTTCATCGTCTTCCCTTTCGATTTTCTGAACATGAGGCGCTAATTTTCTCGTTGTTGCCGGGCGCGGCAAGCATCGCTCAGCACCCGGTCCGGCGCAAGACGACGCCGACGGTTTTGAACAGAATGGTCAGGTCCATCGGCAGCGACAGATTGCGGCGATAGGCGGCGTCGACCTCATTGCGGTAGGTAAAGCGGCTGTTGTTGCGCGCCGAGACCTGCCACAACCCGGTGATGCCGGGGCGCAGGGCGAAATAGGCTTTTGCATCGCCGTACATCTCAAGCTGGTCGGGCATCATCGGACGCGGGCCGATCAGGCTCATGTCGCCTTTCAAGACGTTCCAAAGCTGCGGCAGCTCATCCAACGAGGTTGCCCGCAGGAAGGCGCCAACCCGTGTGATGCGCGGATCGTCCTTCAGCTTTTGCATCTCGTCCCATTCGGCCCGCATCGCCGGGTTCGCGGCAAGGTAGCTTTCCAACACGGAATCGGCATCACGGACCATAGTGCGCAGTTTCAGGATAGAAAAGCGTTTGCCCCCCCGCCCAAGACGCTGCTGGGTATAGAAGGGCTGCCCGCTTTCAATCCAGAGCGCCAGCGCGCAAAGGGCGATGATCGGCAGCGCGATGGGCAGGGAGGCAAGGATCAGCAGCCGGTCGATAATCGGTTTCGCATAGCGCCCATAAAGGCCGGTAGGACGCAGACGAAAGGCCGCCACAGCGCGCGGCGCGGGCAGCGCGGCGGCACCCGCAGCAGCAGGCTGCGTGCGGCCCAGCATCGGGCCGGCGAGGGCTTCCATCGAGCGATAGGCATGGCTGTGGGCGTCAAAGTACTTCATTCCAAACCCCCCAGGGTTCATTCGCATTCAATCGGACCTGTCCGGCCCACGGCGCCTTCGCCCCGCTTTGTCTCAACGGCCTAGGCGGCCTATACGTTCAGGTAGGATATGTATCATTTGTTACCACCTTTTCGCCTTATTCGATCCATTTTCTCAGAAACAGACTGTTTCGCAGGAGAGGGGCTTGGCAGAAATTAGCGAGAGAACTGTAGGGGTTAGGCAGGGGGGGCTCGGGCGTGGAACCTGCTGGCATGCTGCGAAGAGAGGGGTGTTGATGGGTGGGAGGGACACATCAAGAGATTGATATTGCTGAGAAATGTCTCTTATTTTAGGGCTGTGCCGCGATGCGCTCCGTGTACTGGCTACTTGCATCTCCTACACTAAGGCACTTGTGGAGGGATGACATATCGGCACGCCTGCGGTCACCTGCCGCAGAACCCTCACAAAAATGTTAGGGCGATAAATGGGCGACAGTTGGGCGCAGGAAGTGGATGTCTGGGCGCGAACTCATCCAAATTGGCAGCAAAAGTTTCGGAGGATTCTTCGGTTGCTTGGCTTGGGTTGGTGCGGACCAAGGCAAATACTGAAGACCCAAGAACTACTGGGTTCAAACGAGAGACAGGGACACCTTGGGTAAAGATGAGTTTGCCCCGCCACGCAGCTGAACGGCAGCCTCTTATTCCCACCGACGATAGGTCGGTGGCCGCGCCACACAGCCCAACGGAAGTCTATTCACTGCTTCAGCTATCGCCGTTCACGACGCGTTTTCCGTCGGAACGCAGCAGGTCCTTGTCCGAAGGCGTCGGCCGGTCGAAGTCGCCGAAGATGACTGTATAGCCGTCCCGCCCATTCACCCGAGCGCGTCGAAATTTTTGTGCCGCGCCGGTATGTCGGGGCTTCGCCATAGGCTGGCCGATCAGATGGATACTGTGCTGGTCGATGTCCCAGTAGCCTCCGCGACCTTTGCCGCTGCGTTGACCAGTCAATGAGAGCAACCGAACCGGTGACCTGCGCTGTCCGCGTCAGTTTTTGGCATAGGGGCGCGCGTGGGCATTTAACGGCGTCGCCTACGGGCAAAGCAGTGTCACCGTTCTCGCCCGGCGCGAGTCAGAGAGGTTTTCGGCCCAAAACCTTAAGTGTTACCGCCCGACCAAACCGCATCGCCGGATAGACCGCCTTTGCAACGCGGTCGGAACTTAACACCCCTCGCCGCCGTGACAGACGCGAGAGGAGGGCGACAGCCTTCGCGCCATGGAAAACCTCACCGTCAAGATCGACGATCATCCCATCGTTGAGATCCAGACCATAACTATTGGCCCTGGTTCGATCGGTGCGCGCATTGATCAGTTCAACGGCATGGCCTTCCCGAAGTCGAAGCAGCACGACATAGTTTGCGCAAAAAGGACATTCACCATCGTAGACGATCCGCAGCGGCGTCATGGCTCTTGCATCCTCTTGGTGAACTTTTGGACGGATTGCGGGTCCAACAACGCAAGGTATAGCAGCATCATGGTTGCTGAATAGGTGCTAACGGGGAGCAACAGGTAGAACGTCGAATGCATGCTTAGCCCGATGAAAATGGCCGTTGCGCGATGGCGACGGGTAAGGATCGCGTAGGCAAGGAAATATTCGACGACCAAGACGGCGCAGGACATCAACGAAAGGAGCATGGGAGAGGCGAGAAGGATTTCAAGCGTGCGACCCGAATAGCTCCAAACGAAAATCTGTTCGAGCCTTTGTCCTGAAATGAAGGCTTGGTCTGACTTGTCCACCGCGGTCCAGAAATAGAGTGCCGACATTTGCAGGGCGATCAGGCGCTGCCCCCACAAGATGCCGTGTTCAGGTAGAACCCGATTTCCGCTCTGGATGGCCGTCCAACGGTCAAAGGAATAAGACCGGCCGCAATCCGTAAACATGAGGAAAATACAAGAGATGCCAAGAAGATAGACATGGTGATGATTCCAACCCGCGGTACCAAGGCCCGCTTGTCTCATCCCATATAGAAGAAATATTGTTAGCCCAAGCAGACCGATTGACAGTCTAGCGCGGACGCCCAGCAGGGCTGCGATTGCAAAGATAAAGAAGACCAATCCCAGCAGAAGTTCGCTGAATGTCTCCGCCGCGAAGGGTGCGACTTCGGCACCGAAGCGGACAATTGCCATGGTTGCCAGCCCAATTCGCAAAAGCGCAACTGCCCGCGTTGGACCAGTGGCGTCTGGGCCCCAAGCGACGAAGTCGCGCAACATCACCCCAGCGTTCATGGTTTCTCTCCTTCGCTGGAGGCGCAGATATTTTCGATCTTCAAGGCTTGCCAGCCCTGCCGGGTTCCAACCGCCCCTTCGAAACGAACCGAGCTTGTTTCCGGTACCGTTGCGCATAGGGGCGCGGCAAAATGAGCGAAATGCTCTGTCGCGAAAATGCGATTCTCGAAAAGGTAGTGCAAAATCAACGGGTATTGCTCGATATCTGCCGCTTCCAATGGGGTGTGCGTTGTTTCGACACCATCCTCATGTCGCACGACAAAGCGGCCATTGGGAATGCCCACCCCCACCCCGGAGAACATGACCCACTCGCGCAGCCATGGCGAATGGGAGCCGAAAATCTGTCCAGGAGCCGGGCCCAGATAGATCAATACCGCAAACAAGCCGAAAGCAATGTGGCGCGCTAACATCGAAAAATTTCCGCTCTCCGGGCGTGACACGGCTTCTGGTGTGGGTGCATGGGTCATTGCTGCGGTCTCTTTCACAGGTTGCGCCAGTATCTAGGTTTCACACAACCATGTTAAGAAATCGGGACGAAAATTGGGCAAAATGTGAGCCATGGTTGGGAAACATAGAAATTGCATCGGTTTTGGGCAGTTGGGTGCTTGATAAGTGACTGAAACCCCGCAGTTCACATTGCCCAACGGCAGGGGTGATTTTACTTCCTTCGCTCCTATCTGACCTGATCTTCGGCACCTGCAGGGAACAACTGAAATCTGCCCAATTTGAATAAAAACACCCATTAGTGAACGCAGAAATTGACGAACCGAGGAGGGTGCAAGCACCTTTCTGATTGGGCCTGCATGTTTAACCCGTCGCTTTCGGGACGTATTCGATTTTCTCGGTGCTACTGTTGTGGCGGCCACTCCTCCTTTGCGTTCGTCCAAAGTGTACCGCTCTGGGCCCGCTCCGCCCCGTGTTGATAAAGAGCGTTCATATAGGTTGATGAAAACCGATCCGACGGATCATAGACGATCCCAGATTTCGGATCGATTGATGTTACCGAAAAGCGTAGCCCCCGTTCGCGTGCGTAAAGCTGCGTCGCGTTGACCTGCAGCAATGCGTTGGCTCGGCCTGTGGTGGTGAGTGCCTGTTGCGAAATGCTTAGCGCGGATCGTCCTACTGTTTCAGGGGCCGGATTAAGCGTGTTGTTGATCAGGACGTAAATATGCCCGCCTTGCAGCCTGTGGTCAGGTGTCGTGAACGCGAAGCTGGGGACCGCCAGAAACTGCATATGTACGCCCCCGTCGACATGCGTTTCCGCATAGGTTTTACCCCCCGCGGTGTATCGCAGATTTACCGGCGGAAAGAGCCCCGGCAGGGCGGCAGAGGCGCGCAAGATGCTGCGAAACAGCTCGTATTGCCCAGCGGCTGCGATGGCGCCCATATCCCAGACCGAGGCCCGCGCACTATCAAGTTCCGAGGTGACAATGAGTAGGCTTTTTCCCGTTCTGTGCTTTTGCGCGATGGCACGAAGAAACGAGGGTGGGGTGTGCTTGGTGATCAACGCAGCCAGCGGCGCGGTGTCATATAGCGCGTCGCTGAAGACCGCCTGAAATGGCCGCATCCGCATGATGTCACCTGCGTCACTTTCGGTGAAAACGCGGGTTAGAACATTATCGTAATCCTGTCCCATAAACGCAAACGGAGCGATGAGGGCGCCGGTCGAAATGCCGGTCACCAAGTCGAAATTGGGCCTGTCGCCCCGCTTGGACCAGCCCACGAGCGCGCCCGCCCCAAAAGCACCGTCCTCACCGCCGCCGGATAGGGCCAGCACGTTCGGCCCGGCAGAGGGGTCCGGTAAGGATGACGGGGGATGAAGGTGTTTGCGCCATTCATCCGGCCCATCATCCGCAAAGAGACGAAACCGCGACAGCGGGTCATTGTCCGTTTCGAGGCGCGTCGCCAAAGGCGTCTGAACGGGGCTTGTGCAGGCTGAAAGAGCAGTGGCCCCAAGGCCCATGAGAAACGAACGGCGACCCACAATGCCCCTGTTTGGTTTCGTGCAAATCATCTTAATTCCCTCAGGGGCACCGAGCGATTGGCCTTGCTCGGTAAGCTGTATTTCAGTCCGATGGTTCTCGTGGTCGGGCGCCGTGATCTGGTAGCGGGCGGATGCAGTGCCATCCTCAAGTGTAAAATCTACGGTCAAGGGACGCTCAGCGCCCGCCGTCGCGATCGGTTTGTCTATGTCGGAATGCACCAAAACCGCCCGAGCGAGACTATGCGAGGCGCGCATAAGCAAGCCCGGGCAAAGGTGGGGCGGGTTTCAATTCAGCCTATCCGTTTCTCGGCAAGACACGGAGAATACGGCACCCCCTGAGGGTTGCCGCATCGCAATCTCGTGGCGAAGCGCGACCTAACCCTTCTTCGGCATATTGGCCGGGGCGCACGCCAGTGGCACATCTGCTTTGGGGGACATACAGGTGCCCCGAACGGTGCCGCCATCGCGGCCCGAGAACTCGCAGACAGACTGTGGCTCGACATTCTCGCAAGCTTCAATAGCCTCGCGCGGCGGGCGGCCTGCGCGTTCGCCCTGACCGGAAGGCGCAGATTGCGCATAAACGGTACCTTGATCCGTTGCCGAAGCACTTTCAGCGCGCACGGCGGAAATGTTAAGCGCGCCCAGAACCACAGCGGCGAAGGTGATCGCGAGGATGATGCTTTGGTTGCCTTTGACGCGGGGTACTGTTGGCCGGTAAAATGGTATCTTCCGTCGGGCCGCAGCCTGTTCGCGTTGTGCTCTAAGTTTATCCATGAACATCGTAGGTTCTCCTGTTGTGGCGTTAAGTCGCCATTCACAGGGCCTTTTTCCATGTTCTTTGAGCAGTGAGTTTGCAGCAATTATGCAGCGAGAATGCAGATCGTAAAAAAATGCACTCTGTAGCTTTTCTGGCTCAATTCTCGAAAGGTTGGGGTAGGGGCGGCCCCTTTAGCCATCGTAGGCGTATCCCACCCCATAGACAGAGCGGATCGGGTCCCAAGTGCTGACCGATGCGATCTTGCGCCGGATGTTTCGAATGTGGCTATCGACGGTTCGGTCAAAAACTTCTGTGTCGCCGGGAAAGGCCAGTGCAAGCAGTTGGTCGCGCGAAAAAACGCGGCCTGGCCGGGAAGCAAGCGCCTGCAGCACCGAGAATTCCCGGCGTGTGAGGTCAAGGGGGCTGCCATCTAGTGTTGCCTGCCACCGGTCGCCGTCGATGATGAGGCGGTCGTTCGTGGCAGGGCTTTGTGCGGGCTGACCCATAGGGCGTCTGCGTAAAACCGCCCTGACCCGCGCGACAAGCTCACGCGGGGAGAAGGGTTTGCACAGGTAATCATCTGCCCCCAGTTCAAGACCCAGAAGACGGTCGATTTCTTCTACTTTCGCGGTGGTCATGATGATCGGTACATCGGATGTTTTGCGCAATTCTCGACAAATCGTCAGGCCATCTACCTCGGGCAGCATCAGATCCAGAATGACCAGATCATGCTGATTTGTCTGGGCAAGCGCGATGGCACCCGCGCCCGTACCCAACATTTCTACGCTCATACCGTCAGCAAGCAGGTAATCCCGCACGACTTCTGCCAGTGCTATTTCGTCTTCTACGATCAGGATGCGCGCCATGGTCACACTGCTTGTTTCGGCAATCGTATGACAATTTGTACCCCGCCCAACTCGGATCGGCCAGCAGAGATGGTGCCGCCATGCGCCTCTACGATGGCCCTACAGACGGAGAGCCCCAGCCCAGACCCCCCATGCGCGCGAGACCGCGATGCCTCCACGCGGTAGAAACGGTCAAACAGCTTGTCCCCATCGTCTTCGGGCGCGGCTGGCGGCGTGTCCTCTACAGTCAACTGCGCGAAACCATCGGTGTCTTGCAGATTAACGCGTAACTGGCCGGGCCCATCGGTATATCGAAAGGCGTTCTCAAGCAGGTTATCCATGACTTGGCCAATCTGCCCTCGGTCACAGGGAACCCACATCTGCGTCGGCAGATTAAGCTCCAACTCTATCCCTTTAGCGCTGAGCTTTGAACGCATCGTTTCAGCCGCCTGCTTCACAAGGGACGGGAGGTCTTCTTGTTCAAGTGACGATGTCAGCTCGGCTTCGCGGCCATAGGACAGTGTTTTGAGGTCCTGTACGAGACGCGACAGTCGCATGAGCGCTGCATGCATTTCGGTCAGCGTTTTGTCGTCGGGCTGGCGGATCCCGTCCTGTAGCGCCTCAATCTGGGCGCGTAGCACCGCAAGCGGCGTTTGCAATTCGTGGCTGGTGTTGGAAATCCATTCACGCTCGGCCTTGGCGGTTTGTTCAAGTGTCGCCGCCAAAGTGTTGTAGTGGCCGATCAACTGCCCCAATTCGTCACTTCTGTCTTGTTTGATCCGGGCCGTGTAATTGCCCGCCGCCATCGTTTTCGCTCCGGCTTCCAGCCGCCGAATGGGCTCAAGCAACTGGCGCGCGATGATAAACGCAGCCGCAGCCGAAAGGGCGATGGCGATCAGCGCAGCAAGAGCAAGAGACGCATACTGCCCGCGCAGAAAGAATGTGTCGCTCGCATCTCGTTGCTCCATCGGCGCGTTCAATCCGATATAGCCAAGAAGGTTCGCGCCCGCGCAGGTGTTGTTCGCGCATACGGGGCGCCGCTCAAATAGCGCCGAGCGTTCAATATGGCCCGCGATCTGAATGCCATCGCGGTCAAGCAGCACGATACGTTTCTCCAGCCTCATATTGTCATCGCCTAATATAAACGGCGGTGGGTTGTCTGGCCTTGGTGGGGGTGGGGCTTCAGGTGGAAATCTCGGGGACCGGCTTGGGAGAGGGGCATGCGCATGTACAAAAGCAGCCCACAGTTGCGGGTCTTCTTCAAACTCGGCCCAGCCGTCCTGCCCACGCTCAGCCAAGGACGTTGCGAGCTCGTCGAACCGTGCCAGTTCCCCCCTGAGCAGGTAGCGCGCGAAACCTTCGCGCATCCACAGGGCGACCATCAGCGCCATCACCAATACGATAAGAATGGAAATCGCTGCGACGGCTGTGAAAATCTTGGCGAACAATGACTTCCGGATTGGGTTCATATGTTAGGTCTATCACCAAAATGTGCAGTTAGTTTGCAGGGACACCAATGGTTCAACGCTCCAACAGTGGCCTGCCGATCACTACCAGACAGTATCAATCCTCAATACCCACAAGGCAAAGAACGCCGCCGCAAGCCAAGGGCCAAAGGCCAGTTGGTCCGTGCGTCCACGCTGGGTGATAGCTGCAAAGCCCAATGCCCCAAGCGCCGCCAACAGCACGACCATCGGCATGGCGCTAATCCCCAGCCACGCGCCAGCGGCGGCCAGAAGCTTCGCATCGCCGAGCCCAAGCCCTTCTTGCCCTCGCAGTCTGAAAAACAAACTGCCGAGCCCCCAGAAGGTCACATAGCCGACAATCGCCCCCCAAATCTCGCCCACCGGTAATGTGCCCCTAGCATAAGCATTTAGCGAAAGCCCCAGAACGATGAGCGGCAAGGTATACCGGTCCGGCAGGCGCTTCTCGCGCAGGTCGATCCGTACCAGCAGACCCAGAAACACGGCCAGAATGGCCGTGCTCGCAAGGAATAGGGCAGGCGACATATCCGCGTTCAAAGGCATTCCGTTGGCCTACAAATCATCCCGTCCTTCGGCAACAAAACTTTTTTCAAAAAGGATGAAACCTTTTCTTAACGAACTACGTGACTGCGTTAATGCGGGTACTGAGTTGCATTTTTTTCAGCGTTCGCAGGGAGAGTTGAACCAACGATTACATCAGAAAAATGCCAACTTGGGAGAGACAAATGACTATTTCTGTTCGTACCCTGCTACGAGGGAGCTGCGCCAGCGCATTGTGCCTGACGACGACCCTTGCATCAGCGTCGTCACACCGCGAAGCGCCCGGTATCACCGAGCAGCCAAAGATCGACGCCACCGATTTCTACATGTTCAAAAGCTATGAGGCAGGGCGCGGCGACTATGTGACCCTGATCGCCAACTACCAGCCTTTGCAGGCCCCTTATGGCGGTCCGAACTATTTCACCATGGATCCCGATGCGATCTATGAGATCCACGTCAGCAACGATGCCGACGCCGAGGAAGAGATCACCTTCCAGTTCAAATTCGACAACAACCTGACGGGCGGCACCGGTATCCAGCTTGATATCGGCGGTGAGACCGTGGGCATCCCGCTGCGCGCGGCTGGCCAGATCACCGCCAGCAACCCCACAGCCGCCTTGGGCGAGACCGAAAGCTACGGTGTCACCATGATCACCGGCGACCGCCGTAGCGGCGATCGCGCCGAACTGACCCACTCGGGCGGTGCAACCTTCACCAAGCCCCTCGACAACGTCGGCAACAAGACACTGCCCGACTACGAGGCCTATGCCGACGCCTATATCTACGACAATGTCGAGATTCCGGGCTGTGGCACCGGCCGTGTCTTTGCCGGTCAGCGCGAAGAAGCCTTTGCCGTGAACCTCGGCGAGATCTTCGACTTGGTGAATCTTGTGCCCGTGCAAGGCCCCGATAACCCGATGTGGCCGCAGTACAATGACCCGGATTTCAATGCGAACGGCATCGTGCAGGACCGCGCTAATGACGATCTGATCGGCAAGGCCAATGTCACCACGCTGGCACTTGAAGTCCCGATTGACTGCCTGACCCAAGGCGATGAAGCTGTGATCGGCGCTTGGACCACCGCAAGCCTGCCGCAGGGTGAGCTTGAAGATCCGTCGCCGACCTATGAGCAGACTTCGCTCTTTGGCGGTGCTTGGGTCCAACAGTCGCGTCTGTCGAACCCGCTGGTGAACGAAGTCGTCATCGGTCTGGCCGACAAGGACCTCTTCAACGCTGCCGAGCCGACCATTGACGAAGCCCTCGCGGTCTATGTCACCAACCCGACCCTGCCGGCCTTGCTGGACATCCTGTTCCGCGATGCACTTGGTGCCTCGGGCGACATCGCACCGTCGAACTTCCCGCGCAATGACCTTGTGACGGCGTTCTTGTCGGGCTTTCCGGGTGTGAACCAGCCAGCTGGCTTTGACAAGAAGACCGACCTGTCGGAAATGCTGCGTCTGAACACCACTTTCCCGGCGACACCACGTGATGATCAGCACACCTTTGGCCTGCTGGCCGAAGATCTGGGTGGTTTCCCGAACGGCCGTCGCCCCGGCGATGACACGGTCGACCTTGCCCTGCGTGTGATGATGGGCCGTCTGTGCCACGACGTGCCGCTGGGTCAGGAAGTCAGCGGTGATCCAAGTGCCGAAGACAGCATCAACCTTGGCCTTTGTGGCGATGGTGACCCTGATGACACAGCACCCGCGGGCGAAGTTCCCTTCACCGATGGTGCGCCGTTGCGGGCCACCGAACTGCGGGCGTCCTTCCCCTATCTGAATACGCCGATCGCCGGTTCGCCGAACAACTAAACCCAAAGGAATAGGAGAATTCCAATGTTAAAGAATATCTCGATTCTTGTGCTTCTGGGCGGTGTTTTGGTCGCCTGCGGCGGCGGGAGCGGGCTGAATGGGATCGCCTCGCTGGGGTCGGACTTTGCCCGTGCCTTCGCGCAGGATCGCAACGATGATCCGATTCCCCTCGCCGGGGTGTCGTTGCCCCAGTTCCCGACACGGGAGCCGTTTAACCCGTAAGGGGACGGCAAGCGCCTGATTGGCGCGAGTGACCTGAAACGCGGCCTTCCCCCCCGGGAGGCCGCGTTTTTCTTGGCGTCTGTGTTTTTTAGGGGCGAAAGGGCGGCGGGTCGGGCAGGGGGGCTGCATCTGCCCCTTGGGGCGAGAAACTGCGCGCGATGACGCGCACTTCCTTTTGGCCCAGCACCGTGCGGCGCAGCAACCGCGAACTCAGCGTGACCGTGAGACCGTCGACCTCGGCCCGGCTTTCGACATCAAAGACCGCTGAGGTGAAGCCAACCCCGTTCAGCGTCACAATCCCCGCGTCGGTGAGGTCGCCCTTGGTAAGAAAGCCCGTCGCCGCGCGCCGTTTGACAAGCTGTCGCGCCGCACTGGGCGAGCCCAGCATCACGGCCATCACCGTCTCATTGGCCGTGTTCAAATTCACATTCCCGGACTGCGGCAGCAGGCTGACATGGGGTGCCAGCGCGGCGCGGGTCTGGGCGTCCAACGCTTGGATTTCCGCCAAGTCCCGCACTGGGCCGCGCCGGATCAGGTGGTCATTGATATCGAGCGCCACACGGTCCGGCAGTTCCAGCGCGGTGATCAGTTGCGCCAATGTCTGCTGCTGCGCAAGCCGCCCCGCCGCCAAGGCGTTGAGGTCAAACCGCGCCTGCGCGTCATTCACGGTGATTGAGAAGCTGCCGGTTTCCAGTTGAACCTCCTCTTGCGCAGCCAGCGCCCAAGGCTCGGCCATATGGTCGGTCTCGGGGGCCACTTCCATGTCGCGGCGCAGGGCGGCGACCAGTGATGCCTCCGCGCCAAGCGCTAGCGCTTCGGCCTGCGTGGCCGCCGCAGCCCGGCGGGTGCGGTCCATCAGGTTTTCCTGTGAGGTGAACATCAACACGACAATGGCCGCGCCAAGCGCCAGTGCCACCAGCACGTTGATCAGGATCACCCCAGCCTCACGCGCCCTCATTTCGGCACCACTTGGCTTAATGGCACCAGCCGCCGCAGCGTGCCTGCTCCGGTGATCTCAAGGCGCAGGTCCACGGCAGACGCCGGAGTGTCGCTGGCGGGGTCAGGCCAGGTGTCATGCCAAATGCCCCCGCCGTCGAGCACCCGAAAGGTCAGGCTCTCGACCTCTGGCACAAGGGTCTGGGTCAAATCGGGGTCAGCGTTTTGCGGGCCCGACTGACGGTGCAATTCCCCCTCGGCACGCAGGTAGCGGCGCAGGGTGCGCCCGTCTTGCAGCGGGGCCGAGAGTACGCCCGCCTCCAACGTGACCGCCTGCGGATCGGCTTCGATCAGGTCGCGGCCAAAGATCATGAGCGCGCGGTCAAGCCGGGCCAGATGCTCCAGCCGCCCATCGGTCTGCGCGCGCACCCGCAGGATCGTGTCCAAGGTGGTAAAGGCGGCAAGACCGACCATGGCAAAAAGGCTCAGCGCCACCAGCATTTCGACCAATGTCACCCCGGCCATGCCGTCGCGCCGAGGGGTCATGCGCCGGTCGAGCCGATCAGGTTGTTGGCGCCATTGGTCACACTAAGGATCGCCAGGCCGCGGCTGCATTGCCCGTCTTTCTGAAACCGGTAGGGGCCGACAACACCGTCAAAGCCCGCCTCACGCAGCAGTCCCTTGCGGTCTTGCTGGGCAATCCGGCCAAGGATGCGGGCCATTTCCACGGCGTCGAATGCCAGCCCTGCCAGCACGCCGGGGTCGGCCTCGCTGACCTCGGCAAAGGCGGTGGCGAAGGCTTCGAAACCCACCGGGTCGGGGGCGGCAAACCACCCGTCTTGCAGCGCCGCGATCCGGTAAGGGGTGATCGAGGCCCATTGCTCGGAGCCCAGCAGTTGCACCCCGCTGGATTTGAGGGCGGCGGCCTGTTCCTCGAAGGGTCCGCCGACCACGGGCAGATAGACCGCATCGGGCAGCGCGCCGCCGTTGGCCGCGCGGATTTTGTCTACCAGCCCTCCAGCCGAGGCCGCGACCACCGGGGCGGGCATCTTAATTCCGACGCTGGCCGCCACCGCCTGCGCGGCTGTTGCCGACAGGGCCCCGAAGGTACCGGGCGGGACAACGGTGGCCACGCTGCGCTTACCACGTGAGGCCGCAAACCCAAGGATCGATTTGGCCGATTGCTGCGGGGTGATGCCAAAGACAAACAGGTTCCCCCCTGCGATTGAGCTGTCGTTGGACAGCGACACCACCGGCACATCCACCGCCGCCGCCACGGCGCGGCTTTGCCCCGAGAACAACGGCCCAAGGAACATCCGCGCACCGCCTGCCAGCGCCGTCTTGGCCGCCGCAACCGCCGAGGCGTCGCTGTCGCCCGCGTCGACCACCGCCACCTCTGCGCCCGGTGCTGTGGAATTGCCGCCAAGGCTTGCAGCGGCCAGCATGATCTGACCTAATGACGCTCGCGGCCCGCTGAGAGGGGCCAGCAGAACCGCCTGACCCACCGCATTCGCTGGCGGTAGCTTGTCGCCCCCCGTCAGAGACAGCCCGCCGCAGCCCGACAGACCAAAGAGCGCCGATGACCCACCAAGACCCAGCAACAGACGCCGCCGTGTCAGCGCCGCCCCAGCCCCGCAAATCGCGGCTTCGGGGGTTTGTTTCGCTCGTGCTTTTGGCATCTTTCGCGCTCCTTTTTTACCTGGCTGCATTGATCGTGACCCTCCCGGCCACCGCGCTGCACCGTGTGGCGGTTGTCCCTGCACAGATTACTGACCTGTATGGCAGCCTGTGGAAAGGCCGCGCGGTGCTTAGCGGTGGATATTCGCTGGATTGGGAGGTTCGGGGCCAGCCCTTGCTGCTGGCGCGCGTCGTGGTCGATTGGACGCTGCAGGGCCGCGACACCCAGCTGACCGGGGTCGCCCGTGCCACGCCTTGGGCGCTTGAAGCCCGAACGGTCGTGGGCCGCGCCGGGCCGGGGCTTATGGCACTTATCCCCGGGCTGGCGCTGAAAAACTGCACCTCACGCGCGGTGGTCGATCTGCAGAGCCTGAGCTGGCGCGAGGGCCGTGCCGCGGCGGCGGGGATGGTTTCGGTCGAGGCAGGCAACTGCGAGGATTTGCTGGGCCGCGCCGCATCGGTACCGCAGATGACGCTTGATCTGACCACGCAGGGCAATGATGCCCGCGGCCTGCTGCGCGACCGCGACAGCGTGCTGGCGGAACTCACCGTGACCGGCGACCGCCGCGTGATTGCGCGGGTCGAACCCGAAGGGGCAGTCTTGGTGCCCGGCATGCCGACCGGCGGCCCGATCATCATCGAATACCCTTTCTAAGTCACCAGATTGTTCAGGTTGACGATCGGCAACAGGATCGACAGCACCAAAAGCATCACGATCCCGCCCATAATCAGCAGCACGGCCGGCTCGACCAGCGCCACCAGTGCTGCAACCAGCGCATTCAGGTCGCGTTCTTGATCATCGGCGGCGCGGGTCAGGGTCGCGCCCAGCACGCCGCCTGCTTCACCGCTGGCCACCATGGCGATCAGCATCGGCGGAAACACCTTGGCCTCCTCTAGCGCCTGCGACAGGGCCACCCCTTCGCGCACCCGCGCCGTGGCCTGAGTGACCTTCGCGCGGATATGCAGGTTCGGCACCGTCTGCGCCGCCGCAGCCAACGCATCGACCAAAGGCACGCGGCTGACCGTCAGGGTCGCGAGGGTGCCCGCGAACTGCACCGCATTGGTCTTGAGCGAGAACCCCCGCGTCAGCACCGAGCGCGACAGGAAACGGTGCCAGCGCAGCCGGACCGCGGGCTGCCGCAGCAGGCTTACTGCCGCCAGTCCCGTGGCGGCCAACCCCCCAAGGACCACGAGCCCCCAAGCGTTGATAAAGTCGCTCACCGAGATCAGCGCCCGGGTCAGAAACGGCAGTTCCGCCCCGCGTGAGGTAAAGACGCGCACGATGTCGGGCACAACGAATGTCAGCAGCGCCACGATCACCGCCAGCGACACCACGGCAAGGATCGCCGGATACAGCAGCGCCAGTTGCACCGTCTGGCGGTTCTTGGCACGGGTTTCCACAAAGCCCGAAAGATGCTCCATCACCTGACCCAATTGGCCCGAGGTCTCTCCCGCCGCCACCGAGGCGCGGTAGAAATCGCCAAAGACATTCGGGTAATCGCCAAGCGCCTGAGCAAAGCTGCGACCCTCTAGGACCGAGGCGCGCAGGTTGAGCAGCAGCGAGGTCACCGCCGGTTTTCCGCTTTGATCCGCCACGGTTTTCAGCGCCTGTTCGACCCCAATGCCCGACCCGACAAGCGTGGCCAATTGCCGTGTCAGCAGCGTCAGCGCCCGGCGCGGGATGCGAGGCTTGCCAAAACCCGATTGCTTGGCGGTCTTGCTCTGTTTTGTCGGCTCGACAGAGAGCGGCGCGAGGTTGCGCTGGCGCAGATTGCTGCGGGCGGCGGCGGCGCTGGCGGCCTCGATGATGCCCTTGGTCGATTTGCCCGCAGGGGTCAGGGCTTCATAGGCAAAGGCGGGCATCAGTCAGCCTCCGGTGCGGGCGTGGCATCGGGCGCTGGCGGGGGGAGAACCGCGCCCTCATGGATTGCGCGAGCGACCTCTTGCGCCGTGGTCATGCCTGCGCGCATCTTGGCGATGCCGTCTTCCAGAATGCCCGGACCCCGCGCCCGCGCCGCGGCGATCAGGCTGGCTTCGGATTGGCCTTCGTGCATCATCCGCTCAAGATCGCCATCGACCTCGATGATCTCGTACAGTGGCAGGCGCCCGCGATGCCCGCTGTTTTGGCAATTGTCGCAGCCCATGCCTTTCTGAACGATTTCTCCGGGTTTGACCTTGCCCGCCAGAAGATCGCTTTCGGTCTGGGTGACGGTGTGATCCGCTAAACAATCCGGACAATTGCGCCGCACCAGACGCTGGGCGATCAGCCCGCGCAGCATTGGTGCCAGCAGGAACCGCTCTACCCCCATCTCCACCAACCGCGAGACCGCGCCGATGGCCGTATTAGTGTGTAGGGTCGAAATCACCAAATGCCCGGTCATCGCCGATTCCACCGCAATCTGGGCGGTTTCGCGGTCGCGGATTTCGCCCACCATGATGACATCGGGGTCTTGCCGCAGGATCGCGCGCAGCCCGCGAGCAAAGCTGAGGTCGGTCTTGGCATTGACCTGCATCTGGCCCACGCCATCCATCGTGTATTCAATCGGGTCCTCGACCGTCATGATATTACGCTGCCGGTCGTTGAGCATGTCGAGCCCGGCATAGAGCGTTGTGGTCTTGCCCGAACCGGTGGGGCCGGTCACCAGCACCATGCCATCAGGCAGGGCAAGGATACGTTTCAGCACAGTGTTATCGCGCGGCGACAGGCCCAGATGGTCGATGCCGCGCAGCGTCTGGCCACGGTCCAAGAGACGCAGCACCACCCGTTCGCCGAACTGCGACGGAATGGTCGAGATCCGCACGTCGAGGTCATAGCCGCCAACCCGCAGCGACACCCGTCCGTCCTGCGGCAGGCGCTTTTCGGCGATGTCGAGCTTGCCCATGACCTTGATCCGGCTCACCAGCAAGGGCGCCAGTGCGCGTTTGGGGCTGATCACTTCGCGCAGAATGCCGTCGACGCGGAAACGCACCAGCAGACGGCGCTCTTCGGTCTCGATATGCACATCCGACGCGCCTTCCTTGACTGCTTCGAGCAGCAGCGCGTTGATCAGCCGCACCACTGGGGCATCGTCGTTCTGCGCCAGAAGGTCGTCAATCGAGGCTGCGGTATCTGCAAGCGTGACCAGATCGTCATCGGCATCGGCGGCCACCTGCGCGGCCTCGGACGCGGAATCGCGATACAGCGTGCCAAGCGCGGCCTCGAATTCCGTGGTGCCGACTTCTTCGAAGGTCAATGTCGTGCCGCAGACCCGCTGCGCTTCGATCAGCGCCTCCAGCGGCGCATCGCTGCGATACTGGCACAGCGGACCCTCGGCGCCGGGGGTCACGATGACGCCATGGCTTTGGGCAAAGCCGTAGGCGAGGCGGGTCAGGAGGCTTGGTTCAGGCATCACAGGGCTCCCAGCAGCAGACGGGCCGAAATCACACCGGGCGCCGGGCGGCGGTCGATTTCGAGCGCCTCAAGGGTCACGTCATGCTGTTCTTCGAGATCGGCAAGCCAAAGCAGCAGGGTGGCAAAGGGCGTGTCGTCCAAGGTTACGCGGATGCCGTCGTTTTCGGGCTCAATCCGGCGCAGGGTCAGCTGCGCCGCGCTGGCTGAACTGGTGATCCGGGTGGCAAGCGGGGTGTCATTGATCGGCGCAGTCGGCGCGATCTTGGTCTGGGCGGCCAGTGCTGCGGTGTCCTGCACAAGGCGGTACGCCGCGATATCGGCCCGCGCCTGCGCTTCACCCGCTTGCAGCGGCATCCATGCAAAACGGTAAAGCGCCACCAAAAGGGCCAGCGGGATCACTAGGGCGATGAGCAGTTTTTCGCGCCTGCTGAGCCGATCAAAACCTGTCATCCGCCCGCCCCTTTGGTGATGCGCATCTCAACTTCCGCGCCGCCATTTCCAGCGGTGGCCGCCCCGCTGCGCACGGCAAAGCCTGCGGTTTCAAGTTCCTGCTCAATGCGTTGCAGGTCTTCCAGCCCGGGGCTTTGCATCAGCACCACCAGTGTATTGTCGCGCCGCCCCCAAGACAGGCGGCGGAACCCCACGCTGGCAGGGTCTGAGGCCAATGTGCCCGCGACCTCGTTCAGCAGCGGCAAGAAGGGGCCGCGCCCCTCGTCACTGGGGGCCGGGGTGAGCCGTGCGAGGATCGGCCCGACATCCCCGGTCAGCGGGACGCCGGGCAGTATGTTTGCAATGGCGGCTTCGGCTGCGAGGCGTTCCTGCTGCGCGATGCGTTTGAGGGCGGCGGTGTCAAAGGCCGTCAGGCCAAGATGGATCAACAGCGCGGCACCGGCAGCCACCGCGGCCCATCGCCATGCCGCAACCCCTTCGGCCCCTGTCGTGCGCTGGCGTGCAAAGCTGAAAGCAAGGTCGCGCGGGTCCGGTGGCGGCGGTGCGGCAGAGAGGTCTTCGGCTGGCAAAGCGTCACCCAGCGGTTCGGCGAGCGCGTAGAGCTTGGGGTGTCCCGAGCGGCTCCAGAATAGCGGTAGCATCTCGGTCCGCAGGGCAAATCCGGTGCCGTCCGAGCAACGTACCACCGCCCGGTCGCCCTCGCGCCAGACAGACCACGCCGGGCCGTCCCCGGCATCGGGGCGCGGAATCATCAGAAACTCCGGCAGATAGGACGCATCGGCGGCGGCGATCTCAGCCATGATCTCTTGCGACAGGACAAAGGCCAGCAATTGACCCGGATCGGCGTTCTCAAGCGGGCCTTGGATCACCTGCACCGACTGGATCGGGGCGGCGATACGGTCTTCGACGGCAAAGGTCAGCAAAGCGCGCCGTTGGCGGGCAGTGGCGCGGGGCACATCGACCAGAAAGCTGCCGACCTGTTCGGCGGCCACAAGCCTTGCGGATAGGCCATTTTCTTTAGGGCAATAGGCATCGGCGCGGGCCAGTAGCCCGGCGGTGGCAGGAGACAGCAAAGGTTTCAAAGTATTTTCATCGCGCAGGCCTATGGGGCGCTCAGAGGCGTCCAATTCTGACGTAATACCTTGATTACTCACGTAAAATTGCCTTTTCAATCATCCTGTTTTTACCATAGTATAGCCAAAGCCACGCGACAGATAGGGGAACAGTTTCATGGGCCATCGGAAAAACTTGCGTCAAGCGTGCCCGCGCACTCATCCAGCGCGCAAAGGCGCGCGTAACCCCGAGGCCGGGGTGACCCTGATCGAGATGATGGTGGTGCTGGTGATCATCGCGCTGGTGGCCGCGATCATCGTGCCCAACGTCATTGGCCGCCCCGATGAGGCGCGGGCCACGGTGGCGCAATCGGACATTCGCGCGGTCAGTTCGGCGCTGGAACTTTACCGCCTAGATAACCGCACCTATCCCACGACCACACAGGGGTTGGAGGCGCTGGCTGTGCGCCCGACCTCCCCGCCCGAGCCGCGCAACTGGGTGGCGGGGGGCTATCTGACCGCCGTGCCGATTGACCCTTGGGGCAATGATTACCTCTATGCCTCGCCGGGGCAGACTGGCGGCTTTGACCTGATGTCGTTGGGCGCGGATGGCGCACCGGGGGGCGAGGGCGCCAATGCAGACATCGCACATGGGCAGTTGCAGGCCAACAGGTGACCCAAATCTCCGCCACATCCACATCCACATCGTCGGGCCGACACCGGCTGCCCGATGCTGGCGTGACACTGGTGGAGGTGCTTGTCGTTCTCGCTCTGATCGGCATTCTGGCCGGAGTGGTGGGGCTGAGTTTTGGCTCCGGTCCGCGCGGCGATGTGGCAGGGCAGGAGGCGGACTTGCTGGTGGCGCGGCTGAACCGAGCGGCGGATGAGGTGATCTTGACCGGGGTGCCCCTGGGGTTTGTCTGGGCGGCCGAAGGCTATCGTTTTGATTTATATGATGGCGACAGATGGCAGGCGCATGATCTGCCGATCCTCGCCGCGCCGCATCTATTTGACGGCGGCACCCGGATCGCCGATGCGGCGGGCAGCTTGGTGCTGTCGCGCGACATGGACCCCGGTGTGTCCGGGCCATTGACGCTGGAACTGTTGTCGGGCGCAGGCGCTTCGGAAGTGATCCGTTTTGACGGTCTCAACGCCGCCCGGTTGGAGGGGGCGCAATGAGGCGGCAGGCGGATGCAGGCTTTACCCTGATCGAAGCTTTGGTGGCAATGGCGGTGCTGGCGCTTGGGGCGGTGTCTTTGCTCTCGGCCAGCGAGGGTCATACCCGCCGCATCACCGATCTGTCGGACCGCGTCGCCGCCCGCTGGGCCGCAGAATACCGCCTGTCGGAACTGCGCGCCGGGCTGCCAGCGGCGACCTCAGCATTGGAAATCTATGGCGTCGACTTTGACATCACAGTGACCCGCCGTCCCACCGAAGACCCGGCGGTCGAGGCCGTGACCCTGCGCAGCGCGATCGCGGGCAGCGACCAGCCGCTTTACGTGTTGGATGGGTATCTCGATATTGGAGCGCCGTCATGATCCCGATAGCACCCCTTGGCAGATGGCTGCGGCTTGCCGTGATCCTTGGCGCCTTGGGCAGCGTGGCGGTGGCCGGGGCGGATGTGACATGGCGGGTGATGGGCCATGACCGGGT
Organism: Sulfitobacter sp. W002; assembly: GCF_025142135.1. Classification (NCBI taxonomy): domain Bacteria; kingdom Pseudomonadati; phylum Pseudomonadota; class Alphaproteobacteria; order Rhodobacterales; family Roseobacteraceae; genus Sulfitobacter; species Sulfitobacter sp. W002. Next base: position 2,448,251 of record NZ_CP081126.1, on the reverse strand, counting down.
GATGCCGCCCGTCGCCGTGCTGCGCGCGCCTGTCGAAGCGCAAACCGCCCCCACCGATCTCGGCCCCGCCTTGGCGCTGGCGCCTTTTGGCGCCGCCGAGGTGGCGGTGGCCGAGGTCGAAGCCGTCGAGGCGCCGCTCAATCTGGTCCTTCTGGGCGTGATCGTGCGCGATGATCCCAGCCGTTCGCTGGCCCTGCTGCGCTCGGACCAATCGGAGGGCAACTACCGCATTGACGAGGAGGTGGCACCGGGCACCACGCTCACCGCCATCGCGCAGGACCGCGTGACCCTCAGCAAGGATGGCGCTGAAATTGTGCTCTATTTTGCAGGTGCCGAGGCCACTCCGGACGCCGAGGCCGTGCCGACCGGCGCAGAGCGGCTGATGGCGCTGATCACTTCGGGGAAGGGCGGGTCGATCAGCGAACAGGTCGATGCCGCGTCCCGGGCAGAGCCTGTCACCACGCAGGACTATATCGACATGTGGCGTAAGCGCATCATCGCCAATCCGGCTCAGGTGCTCGACACGATTGGTTTGGTGCCGGGGGAAAAAGGCTATACCATCGCAGAAAAGCACGACGTGGGTGTAAACCGCGCTGGTTTGAGGGCAGGAGACATCGTGACAAGTGTGAACGGGCAGAGTGTCGGCAACGTGGATAAGGATCGCGCGCTTTATGACGTGATCGCCGAATCCGGCCTTGCCCGCATCGAAGTGGAAAGGGATGGCCGCACGATCGTGATGTCATTCCCGCTGCAGTGACCCGTCCGCTCACTCTCCTTGCCGCCCTGATGCTGGGGCTGCTGACCCTCTTGCCTGCCCCGTCGCGGGCACAAGAGACCTTTGTCATCAATCTGCGCGATGCGGATATCTCGCTCTTGGTCGAGCAAATCTCTGAGATTACCGGCCGGACCTTGGTGCTGGACCCGGGCCTTGTGGGTGAGGTGACTGTCGTCTCTGCCGAGGCGCTGGATGCCGAAGGCGTCTGGTCGCTGTTCCAGTCTATTCTGCGAGTGCGCGGCTTCGTCGCCGTTCAGGCTGGATCAATCTGGCAGGTGGTGCCTGAGGCCGAGGCCCGCACCGCGAGCGGCCCGAATCTGGGCGAGGCCGACGACGCAGGCAGTCAGGACTTCGTGACCGAGATGCTGCGTCTCAATCGCTTGCCCTCGGCAGAGGCCGTCCGAGTGCTGCGCCCGCTGGTGGCAGAATCGGGCTATATCGAAGCGGTCGAAGACCCCAACGGCGTGGTCATCACCGATACCCGCGCCAATGTGGACCGGATCATGGCAATCGCCCGCAGCTTTGACGGTGACGCGCTGGTGCGCTCCGAAGTGCTGCGCTTTCGCAGTGCTGATGCGGCGACCGTGGGCAATGCCATTCTTGAGGTGCTGGGCCCGGCAGGCACCGGCGCACGGCTCTCTGTCGATCCCGGATCGAACCTTTTGCTCGTGCGGGGCACGCCCGAAGACATCACCGAGATCCGCAACCTTGCCATCGCGATGGACGTGGCCCCACGCCGTGATCCGCGCGAGGCCGTGGCCACCACGGTCTTCAACCTGCAGTACGGCGATGCTCAGGTGATTGCCGACATCATCAAGGGCACCGTGGGCGAAGCCACCGACATCACCAATGTCGTGGCCGCCGATGTCGGTGCTGCGGCTGAGGCCGAGGAGGGCGCGGAGGGCGCCTTTGTCCCCCTGAGCCGCGTTGTGGCCCCAGATGCCGTCAATATCACGGCCTCAGTCGCAACCAATTCCATCATCGTGCGTGGCACCGCCGCGCAGGTTCAAGAGATCGGCCAACTGGTTCATGCGCTCGACGTGCGCCGCCCGCAGGTGATGATCGAAGCGGCCATCGTCGAGGTCTCGGGCGAGGTTGCCGAACGGCTTGGCGCGCAGCTTGGTCTGGGGCCGAACATTCCCACCGGTGCCATCGCCGCGACCAATTTTTCCAATGGCGGCGGGGTCTCGCTTGGCTCCGTTCTGTCGGCTGTCGGCGTGCCTGCGGGGTCCGCGCTCTCGACTGGGCTGACACTGGGCGCAGGGGGCAACGATTTTGGCATCCTCGTGCAGGCGTTGTCGCAATCGACCAGCGCGCGGCTCTTGTCCACGCCTTCGGTCACCACGCTCGACAACGAGCCTGCGACCATCGTCGTTGGCCAGAACGTGCCGTTCCGCACCGGCAGCTTTGCCACCGATGGCAATACCGCCACGCCTTTCACCACGATCGAGCGGCGTGACGTTGGCATCACCATGAACGTGGTGCCGCGGATCACCGCGGGCGGGGTGGTGCAACTGGTGATCGAACAGGAGATTTCGAGCCTCACCAATGCCAACGTTGAAGGCGCGGCTGACCTCGTGACCAACCGGCGGGTTATCAACACCACCGTCATGGCCGACAATCGCGGCACCGTGGTGCTGGGCGGGCTGATCACCGACGACCGGATCAACGGCAGCAGCAAGGTGCCGGGCTTAGGCGATCTGCCGGTGGTCGGCGAACTGTTCAAGACCCGCAACGGCCGCAACACCCAACGCACGCTTTTCGTCTTCCTGCGCCCCACCATCCTGCGCAGCCGCGAAGATATCTCGGCCGCCTCGGCCAACCGCTACAACAAGCTGCGATCAGCAGACTCGACGCCCCAGCCAAAGACCGTGCTGAAACAGCAGCAGGTGAAGCAGCTGCCACTGGAAATTCAGGGGCTGTATTGAGGTAGGGTCACACGGGTCACGTCCACGGTCGGATTATGGAACGATGACGTTGCGTTGATTGATCCGTAGGATTGGTGCTTAGAGCGGATCACTGCTGCATAGCCGCCTCTCCCCGAAGAACTGGCGTGGGGGGTTAGCATGATGCTACTATTGCCGTCAGTAAGCTCTGTAGCCCATCTATGGGGCGTACAGGGCGGTTTGACATGTGCTGTGAAAGTTATTGGGGAAAGCCGGGAAGCGCAAATCGAACTGCGCTCTCTGTTGCAGCATGGCGTTCGCAAAGCGCCCCCCAAGACTTGGCTCGATCTGGTGCCAACCTGTGCGAGATTAGTGCCCGCTTGATCCACTCCGACTATAAGGCGTCTGCTCAATATGTTCAGGAGCTTGGTCGTGAGGGGATTGCCGAGTCAGGCTTCGACTGGCTTGAGAAGGCCCGTTTATCGCAGAGTGACCCGCAACCAGAACCTCATGGGACACCAGTGCCCGGAGCGGTCGTTGAAGCATTAATTCGTTGATAAAAGTGGCAGCCCGTAGGGGAATCGAACCCCTCTTTCCAGGTTGAAAACCTGGCGTCCTAACCGATAGACGAACGGGCCACTCTTTGTCAGGTCAGTGCAGCGTTTCGTGTGTTGCTGCTCTGTCTGTGAGCGGACGTTTAAGTAATACTGCGGGGGGCTGCAAGCAGAAAAATGAACTTTTTCTAGAAAAAGTTTTCAGGCCCGCGCGGCGTCCTCCAGACGCAGTTGAACGGTCCGCCGACCGCGGAAATTATTGATGTCGAGACGCCCGGCGAGGTGGAAACGCGCGCCGCCGTGGTTTTCAAGCGCGGGGCCGAGGGGGCCGTCGTAGGCACCGAAAGAAATCGCCTCGAGGTTCGCGCCCAGACCGTCGCCAAAGCTGACTTTGAGGTGGTTCTCGCCCACCCGTTTGGCAAAGCGGATTTGCATGTCGGCGAAGGCATAGCGCGGGGCAGGGGCACCGGCGCCGAAGGGGCCGGCTTGGTCAACCATCTCGGCCAGCTCCACGGTGGCCGCGCCGGGCATCATCATGCCGCAGAGGTTTAGATCAGCGGGGCCAGCCAGATGCGCGCCCTGTTTGGTGAGCAATTCGCCAAGCCGTTCCATTGCCGCGTCGATCTTGTCTTCGGCCACCGTCAGACCCGCTGCCATCTTGTGGCCGCCGCCCTTGATCAGCAGCCCTTCGGCAGCAAGGCGCTGGATCGGCGCGCCAAGGTCGATGCCACTGATCGAGCGGCCTGAGCCTTTGCCGATGCCGTCTTCGACGCCGATGACGATGGAGGGGCGGTTGGCGGCTTCTTTCAGGCGCGAGGCGACGATGCCCACCACGCCGGGGTGCCAGCCGGGGCCAGCGGCCCATGCCAGCGGCCCGTCAAAGCCGCGCTCTTCGGCCTGTGCCATGGCGCTGGCGCGCACGGCGGCCTCGACCTCGCGGCGGTCGGTGTTGAGCTGGTCCAGCCGCTCGGCCAAGGCTGCGGCCTCATGCGGGTCGGCGGTGGCCAAAAGCCGCGCGCCAAGGTCGGCCTGCCCGATGCGCCCGCCCGCGTTGATGCGGGGGCCAAGCAGAAAACCGAGGTGATAGGCCGTGGGGGCCGTGTCCATCCGCGCCACATCGGCAAGGGCGGCCAGACCGGGGCGCGCGCGGCGGGCCATGACTTTCAGACCCTGCCGCACAAAGGCGCGGTTGACGCCGATCAGCGGGGCCACATCGGCCACGGTGGCCAGCCCCACGAGGTCTAGCATCCCCATGAGGTCCGGCCCCTTCTGGCCCGCTTCACGCAGCTGGCGGCCTGCTTCGACGAGCATCAGGAACACCACCGCAGCGGCGCAGAGATGGGCCAGCGTGCCGTCTTCGTCCTGTCTGTTGGGGTTCACTACGGCCAGCGCATCCGGCAGCGTCTCTCCGCCCAAGTGGTGATCGAGCACGATGACATCCGCGCCCTTGGCTGCCGCGATCGGCCCATGAGACAGCGTGCCGCAGTCGACGCAGATGATCAGGTCATGGTCGGCGGCCAGTGCCGACATGGCCTCGTCATTGGGGCCATAGCCTTCGTCGATACGGTCAGGGATATAAAGCGTCGCGCGGTGGCCCATGTCGCGCAGCCAGACGAGCAACAGCGCAGCGGAAGAGCCGCCATCCACGTCATAGTCAGCGAAAATCGCGATGCGTTCACGCTTTTGGAGGGCCGAGAGAAACCGCGTCGCCGCTGCCTCCATATCGCGCAAGCTGCGTGGGTCGGGCAGCAGGTCGCGCAGGGCGGGGGCCAGAAAACCCGCCGCCTCGGTGTCGACCACGCCGCGCCGGGCCAGCACTTGGCACACCGGGTCGGGCAGGCCCGCGCGCTGCACCAGCAGTTCCGCCGCGCGGGTCAGTTCCACGTCAGGGCCGATCCAGCGCCGCCCGCTCAAAGATGTTTCGACACCGAGAAAGCTCATGCGGACCTCATTTGGCCGTTATGGAAGGGGGTGGTAAGGGCCGATCTGGCCCTCACTCTGCCGGGGTGCGGTAGTTGATGCGTCGGACCGACCCGGTGCGCGAGCGCATGATCAGCGTCTCGGTGGTCAGCCAGCCCGGCTCGCGTTTCACGCCCGGTAGGATGTTGCCGCCGGTGACGCCCGTGGCGGCAAAGATCACGTCTTGGGTGACCATCTCGTCGCGCGAATAGATGCGGTCAAATTCGGTGATCCCGGCCTTGGCGGCGCGGCCCTTTTCGTCGTCGTTGCGGAACAACAGGCGGCCATACATCTGCCCGCCCATGCATTTCAGTGCGGCAGCGGCCAGCACGCCTTCGGGCGCGCCACCTTGGCCCATATACATGTCGATGCCGGTCTCGGGGTCAGCGCAGTGCATCACACCTGCCACATCGCCGTCGGTGATCAGGCGGATGGCGGCGCCGGTGGCGCGAACCTCGGCGATCATATCCGCATGGCGGGGACGCTCGAGGATGCAAACGGTGATGTCGGACGCCGCACAGCCTTTGGCGCGGGCCAGCGCTTCGACGCGCTCACCGGGGGTCATGTCGAGGGTGACGACATCGGTCTCAAAGCCCGGACCGATGGCGAGTTTGTCCATATAGGTGTCAGGCGCGTGCAACATGGAGCCGCGCGGCCCCATGGCGATCACGGTGAGCGCGTTGGGCATGTCCTTGGCGGTCAGCGTGGTGCCTTCAAGCGGGTCAAGCGCGATGTCCACGCCGGGGCCATTGCCGGTGCCGACCTCTTCGCCGATATAAAGCATGGGGGCTTCGTCACGCTCGCCTTCGCCGATGACCACGACGCCCGCGATGTCGAGCATGTTGAGCTGTTCGCGCATGGCGTTCACGGCAGCTTGGTCGGCGGCTTTCTCGTCACCCTTGCCGATCAGCTTGGCCGAGGCCAATGCGGCGGCTTCGGAAACACGGGCGAGGCCCAGTGAGAGCATGCGGTCTTGGAATTCGGCAGAAGCGGTCATGAGGTGTCCTTGGGTGCAATGTGTTTTCTGTCCTGTACCCTCGCGCGGGCCTCGGGGCAAGTTTTGGGTTGGGCGCAGGTAGCACTTGGCCCGGAAACAGCCGCAGGCGCCGGGCCGTCACGCCAAAGGCGCGCCGTATTATAAGGGCGCACCTTGGACGCGACCGGGTGGGCGATTTAGTGAGGCTGGGTGCTACGTTGCGAAGGTACATCATGGCTGCACCATAAAGTGGCAATATTCGCTGTCAGATCGCCGACCCGCGGGCAGGCGATGGCCCTCAACGCAAACCTTCAGACCTCTTCGATCCGCAACGCGACCGGCTCACCCGCCAGCACGCCCGTTTTATCCATATTCGCCAGCGCCTCAACCAGCGCATCGCGGCTGGTCTTATGCGTCACGATCAGAACCGGGGCAGAAGTGTCGGAATGTTCATACTGGCGCATCCGGTAGATGCTCACGCCCGCTTCGCCCAGCACGGTGGCGATTTTCGCCAGTGCGCCCGGTTTGTCGACCAGCGCCATGCGCAGATAATAGGGGGCAGGGCGCTGGCTGCTGGCGGGGGTGGTTTGCTCTAGTGTCTCGGCAGGCTGGCCAAAGACCGGCCCGCGCAACCCGCGCGCAATATCGCAGACATCGGCCATCACCGCGCTGGCCGTTGGACCTTCGCCCGCGCCGGCACCGCGCAGCACGATCTGCCCCACGGCGTCGCCTTCGATCACCACCATATTGGTGCCGCCGTCGAGTTGTCCCAGGGGCGAGGTCTGCGGCACGAGGCAGGGCATCATCCGCTGCTCCAGTCCGCGTCCGGTTTTCTGGGTGACGCCCAGCAGTTTGATCTTGTAGCCCATGTCGGCGGCGGCGCGGATGTCTTCGATGGCAACCCGCTCGATCCCCTCTAGCTGGATGCCGTCGAAGTCGATCTTGGTGCCGAATGCGATGGAGGACAGGATCGCCAGCTTATGCGCTGCATCGATGCCGCCCACATCCAATTGCGGATCGGCTTCGAGATAGCCCAGCCCATCAGCCTCGGCGAAAATCTCTTGATAGGTTTTGCCCGAGTCTTCCATCCGGGTGAGGATGTAATTGCACGAGCCGTTCATCACCCCCATGATGCGGGTGATCTCATTGCCAGCAAGCCCTTCCATCAGCGTCTTGATGACCGGGATGCCGCCCGCCACGGCGGCCTCATAGCGCAGGGCCACGCCTGCGCCTTCGGCCTGTTCGGCCAGCGCTTGGCCGTGCATCGCCAGCATCGCCTTGTTCGCGGTGACCACATGTTTGCCCGCCGCCAGTGCGGCTTCGGTCGCGGCCTTGGCGGGGCCGTCCGCGCCGCCCATCAGTTCGACGAAAACATCCACGTCATCGCGGGTCGCCAGTTTGACGGGGTCATCTTCCCAATCGTAGGAAGAGAGCGACAGCCCGCGATCCTTGTTGCGGGTGCGGGCAGAGACTGCAGAAACCGTCATCGCGCAGCCTGTGCGGGCCTCTAACAGGGCGGCCTGCTGGCGCAGAATGCGCAGCACACCCACGCCCACGGTTCCCAATCCGGCAATCCCGAGGCGAAGCGGCTTAGACATGGCGGTGGTCCTTCTGGTCTGATCCGAAAGGCCCGGCAAATGGGGCCGGGCATAGCCGCGATGTAGCGGGTTCGGCGTCTGCGTGCAACGCGCATACGCATCTCAGACATGCCTGTTTATTCAGCTTCTGCACTGGTTTCGGCGGCCTGACGTGCGCGCCGCAACTCAGCGGCCTTTGCCCGCAGACGCGCCACCCGTGTCGCGGTCGTGGCATTGGTGCTTGTCGTCCCGATCCGTCCGGCGCGGGCTTCAAGCTGTGCGGCTCGCCCCGAAAGTTCGGCTTCGGTCCGAACGGGGTCGATGCGCCCGGCGGTGGCCTTGGCCAAAAGCGGGTCAATCGGCACCAAATCGGGGTAGGGCGCTGCCTCAAGCTCTGGGGTAATCGTGCGGTCGAGTTCGGGAAACTGCGTGCAGCCCGCAATCAGCGAGACACCCAAAAACAGGGCGGTGATCGAAAGGGGGCGGGGCGTACGCATGAGGGTCATGCCTCGTTCTGCCCCAGTGGCAATCTTCGCGCAAGCGGGGTTTGCTTTTGAACGCTTGTTCATTAAATTGCCGCCATGGCAAGAACCACAGGCTCCCATTCAGATATCACCGGCCCGCGTGTGCGCGCGGCTGCGCTGCGGCTTTTTGCACGGGGCGGCTATGCCGCCGTGTCAATGCGCGCGATTGCTGCTGAGGTTGGCGTTCAAGCCGGGGCGCTTTATAATTACACGCCCGATAAACAAAGCCTGCTGTTTGACCTGATGCAGGCGCATATGACTGACCTGTTGGCCGAAACGCCCAGCGATGCGAGCCGCTCCGCACTGCAGCAGTTGCAGGACTTCGTCGCCTTCCACATCCGCTTTCACGCGGATCGGCCTGATGAGGTTTTCATCGCCTATATGGAATTGCGCAATCTGACGGAGGAGAATTTCGCCGTGATCGAGCGCCTGCGCCGCGACTATGAGGACCGGTTGGAAGCGATCCTTCGTTCTGGGGTCGCCAACGGCGATTTCGCCGTTGCCGATACCAAGATCGTGACGCTGGCGATCATCGCGATGCTGACGGGTGTGAACACATGGTACCGCGCGGGCGGGCGGCTGTCGCTGGATGAGGTCGTCGCGCAATATTGGGATATGGTGCGCAAGGCCGTGACCGCCTAAGCGGCCACGGCCCTTCGGTTCAATGCGCGGGGCGGATGAAAGTCCCGTTGTTGAGATCGCGCATTGCCTGCTGCAATTCGGCGCGGGTGTTCATCACGATCGGCCCATGCCACGCCACCGGCTCTTCGATCGGCGCGCCTGAGATCAGGAGGAAGCGCACGCCTTCCTCGCCAGCCTGAACCGTCACCTCATCCCCGGTGCCAAAGCGGATCAGCGTCCGGTCACCCGACATGTCGCGGATGTTGACCTCTTCGCCGCCGACCTCTTTCTCAAGCAACACGCCCGAGGGGGCAGAGGCATCGGCGAAAGCGCCCGCGCCTTGAAAGACATAGGCAAAGGCCCGGCGGTAGGTGTCGATCTTGAAGGTTTTCTTGACGCCTGCGGGCACGAAAACATCCAGATACTGCGGGTCAGCCGCGATGCCATCGACGGGGCCGCGTTTGCCCCAGAACTCGCCGGTGATGACTTTTACCCGCGTGCCGTCGTCGTCGGTCACCACCGGGATATCGCTGGATTTCATATCCTGATAGCGCGGCGCGGTCATCTTTTGCGCCGATGGCAGGTTCCCCCAAAGCTGGAAACCATGCATCTGCCCGGCGGCATTCCCGCGCGGCATTTCTTGGTGCAGGATGCCCGATCCGGCCGTCATCCATTGCACATCGCCCGCGTTCAAATCGCCGGTGTTGCCTAGCGAATCCGCGTGTTCCACGGTGCCTTCGAGCACATAGGTGATCGTCTCGATCCCGCGGTGCGGGTGCCAAGGGAAGCCCTTTTCAAAGTCTTCAGGCCGGTCGTTGCGGAAGTCGTCGAACAGCAGAAAGGGGTCCAGCTCTGACGGGTCGTGGAAGCCGAAGGCGCGGTGCAATTTGACGCCTGCGCCTTCCATCGTGGGCGTGGCGCGGCGGGTTTCCAATGTGGGTCTGAGGGACATGATGCTCTCCTTTGCGGTTGCTTAGAAGATAGGCGGTGGCGGTGTCCTCAACAATTGGCCCCGGCGAACGGAGGCTGTGCAAATTTGCGCAGCTTCAACAATTTGGCACATTCACTGCCAGCCCGCCGAGCGAGGTTTCCTTGTACTTCTCGCTCATATCCGCGCCGGTTTGGCGCATGGTCTCGATACAGGCGTCCAGCGGCACCAGATGCGTGCCGTCGCCGCGCAGCGCCAATGAGGCCGCCGAAACCGCCTTGATCGCGCCCAGCCCGTTACGTTCAATACAAGGCACCTGCACCAGCCCTTTGACCGGGTCGCAGGTCATGCCGAGGTGATGCTCCAGCGCGATTTCGGCGGCGTTTTCAATCTGCTGCGGGGTGCCGCCCATCACGGCGCAAAGCCCGGCGGCGGACATGGCGGCGGCACTGCCGACTTCGGCCTGACAGCCTGCCTCGGCGCCTGAGATTGAGGCGTTGTATTTGACCAGCCCGCCAATCGCGGCGGCGGTGAGCAGGAAGTCTTCGATATGCGCCTCAGACGCGCCGGGGACATGGTCGAGGTAATAGCGCAGGGTGGCGGGCATCACGCCTGCGGCCCCGTTGGTCGGCGCGGTCACGACCTGCCCGCCTGCGGCGTTTTCCTCGTTCACCGCCATGGCATAGACGCTCATCCAATCGTTGATCGTATGCGGGGCGGATTGGTTCTGTCCGCGCTCCGCCATCAACGCATCGTAGATGCCCTTGGCGCGGCGTTTCACCTGCAACCCGCCGGGCAGGGTGCCATCGGTCGTCAGCCCGCGGTCGATACAATCGCGCATCACCTGCCAGAGCCGTTTGCTGCCTTCGCGCAGGTTCTCGGCCCCGCCACGCGCCTCTTCGTTGGCGCGTTTCATACCTGCGATGCTCTTGCCGGATTTCGCTGACATTTCAAGCATCTCTGCGGCGGACTTGAAAGGGAAGGGCACCGGCGCGCCCTCATCCGTGTCCTTGCCCGCGGCCAGTTCCTTTTCGGTCATCACGAAGCCGCCGCCGATGGAATAATAGGTCTCGCGCAAGGTGACGTCGCCTTGGGCATCGGTGGCCATCAGCATCATGCCGTTGGCATGGCCCGCAAGCTTGGTGTCGTAGTCGAAGATCATGTCGCGCTCAGGATCGAAGCGCAGTTCGGGCAGGCCGTCGACGCTGATACGCCGGGTCTGTTTGATCTCTTCCAACACCTTCTCGGCGGCTTCGGCGTCATAGTCCTCGGGCGTGAACCCGGCGAGGCCGAGGATCGTGGCGCGATCGGTGGCATGGCCCACCCCGGTAAAGGCCAGACTGCCGTGCAACGAGGCGCGCAGCCCGGCAAATTGGAAAGGCGAGGCGCGCATCAGGTCAAGGAAACGCCCCGCCGCCACCATCGGCCCCATGGTATGCGAAGACGAAGGGCCGATGCCCACTTTGAACATGTCGAAGACGGAAAGAAACATCAGGTGGCGGACCCTTTTATGGTTGCGGGTGTCGGGGCGCGGTGGAACGGGTATCGCCCAGACCTTTGGCGCATTGCAAGCGGTGTGGGCCGATCCAACCATTTCCTGCCGCCGCTTGGCGCGCTGAAAGCGACAGGGCGCGCGCTCTGGCCGTCCTGTCGCATTGCCGTGCGTCCAAAAACCGCCGACTTGCCTCTCGCACCCTATGCCAATTCGCCCTATAACGCGGCAAACGCCTGAGAGGGAGCACCCGATGTCCGGAGACCTATCACCGATCGACAAGGCCAAATTCGTGGCCGCGAAACGGGCCTGTGAGTTCGTGGAAGATGGGATGCGCGTGGGCCTTGGCACCGGATCTACGGCGGCGTGGCTTGTGCGCTGTCTGGGCGAGTTGGTGCGCGACGATGGGCTGCGGATCAAAGGCGTGCCGACCTCCTCGCGCACGGCGCAACTGGCGCGGGAGGTGGGGATCGAGGTGATCTCGCTCGATGAGGCGAAATGGCTCGACCTGACGATTGACGGCGCGGATGAGTTCGACGCAGAGCTGAACCTCATCAAAGGCGGCGGCGGCGCGTTGCTGCAAGAAAAGATCGTGGCGACCGCCAGCGACCAGATGGTGGTGATCGCCGATATCGGCAAAGAGGTGCATCATCTGGGGGCATTCCCCCTGCCGATCGAGGTGATTCCCTTTGGCTGGCAGACCACGCAGGCGCTGGTCGAAGAGACGCTGATCTCTATGGATGTGCTGGGCCAAAGCTCGACCCTGCGGATGAACGGCGAGGTGCCTTTCATCACCGACGAGGGGAACTATATTCTAGACCTGCGGCTGGGGCGCATCGGCAATGCGCGGCAACTAGCGCTGGTGTTGAACCAGATGCCCGGCGTGGTGGAAAACGGCCTGTTCATAGATATCTGTGACGCGGTTGTGATCGGCTACGGGGATGGCAGGGTCGAGGTGCGAGACATAAATGAAGGCACTGTGGCGACCGACCGGCTGGAATTCGTCGAGACCGACAACCTGTTTTCCGACCTCAGCGATTAACGCCCAAGAGCGATCCACGCGCGATCCCGCGCAAGACCAAAATATGCGCGATCCCGCGCAATACCAAAAACGACTAAGAGAGGCGCCAAATGGCCAAGAATGAATTCGACTACGACCTGTTTGTCATCGGTGGCGGCTCGGGCGGTGTGCGCGCGGCGCGCGTCGCGGCGGGCGAGCATGACGCCAAGGTCGGACTGGCCGAAGAAGACCGCTATGGCGGCACCTGTGTGATCCGGGGCTGTGTGCCCAAAAAGCTGATGGTCTTTGCCTCGGGCTACGCCGATGTGGTGGATGAGGCGAAATGCTTTGGCTGGGATCTGAAAGCTGGGCCCTTCGATTGGCATGACTTCAAAGGCCGTCTGAACACCGAGTTGGACCGCCTCGAAGGCGTCTATCGCAAGCTTCTGAAGAACTCCGGCGTTGACACATTCGACGCCCGCGCGCGGATCAAAGACCCCCATACCGTCGCGCTTTCCGACGGCACCGAGAAGACCGCGAAACACATCCTCATCGCCAGTGGTGGTCGCCCCGTGCGCCCCGAGATCGAGAATGCCGAACTGGGGCTGGTTTCTGACGATCTGTTCCACCTTGAGAAGCTGCCGAAGTCGATCCTGATCATCGGCGGCGGCTATATCGCCTGTGAATTCGCCTGTATCCTCAACGGCTTGGGTGTCGAGGTGACGCAATACTACCGCGGTGCGCAGATTCTGCGCGGCTTTGACGACGAAGCCCGCGGCATGGTGGCCGAGATGATGCAGGAAAAGGGGATCGACCTGCATCTTGGCACCAACATTCTGGAAATGTCGCCCAGCCACGAAGACGGCAGCGGCCCAATGAAGGTCAAGCCAACCAACGGCACCGAAAAGATGTTCGACCAAGTGCTCTTTGCCACTGGCCGCCGCCCCAACAGCGACGACATGGGGCTGGAAGAACTGGGGGTGAAACTGGGCCGCAGCGGTGCGATCGAAGTGGATGAGTACAGCCAGACCGCCGTGCCCTCTGTCTATGCCATCGGCGACGTGACCAACCGGATTAACCTTACGCCCGTGGCGATCCGCGAGGGCATGGCCTTTGTCGAGACCGTCTTTGGCGGCAACCCGACGCCGGTGGATCATGATCTGGTGCCTTCGGCGATCTTCACCCAGCCCGAGATGGGCACCGTAGGGCTGAGCGAGGAGGCCGCGCGGGAGGCGGGGCCGATCGAGGTCTATGCGACCTCCTTCAAACCGATGCAGGGCGCTTTCGCGGGCAAGGCCGACCGGGTGCTGATGAAGCTCATCGTCTGCGCCGAGACGCGGGTCGTGCTGGGCTGTCATATCGTCGCACCAAATGCGGGCGAGTTGATCCAGATGGTCGGCATCGCGCTCAAGATGGGGGCCACGAAAGAGCAGTTTGACGCCACCTTCGCGGTACACCCAACCATGTCCGAAGAGCTGGTGACGATGCGTAATCCGACCCGCACGGCTTGAATATCGCGCGAAAGCGTACAATTTTTGGAACGATAGGCCGCATGGGCGGCCGAGAGGGGAACATATCAATGGCAGGAAATTCGCAAGGCCCCTGGGGGGGCGGCGGAGGCGGCAACCGGGGCAACGGCGGAGACCGGGGCACCAATGGTGACCGCGGCAACGGGGGACGCAACGACGGGCCACAGGGTCCACGCGGGCAGGGCGGTGACCGCCCCCAGATGCCCGAGATCGACGATCTGGTGCGCAAGGGCCAAGAGCAGCTGCGCGTCCTGATGGGCGGCCGTGGTGGTGACCGGGGCAATGGCACCGGCGGCGGCGGCCGCGGCTCAGGCGGGCCGGGGGTGACCCGTTCGACCATTGGTATTGCCCTTTTGGCCGGCGTGGCGCTTTGGGGTTTTGCCAGCTTTTATACCGTGCGGCCCGAACAGCAGTCGATTGAACTGTTCTTGGGCGAATTTTCCGGCATTGGCACCGAGGGTCTGAACTTTGCTCCATGGCCGCTGGTCACGGCAGAGGTTTTTGACGTCACCACCAACCGCACCGAAGAACTTGGCGTGCGGCGCGGCACGGGCGGCAACGAAGGCCTGATGCTGACCACCGATGAAAACATCGTCGACATCGACTTTCAGGTGGTCTGGAACATCAAGAACGCGCGCGATTTCAAATTCTCGCTGCGCGATCCCGAAGCCTCCGTGCGTGCGATTTCCGAATCCGCAATGCGCGAAGTCATCGCCCAGTCCGAACTCGCACCGATCCTCAACCGGGACCGTGGTGCCGTTGCAGACCGGGTGAAAGAGTTGATCCAAACCACGCTTGATAACCGCAAAACCGGCATCAACGTGCTGCGTGTCAACGTGAACAAGGTCGACCCGCCCAGCCAGACCGTGCAGGTCACCGATGCCAATGGCAACACGACCACACAGTCGGTCGTCGATGCCTTCCGCGACGTGCAAGCGGCGGAGCAGGAGCGTGACCGGGTAGAGCGTCAGGCCGATGCCTATGCCAACCGCCGCACCGCCGAAGCCCGCGGTGAATCCGCGCAGCTTTTGGAAGCTTCCGAAGGGTATCGCGCCCGTGTGGTGAACGATGCTGTGGGTGAAGCCAGCCGTTTTGAGGCCGTCTTGGAAGAATACCGCAACGCGCCCGACGTGACGCGCAAGCGTCTGTACCTTGAGACCATGGAAAAGGTGCTGGGCGACGTGGATAAAATCATCCTCGAAAACGGCAGCGGCCAAGGCGGGCAGGGCGTCGTTCCCTATCTGCCACTCAATGAATTGCGGCGCGGCGGAGGGTCGAACTGATGCGGAAAACAAGTCTTATCATTCCCATCTTGGTGATCGCCATCGTGGGTGTTCTCTCGGCTGTCTTCGTTGTGGACGAGCGCGAAAAAGCGCTGGTGCTGCGTTTTGGTCAGATCAAACAGGTTCGCAATGAGCCGGGCATCGGCTTCAAAGTGCCCTTCTTGGATGAGGTCGTGCGCTACGAAGACCGCATTCTGTCGCTGGAAACTCCGGTAATCGAAGTCACCCCCGCCGATGACCGTCGTCTGGAAATCGATGCCTTCGTGCTCTACCGGATCGACGACATGGTCCAGTACCGCCAAGCTTTGGGTGCGGGCGGTGAACGTCAGGCCGAAAGCGAAATGGGCGGCATCATGGAAAGCCAAATCCGTGCCGTGCTCGGTTCGCAGGGCGTGACCTCCAATACGATCCTGTCGCCCGAGCGGTCGGACCTGATGGAGCAAATTCGTGTCCGCGCCGATGCCCGTGCACAGGCGCTTGGCCTCAAGGTCGTCGATGTGCGTCTGCGTCAGACCAACCTGCCCGAGCAGAACTTTGACGCGACCCTGCAACGGATGATCGCCGAACGTGAGCGTGAAGCCACCGATGAACGCGCCCGTGGCCGCGAGGCGGCGCAGCGTGTGATCGCCCTTGCTGACCGGACCTATGAAGAGATCCTGTCGGAGGCGCGTCGGGACGCACGGATCATCGAAGGTGAGGCGGACGCTCAGCGAAACAACATCTTCGCGCAGTCTTACGGTCAGGATCAGGAGTTCTTTGAATTCTACCGGTCGTTGACCGCCTATGAGCAGGCCCTGCGGGGCGAAAACTCGACCATGGTGATGTCGCCGGACAGCGAGTTCTTCAACTACCTGCGCTCCGACCGCAATCCTTCGACCACTGTCGATGCGAACGCAACGCCGCAGACAGCGGCAGAGGCACAGGTCCAGACGCCAGCCGAGGCACCACAAACCGACGCGCCGGCGGCGGAACCTGCGCCAGCGGACGATAGCGCTGCTGCCGACGACACGCAGGAGGAGGCCGCCCCTGCGGCCCCCACCACGCCTGAGCCTGGCACGCCTGCACCTGTCGCGCCGGACGCGGAGGCCGACCAGCCAGCCGCGGTCGACGAATGAGCCTAGTTCTACTGGCTTTAGGGTCGGTTCTGATATTCGAGGGGCTGGTGTACGCACTGGCCCCTTCGTTTTTGGAGCAGATGCTGGAAATGCTCCGCCGCATCCCTGAGGCGGCGCTGCGCCAACTCGGCGCACTGGTGGTGGTCGCCGGATTGATACTTGTCTGGCTGGCGTTTCAATTGGGCGTCTAAAGGCCGGATCAGGGGTGGAAGGACGTTCGGTTTCGCCGCGCGTTCTGCCAAGGCACAGGGGCCCGAGCCGTAAATCATCAGTCGCGTGCCCGTTGAAATGCCCGTGATCGGCCCCATCTTTGCTGTTGCAGCGCGTCCTTTGGGAATGCACTCTGCCCACGTTGGCAACAACAGGAACAATCAGGAGACGATGAATGCAGGCCAAGGCGGTTTCCCTGTCCAAAACAGCACAACACACCCAATGGATGCGAGCGATGGCAATGGGGGTGATGGCGCTGACCCTCTTGATCCTGCAAGCCAGCATGGCGCTGGCCAAACCTGAAAGCCTCGCCCCGCTTGCGGAAAAGATCAGCCCCTCGGTGGTGAATATCACCACGTCTACCACGGTTGAGGGCCGCACCGGGCCGCAGGGCATCGTTCCCGAAGGTTCCCCTTTCGAAGACTTCTTCCGCGAGTTTCAGGACCGCAACAACGACGGCGAGGGCAACCGCCCGCGCCGTTCCTCGGCGCTTGGCTCGGGCTTTGTGATTTCCGAAGATGGCTATGTGGTGACCAACAACCACGTGATCGAAAGCGCCGATGAGATCACGATCGAATTTTTCTCGGGCGAGGAACTGGTCGCCAAGGTGATCGGCACCGACCCCAAGACCGACATTGCGCTGCTGAAGGTCGAAGCCAGCCAGCCGTTGCCCTTCGTTTCTTTCGGCGACAGCAACGCCGCGCGTGTGGGGGACTGGGTGATCGCCATGGGCAACCCGCTGGGGCAGGGCTTTTCGGTCTCTGCGGGTATCGTCTCGGCCCGCAACCGGGCGCTCTCGGGCACCTATGACGACTACATTCAGACTGATGCTGCGATCAACCGGGGCAACTCGGGCGGGCCGCTGTTCAACATGGATGGCGAGGTGATCGGCGTGAACACCGCGATCCTGTCGCCCAATGGCGGCTCCATCGGGATCGGCTTTTCGATGGCCTCGAACGTGGTCACCCGCGTGATCGACCAGTTGCAGGAATACGGTGAGACCCGCCGCGGCTGGCTGGGTGTGCGCATTCAGGACGTGACCGATGATGTGGCCGACGCCATGGGCCTCAAGAAAGCCGTTGGGGCCTTGATCACAGACGTGCCGGAAGGCCCGGCGCGGGAAGCAGGGCTCAAGACCGGTGACGTGATCAAATCCTTCGATGGCGTCGAAGTCGTCGATACCCGCGGTCTGGTGCGTCAGGTGGGCAACAGCCCCGTGGGCGCGACGGTTCGCGTGACCGTGCTGCGCGATGGCAAAACCCAGACCATCAAAGTTGTGCTGGGCCGCCGCGAAGAGGCCGATGGCGCTGTGCCTGCGGATATGGACGAAAACACCGATGACGGCACCGAGGCAGAGCCGCAGTCGACCATGCTGATGGGCCTGACCCTGATGCCGCTTACGGATGATCTGCGCGCCGAACTAGGGGCCGATGACGATATGAACGGTCTTGCCGTGACGGATGTGGATCAAACGTCGGAGGCCTTTGAGAAGGGTCTGCGCATGGGTGACATCATCACCGAAGCGGGGCAGGAACAGGTGACGAGCATCGCTGAACTGGAAGCGCGGATTGCCGCAGCGAAAGAGGCTGGCCGCAAGTCTCTGCTGCTGCTGGTGCGCCGTGGCGGCGACCCGCGATTTGTCGCGCTGTCGCTGGCAGAGTGATCCGCTACCGTGGTTTGGAAAGGGCGCCTCCGGGCGCCCTTTTTCGTTGGGGGATCAGCCGCCCTGCCGGGGCACCGCGACAAGCCCAAGCGCACGGGCGGTGGTAAGCGACAGCACCTCGCTGTTCGGGCCCTGTTTGGCCTGATAGCGCCGCACGGCGAGCCGTGTCGCCCTGTCCATCTCACCGGTGATCGGCCCAGCATACAGCCCGCGTGCCTGCAGCGCCCGTTGCAGGGTGCTGTTGAACTCTGGCGTCAGCACATCCGGGCAGGGGGTCTCGAACCAGTTGTCTATCCGTGCGCGCACGATCTCTTGGCGGGTCTCTGTCTTGTAGACGGGTGGTTTGGCGATGCTGCCATCGGGGTTCATCTTAGCCGGAGTGACTTCGACCTGTTCGGTCACCGTCTCTATCACCGCCGGGCTGACTGTGCGGCCCCAGCAACTTCCCTCCGGGGCGCCTGCGGGGCCGTTGCGGGTGGCTTCCAGCACCCCCGGCTCAGGGCGCGGGGTGGTCGGCGCCGCCGTCTCGCAGCCCGCGATACCGGCGACGAGCAGCAGCAAGGCCGCGCGCTGTAATGTGGATCGGAGGGGAGGGGGCTGTGTCATGCCGGAATCGCGGGGCTCGCCTGTTGTTTCCGCGCAGACTAGCGGGATGCGCGGACCTTGCCCACCGCAATGTCATCGGCGGGGGTATGCGTGGGCGAACTCATGAAAAGGGGGCTGGAACCGGCTGCCATAGCCCGCTAAACAAGGCCGAACTTTTAGGACGAAAGGGCATCATCATGGCCAAAATCACCTATGTCGAACATTCCGGCACCGAACATGTGGTCGAGGTGGCCAATGGTCTCACGGTCATGGAAGGCGCGCGGGACAATAACATTCCCGGCATCGAAGCCGACTGTGGCGGGGCCTGCGCCTGTTCCACCTGCCACGTCTATGTCGATCCGGCCTGGACAGAGAAGCTGACCCCGATGGACGACATGGAAGAAGACATGCTCGACTTCGCCTTCGAGCCTGATCCCGCGCGGTCGCGTCTGACCTGCCAGATCAAGGTTACCGATGCGCTGGACGGTCTGCGGGTGCAGATGCCGGAAAAGCAAATCTGATGCGGGTGGTCGGCGCGGCATTGCTTGCGCTGATCGCAACCAGCGCCGCGGCGGAGACGATCACCGCCGCGCGCTATATCTCGCCCACCGGGCGCTACGCCCATGGCATTCTGGGCGACGCGCAGGAATGGGGCGGGCTACAGGTCTCTTTGTCGAACGGAAGCGCGCGGCGTTTCGTTCTGCCCCGTGACCATGTTTTCGAAGATATCGCCCCCCGGCTGGTCGATGTAACCGGCGATGGCGCGCCCGAAGTGCTAGTGATTGAGACCGACATGAACCGCGGCGCGGCGCTGGCAATCTACGGCTCCAAAGGCAAGATTGCTGAGACCCCGCATATCGGCCAGAGCAACCGATGGCTTGCCCCCATAGGTGCCGCTGATCTCGACGGTGACGGCGCGGTTGAGATCGCCTATGTCGACCGCCCGCATCTGGCGCGGGTGCTGCGGGTCTGGCGTTTTGCGGATGGGGAGCTGAGCGAAGTGGCTCAGATGTCGGGGCTGACCAATCATCGAATCGGTGAACCCTACATCTCGGGCGGTCTGCGCGATTGCGGTGCTGGGCCAGAGATGGTGCTGGCAGATGCCGATTGGCGGCGCGTGGTGGGGGTTACCCTGAAGGACGGGCAACTTGCACAGCGCGACATCGGCCCCTTTGCGGGGGCCGACAGCTTTGCCGCAGCGCTTGCCTGTGAGTGAGGGTGCGGGCGCGGCCTAGGCCGCCGCCTGTTAGCACAGCGCGCGCCAGCCAATGTCACGGCGGCAGAAACCTTCGGGCCAATCGATCCCGTCAACCATTGCATAGGCACGCTCTTGCGCCTCGGCCAGCGTAGCGCCCCGCGCGGTGACATTCAGCACGCGCCCGCCATTGGCCAAGATCGCCCCGTCTTGCGCCACGGTGCCCGCGTGGAACACCATATTGGCGCTGTCTTCGGGTAGGTCTTTCAGCCCATTGATCTCGCTGCCCTTTTCATAGGCGCCGGGATAGCCATTCGCCGCCATCACCACGGTCAGCGCGTGGTCTTCGGCCCAGTTGACCTGCATATCGGCCAGCGTGCCTTTGGCGGTGGCCTGCATCAAATCAAAAGCCTGCGCACCAAGGCGCATCATCAGCACTTGGCATTCAGGATCGCCAAAGCGCACGTTGTATTCCACCAGACGCGGCGCGCCGTCTTTGATCATCAACCCGGCATAGAGCACGCCTTGATAGGGCATCCCGCGTTTCGCCATTTCGGCCATGCAGGGGCGGATGATCTCTTCCAGCGCGCGTTCGGCAATCGCATCGCTCAGCACCGGGGCGGGGGAATAGGCCCCCATGCCGCCGGTGTTGGGCCCGCTGTCGCCGTCGCCGACGCGCTTATGGTCTTGGGCCGTGCCGATGGGCAGCACAGTCTCCCCGTCGCAAAGCACGAAGAAGGACGCCTCTTCGCCCTCCATGAACTCTTCGATCACGACTTCCGTGCCCGCGTCGCCAAAGGCACCGTCGAACATCTCATCCACGGCGGCCAAGGCTTCGGCGTCGGTCATGGCGATGATGACACCTTTGCCCGCCGCCAGACCGTCGGCCTTGATGACGATGGGCGCGCCTTGTTTTTCAACATAGGCGCGGGCGCTGGCGGCGTCGGTGAAATGGCCATAGGCCGCCGTTGGGGCATTGCAGGCGTCGCAGATTTCCTTGGTAAAGGCTTTGGAGGCTTCCAGCGCCGCCGCTGCTTTGGAGGGGCCGAACACATCAAAACCCGCTGTGCGCAGGTCATCGCCCACGCCCGCTGCCAAGGGCGCTTCGGCGCCGATGATGACGAAGTCGATGTTGTTGCCCTCGCAAAAGGCCACCACTGCCGCGCCATCCATGATGTCCAGCTTGGCGCATTGTGCGATGGCCGCGATGCCCGCATTGCCCGGCGCCACGATCAGCTTGTCGCATTTGGGGTTCTGCATCACCGCCCAAGCGAGTGAATGTTCGCGGCCACCGCTGCCGAGGATCAGGATATTCATGCCGCGCACTCCCTTGGACTTCGTTGCTCCGCGTTCTAAGCTGGGGTGCCCACAGACACAAGGTGCCCAGATGGATCTGTTCGACGACCCCGCAGCCGCGGGCAATAGCCCAGAATTCACGGTGACCGAGCTTTCCGGCGCGATCAAACGGGTGATTGAGGGTGAGTTTGCCCATGTCCGGATTCGCGGTGAAGTGGGCCGCGTCAGCCGTCCGCGTTCGGGGCATGTTTATCTTGATCTGAAGGACGACCGCTCGGTCATCTCGGGCGTGATCTGGAAGGGCGTCACCGCGCGGCTTGAAACCCAGCCCGAAGAGGGGATGGAGGTCGTCGCCACCGGGCGCATCACCACCTTTGGCGGGCAATCGAAATACCAGATCGTTATTGAAGACATCAAACCGGCGGGCATGGGCGCGCTGATGGCGCTCTTGGAGAAACGCAAGGCGGCGCTGGCGGCGGAGGGGCTCTTTGCCCCCGAACGCAAACGCCCGCTGCCCTACCTGCCTGAGATCATCGGCGTCGTGACCTCGCCCTCGGGGGCCGTGATCCGCGACATTCTGCACCGGCTGCGCGACCGGTTCCCGCGCAAGGTGCTGATCTGGCCGGTTGCCGTACAGGGCGCGAAATGCGCGCCCGAAGTCGTGCGCGCCATTGAAGGGTTCAACCGGCTGACCCCCGGTGGCGCATTGCCCCGGCCTGAGCTGCTGATTGTCGCACGGGGTGGTGGCTCGGTCGAAGACCTTTGGGGCTTTAACGAGGAAAGCGTCGCGCGCGCGGCGGCAGCCTCGGACATCCCGCTGATCTCTGCCGTGGGGCATGAGACCGACACGACGCTGATCGACTTCGTTTCTGACAAACGCGCGCCGACGCCGACCGCAGCGGCGGAATTGGCGGTGCCCGTGCGGCATGAACTGGCGGCATGGCTGGAGGGGCAAGGCGCAAGGATGCGTCAGGCGCTCAGCCAAGGGCTGACCCGGCGCGGCCAGCGGATGCGGGATCTGGCGCGGGCCTTGCCGCGTGCCGATACCTTGCTGGAAGGGCCGCGCCAAAGGCTCGACCGGGGTGGAGAGAAACTGGCCCCCGCGCTGATCGCAGGCGTCCAAGGCCGCCGCGTGAAACTGGCCGATATGTCCGGCGCCTTGCGCCCCGGCACCCTGCGCCGCCAGTTGGAGGCTGATCGTCAGCGGCTGGCCCAGCTTTGGGCAAGGCTCGACCCCGCATGGCAGCGGAACTTCGCGGGGCAACGCGAACGGCTCGGGACAAGGATCGACCGGTTTCACCCCGAGGTGTTGCAGCGCCAGATCCTGCGTCGTCGTGAACGGCTGCTCGACCGGACGCAGACTTTCCGCCCAGAGGTTCTGCTGCGCGACTTGTCCCGCCAAGACCAGCGATTGAAGGAAGTGCTCGCCCGGCTGGCGCGCGCAGGCCGCGCGGGTCAAGACCGCCGCCGCCGCCAGATCGACGCTTTGGGCCGCACCCTTGGCACGCTTGGCTACCGCGAAACGCTCGCCCGCGGTTTCGCCGTGGTGCGTGGCGATGGCGATGTGGTGACCAGCGCCGAGGCCGCAAAGAACGCCGCCCGGTTGGAGATCGAATTTGCGGATGGTCGGCTGGCTGTCAAAGGCGAAAGCTAAGGCCGCTCAGACCCCGACTTCGGGCCCGAGACAGAGCAGAGGGTCGTTCTGCTCCTGCGCCTCGTAAAGCTCGGTCTGGGTTGGGTCATTCTCGAACCGGGCGACCAGCCCGGATGGGCTTTCGGTAAAGCTCCAGCATTGCGGGGTGGGGTCGTCTTCGTAGACGAAACAGATCAGCCCCTCGGCCTCATACCAACGCCCCTCTTTGCAACGGCCATCAAGAAAGGACCACTGCACGCGGCGATCCTCGTGATAGACCTCGGCCCCATAGGGCGCGCCGGACTGGCCGTAGTAGAGCGTTTTGCCCTGCGTATAGGCCTCGAACTCCGCCGCTGACATCTCGGCCAAGGCGGGCAGGGGCAGGAGGGCGCAGATCAGGGCGAGGGCATGTCTCATCCCAACAGCCTGCCAGAAGCCCACGCCCCGCGCCAGTGCGATCAGCCGCGGCGCCACCGCGCCACGCGGCGGTCCATCACCCGACGCCAGAGCGGTGGCACAAGGGCGATCACCGCCATGATGGGCAGGGAATAGGGCAGTTTCGGCATCTCTTCGGTCACTTCCAGCGCCGGAAAGGCGCGTGCGGGGCGCATGTGGTGGTCCGAATGGCGCGGCGCGTTCAGCATCATGGCCGCGGAATACCATTTCGGGGCGTTCCAGCTGTGTTGCGGGCCGATCGGCTCGAACCGGCCATCGGGGCGTTGCTGCCGCCGCAAGCCATAATGCTGCACATAGTCCGACAGCAGCAGTTGCATCTGTGCATAGGCGGCAAGGCCAAGATAGGCCAACAGCCCGGTAATGCCGCCCAAAAGCAGCGCGGTGAGCAGGGCCACTGCGGCACCGCCGAGGTAGATCGCATAGGGGTGCAGACCCTTCGCCCCCGTCTTGCGCGCCCGCTGCGCGTTGTCGGCCTGCCACCCGGCGCGAAACTCCCTCCAGCTTGCGCTGAGAAGAAACCGCCAGAACCCCATGCCCTTGGGCGCGGAATTGGGATCGGCGGGGGTGGCGGCGGCGGGATGATGCACCCGCAGATGGGCCGAGACGTGATGCCCGTGCAGCAAAGAGATATAGACCGCCGTGCCGATCCGTCGGGGCAGGCGGCGGGATGCGTGGATCAACTCATGCGCGTTGGAATTGCTGATCTGACCCAGAAACAGTCCAAGGGCGGCAAAAATCAGCGCGCGGTCCAGCCCCTCAAGATGCGGCGCGCCGCCAATCGCCCAGACCCCGAACGGCAGCAGCATGAAATGCACAGCAGCCAATGCCAGCGTCAGCGCCCGACCGGACCTGTCGGAAAGGGTCAGCGCACGGCCCAATCGGTCCATAAAGGAGACATGGACCGTGATCGACAAAAGCGCCAGCACAGGCCAGACCCCGCCCCAGAGGGCGGCGGCGGCAATCAGCACCGCTGGCGTCAAACTGGCGATCACATACCACAGCACGTGTTTTCCCTTACTCATGACCCGCCTTGCGGCGCATCCGCCCATTCTGCCCGCCGCACGGCCCGCGCACAACGCAAACACCCGCGCGATTGTCGCTTTTTGATCGCCGGGCTGCGCCTTGATTTGCTACGACTGCGGAAAGCAAGGCGGGGGAAGCGACATGGCGCTGGATGATCACGGCAAAGCGGCGGGGCAGGAACCGCAAAAGGGCGTCTGGAAATCCGGCAAAGGCAAGGGGCGGCATCACCCCAAGGGGCGGCAGGTGCAGGACGCGGCATGGGAGGACGTTCGCGCGCTTTTGGGAGACCGCCCGCGCCGCCGCGATCTGCTGATCGAGTTCTTGCATCTGATCCAAGACCGCTATGGACATCTCTCTGCCGCGCATCTGCGGGCCTTGGCCGAAGAGATGCGCCTGTCGATGGCCGAAGTCTATGAGGTCGCCAGTTTCTACGCGCATTTCGACGTGGTGAAAGAGGGCAAAACCCCACCGCCCGCGTTGACCATCCGTGTCTGCGATTCGCTGTCTTGCGAGCTGGCCGGGGCGCAGGCGTTGAAATCGGCGCTGGAAGAGGGGCTGGCCCCTGCGCAGGTCCGCGTGCTGCGCGCGCCCTGCATGGGGCGCTGCGACACCGCGCCGGTGCTGGAACTGGGCCACAATCATATCGACCACGCAACGCCGGAAAAGGTGCAATCGGCGATCAAGGCGCAGGAAACGCACGCCCGGCTGCCGGAGTATGAAGCTTATCAAGCTTACGCGAATTCAGGTGGTTACGAGGCACTGTTGAACCTGCGTGCTGGTGGCGATTGGGAGGCGGTGCAAGAGCAACTGCTAGAGGCCGGGCTGCGCGGGCTCGGCGGGGCGGGCTTCCCCTCGGGCAAGAAGTGGGGCTTTGTTCGGGCCAATCCCGGCCCACGCTATCTGGCGGTGAACGGCGATGAAGGCGAGCCGGGCACTTTTAAGGACCGCTGGTATCTTGAGCGCAGACCACATCTTTTCCTTGAGGGCATGTTGATCGCCGCATGGGCGGTCGAGGCTGAAAAAGTCTTCCTCTACATGCGCGACGAATACCCGGCAGTGCTGGACATCCTGCGGCGCGAGATTGCGGCGCTGGAGAATGCGGGCGTCATCACTCCCGGTTATGTCGATCTGCGCCGCGGGGCGGGCGCCTATATCTGCGGCGAAGAAAGCGCGATGATCGAAAGCATCGAAGGTAAGCGCGGCCTGCCGCGCCACCGCCCGCCTTACGTGGCGCAGGTGGGGGTCTTTGGCCGTCCGACATTGGTGCATAACGTGGAAACCCTGCATTGGATTGCCCGCATTTGCCGCGAAGGGCCGCAGGTGTTGAACGCGACCGAAAAGAATGGTCGCAAGGGGCTGCGCAGCTACTCGGTCTCGGGTCGGGTGGCGCAGCCGGGGATGTATGTGCTGCCTGCGGGGTCGACCATCACCGATATCATCGCGGCGGCGGGCGGCATGGCCGAGGGGCATGTGCTGAAGGCGTACCAGCCGGGCGGGCCGTCCTCTGGCCTGTTGCCGGCTTCGATGAATGACGTGCCGCTCGATTTCGACACGCTGCAACCGCATGGGTCGTTTATTGGCTCGGCGGCGGTTGTTGTCCTCTCGGAACATGACAGCGCCCGCGCGGCCGCGCTCAACATGCTGCGGTTCTTTGAGGATGAAAGCTGTGGCCAATGCACGCCCTGCCGGGTGGGCTGCGAAAAGGCGGTCAAGCTGATGCAGGAAGACCGCTGGGATCAGGGGCTGCTGGAGGAGTTGTCGACCGCGATGGTCGATGCCTCGATCTGTGGGTTGGGGCAGGCGGCACCGAACCCGATCCGGCTGGTGATGAAGCATTTTTCGGACGAAATCTAACCGCGGCCCCTCTCGGTTGCCTTGATCTGCCCTAGGCGCCCTTCCATCTGCGCAGGCAAGCCTATAGATCAAGACGAAACTGCATGGGAGACGCCAATGGCCTTCTTCACGAAGCTCAAGGACCGCTTGTTCAAATCCTCGTCCAAGATCGACGAGGGGCTAGAGGCGATTGTCAGCGATGGCGGCGAAACGGAGGCCGAAGCGGCCCCCGTGGATGCGGTGATGGACCAGCCCGGCGCGGCGTCGGATGTGATGCCTGATGGGCAGGACGACAGCGGCCCGATGTTGGCGGCTGAGCAGGAGGAGAAAACCCTCGAACCCGCTCCAATGCCAGAACCTACGCCCGCGCCGATGCCCGAGCCGACGCCCGAGCCCGTCACCATTCCCGAGCGCACCCCTCAGCCCGCGCCAGCGGTGCCATCTGAGCCCGCAGACCCGGAGCCCACGCCCGAACCCGAGCAGGTGCCGCCAGCGGTCGATCCCGACCCCGCTCCGGCCCCCGACGAAGTGCCGCCCGCCGTGGACCTGCGCCAAGCCATGACCCCGGTCGCGCCTGCGCTCGACGAAGCAGAGGCCGCCCCTGCGAAGCCGGGCCTTCTGGGTCGTCTGATGGGCCGCAGCGCAGCGCAGCCCGTTGTGCGCCGCGCGCTGGATGATGAGATGCTCGAACAGCTCGAAGAGTTGTTGATCAGCGCCGATATGGGCGTCGATACGGCCCTGCGGGTCACCGCGAATATGGCCGAAGGGCGCTTTGGCAAGAAACTGTCGGTGGCAGAGATCAAACAACTGCTCGCCAGCGAAGTCAGCCGCATCATGGAGCCTGTGGCGCGGCCCCTGCCGCTCTATGCCAAGACCCCGCAGGTGGTGCTTGTAGTCGGCGTGAACGGCTCGGGCAAGACGACGACCATCGGCAAGCTGGCCTCGCAATTCCGTGCGGCGGGCAAGAAGGTCGTGATCGCCGCCGGTGACACTTTCCGCGCCGCCGCGGTGGAGCAATTGCAGGTCTGGGGCGAACGCGCAGGGGTGCCTGTGCTGACCGCAGCGCAGGGCAGCGACCCCGCCAGCCTTGCCTTCGACGCCATGGGCCGCGCGCAGGAGGAAGACGCCGATTTGCTGCTGATTGACACCGCAGGCCGTTTGCAAAACCGGGGCGACCTGATGGAGGAATTGGCCAAGATCGTCCGCGTCATCCGCAAGAAAGACGAGACCGCGCCGCATAACACCCTATTGGTGCTGGACGCGACGACCGGGCAGAACGCACTGAACCAAGTGAAGGTTTTTCAAGAGATTTCCGACGTCAGCGGTCTGGTTATGACCAAACTCGACGGCACCGCAAAGGGGGGCGTTCTGGTGGCGCTGGCGGATCGTTTCGGTCTGCCGATCCATGCGGTGGGTGTGGGCGAGCAGATCGATGATCTGTCCCCGTTTGATCCCGATGAATTTGCCGCCGCATTGGTTGGTACGGATGCCTAACGACGCCTTGGTCGCCCTGCGCGGCGGCTCTGTTCACTCGTGGGTGCCGAGCTTTCGCTCGATCCAGCGCAGAATTGTCAGCACGCTGACCACAATCCCTGCCGTAAGACAGGCGAGCAAAATCTGCCCCGCGCCGCAAGCAAGGCCAATTGCACCGGCCAACCACATCGACGCGCCGGTGGTGATGTTGCGCACCTCGCCGTTGGAGGTGAAAATGATCCCCGCGGCAAGGAAGGCGACGCCCGCCGTGACCGCTTCGATCAAACGCAGCGGATCAAAGCGCATCTGGTCGCCCTCTCCGAACTCCAGACTGCCCAGCTCTTGCCCGATGATGATGAACAGGCAGGCGGCGATGGCCACCATGATATGGGTGCGCAGCCCCGCGGGCTTGTCCCTTCGCTCGCGCTCAAACCCCACAACGCCTGCCAGAAACGCGGCCATCAGCAGCCGCGCCGCCGCGACAGTGACAGGCACTTTGGAAAAACTGTTGGTCAGATCGGCGAGCAGGCTTTCAAACATGGAATTTCCGTTGGTGATAAAGGCTTTGAGGAATAAACCTCTCGCCGCTGTGGTGGTTCCGCGATGACCGAATGGATCCTGTCGATCGAAGGTACGCCGGCGGGCCATACTGCAGCGCTTTGGTTGGCGCTTTCAGCGGCCTTTTTGCATGCCGTCTTTGGCGCGTTGCAAAAGGGGCGGCATGATCCGTGGCTGACGCGCGGGGCGATTGATGTCTCCTATGGCGTGATGGCCACGCCCTTTGCGCTGTTCGTCGTACCTTGGCCCGAGCCGCATATGTGGCTGATCTTTCTCGGCGCCTTCGTGATCCATGTGATCTACAAGCTGTTGCAGGCTTGGGCCTATACCAAGGGCGCTTACACAGTCGTTTATCCAGTGGTGCGCGGCACGGGGCCGCTTTTTGCCGTGGTGGGGGCCTATCTGATCTTTGGCGAGCGGTTCAACGCGGTGCAGTGGCTCGGCGTGGCTGTGCTGCTGAGCGGTATCTTCGGGCTGGCGGTCTATAACCTGCGCAATCTGGTTGCGGCGCGCGATACGTTGCACGCAGCCTTGGGGCTTGCGGTGCTGACGGGCTTGTTCGTGGCGCTTTACACCACATATGACGCTTACGGCATTCGCGCCACGGCTGATCCGTTCACCTTTCTTGCGTGGTTTTTCATGATCGACGGGCTTGTGATGCCGGTGATCGCTTGGCGGCGCTGGCATAGAATGGAGAACCCGCCCGACGTTGCTCCGCTGATGCTGCGCGGCGTGATCGGCGGGTTCATCGCATTTGCGAGCTTTGGGTCGGTCATGCTGGCCACGCGGCTAGATAAAGTGGGCGAGGCGGCAGTGCTGCGCGAGACATCGACCGTCTTTGCCGCGCTGATCGGGGTGCTGGTGCTGAAAGAAACCGTCGGCCCGCGCCGCATTGCGCTGATGGCGCTGATCGCGGCTGGGGCGGTGATTGTTGAAATGGGCGGCTAAAGGAATAGGCATGTCAGAACCAAGAGAGATCAACCCAATGCTGCGTGCAGGCTTGGAATACGGGCCGGTGTTGGCCTTCCTCGTCGCTTATCTGTGGCTCAAGGATAACACCTATACCTTTGGCGGCACGGAGTACGACGGCTTCATCGTCGTCACCGCGATGTTCGTGCCTTTGCTGGTGCTGTCGACCGGGGCGCTTTGGGCGCTGACGGGCAAGCTGAGCCGGATGCAGGTCGCCACCGTGGTGCTGGTGGTGATCTTTGGCGGGCTGTCGGTCTGGCTGAACGACGACCGCTTTTTCAAGATGAAACCGACGTTGATTTATGTGCTTTTCGGCGGCCTTTTGGCGGTCGGCCTGCTGCGCGGGCAGTCCTACCTAAAATACGTCATGGAAGAGATGATGCCGCTGCGTGATGAGGGCTGGATGCTGCTGACCAAGCGGCTGATGTTTTTCTTCTTTGGCCTCGCGTTGGCGAATGAGCTGATCTGGCGGTTCTTCTCGACGGACACATGGGTCTACTTCAAAACCTTCGGCCTGACGGCGGCGATTTTCGTTTTCTTCATGGC
The DNA here is from genome assembly GCF_025142135.1 of Sulfitobacter sp. W002. NCBI lineage: Bacteria > Pseudomonadati > Pseudomonadota > Alphaproteobacteria > Rhodobacterales > Roseobacteraceae > Sulfitobacter > Sulfitobacter sp. W002. The sequence goes on along the minus strand of NZ_CP081126.1, from coordinate 2,418,592 downwards.
GCAGGGCAAGCTGTTCGAAGCCTACGGCGAGAAGAAAGATCAAAGCTGACCCGAATTTAAACCATGCCCGCGCGAAACTGTTGACCTGCAGCGTCGCGCGGCGTAATCCACCCCGCGTGGCGATTTGTTACCGGATTGTGGGCCACGTTAAACATGCCGCTAAAAGGTCAGGATGAAAGACCCCCTTTCGCTTGGCCGCGTCTGGGGTTTTTTTATGCCCGCAAGCTCGGGCCGGAAGGATGAGATACATGAGCAACGACCGTCACGCGCGCACCCAAGCGATCCACGCAGGCACCCGCCGCAGCCAATACGGCGAGGTGAGCGAGGCGATCTACCTCACCCAAGGGTTCGTCTATGACAGTGCCGAACAGGCCGAGGCCCGGTTCGAGGAAACTGGCCCGGATGAGTTCATCTATGCCCGCTATGGCAACCCGACGGTCGCGATGTTCGAAGACCGTATCGCCACGCTGGAAGGGGCCGAAGACGCATTCGCTACCGCCAGCGGCATGGCGGCAGTTTCGGGCGCGCTGATCTCCATGCTGAAATCGGGCGATCATGTGGTGTCGGCCCGGGCGCTTTTCGGCTCCTGTATCTATGTGCTCGAAGAAATCCTTGGCCGCTATGGCGTTGAGGTCACCTTCGTTGACGGCAGCGATCTGGGCGCATGGGAGGCCGCGATCCGCGAGGACACCCGCGCGGTGTTCTTTGAATCCGTCGCCAACCCCACGCTTGAAGTGATCGACATCGAAGCCGTCGCCAAACTGGCCCATGCCAAGGGCGCGCTGGTGGTGGTCGACAATGTCTTCGCCACGCCGGTCTTTTCGCGCGCGATCTCGCAAGGCGCGGATGTCGTTGTCTACTCGGCGACCAAACATATCGACGGGCAGGGCCGCGCGCTTGGCGGTGTGGTGCTGGGCAGCCGCGATTTCATCCGCGGTACGCTTGAGCCCTATATGAAACACACCGGCGGCTCGATGAGCCCGTTCACCGCGTGGATCATGCTCAAGGGGTTGGAAACCATCGACCTGCGGGTGCGGGCACAGGCGGCCAGCGCACAGGAATTGGCAGAAGCGCTGGAGGGCCACGCCGAACTGGCGCGGGTGCTTTACCCCGGCCTTTCCGCCCATCCGCAAAACGCGCTCGCGATGCAGCAGATGGGGGCAGGGGGCACCGTGCTCTCGATTGACCTCAAGGGCGGCAAGGCGGCGGCTTTCGCTTTCCTGAATGCGTTGCAGGTGGGGGTGATCTCCAACAACCTCGGCGATGCAAAGACCATCGTGACCCACCCGGCCACCACGACGCACCAGCGTTTGCCGCAGGAAACCAAAGACCTTTTGGGCATTACGCCGGGCCTCGTGCGGGTCAGCGTAGGGCTGGAATATACCGGTGATCTCAAGGCCGATCTGTTGCAAGCCTTGGACGCGGCGGCGCAAGCCTGACCTGATGTGTCGCAGGCGCGGTGGCATTTTGGCCCCGCGCATCATACATTGAGGATGACAGACCGGAGGGCCGCGCAATGAACATCGTGACTGAGATGTCCGAAACACCGGATCGAAGCGCGGCGGAGGCTGCGCTCGCCACCCTGCGCGCTTGGGCCGAAACGGCCACCCCGGCAGAGATTGCAGCCCTTGACCCGGCGATGGCGCGGATGCTTGCGCCCGCCGACTACCCGGCGCTGAGCCGTGCCTACCCCGAAGATTTCACGGCAGGCGACAATTACCGCGCCAGCCTGCCGGATTTGCAAAACGGTCCCTCCAGCCTGATCCGGGGCGCGCAGCAGTTGATCCAGCATGTCGGCATCTCGAACTTTCGCCTGCCGATCCGCTATCGCAGCCGTGAGGGCGGGGATATGCGGCTGGAAACCTCTGTGACCGGTTCGGTGTCGCTTGATGCGGAAAAGAAGGGCATCAACATGTCCCGCATCATGCGCAGCTTTTACCGTCATGCAGAGGCGACCTTTAGCTTTGAGGTGATCGAAGCGGCGCTGGATGATTATAAGACCGACCTCGAAAGCTTGGACGCGCGGATCCAGATGCGCTTCTCTTTCCCGATGAAGATCGCCAGCCTGCGCTCGGGGCTGACGGGCTATCAGTATTACGACATCGCGCTGGAGCTGGTTGAGCAGGACGGAGAGCGCAAAAAGATCGTGCATCTCGATTACGTCTATTCCAGCACTTGCCCCTGCTCGCTGGAACTCAGCGAACATGCGCGGGAAACGCGGGGGCAATTGGCCACGCCGCATTCGCAGCGCTCCGTGGCGCGCATTTCGGTGGAGACGCAGGACGAGGGCGATTGCCTGTGGTTCGAAGACCTCATCGAGATTTGCCGCCGCGCCGTGCCGACCGAGACGCAGGTCATGGTCAAGCGCGAGGATGAACAGGCGTTCGCCGAACTCAACGCCGCGAATCCGATTTTTGTCGAGGATGCCGCGCGGCTGTTTTGTGAACAGCTTTTGGCCGATGGACGGGTGGGGGATTTCCGCATCGTCGCCAGCCATCAAGAAAGCCTGCACAGCCATGATGCGATCAGTGTGCTGACCCAAGGCGGTACTTTTGCGGCGCAGAGCATTGATCCAAAGCTTTTCAACACGCTCTTTCACGTGGGCTGACCCGGCGCAGCGGCAATCGCGCAGTGGTTGTCCGCACCACGCGCGGCACCCCTTTGTGGGGCAATCCGCATGTCTAAGCGCAGAAATAGCGAATGTCGCCCCGTCAGCCCTGCAAGTCCCGACCAGCGGCTATGCGAAAACGTCGGTTCTGCTGCGGCGCAGCATTGCCTATCTAACGGTCATCGAAATACTGGAAATTGCAAAGGCAATCAGATGACCTACCAGAGCACTGCTCATCCCGCCCACTCCGTCTCTCCCTTTGAAGGGCTGCGGCGCGCCGGCGCCGGTCTGCGCCGCTTTTTCGCGGGGATCGGCCATGGCATCATGATGGGCTCCACCGCCCACCGCCGTTTTGAGCAGGTCCAAGGCCTGCAAGCGAAAAGCGACGAAGAACTGGCCGCCATGGGCATCAAGCGTGACGACATCGTTCACCACGTTTTCAAAGACCTCTACTACATCTAAGACGACACGGACCGGGGCCAAATCGCGCCCCGGTCCCGTCTCGGCTTGACAGCGACGAGCGGCCAAGCCAACGCTGCGCGCATGTTGGATATACGACCTGTCGGATATGTCGTGGGCCTTTTGGTGGCCGTGCTTGGCCTTGCCATGATCATCCCGATCTTGGTCGATCTGGCCGAGGGCCGGGGCCAATGGTGGGTCTTCGTCGAAAGCGCGCTGATCACCACGTTGGGCGGCGGTATGATCGCCCTTGCCAGCGCCAATGGGGTCCGGGAAGGGCTCACCATCCAACAGACATTCATGCTCACCACCGGCGTCTGGCTGATGCTGCCGCTGTTCGGAGCCTTGCCCTTCGTGCTGGGCGCGACCGATGCCAGCGTCACCGACGCGATGTTTGAGGCGATGTCGGGGCTGACGACCACCGGGGCCACGGTGCTGACCGGGTTGGAAGACTTGCCCAAGGGCCTGCTGATCTGGCGCGGTATTCTGCAATGGCTGGGCGGCATCGGTATCGTTGTGGTCGCCATGGTGTTCCTGCCCGAGTTGCGGGTCGGTGGTATGCAGATTTTCAAATCCGAATCCTTTGACACCTTTGGGAAAATCCTGCCCCGCGCGGGGCAGATCGCCACCCAGATTTCGGTGATTTACCTCTGGCTGACGCTGGCTTGTATGCTGAGCTATCTTGCCCTCGGGATGAGCACCTTCGACGCGACGGTTCATGCGCTGACCACTGTGTCGACCGGGGGGTTCTCTAACTACGATGCCTCGTTTAGCACCTTCTCTGGCCCGGCCGAATATGTCGCGGCGATCTTTATGATCCTCGCGGCCCTGCCTTTCGTGCGCTATGTGCAGCTTATCAACGGCAACCCCGTGGCCCTGCACCGCGACCCGCAGGTGCGCGGCTTTTTCATGACGTTGACCTTTCTGGTGGTGATTGTCTTTTTCGTCCTGCGCAGCGGCACGACCTACGAGTCCGAGCGGATCTTGCGCGAGGCGGTCTTTAACATCACTTCAATCATCTCCGGCACCGGCTATGCCTCGGCAGATTATATGCAATGGGGCAGCTTTGCCGTGGCGCTGTTCTTTTTCATCGGCTTGATCGGCGGCTGCGCGGGCTCGACCACCTGTTCGATCAAGATCTTCCGCTATCAATTGCTTTTTGCCTCGATCCGCGCGCAGTTGCGGCGGATCCGCTCGCCCCATGGCGTCTTTACCCCGCGCTATGATGGCCGCCCGGTGGGCGCGGACGTGCTGAGCTCGGTGATGTCGTTCTTCATGTTCTTCGTGGTGTCGCTCGGGCTGATCTCGGTCGCGCTCAGCCTGACGGGGTTGGATTTCGTCACCTCCGTCTCGGGCGCAGCGGCGGCGCTGGCAAACATCGGCCCGGGGTTGGGAGAGATCATCGGCCCGGCGGGGAACTTCAGCAGCCTCAACGACACGGCGAAATGGATTTTGATCATCGCCATGTGGATCGGGCGGCTGGAATTGCTGGCGGTCTACGTCATGTTCACCGCGAAATTCTGGCGCGCCTGAAACGCGAAAGGGCGGCGCCGATGGCACCGCCCTTTGTCTTTGTCGCTTGGGGCTGAGCCCCCGCGTTATTCCCAGCAGCTGACCAAGACCGTCATGCCCTGCGCACGCAGCGTCAGATCGCGCGGCGCGATCGGGCCCGTGGCCCCCTGCGCCAGCTTGCTGCCCAGCCCTGCGTCCTGCGCCGCCTTGAGGATCACACCACCATCAAGAGCAAAGCTCACGTCTTCGGGCAGTTTGCGGTCCGCCTCGGTCTGGGGGAGCAACATGCCCACCACATGGCCATTCTCGTCAAAGACCGGCCCCCCGGCATCGCCGGGCTGGGCGTTGACCGACAGGCGCTTGAGGTTTTCATCCCCGTTCAGCCCTTTGAGGTCCGACAGCGCGCCGAAGGTCAGGGTCGCGGCACTCAGCACCCCTTCGTAGGAGTAGCCTGCGACAGAGATTTCCGATTGCAGACGCGGTGCGCCGTTGCTGAATTCGGCCACGGCCAGCGGGGCGAGACGGCTTTCGGGTTTGAGCAGCGCAAGCCCGCGTGCCTCATCGGTGGCGATCACAGTGGCATCGGTATCCGCGTCCAGCGTTACCCGGGAGCAGGAGGCGACAACCTCGCTTGTGGTGACAACCGCGCCGTTGCCGTCGATGAAAAAGCCGCTGCGGGCGATCTTGGGCTGGCGGATTTGCAGACCCGCGACCAGATCAATCGCCTGCGCGTCGCTGTTGCCTGCGGCGGCGTCCAACACGCCGGGCAGGCGGGTCAGGCTTTTGGACATCTCAGCCACGACGCGGCGGCGGCGGTCTTCGTCCCCGGCGGGCCAGATCAGGGTGAACCCTTTGATCTGACCGTTTTCCAGCGAGACCTGCGTCTGGCTGATGATGCTGCCGTTCTCCCCGATCAACTCAAAGGAGTTGCGCTTGCGTTCGCGGGGGCCATCCAAGGGGACGATCTCAAGCGTTTGCATGATGTCATAGAGACCGTAGAGCGTATCTTGGTTGCCGGGCTGGCTGATCAACAGCACCCGTGCGCCGATGTTGCCGCTGATGTCGTAATGGGCGAAGGGCGGCTCGTAGCGGGCGAATTCGACCTCGGCCGTGGGCATCATAACCTCGATCCCGGCTTTCTCATCGCGCACCATTTGCAGGCCCAAACCATCAAGGACGGCATTATACTGTGCGATCAGCGCGGCACGCTGTCGGGTGGTCAGCACGCCAGTCTGGTCATATCCGTTCGCCGCCTGCCACGCCCCCATAGAGGCGCGGGTGCCCCGGCCAAAGGCACCATCAATCGCGGCGTCGTAAAAACCGGCCCATTGCAGCGCGATTTGCAGGTCTTTGCGCTCTTGCGCCGAGAGGGCGCGTTCCGAACGGCGCGCCTCTGCCGGGGTTTCATCCGGCTCTGGCGGGGTGGGGGCCGGAGCGGTTTCGGCCTCAGCGACTTCAATCTCGCCCTCAGTCTCGCCTTCAATCTCGCCTTCGGTCGTTGTCGCGTCGAGCGGGGTTGTGGTGACATCGGGGGTGGTGCTGCCCGCTGCGGCTTCCTCTGGCTCACCGCCATCCACACCCACGGGGGCATCGATCACGCCGGTTTCCAGAACGTTGTCGCCCACGGGCCAGAACTGCTGCTGGAACCGGCTGGATTGCTGGATGAAGCTGTCGCGCGGCACCAGACCGTCGCGCACATAGCTGCGCAGCACCAGTTCCGCATCCTCGCGCCGGTAGGGACCTACGGCGATGCCGTACCAACCGCCGCCAAGGGAAAAGCCATTCACGTCATCCAACAGGGTCTCATAGGCGCGCGCGCGGTCGGTGGCTTCGGCCAAGGAGGGCTGCGCCTCGATCTGGACCCAAACGATATCCTCCGCCGATTGCGCCCGCGCAAGGCTGGCCCAAGACAGGCTCAGGGCCAAGAAGATCGCCACCGGGGCACGTAGAAATCGCTTCATCGTCACTCAACTCTCGCAAAACCAAATCCGAGCCAGATTACGCCGGAAAGCAGCGCAAATGCCATGGCAAAGGCGGCGAATTTCTCACAAAGCTGCGATTGACCCCCATGGATTGCAGACGTAGGAAAGGCGCGCATCATAAAGGGGCAATCACCATGTCTGACGCGGCGCAGAAACCACGCTCTTTTCAAGAGATCATCCTTGCATTGCAGAGCTATTGGGCGCGGCAGGGCTGCGCGATCTTGCAACCCTATGACATGGAAGTGGGCGCGGGCACCTTTCACCCGGCCACCACGCTGCGCAGCCTCGGCACGCAGCCATGGGCCGCAGCTTACGTTCAGCCCTCGCGCCGCCCCACCGATGGGCGCTATGGTGAGAACCCGAACCGCTTGCAGCATTATTACCAATACCAAGTGCTGATCAAACCCAGCCCGCCCAATCTGCAAGATCTGTACCTTGGTTCGCTCGAAGCCATCGGCATCGATATGGCGCTGCATGACATTCGGTTTGTCGAAGACGACTGGGAAAGCCCGACGCTGGGCGCTTGGGGTCTGGGCTGGGAAGTCTGGTGTGACGGGATGGAAGTCAGCCAGTTCACCTATTTCCAACAGGTCGGCGGCCATGACTGCCACCCCGTCTCGGGAGAGCTGACCTATGGGTTGGAGCGTTTGGCGATGTATGTGCTGGGCGTCGATCACGTGATGGACATGCCCTTCAACAGCCCCGACGCGCCGATCCCGCTGACCTATGGCGATGTGTTCAAACAAACCGAAGAAGAATTCGCGCGCTGGAACTTTGACACCGCCAATACCGAGGTGCTGCTGGATCAGTTCAACGAGGCCGAAGCGCATTGCCAGTTCATTCTTGAGCAGCCCGCCGAGGACCCCAAGACCGGCAAACGCATCGTCATGGCGCATCCGGCCTATGACCAGTGCATCAAGGCGAGCCACATTTTCAACCTGCTCGACGCGCGCGGCGTGATTTCAGTCACCGAGCGGCAGGCCTATATCGGGCGGGTGCGGGCCTTGGCGAAACAATGTGCCGATGCCTTCGTGCAGACCCGCGCGGGCGGCTGGACGCCCGAGGCGGAAAGCGCGGCATGAGCGGCAAGATTGTCGGTATCGTGATCCTTGTCTCTGCATTGATCGCCGGGGCTGCACTCTATTATTTGCAGATCTATGGTTTTTATCACGAAGTGCCTGAGGCCAAGGTCGAACTGGTATCGCTGACCTCGCAAGAGCCGGAAGAGATCGCGGCAGAGAACCTTCAGGCCATCGACGCCGACAGTTCTCCGATCCGGTTCCGTGCCTGCTTTGAGCATGACATCAGCCTCGCCATGGCGACCGAGACCTATGAGATGACCGACCCCACCGATCCGCGCAACGCGCCGGGCTGGTTCGATTGTTTCGACGCCCCCGCCATCGGGGCCGAGATTGAGGCCGGCACCGCGCTGACCTTCCTTGGCGGCAAGAACGTGCACTACGGCGTCGACCGGATCGTGGCGCTGACCGATGACGGGCGTGGCTACATCTGGCATGAGCTGAACGACTGCGGCGAGAAGTCCTATGACGGCACCGTGGTAGGAGAGGCTTGCCCAGAGCGTCCCGCCGACTGATCTTAAACGCAGGCGCGGCCTGTTTGCGCGGAACCTTTTGGCGCTGCCGAACGCTTGTCCCCACATAGAACGGGGGCGAACATGTCGGAAAAAACACATGAGGGGCTGAAATGGGTGATGCGCGCGGGCTACGGCGCGCGCGGGGTGATCTATACGATCATCGGGGGGCTGGCCCTATTGGCCGCCGTCAAAAGCACCCAAGCCTCGGGCACGAAAGACGCCCTCGCGGCGCTGCGGGATGAGCCATACGGTATTCCGGCACTCATCGCGATCGGCATCGGGTTGCTTGCCTATCTGGTCTGGCGCGTGGCTGCGGGCGTGAAAGATGTCGAGGATCACGGGACCGACGCCAAGGGGATGATCGCGCGGCTTGGCCAGATCACAACCGGGCTGATCCACGGCGGTATCGGCGTTTCCGTTCTGGCCTTGGCGATGAGCGGCAAGAATTCCGGCGGCAGTTCCGCGCAGGACTGGACGCAAAAGCTGATGTCGATGCCCGCCGGGCGCTATATCGTGGCCGCTGGCGCGCTGATCTTGTTGGGTGCAGGCATCTACTATGCCTACAAAGGTTGGAGCGGGAAATATAAGGGCCATCTGGCGCGCACCCAGTTCACCGAAAGCATCGACCCTATCGTGAAGGTTGGCCTGATTATCTATGGCGGCATTCTGGGGCTGGTTGCCTTTTCACTGGGCTATGCGGCGCTGACCGCGAACCCCGCACAGGCCGGCGGTCTGGGCGAGGCGCTGCAAAGCCTGCGCGGCATGGCCTTTGGGCGTTTCCTTTTGGGCGGTGCCGGGCTGGGGCTGATTGGCTTTGCGGTCTATAACTTCGTCGAAGCGGGCTACCGGGTGGTGCCGAAATTCTCCGACCCCGATATCCGCACCTTGTTGGATTAAACGCAGGGCGGGGGGCTAGACCCTCCGCCTAGCACTCGTTATCCAAGCCCCCGATGAGACGCCGCCATCGCGGCAAGAATTGGGGGCCGCCCGTGCCAGATCTGCTGATTGAACTTTTCTCCGAAGAAATCCCTGCGCGGATGCAGAAACGTGCTGGTGAAGACCTGCAAAAGCTGGTGACCAACGGTCTGGTCGAAGCGGGCCTCACCTATGGTTCCGCCGCCGTTTTCACCACACCGCGCCGTCTGACGCTGGCGCTTGGCGATATGCTTGCCGCCAGCCCGCGACAGGTCGAAGAGCGCAAAGGCCCGAAAGCCGACGCGCCCGAGAAAGCCATCGAAGGTTTTTTACGCGGTGCCGGTCTGACCCGTGATCAACTGGAAGAACGCGACACGCCCAAAGGCAAAGTGTTCTTTGCCAAGATCGAAAAGCCGGGCCGCCCTGCGGCTGAGATCGTGGCCGAGGTGCTGGAACAGACCATCCGCAACTTCCCATGGCCGAAGGCGATGCGGTGGGGCACGGGGAGCCTCAAATGGGTCCGCCCACTGCATTCGATCCTTTGCGTCATCAGCGATGAAGCCGGGGCCGAGGTTGTGCCGCTGACCATCGACGGCATCGCCGCTGGCAATACCACGCGCGGGCACCGTTTCCTTGCACCGGCTGAGATCGAAGTCTCGGGGTTCGAGGATTATCAAGACAAACTCTCGCGCGCCTTCGTCGTGCTCGACCCCGCCGCGCGGGCCGATACGATCTGGCATGACGCGACCAACATGGCCTTCGCCGCCGGGTTGGAAGTGGTTGAAGACCCAGGGCTTCTGGCCGAAGTCGCCGGGCTGGTTGAATACCCCGTCGTGCTGATGGGCCGCATTGGCGAGGATTTTCTCGGCCTGCCGCCCGAAGTGCTGCAAACCTCGATGAAAGAGCATCAAAAGTTCTTCTCGGTCCGCAATCCGAAGTCGGGTCAGATCGAGCGTTTCGTTACCGTTGCCAACCGCACCACTGCCGACGAGGGCGCCACAATCCTTGCAGGCAACGAAAAAGTGCTCGGCGCGCGGCTGTCGGATGCCAAGTTCTTCTGGGACAACGACCTGCGCACCGTGACCTCGGGCGCGGGCATGGAGACTTGGGTCAAGGCGCTGGAAAACGTGACCTTCCATAACAAGCTCGGCACTCAGGCCGAGTTGATCAACCGGATGGCGACCCTTTCGCGTGAGCTTGCCCCGCTGGTCGGCGCCGACGCCGATGAGGCCGAGCAGGCCGCGCGGGTGGCCAAGGCCGATCTGAGTTCCGAGATGGTCTACGAATTCCCCGAATTGCAGGGCCTGATGGGCAGCTACTACGCGCGCAAGGCTGGGCTGTCGGATGCCGTGGCCGATGCGGCCAAGGATCACTATGCGCCGCTGGGGCCGTCCGATGACGTGCCGACTGAGCCAGTTTCGATTGCCGTGGCGTTGGCGGAGAAGGTCGACAAGCTGACTGGCTTCTGGGCGATTGATGAGAAGCCTACAGGGAGCAAGGATCCCTTCGCGCTGCGCCGTGCGGCTTTGGGGGTTATTCGGATTTTGCTCGAAAACGACGCCCGCATAGCTCTCTATGACGTTCTGGAAACGTGTCTCGTACAAGTGACTGCATCTAGGCTTGATAGATACGATGTGCACAATGCGATCGGCTATCAACTCGCCGACGAAGCCATTGACGAACAAGATAAACTTGAGCGTGCAGAGTTGGCTGAGGAGGTTGCTGACAGTTTGATCGCTGTGCGAATGACAATTGATCAATGCTCAGAATATTTTGACGATGAGAGCATGATCGCGCCCGTAGCAGCGCTTATGGAATGCGTGCGGTTCTTGATCTGGGAAAATGGCGAGGACGACGAGACGTTAATCGAATGGTTCCGAAGGTTTGATGCATCTAAAATGGGGGCAGACAGCCTTTTTGGTGAGAAATCACTACAGGTATTCGGTGTCTTAAAGGAGCAGTTAAGTTCGCTGGCTGCTGACCTCCTCTCCTTCATCCACGACCGCCTCAAAGTCTACCTGCGCGACCAAGGCATCCGCCACGACGTCATCGACGCCTGCATCGCCATGGACGGCAGCGACGATCTCACCCTGCTGGTCAAACGCGCCCGCGCCCTGTCAGAGACGCTAATAACCGACGATGGCGAGAACCTGATCCAGGGCTTCAAACGCGCCAACAACATCCTCAGCCAAGCCGAAGAGGCCGATGGCGTGGAATACTCCTTTGGCGCCGATCCGAAGTTTGCCGAGACGGAGGCCGAGAAAGACCTTTTCGCCGCGCTCGACAAGGCCGAGGCCAAGATCACCCCGGCGATGGCGGCGCAGGATTTCTCGACTGCGATGGCGGCCATGGCCGAATTGCGCGGGCCGATCGACGCCTTCTTTGAGGCGGTGCAGGTCAACGCCGAGAACCCCACGGTGCGGCGCAACCGGCTTAATCTGCTGAGCCGCATCCGCACGATCTGTAGCGCCGTGGCGGACTTGACCAAACTGGACGGCTGACCCCAGAGGGGGCGAGATCCCTTGCCCCTTCTGCCTCAACCCCTATGCTGCATCGGAACGATTAAGGTGCCGCAGTGCAGAACGACCCCCATACCACGCTGGTGACCCCCACCGCGCCGATTGCCAATACCACCCACGGCGGGCGGGCCAAATGCCTGCAACGTCTCGTGCGCCTCGACTTGCCGGTGCCGCGGACCATTGCGCTGTCCTTTGACGCGGTGCAGCAGATCGCGCGGGGGCAGATGCCCGACGTGCAGGCGGTGGTCGATCAGTTCCCGAAGGGTGCGCTGCTTTGCGTACGGCCCTCCAGCCAAGACCCCGATTGGGGCGGGCCGGGGGCGGTGCTTAACATCGGGATCAACGATGCGCTCTTCGAAAGCTACGCGGGCACCATTGGCGAAGGGCCAGCGGCGGCGCTTTATTCGCGTTTCGTGCAGTCCTACGCGGTCAATGTGGCCCGTCTCGACCCGGATATGTTCGACGATGTGAACGGCGATGGCCGCGCGGCGCTGATGGAATCCCTGCGCGCCTATGAGGCCGAGACCGAAGAGCGTTTTCCCCAAGACCCGGCAACGCAACTGGCGGCCGTGCTGCGCTCCATGGCGCGGGCGTGGAACGGCACCTCGGCGCGGCTGCTGCGGCAGGCCAAGGGCGCGCCTGCGGATGCGGGGCTTGGGCTGGTGGTGCAAGAGATGGCCTTTGGCGTGGGGCAGGGGCAATGCGGCTCGGGCGTGTTGCAACTGGTCGACAGTGACACCGGCCTGCCGCAGATCACCGGGCGGTATCTGAGCCAGAGCCAAGGGCGCGACGCGCTCGAAGGCGATGCGGCGGCGATGTATCTCACCCGGGATCCGCGCGGGCCATCGCTTGAAGAATTGGTGCCCGAAGCCTTTGCCGAGTTGAAGGATCACGCGGCACTGATGCGCAAGAGGCTGCGGGCCGAGATGCAGGTCGAGTTTGTGATCGATCAGGGCAAGCTGCATATCTTGGACGGTGTGAAAGTTGCGCGTTCCTCTCGGGCTGCCGTGCGCATCGCCGTGGCGCTGGCCGATGAGGGGATCATCAGCCGCGAGGAAGCGCTCATGCGGGTGCAGCCGCGCACGCTGTCGGAACTGCTGCACCGCCAAGTCGACCCAAGCGCTAAGCGTGACGTGATCGGGCGCGGCATCGCAGCCAGCCCCGGCGCGGCCACGGGGCGGATCGTCTTTTCCGCCAGCGACGCGCAGGCAAGTGCTGCACGGGGGGAGCCTTGCATCCTCGTCCGGCGTGAGACGTCGCCCGAGGATATTCGCGGCATGCATGCCGCCGCCGCCGTGCTGACCGAACGCGGCGGCATCACCAGCCATGCGGCGGTGATCGGGCGCGGCATGGGGCTGCCTTGCGTGGTCGGTGCCTCGAACATGCGCTTTGTGGTGACCCAACGGCAGATCATCGCCCCCGACGGGCGGGTCTTTGTCGAAGGCGATCAAGTTACCGTCGATGGCTCCACCGGGCAGGTGCTGGCGGGGGTGGCCAAGATGCAGGAGGCCGCGCTCGACGATACCTTTAACCGGCTGATGGGCTGGGCCGAGGATGTGGCCGACATCGGCATCCGCGCCAATGCCGACACGCCGACCGATGCCCAGACCGCGCGCAACTTCAATGCCCATGGCATCGGGCTGTGCCGGACCGAGCATATGTTTTTCGAGCCCGGTCGCCTGACCGTGATGCGCGAGATGATCTTTGCCGAAAGCGGGGAGGACCGCCGCGCGGTGCTGGAACGCCTGCTGCCCATGCAGCGCGAGGATTTTACCCAGCTTTTCCGTATCATGCAGGGCCAGCCGGTCTGCATCCGCCTGTTCGACCCGCCGTTGCATGAATTCCTGCCCTCCGACAAAGCCGGGCAGCGCGAATTGGCCGAGGCGCTTGGCCTTCAGATGTCCGATGTGACCCGCCGCGTGGCGGCGATGACAGAGTATAACCCGATGCTGGGCCTGCGCGGCGTGCGGCTCGGGGTCACGGTGCCCGAGATCTATGAGATGCAGGCCCGCGCTATTTTCGAGGCTACTATTGAGGCCAGCCGCGATGGCGAGCCGGTGGTGCCCGAGATCATGATCCCGCTGGTCAGCGCCCGGCGCGAGGTGGAACTGGTGAAAGCCAGCGTCGATGCCGTGGCCGCCGCTGTGCGCAGTGAACGCGACGCGAGCTTTACCTACCGCCTTGGCGTCATGGTGGAGACCCCGCGCGCCTGTCTGCGCGCCGATGATATCGCGCCGCACTGCGCCTTCCTCAGCTTCGGGACCAACGACCTGACGCAGATGACCTACGGCCTCTCGCGCGACGACGCGGGCCGCTTCATGTCGAACTACGTCCAGCAGGGGGTCTATCCAGAGGATCCCTTCCATGTGCTCGACACCGATGGGGTCGGCGAATTGCTGCAACTCGGGGCGGAAAGAGGGCGCAAGGCGCAGCCCGGAATCACGCTTTCCATCTGCGGGGAGCATGGCGGCAACCCCGAATCCATCGCCTTTTGCCGCGAATCGGGGTTCGATTATGTTTCCTGTTCGCCATTTCGCGTGCCAGTTGCACGTCTGGCCGCCGCCCAACTCGCCATTGCCCACAAGATCGGGTAGGGGCGGCGGGCTCCAGCCCAACTTATACCATAATTCGGCGAGTTTCTGCACATAACGTCTGGTTGGGTTTACCGCCGGGAACCTTTTGGCTATCCGCCCCGCAGCCCTAACAATGATGCGAGGCGCATAATGCGTTTTATCCGGTCGATCTCTTTTGCTCTTTCCATGGCGCTGTGCAGCAGCCCGCTGGCGGTTCAGGCCAGCTCTGAAAGTGCGAGCGATCTTGCGCAGATTGAAATTCAAGGTCTGAAGTCCGCCGGTGCGGCGCGGCTTCAGGAGATGGTCGCACAGCCCGTGTCGGCCAGCGCGACAGATGTGAAATTCTCCACGGCCTGGATCGACAGCCAGCCCAAGGCCGAAGGCAACGCCGAATTGCAGTGTCTTGCCGAAGCGCTCTACTTCGAGGCGCGCGGTGAGACGGTCAAAGGCCAGTTCGCCGTCGCCGAAGTGATCATGAACCGCGTGAAATCCGCCCGCTTCCCCGGCACGCTCTGTGGCGTGATCAATCAAGGGACGGGGCGCAAGTATCAGTGCCAGTTCACCTACACCTGCGACGGCCACAAAGAGGTCATCAACGAGCCGCGTGCCTTTGCCCGTGTCTCGAAAGTCGCGCGTGCGATCATCGACGGCAGCGCGCCGAAGCTGACCAATGGGGCGACCCACTATCACACCACTGCCGTGAACCCCAATTGGGCGCGGGTCTATACCAAGACCGCGCGGATCGGGCAGCACCTCTTCTATCGCCACACATGGAAGACCGCCTCGAACTGAGGGGCGGGATGTGCCTTCGGGTGCTGGCCTGCCGCCGGTGGGCCTGCTAAATGTGCATCGAAGCGCCCCCGGTGGGGCCATTACCCTGATCCGATAGGCGCTGCCGATGTCCGACGACGAAATTCGACTTGCCTTTGCCCACCCTTCCGAGCGGGCAAAGACGATGGCCGGCCCTGAGCCGCGCGACCGCATTTCCCTGCGCGATCATATCGTTGACGTAGAGATCGGCGCCTTTCAGGCCGAGCGTGACGTGACGCAACGGGTCTGTTTCAACGTGGTGGTCGAGGTGGCCCCCCTGACGGGCGTGGTCGATGACGACGTGGACCGCATCCTGTCCTATGACCGCGTGACCGAGGCCATCGCGGCCGAGCTCGCCGCTGAACGGCTCAACCTTTTGGAAACGCTGGCCGAACGGGTGGCGGACCGTATCTTGATCGAACCACAGGCGATGCGGGTTTTCGTGCGGATCGAAAAGCTTGACCGTGGCCCCGGTGCGCTTGGGGTTGAGATCGTGCGGGCGCGGGAGGAGGCGGCAGCGCAGGATGCGGCCCAAGAGGCCCCGCAGCCGCGGGTGGTCTATCTCTCTAATGCGGCGATTGCCTCGACGCGTTTGCCGGGATGGCTGGATCAATTGGAAGCGGCGTCGGAGCCGGTGATCCTCTGCGTTGGCCCCTCGGACATTGCCGTGCCGCAGGCCGAGGATGAGAAAGCGCAGCGCCACATTGACCTCTTGGCGATCGAACAGAACGCTTGGATGCTCTCGGCCCGCGATCCGCGCGGCGCGGTGGTTGGCAGCCGGACAGAGTTGGACTGGGCCATGAAAAACGGCCAGATCAGCATCTGGGCCCCTGCGCGTATCGTGCTCGATGCGGTGGACGGCCCTGCCGCCCCGCCAAGCGCGGCACCGGCCTTGGCTGCGTGGTTCGCAGAGACCTCTGCCGCCAGCGAGTTGGTGCTGATCGGCGCAGACCGGCCCGAGGGCGCGGCGCTGCCGGTGCGGGTGCTCGATGTCGACAGTGCGGAGATTGCCTGATGACAGATTATCACCGCCCCTTGGTTCAGATTGGTCCCGCGCGGCCCGAAGGCGCGCTGACCCTTGCGGGCGGCTGGGGCTGGTTTACCCATGTTGAGGTATTGGCGCGGGGGCAGGCGCCGCATGTGATCACGGCAGACGCGCTCCCCCCCGCGGCGCGGGCGGCGTTGACCGCGCCGCGCCCGGCCATCGCAGGGCTGACTTTCGACCGCCCCCGCGTGATGGGGATTCTCAATGCCACGCCCGACAGTTTCTCAGATGGCGGTCGCCATGCCGATCCGCAGATCGCGGTCGCTGCGGGGGCGGCAATGCGGGCGGCGGGGGTCGACATGCTGGATATCGGCGGCGAATCGACCCGTCCGGGGGCCGAAACGGTGCCTGAGGACGAAGAGATCGCGCGCGTTCGTCCCGTAATCGAAGGGCTGCGCGCTGCTGGACCCGGAGCGATCAGCATCGACACCCGCAAGGCCGCCGTGGCCGAAGCCGCGGTCGCGGCGGGGGCAGATTTGGTCAATGACGTGGCCGGGCTCACCTTTGACCCGGCGCTCGCGCCCTTTTGCGCGGCGCGGAACCTGCCGGTCTGCGTGATGCATGCCCAAGGCGACCCGGCCACGATGCAACGTGACCCGCAGTATGAAAACGTCCTGCTCGACGTCTATGACTATCTGGCCGGGCGGATCACCGCGTTGGAGGCCGAGGGCATCGCGCGGCACAACATCATCGCCGATCCCGGCATCGGCTTTGGCAAGACGCTTGAGCACAACCTCACGCTGCTTGCAAATCTCAGCCTGTTCCACAGCCTCGGCGTGCCGATCTTGTTGGGCGCATCGCGCAAGCGGTTCATCGGCACCATAGGCGGCGGCGCAGCTGGGGGAGATCGCGCACCGGGGTCCATCGCGGTCGCCCTGGCGGCGCTGAGCCACGGTGTCCAAGTCTTGCGGGTCCACGATGTGGCGCAAACCATCCAATCCATTTCACTTTACCGCGCGGCACTGACAGGAAAACAGCTATGACAAAACTCTTTGGTACTGATGGCGTGCGCGGCACCGCCAATATTCACCCCATGACCGCCGAAATGGCGCTGCGCATCGGTGCCGCCGTGGGGCGCTATTTCCGGCGTGAGAAAGACACCGTGCACCGCGTGGTCATCGGCAAGGACACGCGGCTGTCGGGCTATATGTTCGAAAACGCGCTGACGGCGGGCCTCACCAGCACGGGAATGAACGTCCTGTTGCTCGGGCCGGTGCCAACGCCTGCGGTCGGGCTTCTGACACGGTCGATGCGCGCCGATCTGGGGGTCATGATCTCGGCCAGTCACAATCCGGCCAGCGACAATGGTATCAAATTCTTTGGCCCGGATGGCTTCAAACTCTCCGATCAGGTCGAACAGGAAATCGAAGCGCTGGTCGCGGAAGGGGTCGCGCCTTCGGAGCCGGATCAGATCGGCCGGGCCAAGCGGATCGACGACAGCCGCTATCGCTATATCGAACGGGTCAAATCCTCTTTCCCGCGGCAGATGCGTCTTGATGGGCTGAAAGTGGTGATCGATTGCGCCCATGGCGCGGCCTACCACGTGGCGCCCATGGCGCTGTGGGAATTGGGTGCGACGGTGATCCCCGTGGGCGTGGCCCCCAATGGGTTCAACATCAACGATGGCTGTGGTTCGACCCAGCCGCAATCCGCGGCAGAGGCCGTGGTGGCGAATGGCGCCGATGTGGGCATCTGCCTTGATGGCGATGCAGACCGGGTGATCTTGATCGATCAGAATGGCCGTATCGGGGACGGCGACCAGTTCATGGCGCTGATGGCCGCCCGTTGGGCCGAAGAAGAGCGGCTTGCGGGGAAGGCGCTTGTGGCCACGGTGATGAGCAACCTTGGGCTGGAGCGTTTCCTCGACGACCGCGGTCTGCGGTTGGAACGCACGAGCGTGGGCGACCGCTATGTGGTGGAACGGATGCGCGAAGGGGGGTTCAACCTCGGCGGGGAGCAGTCGGGTCATATCGTGATGACCGACCACGCGACCACGGGCGACGGACTTATGGCCGGGATGCAGTTTCTGGCTGAGATGGTCCGCTCGGGCAAACCTGCCTCGGAGCTGCTGTACCAATTCGACCCGGTGCCGCAACTGCTGAAAAACGTCCGGTTCTCTGCCGGGCAAACCCCGTTGGAAGAGGCGCAGGTCAAAGCCGCCATCGCGCAGGCCGAGGCCGATCTGGCGCAAGGCGGGCGGTTGTTGATCCGCAAATCGGGCACCGAGCCGCTGGTCCGTGTGATGGCCGAACATGAAGACGCGGCACTGATGGAACGTGCCGTGGACAGCGTGGTTGACGCGGTGAATGCGGCGGTGGTCGGCTAGGCTGTCCTATCCGCGCTGGAACAGCCGTTTCAGCGCGCCGTATTGGCTGAGCCCGACCCCCGCAAGGATCAGCGCCATCGCATAGAGCAGCGACATCGGCAGCGGCTCTGACAGAACCAGCGCCCCCAAGAGGACCGACCAGACCGGCACTTGGTAATTGACCAAGGACATAAAGACCGGCCCGGCGGTGCGCACCACATAAACCCGCAAAAAGGCCGCGCCTGCGGTGGGAATCAGCCCGAGAAAGGCCAAGACGGCCACGATCTTGGGGCCGGGCAGGGGCGGCGGGCCTTCGCTGATAAAAGCGGCAGGCAACATGATGCCTGCACCGATCAGCATAAGGATCGTGGCCAGCCCGATCGGGTCTACCGACGGCAAGCGGCGCATGAGGATCGAGCTGATGGCATAGCACGATGCCGCGCCGACGCAGGCGATACGCCCTGCAGTCTCCATCGCGGCACCGGTGCTTTCAAATGCCTGCCCGCCGATTAGAACCACCACGCCGATAAAGCCAATGACAAAACCGCCAACCTTGCGCGGGGTCATACGCTCTCCCGGCAGTAGGAAATGCGCCAAGGGCAGGACGATCAGCGCGACCGAGGCCATGGTCACGCCGGCAAAGCCAGAGGTCACATATTGCTGCCCCCACGCCAGCAGCGAAAACGGCACGGCTGAGCTGATAATGCCGATGGTGGTCAGTGTCGCGATCACGCCCCGCGTCGGGCGGTCGGCGAATAGCGCGAAACCGCGCCCGGCCCATAGCGCCAGCATCACCACCGACGCAAACCCGATCCGAGAGGCGGCGAGCCAAAAGGGCGTAATGCCCGTCAGCGCAATTTCGATGGCCAGAAAGGTGCCGCCCCAGACAAAGCCCAGAATGGCGATCAGCAGCCAGCTGGTGCGGGTAATCTGAGGCGTGGTGTTCATCGGGGCTCCGGCGTAAAGGCAAAGACCCCGGCGCAAGGCCGGGGTCGATGTCGTCTTATCTTGAGGGGGAGATGGCTCAGTTCTTGGCCTTGTCCACCATCTTGCCTGCGGAAATCCACGGCATCATCTCACGCAGTTTCGCGCCGACCTGTTCGATGCGGTGCTCGTCGTTGATGCGACGTGTGGCTTTGAACGAAGGCTGGCCGACTGCGTTTTCCTGCATGAAGTCACGCACGAACTTGCCGTTCTGGATGTCCGTCAGCACGTCTTTCATGCGCTTCTTGGTCTCGTCATAGGGCAGGATGCGCGGGCCTGAGACATATTCGCCGTATTCCGCCGTGTTCGAGATCGAGTAGTTCATGTTGGCGATGCCGCCTTCATAGATCAGGTCGACGATCAGCTTCACTTCGTGCAGGCACTCGAAATAGGCCATCTCAGGGGCGTAGCCCGCCTCGACCAGTGTCTCAAAGCCCATGCGGATCAGTTCGACCAAGCCACCGCAGAGCACGGCCTGCTCGCCGAAGAGGTCGGTTTCGCATTCTTCACGGAAGTTGGTCTCAATGATGCCCGAACGGCCGCCACCGATGGCGGAGCAATAGGACAGACCGATTTCCAGCGCCTTGCCGGATGCATCTTTGTCGACAGCCACGAGGCAGGGAACGCCGCCGCCTTTGGTGTATTCGCCGCGTACGGTGTGGCCGGGGCCCTTGGGCGCCATCATGATGACGTCGACGCCTTCTTTGGGCTCGATCAGGCCGAAGTGGACGTTCAGGCCGTGAGCGAATGCAATGGCGGCACCCTCACGGATGTTGTCATGCACGTATTTCTTGTAGGTCTCGGCCTGAAGCTCATCGGGCATGGTGAACATGATCAGGTCGGCCCAAGCGGCTGCTTCGGCGATGCCCATGACCTTGAGGCCTTCGCCTTCGGCCTTGGCGGCGGAGGCAGAGCCTTCGCGCAGGGCGACGACGAGGTTCTTGGCACCCGAATCGCGCAGGTTCAGCGCGTGGGCGTGGCCTTGGGAACCGTAGCCGAGGATCGCTACTTTCTTGTCCTTGATGAGGTTCACGTCGCAATCGCGGTCGTAGTAAACGCGCATGATCTTATCCTTTGGTTGATCTCTATCTGGGGTTCACCATAGCGATGTTGCGTCTCGTGGCCATTGTCATCGGAAAGGTATTTGTGAAAGAATGAAGATAGTTATTCGTCGTACCGCTGAAAAACGGAAAATTTATGCTTGATGATCTGGATCGCCGTATTTTGCGCTATTGGCAGGCGGAGCCGAGCCTCAGCCCCGGCGAGTTGGCGGAGCGGTGTAGTATCACCTCTGGCAAGGCGGCGCGGCGGATTGCGCGGTTGCAGGATCAAGGGATCGTGCAGGGCAGTGGTGTGGTGATTGATTGGGCAGCCCTTGGATATGCGTTGGAGGTGTCTTTGCGGGTGACGCTGGACAAGACGCAGGCCAATGCCTTCGACATCTTTATGGCAGAGGCGCGGCAGGTGCCTGAGGTGATCGAGCTTCAGACGTTTTTGGGGCGGGTCGATCTGCGGCTGTCGATTATTGCGCGGGACATGGCACATTATCAGCAAATCTACCGTAGCCGTATCCTGACCCTGCCGCATATCGCCGAGATTGAGGCGCTGATGCACGTGGCGCGGATTAAGACGCAAGAGGGGCTGCCGTTGTGATTGAGCTTGATGAGATTGACCGGTCGCTGCTGCGCGCATTGGCACGGGATGCCACGCAGAGTGCTAGTGCATTGGGGCGGCGGTTGGGTCTGTCGCAGCCTGCGACATGGCGGCGCATCAGGCGTTTGGAAGAGGGCGGCGCGATTTCGGGGAGACGGTTGCGGTTGAATGCCGAGGCTTTGGGATTTGGTGTGACCGTTTTTCTGGGCATCAAGCTGGCCACGCGGGGCCGGGTGAGTTTGGAGGATTTTGAGCGGGCGGTGAGTGCGATTCCCGAGGTGCAGACGGTGGAGCATGTATTGGGGCTGTTCGACTATCGGTTAAGGGTCGTGGCGCGGGACCTGCCTGATTTCGAGCGTGTGCTGAGGCGGCGGATCATGACGCTGCCCGGCGCGGGGGAGGTGGAGGCCAATGTGCTTTTGAGCGAGGAGCGTCTGCCGGGGCCGCTTTAGCCGTGAATTGCCTTTTGTGGCGGCGGGACATATGCCTTTGATCGAAAGATGGAGGAAGAACGATGGCATTGCTCGACACGGTAGACCCCACGGGGCTTGATGAATTCAGCGTGGTCTTTACCGACCGTTCGCTCAACCACATGTCAGCGGAATTTCAGCAGGTCATGCGCGACCTCTCGGGCTGGCTGGGCGAAGTGTACAACGCCGACGCTGTGGCGCTGGTGCCCGGCGGCGGTACCTATGCGATGGAGGCCGTGGCCCGACAATTCGCGCGCGGCCAAGACGTGTTGGTGGTACGCAACGGGTGGTTTTCCTACCGTTGGAGCCAGATCATTGAGAGCGCCGATCTTACCAAGAGTGCCGAGGTGATGAAGGCGCGGATGCAGGGCAACGCCAGCCCCGCGCCCTTTGCGCCCGCGCCGATTGAAGAGGTCACCGCAGCTATTCGCGACGGGAAACCGCAGGTCGTGTTTGCACCGCATGTGGAGACTAGCTCGGGCATGATCCTGCCGGATGACTACATCAAAGAAATGGCTGCGGCGGCGCATGAAGTGGGTGCGCTGATGGTGCTTGATTGCATCGCCTCGGGCTGTGTCTGGGTGGATATGAAGGCGCTTGGGGTCGATGTGTTGATCTCGGCCCCGCAGAAAGGGTGGAGCGCGTCGCCTTCCGCTGGGCTGGTGATGATGTCCGCGCGGGCAGAAGCGCGGTTGAGTGAGACCACATCGGACAGTTTCGCCATCGACCTGCGCAAGTGGCGCGACATCATGAAAGCCTATGAGGCGGG
The DNA here is from genome assembly GCF_025142135.1 of Sulfitobacter sp. W002. Lineage (NCBI taxonomy): Bacteria > Pseudomonadati > Pseudomonadota > Alphaproteobacteria > Rhodobacterales > Roseobacteraceae > Sulfitobacter > Sulfitobacter sp. W002. The sequence goes on along the minus strand of NZ_CP081126.1, from coordinate 2,396,394 downwards.
GGGGCATGCCTATCACGCGACCATGCCGACGGATGCGCTGCGGCTGTTCCGTGATACGGTGAACGAGACCCGTGATTATGGGTTTGACCGGTTGAAAGAAGCGCAGTGGCGTTTGGGGGAAGCGGTGCGGCAGGTGCTGGCCGCACGGGGGGTGACTTCGGTAGCGGCTGACGGGTTTGCCGCGCCGGGCGTGGTGGTTGGCTACACCGCCGAGCCCGATGTGCAGAACGGCAAGGCTTTTGCCGCTCATGGCATGCAGATTGCTGCCGGGGTGCCGTTGCAGGTGGGAGAGCCGGATGATTTCCGCACCTTCCGTCTGGGGCTGTTCGGGTTGGATAAGCTTTATGACGTTGACGCGACCGTGGCGCGGTTGACGGCTGTGCTCGACGAGGTTTTGTAAGACAGGCTGCGCCGTGAGTTAGCGGCGCAGGCCCAGCCCCATTTGCATCAGCATCTTGCGCACTTGGGGCAGGGCGTAGAGCGCATTAAGCGCTGCCGCCCGTGCATCGCGGGCCAGTGGGCTGCTGGCTTGGCTAGCCCGGTTCAGCAGGTCAATGCCCCGGACGCGCAGGCTGATGTCTGCGTGGCGGGCCTTGTGGTAGGCCTCTAGCATATCCGCATCGCCGAGCTTTTCAGGCGATTTGCGGGCCAGATCCAACAACGTCGCCAGATCGGTTAGCGACATGTTCAGCCCCTGCGCGCCGATGGGGGGCAGCACATGTGCCGCCTCAGCCACCAATGCCACCCGTTCGGCGGAGAGGCGCTTGGCTTCTTGGCTGATGATCGGCCAAAGCGCGCGGGGGCTGGCGAGGGTGAGTGGCCCGAAGAGGTTGGCCGAGCGCGCCGTCGCCTCGGCCTCAAAGGCGGCGGTATCTAATGTGGCGCGGGCTTGGGTCGCGGGGCCATCGTCCATCCAAACCACGGCGGAACAGGGCATGCCGTCGCGGTCGGGCAGGGGGACGAGGGTGAAGGGGCCGCCGGAGCGGTGCACTTCGGTCGAAACATTCTCATGCGGGATGGGGTGTGTCACGCAAAAGGCCAGCGCCTTTTGGCCATAGCGGCGGGTGGTGACCTCGATCCCGGCGGCGTCGCGCATCGGGCTGTTGCGCCCATCGGCGGCGATCACCAGTCGCGTTTTGATGCGGCTGCCGTCGCTGAGACCGACGCGGGCCTCGGAGCTGCGGGTGAAGAGCGTGGTGGTGCCGGTGCCGGGGCGAAAATCGACGTTGGGCAGCGCGTTCAGGCGGGCCAGAATCTCGCGGCGCAGCAGCCAGTTGGGGAAGTTCCAGCCGAAGGGCGCGTCTGAGATATCGGCGGCATCGAACTCGCGGGTAACGCGGGGGCTCGAGTCTTCGCCGCCCGCATCGACGATCCGCATGATCTGCAAAGGGGCGGCATGGGGGGCGAGGCGGTCCCAGAGGCCGGCGTCTTCCAGCAGCAAGCGCGCCGGTTGCAGCAGCGCGGTGGAGCGCATGTCGGCGCCCTCGGCCGCGCCGTCGGTGACGGGCGGTGTGGGGTCGACGCAGATCACATGGAAACCCGCCGCGCCAAAAGCGGCCGCGGCAGTCAACCCGGCGATCCCGCCACCGGAAATCAGAATATCGCAATCAAAGGTCATCAGCCCGCCACGCGTGTCAGAAAATCGCAGAGGTCTTGCGTATGGTAGTGGATGTGATCGCCTTCGCCACGTGTGGGCGCCACATGCACCGTACGCATCCCCAAGGCGTGCGGGGCCGCAAGGTTGCGTGGATCATCCTCGAACATCGCGGCGGCTGCGATTTGGAAACCGTCGATGGCAAAGACCTTATCATAGGCTGCGGCTTCGGGTTTTGGCAGGAAATCAGCGTGTTCGACGCCGTAGACCGCATCGAATAGCCCTGAGAGGCCGCGTGCCTCAAGCACCCGCTCGGCGTAGGGAGCGCAGCCGTTGGTATAGACGATGCGCCGTCCCGGCAGAACGCGGATCGCTTGGGCCAGCAATGGGTCGGGGGTCAGCCGGTCCATCGGGATGTCATGCACATCCGTGAGGTAGGGGCCGGGATCGACGCCATGTTCGCGCATCAGCCCCGCCAGCGTGGTGCCATAGGTCTGCCAATAGTGCTGGCGCAGGTGGTTGGCCTCGGCCCGGTCGACCTTGATGGCGCGCATCACCCAATCGACCATACGCGCTTCGATCAGATCGAAAAGCCGCGCCTCGGGCGGGTAGAGCGTCTGATCAAGGTCAAAGACCCAAGTGGTGACATGAGAGAAAGCATCGCGCGGCATGGCGCAGAGGTAGGCCGAGACGGGCAGCCGCGCAAGCCCTCCCGGGTTGCGAATATGGTCGCGGTGAGTAAGGTGGCGCAACTTTCAAGGACTGATAGCTCATGCCCGACGCCAAAACTGGCCCGACCGACGCCTATTCGATGATTCTAGAGGCCATCGACATCGGCACCTATCGCCCCGGTGACCGGCTGGTAGAAAGCGAACTGGCCGAGCGTTTCGGCGTGTCTCGCACCCCGATCCGTGAGGCTTTACAACGGCTTGAGACCCAATCGCTGCTGATGCGCGATGGGCGCAGCCTGATAGTGGCTTCGCTGGATCACAACCAGATGGCCGAGCTTTACGTCGTGCGGGGGGAGTTGGAAGGGCTGGCCGCGCGTCTGGCCGCGCGCCATGCCACGGCTGAGGAAGTGCGCGTGCTTCGCGAGATGGTGGATGCCGACAACGCGCTGGCGGGCAATCCCAATGCGCTGGCGCGGGCGAATAAGCGGTTTCACAAGCAGATCCATCTGGCGTCGCACAACCGCTATCTGGTGCAACAGCTTGACCTTGTGCACCGCTCCATGGCCTTGATGGCGACCTCTTCGCTTGCGGTGGAGGGGCGTGGGGAGATCGCGCAGGCCGAACATAACCGCATCGTGGAAATGATCGAAGCGCGCGATGAGGATGGCGCGGATGAGGCGCTGCGCACGCATATTTCTGTCGCCTTCATGACCCGATTGAAGCAGGAAGCGGCCCGGCGCGAGGAAGATTTTTAGGCGTCTTCTTCTGCGGCCTTACGTAGTGGGGCAATGTATGCCCATGGGCGGTTTTGTCCCAAAAGTGGGGGCTGCGATAGAGCTCATAAAGTGCCTTGGCAGCGGCTACGGCCCCCAAGGTAAAATAGAGCGGGAAGGTGATAACCCAAGGCAGCAGGTGGCGCTGCCCGCGGTTTGAGACCGCGATTACAGAGGCGCAGAGGTTCAGCAGTTCGGACAGGATGAACAGCGCAAAAATCGCCGTCATGAGCGGTGGGGCAAGCCAATCAGTGACCGGGTGGTACAGCCCAAAGAAGCTTAGCCAGAGCGACCAGAGCAGCGGGGCGAGGGCGAATTGCGAGACCGTCGCAATAAAGATCGCCTGTACGCCGATGAACCGCCGCAGCCCGAGGTCTTGCAGCAGGGCGCGCGGCCTCTGCATATGGACGGCCCATGTGATAAGATAGCCCTTCAGCCACCGCGATCGTTGCCGCACCCAAGGCCAAGGTCGGCAGTTGGCCTCCTCGAAAGTGGTGGTGGGTATTAGTTCGGTCACATAACCGCGCCGCGCCAGTCGAAGACCCAGATCGGCATCCTCTGTCACGTTATGAGCGTCCCAAGCGCCGAGCCGTTCAAGGATATCGCGCCGAAAAAACAGGGTTGTTCCACCCAAAGGGACAACCAGCCCCAGTCGGGCCACACCGGGTAGGATCACCCGCCACCAAGTCGCATATTCGATGGCGAAACAGCGGGCCATCCAATTGCTGCGGCTGTTGTAAAAATCCAGAACCCCCTGCAAACAAGCGACATTCTCGGGCGCGTTTTGAAAACGGGTTACGATCTGTTCGATCTGGTCCGGCTCTGGCGCATCCTCGGCGTCCCACACGCCGATGATACTGCCCCGGCAGAAGTCGAGCGCGTAGTTCAGCGCGCGGGGCTTGGTTTTGAGCGCCCCGGCGTCGGGCACTTCGATCACGCTGATCCACGGCGGTAAAGGCGTGCGGGCGATGGTCTTTCGGGTGAGACTGTCGCTTGCTTCGAGGACCAAGACTACCTCCAGCAATGACTTGGGGTAGGTCAGCCAAGACAGCCGCGCGATAAGCGCCTGCGCGATCTCTTCCTCATGCAGCAACGGCACGAGAACAGAGACGCGGGGCAGGCGGAACCCCTTCATATCACTGGCTTCTGGCGGTGCCCGCGGTGGGGCGGGCCGGATGAGAGACGCCCATAGGGCCGCCGCCTTGAGGCCACTGGTCAAAAGCAGCGTAACGGCCCCCCAGAGAAGCGCCACGGCGAGGACTGCCGAGGGAAAGAATACCAGCAGGGCGACAAGGGACAGCAGAATGCCTTGCAACGCAAACCGCCGTTTTTGGCTGCGCACCCCCCAGTTTCGACAGCTTTCGGCGTCCGCCACACGGGTGACGGCATGATGCGCGAGCTCTGTCGCGTAAAGACGGCCGATCTGGGTCTGCACCTGCTGGGGGTCGGCGATGACCAGCACCAAGGACTCCCCCCTTTCACCCAAGGCACTGCAAAGCTGTGAAAATTCGGCGGGACGACTGCTGGCCACGAAAAGCCGGTCCCCCAGTTCCAGCCAAGGCACCGCGCCAAATTTCAGACAGAGGCGCGCGGGTATCCGAGCAGAGAGGCGCGGATCGGAGGGGCTGCGCGTAAGATCGACTGGCTGTGCACCGTACTGCCGGGCGAGCGCCCTGACGATGTCATCAGGCGCGACCAGCCTTTCGGTCGCAAGGACCTCGCCCAAGGGGGCGTCGATCCGGCGCTGTAGCTCGAGCCCGTGGAGCAGATCGTTTGGCCCGATGACCCCCGCTGCAATCAGATGCTGACCCAACCGCATCCGGCGGGCGGGCGCGGCGGCCATACGCGGCGCTGAGAGTTTAAGGCGAAGGTTGCTCATTCCGTGCCCCGTCGAGGTTCCGGAATGAGACTGGCAGGCGACCGTTAATTGAGAATTAACAGCCGCCAATGCAATCAATGCATGTGGAAAATTTTAGGCGTTTCGCGCGGCCATGGCTTCGCTGAAACGCTCAAACAGGTAGTAGCTGTCCTGCGGGCCGGGGCTGGCTTCCGGGTGGTGCTGCACTGACCAAACCGGGCGGCCATCGACGCGGATACCGCAGTTCGACCCGTCAAAGAGCGACACATGCGTCTCGCGCACGCCTTCGGGCAGGGATTGGCCATCGACTGCGAAACCGTGGTTCATCGAGGTAATCTCGACCTTGCCGGTGTCATAGTCTTTGACCGGGTGGTTCGCCCCGTGGTGGCCGTGGCTCATCTTGACCGTGGTCGCACCAAGCGCCAACGCCAGCATCTGGTGACCAAGGCAGATGCCAAAGACCGGCAGATCGGTTTTATCCAGCACGTCGCGGATCATCGGCACGGCATAGGCGCCGGTCGCTGCCGGATCGCCCGGACCGTTGGAGAGGAACACGCCGTCCGGCTTATGCGCCATGATATCGTCATAGGTCGCGGTGGCGGGCAACACGGTCACGTCGCAGCCCGCAGAGGCGAGGCAGCGCAGGATGTTGCGTTTTGCGCCGTAGTCCACGGCCACGACCTTGTGTTTGGCCTCGGTCTGGGGCGCGTAGCCGTCGGGCCATGCCCACCGCATCTCGTTCCAACGGTAAGTCTGGGCGCAGGTGACATCCTTGGCCAGATCCATGCCTTCGAGACCGGCAAAACTGCGGGCGGCGGCGACCAGCGCTTCGATGTCAAAGTTGCCGTCCGGGTCATGGGCGAGGGCGGCGTGCGGCGCGCCCTGCTGGCGGATCGCGCGGGTTAGGCGGCGGGTGTCAATACCACCGATGGCGATGCGGCCACGTGCAGCGAGCCAATCCGACAGCGGCTGGATGTTGCGCCAGCTGCTGGGCGTAGTGGGCATCCATTTGACGACCATCCCGGCGGCGACCGGATCGCCGGTCTCGTCATCTTCGGGGTTGGTGCCGACATTGCCGATATGCGGGAAGGTGAATGTCACGATCTGGCCCGCATAGGAAGGGTCGGTCATGATCTCTTGGTAGCCGGTCATCGCGGTGTTGAAGCACAACTCCGCCACGGTCTGGCCGGTGGCGCCAAACCCCATGCCGTAGAAAATCGATCCATCCGCAAGGGCAAGGCAGGCGGTTGGGCGTGGGCGAGCGGGCGCGGACATGGGGCAGTCTCCGGGCAGAAATGGGCGGGTAAACGGGTGGCAACCTAATCCCGCGCGGGCGCGGGGTCAATAGCCGGAGAGAAATGAGATATCGTTTTATAACAGTGGGTTACCTTCCGTCGCCCCCCATTGCTCCGCGCGGAGAGAGCAGGTAAGCTGCGACACTTGGATTTAGCGAAACACAGGAAACCACCATGTCATTGCGGATGCGCATCTCGGATGCTTTGAAACAGGCCATGAAAGACAAGGCGGCGGACCGGCTTTCGACGCTGCGGCTTATCAATGCCGCGATCAAGGATAAGGACATCGCCGCCCGGGCCAACGGCACGGATGAGGGCGTGTCGGATGCAGAAGTGCTGGGCATTCTCAGCAAGATGGCCAAGCAGCGTCAGGAATCGGCGCGCGCCTATGAAGAGGGCGGGCGTCTGGACCTTGCGGAGCGTGAGCGTGAAGAAGTCGAGGTGATCGAAGAGTTCCTGCCACGGCAGTTGAGCGTCACCGAAACCTCTGCCGCCGTGGATAAGGCCGTGGCCGACGTCGGCGCGACCTCGATCCGCGACATGGGCAAGGTCATGGGGCTGCTGAAAGAGCGCTATACTGGCCAGATGGATTTCGGCGCGGTGGGGCCGGTCATCAAAGACCGCCTGAGCTGAGCCGCGATCAGGGTTTGAGATGAAGGGCTGGGCCGTTGGGTCCGGCCCTTTTTAGGTGTGCAGGTGACGTGACAGATCATCGTAAAGCGCGATGCGCTCCTCTTCGCTGAGGAAGGCCCCGATCTCTACCTCGCGGCCCTCGCCGCGCAGGGTGACGTAATGCGGCACCGGGCCGTCATCGTCGTATTTCTTCACTTGCGTCCAATAGCGGTTGCAGTTCCAATCCTTCACCTCGCCCTTGGCGGTGGTATGCACCAGACGCGCCGTGGTGTCGTCGAGGGTCAGTACCTCTTCGATTTGCCGGGCGCGATGATTGTGCTGCAAGGCCCAGTAAACCGCGCCCAGGGCCAAGAGCACGAAGGGCAGCAGGCCCCAGAGCAGGGCGGTGCCGAGCATGGCGAAAAGCGGGATCATCGCCAGCGTGAAAGTCGCCAGCATGAAAGCCGCAAAGCCGCGCGCGGGCAGGGATTGATGCGGCCAAAGGCGCATCTGCTGCGGATTGGCGCGGGGCGGGGTTGTCCATTCGTAGGGCATGGGATCGCTCAGGCTCACTCGACCGCCAAGATAGCGGCGCGGCGGGCGATGGCAATGCGGCGCGGGGACGCGGATGGCGGTCAGTCGCCCAGCAGATCCCAGCGGTTGCCGAAAGGATCGCGGAAGACGGCAACTTTGCCATAGGTCTCATGCCGTGGTTCTTCTTCGAAGGTGACGCCAGCGGCGGTCAGACGGTCGAATTCCGCCGTGAAATCATCTGCTTTCAAGAACAGCCAAACGCGCCCCGCGCCCTGTTTGCCAATCGCGGCCTTTTGCTGGTCGTCATCGGCTCGGGCCAGAATGAACCCCGTCTGCGCGCCGGGCGGGGTGACGCGCACCCAGCGTTTGCGGCCCTGATCAACGTCTTCGGTCAGGTCGAACCCCATCACGCCACAGTAAAAATCGATTCCCGCGTCATAGTCAGGAACGATCAAGGTTATCGCAGAGAGATGCATCGTTTCGCTCCAAGTGGCGGGCGCGGTGGAGGGCCGCGCCCGCAGGTGGTTTACTCTAGTTCGACAAGCAGGTCCTTGGCGTCGATCTGGCCGCCTGCCTGAACATGCACGGCCTTTACCACCGCATCACGCTCTGCATGCAGGCCGGTCTCCATCTTCATCGCCTCGATGGTCAAAATCAGGTCGCCCGCCTTGACCTGCTGCCCCTCCTTGACCCCGACCGAGGCCACGACCCCCGGCATCGGCGCACCGATGTGATTGGCGTTGCCGGCCTCGGCCTTGGGCCGCTGCACGGTGGCGTCCTTGACCAGACGGTTCGCCACACGGATCACCCGCGGCTGGCCGTTCAACTCAAAGAAGACCTTCACTTCGCCATCCTCACCGGCCTCGGATTCGGCCTGCAGGCGTATCTCCAACGTCTTACCGGGGTCGATCTCGGCCGAGATCTCCGCCCCCGGCTCCATGCCATAGAAGAACGTATGCGTGGGCAGGGTGCGGACCGGACCATAGACGCGGTGGCGGCCCATGTAGTCGAGGAACACCTTGGGATACATAAGGTAGCCGCAGAGGTCTTCATCATCGAGCTGCATGCCGTCCAATTGCTCGGACAGTTCCTTGCGCAGGGCCTCAAGATCGACGGGCTCCAGATGTTTGCCGGGGCGTTCGGTGTTCGGTGTCTCACCTTTCAGCACTTTCTTGACGATGCCTGCTGGAAAACCGTTGGGCGGCTGGCCCAGATTGCCGCGCATCATGTCGATCACGCTGTCGGGGAAGGACACATCGACGTTCGGGTCTTCGACCTGCGCGCGGGTCAACCCTTGGGAAACCATCATCAACGCCATGTCGCCCACGACCTTGGACGAGGGCGTGACTTTGACGATATCGCCGAACATCTGGTTCACATCCGCATAGGTCCGCGCCACCTCGGGCCAGCGGTCCTCCAACCCCATGGAGGCGGCCTGCGCCTTGAGGTTGGTGAACTGACCGCCGGGCATCTCATGCAAATAGACCTCGGAGGAGGGCGCCTGCATGCCGGTTTCGAATGCCGCGTAGTGACCGCGGACTTCTTCCCAGTAATCAGAGATTTCGCGCACGGCCTTCATGTCGATCCCGGTGTCGCGGTCTGTGTGTTGCAGAGCCGAGACCACAGTGCCGAGCGTGGCCTGCGAGGTATTGCCTGAAAGCGCATCCATCGCGCAATCGACAGCGTCTACCCCCGCCTCAGAGGCCGCGAGGATCGTGGCGGTGGCGCTGCCTGCGGTGTCATGGGTGTGGAAGTGGATCGGCAGACCAACCTCGGATTTCAGTGCTTTGACCAATGCGCGGGCTTGGGCGGGTTTCAGCAATCCGGCCATGTCTTTCAGCCCCAGCACATGCGCGCCGGCGGCTTTCAAATCCTTGCCCATGTTGACGTAATACTGAAGGTCGTATTTCGCGCGGTCCGGATCGAAAATGTCGCCGGTGTAGCAGATCGTGCCTTCGCAGACCTTGCCGGAGGAGACCACTGCATCCATCGCCACGCGCATGTTCTCAACCCAGTTCAGGCTGTCGAAAACACGGAAGACATCGACGCCGGTGTTCGCCGCCGTGGCCACGAATTTCTGCACAACGTTGTCGGGGTAGTTGGTATAGCCCACGCCGTTGGAGGCGCGCAGCAGCATCTGGGTCATCACATTGGGCAGGGCCGCGCGCAGATCGCGCAGGCGCTGCCACGGGCATTCCTGCAAAAAGCGGTAGGCCACATCAAAGGTCGCGCCGCCCCAGCATTCGACAGAGAAAAGTTGCGGCAGATTGGCGGCATAAGCCGGGGCCACCTTGATCATATCAATGCTGCGCATCCGCGTGGCCAGCAGCGACTGATGCGCATCGCGCATGGTGGTGTCGGTGATCAGCAACTGACGTTGTTGCCCCATCCAATCGGCCACGGCCTGCGGGCCTTTTTGCTCCAACAGGTTGCGTGTGCCCATCTGCGGCTCGCCACGCAGCACGGGCGGTTTGGGATCGCGAACATGGGCCGCAGGCAGGGCGTGGCCCTTGGTCTCGGGATGACCGTTGACGGTGATGTCGGCGATATAGGTCAGCACCTTGGTGGCGCGGTCGCGGCGCTGCTTAAAGTTGAAAAGCTCCGGCGTCTCGTCGATGAACTTGGTGGTGTATTCGTTGTTCAAAAACGTCGGGTGCTTCAGCAGGTTTTCGACGAAGGCGATGTTGGTCGACACGCCGCGCACGCGGAATTCGCGCAAGGCGCGGTCCATCCGCGCAATCGCCATCTCGGGCGTGGGCGCCTTGGCCGTGACCTTGGTCAGCAGACTGTCGTAGTAGCGCGTGATCACCCCGCCCGCATAGGCGGTGCCGCCATCCAGACGGATGCCCATGCCGGTGGCCGAACGGTAGGCGGTGATGCGGCCATAGTCGGGGATGAAGTTGTTCTGCGGGTCCTCAGTCGTGACGCGGGTCTGCAGCGCGTGACCGGTGAGAGAGATGTCTTCCTGACGCGCCTTGCCGGTGGCTTCGGCCAGTGGTTTGCCCTCGGCGATAAGGATTTGCGCGCGGACAATGTCGATGCCTGTGACCTCTTCGGTGACGGTATGTTCGACCTGCACGCGGGGGTTCACTTCGATGAAATAGAATTTGCCGTCGTCCATATCCATCAGGAATTCGACGGTGCCGGCGCATTCATAGTTCACATGGGCACAGATTTTGCGGCCAAGCTCGCAGATCTCGGCGCGTTGGTCTTCGGAAAGGTATGGCGCCGGGGCGCGCTCGACCACCTTTTGGTTGCGACGCTGGACAGAGCAGTCGCGCTCATAGAGGTGGTAGATATCCCCCTGTTTGTCGCCAAGAATCTGCACTTCGACATGGCGCGCGCGCAGGATCATTTTCTCGAGGTAGCCCTCGCCATTGCCAAAGGCGGCTTCGGCCTCGCGGCGGCCTTCGCGGACTTTTTCTTCGAGTTCCTTTTCCGACATGATCGGGCGCATGCCACGACCGCCGCCGCCCCATGAGGCTTTGAGCATCAGCGGATAGCCGACTTCCTTTGCCTCGGCGCGGATTGCCTCCATGTCGTCACCCAGCACTTCGGTCGCAGGAATGACCGGCACGCCGGCTTCCATGGCGACGCGGCGGGCGGAGGCTTTGTCGCCCAAAGCGCGCATGGTTTCGGCGCGGGGGCCGATGAAGGTGATGCCGTTCTGCTCGCAGGCATCGACGAACTCGGGGTTCTCTGAAAGCAGACCGTAGCCGGGGTGAATCGCGTCAGCGCCGGCGGCCTTGGCCACGCGGATCATCTCGTCGATGCTGAGGTAGGCGGCGACGGGGCCGAGGCCCTCGCCAATGCGGTAGGCCTCATCCGCTTTGAACCGATGCAGCCCAAGTTTGTCTTCTTCGGCGTAGACCGCGACCGTTTTCTTGCCCATCTCATTGGCGGCGCGCATGATGCGGATTGCGATTTCACCGCGGTTGGCGATCAGGATCTTTTTGAAATCGGTCACTGGCTGGTCTCCCCTGCTGGTTTTGAAGGCAGCTTAGGGATGCTGCGGTGCAGCGCAAGAGGGCTGTGGCAGTCTTTGTCACATTTCTGCAAGCTTTCCGATCAGAGCGGCGAGAGATCGAAGGGGGCGGGCAGGTCGCGCAGGGTGCCTGCGCCCAACTGCCCCATATTGGCAGTAAGATCGCGCGCGAGCAGATCGATCAGGTGATCAACCCCGCGCGGTCCAAGCGCCGCGAGGGCAAAGTGGAAAGCCCGGCCAAGCATGACGAAATCCGCGCCGAGCGCGAAGGCGCGCAGAATGTCGAGCCCCGATTCCACGCCGCTGTCAAAGATCACCGGCAATTTCGTGGCCGCGCGAATGGCGGGCAGCGCCTCGGCGCTGGCGGGGGCGGCGTCGAACTGACGGCCCGCGTGGTTCGAGACCCAGATCGCATCCGCGCCGGCTTTCTCTAGGGCGGTCGCATCTTCTGGGCGCAAGACACCTTTGATCACCAGCGGGCCATCCCAATGGGCGCGCAGCCAGTGCAGATAGTCCCAATCGGGCGCGGTGCGCAGCAGATAGCCGACATGGGCGGTTGGCGGCAGGTTCGCGCTGGCCGTGCCTTCGGTATATTTGTCGAGCATCTTCATATGGGGCAGACCACGCCGCGCCATGCCCATGGCCCAGGCGGGCCGCATCGCCACCTGTGCCATCAGGCGGGGGGTAAGCTTGGGCGGGCTGGTCAAGCCAGATCGGGTCTGCCGCTCACGGCGCGAGGCAACCGGAACATCGACGGTAAGGACGAGTGTGGTAAAACCCGCGGCCTTGGCGCGGGCCAGCATGTCGGTGCGAATCTCGGGGTCCCGCGGGGGGTAGAGTTGGAACCAACCATGCGCGCCCAGATGGGGTGCAATATCTTCGGGGCTTGTGGCGGCAACGGTGGAAAGGCCAAAGGGAATGCCCGCCCGATCCGCCGCGCGGGCAAGGTGGGCTTCGGCATCGGGCCAGATCAGGCCGGACATGCCCAAGGGGGACATGCCGAAGGGCAGGGGCAGCTTTTGGCCCATCAGCTCAACGCTGAGATCAGGTGTGAATTCACCGTGCAACACCGATGGCATAAGCCCGACACGGTCCAAGGCCGCGCGGTTGCGGTGTTTGGTGGCCTCCGTCCCGGTTGCGGAATCAAGGTATTCCCAAACGAATTTAGGCAGGCGCGATTGCGCGCGACTGCGAAGGTCCGAAAGGGCGGGATAGGTTGCATGTAGGTCCATGGCGGCATTTGCGCCAAAGGGTTACGGATTGTCCAGATAGAGAAGAAGCGCGGAGATCGAGCCGGCGCCCTGCCGTCGGCGTAAGGGCGCTGCGCGTGCAGCGCTGTTTTCCGCCCGCCGGGTTACTGGCGGAAAGTTGACCGGGCAAGCGGTGCTGCTTCGCTGATCTGACGGTTCGGCGCGGTGGGTAGGTTGTCGGCCATATCCACAAGTGCTGCGATGGCCGCTTCGATTTCGTCGCTGTCGCTGTTGGTGTCACCATCCATATCGATCAAATGCACGGTCGGGGTCGCCTCGGCATCCAGACGTTCCTGCGCGATCGAGCGGAGCTCTTGCATTGTGCTGTCGATGGCGCGGCAAAGCCCGGCCAGCATCCCCGCCGATCCGGTGAGTTTCGCCGGGTCGATCAGCCCTTTTTCAGCGGCATCTAGCACCGTGGAAATTTGTTCGAGTTTGAACGAAGAGGTCGCCGCGAAATAGCGCACATCCTCAAAAGCGAGGGTGTCGCGGTTATCCCGTTGCACCCGTTCAACGACAATGGCGCTGCCCACAACCCGATCAAGACCGCGGTAAGACTGGACATGATGCAGCGTGGTGTCCCAGATCAGCGGCCCACGCGGCATATGCAGCATCTCACGGTAGCGGATTTGACCGGCGTTTGAGACGCAGCGCGCATAGCGTTCATTCACCGCCTCAGCCTCTTCATAGGGCATTAAACTGTGCAGGGGGCGGTTTATCACCTCATCCATCACCATGCCGCTGTGCGCCTCATGGGCGGTGTTGAGGGCAAGAAGTTCGAAGTGCCCGCTGTCGGCGTTCAATTCCGCAATGAACATCGGCAGCTTGAACCGGTCAATCTCTCGGCGCAGTACCGAAGTATCATCGTTTCTGAACATGAGCGGTTCCTCTCGTTTGTCGTTGTGCCATCACATTGCCGCCAAAGCATTATCAACGGGTAAAGATTTGCCCTGCATTTGAAATTCCTTGTCATTGCGCCCCCGCACCATGGCGCCTAATAGTCTTTCGAAAGAACATTTGTGGAACGTCTCTTTATCTCGTATCGCGGACGCGCTAGATTGTGGGCATGAGTGATTTTGACGAAATGGACGCCTTTGAGGGCGCTTCCCTGTCCGCCCGCGCCATGGCTGCGCGCCCGCAGCCTTATCTGGAGGGGTTGAACCCCGCCCAGCGTGCTGCGGTGGAGACATTGGATGGCCCTGTGTTGATGCTTGCCGGGGCGGGCACCGGTAAAACGCGGGCGCTGACGGCGCGAATCGTGCATCTGCTCAACACCGGGCGCGCGCGACCGCATGAGGTTTTGGCGGTCACCTTCACCAACAAGGCCGCGCGAGAGATGAAGAACCGCGTGGGTCAGATGCTGGGCCAGCAGGTGGAGGGGATGCCGTGGCTTGGCACGTTCCACGCGATCTGCGTCAAGCTGCTGCGGCGCCATGCGGAATTGGTGGGGCTGAAAAGCAATTTCACGATCCTTGATACGGATGACCAGCTGCGTTTGCTCAAGCAGTTGGTCGCCGCAGAGGGGATCGACGACAAACGCTGGCCCGCGCGGATGCTGGCGGGGATCATCGACGGCTGGAAGAACCGCGCCCTGACCCCCGATAAGATTCCAAGCGCGGACGCCGGGGCCTATAACCACCGTGGGCCGGAGATTTACGCGCAATATCAACGACGTCTGGTTGAGCTGAACGCCACCGACTTCGGCGATCTGCTGTTACATATGGTGACGATCTTTCAGGCACACCCGGATGTGCTGGCTCAGTATCAGCGCTGGTTCAAATACATTCTCGTCGACGAATATCAGGATACCAACGTGGCCCAATATCTTTGGCTGCGGCTGCTGGCGCAGGGGCACAAGAATATTTGTTGCGTCGGTGACGACGACCAGTCGATCTATGGCTGGCGCGGGGCCGAGGTGGGCAACATCCTGCGGTTCGAGACGGATTTCCCCGGCGCCCATGTGGTGAAGCTCGAGCAGAATTACCGCTCGACCCCGCATATTTTGGCCGCCGCGTCTGGCGTGATCGCGGGTAATGAGGGGCGGTTGGGCAAGACCCTGTGGACCGAGGAGACCGAGGGCGAGAAAGTACGCCTGATCGGCCATTGGGATGGTGAGGAAGAGGCGCGCTGGATCGGGGATGAGATCGAATCCGCGCAGCTTGGCACACGAGGGCTCGACCCATTCTCGCTGGATGACATGGCGATTCTGGTTCGGGCAAGCCACCAGATGCGTGCCTTTGAAGACCGATTTCTGACCATCGGCCTGCCTTACAAGGTGATCGGTGGCCCCCGATTCTATGAGCGGTTGGAAATCCGTGATGCTATGGCCTATTTCCGCGTGGTCACCAGCCCCGACGATGATCTGGCCTTTGAGCGGATCGTGAACACGCCAAAACGCGGTCTGGGTGAAAAAGCCCAGCAGAAAATCCAGCGCACCGCGCGCGAACATGGGGTGAACCTTGTCGAGGGGGCGCGAATCCTTTTGGCGCATTGGGGGATCGGCGGCAAAGGGGCGGCGCAACTGCGGCTGTTGATCGACGGAATCGACCGTTGGTCGTCGATGCTGCAAGGCCCGCGGATCGAGATCAGCGAAGACGACTCGGTGCTTGACGATGGCGCGGCGCCGTTGAGGGTGGATTACGGCCCGCCCGAGGTCTCTCATGTCGAACTGGCCGAAATGATTCTCGACGAAAGCGGCTATACCGGCATGTGGCAGAATGACAAAACGCCCGAAGCGCCGGGGCGGCTGGAGAACCTCAAAGAGCTTGTGAAAGCGCTGGAAGGTTTCGAAAACCTGCAAGGCTTCCTCGAACATGTCAGTCTGATCATGGACAATGAACAGGAAGGCGACGGAGAGAAGGTCTCGATCATGACGCTTCATGCGGCCAAGGGGCTGGAATTCCCTATGGTTTTCCTGCCAGGTTGGGAGGATGGATTGTTCCCCTCGCAGCGCTCGATGGACGAAAGCGGGTTAAAGGGGCTCGAAGAAGAGCGTCGGCTGGCCTATGTTGGCATCACCCGCGCCGAGCAGATTTGTACGATCTCTTTCGCTGCCAATCGCCGGGTCTTTGGTCAGTGGCAAAACGCGATGCCGTCCCGTTTTATTGATGAGCTGCCCGAAGAGCATGTGGATGTGCTGACCCCGCCGGGGCTTTACGGCGGTGGTTTCGGCGCCGCGATGCCGCAATCCGACCTGCATGACCGCGCGGCAAGCGCGAATGTCTATAATTCTCCGGGGTGGAAACGCCTGCAATCGCGCAGTGGGGCGCGGGGCACCAGCCAGCCGCGCGAAAGCCGAAATGTCACGATCGACATGCAGGCGGTCGCCGCCTTTGAAATGGGCGAGCGCGTTTTCCACGATAAATTCGGCTATGGCGTGGTGGTCGGTATGGAGGGCGACAAGATGGAAGTCGCTTTTGAAAAGGCCGGGACCAAGAAGGTCGTGTCGCGTTTCCTGACCGGTGGTAACGACGTGCCGTTCTGACGCGCCGTCGTACCGCGAAGGCGGGGCTGTCAAAAGCCCGCCTAAACAAGGCCTTAAAAACAAAAACGACGACACCTTGGGAGGAAGGTGCCGCCGTTTCTATGTCGGCCCGAAGCGTCGAGGGAGGGTCGGCTTCGGGTCTCCTTGCGGGGTCCGCCTCATTCAGGGAGGAGGAAGGTGACGCGCACCCCGGCTTTCAGACGGCAGAACAGGGAGGGGTTCTGACGTCCGATCTCTACCTCTGCTTAGCCGCGGGAAGATTCCCATGCGACACGGCGCAGTTCGGAACGGCTCAGACCAAGGTCGGCCAGTTCGCGGTTGCTCAACGCGCTCAGACCGTCGAAAGTTTCACGGTACAGACGGTGCTGTTTGTAGCGGGTTGCCAGTGCTTCGAATGCGCCGCCGATACGAGCGAAGACGGAAGTTGTGTTTGCGGTTGTTGTGTTCATGTAAGCCATTTCGGCGCCTCTTTTTTCATCGGTTAATCATCTCGTTGCGTGCTATTTACGCTCTTTCTGCATTTGCACAACGGGCATAAAGTCAATGCCGCTATGCAGAAATCGCATAGGTTTGGAGCGGCGCAACTTATTGATTCAAAACGGTTTTGATCCTGCGGCGAAACGGCGCAACGTCATAAAACTGTCATATGGGGGTGGAGTGGGGAAAGGGGGCGACGACATCTGGGAGGAGGTAGATGTCGCCGCCAATTACAGACACATCCGGGAGGAGGATGGAGGCGTCTGGTCTTTCCAAACTCAGCTGCATCCGGGAGGAGGAGGGATGCATCCAAGTCTTGGTCAAATCAGACACATTCGGGAGGAGGATGAATGTGTCTGGTCTTTCCGAAAGCGGGGCGCTTGGCCCTGCCTATGAACCTAAGTTAGCGCTAATTGCTGCGAGTGCACAATATTTCTTTTTGCAATGCTGCTATGCGGCGAAAACATGGTACCCCTGCGTAATCCTTGGGCATTCCGCCTCATCCCTATGCAAAAATGGCCGTCCCCTTGCGCTTGGCGCAGAACCTGCCATTTCAGAAGCCGTAATAGAGGAGAATTTGCGCATGTCTGTGACCAAAGCAGAAGTCGAAGCGGCGCTGGCGCGGGTGCAACTGCCCGACGGGAAAAGCCTGTTGTCCCATGATCTGGTCCGCGCGCTTGTGATCGAAGGCGATAAGGTGCGATTCGTCATCGAAGCGCCCAACGCTGATGTCGCGCGTCAGATGGCCCCCCTGCGTGACGCCGCAGAGCAGGTGGTGCGTGATTTGCCCGGGGTAGGTGATGTATCGGTCGCCCTGACCGCCCATGGCCCCGCCCCGAAAGCGCCCAGTCTCAAGGTTGGTGGGCACCCCAAGCCGCAAGAGGGGCCGATGAAGCCCAGTGGCGTGAAGCGCATCCTTGCCATCGGCTCGGGCAAGGGTGGGGTCGGGAAATCAACCGTCAGTTCCAACCTCGCGGTGGCGCTGGCGAGGGCGGGTCGCAAGGTGGGTCTGCTTGACGCAGATATATACGGTCCCAGCCAGCCGCGCATGATGGGGGTGAATAAACGCCCTGCCAGCCCCGACGGCAAAACGATCATTCCGCTGCAGGCCCATGGCGTGACCATGATGTCGATTGGTTTCATGTTGGAAGAGGGCAAGGCCGTGGTCTGGCGCGGGCCGATGCTGATGGGCGCGTTGCAGCAGATGCTGGGGCAGGTGGAATGGGGCGAGCTTGACGTGCTGCTTGTCGATCTGCCGCCCGGTACGGGTGACGTGCAGCTGACGCTCTGCACCAAGTCCGAGTTGTCGGGTGCGATCGTGGTCAGCACACCGCAGGATGTGGCCCTGATCGACGCGCGCAAGGCGCTGGACATGTTCGCGACGCTGAAAACCCCCGTGCTGGGGCTGATCGAGAATATGTCGACATTCGTCTGCCCCGATTGCGGTTCTCAGCATGAGATCTTTGGCCATGGCGGCGTCGCGGCAGAGGCCGACAAAATGGGAGTGCCGCTGCTGGGCAGCCTGCCGATTGATCTGGATACCCGTCTGGCGGGGGATAACGGCACGCCGATCGCCGCAGGCGAAGGGCCGATGGCCGACGCCTATGCGCGTCTTGCGCGGGGTCTGATCAACGGCGGTATGGCCTGAAACGAGGGGCGCGGGCGGTTACCCCAGCTCGCGCCCTTCGACCAGATGACCATAGAGCGTCGTCAACATCGAGACGAAAACCAGCCCCTCTATAAGGTAGATCGCTGAATCCAGCATCAGCCGCAGGCCGAGGTCGGCGGGCGGCAGCATGCTTGCGATCACGCCCAGCAACGTATTCACCACCGCCAGCAATACGGCCAGCGCCCAGAGCGTGCCTGCCAGCGGCTCCGTCGCGCGCCAGCTTTCACGCACTGACATAACGTGCCCCAAGGCTGCGGCGGGCAATACCAGGCTGAGCCGCAGCGCCAACCATAGGAAGGCCACGCCTGCCGCAAGGCCGATCAAGAGCAGCGCCGCAGGGTTCGACCCGGTCAGCCCGCCCAAAAGCAGCATGGCGAGGCCAATGGGAAGTGCCGCAAGAAACTGGACGAAGCCCAGAACGATGGCGCGCCAGACATAGGCCCCGAACAGACGCGCGCCGGGGCGCAGGTCGGCCCCGCCATGGCCAAGCAATACATAGCGGTGCCAGAGAATGGCCATCAGCGCATAGCCAAGGATGCCGGCCACACCGCAGGCGATCAGGATCAAAAGTTGATCCGTGGGCGGCGGCGCGGCGTTGTCGATCACCTGATCCATCGCCCCAAGCGCATCTCCGGCCAGCACACCCGCCACGGCGGCAGCGCCCATCACCCAAAGCACCGCGGGCAGGATCACCCGGAGCGTGGTGGAGGGCGCGTGAAATAGCATGTTCAGCGCGTGGGTGAATAGAGCCGTGGCTTGGATCATGATGCACTCCCTCATTTTGCGGCATTACATGGCGTGGGTGGGCCGAAAGGGCAAGATGCAGTCGGTTAAGGGAGGCGTAGGGCTGGGAAAGCATGGGCGGCTGGGACGTCATGGGGAAAGTCGCGGGAATGCATGGGAAGTCTGGGAAATTATGGGCGCGCCTTGCGCTATTGGCGGGTTCTGCCGATTCGCGGGCAGGGGAATTGACCTGCATTCCGAAGCCCTCATACAGTTTCTGCGGAACAGGCAACGAACACGTCCTGTGGATAACTATGTGTGCAAATTTTAGTGGGAAACTGTGGGATATTGTGCAGCCGTCAATTCGTTAACAAGATATTGTGTTTGAGGCTTAAATGATCCCAAATTAAGCCATGGTACGAGGGAAAAGTTATACCAGATGTTGTTCTCACAGCCTGTGCAAAACAAAATATTGGGCGGAATTCCAAAAAAAATGTAGACGCCCATCAATTCCCATGGCATCCCTAATGCATCGGATGAGAACGGGACACGGGGCAGCAAACGACCCCAAAATAAATCAAAACCTAGCAGGTTTCATACAGGCACCTCGCTTTCATCAGACCAAAGAGATCCGGCGCGCGAGCGAGCAGACATCCCCCCAGGTGGCGCGCGCAGTCGGACTTCCCCCGCCAAGCTGCGGGACGTGGGCGGCGGGTTGATCAGTGGCAGCAGATCAACCCGCCGTTTCCATTTCCGGGGCAGGGGATTGAGGCGAATAACGAGTTTAAGCGCAAAGGCGCAAGAGGCAGGGACAACAAGTGAGCCGCAGGTTCAGAGGCGAAAGCCACCACAAGGTCGATACGAAGGGGCGGGTGTCTATCCCAGCCTCTTTTCGGCGTGTGTTGGAGGCTGGCGACCCGAACTGGAAGAACGGCGACAATCCCGAACTGGTCATCGTCTATGGCGACCACCGCCGCAACTACCTTGAATGCTACACCATGGAAGCCATCGAAGAGGTTGACGCCAAGATCGACCGCATGCCGCGTGGCTCCATGCAGCGTAAGGCGCTTCAGCGTCTGTTCCACGGCCAGTCTTTCCCGACCACGGTAGATGAGACAGGCCGCTTGGTGCTGCCCGCCAAGCTGCGCAACAAGATCGAACTCAACGGCGAGGCGTTCTTTATCGCCGCCGGTGACACCTTCCAGATTTGGAAGCCCGAAACCTACGAGACCGAGGAAGAATCTTGGCAGCAAGAACTGCCCGACGATGTCGACCCGCTCTCGTTCCTTGATGGTGACATGGAGGTCTGACGGAATGGTTGCTGCCTCTGACCCTTCCGCCCCTCACACACCCGTTCTGCTGCGTCCTATTCTAAACGCCGTGGCGCCCGTGGAAGGGGTCTGGCTTGACGGTACCTTTGGTGCGGGCGGCTACACCCGTGGCTTTCTGGAAGCCGGGGCCGCGCGTGTGATCGCAGTCGACCGTGACCCGCTGGCCTTTGAGATGGCGGCAGAATGGGCGGGCGACTACGGCGACCGCATCACCATGCAGCAGGGCGTCTTCTCGCGCATGGATGAATATGCCCAAGACCTTGATGGGGTGGTGCTGGACCTCGGCGTTTCTTCGATGCAGCTTGATCAGGCCGAGCGTGGGTTCTCCTTTATGAAGGATGGCCCGCTCGACATGCGGATGAGCCAAGACGGCCCCTCGGCGGCTGATCTGGTCAATGAGGCTGAAGAAGAGATCATCGCCAACATCCTGTTTCAATATGGTGAAGAACGCGCCTCCCGCCGGATCGCCAAGGCGATTGTCCGCGCCCGAGAAGACGCGCCGATCACCACCACATTGGAATTGGCCAAACTGGTCGAAGGCTGCCTGCCACGTTCCAAGCCCGGTCAGAGCCATCCCGCCACGCGCAGTTTCCAAGCGTTGCGCATCGCGGTGAACAATGAATATGGCGAGCTGTTTCAGGGGCTTATGGCCGCAGAGCGCGCGCTAAAGCCGGGCGGGAAACTGGCGGTGGTGACCTTTCATTCGGTCGAGGACCGCATGGTCAAGCGCTTCCTCACCGCGCGGGCAGGGGCCGGGGGCAATGCCAACCGTTTTGCCCCGGCGCTTGAACAGGCGCCGCCGCAGTTTACACTGAAATCCCGCAAGGCAATCGGGCCTGACGCGCAGGAATTGGACGTAAACCCGCGCAGCCGTTCGGCCAAACTGCGGGTGGCCACACGCACCGATGCGCCCAGTGGCGAGATTGACGCGAAATCCATCGGCATGCCGATGGTCAGGGGGATCTGAGAGATGCGCACGGTGATGTATATCCTCACCACCATTGCCGTGGTTGGACTGGCCTTCTGGGCATACCGCGAGAATTACGCGACCCAGCAGGCGCTGAGCGATGCCGACAGGCTACATGCCAATATCCGCGCCGCCCATGCTCGTTTGGCGGTGCTGCGCGCCGAATGGGCGTTCCAAAACCGCCCTGACCGGCTGCGCGATCTGGCCGATCTAAACTTTGACCGCCTCGGCCTGTTGCCACTGCATCCCGGCCAATTCGGTCAGGTCGATCAGGTGGCCTATCCGCAGCCGCCGTCCGAACTGCTGCCGATCACCGATCCTGTGGATGTCTCGACCATGAATTACGACGCGCTTACCGGCGCGGATGAGTCCGAGGAGGACGTTGAATGATCCGCACCCCGCTTCGACCACTTGCCCGTATCCTCGACGCCCGCGAAAAGGGTGAAAACCCCGATGCGATTGAGCGTGAGAACAAGCGCATCCGCCATGAGCAAATGCGCGATAAGGCCCGGATGCGTGCCGAGGGGCGGCTTTTGGTGCTGGGCGTCTGTTTCCTTTGTGCTTTCACCGTCATCGGCGGGCGCATGGGTCTGCTGGCGATGTCCGAGCCTTCCGAGCCGCGCGGCCATGCGCCGGGGGCCGTGATCTCGGCCTCGCGCGCGGATATCACCGACCGCAACGGCAACCTGCTAGCGACGAACTTTGAGACCCACGCGCTCTATGCGCAGCCACGCCATCTGATCGACCCCGAAGTGGCCGCGAAAAAGCTGGTCAAGATCTTTCCCGACCTGAAAGAAGAGCGTCTGATCAAGGACTTCACAGGCAAGCGTAAGTTCCTGTGGATTAAAAAGAAAATCAGTCCAGAGCAAATGCAGGCCGTGCATGACATCGGCGATCCGGGCCTACTTTTTGCGCCGCGCGACATGCGCCTTTATCCCAACGGCTCGCTGGCGGCGCATGTGCTCGGCGGGGCGAGCTATGGCAAGGAAGGCGTCCACGCCGCTGAGGTGATCGGCGTCGCGGGGGCCGAGAAGTATTTCGATGACTATCTGCGCGATCCGGCCAATGGCGCGAAACCGCTGGAGCTGTCGCTTGACCTTACCGTGCAGGCGGCATCGGAACGGGTGCTCTACGGCGGCATGAAATTGATGAACGCCAAGGGTGCCACCAGCATTCTGATGGATGTGCATACCGGCGAAGTGATCTCGGTCGCCTCGCTGCCTGATTTCGATCCCAACAACCGCCCACGTCCCCTGACCCAAGGGGATGCGTCTGACAGCCCGCTGTTCAACCGATCGGTGCAGGGGGTTTACGAGCTCGGCTCGACCTTCAAAATCTTTGCGGCGGCTCAGGCGGTGGAGTTGGGCCTGTTCAACGCCGACACAATCATCGACACCTCCGGCCCGATGAAGGTTGGCGGCTTCCGCATCGGTGAATTCCGCAACAAGAACTACGGCAAGCTAAGCGTCGCCGATATCATCGTGCATTCCTCGAACCGGGGCACAGGCCGCATGGCGCTGGAAATCGGGATCGAGCGGCAGCAAGAGTTCCTCAAAAGCCTCGGTTTCTTTGAACCAACCCCCTTCGAGATCGTTGAAGCTTCTGGCGGGAAGCCTCTGCTCCCAAGCCGCTGGACCGAATTGTCGAGCGTCACGATCTCCTATGGTCACGGCCTGTCGAGCACGCCGATGCACCTTGCCGCGGGCTATGCAGCCATCGCCAACGGCGGGCGCGTGGTGAAGCCCACGCTGCTGAAACAATCCGCCCCCCAACTCGGCCCCCGCGTCATGTCAGAAGAGACCGCAGCACAGGCCCGCAATATGCTGCGCAAGGTCGTCACCGATGGCACGGCGAGCTTTGCCGAAGTGCCCGGCTATCAGATCGCGGGCAAGACTGGCACGGCGGACAAGCCCAAGCCAACTGGTGGCTATTATGAGGACAAGGTGATCAACACATTCGCCAGCATCTTCCCGATTGATAATCCCAAATATGTGCTGATCGTCACCTTGGACGAACCGGTGGAAACCTCTGGCCCGAAACCGCGCCGCACGGCGGGTTGGACAGCCGTGCCCGTGGCCGCCGAGATGGTCCGCCGCATCGCACCATTGCTGGGCCTGCGCCCGGCTGTTGAACCGGTGAACAACGCTGTGCTAACGCTGACCAGCAGCAACTGAAAAGACATCTCTATGACCGACCGGGCCGTACCCCTTTCCTCCCTCGGGCTGACCGCGCGGGCGGGGACCAATCCTATGATCACCGGGATCGCGGTCGACAGCCGCGAGGTCCGCGAAGGCACGCTTTTCGCCGCCATGCCGGGCAGCCGCGTGCATGGGGCAGAGTTCATTCAATATGCCCTGCGGATGGGCGCGGCGGCGGTGCTGACCGACGCGGCAGGGGCCAAACTCGCCGCCGAGGAATTGGCGGGCTCTGACGCCGCACTGGTGGTCTCCGACTCCCCGCGTGAGGCGCTGGCACGCACGGCAGCCCTGTGGTTCGGCGGCCAGCCCGCCACGATGATCGCCGTGACCGGCACCAACGGCAAAACCTCGGTCTCGACCTTTGTGCGCCAGATTTGGGTTGAGATGGGATTGCCTGCCGTGAATCTTGGCACCACCGGGGTCGAGGGCGCATGGGCCGCCCCGCTGGCGCATACCACGCCCGAGCCGATCACCCTGCACCGCACGCTGGCCGAGGCCGCACAGAACGGCATCACCCACGCGGCAATGGAGGCATCGAGCCACGGGCTTGACCAGCGCCGTTTGGACGGGGTGACGCTCAAGGCGGCGGGGTTCACCAACTTCACCCAAGACCACCTTGATTATCACGAAACATTCGAGGCCTATTTCGCCGCAAAGGCCGCGCTTTTCGCCCGCGTCTTGCCCGAAGATGGCACCGCAGTGGTCAATATTGACGACGAAAAAGGCGTCGACATCGCTGCCATCGCCCGCGCGCGGGGCTGTGAAGTCATCACCGTGGGCCGGGACGGGGGCGATCTGCATTTGCAAGGTCAGCGTTTCGACGCAACCGGACAAGACCTGCGCTTCACATGGCGCGGCAAGACCTACCAAAAACGGCTCAACCTGATCGGCGGCTTTCAAGGGGATAACGTGTTGCTGGCCGCCGGGTTGGTGATCGCCTGCGGTGCTGATGCGCAAGAGGTTTTCGACACGCTGCCGCATCTCACCACTGTCCGAGGCCGGATGCAGCTTGCCGCCACCCGCGACAACGGCGCGGCGGTGTTTGTCGATTACGCCCATACGCCCGATGCCGTGGCCACGGCCCTCGCTGCCATGCGCCCGCATGTCATGGGACGGCTCGTTGCCATCGTGGGCGCGGGCGGGGACCGAGACCGGGCCAAGCGCCCCTTGATGGGGCAGGCAGCGGCAGAGAATGCAGACATGGTGATCGTGACCGACGACAACCCGCGCAGCGAAGACCCGGCCAGCATCCGTGCCGCGGTACTTGAAGGCGCGCCCGATGCGATGGAGGTCGGCGACCGCGCCGAAGCAATCCTGCGCGGCGTTGACGCGCTGGAGCCGGGCGACGCGCTGCTGATCGCGGGCAAAGGCCATGAAACCGGGCAGACTGTGGGTGACGACGTGCTGCCCTTTGACGACGTGGAACAGGCCAGCGTGGCCGTGGCGGCACTGGACGGGAGACTGGCATGAGCGTTTGGACAGCGACAGAAGCAGCGGAAGCCACGGGGGGCCGCGCGCAGGGCGATTGGGCCTGCAACGGTGTGTCAATTGACACGCGGACCTTGCAGCCCGGCGATCTCTTCGTGGCCCTCAAGGCCGCGCGGGACGGACATGAATTCGTGGCACAAGCGCTTGAAAATGGCGCGGCAGCGGCGCTCGTGACCCATATTCCCGAAGGCGTGGCGACAGATGCGCCGCTTTTGATCGTCGATGATGTGCAAACAGCGCTTGAAGCACTTGGCCGGGCAGGGCGTGCACGGCTTGGCCCGCAGGCCAAGGTGGCGGCGGTGACCGGCAGCGTCGGCAAGACCTCGACAAAGGAAATGCTGCTGGCGATCTTTGGCGATCAGGGCCGGGCCCATGCCAGCGTCGACAGCTACAACAACCACTGGGGCGTGCCGCTGACCTTAGCGCGGATGCCGCGCGATACCGATTACGCGGTGATCGAGATCGGCATGAACCACCCCGGAGAGATTGCACCGCTCGCCAAACAGGCGCGGCCCGACGGGGCGATGGTGACCAATGTTGCCGCCGTGCACCTCGAAGCCTTTAAGGATGTCGCTGCCATCGCGGTGGAAAAGGCCAGCATCTTTGACGGCATGGAACCGGGCGGCGTGGCGGTGATCAACGCCGACCACGCGCACAGCGATATCGTATTGTCCAAAGCCGTGGATCGGGGCCTGCGAGAGACGACCTTCGGCCAGAAGGGGCATTATTACACGCTGGGCGAGGTCAAGGTGCAGGGCGATGCCACCGTGGCCCAAGCCGAGGTCGAAGGCGCGCCGCTGCTATATAAAATCGCCACGCCGGGACGGCACTTTGCCATGAACGCGCTCGGCGCACTGGCACTGGCCGAGGCGCTTGGCGCGGATCGCGCGCTGGCGGTGCAATCGCTGGGCCGCTGGTCGCCCTATGCCGGACGCGGGGTGCGCGAGCGCATTCAGCTGGACCCCGTGGATATCTATCTGGCGTTGGAGTTGATCGACGACAGCTATAACGCCAACCCGACCTCCATGGCGGCGGCGCTAGAGGTGCTGGCGGCCTCGGAAGTGACCCATGACATCGGGCGCGTCAGCAAGGGGCGGCGGATCGCTTTTGTCGGTGATATGAAAGAACTCGGCCCCGAGGCGGTGGCGCTGCACGCAGGCCTGGCCGATCTGGAGGCTACCCGCGCGCTCGACGTGGTGCATTGCGTCGGCCCGCTGATGAAAGCCTTTTACGACAACCTGCCCGAACACCAACGTGGCGATTGGACGGAAACCGCCGAAGAGATGTTGCAAGGTCTCCGCAGTCGGCTCGATTCCGGCGATGTCGTGCTGATCAAAGGGTCGCTTTCGATGAAGCTGGGCGGTATTGTTGACGCCATCCGCAAAATGGGCCATCCGGTCCCGACCGCCTGATCGGCGATTCACCCCACATGATGAGTTAGGACGCGATATATGCTCTATTGGTTGACGCTGCTGTCGGACGGCGGCGATTTCTTTAACCTGTTTCGCTATATCACCTTCCGCGCGGGCGGGGCGTTTCTGACGGCATTGGTATTTGGCTTTATCTTCGGCAAACCGCTGATCGAAGTGCTGCGCAAGCGGCAGGGCAAGGGCCAGCCGATCCGCGATGACGGCCCCGAGGGGCACTTCGCCAAGGCGGGCACCCCCACCATGGGCGGGCTGCTGATCGTGGGGGCCTTGTTGACCTCGACCCTGCTTTGGGCGCGGCTCGACAATCCTTTCGTCTGGCTGGTGCTTTTCGTCACGATGAGCTTTGCCGCCATCGGCTATGCCGACGACCACGCCAAGGTCAGCAAGCAAAACACCGATGGCGTGCCGGGTAAGGTGCGGCTTTTGCTAGGCTTTCTTATCGCGGGCATCGCCGGCTACTGGGCCGCGCAATACCATCCGACAGAGTTGCAGTACCAACTTGCCCTGCCGGTCTTCAAAGACACGCTGATCAACCTCGGCGTGCTGTTTGTGCCCTTCGCGATCATCGTCATCGTCGGCTCGGCCAATGCGGTGAACCTTACCGACGGGCTGGATGGTTTGGCCATCATGCCGGTAATGATCGCCGCTGGCGCGCTTGGCGTCATTGCCTATGCCGTGGGCCGGGTCGACTTCACCGATTACCTTGATGTGCATTACGTGCCGGGCACGGGGGAAATCCTGATCTTCACCGCCGGTCTCTTCGGCGGCGGCCTCGGGTTCCTGTGGTACAACGCGCCGCCCGCCGCCGTTTTTATGGGCGACACCGGCTCGCTGGCGCTTGGCGGCGCTTTGGGTGCGATTGCCGTGGCCACGAAACACGAGCTGGTGCTGGCGGTCGTCGGCGGGCTTTTCGTGGTCGAGGCTCTGTCGGTCATCGTGCAGGTGCTCTACTTCAAACGCACAGGCAAACGGGTCTTCCTGATGGCGCCGATTCACCACCACTATGAGAAAAAGGGCTGGGCCGAGCCGCAGATCGTGATCCGCTTCTGGATCATCTCGCTGATCCTCGCCCTGCTGGGGCTGGCGACGCTCAAGGTGCGCTAAGCGCCTAGAAGATCGACCAATCCATGTGACGCGCCAAAAGGGCCAGTGCTTCGGTGCCCTTTTGGCTGTTGCCATAACGGTTCAGCCCCGGTGACCAGACCGCGATGCTGGCCCGCCCCGGGACGATGGCCAGAATGCCGCCGCCCACGCCGGATTTGCCCGGCAGACCCACGCGGTAGGCAAAATCGCCCGACCCATCGTAATGTCCACAGGTCAGCATCAGCGCGTTGAGCCGCCGAATGCGGCTCGGCGCGACCAAGCGCGGCACCTCCGGCGCTTCGATCAGGAAGCGCCCCGCCATGGCAAGCTGCTGTACCGTCATCTCCATTGCGCAGTGGTGGAAATAGGTGCCAAGCGTCCGCTCCGGCGCGTTGATGAGGTTGCCGTAGGATTTTAGAAAATGCGCCAGCGCGAAATTGCGGTGGCCGAAATCGGTCTCTGATGCGGCGACGGTGTCGTTGATGTGGATGTCATCTGTGCCCGCAGCTTCCCGCACGAAGCGCATGATCTCGGCCAGTGCTTCGCGCGGCTCGCGGTTGCCCAGAACCTCGTCAGTGGTAACAATCGCGCCAGCGTTGATGAACGGATTGCGCGGGCGGCCCTGTTCTTGCTCCAACTGCACGATGGAGTTGAACGCCCGCCCCGAAGGCTCGCGCCCCACGCGGTGCCAAAGCTGGTCGCCCGACCGGCCAAGGGCGATGGCGAGCGTGAACACCTTGGTGATCGACTGCACCGAAAAGGGCACCTGCGTATCGCCCGCCACATGGCTTTGGCCATCCGCCGTCACCACCGCGATGCCGAATTGTGCTGGGTCCACCGTAGCCAGTTGCGGAATATAGGCCGCCACATCCCCCCAATGGTCGTCTTCGCGCATCATGTCATTGAGGCGCGGCAACACATCGCTTAGGTCGGGTTTCGCGGGGCTGGACATCTTTGGCGACCTCTGGCTTGTGATGAGCGCATCATGCCCCCATTCTGGGGTCAACGGGTATCAGGGGATTGCAGATGATTCCAGTACAGGGCTTGGAAGGCGCACGCGTGGCGGTGCTGGGATTGGGCCGCTCGGGCCTGAGTGCGGCACGCGCGTTGCAGGCGGGCGGGGCCAAGGTCAGCTGTTGGGACGATGACCCGGCAGCACGCGCACGGGCCGAGCGGGAGGGGTTTGCCTGTGTTGACCTTAACACCCCCGGCGCGCTCGACAAGATCACCCGGCTGATCGTCAGCCCCGGCATTCCGCATCTCTACCCCGCGCCGAACCCGGTGGTTGCCGCTGCCCTCGACGCAGGCGTGCCGGTGGACAATGACATCGGCCTGTTTTTCCAAAGCTTCGCCACGTTGGCGTGGGATCACTATGACGTGGCGCCCCGCGTCGTGGCCGTGACCGGGTCGAACGGCAAATCCACCACCTCCGCGTTGATCCATCATATTCTGGAGCATGTTGGGCGCCCCTGCCAACTGGCGGGCAACATCGGGCGCGGGGTCTTGGACCTCGACCCTGCCGTGGACGGCGAGGTCGTGGTGCTGGAACTCAGCAGCTATCAAACCGAACTTGCCCGCGCGCTAACGCCGGATGTGGCGGTCTTTACCAATCTCAGCCCCGATCATCTGGACCGCCACGCGGGCATGGGCGGCTACTACGCGGCGAAACGTCGGCTGTTCTCAGAAGGCGGGCCAGACCGCGCGGTGATCGGAGTGGACGAGGCCGAGGGCCGTTTCCTCGCCGGGCAAATGAGCGAGGGACCAAGCGATGACCGGGTGATCCGCATCAGTGCGGAGACCAAACTCTCTGGCCCCGGTTGGCAGGTCTTTGCCAAAAAAGGGTTCTTGAGCGAATACCGCCGTGGCAAACAGGTCGGCTCGATCGATCTGCGCAGCATTCAGGGGCTGCCGGGTGCGCATAACCATCAAAACGCCTGTGCCGCCTATGCGGCCTGCCGCGCGCTTGGCCTCGCCCCGCGCGTGATCGAGGCGGCGTTCCACAGTTTCGGCGGCCTGCCGCACCGTTCACAGACCGTGGCCGAGGCGAATGGCGTGCGCTATGTCAACGACAGCAAAGCCACCAATGTCGACAGCGCGGCCAAAGCGCTGGCCGCTTTCCGCAACATCCGCTGGATCTGCGGCGGGTTGGAGAAAGAGGGCGGGCTAAAAGGGTTGGCAGAGGCCCAAGGCGCGGTGCGCAAAGCCTATGTCATCGGCCGCGAGGCCGCGCATTTCGCCATGCAATTGACGACCGAAGCCGAAGTCTGCGGCACGATGGAAAAAGCCGTGGCGCGGGCTGCGGCAGAGGCGGAGGAGGGCGATGTCGTCCTGCTCGCCCCGGCTGCGGCGAGTTTCGATCAATATGACAATTTCGAACGGCGCGGTGAGGATTTCGTGGCGCAGGTGCAAAAGGTACTCTCGGAGTAACCCGCGCGCCTAGCCGCCAATCGCCCGCGCTGCGGCCATGCCCGAGGACCATGCCCACTGGAAGTTATACCCGCCCAGCCAGCCGGTCACGTCCACCGCTTCGCCGATGAAATAGAGACCGGGTACGTCCTTCGCCGCCATGGTTTTAGACGAGAGCGCATCGGTATCCACACCGCCTAAAGTGACCTCAGCCGTGCGATAGCCTTCGGTGCCGCCGGGGTGCAATTGCCAGTTCTGCAACGCTTCGACGAAGGTGGTCAGCCGCGCGTCGGACCAATCCGCCAAGTTGCCCGAGAGGTCAAACTCTTGGCCTAAATAGTCCACCAAGCGCGAGGGCAGGTGCTGCGCGAGGATCGTGGTAAAGTTCCGCCGCCCCGCAAGCTGCCTTTGATCGCGCAGAGCGTCCAACAGAGTGCCTTCGGGGGCGAGGTTCACCATGATCGGCGCGCCCTCTTGCCAGTAAGACGACGCCTGCAAAACCGCGGGCCCAGACAGGCCACGGTGGGTGAAGAGCAGGGCCTCGTCAAAGCCAGTGGTCCCGGCAGTGATGCGCGCAGGGGTCGCCACACCGGCCAGCGGCGCAAAGCGGCCTTCGGCAAAGGTGAAAGGCACCAGACCGGCGCGCGTATCGGTCACCTTCAGGCCGAACTGACGCGCGATGTCATAGGCGATGCCGGTCGCGCCCATCTTGGGGATCGACTTGCCGCCCGTTGCGATCACAAGATTGTGCGCGGTGACTTTCACTGTCTTATCAGGCGTTTGCAGGTCGAAGGTAAAGTGCCCATCGACCTTCTCAAAATTGCTGGCGCTGCTTTGCAATTGCAGATCCACCCCGGCCTTTTGCATCAACCCACGCAGCATGGCGATGATCTCTTTCGCGCTGGTGTCGCAGAAGAGTTGGCCCAGCGTTTTCTCATGCCACGCGATGCCGTGGCGATCGACCAGTTCGATGAAATCCCACTGGGTATAGCGCGCCAGTGCGGATTTGGCGAAATGCGGGTTCTGGCTGAGAAACGCCTGCGGCTCGCAATACATATTGGTGAAATTGCACCGCCCGCCGCCCGAGATGCGAATTTTCTCGCCCGGCGCTTTGGCATGGTCCACCACCTGCACGCGCCCGCCCGTGTGGGCCGCGCACATCATGCCAGCGGCTCCGGCTCCAATGATGGCTGTATCGACTTGCATGGGCGCGCTCTGCCCGAATGCGAAGGCCCGGTCAAGAAGACGTGAGAGTGGTTGTCCGTTCACGCTGACGGCATAGCTGGAGGCAAGACGCAATTTGAACAGGAGCAGAGAATGACCAAATTGACCGCAGAACAGGATTTCCCGAAGATGGATGTGGCCAAACTCGGCGGCGGCACGCTGACCTTGGGCCAACCGCAAGAGGGGCGCGACTGGCAGCTGGTGGTGGTCTACCGCGGGCTGCACTGCCCGATCTGCAAAAAGTACCTCGCCCAGTTGGAAAAGCTGCAAAGCCAGTTTCATGAGATCGGTGTGGATGTGATCGCCGTTTCGGGCGACCCCGAGGAAAAGGCCAAATCCATGGCCGAAGAAGACAGCCTGACCCTGCCCATCGGCTATGATCTGAGCCTCGAACAGATGGCCGAACTTGGCCTTTACATCTCTGACCCGCGCAGCCCGCAGGAGACTGACCGGCCCTTCGCCGAACCAGCCACCTTTGTCATCAACGACGAAGGCAAGCTGCAGATCGTGGACATCTCTAACGCGCCCTTCGCGCGGCCCGAGTTGGAGGGGCTGTTGAACGGCCTCAAGTTCGTTCGCGACAAAGGCTACCCGGTACGCGGCACCCACAAGGCCGCCTGATAGGGCGACCACAGGCGACGACCTGAAAGGGCGGCCACACTGCCCGTCGGCGGGGCCTTGCACGGCCCCGCTTGCCCTGCCTGCCTTTGCGGGGTGAAATGCACTAGCTTCATATAACAATTCGGGCTATTCTGCCCGGATGAGACCCCGCAAAGGGGCCGTTGAGGCAGTTAAGGCAGATACCCATGACAGAGATGGTCTATGGCGCGGTCCCGGTACGGGATGGTGAACCGATCCTTCCAAAATGGTGGCGTACGGTCGACCGCTGGGCTTTGTCCTGCGTGTTGATCCTGTTTGCTGTCGGCATGCTTTTGGGGCTCGCTGCCTCACCGCCCTTGGCGGCGAAAAACGGCTTTGATGCCTTTCACTATGTGCAGCGGCAGGCGTTCTTTGGCGGATTGGCGCTGGTGGCGATGCTGCTGACCTCGATGATGTCGCCGACGCTGGTGCGGCGCTTGGCGGTGCTGGGGTTTGTTCTTTCATTCGTGGCGCTGGCGCTGCTGCCCTTTTTCGGCACCGACTTTGGCAAAGGGGCGACACGCTGGTATTCGCTGGGGTTCGCCTCGTTCCAGCCGTCTGAATTTCTGAAACCCGGTTTCATGGTGGCCGCCGCATGGATGATGGCCGCCGCGACCGAGATCAACGGCCCTCCGGGTAAGTCTTGGTCTTTTGCGCTGTGTATCTCCATCGTGCTGATGCTGGCGATGCAGCCCGACTTTGGGCAGGCCTGTCTTGTGCTCTTTGGCTGGGGCGTGATGTATTTCGTGGCCGGCGCGCCGATGGTGTTGCTGGTCGGCATGGCAGGGCTCGTCGTTCTGGCGGGCACCTTTGCCTACTCCAACTCCGAACACTTCGCGCGGCGTATCGACGGCTTTCTCAGTGTTGATGTCGATCCGACAACCCAGCTTGGCTATGCCACCAATGCCATCCGTGAGGGCGGGCTGTTTGGTGTGGGGGTGGGCGAGGGCGAGGTGAAATGGTCGCTGCCCGACGCGCATACCGATTTTATCATCGCCGTCGCCGCCGAGGAATACGGCCTTATCATGGTCGTCTGCATTATCGCCCTATATACTGTTGTGGTCGTCCGTTCGCTGCTGCGTTTGGTGCGCGAGCGTGACCCCTTCATCCGGCTGGCCGGAACCGGGCTGGCCTGCACATTCGGAGTACAGGCGATGATCAACATGGGTGTGGCAGTGCGGCTTTTGCCCGCCAAAGGCATGACCTTGCCCTTCGTGAGCTATGGTGGCTCTTCGGTGATCGCCAGCGGCATTGCCGTGGGCATGCTCCTCGCTTTTACCCGCTCGCGCCCGCAGGGTGAGATCAGTGACATTCTGGGCCGGGGTCGCCGCTGATGGCCGCCCCACTGCTGATCATCGCCGCCGGGGGGACCGGTGGGCATATGTTTCCCGCGCAGGCTTTAGCCGAGGTGATGCTGAAACGCGGCTGGCGGGTGAAGCTTAGCACCGACGCCCGCGGCGCGCGCTATACCAGCGGCTTTCCCGAAGCGGTTGAGATCAGCCAGATCAGCAGCGCCACTTTCGCCCGGGGCGGCGTGGTGGCCAAGGCGCTGGTGCCGTTCCGCATCGCGGCTGGTGTGGTCCGCTCGGGGTTGAATATGCTGCGCGACCGGCCTTCGGCCGTGGTGGGCTTTGGTGGCTATCCGTCGATCCCCGCGCTTGGCGCTGCATGGGCGCTGCGGATGCCGCGAATGATCCATGAGCAAAACGGCATTCTGGGCCGGGTGAACGAGATTTTTGCCAAGCGGGTGCACGCCGTCGCCTGCGGCATCTGGCCCACGAAACTGCCCGAGGGCGTGCAGGGCTGGCATGTGGGCAACCCTGTGCGCGCCGCCGTGTTGGACCGTGCCGGGGCCGCCTATATCCCGCCGGGGGATTATCCGATGGAAGTCTTGGTGATGGGCGGCAGCCAAGGCGCGCGCATCCTGTCTGACGTAGTGCCGCCCGCGCTGGCCGCTTTGCCGATGAACATGATCCGCAACATCCGCGTCAGCCATCAGGCCCGCGACGAAGACGGCCAGCGGGTGGCAGACTACTATGCCGAGTCTGGCATCAGCGCCGATGTGCGCCCCTTCTTTGACGATGTGCCCCGCCGCATGTCCGAAGCGCAACTGGTGATCAGCCGCTCGGGTGCCTCCAGCGTGGCGGATTTGTCGGTGATCGGGCGGCCGTCGATCCTGATCCCCTTTGCCGCTGCGGCAGGTGATCACCAAAGCGCCAATGCCCGCGGTCTGGTTGATGCCGGGGCCGCGATCATGGTGCCCGAACGCAAGGCAAACCCCGAAATCATGACCGACCAAATCCTCGCGGTGCTCGAGATGCCCGATGGGGCGTTGCAGATGGCGCGGGCCGCGCTGTCGGTCGGCAAACCCGACGCGGCCGAGACACTGGCAGATATGGTCGAACAGCTTGCCGCCCAAGGCACGCTGGCCCCCGCAGAAGAGGAAAACCCCCAATGAACGCCGCCGCCACCAAACTGCCGACCGATGTCGGCCCGATCCATTTCGTCGGCATCGGCGGCATCGGCATGTCTGGCATCGCCGAGGTGTTGTTGAACCACGGCTACAAGGTGCAGGGGTCTGACCTGAAAACCACCAAAATCACCGTGCGGCTGGCTGAGTTGGGCGGGCGCATCTTTGAAGGCCAAGCGGCTGAGAATATCGAAGGGGCGGCGGTGATCGTGATCTCTTCGGCGATCAAGCCGGGCAACGCAGAATTGGACGAGGCCCGTCGCCGTGGCCTGCCCGTCGTGCGCCGGGCCGAGATGCTGGCCGAGCTTATGCGGCTTAAGTCCAACATCGCCGTGGCGGGAACGCATGGCAAAACCACCACCACAACGCTGGTGGCCGAACTGCTGGTTGCGGGGGGCATTGACCCCACTGTGGTAAACGGCGGCATCATCCACGCCTATGGCTCCAACGCGCGGATGGGGCAGGGCGAATGGATGGTGGTTGAGGCCGATGAGAGCGACGGCACCTTCAACCGGCTGCCCGCAACCATCGCCATCGTCACCAACATCGACCCCGAGCATATGGAGCATTGGGGCGACTTCGACACGCTGCGGCAGGGGTTTTTGAACTTCGTCTCCAACATCCCCTTCTATGGGCTGGCGGTCTGCTGCACCGATCACCCTGAAGTGCAGTCACTGGTGGGCAAGCTGACCGACCGCCGCGTCATGACCTATGGGTTCAACGCGCAGGCCGATGTGCGGGCGGTGGGGCTGCATTACAAAGACGGCGTGGCGCATTTCGAGGTGCATCTACAATCCGAAGGCATGGTCATCGAAGACTGCGCCCTGCCAATGCCGGGCGATCACAACGTCTCGAACGCGCTGGCGGCGGTGACCGTGGCGCGGCACCTTGGGATGAAGCTGGAAGAGATCCGCGCGGCTTTGGGCAGTTTTGGCGGGGTGAATCGCCGCTTTACCCGGGTGGGCGAAGTGGACGGGGTCACCATCATCGACGACTATGGCCACCACCCGGTTGAGATTAGCGCCGTCCTCAAAGCCGCGCGGCAGGCCAGCAAGGGGCGGGTAATTGCCGTGCACCAGCCGCACCGCTACTCGCGCCTGAGCCATCACTTCGACGAATTCTGCGCCTGTTTCAACGATGCCGATGTAGTGGGCATCGCCGATGTCTATGCCGCGGGCGAGGAGCCAATCCCCGGTGCCGACCGCGACGGGCTGGTCGCCGGGCTGATCCAGCACGGGCATCGCCACGCCTATGCGGTCGAGGATGCTGAGGCGCTGACGCAATTGGTCCGTCGCGAGGCGCGACCGGGCGATATGGTGGTCTGCCTTGGGGCGGGTACGATCAGCGGCTGGGCCAATGACCTGCCCGAGGCGCTGCGCGCGGCCAAGGAGGCCGCTGCGTGACCCTCGTGTGGCTGTCGATCCTTTGGGTCTTCGCCGCCGTGACAGTGGCCATGCTGCCGCTGCGCTCTCAATACCTGCCGGGGGTGATCTTGCTGATCGCCGCACCGGTGCTGATCGTCGCCATCGGTGTGACGCATTCATGGGCCTTTGCGCTCTTGGCCCTGCTGGCTTTCCTGTCGATGTTCCGCAATCCGCTGCGTTATCTCTGGGCGCGGCTGCGCGGCCAAAAACCGGAGCTGCCGAAATGAGCCTGTCTCTCATCCTCGCCTGTTTCTGGTTTGTGATCGCCAATATTCTGGCCATGACCCCCAGCAAGGATTTCCACTGGCGCAGCGCCTATCTGCTGATCGCCGTGGGCATCCCCATCGTCGGTTTCGTCACCGCGCAGCACGGCCCGTGGCTGGGCATGCTGGTGTTGGCGGGGGGCTGTTCGGTGCTGCGCTGGCCGGTGGTCTATTTCGTCCGCTGGCTGCGCCGAGGGGCAGGGCGGATCAAAGGCCCGGCGGAATGACCCTGACGCCGACCCTTGCCGCGCTGCTGACCGTCTTTGCAATCTGGATGATCGCCTGTCTCTGGACCGGTTATCGCGGCCGTGTGTTGTGGTTCTTTATCGTGCTGGCGGTTGGCCTTGGGCTTAACGCATCGTGGATGGTCTTCGGGCTGGATGCGCGGGTGTTTGAGCCTCATGCGCTATTGGCGCAGCTTTCGGTGCTGTTCTATGCGGTGGGCGGTTTCGGTCTGGGCTGGCTGGCCGGGCGGGTGGCGAAACGCTGGCGTGAGAGCCGCGTCGAACCGCCGTCTTCTTGATGGTTTGCCCCGCCTGTTAAATGCGCTAAGTCCGGCGCCATGATGACGTTGAATATCCCCGACCTGCGCGGCAGGTTGACCCCAAATCGCGCCCTAAGCGACCTGACATGGCTCCGCGTTGGCGGCCCTGCGGATTATCTGTTCCAACCCGCCGATGTGGAGGACCTGTGCCTTTTCATGCGCCGCTTGCCGCAAGGCGTCACGGTTTTCCCCATGGGCGTCGGCAGCAACCTAATCGTGCGCGACGGGGGCCTGCGGGCCGTGGTGATCCGGCTGGGTCGTGGTTTCAACGGGATTGAGATCGACGGGGATCAGGTGACTGCGGGGGCGGCGGCGCTGGATGCCCATGTGGCGCGCAAGGCGGCGGATGCGGGGCTTGATCTGACCTTCCTGCGGACCATCCCCGGCAGCATCGGCGGGGCTTTGCGCATGAACGCGGGCTGTTATGGCAGCTACACGGCGGATCATTTCGTCTCGGCCAAGGCCGTGACCCGCGCGGGTGAGGTAGTGACACTGACCGCCGATGATCTTAACTTCCGCTACAGGCAGAGCGATCTGTCGCCCGGTGCGGTGCTGATCGGGGCAACCTTTGCGCCGCCCAAAGGCGTGGCGGAGGAGCTTCATGCCCGGATGGAACAGCAGCTCGCCAAACGCGACGAGAGCCAGCCCACCAAGGACCGCAGCGCCGGGTCGACCTTTCGCAATCCGGCGGGGTTTTCCTCAACCGGGAAGGCGGACGATGTGCACGACCTGAAGGCGTGGAAGGTGATCGACGACGCCGGGATGCGTGGGGCTACCGTGGGGGGTGCACAGATGAGCCCGAAACACTCCAATTTCCTCATCAACACCGGCAGTGCCACGGCCCATGATCTAGAGTCATTGGGCGAAGAGGTGCGAAAAAAGGTTTACGCTTCAAGCGGTATAAGGCTAGAATGGGAAATTAAGCGCGTCGGTGAAAAATTGGGTGATCCGGTGTCGCAAAGCTAAGCCGTCGGGCATCAGCTAAGTCACGGCAAAGCAAAGAAAACAATGATAGGGGCCGCAAACGGTCCGAGGCGAAGAGGCACTTTGGTGGGTAAGTCGAGCGGACAAACCCCGACAGTGGCGGTATTGATGGGTGGCCCCTCGGCCGAGCGTGAGGTGTCCCTGTCCAGTGGGCGTGCATGCGCCGCTGCCTTGCGGGAACATGGCGGATATAACGTGATCGAGGTCGAAGCCGACCGCGATCTTGCAGCTGTCCTGACTGAACTTCAGCCCTATGCCGTATTGAATTGCCTGCATGGCCGTTGGGGCGAAGATGGCTGTGTGCAGGGTCTGCTTGAGTGGCTCAAACTGCCTTACACGCATTCCGGCGTGCTCGCCTCGGCCCTCGCGATGGACAAGCAGCGCTCCAAGGATGTGTTCCGCCATGCGGGGCTGGCGGTCGTCGAAAGCGTTATCGCCCCCAAGGCCGATGTGATGGCAGCCCATGTGATGGCGCCGCCCTATGTGGTCAAACCCAACAACGAAGGTTCTTCGGTCGGGGTTTACCTCGTGGCTGAGGAAAACAACGGCCCGCCGCAGCTGTCCGACGACATGCCCGCCGAGGTGATGGTCGAGACCTTTGCGCCGGGGCGTGAGCTGACCACCACCGTGATGGGCGACCGGGCGCTGGCCGTGACAGATATCATCACCACTGGCTGGTATGATTACGACGCGAAATACAAGCCCGGCGGCTCGCGCCATGTGGTGCCCGCCGATCTGCCGCAAGAGATCACCGATCTGTGTTTCGACTATGCCCGCCGCGCCCATGTGGCGCTTGGCTGCAAAGGCATCAGCCGCACCGATTTCCGCTGGGACGAGGCGCGGGGACCTGCGGGGTTGATCCTGCTTGAGACCAACACCCAGCCTGGCATGACCGCCACCTCGCTGACGCCCGAACAGGCCGCGGCCTGCGGCATCTCGTTCCCTGAGCTCTGCACTTGGATGGTGGAGGATGCCTCATGCGATCGCTGATCCGCCGCCGCCCGGAGGCTGGCAAAGCCGATCCCGCCCCCTCGCGGTGGTCTTGGCGCATGCAGCGGCTGATGTTGACGCCGGGCTTTCGCTTTGCCCTGCGCGTCGGGTTGCCCTTCACGCTGAGTCTGCTGGCGGGTACGATCTATATGGCCGACGAAGAGCGTCGCGGCACCGTGGTGCAGGCCATCGCCGATGTGCGCGCCAGCATCGAAGAGCGGCCGGAGTTCATGGTCAAGCTCATGGCCATCGACGGCGCAAGCGACCTGCTGTCGTCTGAAATTCGCACCGCGCTGCCGCTGGAATTCCCGCTGTCCTCTTTCGACCTCGACCTGCCGCAGATCCGCGAAAAGATCACCGATATCGATGGGGTCAGACAGGCCAATGTCCGCATCCGCCCCGGTGGCGTGCTGCAAATCGACGTGACCCCGCGCGTGCCCGTGGCTGTCTGGCGCAGTGAGACCGGGCTGGCGCTGGTGGACAACACCGGCGCGCATGTGGCACGGATCGAAGCGCGGCGCGACCACGCCAGCCTGCCGCTGATCGCCGGGGCAGGGGCCGATAAAGCGGTGCCGGAAGCGCTCAAGCTGATCGGGGCCGCCAATGTGCTGGGCGATCGTTTGCGCGGCTTGGTCCGTGTGGGTGGGCGCCGCTGGGACGTGGTGTTGGACCGCAATCAGACGATCATGTTGCCCGAAGAAAATGCGCTGCAAGCGCTGGAACGGGTGATCGCGCTGGAAGGCGCACAAGAAGTCCTCACGCGGGATGTGGCGCGTGTGGACATGCGGTTGGCGGCAAGACCAACCCTCAGAATGAACGAAGATGCCACCCGCGAATGGTGGCACATCAGGCAGCTTTCCGGCCAGTAAGATGGCCATTGGAATCGGGACAGTAACGAAATGATGGACCTATACGACAGTCAGCGTTCGATGCGGCACATGCGCAAATTGGCGATCCAACGCGGGGTGGTCGCCATTTTGGACGTTGGCAGTTCCAAGATTGCCTGTCTGGTGCTGCGTTTTGACGGCATTACCCATGACGGAGAGAATGGCGACATTGGCTCTTTGGCCGGGCAGTCGGGGTTCCGCGTTATCGGGGCCGCGACCACCCGCTCGCGCGGTGTGCGCTTTGGTGAGATTTGCGCCATGGGCGAGACCGAGCGCGCGATCCGCACCGCACTTCAGGCCGCGCAGAAGATGGCGGGCATCCGGGTTGACCACGTTATCGCCTGTTTCTCGGGCGGGGAGCCGCGCAGCTATGGGCTCGACGCTTCGGTGGAACTGGAGGGGCAGTCGGTCTCGGAGCAAGACGTGGCGCGCGTGCTGGCGGGCTGCGATGTGCCGGAATACGGCGAGGGGCGCGAGGTGCTGCACGCACAGCCGGTGAACTTTGCGCTGGATCACCGCAGCGGTCTGGCCGATCCGCGTGGCCAGTTGGGCAACAGCCTGTCGGTGGACATGCACATGCTCACCGTCGATGCCGATACGGTGCAGCATCTGGCGCATTGTATCAAACGCTGTGATCTGGAACTGGCCGGGATCGCGTCATCCTCCTATGCCTCGGGCATCTCGGCGCTGGTTGAGGACGAACAGGAACTCGGCGCGGCCTGTATCGACTTTGGCGGTGGCACCACTGGCGTGTCGATCTTCATCAAGAAACACATGATCTATGCCGATACCGTGCGTATGGGCGGCGATCACGTCACCTCAGACATTTCCATGGGCCTGCAAGTGCCGATGGCCAATGCCGAACGGATCAAGACCTTCTACGGCGGGGTACATGCGACCGGCATGGACGACCGTGACATGATCGAAATCGGCGGCGAAACAGGGGATTATGAGCACGACCGCCGCACCGCCAGCCGGGCCGAATTGATCGGCATCATGCGTCCGCGCGTCGAAGAGATCCTCGAAGAGGTCCGCGTTCGGCTGGATGCTGCCGGTTTTGACCACCTGCCAAGCCAACAGATTGTACTTACTGGCGCAGGCAGCCAGATACCGGGGCTTGATGGGCTTGCCAGCAAGATCCTTGGCCAGCAGGTCCGTCTGGGCCGTCCGCTGCGCGTGCATGGGCTGCCACAGGCCGCAACAGGGCCGGGCTTTGCCAGCTCGGTGGGCCTCGCGCTCTTTGCGGCGCACCCACAGGACGAATGGTGGGATTTCGACATCCCCGCCGACCGCTATCCGTCCCGCTCTCTCAAACGCGCCGTCAAATGGTTTAGAGACAACTGGTGACCGCAATATCGGGTGAGACACCCGAGATAAGGCGGAAACTGGCAAGTTTCTGCCCATATTTAGCGTCAAAACGATGTTTTTTAGGTGACGATCCGGCCCTAGCCCGGTAGGGTCGGGTAAATTTGGTCGAAAAACTCCCGCAGAACGCGGATAACTGGACAGGCGGACAGCACATGACACTCAACCTTTCAATGCCAGGACAAGATGATCTGAAACCCCGTATCACCGTCTTTGGTGTTGGTGGGGCAGGCGGCAACGCGGTCAACAACATGATCGAGAAGCAGTTGGACGGTGTTGATTTCGTCGTGGCCAACACCGACGCTCAGGCGCTGCAGCAGGCACAGGCCGAAAACCGCGTCCAGCTGGGCATCAAGGTTACCGAAGGTCTGGGCGCGGGTGCCCGTGCCAGCGTTGGCGCCGCCGCTGCCGAAGAAAGCATTGAGCAGATCGTCGACCACCTTGCCGGCGCACATATGTGCTTTATCACCGCAGGCATGGGCGGCGGCACCGGTACGGGTGCGGCACCGATCATCGCGCAGGCCGCGCGTGAGCTGGGCGTGCTGACCGTTGGCGTCGTGACCAAGCCCTTCCAGTTTGAGGGCGCCAAGCGGATGCGTCAGGCCGAAGACGGCGTTGAGACGCTGCAAAAGGTCGTCGACACGCTGATCATCATTCCCAACCAGAACCTGTTCCGTCTGGCCAACGAAAAGACCACCTTCACCGAAGCCTTCTCGCTTGCCGATGACGTGCTGTACCAAGGTGTGAAGGGCGTGACTGACCTGATGGTCCGTCCGGGCCTGATCAACCTCGACTTTGCCGACGTGCGCGCCGTGATGGACGAGATGGGCAAAGCGATGATGGGCACAGGCGAGGCCGAGGGCGAAGATCGCGCCATCCAAGCCGCCGAGAAAGCCATCGCCAACCCGCTGCTGGACGAAATCAGCTTGCGTGGTGCCAAGGGCGTTCTCATCAACATCACCGGCGGTCACGACCTCACGCTGTTCGAACTCGACGAAGCGGCGAACCGCATC
The DNA here is from genome assembly GCF_025142135.1 of Sulfitobacter sp. W002. Taxonomy (NCBI): domain Bacteria; kingdom Pseudomonadati; phylum Pseudomonadota; class Alphaproteobacteria; order Rhodobacterales; family Roseobacteraceae; genus Sulfitobacter; species Sulfitobacter sp. W002. Next base: position 2,354,763 of record NZ_CP081126.1, on the reverse strand, counting down.
CGCGAAGAAGTCGACCCCGAAGCGAACATCATCGTCGGCTCCACGCTGGACGAAAGCCTTGGTGGCCTGATGCGCGTCAGCGTTGTCGCTACAGGGATCGACGCCACCGATGTGAACACCGAAATGCCGGTCCCGCGCCGCTCCATGAGCCAGCCGCTGCGCCAGAACGTGTCGGTTGACGATGTCGCGCCGGTCTCTGCCGCGCAGGCGCCTGCCGCCGCGCCGGTTGCTGCCGAAATGAAGCAGGAAGTTGAGCAAGCCGCCCTGTTCCAAGACCTTCAGCCGGTCCAGGACCAGTATGAAGAAGAGAACGTTGTCGAAGATGACGACGGTCTGCCCGCTCCGGCCTATCAGCCCGAGGTGGCCGCATTCGAGCCGCGTCAGGAAGAAGCCATTGAGGCCGAGCCCGAAGCCTTCGTTGCACCGCGCGCCCCGACACCCGGGACGCCGTCGCCCGAAGCACTGGCCCGCCTGCGCGCTGCCGCCCAAAAAGCAGCGCCCGAACAGCACCGTCAGGCCCAGCAGCAGCAGGGTGAGCAGGGCGACAAAGGTCGCTTTGGCATCAACTCTCTGATCAACCGGATGACCGGCCACGCCGAAGGCGAAGCACAGGCCCGCCCTGCGCGCCAGCAACCTCCGGTTCAGACTCGCGCTTCTGCAGCTGCCCCGCAGCCGCAAGAAAACAACGATCCCGATCAAGAGCGCATCGAAATCCCCGCGTTCCTGCGCCGTCAGGCCAACTGATCTGATCACGATAGATGACGAAAGGGTCGCCTTAGGGCGGCCCTTTTTCGTTTTATAACAAGGTTTTGCAATAAGGTCGGCACGCTAGCGCCCAAATGTTACGGGCATGTTTCAGACCGTTGCAAAGATTGAGTTGAGCAAAACGAACCAGCGCCTTAATCCAGAGTTCAACACACAATAAGATGTTCGAAGCTTGAGGATGACCCGGTGCAAACAACGATCAAATCAGCAGTAAGTTTTTCTGGCACAGGCCTGCACTCCGGTCAGCCTGCGACAGTGACTCTGCGCCCGGCCTCCGCTCACCATGGCATCTGGTTCTCGCGCAGCGATGTGGCCGTGGGCGACCGACTGGTCCCCGCCCGCTGGGACGCAGTGAACCGGTCGCCGCTCTGCACCAAGCTGGAAAATCCCACTGGCCTGTCGATCTCTACCGTTGAGCATCTGATGGCGGCCATTGCTGGCTGTGGCATCCATAACCTTTTGATTGAGATCGACGGCCCCGAAGTGCCGATCCTCGATGGCTCCTCCCTGCCTTTCGTGCGCGGCATCATGCAGCGCGGCTTGCGTCAGCTTGCGGCCCCTGTGATGGCGTTTGAAGTGCTCAAAACCGTGAGCGTGCAAGACGGTGATGCGACGGCCACGATCTCTCCGGCGGATACGCTGCAGATCGACTTTGAGATCGATTTTGCCGATGCGGCCATCGGTCAACAGCACAAGTCGCTGATCATGAACAACGGCTCTTTTGCACGCGAACTTTGCGACAGCCGCACCTTCTGCCGTCAGGCCGATGTCGAAGCGATGCAGGCCAATGGCCTGGCGCTCGGCGGTGAAGCGGGCGAGAACGCAGTGGTTTTCGACGGCGATGCGGTCGTTAGCCCCGGTGGTCTGCGCCACGCGGATGAGCCTGTGCGCCACAAGATGCTTGACGCGCTTGGTGATCTGGCGCTGGCGGGTGCACCGCTGTTGGGCCATTACGAAGGCAAACGCGCGGGCCATTCGCTGACCAACACGCTGCTGCGCGCGCTCTTTGCCACACCGGATGCCGTGCGTCTGGTGGCCTGTGACGCGGCGCAAACCGCACGGTTGCCGGGCTCCGGGCTGATCTGGGGCGAAATCCCGCAGGTTGCTTGATCTGGCAGCAGGTCAGAAACACCGTAAACCGCAGGGCGCTTAGGCGGCGAAGTGCCATTGAACGCCCTGCCAATGCCTTGTATTCACTAAGCCGAAGTGACATGCCTGACCCAGCGATGCGCCACCGCGTACCCGGCTGCGGGCGGGGGTGGAATGGGCGTTTTGCAACGCAGATTATTGTGCTAGTCACATGCGCAAGAGGGTCAAAGACCATGGGTTGGACGATGCAAGGGGTGCGGGCATGACGGTAGCAGGATCGCGCAAGCGGACGATCAGTGCGGTGCTTCTGGTCGCGACATTGGCAGCCTGCGGCGGTGGTGACGGACGATCGGACGGCAGCTTTTTCAACCCGCAGGAAATCCCGCTTGAGACCTATTCAGCCGAGCAGATTTTTGAGCGCGGCGAATATGAGTTGACCAACAACAACCCCGGTGAGGCGGCGTTTTATTTCGCCGAGATCGAGCGCCTTTATCCCTATTCCGAATGGGCCAAACGCGCGCTGATCATGCAGGCTTTCGCCTATCACAAAGATCAGGACTACCCCAACAGCCGGTCCGCCGCGCAGCGGTTCATTGATTTCTATCCGGCCGAAGATGATGCCGCCTATGCGCAGTATCTCTTGGCGCTGAGCTATTATGACCAGATCGACGAAGTGGGCCGCGATCAGGGGCTGACCTTCCAAGCGCTGCAATCCCTGCGCGCCGTGATCGAAGGCTACCCCGACAGCGAATATGCCCGCTCTGCGATCCTGAAATTCGACCTCGCCTTTGACCATCTGGCGGGCAAGGAAATGGAGATTGGCCGCTATTATCTGCGCCGCGATCACTATACCGCCGCGATCAATCGCTTCCGCGTGGTGGTCGAGGATTTCCAAACCACGACCCATACCGCCGAAGCCCTGCACCGTTTGGTCGAAGCCTATCTATCGCTGGGTCTGAACCATGAGGCGCAGACGGCGGGGGCCATCCTTGGCCACAACTACCGTGGCTCTGAGTGGTATGAGGACAGCTACAAATTGCTGACCGGGCGTGGCCTAGAGCCCGCCTTCTACAAGGACAATTGGCTGGGTGCAGCCTATCGCCAGACCATCAAGGGCGAGTGGCTTTAAGGGGGGTGGGGTTGCCCATCCGACGGTTCTAGATGCTGCGCGGACTTGATATTTCGGACATGCTGATCATCGACCGGCTGGAGCTTGGCTTCCAGCCGGGTCTGAACGTGCTCACCGGTGAAACTGGCGCGGGCAAGTCCATCTTGTTGGATTCACTTGGGTTTGTTCTGGGCTGGCGCGGTCGCGCCGATCTGGTGCGCCAAGGGGCAGCGCAGGGGGAAGTGACCGCTTGGTTCGATCTGCCGCCCGGCCACCCGGCCCATGCGGTGCTCGAAGACGCGGGTCTGCCTGCCGGGGACGAATTGATCCTGCGCCGCATCAACACCTCCGAAGGGCGCAAGACCGCTTGGGTCAATGACCGCCGTTGCTCGGGCGAGGTGCTGCGGCGCCTGTCTGAAACATTGGTGGAATTGCACGGCCAGCACGACGATCGCGGATTGCTGAACCCGCGCGGCCACCGCGCCATCCTTGACGATTACGCCGGGAATGACCGCGCGATTGCAGCGGTGCGGGAGGCTTGGACGGCCCTCGGTGCGGCGCGCAAAGCCGCCGCCGCCGCCGCCGCCGAACGCGAGGCCATCGCCGCCGAAGAAGAGTTCTTGCGCCATGCGGTGGCGGAACTGGACAAACTCGCCCCCGAAGCGGGCGAGGAAGCCACCCTCGACACCCGCCGCCGCCAGATGCAGGGCGCCGAAAAAATCCGCCGCGATGTGGTCAACGCCTATGAGCTTCTGGGTCAAGGCGGGGCAGAGACGGCCATGGGCGACGCGCTGCGCTGGCTTGATGGCGTCGCCGACAAGGCCGAAGGCGCGTTGGAAGGTCCGCTTGCCGCCTTGAACCGCGCCATGGTGGAACTGGACGAAGCAATGTCCGGCGTGGCCGATGCGATCGACGGCATGTCGTTCGACCCCTATGAGTTGGAAGCCTGCGAAGAGCGGCTCTTTGCGATCCGCGGCTTGGCGCGCAAACATGACGTGCAGCCTGATGAATTGGCCGGTTTCGCCGATACGCTGCGCGCCAAACTAGATGCGCTTGATGCGGGTGAAGCCGCGCAGGAGGGGTTGGAGAAAGCCGTGCGCGACGCACAGGCGCTTTACGACGAACGCGCCGAAGCCCTGACCACGAAACGCCGCAAGGCGGCGGTCAAACTCGACAAGGCGGTGGCGGCGGAGCTTGCCCCGCTGAAGATGGAGCGCGCGGTGTTCCAGACCCAATTGACCGACGAACCCGCAGGCCCCGAGGGGCGCGATGCGGTGTCCTTCACCGTGGCGACCAACCCCGGCGCGCCTGCCGGGCCTTTGGGCAAGATCGCCTCGGGCGGGGAACTCAGCCGGTTCCTCTTGGCGCTGAAAGTCTGCCTGACACAAAGCCAATCGGGCCTGACCCTGATCTTCGATGAGATCGACCGCGGGGTAGGGGGTGCCACCGCAGACGCCGTCGGCCGCCGCCTGAAGGCGCTGGCGGCTGAAGGGCAAGTGCTGGTCGTCACCCACTCGCCGCAGGTCGCGGCATTGGGCGCGCATCACTGGCGCGTGGCCAAATCGGTTGCCAAGGGCATGACGACCTCAACGGTCACGGCGCTCGCCCCCGAAGAACGGGTGGACGAAGTCGCGCGGATGCTCGCGGGCGATACCATCACCGATGCCGCCCGCGCGGCAGCCGAGGCATTGCTTAACGGGCAACAGGGCGCGACGACTTCTTAAATGGCGGTTTTACCCAAGGTCAGCTTGCCCTAGACAGAAAGGGTCCAACTGGTCCAAGTCCCATGCCTCCGCAAGATAACGCATTCTTTTCCCAACAACTGCATCAGGCGCTCGGCGGCTGCAAACAGGGCTGGACGGTGCTGCGCACCCGGGGGCCGGGCAAGATCACCTTTTGGTTCATCGCCCTTTTGGTGGGCATCGCGGCGGGCTTTGCCGCCTTGTTCTTTCGCAAAGGGATCAACTGGTTACAGGCCACGCTTTACGGCACGGACGACGTGCAATTCCTGCATAGCTTTCTCGCCGGGTTGCCGTGGTATTGGGTGGTGCTGATCCCGACGTTGGGCGGGCTGCTTGTTGGGCTGATCCTGCACCGCTTTACCCGCGACGGGCGTGCCCGCAGCGTCGGCGATGTGATCCTTGGCGCTGCCTTGCACGACGGTCGGGTCGAAACACGCGCCGGGGTGGCCTCGGCACTGGCCTCGCTTATCACTCTCTCGACGGGCGGCTCATCAGGCCGCGAAGGACCGGTGGTGCATCTGGCCGCCGTGATCTCGACCAAGGTCAGCCGCTTTATCAAGGCCGATGGGATCACCGGGCGTGACCTTCTGGGCTGCGCGGTGGCGGCGGCGGTTTCCGCGAGCTTCAACGCCCCCATCGCGGGCGCGCTTTTCGCGCTCGAAGTCGTGCTGCGGCATTTCGCGGTCCATGCCTTCGCCCCCATCGTCATCGCTTCGGCTGCGGGCACGGTGATCAACCGGCTGGAGTTCGGCGGCTTGACCGAGTTCGTCTTGCCGAGCCTTGGGGATGTGCAATTCTACGTCGAACTGCCCGCCTTCCTGTTGCTGGGGCTTACCTGCGGTCTGGTCTCTGTCGTGCTGATGCGGTCAATCTTTTGGGCCGAGGATTTCGGCAACTACCTGCAAGCCCGGACCGGGCTGGCGCGTTGGCTGCGCCCGGCGGTGGCGGGCGCGATCCTTGGCATCATCGCTCTCTGGTTTCCGCATATCATCGGTGTCGGCTATGAGACGACCTCCCGCGCGCTGGTGGGCGAGCTGGTACTGCATGAGGTGATCATCTTCGCGGTTCTCAAAGTCGCCGCCGTGGCGATCACCCTGGGGGGGCGGATGGGCGGCGGTGTCTTTTCGCCCTCGCTGATGGTGGGCGCGCTCACGGGGCTGGCCTTTGGCTTGATCGCCACCGGCGTGTTCCCTGAGATCTCCGGCTCTTCCTCGCTCTATGCACTGGCGGGGATGGGCGCTGTGGCCGCCGCCGTGCTGGGCGCGCCGATCTCGACCACATTGATCGTTTTCGAGATGACGGGCGACTGGCAAACCGGTTTGGCGGTGATGGTTGCCGTCAGCATGTCGACGGCGCTGGCCTCCCGTTTGGTCGACCGGTCGTTCTTCCTCACCCAGATGGAGCGGCGCGGCATTCATCTCGCTGCAGGCCCACAGGCCTATCTGCTATCGATGTTCATGGTGGGCCGGATCATGCGCCGCCCCGATGACGAAGACGCGGCCTCGGAAGAGACCTGTTGGGATTTGATCGACAAGGGCACCTATATCGACGGCAGCGCCACGCTAGAGGCCGCCTTGCCGTTGTTCGACCAGACCCATTCCAACTTCATCCCGGTGGTGACCCTCAGCGCCGATGCGCCGCCCGAACTGCTGGGCGCGCTGTTCCACGTCGATGCGCTGAAGGCTTATAATCGCGCCCTCGCCGCGACCGCGGCAGAGGAGCATTCCTGAGCCGCACTCAGATACGCTCGATGGCGATTTCATCCATCGGCGTAAAGGCCAGATACCCTTTGATCTCGGCTACATCCGCTTTCGGGTCTTCATAAGACCAGACGGCATCTTGCAAGGTACGGCTCTTGGTCACGACCGAAAAATAGCTGGCGTCGCCCTTGTAGGGGCAATGGCTGGTCTTGTCTGAGCCATCAAGGAAGGCCATCGCGATGTCGCCGCGCGGGAAATAGATGACCGGCGCGTGGTCCCCTTCGCGCAGTTCCAGTGCGCCTGTGGTCTCGCCCAGCACGGCCCCGCCAGCGCGAACGACCCATGTGCCTTGGGCCGGAGTAATCGTAATATGGTCGGACATGCCGTACCCCCCTAGTTTACTGAAATCGGACGCTCATAGGGGCGCCGTTGCCGCATCCAACCACAGTTTTGTAACAGGTGATACCCGCGGCCCGATCTTTTCCGCAACGTCGCGGTGATAGGCGTTCAGCCAATCGCGCGCCTCGGGGCCAAGCGCCTCCACATCAATCAACCGCCGGTCAATCGGCACGAGCGTCAGGGTGCGCCAATCGAGCATCTTGCGATGCGCGTCACCGCCGGGCAAGGCGGGGGCCTCCTGCACCACCAAAAGGTTCTCGATCCGAATGCCGAACGCCCCCTCGCGGTAATAGCCCGGCTCATTGCTGAGAATCATACCCGGTAGCAGCGGCACATGGCTCATCCGGCTCAGCCGCTGTGGCCCCTCATGCACCGACAGGTAAGCCCCAACGCCATGCCCCAGACCATGATCGAAATCCTGTCCCGCCATCCAAAGCGGCAGACGACCGAGCATTTCGATATCCCGCCCGGCCAGCCCGCGCGGCCACCGCAGACGGCTCATGGCGATCATGCCCGACAACACCCGCGTAAAGGCGCTGCGGGCATCCTGATCGGGACTGCCGATGGCAATGGTGCGGGTGATATCCGTGGTCCCGTCAAGGTACTGACCGCCACTGTCGAGCACCAAAAGATGTCCGTCCTGCAGTAGGCTGTCGGTTTCCTCATTCACCCGGTAATGAATGATCGCCCCATTCGGCCCGCTGCCCGAGATCGTCTCGAAACTGATGTCGCGCAAGGACGGATCCCGGCGCCGCAGACCTTCCAACTGCCGCACCACCTGTGTTTCTGTGATCGTGCCGGGAGGCTGCGCATCCAGCCAGGCGAGCAGCTCCGCCATTGCCGCGCCATCGCGCAGGTGCGCCTCCGCTGCGCCGGCAATCTCGGCGTCATTCTTGCAGGCCTTGGGCAGGGCGCAGGGGTCTTCCCCCGCCTGTGCGCGGTCCCCCAGCAGGTCCGCGAACAACACTGGCGCCGACTGCCGATCAAGCCGCACCGGCCCTTCCAACGCGCGCAGGGTATCAGGCAGGCCAGCGGGGTCATGCTGCACCACCTCCGGCCCCAAATGGTCCGCCACGTCCGCCAGTTTCTCAGCCGCCATAAACAGATCAACCCGCGCGTCGTCATGCAAGACGGCAAAACCATGGGCCACGGGATTGCGCGGAATGTCCTGCCCACGAATGTTCAACAACCAGTTGTGGCTGTCGGGAAGGGTGATCAACGCCGCCTTCTGCCCCGCCGCGCGCAGGTCCGCCGCCAAACGTTGCCGTTTGGCGGCATGCCTTTCCCCGGCAAAGCGCTCAGGGTGGGCCGCCACTTTGCCCATCGGTGCCGCAGGTTGGTTCTCCCAAACCCGGTCCACCATATTCTCGCTGCGTCGCAGCTCAATGCCAGAGCCCGCCAGCGCTTCCACCAAAAGGTCCATCTGTCCCGGCGTATGCAACATCGGGTCAAAACCAACCACACCGCCCTCAGGCAATTGGTCCTTCAACCAATCGGCCAAAGACAGCTCGGGCCAAGGCACAGGCGTAAAAACCTCCGCCACCTGCGCCTTGACCTGCGTGCGGTAACGCCCGTCGATAAAGACCCCCGCCACATCCCGCAGTGCCGCACAAAAGCCTGCCGATCCGGTAAATCCCGTCAGCCACGCCAAACGATCATCGCGCGGGGCGACATATTCCCCCTGATGCGCATCGGCGCGCGGCACCAAGAACCCATCCAAGCCTGCCCGCGCCAACTCCCTGCGCAGCGCTTCCAGCCGTGGCGGCCCCTGCTCAGGACGCGCGGTGACCTCGAAACTCTGGAACACACGCCCCTCCTTCATCCTTTTTCAAATACCGATCCTGGAGCTTCAGCCCACGCGACGCATGCCCATGACACGCGCCCGTTTCCGCGGGTCGCTATCAAAGAGCGCGGCAAGCTGTTCGGTCATCGCCCCGGCCAACTGATCCACATCCGTAATCGTCACGGCGCGGTCGTAATAGCGCGTCACATCATGGCCGATGCCGATCGCCAACAACTCAACCGCGCGGCGTTTTTCGACCATCGCAATCACGTCGCGCAGATGTTTCTCAAGGTAATTGGCCGGGTTCACCGAAAGCGTGCTGTCATCCACCGGTGCCCCATCGGAAATCACCATAAGGATCTTGCGCGCCTCATGCCGGGCCAGCATCCGCCGGTGCGCCCATTCCAGCGCTTCCCCGTCGATGTTCTCTTTCAGCAGACCCTCTTTCATCATCAAACCCAAGTGGTCGCGGGTCCGCCGCCATGGGGCATCAGCGGATTTATAGATGATGTGGCGCAGGTCATTTAAGCGTCCCGGCTGGGCAGGGCGCCCGTCATTCAGCCATGCTTCGCGCGCCTGACCGCCCTTCCATGCGCGGGTGGTAAAGCCGAGGATCTCGACCTTGACGTTGCAGCGCTCCAGCGTGCGGGCCAGAACATCGGCGCAGATCGCGGCGATGGAGATGGGCCGTCCGCGCATAGAGCCGGAGTTGTCCAGCAGCAGCGTCACCACCGTGTCGCGGAACTCGGTGTCCTTCTCAACCTTGAAGCTGAGCGGCGTGGTGGGGTTGGCCACGACCCGCGCCAGACGGCCCGCGTCCAGCGTGCCTTCTTCTAGGTCGAACTCCCACGAACGGTTCTGCTGCGCTTGCAGACGGCGTTGTAACTTGTTGGCCAAACGGCCCACAGCGCCTTTTAGCGGCTCAAGCTGCTGATCAAGATAGGCGCGCAGACGTTCCAGTTCGATCGGTTCGGCCAATTCCTCGGCCCCAATCACCTCGTCATGCTCGCCGAGATAGACGCGGTACTCAGGATCGGCATCCGAGACGGGGGGCGGGGGCGGCGGGTCCATCGGCGCGTCGCCTTCGGGCATATCCGCCTCATCGCCCAACTCTTGATCCGCCTCGTCATCCATCGAGACCTGCGCCTGACTTTCGTCCTGCTGCTGCTCTTGAGAGTTCTCGGGCGTGCCTTCGGCCTCTTCCTCGTCCTGATCGTCTTGGCCGGTGCTGTCGGGGTCTTGCTCCTCTTCGGAGCCCTCTTCGGCCTGATCCTCTTGCTCGTCGTCTTGGCTGTCGGGGTCGTCACCCAATTGGTCACCATAGCCAAGGTCCGAGATCATCTTGCGCGCCAGCCGCGCGAAATCGGCCTGATCGGCAAGGCTGCCGTCGATCCCCTCTAGGGTGCCGCCCGCCTGATCTTCGATAAAGCCACGCCAGAGTTCCATGGCGTTCTCGGCCCCTGCGGGCAGGGGGCGCCCCGTCGCCATATGACGCACCATATAGCCCGCCGCGACCGAAAGCGGCACGTCGCTGGCCTGTTTCGCCTGATCGTAGCCGCGGCGCAGGGCCTCGTGCTTGATCTTGACGTCGATATTGCCCGCGGTGCCGGGCATGTCGCGCGCGCCCATGGCCTCGCAACGGGCGGTCTCCATCGCCTCATAGAGTTCGCGCGCCATGTCGCCCTGCGGGGCATAGCGAGCGTGGGTGGCGGCATCATGGTAGCGGCGGTTCAACGCCAGCGCATCGGCGGTGCCACGGGCCAGCAGAACCTCCTCTCGGGTCATCCGGCGGCTGACCTGAGGCAGGCGCATCGCGTCACCAGAAAGCCCTGACGGATCAACGGAGTAGCTGACGTTCAACTCGGCGTCATCAGCCATCACTTTAGTAGCCTCTGCGAGGGCCTTTTTGAATGCGTCAGCGGGGTTGTCGGATTTCTTCATGAGCCCATGCCTCTGTCAGCTTCGACATGAGGTTTGGCAGGTTTTCGCGGAAGGGTCAAAGGGGCAGGAGCGCGCAGATCGATACGCCAGTTTCCGCCCATAGCACCCGCTGAGCGGGAACCCCCACCCGCAGATCGGCATTTCCTCGGCAGTCGACGCACCGGTGCCTCTCTGAACCCTGGCAGCAACGCGTCTCAGCAAGTAGGAGTAAGGAAATGACCAATTTCATGCAACATGCGAGCCGTCTGGCTATGATCGCAGTTTTGGGGGCCGCGCCTTTGGCCGCCACCGCACAGGATGCGACAAAACCCGCATCAGACGAAGCCACTGCCGAAGCGCCCCAGACCGATGAGGCGACACAGAGCAGCGAGGCCACGGCCAGCGATGATGCGGTAAGGTCCGAAACCGAAACCGACACTGCCGAAGCGCCCGAAGGCGAAGCTGAATTGGAAGCCGACACCGCCACGGCACCTGACACGGACGCCGCGACTGACAATGCCGAAGCACCGGCCACGACTGAGCCGATGACCGAAGACACGGCAGAGGCCCCGGCAACGGAGCCGTTGGGCGATACCGTCGCCCCCGCTGAAACAACTGCCGAGGCGCCGGCAGAAGAGCCTGCAAAGCCGGTTGAAGGTCAGATCACCATGCAAAGCGAGAACACGATCCTCGCCGACGATCTGATTGGCAGCAACGTCTATTCCGACGCAGGTGAAAAGATCGGCGATGTAGATGACCTGATCGTCAATCTTGATGGCACCGTCGAAGGTGTCGTGATCGGTGTCGGTGGTTTCCTCGGCATGGGTGAAAAATGGGTTGCCGTGAAAATGGACAGCCTGTCGACCATGACTGACGAAAGCGGCACGCTGCGTCTGGTATCCTCGGCCACCAAGACCGACCTTGAAGCCGCAGAGGCCTTTAAAACCGCGCAGGATATGGAAGCCGAGCAGCAAGCGCTTGAAAACGCTGCCCCGCAAGACCCCAACGCGGTCACCACTGAGCCCGCACCTGTCAACTAAGTACGGGGCCACAGCCTGAACGACAAAGGGGCGCTGATATCAGCGCCCCTTTATCTTTGGTTGGTGGTGCAAGCGGCTTAGCCCAAGCTCAGGCTGGCCGCGCTTTCGGGCAGTTCCTCGTCAAACAGACGCTGGTAGAACTCGGCCACGGTCTGGCGCTCCAACTCATCACATTTGTTGAGGAAGGACAGGCGGAAAGCATAGCCGACATTGCGGAAAATTTCAGCGTTCTGGGCCCATGCGATCACGGTACGGGGCGACATCACGGTGGACAGTTCGCCGTTCATGAAGGCGGTCCGCGTGAGGTCTGCCACAGTCACCATCTGCTTGAGCGTCTTGCGGCCCTTCTCAGTGTTGTAATGCGGGTTTTTGGCCAGAACGATGGCGGTCTCGGCGTCGATGCTGAGGTAGTTCAGCGTGGCAACGAGGCTCCAACGGTCCATCTGCGCTTGGTTGATCTGCTGGGTGCCGTGGTAAAGGCCGGTGGTGTCGCCCAAGCCCACGGTGTTGGCCGTGGCGAAGAGGCGGAAATAGGGGTGCGGGGTGATGATTTCGTTCTGGTCCATCAGCGTCAGCTTGCCGTCATGTTCAAGCACACGCTGGATCACGAACATCACATCGGCGCGGCCCGCATCGTATTCATCAAAGACGATGGCGGTCGGGTTGCGCAGCGCCCAAGGCAGGATGCCCTCGTGGAATTCGGTGACCTGCTTGCCGTCGCGCAGTTTGATCGCGTCCTTGCCGATCAGGTCGATCCGGCTGATGTGGCTGTCGAGGTTGACGCGCACGGTGGGCCAGTTCAGCAGCGCGGCGACCTGTTCGATATGGGTCGATTTGCCGGTGCCGTGGTAGCCTTGGATCATGACGCGGCGGTTGTGGGTGAAACCCGCGAGGATCGCCAGCGTGGTGTCAGGGTCGAACTTATAGGTGCTGTCGATGTCCGGCACGCGGCTGGTGCGCTGCGGGAAACCCTTGACGACCATATCGGTGTCGATGCCAAAGACATCGCGCACCGAGAGTTCTTCGGTGGGTTTCATGTCATGTTCCAGTGCACCGTCGGCCATCGCTCGTCATCCTTTTCGTTAGGCGCGCGGTCGGGGCCGCGCGCGTATCTGGTGCAACATATCGTGCATATCCGCAAGGGGAAGGGGGCAACTGGCATTATCCGCAACCGACCGCTGGTCCGGTCGCGGGATCAGTCCTTGAAGTTGCGGCTGCCCTTGATCTGGTCCCATGCCCAAACGACCAGTTGCAACTGCTCTTCCTGACTGCGGTCACCGCCGTTCATATCCGGGTGCAGCACCTTGATCAGCGCTTTGTAGGCTTTGCGGACCTCGGGTTTTGTCCAAGTGTCCTTGGCTTCGAGAATCTCGATCGCGCGGCGTTCGGTGGGCGGCAGGCGGCGGCCCGCTTGCTGGCCCTTGCCGGGGTTCTGGGTGGCGTTCTTGCCCAGCACCTGATGCGGGTCTTCGATGCCCAGACGTGCCCATGCACGCTGCTCAGGATCGCCCAGCGGCTTGGTGCTGCGCTCCCAGACTTTGTCCTTGGACATCTGTGCGTTCAACTCGGCCTCTGTGGTGCCGTCAAAGAAGCTCCACTTGGAGTTATATTCGCGCACGTGCTGCTGGCAGAACCAGAAGTAGTCGTCCAGCACATCAGGGGCTTTCGGCGCGCGGAACTTGCCCGCTTCCTCGCAGCCCTCATGGTCACAGACGCGGGTCGAGGTTTCCGATGCCCCCGACATCCCACGGCGGCCGCGGGGGTTTTTCTTTTTGGAGGACGACACGGACATGTCGAATCCGAAGGGATCAGCTTTTGGCATGTGGATAGACCTTTCCGACTCAGGCCGGTCACCATATACCCTGCGTCGCAGGATTGAAGGGGGCCGAGGTAAAAAACATGTCGACAACACAAGAGATTTCAGACCGGCTGGAAGCCGCTTTTGCGCCGCGAGAATTGGATGTGGTAGATGACAGCGAAAGCCATCGCGGTCACGCCGGGTTTCAAGAAGGGGGCGAAAGCCACTTCAACGTGCGCATCCGCTCAGAGCGTTTCAAGGGTCAGAACCGGCTGGCGCGGCACCGTGCGGTGCACAGCGCCTTGGGGCCGGATCTGATGGGGCGCATTCATGCGCTGGCGCTTGATCTGGACGAATAAGGCCCGCGTTTAGGGCTTTGTTTTATCGTCGTCTTCGTCGGATTTATCCGGCGAAGAAACGTCCGGCGTTTGCTCTGTCGCGGTGCCGGAGAGGAACGCAGGTGGCGTTGCCCGCTTGGCGGGTTCCTCTTTGGCGGGTTCCACTTTCTCGGGCTCCACTTTCGCGGGCGCGTCATCGTCGGGCGTGATAGAGGCGGGCGCATCGGCCCGAAGCGCCGTCTCGTCGCCCTCAATCGTGGCGGACAATGCGGGTGTTGCAGCTGCGGGGGGCAGCAGATCGCCGTCCTCTGGCTGGCTGCTCGCGCTGGCCAAGCGGCGGAACACTAGCACATTGCGCCACTCGGTGGTGGTCGAGGTCAGGCCAGACCGTTCTTGCGAGGGCAACGTTTCGGCCCGCTGGTACTCCCAGCCCTCGGCGGCCTGTTCGTTCAGGCACTCTTCCAACGTATTGGCAAAGCGCGCTTCGGGGGCTTTCAGACCTTTGGCTTTCTGCCCTTTGGTGGGGGCGGGAAGGATCTTGTATTCGTAGCGCATAGGGGCCTCGGCTGGGTTGGCGACATGAGCCGCGTCAGGTGAGTTTCAGGCGGATTTGCGGCGGATGCCGATGCGGCGACCGGCCCGCGCCGGTGTGGGCAATTTGGCATGGCTGCGGCGCATCGCGTCAAGACGTGTCAGGATATGCTGCGGCATCGGGGCGACACGCGGGCCGGATTGGTCCACATGCAGCGTTAATCCTTCGGCGGTTGCGGCGAGCCAACCGTCGACGTGCCACAGCTCTTGAAAACTGTGAAACCGCTTCTCATCATGGTCGAGCAATTGGAAGGTGGTGTAGACGCGGTCACCCTCATGCAATTCGCGCAGGTAGCAGACGTGGAATTCGGCCACATAGGTGGTGCAGCCCGTGCGTTGATACTCCGGCCCCAGCCCAATGTCGCCATAGGCTTGGTCAACGCCCTGATCGAACAGGACGTTGTAATAGGCCATGTTCAAATGACCATTGAAATCAATCCATTCGGGGAGAACCTTCATCTCGCTCGAACGGAAGGGGGCCGGGGTCTCGCTCATTGCTGGGCGAGCTTGCGCGACACGATTTCGTTGACGGCCTTGGGGTTGGCCTTGCCGCCCGTGGCTTTCATCACCTGACCGACGAACCAACCCGCAAGTTTCGGGTTCTGCTGCGCCTTGGCGACTTGATCGGGGTTGGCGGCGATGATTTCATCTACAGCGGTTTCAATCGCCCCGGTGTCTGTGACCTGCTTGAGGCCCTCAGTCTCCACGATCTCTGCCGGGTCGCGGCCAGTTGTGTAGGTGATTTCAAAGACTTCCTTGGCGATCTTGCCGGAAATCGCATCTGACGCGATCAGATCGACGATGCTGCCAAGCTGCGCCGGGGTGACCGGGCTTTCGGTGATGCCCTTGTCGTCTTTCTTGAGACGCCCGAAGAGTTCGTTGATCACCCAGTTCGCCGCCATCTTGCCATCGCGCCCCTGCGCCACGGCCTCAAAGTAGCCCGCGCTGTCGAGATCGGCGGTCAGCACGGAGGCGTCATAGTCGCTCAGGCCAAAGTCACCGATGAAACGCGCTTTCTTCTGGTCCGGCAGTTCCGGCAGGTTTGCGGCAATCTCGTCCACCCATGCCTGTTCGATCTCAAGCGGCAGCAGATCGGGGTCGGGGAAATAGCGGTAGTCATGCGCTTCTTCTTTGGAACGCATGGAGCGGGTTTCTTGCTTGTCTGGGTCGAAAAGGCGCGTTTCCTGCACCACCTCGCCACCCGCCTCGACAATCGCGATCTGGCGTTTGGCTTCGACTTCGATGGCCTGCTGGATAAAGCGCATGGAGTTCATGTTCTTGATCTCGCAGCGGGTGCCCAGATGGCTGAAATCCTGTGTCTCTTGGTACTTTTCGTACTGACCCACGCGGCAGATCGACACGTTCACGTCAGCACGCATCGCGCCCGACTGCATGTCGCCGTTGCAGGTACCCAGATAGCGCAGGATTTGGCGCAGTTTGCCAAGGTAGGCGGCGGCCTCTTCGGGGCCGCGAATGTCGGGGCGCGAGACGATTTCCATCAGACAGACGCCGGTACGGTTCAGGTCGACGAAAGACATATTCGGGTCCATGTCGTGGATCGATTTGCCCGCGTCCTGTTCCATATGGATGCGCTCGATCCGCACGAGCCTCGCGGTGCCGTCGCCAATCTCGACCAGCACTTCGCCTTCGCCAACGATGGGTTCATAAAGCTGGCTGATCTGATATCCCTGCGGCAAGTCGGGGTAGAAGTAGTTCTTGCGGTCGAAGGCGGACTTCAGGTTGATCTCGGCCTTGAGGCCCAGCCCGGTGCGCACGGCCTGTTCGACGCAATATTCGTTGATCACCGGCAGCATGCCGGGCATCGCGGCATCGACGAAGGCCACGTTGCTGTTGGGCTCCGCGCCGAATTTGGTCGAGGCGCCGGAGAAGAGTTTCGCGTTCGACGCGACCTGCGCGTGCACCTCCATCCCGATGACCAGTTCCCAGTCATGTTTGGCACCGGCAATCACGCGCGGTTTCGGGGTGTCGTAACTCAGATCAAGCATCGCGGCCGCCTTCGGTCAATTGGAACTTGGCCGGTCATACTGGAGCGCACCACGCGCTTCAAGAGGCAGGCTAGCCCGGCATGGCAATCTGGCGGCGACCTTCGGTGAAAATGACCCGTTTGCCCGCTTCGATCTCGCGTTGGAACAGGCCGGTGATGATGCGCATCGCCTCATCCCGGCCCGAGGCGGCAAAGCGCCGGGCGGAGCGGACGCGCAGGTTGTTGTCGAAGCCGCGTGCGGCATGGGCCCAGAGCATCGGGTGCAGTTCCGTCATGTGATCCCGGACGATCCAGCGGGCGCAATCGGCGATCTCGGCGCGCACGGCCCCTGCGGCATCCTCGGACGGGGTGGCTTGACCGATGGCGCTGGCACAATAGGCGGCCAACAGGTTGGCGGTATGCGGATCGGGGCGACGCGCGAGGATATCGCGCAGCCCTTCGATGAAAAACGGCACATCAAGATTGGCACAGGCCCGCGCATCGCAGCTGATCGCGTCGAATTGCACCCAAGTATAGCCGCCCGCGCCCCATGTCTCTTCGGTCCGCGCGGCAGTGCGACGGGCCTCGAGTTCTAGTTGGGCGTATGAGCCATGCCACCGCGGCAGAAGGTGGTTGCCCATGGCCCGCATGGGGCGCGGGTTATCGGGGTTAAGGTCGATGAGCTGCGCGTAACGGTCGGCCACGGCGCGGGCGTCACCGCCTGTTCCCCCCAGTAGGGCACAGTGCGTCGCCGCGAGCAGGGGCGAGGCGGCTGTGTCCTTGTCGAATGGCGCGAGGATTTGCTCCGCGCGTTCAAAATGCGCCGCAAAGGCCGCGTGGTTGCGAGCGGGCACGTCGCTGTCCCAACCCGTGCCGCGCCAGGCCCAGCCGATGTCCATATGCGCTTGGGCCACGATGGCCGCAATCACGGGGCTTTCGGCATGGTCGGCAAGCACATGTTCCAAGGCTTCGATCCCGGCCATCAGTGGCGCATCGATGGCCGGTTTGCCGTCATAGAGCGCATGTTCGGCAGCAAGAATCACATCCGCGCGGGCGCCAAAGGCCATCAGTTCGGCCACCGGCATGGCGCCCGGTGTCATTTCGCGGCGCATATCGGCGTCATGCAGCAGGGTTGCCATCTCTTCCCAGCGTTCTTGGCGCACCAGCCATTGCGCGCGGTATTGGTGGCGGTCGCGCTGCATCTCTTCGGCGGTGGGGTCGGGGCAGGAAATGCGCAGCAAGGCGTCGCGCGGCGCACGGCGGCGCAGCAGCGGCATTTCCAGCGGTTCAAGCTCGGGCGCTTGGGGCGCGGGTTTGCCAAAGAACCCCTGCAAGGCGGACGGGATCATATGCGAGAGTTTCTTCATCTGGGGCCGGTCCTGCCTGCTGTTTGTCGATGATTTAGGTTTGACCGGGCAATGGGGCGGAACCGTGTCCGGGGTGCGGAGCTTTCGGGAAAATTCTGCAGCGGGGGCGGGCAGGAGAGCGCTGCCACAGGCCACAATCTGGCATCTGGGCAGCGCGCTGTTTCCCGATCAGAGGAAATCTGCCGATCCTGCGGGGCCGTCATGCTTGCCAACTGCGCTTTGGGGCGGTCTTATGCGCGCCATGAGACCTGTCATGATTGCCCTGCTGCTCTGCACGAGCCCCACATTGCTTTGGGCCGAGCTTCCCAAACAGCCCGCTCCTGTGGTGGAGGTGGATAACGTGGTGCAGACCGCCGCGACCTCTTTGTCTTTCCCCGACGCGGTGGAGGCTGATGAGGAACCGCCCGCGCTTGAAACCGCGCCGTTCACCACAACGCTGCGCCCGCCCGCGCGCCCGGGCAATCTGCCGCGCACGCGCTGGCAGCATATGCGGGGGCATTCGCTTTGGACGCGGGCCGCTATTTCGGCGCTCAAGTCGCATGGCAAGCCCTTGGTCGATATGGTGCCTGCCGATATCGAAAGCTGGTGCCCGGCCTATCCGAACGCATCCGAGAGCCAGCGGCGCGCCTTTTGGGTCGGCTTTATGTCGACGCTGGCGAAACATGAAAGCACCTATCGGTCTTGGGCCGTGGGTGGGGGCGGTCGGTGGTATGGGCTGTTGCAAATCCTGCCTGGCACGGCGCGCGGCTATAAGTGTAACGTCGGCAGTGGTGATGCGCTCAAGAACGGGTCTGCGAATCTCAGCTGTGCCGTGCGGATCATGGCGACGACGGTGCCGCGGGACGGGGTGATTGCCGGAAACGGCAAGCGCGGTGTCGGGGCCGATTGGGGGCCGATGCGCAGTGCGTCCAAACGGGCGGATATGTCTCGCTGGCTTCGGCAGCAGTCCTATTGCAAACCGTTGAACGCGACACGGCCCCGCAGCCGTCCGTAAATCATTGGATCAGCGTGAAGTGGTGCCGCTCTGTGGTGATGCCGCGCGCATGTAGCGCAGTTTCCAACGCGCGGTGCGGTGGGGTGGCCTCAAAGGGCAGTTTGATCTTGCGGCCCGTCTTTAGAATGACTGTGGCGCGGACCGACATATCAAGCCGCGTATCAAGCCGAACGTGATCGATCTGCGTCAGCGCAATTTTCGCGTCACGCTTGCCGGTGACCCATGACAGATTGTCGTGGTTGAGCGTCAAGCCGCTGTTCGGATTGGTAAAAAGCTCCCAAAGCGCAGGCAGAGTGAAGAGCCCCAGCAGCCCCGCAAGCCAGCCCGAAGCATCAAGCCAGAACCACCCCGCGCCGAGGGCCGCCCAGATCGCGGGCAACACCAGCACGGCCGTCCGGCTGCGGGCATGGCGGCGGTAGGTATAGGCCGCCATGGTTTCTGTCTGGGGTGCCGCGTCAGGCACCGCGAATGCGGCTAAGCATCTCTGACGTGTCCCGGCTAAGGTCGGGGCTCGCGAGGATGCGGTCCAGTTGCGTCTTGATCATCCCTTGCCGCGTCGCGTCGTAGCGCCGCCATGTCTGAAAGGCCGAACACATCCGCGCCGTGGTCTGCGGGTTCACCGGGTCGAGTTTGATCAGCCAGTCGGCCAGCAGCGCGTAGCCTTTGCCGCTTTCGTGGTGGAACCCGGCATGATGCATCGCAAGGCTGCCAAAGACCGCGCGGAAGCGGTTGGGGTTCTTCCAGTTGAAATCCGCGTGCTGGGTGAGTTTGCGCGCCACCTCGGCGGCCTCTTCCGGCGCGGCTTGGCTGACTTGCAGCCCGAACCATTTGTCCATCACCAAACGGTCATCGCGCCACTGGGCTTCGAAATCCTCCAACGCCCTGTCGCCATGGCCTGCGCGCAGCAATGCGGCCAGCGCGCTGAGTTGCTGGGTCATGTTGTCGGCCTGATCGTACTGCGCCTGCGCGCGCTCTGGCCCCTGCACGCGGGTCAGCAAGGCAAGGGCGGCATTGGTCAGTGCGCGTTTGCCCGATTGCGCGGCATTGGGTTGATAGGGGGCGCCCACCTTATGCCGATCGTAAAGCTCGCTCAGCAGCGGGGCAAAACGCTCGGCCATGGCATCGCGCGTGGCTTCCACCGCTTGATGGATCGCCGCCGGATCCGGGGTCTTGCTCGCGTCATGAAGGGTGCTGGCCAAATCGGCATGGCTGGGCAGGCCCAGCATCAGCGCGCGGTAGGCAGGCTCCAGCGCCTCATCCTCCAGCACCGCCCGCAATGCTGCGAGCCATTCGTCATCCGGCGCGCTGTCTTCGGTGATCGTGGCCAGCAAGGATTGCCGCGCCAAGGTGCGCCCGGCCTCCCAGCGGTTGAAGGGATCGCTGTCATGGGCGAGCAGCAGCAGGCGCTCTTCTTTCGAGAGATCTTGATCCAGCACCACCGGAGCGGAGAAGCCCCGCAGCACCGAGGCCACCGGGCGCGCATCCAGCCCGTCGAAGGCAAAGCTTTGCTCCGCTTCGGTCATTTCCAGCACGCGAGAGGGGGCCACTTCGGCCCCGTCCGCACCGATCAAACCCACGGTGATGGGCAGAACCTGCGGCTTGGGCTCAGGCGTGGCGGCGCTGGGCGGGGTGTGTTGGGTGAAGGTCAGCGTGAAGATGCCTTTTCCCGCGTCCCATGCCTCTGTCACCGACAGACGCGGCGTGCCCGCCTGCGCATACCAGCGTTTGAACTGGGTAAGGTCCCGGCCCGTGGTGTCTTCGAAGACCTTCAGCCAATCTTCGATCGTTGCCGCATCGCCGTCGTGACGCTCGAAATAGAGGTCCAGCGCCTTGGCATAGGCGTCGTCGCCCACCAAAGTCTTGAGCATGCCGATCACCTCGGCGCCTTTCTCGTAGACGGTGGCGGTGTAGAAGTTGTTAATCTCCTGAAAGCTTTCTGGCCGCACCGGATGGGCCAGCGGGCCTTGATCTTCGGCGAACTGGCGCCCGCGCAGGTCGATCACATCGCTGATGCGTTTCACCGCTGGGGACCGCATGTCTGAGGTGAACTGGCTGTCACGGTAGACGGTCAGCCCTTCCTTCAGACAAAGCTGGAACCAATCGCGGCAGGTGATGCGGTTGCCGGTCCAATTGTGGAAATACTCATGGGCGATGATCGCTTCGATCCGCTCGAAATTATCATCCGTCGAGGTTTCGGGCGAAGCGAGAACGGCGGCGGAGTTGAAGATGTTCAGCCCCTTGTTCTCCATCGCGCCCATGTTGAAATCATCCACCGCAACGATGTTGAAGATGTCGAGGTCATATTCGCGGCCATAGACCTCCTCGTCCCATTTCATCGACGCCTTTAGCGCCTCCATCCCAAAGGCGCATTTGCCCTCATCACCAGGACGGACATAGAGGTTCAGATCGACTTCGCGGCCCGACATGGTGGTGAAGCGATCGGAATGGGCGACCAAATCGCCCGCCACCAGCGCGAAAAGATACGCAGGTTTGGGCCATGGGTCGTGCCATTCGGCGTGGTTCTGCCCCTGTGCCACCGGGTTGCCGTTGGACAGCAAGACAGGATGCGGCCCGTTGATGGTGACGGTAAAGACACTCATCACATCGGGGCGGTCGGGATAATAGGTGATCTTGCGAAAGCCTTCGGCCTCGCATTGGGTGCAATACATGCCACCCGACATATAAAGCCCTTCAAGGGCGGTGTTGCCCTTGGGATCGATCTCAACCTCGGCTTCCCAGATAAAGGGGCCGTCTGGCACATCGCAGGTCAAACCCCGCTCCGTCACCTTGGGGGAGACGGGCTTGCCGTCAATCTGCGCGGAAATCAGCGAGAGTTCTTCTCCGTGAAGGAAGAATTCCGCCGTCTGCGCCGCCGGATTTGGGCGAAAAGCGATGCGGCTTTTGACCCGCGTCTTGTGGGGATCAAGCTCAAAGGTCAGTGCCACCTCATCCACAAGGAAGCCGAACGGCTGATAGTCGCTGAGATAGATCGTTTGGGGAGTGGCGTCGCGCATTGGGCCTCCAGTCGGGGGAACGTAATTGGTCTGGGAAAGGTTATGTCTCTAGAAGGCGGCCTGCAAGCCGAGCCGCCCCAACTTCGAGCAATGAGGTGTATCCATGTCCGCCCCCGACACCGATACCGAAACGCAGAAGAAACGTCATCGCCCCGCTTTGATCGGTATCAAAACCGCTATCATCGCCGGCGCGCTATTGATGATCGCTGGCATCGTTTACGCGGTGTTGCAGGCCACCGACCCTTCGCCAGAAGGAGAGGTACAGCCCGTGGATGGCCCGGCGGACGCCGAGCCTGTGATCGCTACCCCGGAACCAACGGTAAAATAACGCCACGCTTCGCCGTCCTTCACGCGCTTGCGCCGCTTAGCCTTTCTGCTAGACATTTCGCAAAGGTATTCAGCGCGGGAGAGGGCAGAGAATGACGGGTAGAATTGACAAAAACGGTTTGCAGGTAGACCCCGAACTGGTTGAGTTCATTGAGGAATCGGCCCTGCCGGGCACCGATGTCGAGGCGGATGTTTTCTGGGCGGGCCTGTCGGACCTCGTGCATGATCTTGGGCCTAAGAACCGCGCGCTGCTTGAGAAGCGTGCCGAGCTTCAGGCCAAGATCGACGACTGGCACCGCACCCGGGCGGGTCAGCCGCACGACGCGGAAAACTATACCGCATTCCTACGCGAGATTGGTTACCTCTTGCCCGAAGGGCCGGATTTTCAGATTGAAACGCAGAACGTCGACCCCGAGATCGCACAGGTGCCCGGGCCGCAGCTTGTGGTGCCGATTACCAATGCTCGTTTCGCGCTTAACGCCGCCAATGCGCGCTGGGGGAGCCTTTATGATGCGTTCTACGGTACAGATGCGCTGGGGGACCTGCCGATGGGCAAGGGCTATGACGCCGACCGTGGAGCGCGGGTGGTGGCGCGGGCAAAAGCCTTCTTGGATGACGCGGTGCCACTCTCTGCGGGCAGCCACGCAGATTTGGCGGGCTACCGCGTTGTGGACGGGCATCTCGAAGGTGTGATGTCTCAGGATGCGGCCCCCTGCGGTTTGGCCGATCCGGCGCAGTTTGCGGGCTACCGGGGCGCGGCAGAAGCGCCAGATGCGATCCTCTTGCGCAACAACGGGCTGCATATTGAGATCAAGATCGACCCGGACCATGCGATTGGCAAAGACGATCCCGCCAGCGTCGCCGATGTGGTCATCGAATCTGCGCTGTCGACCATCATGGACTGCGAAGACAGCGTCGCGGCAGTCGACGCCGAGGACAAGGTGCTGGCCTATGGCAACTGGCTGGGGCTGATGAAGGGCGATCTTGCAGAAACCTTTGAAAAGGGTGGACAGACCGTCACCCGCCGCATGGCCGATGATCGGAGCTATAGCGCGCCGGATGGCGGTGAAGTGACGCTGAAGGGCCGCTCTTTGATGCTGGTTCGCAATGTCGGCCATCTGATGACCAATCCCGCCGTGCTCGACCGCGCGGGCCATGAGATCGGCGAAGGGCTGATGGATGCCATGATCACCACATTGATCGCGATCCACGACCTTAAGCGCGAAGGCGGCAATTCGGTCACCGGCAGTGTCTATGTGGTGAAACCCAAGATGCACGGGCCCGAGGAAGTGGCCTTTGCCGATGAGATTTTCACCCATGTGGAAAAGACGCTTGGCCTGCCGCAATATACTGTGAAGCTGGGCATCATGGACGAAGAGCGCCGCACCAGCGCGAACCTCGCCGAATGTATCCGGGCCGCGAAACATCGCGTGGCCTTTATCAACACCGGTTTTCTTGACCGCACAGGGGACGAAATCCACACCAGCATGGAAGCCGGGCCGATGGTGCCCAAGGGCGAGATGAAGAACAGCGCTTGGATCGCCGCCTATGAAGACCGCAATGTCGACATCGGCCTGGCCTGCGGATTGCAGGGGCGGGCGCAGATCGGCAAAGGCATGTGGGCCATGCCCGACCGTATGGCCGAGATGCTGGAGGCCAAGATCGGCCACCCCCAATCCGGTGCAAATTGCGCATGGGTGCCATCGCCCACGGCGGCCACGCTACATGCCACGCATTACCACAAGATTGACGTGTTGGCGCGGCAAGAAGAGATCAAAGAGGGCGGCGCACGCGCCACGCTCGATGCGCTGTTGACCATCCCGGTGTTCGAAGGCCGCAACCTCAGCACCGAAGAAATCACCCGCGAGATCGAGAACAACGCGCAGGGTATTCTGGGCTATGTCGTGCGCTGGATCGATCAGGGGGTCGGCTGCTCCAAAGTGCCCGACATCAACGACGTGGGCCTGATGGAAGACCGCGCCACCTGCCGCATCTCGGCCCAAGCGCTGGCGAATTGGCTGCATCACGGTGTCATCAGCCGCGAAGAAGCCGAGGCTGCGCTTAAAAAAATGGCAGCGGTGGTGGACCGTCAAAACGAGGGCGATCCTAGCTACCGCCCCATGGCACCGGGCTTTGACGGGGTGGCCTTTCAGGCCGCTTGCGATCTGGTGCTGAAGGGGCGCGAACAGCCCTCGGGCTATACCGAACCTGTGCTGCACGCGCGGCGTTTGGAGTTGAAGGCGCAGAGCTGAGGTTGAGGCCACGGCGCGAAGCGCCTATGTTCGGGCCATGGTGAATAAGAGGTAACTCATGGCCCGACCCGTCGTTGGTATCATTGGCAATTCCTACCTGCTGAACGATCAATACCCCGTCCACGCGGGCGGGCAGATGAACACCGAAGCGATTGCCGAGGTCTCGGGCTGTCTGCCGCTGATTGTGCCGAGCGATCCGCGCTTTGTCTCGGTCGAGGAATTGCTGGAGGTCTGCGATGGCTTTTTGCTGACCGGCGGGCGCCCCAATGTGCATCCCGAAGAATATGGTGAGCCCGAGACAGAGGCCCATGGTGCTTTTGACCGCGCCCGCGACGCCGTGGCGCTGGCGCTGGTGCGCGCCTGTGTGGCGCGCGGTCAGCCGTTCCTCGGTCTATGCCGTGGCTTTCAGGAAGTGAACGTGGCGATGGGCGGATCGCTCTACCCCGAGATTCGCGAGCTGCCCGGGCGGATGAACCACCGGATGCCCCCCGATGGCACCATGGAAGAGAAATTCGAGCTGCGCCATGATGTGAGCTTTACCGAAGGCGGTGTTTTCCATCACGTGATGGGGGCAGCGAAGGTGCTGACCAACACGCTGCACGGGCAGGGGATCAAGGAACCCGGCCCGCGCGTGGTGATCGACGGCCACGCGGATGACGGCACGCCCGAGGCGATCTACATCAAAGACGCGCCGGGCTTTACCCTCGCGGTGCAATGGCATCCTGAGTGGAACGCGGCCAGTGATCCGGTCTCGCGCCCGCTGTTCGAACATTTCGGCGCCGCGGTGCGGGCTTGGGCCGCGGATGGCTCGGCCCTGCCGGTGATGACTGCCGCGCAGTAGGGCGGGGCGCAGGGCGCGCGCGTTACACTCTCGATAAACGCGCGCCGCGCTTCTCGGGGGCGCGGCAGCCTGCATCGCGACGCTGTCGTTCTGTCGATCCCCCGCGCCCCCGATCGCGCCGTCAACGGATGCATAGCCTCAACGCCTCTCAACTGTGCAGCCCGTTGAATGGCGCAACAGCTTGGGCCGCGTGGTTCAGCGGCGTCACATCATCATCCAAGACCGCGTCTTTCTCGAGCGGCCCCGCCTCCGCGCCCTGAGGCGCTGGCGGACCTGAACAGTTGCGGCTATAGGAACTGTAAGGCCAAGCCTCAGGGCGGTCACAATAGCCTGCATGCACGGGGCTGAGGTGCACCAAGCCGCAATGCCGTTCGAAATCCGCGTGGTCGCGGATCCGATGCTCCCAGAATCGCCGCTGCCAAATCCCTTTCTCACCCCGTTTGATCTGCCGCAGACTGCGATGCGGGGCCGGGGGCAGATGGCGGGAAAACCGCCCCTTCCACATGCCGATCCGGTTGCCGTAATCGGTATCGTTCGGCGGCAGGGTCCAGACCATATGGAGCACATCCGGCAAGATGGCGATGGCATCGATCCGGAAGGGTTTGCGCGCCAAAGTCTCACGCATCGCTTGGCGCAGGGCCGTGATATGCCGCAGCAGCGCATCATCATCGCCCCGCGCAAGGCGCAGGGTGAAGAAATAGCAATTCGGGCCATGGGATGAAATGCGGTCTCTCATGGCCCCATATTTGGCGCAGCTTGGTTAAACTCTCCTTAACGCCGCTACATCTGCCCGCCTGCAATCTCGATCGACTGGCCATTGACGCTTTCCGAGCCTTCGCCAACCAGCCAAGCCGCTGCCGCCGCCACTTCAGACGGGGCGATCAGGCGTTTGTGGCGGTTGGCGTTGACCATGACATCACGGGCCTTTTCCTCGGACAGCCCGGCGCGGTTGGAGATCGCTTGAGTATTGCGCGCGATGATCTCGGTATCGACATAGCCGGGGCAGAGGGCGTTGAAGGTAAAGGGCTGGCCCATGTAATCCTCACTGAGCGAACGGATCAGCCCGATCATCCCGTGTTTTGAGGCCGAGTAGCAGGCCGCCCCCGGCAGCCCGCGCAGCCCCGCCATGGAGGACACTGCGATCACCCGGCCCCAATCGGTCTGGCGCATGTATTTCAGGCTCTCGCGGATTGTGAGAAAGGCGCCATCGAGATTGGTCGCCATCATGTCGCGCCAGAAATCGAGGTCGGTCTTATGCAGCGATCGCCCCTCGGCCACGCCTGCGTTTGCCACGCAGATTTGCACCGGCCCGTTGGCCTCTACCGCGCGGGCGATCGTGTCGATGACCTGCGCCTCGTCGCGGACGTCCATCGCCATGCCGGTGATGCCATTGCCCGACACCGCGTCAAGCACCTCCTGCCGCCGCCCGGTGATGGTGACCCGCGCCCCCTTGGCCGCCAGATCCTGCGCGATGGCGAGCCCGATGCCGGTGCCACCGCCGGTGATGAATGCGTGTTTGTCTTGCAATGTCATGATGTCTCCCCTTTGCGGGCAGGGTGGCGCGCTGGCGGCGGCAGGACAAGAGGCAGCTTCGGATGACGGGGCGTTATTTGAAGGGCAGCACAGGCGAGGGGCGCAGGGTAGTGGCGGCGCAGACACAATTATCTGGGGCGGGCACAGCCACCCTTGCAGCCGCGCGAACATTCCCTCACAGGTTGCAGCAGGTAACCTGATCACAGGGCCTTGTTTTGTATTGGAGCAGTATCATGAATTTTTCGCAAATTTCCTCACTGGCGCTGGCCGCCTCCTTCGCATTGGGCGCGACAACGGCAGGCGCTGTCGAAGTCACCGGTGGGTCGGTCGGGCTGTCTTATTCGGCCTTTGCCGAGGACACCGATTTTAACCACTGGGGCCTCGAAGGCGCGATGGAACTGGGGTTCAACCGCGATTTCAGCCTGCAAATCGATGCCGCCTATCATGATTTCGGCTTTACCGATATCGACAGCACGCTGCTGGGTCTGCACGGCATCTATCACCTGAACGACGCGACCTCTTTCGGCGCTTTCTACACCTTTGAAGACGTCGAAGGCGATGAGGCCGATATCTTTGGGATCGAGGCTGGCTATGAAGTCCGCGAATGGGAGTTCGAGGGCTATATCGCCAATGTCGACACCGATCTGGGCGACGCCACGCTTGGCGGGATCAAAGCCCGCTATGAGATGCAGGAGGGCTTTGGCCTGACAGGCTCCTATGACATGGCCGACGATGACACCGGCGATCTGTCCCGGTTCGCAATCCGTCTTGACCGCGACGTATCGGTTAACACCAACCTGTTCCTTGAGGTCGGCTCGGCCAAGGCCGAAGCGGGTGGCGTGAACGTCTCTGAACCCTTCGTCGGTTTGGGCGGCGAGATCGCCTTTGGTGCCGATCGCGGGACCACCTTTGACCAGCGCGGGTTGGCCCGGCTGATCCCCGGTCTCTGATACCCACGCATTGGGTCGGCGATTTGGTATGGCCTTCGGGCCATGCCATTGGCGCGGTGTAGAACGGCTGTTCTATCTGCGCTCCGAAAACAGCAAACCGTTCTCTCGGTGTCGCAGCGCAGCAATTTTGCTCCGTTTCACGTAGCGGTCTGCTTGTACTATTGCTGCGCGCGCGCTATCGCTCTGACTAACAAAGTTGCGCCAAAGCGGCGTGACGGGCCAGCAAAGGGGGACTCTTGGTTTGAAGATCGGGACACCAAAGGAAATATTTGAGGGCGAGAACCGGGTCGCAATGACGCCGGACAGCGCGCTGCAACTGCAAAAGCTTGGGCATACATGCGTTATCGAAACCGGCGCCGGTGCGGCTGCGGGCTTTGACGATGCCGCATACGAGGGCGCAGGCGTCGAGGTGGTGAACACCGCCGCTGCTCTCTACAAGGCCGCCGATGTGGTTGCCAAGGTGCGCCCGCCGTCTGACGCCGAGGTCAAGCGCCTGCGCGCGGGCCAGACGCTCATTTCCATGTTCAACCCTGCGGGCAACAAAGAGCTGATGGAGGCCGCCGCCGCCAAAGGCGCGACCGTCATGGCGATGGACATGGTGCCGCGCATCAGCCGCGCCCAGAAGATGGACGCGCTGTCCTCCATGGCCAATATCGCGGGCTACCGTGCGGTCATTGAGGCGGGCAACAACTTTGGCCGTTTCTTCACCGGGCAGATCACGGCGGCGGGCAAGGTGCCCCCGGCCAAGGTGCTGGTCGTCGGCGCGGGTGTGGCGGGTCTTGCCGCCATCGGCACATCGACCTCGCTGGGTGCCATCACGCTCGCGTTCGACGTGCGCCCCGAAGTGGCCGAACAGGTCGAATCGATGGGCGCTGAGTTTGTCTATCTCGACTTTGAAGAAGAACAGGCCGATGGGTCGGCTTCGGGCGGTTATGCCTCTGTTTCCAGCCCCGAATTCCGCGAAGCGCAATTGGCCAAGTTCCGCGAATTGGCGCCTGATGTGGACATCGTCATCACCACGGCGCTGATCCCCAACCGCGAAGCCCCCGAGCTTTGGACCGAGGACATGGTGCAGGCGATGAAGCCCGGTTCCGTGATCGTCGATCTCGCGGCAGAGAAGGGCGGCAACTGCAAGCTCACCAAAATGGACGAGAAGATCGTCACCGACAACGGTGTCACGATCATCGGTTACACCGATTTCCCCTCGCGCATGGCGACGCAGGCTTCGACACTCTATGCCACTAACATCCGCCACCTGATGACGGATCTGACGCCCGAGAAAGACGGTGTCATCAACCACGATATGGAAGATGACGTGATCCGGGGCGCGACCATCACCCACGAAAAAGAAGTGACCTTCCCGCCGCCACCGCCCAAGGTCGCAGCCATCGCGGCCGCGCCGAAGAAGGAAAAGGTTAAAGAAAAGACCCCGGAAGAGAAGCGTGCTGACGAATTGGCTGCTTTCAAAGCGCAGACCAAGAACCAAGTCACGCTCTTGGCCGTCGGCGCGGCGTTGCTGCTCGGTGTCGGCCTCGTCGCCCCTGCCAGCTTCATGCAGCACTTCATCGTCTTCGTTCTGGCGGTCTTTGTTGGTTTCCAAGTCATCTGGGGCGTGGCGCACAGCCTGCACACCCCGCTGATGGCGGTGACCAATGCGATCTCCTCGATCATCATTCTGGGCGCGCTGATGCAGATCGGCTCTGGCTCGTGGCTGGTGATCCTTCTTGCTGCCCTGTCGGTCTTCATGTGTGGGATCAATATTTTCGGCGGCTTCCTCGTGACACGGCGCATGCTCGCCATGTTCCAGAAATCCTGAAGGAGCGAGCATCATGGAATACGGATTTACGACAGCGGCCTATGTGGTCGCAGCGGTTCTCTTCATCCTGTCGCTCGGCGGTCTGTCGGGGCAGGAAAGCGCAAAACGCGCGGTATGGTACGGCATTGCCGGCATGGCGCTGGCGGTTGTCGCCACGCTGATCGGGCCGGGGGCGGGGTTCTGGCTCCTCTCGCTGATCCTGATCGCCGCCGGTGGCGCGATCGGCTACCAATTGGCCACCCGCGTGCAGATGACGCAGATGCCCGAATTGGTTGCGGCGATGCACAGCCTTGTTGGTCTGGCGGCGGTCTTCGTCGGCTACAACGCCCATATCGAACTGGGCAACGTGCTGGCGATGGACGAGGTGGCGCGTGCGTCTACCGAAGGTTTCGCAGCACTGCTGGCCAAGAAAGACAGCGTCGAGATCGCGATCCTGCGGGTCGAACTGGTGCTCGGTATCTTCATCGGTGCTGTGACCTTTACCGGCTCTGTCATCGCCTATGGCAAACTGGCGGGCCGCGTCAGCTCGGCAGCGACGAAATTGCCGGGTGGTCACATGCTTAACGCCGGTGCGGCAGCGCTCTCGCTGATCTGCCTGATCTGGTACTTCAACACCGGGGGCTTCTTGCCGCTGTTTATCATGACACTGGCGGCGCTCTTTATCGGGTATCACCTGATCATGGGCATCGGTGGTGCTGACATGCCGGTGGTTGTGTCGATGCTGAACAGCTACTCCGGCTGGGCCGCGGCGGCGATCGGCTTCTCGCTTGGCAACGATCTGTTGATCGTGGTCGGCGCCTTGGTCGGTTCTTCGGGTGCGATCCTAAGCTACATCATGTGTAAGGCGATGAACCGTTCCTTCGTCAGCGTGATCTTGGGCGGTTTCGGCGGCACATCCGGCCCGGCGATGGAGGTCGAAGGCGAGCAGGTGGCGATCGAGGCCGACGGCGTTGCACAGGCGCTGAACGAGGCCGACAGCGTCATCATCATCCCCGGCTACGGCATGGCGGTGGCTCAAGCTCAAGGCGCGGTCAGCGATCTGGTCAAGAAACTGCGCGCCCGTGGCAAGAACGTCCGCTTTGCCATCCACCCGGTGGCGGGCCGTCTGCCCGGTCACATGAACGTGCTCTTGGCCGAGGCCAAAGTGCCCTATGACATCGTGATGGAGATGGACGAGATCAACGATGATTTCCCCGAGACCGACGTCGCGATCGTCATCGGCTCCAACGACATCGTAAACCCCGCGGCGCAAGACGACCCCAACAGCCCCATCGCTGGCATGCCGGTGCTGGAATGCTGGAAGGCGAAAACCGTCTTCGTCTCCAAGCGCGGTCAGGGCACCGGGTATTCGGGCATCGAGAACCCGCTGTTCTTCAAAGAGAACACGCGCATGTTCTACGGTGACGCCAAGGCCAGTCTCGACAAGTTGCTGCCGCTGATCGACTGATCGTCTTCTTTAAAAGAAAACGACCGGGAATTTTTTAAAAATTCCCGACCTATACATCTTAAACGCCCCGCCGGAAACGGTGGGGCGTTTGCCGTTTCTAGGGGCGGTATACGTCGGTATGCAGTAAGTATTTGAAAAGGCGTATTTTTCTTCTGTTCATCGGCGGCGATGGCGCTATTCTTGGGGGAGATACTCTCTCCAGCAGCGGAACCCCTCATGGCCCCGATCAAAGACCACCCGCAGCGCCTTGCCCTGACCGGCGAAATGCACGCACGCCCGTTTCCGCAGCTCGCCGCGCCCTCGCGGGTCGCCTTTCTTGCGGTGAAGCCGTCACCGGATGCCGCACCGCAGGCCGAGTTGAACGCACTGCTGGCCCATTACGGCGCGCCGCGCGCCGATGCTTCGGCCACGCATTACTATGGGGAAATGGGCCGCTTCACGCTGAAATGGGAGCAGCATACCGAATTCGTTACCTATACGGTGATCGCCCCCACTGGCCGAAGCCTGCCTTTTGCCGCTGCGGATTTCGCCGCCTTTCCCGAGGATTGGCTGGCCGACATAGAAGGGGAGCGGATCACCTCGGCCCTGCTTGCGGTCCTGCCGAAGCCGGAGGAGGACAAAGAGATCGCGGGTCACCTGCAAGACTGGTTCGTGCCCGAGAGCCTCGCCGTGGCAGAGGTGCTCGACGGGGCAGCGGTGGTCGCCAGCGATTTTCGGATTGATCCCGCCGGCCATCTGCGGCTGGCGCTCTTTACCGACGCGGCGACCGGGCAGCGGCGGATTGGGCGGATCGTGCAGCGGCTGTGCGAGATTGAGACCTATAAGGCGATGTCGATGCTGGGCTTCATGCAGGCGCGCGACATGGCGGCGGCCTTGAATGATCTGGATGGTCAGTTGTCGACCCTCATGGGGGCGATGCGCAGCGGGGCGGGCACGGCGGCAGAAGAGACGCTGCACGCGCTGCTTGATGTCTCGGTCGCGTTAGAGGCGCTGACGGCGGAGACCGCCTATCGCTTCGCCGCCACGGGCGCTTATGAGGCCATCGTCTATGAACGTATCTCGGCCCTGCGCGAGGCGCGTTTCATGGGGCGGCAGGGGTTTGGGGAATTCATGATGCGCCGCTATGCGCCCGCCATGCGCACGGTCAAATCTACCGAGACGCGGCTGCAGACCATCGCAGCCCGCGCGCTGAGGGCCGCGGATCTTTTGCGCACGCGGGTGGATGTGGAACGCTCGGCCCAGAACCAAGCGATCCTTGCCAGCATGGACCGCCGCGCCGACTTGCAATTGAGGCTACAGCATACGGTCGAGGGGCTGTCTGTGGTGGCGATCAGCTACTACGCGGTTTCACTGGTCAGCTATCTGCTCTACCCGCTGGCAGAGCCGCTGGCGGTCAGCAAGGGGCTGCTGACCGCCGTGGTCACCGTGCCGGTTGTGCTTGGCGTGTGGTGGACGCTGCGCCATCTGCGGCGGAAGATCGGCTGAGCAACGCCTGCATGGCCAGCCCGCCCAGTGCGATCATCACGATGGCCTCGATGGCCGCGACGGAAAGCGTGGGGACACCCGAAAGGCCCGCGCCCAAGGTGCAGCCTCCGGCCAGCACACCGCCCACGCCCATCATAGCTGCCCCGGTCAGGTAGCGTCCGGTTTGGCGCGGGGCGTCAAAGCTCTGCCACTGAAACTCTCGCGCAATCAGGCTGGCGACCAGCGCGCCGACAAACACGCCGCCCAACAGCCCGGTGCCAAAGCCCGCGGGGATCGAACTGCTGGCGATGGTCCAGAACAGAGTATCGGCAGAGGGGGAGGTGAAGCTAAGGCTCTCCATCGCGATCGGGTCGAATTCATCCAGCAGGATAAACCCGGTGCCAACCCATGCGGCAGGCACCAAAAGCCCGATCAAACCGGCCATCACCAGTTGCCCTGGACGGTTGCCCGAGCGCAGCGCATAGGCCAACGCCGCCACGGTGAGCAGACCGCCCCAAACCAGCGCACCGCCGGGCAGGGCAGCAAGGCTCACGCTGTCGCCCATGTCGACGGTCACGGACCCAAGCGCCACGCGCAGCGGGGCCAGAACCCCTTTGAGGGTGGCATGGGCCACCACGGCAAAGACCAGCACCACCAGCGCCCCGCGCAGGTTGCCGCCGCCTGTCAGCACCGTGAGGCGTGAGATGCAGCCGCGCGTAAGCACCATGCCCGCGCCGAACAGCAGCCCGCCGATGCCAATCGCCAGAAACGGCACTTCAGAGGCCATGAAACGATGCGCGTCGAAACTGATCCAACCCGCGGCCACGGCGGCCTGCGTGCCAATCACCGCCAGCGCCAGCGCGGTAAGCCAGACCCCGAGCGCTTGACGCCGGTCTTCGCCCACGAGGCTGCGGCGAAAGCAAAAGCGCGTGCGCTGTGCCAAGACGCCAAACGCCAGCCCGATGAGCGCGGCCAACAGAACGGACGCCTCTTTTGCTGTCGTCTCTTCAAAGCCGAAAGACTCAAACATCGCAAAAACCCTCGAAAACGGAATTATTTCCCATTTGGAGTGGGCGGGGGTCACAATCAAGTGAAAGCTGACGCGGGGCCCTTCGACGTCGGCGAAAATATTTCTGTTTTGATGGAAAATTGGGCGACGCTGTTCACCCTGCGTCAGGAGATACGAAACAACCGGCCCCCCTCGCGATAGGCGGGGGCCGGTCGGTCCTTATTTGGCTCAGCGCCCGCGAATGCGCGGATCAAGCGCGTCGCGCAGACCATCGCCAAGGTAGTTCACCGCCAGCACGGTCAGCGAGATGGCGATGCCGGGCAGCATCACGCGCTCGGGAAACTCCTGCATGCGGTCCACTGCGTCGGCGAGTTGCTTGCCCCATGTGGGGAAGTCCGACGGAAAGCCGACGCCCAGAAAGCTCAGCGCGCTTTCGGTGATGATCGCCGTGGCAAGGCCAAGGGTGGCCGAGACCATGATGGGCGAGATCACGTTGGGCAGCAGGTGACGGCGGATGATCTTGCCCGGTGTGGTGCCGATAGAGCGGGCGGCAAGGATGAACTCACGTTCCTTCAGCGCCAGAATATCGCCCCGCACGATCCGCGCCGTCTGCATCCAAGAGGTCAGGCTGATGACCGAGACGATGAGGATGAACATGCCCCCCTCAGGCCCAAACTGCGAGCGCAGCGGTTGCCCGAAGAGTGTTACCGCCAAAAGCACCAGCGGCAGGATCGGCAGGCTGAGGATCAGATCGGTGAAACGCATGAGCCAGAAGTCCATCCGCTTGAAAAAGCCCGAAAGCACGCCGACGGCCGTGCCGATGATCAGCGCCAGTGCCATGGCCATCCAGCCCACGGCCATCGAGACGCGCCCGCCAAAAAGCATCTGCGCAAGGATGTCGCGGCCCAGCTGATCGGTGCCGAAGGGATGGCTCCACCCCGCCTTGGCATCGCCGTCCCACAGCAGCGTATAGATCGGCCGCCAATTCTTGTTGCGAATGTCGAGCTTCTTGGCGTCGATGTCCCACAGATAGGGGCCAAAGATCACCGCGAGCGTGATGAAGATCAGGAAACCGCCGCCGAAAAGCGCGCCCTTGTGCTTGCGGAACTGGTCCCAGACATCGCGCCATTGGCTGCGCGGCGGTTTCTGCGGGCCCTTGTCTTGCAGGGCTTTCATGAATTCGAGGTCGGCTTCGACCGGGCTGGCGGGAATGGGTTGCTCAGTCATAACGGATCCTTGGGTCAAGCAGGCCGTAGAGGATATCTGCGATCAGGTTGAACAGCACGATCAACACCGCAAAGATAAAGGTCAGGGTCATCACCATGGGCAAATCGTTGGCGCGCAGCGCGGTCAACAGAAGCTGGCCGATGCCATTCACCTTAAATACGTTCTCGGTGATGATGGCGCCGCCAAAGATGGCGGGCATGCCAAGCGCGATGATGGTGACCACCGGGATCATCGAGTTGCGCAGCACATGGACCATGACGACGACGCTTTCCTTCAGCCCCTTGGCGCGGGCGGTGCGCACGTAGTCTTGGTTCAGGTTGTCGAGCATGGCACCGCGCATGTAGCGGCTGATCTGCGCCGTGGTTTGCAGCGCCAGCACCATCACCGGCATGATCATCTGAAAGAACTGCACCTTGAAGCTTTCCCAGTCGTTCACGACATGGGTCGTGTCATAGATCGACGGCAGCCACCCCAGCGAGACCGAGAAGATCACGATCAGCAGAGGCCCGGTAAAGAAGGGCGGGATCGAGAAGCCGATCATGGTGATGAACGTCCCGGCCTGATCGAAGACCGAATAGTGACGGTAGGCCGAATAGATGCCGATCGGAATGGCAATGACGATGCCCACGATATAGGCCAGCCCGACAACCCAGAGGGTCTGCGGCATGCGCTGGATCACGATGTCCATCACAGGCGAACGGGTCTGCCAAGAGATCACGCGCAGCTTGCCGTCCGAAAGGTTGGTGTCGGGCAGCCAGCTAAACAGGGCAGAACGGTTGGTGAGATAGTCGATTAAAACCTGCGGCTCGATCCAAAAGACCTGCACGAGCCACTTCCAATATTGGATATAGATCGGCTGGCCGAGGCCAAGTGCCTCGCGCATTTTTTCTTTCACCTCGGGCGGGACCGTCAGCGGCACTTGGGCCATCGGGTCGCCGGGGGCGAGTTGCAGCAGCAGGAAAATCACCAGGCTGATAAACAAAAGCGTCGGGATCGACAAAAGAAGTCGTCGGATGGTGAAGGTCAACATGGGCGTCGCCTTTGTAGGTCAGTCTGTGAGGGGGTGGGGGCGAGAGGGGGGCGTGCGGATGACGCACACCCCCCAAAGGTCGGTGAAGGGAGGCGCAGCATGCCGCGCCTCCGTCCTAGATCACTCTTCCATGCGGTACCAGTCGGCGGCATTCCACAGTTCGGAGTCCCAAGTGTTCAGAACAACGCCACCAAGGGTGTTGGAGGCAGCAGAGACGCGACCACGGTCAACCAGCGGCAGGATCGAGTAGCTGTCTTTGGTCAGCATGTCGTTCAGCTTTTTGGCCAGTTCGCCACGCTTTTCCATTTCGCCGGTACGGCCCAGTTCGGCCACCATGGCATCATACTCTTCTTCGCAGAAACGGTTGATGTTCTCACCCTGCCACTGCGATTCCGGGCTTGGGAATTTGGCGCAGGTCCGCTGAGCGAGGTAGCTTTGCGGGTCGGTGCCGTCGAAGTTGTTGGCGTACATTTCAACGTCTGCATAGAAACGCTGGAACGTGTCGGTCGAACCGGGATCACCCCCAAAGAAGACCGAAGAGTCGATGTTGCGCAATTCGGTTTCGACACCGATCTGGCTCCACCAATCCTTGATCAGCGCTTGGAAGTCCTGACGCACGGCGTTGGTCGAGGTCTGGTAAAGGATTTCCAGTTTCACGCCGTCTTTTTCGCGGATGCCGTCGCCATCGCTGTCAACCCAGCCCGCTTCGTCCAAAAGCGCCTTGGCGCCTTCGATGTCTTGGGTCAGGCAGTCGGTGTTGTCGGAGGCGTAAAGCTCTGGCGCGGGCACCATGTTACAGGTGGCGCGGCCCGCTTGGCCGTAACCGACTTCGACCAGCAGTTCGCGGTCAATCGCCATCGACAGTGCCCGGCGGACGCTCTCATCGGTGAGGAAGGGATGCGGGTGCTTGGCTGTGGCGCGTTCACCTTCCGGCAGGTCCGGGGAGGGGTCTGTCATGTTCAGTTCCAGACGCTCAACCAGCGTGCCGAAAGCCGACATTGGCTTGCCTTTGCCGCCTTCGGCCATCTTGGCGATGACATCGGGGGCCAGTTGCAGGTTCCAGGCGTAGTCGAACTCGCCGGTTTCCATCACGGCACGCCCCGCAGCTGTCGCGTCGCCGCCACCCTTGAAGGTCAGAGAGGCAAAGGCGGGCTTGCTCGGGTCGCGGTAATTTTCGTTCGCGGCCATGGTGATCACGTCGTTCGGGCGGAACTCAGTGACGGTGAAGGGACCGGTGCCGATGGGGTTAAAGTTCGCTTCGGTACACTCGGGCGCCTTGGCGCCGGTGCAATCGGCAAACTGCGCCGCCTGAATGATCGGGGACTGGCCGCCCATGAAGGGGCCGTAGGGGTTCGGCATCGGCTCGGAGAAGGTAACCTTGACCGTCTGGTCGTCGACCACATCGACCGAGGAGACACCTTCGAATTTGGCCAGCTGTGCGCAGCCGCCTTCGGGGTTCATGCAGTAATCGGCGGTGAATTTGACGTCATTGGCGGTGACGGGGGTGCCGTCGGACCACATCAGCCCATCTTTCAGCTTCCATGTGATGGTCTTGAGGTCTTCGCTCACGCCGCCGTTTTCAAGCGTCGGAATTTCGTTCGCCAGATAGGGGACCAGCGCGCCGGTTTCGTCATAGCGGCCAAGGGGTTCGAGGATCAGCGAGGAGGCTTCGACGTCCTTCGTGCCGCTCGACAGATAGGGGTTCAGGATCGAAGGCGCCTGCCAATAGATGATTTTGACTTCGCCGTCGCGGCCCCGCTCGCCCTCATGGGCTTCGGCAAAGGCCATAGGGGCAAGCGCCGTCGATGCGACAGCCCCCATCAATAGGGTCTTCAATTTCATATCTTACTCCATGTTGGACACGTGGGCGTGCCGCTTATTGTCGACGGGATGTTCCCCGCCTTGTTGTTGTCGCCCCGGAAAGAACATGAGCTTCGCCAGCTAAACATAACAAAACAAGCAATATTCAACCTGTGATCGAAGCGCTCTTTCCAAACCGCATGGGCTATATCGAAACAGGTTTGCCGGAAATTGCAAGGGCGGACGTGGAGCAATTATGACAAAGCTCGAACTCTGCGCGTCAGGTTTGACAGTCTCGTGACATTCGCCGTAGCGTCGGGCAAAATCTGCGCCGATAAAAACAACAGGGAAACAGATGCTGGATCACACCAATGGGGCGCCAATCGCCCAAATTCAGGGCCTGCGCGTCGAATTTCAAACCAAAGATGGCCCCGTGGTCGGTGTTGAGGATGTCAGTTTCGACATCAATCCCGGTGAGACGGTTTGCGTGGTCGGAGAATCAGGATCGGGCAAATCGGTGTCCTCCCTGTCGCTGATGCGACTGGTTGAGTATGGCGGCGGTGAAATTGCAGGCGGTCGCCTGCTTTTTGAGCGCGGTGAAGAAGGCCAAGTCGATCTCGCGGCCAGCGGCGGCAATCTGATGCGCAAGATTCGCGGCAATGAGATCGGCATGATCTTCCAAGAGCCGATGACCGCGCTGAATCCCGTGTTCACCATCGGCAAGCAGATGACCGAAGGTCTGCGCCTGCATCTGAACATGACCCGCAAAGAGGCCGAGGCCCGGGCGCTGGAACTGATGAAACAGGTCCGCATCCCCGAGCCGGAGCGGCGTCTCAAGCAGTACCCCCACGAACTTTCGGGCGGCATGCGCCAGCGCGTGGTAATCGCCATGGCGCTGGCCTGCGAGCCGCGCCTCTTGATCGCCGATGAGCCCACCACCGCGCTCGACGTAACCATTCAGGCCGAGATCCTCGCCCTGATGGACCGGCTGAAGCGCGAGACCGGGACGGCGGTGATGTTCATTACCCACGACATGGCCGTGGTGGCGCAGATGGCCGACCGCGTGGTCGTCATGTTCCGTGGCAAGAAGGTCGAAGAAGGCACCGTCGAGGAGATCTTCGAGAACCCGCAGCATCCCTATACCAAGGCGCTTCTGGCCGCCGTGCCGAAATTGGGCGAGATGACGGGCAAGCCATACCCCGAGCCGATGAAGCTTTTGGGCAGTGAGGACAAGGAAATCGTTCCGATCAAGGGCCGCGAAGAGGTGCTCTTGTCGGTCAAAAACCTCACCACGCGCTTTCCGGTGCAGGGCGGCTTCCTGCGCCGCACCGTGGCAAATGTGCATGCGGTCGAGGATCTGTCCTTCACGCTCAACAAAGGTCAGACGCTGAGCCTCGTCGGCGAATCGGGATGTGGCAAATCCACCGCCGGACGGTCGATTCTGCGGCTGGTGGAGCCGATGTCGGGGGAGGTGAACCTTGACGGTGTCGACATCATGTCGCTGGACCAATCGGCCCTGCGCACCGCGCGGCTCGACATGCAGATGATCTTTCAAGATCCCTTCGCCTCGCTCAACCCGCAGATGCAGCTGGCCGATCAGGTGGCGGAACCGATCCACAATTTCGCGACCCTTAAGGGGGCCGAGATTACCAAACGGATCGAAATGCTCTTCGACCGGGTGGAACTGCCGCGGAGTTTCATGCGCCGCTTCCCGCATGAGCTGTCGGGCGGCCAACGCCAACGGGTCGCCATCGCCCGCGCGCTTGCGCTGAACCCCAAGCTGATCATCGCGGATGAAGCGGTTTCGGCCCTTGATGTGTCTGTGCAGGCGCAGGTGCTGAACCTGATGATGGAGCTTCAGGCCGAGATGGAACTGTCTTTTTTGTTCATCAGCCACGACATGGCCGTGGTCGAACGCGTCAGCCACTACGTCGGCGTCATGTATCTGGGCCGCATCGTCGAGATGGGTTCGCGCCAGCGGGTGTTTGAGAACCCGCAGCACCCTTATACCCAAGCGCTGATGAAGGCCGTTCCGATCGCCGATCCGCGCCGGCGCAAGTCCGAGAAGGACCTGAACTTCAAACCGATTCCCTCGCCGATCCACCCTGTCAGCTATCGGGCCGAGCCTTCGGTCTACCGCGAGGTGGAGCCGGGGCACCATGTGCTGATCACCGACAGCGGCTATTGAAAGAACACCCATGACCGAACGCCTGACCCCGCTTGAGTTGATGACCAAACTCATCAGCTTTCCCACCGTGTCGCGGGACACCAACATCCCGCTGATCGACTGGGTGGCCGAGTACCTCGCCTCCCACGGGATCGAGAGCCACCGCTACGTCGATCCTGATCAGCCCAAACATGCGCTTTTCGCCCATGCGGGCCCGTGGGAGGAGGGGGCCGTGGTGCTTTCGGGCCATACCGATGTTGTGCCGGTCGACGGGCAGGCATGGGACACCGACCCTTTCACCGTGACCGAGAAAGACGGCCGCTATTACGGACGCGGCACCTGCGACATGAAGGGCTTTGACGCGCTGGCGCTCTGGGCTTTGGTCGAGGCGCATTATGCGGAAGTAAAGCGCCCGCTGCAGATCGCGCTCAGCTTCGATGAGGAGATCGGCTGCACCGGCGCCCCGCCGATGATCGAGGCGATGCAGGGCGTGGTGCCCAAGGGCTCGGCGGTGATCGTGGGTGAGCCTTCGACCATGCAGGCGGTGACCGGCCACAAGGGCGGCATTGGCTTTAACACGCACCTTGTGGGCTTCGAGGTGCATTCCTCGCTCTTGCATACCGGGGTCAACGCGATCATGGCGGGTGCCAAGCTCATCGAATGGGCCAATGACGTGAACAGCGACAACATGGCCGCCAAACCGACCGAGACGGCGGCGATGTTCGACCCGCCCTTCACCACCGCCCATGTCGGCGTGATCGAAGGCGGCACGGCCCACAACATCACCGCCAAGGACTGCAAATTCGCCATGGATTTCCGCGTGGTGCCGGGTGAAGACAAAGACAAATGGGGCACCGCCTACCTCAAGAAGGTCCGTGAGGTCGAAAAGCAGATGCAGGACGTGGTGCCCGAAACCTATATCGAGACCTCGACCCGTTTCGACGTGCCCGCGCTGCAGCCCGAAAAGGACGGCGAGGCCGAGCAGATCGTGCGCCAGATCACTGGCGATAACGCCAGCCACAAAGTGAGCTACGGCACCGAAGCCGGGCAGTTCCAAGAGGCGGGCTATTCCGCCGTGATCTGCGGGCCGGGCGACATCGCGCAGGCGCATCAGCCCAACGAATTCATCGACGTGGCGCAGTTCGGGGCCGGTCACGACTTCATGCGCCGGCTGCTGACCCGCTTGCAGGGCTGAGCCATCCCTGACAGACCTAAGGCAGGCCCACCGCGGGGGCCTGTCCTTTCCACGGCCGCCCGGTGCAGCCGCGCGGCCCCAGCCTCCGGGGTTCGCATGTCCGTTTTTCCTATCACCCTTGCCACCCCTGCCAGCTACCCCCGCACCCCGCCGCGCGACAGCGAGGTGGTGGTGATCGGCGGTGGCGTGATCGGCGTCTGCACTGCCCTGTCTCTGGCGCGGGCGGGCAAACAGGTGACGCTGCTCGAAAAGGGCCGCATTGCCGCTGAACAATCCAGCCGCAACTGGGGCTGGATCCGCCAACAAGGGCGCGACCCAGATGAGTTACCGATCATGGTCGAAGCCGCGCGGCTTTGGCGCGAACTGGCCCCAGAGCTCGACCGCGACATCGGGCTGAAACAGACCGGCGTGACCTATCTGGCAAGCTCGGACGCCAAGATGCAAAGCTATGTAGACTGGCTGCCCCACGCCAAAGCCAATGGGATCGACAGCCGGTTGATGGACGCAGGCGAGGTGGCGGCGGCTTTTCCGGGGCTGAGCAAAGGCTACACCGGGGCGTTGATCACCCCCTCCGACATGCGGGCCGAACCTTGGGTCGCGGTGCCAGCGCTGGCCGCCTTGGCCGTCAAAGAGGGCGTGCGCATCATCGAGAACTGCGCGGTGCGCAAGCTCGACCTCGCCGCGGGCCGCGTGGCGGGGGTGAGCACCGAAGCGGGGGCGATCCGCACGACATCGGTGGTGCTGGCGGGCGGGGCATGGTCGGCGCTTTTCCTGCGCGCGCATGGCGTCACCCTGCCGCAGCTATCCGTACGCGAAAGCGTGGTGGCGACCAACGTGCTGCCCGAGGTGCACGCCGGGGCCGTGGCCGAAGCCGGGCTGGCCTTTCGCCGCCGCGCCGATGGGGGCTATACGCTGGCTCCGGGGGCGGCGCCCGACCTCTATGTCGGGCCAGATGCCTTCCGCGCCCTGCGTCACTACCTGCCACAGCTGCGCGCCACCCCCTTTGGCCAGCGGCTGCGGATGTCTGCACCTAAGGGCTTTCCTGACGCATGGCGCACCCCGCGCCAATGGGCCGCGGACAGCGTCAGCCCCTTCGAGGCGATGCGCATCCTTGATCCCGCCCCCGATCACCGCCGGTTGCGCCGCACGATCAAGCAGTTCGCTGCGCTTTATCCCGGTCTACCACCGATCACGGCGCGCAATTCATGGGCGAGCATGATCGACACAATGCCTGATATCGTACCCGTGGTGGACAGTTGCGCCCAA
Source organism: Sulfitobacter sp. W002 (assembly GCF_025142135.1). Taxonomy (NCBI): domain Bacteria; kingdom Pseudomonadati; phylum Pseudomonadota; class Alphaproteobacteria; order Rhodobacterales; family Roseobacteraceae; genus Sulfitobacter; species Sulfitobacter sp. W002. The sequence continues at coordinate 2,312,807 of NZ_CP081126.1, read as the reverse complement.
ATTCCGGGCCTCGTCATTGGCACCGGCATGTCGGGCCACGGTTTTGGCATCGGGCCGGGCATAGGGCGGGTGCTGGCCGCACTGGTCATGGGCGATGCACCGGGGCATGATCTGAGCAGATTTCGCGCCGACCGGTTCAGTGATGGCACGCCCATCCGCCCCGGTCCGGCGCTTTAACCTCATTGTTTCAAAGGACATAGCCCATGCCGATCAAGAACCGTTTCGCCGAGACCCACGCCGAGATCACCGCATGGCGCCGCCACCTGCATCAGCACCCTGAACTGATGTTCGACCTGCCCGAAACCTCGAAATTCGTCGAAGACAAGCTGCGCAGCTTTGGCATCACCGACATCACCATCGGCATCGCGCAGACCGGCGTGGTCGCGATGATCGAGGGGCAGAGCAATCGCTCAAACCGCACCATCGGGCTGCGCGCCGATATGGATGCGCTGCCGATCATGGAGGCGACGGGGCTGCCCCATGCCTCTAAGTTCCCCGGCAAAATGCATGCCTGCGGCCATGACGGTCATACGGCGATGTTGCTGGGTGCCGCGCAATACCTTGCGGAGACGCGCAATTTCGACGGCCGCGTCGTGCTGATCTTCCAACCCGCCGAGGAGGGCGGCGGCGGTGGCAATGTCATGGTGCAAGAGGGGCTGATGGACCGTTGGGATATCGATGAGGTTTACGGCATGCACAATATGCCCGGCCACCCCACCGGGCATTTCGCAATCCGCGAGGGCGCGCTGCTGGCTGCGGCGGATGAGTTCAACATCACGCTGACCGGGCAGGGCGGCCATGCCGCGGCCCCGCATGAGGCCATCGACACCAACCTCGCTGCTGCCCATGTGTTGATCGCGCTGCAATCCATCGCCAGCCGCAACACCGACCCGCTGAAACAGGTCGTCGTCTCGGTCTGCACCCTGCGCAGCGATACCGACAGCCACAACGTCCTGCCGCATCAGGTGCTTCTGCGCGGCACGGTGCGCACACTCGACCCCGCGGTGCAGGATTTGGCCGAGCAGCGCCTGCACGACCTCACCCGCCTCACGGCGGAGGCGCATCAGTGCAAGGCAGAGATCGACTATCAGCGCGGCTATCCTGTCACGCGCAACCACAGCGACCACACCCGCTATGCCGCGGAGGCTGCCGACAAGATCACCCCCGGCACCGACCGCGACACCCCGCCCATCATGGCAGGCGAAGATTTTTCCTATATGCTCAACGCGCGACCGGGTGCCTATATTATGATCGGCAACGGCGACGGGGCGACGGTACACCACCCGGCATATGACTTTGACGACGCCGCAATCCCGGCGGGTTGCTCATGGTTCGCACAGGTGGTTGAGGACCGGCTGGCAAGGGCGTAAGCATGTGGCAGATAAATGCGACTGCATGAAAATCAGCGCCAACCCAACTCCGGAGGATACTTCCCAAATGGCCGTTAAGAACCGATTTGCCGAGCTGCATGACGACATCACCGCGTGGCGCCGCGACCTGCATGAAAACCCCGAGATCCTGTTCGAGACCCACCGCACCTCGGCCACCGTGGCCGAGAAGCTGCGCAGCTTCGGCTGCGACGAGGTCGTCGAGGGCATCGGCCGCACCGGCGTGGTCGGCGTGATCAAGGGCAAGGAGACCGGCTCGGGCAAGGTCATCGGGTTGCGCGCCGACATGGACGCGCTGCCGATCCACGAACAGACCGGGCTAGAGTACGCCTCTAAGACCGATGGCGCGATGCATGCCTGCGGCCATGACGGCCACACCGCCATGCTGCTGGGGGCGGCGCAATATCTGGCCGAGACCCGCAATTTCGACGGCACCGTCGTGGTGATCTTCCAGCCCGCCGAAGAGGGCGGCGGCGGTGGCCGTGAGATGTGCGAGGACGGTATGATGGACCGTTTTGGCATCCAAGAAGTCTATGGGATGCACAACTGGCCGGGCATGCCCACGGGCTCTTTCGGCATCCGCCCGGGGTCTTTCTTTGCTGCCACGGATCAGTTCGACATCACCTTTGAGGGCCGCGGCGGCCATGCCGCAAAGCCGCATGAGACCGTCGACACAACCGTGATGGCCGCGCAAGCCGTGCTGGCGCTGCAAACCATCACCGCGCGCAATGCCGACCCGGTGGAGCAGATCGTCGTCTCGGTCACCGCCTTTGAGACATCTTCCAAAGCCTTCAACGTGATCCCGCAGCGGGTGCAGATGAAAGGCACCGTGCGCACGATGTCGGCGGATATGCGCAGCCTTGCCGAAAAGCGGATCAACGAGATTTGCAACGGCATCGCGGGCACCTTTGGCGGCACAGCGGATGTGACCTACCACCGCGGCTATCCGGTCATGGTGAACCACGAAGAGCAGACCGAGTTCGCTGCCGATGTGGCACGCTCAATCTCGGGCGATTGCGTCGAGGCGCCGCTGGTCATGGGGGGGGAAGATTTCGCCTTCATGCTCGAAGAACGCCCCGGTGCCTATATTCTGGTCGGCAACGGCGACACGGCGGCGGTGCACCATCCGGAGTATAACTTCAACGATGAGGCGATCCCGGCAGGCTGTAGCTGGTGGGCGGGTATCGTCGAGCAGCGGATGCCAGCGGCCTGATCCCGCAATCAGAAACGATCCTAGCGCGCCTCCTTCGGGGGCGCGTTTTTCTTTGGCGGGCCTAGCCGCGTTCCCAAAGCGCGTTATAGACGGCTTCGATCCCATCGGCCTCGGCCCGCGCGCTAAAGCGGTGTTCGGCCCAGTGGCGCGCGGCCTCTGACAGAGCGGCTTGGTCCTCTCGCTCAAGCAGGGAGATCGCGGCTTGGGCCGCAGCCTCCGCCGCGCCAAGGGGGACCACCTTGCCCACACGACCACCGTTCGAAAAAGCGCCGTAATATCCCGCATCGCTGCCCACGAAGGGCACGCCCGAGGCCAGCGCTTCGAGCGGGACCATGCCATAGCCCTCGTAGCGCGGCAGTTGCACCACCAGCGACAGCGCGCGCATCAGTTTGGGCAGGTCGGCGGCAGGGTATTCGCCCACGAAAAGCAGCCGCTCCGCGAGGCCCGCCGCCTCGACCTGCGCCTTGAGCTTGGTCAGAAACGCCTCATGTTTGCCGCCCGCCCGGCCAATCACCAACGCCACCGCGCCGGGGCGTTCGGGCAGCAAGCGCAGCATCGCCTCCACGAAAAGGTCGGTGCCTTTCTCGGGCCGGATGCGCCCCACGGTGGCGATGCCATGGGTGCCACCAAAGCCCAATTGCTCCCAAGCGGCGCCGCGGTTGGTGGCCGGAGCGAAGACATCGGTGTCCACCCCATGCGGCACCACGGCGCGGACATGGGGCACGAACTCTGCCGCGCGTTCGGTCGTGGCGATGACCGCATCCATTTGCCGGATCAGCCAGCGTGGATAGGCTGAATGCAGGCGCTGCGCAGCAGAGGTGAAGACAATCCGGATATTCGCCCCGCGCACATCGCGCAGCCAAAGCGCGCTGCGCATCTCGGGGTTGCGGCGGACGTGCCAGATGGCGAAGGGGCGGTCTTGGGGGGGATGTTTTCGGGTGATCCGCCCTGCGGCGGCACGGGTCAGCGGCACCGGGCAGCCGGGCAGGGGTTGGCCCACCAACGCCAACTCGTGCCGAATGACCTGTTGGCGCACCACATTGGCCGCCGTGGCCGAGACCCCGGTGAAATTGCGGTTGTAGTTGGTGACGAAAAGCTCAGGCATCGGCGCTGTCCTTTCGCAGGCGCAGGGCCGTGATCAGCCGCTCGGCAATACTGTCGAGTTTGTCGGTCTGCGCTGCGGCATAGGTTTTCGACGCGGCCACACCGCTGGCGCGGGCGATATCGTTGCGCAAAAGATCCGCCACACGGTCCGCCAAATCCTGCGTGCCCGCCACCAGACGCGCAGCGCCCGCGGCCTCCATCTCGGCAAAGGTCTCGGCGAAATTGGCGACATGGGTGCCCGAAAGCACCATCGCCCCGGCCTGCGCAACCTCATAGGGGTTATGCCCCCCGATGGGGTGCAACGATCCGCCCAGAAAGACGATGTCGGACAGCGCGTACCAGGTGCCCAGCTCGCCCAATGTGTCGGCCAGATAGACCTGCTCACGCGGCATGTCGCCCCGCGTCCGGCGGCCATGGGTCAGTCCGACGCTGGCGATGAGGCCGGCCACCTCGTCCCCGCGTTCCGGGTGGCGGGGAACAAGGATCAGACACAGGTCAGGGACCCGTTCAAGCAGTTGCCGATGCGCCTCTAATACCGCTTTCTCCTCGCCCGGATGGGTCGAGGAGGCGATCCAGACGGGGCGACCGCCCAAGGCTGCGCGCGCCTCGGCGATGGTCCCCTCATCCTGCGGCAGGGGGCCTGCCATAGACTTGAGGTTGATCCCCGGAGCGACCCGGTCGGCGGGGGCGTTGATGGTGGTCATGGCCCGCGCCATCGCGTCATTCTGCGTCAGGATCAGGTCAAACACACCAAAGAGAAACCCCGCCAGCGCGGGCTGTTTCTGCCAGCGTTCGATAGAGCGTTGCGAGAGGCGCGCATTGATCAGCGCCATTGGCGTGCCACGCGCATGGGTCCGCCGCAGCATCTGCGGCCAAAGCTCGCTCTCGACGAAAAGCGCCGCGTCGGGCCGCCAATGGTTGAGAAACCGCTTTAGCGGGCCGGGGGCGTCGAGCGGGGCGAATTGATGCCGGCTGCGCGGCGGCAGGCGTCGGTCCACCAGCCGGGCCGAGGTCGCGGTGCCGGAGGTGATGAGGAAATGCGCCTGCGGCAGCGCGCGGCCCATCCGGTCAATCAGCGCCAGAACCGACAGGCTTTCCCCGACAGAGGCGGCGTGAAACCAGATCAGCGGCCCCTCGGGGCGCGGCTGGCTGGCATGGCCAAGCTTTTCACGCGCGCGTTTCGGCTCAACCTCGGCCCGGCGCAGCTTGGCCATGGACTGCCGTCCGGAGATGGGCAGCATCACAGTGCTTGCCGCGACCCATGCCCGGTAGAGGAACGGCGTGGCCATCGGGCTCAGCCGCCCGTGTGGCTCATGTGGCGCGGCATCTGCCCGTCGACACGCTGGCGTGAATAGTCGAAATCATGCCCCTTGGGCTTGCGGTCGATCGCCGCGCGGATCGCCTCTTGCAGCGGGACATCCGTATCGGGGTGATCGCGCAGTGGGGCGCGCAGATCGGCCACGTCTTCTTGGCCCAGACACATGAAAATCTCACCGGTGCAGGTGACCCGCACGCGGTTGCAGCTTTCGCAGAAATTATGGCTCAGCGGGGTGATGAAGCCGATCTTCTGACCCGTCTCTTCGAGCCGCACATAGCGGGCGGGGCCGCCGGTCCGCTCGGCCAGATCGGTAACGGTATAATGTTCGGCATAGCGCGCGCGCACGTCCTTCAGGGACCAGAACTGACCAAAGCGGTCTTCGTTGCCCAAATCGCCCATCGGCATGACTTCGATCCATGTCAGGTCGATCCCACGCTCGGCGCACCATTCGGTGATGCGCGGCAGTTCGGGTTCGTTAAAACCTTTGAGCGCCACGGCGTTGATCTTGATCTTCAGGCCCGCGCGCTGCGCCGCGTCGATCCCGCGTAGCACCTGCGGCAGGCGGCCCCAGCGGGTGATGTCCGCGAATTTCTGCTCGTCCAGCGTGTCGAGAGAGACGTTCACCCGCCGCACGCCCGCGGCATAGAGATCATCGGCAAAGCGTTCAAGCTGGCTGCCATTGGTGGTCAGCGTCAGCTCCTTCAGCTTGCCACTGTCGAGGTGCCGCTTCATGCCGTCGAAGAATGTCATGATGCCGCGCCGGACCAGTGGCTCGCCACCGGTAATGCGCAGCTTTTCGACGCCGAGGTTGACGAAGTTGCTGCACAGGCGGTCCAGCTCCTCCAGTGTCAGCAATTCCTTCTTGGGCAGGAAGGTCATGTTTTCCGACATGCAATAGACGCAGCGAAAATCGCAGCGGTCAGTGACGGAGACGCGCAGGTAGGTGATTGCGCGCATGAAGGGGTCGATAAGGGGTGCTGTCATGCCTCATAGGTAATGCCCCGCCCACTGCGGGGCAAGCGGCATTTGGACGATTGATAAGGGGGCAGGGCGCGGATAGGCTGCGCGGATGACACGTATTATCTTACCGCTTTTCATCGTCGCCGCCACGGCAGGTTGCAGCGCCCTGTCGGACCGTCTCGGCATGGATGCCTCCCAGTCCGAGCCTGCGGCCGCATCCGCCCCGACAGAAACCCCGACCGAAGCCCCGGCAGAGGCCGCAACCGCGACCGCGCCGGCCGCTGCGACGCCGCCTGCCGCCTCTCCGATCGCGACCGGGGGCAGCAGTGCCGAGGCGCTTGATACAACCACCGCCGCCGAGCGCGAAGCAGCCAGCCGCCCGCCCGCCAGCACCGGTGCCGCCTTGGGGACGACAGTGGTCAGTCTGGGCAGCGCGACAGAGCCGGGCCTGTGGTTGAAAACACCTCTGGTTGATGCTGAACAGACGGGCCGGGTGACCAACCCCGCAACGGGCAAATCGGCCACCGTGACCCTGATCCCGCTGGAAGGGCCTGCAACCGCAGGCAGCCGCATGTCGCTGCCCGCTTTGCGTTTGATCGGCGCCTCCCTGACAGACCTCACCACGGTCGAAGTCTCGACCGAAGGCTAGGGCGCGGGGTCAGCCTGCGCCGTCTGACTTTTTCAGCAGGCGCAGCGCTTCTTTCACCGCGAAAGGTTTCATCGCCTCCCCATGGGTGCCGACAAAGGCGCGGGTGCGCTCGGGATCGTGTTTCGACAGGTCGCGCAGCCACCAACCGATCGCCTTTTGGATGAACCAACGGTGATCCGGCACCATCGTCGCGGCCCAGCCTAGGATGCGATCGCGCGCGGCAAGCTCTTCTGGTTTGGGGTTGTTCTGTTTGGTCCACGGCAGGGTCGAGACCAGCGCGGCCCGCCGCGTCCAGAGGTGATCAGAGGCGACCCAGTTCTCCACTTCGTCCAAGCGCGTCGGATCGGCCACCAGACGTTTTTGCGCTGCCATGCTGGCATGATCGGCAATCGCCCAACTGTCGAAATCCGCGGTCCAGCTTGCGATCAGCGCCCATGCGGTTTGATCGTCGGGGCGCAGTCGCGCTTGGGTCAGCAGCTTGGCTGCCGCGACGCGCGCCTCGAAAATATCCGACTGCCATAGGCCGTCGGCAAGGGCGACACGGCCCTCAACATCGAGCGCATCGCGCCAAGTCTGGGCAAGATCCGCGATCTGCGGGTTGGTGAGGCCAAGGTAGCGCCGGTCGGCTTTGTGATAGGCGCGCATCTCTTCGGCGCGGGCCGGGTTGGCCTGCGCTTCAAGCTCCTCCAGAGCGGTTTCCATATTCATTCTACCGTCACCGATTTTGCCAGATTGCGCGGTTGGTCCACATCCGTGCCTTTCGCCACGGCGGTGTGATAGGCCAGCAACTGCGCCGGAACCGCATAGAGGATCGGGGCCAGTGCATCCGGGACGGGAGGCATTTCGATGCTGAACCAGACGCCTTCATTGGCTTCGGCCTGACCTTTGGAGTCGGAGATCAGGATCACCTTGCCCTTGCGCGCCATGACCTCTTGCATGTTGCTGACGGTCTTGTCGAACAGCGCGTCGCGCGGGGCCATAACGACCACCGGCACATGCTCATCCACCAGTGCGATGGGGCCGTGCTTCAATTCACCTGATGCATAAGCTTCGGCGTGGATGTAGCTGATTTCCTTGAGTTTCAAGGCGCCTTCGAGAGCGAGGGGATACATCTGACCTCGGCCAAGGAACAGCACGTCACGGGCATGGGAGAGCTTGAGCGCGGCTTCCTGCATTGTGTCGTTTCGTTCAAGCGCCGTGCTGATGATCGCGGGCAGCCCCCGCAGGCTTGAGATGTGATCGGCGAATGTCTCGGCGCTGATCGCGTCGCGGTCCCGGGCGGCCTTGAGAACCAGTGCAAAGAGCACGACCAATTGGCAGGTAAAGGCTTTGGTTGAGGCGACGCCAACCTCGACACCGGCATGGATCGGCAAGGCCAGATCGCTTTCGCGGGCGATGGAGCTTTCGGGCACGTTGACGACCGAAAGGATGCGCGCGGCCTTGCCCTCGCAATAGCGCAGGGCGGCCAGCGTATCTGCGGTTTCCCCTGATTGGCTGACGAAAACCGCCAGCGTACGCGGCGGGATCGGCGGCTCACGATAGCGGAATTCCGAGGCGACATCGACTTCGACCGGCAGGCGCGCGATCTGTTCAAACCAGTATTTCGCGGTGAAACAGGCATAGGAAGCAGTGCCGCAGGCCACCATGACGATCCGATCAAACTGCGTGAAATCAATATCCTGCGCGCTGATGTTGATCTCGCCTTCGGGGGTCAGGTAGTGGCCGATGGCCGCGCCGATCACGCCGGGTTGCTCGGCGATCTCTTTGGCCATGAAGTGTTTGTGCCCGGCCTTGTCGATGCGGGTGCTGTCGATCTGCACGGATTTGATCGCGCGGTTGGCCAGCGCCCCATTGCGGTCGGTAATCTCCACCGACGTGCGGGTGAGGACGGCGCAATCCCCCTCTTCGAGATAGGCGATCTGGTTGGTCAGCGGGGCCAGCGCGATGGCATCGCTGCCCACATACATTTCACCCTCACCATAGCCGATGGCCAAGGGCGACCCCTTGCGCGCCGCGATCATCAGGTCTTCGTGCCCGTCGAACAGGAATGCCAGGGCAAAGGCGCCTTCGAGGCGGGCGAGGGTCTGTTTGGCGGCCTCCACCGGGCTTGCGCCCTGCGCCATATGATGCTGGGTCAGCAGGGCGACGGTTTCGGTATCGGTCTCGGTGACGAAATGCGCGCCATGTTCGGCCAGCTCAGCCCGCAGTTCGCGGAAGTTTTCGATGATCCCGTTGTGCACCACGGCCACTGGCCCGGCCTGATGCGGGTGGGCGTTGGTCACGCTCGGCGCGCCATGGGTGGCCCAGCGGGTGTGGCCGATGCCGGACTTGCCCGCCAGCGGCTCATGCACCAGCGCGTCCGAGAGGTTGACCAGTTTGCCCAAGGCGCGACGACGGTCGAGTTTGCCGTTGTTCAGCGTGGCAATGCCAGCACTATCATAGCCGCGATATTCCAGCCGTTTTAACGACTCTACAAGAATGGGAGCGACTTCATGGGTGCCAAGCACCCCTACAATTCCACACATGTTTAGCTGCCCCTCTGCATTTTCGCCTTCTTGGCCTTTAAAATTTCGAACATTTTGCGGGCCATGCCCGGTTTTTCGATCTGCGGCGCGCGCGACAGGGCCAGCGCCTCTGGCTCAACGTCTGATGTGATGACCGAGCCCGAGCCGGTCATCGCGCCCTCGCCGATTGTCACCGGGGCCACCAGCATGGTGTTCGACCCGATGAAAGCGCCTGCGCCGATGGTGGTGTGATGTTTCATCACGCCGTCATAATTGCAGGTGATCGTGCCCGCCCCGATGTTGCTGCGCGCGCCCACGGTGGCATCGCCGATATAGCTCAGGTGGTTGACCTTGGCCCCTTCGGCGATCTGCGCGTTCTTCACTTCGACGAAATTGCCGATGCGCACATCTTCGGCCAATTCCGCGCCGGGGCGCAGGCGGGCATAGGGGCCGACCACGCCGCCGCGTGAGACATGGCACCCTTCAAGATGCGAGAAGGCGCGGATGGTGCTGCCGGATTCCACGGTCACATTCGGGCCGAAGACGACGTTGGGTTCCACCACCGTGTCGCGGCCAATATAGGTGTCGCGGGATAGAAAGACCGTTTCGGGGGCGACCAAGGTCACGCCGTCTTCCATCAACAGCGCGCGGGCGCGGGATTGGAACGCAGCCTCGGCCAGGGCGAGGTCGCCGCGGGAATTCACGCCCATCGTCTCGGCCTCGGTGCAGGTGACCACGGTGGCGCTGCGCCCTTCGGCGCGGGCAAGGCCGATGATGTCGGTGAGGTAGTATTCTTCCGAGGCGTTGTCATTGCCCACTTTGTCGATCAGATCGAACAAAAGCTCGGATTTGCAGGCCACCACGCCGGAATTGCACAGGGTAATGGCGCGTTCCTCGGGCGAGGCGTCCTTGAACTCAACAATGCGCTCCAACGTGTCGCCCTGCATCACCAGACGGCCATAACGGGCGGGGTCGGCGGCTTCGAACCCCAGCACCACCACATCATGGGTGGTCAATGCTTCTTGCATCTTTTCCAGTGTCTCGGGCTGCACGAAGGGCGTGTCGCCGTAGAGCACCAGCGCCATACCGTCGAAACCTTCCAGCGCCGGGCGGGCCTGTGCCACCGCATGGGCCGTGCCCAGCTGTTCGGTCTGTTCGACCACCTGGGCATCCTCGTCAAAGAGGGTCGCGGCGGCGCGGACCTGATCTGCCCCATGCCCTGCCACCACCACTGTATGGCGCGGCGCAAGCATGGCACCTGCGGCCATGGCGTGTTCCAGCATGGGGGCGGAGGCGACGCGGTGCAGCACCTTTGGCAGGTCCGAGTTCATCCGTGTCCCCTTGCCCGCGGCAAGGATGATCAGTGCAGTTTCCATGTAAATCTCTTTGTCCTTCAGCTTGCATTCTCTTTACGCGCTTCGCACAAAGGCGCAAGGTTGTGGCCCATCAAACTAGATTGCGGTCTGCAACACGATGCCATTTTACAAGGCGGGGTTCCGCCCAAGGAGTACCCAGTGAAGACAGTGGTTTTTGATCTCGACGGCACTTTGGCCGATACTTCGGGCGATTTGATCGCGGCCGCCAACGCCTGTTTCCGTGACATGGGGGAGGGCGATGTGCTGGTTCATGCCGAGGATGCGGGCACCGCGCTGCGCGGCGGGCGGGCCATGCTGACGCTGGGAATGCAAAAGCTGGGCCGTGCCAATGACGCAGCGATGATCGACCACTACTATCCCATGCTGCTCGAAGCCTATGGCCGCGACATCGACACCCATACCATCATGTACCCCGGCGCGATGGAGGCGGTGGCCGCGCTCAAGGCCGCAGGCTACCGCGTGGCGATCTGCACCAACAAGCCCGAGGCTTTGGCAGAGTTGCTGCTGACCCGCCTTGGCGTGCGGGATGCATTCGGCGCGATGCTGGGGGCCGATAGTCTGGACGTGCGCAAACCCGACCCCGAGCATCTGTTCGAAACCGCGCGGCGTGCCGGCGGCGATCCGGCGCAATGCGTGTTGATCGGTGACAGCGACACTGACCGCAAAACCGCCAAAGCCGCCGGGGTGCCCTGTGTGCTGGTAACTTTTGGCCCCTCGGGCGAAGACATGGCAGCGCTGGAGCCCGAAGCCCTGTTGGACGATTTTGCCGACCTGCCGGAGGTCATTGAGCGTTTGATCGGTAAAGCCGCCTGACGGCAGAGCGTTTCGGCAGCTTCACGCAGCGGGAGTCGATCCCTGACGGGGCGATTGAGGCGATGGCGGTGATCCGGCACGGGCGGTTGCACCCGTACAGGACGACCCCGCCGAGGTCTCCTTACTGGAACAGGAATTCGCCACCTCAATGGGGGCGAATTCCTGCCTCACCGTGGCCTCGGGCGGCTAGGCTCAGAAGCGGATCGTGCCGTGTTTGCCCATATCGGGTTTCTCGCCGGTCAGTTGGGCTTTGCCGATCTCATAGAGAAATTTGAACCCGCCATCGGTGGCCCAGACCTCGGCCTCGGTCAGGTCGAAGCGGATCAGTTGCACATCGGGGTCTTGCTTGCCGTCCTCGAACCACGCGCCCGCGATGGCGTTCCAGATTTTGTCCAACTCAGTCGGGTTGGTCACGGCAGAGACATGGCCGTCGATCCGTGCCCAAAGGGATTCGTCCTTGCTGGCGATTAGATACTCAGCCGCGGCGCGCCCCTCGGCAGATTTCGCCAAATCGGTGCCTTTGGCGGTGATAAACCAGAGCACGGCGGAACGGTCGTCTTCGTCGATGTAGTGGGTCATCGGGATCGCACGGGCGGTCTTGGTTGCCAGCATCCCGGCGCGGGTGTCATCCAGACGGTCCCAGAACTCTTTTTTCAGATCATCGCTCATTTGCATCTCGCTTTGTTGTAGTGTTCGCTTGGTCGCAGGGCCAACCCGCCGCGGCGCAGCGCGGTTCCACATCGCGCCGCTTGACGCAAAGCGGGCGGGGCGGTAGGTAATGAACAAGCGTTCAATAAATCGGGGGGAGAAGCCGTGTTCAACGCAAGTATGCAGTTTGATCTGGGAGAAGACGTCGCGGCCATGCGTGAGATGGTGCACCGCTGGGCGCAAGAGCGCGTGAAGCCGATGGCGGCCGAGATCGACACGAAGAACGAATTCCCGCCCGAACTTTGGACCGAGATGGGCGAGCTGGGCCTCTTGGGCATGACCGTCGAAGAAGAGTTCGGCGGCTCCGGTCTTGGCTACGTCGCCCACACCGTCGCGGTCGAAGAGATCGCCCGCGCCTCGGCCTCGGTCTCGCTTTCCTACGGGGCGCATTCCAACCTCTGCGTGAACCAGATCAAGCTGAACGGCACGCCGGAGCAAAAGGCGCAGTTCTTGCCGAAACTCTGCTCGGGCGAGCATGTTGGTGCGTTGGCCATGTCAGAAGTGGGCGCGGGCAGTGACGTGGTCAGCATGAAGCTGAATGCCGAAAAGCGGAACGATCACTTCCGCCTGAACGGCAACAAATATTGGATCACCAACGGGCCGGATGCCGAGACGCTGGTCGTCTATGCCAAGACCGACCCCGAGGCAGGCTCAAAGGGCATCACCGCCTTCCTGATCGAAAAGTCGATGAAGGGCTTCACCACCTCGAACCATTTCGACAAGCTCGGCATGCGCGGCTCGAACACCGCCGAGTTGATCTTCGAAGAGTGCGAAGTGCCGTTCGAAAATATCCTCGGCGAAGAGGGCAAGGGCGTGCGAGTGCTGATGTCGGGCCTCGACTATGAGCGCGTGGTGCTGGCGGGCATCGGCCTTGGCATCATGGCCGCCTGTCTGGATGAGATCATGCCCTATATGGCCGAGCGCAAGCAATTCGGTCAGCGGATCGGGGATTTCCAACTGATGCAGGGCAAGATGGCGGATATGTATACCGCGATGAACTCGGCCCGGGCCTATGTCTATAGTGTCGCGCAGGCCTGTGACCGCGGCGACGTGACCCGTCAGGACGCGGCGGCTTGCTGCCTCTATGCCTCGGAGCAGGCGATGGTGCAGGCGCATCAGGCGGTGCAGGCGATGGGCGGCGCGGGCTATCTCAGTGACAATCCCGTGGGCCGCATCTTCCGCGATGCCAAGCTGATGGAGATTGGCGCGGGCACCTCGGAAATCCGCCGCATGTTGGTGGGCCGTGAGATGATGGGGGCCATGTGATGCGCGCCGCGCTGCTGGCCTGTGCGCTTCTTGCGGGGCCAGTGGCCGCGCAAGAGATCACCTATTCCGACGCCGCCACCGCAGAATGTCTGGCCGGGGCGCAAGAGTTCACCGACCAGCGCGCCTGTATCGGGCTGTCATCAAACCTCTGCATGGAAGCGCCGGGCGGTTATTCGACCTATGGCATGGGCGGCTGTCTGGACGCGGAGCTGACCTTCTGGGACGGCTTGCTGAACGAGAACTACCGCGCGCGGATGGTGCAGTCCAAATCTGCCGATGAGGATGCCGCGCTCTACCAGCCGGAATTGCCCTCTCAGGCCGAGGCCCTGCGTGACATGCAGCGCGCGTGGATTACCTTTCGCGATGCCGCCTGCGATTATGAACGCAGCCAATGGGGCGGTGGCACGGGCGGCGGGCCTGCAACCTTGGCCTGCCTGATGCAGATGACGGCCGAACAGGCTCTGCGTCTGGGGGCGGCCTATTAACCGCGTCACGAAGTGTCGGCCTGACAGGACGGAGGGATCAGGATGGAGAACCTGATAAAACTGGAGACAGAAGGCGGTGTGATGCACCATTTTCTGCCGTGGCTGATTGAGGGGTTCGAGATCCTCGCGGCGGTCATCGACATCGCGGCCATCATTCTGCTGCTGATCGGCGCGGCGCGTTTCCTGACCGGGGTGACGATTGCCGAGATCGCCAAAAAGGGCGCGGAGCGGGTGCGCCGCACCAACCGCGAGCGCATCGAACTGGGGCGCTACATCCTTGCGGGGTTGGAGCTTTTTATCGTGTCGGACGTGATCCACACCGCGATCAGCCTGCGGTTTGCGGACCTGCTCTTCCTGTTGATGCTGGTCATCATCCGCTCCATCACCTCTTTCTTCCTCGACCGGGAGTTGGAGCAATTGAAAAAGGAACTTGGCGATGACTGACTTTTCCGACCTCAAAGCGCTCTATGTGAACTGCTCCCTCAAGAAGACACCGGGCGACAGCCACACCCAACTTCTGATGAACGCCAGCGCGGGCATTATGGAGGCGCAGGGCGTCGCCGTTGAACACCTCTATCTTCTCGATCACCAAGTGCCGCCGGGCGTCTACCCGGACATGACCGAGCACGGCTGGGACCGGGATGATTGGCCCGCAATCTGGGAGAAGGTGCTGGCCGCCGACATCCTGATCATCGGCACGCCGCTGTGGCTGGGTGAGGAAAGCAGCACCTGCCGGGTGCTGATCGAACGGCTCTACGCCATGAGCGGCAAGTTGAACGACAAGGGCCAGTCGGTCTTCTACGGTAAGGTCGGCGGCACGGTGGTCACGGGCAACGAAGACGGCATCAAACACGTCGCCATGACCACCGGTTTCGCGATGAACCACCTTGGCTATAGCATTCCGCCACAGGCCGATTGCGGCTGGATTGGCGAAGCGGGGCCGGGGCCGTCTTATGGCGATGATGTGGATGGCAAGCGCGCAGGGTTCGACAACGAATTCACGCAGCGCAACACCACGATCATGACTTGGAACACAATGCATTTGGCGCGCATGCTGAAAGCAGCAGGCGGCTATCCCCAAAAAGGCAATGACCGCAACGCTTGGGACGCGGGCGCGCGGTTTGATTTCGAAAACCCGGAGTATCGAAGCTGATATGACACAGGACGATTGGCCGATCTGGCAGGGCAATATGGCCGCGCAATGTTTGGCGCGGCCCGATGACGCCTTGGCGATCATTGATCTGACCGGCGCGGCCCGCCGCGACGTGAGCTATGGCGCGCTGCATGAGATGGTCGATGGGCTGGCCCGTGCGCTGAAGGCCGAAGTGGCCCCCGGTGACCGAGTGGGTGTCTTGCTTAGTCAATCGCCATGGTGCGCGGCGGCGCATCTGGCGATCTGGAAGATCGGCGCGATCTCTGTGCCGCTGTTCAAGCTTTTTAAACGTGACGCGCTGGCCAGCCGGATCGGCGATGCGGGCTGTGCGATTGTCTTGACCGATGCCGAGGGGGCCGACCTGCTGGGCGATCTGGCCACCCCGTGGTTGGCGGCTGATGTGGGCGCGGCAGGCGATCCGGTCGACTTTGCCGATGTCGGCCCCGAAGACCCCGCCGTGCTGATCTACACCTCCGGCACCACCGGCACGCCCAAGGGCGCGCTGCACGGGCATCGGGTGCTCTCGGGCCATTTGCCTGGCGTTTCGGTCAGCCATGATCATCTGGGGCAGGAGGGCGATTGCCTTTGGACGCCCGCGGATTGGGCGTGGATCGGCGGGCTCTTCGATGTGGCGATGCCTGCGCTGGCACTTGGCGTGCCGGTCGTGGCCGCACGGATGCCCAAGTTCACCGTCGAAGGCTGCGCCGATGTGATTTCACGCGGTGAGGTGCGCAACGTCTTCTTCCCGCCCACGGCGCTTCGCATGCTGAAAGCCGCGGATGTATCCTTGCCCGGCCTGCGTTCGGTTGCCAGTGGCGGCGAGCCTCTGGGGGCCGAGATGCTGGCATGGGGCCGCAAGGCCTTCGGGCTCGAGATCAACGAATTCTACGGCCAGACTGAATGCAACATGGTGGCCTCAAGCTGCGGGGGTGACTTTCCGGCGCAGCCCGGTTGCATCGGCAAGCCGGTGCCGGGCTTCGAGATCGCCGTGTTGGACGAGGGCGGCCACCCCACCGGTGCCGAGGGCGACGTGGCCGTGCGCCGCGGCGCCCCCTCGATGATGCTGCGCTACTGGAACCGGCCCGAGGAGACGGCGGCCAAATTCCACGGCGATTGGCTGCTGACCGGCGACCGGGGCATCTGGGAGGGCGAATACCTGCGCTTCGTGGGCCGCGAGGATGACGTGATCACCTCCGCCGGTTACCGCATCGGCCCGGCGGAGATCGAGGATTGCCTGCTGACCCATAGCGCTGTCGCGACCTGCGGCGTGGTCGGCAAGCCCGACGCGCTCAGGACCGAGATCGTCAAGGCCTATGTGGTGCTGAAACCCGGCGCTGAGGTGGGCGCGAAAGAGTTGCAAGACTGGGTCAAGAACCGGCTCGCAAGCTATTCCTACCCGCGCGAGATCGCATTCGTGGAGGACCTGCCGATGACCGTCACCGGCAAGGTAATCCGCAAGGAACTAAAGCGTCTGGCGGCGCGAGAGAATGAGGACGTAACATGAAACTGACATCCCAAGCCCTGCCATCCTCGGATGCCTATAAGGCCAATGAGATGGCGCATCTCAAGGCGCTGAGCGAAGTGCGCGACGCGGCGGAGGCTGCAGCCCTCGGCGGTGGCGAGAAATCCCGTGCACGGCACGAGAGCCGGGGCAAGATGCTCCCCAGAGAGCGGGTGGCGAACCTGCTCGACCCCGGCAGCCCGTTTTTGGAAATCGGTGCCACGGCAGCACATGGGCTTTACGATGGCGCGGCCCCAGCCGCGGGTGTGATCGCGGGCATCGGTCGGGTGCAGGGCCATGAGGTCATGGTGGTCTGCAACGATGCCACCGTGAAGGGCGGCACCTATTACCCGATGACGGTGAAAAAACACCTCCGCGCGCAGGAGATTGCCGAGGCGAACCATCTGCCCTGCATCTATCTGGTGGACTCTGGCGGCGCCAACCTGCCGAACCAGGATGAAGTCTTTCCCGACCGTGACCATTTTGGTGCGATTTTCTACAATCAGGCGCGGATGAGCGCCAAGGGGATCGCCCAGATCGCCGTGGTGATGGGCTCTTGCACCGCTGGCGGCGCCTACGTGCCCGCGATGTCGGATGTGACCATCATCGTCAAGGAACAGGGTACGATCTTCCTCGCTGGTCCGCCGCTGGTGAAGGCGGCGACGGGCGAGGTGGTCAGCGCCGAAGACCTCGGCGGCGGCGACGTGCACACCCGTCTGTCGGGCGTGGCGGATTACCTTGCCGAGGACGACGCTCATGCGCTGGCACTGGCGCGCCGCGCAGTCGGGCAGCTCAACAAGACCAAGCCGACCACTGTCGACTGGGCCAGCCCCGAAGAGCCCGCCTATGACCCCGCCGAGATGCTGGGCGTCGTGCCAGCCGACCTGCGCACGCCCTATGACATCCGCGAGGTGATCATGCGGCTGGTCGACGGCAGCCGCTTTGACGAGTTCAAGTCCCGCTTTGGCGAGACGCTGGTCTGCGGCTTTGCTCACGTGAAGGGCTGCCCGATCGGCATCATCGCCAACAACGGCGTGCTATTTTCCGAAGCCGCCCAGAAAGGCGCGCATTTCGTGGAGCTTTGTAGCCAGCGTAACATCCCACTGGTCTTCCTGCAGAACATTACCGGCTTCATGGTCGGTCGCAAATATGAGAACGAGGGCATCGCGCGGCACGGCGCCAAGATGGTGACGGCGGTGGCCACCACCAATGTGCCAAAGATCACCATGCTGGTCGGCGGCTCTTTTGGGGCGGGCAACTACGGCATGTCGGGCCGGGCGTACCGTCCGCGGTTCTTGTGGTCATGGCCCAACAGCCGGATCTCGGTCATGGGGGGCGCGCAGGCGGCGGGGGTGTTGGCCACCGTCAAACGCGACGCGATCGAGCGGGCCGGGGACACATGGACCGAGGAGGAAGAGACCGCCTTCAAACAGCCGACGATCGATATGTTCGAGAAACAGAGCCATCCGCTCTATGCCTCTGCAAGGCTGTGGGACGACGGGATCATCGATCCGCGCAAGAGCCGCGATGTGCTTTATCTGAGCCTTTCGGCCAGCCTAAACGCGCCGATCGAGCCGACGAAATTTGGTTTGTTCCGGATGTGATTGTGGCGCGAAGCGGGGGGCACCCCTCCGCGATCCCACAACATATTCGGAGCCAGAAAGAGATGAAAAGGGTAGGGCATGTTTGACACGATCCTGATTGCGAACCGGGGTGAGATTGCTTGCCGGGTGATGGAAACCGCACAAGCCATGGGGGTGCGCTGCGTGGCGGTGTACTCGGACGCCGATGCGGGCGCGAAACACGTGGCGATGGCGGATGCCGCCGTGCATATCGGCGGCTCGGCCCCGGCTGAGAGTTATCTGAAGGGCGATGTGATCATTCAAGCTGCGCTGGATACCGGCGCGCAGGCGATCCATCCGGGCTACGGGTTCCTGAGCGAGAACCCCGATTTCGTGGAGGCGGTCGCGGCCGCGGGGCTCACCTTCATTGGGCCTTCGGCCAAGGCCATCCGCGCCATGGGCCTCAAGGACGCCGCCAAGGCGCTGATGGTCGAGGCGGGCGTGCCCGTCGTGCCGGGCTACCACGGGGCGGATCAAGACGATGCGCTGCTGGCCGAGGAAGCCGACAAGATCGGCTATCCGGTGTTGATCAAGGCCGTCGCGGGCGGCGGTGGCAAAGGCATGCGACTGGTCGAGGAGCCCAAGGGCTTTCAGGCGGCGCTCGACTCGGCACGCTCGGAGGCCAAGACCGCCTTTGGCAACCCGGATGTATTGGTCGAGAAGTTCGTGACAAAGCCGCGCCATATCGAGGTGCAGGTCTTTGGCGACGGCACCCATGCGGTGCATCTGTTCGAACGAGACTGTTCGCTGCAGCGCCGCCACCAAAAGGTGATCGAGGAGGCCCCCGCGCCGGGCATGACAGAAGATATGCGCGCGGCCATGGGCCAAGCGGCGGTGCGCGCAGCCGAAGCGATCGGCTATGCCGGGGCGGGGACGGTGGAATTCATCGTCGACGGCTCGGGCGGGCTGTCGACCGACGGGTTCTTCTTTATGGAGATGAACACCCGCCTGCAGGTGGAACATCCTGTTACCGAACTGGTGACCGGGGTCGATCTGGTTGAATGGCAGCTGCGCGTGGCGGCCGGAGAGGCGCTGCCGAAGGCGCAGGAAGACCTCAACATCAACGGCCATGCCTTCGAGGCGCGGCTCTACGCCGAGGATGTGCCGAAGGGGTTTCTGCCCGCCACCGGCACGCTGACGCATCTGTCCTTCACGCCCCAGACCCGCGCTGACAGCGGCGTGCGGGCGGGCGACACGATCAGCCCCTTCTACGATCCGATGGTCGCCAAGGTCATCGTGCATGGGCCTACACGCGACGTGGCACTGTCGCGCCTGCGCGCGGCGCTCAAGGGCTGCGAGGTGGGCGGCACGGTCACCAACCTTGCTTTCCTCGGCGCACTGGCGGGGCATGAAGGCTTTGCCAAGGGCGATGTCGATACCGGGCTGATCGCGCGGGATATCGACGCGCTGACCGCGCAGCCAGAGGTGCCGGGGCGGCATTTCGCGCTGGCGGGGATGGCGGCGCTTGGGTTGGATCAGCCGCAACCGGAGGCCGGGTTCAACCTCTGGCGACCTCTGCGGCGGCAGGTGATGCTGGGCCATGATGGCGAAGAGCATTTGCTGAAGGTGCGGGTGCTATCCGAGGACATGCAGCTTTGGACCGTGGCCGATCACGAGCTGCGCGCCGAGCGGATTGGCGGACGCTGGAAGATCGACGGCCATGTCGCGCCGGCGGTCTCGGTTGCTGGCGACGTGGTCACGGTCTTTGACGCCTATGGTATCGCTTTTGATGTGATCGATCCGCTGGCGCGGGCCGCCGCAGCCCATGGCGATGGCAACATCGTTGAGGCCCCGATGCCCGGTCTGGTCCGCGCCATCGACGCCGAGGTTGGCCAAAGCGTTGCCAAAGGCGACCGTCTGGCGGTGCTGGAGGCGATGAAGATGGAGCATTCGTTGCTCGCCGCCCGCGACGGCGTGGTGGCCGAGGTGCTGGCACAGTCCGGTGATCAGGTCGAAGCCGGTGCCGCGCTGGTGCGGCTGGAAGCCGAGGAAGACGCATGATTACGCTGCACCACTGCCCCCAGACCCGCTCGATGCGCACACTCTGGCTGCTGCACGAACTCGACGACGTGGAGTTTCAGGTCAAGGTTCATGCCTTCGACCGCAGTTTGCGCGACCCGGAATATCTGATCCTCTCGCCCGCGGGGCGGGTTCCGGCGCTGGAGATCGATGGCGAGCGCATGTTCGAGACCGGCGCGATCACGCAGTACCTCTGCGAACGCTACAGCCCCGACCGCATGGGCCGTTCTGTCGGCAGCCCTGACCGGATGGCTTGGCTGGTCTGGGTGCATTTTGCGGAAACCGTCAGCCAGCACACCGCGGCGCTAACCCAGCAGCACATCGCCCTGCGCGACGATTCCATGCGCAGCCCCATCGTGATGAAGCTCGAAGCCGCGCGGATCGGGAAATGCTATGATGCGCTGGAGGCGCGGCTCTCGACACCGCTGGAGAACCGCGACTACTTGTTGACCTCTGGCTTTTCGGCCGCCGATATCTCGGTGGGCCAAGCAGTCTATATGGCGCGGCATTTCGTGAAATTGGATGACCACCCCTCGGTCGCGGCGTGGTATGAACGGATCACGGAACGTGACAGCTTCTCACAGGCCTTGCCCGATGGGGCAAAGCTTTACGAGGAGGATTTCTACGCGCCATGGCCGATTGAGTGACCGTGGCCCATTCAGGGAAGGAGAGCGGCCAATGAGCCTTGGACCATGTGAGATTTTCGAGGTCGGCCCGCGGGACGGTCTGCAGAACGAAAAACGCGAGATTCCCGTGGCCGAAAAGGTCGCGCTGGTGGACAAGCTGGGCGCCGCAGGCTTTGCCCGCATCGAATGCGCCAGTTTCGTCAGCCCGAAATGGGTGCCGCAGATGGCCGGGTCGGGCGAGGTGCTGGCGGGGATCACACGGGCCGAGGGCGTGCGCTATGCCGCGCTGACGCCGAACATGCGCGGCTATGAGGATGCGCTGGCCGCAAAGGCGGATGAGATCGCCATCTTCGCCTCGGCCTCGGAAGGTTTCAGCCAGAAGAACATTAACGCCAGCATCGACGAAGCGTTTGAGCGGTTTGCCCCGATCCTTGAAGAGGCGCGGCATGTGGACATGCCTGTGCGGGGCTATGTCTCCTGCGTGGTGGAATGCCCCTATGACGGCAAGGTCGACCCCGGCGCGGTGGCGCGGGTGGCCGACAGGCTCTTTGCGATGGGCTGTTATGAGATTTCCTTGGGCGACACCATCGGCGCGGGCACGCCCGACAGTATCGCGCGGATGCTGCTTTCGGTGCGCGACGTGGTGCCGGCAGGGCGGCTGGCGGGGCACTACCATGACACGCACGGGCGGGCGATGGCCAATATCGACGCCTCGCTGTCGATGGGGCTGCGGGTCTTTGACGCGGCGGTGGGCGGTTTGGGCGGTTGCCCCTATGCGCCCGGCGCGGCGGGCAATGTCGCCACCGAGGCAGTGAACGAACATCTGACGGCGCTTGGCTATGACACTGGCGTCGATCAGGCGGTGGTGCTGGAAGCCGCCGAAATGGCGCGGGCAATGCGAGGCTGACATGTACGAGACTTTGACGATCGAAACCGACGCGCGCGGGGTGGCGACGCTGACCCTGAACCGTCCTGAAAAACACAACGCGATGTCCGCGCAGATGTTGGCGGACCTGACGGATGCGGCGGGCAAACTGGCCGCCGACGATGCGGTGCGTGTGGTGGTGCTGACCGGGGCGGGCAAATCCTTTTGCGCGGGTGGCGATCTGGGCTGGATGCGCGATCAGGCGGATATGGATGCCGAGACACGCTCAGCCGAGGCGGGCAAACTGGCGACGATGCTGGGCGCGCTGAATGCGCTGCCGAAGCCGGTGATCGGCAAGGTGCAGGGCAATGCCTTTGGCGGCGGGGTCGGCATGGCTTCGGTTTGTGACGTGGCCGTGGGGGTCGATACGCTCAAGATGGGGTTCACCGAGGCCCGGCTGGGCATCATCCCGGCGACCATCGGGCCATACGTTCTGGCGCGGATGGGCGAGGGGCGCGCGCGCCGCGTCTTCATGTCGGCGCGGCTTTTTGGCGCGGCGGAAGCTGTCGATCTGGGGCTGCTGGCCCGTGCCGTTCCGGCCGACGAACTCGACGCGGCGGTCGAGGCCGAAGTCGTGCCCTATCTCTTCTGCGCGCCGGGGGCGGTGGCCGCGGCCAAGAAGCTGGCGCAAGACTTGGGCGGAATCGCCACGCCCGAGGCGGTGAAAATGTCCATCGACGCGCTCGCGGCGCGTTGGGAAACAGAAGAAGCCGCTGAAGGAATCAGTGCGTTCTTCGACAAGCGCAAAGCCGCTTGGGTGGTCTAGCTCAAGGCTTTGGCGAAATGGCTCTATTGGGGGTCCGTGGGCGGCATTAACCGGGCTTGGCCCGTTGACCCTACCCACGGGCAGAGTTAAACCCGTTCCAAGTTTGTCTGCGCGGGCTTTTGGCCTTTGCCTCATGCCGCGCACCGCGAAAGGAGCATCCCCTTGGACGACATGCTGCGGGAATACCTGCCCATCCTCGTTTTTCTGGCCGTGGCGATTGGCCTTGGCCTCGTGCTGATCCTCGCCGCTGTGGTCGTGGCCGTGCGCAATCCTGACCCGGAAAAGGTCTCGGCCTATGAATGCGGGTTCAACGCTTTTGACGACGCGCGGATGAAGTTTGACGTGCGTTTCTATCTGGTGTCGATCCTCTTCATCATCTTCGATCTCGAAATCGCCTTCCTCTTCCCTTGGGCCGTGGCCTTTAAAGAGGTGAGCATGGTGGGCTTTTGGTCGATGATGGTGTTCTTGGGCGTGCTGACGGCTGGCTTCGCCTATGAATGGAAGAAGGGAGCGCTGGAATGGCAGTAAATGATGACGCGCTGGTCACCCCGGTGATGGGCGATGGCCACCAAAGCCCGCGGGTGAAATCCGGTGCTTCTGCGCCAGCGGCCTACGGTCAATACGGTGCGGGGCCTGACCCGGAATTTGCGACCCAGAGCCTGAATGCCGAGTTGCAGGACAAGGGTTTCCTGCTGACCTCGACCGAAGACATCATCAATTGGGCGCGCACCGGCAGCTTGCACTGGATGACCTTTGGTCTGGCCTGCTGCGCGGTTGAGATGATGCACAGCTCCATGCCGCGCTACGACCTTGAGCGTTTCGGCACAGCGCCGCGCGCCTCTCCGCGCCAATCGGACCTGATGATCGTCGCGGGGACGCTGACCAACAAAATGGCCCCGGCGCTGCGCAAGGTCTACGACCAGATGCCAGAGCCGCGCTATGTGATCTCAATGGGGTCCTGTGCCAATGGCGGCGGGTACTACCACTACAGTTACTCGGTCGTGCGCGGCTGTGACCGGATCGTGCCGGTTGACGTCTATGTGCCCGGCTGCCCGCCGACGGCGGAGGCGCTGCTGTATGGTATCCTCCAGTTGCAGCGTAAAATCCGCCGCACCGGGACGATTGTGCGCTAAGACAAGGGTTTGCGCCGGATCGGGGCAGGCAAAAGGACGATGCGCCACAGGCGCAGGACAGTGAGATGGCGTTGATCGGCGCGTGGAAGGAAGATTTGCGATGAGCGAACAACTGCAGGAACTTGGGGCCTATATCGAAGCCAAGCGGCCCGATTGCGTGCTCGGATGGGATGTCACCAAGGGTGAGTTGAACATGTCCGTGGCGCTGGCGAATATCGCGGGCCTTGTTGAGTTCCTCAAGGGCGACCCGACCTGCCGTTTCTCGACCTTGGTCGATATCACGGCGGTGGACTATCCCGGCCGTGCGAAACGGTTCGACGTGGTGTACCACTTCCTGTCGATGTACCAAAACCACCGCATCCGCCTGCGTGCCACCGCGCGTGAAAAGGATATGGTGCCGTCGATCACCGGTGTGCACCCCAGTGCCGATTGGTTCGAGCGTGAAGTTTTCGACATGTTCGGCATCCTGTTTTCCGGCCACCCGGACCTGCGCCGCATCCTGACCGACTATGGTTTCCGCGGCCATCCGCTGCGCAAGGACTTCCCGACGACGGGCTATACCGAAGTGCGCTATGACGAAGCCGCCAAGCGCGTGGTCTATGAACCGGTGAGCCTTGTGCAGGAATACCGCCAGTTCGATTTCATGTCGCCTTGGGAAGGGGCCGATTACATCCTGCCCGGTGACGACAAATCTGCGCCTGATGGCCATGTGAGCAAGGACGCGAAGTAATGGGCGGGCTGGGCTGGCTGATCCTCTCGGCGCTGACGGCCATTCCGATGGTCAAGCTGCTGCCGTTCTTTGGCATCAATAAATACTGGGCCGCGGCCTGTCTGATCCCGCTGGGCACGATCGCCCTGCTGTGGTGGATGGGCATGAAGCTGCAAGAACTGGAGAAACGGTAATGGACGGCGACATTCGCACAAAAGCCTTTGACGACGGGTCGACCGACTTTGAGTCCGGCGAGCAGAAGATCCGCAACTTCAACATCAACTTCGGCCCGCAACACCCTGCCGCACACGGTGTTTTGCGTCTGGTGCTTGAGCTTGACGGCGAGGTTGTAGAACGGTGCGACCCGCATATCGGCCTGCTGCACCGTGGCACCGAAAAGCTGATGGAAAGCCGTACTTACCTGCAGAACCTGCCGTATTTCGACCGGCTTGATTACGTGGCCCCGATGAACCAAGAGCATGCGTGGTGTCTGGCGATTGAAAAGCTGACCGGCACCGTGGTGCCGCGCCGTGCTTCACTGATCCGGGTGCTGTTCTGCGAAATTGGCCGCATCCTGAACCACCTTCTCAACATCACCACGCAGGCGCTTGACGTGGGCGCGCTGACCCCGCCGCTCTGGGGTTTTGAAGAGCGCGAAAGCCTGATGATCTTTTACGAGCGGGCCTGTGGCGCGCGTTTGCACGCGGCCTACTTCCGTCCCGGTGGTGTCCACCAAGACCTGCCGCCAGCGCTGCTGGACGATATCGAAACATGGTGCGCGCAATTCCTGACCAAATTCATGGTCGATATCGACGAGCTGCTGACCGAGAACCGGATCTTTAAACAGCGGAACGTCGACATAGGCATCGTCTCCGAGCAGGAAATTCTCGATTACGGCTTTAGCGGCGTCATGGTGCGCGGCTCGGGGCTGGCGTGGGATCTGCGGCGTTCGCAACCCTATGAATGCTATGACGAATTCGACTTTCAAATCCCCGTGGGCAAGAACGGCGACTGTTTCGACCGCTACCTTTGCCGCATGGAAGAGATGCGCCAGTCGACCTACATTATCCAGCAGGCGATCGAAAAGCTGCGCGCTCCCGAAGGGCAGGGCGATATCCTCGCCCGTGGCAAGATCACCCCGCCATCGCGCACCGCGATGAAGACCGACATGGAAAGCCTGATCCATCACTTCAAGCTTTACACCGAAGGTTTCCACGTGCCCGAGGGCGAAGTGTATTGCGCGGTCGAAGCGCCGAAGGGCGAGTTTGGCGTTTACCTTGTGGCCGATGGCTCCAACAAACCCTACCGCTCTAAGATCCGCGCGCCGGGCTTCTTGCACCTGCAGGCGATGGACCATGTGGCCAGCGGCCACCAGCTGGCCGATGTGGCCGCGATCATCGGCACCATGGACGTCGTCTTTGGAGAGATCGACCGGTGATGCAGGCCGCATCGCTCCATTTTGAAGAAATTTACGCCGGAGGCGCTTTTGGCCTCCGCCTGACCATAGGTTCGAACTAATGCTCCGCCGTCTACACCCTGACCAGCCCGACAGTTTTGCCTTCACGCCCGCCAACCAAGAATGGGCCGAAGCGCAGATCACCAAATACCCCGAGGGCCGTCAGGCCAGCGCGATCATTCCACTGCTGTGGCGCGCGCAGGAGCAAGAGGGTTGGCTGACCCGTGCGGCGATTGAACATGTCTCGGAAATGCTGGGCATGGCCTATATCCGCGGGCTGGAAGTGGCGACATTCTACTTCATGTTTCAGCTGCAACCTGTTGGTTCCGTGGCACATATCCAAGTTTGCGGCACGACATCCTGCATGATCTGCGGCGCCGAGGATTTGGTCGCCGTCTGCAAAGAACGTATCGCCGCCAAACCGCATGAGTTGTCGGCGGATGGGCGTTTTTCGTGGGAAGAAGTCGAATGCCTTGGCGCGTGCTCCAACGCGCCGATGGCCCAGATCGGAAAAGACTATTACGAAGACCTGACCACCGCGCGGCTCAATGAAATCCTTGATGAGTTGAGTGATGGGCGCGTGCCGGTACCCGGCCCGCAGAACGGGCGCTATGCCTCTGAGCCTTTGGGCGGGTTGACCAGCCTCACGGACCACGAAAGCGGGCGCACGCAATACAATGCCAGCGCGCAGGCTGCGGTGGACATCGGTGATACCGTCAAACGCATCGACGGCACCGAAGTGCCGCTGCTGACCCCGTGGCAAAACCAGCCCGAGGCGCCGCAGCCTGAGACGGTCGAAGAGGTCGAAGCCGAAGAGCCGCGTCCTGCCGAGGGCGAAGCCACCGACAAAACCGGCGTGACCGAACAAGAAGCCGAAGCCACGTCAAAGAGCAAGCCGCGCTCCAAACGTGACCCCAAGGGTGAGAGCGCCGATGCGGCCAAGGCCGAAACCAGCGCCCCCGCGACGCCCGGCCAAAAGCCCGCTCAGTTGGACGCCCCCCGCGAGGGTGGTGCGGACGACCTGAAAAAGATCAAAGGCGTCGGCCCGAAGCTGGAGCAGATGCTGAACGGCATGGGCTTTTACCACTTTGACCAGATCGCCCAGTGGGGCCCAGAAGAGGTCGCTTGGGTCGATCAGAACCTCGAAGGGTTCAAAGGCCGCGTCAGCCGCGACAATTGGGTAGAGCAGGCCGCGCGCCTCGCCAAAGACTAAAGACGGAGATTTCACAACGGGCCAAGGACGGCACCATTACCACCCCGCAAAGCCATAAGCCGCATCGCCCGCATTAAGGGAGAGAAGGACAGTCATGACGGATATTTCGGAACGAGAGGCCTGCACCAAGCGCTGTTGGTGGCTGGGTGCCGGTGCCGGTTTGCTGGTGGCATTCCTATTGCTGGCCTTTGGCATTTGGGGGCTGTTGATGTCGATCGTGGCCGGTGTGCTGGTGGCGCTGATCGTGGGCTATCTGGCGCTGACCCTGCTGTGCAAAGACGTACCCGCCGCTGCCCCCCAAGACAGCACGCGCAGTGCGGCGGCTGCATCGGTCGCAGGGGCTTCGACGGCATCGGGAAGCGTTTCTTCCGCGGTGGGTTCAATCCCCGCAGGGGACGCCGGGATCGGAGCGGCGCGCAAGGCAAGCGCGCCGGTTGAACCCGCTGAAGAAACACCGCCACAGGAGCCGACAGCGCCCTTGGCCGATACTGCTGCCGTTGAGGCGGCACCGGAACAGGTCGCCAAGGCGGAAGAAGCGGCTGCTGTAGTGACGCCCCCGAAGGAGGCCGTCGAAACCCCTTCCGCGCCTTCCAAGGAAACACCGCCTCAGGAGCCGACAGTGCCCGTGGCCGATACCGCTGCCGTTGAAGCCGCACCAGAACAGGTCATCGAGGCCGAAGAAGCGCCCGCTGTTGTGAAGACCCCGCAAGAGGTCGTCGAAGCGCCCGCCGAACCTCCTAAGGCCGAGCCTGCACCAGTGCCCGCGACCGATAGCCATTCTACCGATGGCAAACCCGCGCTGCTCGACGCGCCGCGTGCGGGCGGGGCAGATGACCTTAAGCGGATTGGCGGCATCGGGCCGAAGTTGGAACAGACCCTGAATGAGCTGGGCATCTTCCATTTCGATCAGATCGCAGCCCTTCAGGGGGATGAGATCGACTGGGTCGATTCCCGCCTGCGGTTCAAGGGCCGCATCCGGCGCGATGATTGGATCGGTCAAGCCAAAGCCTTTGCCAATGACGGCAAGGCGAAAGGTTGACGGGGTAAGAGAGAGACATGAGCGAAGCCGAAGACAGAGCGCTTGCCCGTAAGGGCCGCACCGCAGGGCTGGTCATTGCCGTGACCATGTGTTTGTGGCTGGCCATGCAATGGGCTGGCCCGGCGCTTGGCCTGCCGGGGCGCTATGCGCTGCTCTTCGATTTTGCTGCACTGGCCGCGCTTTTCTGGGCGATGGTCGTGATATATCAAATGTGGCAGGCCCGCCGGGCCAGCCGTGAGAACCAAAGGTAGGCATCATGCTTCAGGACAAAGACCGCATTTTTACAAACATCTACGGCATGCATGACCGCACCCTGAAAGGCGCGCAGGCGCGCGGCCATTGGGATGGCACCGCCGGGATCATTCAAAAGGGCCGCGATTGGATCGTCGACCAGATGAAAGCCTCTGGCCTGCGGGGCCGGGGTGGGGCGGGCTTCCCCACGGGGCTCAAGTGGTCCTTCATGCCGAAGGAAAGCGATGGCCGCCCGGCCTATCTTGTGGTCAACGCCGACGAATCCGAGCCGGGCACCTGCAAAGACCGCGAGATCATGCGCCACGATCCGCATACGCTGATCGAAGGCTGCCTGATCGCCTCTTTCGCGATGAACGCGCATACCTGCTATATCTACCTGCGCGGCGAGTATATCCGCGAGCGCGAAGCCCTGCAGGCCGCGATTGATGAAGCCTATGAGGCCGGTCTGGTGGGCAAGAACGCCAGCAAATCGGGCTGGGATTTCGACATTTACCTGCACCACGGGGCAGGGGCCTATATCTGCGGCGAAGAAACCGCACTGCTGGAAAGCCTCGAAGGCAAGAAGGGCATGCCGCGGATGAAACCGCCGTTCCCGGCGGGCGCGGGCCTTTATGGCTGCCCGACCACGGTGAACAACGTCGAATCCATCGCCGTGGTGCCGACGATCCTGCGCCGTGGGCCAGAGTGGTTCGCGGGCTTTGGCCGCGCCAATAACGCGGGCACCAAGCTCTTTGCGATCTCCGGTCACGTCAACAACCCCTGCGTCGTCGAAGAGGCGATGTCGATCTCCTTTGAGGAGCTGATCGAGACCCATTGCGGCGGCATTCGCGGCGGCTGGGACAACCTCAAGGCGGTGATCCCCGGCGGCTCCTCGGTGCCGCTGATCCCCGGCAAAGACATGCGCGACGCGATCATGGATTTCGACTACCTGCGCGAGCAGCGCTCGGGCCTCGGCACCGCGGCGGTAATCGTGATGGACAACTCCACCGACGTGATCAAAGCGATCTGGCGGCTGTCGAAGTTCTACAAGCACGAAAGCTGCGGCCAGTGCACGCCCTGCCGCGAAGGCACCGGTTGGATGATGCGAGTGATGGACCGTCTGGTCTCGGGCGATGCCGAGCCGGAAGAGATCGACATGCTGCTCGACGTGACCAAACAGGTCGAAGGCCACACGATCTGCGCGCTTGGCGATGCGGCGGCTTGGCCGATCCAAGGTCTGATTCGCCACTTCCGCGATGAGATCGAAGATCGGATCAAACACAAGCGCACGGGCCGCGTCAGCGCGGTCGCGGCGGAGTGAAACCCTGCGCGGCGGCGGGCCTCAGCGGCTTGACGCGTGACGCAGGAGCGGCGATAGCGGGCGCGTGTCAGGCGCGTCCGTCCACAATAGGCGCGGGGGCGGTCGGCAGAGCCGGGCCCATGGCGCAGCGGAGTAGGTCTATGAAATATGCTTTGACGGTTTTGACGGTCAGCGCCCTGCTGGCAGGCTGTGCCAATGATGGTGAGCGTGTTGCCTTTGACGGGCAGTATTTCAGCACCAAACTGAGCAAGGTGGATGGCCAGCGCGACGTATTTCAGGTGACGGTCAAGGATGCTGGGAAATCCATCGACGGCGCCCGCGCAGCGGCGCGCTATGAGGCGGTGAAATACTGCGTCGGCAACTACGGCAGTTCAGACATCGACTGGACCTTTGGCCCCGATGCGCCGACGGGCACGCTGCGGATGGATGGCGGCGCGCTGACGTTTCAGGGGCGCTGCCCCCAGTGATCGCATCGGCGACATATCGCGGGGCTGCGGCCCAAAGGAGCGGTGATATTGAATATCATGGCCCCCAATCTCCATCTGTCAGACGGGCCGTTCCGGCCCGCTGCATGAAGGAGAATTGATATGCGCACCCTGATGATCGCCGTGATGGGCCTGAGCCTGACCGCCGCCACCGTGACACCGGCAGCCGCCAAACCGCCGCTGCGCGAAGTGGCCGCGATCGACGACGCGCTTTTGGATATGGGCGTTGCCGACATCATCCGGAAAAACTGCCCCGACATCAGCGCGCGGATGCTGCGCGCGGTCAAGATGGCATGGGACTTGAAGGGCAAGGCAGGCGATCTGGGCTACTCCGACGCCGAGATCGACGCCTATATTGATAGTGACGCTGAAAAAGCGCGCATGAGAGCGCGGGGCGCCGCGTTTTTCAAGGCCAAGGGGGTCGATACTTCGGACCCGCAAAGCTATTGTGCGCTTGGACGCGAAGAGATTCAAAAATCGAGCCGGATCGGTTCGTTACTGAAGGCAAAGTGAGCTTATGAGCGATATCCGCAAGATCATCATCGACGGTAAGGAAGTCGAAGTCGAAGGGGCGATGACGCTCATTCAGGCCTGCGAGCAGGTTGGCATCGAGGTGCCGCGCTTCTGTTACCACGAGCGTCTGTCGATCGCCGGTAACTGCCGGATGTGTCTTGTGGAAGTCGTCGGCGGGCCGCCCAAGCCCGCCGCCTCCTGCGCCATGCAGGTGCGCGACCTGCGCCCCGGGCCGGAAGGCCAGCCGCCGGTCGTGAAAACCAACTCGCCCATGGTCAAGAAGGCCCGCGAAGGGGTGATGGAGTTCCTGCTCATCAACCACCCGCTGGATTGCCCGATCTGCGATCAGGGCGGTGAGTGCGATCTTCAAGATCAGGCAATGGCCTACGGCGTCGATTTCTCGCGCTACCGCGAGCCGAAGCGGGCTACCGAGGATCTCGATCTCGGTCCGCTCGTTGAGACTCACATGACTCGCTGCATTTCCTGCACCCGCTGCGTGCGCTTCACGACTGAGGTCGCGGGGCAGCATGTGATGGGCCAGACCGGCCGTGGCGAGGATGCCGAGATCACGACCTATCTCGGCTCGCTGATCGACAGCAATCTTTCGGGCAATATCATTGATCTCTGCCCGGTCGGTGCGTTGGTTTCCAAGCCCTACGCCTTCACCGCGCGTCCGTGGGAGTTGAGCAAGACCGAGAGCATCGACGTGATGGATGCGCTTGGCTCCAACATTCGTGTGGATACCAAAGGCCGCGAAGTGATGCGGTTCCTGCCGCGCAACCATGACGGTGTTAACGAAGAGTGGATTTCCGACAAGACGCGCTTTGTTTGGGACGGTCTGCGCCGCCAGCGTCTGGACACGCCTTATATCCGCGAGAATGGCAAGCTGCGCAAAGCCAGCTGGCCTGAGGCGCTGAATGCCGCAGCCGCTGCGATGAAGGGCAAGAAGCTTGCCGGTCTCGTCGGTGATTTGTCTTCGGTCGAAGCCGCCTTTGCGCTGAAGCAATTGATCGAAGGGCAGGGCGGTGTCGTCGAATGCCGTACCGATGGTGCGAAGCTGCCTGCGGGCAACCGTTTCGGCTATGTCGGCAACGCGCGGATCGAAGATCTGGACGGCGCCAAGATGATCCAACTGATCGGCTGTAACCCAGCGGTTGAAGCGCCAGTGCTGAACGCGCGCATCCGCAAAGCGTGGAGCAATGGGGCAGAAGTTGGCTTGATCGGCGAAGCCGCTGATCTGACCTACCCGCATCACCATCTGGGCAACGACCGCGCGACCCTCGACAAGCTGATGGGCAGTGATTTCGACGAAGTGCTAGAGCAGCCTTCGGTGATCGTTGTCGGCCAAGGCGCGCTGCGCGAAGCCGATGGCGAAGCCGTGCTGGCGAAGGCGATGGAACTGGCCGAAAAGACCAAGAGCAAGCTGATGATCCTGCACACCGCCGCCGCGCGTGTGGGTGCGATGGATATTGGTGCCACAGCCGAAAACGGCATGGACGACGTGAACGCGGCAGAGGTGATCTATAACCTCGGCGCGGATGAAGTTGAAATCGGTGCTGGGCCCTTCGTGATCTACCAAGGCAGCCATGGCGACCGCGGCGCGCACCGTGCCGACATCATTCTGCCGGGTGCCGCCTATACCGAAGAGCCGGGTCTGTTCGTCAACACCGAAGGCCGTCCGCAATTGGCGCAGCGTGCCGGATTTGCGCCGGGTCAGGCCAAAGAAAACTGGGCGATTCTCCGGGCGCTTTCGGCTGAGCTGGGCGCGCAGTTGGGCTATGATTCCATCGCGCAGTTGCGCCGCAAGCTGACCGAGGCCGTACCGCATTTGGCGAATGTGGATGAGGTGCCGGAAAACGAATGGACCGCGCTGCCTGCCGGTAAGCTGGGCGATGCCTCTTTCGCGCCGACGGTACGCGACTTCTATCTCTCCAATCCGATCGCACGGGCCAGCCAGTTGATGGCCGAACTTTCGGCTCTGGCCGCCGCGCGCCGGGCCGAGCCGATGGCGGCGGAGTGAGAGCCATGCTGCTGGCCCCCTTGATGCTGCTGGCCGCCTGCGAACCGCAGGTGCCGGTAGCCGAGGATTTCATCCCCGACTACAGGGGGGTGGAGACCCAGCTTTTGGATGGCGATTTGGTGCAGTTCAACGTGGCGATGACCAAGGCGTTATCGAACCAAGACGTGTCGGATTACGCCGAATGTGCTGCAGCGCAGTATACGCTGATCCGGGGCTACGGTTTTGCGCGACATGTGCGGACAAATGTCACCGAAGAGGGTGGCATATGGCGGGCAGATGCTGTTTACACAATCTCGCCGAGCCTGCCGAAAGGCTTGAAGACAATTGATGCCGAAGTGACCGCGTTTCAATGCGCGGAACGCGGCATTCCGACGGTGTGAGGACTTATGGCTGATTTCTTTTACACGACCGGGCTTGGCATTGCCCTGCTGACGGTTGGGCAGGTTTTGCTGCTGGTTGTGCCGCTTTTGCTAGCGCTGGCCTTCCTCATGTATGCCGACCGCAAGATCTGGGCCGCCGTGATGATGCGCCGCGGCCCGAACGTTGTGGGCGTCTTCGGCCTGCTGCAGAGTTTTGCCGACTTTCTTAAATATATCGTTAAAGAAGTGGTGGTCCCTGCGGGCGCTGACAAGGGGGTCTTCTTCCTCGCGCCGATGATTTCTTTTGTCATGGCGATGATTGCTTGGGCGGTGATCCCTTTCAACGAAGGCTGGATCCTGTCGGACATCAACGTGGCGATCCTCTATGTCTTCGCCGTCTCCTCGCTTGAGGTTTACGGCGTGATCATGGGCGGTTGGGCGTCGAACTCGAAATACCCCTTCCTTGGTTCGCTGCGTTCTGCCGCACAGATGATTTCTTACGAAGTGTCGATCGGCCTGATCATCATCGGCGTGATCCTCTCGACCGGTTCGATGAACTTCACGTCCATCGTAGCAGCGCAGGATGGCGACTGGGGTCTGTTCAACTGGTACTTCCTGCCGCACTTCCCGATGTTGATCTTGTTCTTCATCTCGGCGCTGGCGGAAACCAACCGCCCGCCCTTCGACCTGCCAGAAGCGGAATCGGAACTGGTGGCGGGCTATCAGGTGGAATATTCCTCCACGCCCTTCCTGCTCTTTATGATCGGCGAATTGGTGGCCGTGGTGCTGATGTGCGCGCTGGTGTCGCTGATGTTCTTCGGCGGCTGGTTGTCTCCGGTGCCGTTCCTGCCCGATGGCTTCTTCTGGATGTTCATCAAGATGCTGATGGTCTTCTTCATGTTCGCCATGGTGAAGGCAATCACGCCGCGCTACCGCTATGACCAGCTGATGCGGCTGGGTTGGAAAGTCTTCCTGCCGTTCTCGCTGTTCTGGGTGGTCTTCGTGGCATTCGCTGCAAAATTCGATTGGTTCTGGGGCATCTACGCCCGCTGGACCGTAGGGGGCTGATATGGCGACGACTGACTACACCCGCGCCGCGAAATATTTCCTGCTGGCAGACTACGCCAAGGCGTTCATGCTGGGGATGCGCTATTTCTTTGCGCCGAAAACGACGCTGAACTACCCGCATGAAAAGGGGCCTCTGTCGCCCCGTTTCCGCGGCGAACACGCGCTGCGCCGTTATCCCAATGGCGAAGAGCGTTGCATCGCGTGCAAACTCTGCGAGGCGATCTGCCCCGCGCAGGCGATCACCATCGACGCCGAAGCACGCGAGGACGGCAGCCGCCGCACCACGCGCTATGACATCGACATGACCAAATGCATCTACTGCGGTTTCTGCCAAGAAGCCTGCCCGGTGGACGCGATTGTCGAAGGGCCGAACTTCGAATTCTCGACCGAGACCCGCGAAGAGCTGTATTACGACAAGGCCAAGCTTTTGGATAACGGCGAACGCTGGGAAGCCGAGATTGCCCGCAACCTTGAGATGGACGCACCTTACCGATGAGTGATCCCAAGAACCCTTTTGATGCGATGATGAAGCAGGCGCAGGAAATGGCGAAAGCCTTTCCAGCGATGGATGCTTTTTCGCCCAAAGGGTTCGAGGCGATGATGGGCACGATGCCGAAGGACATGATGGACTTTTGGTTCGGTGACACGGTGAACAAGGGCGGGCTGGACGCGCGGACGCGGCTGCTGCTTACGCTCGCGGGGCTAACCATGCAGGGCGCGCAGAATGATATGGCCCTCCGCCAAACCGTGCGCCACGCACGGGAGGCGGGCGCCACCAAACAACATATCGTCGAGACGATTAGCCAGATGTCGGTCTTTGCCGGGCTGCCGGCGATGACCCGGGCGCTGGAACTGGCGCAGTCGGTTCTTGACGAAGAAAAAGATACCAAGAAGGAAGACGGCGCATGACGGTCTTTTCATTTTACCTCTTCGCGATCAGCGTCATCACCGGCGGACTGTTCACGGTGATCAGCCGCAACCCGGTGCATTCGGTGCTCTGGCTGATCCTGTCCTTCCTCTCGGCGGCGGGGCTTTTCGTGCTGCTGGGGGCGGAGTTCGTGGCGATGCTGCTGGTCATCGTCTACGTCGGCGCGGTGGCGGTGCTGTTCCTCTTCGTTGTCATGATGCTCGACGTGGACTTCGCCGAGCTCAAGGCCGAGATGGCGCGCTACATGCCGCTGGCGCTGCTGATCGGGCTGGTGATTTTGATGCAATTCGTCATGGCCTTCGGCGCATGGGAGCAGAGCGCGGCGGCAGAGAGCCTGCGGGCCAATGCAATTGATCCCGCGCGGTTCAACACCGAAGCCCTCGGCCTGCTGCTCTATGACCGTTACTTCCTGCTGTTCCAACTGGCGGGCCTGATCCTGCTGGTGGCGATGATCGGGGCGATCGTGCTGACACTGCGGCACCGCAAGGACGTGAAACGCCAAGACGTGGTGGCGCAGATGATGCGCGACCCGGCCAAGGCGATGGAACTGCGCGACGTGAAGTCTGGGCAGGGCCTGTAAACACCGGAATTTTTTGAAAATTCCGTAGTCGTTTTCTTTGAATGAAAACGACTGAACCAAAGAGAAAAGGGACGTCGAAATGTCGAGAACAACAATCGTGGTACTGGTCGTGGTGTTGATCGTCGTGTTTTTCGGTGGCCGCAGCTTTATCGGCTAAAGCCTCAGCAATCCCGGTGGCAGCCGGGGCAAAGTGATACTAAAAGCCCCATCAAATGGGGCGCGACCAAAGCCCATCAAAGGGCGGGAACGTAAGGGACGACATGATCGGACTTGAGCATTACCTGACAGTGGCGGCGACGCTGTTTGTCATCGGCATCTTCGGGCTATTCCTGAACCGCAAGAACGTGATCATTCTGCTGATGAGCATTGAATTGATGCTACTCGCGGTGAACATCAACCTCGTCGCCTTTTCCAGCTTCCTTGGTGATCTGACGGGGCAGGTCTTCACGCTTTTCGTGCTCACCGTCGCTGCCGCCGAGGCCGCCATCGGCCTCGCCATTTTGGTCTGTTTCTTCCGCAACCGTGGCTCGATCGCGGTGGAAGATGTCAACGTGATGAAGGGCTGAGGCAATGGAAACCACGATCCTATTCGCCCCGCTGGTGGGTGCCATCCTCTGCGGTTTCGGCTGGAAGATCATTGGTGAGAAGGCCGCCCAGTGGGTCGCCACCGGGCTGCTGTTCCTTGCCGCCTTCCTGTCTTGGGTGGTCTTCCTGACGCTGGACGGCCCGACCGAGCAAATCCAGATCCTGCGCTTTATCGAAAGCGGCACACTGAGCACCGATTGGGCGATCCGTATGGACCGTCTGACTGCGATCATGTTGATCGTGATCACCACAGTTTCGAGCCTCGTGCACCTCTATTCCTTCGGCTACATGGCGCACGATGAGAACTTCCGCGATAACGAAAGCTATCGCCCGAGGTTCTTCGCCTACCTGTCCTTCTTTACCTTCGCGATGTTGATGCTGGTGACAGCCGACAACCTTGTGCAGATGTTCTTCGGTTGGGAGGGCGTCGGTGTTGCCTCCTACCTGCTGATCGGTTTCTACTTCCGCAAGCCGTCGGCCAATGCTGCGGCGATGAAAGCCTTTGTCGTCAACCGGGTGGGGGACTTTGCTTTCCTGCTGGGTATCT
Organism: Sulfitobacter sp. W002; assembly: GCF_025142135.1. Lineage (NCBI taxonomy): Bacteria > Pseudomonadati > Pseudomonadota > Alphaproteobacteria > Rhodobacterales > Roseobacteraceae > Sulfitobacter > Sulfitobacter sp. W002. The sequence continues at coordinate 2,276,224 of NZ_CP081126.1, read as the reverse complement.
TCGGCCTCTATATGCTGACGGACTCGATCCGCTTTAACGATATCTTTGCCGCAGCACCCGATTTGGCTGAGCAAACGGTGACTTTCCTGTGGAACGATTGGAACGCAGCGAACCTGATCGCCTTCCTACTGTTCCTCGGCGCGATGGGTAAATCCGCGCAGCTGTTCCTGCACACTTGGCTCCCCGACGCGATGGAAGGCCCGACCCCGGTGTCGGCGCTGATCCACGCGGCGACCATGGTGACCGCGGGGGTCTTCCTCGTCTGCCGCATGTCGCCGGTGATGGAATTTGCGCCCGAAGCGATGGCATTCGTCACCGTGATCGGTGCCACCACCGCCTTTGTCGCGGCGACCATCGGCCTTGTTCAAACCGACATCAAACGTGTGATCGCCTATTCGACCATGTCGCAGCTTGGCTATATGTTCGTGGCGGCTGGCGTCGGCATGTATTCGGCGGCGATGTTCCACCTGTTCACACACGCTTTCTTTAAGGCGATGCTGTTCTTGGGCGCGGGCTCGGTCATTCACGCGATGCACCACGAGCAAGACATGACCAACTACGGCGGTCTGCGTAAGAAAATTCCCTATACTTTCTGGGCGATGATGATCGGCACGTTGGCGATCACCGGTGTTGGCATCCCGCTGACGCATATCGGTTTCGCGGGCTTCCTGTCGAAAGACGCGATTATTGAGAGCGCTTGGGGCGGCGGGTCGATGTATGGCTTCTGGCTTCTTGTGATCGCCGCGGCGATGACGAGCTTCTACAGCTGGCGCCTGATCTTCCTGACCTTCTTTGGCAAGCCGCGGGGCAACAAGCATACTCATGAGCATGCGCATGAAAGCCCGATGGTCATGCTGATCCCGCTTGGCGTTCTGGCGCTCGGCTCGGTCTTTGCTGGGATGGTTTGGTACGGCAGCTTCTTTGGCCATGCCGATCAGGTTGGCAAATTCTACGGCATCCCGATGGCTGAAATGGCCGAAGGCGGCGACGCTCATGTCGAGGGGGCCGAGGATGACCACGGTGCCACTGGCCCGGTCGACGGTGATCATGGAGCCGACGCTTTGGTCGAAGGCCAGCAGGACGCGGGCGCGCATCACGAAGCCTTTGGCGGTGCACCGGGTGAGGGGGCGCTTTACTTTGCGCCCGACAACCACGTGCTGGATGACGCGCACGCCGCCCCGACTTGGGTTAAGGTCTCGCCGTTTATCGCGATGCTGGCCGGTCTGGTCATGGCCCTGTGGTTCTATATCTGGAGCCCGACCGTCCCGGGACGTTTGGCGGCAAACCAACGCCCGCTTTACCTGTTCCTGAAAAACAAATGGTACTTTGATGAGGTTTACGACGTGATTTTCGTGCGTCCCGCCAAAACGATCGGCCGGTTCCTGTGGAAACGCGGCGATGGCACTGTGATCGACGGCACGCTCAATGGCGTCGCCATGGGGATCATCCCCTTCTTCACCCGCCTCGCGGGTAAGGCACAGACGGGCTATATCTTCACCTATGCCTTCGCCATGGTGATAGGCATCGCCGTTCTGGTGACATGGATGACGATGAGCGGAGGAGCGAACTGATGGATACGCATCTGCTTTCAATCATCACATTCATTCCGGCATTCGCAGCACTGATCCTCGCGGTCTTCTTGCGAGGCGACGATGCCGCCGCCGGGCGCAATGCGAAATGGCTGGCCTTCATCACCACGACGGTTACCTTCCTGATCTCGCTTTTTGTGCTGTTCGAGTTCGACCCATCCAACACCGACTTCCAGTTTGTGGATGAGGCCGACTGGCTGCTGGGGCTCAAGTATCGTCTTGGCGTTGACGGTATCTCGATCCTTTTCGTGATGCTCACGACCTTCATGATGCCGCTGGTCATCGCGGCAAGCTGGAACGTCGAGCACCGCGTCAAGGAATACATGATCGCCTTCTTGCTCTTGGAGACGCTGATGCTCGGCGTATTCATGGCGCTGGATCTGGTGCTCTTCTACCTCTTCTTCGAAGCGGGTCTGATCCCGATGTTCCTGATCATCGGCATCTGGGGCGGGAAAGAGCGTATCTACGCGAGCTTCAAGTTCTTCCTTTACACCTTCCTCGGCTCGGTGCTGATGCTGGTGGCGATGGTGGCAATGTTTACTGAGGCGGGCACCACCTGCATCGGCGGCTGCGAGATCAGCCTGCTCACTCATAACTTCGGTTCCGAAAGCTTTGAGCTTCTGGGCATCCAAGTCGTCGGCGGCATGCAAACACTGATGTTCCTCGCCTTCTTTGCCAGCTTTGCAGTTAAGATGCCGATGTGGCCGGTCCACACATGGCTGCCCGACGCCCACGTTCAGGCGCCTACAGCCGGTTCCGTCGTGCTTGCGGCGATCTTGCTGAAAATGGGCGGCTACGGCTTCCTGCGGTTCAGCCTGCCGATGTTCCCCGTGGGCGCAGAGGTAATGACGCCGCTGATCTTGTGGATGTCGGCCATCGCCATCGTCTATACCTCGCTGGTGGCGCTGGTGCAGCAGGACATGAAAAAGCTGATCGCCTATTCCTCGGTCGCGCATATGGGTTTCGTGACCATGGGTATCTTTGCTGCCAACCAGCAAGGCATCGATGGTGCGATCTTCCAGATGATTAGCCACGGCTTCATCTCTGGCGCGCTCTTCCTTAGCGTTGGCGTGATCTATGACCGTATGCACACCCGTGAGATCGACGCCTATGGCGGTCTGGTGAACCGGATGCCGGCCTATGCACTGGTCTTCATGTTCTTCACTATGGCGAACGTGGGCCTGCCGGGCACATCTGGGTTCGTGGGTGAATTCCTGACGCTGATGGCGACCTTCCAAGTGAACACTTGGGTGGCGGCTGTGGCGACCACAGGGGTGATCTTCTCGGCGGCCTATGCACTCTGGCTCTATCGCCGCGTGGTGATGGGCGACCTGATCAAGGAAAGCCTCAAGGCGATCACCGATATGACCGCGCGTGAGAAATGGATCATTGCCCCATTGGTGGCGATGACCCTGATCCTGGGCGTCTACCCGGCACTGGTGCTGGATATGATCGGGCCGTCGGTGGCTGCTCTCGTTGACAATTACGACATGGCGCTGGAGGCGGCTGACACCGCTGTGCAGACCGCCGATGCCTCGCATTAAGAAGGACTTGGCGCATGATTTCCGCTGATCTGAACATCATTCTGCCCGAGATTGTGCTCGCGGGGTTTGCCCTGCTTGGCCTTCTTGGCGCGGTCTATACGTCGAAAGACAAGGCCGCCGGGGTGCTCGTCTGGGTGACCGCGGTGGTGATGGTGCTGCTGGCTGCTTGGGTGGCCATGTCCGGCGACGGCACCACCAACATCGCCTTCCATGGCATGTTCATCGACGACAGCTTTGCGCGCTTTGCCAAAGTGGCGATCCTGCTCTCGGCGGCGGCTGTCTTGGTCATGTCCGAAAGCTATATGAAACTGCGCGGTTTGCTGCGGTTTGAATATCCGATGCTGGTGGCCTTGGCTGTTGTCGGCATGATGATGATGGTCAGCGCAGGCGACCTGATGGCGCTCTACATGGGGTTGGAACTGCAATCGCTGGCGCTCTATGTCGTGGCCTCGCTGCGCCGCGACTCGGTAAAATCCACTGAGGCGGGCCTCAAGTATTTCGTGCTCGGCGCGCTTAGCTCGGGGCTGCTGCTCTATGGTGCGTCGCTCGTCTATGGCTATGCCGGGACCACGCTTTTCGCGGGCATCATCACCACGGCGCAAACCGGAGGCACCTCGCTTGGTCTGCTCTTTGGTCTGGTCTTCCTGATTTCGGGCCTTGCCTTCAAAGTTTCCGCCGTGCCGTTCCACATGTGGACACCGGACGTATACGAAGGTGCGCCCACCCCGATCGCGGCCTTCTTTGCCACGGCACCAAAAGTCGCCGCCATGGGCCTTTTCGCGCGGGTCATGCATGACGCCTTTGGCCAGATCGTCAGCGATTGGAGCCAGATCGTGGCGCTGCTGTCGGTGCTGTCGATGTTCTTCGGTTCTGTCGCCGCGATAGGCCAGACCAATATCAAACGTCTGATGGCCTTTTCGTCGATTGCCCACATGGGCTATGCGCTGATGGGCTTGGCTGCGGGCACCGCCTTTGGCGTGCAGGCGATGCTGGTCTATATGGCGATCTATGTGACGATGAACCTCGGGACTTTCGCCTTTATCCTGCTGATGCAGAAAGACGGCGCGCCGGTGACCGATATCACCCTGCTTAACATGTATGCCAAGACCAATCCGGGCCGTGCCCTTGCCATGCTGGTGCTGCTGTTCAGCCTCGCGGGCGTGCCGCCGATGCTGGGTTTCTTTGGCAAGTTCTATGTGCTGCGCGCGGCTTATGATGCCAATATGGCATGGCTCGCGGTGGCGGGTGTGATCGCCAGTGTCATCGGCGCTTATTACTACCTGCGGATTGTTTTCTACATGTACTTTGGCGAAGAACGCTCTGACACGCTGGACCATCAGAACGGTGGCGTGCTGACTGTGGTGTTGATGGCGTCGGCGGTGATCATGATCGTCGGGATCGCAAACATGTTCGGTGTCGAAGGCATGGCCGCCTCGGCTGCGGCGTCGCTGGTGAACTGAGCGGTGCGGCGCAAGATTGGCCGGACCAGCGCATGAGCCACTGGCCGGAAGGCTATGGCCGGCGCGTCTATGACACGCTCGATTCCACCCTTTCAGAGGCGGCGCGGTTACAGCAAGAGCTGACCGCACCGACTTGGATTCTCGCACTGGAGCAGACTGCCGCGCGGGGCCGCCGGGGCCGCAGTTGGACCACGCCGCGCGGCAATTTCGCGGCCACACTGATGATGCCGCGCAAAGAGCCGCCCGGCGTCGCCGCGCTGCGCTCCTTCGTGACATCACTGGCGCTCTACCGCGCCTTTGTTGCGGTGACCGGGCGCGAGGATGCCTTTGCCCTAAAATGGCCGAACGATGTGCTTTTGCGGGGCGGCAAGGTGGCGGGTATCCTGCTGGAAAGTGTGGGCGATCATCTGGCGATCGGCATCGGCGTGAACCTTGCCCATGGACCGGAGGCGAGCACGCTGGAAGCCCGCGCCCTGCCTGCGGTGACCCTCCGCGAAGCGGGGGCGAATGTGAGCGCCGAGGATTTCCTCGATGTGCTTGCGCGGGAATATGCCGGTCTCGAAGAGCAGTTCACGACCTATGGTTTCAGCACAATCCGCAGCGCATGGCTCGCCCATGCCGCGCGGCTCGGAGAGGTCATCACCGCCCGCACCATGCGCGATGAGATCACCGGCGTTTTCGAAGATGTAGACGGCGCAGGCAATCTGATCCTGCGCACCCGCGACGGCGCGGTGCCCATCACCGCAGCGGATGTGTTTTTCTAAAATCTGGGGGAGGGGAGGCACCATGCTTCTGGCAATCGACTGCGGCAATACCAATACCGTGTTCTCTATCTGGGACGGGGAAGAGTTTATCGCCACTTGGCGCACCTCGACCGAATGGAAACGCACGGCGGATCAATATTACGTCTGGCTTAACACGCTGATGCGGCTGCAAAATATCGACGCTGACATCACCGATATGATCATCAGCTCAACCGTGCCACGGGTGGTGTTCAACCTGCGCGTTCTGGCGGATCGCTACTTTCACACGCGCCCTCTTGTGGTGGGCAAACCGGGCTGCGAGTTGCCCATCGACGTGCGCGTGGATGCGGGCACGCAGGTCGGGCCCGACCGTTTGGTGAACACAGTGGCAGGCTATGACCTTTATGGCGGTGACCTGATTGTGGTGGACTTCGGCACTGCCACGACCTTTGACGTGGTGGCCGACGATGGGGCCTATATCGGGGGCGTGATCGCGCCGGGGGTGAACCTCAGCCTAGAGGCGCTGCATAGCGCCGCCGCCGCCTTGCCGCATGTCGATATTTCCAAACCGCCGCATGTGATTGGCACCAATACAGTGGCCTGTATGCAGTCCGGTGTCTTTTGGGGTTATGTCGGACTGGTTCGTGAGATATGTGAGCGCATAAGGGCGGAACGTGCGAGACCCATGCGCGTTATTGCCACGGGGGGTCTGGCACCGCTGTTTCAGCAGGCAGTCGACCTGTTCGATGATTATCAAGATGAACTCACGATGCACGGTCTGACCGTGATCCACGATTATAATAAGGACAAAGCTGAATAATATGAGCAGCGAACGATTTATCTATCTGCCCCTCGGTGGGGCGGGTGAAATTGGCATGAACGCCTATGTCTACGGTTACGGCAAACCCGGTAAAGAACGGCTGATCGTCGTCGACATCGGTGTGGCCTTTCCGGACATGGACAGTACGCCGGGCGTGGACCTGATCCTACCCGACATCTCTTGGCTGAAGAAGCGTCGCGATCAGATCGAAGCGATCTTTATCACCCACGCCCACGAAGACCACATCGGCGCCATCGCGCACTCCTACGAGGTGCTGAAAGCGCCGATCTATGCGCGCGCCTTTACCGCCAATATCGCCCGTCGGAAGATGTCTGAACACGGCCACCCCGAAGATGCGGTCACCTCGGTAAGTGCATGGCCAGAGCAGATCACTGCAGGCCCGTTCAAGGTGGGCTTCCTGCCGATCTCGCATTCGATCCCTGAATCCTCGGCCATGGTCATCGACACGCCCGAGGGGCGCACGATCCACTCCGGCGACTTCAAGATCGACCGCACGCCCGGCGTCGGCGAAGCCTTTGACGACGCACTTTGGGCCGAGGTCTGCAAGGATGGCGTCAATGCGCTGATCTGCGACAGTACCAATGTCTTCTCCGCTCATCCCGGCCGCTCAGAAGCGACCGTTGGGCCAGAGATCGAAAAGCTGGTCAGCAGTGCCGAGGGCATGGTCGTCGCCACCACCTTTGCCTCCAACGTGGCGCGGGTCAAAACGCTGGCAGAGGCGGGCGCACGGGCAGGGCGGTCGATCGTTCTGCTGGGCCGTGCGATGAACCGCATGGTCGAAGCCTCGATCCAGACCGGTGTGATGACAGACTTCCCGCCTGTCATCTCTCCCGAAAATGCCCGCGCTATCCCGCGCGAGAACCTGATGCTGCTGGTCACCGGTAGCCAAGGTGAACGCCGCGCGGCCTCTGCGCAGCTGGCACGGGGGAAGTATCAGGGCATCGAGTTGAAAGAGGGCGATCTGTTCCTCTTTTCGTCGAAGACCATCCCGGGCAATGAGCGCGGCGTGATCGGCATCATCAACCAGTTCTCTGAAAAGGGTGTGGATGTGGTGGATGATTCCTCGGGGCTCTATCACGTGTCAGGCCACGCGAACCGACCGGACCTTGAGACGCTGCATGCGATCGTCAAACCGCAGGTTCTGATCCCCATGCACGGCGAGCACCGTCACCTGCGCGAGCATGTGAAGATTGCCAATGCCAAGGGCATCACCGGCGTGTTGGCCGTGAACGGTATGATGATCGACCTGTCGGGCAACAAGCCCAAGGTGGTCGAACATGTCGACACGGGCCGCATGTATCTGGACGGGTCGGTTCAAGTCGGCGCGCTGGATGGTGTGATCCGCGACCGTATCCGCATGGCGCTGAACGGCCATGCCACCGTGACCATGATTTTGGATGCGGATGATGAGCCCTTGGGCGAGCCTTGGGTTGATCTGATGGGTTTGCCGGAGACAGGTCGGTCCAATGCACCGCTTGTGGATGTGCTGGAGCAAGACCTCAGCCAGTGGTTGAACCGTCAGAAAGCCGCCACCCTGCGGGATGACGACAAGCTGAACGACGGTCTGAAAAAGGTCGCACGTCAGTCGTCTTATGACGAAATCGGCAAGAAACCCGAAGTCACCGTGGTGGTCAGCCGTCTGAGCTGACCTCCTCCCCACCGCTGCACATATAGACCGCGCCGCCCACTGCGACCACGCTCACCCCCGTGGCCGCAAGGGCGGCGGGGGTCGATAGCGCGGTGGCCAGCGTCGTGCCTGTAGTCGCCAGATTGGCGCTCAGTGCAGATGCCCCTCCCGTCAAAATGAAGGCCCCGGATTTATGCGCCACGGCGCGTAGGTTGTCCGGCTGACTGATGGTGTCGACCGCGGATCGTGCGATGTTCTTGCTGATCTCGACGGTCTCTTCCTTGGTGGTGTTCACCCGTTCGCAAAAGGTCTTTTTGCAATAGCCGCGATAGTTCCGCGCGCCGGGGATCAGGAAATGCCCATCCTCGGGTGTGGCGGTCAGGCAATAGCCGTCGATCTGGTCGAGCGGCACAGTGGTGGCAAGGTAGTCAAACAGCACCCCGCTGTCACAGGCGGGTGGCGCGCCCCAGAGGCTGCTCCATTTCCGCGCGGGCCAATTCATCAGCCGTTCGCGGGCGCCGACTTCCTCGGCGAAATTGGCGAAATTCTCGGCCTCTACGACAACTTCGGCGCCGTTGACCTCGGCCCGGCAGCGCTCGGCGCTGGCAGGGGCAGAGATAAGGGCGGTCAGGGCAAGGGTGAGGGCGAAGAGAGCAGAGCGCAGCATGATGGTCCTATCTGAGAGGTTTCTCCTCCCATAGCACAGACGAAAAAGCCGCCAATCCCGGCAGGGATCAGCGGCGAATTCATGCCCGCGTGGGGCTGGTTTCAGATGCGCTCGCGGAAGCTTAGGCCGATAAAGTCAGGCGTGTGATCGCCCAGCCCGACGACGCGGTTGTCGTTGCCACCGCGTTTGTCATTCCGGCCCCGACCACGCGAAGGCTTGTCATTGTTGCCGCTGCGCTGTGATTTGCGCCCGCCCTGCGCGCTTTCGGCGTCGCGCTCTGGGGTCACATCGGCTTTGGCATCTTTCGGTGCCTCGGCCTGCGGCTGCTTGGCTTCATTGGAGGCCTCAACGGGCTTGTCCGTCTGAGGCTTATCCGTCTGGGGCTTATCCGTTTGGCGCCTATCCGTTTGGCGCTCGTCGGCCTGCGGTTGCTCAGCCTGTGGCTTATCGGCCTGTGGTTTGTCCGACTTGCGGCTGCGCGACCGGGTGCGCTTGGGCTTGTCATCGGTCTTGGCCGGGGCGTCAGACGCTTCTTCTGCTGGTTTGGCGTTGCCAAGCGGATTCTCGATGCGCGGAATTTCTTTTTGCACCAGACGCTCGACGTCTTCAAAGTTCTTGTCGTCGCGGGGCTGGCAGATCATGATCGCCTTGCCGTCGCGGCCCGCACGGCCGGTGCGGCCAATACGGTGAACGTAGTCCTCGGCGTGGCTGGGCACGTCGAAGTTGAAGACATGGCTCACGCTCGGCACATCAAGCCCGCGCGCGGCAACGTCTGAGGCCACGAGGAAACGCAGCTCGCCATTGCGGAAGCCTTCGAGCGTCTTGGTCCGCTGGCTTTGGTCCAGATCACCGTGGATCGGGGCGGCGTCATAGCCGTATTTCTTCAAAGACTTAGCAACGGTATCCACGTCCATCTTGCGGTTGCAGAAGATGATCGCGTTGGTGCATTTCTCGCCTTCGGCGTCGATCAGCAGACGCAGCAACTTGCGCTTCTCGGTGGCTTCACGGTCCTTGCGCGAGGCTTTGAACATGACAACGCCCTGTTCGATCGTCTCGCTCGTGGTGGCCTGACGCGCCACTTCGATCCGCTCAGGATTGCTGAGGAAAGTGTTGGTGATCCGCTCAATCTCTGGCGCCATGGTGGCCGAGAAGAACAGCGTCTGACGGGTGAAGGGCGTGAGGCCGAAGATCCGTTCGATATCGGGGATGAACCCCATGTCGAGCATCCGGTCGGCTTCGTCCACGACCATGACTTTCACGTCCGAGAGGATCAGCTTGCCCCGCTCGAAATGATCGAGCAGGCGGCCCGGTGTGGCGATCAGCACGTCGACGCCTTTGTCGATCAGCTTGTCTTGCTCTTTAAAGCTCACGCCGCCGATCAGCAGCGCTTTGGTGAGCTTGAGGTGCTTGGAATAGGTGTCAAAGTTCTCGGCCACCTGTGCGGCCAATTCCCGCGTGGGGCAAAGCACGAGGCTGCGCGGCATCCGCGCACGAGCGCGGCCCCGGGCGAGCAGCGACAGCATCGGCAGCGTGAAGCTGGCGGTCTTGCCGGTGCCGGTCTGGGCGATGCCCAAGACGTCGCGGCCTTCGAGAGCGGGGGGAATGGCGCCCGCCTGAATAGGTGTGGGCGATTCGTAGCCAGCCTCTACAACAGCTTTGAGGACCTTGGCATTCAGGTTTAGATCGGTAAATTTTGTCATGTGCGTCCGGGTTGAGCGGACACTGACTTGGCCCGCGGCAGCAATACAAGCCGGCCCGAATGGCCCTAGGGGCGGCATATGCCGCGGCATGTTGCGAAAGCGCATAGCAAGTTGCGGCCCAGCCGTCAAACACTTGACCTCTCAGGCGCTTAACTTGCGAAATGGCGCGACACCTTTGCATCAAGGTCGAGATCGGCAAGGCGCAGCAATCCCTTCGCCTTTAGGGTTGCGCGCAACTCGGGGGTGTCGGCGCAGACCTCATTGAAAAAGGCGCGCAATCCCGCCTCGCCCCCTTCGGCTTCGATCATGGAAAAAAGCTCATGCATCGACAGCCCACCGCGATCACGGGGCCGGTTGGGGGCGAGATCGGAACGGTAAGAGCCTTTTTCCAGCCGGTAGCGATAGGCGGCCAGCCAGTCGGGCCAGCTTTTCGCGTGCAGATGCGCCAGATCAATGCCGGGCTGCTGCTCTGGCCCCTCAATCATCGCGTCATTCTGAAAAGCGTTGTGTATTTGAAGACGAACGTCGGCCATCCCGGTGCGGACAAAGACCTTTCCGGCCAAATGGCTCAAGAATCCCCCTTTGACGTATTCGCCATAGGTTGGATAAAGCTCCGACACGATCTGCGCCCGCTGCGGGCCGTTTGGAATGAAGGATTTGAAGGCTGTCGCATCGCCTGCCAAAGCCTCCATCGGGCGGATGCGGGCGATCTTTTGCGCTGCGGGCAGGGCGGCGAGCACCTGTCCCACAGGGCGCTCGGCAACGAGGAATTCATCCACATCCATATGGATCAGCCAATCCACATCATCCGCGCGGTTATAGGCGCGGGTGGCGTTCTGGCTTTGGCGGACCTGATGCTTTTGGGGGCGTTTGCCACAGAGCTTTTGCCAATAGGCATCATCGCAGGTGACGACGCGGATCTTGGGTTGGGCTTTCAAACTGTCGAAAGCCTCTGGGTTCTCAGCGTCGAGAAATAGATAGAGCCGATGCGCACCTGCCTCAAGATGGTAGGCGGCAAAGCGTCGTATCTCGTCAGCGGGGGCCAAAATTGTGGCAACCAGCCCCCATTTCGTCGTCGTCGTCATCGCGTCTCCCCAGTTGGGTCCAGAATGCCATGATTGCGCACGAAATCAAGGCTTACGACCCATACCGGAGAGGCTAATTCAGACCATCATTTCCTTGGTCGCGGTAAGTTTCACATCCGGGTAATCGCGCTCAACCCGGTCGATGTCCCATTGCAGACGGGTCAGGTAAACGATGTCGCCGTCGTGGTCATGAGCGATGTGCTGTTTGTTGCTTTCGGTAAACTTATCAACGGCTTGTTTCATGCCGTTCACCCAGCGAGCCGAGGTGAATTGCGACGGCTCGAACCGCACCGGCAGCCCGTATTCCAACTCAATCCGGCTGGCGAGCACTTCGAATTGCAACTGGCCAACAACGCCCACAACAAAACCCGAGCCGATGGAGGGCTTGAACACTTTCGCGGCACCTTCTTCGGCAAATTGCATCAGCGCTTTCTCAAGATGTTTCGCTTTCAGCGGATCGCCCGCGCGGACCGATTGCAGCAGTTCGGGCGCGAAGGAGGGGATGCCGCTGACGCGCAGCGCTTCGCCTTGGGTCAGCGTGTCACCGATGCGCAGCTGCCCGTGGTTGGGGATGCCGATGATGTCACCGGCCCAAGCCTCTTCGGCCAATTCGCGGTCGGAGGCCAAGAACATCACCGGGTTGGAAATCGTCATCGGTTTCTTGGTGCGGACATGGGTCATTTTCATGCCGCGCTCGAAATGCCCCGAGGCAAGGCGCACAAAGGCGACCCGGTCGCGGTGTTTGGGGTCCATATTGGCCTGCACCTTAAAGACAAAGCCCGCGACCTTGGTTTCTTCGGGCAGAATCTGACGCGGCGTGGCGGCTTGGATCTGCGGCTCCGGCCCGTATTTGGCGATGCCGTCCATCAGTTCACGCACCCCGAAAGAGTTGATCGCAGAGCCGAACCAGATCGGCGTCAGCGTGCCTTCGTGCATCGCTTTGAGGTCCAAGGGCGGCAGCAATTCGCGCGCCATCTCAAGGTCTTCGCGCAGCTTTTCCAGCAGGGCGGCGGGGACGTGTTCGGCCAGCTTGGGGTCATCCAAGCCTTCGATCTTGATGCTGTCCGCCACGCGGTTCCGGTCGGCGCGGTCCATCAGTTCCAGGCGGTCGCGCAGCATGTCATAGCAGCCCACGAAATCGCGGCCCACACCGATGGGCCAGCTTGCGGGCGTCACGTCGATGGCAAGGTTTTCTTGAATTTCGTCAATGATCTCAAAGGTGTCGCGGCTCTCGCGGTCCATCTTGTTACAGAAGGTCAGGATCGGCAGGTCGCGCATCCGGCAGACTTCAAACAGCTTCTGCGTCTGGCTTTCCACACCCTTGGCGCCATCGATCACCATCACGGCGGCATCTACCGCCGTCAGCGTGCGGTAGGTGTCTTCCGAAAAATCCGAGTGGCCGGGCGTATCAACGAGGTTGAACCGATAATTGGTGTCACCACTGTGGAAATCAAACGACATGGCAGAGGCCGAGACCGAAATGCCCCGGTCCTTTTCCATCGCCATAAAGTCCGACCGCGTGCGCCGTGCTTCGCCCTTGGCGCGCACTTGGCCAGCCATCTGAATGGCCCCGCCGAACAGCAGGAACTTTTCAGTCAGCGTGGTCTTGCCCGCGTCAGGGTGGCTGATGATCGCAAAGGTGCGACGGCGCGCGATCTCGGCGGGCAGGGCGGGGCGGTTTTGCGGCGTGTCCAACATCCGCCCCATATAGGCTGCGCCGCGACCGGGCGCAATCTGGCCATTGCTGCGAATCGGCTCTCAGCATAGGATGAGAACATAAGTGGTACATGGAGGGTTTTGCGATGGAACTGAAAGAGATTGCTCAAGAGTTGGTAAACGGTTGCCGGGCCGGTGCCGCCAAAGTGCGTGAGAACCTTGATAAGTTATATGCCGAGGATGCCGTTTCGGTAGAGGCCGCCGATATGGGCGGGCAGGGGCGTGAGACGCATGGGATCAAGGCCATCCACGGCAAACACGACTGGTGGGAAAACGCGATGGAAGAGCACGCGACCGAAATCTCTGGCCCGTTTTATTTCGGCGATGAGCAGTTCAGCGCGGTCTTCAAGGTCGACGCCACGGACAAGCAAAGCGGCGACCGCTTTCAGATGGAAGAGATCGGCGTTTATCACGTGAAAGACGGCAAGATCGTCCGGGAAGAGTTTCACTATGCCGTTGAGGCCCCCTAACGGGTCGAGGCTTTGCGCAGCAGCGCCGCCGCATCGGGGCGGTTGAGCAACGCCTCCGCCAGATCGAGCCCGGCATGGGGCAGGTCGGAATGGCCGGGGATCACCTCGCCCAAGGCCGCCGCCATTTCGGGCGGCAGGACAGAGCGGGTGCGGCTGTCGACCAGCATGGATTCGGCGGCGATCCCTTCGGCATAGATGATCTGATGGCTGTCAAAGAGCAGTTGGAAGTAATCGACAAAGCCGCCGTCCTGCACCGTCACGCTGTCACCATTGACCAGATGCCGCGCCTTCACCAGCAATTCGGATCGGCCCGCGCCCATCTCATCACTGCGTTGATAGATAAAAAGCCGGTGGTCGGGGCTGACGATCAGGTCATGTTCGTTGTTCAGCGTGCCTGCCTGAATGCGGATCGGGGCGAATTCGCCCACCGCGCGCAGGGTGCTTTGACCGATCCAGCGTAGGGTTTGAACGCCGTCGTCGCGGGTTAGGATACGGTCACCGACGCGAAGGTCTTCGATGGGGCGCAACTCTCCGGTGCTGAGCGAGATATGGGTGCCGCGTGTGAAGGACACGCAGGCGAGTTGGCCGAATTTCTGACGTGCGGTCTGGGTGTCGATGCCCACAATACGGTAGCCCGTCTGCGGGGTCAGCGGGCCAAGCGGCAAAAGGTACACCTCAGCCGCGTGGCCGTTGCCATCAACCTCGACCAGCAGCAGCGCCTCTTGGGTCTGCCCGTCGGGCGACATCAGCGTCAGCAGGCTATCAAGGTGCAGGTCCGCGCCGGGGGTGCCCACGCCGGTATCCTCGGCAAGACGCAATTGATCGCCCGGCAGGGTCAGCAACGACAGGCGCTGTGGCTCGGCTGCGCGGTCCAACTCATAGACATCATCCAACACCAATTCGGCGGCAAAACTCAGCGTATCGCCCATATTCGCCCCGTCGCTCGCGCAAAATTGCCCGGCGCGGTAGACGGCGATGTTCTGTGCGGGGGCGGTGCGGGTGCGGGACATGACGGGCCTTTGGCTTTGGGGCTTTCGCCAGCGGGATAAGGTAGAATTGTGGCCCGGATGGGTCAAGGCCCGGGTGATTTGCTGGCATTGGCCGCAGGGCGTGGTAGGCATATGCAAATGCATAGGAGGAATCGCAAAATGGATTTGGGAATCAAGGGGAAGAAGGCGCTGGTCTGTGCCTCGTCCAAAGGGCTTGGCCTTGGCTGCGCCGAGGCGCTGGCGGCGGCAGGGGTGAACCTTGTGATGAACGCGCGCGGCGCAGAGGCGCTTGAGGCATCGGCGGAACGTATCCGTCAGGATTACGGCGTTGAGGTCGTTACCGTGGCGGCGGATGTGGCCACCGAGGAGGGGCAGGCGCTGGTCATCAAGGCCGCTGAGGGCTGTGACATCCTCGTCAACAACGCGGGCGGCCCGCCTCCGGGGATGTGGCATGACTGGGACCGCGAAGATTTCATCAAGGCGCTCGATGCCAATATGCTGGCCCCCATCGCGCTGATCAAAGCGCTGGTGCCCGGCATGATGGACCGTGGCTGGGGCCGGGTCGTGAACATCACCAGCCAGTCGGTGCGCGCGCCGATTGCTGTTTTGGGTCTGAGCAACTCGGCACGGACCGGGCTTACGGGCTATGTCGCGGGCACCGCGCGTCAGGTCGCGGGCAAGGGGGTCACGATTAACAACCTGCTGCCGGGCATCCATGCCACCGACCGCGCGGATTCGCTTGATGCGGGGGTGGTCAAGCAGAAGGGCATCACGCTGGACGAGGCCCGCGCCGAGCGGCAGGCGGGCATTCCCGCAGGCCGCTATGGCACCCGTGATGAATTCGGCGCGACCTGTGCGTTCCTTTGTTCGCAGCACGCGGGCTTCATCGTGGGCCAGAACCTGCTGCTGGATGGCGGCGGCACCAATCTCACCATGTAAGCTGAGTTTGGCCGGGGCGCGCGTCCCGGCCATTGCACTTCGCATCGGATCACATTCCTGACAGCAGTGGTTTCAGCGCTGGCGGGGATTGAGGGCGGCGGCTAACCCTTGAGGGTCAGCTTTTCGAAAAAGGTCCGTCCGCATGCAAACCACCGTTCTTGTCCTTCTTTTCGCGGCCATAATCCTTGCCAGCCTGCTGGTGGCCCCGCGTCGCGCAACGGTCGAAGGGTTCTTTGGTGGCGCCAATGCGGCGGGCCGTGCGCCGGGGCTTTGGGTGCTGGTGCTAAGCCAAGTCACCACATGGATTTTTGCCCGCAGCCTAATGAACGCCGCGATCTTGGGCTATTTCTACGGCATCGCGGGCACGCTGGCCTATGCGGCCTATTATGGCTCATTCCTGACGGGCGGCTTTATCGTGGGGCAGTTGCGCCGGGGCGGCGCGCGGTCGGTGCAAGACTGGCTGGGTGGGCATTTCGGGCGTTCGGGCACGGCGGCCTATAACCTCGTGATCGGGCTGCGGCTGCTGTCCGAGGTCTTTGCCAATCTGCTGGTCGTTGCGCTGATTTTCGAGGCCGTCTGGCCGGGGTCCGGCACGCTGGCGGTGCTGATCGTCGCGGCTTTGGGCTTTGGCTATTCGGCATGGGGCGGGCTTTCCGCCGCGCTGCGCACGGATGTGGTGCAGATGCTGGTCTTTCTTGTCGTTTTCGGCCTCGCGCTTGGCGCGCTGCTGCTGAGCCCGGGGTTCGAACTTGGCGCGGTGCTGAGTGCGCCGGGCGTCTCGGGGCCCTATAACGGTTGGGTGCTTTTGGCGGTCGCCCTGTTGCAGGTCTTCTCCTACCCCGCCCATGACCCGGTGATGATGGACCGCGGCTTTCTGGCCGATGAAACAACCACGCGGGCCTCTTTCTTGCACGCTTTTTGGATTTCGACGCTTTGCATCATCGGCTTTGGCTTTTTCGGCATCCAAGCCAGCCTGACCGGTGCGGCCTATGAAGGCGAATTGATCGGCACATGGGGGCAGATGTTTCCGGGCTGGATCTTCGTGGCGCTGATGCTGTCGCTGCTGGTCTCGGCACTGTCGACGCTCGATTCCGCATTGGCTTCGGCCGCGCGACTGATGGTCGAAGAATGGCGCATCGCGCCGCGCAGCCTGAGGGGCGGGCGGCTGGTGATGGCGGGGTTCATGGCGCTTGGTGCGCTGCTGACGCTTTGGGGCAATGCCACGCTTTTCGATGCCGTGGCGGTCAGCGGGACCGCGTCGATGTTCCTTACCCCGGTGCTGCTGGTAGGGCTGGTGGCCGGGCGCCGCATCGCGGTCTGGAGTTACCTCGCCGCCTTTGCCGCCGCGATGCTGGGGGCTGCGGCCTATTTCGCACGGGGCTGGGCGCCGGTGGCCTCCATTTTGCCTGAGGGGCATAAATACGAGCAATTGCTGGTGATTTGCGTGATCGTGCTACTGGCCGGGTTCGCAGCGGTGCTTGCGGGGGCGCGGCGAGGCTGATAGCTGGGTTTCCGAGTGATTTGATCGGATACCGCAGTTTCCATGAGTGACCCCACCCCCCGACTGGAAATCCGCAATTTGCGGCGCGCCTATGGCGGGCGGCAGGTTGTCGATGACGTGTCTTTGCAGATCATGCCGGGGCAGGTGACCTGTCTGCTTGGCCCCTCGGGCTGCGGCAAATCCACGACGCTGCGCATGATCGCGGGTGTTGAGATGCAAGACAGCGGCACGATCCACGTCGATGGCAAGCTAATCTGCGACACCATGTTCCGCGTCCCGCCAGAGCGGCGCGAGATTGGGCTGATGTTTCAGGATTTCGCCCTGTTTCCGCATCTGAGCGTGGCCGACAACGTGGGCTTTGGCCTCAAGAAAGGCACCAAGGCCGAGAAGCGTGCGCGGATTGAGGAATTGCTCGAACGGGTGGACCTTCTGCGCTACATCGACGGCTATCCGCACCAGCTTTCGGGCGGGGAGCAGCAGCGCGTGGCGCTGGCCCGTGCGCTGGCGCCGCAGCCGCGCATCATGCTGATGGATGAGCCCTTTTCCGGCCTCGACAACCGTCTGCGCGACGGCATCCGCGATGAGACCCTGAGCATCCTGAAAGAAGAAGACACTGCCGTTCTGCTGGTCACCCATGAGCCGGATGAGGCGATGCGCATGGCCGATGAGATTGCGCTGATGCGCGACGGCAAGATCGTCCAGCAGGGCGCGCCCTATAACGTCTATACGCGGCCCGTCGATCGCGCCTCTGTCGCATTTTTCAGCGATGCCAATGTGCTTGAGGCCACGGTGACCGGGGCGCTGGCCGATACCGTCTTTGGCCAATTCCTGGCCCCCGGGGTGCCAGATGGCACGCCGGTAAATATTGTCTTTCGCCCCCAACACCTGCGCATCGACTTTGACCGGGCGGGCAAAGGCCCACGGCCCACGGCGACCGATGGCACACCGGCCCGCGCCGTGGTGGAACGTGCGCGCTTTATGGGGAACGAAAGCCTTGTTGAATTTGTGTTGGAAGAGGACGGATCGCGGCTCAAGGCCACGGTGCCAAATGTCTTTTTGCCGCAACCCGGCGCCGTCATGTGGCTGACCGTGCGCCGCGATCGTTGCTTTGTCTTTCCGGTGACCTCATGAAGCCGCTGTTGGTGGAATTCGGCATGGGCTCCTCGCTGCGGCGCGGTGATTATACGCAGGCCGCGAAACGCGCGGTGCAGGATGCGCTGTGGCATAATTCGATCAATCTGGCCGAGCTTTTCGGTTTCGATAAATCGGCCATGCGCATCACCCTCGACGTGGGCGTGCAGCGCCCCGATCTGGTCGACGCCGAAGCGCTGCGCGCGGTCTTTCCCTATGGCGAGGTGACGGTGAACCTGCATCACGGCGGGCTCGACGTGCCGCGCCCCGAAGGGGAAGGGAACCCAACCGTCATGGCCAATGTGGCCCTTTCCGTGGGCTTCGACATGGAGCGTGCCGATGGCTGAGCAGCGGATCATCATCGAAATGGGCATGGGCAACGATCTGCACGGGATGGACTATACCAAAGCCGCCGCCCGCGCGATCGAGGATGCCCTGCGCCATTCCTCTCTGCCGCTTTTCGGCGCGCTTGACGTGACCCCGGACCAAATGCGTGTGCAGGTCACCGTGGCGGTGCAAGAGCCTGAAAAGGTAGATGTCGATGCGCTGGTGGCCAATCTGCCGCGTGGCCGGGCCGAGGTACGTGCCGTGAAGGGTGGGCTGAACGTGCCGACAGGGCAGGATACCATTGTGATCGCGCAGGCGAGTGTCGAGGCGTTCTTGCCACCGCAGACCGGTTGGCAACTGAAGGGCTGAGCCGGGGGGCAGACCGTCCGGGCGGTCTGGGCCAGCCAAGCGGACCTGCGCCCGTGATTCAGGGCTAGGGGTGGTAGTCAGCCAGCGTTTTGCCCGGCTCGTCGACGAACAGCTCCGGCAAGGCCTCGGCGCTCTCGATCTGATCGATCGCGTAGGTAGCAAATCCCATTTCATCTTCGCACCAGGCGGTCAGCATCCAAAACTGCCCCCAATTCTCAACCTTCAGTGGCCGCAGCACGCGGGTCTCTTCCCCCGCGACCCCGATCCGCAGCTTCTGACGCGCCAGCACCGCGGCGCGCAGCACCGGCAAATGGGCAAAAACCCGCGTGGCCTTGCCCTGCGCCGTCAGCGCCTGCGACCAAGCGGCCCCCTCGGCGATGGTCTCGGTCGGCAAGACCGCGTCGAACTTGGCGGCCAATGTCTCTGCTGCGCCCTGTAAGGCGGGGTCGCCAACCTCTGCCGCGACAGCAAGGCCGAGGTTCAGCGCCTCCAACTCGGACGGAGTTAAGGTCAGCGGGGGCAGGGTGATCGCAGGGGTGATCCGATAGCCTTCGCCCCGCGTCCCGGCGATGGACAGGCCCGCCGCGCTGAGCTTGCCCATATCGCGGTAGATCGTGCGAGGGGAAACGCCAAACAGCCGGGCCAAATCCTCGGCCCGGTGCAGCCGCCCATCCCGCAGCCTGTCGATCAACCGCACGAGCCGATCTTCGGTTTTCGTTGACACCATGACGCCTCCTGACGCTCCTGACAAAAACATGTCATAAGGGGAATTGCACGCCCGAAAATCGGCAGTCCTTTGCCCGCAGCACCGCCCATCCGCCGCTTTGCCCCTTCATGGTCCTGCCGCCGCCCGCTATCACAGGCAGGACGGCGCTGCATGACTTGCGCCAAACATGATGGGAGAACAGACATGTTGAACAATATCGGACTGCCGGGCCTGCTGCTGATCGCGGTTGTCGTGCTGGTGCTTTTCGGCCGCGGCAAGATTTCCTCGCTCATGGGTGAAGTCGGCAAAGGCATCACCAGCTTCAAAAAAGGCATCAGCGAAGGTGAAGAAGAGACCAAGCGCACCGACGACATCAAACATGTCGACGAAGTGCACCATGCCGACCTGCCCGAGCATACCGATCAGGGCACGCATCCCAAGAACGACCTGAAGGCCGACAAGGACCGGGTGTAACCCGATGTTCGATCTGGGTTGGACGGAACTTTTAGTCATCGGCGTGGTGGCCCTGATCGTGGTCGGCCCCAAGGACCTGCCCGTGCTGTTTCGGCGCGTTGGGCAATTCGTGGGCAAGGCCAAGGGCATGGCGCGTGAATTCAGTCAGGCCATGAATGACGCCGCCGACGAGAGCGGCATGCGCGAGATGTCGTCGTCGCTGAACAAGTCGCTGAAAACCGCGACCAACCCGCTCGGCAGCGCCATGGATGAGGTGAAGGACGCGACCCGCTCGCTGACCAACTTCGACCCCGAGAGCGAGACCGGCAAATTGGCGGCGCAAAAGGCCGAGGATGTGAAGAAGATCCAAGCCAGCACCGCCCGCGCCGCAGCCGAGCGCAAGCAGCGCGAAGCGGCTGAAGCCATGTCTCAGGCCGAGGCGGCAGAGGCGAAGCTTTCTGACACGGCCCCGGCCCGGGACGAGGCTGCGAAAGCTGCACCGGCGCGGCCCGTGATCGAGAAAGACGCGGCACCAGCCAAGGCGGCGCCTGCTAAAGCGGCCTCAACCAAAGCGGCGCCGGTCAAAACAGCGGCCAAAGCAGCGCCGAAAAAGTCTGCTGCCAAGAAACCCGCTGCCAAAAAGCCTGCCGCCAAAAAGCCAGCGGCAGCCAAACCCGCTGCGAAAAAAGAGTAAGTTAAATGAGCGCCTCCGACGACTATGAGATCGACGACAGCTCGGCCCCGTTGATCGAACATCTGGCCGAACTGCGCACGCGGCTCATCCATTCGGTCATCGCCTTCATCATCGGTATGGTGATCTGCTTTACCGTCTGGAATCCGATCTTCAACTTCCTGACCGAACCGCTGTGTTCGGCCATGGCGGAACGGGGCCAAGAGGATTGCGGGCTGATCCTGATCAAACTGCAAGAAGGTTTCTTCGTTGCGATTTCGATCTCGCTTTTGGGCGGTCTGGTGCTGGGCTTTCCCTTCATCAGCTACCAGCTTTGGCGCTTCGTGGCACCGGGGCTCTACAAGAACGAGAAGGGCGCTTTTCTGCCCTTTTTGATCTCCTCGCCGGTGATGTTTTTCCTTGGTGCGGCCTTTGCCTTTTACGTCGTCACGCCGCTGGCCTTCGACTTCTTCCTTGGGTTCCAGCAGGCGGGCACGCTCGTCGGTGAGGGGCCAGAGGGTGAGAACGGCATCGCGGCCATCGCATTCCAAGGCTCGGCGCAGGAATACCTCTCGCTTACGATCAAGTTCATCGTGGCCTTTGGCCTATGCTTCCAGCTTCCCGTGCTGCTGACCCTGATGGGCAAGGCCGGGCTGGTCAGTTCCGAAGGTCTGGGCAACGTCCGTAAATATGCCGTGGTGGCGATCCTCGTGTTGGCCGCGCTGGTCACCCCGCCGGACGTGATCACGCAGGTGATCTTGTTTGTTGTGGTCTACGGCCTTTACGAAATCTCGATCTTCCTCGTGCGCCGGGTCGAGAAAAAGCGCGACGAGAAGCTGCGCGAAGAGGGTTACTTTGACGACGAAGACGAGGAAGACCTGCTGTGATCGACGATCCGATGGACCGTATCGCTGCGGCGCTGGAGCGTATGTCTCCGGCGCCGCTGTCCGCCCCGGACTTTGACGCCGCGACGGCATTCGTCTGGCACACCGACCCCGACCGTCTGGTGCCGGTGCCGCAGGTCGCACGGATCGACCTGCGGCTGTTGATTGGCGTCGATCAGGCGCGGGATACCCTTCTGGCCAACACCCGGCAATTCGCGGCAGGTTTACCTGCGAACAACGCGCTGCTCTGGGGTGCGCGGGGCATGGGGAAATCCAGTCTGGTCAAAGCGATACACGCAGATGTTCAAGCATCACATGAAGTGCTGCGCATCGTCGAATTGCAGCGCGAAGACCTACCCTCGGTCGGGCGGCTTCTGACTCTGCTGCGCGGGGCACCGCAGCGGTTTATCCTGTTTTGCGATGACCTCAGTTTTGGCCATGACGACGCGCATTACAAGTCGCTGAAGGCGGTGCTGGATGGTGGCATCGAAGGGCGGCCCGAGAATGTGGTGCTCTACGCCACCTCGAACCGCCGTCATCTGATGCCGCGCGACATGATCGAAAATGAGCGGGGCAGTGCGATCAACCCTTCGGAGGCGGTCGAGGAGAAGGTCTCTCTCTCTGACCGGTTCGGGCTTTGGCTGGGGTTTCATCCCTGCGATCAGGACCAGTATCTGGCGATGATCCGCGGCTATTGCGATGCCTTCGGCGTAGAGATCGACGACGACACCCTGCGCGCAGAGGCTGTCGAATGGCAGGCCACACGCGGGGCGCGGTCGGGCCGGGTGGCATGGCAGTATTTCGTGGATTTGGCTGGCCGAAAGGGCGTTCCCGTTTCGGGAGGGTGACCGCGCCTGTCTGGTGTTTCAGCAAAAAGGCCCGCAAGTTCTGCGGGCTTTTTTTTGTTTGATTACTGGATGTAGGGCGTCGGATCGACGCTCTCGAAGCCTTTGCGCACCTCGAAATGCACATGCGATTCCGACCCGCCGCGCAGTTTGGCAATCTGTTGGCCCCGGCTGACGGTATCGCCCTTGGCGACATTCACGCCGTCCACATTGGCATAGACCGTGAGCAGGTTGTCCGGGTGGCGCACCACGACAATCGGGATGCCCTCGGCGCTTTTGGTGATCGCGGCCACGGTGCCCCCTTCGGCGGCCTTCACCGGCCCGCCGGGGTTGCCCTTGATGTTGATGCCCTCGTTCTTGCCCTTGGAATAGGCGCGGATGATGGAGCCTTGGACCGGCGGCGTCATCTTCGTCGTTTTTACAGGGGCGGTGGGCTCGCCAACATCAGCCACAGGCTCTTTCGGTTCGACTTTGGGAGGCAATGGTTTCGCCGTCTCATCCTGCGGCAGCGGTTTGGCAGCCGAAGGGGGCGTCGGCGTGGGGCTGCCCGCGCCGGGTGCGCTGGTGACAGGTTGCACGGGGCGCGGGGCGGCGGCGGCACTGGATGCGGTGTTGGTCGCCTGACGCGGGGGCGCTTGTTTCTCTACCGGAATCAGCAGGAATTGCCCCTCGCGGATCGCGAAATCGGGGCCAAGGCCGTTCCACTCCGCCAGCGCCTTGACCGGCACGTTATAGAGGCGCGCAACGGTATAGGCGGTCTCTCCACGCTCGACCCGGTGGCGCACCGGCTCTTTCGCCGATTGCGGCGCGGTAGGCTGAGGCGCTGTGGGCTGCGGCGCGGTGGTGCCGGTGCTTGCAGGGGGCAGGCTTTGCGTTTGCACGCTCGGCGTCGCCGGGGCGCGGTCGATGGCGCTGCCCGCAAGAGTGGTGATATCGACGGCGCCATTGGTGCCGGGGGCAGGTTCGGCCACCCGCCGGGGCAGGGCGATGATCTCTCCTTGGCGAAGCGGGACGCCCGGATCAATGCCGTTGTAGCGTGCGAGTTCGCCGCTGTCGGCCCCCACACGCGCGGCGACGTCTTTTAGCGTATCGCCACGGCGGGCCACGGCGACTTGATAATTGGGGTAGGCGATCACGCCCCGGGCGTCGGGCTTGGGGCGGTCCGCCAAGGGGCCGCGTGCCGCTTCGGCGGTGGAAAACCCATCGCCAAAGGTGCTGCGCATGTCGTAATCCAGTGGCTGATTTTCGCAACCTGCCAGCAGTATCGCACTGGTCCCGGCCATTAGGGTCAGCCGCATGGGGCGGCGCAAGCGTGTTTGGCGCATCTGCAAGTCCTCATCTTCGCCCCAGATGGTAAGGGGCGTTGTCCGTGTCTCTCTAACCTATTAGCCGTCCTTGCCCAAGCCTTCCAGCAGGGGGACAAAGCGCACGGCGCGCAATTCGTCGTATTCCAGCCCATCAGCGGTCTTTCGCACGCGGATGAGGTGTTGGACGGTGTCGGATTGGCCGACGGGCAGCACCATGATGCCGCCTTCCTTAAGCTGGGCCAGCAGGGGGCCGGGCGGGTCTTCGGCGGCGGCTGTCACGATGATCCGGTCAAAGGGTGCTTGTTCGGCAAGGCCAAAGCTGCCATCGGCGGTGATCGCGGTGATGTTGTTAAGATCCATCGCCTCGAACACGCCGCGCGCCTCTTGCACCAAACGCCGGTGCCGGTCGATCGTATAGACCCGCCGCGCGAGCTTGCTGAGGATCGCGGCCTGATAGCCCGAGCCGGTGCCGATTTCGAGCACCTTATCGCGCGACGACACCTGCAAGGCCTGGCTCATCAATCCCACGACAGAGGGCTGGCTGATGGTCTGACCGCAGGCGATGGGCAGGGGCATGTCCTCATAGGCGCGGCTGGCAAAGAGGCCGCGGATAAAGGGGCCGCGGTCAATCGCTTCCATCGCTGTCAGCACACGCGCATCGGTCACGCCCTTGGAGCGCAGCGCGTAGAGGAACTGCATCTTGCGTTCCGCCTCAGAGATCGGCTCTTCGTTCATCCGTTGATGCCTGTGAGTGTTTCAAGCGCTGCGTGGTCCGTCAGGTCACAGCGCATTGGGGTGACCGAGACATAGCCATCAAGGTTTACGCAGGCGTCACTGCCGGGCGCTGTTTGCACGCGCTGGTCGCCGCCTTTGATCCACAAAAAGCGGCGGCCCGAGGGCGACAGATGCGCTTCGGTGGAAAACCCGGTGCCGGGGCGACGGCCCTGAGGGGCCAGCCGGATGCCGCGCACATCGGCGCCCGCGACGGGGGGGAAGTTTACGTTATAAAACAGGCCGTAGGCGGCATCTTCGCTGGGGCTATGGTCCAGAATGCGGCGGCAGGTCTCGACGCCATGCTGGGCGGCGGCCTCGAACGGATCGGCCAGATCGCGGTTAGCGGGGCCATAGTATTGCGACAGAGCGATGGCGGGCAAACCTTGCAACGCGGCCTCAATCGCTCCGCCAAGAGTACCAGAGTAAAGCGCGTTCTCAGCCGCGTTGTTGCCCCGGTTCACGCCCGAAAGCACCAGATCGGGGGGGGCGGCGGTCATCGTGTCGTGGATCGCGGCAAGGACGCAGTCAGCGGGGGAGCCTTCGGTGGCAAAGACGCGGTCGTCGAGTTGCGAGATCATCATCGGCTTGGTGTAGCTGATGCAATGGCCGACACCGGATTGCTCAAACGCGGGTGCGACGGTCCAGACCTCGCCCTTGGGCCCGGCCAATTCCTCGGCAATGGCGCGCAGCACGGCCAGACCGGGCGCGTTGATGCCGTCATCGTTTGTAATCAAAATACGCATGAAAGGCCCCTTTTAGCCTTGATAGGCGAGGGGCGGACCGGCGGCAAGCGCAGCGCGCCGGTGCCGCGCGGTTCACAAGGCGGAGTTTTCCGAAAGTTGCGCCAATACCGCAGCGGCCTGCGTGGCCGTGTCGCTGAGCGCCGCGCGGTCTTCACCGGGGAAGAAACGCGCGCGGGTGGCGGTGGGCATCGGGTCGGGGGTGAGGATATGGACGCGCGGGCCGATCTGCGCGGTCTCGACCTGCCAAGAGGTCGCCAGCGCGATCTGCGCGGCCTTGGTGGCCCCGTAGCTGCCGAAGAATTTCGTGCCAGCGCGTGGATCGTCAAAGAAGACCGCCGTGCCCTCTGCCCCCAAAAGCGGGGAGACAAAGGTGATCAGCCGCGCTGTGGCAGTGACATTGCCCGCGATGGATTTCTCCATATCCTTGGCGTCGATGTGATCGGTGGGCGTTAGTGGAGCTGCGTGCACGGCGCTGTGCAGCCAGAGGTCAAGCCCGCCCCAGCGGTCATGGATGCCCCGGCAAAGCACCGCCATCGCATCGGCGTTGGTGATGTCCATCGGGGCCAGTGTGGCGCTGCCACCCTTAGCTTGGATGCGGTCATCCAACTCTTCTAAGGCGCCGGTCGTGCGACCAACGGCGATGATGTGATGGGTGGGGGCCAAAGCCTCTGCCAGAGCGGCCCCAAGGCCGCGCGACGCGCCGGTGATCAATGCTGTCTTGCTCATGCCCGCGATGTGCACTGCCCCGGGCGGCAGGTCAAGAGGCGCGGTGTCGCGCCTCATGGAGCCGCTCAGCCCTGCGGCAGGCGCAGCACTTTGTTGCCGCGGCGGCTGGAGAGCACCAATGTGCCTTGCCCAATGGCCGCAACAACGCCGCCAGCGACTTGGTCGCCAACTTCAACGCGGGAGATTTTGCCACCGCCTTCGCGGATCAGCGCGCCGGGCGTGGCGTCGCTGCCGAAAATACCAATCAGCGCTGTGCTGGACAGATCGGCCTTTTCAGTTGCCAGATCGGAGACTTTCTTTGGGGTCGGGGTCCCAGTGCTCGTCATGATGTGCCTTTCGCCTGTGGTTGCGTTTTGCGCGGCAGTCCCCCGCGCTCGCAAGGCGTCAGCTAACCCCTGCCGCAGTGCAGCGGAAGGGGGCGTTTTGGGGATGCGCAGGGTTCTGCCAGAGCGTCGGCAAAGCAGCGCCGACGACTCACTTGTAACGCTGCGACCTTTCGTAAGGCTTAACCTGCGTTAGCCAACAAAGGCCTTTTCCACGACGAAATGCTGGGGGTCGGAATTGGCGCCCTCGGTCAGGCCAAAGCCTTCGAGAATCTCCATAATATCCTTGTTGAAGCCAAGGCTGCCGCAGACCATGGCACGGTCATGGGCGGCATTGATCTGGGGCACGCCCAGATCTTTGAACACCGTGCCATCCTGCAAAAGGTTCGTGATCCGGCCCATCTTGGGGCTCTCTTCGCGGGTGGTGGTCGGGTAATAGCGAATCTTGGCGAGGTTTTCGGGGCCGATCAGCTCTTGCATCAGTTCGTCGGCCTTCAGCCCTTCGATCAACTGACGGCCATATTCCAGTTCCGCTACATCGCGGCAGGTGTGGGTGACGATGACCTCATCGAATTTCTCATAGGTCTCAGGCTCGCGCAGCAGGCTGGCAAAGGGGGCAAAGCCCGTGCCCGTGGCGAACATCCACAACCGGTCGCCCGGCAGCAGCGCGTCATGCACCAGCGTGCCCACGGGTTTGGGCCGCAGGATGATCTGGTCGCCGGGCTGGATGTGCTGCAGTTTCGAGGTCAGCGGGCCGTCCTGCACCTTAATTGAGTAGAACTCCAACTCATCGTCCCACGCAGGCGAGGCGATGGAATAGGCGCGCAACAGCGGTTTTTGCTTGCCCGTCTCGGGATGCGGATCGCCCATCAGGCCGATCATGACAAACTCGCCCGAGCGGAAGCGCAAGGACGTGGGCCGCGATACCCGGAACGAGAACAGCTGATCCGTCCAATGGGTGACAGAGGTCACGGTCTGGGCGTCGGGCAACGTCGGGACGGGCTTGGCGGCGGTTTGGTTCACTGTGCTCTGCTCGGTCATCATGGTTTCCGCAAATCGGTTTGCGGCCTCTACTTATGGCAAGGAAGGGGGGAGGGCAATGAAGCGGCCTATTTGGCCGCCGCTGCCTGTGGGGAGGCTCCGCGAAGGCGGGACTGATAGTCATGGGCCTGCCAATCGGCGCGGGCCAGCCACTGGTCCTCAGGTTGACGTGCGGCCAGATCATCGTCGATCTCAACCTCATCAAAACCCGCGCGGCGGGCCATGGCGTATTGGTCGGCCAGCACGTGCCCGCGGGCGCGCAAACGGCCCGTGTAGCCCCGCAGGCGCAGGACACGTGCGATGGTAAAGCCGCGCCCATCCGCGAAAGAGGGGAAATCGACGCGGATCATCTCCAGCGCCGGGGCGAGGGAGAGGGCATGGGCATCGGCGTCAGAGGCCAGATCGACGGCGCGGCAATCATTCGCCGCCCCATCCTCGCAATAGCCATGGGTCCAGTCGTCGGCGGTGAAACCTGTGTCGGTTACGAGTACGCTCATGATTTGTCTCCGGTTCGGACCACTTTGCCGTTCACAAAGTGGATGCCGCATTCTTCTTTGTTCTGATCGCGCCAGCGCCCGGCGCGCGGGTCTTCGCCGGGTGCCACGGGCGAGGTGCAGGGCGCGCAGCCGATCGAGGGGTAGCCCTTGGCCACCAGCGGATGCCGGGGCAGGCGGTTCTCGGTGATGTAATCGGCCACATCCGAGGTTGCCCAATAGGCCAGCGGGTTCACCTTGATGCGCGGGGCAGCGCCATCGTCGGGGATCTCGACTTCAAAGAACTCCAAGGCCGCGCGGCTGCCGGATTGAAAGCGTTTGCGTCCGGTGATCCAGCCGTCATAGCCCGCCAGCGCGTTCTGCAGGGGCCGCGTTTTGCGCAATGCGCAGCAGGCGTCGGTGTCATACTGGTGCAGCGTGCCATCGGGATCTTGTGCTGCGATCTCTTCGCTGCGCAGGGTGGTGACCTTGCGCAGGCCCAGCCGCTCGCTCAGCTCCTGCTGGTAGACGAGCGTTTCGGCAAAGAGCATCTCGGTATCGATAAAGAGCACCGGGATATCCCGCGACACCATTGAGGCAAGGTGCAAGAGCGCCACCGATTCCGCGCCAAAGCTGGAGACGAGGGTGAGGTTCTCGATCTCGGCATAGGCGCGGCGGATGACATCCGTCGCCCCGTGGTGGCGCAGGTCCGCGTTGAGCCGTGCGACTTTTTCCTCGACCGCGCGCAGCCCTTCGGGGGGCGGCGCATCGGTATTTGAGAAAGGATGAAGTTCAGGGGTGTCAAGCGGCATTGGCCCGGTCCTTATTGGCCGTCTCGGGGTAGAGCACCGCTTTGAAAGGCGCGAGGCCGAGGCGGCGGTAGGCTTGCAAGAAGGTCTCGCCGGGATCGTTGCGCAGGTCGAGGTAGCCCAGAACAAGGCGTTCGATGGCCGGAATGATCTCCTCGGCTGAGAAGCCGGGGCCGGTGCGGGTGCCAAGACTCGCATCCTCGGTGCCATCGCCGCCGAGGGTGATCTGGTAGTTCTCCACGCCCGCGCGGTCGAGCCCGAGGATCCCGATATGGCCCACGTGGTGGTGGCCGCAGGCGTTGATGCAGCCCGAGATCTTGATCTTGAGCGGGCCCACGTCATGCTCCAGTTTCAGCTCATCGAAACGGGTGGCGATTTCTTGGGCGATGGGGATCGAGCGGGCGGTGGCCAGCGCGCAATAGTCCATGCCGGGGCAAGCGATGATGTCCGAGATCAGGCCGATGTTGGCAGTAGCCAGCTTGGCATTTTTCAGCGCGGCATGCAGTTCGGGCAGGTCGCTGTGGTGCACATGGGGCAGGATCACGTTCTGCTCGTGGCTGATGCGCAGCTCGTCATGGCCAAAGCGGCGGGCGAGGTCGGCCATCACGCGCATCTGATCGGCTGTGGCATCACCCGGTGTGGCGCCATGGGCCTTGAGGCTGATCGACACGATAGCATAGCCCGGCGCGCGGTGCTCGGCGAGGTTGGTGTCGGCCCAAGCGCGGAACACGGGATCGTTGGTATAGGCGGACTCGTAGGCCGCGAGGGAGGCGGTTTTGAACTTGGGTGCTGCAAAATCAGATTCGATGCGCGACAGCACTTGTTGATCCACGCCGGTGAATTGTCTGCGGATCAGCGCATATTGCCCGTCAACGCGGGCGCGGATGTCTTCGATGCCGTTCTCATGCACGGTGATCTTGATCCGCGCTTTGTATTTGTTATCGCGGCGGCCCAGCACGTTGTAGACGCTGACGATGGCTTCGAGCGTCGGCAGCAAGTCGTCGGCACTGACGAAATCATAGAGCACCTTGCCGATCATCGGGGTGCGGCCAAGGCCGCCACCGACGATGACTTCGAAGCCCTGTTCGCCATCGCGTTCGACGATGCGCAGCCCGATGTCATGGGCTTTGATCACGGCACGGTCGGCGGCGGCACCGGTGACGGCGACCTTGAACTTGCGCGGCAGGAACTGGAATTCCGGGTGGTCGGTGGACCATTGGCGGATCAATTCGGCCACGGGGCGCGGGTCGGCGACCTCATCGGCGGCGGCACCGGCGAAATGGTCGGCGGTCACGTTGCGAATGGTGTTGCCGGAGGTTTGGATCGCGTGCAGGTTCACCTCGGCCAGCGCGTCGAGCATGTCGGGCACGTCGCGCAACTCGGGCCAGTTGTACTGGATGTTCTGGCGCGTGGTAAAGTGGCCGTAGCCCTTGTCCCATTTCTCGGCGATGAAGGCGAGCTTGTCCATTTGCGCACTGCTCAGCGTGCCATAGGGGATCGCCACCCGCAGCATATAGGCGTGCAGTTGCAGGTAGAGCCCGTTCATCAGGCGCAGGGGTTTGAACTCATCCTCAGTGAGCGAGCCGTCGATGCGGCGCTCGACTTGGGCGCGGAACTGAGCGTTGCGCTCGGCGAGGAATTTATCGTCGAATTCGGTATAGCTATACATCACAGGGTCTCCTGTTTGCCGTGGGCGTAGTTCGACGGGCCTTTGGCGCGGAACTCTTCGCGGAAGTGTGTGGGCTTGGGGCCGCTGGCCTCGGGGGCCACATCGGCGAGGTAGACGCCGACAACCAGGTCTTGCTGGCTCAGCGCGTCGATCAGGCGCAGATCGGCGTCGGCCTCATCGGTCAGCACTTCGGCCTCGGAAAGGCTGCGGGTCCAGCCGGTGGCGGTTTGGTAGACAACGTCGCCTTCGAGCAGCGCATTGGCGGTGATGACCTTGGGGGTGAAAGGCTTGGGCATATCAGGCCAGCTCCTCTAGCGGGGTTTCATTGGCAACTTGGACGGCGGCGCGCGGGGCGAGGCCGTAGAAGGTAAGCGCGGGGCCGGTCATTTCGGCATCGGCCAGATCGCGCGGCAGATCGTTGAGCGTGGTGGACAGCACCCGCTGATCGGCGCGCGAGGCGTTTTCGATCACGGTGACGGGCGTGGCGCGGTCGGCGCCGTGCATCAGCAGGCGGCCTTGGACAAAGCGGGCGGATTTCTTGCCCATGTAGATCGCGGCGACTTCATTCGGGCGCGCAAGGGCGGCCCAGTCGTGATCGGCGAAACCTTTCATGTCATGCCCGGTCAGGAAGCGGACCGAGGCATTGCGGCCCCGTTTGGTCAGGCTTTGACCGATGCCCGCCACGGCGGCGGAGGCGGCGGTGATGCCGGGCACGATGTGCCAGCCGATGTCATGGGCGTCGACCGCATCAATCTCTTCGTCGAGGCGGCCAAAGACGGTGGCATCGCCGGATTTCAGCCGCACGACCTGTGCGCCGCTTTGAGCGTGCTCGACCAGTAGGGCGTTGATGTGATCTTGGGCAGTGGAGGGGCCAAAACCCTCTTTGCCCACGTCGATCATCAGCGCTTCGCGGCGGGCAAGTTCGAGGATTTCGGGGCTGATCAGGCGGTCGTAGATCACCACATCGGCTTCATCCAGCGCGCGGCGGGCTTTGAGGGTCAGCAGTTCCGGATCGCCGGGGCCGCCGCCAACGAAAGCCACATGGCCGTCGCGGGCTTCGCGGGCGAGGTGGGTCTGCAACAGGTCTTTCAACGCCGGACGCACGGTGTCCTTGCCTTCGGCCATGGCGCGGGGGCCAGTGGCGAAGTAATACTCCCGCCAGAAATCGCGGCGCGCGCGGCCCATGGGCAGGGCGTCGGCCAATTTGCGAAAGCCTTTGCCGATCCGAGCGAGCGGGCCGAGGGTGACGGGCAGACGCTCTTCCAAATCGGCTTTGATGGCGCGGGCCAGCACCGGGGCTGCGCCTTCGGTGCCGATGGCCACGGTCACCGGGTCACGGTCGACGATGGCGGGGGTGATGAACTGGCTGTCGTGCAGGTTGTCGACGATGTTGACCAGCACGCCGGCCGCGCGGGCAAGGGCTGCGTTTTCGGCATCGAGCGCATCATCCTCATCCGCCGCATAGAACAGCAGGGCACCGGGCAGGTCGGCGGCAGTGAAGGCGCGGCGGTGCAGGGTCAGCTTGCCCGCCGCCTGCCATTCGACAAGCTCTGGCGCGGGGTCGGGCGCAAAGATATGCAGCGCGGCTTTGGTCTTCATCAGCAGGCGCAGCTTGGCCAGCGCTGCTTCGCCGCCGCCGGAAAGGAGGATCTTTTGCTCGCTGGTGGCGAGGAAGATGGGAAAGTGATCCATGATGCGCCCTGTATTCTGTTTGACGTGACCTCTTATATAGGAAATATTCCCGATAATTGGCTAGTTGCTGGCGCAGATAAGAACATGTGTTCGCTTTGGCTGTAGGTTGAGTATGAACGTCCTGCCGGGACGAGAGAGAAAAGAATGACTGTCCGAATTGATGAGACCGACCGGAAGATTTTGGCGCAGCTGCAACGGGATGCGAGCCAATCGCTGGACGATATCGCCCGCGAAGTAGGCTCTTCAAAGACGCCTGTGTGGAATCGCATTCGCAAGCTGCGCGAGGCGGGGGTGATTGGCCAGCAGACGGTTGTGCTTGATTCAGAGGCGCTAGGGTTCGAGGCGTGCTTTTTCGTTCTGATCCGCACGTCAGAGCATGAAGCGGCCTGGCAGGCGGCGTTTTTGCAGGCGTTGAAAGACCGGCCCGAGGTGCAGGAAGCGCACCGTTTGGCAGGGGATATCGACTATATTTTGAAGGTGCGGGTCAAGAACGCGCGGGCCTACGACGTGTTCTATCAGGCGCTGATCTCAGAGGTGAAGGTGCACAACGTTACGGCGCTTTTGTCGATGGAAGAGATCAAATCGACGACGATGCTGCCGCTTTAAGAACGCGGGGCGGGGCATCACTGCCCGCCCCGGTTGTCTTCAGGACTGCGCGAGCGCTGCCACGATGGGCGCGAAGTCTTCGGCCTTGAGGCTGGCCCCACCCACAAGCGCGCCGTCGACGTTTTCCACCGCGAAAATCTCGACAGCATTCGCGGCCTTGACCGAGCCGCCGTAGAGCAGGGGAAGCGCATTGCCGATCTCTGCACCGAAACGATCGATCAAGCGCGTGCGGATGAAGTCATGTACTTCTTTGATCTGTGCGATGCTGGGCACTTTACCGGTGCCAATGGCCCAGATGGGCTCATAGGCGATCACGGTATTTTCCGCATCAACCGCATCGGGGAGGGAGCCGTCGAGCTGCCCGCCGATGACGTCGAGCGTTTGATCAGCGTCCCGCTCGGCTTCGCTTTCGCCAATGCAGACGATGGCGGTGAGACCAGCGGCCCAGGCGGCACAGGTCTTGGCCTGCACATCGGCGTCGGTTTCACAGTGGGCGTCGCGGCGCTCAGAATGGCCGAGGATCACATGGGTGGCGCCGCTGTCTGCGACCATCGTGGCGGAGATGTCACCCGTGTAGGCGCCTGCGCCTTCGGTATGGCAATCCTGCGCGCCGATTTGGATCGGGCTGCCGTGGGTCGCATCGGTGGCGCGGAACAGCAGTGTGCTGGGCGGACAGATCACGACCTGTGGTGGGTTTTCGGGCAGGCCGGTGGCAAGGCTGTGAAGCTCTGCCAAAGAGGCGGCGGTGCCGTTCATCTTCCAGTTGCCGGCGGCGATTTTGGTGCGCATCGGATCCGTCCTGATCTGTTGATATTGCTAGATCAGTTCGCAGGCCCGCAGCCTTTCGTCAAGGCCGTGAGCCTGACGGGCGCGCCTACTTCGCGCCCAAGCTCTCGTCGAGGCTTTCGTCGAACTTGATGGATTCGCCGCAGCCGCAGGCTTCGGTCACATTAGGATTGCGGAACTTGAAGCCAGACTCGAGCAGCGTTGTCTCATAGTCGATTTCTGTGCCAAAGAGGAACATCTGCGCCATCGGTGCGATCATCACCCGCGCGCCGTCTTGTTCGACGACCTCATCGTTGGGGTTGGTCGTTTCGACGTATTCCATGGTGTATTCCATGCCCGCGCAGCCGCCTTTCTTGACGCCAATGCGCAGCCCTGCGTGGCCCGCCGATTGCATCAGCTTTGCAATCTGGCCAGCGGCTTTGGGGGTCATGGTGACGGCTTGCTTGCCGGGAATGCCAAACATGTCAATTTCTCCTATGCGGCCAAGATAGGGATGCGGGGCGGTGATCTCAAGCCGTCAAAGGGAATTCATTGCTGCCAGCGTGGCAAAGGCCACGATGAGCGCCCAACCGAAAGAGGCCAGCGTCCCGATAATGACGTATTCGCTTATTTTTTGGTTCTTTTTCACCGTGTCAAAGCGCAGGATCGACTTTGCCGCGATGAGAAATCCGATGCCTGTAGGCTCGCCGATCATGACCATCAGAAAGATAAGCGCGCGTTCCAGCAGACCAATGACCCTGCCTGCGTTCTCCAAGCCGTCGGGCTGAGCCTGTGCTTTGTGGGGCAACATCAAGCCGCCCACGGCAGGCCCGCCTGCAAGGGTGGCGGTGATCAGCCCCGCAAGGAAGAGGGCAGGCGGAATAAGCGTTGTGCTCTGAGCAGCCCAGAGGCCACTAGCAAAAGCCTCGGGAGCATAAAGGGTGAAGACCGCGATGGTCGCAAGATGGGCCGCTTGATCGGTGAGGTAGGGCCAGAGCCGCTCGCGGTGCTGCTCTGGAACGGCGTAGGTTTTGACCGCGTCAACCCCGACATGGGCGAGGGCGAGAAGGCCAACTGGGAGGAGGCTGCCCCCGAGGGCCAGCGCAGTCGCGGCAAAGACGATGACACCGTGCAGCAGAAGTATCTGGGGTTTGCGTTTGGCGGCGACCATCGCGTTGGTCTGAAATACGAAATCCGCCAACAAATGGGCGAGCAGGCAAGCGAGGGCGGTGGCGATGGCCTGTTCGGTCATAAGGGGTCCGGCTGTTGGGGGTGGTTGTTATTTGAAAAGCTGCAGCGGGCTGTGGCAAGGGTCTTTCTCAGGAGGAAATACAGGCATATTTGGCTGTAATGAATGATAACAGCTTTATTAGGTTGTTTTTTGTTCCTCTAGCACGTCGCAAACCTCTCGCAACTCATCTATCCCCGCCGCGTCCACATGGCCCTGAACACTCTGCTGCGTCAGCTCAAACCGCTGCGCGAGCTCCGCTTGCACGGGTGGCTCAGGGGCCAGCATGTAGTAGGCGACATCGGCTTGGCGCTTGGTCCAACCGGTTGCGATCCGGTCGGCGAGGGGGAGGGCTGCACGCAACGCGAGGGTGGCATCCGGGGCATGCATGCGCCGCGCGCGGGGCATGGCGTCGAGTGCGTGACCGGAACGAACCAGCGCCGCGCCATCGGCACGAGAGAGGTCGTCGCCTGCGAAATGCGCCTCGCCTATTCCGATGCCAAAACGGGTGTCTGCGGTTTTGCCGCAGCGGCGCACGGCGGCACGTAGGACGAGGGCCGCGCGGAAGGTGAGCTCAGGCGCCACGGCCATTTGCCAGCCATCCCCGCGAAAACGGGTCATGCGGGCGGGCTGGCTTTGCCAAGTCGTTATAGCCTCGGCGGCCTCTTCGAGACGCGCGAAAACAGCATCCAACTCCGCCCGGCTCATCGCGGAGGATTTCACGATATCACCGGTAAAAATTGCCCAAGTTTCCATGGCTTGCCCTTTGTTTCCCGCAATGTCGCAGGAAGGCGAAATCCATGCAAGCCCGGCCAACGAAAAGGGCCGCCCGAGATGGGGCGGCCCTGAGGGTGATCCAATGCGCGGCGCGGATCAGAGGCCCATGCAGTTCGCGTAATAGGTCACGGTCGCGGGCCAATCGGAGAAGACACCGGCCACGCCCACGTCTTGGGCCAGCACATCCAGCGCCACCAGATAGTCGCTGTCGTCTTTCACAACATCGTTGACCGACTGAAAATACCAACCGCCACCGGTGGCCAGCGGGCCGGAACGCTCCAGCGTCCAAGCGATCAGGGTCAGTCCCGCTTCTTTCGCGGCCATGGCGTAATCGGACGCGGCAATTTCGCCCTCTTTGTTGGTCAGCATCATGTTGAGCGATGGGGCGAGGTAGTTGACGCCCTTGGCTTTCAGATCGGCGAAATCCTCGGCCCATGTCTCGGGGTTCTGCTCATCGAAACCGTCGGACCATTGTACCAGATAAACGGCCTGCTTGCCGAATTCGGGTGTGTTCTCAACCCAGTAGAGTACATCGTCAAGGTTGAAGGACTGCGGCCAAACGTCAGAGGCCGGGATGCCCGCAGCGACATATTCATCAACCAGTTTCTGCGCGTAGTCTTCCTGAGAGAAACCGTCATGGGGCATCTCGACAGAGGGAGATTTCAGCTCGGGCGTGAATTTGGCGCCCAAGGATTTGAACAGGTTGATCGATTCCGCATGGGTCATCAGATCGGCTTTGTCGCTGTAAAGCTCGGTGCGCCAATTCGCGACGCCGCCCTGATAGTCTTCGGCGGTGGTGGCGGTCTTGTCGGCACTGTCCATCTTGGGCGTCAGGGTGCGGAACTCTGCCAGCGTGATGTCGGAGGTACGGCATTCGGCGCTGGCTGGCGTGTCGCCCGACGCGGCGGTGAAGCCGGTGGTGCATTTCTCGGCCAGATCAGAGACGAGAATGTTCGTGGTGGTGTGCAGATCGTTCTGCGCGTGGCGGCAGACCAATTCATGATCGGCGGTAAAGGTTACGTCGCATTCCAGAATGCCTGCACCCATCCGCGCGGCGGCGACATTGGATTGCACGGTGTGTTCGGGAAACATCAGCGGCGCGCCCCGGTGCCCGATGGAGAAATCGGACTTGGCGGCGTCTTGACCCATGCAAGAGGCCAGCTTGTCCTTCAGGTCGCCCTCGGGCAGCTTATCCACCAGATAGGCGGGGCGGGGGCCGTATTCGACCGGTGTCGCTGCAGAATGAGCATCGGCCAACGCCATGCCGGGCGCGAGGGCCAGAGCGGCGAGAGAAACAGGGGTTCGCATAATGTTATCCGTTCGTGAATGAAGTTCTGGGCGCTTCTATGAGGGGGCTGTGTAACGGTTTCACGACCGGATCATGTCAGGCAAATGAACAATCCGGCGCGCCCCCGCTCGGCACGACGCGGCCAAAGAAAAACGCCGCCGATGGCCTGCATCGACGGCGTTTATTGTTCGCTCTGCGAAACTGGGGTTACATGAAGCCCAGTTCAAGCCGGGCTTCATCAGACATCATGTCCATGCCCCAAGGCGGTTCCCAAACCAACGCCACATCGACCTGCTTGACCCCCGCAATCGGTTCGACCGCATCGGCGACCCATCCGGGCATTTCACCCGCGACGGGACAACCGGGCGCGGTCAGCGACATCTTGATGTCGACTTCGTTCTCGGCGTTGATGTCGATCGTGTAGATCAGCCCGAGTTCATAGATATTCACAGGGATCTCAGGGTCATAGACCGTGCGACACGCCTCAACGACCTGCTCGTAAAGCGGGTGGTCGGTGGAAGAGGGCGCAATCAGCGGTGTCCCTTCGAGCGGTTGGGTCTGTTCGGTCATCTCTTGCCTCGCATCATTCTCGACGTTTTATATAGGGATTGCGGGGCGCGGCGTAAAGTGGCCCGACGCCCTGAGGGCGCGGGGCCGCCCCGGTCAGCCCCCCTTGCGGCGCCGCGCAGGTTGAGGCTTCACGCGGGCTTCGATCTCATCATAGACCTTACCGACGATGTCTTTCTTGGTGGCGTTCTCGATCCCTTCGAACCCGGGGGAGGAGTTGACCTCAAGCACCTTTGGGCCGCTTTCCGAACGCAGCAGATCGACCCCGGCGATGCCAAGGCCAAAGGCCCGCGCGGCGCGCACGGCGGTGTCGCGTTCCTCTTTCGAGATCCGTACCACCTTGGCCGAACCGCCCCGGTGCAGGTTCGAGCGGAAGTCGCCCTCCGCCCCGGTGCGTTTCATGGAGGCGACAACCTTGCCCGCCACCACGAGGCAGCGGATATCTTCACCGGCGGCTTCCTTGACGAAATCCTGCACGAGAAAGTTGGCGCGCAGGCCGCGGAAGGCGTCGATCACACTCTCGGCGGCTTTCTTGGTTTCCGCCAGCACGACGCCTTTGCCTTGGGTCGATTCCAGTAGTTTCACGATCAGCGGTGCGGTGCCCACCAAAGCCATCAGGTTTGAAGTGTCCTTGGGCGATGCAGCAAAAGCGGTGGTCGGCATGCCGATCTTTTTCGCCGCCAAAACCTGATGCGCGTGCAGTTTGTCGCGGCTGGCGGTGATCCCGGCAGAGCCGTTGACACAATAGGTGCCAATCGTCTCGAACTGGCGGATCACGGCGGTGCCGTAGGGGGTGATCGACGCGCCGATGCGCGGGATCACGGCGTCATAGCGGGGCAGGCGCTTGCCGTCGTAATGCACCTCGGGGGCCAGTTGGTTGATCGCCATATAGCAGCGCGTGGTGTCGATGACCTCAACCACATGGCCGCGGGCTTCGCCGACCTCGACCAGACGGCGGGTTGAGTAATTGTCTTCGCGGCTGAGCACCGCAATGCGCAGGGCACGCTGTGGTGCTGTGTGGCGCAGGCTCGCGGTATGGTAGACGTCATAGTTCAGGTCCGGCTGCAAACGCCGCTCTGTCGCCGAGATGTTGATGTGCTCGGTCAGCGCCTGACGGCCCAGCAACATGCGGCTGGTCATGCTTGCCCGGTTGGTCAGGGTCACGTCGATGGGCCAGCTTTGGCCGTTCACTTCAATCGTGGTCGCGATCACGAAACGATGCTCGGATTCGCCGTTGGATGAGGTGACCTCGCGCCGGTCGATGAGCGGCGCCGAGCAGGTGATGGAAATATCATCGCGCCCCGAGATCGGATGCACGTTAAAACGGACCTTGGGCTTGGAGGCGGGGCCGAAGACCTCAATATCGTGGGCATGCAGCGCCGAGGTGCGCGCGCCGGTGTCAACCTTGGCCTTGATCGCGGGAAGGCCAAGATCGGGCAGGGCCACCCATTCTTCCCAGCCGAATGTCAGTTTATCCATTGCCTGCTCCTTGGGTGATTGGTCTGCCTGCCTAACCTGCGGCAGGGATCGCTTCAAGCGATGCTGTGTTACGGTTTGCCCATATCCGCGGGGGCGGGGGGCAACATGCGGAGGTCGTCTTCTTTCTCCATCCGCGCCGCAGCGGCGAGGAGTTCTTCGCGCACCCGGCATTCGATGTCCCAAAAGGTCGCCGCATTGTCGGTGGGCAGTTCAAAGCGAACTTTGATGCCGAATGCGTCTTGCTCAAGCACATGGACCTTGGCCTTGTCCATCGGTTTGACGTCATTGGGGTCTTCTTGGGCCAAAAGATTAAAGAACACCCGGCGCAGCGCCGCCACATCGGCATTCTGCGACAGGGTCAGGATGATGGGGCGTACCATGGCGTGGTCCTCGATCGACCAATTCTCAAACGCATCAGAGACGAAATAGCTGACCGGAACGATCAGACGGGTACCGTTCCAGTTCAAAAGTTGCACGTAGGTAAAGTGGATCCGCTCTACCGTGCAAAAATGCCCCTCAAAGATCAGCTGGTCGCCAATCCGGGCGGAACGGTTCAGCGCGATCTGGATGGAAGCAAGAATATTGCCCAGAACCTCACGCGCGGCGAAACCCAGTACGATGGTCACTGCACCGGCAGAGGCCAGCAGAGACAGTCCAAGTGTGTTGTCCGCATTGCTTGAGACCAAGATCACGCCCGAGGCCACCAGCACCGCAATCACGATCACCCCTTTGCGGGCGGCGGCGATCGTAGTGGCGATGGATCGCATGTGCGCGTTCATCGGATCGGCCAGTTCATAGGCGTTGTTGGGGCTGATCCGATCGAAAATCTCGTCAAAGGTAAAGACGATGGCGAGGGTGCCTGCGGTCACATAGGCGATCAGCAATATCGGACTGAGCACCGCGTCGATGAAGCCGGATACCACCAGCACGCGGCTGGTGGCCGTGCCAATGATCGCGGCGCAAAGCACGATGGCGGCGGGCCAGCGGAAAGACCGCAACATAAAGCGCATCCAGCGCCGTTTGGCCACTTCGCCCAGACGGCGCATGATGCCAAAGGCGAACCAGCCAGCCATCAGCGCCCCCACCACCAGCAGGGGCAAAAACAGCACTTCCCAAAGATACATGCCCCAAAAGGCGCGGATGCGCAGCCAGTCGGGCAACATCGTCTCAAGCTCCGTCGGCCCGTATTGCGCGTGAAGATGGGGAATGTTGTCGATGCTCTGGCGCGAGAAGACCCAGACGGGCTCGGCGTCCTCTCCGGGTTTGATCCGGTTGAGCCGCAAAGGCACATCATGGCCGCCCAGCTCCAACCGGTCGATCAGCAACGAGCGGCGCACGCGCCCGGTGTCGTTATCCTCGGCCGAGCCAGAGAGCCAACCGTCGGGCCGGTCCGCCAGTTTGCGCCATGGCACGACGACCTTGCGCTCCATCAGGACCGAAAGCTGAAAGGCGCGTTCAGTCCCGATGACGGCCTGATCGGCTTGGGGCAGGTCCGACAAGTCAAGGATATGCGCCGCGTCGGAGTAGTGGCCATTGTCCGTCAGGTAAATGAAGCTTTCCAGCGCGGCCATCGGCGTGCCCCGGTCCAGTGTCTCGGGCGGGGGCGGCAGGCCGGGGTTCAGCTCGGTCGTTTCAAACCATGCCTCTTGCGCCTGTCCGGTGGCGGCGGCAGCGAGCATTGCCAGCGCCAGCACAAAGGCCCCCAGAAAACGAGGAATCACAGACGCGAAAGCGCGTGAGAGTAGGGCAAGCCGCTGCATGGATAGGGCAATGTAGCGGGGGTTCGGGCAATTCAAGGCTGCGCCACGCTTGTTCATGCCATTTGCGGGCGTTTAGTTTTCGTTGATGTCACGGGTGACGATCCGCGCGCCGCTGGACTGCCGTTTGAAAACCGCCCGCAGGACCAGCCAAGCGAACAGTGACAAAACCGCGAAGATCGCCAGCATCAAGGCCACATTGGCCGGTGCCCAAAACGCAACCACCACCGCCATGCCAAGCGCGCCGAGCGCGAAGCCAAGGAAGATCGAACCGGGCAGCAAAAGCTCAACCACGCCAAGGGCCAAGGCCGCGCAGACCCAGACCCACCAGAGTGCCAGCCAAGCCGCCATTAGCCTTTCCCTCTGAGCAGTTTGAACGCATCGCCAAAGGCCTCTAACGCCTGCGCGGGGACAAGGATGGTCTGACTGCCTGCACCCTTGCCCATGGCATTCAGCGCATCGACCTGTTTCAGCGCGATCTGGTAATGCGCGGCGTCGAGCCCGTTTTCGTTGATCGCCGTGGCGACAACTTGGGTGGCATAGGCTTCGGCATCGGCCAGAATGCGCCGCGCCTTGGCGGTCTGCTCTGACGCGTAAAGCTCGGCCTCGGCGGCCAGTTCCACGGCGCGTTTCTTGCCCTCGGCCTCTGTCACCTGTGCGCGGCGGGCGCGTTCGGCGTTGAGCTGTTGCATCATGGCGGCACGGGTGGCGGCATCTAGGTTCACGTCCAGAATTTCGGCTCGGGTCACTTCGATGCCCCAACTGTCCACCGCGTCTTCGACGCTGGCCTTAATTGTGGTGATCAATTGGCTGCGGTTGGCCTGCACCTCGTCCAAGTCCATTTTGCCGATCTCGGCCCGCACGATGCCCGCCACGGTGGTTGAGATTGCGCTGTCCACGTTGCGGATGCGGTAAACGGTCTTTTCCGGCATCGGTGATGCGGTAAAACACCGAGGTATCGACCTGCACCAGCACGTTGTCGCGGGTGATGGCGTCTTGGCTGGCGGTGGGCAACTGCCGTTCTAAGATCGAGATTTTATGCGCCACATGATCGATAAACGGCACGATCATATTAATCCCCGGCCCCAAGACCGCGCGCAAACGGCCAAAGCGTTCAATCACATGCTGTTCGGATTGCGGGACGATCTTGACCGATTTCAGGATCAGGATCACGACCAGCAAGGCCAGCAAAAGCCAAGCGAGGTTGTTCTCCAAAAGGCCGATCAGCATGTCTTCGAGGGGCAAGGCCGTAATCCTTTGAATGATATCATTTTTACGCAATCCTCGCTATTTTACCTTTATTGCATGTTTCTCGCCACTGGTTTATCGCGCCAGTCGCAGCCAGAGAGGGCCAGAGTATGACCAGCACCGGATTCACAAAACACGCGCAGGACGGCAAGGCACGCAGCGGCGTGATCCAGACCCCGCGCGGCGACATCCGCACGCCCGCCTTCATGCCCGTGGGCACGGCGGCGACGGTCAAGGCGATGATGCCCGAAAGCGTGGCCTCGACGGGCGCTGATATCCTGCTGGGCAACACCTACCATCTGATGCTGCGCCCCACGGCGGAACGGGTGGCCGCCTTGGGCGGGCTGCATAAGTTCATGAACTGGGACAGGCCGATCCTGACGGACAGTGGCGGCTTTCAAGTGATGAGCCTTGCCGGGCTGCGCAAGCTGACCGAGCGTGGCGTGACCTTCAAAAGCCATATCGACGGCTCTAAACATGAAATCACGCCGGAACGTTCGATGGAGATTCAGGAACTGCTCGGCTCCGACATCGTCATGTGTTTCGACGAATGCCCCGCGCTGCCCGCCGACCGCGACCGTATTGCCAGCAGCATGCGCCTGTCGATGCGTTGGGCCAAGCGCAGCCGGGAGGCTTTCGGTGACCGTCCGGGGCATATGCTTTTCGGCATCCAGCAGGGCGGGCTTGAGCAAGACTTTCGCCAAGAGAGCGCCGAGGCGCTGCGCGAGATCGGTTTTGACGGCTATGCCGTCGGCGGTCTGGCCGTGGGCGAGGGGCAGCAGGCGATGTTCTCTACTCTTGATTTCGCCACCGACATGCTGCCCGAAGACAAACCGCGTTACCTGATGGGCGTGGGCAAGCCTGACGATATCGTGGGCGCCGTGGCGCGGGGCATTGATATGATGGACTGCGTTTTGCCCTCACGCTCTGGCCGCACGGGGCAGGTGTTTACCCGCATGGGGGTGCTCAACATCAAGAACGCGCGGCACA
This sequence comes from Sulfitobacter sp. W002, assembly GCF_025142135.1. NCBI lineage: Bacteria > Pseudomonadati > Pseudomonadota > Alphaproteobacteria > Rhodobacterales > Roseobacteraceae > Sulfitobacter > Sulfitobacter sp. W002. The sequence goes on along the minus strand of NZ_CP081126.1, from coordinate 2,233,706 downwards.
TGGACGATCCGCGCCCTCTCGATGAAAATTGCAGCTGCCCGGCCTGCCAAAACTACTCACGCGCCTATCTGCACCATGTTTTCCGCAGCCAAGAGATCATCTCGTCGATGCTGCTGACATGGCACAACCTGCAATACTACCAAGACATCATGGCGGGCATGCGCGAGGCCATCGCGGCCGGGCGGTTTACCCAGTGGCAGGCCGACTTCCACGCAGGGCGCGCGCAGGGCGATATCGATCCGCTTTAAGGGCAGGGGGGCGGCGTATTCTCACGCGAAATTGTGCTGACGGTCCTTGCTGCATTGCGGCAGGGTCTTAGGTGCCCTTGCACAGTCTATTGCAAGGAAAGGCCCGAATATGACCGAGAAGCTATTTACCCCCTTCACCGCCGGTGAGATTGTGGCCGACAACCGTCTGGTGATGGCCCCGCTGACCCGCAACCGTGCAGATAACGAGACTGGCGAAGTCTCGGACATGCATGTCGAGTATTACCGCCAGCGCGCGGGGGCGGGCATCATCATCACCGAAGCCACCCAGATCAGCCCCGAGGGCAAAGGGTACTTCCAAACCCCCGGCATCCATACCGAAGGCCAAGTCGCCGCATGGCGTAAAGTGACCGATGCGGTGCATTCCGAAGGCGGGCGCATCGTGATCCAACTGTGGCACGTGGGCCGGATCAGCCATACCTCCCTGCAGCCCGAGGGCGCCAAGCCTGTCGCGCCTTCCGCCATCGCTGCTGGGGTGAAAACCTTTACCGCCAATGGGTTTGAGGATACTTCAGAGCCGCGCGCGCTGGATTTGGATGAGATGCCGCGTTTGGTCGCGGACTACGCCCATGCCGCCGAAATGGCCAAAAAAGCCGGTTTCGACGGGGTCGAGGTGCATGGGGCCAATGGCTATCTGCTGGATCAATTTCTGAAAACCGGCAGCAACAAACGCGATGACGCCTATGGCGGCAGTGTGGAAAACCGGGCGCGGTTGCTGTTCGAAGTGCTGGATGCTGTGACAAAGGTCTGGGGCGGTGAACGTGTCGGCCTGCGGCTCTCGCCCTTCTCGCCCGCCAATGGGATCGAAGACGCCAATCCGCAGGAGACGTTTGAGTATGTCGTCAAAGGGCTGAACCGCTACAACCTCTCCTATCTGCACCTCGTCGAAGGTGCGACGGGCGGCTCGCGTGAGTTGGACGAGGGCGAAAGCATCGCCGCCCTGCGCACCCTCTTTGAGGGGCCCTATATGGCCAATAACGGCTATGACCGTGAGATGGCGATCGAGGCCGTGGGCAATGACAAGGCCGATCTGATCGCGGTGGGCCGCCCCTTCATCGCCAATCCCGATCTGCCGCGCCGTTGGCAGATGAACGGGCCGCTGAACGAGGGCGATACCGATACCTATTACGGGGGCGGGCGCGAAGGCTTTACCGATTACCCGACACTGGAACAGGCCGACGCCTGATCAATTACGAGATCAATTTCGGGGCGCCCATGCGGCGCCCCGTGCCAGGGCGCGCGGAATTGCGGCGAAATCAACCCAACGCGCGCTTGCCTCCACCCCGCCGAAGCGCGATGATGGCGGCCTAATACCCCGCAAGGGATTGAAACAGGCGGATGGGATGCACACATGTCCTGTCCAGAAAAGGGGATGTCAGAGGCCGCCTATGACAGGGGCCCGGATGTCTTGCTAAGATAAGGAATTGAGCATGTTAGAGCCACTGAACGCATCCTACCCGGTGCTTCCGCTGCGCGACATCGTCGTGTTTCCCCACATGATCGTGCCGCTTTTCGTTGGCCGCGAAAAATCCGTCCGCGCCCTTGAAGAGGTGATGGCAGACGACAAACAAATCCTGCTGTCGAGCCAGATCGACCCCGCCGAGGATGATCCCGACACCGCTGGCATCTACAAGGCCGGTGTGTTGGCCAATGTGCTGCAACTGCTGAAACTGCCCGATGGCACAGTCAAAGTGCTGGTCGAAGGTCAGGCGCGCGTGCGCATCACCGAATACCTTGAGAACGACAATTTCTTCGAGGCCCGCGCCGAGTATCTGACCGAGATGCCGGGCGATGCGGCCACCACACAGGCGCTGCTGCGCACCGTGGCCGATGAGTTTGAGCGTTACGCCAAGGTCAAGAAGAACGTGCCTGAAGAAGCGCTCGCCGCCGTTGGCGAAAGCGCCGAACCTGCACGTCTGGCCGATCTGGTTGCAGGTCACCTCGGCATCGAAGTCGAGCAAAAGCAGGATCTGCTGGAAACGCTGAGCATCTCTGAGCGGCTTGAGAAGGTTTACGGGTTGATGCAGGGCGAAATGTCCGTCTTGCAGGTCGAGAAAAAGATCAAAACCCGCGTCAAATCCCAGATGGAGCGCACGCAGCGCGAATACTATCTGAATGAGCAGATGAAGGCCATTCAGCACGAGTTGGGCGACGGCGAAGACGGCAAGAACGAAGTGGCCGAGCTGGAAGCCCGCGTGGCTGAGACCAAGCTGAGCAAGGAAGCCCGCGAAAAGGCTGATGCGGAGATCAAAAAGCTCAAGAACATGAGCCCGATGTCTGCCGAAGCCACCGTTGTGCGCAACTACCTTGATTGGATGCTGTCGATTCCATGGGGCGTAAAATCGCGCGTTAAGAAAGATCTGGGCAAGGCGCAAAAGGTGCTGGATGACGATCACTATGGCCTTGAGAAGGTCAAAGAGCGGATCGTTGAGTACCTCGCCGTGCAGCAGCGCTCGACCAAGATGAAAGGCCCGATCATGTGCCTCGTCGGCCCTCCGGGCGTCGGCAAGACCTCCTTGGGCAAATCGGTCGCCAAGGCCACGGGGCGCGAGTTCATTCGCATCTCGCTGGGTGGCGTGCGCGACGAGTCCGAGATCCGCGGTCATCGCCGGACCTACATCGGCTCCATGCCCGGCAAGATCATTCAGGCGCTGAAAAAAGCGAAAACCACGAACCCGCTCATCCTGCTCGATGAGATCGACAAGATGGGGCAGGACTTCCGTGGCGATCCGGCGTCGGCAATGCTCGAAGTGCTTGATCCGGAACAGAACGGCACCTTCGTCGATCACTACTTGGAGGTGGAATACGATCTGTCGAATGTTATGTTCCTGACCACATCGAACAGCTACAACATGCCCGGGCCGCTTCTGGACCGGATGGAGATCATCCCGCTCTCGGGCTACACCGAGGACGAAAAGCGCGAGATCGCCAAGCAGCATCTGGTGGCCAAACAGGTCAAGAACCACGGTCTGAAGAAGAAGGAGTTCGAGATCGAAGACTCCGCTCTGACCGGCATGATCCGCTACTACACCCGCGAGGCTGGCGTGCGGAACCTTGAGCGCGAGATCGCCAAGGTGGCACGTAAGTCACTGACCAAGATCGTGAAAAAGGAAGCTGAGAACGTCACCGTGACTGGCGACAACCTCGAAGACTTCCTTGGCGTGCGCAAGCATCGCTTCGGTCTGGCCGAAGAGAAAGACCAGATCGGCGTCGTGACCGGGCTGGCCTATACCTCCGTGGGCGGTGAGTTGTTGCAGATCGAAGCTCTGCGATTGCCGGGCAAGGGCCGGATGAAGACCACCGGCAAGCTTGGCGATGTGATGAAGGAAAGTATCGACGCGGCAAGCTCTTACGTCCGTTCGATCTCTCCGCAGATCGGGATCAAACCGCCGAAGTTCGACACGCTGGACATTCACGTGCACGTTCCCGACGGTGCCACGCCCAAAGACGGCCCCTCGGCCGGTCTGGCGATGGTGACTTCGATCGTCTCGGTGCTGACGCAGATCCCCGTGCGGCGCGACATCGCCATGACGGGCGAGGTTTCGCTGCGCGGTAACGCCATGCCGATCGGCGGTTTGAAAGAGAAACTTCTCGCGGCCCTGCGCGGCGGTATCACCACGGTGCTGATCCCGCAGGAGAATGAGAAAGACCTGCCGGACATCCCGGATAACGTCAAAGAAGGGCTGACCATCATCCCGGTGAACCATGTTTCCGAAGTGTTGGAACATGCGCTGGTCAGCAAGCCAAAGGCGATCGACTGGGACGAAGCCGCCCAAGAGGCCGCCGAGGCTGCCGCGATCAAAGCCCGTGCCGCTGGCGTGGACGCGACCACCACGCATTAAGCCGGACGGCCTATCAAAAAGCTCCCAAACGCGCGCCTTTCGAGGCGCGCGTTTTTCATTTTAGCAGGGGATAGGCCGCGCCGCATTCCGCTACAGTTTTTGCGCCAAACCCTCTTGCAAGCATCGCCGCAATTGGCTACTTCGCCCCGCAAGGGTGATTAGCTCAGTGGTAGAGCGCTTCGTTCACATCGAAGATGTCAGGAGTTCAAATCTCTTATCACCCACCATTTTCCTACATTTTGAATAAATTCAATCGGCAGTCCTGCGTGACGGCACTCTGGCTCATCTGCGCATGATCCCAGCCACCGGGCAGGCTTGCCTTCCCCGTCCTGCGGTGGTCCTTATCCAATCAATGGCCATACCACGGACAACACGGCGGAGAGAGCATGTCGGCACATCCCAAAATCTGGTTCCTGCGACACGGGCAGACCGAGTGGAACCGCGCGTTCCGATTGCAGGGCCATCTCGATTCACCGCTGACCGATCAGGGCATCGCCGAGGCCGCGCAGCAGGCGCAGGTGATGCCGGCGGTCCTTGCGCAAAAGCCCGATATTCTCGTCTCTCCGCTTGGCCGTGCGCAGCAGACTGCGCGGATTGCACTGGATGGGGCGTCTTTTCAAACGGATGCGCGTCTGGTGGAGATCCATGCAGGCGCGTGGCAGGGGCTCACCCGCGATGAGATTCTTGCCGCCAACCCCGATCTCGCCGCGCGCCATCCAGCGCCGCTGGACATCTACGCCGCCGCGCCGGGCGGGGAGGGGCTGCCCGCGTTTCGCGGGCGGATCCGCGCGCTGCTTGATAGCCTGACCGCGCCCACAGTCCTGGTTGCCCATGGGCTCTGGGGGCAGGTGCTCCGGGCGGAGGTGCGCGGCCTTGAACTGGCGGCAGCGGGAGGGCTGAGCAACAGGCAGGGCTGCGTCTATCTGCTGGAGAACGGGACGGAAAGCGTTCTGGAATCCCCCGCATGAGCCGCTACCCGACGCTCTATATCTTGCGCCATGGCGAGACGGAATGGAACCTTGCCAACCGGCTGCAGGGGCACCTCGATTCCCCGCTGACCGACACAGGCCGTGCGCAGGCCGCTGCACAGAATACGATTCTGAAGCGCTGCGATCTGGCGGGATTTTCTGCCCTCAGCAGTCCGCAGGGGCGGGCGGTGGTCACCGCCGAGCTCGCGTTGGGGGGGCTGGGCATGCCGCTCGCGACGGACCCGCGACTGGGGGAGATCGGCATCGGCGCATGGGCAGGCAAGTCGCGCGATACATTGCTGCGCCAAACTCCGGCCGCACGTGATTCCTATGATCTTTACGAACATGCCCCCGACGGCGAAGGATTCGCGGCGCTTTATGAGCGCTGTCGCGGCTTTCTTGACGGTCTGACCGGGCCTCATGTGCTGGTGACACATGGCATCACTTCGCGCATGCTCCGCCTTATTTTACTGGGTCGCGCGCCGAGCGCGCTGCGGGATATGCAAGGCGGGCAGGGGGTGGTGTTCCGACTTAAGAACGGTCGGCAAAAAAGGCTGACATTATAGGCTTGAAGCCCGCCCCCACCTTGCGCTATGAGGTCCAAGTCGGGTCGTTAGCTCAGTTGGTAGAGCGCTTCGTTTACACCGAAGATGTCGGGAGTTCGAGCCTCTCACGACCCACCATTATTCCCCACCTATTCGTTTCTTGTGATGGATTGCCGCAATGTTGGGCCCGTCCGCTACGCGGCCAGTCTGGGTCGGGAGTTCGAGGCTTTTACTGGTCGACACGCCCCCCTCCCGTTAAGCGATATCCCTTCGGCTACTGGGAAGAACTGCCTGCGCAGTTCGCGCAGCGTATCTTGGTGCGGCCCGCATGCCCATTCTTGTAGGCCTGAGATGGCTGGCCAAGAAGGCTATGCCATTCCGTCGCCCGACCTGCTGAACACCTCCGGTCAATCCGAGCAAAGCAGACCCAACCCCCGAGGAACATCGCCGGATTTGCGGCTGTAAATCCGGCCCCCCAAACGCCCCAAAAACAACCTAGCGAAAATTTCATATTTTCGCACAAACCGCGCTTGACGGCAGAGCGCCCTCACCATAGAACACCCAAACGCTCCGGGGCGACCTGGAGAGTGCAGCGGGCGGTTGTAGCTCAGTTGGTTAGAGTACCGGCCTGTCACGCCGGGGGTCGCGGGTTCGAGCCCCGTCAACCGCGCCACCGCTGCCTGAAAAGGGGACCTCTTCGAGGTCCCTTTTTTCGTTTCCAGCCCCCACAAAATACCGCGCGAAACTTCTTTTCCCAAAGCGCATTTTCTCGGGCGAATGCGCTTGACGGCCCGCGCCCCTTGGCCTATTCCGCCCACATCGCGCGGTTGTAGCTCAGTTGGTTAGAGTACCGGCCTGTCACGCCGGGGGTCGCGGGTTCGAGCCCCGTCAACCGCGCCACTTTCTCCCCCTCTTTATAGTAGACATACACTGCGACCAAAGCGGTCGCACGGGTGGCGCGCGCCGTAGGTTTGCATCGCCCAAGGAGGCATAATGGCGACCGGGCAGGCCCGATCGCAAGTGGGGTGCAATTGGCGACCGGGCAGACCCGATCGCCGGTGGGATCAGGTCAGCGCATCAAGGATGCGGGCCCAAGACCGGATGCCTTTGTGAAAGCTCTCCATGTCGTATTTCTCGTTCGGGGAGTGGATCTGGTCGTCGTCCTTGCCAAAACCGATCAACATCGGCTCAGTGCCCAAAATCTTCTGAAAATGCCCCGCGATCGGGATCGAGCCGCCACAGCCGATATAGGCCGCAGGCACCTGCCACTCGTCACTGAGCGCTTGGCGGGCGGGTTCGAACATCGGATGGCCGATTTCCACGCCCGAGGCCTGGCTCGCGCCATGGCCTGAGAATGCCACCGTGCAATCCTCGGGCAGCATCTCGGCCACCATCTTGCGAAAGTTCTCGCGAATGGCGAGCGGGTCTTGGGTGCCGACAAGTCGGAAGCTGATTTTGGCATGCGCCTCGGACGGCAGCACCGTTTTGAAACCGTCACCGGTATAGCCGCCCCAGATGCCATTGACCTCACAGGTCGGACGCGACCAGATCATCTCAAGCGGAGTGCGGTCCTGCTCGCCTGCGGGTTTGCTGAGGCCCACGTCGCCGAGGAAGGCGGCATGGTCAAATGCCAGCCCCTGCCACTGCGCTTCCAGATCCTCGGGCAGGTCCGGCACGCCGTCATAGAAGCCGGGGATGGTGATGCGGCCTTCGTCGTCATGCAGCGACGCGATCACCTTGCTCAGCGCGCGGATTGGGTTCATCGAAATGCCGCCGTACATGCCCGAATGTAGGTCTTTCGACGGCGCGGTAACGGTCAGTTCTTCGCCCAGCAACCCGCGCAGCATCGTGACGATGGCGGGGGTCTTGCTCTCGAACAGCCCGGTGTCGCAGATCATCGCCACATCGGCTTTCAGCTCCTCGGCGTTTTCCTCCATGAAGGGGACAAGCGACGGTGAGCCAGATTCCTCTTCGCCTTCGAGGAAGAAGGTGATGCGACACGGCCAATCGCCTTTCACCTCTTTCCATGCGCGCAGGGCCTCGATGATGGTCATCAGCTGGCCCTTGTCATCGGCAGCCCCACGGCCCCGGATCACGCGGCCCTTGTCGGTGTCCTCAACCGCCGGATCGAAGGGGTCGCGGTCCCAAAGGTTCAGCGGGTCGACCGGCTGCACATCATAGTGGCCGTAGAACAGCAGATGCGGCTTGCCTTCGCCCACATGCCCCACAACCATCGGATGCCCCGGCGTGGCGCGTTTTTCGGCCTCTACCCCCATAGATTGAAGGTCCGCGACCAGCCAATCGGCGGCGCGGTCGCAATCGGCCTTATAGGCCGGATCGGTTGAGATCGACGGGATGCGCAGCAGTTCTAGCAGACGGTCGGTGGCGGCGGGCAGATCGTCGTCGATCCGGGCGAGAACATCGTCGAGGGACATGGCTTAAATTCCTTGCGCTTGTGAGTTTGGCGCGAAGGTATCAGGCGGGCAGGGCGTGTCCAGTGGCCGCGGGGGCGGTGTTCAGAACGTGAGCGAGAGGCGGCTGCCCTCGGGCGTGAGACGGTGGTCCACCTGCGCATTCAACTGCGAGGCCGCCGCCGCCATCAAGGTTTGCCCGATGCTGTCGGCCCGTTGTTTGCCTTCGTTCTTCGAGCCGATGCCGTCATCTTTGCAAGACAGGATGAAACGTCCTTCGCGCAGGCTCAGGTCAATCCCAATCTGGCCGGGCGTGGCGTCGGGGAAGGCGTGTTTGATCGAATTGGCCGCGAACTCGCTTATGATCAGCGCCATGGAAGAGGCCGCGGTCGCCCGCAGGGTGACGGGGTCAGATCTGTAGTCGATTTTTACATGACCCGGCGCGGTTTCGCGCAAAAGCCCCACGACCTTGTCGAGGTATTTATGTGCATCGACCTCATCGCGGCCGCGCACGGATTGCAGTTCACTGTGCAGCGTTGCCATGGCGTTGACGCGGCGCTGGATGCCGTCAAGCACATCGACCGTGGTCTGGTCATCCAGTTGGCGGCTATGCAGCCGGACCATGGCCGATAGCGTCTGGAGCGAGTTTTTCACCCGGTGGTCGGCCTCGCTCATCAGCACTTCTCGCTGGCGCAGGGCAATGCGAAGATCAAGCTGCTTCATCACCTGACGGGACAGCACGGACATGGCCTTGCGTTGCAGCGCGGTCAGCTGTCGTGGTTTGTTATCAAGGATGCACAGCGTGCCAAGCGGCATCCCGTCCGACGCCACCAGCAGGGCGCCCGCGTAAAAGCGCAGCCCGTCGCCCGCGGTGCACAGCGGGTTGTCCGCCATCCGCGGGTCTTTAAGCGTGTCGGGAATCTCAACAAAAGGGTCTTCCAGAATCGCATGAGAGCACAATGATGTTTCAAGCGGCGTCTCGCGCGCGTTCAGCCCAACCTCGGCTTTGAACCACTGGCGGTCCTTGTCGATCAGGTTGATCACCGAAATGGGCGCGTCACAGATCTCGGCTGCCAGTTCGACGATTTCGTCGAACTCTTCCTCGCGCGGAGTGTCGAGGATATCGTAATTATAGAGCGTCCGCAGGCGTTGGTCCTGCTGGGGGTGAGGATCGGCGCGCAAATCAAAGCCCCTTTCTGGGTTTCCTGTTGAAGACAGGAAAGCGCCCGAAAACACAAGCAAACAATCCAAACTATGCCTAAATCCGCGCTCTTACCTGCGACAGTTCGTCCCGCAGCGGGTTCTGGATAAGAGATTGAAGCTTTGGCCTTGGATCTGTAATCATTCTAAAAGCTGAATATGGAAGGGGCCCTTCCTGTTCGCGCCAAAAGATGGAGACGCGCAATGGATTATAACGAGAAGCTCGACGCGGCGATTGCGCGCCTGCATGACGAAGGACGCTACCGGACCTTTATCGACATCGAGCGTCGCAACGGCCAGTTCCCCCATGCGGTCTGGACCAAGCCCGACGGATCGCAGCAAGATATCACCGTTTGGTGCGGCAACGATTACCTTGGCATGGGGCAAAACCCCGTTGTGATCGAAGCCATGGAAGAGGCCCTGCGCGCGACCGGGGCAGGCTCTGGCGGCACGCGCAATATCTCTGGCACAACGGTTTACCACAAACAGCTTGAGGCCGAACTGGCCGATCTGCATGGCAAGGAAGCGGCGCTGCTGTTCACCTCGGCCTATATCGCCAATGACGCCACGCTTTCCACGCTGCCCAAGCTGTTTCCGGGGCTGATCATCTATTCCGACGCGCTGAACCATGCCTCCATGATCGAAGGGGTGCGCCGCAATGGCGGCGCCAAGCGTATCTTCCGCCATAACGATCTGGACCATCTGCGCGAGTTGATGGAGGCCGATGACCCCGCCGCGCCCAAGCTTATTGCATTTGAATCGATCTATTCCATGGACGGTGATTTCGGCCCCATCGAAGAGATTTGCGATCTGGCTGATGAATTCGGCGCGCTGACCTATATCGACGAAGTGCACGCCGTGGGCATGTACGGCCCGCGCGGGGCAGGGGTGGCAGAGCGTGACCGCCTGATGCACCGGCTCGACATCATCAACGGCACGCTGGCCAAGGCTTACGGCGTCATGGGCGGCTATATCGCGGCCTCTGCCAAGATGTGCGACGCGATCCGCTCCTATGCGCCGGGCTTCATCTTTACCACTTCGCTGCCGCCCGCCGTGGCGGCGGGGGCGGCGGCTTCGGTTGCCTATCTCAAACGCGCGCCGGAACTGCGCGAAAAGCACCAGCAGCAGGCCAAGGCGCTGAAACTGCGGCTCAAGGGGCTGGGATTGCCGATCATCGACCACGGCAGCCATATCGTGCCCGTTATGGTGGGCAACCCGGTCCATACCAAGCTGCTGTCGGACATGCTGCTCGAAGATCACGGCATCTATGTCCAGCCCATCAACTTCCCCACGGTGCCACGCGGCACAGAACGGCTGCGCTTCACGCCGTCGCCGGTGCATGGGCCCAAGGAAATGGACGCGCTTGTTCGCGGGATGGACACGCTCTGGTCTCATTGTGCGCTGAATCGTGCCGAAGCTGCGGGCTAACGCAGCGCTATTCGTGTTTTGCGTTGTCTTGTGGTAGCCTTTTGTCAAGAAAAGGCTACATCCGAATCGTTGGGGCGTGTTTGGATCAAAGCTACAGGCTAACAGGGACAGGGCATATTGATGATCGGGCGATGGGCCTCCAGAACCGCTGAGGACGAAACAGTCGAACCCAAAGGGTTCGATGCATTCGAATTGCGGTTGGGGGATGTCATGCGCGGTGAACGCGCCACGCTCGGTAAATCCCTGCTCGACGTGCAGCGCGAATTGCGCATCAAAGCCTCCTATATCGCGGCGATTGAGAATTGCGATCCGGGTGCATTCGACACGCCCGGTTTCATCGCGGGCTACGTGCGCTCCTACGCACGCTACCTCAACATGGACCCAGATCAGGCCTTTGCCGCATTCTGCAAGGAATCCGGTTTCGCCGTGGCCCATGGCATGTCCGCCGAAGCCTCGGTGGTCAAGAAACCCAGTTTCGAAGAACGCCGCAAGACCCCGAAAGAAGACGATCTTTTCGCCCGCCCCAATACGCCTTTCGTGCCCACGGGCGACGGGTTGCTCAGCCGGATTGAGCCCGGTGCTGTCGGCTCTTCGATGGTGCTGATCGCGCTGATCTCTGCCATCGGCTTTGGCGGCTGGACCGTCTTGAAAGAGGTGCAGCGTGTGCAGGTGGCGCCGGTGGATCAGACCCCGATTGTGCTGTCTGACCTTGATCCGCTGGACGGGGCGCTGGCCCGCGCGCCTGACGCGGAAGACGATTCCGCTGCGCCCCAAAGCGTGGAAAGCCCGCGCGCCGATGCGCTCGACCGGCTTTACCGTCCGCAGGCTTTGGATGTGCCGGTATTGGTGGCGCGTGATGCGCCCATTGCTTCCATTGATCCGCGTTCCGTCAGCAATTTCCCGACCCCCGACCGCCCCGATACGGCAGAGCCAAGCACCGCCGTGGCCGAGAATGGCACGATCGACGCTGCCATCGACGAAGCCCTGATGCTCGCCAACGCCGAGACCGATCTGCCCAAACCGCAGGTGGTTGAGCCTTTGGGCGACAAGGTGCGCATGGTCGCGGCCTATCCCTCATGGGTGCGGGTACGCGCCGCCGATGGCACGGTGATTTTCGAAGGCGTGATGAACAAGGGCGACACATGGGATGTCCCCGTCACCGAAGAGCCGCCCTCCCTGCGGACGGGCGAATCCGGTGCGCTTTATTTCGCGATGGCAGACGGATGTTTCGGCCCTGTCGGGCCGCGTGGTGCTGTCACTTCGAATGTGCCGCTCCACGCGCAGGCGCTGGCCGAACTTTATCAGCCAGTTGACCCAAAGGCAGAGCAATCGCTGAGCCGGATGTTCGCCGATCTGGAAGGCTCGCTTGACCCTTCCGCGCTGGCGGCGATGCCCTGTCAGGGCAGCTAAGCGCGCGGGCCTTCGCTTCCCATTGCACATGATGCCCCGGCTGAATAGGTAGGGGCCATAGCCCCTGATCCCGCGAAAGGTGTCTTCATGTCGCTTCATTCCATTCGCCCTTGGCGCGATATTCCGCGTCGCAAGTCCCGGCAGATCATGGTGGGCAATGTGCCAGTGGGCGGTGATGCGCCGATCACCGTGCAGACCATGACGAATACGCTGACCACTGATGTAGCCGCTACCATCCAACAGGTGCAGGCCGCCGCCGATGCGGGAGCGGATATCGTGCGGGTTTCGGTCCCGGATGAGGCGTCTTCCAAAGCGCTGCGTGAAATCGTGCGCGAGGTGTCTGTGCCCATCGTGGCGGATATTCATTTCCATTACAAACGCGGGATCGAGGCCGCCGAGGCCGGTGCCGCTTGCCTGCGCATTAACCCCGGCAACATCGGTGACGAAAAGCGCGTGCGCGAAGTCATCAAGGCCGCGCGGGACCATAATTGCTCCATTCGGATCGGCGTGAACGCAGGCTCGCTGGAGCGGCATTTGCTGGAGAAATACGGCGAACCTTGCCCCGATGCGATGGTCGAAAGCGGTCTGGATCACATCAATATCCTGCAGGATAACGATTTCCACGAGTTCAAGATTTCCTGCAAAGCGTCCGACGTCTTCATGGCCGCCGCCGCCTACCAGCAACTGGCTGACGCCACCGATGCGCCCATCCATCTTGGCATCACCGAGGCAGGCGGGCTAATGTCGGGCACGATTAAGTCGGCCATCGGTTTGGGCAATCTGCTGTGGAGCGGGATTGGCGACACGATCCGTGTTTCTCTGTCGGCCGATCCGGTCGAAGAGGTGAAGGTTGGCTATGAGATCCTTAAATCCCTCGGCCTGCGCCATCGCGGTGTGAACATCATCTCTTGCCCCTCCTGCGCGCGGCAAGGGTTTGACGTGATCAAGACTGTCGAGGCCTTGGAAAAACGGCTGGAGCATATCAAGACGCCCATGAGCCTTAGCATCATTGGCTGTGTGGTGAACGGCCCCGGTGAGGCGCTGATGACCGATGTGGGTTTCACCGGCGGTGGGGCCGGGTCTGGCATGGTCTATCTCGCGGGGAAACAGAGCCATAAGCTTGGCAATGAGGGCATGATCGAGCATATTGTCGAGCAGGTCGAAGAACGCGCGGCGCAGATTGAGGCTGAGGCGGTGAAAGCGGCGGAATAGGGTGGTGGCTGGGCCGCTGGCCGGGTGGCGGCGGACAGGGTGCGCTGCGGTATTTTTAAAAGGATGAAGATGATGGGGGGCGCGTCAACCGGGAGGGGCGCGTCCTTTTTGGCTGTTTGGAATCTGTGTTTAATCAGCGGGTTGGTGGTGAAGGTTAATTTGGTTTGGGGGTGAGGTATTTCTCTAGGACCACGGGCGGCATGTGGCCGTTGAGGACCATCTCAGGCAGTACGTAGAAGGGGGCGGCGTCGAGCCCTAGGGCGGCGGCCCAGCGGGCGGCTTGGGGCGTGGGCAGTTCGTGTTGGATGAATGTCAGCCCGTAGCGCTTTGTAATTTCAGTTAGTTCTTTGACGGCGGTATTGCAGGTATCGCAGTCTTGCGCGGTGAAGAGCGCCACGGCGTGGCCTGCCAGAAGCTCGGGGGTGAGGCGTTCGAGCAGGGTTAGGTCGTCTTGGATGTATTGCCGCATTTCGGATTGCGCGGGCTGTGGCGCTGCCAAGGCTTTGGCGATGACATCGCCATTCGCCAAGATCGCCGCGCGCAATTCAGCGTCAAAGGCGGCACGCGCGGTGGGAGCAAGCGTTCGAAGATCACCGGCCCCGGCAGGCAGGGCCAGCGCGAGAACTGCCATGGCTGCCCGGGCGTGCATTTTCAGCCGCGTTTTTCGTCCACCAGTGCCATCATCTGATCGTAGGGCAGGTAGCCACGCAGCATCTCATCCTGCATGACGAAGGTAGGGGTGCCGGTGATCTGAAGCTTTTGCGCCAGCGCGCGGGTCTGGGTAATTTCCTGTATGACTTCATCGCTGTCCATCTTGGCTTCGATCGCCGGGACATCCAGATCAAAGCTTTCGCCTAAACGGCGCAGCGCGGGCAGGGAGACCTCACCGTTGAAGGCCATCAGGGCATCGTTCAACTGCTTGTAGGCATCGCCGCCCGCGACCTGTTTGGTCGCCACGGCAAAGCGCGACGCCAGCATGGATTGATCGCCAAGGATTGGGAATTCTTTGACGATCAATTTGATATTGCCGTCCGTTTCTAGCAGCTTGGCCACTTCGCCATGGGCGCGTTTGCAATAGCCGCAGCGGTAGTCGAGGAACTCGACCAGCGTGATGTCGCCATCCGGGTTGCCACCGACCCAGGAATAACCGTCGTCGAAAATTTCATCTGCGTTGGCGGTGACCAGATCAAAATCGGCCTGCATCTGCGCTTCGGCCTGACGGTTTTGCATCTGCTCAACGGCCTGCAGGATCACCTCGGGGTTTTCCATCAGATAGGCGCGGACTTCGGCGCGGAACTGCGCGCGCTCGGCGTCGGTCAACTCTGTCAGGTCCATGGCCCCGGCGGGAGCGGCAAGGGCCAGTGCGCTGGCAAAGGCAGGGGCGATGAGGCGGGCGAACATGGGCGGTCCTTTCGGTAGGTCTGCGAAATAGGGGCCAAGGGTTGACGCCCGGCATCAGGCGCGGTGAAAGCATATGCCGAGAGTAGGAGCAAGCCCATGCGCAATTCAACCAGGTCCGCCGTCGATCCCTTTATCGTGATGGACGTGATGCAGGCCGCCAGCGCCGCCGAAGAGGCGGGCCGTCACATCATTCATATGGAGGTCGGTCAGCCCGGCACAGGCGCGCCCAAAGGGGCGGCCGAGGCGTTGACAAAAGCCATGGGAGAAGGCGCGCTTGGCTATACCGTGGCGCTTGGATTGCCCGCGCTGCGCACACGGATCGCGCAGATGTATGGCGAATGGTACAACGTGGATCTGGACCCGGCGCGGGTGGTGATCACGCCCGGATCCTCGGGCGGGTTTCTGCTGGCCTTTACCGCGCTTTTCGATTCCGGGGATCGGGTGGGCATCGGGGCGCCGGGCTATCCTAGCTACCGCCAGATTCTGCGCGCCTTGGGGATGCAGCCCGTCGATCTGCCCGCCGCGCCCGAGAACAGATATCAGCCCGTCGCGGCGGATTTCGCGGGGCAAGACCTGCGCGGCTTGCTCGTGGCCTCCCCGGCCAATCCTTCGGGCACGATGCTGGACCGGCCTGCGCTTTCGGCGCTGACGGATGCCTGTGTGGCTAATGACATGTCCTTCATTTCGGATGAGATTTACCATGGCATCGAATACGACAAGAAGGCCGTGACCGCGCTGGAGGTCACCGACGACTGCTATGTGATCAACTCCTTCTCAAAGTATTTCTCGATGACCGGCTGGCGCGTGGGTTGGATGGTGGTGCCCGACGATCAGGTGCGCGTGGTTGAGCGGATCGCGCAGAACATGTTCATCTGCGCCCCCCATGCCAGCCAGATCGCGGCGCTGGCGGCGATGGACTGCGATGATGAATTGCAGGCCAATCTGGCGGTCTATCGCCGCAACCGCGACCTGATGATCACCGGCTTGAAAGAGGCTGGGTTCACCGACATCGCGCCGCCCGATGGGGCGTTTTATGTCTATGCAGATGTCTCTCGCTTTACCGATGACAGCCGCGCTTTCGCCGCTGAGATTCTGGAAAAGGCAGGCGTCGCCGTGACCCCCGGTCTCGATTTCGACCCGGCGCGGGGGCATAGGACGCTGCGCTTTTCCTATGCGCGCAGCACGGCAGACATGGAAGAGGGGATTGCCCGGCTT
Source organism: Sulfitobacter sp. W002 (assembly GCF_025142135.1). Lineage (NCBI taxonomy): Bacteria > Pseudomonadati > Pseudomonadota > Alphaproteobacteria > Rhodobacterales > Roseobacteraceae > Sulfitobacter > Sulfitobacter sp. W002. The sequence goes on along the minus strand of NZ_CP081126.1, from coordinate 2,217,808 downwards.
AAAGCCTTTATGGCCGCACGCTGAGCGCTGGTTTGCACGCGCGGCAGGTGGTAGAAGGGCGAAAACGGGCAGGGTGGTCAAACATGCGGGCAATTCTTAAGGGACTGGCAGTGGCGCTGGTCTGTGCGGTGCCGGTGGCCGGGGGCGCGCAGGAGTTGACCGCGCTGGCGCGGGTCGATCCGGTGGAGAGCGCGGTGAAAGACGGCTGGTTTGGTAAAACCGAGCTGACCGTGGGGCTTAGCCAAGGGGTGCCTTTTCGGGTTTTCCTGTTGGATTATCCTGCCCGTCTGATCGTCGATTTCCGTGAGGCCGATTGGTCAGAGGTGGCGCGCGGCGACCTGCTGAAGAAACCGGGCCGCATCTCTGCCCTGCGCTTTGGCGCGTTTCAGCCGGGATGGTCGCGGTTGGTGGCGGATCTGGCTGAACCGATGATCCCCGCAAAAATCGGCATGCCTGTGGATGCAGGCAGCGGTAAGGCGCGGCTTGAAATTACGTTGGAAACCGTCGCGGCGGAGGTCTTTGCCAAGGCCGCGGGCGTGCCCGTGGATCCCGATTGGACCACCGCGCTCACCGCCCCGCCAAAGCCCGCGGCGGTGGATAAGGACAGCTTTACCATCGTGTTGGACCCCGGCCACGGCGGCATCGACCCCGGCGCGCAGCGCGAGGGGCTGGATGAAAAAGACCTGATGCTGAATTTCGCCCGCGATCTGCGCGATGCGCTGCGGCGCAAGGGCGTGGATGTGTTGCTGACTCGTGACGATGATATCTTCGTGGCGCTGGAGCACCGGGTGGCCATCGCCCATCAAGCCGAGGCGGACCTTTTCATCTCCCTCCACGCCGACAGCCTGTCGCAGGGCGGAGCGAGCGGGGCCACGGTCTATACGCTTTCGGATGGTGCAAGCGACGTGGCGACCGAACATCTTGCCGCGCGGCATGACCGGTCCGACATCATCGCGGGTGCGGATTTGACCGGCTCGGATGATCAGGTGGCGGGTATCTTGCTTGATCTTGCACGCCAAGAGACCGAGCCGCGCTCCGATGCTTTGGCTGCGACTTTGGTCGAAGGCATGCGTGCGGCGGGTGGGCCGATGAACGGCCGACCGCTACGACGGGCCGGGTTTTCGGTCTTGAAGTCCGCGGATATTCCATCGGTTCTGGTCGAAGTGGGGTTCCTCAGTTCGAAGCGGGATCTGACCAATCTGCGCGATCCGGTGTGGCGCGCGTCGATGGTGAGCGCCATGGCGGATGCGATCGTTGCCTGGCGTGATCAGGATGCGGCGCTCAAGCCCTTGATCAGAAAGTAAATTATAATGATATGGCCGGTTTGTCGATGGGCGAACATTCGCCCTTGCTGGCGGCCATGTGTTTTGACCCGAGCCAGTGCATCCTGTATAGGCTCGGAACTGTCCCTAGCCAATGGTGGTCCGCGCGCGTGTTTCGATTTGTTCTGTCCTTTTTCGGGGGGATTTTTACCACCCTGACCCTGAGCGTCGGCATGGTGGCTTTGACCATCGGGGCGGTGTTTTGGATGTATGGCCGGGATTTGCCCAGCCATGAGTCGCTGGCGCAATATACGCCGCCGACGATCAGCCGGATTTACTCGGGCCAAGGCCGTTTGATCGATGAATTTGCCAAAGAGCGCCGCCTTTTTGCGCCCGCCAACACCATCCCGGATCTGGTGAAACAGGCGTTCATCTCGGCGGAAGACAAGAACTTTTACACCCACGAGGGCTATGACCTGCGCGGCATCGGTGCGGCGGCAGTGGATGCGGTCAAATCCCGTGGCCGCGATGTGCGCGGTGCCTCGACCATCACCCAGCAGGTGATGAAGAACTTCCTGCTGTCAGGTGACCGCCGGGCCGAGCGCAAGATCAAAGAGATCATCCTCGCCACCCGCATCGAAGAGACACTGAGCAAAGAGAAGATCCTTGAGCTTTACCTCAATGAGATTTTCCTCGGGCAGAACTCCTATGGCGTGGCCGCGGCCAGCCAGACCTATTTCAACAAAACGCTGAGCGAGTTGGCCCCGCATGAGGCGGCCTTCCTCGCGTCGCTGCCCAAGGCGCCGTCGGATTACCACCCGGTGCGCCGCAAGGACCGCTTGCTGGCCCGTCGGAACTTCGTGCTGCGCGAGATGAAGGAGAACGGCTATATTTCGGAAGCGGCTTATGAGACGGAAGTGGCGCTGCCGCTGCGCTCGGTCCAGAACGGTGATTTCGAAAGCTTCAAGGCCGAGCTGCCGCCGCGTGATTACTTCACCGATGAAATCCGCCGTCAGCTCAGCGAGAACTTCGGCGAGGGTGAGTTCTTTACCGGCGGTTTGACCGTGCGCGCGACCATCGACAACGAAATGCAGCCCATTGCCGCCAATGCGCTGCGCCGTCAGTTGGAGCAATATGACCGCGGGCAGGGCATCTGGCGCGGCACGCGGTTCGAAATCCCCGCCGATCAGTTGACCAGCGAAGAGAAATGGCGCGCCGCCCTCGCGGACCTGCGGGTGCCGCGTGACATCGATCTAGAGAACCAGTGGTATCCTGCCGTGGTGCTGGAGGTCGGCAATAGCGATGCGCGGATCGGCATCGAAGGGGTCGACGAAGATCAAGACGGTCACTGGATCCCTGCCGATGATGTGCAATGGGCGCGCAAGCGCTTGGACGATGGCAAACTGGCCTCCAAGGCTCAGGTGGCGGGCGATCTGCTTGAGGTTGGCGAAGTGGTGTTGGTGCGCCGCATGACCTCCGATAGCGACGGATCCTTCATCCGCTGGACGCTGCGGCAGGTGCCCGAGGTGCAGGGCGGTTTTGTCGCCATGGACGTGCACACGGGCCGGGTGATTGCGATGCAGGGCGGCTTCTCTTATCAGGCGAGCGTGTTCAACCGCGCGACCCAAGCCAAACGGCAGCCGGGGTCGAGCTTTAAGCCTTTCGTCTATGCCTCCGCGCTCGACAGTGGCTATAGCCCGGCGACCATCGTGGTCGACGCGCCCATTGAGATCAACACGCCGCAGGGCGTCTGGCGGCCCCAGAACGCCTCGCATAAATTCTATGGCCCCACGCCCCTGCGCACCGGGATCGAACAGTCGCGCAACCTGATGACCATCCGTCTGGCGCAAGAAGTCGGGATGGATGTGGTCGGCAGCTATGCCGAGCGTTTCGGCGTTTATGACGATCTGGCGCCGCTGCTGTCGAATGCACTCGGCAGTCAGGAAACCACGCTTTATCAAATGGTGTCGGCCTATGCGATGTTCGCCAACGGCGGCGAGCGGGTGCAGCCCACGTTGGTTGACCGGGTGCAAGACCGCTATGGCCGCACCGTCTACAAACATGACGAACGCAAGTGCTACGACTGTGAGCAGATCAACCTCGCGCCCGGCGCAGCGCCGCGGATCATTTCCAACCGCGAGCGGGTGATGGACCCGGTGACGGCCTATCAGCTGACATCGATGATGCGCGGCGTGGTCGAACGCGGCACGGCCCGCAATGCGGTCAACTTGCCGGTGCCGATCGCGGGCAAGACCGGCACCACCAACGATGAGAAAGACGCATGGTTCGTCGGCTTTTCGTCCAACGTGGTGGCAGGCTGCTACATCGGTTTCGACACGCCGCGCCCGATGGGCCGGGGCGCGGGCGGCGGGCGGCTTTGCGCGCCGGTCTTCCAGCGCTTCATGTCTGAGGCGATCAAGAAATACGGCGGCGGTGACTTTGCGGTCCCCGAACAGTGCCGCTTTATCAAGATCGACCGTTTCAGCGGCGCGCGGCTGAGCGATAACGCCTCGGGTGGTAACGTGGTGTCGGAATGTTTCCGCGATGGCGAAGAGCCGCTGTTTGGCATCTCCTTCGATGGCGGCTTTGCCATGGGGACGGACCTGCCATTGGTCGAGGAACTGGGCGGCTCGGCTGCATCGTCTTCGCGTCAGGTCACCACATCGACGGGCAAAAAGGCCACTGTCGGCCCTAAGGCAAGCTTTGGCACGCTGAGCTCGGGCGGCCTTTACTAATCAGGTCGGCGGGGCGAAGGCGCGCTTTGCCTCCCCCCACTTGCCGCCGCTGGCGGGCTGGTCTATCTCTCGTGCGGCTCCGGTTTTCGGGGCCGCATTACTTATCAAAGGCAGGCACACATGCGCGCAGAGGCACAGAATACCGCGGACCAGATCAGCAAATCGCTGGAATTGCTGGCCCAGCGACTGGATGTGGAGACCGCGCCCTACCGGCTGGAAGAATTCAACGCCCGCGTCGAAGATCCGAACCTTTGGGACAACCCCGATGCCGCGCAAAAGCTGATGCGTGAGCGCCAGTCACTGGTGGATGCCATCGACACCTATGAGGGCATCAAACAGGAACTGGCCGACAACGTCGAACTTATCGAGTTGGGCGAGATGGAAGAGGACGAGGAGGTCATCTCCGACGCCGAGGCAGCACTAAAGGCGCTGGCGGAAAAGGCCGCCCAAAAGGAACTCGAAGCGCTGCTGAATGGTGAGGCCGACAGCAACGACACCTTCCTAGAGATCAACGCAGGCGCAGGCGGCACGGAAAGCTGCGACTGGGCCAGCATGCTGGCGCGGATGTATGTCCGTTGGGCCGAGAAGAAAGGCTATAAGGTCGATCTTCAGGCCGAAAGCGCGGGCGACGAGGCTGGCATCAAATCCGCGACCTATAAGATTGAAGGGCACAACGCCTACGGCTGGCTGAAGTCCGAAAGCGGCGTGCACCGTCTGGTGCGCATCTCGCCCTTCGACTCGGCGGCCAAGCGGCACACCTCTTTCACCTCCGTAAAAGTCTACCCCGTGGTCGACGACAACATCGAGATCGAAGTGAACCCTTCGGACATCCGCATCGACACCTACCGGTCGTCCGGCGCGGGCGGCCAGCACGTCAACACCACCGACTCGGCGGTGCGGATCACCCACCATCCCACGGGCATCGTCGTGACCTCTTCGGAAAAGTCGCAGCACCAGAACCGCGACATCGCCATGAAAGCGCTGAAATCGCGGCTTTATCAGATGGAGTTGGACAAGCGTTCAGCCCTCGTGAACGAAGCGCATGAGAACGCGGGCGACGCGGGCTGGGGCAACCAGATCCGATCCTATGTCTTGCAGCCTTATCAAATGGTAAAAGACCTTCGCACCAATTACGAGACATCGGACACCAAGGGCGTGCTCGACGGTGATCTAGATGGGCTGATGGGGGCAACGCTGGCGCTGGCGGTCTCGGGCAAAAGCCGGGCCGAGGCGCAGGGCGACTGAGCCCGCACGTCCCCCTTCATGAAATAATATGTAGCAATAGGGGGACATGATGGATTTGCTAGATTGGGACGCTTCGGACCTGTCCGAGGCGCTGGCCGCGCGCAGGATTTCTGCGGTTGAGCTGATGCAGGTGACGCTGGCTCGGATCGAGGCGGTGAATGGCAAGGTGAACGCCATTGTGTCGCTGCGCGACCGTGACACGCTCTTGGCCGAGGCGCAGGTGGCGGATGCGAGCCCCCGTAAAGGCTGGCTGCATGGTATTCCCATGGCGATCAAGGATCTGGCGGATGCTGAAGGGCTACTAACCTCTCAAGGGTCGCCCCTTTTTGGCTTAGAACCAGCCACGCGAGATCATCCCGCCGTAGCGCGGCTTCGCGCGGCCGGGGCAATTTTCATTGGCAAAACCAATACTCCCGAGTTTGGCCTTGGCAGCCATACCTTCAACCCGGTCCATGGCGCGACCCGCAATCCTTATGACCTGAGCCGCTCGGCAGGCGGATCCTCAGGCGGGGCGGCGGCGGCGCTGGCGGCGCGGATGGTCGCCGTTGCCGATGGGTCCGACATGATGGGATCCCTGCGCAATCCGGCGGGCTGGAACAACGTCTACGGGATGCGGCCGACATGGGGCAGGGTGCCGTCGGATGATGGCGGCGATCTGTTTCTGCACCAGCTTGCAACTTTGGGGCCGATGGCGCGCAGCCCCCGTGATCTCGCCGCCCTTCTTGATGTGATGAGCGGCGCCGATCCGCGCCAACCTCTGACCCGCTCCGGCCCGGATACGGCCCCGGATATCGACGCGGGCCTGCCGGCGCAGCGGTTGGGCTGGCTGGGCGATTGGGGCGGTGCCTTCCCCTGCGAGCCGGGGATCATTGACTTGAGCGAAGCCGCATTGAACCGTTTGGCCGGGCTGGGGCATGAGGTCACACCTATCGCCGCGCCTTTTGATGCAGATGCGATGTGGGAAAGCTGGATAACGTTGCGATCCTTTGCCGTGGCCGCCTCATTGGGGGCGATCTACGACGACCCGGCGCGGCGGGACGGGTTGAAACCCGCCGCGCAATGGGAGGTCGCGCGCGGGCAGGGGTTCTCTGCCTCTGATATCCAGCACGCCAGCGGCATCCGCTCCGATTGGTTCCGCGCGGCACATGCTCTGTTCGAAGAGGTCGACGTTCTGGTGCTGCCCTCCGCGCAGGTCTGGCCTTTTGATGTCGAGATGGTGCACCCGACCGAAATCAATGGCCAGCCGATGGATAGCTATCACCGTTGGATGCAGGTGGTGGTGCCTGCAAGCCTGATCGGTCTGCCGGTGGTGAATGTTCCTGCAGGCTTCGACAGCCGCGGCCTGCCTTTGGGGCTGCAACTGATTGGCAAACGCGGCAGCGATGCGCGCTTGTTGCGACTGGCGCAGGGCTGGCATCAGGCGACAGGCTATCCGCAGGCGCAGCCACCCCGGCTGTAGCGGGCCTCAGTTGAACGGCGCGTCGGGCTGAAGCAGGCGGCGGTGATAGGGCATCAGGGCGTCGATGTCGATAAATCCCGCCTGCCGTGCCGCGGGCAGCACCGTTTTGGGATCTTTGCCAATGTATTCGTAGGTCAGCCGCGTCACCCGCGAACCCGCGGCACTTTCGGGCGCGGTGCGGGTGACATACCCCACCCAAAAGTTATTCTCGAAAGAGGCGACACGGTTGAGGTAGTTGAATGACCCGGTCAGCGTGCGACGGCGCGATACGACGATGGAAACGCCGTTCTCCTGCTGCGAGACGATGCCGCGATATTCGCGCGCCGTGGGGCTGGTGGGCAGCCCTTGCTGGCGCAGGGAATGCGCGCTCTCGTAGCCCCGCAGGAAGGTGCTGCTGCCGTCGCGCTTGATGTAGACGACCCCGGTCACAAACCTGTCTTGATCCAGAAACGACCGCCGTGCGAAGCGGTAAAAGCCGCTGGGAAAATCCGCCTCGGGCACGTTCTGAACCCCGGTCCCAAGGAAATCCCGCAGGAAACTGTTGTTGATCGGATCTTGGTTGAGCGAAATCTCGGTGACTGGCTCCAGCAACACCCGCGCATCGATTTCAAAGAAGCGGCAGATCCGGGCCAGCACGTCAGGCCGGGGGAAGCTTTCGCCCGACAGGTAGCGGTTGAACTGCGTACGGTTGATCCCAAGTTGCCGGGCAAGATCGGAGATCGACGTATAATCCGCCGCCAACTGGCGCAGATTGGCACCAAACATGCTGCGAAGTTCAGAGGGGGAGCGGTTGGAAGCGGACATGCAGCCTCGTTCTGATTTGCGACGCAGCCATAGGATACGGGCTGTTTGGCCAGAGGATTAACCGACTGACGCGAAGGCGCGTCACAGGTGACGCTAATTTGAGGTTGACCCTACTGGAACCGACACAAAATGCAAGCGGACGTTGCATTTTAACCTATGTTACACCTTTTTCGATTGTCGCAGAATGAAGGTCAATTATCAGAAGCGGGGGGTACTATGATTGGTGTAGTTCTGTGGAGCGATAATACCGCTGGCAAAGCAGTGTTTTGGTGCGAGGATCAGGGCGATCTTGCCTATTACGAAGAGCCTGCGATCTGTATGGGGCACGGTTCGGGGTTCGACCCGGGCGACATGGTACAGTTCGGCATCACAGTGCATCGCAAACTACGCATCGCGGATAACCCAAGGGTGGTTCTGGAGGACGCGGCGTCATATCTGCCCGACGCCCTGCGCCATGATAGTCCCGCGGTGCAAGAGCCGCAGGCGGCAAAACCGCGCGGGGGCGCTCAGATCATTCCCTTTACGGCCAAGCCCGGACCGCGCCGATGCGACGCGGCCCAGCTCAAAGCCTGAAGCACAACCCGATCAGACCCCGCGGGCGAGGGCGGCAACGCCCGTGCGGGCAACATCGGCCAGCCCCAGCGGGCGCATCAATTCGGCAAAAGCGTCAATTTTGTCCGGCGCGCCGGTGATTTCGAAAACAAAGCTCTCCAGCGTGCTGTCGACCACATTGGCGCGGAAGATATCCGCAAGCCGCAGCGCTTCGACCCGGTGGTCGCCCTTGCCGACAACCTTGAAGATCGCCAATTCACGCTCAACGCTCGGGCCTTCGACGGTGAGGTCATGCACCTCATGCACGGGCACGATCCGTCCCACCTGCGCCTTGATCTGCTCGATCACCTGTGGCGTGCCGCTGGTGACGATGGTGATGCGCGACAGATGCCCGGTGTGGTCCACCTCGGCCACGGTCAGGCTGTCGATGTTATAGCCACGCCCCGAGAACAGGCCGATCACCCGCGCCAGCGCGCCAGGCTCGTTCTCGACCAGCACAGCCAGCGTGTGTTTTTCGACCACATCCGAGAAATTGGGCCGTAGGTTATAGGCGGAATGCGAGGTTGCGCCTTTTTTGATTTTTAGGGCTGCCATGTCTTCGTCCTTTTATCTAGCTGCGGGAATTTTTTAAAAATTCCCGGTCGTTTTCTTTGAAAGAAAACGGGTCACACCAGCACCGAGCCTTTTGCGTCGATCACACCTTGGGTCTCATGATCCCCCGGCAGCAGCATTTCGTTATGCGCCTTGCCGCTTGGGATCATCGGGAAGCAGTTTTCATGCTTCTCAACCAGACAGTCAAAGATCACAGGCCCGTCGTAGTTGATCATCTCCATGATCGCGTCATCCAGATCGTCGGGGTCGTGGCAGATGATCCCCTTGGCGCCAAAAGCTTCGGCCAGTTTGACGAAATCGGGCAGGGCTTCGGACCAGCTTTGCGAATAACGCTCGCCGTGCAGCAGTTCCTGCCACTGGCGGACCATGCCAAGGCGTTCGTTGTTGAGGATGAACTGTTTGACCGGCAGGCCGAATTGCATCGCCGTGCCCATCTCTTGCATGTTCATCAGCCACGAGGCTTCGCCCGCCACATTGATCACGAGGGCGTCGGGATGCGCCATCTGCACCCCGATGGAGGCCGGGAAACCATAGCCCATGGTCCCGAGGCCACCGGACGTCATCCAGCGGTTCGGCTCTTCAAAACCGAGGTATTGCGCGGCCCACATCTGGTGCTGGCCCACTTCGGTGGTGATATAACGATCATGACCCTTGGTCAGCGCTTCGAGCCGCGACAGCGCGTGCTGGGGTTTGATGACCTTGCCGGTTTGGGTGAACTTCAGACAATCCTTTGCGCGCCATTCCTCAATCTTGGACCACCATTTGGCGAGCCCTTCGCTATTGGTCTTGCGGCCGCGGGATTTCCAGACCTTGAGCAAGTCTTCGAGCACATGACCCACGTCACCGACGATTGGGATGTCGATGCGGATCACCTTGTTGATCGATGACGGGTCAATGTCGATATGCGCTTTGGTTGACTTGGGGCTGAAACTATCGATGACGCCGGTGATCCGGTCGTCGAACCGCGCGCCGATGTTGATCATCAAATCGCAGTCATGCATCGCCATGTTGGCTTCATACAGCCCGTGCATCCCCAACATGCCCAGCCATTTGTCACCCGAGGCAGGGTAGGCGCCGAGACCCATCAACGTCGATGTTATCGGGAAACCCGTGGCATCGACCAATTCGCGCAGCAGTTGGCTCGCCGCCGGGCCGGAGTTGATGACGCCGCCGCCAGTGTAGAAGATCGGGCGCTTGGCCGTCTCCATCGCCGCCACCAGTTCGGTGATCTCGGCCATGTCGCCCTTGACCTGCGGTTGATAGCGCGAGGTGGAGGGTTTGGGAGACTCGTAATGGCCCGTGGCAAATTGCACGTCTTTAGGAATGTCGATCAGCACCGGGCCGGGGCGGCCGTGGGTCGCGACATGAAAGGCTTCGTGCAGGGTCGCACCAAGGTTGTCGGTCTCTTTCACCAGCCAATTGTGCTTGGTGCAGGGACGGGTGATGCCCACGGTGTCGGCCTCTTGGAAGGCATCAGAGCCGATCATAAAGGTCGGCACCTGGCCGGTCAGCACCACCAGCGGAATGGAATCCAGCAGCGCATCTGTCAGGCCGGTCACCGCGTTGGTCGCACCGGGGCCGGAAGTCACCAGCACAACGCCGGGTTTGCCGGTCGAGCGGGCGTAGCCTTCGGCGGCATGCACCGCGCCCTGCTCGTGGCGCACCAGAACGTGTTTGATCGAGTTCTGCTGAAAGACCTCGTCGTAAATCGGTAGCACCGCGCCACCGGGATATCCAAAGACGGTGTCCACACCCTGGTCAATCAGGGCTTGGACGATCATTTTCGCTCCGGTCATCTGGCGTTTCATCTTGGGTGCTCCGTAAGGCAGGTTATTGGCGTTTGGCATAAAAAAACCCCCGGTCTGACGGGGGCGCATGGGAAGGATTATGGTTAACCGTTACCGGCCCATGCGCGTGTGTCCTACAATAATGACTAGGTCGATCATCTCAGGGGTCCTCTTAGCGTGGCGTGAGATTATGAGGGGGAAAGGGGGGCGTCAACAGCGAAATGGCGAAAATCTTGTGCTTGGGTGGGGATTAATTGCTGTTTTATTTCGCCGAGGTGTCATTTTGGGTTCTTTTTGAAAAGAAATCGGCCCTCTGGCGAATTTTATTGAATTGTGGGGGTGTGTTGATGCACGTGATTCAATGGGGCAGCCCAACGGCCCGCTCCGGTTGCGCGCAAAATCTATAGGCTGGCTCAGCGCCTTAGCGCGGGCTGACATCCGGCAGGGTAATATTGGCCACCTGCTCGGCAATGGGATCATTGCTGAGCGGATGCTGGTCGGGCACGAAACCCTCAGGGTCGCGCATCTTTTGCCACTGCCCGCCCATATAAACTTCAAGACCCGAGAACTTGGCCTTGTACCCCATCTTTTGACTGCCCGGCACCCAGTAGCCAAGGTAGACATAGGGCAGACCCGCCGCGCGAGCGATTTCGATGTGGTCGAGGATGATGTAATTGCCCAACCCGTTGCGGGGCCGGTCGGGCGTGTAGAAGGAATAGACCATGCTCACCCCGTCGCCCAAGACATCCGTCAGGCAGACGCCGACCAGCGCGTTATCGGCCTCGGAGTCGGTATATTCGATGACCCGACTGCGGATCGGGGTTTCCTCGATCATTGCGGCGAATTCAAAGACATCCATATCGGCCATGCCGCCATCCGCATGGCGACTGTCGAGGTAGCTGCGGAAGAGGTCATATTGCTCTTCCGTGGCCCAAGGAGAGGTTGCGCGCCGCTCAAGCCCCGCGTTGCGGTTCAGAATGCGGCGCTGGCTTTTGCTGGGCCGAAAGGCCGCCACATCGATCCGTGCCGACAGGCAGGCGGCGCAATCGGCGCAAGACGGGCGGTAAAGAACGTTCTGAGAGCGGCGGAACCCTTGGCTTGATAGGCTGTCATTCAGGCGTGCGGCATTGTCGCCCTGAAGGGCGGTGAACAGCTTGCGCTCCATCCGGCCCTCCAGATAGGGGCAGGGCTGCGGCGCTGTGACATAGAATTGCGGTGTCAAAGGCAGTGTATGTCGCATGGGTTTCCAGCATTTATCGGGGGATGCTATCAACCCCCCCCCGCTGCGCCAAGGGCAAATTTGCGTGATGCCCTAGCGGCTGAGGCGGCGATTCACCGGCACGGTGCCAAGCGCCATATCCGTGAGGCTTTGACGGCGGGCCGTGGTGCAGATCAACACGGCCGAGACGACCTGAATGATCGTGACCGTCATCGACAGCGAATAGCCGATGGTGTGCAAAAGCGCGGTCATGAAATCAAAGGGCCGGTCGCGGTGGTCGCGCATCTCCATCGCCATCAGGCGCATCCCCCATGTGGCCGACCCGCTGGTCAGCGTGGCCACCCGGTAGGCAAAACCCACCACCAGCGTCAGAAAGGGGAAAAAGAACAGCCCGGTAAAGGCGGTGAAGGGCAGGATCAGCAGGCAAAAGACGATGACAAGCGTCACATCGACGATCCAAGCCAACAGCCGCTTGCCAGCGATGCCGTCATAGAATTGCGGGTGTAGATCGGGGTCGGGGGTCTGGGTCATGTCGCTTCCTGCGAAAGGCCCCCCGGCGCACAGGCCGGGAGGTGGGGGTCAGGGTGGGATCAGGCGCTTGTGGGCGTCTCGTCGCGTTTGGCGCGCTCGTCCATAAACTGGTCGAACTCGGCCTTGTCCTTGGCTTCGCGCAGACGCTCAAGGAAAGCCTCGAAATTGCCCTGCTCCTCTTCCAAACGGCGCAGCGTGTCTGCCTTATAGGCGTCAAAGGCGCTGTTTCCGGTGTTGTGCGACATCATCGCACGGCTGGATTTGCGGCTGCAGGATTTCGAAGAGAACATGCGTTTGCTCCAAGTCATATAGGCAAGAAGGGCGAGGCCAAGGGGCCAGAAGAAGATGAAGCCGAGCACCATGGCGGCGATCCAAGCGCCTTTGCCGCGTGCGTCCATCCAGCTTTCGGCCCGCGCCAGCCAGCTCGGGCGGGGGGCATAGGTCGGGTCGGTGGTCACTGTCGTCATTGTTGAGCCTTTCGGTCGTGACGGGCCTGTCGCCGGCCCGGGCGTTTCGGATGATGTGAATGTCTTTCACATTGAATAGATCGGCACGCCGGGGCTCTTTCGCAAGGGGCTATGTGAATGTTTTTTACATTGTTCAGAAAGCGACAGTAAAATCAGTAACCTGCGCGCCGGAAAGCTGCGCCATTTTCTGCGGCTCAAGGCAGAAAACGTGGTGCGGCGTGCCCGCAGCGGCCCAGACCAGCGGGAATTGCAGCAGATTTCGGTCAAACCAAGCGCGCGGCGGCGTGATATGGCCCAGCGGTGCCACGCCGCCGATGGCAAAGCCAGTCTGCGCCCGGATCAGCGTGGCATTGGCCTTGCCCATTGGTTCCCCGGCCAGTGCTGCGGCGCGGTCCAGATCGACTTGCTGCGCGCCCGCGGTGATGAAAAGCAGCGCCGCACCGCTGTTTTCGCCGCGAAGGACGATGGATTTGGCAATCTGATCGACCGCACAGCCAAGTGCGGTGGCCGCATCGACCGCCGTGCGTGCCAGGGCCGTCTCGCGTATCTCTGGCGTCACCCCTGCGGCCTCAAGCGTGGCGCGGACCCGTTTCAAACTCTTGCTCATTCTTTGCCCCTTGCTACATGGCGCCACCTTGGGGCGCGCGCCAAAGTCGTAGCAAGGCCGCGCCGTGCCGCAACCCCCATTGACGCCGCTTGGATCAGCCCGCAAAGCTGGCCCCATGACAGACCCATCGCTTGCCGCCCGGATCACCCGCTCTCCCCGCATCTATCACCGCGAACGCGCGCAGGATGCGGCGGCGCTCTTGCCCGATCTTGCGCCGGACCTGCGCGAGATGATCTCGGCCGCCGCGTCTACCGCACCCTATCTAATGGCGCTGTTGGAAAAGGAAGCGGCTTGGCTTGGCGAGGCCGTGGAAAACCCCGAGGCCGCTCTGGCCGCCAATTGCGCCGCGGCGGCGGAATTTGCGCCCGACCGGCTGGCCGATGGGCTGCGGCAGGGCAAACGGCGCATGGCGCTTCTGACCGCGCTGGCCGATCTGGGCGGGGCATGGTCGCTGGAAGACGTGACCGGCGCGCTGACCGATTACGCCGATGCCGCTTGCGGGGCGGCCCTGCGTGCGGGGCTGGCGGCACAGATCAAACGCGGCAAACTGCCGGGGATGACGATGGACGATCTGGCCGACTGCGCGGGCATGGTTGTCTTTGCCATGGGCAAAATGGGCGCGGGGGAACTGAATTATTCTTCAGACATCGACCTCATTTGCGTCTTTGACGAAAGCCGCTTCGCGCCTGATGATTTCCACGCCGCCCGCAGCGCCTTCGTCAAGGCGACGCGGGCGATGTCGGGCACATTGAACGACATTACCGCGCAGGGCTACGTTTTTCGCACCGATCTGCGCCTGCGCCCCGACCCGGCGGTCACCCCCGTCTGCATCGCGATGGAGGCCGCCGAGCGCTACTACGAAAGCCTTGGCCGCACATGGGAGCGCGCGGCCTATATCAAGGCCCGTCCGGCGGTCGGTGACATCGCCGCAGGGGAAGCGTTCTTGCAATCCTTGCGCCCCTTTGTCTGGCGCCGCCATTTGGATTTCGCTGCCATCCAAGACGCTCACGACATGAGGCTCGCCATTCGCGAGCACAAGGGCTTGGGCGGGCCGATCACTCTGCCGGGGCATGATATGAAATTGGGCCGGGGCGGCATCCGTGAGATCGAGTTTTTCACCCAGACCCGACAGCTCATCGCCGGGGGGCGCGATGCGGAGTTGCGGCCCCGTGGGACGCTGGCAGGGTTGCAGGTGCTGGCCGAGAAGAACTGGGTGCCCAAAGAGGTCGCCGAAACGCTCGGCGATCACTACCGCGCACACCGCACGGTAGAGCACCGCTTGCAAATGGTGCAGGACGCGCAGACCCACACGCTGCCCCGCAATGATGCCGATTTTGAACGTCTGGCCGCCATGATGGACATGGATGTCAATGACTTGCAGGCCGATCTTCATGAGCGTCTGCAAGCCGTGCACGACCTGATCGAAAGCTTTTTCGCCGCCACGCGGGAGGAGCCCGAAGCCGCCCGCCCGGCGCATCAATTCGACACCTCGGTGCTTGACCGTTGGCCCAGCTATCCCGCGCTGCGCTCAGAACGGGGGGCGGATATTTTCGGGCGGCTACAGCCACTGCTCTTGGACCGTTTGGCGCAATCTGCCAAACCGGATGAGGGGCTCTTGGCCTTTGACGGTTTCCTCGCTGGCCTGCCCGCCGGGGTGCAGCTCTTCTCGCTCCTGCGGGCCAATCCGCAACTGGGCGATCTGTTGGTGGATATCGTCGCCACATCGCCTGCGCTGGCGGCGCATCTGTCGCGGAATTCGGGGGTCTTCGATGCGGTGATCGGGGGGGATTTCTTTTCGGACTGGCCGGGGCAGACCAAGCTGACCGAGATGTTGCAACAGCATCTCGCGGCAGAGGCCGATTACGAGTTGCGCCTTGATGGCACCCGCCGTTGGGCGCGCGAATGGCATTTTCGGATCGGCGTGCATCTGCTGCGCGGGCTGATCGACGCGGCCACCGCCGGGCGCCAATATGCCGAGTTGGCCCAAGCGGTCTTGCAGGCGCTCTGGCCCGTGGTCGTCGATCAATTCGCCACCCGGCATGGCCCGCCGCCGGGGCGCGGGGCGGTGATCCTTGGCATGGGCTCGCTTGGGGCTGGGCGTCTAACGCCGACCTCCGACCTCGATATGCTGGTGATTTATGATGCCGATGGGGTGGACAGTTCCGACGGCCCCAAACCCCTCGCCACCCGCAGTTATTATGCCCGGCTGACCCAAGCAATGATCACCGCGATGACCGCGCCGATGGCCCAAGGCAAGCTTTACGACATCGACATGCGCCTGCGGCCCTCGGGCAATCAGGGGCCGGTGGCCACCAGCCTCGCCAGCTTTGAGAGCTACCAGAAAGAGCAGGCTTGGGTCTGGGAGCATCTGGCGCTGACCCGCGCGCGGGTGATCGCGGGGGCAGAGGATCTGGGCCGCGACGTCGAAGCGCTTCGGGCTGAAATCCTCAGCCGCGCCGCCTCGCGCGACAAGGTTCTGGGCGAGGTCGCGAAGATGCGCCAGCGCATTGCCGCCGCCCGCAGCCCTGCAGGGCCGCTCGACGCCAAGACGGGCGCGGGCCGCTTGCAGGATATCGAACTGTTCGCGCAGGCAGGCGCGCTTATCGGCGGCACCGGCGCGCGTGAGATCGACGCGGGCCTTGCCGCCGCGCGCGGCGAAAACGTGATTGATGCGCAGGCGGAAGCCGCGCTTTCCTCGGCCTATACCAACGCATGGACCCTGAATTGCGCCGCGCGTCTGCTGTCAGCCAATCCGATTGATGCGCGGACGATGGGGCAGGCGGGGGCGAGCTTTCTCTGTCGTGTGCTCGCTTGTGACGACCTAGCGGCATTGGAGGCCAAGATGCAGGGCGATTACGACACCGCGGCTCAAACCATCGACGCGGCGCTGCCCGAGCCGGGGCAGGAGGGGGCATGAGCGATCCAGATGACCCAAAGGGCTTGATCCGCGAATCCTACCGGATGGAGGGGATTGGCCCCGCCGAATGCCGCAGCATCTTTCTCGACTGGGCCTTGAGCCTGCCGGAAGGCCACGACAACGCAGCCGCCATCACCCATTTGTTGGAACGCTACGGTGCGGCCGCCGCGTGCCACCCGATGACCCAAGTGCTGCGCGAGGGGCAGACCACGCTCACCACCCCGCGCCGCCGGGGCGGTTGGCGGGGCAGGGCGCGCAACTGACCGCCGATCTGGGCCTGCGAAACCTCTTTCCCCAGCCGCGCGAACGCAGTACGAGGGGCGCTATGACAACGCCCCAAACCCCCTCCGCCCCGCAGCCTGCCACACGTCCCGTGGTGCGCCTATTGCCCAAGGCCAACGCCCGCGCCATCCGCCACGGCTTTCCTTGGGTCTATGCCAATGAACTGGTCACCGACCGCCGCACGCGGGGGCTTGCCCCCGGCACGCTGGCGCTGCTGGAAGATGCTGACCGCAAGCCCATGGGGCTGGTCGCGGTCAATCCGACCTCCAAAATTATCGCCCGGATGATCGACCAAGACGCAGAGGCGCAGGTGGATCAAGCATGGTTCGAGGCGCGCGTTAGCCGCGCTCATGCCCTGCGCAGCCAGCTTTACGATCAACCCTATTACCGCCTGATCCACGCCGAGGCCGATGGCCTGCCGGGCGTCATCATCGACCGTTTTGGCGATACCTGCGTGATCCAGCCCAACGCCGCTTGGGCCGATGCGCTGCTGACACCGCTGGTGGCCGCTTTGCAATCGGTGACCGGCGTGACCAACGTGTTGAAAAACGCCTCTGGCCGGACGCGCAAGCTTGAAGGGCTTGACGATGCTTCGTCCACGCTGGTGGGGGAGACCCCCGAAGGCCCGCTGCCGGTGCCGATGAACGGCGCGACCTATATGGCCGACCTTACCGGCGGGCAGAAAACCGGCCTGTTCTACGACCAACGCCCCAACCACGCCTTTGCCGCCAATCTCGCGCGCAATGGGGCACGGGTGCTCGATGTCTTTGCCCATGTCGGCGGCTTCTCCCTCGCCGCCCTCGCAAACGGCGCGTCATCAGCACTGGCCGTCGACGGCTCCGCCCCTGCGTTGGAACTGGCCGAAGCCGGTGCCGCCGCGATGAACATGCAAGATCGCTTTGCCACCCGCCAAGGCGATGCCTTCGACGTGCTTACCGCGCTGCGCGATGAGGGCGAGACCTTTGACGTGGTGATCTGCGACCCGCCCGCCTTTGCCCCCTCGCGCCAAGCGGTCGACGCGGGGCTGCGCGCCTATGAACGTGTCGCACGGCTCTCGGCGCAGCTGGTGGCAGAGAATGGTATTCTGGGTCTTTGTTCCTGTTCCCACGCCGCTGATCTGAACCAGTTCCGCACCGCATCCGTGCGCGGCATCGGTCGGGCCGGACGCCGCGCCATGCTGCTGCACACCGGCTTTGCCGGGGCGGACCACCCGCAACTGCCGCAGCTTGCGGAAAGCGGCTACCTCAAGTCGCTGTTCTTCCGCCTGTGATGAAAACGCGCCCCCGCGTGCTGATCGACACCTGCGTGCTCTACCCCACGGTGATGCGCGAAATGGTGTTGGGTGTGGCAGCAAGGGGCGCGTTCGAGCCGGTCTGGTCGGCGCGTATCTTAGAAGAATGGGCCCGTGCGGCGATCAAGCTTGGGCCCACGGGCGAAGCACAAGCGCGGGCCGAGATCGCACTGCTGCGCGGCAACTGGCCGGGGGCCGAACGCGCGGCCTCTCCCAGCCTACAGGCGCGGCTTTGGTTGCCGGATGCGAATGACATTCATGTTCTGGCCGTCGCCGTGGCCAGCAGCGCCGACATGATCCTGACGCTGAACGCCAAGGATTTCCCCCGCCAAATCCTCGCCGAAGAGGGGTTGAGCCGGGCCGATCCCGACAGCTACCTGCATGGGATTTGGCAAGCGACACCGGAATTGGTCGCCCCCGTGGCCGACGCCGTCTTGCAAGAGGCGCGGCGGCTGTCAGGCGAGCAATGGGAGATGCGCGCCCTGCTGAAAAAGGCACGGCTGCCGCGGCTGGCAAAGGCTCTGGCCTAGCCCTCCCACCGCAGTTGCAGCTTGCGCAACGCGGCGACACGTTCCTCGGTCTTGGGGTGGCTCAGCAGCCAAGCGGGCGGGCGTCCCGCGCTATTTTGGCTCAGCGCGTCCAACTTCTCAAACAAGGAAATCTGTGGGCCGATGCCGATGCCCGCTTTTGTCAGCAGGGCGGCGGCATAGGCGTCTGCCTCATACTCATCCCCGCGTGAGAGGCGGGCAGCCAGCAGGCTGGTCAGCCCGTTTGCGATCAGCACACCGATCCCGGGAATGATCCGCCCCAGCACCATCGCCAGCGCCGTGCGCAGGGCGTTCTGGCCCGAGAAATCAATCATCCGCCGCCGCGAATGGCCAAGCGCCACATGGCCCAACTCATGCGCGATGACGCTCGCCAATTCCTCTGCTGTTACAGCACCTTGGCGAAACTTGTTGTAAAACCCGCGGGTGATGAAAATGCGTCCATCGGGGGCTGCCAGCCCGTTGACCGGTTCGATCTCATAAAGATGCACCTTGATGCGCGGCAGGTCCAACGCCTTGGCCATCTTGGCGCTCATGTCGTTGAGTTTGGGGTCCACCAAGGGGGTCGATTTCGCGTCCAACTCGCGCGCCGTGCGCCAAGCGGAGAAACGATACATGGCCAGCGCGTAAAGGATGGCCAGCAGAATGGGGAGAAAGCGGATCATGCCCGCAATATGGGCAGGCCGAGGGCCGGGGGCAAGCGGCACAAGGCCGCGCCCCCGGTTTCATGTCATGCGATCAGACGAGTTTTGCGTCCATCGTGATCTCGGCGGTCAGCAGCTTGGAGATCGGGCAGTTCTCTTTGGCGGTCTTCGCGGCTTTGTCGAAGTCCTCTTGGCTCGCGCCGGGGATGCTGGCCTCGACCGTCAGATGCACTTTGGGCACGTGAAAGCCGCCGTCTTTCTCTTCCAGATGCACTTCTGCCTTGGTCTCGATGCTGTCGGGCGTCAGGTCGCTTTGCCCCAGGATCATCGACAGCGCCATGGAGAAACAAGACGCATGGGCCGCACCGATCAGCTCTTCTGGGTTGGTGCCTTCCTTGCCTTCGAAACGGGTGTTGAAGCCATAGGGCTGGTCAGACAGCACACCGCTTTGGGTTGAGACATGGCCCTTGCCCTCTTTGAGCGAGCCTTCCCATTTTGCGCTGCCGGTTTTCACGATCGAAGCCATTGGAATATCCTTTCACTGAGCTTGCGTTCGTCCCCTCAACTGGCGCAGGGCGGAAAGGTTTCAAGGCCGAGCGTTCAATATCGCGTCATGGTCTTAATGCCCCGGCTTAGCCCTTCGAGGGTCATCGGCACCATGGCCTCGGGGCCGAAAATCTCTTGGATCATCGCGATCGACTGGGTGTAGCCCCACTGCCGTTCCGGCACCGGGTTGATCCACAGATGGTTTGGCCAGTGATCTCGCACGCGGGCGAGCCATGTGGCACCCGACTCCGCGTTCCAATGCTCATTCGCGCCGCCGGGATAGGCGATCTCATAGGGCGACATCGACGCGTCACCGACAAAAATGCATTTGTAATCAGAGCCATAGCTGTGCAGTACCTCATGGGTGGGGATCTGCGCGTCCCAGCGGCGGCGGTTGTCGCGCCAGACGCCTTCGTAGAGGCAGTTGTGGAAATAGAAATGCTCAAGATGTTTGAACTCGCCACGCGCCGCGCTGAACAACTCTTCGACGACCTTCACATGCGGATCCATGGAGCCGCCGATGTCGAGAAACAGAAGCACTTTCACGGCATTGCGCCGCTCTGGCCGGGTTTTCACATCCAGATAGCCATGCTCTGCCGTGGCGCGGATGGTGCCGTTCAGGTCGAACTCCTCTGCTGCCCCGTCGCGTGCCCAGCGACGCAGACGCTTTAGCGCCAGTTTGATGTTGCGGGTGCCGATCTCGACGTTGTCATCGAGGTTGCGGAACTCGCGCTTGTCCCAAACCTTGACCGCGCGTTGGTGGCGGCTTTCCTTTTGGCCGATCCGCACACCTTCGGGGTTGTAGCCGTATGCGCCAAAAGGCGAGGTGCCCGCCGTGCCGACCCATTTCGATCCGCCCTGATGCCGGCCTTTTTGTTCCTCTAGCCGCTTTTTCAACGTCTCCATCAGCTTGTCAAAGCCGCCCGCGGCTTCGATCTCGGCCTTTTCCTCGGGCGTGAGGTGCTTTTCGGCCATCTTGCGCAGCCAGTCTTCGGGCAGGTCCACGGCGTCGAGCACGTCATCAAGGCTGATGTTCTCCAGCCCCTTAAAGGCCGCTGCAAAGGCGCGGTCGAACTTGTCGATGTTGCGCTCGTCTTTGACCATCGACACACGGGCGAGGTAGTAAAACGCCTCAACGTCATAGGTGGCCAGCCCCGCCTTCATGCCCTCAAGAAAGGCCAGAAACTCGCGCAGCGAGACCGGAACACCGTGGCGGCGGAGCTGATCGAAGAACGGCAGAAACATCAGAGGCTCAGCGCGCGGTCCAAAAGAACCGTGGCGATCATGCCGACGATCAGGAAGGCAAAGCCGTAGCCCGTTGCATATTGCGCGATGTCTTTGCGGTTGCCGCCACGTTTGCGGGCCGTCAGCCCGCCGATTACCGCGCCGATCAATGCCAATCCGAGTGCTATCATAACCTATTGCCCGTCTATTTTGCGGGCCTATCCATTGCGCGGGTTCAGGGACGCGATTTCGCGCAGCTTGGCCCGCACGGCCCAGTCAGGGCCAAAGCCGTATCGCGCCCAGCCGATGCTGTCCAGCCTGACGCGGCGCGCCTCAATGCCGCGGCCTTCGATCTCTAGAGCTTCGGCCTTGAGCAGCATGAGCGTGGCCAGCAAGGCGGCGTTTTCGCTGGCCTCGGCGATGGGCAGATGCGGCTCGATCAGGGCAAGTGCGCCTGCGCCGTCGCCGATGGTTACCGCATAGCCCGCCCGCTGCGTGGCGACATAGGCGCGGTGCAGCGTGGTGCCGGGGGTGCGGGCATAGAGGGTGTCTGCCATCTGGTAATGTGTCTGCGCGGCGGCCGGGTCGGTCATCTGCGTGACGCGGCCCATGGCGTAATGCGAGAATGCGTGGCGGTTGTCCTGCCAACCCTGCGTTTGGGCGATGCGCAGTGCGTCTTGGGCTGCAGACATCCGGGCGTTGCGGCCCACGTCGCGGCCAAGGGCCGTCTGGATGGCGCGGCTCCAGACCTGCGGCGTGGCGCGCGCGGGGCGGGGGGCAACGGTGCCGCCGCCGGGGTTCAGCCGCGCCAAAATGCCCGGCAGGCGCGCGGCGACCTCGTCGCGGGTCATGCCAGAGCGCAGCGCCGGGTCATTGTAGATGCGCAGCACCAGCATGTCGAAACCGGTCAGCACCGTATGCACATTGTCGTCGTTAAACACCGAGTCCGGCAGGCGGTAGAGATCGTTCAGCGGCCCAAGCGCTTGGGCCAGTTCCTCATGCAAACAATCGCGGCTTTCTTGTGGGCTTACGTCATTGGGCAGGAAAATCGCCAGCTTGCGCCGCTCGGTCAGGCGGGTCCAATCGGTGGCGGCGGAACGCCTCGTGCGGCGGTATTCTTCCAGTGTGCTGACATTCGGCACCACGAAACAGGCCGCCTGCGGCAAGAGCCGCCGGATCTGGCTGCGGTTCACCGCTTGAATGGTGATGCTCGCCTCTCCGCCCGTCACCTCACGCAGTTCCATCCCGGCTTCCCGACGCAGACGTGCCAGCAGCCGCGCAAGGTCCGGCCCCAAGGTCGCGGGCGGTTGCCCCAGAACGCGCAGGGTGATCGGCCCCTCAAAGCGGGTCAGAACGGGCAGGGCGCGGCCACTTTCCATCCGAAAGGACAGATCAAGGAAATCTTCGGCCAAGGCAGCATTCGACACATGCGGCGTCGTGGGGCGGGCTTGGGCGAACTGCTTCATCGGGGGCAGGGTGCTGTCGGCGATCACCGCGCGGGTCGCCACCTCGGAATGGGAGGCCGGCACGCAGGCGTTCAGCAACATCATCAGCGGCAGGATCAGCCGCGCCTTCACCCCGCGCCTCATGCGCTTGGGCCTTTGCGCGGCCTATTCCGCTGTGATCTATCGCAAACTGCGCATGGCGCTGCCGCTGTCTGTCCTTGCATTTGCCTGCCCCATCGGTCGTTTAAACCCGGGTCTTGGTGCCCGTGATTGACCTCAGCCTAGGCAGGCGAAAAATCAAAAGCGAGGAAAATACCCGCTTTTGACGTAAAGTCGCATGGGTGTTGCCGCTCTACCGCTGGCGGCGCGCCATAAAGGCCAGCCGCTCGAACAGATGCACATCCTGCTCGTTTTTCAGCAGCGCGCCATGCAGTTTCGGCAGGGCGTTGGGGCCATCCTTGGCCAGATCCTCGGCGTCCATATCCTCGGCCAGCAGCAGTTTCAGCCAGTCCAGCACCTCGGAGGTCGAGGGTTTTTTCTTTAGCCCCTGTTGCTCGCGGATCTCGTAGAATTGCGTCAGCGCGGTGGTCAGCAGCTGCTGTTTGATGCCCGGATGGTGCACTTCGACGATCTGCTTGAGCGTCTCCATCTCGGGAAAACGGATGTAGTGAAAGAAACAGCGGCGCAGGAAGGCGTCGGGCAGTTCTTTTTCATTGTTGGAGGTGATGATGACGATGGGGCGTTGGCGCGCCCGGATCGTCTCGCCCGTCTCATAGACAAAGAACTCCATCTTATCGAGTTCCTGCAACAGATCGTTGGGGAATTCGATGTCGGCTTTGTCGATCTCGTCGATCAGCAGCACGACCTTTTCATCGGCATCAAAGGCCTGCCAAAGCTTGCCCTTGCGGATGTAGTTCTTGACGTCATGCACGCGCTCATCGCCCAATTGGCTGTCGCGCAGGCGGTTCACGGCGTCGTATTCGTAAAGCCCCTGTTGCGCGCGTGTGGTCGATTTGATGTTCCATTCGATCATGCGCAGACCCAAGGCGTCGCTGACCTGCCGCGCCAATTCGGTTTTGCCGGTGCCCGGCTCGCCTTTCACCAGAAGCGGACGCTCCAAGGTAACCGCTGCATTGACGGCAATTTTCAGGTCATCGGTGGCGACGTAGTCTTTGGTGCCTTGAAATTTCATCTTGTTTTCAACCTCGTGTGACGGGCGCTTGATCCTTGGCCTTTAACCAAAAATCAAAGGGATTGTGTAGTGACAATTGTAACCCGCTCAGATAGACGCTGCGGCAGGGAAGATGTCGGGAGACAGGCCTTTTTAATGTCTGAGTTGAAAACCGCCGGGGAAAAACAAATGAAGCAGGAAGTTTTCCTGCCGGACGATTACAGTCCGGCCGAGGACGAGCCATTCATGAATGACCGTCAGCTTGAGTACTTTCGTCGCAAGCTGATCCACTGGAAATCGGAACTGTTGGCAGGCAGCCGTGACACCATCGAAGCACTGCAAGACGGCACCCGGAACATTCCGGATGTGAACGACCGCGCCTCGGAAGAGACCGACCGCGCGCTGGAACTGCGGACCCGTGACCGGGCCCGCAAATTGGTCGGCAAGATCGACGCGGCTCTGCGGCGGATCGACGAGGGAGAGTTCGGTTACTGCATGGTCACCGGCGATCCGATCTCGCTCAAACGGCTGGACGCACGGCCCATCGCCACGATGACGCTGGAGGCGCAAGAGCGTCACGAGCGGCGCGAGAAAGTCCACCGCGACGACTGACATCACCTGAAACATCACACGCCGAGGCTTATGCTTCGGCGTTTGTGATTTGGGCGCGGGGCCAGCACGATCCGAAGCTTGTGAGCCGGGGTCTACCAGCTTGGCAGCGATCTGGGGCCTATGATCTGGGGCGTGAATGAAACCTTCCAATGCGATTGTCGTGGGCGGCGGGATCGGCGGGCTGGCCTTGGCCACGGCACTGGCGCGCAAGGGCGTCGCCGTAACCCTGCTTGAACAGGCCGCGCGGTTTTCCGAGATCGGCGCGGGGCTACAGATCAGCCCCAACGGCCTTGCCGTGCTGCGCGCGCTTGGGTTGGAGCATGGGTTGAAAGCCCGCGGTGCCGTGCGGGGGCAGGCGGTGCGCCTTTGCGACTACGCGAAGGGCGCGCAGGTGGCCCGGCTTGATCTGACTCGCTTGGCCAATGATCAGCGTTATTATTTCCTCCACCGTGCCGACCTGATTGATCTACTGCGTGAAGCCGCGCAGCGCGCCAACGTGAGTTTCGAGACCGACGCGCAGGTCGCCTCGATCCATCCCGGTGCCTTGCCGCAGGTGCAGATGGCCCGTGGTGGACGGCGGCGGGCGGAGTTGGTCGTGGCCGCCGATGGCATCCACTCGGTCGGGCGGGTGCAGTTGAACGGGGCGGATAAGGCGCGGTTCTCGGGGCAGGTGGCATGGCGTGGGCTGATCCCCAACACCATAGATCACGGCCCAGAGGCGCGGGTTACCATGGGGCCGGGGCGGCATCTGGTCAGCTATCCGCTGCGCGAGGGGCGATTGGTCAACCTCGTCGCCGTGGAAGAGCGCGCCGATTGGGCCGCCGAAGGCTGGCATCACCGTGACGATCCCTCCAATCTGCGCCAAGCCTTCGCAGGTTTCGGCGGAGAGGCGGCGCAGATGCTGGGCGCGGTGCAGGATGTGACCCTCTGGGGGCTGCATTACCATCCCGTCGCCGCCAATTGGCAGGCAGAAGGCGTGGCGCTGTTGGGCGATGCGGCCCATCCAACGCTGCCCTTTCTGGCGCAGGGGGCAAATATGGCGCTAGAGGATGCTTGGGTCTTGGCCGACTGCCTGACCCGCCAGCCCCGCGACGCCGCGCTTAGCGCCTATCAAGCCGCCCGCATCGACCGCGCGCGGCGCATTGTCAAAACCTCGGAAGGCAACGCAGCACGCTATCACCTGCGGTCCGGCCCGGTCCGGTTTGCGGCCCATACCGGGCTGCGCATAGCCTCAAAACTCGCGCCCGGCGCGATGCTGGGCGCGTTTGATTGGCTCTACGCCCATGACGTTACCAAAGCGTAAAGGCCACCGAGCTTAGCCGGTGGCCCAATTGATCAGCCCGCCCGTTGCAGCATCCCGAAAAGGTCTCGCGGGTCGTCCGGGTCGGCCAGCAGATCAAGCGGTTGGAACAGCCCTGTCTCAGCGATTTGATCGCGGACATAGCGCAGGGCCGAGAAATCCTCGATCGCGAAGCCCACGGAGTCAAACAGCGTGATCTGCTGCGCATCGCGGCGGCCTTCGGCCTGCCCGGCCAGCACCTGCCAGATCTCGGTCACCGGGTGGTCGGCCTCAAGCTGCTGGATCTCACCCTCGATGCGGGTCTGCTCGGGGAATTCCACGAAGATGCCCGAACGGTGCAGGATCGCGGGCGCGAGTTCCGTCTTACCGGGACAGTCGCCGCCGATCGCATTGATGTGCACGCCAGAGCCGACCATATTGTCGGTCAGGATCGTGGCATATTGCTTGTCCGCGGTGCAGGTGGTGATGATCTGCGCGCCCATAATCGCCTCTTCGGCGGTGTCGCATTCCACCACCTTGATGCCATGGCCCGCCAGATTGCGTGCGCATTTGGCGGTCGCCGCGCGGTCGATATCGTAGAGCCGCACCTCATCCACGCCGCAGATCGCCTTCATCGCAAGGCTCTGAAACTCGGACTGCGCGCCATTGCCGATCATCGCCATGACATGGCTGCCCTTGGGCGCCAGCAACCGGGCCACCACGGCAGAAGTCGCCGCCGTGCGCAGGGCAGTCAGGATCGTCATCTCGGTCAGCAACACCGGGTAGCCGTTGGCCACATTGGCCAGCAGGCCAAAGGCGGTCACGGTCTGAAAGCCGTCTTTGGTGTTGTCGGGGTGGCCGTTGACGTATTTGAAGCCGTAAACATCGCCGTCCGAGGTGGGCATCAGTTCGATCACGCCTTTCTCAGAATGGCTGGCCACGCGGGGGGTCTTGTCGAAAAGCTCCCAGCGTTTGAAGTCGGCTTCGATATAGTCGGCCAGCCCGCGCAGCATGTCTTCGACGCCGATATGGTGGATCAGTTTCATCATCTGATCGACAGAAACGAAGGGCACCAGCGCCTTGTCGGAGGGGTTCAGATTGGTCATATTCAGGTCTTTCTATCAATAGGCACGGGTGGGGCGGTCGAACACGCGGCGGCCAAAGGCCGATGCGGTGAGGTCCACCATCAGTTGCGCGGTGCGGCCCCGTTCATCAAGGAAAGGGTTCAGCTCAACCAGATCGAGCGAGGTCATCAACCCGCTGTCGGAAAGCATCTCCATCACCAGATGGCCCTCGCGGACCGTGGCGCCGCCCGGCACGGTGGTGCCCACGGCAGGGGCCACGGAGGGGTCGAGGAAATCCACATCCAACGAGACATGCAGCATGCCGCCCGCCGCTTCGACCTTATCAAGGAAGCGTTGCAAGGGTTTGGCGATGCCGCTCTCGTCGATCTCGCGCATGTCGACGTAAGTGACGGTGGTCTCCTGCAAGGCCGCGCGTTCGAGGGCGTCGACAGAGCGCAGCCCGATCATGGCGATATTGTCATGGGGCAGGGGCGTGTCGATCTTTGGAAAGCCGTCGAACCCCTCGCGCCCGGTGACATAGCCCAAGGGCGTGCCGTGCAGGTTGCCGCTGTCGCTGGTCTGCGGCGTGTGGAAATCCGTATGCGCGTCGAGCCAGAGCACGAAAAGCGGGCGGCCTGCCTTTTCGGCATGGCGCATTGCGCCCAAGACGGTGCCAAGCGCCAGCGCGTGGTCGCCGCCCATAAAGATCGGCAAGCCATCGTCCATCGCCGCATCGGCGGCAGCGGCGAGGCTCTCTGTCCATGCGATGGTCTCTTCCAGCGCGTGCAGTTTTTCGTGCTCTTTCGCTTGAAAGGGCGCGGGGGCGACATTGCCGCGATCGGTGACGCTGTGGCCGAGATCGCGCAGGGCACGTTCGAGCCCCGCAGTGCGATAGGCATCCGGCCCCATCAGGCAGCCGCGACGGCGCTTGCCGCTGTCCAGCGGGACGCCCAGCAAGATACAGTTTTGTGGGTTCGACATGGGGGACTCCTGAGCTGTTTGAACTCAGATAATCCGCGCATCTGTCTAACGACAAGCCGTCAAACTGACCGTTTCGGGGGCGTTTTTAACAAACTGAAAGAAAGAGCTTCCAGTTTGTCAGTTTTTGCTGGCTAGGCCGCTTTGCGTGCCGCAGCGACCCAAAGACCGACCAAGACGAAAGAGAACATGGCGTTCCAGCCTGCCATCGACAGGCCCAGAAATTGCCAGACGATCTCATCGCACATGACCAGACCGCTCGGGCCTTCGGTGGAGAGCAGCGACCCGCCGTCAAGGCTGCCCAAGTCCATGCCTCCGCCGGTGCAGGAACTCGGCCCCGGCCACCAGCCCCATTCGACGCCTGCGTGATAAACGCCGATCAGCGCCGTCACTGCCGCCGCCAAGGCCCCCAGCCACGCCAGAACGCGCGGCCCGCCAAAGAGCACGATCGCCCCAATCAACACTGCCGCCGCATGGGGCCACCGCTGCCAAAGGCACATCTGGCAAGGCGCGTAGCCGCCCAAATGCTGGAAACCAAAGGCACCCAGCAACAGCGCGGCTGAGCCGAGTGTTGCCAGCGAAGTCAAAGTCTTACCCGTCATAGAACCTTTACCACCATGAAGCCGCCAATCAGCAGGGCGACAGCCAATGTGAACATCAAACCCAAGCGCCGTTCAATGAAATCTCGGATCGGTGCGCCAAAGCGCCACAGCAGCCCCGCCACCACGAAGAACCGCAGCCCACGGGCAAGGATCGAGGTCATGATAAAGGTGCCCAGCGGCATTCCGGTCCAGCCCGACATGATCGTGATGACTTTGTAAGGGAAGGGGGTGACCCCGGCGACCAGCACCGCCCAAAAGCCCATGTCGTTGAAGCGGGTGGAAAATTCTGCCATCGCGTCGGACTTGCCCAGGCTCGCGAGGATCGGCTGTCCAAGGCTCTCAAAGGCCAGCCCGCCAATGGCATAGCCCAAAAGCCCGCCCAGAACGGAGGCCAGCAGCGCTACCCCCGCGATCAGCCACGCGCGGTTGGGCCGCGCGATGATCATCGGAATCATCAGGATATCAGGGGGGATTGGAAAGAAAGAGCTTTCGACAAAAGCGACAACGGCAAGCGCCCAGAGGGCATGGCGATGTTGGGCCAAGCCCAGGGTCCAGTCATAAAGGCGGCGGATCATTTAGGGGGCTCCGGCTGTTTTATATGCCTCACCATGTCGCGCGACCAAGGTCAAGCGCAACGCTGTGCAGAAACAGGGTGAAAATCCACTTGCCCCACGCGCTTTTGCAGGCTACATCGCCCCACGTGCCCAAGTGGCGGAATGGTAGACGCAGGGGATTCAAAATCCCCCGCCGCGAGGCGTGCCGGTTCGAGTCCGGCCTTGGGTACCACCTTGTTTCAGCAAGGTTTCCGTGAAAATCGTAGCTCTATCAAATCGCCGTTTTCCGCGTTGGTCACGCTATCTGCTTCCACGTTCTTGTTCTAGATATCGGTCATTTCTGGGCCGCGTTGGTTCGTAGTTTTCCGAGAGCCTGAG
Source organism: Sulfitobacter sp. W002 (assembly GCF_025142135.1). Lineage (NCBI taxonomy): Bacteria > Pseudomonadati > Pseudomonadota > Alphaproteobacteria > Rhodobacterales > Roseobacteraceae > Sulfitobacter > Sulfitobacter sp. W002. The sequence continues at coordinate 2,188,996 of NZ_CP081126.1, read as the reverse complement.
GCTTCTACAGCTTGGGCAACTTCAGAAGACCATCTGCGTGCTGTGAAGTTTTGATATTTATCATCTCAAACAATGCTACACGTTAGCGCAGGGTCAGCAGGAATAGGACGCCGCCATGGCTCGGACCAAAGCCGCCAGAGATATCAGCCTGAAGTCGCTCGAACTGTTTCAGGTCTGCGCCAAGGAAGGGTCGCTGCAAGCCGCCGCGCGGGATGCGGGATTGACGGTGAGCACCGTGTCGCATCACCTGCGCAGTTTGGAAGACCACTTGGGTGTTGAACTCTTCAACCATGCCCGGCGTCCGATGGTCCTGACGCCCAAAGGGCAGGTCTTTTCGCGCAAAATCGACGAGGCGCTGCGCACGATCCGCAAGGCCAAGGCCGAGGTCTCCGCCGGCAGCGTCGCCGACGCGAGCTTCCTTAGAATCGGTGCGATCGAAGATTTGGAAAGCGATATCGTGCCGTATTTGGCAGTCTCCCTGACCAAGACAATGCCCAGCTGCGATTTCAGCTATCATACCGGGGTCAGCCACGACCTGATTGGTATGCTGCGCAACCGCCAGCTCGATCTCGGTATATGCACCGCGCCGGGGGAAACGATCAACGACCTGCAAGAGCGCCCGCTTCTGCGTGACCCTTTCATCATCGTTCTGCCGCGTCTTGCGTCGGAGTCCCTCACGCAGATCATGGAGGGCACGGCAAAGCTGCCTTTCCTGCGGTTCTCCGGCAACCTGATGATCGCCCGGCAGATCGACACCCACCTGCGGCGCTTGGGGGTAACATCCCCGCATCGGTTCGAATGCAGCAATAACCAAACCCTGATGGCGATGGTGGCAGCAAGCGCGGGCTGGACGATCACAACCCCGCTGTTGTTTTCCCGCGCCGCGCGGTTTCATGGCGATCTGCGCATGCACCGCTTTCCGGGCAAGGCTTTTGCCCGGACATTGGCCTTGATGAGCACGCCGGATTGTTCGCGCTCTGTCGTCGAATTGGTCGATGCCGAGATGCGCGACTTCATTCGTCAACATGTGATCGAGCCGCTGCACGCCAGCACGCCTTGGTTGGCAGAGAGTTTCCAGCTGATAGAGTAGGGGGCAGGGCTATTGCCGCTTCGGGGTCTAATCAAGCTATCGAAACTATCTTGCGATTTTTTCCAACACCCGCATTAGTGTTTGTGTTTAACCCTCTCTCTGGCCCTCTGATCTCAGTATCTATCGGAGGCGCACCCCATGAAATCTCGGACCAAAGTGGTAGTCATCGGCGGCGGGATCGCTGGCTGCTCGACGCTTTATCATCTCACTCAAGAAGGTTGGACAGATGTCGTCTTGGTCGAGCGTGATGAGCTTACGTCAGGCACAACTTGGCATTCGGCGGCGCAGGTCACGAATTTTGGGGCCAATCAGACGATGGTCGGGCTGAAAACCCATTCCATCAAACTTTACAAGCGCTTATCCGAAGACCCGGAGTATCCGATCAACTACCACCACGCCGACGGCGGCATCCGACTGGCCAATACCGAAGCGCAGATGCAGGGCTATCGCCACTTCTCATCGATGGCGCGCGGCATGGATGTGGATTTGGAAGTCATCGACGCCGAAGAATGCGCCCGACGCCACCCGCTGATCTCAACCGAGAACCTGCTGGGCGGGCTTTGGGATCCGCTCGACGGTGACATCGACCCGGCTCAGCTCTGTCAGGCTTTGGCTTTTCACGCCCGCAAGGCCGGGGCCGAGGTCTATCGCAACACGCCAGTCACCGCGCTGACGCAGCACAAAGACGACACCTGGACGGTCCATACCAAACATGGCGATATCGACTGCGATATCGTCGTCAACGCCTGCGGCTACCGGGTGAATGAGGTTGGCAGCATGATGGGGGTGCATCATCCCGTCGCCTCGATGGAACACCAGTATTTTCTGACCGAAGACATCCCAGCTATCGTCGAGGCCGGTCACCGGATGCCGCTGCTGCGCTGTCCGATCTCGGACTATTACAGCCGCCAAGAAAAGAACGGCCTGCTGGTCGGTTTTTATGAGCAGGACTGCAAGACGTGGGGAATGGACGGGATCGACCCCAATTTCATCAACGCCCTGTGCCCGGATGATCTTGAGCGGGTCATGGACGTGCTCGAAGGCGCCTTTGAGCGTATGCCCGCGCTGGCCGAGACCGGCATCCGGTCGATCGTCAACGGCCCGATCACCTATACCATCGACGGCGCGCCGCTGGTCGGCCCAATCCCCGGCAAGCGCAACGCCTTTTGCATCATCGGCCTGCGTGCAGGACTGGGCGAGGGCGGCGGCCACGGGTGGCTGCTGGCCCAGCAGATCGTCCATGGCGAGGCGCAGTATGACACCTGGGTCATCGACCCGCGCCGTTTCACCGGGCACGCCAATGTCGAACTCACCGCGCTCAAGGCCATCGAAGATTACCAGAACGAATTCCGCTTCCACTTCCCGCATGAGCATCGCCCCGCGGCGCGGCCTGCCAAAACCACACCGTTGACCCCGGTGATGGCTGCTGAAGGGGCCGAATTCACCGTCGTCAACGGCTGGGAACGGGTCGACTACATCAAGCCGTCGCCGGATTTCCATCCAACCCTGAGCTTCAACTTCGACGAAGCCTTTGACGTGGTCGCGGCTGAAGTGAAGAACGTGCAGGAGAATGTTGGCCTTTGCGAAGTCAACGGCTTCAATCGGTTCGAGATCACCGGCAGCGACCGGCACAGCTTTCTTGACCGGATGTTCTGCGGTGCCGTGACCAAGCGCGACGGACGGGTGGGCCTGGGCTACCTGCTGAACCACCACGGGATGGTCAAGGGCGAGGCCACGGTGGCCAATCTGCCCGCTTCAGATCGCGGTCCGCAGCGTGTCTGGTACGGCTCGGCAGCCGCCAGCGAATATCACGACATGGACTGGCTGCAGATGCATCTGCGTGATGATGAAGAGGTGCAGATCCGCAGCCTGACCAACGACCAGACGATCCTCGTGCTCGCGGGCCCAAAGGCGCGCGATGTGCTCAGCGCCTGTTCTCGCGGCGACTGGTCGAAAGAGGCGTTCCCATGGCTAAGCGTGAAGGAATGCTTCATCGGTTTTGTGCCTGCCACCGTGCTCGGTGTCAGCTTCTCGGGCGAATTGGCCTATGAAATTCACGTGCCCAACAATGCGCTCTATGCGGCCTATCTGGCCCTGCGAGAGGCTGGGGAGGCACATGGTCTGAAGCTGTTCGGTGCCCGGGCGGTTGACGCGATGCGACTGGAAAAAGGTTTCATGCACTGGAAAGCTGATCTGCTGACCGAATTTGACCCTTTCGAAACCGCGCTGGACCGTTTCGTAAAACCCGAAAAGCCCGCCGATTTCATTGGCAAGGCCGCGCTGCACAAACGCATGGAAGAAGGCCCGCGCAAAAAGCTGGTAACGCTCAAGGTCGATGCGACCCACGCTCCCGCGCATGGCGGCGCCTCACTGATGCAGGACGGGAAGGTCGTCGGCACTGTGACCTCCGGCGACTGGGGACACCGGGTGGGCATGAACCTTGCCTATGCCTTTGTCGATCCGGCGCTGGCCACGCCCGGCACGCAAATCCCGCTTGATCTCTATGGGGAAATGGTAGGCACCGAGGTCATCGAGCCCTCGCCTTATGATCCGTCCTATGCGTTGATGCGCGGATAACACGACTGGCAGGGGCCGAAGCGAGTCCGGCCCCGGTCTGGCAAACAGAACATTCAGCGGCAGTCCGCCCCCTTTGCGGCTGCCGCCCACATCGAAGCTAAGATTGAGGATCATCCATGCACCTTTCCCGTTTCCCCCGCGTCCACCTTGCCCACTTGCCAACACCGCTTGAGCATATGAAACGCCTGTCAAAAGAGCTCGGCACCGAGATCTGGATCAAACGTGACGATTGCACCGGCCTTTCCACGGGCGGCAACAAGACCCGCAAGCTGGAATTCCTGATGGCCGAGGCCATCGAGCAGGGCGCGGACATGGTGATGACCCAAGGCGCAACCCAGACCAACCACGGCCGCCAGACCGCCGCTGCGGCGGCGAAGCTGGGCCTTGCCTGCCACATCCTGCTGGAAGACCGCACCGGCTATGACGATGCCAACTACAACACCAATGGCAACGTGCTGCTGGACCATCTGCACGGCGCCACAACCGAGAAATTCCCCGGCGGCCACGATATGCCCGGCGAGATGGAAAAGGCGGCTGAAAAGAAGCGCGCCGAGGGCCATAAGGTCTATATCATCCCCGGCGGTGGCTCGAACCCCACGGGCGCTTTGGGCTATGTGAACTGCGCGTTTGAGCTGCTGAACCAAGTGAACACCTCCGGCATGAAGATCGACCGGCTGGTTCACGGCACGGGCTCTTCCGGCACGCAAGCCGGGCTTGTCACCGGCATGTGCGCGATGAACGCCCAGATCCCCATTCTCGGCATCGGCACCCGCGCGCCGCAGCCCAAGCAAGAGCAGATGGTCTATGACCTCGCCTGCAAAACCGCCGAAAAGCTGGGCTGCGCGGGCGTGGTCAAGCGCGAGGATGTGATGGCCAACACCGATTACGTCGGCGAAGGCTACGGCATCCCGACCGACAGCGGCATCGAGGCGATCCAGATGTTTGCCGAGCTCGAAGGTATCCTGCTTGATCCATGCTACTCTGCCAAAGGGGCCGCTGGTCTCATTGATCTCGCCCGCAAAGGCACGTTTAAGGACGAGCGTGTGGTCTTCCTCCACACCGGCGGCGCGGCGGCTCTGGGCGGCTATGACTTCGCCTTCGACATGTCCAACCGTTGGGTCAATCTGTAAGAGAGGACGGCTTCCGTGGCGCGCAAGTTTACCGGCAGTTTCACCCAGCAAGAGGGACTTTCCGAAAGCGCCATCGCGGCGGCGGTTGCGGTGTTACAGTCGGGCCGCTTGCACCGGTATAACCTCGCCCCGGGTGAGGCCGGTGAAGTGGCCCAGCTTGAGGCTGAATACCGTGATTGGCAGGGCAGCAAATTCTGCCTTGCCGTCACCTCGGGCGGGCAGGCGTTGCAAATCGCCCTGCGCGCCTGCGACGTGGCACCGGGCGACAAGGTGCTGACCAATGCCTATACGCTGGCCCCGGTGCCCGGCGCGATCCGGGCGGTGGGCGCTGATGCGGTGCTGGTCGAGATCGACGAGAACCTGAGGCTCGACCTTGATGACCTAGGCGCCAAAATCGCCAGTTCCGGCGCGCGGGTGCTGTTGCTGTCGCACATGCGCGGGCATCTGTGTGACATGGACCGGCTGATGGCGATCTGCGATGCGGCGCAGGTGACCGTTATTGAGGATTGCGCCCATACGATGGGGGCGCGCTGGAACGGCACGCGGTCGGGCAATTTCGGCAAAGTGGCCTGTTTCTCGACCCAGACTTACAAACACATGAACTCCGGCGAGGGCGGGTTTCTGACCACAGACGCCGCCGCAATCGCCGCCCGCGCGACGATCTTGTCGGGCAGCTACATGCTTTATGAACGCCACGGGGCCGGGCCGCAGCCTGAGGCATACGCCGATGCGCGCTATGACATGCCCAATTGCTCGGCACGGATGGATGCGCTGCGCGCGGCGATCCTGCGTCCGCAGCTTGCCGACCTCGACAGCAACATCGCCCGCTGGAACGCCCGCTACACGCAGGTTGAGGAGAGGCTGAAAGCACAGGACGGTGTGGCGACGATCAACTTGCCAACCGCCGAAGCGCATGTCGGGTCCTCCATCCAGTTCCGCCTGCCAGATTTCACCGCCGCACAGTGCCGTGCCATGCTGGATGCTGCTGCCGCACGGGGCGTGGAGCTTAAATGGTTCGGCGCGAAAGAGCCTGCAGGCTTCACCTCGGCGCATCCATCCTGGCGCTATTTTCCAGCCCAAGACATGCCCGCGACAGACCGCATCATGGCGACGCTTTTCGACATGCGCTTGCCGCTGAGTTTTTCCCAAGACGACTGCGCGCTGATCGCCGAATTGATCTGCGAAGCGGTGGACGAGGTGACATCATGAGCCGCCCGGTCGTCGGCGTATTGGGGGGCATGGGGCCGGAAGCGACGATCCTGCTGCAGCAGCGTGTGCTTGGCACTGTCGATGCCCAAGACGACGCCGATCATCTGCCGCTTTTGATCGACATGAACCCCCAAGTGCCCTCCCGCATTGCCCATCTGATTGAGGGCACAGGGGAAGATCCCGCTCCGGCACTTGCTGCAATGGCGCGGCGGCTGGAACGGGCAGGGGCCACGGCCCTCGCCATGCCCTGCAACACCGCCCATCACTACGCCCCGGCGATTGAGGCGGCGGTTTCTATCCCCTTCCTGAACATGGTGTCCCTGTCGGTCGACCGCGCGGCGGGGCAACTCTCATCAGGCGCCTCCGTTGGGATTCTTGCCTCTCCTGCCGTGCGCATGGCCGGGGTGTTTGACGCAGCCCTTGACCGCGCCGGGCTGAACGCCCTTTGGCCCGCAGATGCCGATCGCATGCTGGCCGCGATCCGGCTGATCAAGGCGCAGGGGATCACCCCGCAGGCGCAGCAGACGCTTGCGGAAGCGGCGGCTGAATTGACCGCGCAGGGGGCCGAGCTTCTGCTCATTGCCTGCTCAGAGTTTTCGCTGCTCGCCCCGGCTTTGACCGCCCCCGTTCCGATCCTCGACACGATCGACGTACTGGCCGAGGCGATACATCAACATTCCCAAATCCAACCGAGGTAAGACCATGGCGATCACCTATCTAAAGAAAGTCGAGACCCGCCCGGCGGTTGAGGGCAAAGACATCCGCGGTGTGGTTGCACAGATGCTCGCCAAGATCGAAGAGAGCGGTGAGGCTGCCGTGCGGGACTATGCGCGCGACCTTGACGGCTGGGCCGGGGATATCGTGGTCACTGCCGCGGAACGGGCCGCTGCCTCTGCGCGGGTGCCGCAAGAGCTCAAGGACGATATCCGCTTTGCCCATGCCAACATCCGCCGCTTTGCCGAAGCGCAAAAGGCGACGATGGGTGATTGCGAAATCGAGATCATGCCGGGGCTGATTGCGGGCCAAAAGCAAATCCCCGTCTCTAGTGCGGGCTGCTATGTGCCCGGCGGGCGTTACAGTCATATCGCCAGCGCTTTGATGACGATCACCACCGCCAAGGTCGCGGGCGTGCCGCATATCACCGCTTGCTCGCCCACGCGCCCCGGCATCGGTATTCCCGACCCAATCATCTTTGCGATGGACCTTTGCGGGGCAGACCTGATCCTAAACCTCGGGGGGGTGCAGGGGGTCGCTGCCATGTCGATGGGGCTGTTTGGCGGTGTGCCTGCCGATATCCTCGTCGGTCCCGGCAACAGCTATGTGGCAGAGGCCAAGCGCATGCTGTTTGGTGCGGTGGGGATCGACATGTTCGCCGGTCCGACCGATTCACTGGTCGTCGCCGATCACAGCGCGGACCCTGAAACGGTGGCATGGGATCTGGTCAGTCAGGCGGAACACGGGGCCGACAGCCCGGTTTGGCTGGTCACAACCGACCGCAAACTGGCGGAAACCGTGTTGCAGCGGGCGCCCGAAATGATCGACAGCCTGCCGGAGCCGAATGCCAGCGCCGCGCGCGTGGCTTGGGCCGAACGGGCCGAGGTGGTCTTGTGCGATACCCGCGAAGAAGCGGCCCAAGTGGCTGACCGCTACGCGCCGGAACATCTTCAGGTGCAGGCCGAAGACCTTGACTGGTGGCTCAACCGCCTTTCTGCCTATGGCTCGCTGTTTTTGGGAGAGGAGACCACGGTCGCTTTCGGCGACAAAACCTCGGGGCCGAACCATGTGCTGCCCACCAGTGGGGCTGCGCGCTATACCGGGGGGCTCTCCGTGCACAAGTTTACCAAGACCGTGACATGGCAACGCTGCGATGCCGATGCCTCGCATGAGTTGGCCTTGCGCACCGCGCGGATCAGCCGGATGGAGGGGATGGAAGGCCACGCCCGTTCTGCCGAGCTTCGGCTGAAACAGCAACCGGCCTGACGCCGCGCCGAGGAATATCTATGCTACTGACCGTCAAATCCCGCGTCTCCCCCTATGCTGGAGGGCTGCTGCTTGCGACTGTCATCGCGGTGGCCGCCACGTTCTTGTCGGATCACTACGGCGCGCCGGTGATGCTCTTTGCGCTGCTGCTCGGGATGGCGTTTCACTTCCTGTCGGAAGACAGCGCTTGCGCCATTGGGGTCGATTTCGCCGCCAAGGCGCTGCTGCGCTTTGGGGTTGGCCTGCTGGGGCTGCGGTTGGGGCTAGCCGAGGTTATGAGCCTTGGCTTTACCCCTGTCATCGCCATCGTCGGTTTGGTTTTGGCGACCTTTGGATGCGGCGTGGTGATGGCCCGTATCTTTGGCCGCCGCACCGCTTTTGGTATGCTGGCGGGCGGGGCCGTCGCCATCTGCGGGGCATCAGCGGCTTTGGCGATCACCTCCGTCCTGCCGCCACATAAAGACCGCGAGCAGGACACGCTTTTCGTTGTGATCGGTGTCACGGCGCTGTCGACCATCGCGATGATCGCCTATCCCATTCTTTTCCAGTCGCTGGGGCTGAGCGATATTGAAAGTGGTTTTCTGGTTGGCGCCACGATCCACGATGTCGCGCAGGTGGTGGGGGCCGGATACTCCATCAGCGACGAGGCCGGGGTCTTTGCCACCTACGTCAAGATACTGCGCGTCGCACTTTTGCCCGTCGTGATGCTGTTCGTGATGTTCAGCTTCAGAGGCGCGCAGCAGCAATCTGTCGGCGTGCCGTGGTTTCTGGTGATGTTTGCAGGCTGCGCAGTTTTGGCAAATCTGGAAGTGCTGCCGAGCGCAGTGCTCGCGTTCCTCAACGAGCTATCCCGGTGGTGTCTGGTCATCGCCATCGCGGCCTTGGGGGTGAAAACCAGTCTGGCGAAGGTCGTGAAGGTCAAACCCAGCTACAGCATCATTCTGGTGGTCGAAACGGTGTTCCTGCTCGGCGCGGCTCTTGCGTTTGTGCTTTTGTTCGGGATTTAGGCGGGGCCGAGCCTGCTCGGTGAAGCCTGAGAGTATCGCCGGGACTTTTGGCTCACCCCTTGCCCCAAAAATCCGCGATAACCTCCTCCGCCAGCTTGTTTTGCACGGTGAAATCAGTGTCTTCCGCGCCACCGCTCTCAGGGTCGGTGAACCAGCGCCAGACCCATAGGTCCGGGATGCCCCGTGCCTCAAGAGCGCGAAGCCAGCGGCGCAAGACGTCGGCCTGAAGTGCCATGTCGGCGGGGGCTGCGCGTTCTTCGGCGCTTTCCCACGGGCGTTCGGTCGCCCCTTCGGCAGATCGGATGCCAATTTCGGCGATCCAAATGGGCTTTGCATGTTTCCGCGCGACGGCCTCGATCCGGTCCAATTCTTTGGCGATGGCGCGATCCCAGTCGGCGGTCGCCCCGGCTGCGCCCAAGACGGGGTAGAGCGACACCGCAACGGCATCCAATAGCGGCCAGAACGCAACTTTCTCAGCCTCGTCAGCACCATGGGCGACATAGGTGATTTTACCGCTGAACGCTTCGCGTAGCCCGGCGATGGTGCCCTCCCATGCCTTCGCCCCCGATACGCCGCGCAATTCGGTGCCGAGGACCAGCACCTCGGCGCGGCTTTGCTCTGCGGTGACCACAATGGCGCGCAGGGCCCTTTCATAGGCCGCGTGCCAATCGTCTTCGGTGCCCGCCGCGGGGGCGATGGCGCCCGCCCAGCTTTCGGGCACCCAGACATGCGGTTTGACGATGGCGGCCAGCCCGGCTGCGTGCAACTGCGCGATCCCGGCGGCGATCCTGTCATGGGGCAGCGCGTCCCCCATGACGATGGCGCTGGAGGTGGGCGCGGGCTGCCATAGAAAAGGGATCACCGTTGCTGCCGTCGCGCCCGTCTTTCGCAGTTGAGCGATGCTCAGCGCAGCGGCTTGGCTTCCGAAGGGCGCACGCGTTGTCTCGATAAGGTTGAACCCGCGCAGAACCTCGCCACTGCTGCTTTGGGGAAACGCTCCTGTCGCGGTGAGCGCGGTAGAGCCGAGGGCCCAAAGAAACGTGCGACGTTTAATCATAGCGGCAAGGTAGGATGACTTCCCCCGCCGCACAACGGCATCTTAGGTGACAGGCGGGGCCTTTCGGGGGCTGTATTTCGGGCGCTTTATTTGGGGACCTGCAATTCGGGCTGTAATTCGGATGGTGGCAGGTGCCGACCAAAAGCAATCTCGCGAAACCGCTGAACGATCGCAGTCGCGCATACCAACGCGCGCAGCGTCCAAGGACTATTCCCTTTCCCCGGTCGGCCCAACCGCGTAGGCAGCCCCTACCTTGGAAAACGAGACATATCATGGCGCAGAATGCCACCATCTACAAAGTCGAGCTTTCGGTCTCGGACATGGACCGTCACTATTATGAGACCCACAAGCTGACCATCGCCAAACACCCTTCGGAAACCGACGAGCGGTTGATGGTGCGGCTCGTCGCCTTTGCCCTCAACGCGCATGAGCATCTGGAAATGACCAAGGGTCTATCGACGGATGATGAGCCGGACATCTGGCAAAAAAGCCTGAGCGGAGAGTTGGACGTGTGGATCACGCTGGGTCTGCCCAGTGAGAAAGTCCTGCGCCAGTCCTGCAACAAGGCCGCCAAGGTTGTGGTCTATCCCTATGGCGGCAAATCGGCTGAGATCTGGTGGGACAAGGTCAAGAACGGCACCACCCGCTTTGACACCCTCGAGGTGGTGAACTTGGCCGAGAGTGACACCAAGGCGCTGGCGGAGATGGCCAGCCGCGCGATGAAGCTTCAGGTGATGATCCAAGACGGTGAGGTGACAGTGAACCTCGACGAGGCGCTGGTGACGCTCACACTCGACCGATGGAAAACCGCCGGTTAAAAGGCGGCAGCGGGGCAAACCCAGCTGCCGCCGCTTCTTCAGGCTGCGCGGCGTTGCAGCAGGGCAATGGCATAGCCGATCACCATGGCCATGCCGACGTGCCCCACAAAAGACGACTGCGTGTAGGCTCCGAAATCCATCATAAAGCTGCGCCCCACCACCGGGGCCAGCAGCCCTTGGGCGACGAACCACAGCACAAGCCCCGACAGCGCCCCCGACAGGACCAGCCCAAGCCGCGTCAGGCGGTGCACCAGCCAAACAAAGACCGAGAAACCGACGATCCCAAGCGCGATATGCAGCGCGAAGCCAAGCCAATAGGGCAGGGTGATCCCAAGGGCGATCTTGCCAAGCGCAACCACAAGGTTCGCCGGGGCGAGTGCGACGCCAAAGAGGAGGGGGGAGACCAACCAAGCATAAAGCTCGAAGGCGATCTCGCCCGCGAGCCCGGCCAGCAGGAGCGTGGGAACGGTTTGTTTGAGGGGCATAAGCAAAGTCTCTTGCAAAAGGACAGCACATCGGCGCAGCCGCAGCCGGATGGCGCGGGCGCTATGCTGTGTCAGTGGAGGTTGGGGAAAGCGCCGGACCGAGGGGCCCGAGCGGATAGAAAAAGGCGCGCCACCATGGGCGCGCCTTTCGATTTAAACGTCGAGCTTGTTGTCGCCGCGCTTCCATGCCAGCGGCTGGAAAACTTCGTCGACCGGGGTTTCGGCCACGTGATTGACGTAGTTCGAAATGGTCTTCTGCGCCATGCCAAGGATCACGTCCAGCACCGCACGGTGGCTGTAACCTGCGTCAAAAAACGCCTGCATCTGCGCGTCGGAGACAAAGCCCCGGTTGCGCACCATCTGAACGGTGAACGTCCGCAGCGCTTCGAGTTTGGGTGTCGGCAGGGCGGTTTCATTGCGCAGTGCGTCGCTGATCTCGTCCGAGACCTTCATCATCTTGGCGATGCCGGTGTGGGCGGGCACGCAGTAGTGGCACTCGTTCTCGACGTTGATCGACTGCCAAACCACGGTCAGCTCTTCGGCGTCGAAATCCGTCTCGGTGAAAAGCTTGTGCAGCACCTGATAGCCTTCATAGGCCTGCGGGCTTTCGGCCAGCACCTTGTGCAGACCCGGCAGGCGGCCAAAGGCCTTTTGCGATTCCGCCAGCAGCGGCTTGGAGGCTTCGGGTGCGGAGTCTTGGTCGTGGGACGGGAATGTCATGATCTCTACCTTTGTTAATCGTCGATATTTGCTATTTAGGGTTTTTTGAGCGATCACTCAAGTATATATTTGAGTGATCGTTCAACATATGGTGATATCATGCCCCGCAAACCAAACCACGACCGAGCCGAGCTGATCCACCGCGCCCGCGATCTGTTTTGGCGTCAGGGCTGGGCGGGCACATCGCTGAAAGACCTCGAAGCGGTGTTGAAAATGAAGCCCGGCAGTTTCTACGCGGCCTTCGGGTCGAAAGAGGCGCTGTTCGAGCTCGCCTTGGACAAATACGCCGAGGATGGGGCCGGGCGCCTGGCCGAATTGGTCGAAGCCCATGGCCCGATGGCAGCCCTGAAACGCTATCCCGAACTGGCGATTTGCCGGGAGGAGGCTCCGGCCAAGGCCTGCATGCTGTCGAAAACCCTGTTGGAATTACAGGCCCATGGGCATCCACTTGCCCAACGGGCCAGCGCGCATCTCATGGGGATGGAAGAGCAGTTCGCGGCGCTTTTTGCCCAAATGCAGCGGGACGGAGAGATCGCGCCGGAACATGATCCAAAGTCACTGGCCCGGCGCTATCAAAGCGATCTGCTCGGCCTGCGTGTCTCGGCCGAGCGGGAGGGGATCGACGCCCATGCCATCGCCCGCGAAATCGCGGAAGGTCTGGACCGGTTGTAATTTCAGACGACGCTATTCGATCTGTTCTTCCAACATGGCAGTGATCTTGCGCCGTTGAAAAATATTGCGGATTTGATGCGCCATGATCCGTTCCGGCACGAAATAGGGCTTGCCGTCTTTCCATTCCGCCCGAAACGCATGCCGCGCGGCGATCAATCTGGTGGTATGGCCATCCGCAGCCGCGACGGTGAGGTCCATCTGGCGGACTTTATCGAACAGGCCCTCGGTCCCGATGCGCGCCTCGGCGCGGCGCAACAGATCGAGAAAACTGCCGATATCGATGAATTCACCGCTTTTGATCGGCCCTTGATTGGTGCGGGTCAGGGGGTTTTCCACATCGTTCAGCGCCACTTCTTCGCGTTCGGTGACCTTGACGTGATAGGTCTTTTCCTCCGTCACCACCCGCGCCATGACTTCAAGCAAGTAAATCGGCTCGGCCCCCATATTGGTTACGAAACAATGGGCATTCTCATCCCGCGCGATCGAACGGTTGATCAGGATCACCGGCTGCCGTTGCCGCCGGAAATTGAGCCATAGGATATGCAGGTAAGCCAGCCAGACCACCGCCGTTAAAAGGCTGACCGCCACCTGCAACGTGCCGGAATTCTCTGCGATCCAATCGAGCATCCTTTGTCTTCCTTGCGCGTTCTGCCGGGTCGCCGGACCAACGCGCGGGGCGGCGCTTCGTTGCACAGGGATCGACGCGGCGCTTGACCTGCCGCTTTTATATCAATAATTCATGATATATGGATAATGGCAACGCCCTCCAAGCCTTCGCCGCCTTAGGTCAGCCGACCCGGCTGGATGTCTTTCGCCTGCTAATCAAAGCGGGCGGTAAAGGCATGTCAGCGGGCGAGATCGGCGTCGCGCTTGATGTGCGGCAAAACACGATGTCTGCCAATCTTTCGGTGCTTGCCCGTGCGGGCCTGATCCGCAGCAACCGCGAAGGCCGCAGCATCCGCTATTTCGCCGATATGAACGGGCTGCGCGCGCTGCTGGGGTTCCTTTTAGAGGACTGCTGCGGCGGGCAGCCAGAGCTTTGCCAACCCCTGCTGGATGAGTTGACCTGCTGCTAACCCCCAAAAATCACGCACGAAAGACCGCCATGACCGATACCGCACATCCCGCACCCGCTGGCCTTGGGGCTTTTGAACGCTGGCTCTCGCTCTGGGTGGCGCTGGCCATCGGGGCGGGGCTTTTGCTGGGCAACCTCTTTCCCGGCATTTTCGGCGGGCTGGCCGCATTTGAGGTCGCTTCGGTCAACCTGCCCGTGGCGGTGCTGATCTGGGCCATGGTCTATCCGATGATGGTCGGCGTTGATTTCGGCGCGCTGCGGCAGGTGGGGGACAGACCCAAAGGGCTGGTGGTGACGCTGGTGGTCAACTGGCTGATCAAACCCTTCACCATGGCCGCGCTTGGGGTGCTGTTTTTCAATTATCTCTTCGCCGGTCTGATCCCGCCGGATGATGCGCAGGCCTATCTGGCCGGGGTGATCCTGTTGGGGGCCGCGCCCTGCACCGCGATGGTCTTTGTATGGTCCAACCTCACCCGTGGTGATGCCACCTATACGCTGGTGCAGGTCAGCGTGAATGATGTGATCATGGTCTTCGCCTTCGCGCCGATCGTGGCCTTCCTATTGGGTGTGACTGACATCACCGTGCCTTGGGACACGCTGCTGATCTCGGTCGGGCTTTACGTCATGCTGCCGCTGCTGGCGGGGTATCTCACACGTGAGCGGCTGGTGGCCAAGGGCGGCGAGGCGGCGGTCGACGCCTTCAAGGGCCGTGTGCAACCCTTTGCGATCATGGGGCTTTTGCTGACCGTCGTGCTGCTCTTTGGCTTTCAGGGCGAGGTGATCCTTGACCGTCCGCTCGTCATTGCGCTGATCGCCGTGCCGCTGCTGCTGCAATCCTACGGCATCTTCTTTATCGCCTATGGCGCTGCGCGGGCTTGGGGCATTCCTTTTAACGTGGCCGCCCCCTGCGCGTTGATCGGCACCTCGAATTTCTTTGAACTGGCCGTTGCCGTGGCGATCAGTCTTTTCGGTCTGGGGTCGGGCGCGGCCTTGGCCACCGTCGTAGGGGTGCTGGTCGAAGTGCCGGTCATGCTGTCTCTCGTCGCATTTGCCAACCGCACGCAGCATTGGTTCCCCGCCTCCAAATGATCCGCGCCCGATAACCCCCTACCGCTTAAGGAAATTCTCGTGACCGACACGCCGAACCTCGAAGAAGACCACTTCAACCCGATCGACGATGCCCGCCTGCTACCGCCCGAACGCGCCACCCACGGCCCGCGCATTCTGCTGCTCTACGGCTCGCTCCGCCTGCGCTCCTTCAGCCGCCTGATGACCGAAGAAGCCGCCCGTATTCTCACCCGCCTCGGAGCCGAGACGCGGACATTTAACCCCTCGGGGCTGCCGCTGCCCGACGATGCCGCACCCGAACATCCCAAAGTGCAGGAACTGCGCGATCTGGTGCAATGGTCCGAGGGCATGGTCTGGTGTTCGCCCGAACGTCACGGGGCGATGACGGGCGTCATGAAAACCCAAGTTGACTGGATCCCCCTGTCGCTGGGCGGCGTGCGCCCGACCCAAGGCAAGACGCTGGCCGTGATGCAGGTCAGCGGCGGCTCGCAGAGTTTTAACGCCGTAAACCAACTGCGCATCTTGGGCCGTTGGATGCGGCTGCTGACCATCCCCAACCAATCCTCAACCCCCAAAGCCTTTTTGGAGTTTGACGAGGACGACCGGATGAAACCCTCGCCCTTCTATGATCGGGTGGTCGACGTGATGGAGGAACTGGTAAAGTTCACCCTGCTGACCCGCGACAACAAGGACTACTTGCTCGACCGCTATAGCGAGCGCAAAGAAAGCGCGGCGGAGCTTTCCAAACGGGTAAACCAAAAGGCGATCTGACTGCTAAAACGCAAACAGCAGGGCCAAATCTTGGCCCTGCCGCATCATGCTACGCTAAAAAGCGATCAGTCGTTGGACCAGCCCGAAACGGCTTTGACTTCGCAGAAGTCCTCGATCCCCCAGACGCCACCTTCGCGCCCATTGCCCGAACGTTTCATGCCGCCAAAGGGCGCGCCGGCACCACGGCTTTCGCCATTCATCTCAACCATGCCCGACCGCAGCTTGGCCGCCAGACGGTTGCGCCGCGCGCCATCGCTGGACTGGACGTAGTTGGTGAGGCCGTAGACCGTGTCATTGGCCATCTCGATCGCCTGATCTTCGTCCTCGAACTTCATGATGGCCAAGACGGGGCCAAAGATTTCCTCGCGGGCGATGGTCATGTCGGGCGTGACATCGGCAAAAACCGTGGGTTTGACATAGAAACCGCGGTTCAGATGCTCAGGCCGACCGGTGCCACCGGCGACAAGCCGTGCGCCTTCGTCGATGCCTTTCTGGATCAGGTCTTGGATCTTGCCCCATTGCGCTTCGTTCACGACTGGGCCGATGTGGCGACCCTCTTCGCTGGCGGGGCCGACTTCGACCTTATTGGCGACTTCGGCGGCGGTCTCGACCGCTTGGTCATAGGCGCTGGCTTCGACGATCATCCGGCTGGGGGCGTTACAGCTTTGGCCGGTGTTGTTCATCATATGGAGCACACCGCGTTTGACGGCCTTGTCATCGGCATCGGCGAAGACAAGGTTCGCGCCCTTGCCGCCAAGCTCCAGATGGACCTTCTTCAGCGTATCCGCCGCGTTCTTGGAGATCGCGATGCCGGCGCGGGTGGAGCCGGTGAAGCTCACCATATCCACATCCTCATGGCCGGTCAGGGCGGTGCCCACGGTCGCGCCGTCGCCGTTCACAAGGTTGAAGACACCGGCGGGGAAGCCTGCCTCATCCATCATCTCGGCAAAGATCACCGCGCTCAGCGGGCTTTCCTCAGACGGCTTCAGCACCATGGTGCAGCCCGCGGCGACAGCCGCGCCGACTTTCAGCATCACTTGGTTCATCGGCCAGTTCCACGGCGTGATCATCGCCACGACGCCAACCGCTTCGTGAATGATACGGTCGTTCGGCGCGTGATCCCCCAAGGGCTTTACGAATTTGAAATCTTTTGCCGCTTTGATGAAGTTCTTCAGGTGGCTGTAACCCGCCCCCCATTGGGAGCTGCGCGCCATCTCAATGGGGGCGCCCATCTCGGTGCTGATCGCTTGGGCCATATCCTCGGTCCGGGATTTATAGACCTCGGCCAGTTTCTCCATCAGCGCGATACGCTCTTCGGGGGCGGTGGCCATCCAACCGGGCAGGGCGGCCTTGGCCGCTCCCACGGCGGCGTCCACATCCTTGGCCCCGCCGAGCGAGATCACGGTGCAGGGCTCTTCGGTCGACGGGTTGATGACCTTATGTTCGCTACCCTCAAGCGGGGCGACCCATTTGCCGTCGATATAGAAATCACGTTTTTCGATCATGCTCTGTCTCCGTTATTGGCCAAGCGGGCGTCTTTATTGCCGCTTAGAAGTGTCCGGGAATCGCCGGCTCCCGATATGCCTAGGACAATTTTACGGGGCGGAAAAGTTCAGAGGTGATTTTTGATCAAAAATACGGACGCGGCGGCCCGAAATCGGCGGGCCCGCGGGGGGCGCTTAGTCCTGTGCTGGGAAGCGGATCTCGACGCAAAGCCCGTCTTGGCCCTCGACCTTCAGCGTCGCCTCATGCTGGAAAGTGAGCGTGCGGATCATCCGCCAGCCCAGCGAATCCGACCGCTCGGGCCGTTTGGCATCTTCGGGCAGGCCGACACCATCGTCATAGACTTTCAGGGTCAGACCTTCATCGCTCTCTTGCGTGACCTCAATGGTGATCACCCCTTTGTCGCGCCCTTTGAAAGCGTGTTTATAGGCGTTGGTGATCAACTCGCCCACAATCAGCCCGATATCGACGGCCAGTTTGTTGTCCATCTTAAGGCTGGGGCAAATCAGCTTGATGGCAATGCTCTGGCGATCCCCGGTAAAGGCGCGTTCGGCGTTCTTGGTGACCTCATCCAACATATCAGACAGATCAAGGTCGGTGCTGTCGGTTGAGCGTTGCATCAACTCATGCGCCTTGGAGAGCGAGCCGACGCGGGTTTCCAACTCGCGCAGTACTTGGCGGGTCTCGTCCTCTTTGGCTTGGCTCTTGCTCATCCGGATGAGTGCCACGATCAGGGCAAGGTTGTTGCCCGTGCGGTGGTGCAATTCCTGCATCAAGAGGTCACGGTCGGCGATGCCTTCGCTCAACTCGCGGTTCTGTTCGGTCAGCGCGGCGGTCGGGTCTTTGGCGTTATAGGCCTCCAGCGCCGCGAGGGCGTCGGCCTTGATCTGCTCAACAGCGCATTGCGGTTCGGGCAGCAGAAACTCCGCATGGACCCGCGTGCCCTCTTGGCCGGTGTCCACATCAAAGCGGGCCGCGATACGTTGCACGCCGCGCAGGCCCAGCCCCAGGCCGGTCTCCGACACGATGTCGCGCGTGGGGTCAAGTTTGTCTTCCTCGATGCCGCGGCCCTGATCGATCACTGTCAGGCCAAGGGCGGGCTTGCCGTTGACATCCGTCAGCGAAAACCGCGCGCGACCCTTTTGCCCATGCTCAATGGCGTTGCGGCCCAGTTCCACAGCGGCGGTGACGGTGCGCGTCCGCTCGAAAGAGGTAAAGCGCATCGCTTCGGTCAGGGTCAGGGCAATCTGGCGCAGAGCCGCGATATCGCCGCCTTTTTCAAGGTTCACCGACGTGAGGTTCGTAGCTTTCATCAGTCCGCGTCCCGTGCAATGCGTATGACCACGATGGAGGCGTCATCCCGCCCGCGAAATGCCCGGTCGAGCAGGAAGCCAGCGATCAAGAGCGGGGATTTCCACAATAGACCCTGTGGAAGATAGCTGTCGCGCAGGGTTTTCAAGCCGTCGCTGTGCAGGATGATCAGGTCCCCCGGTTCAAGGTCAAAGGTCTCTTCATAGCCCCGCGTCGCACGTGCGCCGATCCGCCCGTCGCGGACAGGCAGGCGTTTGACCTCGCCATTGCGAACCCGCAGCGTGGCGATATTGCCCAAAGCAGCATAGCGCAACACCATCTGCGGCTGCGCGATATGCACAAGGGCCGCCACCGCGCCGCGCTTGCCGATCAATTTCTCGGTCACCTCACGCATTACGGCGCCCGGCTCGCTGTTGAAGCTGCGGGTGGCGGTGACGGCCTCTGTCACCTCCAGCGATGCGGCTGCGGCCTCGGGGCCATGGCCCAAGCCATCGCACAGCAGGATATCAGTGGCTTTCGGCGTTTGCCGCAGCAGATAATCGTCGCCGCATTCCTCTTCGTTCGGGTGACAGACCCGCAGGCCCACGGCCTCAACCCCATGGGTCGCGCAGGGGGGGCTGTCTTTGGCAAAGCTGCAAACGATGGTGGTGCCCACCTCGGACCCGCTGAAGATGTCGAATTCATCCGACAGACGGCGGATCGCGCCAAGGCCCAGCCCGGCGGAATCGCCACTGCTCATGCCGTCTTGGAACATGTGATCCATATCGCTGATGCCGGGGCCGCGGTCGGTAAAGATCATCACGATTTTGTCGCCTTTGCCCTCGGCCGGCGCGTTGATCAAGGCGCGGCCTTTCTCGGCGTAGCGCAGGATGTTGGTGGTGGCTTCGGTGGCGACGATGGCCAATTCGTCGGTCCGATGTTTCGGCCAATCGTGCTGGGCGGCCAGACGCCGTGCGGCGCGGCGGACCACAGCGATGGCGCTCTGGTCCTGAACTTCGACCCATTGTTTCATAGGTTCACACTCATCATCACGCTGGTGCCCCCGCCGACGGCGGTGCGGATTTCAAATTTCTTGGCCAGCCGCTGTGCGCCGCCCAAACCACGGCCAAGTCCGCCGCCCGAAGTATAGCCGTCCGTCAGGGCCAGTGCCACGTCCTCGATCCCCGGTCCCTTGTCCCAACAAACCACGCTAAGCTGCTTGGCCTTCGGGTCGACATAGATGGAAAATTCACCTCCGCCAGCGTGAACGATCGCATTGCGGGCGATTTCGCTGACGGCGGTGGCGAAACGTGTGACATTCAGCGCCGAGGCGCCGTGTTCTTTCATGTAGCGCGCCACGGCTTGGCGCACCGTCACCGCGTCGCCGCTGGTCTTTAGTTTGAACTGAGAGAGAAGAACCTGCGCCCCTAGGTCCTTTTCGTCAAACGCGGCGTAGCTGGGCAAGGGCATGGGTCAGGCTTAACGCGGTGCGAATTTCCGGCAGGTACATGCCCAGCTCGACCAACGTGACCGCCACCGTGGGGCGCATGCCGACAACATAGGTATCCGCCGCCAGCAGACGGGATATCCCCGCCAACTGCGCGATCACACGGCCCACGAAGGTGTCGACAATCTCAAGCGCTGAGATATCAAGGATCACCCCGTCGATGCGGTTCTCGGATATTTTGTTCGACAACCGGTCTTGAAGCTCCAAGATCTCGGTGTCCGTGATGTCATCCTGTATCGAAACGAGGAGCGCATGTTCGACCAGATTAATCGACGTGACACCGGCCACCTTATTGGCCCTCGGTCTTCTTGATCACATAGCCCACGGTCAGCAGCGCGTCCGACAGGGCGGTGCGGATGCTCGACCGGGTGGAAACG
The DNA here is from genome assembly GCF_025142135.1 of Sulfitobacter sp. W002. Taxonomy (NCBI): domain Bacteria; kingdom Pseudomonadati; phylum Pseudomonadota; class Alphaproteobacteria; order Rhodobacterales; family Roseobacteraceae; genus Sulfitobacter; species Sulfitobacter sp. W002. Next base: position 2,168,660 of record NZ_CP081126.1, on the reverse strand, counting down.
GTGCCGACATCAATGCCAAGCTGCACCATGGTCTGAGCGATCATCGGGCTGATGCCGCTGATGATGCACTCAGCACCCATCAGACGCACGGCAGCGGCAGCGCGCAGCAGGTGTTGCGCCACCTGTGTGTCGACGGTGCCGACGCCGGTGATGTCCATGATGACCACTTCGGCCTGCCGTTCCAGAATGGTTTGCAGCAGGTTCTCCATCACCTCTTGGGCGCGGGCGGAATCCAGCGTGCCGATCAGCGGCAGGGTCAAAACACGGTCCCAAAGCTCTACCACGGGGGTCGACAGTTCCAGCATCTCTTGGCGTTGACGATCGATGATCTGCTCACGCTCAAGAATGAAAATCTCGTTGGTGTAGATGGCAAAGGCATCGACCAGACGGGTGACCAGCATCACGTCGCGGATCAATACGCCGTGTTCGCCGTCTTGCATCGCTTCGAGCCGTTTGAACAGCGGCGCTTTCAACGCCAGCACAAAGGTCGCCATCTCGGTCGGGGTCACGCCGCGGTTGACCCGCTCGCGGCTAACATCGGTCAGAACGGCGCGCAGATCATCCCATTGGGTGTCATCGAAATCGAAATCTTCGCCCGAGATGCCATCGCGCACACCTTTGGAAAAGGCTTTGAGCAATTCGCGGTTCTGGTTCCGGCTCTCCGCATCGGAGAACAGGTCAGAACGTTTCACGCCCTCTTTGACCTGCGTTCCCAGCCACTCCTCGATGATACCTTTGAAATCGGTGTCGAGAACAGTCAGAATATTGGCCGTAGCAGATTGCGGCATCTTGAACCCCAGTGTTTATTTCACCCCCCATAGGCCAATCGTGGGGCCAAGTGTCAATAGGACGCAGGGATTTTGATCGGCGGCAAAGCGCCATCGGGCGCGCGCCATGTGATTGACTATGACCGCTTTTCGCGTGCCGCGGCGGGGGTGGGGCAGGCCATCGACGTTGGGTCTTCGCTTACGAGTTTGGAGGTGGAGGTGATTGGAGCGCTAGGGGCCCACGTCTCCACCATAAAGGGTTAGCCCCCGTCGCATCGCCCACCCGCAGGCAGGCGATGACCGTCTCTTAATCGCGGGTGGCGGCCTATGCCGCCTCGCCGGGATGCCGTGGGACCAGCGCCCGAACCAGATCACGCATATGCAACACGCCGACCTGTTTGCCCTCGCGCATGACGCGGTAGTTGTTGGTCGTATCCCCACCGGAGACCGCGATGATGCTTTCCAGCGTGTCGTCGAAATCGACCTCACCGGCCACATCCGCAGGCGGCACCTCGGTCTTCTCCATGACCGACCGTACCCGCAGCACCCGCGCGCGGTTGATGTCGCTGACGAAGGCTTCGATGTAGGGATCATTGGGGTTCAGCAGAATGTGTTGCGGCTCGCCCTGTTGGACGATGAACCCGTCTTTGAGGATCACCAGATGGTCCGCCAGTTTCAGCGCCTCATCCAGATCGTGGGTGATGAAGATCACGGTCTTATGCAGTTCTTCTTGCAATTCGATCAGCAGATCTTGCATGTCGGTGCGGATCAGCGGGTCGAGCGCCGAGAACGCCTCGTCCATCAGCATCACGTCAGAGTTCGACGTGAGCGCGCGGGCGATGCCAACACGCTGCTGCATCCCGCCTGATAGCTGCGCGGGATACTGCTCTCCTTGACCCTCTAGCCCGACGCGGTTCAGCCATTTGGTGGCCTCAGCCGCGTATTTGCTGCGGTTTTTGCCTTCGATCTCCCAGCTGAGCCCGGTGTTTTCCAACACCGTGCGATGCGGCAGCAGGGCGAACTTTTGGAACACCATCGACATCTTGTGCTTGCGCATCTCGCGCAGGCGACGCTCGTTGTAGTCGAGGATGTTCTCGCCGTTCATGATCACCTCGCCTGAGGTGGGGTCAATGAGGCGGTTGAGGTGCCGGATCAGCGTTGATTTGCCCGAACCCGACAGCCCCATGATCACCGTGGTCTTGCCCGCAGGCATGTCCACGTTGATGTTGTTAAGACCCAGCACATGGCCGGTCTCGGCCTGAAGGTCGGCCTTGCTCATGCCGCCGCGCACCTTCTCCAGCGCGCCCTGTGGGTCATCGCCGAAGATCTTATAGAGGTTGCGGACGGAAATCTTGATATCGTCTGTCATGTCTGGCCTCACTTCTGCGCCGCGTTGATCCGCGCAAGCGCGGCTTTGGTGACCCGGTCGAGGATGATCGCAAGCAGCACGATCCCCAGACCCGACAGGAGGCCCACGCCCAATTCAAGGCTCCGAATGCCGCGCAGCACCAGCACGCCCAGACCGGGGGCCGAAACCAGCGAGGCGATAACGACCATGGCAAGGCTCATCATAATGGTCTGGTTCACACCGGCCATGATGTTGGGCAGGGCCAGCGGGATCTGCACCTTGTAAAGCTTTTGACGGTTGGTCATGCCAAAGGCGTCGGCGGCCTCAATCACGTCTTTGTCGACCAGACGGATGCCAAGGTCGGTCAGACGCACCACCGGCACGATGGCGTAAAGGATGATCGCGATGCCGTAGAGCTTGGGCTCGGTCACCGAAAAGAGGAAGATCAGCGGGATCAGGTAGACGAAGGGCGGCAGGGTTTGCAGCATGTCCAGCACCGGGATCATCGTGCGCTGCACCCGGTCACTGCGTGACATGGCGATGCCAATCGGCACGCCCAAAAGCACACATATAAAGGCGCAGACAAAGATGATCGCCAGCGTCTGCATGGTGTGTTCGTAAAAGTCGATAAAGGCGAGGAAGCCAAAGACCAGCGCCACCAGACCCACCAGTTTCAGCGAGCGGCCCACGGCATAGGTGATCGCCATCAAAAGCGGGATCATCACGAACCACGGCACTGCCTGCATGATCCACAGCGCGTTCTCCAGCGCCCAGCTTAGCGGTTGGGTCAGCGGGTCGACAACAACTTTAAGATTGTCCTTGATGGCGAGGAAGCCTTGCTCCAGCCCTTGGGTCAGGTCACGCGACTGCGGGATGGCATCGCAGCTGTCGTGCAGCGCATCCAGCGAAGGGAAGGGCGTGTCCCAGAGCGTCGTGTCGGTATCACCGCCCGCTTGCCCCATGAGATCGGCCATGGAGCTAAGCCCACCGCCTTGGTCATCGCCGCACCAGCCGCGCAGGCCGAGCGAGTCAAAGAAATTATCGTAAGTCGCCATCTGTCGCTTTCCCGGTCTGCATCAGACCGTTTACTTTTGGGGAGGGGGCCGGTGCGCCGCGCGGTCTGCGCGGCGTCGGCTGCCCCATGCAGAGGCGGCAAATCAAACCTATGTCCTTGCAAAGAAACTGCGCGATAGGCCGGGGGCCAAGGCGCAGTCGGTGTGAAAAGACGTAAGTCTTGCCGCCGATCCTGAAACAAACGGGCGGGAAACCCAGATGAGTTCCCCGCCCGCCGTTTTGTCAGTCTGTCTTACTGGTCAAGCAGCTTCGACAGGTTGCCACGGGCGTCGTCGCTCAGCCATTCGGCCCAGACGTCCTTGTTGTTCTGCAGGTAGTAAACAGCTGCTTCTTCATTCGAAGCGTTGCTTTCGCCCTGCCATGCCAGCAGCTTGCTCATCTCTTCGGTCTTGAAAGATACGTTGCCGATGAATTCCGCGATTTCAGGATTGTTGTCGTGGAAATCCTTGGTCATCACGGTCAGAACCGGTGCCGTCGGGAAAGCCGAAGGCTTGGGCTCTGGGTTGTCGGCGTTCTGGTTGGCGCTGTGCGCGGCCTCGTCAAATTCGCCCAGATCGACGCTGGTCATGTCGTATTTGCCCAGCGGCGTGGTTGGGGCCCAATAGTAGCCGAACCATGGCTCTTTGCTTTCATAGGCCGACGCCATCGAGGTCACCATCGTCTCACCCGAGCCGTGGTCAAAGACTTCGATGCCATTGCCTTCGAGGTCATAGGCGCGGGCGAGGTTGTCGCTCACGATGCGGCAGCCCCAGCCATCGGGACAGTTGTTGAACATGCCGCCGACCAGTTCGGGGTTTTCCAAAATGCCTTCGATGGTGGCAAGCTCGGGATGCTCATCCACAAGATAGGTCGGCACCCACCAGCCTTCGACACCACCGGGATCAAGCACGGAAGTCAGCTCAACAATCTTGCCGTTCTCTTTGAGCTTTTTGTAAGCATCACCGGCAGAGTTGGGCCACATTTCCGGCACGATATCCGGCTCGTTGTTTTCCGACAGCGATGTCACGGCGGGCGTGGTGTCCGACGGTACCACGGTCACATCGCAGGAATAGCCTTGGACCAGCAGGAATTCGGTCACGGCGGTGACGATCTGTGCCGACGCCCAGTTCATTTCCGCGATCGAGACTTCGCCGCAGTCCTGAGCGGCGGCGGCCATCGGGGTTGCAACGGCAAAGGCCGTGCCAAGCAAATAGCGTTTCATAGTGATATCTCCTCTATTGTATCCGCAGTGACACGCAGCCGCGCACCGCTGATCTTTGTCCCGTTGCATCAAGAAGAAGCCGGTCGCGCGATAGGGCGCGGCAGCTTTCGATGGCCGGGTTTGCTGGAGATAAGAAAACAAATCGCGCGCCCCTGTGCAACACGATTGCCGAGAGGATGACGCAAGTTCGGGCACCGCGCCGGGTGTGGCGCGGTGCGATTATGACCGGCGCCCCCCTGCAGGACGCCATATAATTAAGGCCCGCCGCGACCCTTCAAGCGGGGCGCGGGTGGGGCTGTTCAGCGGCGGGAAAAACTTTCCATGTCGCGGATATGCTGGGGGATGTCTTTGCGGTTCAGGCCAATATCCTGCAGCAGACGGTCATCCATCGCGTTCAGCGTCGACAGCGTGCGGTTGCGCTCCCAACGGCGCGCGGTGTCGCGCAGGGCACGCCGCAGCATGGCGACAAGGGCCAGACCCTCGGCGTTGGCGACTTGACCGATGGTGCCGTTAAAGGCGGTTCCGGGCATCCCGGCGATCTGGTTGGTGTTCTTCAGCAGGCGGAAATGCATGGCATGCTCCATATCAGAAAGGTCGTAAAAGGAAGGATCCGCCAAAGACGACGGTCAGTGCCAAAAGGCCGGGCCGGGTCGGTTGTGTGGGTCTCATCCCGAGTGTGATCCGGAAAGTCAGTTGGAACCCCGATGGTCCGAACAGGCGGATCGGCCTGTCCGACCGGGGTTATCGGCGGTTCAGCAGCGTGCCCGGTTTGCGCGGGCGCCTCTTATGAACGGCATACATCAACATGCGGCGCATTTGGTCTACCCGAGCGGCCATTGCAATAGGGTGAAATGGAGGTGCGACACCCTGCCGCAGGCGCGGGGCGCAGAGTGCACTATGGCTGGGGTTTGCGCGCCATCGGCGCGGTGTCGTTTGTGGGCTTTAGAATGTCGTTTTGAGGGGCGGGTTTGGCGCATTTTGGCGCGGCTGTTCGGCGGGATGTGATGGGATGGTGAGATATACGTTTGAGACCTTCGGTCGCTTTTGCGCAATTGATGCTGTCGCAAACCGGCGACAGGCCGCTTCTTTCAGGCCCGCGCTGCCGCGCGGGCGCGGTTTCGATGTGTTTTCGGCGAAACGCGCTGTATGAGCCCTCAAAGCCCCGCGCCGAAGCGCGATTGATTCGGCGGGAATAAGGCGCTCTACCTGTGGCTTTGTCACCAGTTCCGCAGGTTTTTGGGCCATTGGTTCCAGCTTGTGAACAAGCAATCGAAAAGAATGACGAAAACAAGGCGGCACAGATGCGGCGCGTTTGCGGCACTATTGTCTCTCTGCGCGAAACAGTCGTGAGTAAGGTTCAAAGGGCGCGGTCGCATTTTGGTGTTAATTTTCCTTAATCCTATGGCAAATTGAGATTTCGCCGAAGGATGGCGGGGAAACAATCGCCCCCGTGAGATCGGCTAAACCACCTGAATTGCGGCAAAACTTCATTTGGTTCCGGCAATTTTCGAACATTTTTTCCTTTGTCCATTCGTATAGGAGGGCTATTCCTATAGATGCCCAACTGGGGGGCACAGAAGTCTGTAGGTCACGGGGGCGGCCGCATTAAGCGCATCAAGGATGCGGGAAATGTGGGTACGCCGCAAAATTTGCGACCGTAAACACAATATACCGGGGAGGGGTTCTTCTCGGGTGTGGGCCTTGTTCGGGCTCTTCCCCTTCGTTGGCGCAAGGATGCGTGTCGCCCGATCTGGATTTCAGCCAGCGGGGCGCGTGTGAACGGAGGGAGAGACGATATGATACATAAGCGACAGGCCCTGCCACTGGCCTTCTGCGGGGCAAGAAATGCCCGGTTCGACCGCTCTGCCGTTCGGCGCTCCATTCATCAGATTGAAACAGCATCCACTTCCAAGACGGCCGCGTTGCGCGCCGCGTGCAACACCGCTCAGGAGAATTCACAATGATTAGAACACTTGATTTCAACGCGTTCAGCGCAGGCACCATCATTGACGACGAATATGCGGACCTGGGCGTTACGGTTTCGGCCAGCGGCGGCTCTGGCGATGCGATGATCTTTGACAGCGCCAACCCCACGGGTGGCGACAGCGATCTGGCCTCCGACACGCTTGAAGGTCTGCTGATCGTCTCTGAAGACGGCGACCAGAGCGACCCGGACGACAACGCCGGCGGCGGCAGCCTGTTCTTTGATTTCGATGACATGGTGCGCATGAAGGGCGTGACCTTCAAAGACATCGAAGAGACCGGCGGCGAGGGCACCCGTGTCATCTTTTACGATGACAATGGCGACGTGATCCAGAACCACTACGTTCAGCCCACCGGCGATGGCGGCGAGCGTTTCGTTCAGTTCAACATCGACGGCGTGTCGCGCTTTGAAGTGCGCTTCGAAGGCTCCGGCGCGATCGACAACGTGATCTTCGACGACGACAAGCCAGAGGGCGGCGGCAATGACGCGCCCGTGGCCGAAGACGATGTGCTTGAGATCGACGAAGACACCTCAGGCACCGTCGACGTGCTGGGCAATGACAGCGACAGCGATGGCGACACGCTGACCGTCACGATGGCAACCTGCCCGGCCGGGCCTGTTGTGATCAACGACGATGGCACGCTGACCTTCACGCCGGACGCGGATTTCAACGGCGACACGACCATCACCTACACCGTGGATGACGGCAATGGCGGCACCGACACTGGCACCGTGAATGTCACCGTGAACCCGGTAAACGATGCGCCCGAGGCCAATGACGACACGGCCAGCACCACCGGCACCGAAGCGGTCGTGATCCCGGTTCTGGACAACGACACCGATGTGGATGGCGACACTTTGAGCGTTGCAGATGCCTCCAGCGACGATGGCACCGTGACCATAAACGACGATGGCACCATCACCTTTGTCGCCAATGACGGTTTCACCGGCGACGCGACGATCACCTACACCGTGTCCGACCCCGATGGTCTGACCGACGAAGGCTCGGTGACTGTCACCGTGGGTGACGGCGATCCGACCCGCGACGGCTATGTCGACGGCACCGCAGGCGATGACATGATCGACACCGCCTATACCGGCGACCCCGATGGCGACATGATCGACAACGACGATGCAATCCTGCCCGGTGCCGAAGGCGATGACGACTATGTCCGCGCTGGCGACGGTGACGACACCATTTTGGCGGGCGACGGCGATGACATTGTCGAGGCCGGTGCCGGCTCTGACGTGGTTGAGGGCGGTGAGGGTGACGACATGATCACCACCGGCAACGATGATATCGCGCCTGATCTGGGCTACCCGGAAAGCGACAGCGACAGCTTGAGCTTTGACCCCGATGCCGATCCCGAGAACGACCGCGACTCCGTCGATGGCGGCGCGGGCAATGACACCATCTCGACCGGCGACGACCGTGATACCATCACCGGCGGCACCGGCGATGATGTGATCGACGCGGGCATCGACAACGATATGGTTGATGGCGGCGATGGCGACGACCGTATCGTCGGCGGCGAGGGCAACGACAGCATCCTTGGCGGCGCTGGCAATGACACGATCTTTGCCGGCAATGATCCCGACCTCGGCCTTGATGTGCTCGACATCCCCGACGAAGAGGATGCGTCCAACCCCTTCACCCCCGACCGTGTCACGGACAACGGGATGGATACGGTCGACGGTGGCTCGGGCAATGACGTGATCTATGGCGCCGATGACGCCGACATGCTGCGCGGCGGCTCGGGCGATGACTATATCGACGGTCAGATCGACGATGACATCATTGAAGGCAACACCGGCAACGACACGCTGCTTGGCGGTCAGGGCGACGACAGCATCTCGGGCGGTCAGGGCAATGATGAGCTTGACGGCGGCACCGGCGATGACACGCTGCGCGGCAACCGTGACGATGACCTGCTGGTCGGCGGCGAAGGCAATGACCTGCTCGACGGCGGCGGCGAGAATGACACGCTGATGGGCGGCGAAGGCGACGACACGCTGCAAGGCGGTCAGGGCGACGATCTGCTCGACGGTGGTGCGGGTGTCGACGTGATGACCGGCGGTGCCGATCAGGACAGCTTCGTCAACGTGAATGCTGGCGATGATGTCGACGGTGGCAGCGCTGGCGTGGACTTTGACACGCTCGACCTGCGCGGCTCGGCCCCTGAGGGTGGTAGCTTCGAGATCACCTATACATCGGACGACCGCGAAGACGGTTTCGTCGACTACTTCAACGAGGATGGCAGCGATGCCGGGCGTCTGAACTTTGTCGAGATCGAGAATGTGATCCCCTGTTTCACACCGGGCACCAAGATCGCCACGCCAAAAGGCGAGGTCCGTGTCGAGGCGCTTGAGGTCGGTGACCGGGTCATCACCCGCGACAACGGCATCCAGACAATTCGTTGGGTCGGCGCACGTGAGATGACCGGCGCCGAGTTCGAAATGGCCGCCCATCTCAAGCCGGTGCTGATCCGCAAGGGCGCGCTTGGCAACGATCTGCCCGAGCGTGACATGATGGTCAGCCCCAACCACCGCGTCTTGGTCGCCAACGAGAAAACGGCGCTCTACTTCGAAGAGCGTGAAGTGCTGGTTGCGGCGAAACACCTGACCGGCATGGAGGGCATCGACGTGGTCGAGGTCTCTGGCACCACCTACATCCACGTGATGTTTGACCGCCATGAGGTGATCTTGTCGGATGGCACATGGACCGAGAGCTTCCAGCCTGGTGACATGTCGCTGGCCGGTATTGGCGAAGAGCAACGCAACGAGATTCTCGAACTCTTCCCCGAGCTTGCGACAAAGGACGGCATCGAAGGCTACACCGCCGCCCGCCGGTCGCTGAAAAAGCACGAGGCCAGCTTGCTGGTGAAATAATCCCGTAAGGTCGGGACGCGATGCAACTTGGAAACGGGGCGGGTGACCGCCCCGTTTTCTTTTGTGGGGTTATTCCTGCGGCTTTCGCCACGCGGCCCAATCTTCGGGCGTGTCGAGGTCGAGCCGCGCGCGTTGACCGGGCAGGGGCACCATCTGCACCCGCGCCCCTGCGCCGCGCACCACCGCGCGGCCCCCATCATCGCCACTCAGCCGTTTGAGTTGGTCAAACAGCGCGGCGGCAAAGATGATCGGATGCCCCGGCCTGCCATCCTCTGTCGCGGCGCGCCAGACCAATGTCTCACTGCTAAGATCGACCGAAGCCGTAAGGCGGGCCAGATCGCGGGGCTCAAGCTCTGGCATGTCGGCCAACATCACCATGGCCGCCGCCGTGTCCGGGGGCAGGTCCGCAAAGGCGCGGCGCAGGCTGGCGCCCATGCCCTCGGCCGCGTCGGGAATGGGAAGCGGCGTGATATCCAGCCCGGTCAAGGCCGTGTAGCGCGGATGCGGCGCGGGCGGCAGGGCGACGGTCACGGGGCCGACGCTTAGCGCCAACCGCGTCTGACGGCGCAGCAGCGGCTGGCCGTCCACGTCTTCCATCAATTTGTCGCGCCCCCGCATCCGGGAAGAGGCTCCGGCAGCGAGGAGGATCACAGGCAGAGAGGCTTTTGTCATGACGTCAGACTACCGGGCGTGGCGCGCGGGGATAAGGGCTTTCTTGCACCTTCTAAGGGGGCGGACCTCAACGCCGTCAAGGGATGTAAATTCCTGCTAAACCACCGTTGGCAGGGCGCTTTTTCGTGCTACCCTTGGCTCATGAACATCAAAGACTTGATCCCGCACACACTGTTTCGCAAAGCCCGCGAATATTCTCGTAAACTTTGGGTGCGGGTGGTCGTCATGGGGCTGTTGGCCTTTGTCGCCCTTGGGATGACGCAGCTGTTTGAACCCTTGGTGCCCAAGGAGGTCGCCACACGTTTGACGGGCGAGGCGGCGGATCGGCTTTTGCAGATCATCGCGGATGCGATGCTTGCGGTTACGATCTTTTCGATCACCATCATGGTCACGGTCTACCGCTCTACCTCGGCCCAATTCACGCCGCGGGCGCATCGGCTGATCATTCAGGACCGGACCACCCAGAACACCCTTGCCGTTTTCATCGGGGCCTATGTCTATGCGCTGGTTGCGATCATCATGCGCGAGTTGGGCATCTATGTCGACGAACGCTCTTTCGTGCTGTTCCTGACCACGGTGATGGTGCTGGCAATCATCGTGATCTTTCTGATCCGTTGGGTGCTTCATCTGCAAAGTTTCGGCAGCCTGATCGACACCACGCGCCAGATCGAAGCCGTAACCACATCGCTGTTCAAGGAGCGGCTAAAGACCCCCTGCATGGGCGGCCACCCTCTGACCGGCCCCCCGCCCGAAAACGCCCGCCCGATCTTTGCCCCCGAGAGCGGCTATATCAAACATATTTACCCCGAGGCGCTGGACCAGCAGGCGCGCGACCATGGGGTGGCGATCTATCTTACCCGGCGCATCGGCGATTTCGTCTTTGTCGGAGAGCCTTTGGTTATGGTCACCCAGCAGGGCAACCCGCAGGACGCGGAGCATGACTGGGACAGCCTTGAGCAAAAGGTTTTCGACACCGTGCAACTGGGCGATCTGCGCACCTTTGACCAAGACCCGCGCTTTGGCCTGCGGGTGCTGGGAGAGGTCGCCTCCAAAGCGCTGTCGCCGGGGATTAATGACGGTGGCACGGCGATTGATGTCATCACCCGCATCGGGCGCATCCTGTCTTATTATTCGGACGAGGCGAAGCCGGGCGGCAAGGTCAATCTGCCCAACCTGTATATCGCGCCGATCTCGTCGGATGCCCTGATCGAAGACGGCTTTGGCGCGCTGGCCCGGGATGGGGCCTCGGTCGTTGAGGTGCAGATGGCCTTGCAAGAGGTGCTTGCCGGGCTGATGCACCACCCTGACCCCGGCCTTGCCGCCTCGGCCCGGGACGCGGCAGAGAACCACCTGCGCCGCGCTTTCGAAGAGGTGCCCTTTGGCCCCGACCGGGCGCGGATCTGGGCCGCCGCATGCAAAGAGGTGCGCGCGGCGGTTGAGACACCGGACTAAGCGGAGCTCAGAGGGGGCGAATTTTTAACTGCGTGATGCGGTTTCCGTCCCGTTCCATCACTTCGAACCGGAAGTTGTGGAAAGAGAACACCTGCCCCACGGTGGGGATCATCTGCGCTTCGTGGATCACCAGCCCGGCCACGGTATTGGCCTCATCATCGGGGAGGGACCAGTCGGTGGCGCGGTTAAGATCGCGGATCGTCATGGCCCCTTCGACCATCAGATGCCCGTCTTCGGACTGTTTGAGCGGGTGATCTGCGTCGGGGTCGAATTCGTCTGTAATCTCGCCCACGATCTCTTCGAGGATGTCTTCGAGCGTGATCAGCCCTTGCAGGGAGCCATATTCATCCACCACCAGCGCAAAATGCGTGCGGCGGCGCAAAAACTGGCGCATCTGTTCATCGAGGGTGGAGGTTTCGGGAACGAAATAGGGTTTCATCACCACATCGGCCACGTTGAACCCCTTGAGCGCCGCCGCATTGCCGTTGGGACCTCCGATCAGCTTGTACATGGCGCGCAGCAGGTCCTTGGCGTGGATCACGCCGATGATGTTTTCCGGATCATCGCGGAAGACGGGCAGGCGGGTGTGGTTGGATTGCAGGCATTTTTCCATGATGTCGGTCGGATCGCTATCCGCATCGATCATCTCGATCCCCGAACGATGCAGCATGACCTCTTCGACCGCGCGTTCGCGCAGGTCGAGCGCGCCCAAGATACGGTCACGGTCTTCCTTTTCGACCACGCCTTCGGAATGGCCCAGCTGCAAGGCGCCGGCGATCTCTTCGCGGACGGCCAGAATGTTGCTGTCCGGGTCAATCTGAACGCCGAAAAGCCGCAGCACCCCGCGCACGAAATAGCGCACCGCCGTCACCACGGGCGAGAAGACAAGCACCACGATGCTGATCGGGCGCGAGACCAGCGCCGCCGCCGTTTCGGCATTGGTGATGGCATAGGTCTTTGGCAGCACTTCTGAGAAGACAAGCACCAGAAGCGTCATCACCAGCGTCGCCAGCGCCACGCCGCTTTCGCCGAAAAGCCGGGTGAACAGCGCCGTCGCCATGGAGGCGGCAAGGATGTTGACCAAGTTGTTGCCCAGCAGGACCGAGCCGATCAGCCGCTCGTTATCCTCGGTGATTTTGAGCGCCCGGATCGCCCCGCTTGCCCCTTTGTCGGCCTGCGCGCGCAGCTTCCCGCGCGAGGCGGCGGTCAGCGCCGTTTCGGACCCCGAAAAGAAGCCCGACAGGACGAGGAGAAACAGGATAATTCCGGTACTGATCCAGAATGCGGTGTCAAAAAGGGCGGGGCCCGTTTCCATGAGGTCTAAATCCATCCATTATGTGTTGCGAATGTTATGGGCGCAGGGGCTGCGTCATTCAAGGGTCGCAACGGGTGAGGGTGGTGTGATGCAGGCGAAAATCAACTGTGCAGAGCTCGGGGTTCTGGACGGGCCGCTGCTGTTGTTCGGCGGGCCCTATTCCAACCTTCAGGCGGTAGCAGCGCTGGCGGATTTTGCCGCCGCGCGCGGCATCGGCGGGGATCAGATGATCTGCACCGGGGATATCGTCGCCTACTGCGGGGCACCAAGCGAAAGCGTGGCGGCGATCCGGGCGCTTGGCTGTGCTGTGGTGGCCGGGAATTGCGAGTTGCAACTGGCCAGCGGGGCCGAGGATTGCGGCTGCGGTTTCGCGCCGGGCAGCAGTTGCGACATGCTTTCGGGCGCGTGGTACGCCCATGCCGCGCAGGCGCTGGACGCGGAGGCGAAGACGTGGATGGGATCACTGCCGGATGTGGCCGTGTTTCTGCATCAAGGGCAGCGCTACGGGGTGCTTCACGGCGGGGTGCGCGATGTGGCGCGGTTCATCTGGTCAGAGAGTGCAGGGGCGGTGTTCGAGGAAGAGTGGCGCGCCTTGGAGGAGGTCACAGGCCCCGTCGATCACATCATCGCCGGGCATTCCGGTCTGCCCTTTATCCGCAAGACGGCGCGCGGGCGCTGGATCAATGCAGGGGTGATCGGCATGCCGCCCCACGACGGCGGCCAGCAAACGCGGGTGGCCGTGTTGGACGGGGGCGAAGTGCGGTTTCACCGGCTTAGCTATGATGTGGCAGGGGCCGTGGCCGACATGGCGAAGGCCGGTCTGCCGCGCGCCTATGCCGACGCGCTGCAAAGCGGTTACTGGCCGTCGGAAGACGTGCTGCCACCGGGGTTGCGCGTGCCGTCCTTGGCCAGAGGGTGACGCTCTAGCACGAGGTCCGACAGGCGCTCTTCTAGCACATGGGTATAGATCTCGGTCGTGGCGACATCGGCATGGCCCAGCATGGTCTGGATCGCGCGCAGGTCTGCGCCGTTGGCCAGCAGATGCGTTGCGAAGGCATGGCGCAGGGTGTGCGGCGTGACCTTTTCAGGGGGCACGCCCCCGGTCACGGCGAACTCCTTGATCAACAGATAGAACCGATGCCGCGTCAGATGGCCCGTTGCCCCGCGCGACGGGAAGAGATGCCGTGCGGGCGGTTTGCCTTTGGCTTGGGCCGCCTCATCCGCCTTGTCACGCACCACCAGCCATGCCGCCAGCGCATCGCGCGCAGGTTCCGACAGGGGCACCAGCCGCTCGCGGCCCCCCTTGCCCGAAATCAGCAGCAGGCGCGGATCGCCGCGCGCGGCGCTGACCGGCAGGCTGACCAATTCGCTGACCCGCATGCCAGTGGCATAGAGCAGTTCCATCAGGCAGGTGTTGCGCAGCTGGTCCGCCAGCGCCCGGCCTGAGTTGCGCGCGGCATCCAAAAGCCGGTCGACCTCTTCCTCAGAGAGAATCTTGGGCAGACGTTTGTCTTGCCCCGGTCCGGCGATTTGCACCGCTGGATTGTCTTCGCGCAGCCCTTCCTCAAAGGCAAAGCGGTAGAGCTGTTTGATCGCCGAAAGCCGCCGCGCGCGGGTGGATTTGGCCAGCCCCTGCGCATCACAATAGACAAGGTAATCCTCAACCTCGCCGCGGCTGGCGGTGAGGAAATCGTGATTGCGCTGCGCCAGAAAGGAATCGAAATCCTTGAGGTCGCGGCCATAGGCCAGCTGCGTATTGGTGGCGGCACCCTGTTCGGCGGCGGCGGCCTCCAGAAAGCTGGAGATCCAATGAAAGGTCGGGGTCTGGGACATCATCATTGCTGGAGCAATACAATCTGCAAGGCGGCACGTCGGGCGGTGTCTTCCAACCCGAGGGCGCGCAGGGTGGCTAGGGCGTCGCGGAGCGCCGATGTGTCACCACTCGCCCCGTCATGCAAGAGCGACAATAGGCGCAAAATCGCCATGCCCAGTTCCTTGTCCCGCGCCAGCGCCATCAGGTCGGCGCGCGGGGTGGGATTGGCGAAAGCATCGTGAACAGCAGCGGCCAAGGGCGCATCCGGGGCGGGGCCTTCGGGGGCATCGCCAACCGCTACGGCGCGCAGCAATTCATCTTCGGGAGACTTGCCGATCACCCGCGCCGCGGCAGCCTCGTAATTGGGCGACAGCAGCGCCACATCCCGCGCCAGACGCGCGGCATGGCCCGCAAGCGGCATGGTCGAGAGGGGTTCGGCAAAGAGCGTGGCAAAGGCCACTTCGAGAGAGGCCTCCCGCATCGCTTCCCATGCAGGCGGCAGGGTCTTGGCCACCGCCTCTGCGCTGCTGGTGCGCAGGGCTGTCTCAAAGCGTTGCAGCGCCGCGACACGGTCCCAGACGCCCCCCGATGCGGCGGGCTGGCGGTCTGTGTACAGCCCCAGCAGCAGGTTGTCGGGCAGGGCGCCCGCGCGGGTCAGCCGTTCGGCGGCCTCAAGCTGGGCTTTCCATCCGGCGATGTCGCGCAGATCGGCCACCGCATAGGGGCGCGGCAGGATGTTGGAGGGCAGCGGCTCACCAATGGTTTCGAACAGGCGGAAGGTCATCGGGTCCATCTGGCGCGGCACGCGCAGCGGTTCGGCCCCTTCGTAGAAATCCGGGTTGAGGAAACGATCAAAGAGTTCAAGCTGTGCCTCTGGCAACAGGCCAAGCGCCTGCGCCGAGCCAAAGGTCAGGGCCGCGTTTTCCCAATTGCCCGCCCGGGCGTTGCAGAAGATCCGAGTGCCATAGTCATGGGTCAGATGCGGGGATTTCATCAGCCGCTCGCAGACGCGGTGTTCGGTGCCGGTGAGCAGGGAAAGCTGCATCCACAGGTCGAAATGCGCGGTCGAGGTGGTCACCCCGGCCTGTTCGATCAGCGACAGCGCCGGATCGAGCGCGCCAAGCTCCATCAGTTTTTCGCCCCGCGCCAGTGCCAATAGATCGCCATTGCGCGCCTCGCCCTGCGGGGCCTGCGCCTCAGCCAGAAGCACGGTATAGAGCAAGGCCTGCGCGGCGGGCAGATGCAGGTCGGGCAGGTTGCGAATACGCTCGATCAGGGCGGTGGTATCGCTGCCCATCCAGATGTCCCCACGCAGCCCGGTGACCGAACCGGGCACCAGCCCGATGCGGCGCGGCGCGCCATCGCCCAGTGGGGTGACCTGCACCTCGGGGGGCAAAGCGTTGTTGGCGACAGGCGGTTCCGCCACCCGGCCCGGATTGGGCGGGCGTTTGGGGCGGTTTTCAGGCGGCGATTGCGCCCCGAGCCAGTCGATCACGGAAAGCGGTTGGTCAGTGGCGGCGGGGGGCTTTTCATGTTCCCCGGCCTCTGAGGTTTTGCGCGAATCGCGGCCGAGATTGCGGTCTTCGTCGGATTCGGCCAGCAGGGCACTGGCGCTGACCGAGCAGATCAACGCAGCGCAAAGGGCCAAACCGCGTTTTGACAGCGCGTTTGCCACCCCGCTCAATCCGCTGTCAGCGTGACGGGCTGGCGTGTCTCAATCTGTTCGGGCGAAAAGTCCACGCCAAAGAAGGGCCCGACGTAGGCATAGCCCACCAGCCCGATGAAGCCGACAATCAATAGAAATATCAAAAGCTTAAAAAGTTTACCCATGATTAATGCCTGCCCGGAATTCTGCTATTTTGCCAAACTATATATGGCCTTTCCGGCAAGATCACGTCATTCAGAGAAAAATGAGCGGAATTAAGCACAGCATAACCGATGGCGAAGAAATGCCGCCCCGTTACCGTCTGAACAAGACGGTGGCGCTGGTTGGCATGATGGGGGCGGGGAAGACGGCGGTGGGGCGTGCGGTCTCGGCCAAGCTGGGCGCGCCCTTTCTGGACAGCGATGCCGAGATTGAGGCGGCGGCCAATCTGAGCGTGCCCGAGATCTTTACCCGCGACGGAGAGCCGTTCTTTCGCAAACGCGAGACAGAGGTCATCGCCCGGCTGCTGGCTGAGGAACGTTGCATCCTGTCCACCGGCGGCGGGGCGTTTCTGGCCGAGGTGAATCGCGACAATATCGCGGCTTATGGTGTGGCGCTCTGGCTGGATGCGGATCTTGATCTGCTGTGGAACCGGGTGCGCTATAAGGACAGCCGTCCGCTGCTGCGCACGGCTGATCCCAAGGCCACGCTGACCGCGCTCTACCGCGACCGGGTGCCGCTTTACCGACTGGCGGATCTGTCGGTGCGCTGTGATCCGCGCCTGTCGATTGACGCCATGGCCAATCGGGTGATCGATAAGCTGCTGACAAGGCCGGATGTTTTGGAGAAATTGGATGCGTGAGACGGTATCCGTGGCCCTGCCGGGGCGGGAATATGATGTAATCATTGGGCCGGGGTTGCTGGCCGATGCGGGCGCGCTGATCGCGCCGCTGCTGCGCCGCAAGCGCGTCGCCGTCATCACCGAAAGCCGCGTGGCGGCGTTGCATTTGCAAGCGCTGCGGGACGGGTTGGCCGCCGAGGGCATCGCGATGTCGGCGCTGGAACTCGCGCCCGGAGAGGGGACCAAGGACTGGGCCAATCTTCAGCGCTCGGTCGACTGGCTGCTCGACGAACAGGTGGAGCGCGGCGATATCGTCGTGGCCTTTGGCGGCGGGGTGATCGGTGATCTGGTGGGCTTTGCCGCTGCCGTATTGCGGCGCGGGGTGCGTTTCGTGCAGATCCCCACCTCTCTTTTGGCGCAGGTCGACAGTTCGGTCGGCGGCAAGACCGGGATCAACGCGCGCCAAGGCAAGAACCTGATCGGGGCATTCCATCAACCCAGCCTCGTGCTCGCCGATACCGAAGTGCTGGGGACCATGCCTCCGCGCGATTTCCTCGCCGGTTATGGCGAGGTCGTGAAATACGGGCTGTTGGGCGATGCGGGTTTCTTTGATTGGCTAGAGGCGCAGGGGCCAGCCCTTGCAGCGGGCGATATGGAAGCTCGGATCGAGGCGGTGCGCCGTTCGGTCCAGATGAAGGCCGATATCGTGGAACGCGACGAGACCGAGCAGGGCGACCGCGCGTTGCTCAACCTCGGCCATACTTTCGGCCATGCGCTTGAGGCGGCGACCGACTATTCCGACCGTCTGCTGCATGGCGAAGGGGTGGCGATTGGCTGTGCGCTGGCCTTTGAGCTTTCCGCGCGGCAGGGCCTATGCCCGCAGGAAGATCCCAGCCGCCTGCGCGCCCATCTGGCGCAGATGGGCATGAAGACCGACCTGCGCGACATCCCCGGCGATCTGCCAGAGGCCGAAGAGTTGCTGCGCCTGATGGGGCAGGACAAAAAGGTTGTCGATGGCCGGTTGCGTTTCGTTCTGGCACGCGGCATCGGCCAAGCCTTTGCCGGGGCCGAGGTCGACAATGCCGATGTGCTGGCCCTGCTGCGCGACGCGCTAAGCGCACGGCAGTGACCCGCGGGGGGCGGGGCCTGGCGGTTTAACTCTGTTCTTTAAGGTGTTGTGCTGCCGAATAAAAAGGGCGGCGCCGCCAAGTCGGATGTTTTGAGACAGGCGTCACCCTGCATGTCTGAACGTCTTGACATGGCGCCCGCGTGGAGCGCCTCTGATCCTGTTGCCAAACTGATGAATGCCCGGCGGGTATCGCGATGGGGAGAGGTCTAATGCGGCGCGGTTAAAGACCTGTCACGGCCGCGGTCGCAGAGTTTGGGCAGGGCGCAACGGCGCCCCGCCCGAAATCGCATAGGGTTTAGAACGGGATCTCGTCATCGAGATCGCGGCTGCCGCCACCGCCGCCACCGCCGCCGCCGCCCGAAGAGGACGGGCCGCTGTCATAGCCGCCGCCGTAGTCATTTCCGCCACCGCCGTAGCCGCCACCGCCGCCACCACCGTAGCCGCCGCCACCACCGCCGCCGGAGCCACCGCCGGGACCGTCGAGCATGGTCAGCGTGCCCCCAAAGCCTTGCAGCACGACTTCGGTGCTATAGCGGTCTGCGCCGGATTGGTCCTGCCATTTGCGGGTCTGCAACTGGCCCTCGATATACACTTTGGAGCCCTTCTTGAGGTATTGCTCGGCCACGCGGACGAGCCCTTCTTGAAAGATCGCCACCGAATGCCATTCGGTCTTCTCGCGGCGCTCGCCGGTGTTGCGGTCTTTCCATGTCTCCGAGGTGGCAATGCGCAGGTTGCACACTTTGCCGCCGTTCTGGAACGACCTCACCTCGGGGTCGCGCCCGAGGTTGCCGATAAGGATCACTTTGTTCACTGAGCCGGCCATCTTGCCCCCTCGTTTATCATTACTGTGTCATTGCGTCGGGCGCGAATCCGAGCGCGCCCAATTCGGCTGTTTATATCGTGCTTGTTCGCCGGATGACACCGGCTTTCCATCCCGCAGCCCATCGCCGCGGCCCGCGAAATGGCCGGGATTTCGGGGGCTGGTAGAAGGGGCGCATTTAAGTATACTGCGCGCAATGCAACGGCAGGGGGCAGATATGCGAAAGACGGGACTTTTGGCCGGTCTG
This sequence comes from Sulfitobacter sp. W002, assembly GCF_025142135.1. Taxonomy (NCBI): domain Bacteria; kingdom Pseudomonadati; phylum Pseudomonadota; class Alphaproteobacteria; order Rhodobacterales; family Roseobacteraceae; genus Sulfitobacter; species Sulfitobacter sp. W002. The sequence continues at coordinate 2,149,463 of NZ_CP081126.1, read as the reverse complement.
GCCGCGGTGAGTTTGACGGCAGCCGGGATGATCGCGATGGGGGCAGCGCCGGCGGCTGCCGATATGTTTGCCAGCAAAAACCGCGCGGGTTTGTTTTCTTCTCAGAAAAGCATCCTCGATAACCGCGCGTCCAAGCAATATTCCGCCTCCGTTCGGCTGCAACCGCCCAAGGTTGTCACCCCGACGAAATGGGATGCGCCGAAATACAACGGTTCCTACAAAGGGGCCTTTCTGACCCATGCCCGCGCGGCGGCGACCCGGCATGGTATCCCGGTTGATCTGTTTCTGCGGCTGGTTCAGCAGGAAAGCGGCTGGAACCCCAAGGCGCTGTCGCACAAGGGGGCGATGGGATTGGCACAACTGATGCCCCAGACCGCGCAGGCGCTGCGCGTCGACCCGACCGATCCGGTGCAGAATCTTGAAGGCGGCGCGCGCTACCTCAAAATACAGTACCGCGCTTTCGGCAGTTGGGAGCTGGCGCTGGCGGCTTATAACGCGGGGCCGGGGGCGGTTAAGAAATACGGGGGCGTCCCGCCCTATAAAGAAACGCGGAATTACGTTAAAGTGATCACTGGCAGCTAAGTCATTGATATCTATCGGTCCGTATGGCGCGGTGGGCGTTTGTCCGCCTATTTTCACGTGCCTATGCCCCCTTGGCCCGGCGCCCTAGGGAACCGCTGGGGCGATCGTGGGGTTCTTTGATCAGAAACTTTGCAGCGGGAAATTCTCGCCTCAGAGATAAAAGATCAAAGGAGAACGACATGCTGACGAATATGAAAAATATCGCCCTTGCCGCCGGTGTAAGCGTTATTGCGCTGAGCGGCCCTGCTTTTGCCCAAGATAAGATCATGGTCTCGAAAATCGACGTTGAATCCTCTGTCAGCGCGGCTGCAGAGAGCAACGCCATGGACTTCTATCCTGATCTGGAAGAAGATCTGCGCGCCGAAGTGGCAGAGCGTGTGCCGATGAGCAGCGATGGTGCCGATCCGCAGATCAAGATCGATATCCGCAAGATCTCTCTCAACGGCGCAACCATGTTGCCCGACAGTAAAGAATTCAACGAGTTGGAAGGCGTTGTTGATATCACAAGCCCCACCGGTGACAACGCTGGTCTGAGCTTCCCGGTGAAGATTTCGGCCTATAGCGGCGAAGACATCGCACCCGAAGGCTATGTCAATGTGCCGCCGTCAGAGACTGAATTCTACGTGGCGCTCGTGTCGACCTTTGCCGATGTTGTGGCCGAAGGTCTGGCCAACGTGAACACAGCCGGTTCGGCCGTCGACCCCTAAATCCGGCCCTAAATCCGGCCCCTAAAACCGGTTCACGATTACCTCAGGCCGTTTCCCCCTTAAACCGCCTGAGGGAGCAGGCGCGGCTCTTCGGAGCCGCGCCTTTTTCATTCCGCTGCCGTGCCCACTTCGATCACCGGCTCCATCTCGGCGAATTGCTGGGCTGAGAGGTGGCATTTGATCTGATGCCCGTCCGCCATGGTGACCATCGGCGGGACCTCGCGTTCGCAAAGGTCCCCCGGCACTTGTGATTTCCAGCGGCAGCGCGTTTGGAAAGGGCAGCCCGGCGGCGGGTTCATGGCCGAGGGCACGTCGCCTTCGAGGACGATGTGTTTCTTCTTCACCTTGGTGTCGGCAATCGGCACGGCACTCAGCAGCGCCTCGGTATAGGGGTGATAGGGCGGCGAGAAGACTTGATCGGTGTCGCCCAATTCGACCACATGGCCCAGATACATCACCATCACCCGGTCGCTGAGATAGCGCACGATGGAGAGGTCATGGCTGATGAACAAGAGCGTCGTCTTCTGCTCGCGCTGAATCTCCATCAGCAGGTCGGTCACCGCCGCCTGTACGCTCACATCCAGCGCCGAGACAGGTTCATCCGCCACCACGATCCGCGCGTCACCCGCAAAGGCGCGGGCGATGCCGACCCGCTGTTTTTGCCCGCCGGAAAGTTGGCGCGGCATGCGGGTTGCGAATTCACGCGGCAGTTTGACCAGATCGAGCAGTTCCAGCATCCGCTGCTTGCGCTCTTTCTCATTCTTGCCGATGCGGAAAATTTCCAGCGCGCGGATGATCTGCCGCCCGACGGTCATGGAAGGGTTTAGCGTGTCGAAGGGGTTTTGAAAGACCATCTGAACATCGGCGACGTTCTTGGTCGTGCGGTCGTCGATCGGCACCCCGCCGATATCTTTGCCGTCAAGGTAGATGTGCCCCTCGGTCGCCGTCTCAAGCCCCATGAGGACCTTGGCGAAGGTGGATTTGCCGCAGCCCGATTCCCCGACAATGGCGAGGGTTTCGCTCTCATGGGCCTCGAAACTCAACGACTCGTTGGCTTTGACCACCTTGGTATTGCCGCCCCCGAACATGGCATTGGCCGCGACTTGATAGTATTTCTTGAGCTTGTCCATCTTGAGGACGACCTCGCCAACCTCGCCCTTTTCCTTGACCTCGGCCAGTTCCAGCGGTGCCTGCCAGTCGATCTCTTGGAAGCGAATACAGCGGGTTTCGTGCCGGTCGTTGCCGGGCACGCTTTCCATCGGGATCGGCGCGGCATCGCAGCGGCCGGGCATGAAATAATCGCAGCGGGGGCCGAAATTGCAACCGGGCGGGCGTTCATGGGGCAGGGGGAAGTTGCCGGGGATGGCAACGAGCGGGCGCGCGTTTTTGTCGGCGCCGGGCAGGGGGATCGAACGGAACAGCGCCTGCGTATAGGGGTGCTGCATCTCGTCGAAGACATCGTGGATGGAGCCTTTCTCGACCGCTTCGCCGGAATACATCACGCAGATGCGGTCGCAGGTTTCCAGCACCAAGCCAAGATTGTGGGAGATGAACAGCATCGAGGTGCCGTATTTCTTGCCCAAGTCCTTCACCAGCTCCACAACCGCCGCTTCGACGGTCACATCAAGCGCGGTCGTCGGCTCGTCGAGGATCAGGAGCGAGGGTTCGGACATCAGCGCCATGGCGATGACGATGCGCTGCTGCTGCCCGCCCGAGAGTTGGTGCGGGTAGGCTTTCAAGATACGCTCTGGGTCGGGGAGTTTCACATCCGTGACCACCTGAAGCGCCCGCGCATAGGCTTCTTTCTCGGACATGCCCGCGTGGATCATCGGCACTTCCATCAACTGTTTGCCGATGCGCATGGCGGGGTTCAGGCTTGCCATCGGCTCTTGATAGATCATCGCGATTTCGCTGCCACGAATGTCGCGCAGTTCTTCGGGGCTCATCTCGCTCAGGTCGCGGCCCTTGAATTTGATGGAGCCGCCGACAATCCGGCCATTGCGGCCCAGATCCTGCATCACGCCCAGCGCCACGGTGGATTTGCCGCAGCCGCTTTCGCCCACCAGCCCCACAGCTTCGCCCGGTTGGACGCTGACAGAGAAATCCATCACGGCGGGGATCTCGCGCAGGCGGGTGAAGAACGAGATCGACAGGTTGTTGATCTCAAGAATGGGGCCGTCGTAATCAGTCTTTGGCATTTGTCTCTCCCAGTCGGGGGGATCAAAAGGGTCCGGGAGGGGGCGCCCCCCGGAGGATGTTTCTTAGTCGCGCAAGGATTCTTCGCGCAGGCCGTCGGCCAGCAGGTTTAGGCCCAGAACGAGGCTCAGAAGTGCAAGCGCGGGCGCGATGGCCGCGTGCGGATAGAGCGACAGCAGGCGGCGGCCTGCGTTGATCGTGCTGCCCCAATCCGGGCTTTCACTTTCCAGCCCGAGGCCGAAGAACCCCAAAGTGCCGAGAAGGATCGTGGTATAACCGATGCGCAGGCAGAAATCGACGATCAGCGGGCCACGCGCATTGGGCAGGATCTCCCACAGCATGATGTACCACGGGCCTTCGCCACGGGTCTGGGCGGCGGCGACATAGTCGCGCGTTTTGATGTCCAGCGCGAGGCCGCGCACGATGCGGAACACGGTGGGCGAATTCACGAAGACGACCGAGACAAAGACCACCAGCACGCCGGCGTCGATATCGAAGAGGTCAATCATGCTCGGCAAGCCGGGGATGCGGTAGGTGTCTGTGGCCACGATCGCACCGTCGGTAGACACCAGCGACAGGTACAGCCAGCCGACAATACCGAGCACCACGATCAACAGCGGCGTGCGGAACGAAGGCTGCGTATAGTAGCGCGAGTTCAGCAGCACCGCGAGGAAGATCAGCGGGAAGATGAACAGGAACACGGCCATATAGTTCGGGATACCGGTGAGTACGATTTCGGGTGTCACCAGCAGGTAGAACAGCAAGATCACCGGAAACGCGAGGATCAGGTTCGCCAGAAAGCTGAGGATCGTATCCAGCCGCCCGCCGTAGTAGCCCGCCGGCAGGCCCAGCGTGATCCCTACCATAAAGGCAAAGAGCGTCGCCAAGGGTGCGATCTGCACCACAACCCAAGAGCCTTTGATCAGCCGAGAGAAGACATCGCGGGCAAGATTATCCCCGCCCAACAGGAACCACGGGTATTCTCCCTCATCCGGGCTGCGCAGCGGGGTGCCGGGCAGCTTGTTCTTCATACCCGAAGTTTGGCTGAGGCTGTCGTGCGTCACCAGTAGGTCGAACAACCCGCCAAAGACTCCGGTGAAGACCCAGAACATGACGATGGCAAAGCCGATCATGCCCACGGTGCTGTCGAATAGCTTGCCGTAAAGGCCAAGGCGGCGTTTGAAATGGATAGAGACGGCGAAGGTCAGGATCAGCGCGATCCAGACCGGCAGCATCTGCTGCGACATGCCGCCGAAGATGCCCGCCTGCGGCCCCATGAAGGCACCGGCGACGATATAGATCAGCACCACAAGGATCAGCAGCGCAAACAGCAGGATCACCGCGCGGTTCAGCCCGCCCGCCACACCGCCACGACGTGCGACGGTGCCGTCGGGGTTGATTTCTTGCGCCTCACTGGCAGGCAGCAAGGAAACGACAATCTGTGCCGCGACAGCCAAAGCCAGCATCACGCAAAGGCCGAGGAAGATGATGTTGAGCCCCGCAAGAGACCCGGTCCATGTCAGTTGTTCCATGTCCATGCTCCCTTATGAAATGCGAATGCGCGGGTTGAGGAAGACGTAGCCGATATCTGAGATCAGCTGCGTCACGAGGACAACGATCACCGACACGACCGAAACCGCGAGCAGCAGTTCGATGTCGTTGTTCGCCGCCGCTTGGACGAGCAGCCAGCCGAAGCCCTTGTAGTTGAACAGGGTCTCGACAATCACCACGCCGTTCAGCAGCCATGGGATTTGCAGCATGATCACCGTGAAGGGCGCGATCAGCGCGTTGCGTAGGGCGTGTTTCAGCACGATCTCAGAGAATTTCACCCCCTTGAGCCGCGCGGTGCGGATATACTGCGCGGTCATCACCTCGGTCATCGACGCCCGCGTCATCCGGGCGATATAGCCCATGCCGTAGAGTGAGATGGTCAACACCGGCAGGAAGAAGTTCCAAAAATTGGCGTCTTTCATGGCAGACGTCGCGGAGCCGAGAAACAGGGTTTTACTGTCGATCCAGCCCCATTCCGCCAGAAGCGGCGACAGACCAAAGCGCGAGGAGGCCAGCACCGCGATGAAGATCACGCCCGAGACATATTCAGGCGTGGCCGTGGTGGCGATGGAGAAGGTCGAGAGCGAGCGGTCAAGCTTGGAGCCTTCGCGCATGCCCGCCAGCACACCGACGATCAGCGCCGAGGGGACCATCAGCATCAGCACCCAGAACATCAGCTTGCCGGTCAGTGCCAGCCGCGTCAGGACGGTTTCACCGACGGGTTCTTTGAAGACGGTCGAAAACCCCCAATCGCCTTGCAGGATGCCGCAGCGGGTGGGGCGCGCCTCTACCGGGGTGCCGGGGGCGAAACAGCGGCCAAAGGTCTCTTCGGGCGTGTCGCCTTCTGTGACCCATCCGGGCAACACGCCCAGCCATTCGCCGAATTTGTCGACGGTGGGTTGCAGATAGCCGCGGCTTTCAAGGTAGCTGGCCACGGCCTCGTCGGACATGCGGAAGTTGCCTTGGGTTTTGGCGAGCTTTTCGAGGTTCGGATAGAGATTGGTCAGCCAGAATACGATGAACGTCAGGCAGAGCGCCGTCAGCAACATCACACCCAGCCGGCGCAAAATGAATAGTCCCATGTGGTCCCCTGTGGCAGGGTCGGGCGGTGACTTGGCCCGACGATGCGGCCTTTGTGGCCTTTTTGATTTGTGCGGCGCCATGACAGCGCCGGTTCTGTTCGCGGCAGACGTTGCTGCCTGTGCGCACTGTGATGCCCAAGACCCATTGGTGGTCTTTCCCAGCGTCACGCGCTTGGTCGTTGATCTGACTGTTTTCAGAGCAGTTCAGCCATCAGGCACAGAAATTGGTCGCGCGTCAACATTCGGCTGAGCCGTTTGAGGGAGTTTTTGCGACATTTTGAGGGTCTGAAAGCGACATTTCGGGCGCGGATCAGCGCAGCTTGCTGGGGGGAAGACCGCTGTGCTGCTGCATGAAACGGGTGAAATAGGCAGCGGAGCCGAAGCCCAGAGAGGCTGCGATTTCGGCGGCGGTTTGATCGGTTTCGGCCAACAAACGCCGGGCGGCGTGGCAACTGCGTTCGGTCAAAAGATCGGCGGCGGATTTGCCGGTGGCCGCTTTGACGGCGCGGGTCAGATGGGTCGGCGTGACGCCCAGTTCCGCTGCGTGATCGGCCATGCTGCCACCCTTGGGCGCGCGCTGGGCGATCAGGGCGCAGAACCGCGCGCTGAGCCTGTCGCCGGCCTTGGGCCGGGGGGCGGCATGTTCGTCCGACATCATCTGACGGCGGAGCCATACCGATATCAGCGCAACCTGAGCCTTCAGCGCGTCTTGTTGCAGGGGGCGGCCTTGCTGAACCTCCCGCTGGGTCTGTTCGATCAGGGCCGCGATTTCGGATTGGGCCACACCGTCGCGGATGCGCAACTGGCGCGGCATTTCGGGCAAATGCACATCGCTGTTTTCGGGGATCAGCACCGCGTGGCCCAGACATTGATAGCCCAGCTCCAGCGCAAAGAGCGACCGCGCCGGTATCCAGAGCGCGTTGTGGGGGCTGATGCCCCGGCGTTGCCCATCCAGCAGCAACCGACCCTGGCCCCGGGTGATCCAAATCAGCAGATGGTGGTCGCGCTCATGGGCGAGGGTCAGCCGCCAGTCTTGCCCCGCCGAAAGCTGGGCCAAGGTCTGGGTTTGTATCTGCGTTTGGGGCACGCGGCGCTTTCGTCGAGAAATGGCAACCCTGTCGGGACAATCTACAACGTCAGGCTATCGGATGGTTGGAATAACGCAAGAAACTGTGTGCGTCCTGCGGTTATTGCGGCGTCACCCGATGCCAATCTGCCATTTTGCTACGCATCCAAGTGCGCTGCCGCTTGGCGAAACGGCGGGTGGCGACCACGGCGGCTTCGCGGGCGCGGTGCAGGGGCCAATCGCCGTCAATGTGGCGGATCAGTTCCGGCACGCCGATGGCGCGATGGGCGGGCAGCGTGGGGTCATATCGCGGGTGCAGGGCGGCGACCTCTTCCAAGGCGCCTTGCTCTAGCATCAGGTCAAAGCGTTGCGCGATCCGGGCGTTGAGCCAATCCCGCTCAACATCGAAAACGATCGGCATACAGTCCGCGAGCGGCAAAAGCGGCGCGCCGGTATCACCTTGCCAGTCCGACAGGCCGCGCCCGGTGGCCTGCCACACTTCCCATGCGCGCTGCACCCGCGCGCGGTTGCGCTGGTCGATGCCCGCGGCGGTCTCGGCATCCAGTTGCGCCAGCAGGTCTTCGAGCGCCATGTCATCGCCTTGGGCGCGGACCTCTGGCGGGGTTTCCGGTATCTCAGCCAACCCCTGCGTCAGAGCCGCGAAATAAAGCCCGGTGCCGCCGGTGATGATCACCCGCTGATGGCCGCCCAGCAGCGGAGCTACCTCGCGCAGCCAATGGCCGGTGGAATAGGACGCATCTTCGGCCAGATGACCATAGAGCAGATGCGGCGCGCGGGCCTCTTCTTCGGCTGAGGGCCGGGCGCTGATGATGCGCAGGGGCGCATAGACCTGACTGGCATCGGCGTTCACGATCACGCCGCCCTGCGCCTCGGCAATCGCAAGTGCGAGCGCCGATTTGCCACTGGCGGTCGGCCCGGCGATGAGCACAGGCCGCTCGGGCGGCAGCCCCTGCAACAGAGCATCAAACTGGGCCTTGGGAATATCCGGCATTTCTTTGCGTCTTCCTTACGTCCCGCATTGAACCTTGGACGTATTTGCGACATTTTGGCGCGAAATGAAAACCCTTCACCGCCGTATGGCTCAAATCTCCCCCGGTTGGTGAAATAATAAGGTGTGCCCGATGTCCCAAGACACCCCCCAAGTCTCCTTTAACCGCGTGATGCTGAAGATTTCCGGGGAGGCGCTGATGGGTGACCTCGGCTATGGCCTGCACCCGCCAACCGTCGAACGCATCGCCCGTGAGGTGCAATCGGTGCACAGCCTTGGCGTCGAGATCTGCATGGTCATCGGCGGCGGCAATATCTTCCGCGGGCTGCAAGGCTCGGCGCAGGGGATGGAGCGGACCACGGCGGACTACATGGGCATGCTCGCCACGGTCATGAACGCGCTGGCGATGCAATCGGCGCTCGAAGGTCTGGGCATTCACACGCGGGTGATCAGCGCCATCACGATGAACGAAGTGGCCGAGCCTTACATCCGCCGCCGCGCCGTGCGCCACCTTGAGAAGAAGCGGGTCTGCATCTTTGCCGCGGGCACCGGCAACCCCTATTTCACCACCGACACTGCCGCGACCCTGCGCGCCAATGAGATGTCTTGCGAGGCGATCTTTAAGGGTACCAAGGTCGATGGCGTCTATGACAAAGACCCGGCCAAGTTCGACGATGCCAAACGCTATGACATGGTTAGCTATGACGACGTGCTGCAAAAGCGGCTTGGCGTGATGGATGCCTCTGCCATCGCTTTGGCGCGGGATAACAACCTGCCGATCATCGTCTTCTCGCTGGATGAGCCGGGCGGGTTTCAGGGCATTCTGGCCGGGCAGGGCACCTATACGCGCGTCGGTTAGACCAGCGTCAGATTGCAGGGGATCGTCCGACGGCAAGGCGATTGGCCTGAGGCCGCCGCGTCTCTCGCAAAGGGGGCGCAGCTGGCACAGGGTGGCGGAATAATGGGCAGTTGTGAAAGCGCCGCGCCACCGTTAGAAAGCCGTAACACAAGGAAACAACAAGCAGGCTCGCCATGTCAGACGAATTTATGCTCGATACCGATGATCTTGAACGGCGGATGAACGGCGCAATTGCGTCGCTTCGGACCGAGTTCGCATCGCTGCGCACAGGGCGTGGCTCGGCCTCTATGCTGGAGCCGGTGATGGTTGAGGCTTATGGCCAAATGACCCCGGTGAACCAAGTCGGCACCGTCAACGTGCCAGAGCCGCGCATGGTGACGATCAACGTGTGGGACAAAGGTCTGGTCGGCAAGGTTGAAAAGGCCATCCGCGAAAGCGGTCTGGGCATCAACCCGCAGCTCAATGGCACCATTATCATGCTGCCGATCCCTGAGCTCAACGAAGAGCGCCGCACCCAGTTAACCAAGGTTGCCGGGCAGTATGCAGAACACGCGCGCGTTTCGATCCGCAACATCCGCCGCGACGGGATGGACCAGATTAAGAAGGCCAAGAACGACGGCGCGATGTCCGAGGATGACCAGAAAATCTGGGAAGGCGAAGTGCAAGACCTGACCAACCGCTTCATTACCCTCATTGATGACCAGCTTGAGACGAAACAGGCCGAAATCATGCAAGTCTGACCCGGCCCAACGGCAGGGACACAGCACTTGAAAGAAAAGGCCGACACATGAGCACCGCCGAAATTCAACCTAAGATTGCTCCCGGTGGGCCGCGACATGTGGCGATCATCATGGACGGCAATGGCCGCTGGGCCACCCAACGCGGGCGGCCCCGGCTGTTTGGTCACCACGCCGGTGCCAAACGGGTGCGCGAAATCGTTGAGGCCTGCCCCGATGTCGGGGTGGAATACCTGACGATCTTTGCCTTCTCGACGGAGAATTGGAAACGCACACAGGTTGAAGTGGCGGGGCTTATGTCGCTGTTTCGGCGCTATATTTCCAAGGAAATGCGCAGCCTCAGCGAATATGGCGCGCGGGTGCGGTTCATCGGGGATCGCGACAAGCTGGATGACAAGCTGATCAAACTGATGGGCGAGCTTGAGGCCCATACCGCGCATAACACCCGTATCAATCTGACGATCGCGCTCAATTACGGCGGCCGCGATGAGGTGGCCCGTGCCACGCATCGTTTGGCCCAAGATGTCGCCAGCGGCAAACTTGACCCCGACAGCGTGGACGAAGAGACCCTGCCGCGCTACCTCGATACCCATGTGCTGCCCGACCCCGATCTGGTGATCCGCACCAGCGGCGAGGCGCGGATTTCGAACTTTCTGCTGTGGCAGTCGGCCTATGCGGAATATGAGTTCATCGACACGCTGTGGCCGGATTTCACCCGCGAGGAATTCGCCCGGCTCTGCGCCGCCTATGGCGGGCGTGACAGGCGGTTCGGTGCGGTCAAGACCTGAGGAGAGCTGCGATGAAATCACCTGAACAATGGTCCGACCTCCGCGCGCGGATGCTGTCTGCCAGCGCCATGATCCTGATTGGATTGCTGGGCATTTGGCTGGGCGGTGTGGTGTTTCATCTGCTGGTGGCATTGATTTGCGGCATGATGGTCTGGGAACTGGTCGGCATGCTGCGCGGGCCGGGGAAGGCGGAATCTTGGCAGCTTGGGCTGGTGACGGGGGTGGCGGTATTGGCCTCGGTCTATTTGCCGGTTGGCTTCGGCCTGCCACTGTTGCTGGCGCCCGCGCTTTTGGGCTTCGCGCTGTTGAGTGCTAACCGCACGTTATACATGAGTTTTACCGCGCTGATCCTGCTGGCGGGCTTTGGTCTGATCCAGTTGCGCGATGACATGGGCTTTGGCTGGCTGATGTGGCTGGTGCTGGTGGTCGTGGTGACCGATGTGGTGGGCTATTTCGCCGGTCGTGCCATCGGCGGGCCGAAGTTCTGGCCCAAGGTCAGCCCCAAGAAAACATGGTCCGGCACCGCGTCGGGCTGGGTTGGGGCGGCTGTTGTCGGGCTGATCTTTTCGTTCAACACCGGCTTTGGGCTGCAACTCGTCGGCATCTCGGTCGCGCTGTCGATGGCTTCGCAGATGGGCGATATGGCGGAATCGGGAATGAAACGTAAGATGGGCGTCAAAGACAGCTCGGCGCTGATCCCCGGCCACGGCGGTCTGCTGGACCGCTTTGATGGGATGCTGGGCGCTGCGGTGTTCTTGCTGATCGTCGGGCCGCTGATCGGCTTCCCGCCGGGCGTGAACTGATCCGCTATGCCGCGCAAGATTTCGATACTGGGGGCGACCGGGTCCATCGGTCAAAACACGATTGACCTGATCCGCCGCGCGCCTGAGGCCTATGATGTCGTGGCGCTGACCGGGGCGGGCAATATCGCGCAACTGGCGGCGGATGCGAAAGCGCTGAACGCCGAGGTGGCCGTCACCGCGCGCGAAGACCTGTTGGATGATCTACGCGACGCGCTTAGCGGCAGCGGGATTGAGGCGGCGGCAGGGTCTGACGCGATTACCGAGGCAGCATCGCGTCCGGCGGATTGGACGATGTCTGCAATCATCGGTGCCGCGGGGCTTGCGCCCGGTTTGGCCGCGCTGCGCCAAGGCGGCACACTGGCACTGGCCAACAAGGAATCGCTGGTCTGCGCCGGGGCGCTGATCATGGGCGAAGCCGAGCGCAATGGCGCCACGATCCTGCCGGTCGACAGCGAACATTCCGCCGTTTTCCAAGCGCTCGTGGGCGAGGATATGACCGCCGTTGAGCGCGTCATCATCACTGCCAGCGGCGGCGCGTTTCGCGATTGGCCGCTAAAAGACCTCGCCAATGCGACGCTCGATCAAGCCTCAAACCATCCCAATTGGGACATGGGGCAGCGGATCACCATCGACTCGGCCTCGATGTTCAACAAAGCGATGGAAGTCATTGAAACGCGTGAGTTTTTCGGAGTCTTGCCGGAGGCTATCGAGGTGCTGGTGCATCCGCAGTCGATGATCCATGCGCTGGTGGGGTTCTGCGATGGTGGGCTGATGGCCCATGTCGGCCCGCCTGACATGCGCCACGCGATCGGCTATGCGCTGCACCATCCGCAACGCGCGCCCCTGCCGGTAGAACGGTTGGACCTGACCAAAATCGGTCGGTTCGATTTCACCGCCCCTGACGACGCCCGCTGGCCCGCGCTGCGCCTCGCGCGGGAGGTGATGGCGGCGGGGGGCCTGATGGGCGCAGTCTTTAACGCGGCCAAGGAGGTGGCACTCGATGGCTTCATCGCCGGGCAGTTGCGCTTTACCGAAATGGCCGAGATTGTCGAAGAGGTGTTGGAGGCGCGCGCCGCTGACGCATCGCTGGGCCGGGGCAGCGACGAAATGACACTTGATCTGGTGGCCGAGGTCGATCATCTCGCCCGTAAGGCCGCGACAGCCGCAATTCACAAAAGAGCAGGATAGCACGTTGGACATCATGGGATTTTTGCCGGAGTTCGGCGGGCTGATTTGGACGATATTGGCCTTTGTCGTGGCGCTGTCGGTGATCGTGGCGATCCACGAATACGGCCACTACATCGTTGGCCGTTGGACCGGGATTAAAGCGGATGTATTCAGTCTGGGCTTCGGCCCGGTGCTGTTTTCGCGCATCGACAAGCGCGGCACGCGCTGGCAGTTCGCGCTGTTGCCCTTTGGCGGCTATGTGAAATTCGCGGGCGATTCCAATGCGGCGTCCGGCAAGGACGAAACCGCGATGGAGGCGCTGGCCGAAGACCCCGAAGCGCTGCGCCACACGATGCACGGCGCGCCGCTTTATGCCCGCGCGCTGACCGTGGCGGCGGGGCCGGTGTTCAACTTTGCCCTGTCGATCCTCATCTTTTTCGCCGTGGCGATGACCGCAGGCACCGCCCGCGATCCGCTCACCGTAGGGGAACTGCGGGCGCTTCCCAATGCGGCCTATGAGTTGGAGCCGGGCGACATTCTGCGCGCGGTCGAAGGCGCGCCGGTGCCCTCGCTCGCAGCCGGTGGGGGCTATGGCGATTTCTTGACGAACCTGCCGCAAGAAGCGGTCTTGAGCTATGACATCACCCGCGATGGGGCAGACCTGACCGTGCCTGGCCCCTATCTGATGCCGCCACTGGTCAGCAACGTCGCGCCGCAATCGGCAGCGCAAGAGGCCGGTTTGCGCAGCGGGGATGTGATTACAGCCGTCAACGGGCAAGAGATCGTGGCCTTTGGTGAGTTGAAAGAGGTGGTCGAAGCTTCCGAAGGGGCGCCGCAGGAATTGACCGTCTGGCGCGACGGCGAGACCCTGCCTTTCACCCTCGTTCCCAAGGCCACGGATGAGCCGCAGCCCGATGGTAGTTTCAAGCAAAACCTGCGCATCGGCATCGTCGGCGGCATGGCCTTTGTGCCCGCAACCGATACGCCCGGCGTGGGGGAGGCGCTTACCTCGGGCCTAGACAACACTTGGCGCATCATCACGGGGTCGATCTCGGGCCTGCGCGAGATGATCGTCGGCAATATCAGCACCTGCAACCTGAGCGGCCCGGTGGGCATCGCCCAGACCTCGGGCGCGATGGCGAGCCAAGGGGCGCAGTCCTTCATCTATTTCATCGCGGTGCTGAGCACGGCGGTCGGTCTGCTGAACCTCTTTCCGATCCCGGCCTTGGACGGCGGGCATCTGGTATTTTACGCCTATGAGGCCGTGACCGGTAAGCCGCCCAGCGATGGCGCGCTGCGAATTTTGATGACCATGGGCATCGCCTTGGTGCTGACCTTGATGCTCTTTGCGCTTGGGAACGACTTGTTCTGCCCATAGGGCCGGGCGGCGCCGCTGAGAGTGAAAGACAACCTGCGCCTTGCCCTTACGGGCAGGGCGTAATGCCTTGAAATGGCCTTAATTGAACAAAATCGTGCCGCAATCCTTGGCTATGGTCATCTTTCAGCAAGAAGGAACCCATGATGCACGTGTTACAAGGATCATACCGCGGCCTCAGCCTGCTTTTGGACCTTAATTGGGACCGTGCGTTCTTTGCCGCGGCCATTGCCACGGCGCTTTCTGCCGGGGCCTTTGTCGCCTCTCTCTGAATGCCTGCCAGTGCGTGATAGAGTGCCTTATCGGGTGCTTCTGCACGATCTTGGCTCATGATGTCATTCTGGCCCAACTTGCCGCATGATATGGTATATTTTCTCAGCCGTTGCTTTTGACAAACCCCGTTAACCTGCGTAGTCAGGTTGACAACAATGTCGTAAAAAAACGGGTCGGTGTAATGGGACTGAGGAACGAGGGCAGAATGCCCGTCGAGTGGGCACAGCGCAGCAATGTCGGCAAGACCCTTCGGGGGGCATCGCTTTGTGTCATGTTGTCCGTGGCCTGGCTCGTGCCGGGCAGCCAAGCGCAGGCGCAGCAATATCAGTTCAACACAGTCGTCATCGACGGCAATGAGCGGATCGGCGACAGCGCGATTCTGCGCCGGGCCGGTATCGGGCGCGGGCAGGCGGTGTCGGGCGGTCAGTTGAACGACGCCTATCAGAACCTGCAAAACTCGGGCCTGTTCGAATCCGTCTCGCTTGAGCCGCAGGGCAACACGCTGGTCATCACGGTGGTGGAACTGCCGACGCTGAACCGCGTCAGCTTTGAAGGCAACCGCCGCATCAAGGATGAGATGCTGGCCGAACTCATCGGCTCGACCGAGCGGCGGGTGTTCAACCCCAGCCAAGCCGAGCAAGACGCCGCCGCCATCGCCGAGGCTTATAGCAACGAAGGCCGTCTGTCGGCCCGCGTGCAGCCGCGCATCATCCGCCGCGACCAGAACCGCGTCGATCTGGTGTTCGAGATTTTCGAAGGCGACAACGTCGAGATCGAGCGTCTGAGCTTTGTCGGCAACCGGGTCTATTCCGACCGGCGTCTGCGCCGCGTGCTGGACACCAAACAGGCGGGTCTGTTCCGCCGTTTGGTCAAACGGGACACCTATGTCGAAGGCCGGGTTGAGGCCGACAAGCAGATGCTGCGGGATTTCTACCTCTCGCGCGGCTATGTCGACATGCGCACCGAGGCCGTCAACGCCGAGCTGACCGAAGAGCGCGATGGCGTCTTCGTGGCCTATAACATCACCGAGGGGCAGCAGTTCCGTTTCGGCAACGTGTCGGTCGAGTCCGAAGTGCCGGGGCTGAACGCCGCCGTGTACCGTGACCTGCTCAAAATCCGCCCCGGCGTGATCTACTCGCCCACTTTGATCGAGAATGACATCGCCCGGATCGAGCGCCAAGCGATCCGCGATGGCGTCGATTTCCTGCGGGTCGAGCCGGTGATTGACCGCAACGACCGTGATCTGTCGCTCAACGTGACCTACAAGCTGTCCCGTGGCGAGCGTATCTTTGTTGAGCGGATTGACATCGAAGGCAACACCACGACGCTTGACCGGGTGATCCGCCGCGAGTTTGACAGCGTCGAGGGTGACCCGTTCAACCCGCGCGAAATTCGCCAAGCGGCAGAACGTATCCGCGCGCTGCAGTATTTCGAAACGGCAGAGGTCAACGCCCGCCAAGGCTCCAGCCCCGAGCAGGTCGTGATCGATGTGGACGTTGAAGAGAAGCCCACAGGCTCGCTGAACTTCGGCGGCTCCTTTTCGAACAACGATGGTTTTGGGGTGGCGGTCAGCTTTCAGGAGGAAAACTTCCTCGGGCGCGGCCAGCGGCTGAACCTGTCGATCTCCACCGCCGAAGATGCCACGCGCTATGGCGTGACCTTTGTCGAGCCGCGCTTTTTGGGGCGTGACGTGGCGCTTGGTCTCAAGCTTGATTATGCGGAAACCAATTCGTCTTACACCAGCTATGACACCGAACGTCTGGTGTTCCAGCCCAGCCTGACCTTCCCGGTCAGCGAGAATGGCCGCCTGTCGACGCGCTATACACTCGAAGGGATCGAGATGCTGGAGCGTGATGATGAGGATAACAGCGCCACCATCGCGAATGAAATCGCGGAAGGCGCGTTGTTCTCTTCCTCCCTCGGCTACACCTACACCTATGACACCCGCCGCACCGGGCTGGACCCGACACAGGGCATTCTGTTCGAGTTCGGTCAGGACTTTGCCGGGCTTGGTGGGGATAACGAGTTTATCAAGACGACTGCCAAGATCGCGGGCGAAAAGCGCATCTTTAACGAGGAAGTGACCCTTCGCGCCACGCTTGAGGGCGGTGCGCTGGCATGGAACGGCGGCACCAACCGTGCGGTTGACCGCTTCATCCTTGGCCCGTCGATCATGCGCGGCTTTGAGCCGGGCGGCATCGGTCCGCGCGATCAAAGCAACGGTGTGGATGACGCGCTTGGCGGCAACCTCTTTGCCGTGGCCCGTTTCGAGGCGGAGTTCCCGCTGGGGCTGCCCGAGGAATATGGCATCTCCGGTGGTGTCTTCTATGACGTGGGCAACCTGTGGGATCTGAGCGATGTTGACACCACGGGCGGCACCATCGTCGGCGAAGGCGGCTCTTTCCGTCACGTGATCGGCGTCTCGGTCTTCTGGGACACGCCACTTGGCCCGCTTCAGTTCAACGTCTCCGACGCGCTGAAGAAAGAGAGCTTTGACAAAGAGCAAAGCTTTGAGGTCACGCTGCGGACCACGTTCTAAGCCCATGCGCCGCGCTCTCATCCCCTTGGTGATGATGCTGGCCGGGGTCACCCCCGGCCTCGCGCAGCAGGCCCCTGTGGCAGAGCCGCAAACAAACACGCCAGCCCCCGCGCGGGGCGGTGTGATCAGCCCCGTGCTGACCATCGATTCCGAGCGTCTGTTCCGCGACAGTGCCTTTGGCCAGCGCGTCACCCGCGAGATCGAAGCCGAGAGTGAGCAGCTGGCCACCGAAAACCGCGAGATTGAGGCGGCGCTAGAGGCGGAAGAACGCGAACTCACCGAAAAACGGTCGCAGATGAAGCCCGCTCAGTTCCGGCTGCTGGCCGATGCCTTTGACGAGAAGGTCCAGCGCACTAGGGCAGAGCAGGCGGCGAAAAACCGGGCGCTAAGCGAGGCGTTGGATCTTGAGCGGGAGCGGTTCCTGTCTGCCGCGGCCCCGGTGCTTGAGCAGTTGATGCGCAATTCCGATGCGGCGGTCATTCTTGAGCGGCGGCGGGTCTTTGTTTCTTCCTCGGTGATTGAGGTCACGGATGAGGCGATTGCCCTGCTGGATGAGGCGATCGGAACCGGGCTGACCGACGCCGATTGATCCGCGCGCTCCGCGGGGATGCTTGCCCCCAGCCGCCTGAATTGGTAGCCATTCAGCAACCTTCTGAGACAAAGGACAGTCCATGACCGAAGAGCTGCTGCGCGCCGATATCCAGTTGATCCAGCGCATCCTGCCGCACCGCTATCCCTTTTTGCTGGTCGACAAGGTCGAAGAGATCAAGGGCACCGAGAGTGCTGTCGGCTACAAAAACGTCACCATGAACGAGCCGCATTTTCAAGGCCATTTCCCCGGCACCCCGATCATGCCGGGCGTCACCATTGTCGAAGCGATGGCGCAGACAGCAGGCGTGATGGTGGGCACCGCCCTTGGCATGCAGGACCGCGACATGCTGATCTATTTCATGTCGATCGACAAATGTAAGTTCCGCCGCAAGGTTGGCCCCGGCGATGTGCTGCGGATGGATCTCACAACCCTGCGCGGCAAGCCGGGTGCGAAAATCTGGAAATTCGGCGGTGTTGCCACGGTCGAGGGCGAAATGGCCGCCGAGGCCGAGTTCATGGCGATGCTGGACCTGCCACAGGACGCAGCATGAGCAATATCCACCCCAGTGCCGTGATCGAAGAGGGGGCGCAGATCGACCCTTCGGCGCGCGTCGGCCCCTTTTGCGTCGTCGGGCCTGAGGTCGTGTTGAAGGCGGATGTGGAGTTGAAATCCCATGTCGTCATTACCGGCCAGACCGAGGTCGGCGCGGGCACGGTGATCTTTCCTTTCGCGGTGATCGGTGAGATTCCGCAGGATTTGAAGTTCAAGGGCGAAGCCAGCCGTCTGGTCATAGGCGAACGCAACCGCATCCGCGAACATGTCACGATGAACTGCGGCACCGAAGGCGGTGGTGGTGTGACGCGCGTGGGTGACGACGGACTGTTCATGGCGGGCTGTCACATCGCCCATGACGCCATCGTCGGCAACCGTGTGATTGTGGTGAACAACGCCGCCGTCGCGGGGCATTGCGTGCTCGAAGATGACGTGATCATTGGCGGGCTTTCGGGCATCCATCAATGGGTCCGCATCGGCCAAGGCGCGATCATTGGCGCGGTGACCATGGTAACCAATGACGTGATCCCCTACGGGCTTGTGCAAGCGCCGCGCGGTGATCTGGACGGGTTGAACCTTGTCGGGCTGAAACGCGCGGGCGTGGCGCGGAGCGACATCACGGCGCTGCGGGCAGCGTTTCAGATGTTGGCCCAAGGCGAGGGGACATTCTCGGACCGGGCGCGGCGTTTGGGGGACGAAACCCAAAGCGATTACGTCCGCCAGATCGTCGATTTTGTCATGGCCGACACGGGCCGCCATTTCCTGACGCCGAAATGAGCCTTGCGCTGATCGCCGGACGCGGCGGCTTGCCCGCACGGGTGGCGGCGGCGCAGGCCGAGCCGCCTTTGGTCTGCGCCTATGAGGGCTGCGCGCCTGATGGGTTGAAGCCCGATCTGACCTTTCGTTTGGAGACCTTGGGCAGCCTTCTGGCGCATCTTTTGGGCGTGGGTATTCGGGACGTGTGTCTATGCGGGGCAATAGACAGGCCCACGCTGGACCCTGCAAAGCTGGATATCCGCACAGCACCTTTGGTGCCGCAGTTCAAAGAGGCGCTGGCCGCGGGCGACAATGGCGCGCTTGAGGTGATTAAGACGATTTTCGAAGATCATGGCCTACGGGTGGTCGGGGCCGATGAACTGGTGCCCGACTTGCTGGCCGACAGCGGAGTGCTGTCGCGGGAGTTGCCCGATGAACAGATGCGCCGGGATGCCGCGCGTGGTGCTGCCGTGCTGGATGGCTTGGCGACACTCGACATCGGACAGGCCTGCGTGATTGGGCGTGAGCAGGTGTATGGGGTCGAAACAATCGGCGGCACGGATCATTTGCTCGCGACTTTGCCGGAAGCGGTGCGCGGGGCGCGAGCGGTGCTCTGCAAAGGTCCGAAAACTGGCCAAATCCGCGAGATTGATTTGCCCACCATCGGCCCCGATACGTTGCGCGCCGCGCATGGGGCGGGGCTGGTGGGCGTGGTGGTCAAGGCTGGCGGCGTGATCTTGCTAGAGCGTGACGTCTGCGGGGCGCTGGCCGATGAGCTCGGTCTGGTGCTTTGGGTCCGAGAGGAAGACGCGACATGAGAGTGTTCATTCTGGCAGGCGAACCTTCGGGCGACCGGTTGGGCGGCGCGCTGATGGCGGGGCTGAAAGAGCTTTGTCCTGAAGTGACCTTTGACGGCATCGGCGGGCCAATGATGATGGCGGAGGGGCTGAAAAGCCGGTTCGACATGGACGAGCTGAGCGTCATGGGCTTGGCCGAAATCCTGCCAAAATACCGCGCGCTGATGGCCCGGATCAATGAGACGGCACAGGCGGTGGTTGAGACCAAGCCAGATGTGCTCATCACCATCGACAGCCCCGATTTTTCCCTGCGCGTGGCGCGGAAGGTGAAAGAGAAATCTAACATCCGAACAGTGCATTACGTCGCCCCGACCGTCTGGGCATGGCGCCCCGGCCGGGCAGAGAAGATGGCCCGATCTGTCGATCATGTGTTGGCGCTGTTCCCCTTCGAGCCGCCCTATATGGAAGCGGCGGGCATGGCCTGTGATTTCGTGGGGCACCCGGTGGTGGCCGAGCCTGTGGCCGATGACGCCGCCGCTGCGGCCTTCCGCGCCGAGCACCGTCTTGCCGATGCACCGCTGTTGCTGGCGTTGCCCGGCTCGCGCCGGGGCGAGGTCACGCGGCTGGCGCCAGTGTTCCAGCAGGTCGTCGCGCGGCTGGTCGAGGCGGAGCCGGCCTTGCGCGTCGTGGTGCCAGCGGCCAGTCCGGTGGCGGCATTGGTCAAACAGGTGACGCGCAATTGGGCGGGCAACCCGCTGGTGCTGGACCCGCGGGATACGGCGTCAGAAGAGTTCACCGCCACCAAACGCGCCGCCTTCCGCGCGGCGGATGTGGCGCTGGCGGCCTCGGGCACCGTGTCTCTGGAACTGGCCGCGGTGAACACGCCAACGGTCATCGCCTATGACATGAATTGGATCAGCCGTCAGATTATCGGGCGGATGCTGCGGGTGGATACGGTGACGCTGGTTAATCTCGTCTCGGAAACCCGCGTGGTGCCGGAATTCATCGGCGCAAATTGCCGCCCCGGACCCATTGCCGAAGGCGTTTTGCAGGTGTTGCGGGCACCCGGCGCGCAAAAGGACGCGATGGCGTTGACGATGCAACGCTTAGGGCAGGGTGGCGAGGCGCCGGGCCTACGGGCCGCGCGCGCGGTTTTGGCGCGGCTGTAGGGAGGCTTAGCCTCGGTGGATCCAGCCGCCGCCAAAGATGCGCGTGCTTTCAGGGTCATAGAACACACAAGCCTGACCCGGCGACACACCTTCCTCGGCAGTCAGCAGTTCAACCTCGGCCTCGGTCGCACTGATCGGGCGCAGGATCGCATCGCGCGGCGGACGGGTGGAGCGCACGCGCACGGCGACGTGCCACTCCGGGCGCGAGGTCAGGGGCTCATCGCCCAACCAGTTGATCTCTCGCACCGGGATCTTGCGGGTGGCGAGCATGGATTTAGGGCCAACGACGACCTCTTTGCGCTCGGCATCCAACCTCACCACATAAAGCGGGTCGGCTAGACCGCCGATGCCCAAGCCGCGACGCTGACCGATGGTGTAGTGGATCACACCCTCATGTTTCGCCAGCACATTGCCTTCGGTATCGACGATATTGCCCGGATCGGCAGCCTCGGGGCGTAGTTTGCGGATCACCGCGGCATAGTCGCCATTGGGGACGAAACAGATATCCTGACTGTCAGGTTTGTCCGCGACTTCCAGCCCGTATTTCGCCGCCAGCTTGCGGGTGTCGTCCTTGCTGGGCAGATGGCCCAGCGGGAAGCGCAGATAGGAAAGCTGCTCTTCGGTGGTGGAGAACAGGAAATAGCTCTGGTCGCGGTTGCCATCGGCGGCGGCGTGAAGCTCTGGCCCGTTTTCGCCCATCTTGCGCTGGATATAGTGACCGGTGGCCATGCAGTCGGCCTCCAAGTCCTTGGCGGTTTCCAGCAAGTCTTTGAACTTGACCCGCTCGTTGCAGCGGATGCAGGGCACGGGCGTGGCACCGCCAAGGTAGCTGTCGGCGAACTCGTCGATTACGGCGTCCTTGAAGACGTTTTCATAGTCCAACACGTAATGTGGAAAGCCCATTTCCTCGGCCACGCGGCGGGCATCCTGAATGTCGACACCCGCGCAGCAGGCACCTTTCTTGGCCAGCGCCGCGCCGTGGTCGTAAAGCTGCAGGGTGACGCCGACGACGTCATAGCCTTCGTCCTTGAGCATGGCCGCCACGACGGAACTGTCCACACCACCCGACATCGCCACGACGACGCGCGTATCGGCTGGCGCCTTGGCAAAGCCAAGCGAATTAAGCGGCGGTGTCTGATCAAGGGCCATGGGTCTCTCCGGAGTTTGTGCGCGAATATAGGAAAATCCTACCTAGTCACAAGGGCAGGCTTCACGCCGCGTTAAGGCAGATGGGGGTTATTGGCCGCCAGAACAATGGCGGATGATGCGATGTACCTGAAAAAAGTCGATGGGCCACGGTCTGTTACCCTCGCTGACGGGAGCGTGATGTCACGCGCAGATTTGCCTGGGGCAGATACGCGAAGGTGGGTCGCTTCGCGCAAGGCAGCGGTGGTGCGGGGGGTGGTCTATGGGCTGATCACCCAATCCGAAGCGCTGGAGCGTTATGGCATTAGTGATGATGAATTTATGGAATGGTTACATGCGGTTACAGAGCATGGGGAGGCCGCGCTGAAGGCCACTGCCTTGAAAAAGTATAGACAACTTTAAGTTGTTAAGCTAGCCTATCTAGTATCGGTAACGGGTAGTTAACCTTTTTTGCTCAAGATTAGCCAATCGTCCTAGATGAGCCGGAGAAACCGAATGCGTGTATTGTTAGTTGAAGATGACCCGACGACCTCTCGCAGTATTGAACTCATGCTGACCCATGCGAATCTTAACGTCTATGCCACCGACCTAGGCGAAGAGGGAATCGATCTGGCCAAGCTCTATGACTATGATTTGATCCTGCTCGACCTCGATCTGCCGGATATGAACGGCCATGATGTGCTGCGCCAACTGCGGCTTGCGCGGATTGACACGCCGATCTTGATCCTGTCGGGCTCCGATGACACGGAAAACAAACTCAGGGGATTTGGATTCGGTGCCGACGATTATTTGACCAAACCGTTCCACCGCGAAGAATTGGTGGCCCGGATCCACGCCATCATCCGCCGTTCCAAGGGCCATTCCCAGTCCGTAATTGAGACGGGGCAAGTCGCCGTGAACCTTGATGCCAAGACCGTCAGTGTCAACGACAGCCCCGTGCATTTGACCGGTAAGGAATATCAGATGCTGGAACTGCTGAGCCTGCGCAAGGGCACGACCCTGACCAAAGAGATGTTTCTCAACCACCTCTATGGCGGCATGGATGAGCCTGAACTGAAGATCATCGATGTCTTTATCTGCAAGCTGCGCAAAAAGCTCAGCCAAGCCACGGGCGGAGAGAGCTATATCGAAACCGTCTGGGGCCGGGGCTATGTGCTGCGCGATCCCGAACCGGCGCAGATGGATCTGGCCGCCAGCGCCTGATCTGCCATCAACCGGACCTGAAATCGCTAGACCTGCCCCTGATCGCCACCTATCTAAGCCACAGGTGACAATATCGGGGGCAGATCGTGACATCCCAGATCGAGGTTGAAGCGCTGACCAAAGCGCAGGCAGAGACGGAACTGGCCCGGCTGGCCGAGGTGCTGAACGCGGCGAACACCGCCTATCATACGGAAGATGCACCAGAAATTTCCGACGCGGAATATGACGCGCTGAAGCGGCGCAATGCCGCGATCGAAGCGCGCTTCCCCGACCTCAAGCGCGCTGACAGCCCGTCAGAGCAAGTCGGCGCGCCGGTCGCCGAAGGGTTCGGCAAAGTGCGACATGCGGTGCCGATGCTCTCGCTCGCCAATGCCTTTGACGACGAGGAAGTCACTGAGTTCGACGTCCGGATTCGCAAATACCTTGGGCTGGGGTCGGATGCGCCGCTGGCCTATACGGCCGAGCCCAAGATTGACGGGCTGTCGCTGTCCCTGCGCTATGAAAAGGGTGTGCTGGTGCAGGCCGCCACGCGGGGCGATGGCGCGGTGGGCGAAAATGTCACCGCCAACGCCCGCACCATTGAAAACATCCCGCAAGAGTTAAAGAACGCGCCGGACCTGCTGGAGGTGCGCGGCGAAGTCTATATGAGCCACGCCGATTTCGCGGCACTGAACGCGCGACAGGCCGAAAGGGGCGGCAAGACCTTTGCCAACCCGCGCAATGCCGCCGCCGGCTCTCTGCGGCAGCTCGACGCAGAGATTACCCGCGCCCGGCCATTGCAGTTTTTCGCCTATGCTTGGGGTGCGCTCTCGGAACCCTTGGCCGAAACGCAGCAGGGCGTGATTGACCGATTGGCGGAACTGGGGTTTTCGACCAACCCTCTGACCGCACTTTGTGACGGGCCAAGCGATATGGTCGCCCATTACGAACAGATCGAAGCGCAGCGCGCCACGCTGGGCTATGACATCGATGGCGTGGTCTACAAGGTCGACGACCTCGCGCTTCAGGAACGGCTTGGCTTTCGCTCCACCACGCCGCGGTGGGCCGTGGCCCATAAATTCGCCGCCGAATTGGCGTGGACCCGGCTTGAGGGGATCGACATTCAAGTTGGACGCACCGGTGCCTTGTCGCCCGTGGCGCGGTTGCAGCCGGTTACTGTGGGCGGGGTCGTCGTCTCCAACGCGACGCTGCACAACGAAGATTACATCAAAGGCCTCGACAGCAAGGGCGCCGAAATCCGCGGCGGCAAGGACGTGCGCGTGGGCGATTGGGTGCAGATTTACCGCGCGGGCGATGTGATCCCCAAAGTGGCCGACGTGGATTTGTCGAAACGTCCCACAGATGCCGAAGCCTTTGTCTATCCCACCACCTGCCCGGAATGCGGTTCGGATGCGATCCGGGAGCCGGGCGATGCGGTGCGGCGCTGCACCGGCGGGCTGATCTGCCCGGCGCAGGCCGTTGAAAAGCTTATCCATTTCGTCAGCCGCAAGGCATTTGATATCGACGGTCTGGGGGCCAAACAGGTCGAACAGTTTTACCATGACGGTTGGATCGCGGAGCCTGCGGATATTTTCACCTTGAAAGAGCGTTTCGGCAGCGGCGTGCAGCAGTTGAAAAACCGCGAAGGCTGGGGGCCGAAATCGGCGGACAACCTGTTTCAGGCCATCGAAGATCGCCGTGAAATACCGATGGCGCGTCTGATTTTTGCCCTAGGTATTCGCCATGTTGGCGAGGCGGCGTCGAGCCTGATCGCGCTGCACTACGGCGATTGGGACAGTTTTGAGGCCGCCATGGCCGAGGCGCGCGGGCTCGACGGCCCCGCTTGGGATGATCTGATTGGCGTCGATGGCGTCGGCAGCGTCATGGCGGGTTCGCTGGTTTCGGCCTTTGCGCAAGAGGCAGAGCGCGCCTCAATCGACCGGTTGGTGGCGCATCTGACCGTGATCCCGGCGGAACGCCCCGACACCGAAGGCAGCCCCGTCGCAGGCAAGACCGTCGTCTTTACCGGCACTTTGGAGAAGATGAGCCGGGCCGAGGCCAAGGCCCGGGCGGAGCGTTTGGGGGCCAAGGTCTCGGGCTCGGTCAGCGGCAAAACCGATATCTTGGTCGCCGGGCCGGGGGCGGGGTCCAAGGCCAAGAAGGCCGCCGATCTGGGGGTCGAGACGATGGATGAAGATGGCTGGCTCGCCTTGATCGAAGGCAAATGAGCGGCAGACCGGAACAGCTTTTCCCGCTTTTTGCGGGGCTCGAAACGCTCGAAGGGGTGGGGCCAAAGACAGCGCAATTGCTGGGCCAAATGGGCATCCAAGCGCCGCGCGATCTGATCTTTACCCTGCCGCACTCCGGTATCGACCGCCGTCTGCGCGACAGTGTGAAAGACGCGCATCTGCCTGCGACACTCACCGTGGCCGTTACCATCGGCGCACACCGTCCGGCACGCAGCAAAGGCGGCGCTTACCGCATCACGGTCGAGGACGCGCAGACCAGTTTCCAACTGGTCTATTTCCACGCGCGCGGCGACTATTGGCAGCGGCAACTGCCCGAAGGCAGCCGCCGCATCGTTTCGGGCCGGGTGGAGTTTTTTGACGGGATGGCGCAGATGGTCCACCCGGACTTCGCCGTGCCGGAAGACCAATCGGGCGATATTCCTGACTTTGAGCCGGTCTATCCGCTCACCTCCGGGCTGACCCAAAAGGTGATGTACAAGGCCACCCGAGGCGCGTTGAAACGGCTGCCGAAGGTGGCGGAATGGGCCGATCCGGGGCAGGTGGCGCAGGCCGCTTGGCCCAATTTCGCCGCCGCCGCAGAGGCGGCGCATGACCCGCAGAACGCGCAAGACCTCACCGCCACGGCCTCGGCGCGGGAGCGGCTGGCCTATGATGAGCTTTTTGCCCATCAAGTGACCCTCGCCTTGGCGCGGCAGAATGAGCGGCGCAAGATGGGGCGGGCGAACCGCGGCGACGGGCGGTTGCAAGAACGGGTGTTGTCTTCCTTGCCCTATCGGCCCACCGGCGCACAGCAGCGCGCCGTCGAAGAGATCACCGCCGACATGGGCCGCGAGACCCGCATGAACCGGCTGTTGCAGGGCGATGTGGGGGCAGGCAAGACGCTGGTCGCCTTCATGGCGCTTTTGCGCGCCGTTGAGGCGGGCGGGCAAGCGGTGCTGATGGCGCCGACGGAAATCCTTGCGCGTCAGCACCTTATGGGGCTGCAACCGCTGGCGGAACAGGCGGGCGTGGTGCTGGAACTCCTCACCGGGCGCGACAAGGGAGGCGAGCGGCGGGCCAAACTCGCGGCGCTGGAACGTGGCGACATCCAGATCCTCGTCGGCACCCATGCAGTGTTTCAGGCGGATGTGAGCTTTGCCGATTTGCGCCTTGCGGTGGTCGACGAACAGCACCGTTTTGGCGTGCGGCAGCGGTTGGAATTGGGCCGCAAGGGGCGGCTGGCCGATGTGCTGGTGATGACCGCCACACCGATCCCGCGCAGTCTGGCGCTGGCGCAATACGGCGATATGGATGCCTCCATCCTCGACGAAAAGCCGCCCGGTCGACAGCCCATTCGCACGGCGCTGGTCTCGACCTCACGGATGGATGAGGTCATCGACCGGATGCGTCACGCCATCAGCGAAGGGCGGCAATGCTACTGGGTTTGCCCGCTGGTGGAAGAAAGCGAAGTCAGCGATCTGACGGCGGCGGAAGACCGGTTCAAACGGCTCCGCGCGGCGTTGGGCGAAGGGGTTGTGGGCTTGGTCCATGGGCAGATGCCGCCCGCCGAAAAAGACGCGGCGATGCGTGCCTTCCAAGCGGGAGAAACCAAGGTGCTGGTGGCCACCACGGTGATCGAAGTCGGCGTGGACGTGCCCAATGCGACGATCATGGTGGTGGAACGGGCCGAGATTTTCGGCCTTGCGCAGTTGCACCAGTTGCGCGGCCGTGTTGGGCGGGGCACCGGGGCGTCGACCTGTCTTTTGATGTATCAAGCCCCCCTCAGCGATACGGGCCGGCAACGGCTTGAAGTGCTGCGCGAATCCGAAGACGGTTTCGTCATTGCCGAAACCGATCTGAAAATGCGCGGCACGGGCGATCTTATCGGCACCGCGCAATCGGGCGTGCCGCGCTTTCGCGTGGCCGATCTGGAGCGTCAGGCGGGCCTGATGGCGGTGGCGCAATCGGACGCCCGAAAGCTTTTGGTTGATGATCCCACCCTCGAAGGGCCGCGCGGCAGGGCGGTAAGGCTGCTGCTATGGCTCATGCGGCAGGACGAGGCGATCCGTTTGATAACAGTGGGTTAGTGCCGCCAACCTCTTTATGTTCGCGAATGTTCTCAGAAAGTTCTTTACACCGGCGGGTAGAAATGAGAACAAAGGAGCAACAAAGATAAGGAGGTACTGATGATGACTTACACTGCCCTGAAATCTATCGCCCTCAGATCACAGGCCACGTTGCTGCAAGATGCAGCAGGGGCCGCCGCTTTGATCGTGATGCTGGTGGTCGGTCTGCATCTACCCGCCTTTATCTGAGTTCTGCCAAGGCTCTCATGCCGTTTTGCCGCTGCATCCGTCCCAATTTGATGCTCCGACATGCCTGTTCGCGTCGGGTTTCGGCAAAGCGGGTCCCACATGAGGTACGCCGACTTACGCCGCCATCCTTTGCAGGATGTGCGGCGTTTTTTTTGTTAAATATTGGGGGAGGTGGGCTGCGGCAGGCTGCGCTTAACGCTCGCCAGCTTCCGCTGGGGCTTCGGCCTGTTGCATCGCCTCTGTCAGCGCCTCGATGCTCAGCATGATGGAAGCATGGCGGTTTTTATAGGCCGAGGCAGGGGTTAGCACTTCGAAACCGTCAAAGGGAGCGTCCGGCACTGGCCCTTCGCCCTTAAGCATGGCGCGCAGTTGATCGCGGGCAGTGGTGATCTGCGTGAGCGAGGCACCGGGCGCGGCACCGCCCACAACGGCCGCAGCCGCTTGCCCCAAGGCGCAGGCTTTCACGTCCTGTTTCATCTCGGCCAGACGGCCTTCCTCAACGCGCACATCAACCGTCACGGTCGACCCGCACAGCGGCGAGCGGCGCTTCACGCTGGCCTGCGGGGCCTCCATCCGGCCCAGATGCGGGATCTCTGCGGTAAGCGCCAAGATGCGCGCGGAGTAGAGCTTGATGAGGTCCGTCTCATCCGACATGGGCTGTTCCTTTTCGTGCTGAAACCCTACATAAGCGCCGCAGAGACAGATGCAAATATTTCCACGAGGTGCCCGATGACTTTCGATCCTGCAAGCCTTCAGTTCAACGAAGCGGGCCTGATCCCCGCCATCGCGCAGGACGCGGAGACACATGAGGTGCTGATGCTGGCGTGGATGAGCGCAGAGAGCATCGCGCGCAGCCTTGAGACGGGCAAGGTCACCTATTGGAGCCGCTCGCGGCAGGCGTTCTGGGTAAAGGGCGAAACCAGTGGCCATGTGCAAAAACTGGTTGAGATGCGGATCGATTGCGACCGCGATTGCCTGTTGGTGCTTGTGGACCAGACCGGTCCCGCCTGTCACACTGGGCGGCGCAGTTGCTTTTACACCGGGATTCAGGATGGTGAAGAAGTCGAACTTATGAAGCCGGTGGATTAAGGCCGCGCGCTAAAGCCCGACCATAGAACGAATATCTTCGGGCGTCATTCCATTCTCACGGTAGAGCGCGATGGCGCGGGCGTCATCGCGTTTGGCGAGCCGTTTGCCGCCCTCATCCCGGATCAGTCGGTGATGGTGATAATGCGGCGTTGGCAGGTCGAGCAAAGCCTGCAGCACAACATGGATATAGGTCGCCGCAAAAAGGTCGGCCCCGCGCGGGACAAGCGTGATTCCCTGTGCGGCATCGTCAAGCACCACGGAAAGGTGGTAGGACGTGCCCATGTCGCGCCGGGCCAAGACCACATCACCGACCGTGGCGATAAGCTCATCCGGGGAGAAGGTGATCGGGCCGGTTTCTGCCTTCGGGCCATGACCGTTTTCGGTGAAGCTTAGTGTGCGATTTCCCAGTGAAGCCATGGCTTTACGCATATCAAGCCGCAGCGCGCCGGAGGCTTTTGGATGGCCAGCGTCACGGCAGGTGCCGGGGTAAATCAGGCCGTCGGGGCCATAGACGGGCTCTGCGCCCTCCTGCGGGGCGCTGGTGGCGGCGGCGATGTCGCGGCGGTTGCAGGTGCAAGCATAGAGCAAGCCGCGCGCCCGGAGGTCATCAAGGGCGCCGCGATAGGTCGCCATTCTGTCGGATTGGCGCATCACAGGCTGCGGCCAGTCAATACCAAGCCATGCGAGATCTTCGTAGATCTGCGCCTCCCACTTGGGTCGTGCGCGGGATTGGTCGATATCTTCGATCCGCAGCAGAAACTTTCCCCCCGCTGCCTTGGCCAGATCATGGGCCAAGAGTGCCGAATAGGCGTGGCCAAGGTGCAGCGGACCGGTCGGGGATGGGGCAAATCTGGTGGTAAGTGTCAATTCTTTTCAATCAGATAGACGGTAGACTTCAAGTCGATGCCGGGCAGGTGCGGGCCTTCCTCTGCAAAGAGCAGGATCGCCGCGCCGCAGTCGGTCCACTCATGGATCATGCCCAAGGCGCCGCGATCTTCGAGCGCTTTTTCGTTGAGCGAAAACAGAATCTTACCGCCCTTTTCTAATCCATGCATCAACGTGTCAAACAATGTGATCGGCGCGGCTCCGGGGCCGATCACGCCGATGGCGCTGATCGCCTCATAGCTGCCGGGCGCGAAGGGGAGAGGGGCGTCAACTTCGAGCTCTAACAGATTGCGGTATATATCTTTATTTCGAGCCTCTGCCAGCATGGCGGCGGAAACATCGCCGCCGTCGATGGTGGTGAAACCCGCTTGTTTCAGGGCCGCGCCAGACAGCCCTGTGCCGCAGCCGATATCGAAGATCGGGGCGTTTTTGTTGTCCAGAAATTCAGCGAGCGTGGCAGCGGCGCGGTCGGGCGTGGCATAGCCCTGCGCTTTGATATCCTCGTCGTAGCTGCCCGCCCATTCGTCATAGAGGCTGCGGATCACCTGCGTGTCCCGCGCCGCGTAGGCTTTGTCGAAATAATGTTTTGTCATTCCCCTAGGATATGGGGGATGGGCAGGAGGATCCAGTGTTAACCCGGGGCAGGTTAACCTTGATCAAGCCATGTCTTCCAATCTGCCTTGGCGCGGTCGGTATAGGCTTTGTAGCGGTCCTTGCGGCCGCGACGGCCCGATTTAAGCCCTTCGACAGGCGGAAACAGGCCGAAGTTCACGTTCATCGGCTGAAAGGTTTTTGCATCCGCCCCGCCGGTGATGTGGGTGATCAGCGCGCCCATGGCGGTGCTGTCGGGCGGGGTTGGCAGGCTGCCGCCCTTGATCTCAGCCGCGGCCATGCGACCCGCGAGCAGGCCCATCGCGGCGCTTTCGACATAGCCTTCGACGCCAGTGATCTGCCCGGCAAAGCGGATATTGTCGCGGCTGCGCAGGCGCATTTGGTCGTCAAGCAACGTGGGCGAGTTGATGAACGAGTTGCGGTGTATGCCGCCGAGACGCGCAAAACGCGCGTTCTCAAGCCCCGGAATGCGTTTAAAAACATTCGTTTGCGCGCCGTACTTCATCTTAGTCTGGAAGCCGACGATATTGTAAAGCGTGCCTAGCTTGTTGTCCCGGCGCAGCTGCACAACGGCATGGGCCTTGATATCGGGCTGGTGCGGATTGGTCAGGCCAACCGGTTTCATCGGGCCGTGACGCAGGGTCTCGCGGCCCCGTTCGGCCATGACTTCAATGGGCAAGCAGCCATCGAAATAGCCCGCCGTTTCGCCTTCGCGGAATTCGGTTTTGTCGGCCTCGAGCAGCGCGTCTATGAAATCGTCGTATTGCTGCTTGTCCATTGGACAGTTGAGGTAGGCGGTGCGCTCTTCTTCGGTTTCGCCCTTGTCATAGCGCGACTGCATCCAGGCTTTCGACATGTCGATACTGTCGAAATAGACGATAGGCGCAATGGCGTCGAAAAAGGCGAGCGCTTCGGCACCTGTTTCGGCGGCGATGGCTTCGGCCAGCGCGCCCGAAGTCAGCGGGCCCGTGGCGATGATCCATTTGCCGTCTTTTGGCAGCTCAGAAATCTCGCCGTATTCGACGGAGATGTTGGGGTGTGCGAGCAGCGTGTCGGTGACGGTCTGCGCGAAGGGGTCGCGGTCTACTGCCAGTGCGCCGCCAGCGGGCAGGCGGTTTTTGTCGGCGCAGGCCATGATCAGGCCGTCGGCGGCGCGCATTTCCCAATGCAGCAGGCCCACGGCGTTTTGCTCGTCATCGTCCGAGCGGAAGGAGTTGGAGCAGACCATCTCGCCCAAGAGCCCGGTTTGGTGGGCGAAGGTTTCGACCTTGGGGCGCATCTCGTGGATCACGACTTCCACGCCCGCGTTCGCCGCTTGCCAAGCAGCCTCTGATCCGGCCATGCCGCCGCCGATGATGTGCAATGTATCTGTCATGGGGGCGATGTAGGGCAGGGCGGGTTCGCGCGCAACAGGCAAGAGCGGGGGCGGGCCGATGCGCGCTGAAATATCGCGGTACGCGCGCTTGGCCGGGCATGGTTTTGGGGTCGCCGCTGCGGGAATGGTCGGTCAGTGAGAGGCTGACCCGGAGGGACCTTCCGCCGTCGGCGACCCAAAATCATTAGGGTTTCTGTACCCTAATATAACAGTGCCCCGATTTTGCCAGATTTGCCAGCCCCTGCGCGGCAACACTGTTGCGCGGATTTGGAAACAATCACTGCTGCCAGTCGGGCGCGCGTTTTTCCAAGAAGGCGTCGATGCCTTCGCGGGTGTCTGCCTCAAGCATATTGCGCACCATGATGTCGCCGGTGAAGGCGTATGCTTGGTCGGTGGGCAGGTGCATCTGTTGGTAGAAGGCGCCTTTGCCGTGGGCGACGGCGGTGCCGAGTTTGGCGGCGATCTTTTCGGCGAGGGCGTTGGTCTCAGCAGCCAGTTGGTCGCCCGGCACGGCGCGGTTGATCAGGCCCAGTTCTGCAGCGCGGGGGGCTGAGATGAATTCCCCGGTGGTAAGCATCTCAAACGCCTGTTTGCGCGGGATGCTGCGGGTCAGGGCGACCATGGGGGTTGAACAGAAGAGGCCGATGTTCACGCCGTTGACGCCAAAACGGGTGTCCTCGGCGGCGATGGCCATGTCGCAGGTGGCGACAAGCTGGCAGCCAGCGGCGGTGGCGATCCCGTGGACTTGGGCGATGACGGGCTGGGGCAGGCTTTGGATGCGAGCCATGAGGGCGGCGCAGCGGTCGAAGAGGTCTTTGAAGGCGGCGGCTCCGCCATCTTCGGCCTGGCGCATGGCGGTCATTTGGCGCAGGTCGTGGCCCGCGCAGAAGGCTTTGCCCGCGCCCGATAGGATAATGACACGGGTTTGCCGGTCTTCGGCCAATGCGTCGAGTTTGCTGTGCAGGGTGGCCAGCATTTCGTCCGACAGGGCGTTCAGCCGCTCGGGCGCGTTCATGCGCAGATGGGTGATCGGCCCTTGTGCCGTAACGTCAAGAATTGTCACCTTGCCCTCCCAAGCTGGTCACGCCAACGTTACGCCAAGGAAAGCAGGGAGAACAAGTATGGCCGTGGTGATGGATGCAGAGGCGTTGGAAGCCTTCATGCGGGAGGTGTTTGATCAGGTGGCGGATGATTTCGCCGTGGATCACGTGGCCGAGAATGAGATCACCATGCGTCTGTTGACCAGCCGCCGCCATCTGCGGCCCGGAGGGACGGTGTCGGGCCCGTCGATGTTCGCGCTGGCGGATGTGGCGGCCTATCTTGCGACGCTTGCGATGATCGGGCCCAAGGCGCTGGCGGTGACGACGAATTGCTCGATCGATTTCATGCGCAAGCCGCTGGCGGATGTGCCGCTGGTCGCCCATGCCAAGCTGCTCAAGCTGGGGCGGCAGTTGTCGGTGACGGATGTGCTTATCTATTCGGAAGGGTCGGATAAGCCGGTGGCGCGGGCGAGTCTGACCTATGCGATTCCGCCGGTGAAGGCGTAGGGCTAAGGGCCATCGGCTGCCCGTGGGGTGGCGATCACACCGGTGATCCGTCCCACTTTATGGTGCGGCGCTTATGCGACTTCTAAGACTTCCGCCCAGCCTCACCAAATCGCCAGCCCGCCGGGATGGGCAGGCGATGGCCCGGCGCCTGCGGCTTGATTCCGGACCTGGTGGCTATCTACAAAAAAGGGCCGGGAAAACCCGGCCCAAGGAAGAGGTCTGGCTAGCGCCACAGGGAAGTCACGCTTGCCAGAACACGCGGGAAGCCTCGGCTGAGGCTTGTTCCGGTGTAAGTCCCGCATCTTCAAGCTCCCACGGCTCTAGCGCTGCAAGCGCGAGGCGGGTGCGTCGGCGGGCCGCCCATGTGGTCACGACCGCCGCAAAGCGCAGCGCGATCATCGCAGGGACCGGCAGGGCGCGGTATGTCATCAATGTCATTGCATCGGCGCTGATAGGGCGAGCCTGTGTCATGGGAGAACTCCTTGAATTTGTATTGGCGAAATTGTATTGACACAAAGTGTAGAATGTCTACAGGTACAAGGGTACAAAGTGCGATACAATTTGACCACAGGAATATTGTAATGGGTACAATTTGGCAGCCAACCCTCGCCGAAGGGCAGGGACCGAAGTACAAACTCGTCGCCCTGACGATCCGCGAGGGGGTCACATCCGGTGCGCTGGCCGTGGGAGCTAAGCTGCCGCCCGTGCGCGAACTGGCGTGGCAGTTGGGGATCACGCCCGGCACCGTGGCGCGGGCCTATACCATTCTTACGGACGAAGGTTTGCTGGAGGCCGAGGTCGGCCGGGGCACTTTTGTCGCCCCGCCGCAAGCCGCCATTCGCGAAGATGTCTGGAATCGCGAACAAGATAGCTGGATCAAAGAGTTAGAGATCTCCGATACCGATGCGGTCAGCCTTTTTAGCCCGCGCTTGCCAGACATGGGGCAGGTGGCAATGATCCGTAGCGCCCTGCGGCAGGTGGCGGATGTGCCGGGCGAAGACCTGATGAACTATCCCACCCGCGATGCCTATGCCCCGGTGCGCCAAGCGGTGGTCGACTGGCTGTCGCATCTGTCCCTCGGTCCGCTGAGCGAGCGCGACGTTGTGCTGTCACACGGCGGGCAAAGTGCGATTGTATTGGTACTTCAGGCCATCTTGTCGGGGCCAAAGCCGGTGATGCTGGTCGAAGACCTCTCCTACGCCGGGTTTCGCCGGGCAGCGGAGGTGCTGCGCGCCGAAGTGGTCGGCGTGGCGATGGACAAAGACGGCGTGTTGCCCGAGGCGTTGGATAAAGCCGCGCGCGACAGCGGAGCGCAGGTGTTTTGCACCACACCTGAAGTGCACAATCCAACCGGCAGCCACACAAGCCTCGAACGGCGGCGCGCGCTGTTGGAGGTCGCCAAGCGGCACGGGTTGGAGATTTTGGAGGATGATTGCTACCGCATGGGCTCTGCCCGCGCGCCGAGCTATCGCTCGCTCTGGCCGGAACATGTCTGGCATGTCTCTTCGATCTCGAAAGAGTTGACGCCCGCGCTGCGTGTCGGCTTTGCGCTGGCTCCGGCGGGACGCTCGGCGGACCTGCGGCGGGTGGCGGAATACGGGTACTTCGGCCTTGCCCGCCCCTTGGCCGAGGCGACGCGGATTCTGCTCACCGATCCGCGGCTAAAGGGCATTTGCACAGATATCCGCGAGAGGCTGGCGGAATATGTAGAGGTCGCGGTCAACCATCTGGGCGGGCATGAATTGCAATGGTCGCGTGACGTGCCTTTCTTATGGCTGCACTTGCCGCCGGGTTGGCGCGCAGCGGGGTTTTGCCGCGCGGCAGAGGCGCAGGGCGTGCAGATCCGCTCTGCCGATGAATTCGCCCTGCGCGATGGCCGCGCGCCCCATGCGGTGCGTATCGCGGTGAACGCCCATGTCTCTCTGCGCTCTTTTGAGGCGGCGATGCAGCGGCTGCGCTGTCTTTTGGACAATCCGCCAGAGCAGATCAGCGTGTAGAAATATGGGGTATTATTATACCTAAATCATAAGTATCTGATTTTGCTTACGTAATCCGTGATTACTGCGCTTGACCCGGCGATGCAGGTGGTTATAACCCCTCCATCAGACACCGGGCGGGGATTCCTCGTTCCGACCAACCTTAAACGGGAATTCATCCATGAAAACCTTTTCTGCGACACCGGCAGATATCGACAAGAAATGGATCATCATCGACGCCGAAGGCGTCGTGCTGGGCCGTCTCGCCTCGATCATCGCCACGCGCCTGCGCGGCAAGCACAAGCCGTCCTTCACACCGCATATGGATTGCGGCGACAACGTGATCGTCATCAACGCCGACAAGGTGCAGATGACCGGCAAGAAGCGCGAAGAGCACTTCTACTGGCACACCGGCCACCCCGGTGGCATCAAGTCGCGCACCAAGGCACAGATCCTTGAGGGCGCGCATCCTGAGCGTGTTGTGACCCAAGCGGTCAAGCGCATGCTGCCCGGCAACCGCCTGAGCCGCCAGATCATGACCAACCTGCGCGTCTATGCAGGTAGCGATCACCCCCATGAGGCGCAGAGCCCCGAAGTTCTGGATGTTAAATCCTTGAACAAGAAAAACACGCGGAGTGCATGAGCATGGCTGACGAAATCAAATCCCTCGACGGTCTCGAAGCAGCCGTGACCGAGAACATCGGCGGCGTGCAGGGCACCGAAACCGAAATGACCCCGCGTGAGCCGGTTCGTGACGAACTGGGCCGCGCCTATGCCACCGGCAAACGTAAAGACGCGGTCGCCCGCGTTTGGATCAAGCCCGGCTCCGGCAAGGTCATCGTCAACGGCAAGCCGCAGAACGAATACTTTGCGCGCCCCGTGCAGCAGCTGATCCTCGCGCAGCCTTTCGGCATCACCAACACCGAAGGCCAGTTCGACGTATTCGCAACTGTCAAAGGCGGCGGTCTGTCCGGTCAAGCGGGCGCGGTCAAGCACGGCATCTCCAAGGCGCTGCAGCTTTATGATCCCTCCCTGCGCGGTGCGCTGAAAGCGGCAGGCTTCCTGACCCGCGACAGCCGCGTCGTCGAGCGGAAGAAATACGGTAAGGCCAAAGCGCGCCGGAGCTTCCAGTTCTCCAAGCGTTGAGCTTACCGATCAACTTTGCGAAAGGGCTGCCCTCAGGGGTGGCCCTTTTTCGTTTGAGGGCTGGCATGTGTGGCTGCTGGTCATGAAAAAGGCCGCTGCGGTTTCCCGCAACGGCCTCTGATCCAGGATCGCGTGATCCTGAGACGGCTTAGCCGCCGATTTCGTAGCTCACGGTGAAGCCCAATACGCCGTCACCATCGTTGGTGTCTTCGTAGAGCGCTTCAAAGCTGACGCCATCGCCGAAGTCATAGACGGCACCGGCTTCGGCATAGATGTTGTCGTCGCGGTCGCTGTTGCCGATGAGGCCAACGGCGGTCCAACGCTCGGACAGGGGCGCTTCGAACGCGACTTCCTGATCGCTTTCGCCATTGTCGGGGTCGATGATCACGGCGAATGCGCCGGAGGCGTCACGACCGATGGGGAAGCCCAGTGTCGCGGTGATTTCTTCGCTGTGGTCTTCGGAATCGTTCAGCCAGATATAGCCATAGGTCAGATCCCAGCTGAGACCCTGACCGAAGTCCGCGCCATAGCCGAGGTTTGCTTCGAACTCGACGTCATCTGTGGGGTCTTGGTAGAGCGATGTTGCGCTGAGGCCGGTGTGGAAGCCGCCGTAGGTCAGCTCGACAAAGCCTTCGACTTCGTTTTCGAGGTGATCGAAATCATCCGACGTGTTGAAACGCGTGGCGGCAGAGACGCCTGCGGTCCAGCCAATCATGGAGGTCATGGCGCGGTCTTCGATCACCGGGTCGAAACCGGTGGTGATGTTGTCCTGCGCATAGGCGGCGGAAGAGAGCAGCCCGGCGGTAAGGCCGAACCCGATAAGATGTTTGATATTCATGGCATTTGCCTAGTGTTGGACCATGGCTTGTCTGCGACTGGCGAGGTCAGGTTGTGAAGGCCCTTCGGATAGGCCCGCCATTGGGGGGCGGCAAGGCCCGTTTGCGCATATCTGGCATGCGTTAGAACATAACATTGTGAACGACGGAAATTTCGCCCAAGTCGTTGGTTTTTCTCAGCCCCCGTGGTTCCGGGCGGGGCGGCGCCTGCCTATATCAAGCGCAACACAGGAGACAGTCATGCAGTATTCAGTTCTCGACCTTGCCCCGGTGCCCGAAGGGTCAGACACCGCCACCGCCATCGCCAATTCCGTTGCATTGGCTCAATTGGCCGAAGCCAAGGGTTATCACCGCTTCTGGATGGCTGAGCATCACAACATGCCGGGCATCGCCTCGGCGGCGACATCGGTTTTGCTGGGGCATGTGGCGGATCATACGCAGAATATTCGCATCGGTGCAGGCGGGGTCATGCTGCCCAATCACGCGCCTTTGGCGATTGCCGAACAGTTCGGCACGCTGGCTGCGATCCATGGCGACCGGATCGATTTGGGGCTGGGCCGTGCGCCGGGTGGCGATCAGGCGGTGATGCGTGCCATGCGGCGCGGCATGGGTGGCGGCGATCACTTCCCCGATGATGTGGCCGAGTTGATGGCCTATCTGGGCGACGCCGATCCGCGCTCGCCCGTCCGTGCGCATCCGGGTGAGGGGACGCATGTACCGATCTGGATCCTCGGCTCTTCGCTATACGGCGCGCAACTGGCGGCGCATTTTGGGCTGCCTTATGCCTTTGCCTCTCACTTCGCGCCCGATGCGTTGGAGGAGGCCACGGCGATCTACCGTCGTGATTTCAAACCGTCCGAAGCCTGTCCCGCGCCGCGGTTCATGCTGGCGGTGAATGTCTTCGCGGCCGATACCGATGAAGAGGGTGCCTATCTGCGCACCACCATGCAGCAAGCCTTTGCCCGTTTGCGCACAGGCCGCCCCGGCAAGCTGCCGCGCCCGGTGCGTGACATCGATGCCGAGATTGGTGCGGGGATGCGGCAGGGGGTGGATCATGCGCTGCGGGTGTCTGCCGTGGGCAGCCCCGAGACCGTGAAACGCCAGCTAGAGGCGCTGATCGCACAGCACCGCCCGGATGAGTTGATCCTGACCGGGCAGATCCACGATCAAGCGGCGCGGTTGCGCTCGTTTGAGATTGCGGCGGATGTCTTGCAAGACATGAGGGTGGCGGCCTAAGGGCCGCTAAACCTTACTCGTCGGGGCTGACCAATCCCAGCCCGCGCAGATAAATCCCGATCCCGGTTTCCAGCAGGTCATCTGCTGGGAAGGGCGACGCGCGACCGGGGGAGTTGCGGGCGAAAAGTTCGACCACGCCGTGGCTCATCGCCCAGATATGGGCCGAGAACATCGAAGCCGGCGGGCGTTTATCTGCCGGGATATGCTGGCTGAGGTCGGATGCCGCGCGTTCCAGCACGCCATTGGCGCGGTTGGCGGCATGGGCGAGCTCCGGGGTGCGGTTGACCGAGATACCGGATTCGAACATGGCGATGTAATGGCCGGGGTATTTGCGCGCGAAGGCCAGATAGGCGCGGCCCGTAGCCTCGAAGGCTTTGAGGGCTGAGGGCTGGCCGGATTCGTAAGCAAATTCCATCAATTCGGCAAAGATATCATAGCCTTGATGGGCGGCCTCGGCGATCAGGTCTTCGCGGCCTTCGAAGTGGCGATAGACCGCAGCCGGGGTGACGCCCGCGCGTTTGGCGGCCTCGGAGAGGGTAAAGCCCGTGGGGCCGCGCTGCTCGATCAACTCAAGTGCTGCGTCGATCAAGGCTTGGCGCAGG
Source organism: Sulfitobacter sp. W002 (assembly GCF_025142135.1). Taxonomy (NCBI): domain Bacteria; kingdom Pseudomonadati; phylum Pseudomonadota; class Alphaproteobacteria; order Rhodobacterales; family Roseobacteraceae; genus Sulfitobacter; species Sulfitobacter sp. W002. The sequence continues at coordinate 2,110,688 of NZ_CP081126.1, read as the reverse complement.
TTGCCGTGATGATAGCCGCGCTTAGGCATCCCAGATGTCCGGCCCGCCGCAAATCTCATCGTCGATCTTGCCAATCGCTTTGGCGTCTTTCTGGGGGTAGTCGAAGCGGTTCAGCAGGTGGCGCATCGCGGCCAGTCGGGCGCGGCGCTTGTCGTCGGATCGGATCACTGTCCAAGGCGTCTCATCCGTATGGCTGCGCAGCAGGGTCTCGGCGATGGCGCTTGAATATTCCTCCCATTTGGCAAGACCTTTGACGTCGATCGGGCTGAGTTTCCATTGCTTCAAAGGATCGGATTCGCGCGACAACATGCGGCGCAACTGCTCGGCCCGGCCAACGTTGAGCCAGAACTTGATCAGGTGAATGCCGTCTTCGACGAGCATCTGCTCAAACGGGGTGACTTGTTCAAAGAAATGCGCGCGCTGCTCAGGCGTACAAAAGTCGAAAACCTTTTCCACCACCCCGCGATTGTACCAAGAGCGATCATAAAACACCATCTCACCCGCCGTGGGCAAGTGTTTGATGTAGCGTTGGAAATACCATTCGCCCTGTTCCGTCTCAGTGGGTTTCGACAGGGCGACGACACGGGCGGAACGGGGGCTTAGGTTCTCGCGCATACGGCGGATCGTGCCGCCTTTTCCGGCGGCGTCGCGGCCCTCAAACACCATGACGACGCGCTGGCCCGTTTCGCGCACCCAAGATTGCAATTTGACCATTTCGATCTGCAACCGCTCATAGTCGCGCTCATAGGTTTTGCGCGACAGACGCTCGTCATGCGGATAGCTGGGCGAAAGGATATCGTCCTTGTCGGAGCGGCGGATCGCTTGGCGGATGTCCTCGGGGGCGTCATTCTCGTAAAAGGCGCTGATTGCGCCGTCAAAGGGCAGGTCCATGGGCGCTCCTTGCGGGTTGTTCTTGTTTCAATATGGGATGTTAAGGCGCTTAACGCAAACCCGCACGGGTGGCGGCGCGGTCGATTGTGTCGACCACGGCTTGCGGGGCGGTGTGTTGGGGCATATGGCCCATGCCGGGCAGTCGGGTGAGCGCGCCGTTGGGGATATCTTTGATCAATTCCTCGGCGTGGATATGCATTGGCACAATGGTATCGGCATCGCCATGAATGATCTCAACCGGCATGGTCAGTCGGTCATATTGCGCTGCCATTTCAACCACATGGGGGCGAAGCTGGTGCACCTGCTGGGCATTGGCACGGCTGGCGCTGCGGCGTAGGGTCAACCCGGTGCCGATATGTTCGGCATAGCCCTCGGGCGCGGGCTGCGGGGCAAAGATCGCCTCAATACTGCTTTGCACCACGCTTTCGGGGACAAAGGCGGTGACGGCGGGGATAAAAAGCGCACCGCCAAGCCGCGAGGCGCTGACGTTGTAAATCCAGCCCAGCCCACCGGGCCAAGGCTCTGACACCGCAGAGACAAGCACCAGCGCGGCGGTGTCTTTGGGGCGCTGAAGCCCCCACGCCAGCGCCACAGCGCCGCCAAAGGAGTGGCCCAGAACGATGGGGTTTTCGACGCCAAGCTGGTCGGCGGCCTTTTGCAGCAGCGCGGCCTGTTCTTGGGGCGATTCCCCCAGCGGGTTCCACGCGCCGCGGGCGCCGGGCAGGCGGGCGGTATAGCCCATGCCGGGGCGATCGAACATGATGACGCGGTAGCGGTCGCTGAGCCGTTCCGCGAACCCCATGGTAAAATCACGCAGGTTGCCGCTGGCCCCATGGATCAGCACCAGATCAGGCCCGCTGCCGATAATCTTGGCATGGACCGGCAGGCCATCCACCGTGATGATCTCGCCCTCGGGCGGGTGGCTGGCCTCGGCCCGCGCCTCGTGCCGCGCGGCGCGCCATTGGACAAGCGCCACCAGCAGCGCCAGCCCGAGCAGAAGGGCGAGCAGCAGTTTAATGGCCAATCTCATTCATATCGAAGGGGGTGGTCTGGTATATCTCGTTGATCCAATTGCCATAAAGCAGATGCGCGTGGCTGCGCCAGCGGTTCACCGGGGTGCGCGATGGGTCATCCTCGGGGTAGTAGTTGCAAGGCACGTTGATCGGCACGCCATTCTCTACGTCGCGGTCATACTCTTGTTTCAGCGTGTCGCGGTCGTATTCGAAATGGTTAAAGACATAGAGCGCCCGGTGCGCGGGGTCTTCGATCAGGCAGGGGCCGACTTCATCGCTACCCAGTAGCGTGGTGAGGCCCGCGTGCCTGTTCACTTCGTCTTGGCGCATCTCGGTCCAGCGAGAGACGGGCACGGTGCAATCATCGGAAAACCCGCGCAGATAGGGCGAGGCGGGCGCAAGGTTGCGATGGCGGAAACAGCCGAAGGCTTTCTCGGGCAGGATGTGTTTCTTAACCCCGTGGAAATGGTTGATCATCGCCATGCCGCCCCAGCAGACGCCAAAGGTGGAGTGGATGTTGGTCTGGGTCCATTCCATCACCTCGCCCAACTCGTCCCAATAGGTCACTTCGTTAAACTCAAGATGCTCAATCGGGGCGCCAGTGATGATCAGCCCGTCGAATTTTTCGGCCTTCATTTCCTCGAAGGGGCGGTAGAAGCTTTCCATATGTTCCGCTGCCGTGTTGCGGGCTTGGTGGTCGGACATGCGGATGAGGCTGAGTTCAATCTGCAGAGGCGTCGCGCCGATCAGGCGGGCAAACTGGTTCTCTGTCTGGATTTTCTTGGGCATCAGGTTCAGCAGGGCGATGCGCAGCGGGCGAATGTCCTGTCGCGATGCCAGTTCCTCATCCAGCACCATGACCCCTTCGTTGCGCAGAACGTCAAAGGCGGGCAGGCGGGAGGGGATCTTGATGGGCATGAGACAGGTCTTTCAGGGGTAGCCAGAGCAGTCAGGTAATCTTGGGCGTGGTGGGTTCAACCGCCCGAGGGTAGGTGGCGGGCGATAAGATCGGTAAAGTCTTCGGGAGCTTTTAGTGTGTCGATGTCGGCAGGGGTGATCGTGACGCCCCATTTCGACATCGCCTCATAGCGCGGTTGGCGGTGTGACAGGGCGGCGGCATAGGTCCAGCGGATGAAATCATCGGGGTTCACGGCGTCCTCGGTGATGTTCTTTTCGGCGAGATAGTCGGCCCAAGCGCGGGCGAGGAATTCGGGCTGGTAGGCCATCGGCTTTGGGGCTTTGTCGAAGCGGCGGATGAGTTCTTCGGTATGGGCCTCGTCGCCTTTGATCCAGACCAGCAGGCATTCGTCGGCCAATTGGCGCAGAAGCGGGTCGTTCGAGTCTTCGGGGTTGACCCATTCGCAGATCGACCCGCCGGTGTCGCAGATGAAATGGGGATAGCCATAGAGCTGCTCGGCGCGGATGGCGAAATAGGCGGTGTCTTCCAGCGCGTTGATCTCGGCCCGGCGGAAGGCTTCTTGGCGTTTGGCGTATTCCGCCATCGGCAGGCCGCCGCGCGCGGGATCGCCGGGTTTGCCGAGCCACGTGGCCACGGGCGATAGATTGTCGAAGGTGATGTTGGACCCGATGTAGATGCTGTCGCTGAGCAGCAGATCACGCAGGAACGGCACCTTCATCGCCTCGGCCTTGGCGTTATCGGCGATCAGTTCGCCCAGATAGCGGGTGCCGATGCGGTAGTCGATGGAGTAGTGAAACCAATCCCCGCTGGCGCGCAGCAGGCTGGACAGATGGGTTTTGCCCAGACCCGACATGCCGAAGATCAGAACTTTGCGGCGCGGCGCCGCGCGCCAGTCGTCAGCCGTGGGGTAGAGCATGTATCACCAAGGTTAAGTGCTTCGTTTCCCCTGACTACCCCAGTGTTTAACAAGACGCCAGATGCGGCCATCGAGCACCAAAAGCCCAAGCGCCAGCAGGGCAAAGCCGCTGTAGGCGGCAGGGCGCAGAGTTTCATCGCGCAGCCATGCGCCCAGCAGGATCGCCACGGGAGCGACCAGCAGCGTCACCAGCATAAGGTTGCTGCTGCCCGCCATGGCCAGCACGCGGTAGTAGAGCAGATAGGCCAGCGCCGTGGCAGCCAGCGCGTAATAGGCAATTGCCATGAGCGTGGCCGGGGCAAGGTCGAGCGTCAGCGGCCCTTCGACGGCCCATGCCAGTGGCAGCATGATTAGCGTGGCCCCTGTCAGCATCCCGGCGGCGGCCAGTTGCGGCGGTTGGCCCGGCAGCAGTTTGCGCGCGCAGACACCCGCCATGGCATAGGACATCGCCCCGCCCAGCACGGCAAGCTGCGCAAGGCTGCCGAGATCGAAATTCGTGAGGTTTTCCAATCCTATGGCGGTGCTGACCCCGGCAAAGCCGAGGCAGACGCCAATCGCTTTGCGCGGGGTGATGCGCTCATCCGCCAGAAAGATCGCGGCGGCCAAGACGCCAAAGATCGCCGTGGCGGCGTTGAGGATTGACGTGAGGCCAGAGGGAATATGCAACTGCCCCCATGCCATGAGCGAGAAGGGGATCACATTGTTCAAAAGTCCCATAAGGAGGAAAGCGGCCCAGATGCGCGGGTCGCGTGGCAGCGGCAGGCGCATGAGGATCACCGCGCCCCAAAGCACCAGCATCGCCCAGAACACCCGATGCGCGACCGAGGTCAGCGGTCCGATCTCATCCAGTGCCACCCGCACGGCGACAAAAGACGCGCCCCAGAGGAGGGCAAGAAAGCCCATTTCGATCCAAGCGCGCGGGGGGATGGTTTTTTGTGTGATCATGGGGCGGGTTTAGGCCGTTCCATTGATCGGCACGACCCGAAAGATGCGCATGCATAAAAAAACGCCGCCCGAGGGGATCGGGCGGCGTGATCTCAACGGTTCTGGTGTGGATTAGAAGGTGAAACCCACTTTGACACCAAAGGCCACGGCATCGTTGTCTTCGAATTCCGCTGCCGGGGCAAAGCCCGGAATGGCCGTCTCTGCGTCACCGATGTTGACGTAGCGCACGCCGGTGGTGATTCTCATATTGTCGCGGGTATAGACGGCGGCCAGAGCGAGGCTTTTGTTGCCATCGGTCGGCCCGAGGTTCGAGGCAAAGCCGCCTTCGGACTTCTCATAGCCAACGGAAGCAGAGACCGACCAGTTGTCATTCAGACGACGGCCCACACCCAGCGAGTAGGTGAAAACATCGTTCTCATAGCTCACGAGGGAGGCCCCGCCCGTGGCGCCAGCATAGGCAGCCGGAGAAATATCGAAGGACGACCAATCAACCCAGCGGATGCCACCGAACAGAAGCGTGTCAGCCGCGATGCCGGTCTGGAAGTCGAGGTTCACCGACTGGGGTGTTTCGATTTCGGTCGTGCTCATGACTGCGCCGAACTCGGTGGTGTCAACGTCATGGTCGATGCTGGAATTATAGGTCAGCGCCACCCGCATGGCGATGTCGGGACGTTCGTAGGCGACACCAGCGACATAACCGACGCCCGTGTCGCGATCCCCATCAACCGTATAGCCGCCGACGAAGGGGACAGCCGCTGTGGCTTCGATGGTTTGCACACGCAGACCGCCGTGAACGCTGAAGTTCTCGTTCATCCGGTAGCGCAGCACACCGGTCAGAGCGTGGGCGTCAAGGTCAGCCTGCGCGCCTGCGGCGTAGTAGCCGGTGCCCGTGGGGTAATCGATGTCAGCGCCAAAGGGCTGGTCATAAATGATCGCATAGGACAGCTTGTCGTTGATGTCTGCCTTATAGGCGGCGCCAAACTGCATGTAGCTTTCTGTGGCATTGCCTGAATCGCGGCTGCCGAGGGCCGCAACCGACGTGCCCGAGGTGTCGGGCGAGATATGCCCGAAGCTGAATTCGGCATAGCGCCCGTTTTCAAACAGGGCGTTGATGGATTGGCCCGACCGATCGATACCGCCAGCGTGAACGAGTGCCGTAGATGCCAACAGTGCCGGAATTGCCAAGAAATAGGTTTTCATTTGCTTTCCTCCCAAGACTTCTGTGCGGTTCCTCCCCGGCACAGGTTAGAAACGATCTAAGCGGATAGCTGCCGTTTGCGTCAATCACTGACCTTGGGTCAGGTTGAAATCTGGCCAAACATTACTTGGGGTGTGCTTTGCGGGTCTCAAACCAGATGTTGAGGTAATTGCCCGCAAAAATGATCGCGGCCCCGACGAAGACCCAGACATCGAGCGCTTCGGCATAGAGGAGCATCCCGACGACCGCGATCGCCGGAAGGCGGACGAAATCAATCGGCACCACCACGGTCGCGGGGGCAAGGCTCAGCGCGTTGGTCAGACAGTAATGCGCAAGCAACCCACAGGCGCCGACGAGCAGCAGAAATGGCATCGTCTCAACAGTAGGTCCGGCGATATCGCCGTCGTAGCCCGCCGAGATCAGGCCAAAGATCAATTGCAGCGTTGTGAGGTAGAATAGGATCGTGGTGATCCCTTGGGTCCGCGTCAGCCGCTTGGTCAGCACATTGGTCAGGGCAAAGAAGACCGCACAGCCCGCCGCCGCCAGAATGCCGGTGTTGAGGTTGCCAATATCAGGCCGTGCGACGATCAGAATGCCGATGAACCCCATGACGGCGGCCAGCGCCCGCGTGGCGGTCAACCGTTCGCCCAGCAGAAAGATCGACAGAACGATGACCCAAAGCGGTGAAGTGAACTCTAGCGCGAAGACCTGCGCCAGCGGAATCAGAGATACGGCGAGGAACCATAGGTTCTGCCCGGTGAAATGCGCGAGGTTGCGGATAAGTTGTAGGCCAAAGTTGCGGGTGTTGATCTGCCGCCACGCCCCGGTGGCCCAAGCGAGCGACAGAACGATGATCACGCCGATCACACTGCGGTAGAGCATCACCTCAAAGGTATCGAAACGCGCCGAGAGTTCACGCCCCGCCACAGCCATGGTCGAGAAAGAGCCGATGGAGCCGATCATCCAGAGTGCAGCGCGGACGGTGGGGGTCATGTGGGGTTGGTCAATTGGTCATCGCCCTTGGCCTCGTCGCCGATGATTTGGCGGTCGGTGTTCGGTGTGTCGGTGATCTTGTAGTCGCGTGTGATCCCTGCGGTGAGCCTTGCCCAGTCTGACGCCGCCGTGCGGGTCTGATGCGCCGCAAAGGCTGCGCGGTCGGTGAAAAGTTCCGATACCTGCCACAGTAGGGGATCGTCGGTTGGCGTCACGTCGAACCGCAAGCATCCCGGCTCGGCGCGGGTGAGGCGCAGATGCGCGTCAAGCCCCGCGCGCAGCCGGTCCGCTTGGGTCCGGGTGGCGCAGCGAAGGTGGCCGGTTAGGGCCACTCTCATGTTTATTCCCACTCGATGGTGCCCGGAGGTTTCGAGGTGATGTCATAGGTGACGCGGTTGATGCCCGGTACCTCGTTGATGATCCGTGTGGCGGTTTCGCCAAGGAAATCATGCGAGAAGGGGTAGTAATCCGCCGTCATCCCATCCACCGAGGTCACCGCACGCAGGGCGCAGGCGAAGTCATAGGTGCGGCCATCGCCCATCACGCCTACGGTGCGCACCGGCAAGATCGCCACGAAGGCCTGCCAGATATCGTCATAAAGCCCATGGCGGCGGATCTGATCGATATAGACGGCATCGGCCTCGCGCAGGATGTCGAGCTTCTCGCGGGTGATCTCACCGGGGCAGCGGATCGCAAGGCCCGGCCCGGGGAAGGGGTGGCGGCCAATGAACGACGGCGGCAGCCCGAGTTCACGGCCCAGCTCGCGCACTTCGTCTTTGAACAACTCGCGCAGCGGCTCGACCAGTTTGAGGCCCATCTTTTCGGGCAGGCCACCGACATTGTGGTGGCTCTTGATGGTGACCGAGGGGCCACCGGAGAAACTGACGCTTTCGATGACATCGGGGTAGAGCGTGCCTTGGGCCAAGAAAGTGGCATCGCCCACTTCTTTCGCGTGTTTCTGGAACACGTCGATAAAGAGCTTGCCGATGATCTTGCGCTTGGTCTCGGGGTCAGAGACGCCGTCGAGCTCGCCCAAGAACAACTCCTGCTCGTCAGCGTGGATCAGGGGCATGTTGTAGTGGTCGCGGAACATGGTGACGACCTCTTCGGCCTCACCCTTGCGCAGCAACCCGTGGTCAACGAAGACGCAGGTCAGTTGGTCACCAATGGCTTCGTGGATCAGCACGGCGGCGACGGAGGAGTCCACGCCACCCGACAGACCGCAGATAACCTTCTGGTCGCCGACCTGCTCGCGGATCGCGGCGATGGCTTCCTCACGGTAGGCGCTCATGGTCCAGTCGCCTTTGAACCCTGCCAGACGCACGAAGTTCTCATAAAGGCGCGGGCCGTTGGGCGTGTGGTGCACCTCGGGGTGGAACTGCACCGCGTAGAAGTGACGTTCAACATCCGCAGTAATGGCGAAAGGCGCGTTGGGGGAGGTGCCGTAGACCTCAAACCCCGGAGCGATCTTGCTGACGTGGTCGCCGTGGCTCATCCAGACCTGTTCGCGGTCCGTGGCAAACCAACCCTCCAGCAGATCAAGCTGTTGGCCCGTGGGGGTCACGAAGGCCCGTCCAAATTCGGCGGTGCCGTGACCGCGCTCCACATGGCCGCCAAGGCAATGCATCATGACCTGTTGGCCATAGCAGATGCCAAGGATCGGCACGCCCAGTTCAAACACAGCCTGCGGCGGACGCGGTGCGCCTTCGGCAAACACAGAGGACGGGCCGCCCGACAGGATCACCGCCTTAGGCGCGAATTCCTTGAGGAAGGCTTCGTCCACCGTGTTGAACGGGTGGATTTCGCAAAAGACGTTCAGCTCCCGCAGGCGACGCGCGATAAGCTGCGTGACCTGGCTGCCGAAGTCGATGATGAGAAGGCGGTCATGGGTGATATCTGTCATGGGGCCGTGATTAGGCCCGTGGGCGCGCTCTGGCAAGTCTCTAGCGGGCCGAAGACGCAGCCCTGTCGCGTTTAATTCGCGCAAGTGGCGCGAGGACGGCACGCGATGTCGCTTTTTGCCGCTAGAGGGCGTTATCCGCGCGAAGGGGCACTTGGGAATGGGGTAGGCACAGGCCAAGAGTTGCGGGAAGGATAAAGCAATGGCGGAATCAGCACGACGGGCACGCGGCGGCGGAGGTGCGGCACGGCGCGCGGCACGCACGGCCGTCTCATTCGAGACAGCGCGCTATATCGAGCGGAACATCCCGAACTTCGAAGTGCTGACCGAAGAAGCGCTGGAGATTATCGAGCATAACGCCGACACGGTGCTCGAAGAGATCGGCGTGAACTTCCCCGACAACCCCGATGCGCTGGCACTGTGGCGGGACGCCGGTGCCGATGTGCAGGGCGAACGGGTGCGTATCCCACGGGGGCTGGCGCGCAAGCTGTGCTCTACCGCCCCCTCGACGATCACCCAAGTGGCCCGCAACCGCGAGCGGGATGTGGTGATTGGAGGCAAGAGCCTTGTCCTCGCCCCGGTCTATGGCCCGCCCTTCGTGCGCGATGCCGCAGGGGGGCGCCGCTATGCCACGCTGGCGGATTTCCAGAAGTTCGTAAAGCTGGGCTATATGTCCAAATGGCTGCATCACTCGGGGGGGACGGTATGTGAGCCGACCGACATCCCGGTGAACAAACGCCACCTCGATATGCTGCATGCCCATATGACGCTCAGCGACAAACCCTTCATGGGGTCGGTGACCGAGCCGTCGCGCGCGCAGGACAGTGTGGATATGTGCGGCATCCTTTTTGGTAAGGACTTCGTGCAGGAAAACACGGTGATGACCTCGCTCATCAACATCAACTCGCCGATGACATTCGACGATGTGATGATGGGGGCGCTCAAGGTCTATGCCGAGAACAATCAGGCCTGCATCATTTCGCCGTTTATCGTAGGCGGTGCCATGGCCCCGGTGAGTGTCGCAGGCACGCTGACGCAGGTCTTGGCCGAGACTTTGGCAGGGATCGCCTATAGCCAACTCGTTCGTCCGGGTGCGCCTGTAATCATGGGGGCTTTCGTGACCTCCATCGACATGAACAGCGGTGCGCCCACATTCGGCACGCCTGAGGCTGCGCATATCACCTATGGCGCTGGGCAACTGGCCCGCAGGTTGAACCTGCCTTACCGGAGCGCCGGGTCATTTAACGGCTCGAAACTGCCCGATGCGCAGGCGGCCTATGAGACCTCCAACAGTCTGAACATGGGGCTTCTGGCTGGGGTGAACTTCATGCTGCACGCCTGTGGCTGGCTGGAAGGGGGGCTTGTGTCTTCTTTCGAGAAATTCGTCATGGATGCCGATCAACTGGGCACGCTGCATCACCTCGCCCGCGGGGTGGAGATGGACGAGAACGCGCAGGCCATGGACGCAATCCGCGAAGTCGGGCCGGGGGGGCATTACCTCGGTTGCGCCCATACACAGAACAACTTCCGCGAGGCGTTTTGGAAATCCGACCTGCTGGATTACAAACCTTTCGAGACATGGTCGGATGAGGGGGCGCGCGATACACAGACCCTTGCCACCGCACGGGTCGAAAAGATGCTCGCCGATTATCAGCAACCCGCGCTTGATCCGGCCATTCGCGAGGCGCTTGATGCCTTTGTTGCGACCCGCAAGGCAGCGGAGCCGGATAGCTTTACCTAAAATGGGACTGCGGGGGGCGAACCCCCGCTGCGGCCTTTACGCGCTGGGGCTCTGCGCGGCTCTCAGAAAACGCGCTTCGCCGACCATGGCGATCAGCACATCCACATGCCGGATCAGGCTATAGCTTGCATCTGCCGTCTTGCGCTGGGTGTCCAACTCGGCCTCGATCTCGATCAGTTTGATCAGCGCCGTGCCGTGGCGTGGCAGCATCCCAAAGCCCAATATGCGGGGCAGATGGGTGCCGCGCCGGTAATCCTCGGCTCCGATACGGGCGGCGCGCATCAACAGGCGCGGGCGGTGAAGTCTTTGCAGCATGGTCAGTAGATCTTGCATCACAACTCTCCGGTGAACGGGGGGTGAATCACCCCGAATCATCGAAGCATGGCACAACCTTTCCGGGTGTTGCGCGTCATGGCTTCGCGGCGAACGGCGCATACCGGTGCTGTTTACCTTTTGGAAACAATCATTGCCAAATGCGACGATTTTAACCAACGGGTAACCAAAACATCCATAGGTTGTGAATAGCTCTGGGGATAACTCTCCGGCTTGGGGACCCGCCAAAATGGAAGTGGCAGTCAATTGAAGGCGCATCACCAAATCCAACAGACCGTCCTGCCGGGATGGGTGCCGCACGGAGCCCTGCATTACCTCGCACATACGGAGACCGGCGCACCGATCCGGGCCTTGGCACGCCAAGCTGGCTGCCATGCCTCGACCATCATGCGCCAAATCCGCCGTATCGAGACAAGGCGCGACGATCCGCTGGTGGATGCCGCCCTGCGCAGGCTCGGGGCGGTGCGGCGCGCTTTGGATTGTACTGCTGGCCCCCCAGCAGGAAAGACAGTGACAATGACCAAACCCGCCACCCCCCTTCTTGACGAAGACACTTTCGCCGCCGAGGCGCTGCGCGTCCTTCGGCGCCTGCATGAGACGGGCGCGATCCTCGCCGTGGCCGAGGGCATGGAGAAGGCCGTCGTCCTGCGCGAGACGGACACCGGCCCCGGCGCACGCACCGCAGTGGTAGACAGCGCCGTGGCGCAGGCGATGGCCCTGAAAGATTGGATCGCCCCCGGCAGCACAGGCCGGGTAACGCGCTACCACATCACCAGCGCCGGGCGGGCTGCGCTGCGGCGGATGATAGAAGACCAAGGCGCGGGCGCCCATGGCTTTGCCGAAGATCAAACTGCGTTTCTGGGCATGGCCAGCGGCCCCGAGGCAGAAGAGGGCGCGGATGCCGATGCGGCCCCGCGCCGAGGCCGCTATTGCCTGTCGGAAAGCCCACTCTCTGCGCTTGCTCGGCGGCGCGACAAATCCGGTGCGCCCTTTCTGAACGAGGGGCTGGTCCATGCCGGTGAAAGGCTGCGTGAGGATTTCGAACTGGCCCAGATGGGCGGTGAGGTGACCCAAAATTGGGATCATTTCCTGACGCCGGGCGCAAAAACCAGCGGGCGGCGTGAGGGCTCGGGCAGCATGGCCGCGGCAGAGGCGCGCAAGCGGGTGGCAGATGCCATGGCCGACCTCGGCCCCGGCCTGTCGGATGTGGTGCTGCGCTGTTGCTGCTATCTGGAAGGGCTAGAGACCACTGAAAAGCGGCTGGGGTGGTCGGCGCGGTCAGGCAAGATCGTGCTGCGGATCGCGCTGATGCGGCTGAAACGGCATTACGACGAAACCGTAGGCCCGGGCGGCCCGATGATTGGATAAAGAAAGGGCGGCAGGGTGATGATCCTGCCGCCCCGGTTGTTTTAGTCTGCGACCTTCGTCGGCGTCTCATCGGTCACCGAAATCGCCACTTCGTCTTTCTCGCAGGCGGCACGCACACCGGCGGCATAGTCGGGGTGCACTTTCTCAAGCACCGCATACCAGCGTTCTTTTACCGGCTGCGAACAAGGTGCCATGGCGCCGGCCATGTTCTCATGCAGACGGTCACGCTGCGCCTGATCGAACACCTCGGTGTAGAGCTTGCGCGGCTGGACGTAATCGGCGTCCGTCTCCTCTTGGACATAGCGATCCGCATCGCCCGAGATGCGCAGCGGCGGTTCCTGAACCGACGGGTCAGGGCGGGCCGATTCTTCGTATTGGTTCGGCTCGTAATAGGCATCCGGGTGGCCGGTCTGCTGCGGGAAGAACCGCATGGAGCCGTCCTTGTGGTAGTGGTGCATCGGCGCGGCCTTGGGCGCGTTGGCGGGCAGGGCCTCGTAATGCGTGCCAAGACGGTAGCGGTGCGCATCTGCATAGGAAAAGACCCGCGCTTGCAACATCTTATCGGGCGAGAAACCGATGCCCGGCACCTTGTTCGAGGGCGAATAGGCGGCGTTCTCGATGCTTTGGAAGTAGTTGTCTGGGTTGCGGTTGAACTCCAGCATACCAACCGGGATCAGCGGGTAATCCGCATGCGGCCAGACTTTGGTCAGATCAAAGGGGTTAAAGCCGCAGGTCTCGGCCTCTGCCTCGGGCATGACTTGGATGTTCAGCTCCCATTTCGGGAATTCGCCGCCTTCGATCGCGTTGAAGAGATCCTCTTGGAAGTTCTCGCGGGTCGAGCCGATCAGCTTTTCCGCGTCCTCATTGGTGCGGTTGCGGATTTCCTGCTGGCAGCGGAAGTGGAACTTCACCCAGTGCCGCTCGCCCTTGGCGTTCCACATCGAATAGGTGTGGCTGCCGTAGCCGTGCATGTGCATAGGGTTCACCGGAATGCCGCGGTCCGACATCAGGATGGTGACCTGGTGCACCGATTCAGGCTGTGCCGCCCAGAAATCGAACATCGCCTCGGGCGAGCGGAGGTTGGTGCGCGGATGGCGCTTTTGGGTGCGGATGAAGTCCGGGAATTTATAGGCATCGCGCACAAAGAAGATCGGGGTGTTGTTGCCCACGACGTCCCAGTTGCCTTCTTCGGTGTAGAATTTCACCGAGAAGCCGCGCACGTCACGCTCACTGTCGGCCGCGCCCAATTCGCCCGCCACGGTGGACCAACGCGACAGGATTTCGCAAGTCTTGCCCACCTGAGAGAAGATCGCCGCACAGCTGTATTCGCTGATGTCATGCGTCACGGTAAAGGTGCCTTCGGCGCCCCAGCCCTTGGCGTGCACAGCACGCTCGGGGATACGCTCGCGGTTCTGATGGGCCAGTTTTTCGATCAGTTGATAGTCATCCAACAGCACCGGGCCGCGGCTGCCGGCGGTTTTGCTGGTTTCATTGGTCGGCATCGGCGCGCCGGCGGTGGTGGTGAGACGCTTGCTCATCTTGGGTTCCCCTTGGTTATTGTCTGAGGGGAAGATGATCCATTTCGACCATAATTTCCAATTGCAGTTTTTTAAAATTTAGATAGGTAAAAGTTATGAACTTTACTCTAAAGCAACTTGAATACTTCTGCGCGCTGGCGACTTTGGGCAACTTCGGCCGGGCGGCGGAGGCCAGCAATATTTCTCAGCCTGCGCTTTCCGTGCAAATCCGCACCTTGGAGGAGTCGCTGGGCGGGCGGTTGATCGAACGGCAGAGCCGCGCCTCGGTCCTGACGCCCTTGGGCCGCGAGGTGCTGACTCGCGCCGAGGATATTCTGCGCCGCGCAAAATTGTTGGAGGCCACCGCGCGCGAGCAGGTTGGGCTGGCGGGCACGTTGAACCTTGGGCTGATCCCGACCGTGGCGCCCTATCTTTTGCCCGGTGTGCTGGCCGCGCTGCGCGCGCAGGATATTTCCTTGCGGGTTGAGGTGCGCGAGGCGCAGACCGATCAGCTGTTGGCCGATTTGCGGGCCGGGGCGCTGGACGCGGCGGTGATGGCGGTGCCGACAGGCGAAACCGGTCTGGCCGAAATGCCCCTGTTCGAAGATCGCTTTTTGCTGGCGGGCTCTGTCGACCGGATGGCGGGGGCGGCGGTTGTCCGTCCGACCGATCTGGCCCGCACGCCGCTGATGCTGCTGGAAGACGGTCACTGCCTGACCGATCAAGCGCTAGAGGTTTGTCAGCGGGACCGGACGCAGGCGGGCATCCACACGGGCGCTTCGTCTCTCGCGACCCTATCGCGGCTGGTGGAGGCGGGGTTTGGCATGACCTTGATGCCCGAGATCGCCGCCAAAACCGAGCTTGATGCCGCGCCGGGCCTACGGTTGCACCGTTTCGGCACGCCGGAGCCTGCGCGGCAAATCGGGCTCGTGCGCCGAGCGGGCACGCCGGGCAGCGGTTGGGCGGCGCAATTGGCCCAGACGCTGAAAGATGTGGGGGAAGGGCTGACCGGGCAGCTACGCGCGACATACTAGGCGCGGGCGGGGCAGCGGGGTCAAAGGGACCGGGCCAAATGGCCCGATCCGGTCACTCAAAGGGCGCTTAGGCCGCTTCGGTCTGCTTCTGGTTTTCGAGGTATTCCAGCAGGGTCTCGGGGCTGGAAACACCGTAGGGGTCATCGCCGTGGTTGTCGCTGATGCCGGGCTCTTCGAACCATGCTTCGATCTGGCCGTCGTTGACGATCGCCGCATAGCGCCAGCTGCGCGCACCAAAGCCGAGGTTGTCTTTGGCAACCAACATGCCCATGCGGCGGGTGAATTCACCCGACCCATCAGGGATCACGTCGATGTTCTGGACGCCCTGCATCTCT
This sequence comes from Sulfitobacter sp. W002, assembly GCF_025142135.1. Classification (NCBI taxonomy): domain Bacteria; kingdom Pseudomonadati; phylum Pseudomonadota; class Alphaproteobacteria; order Rhodobacterales; family Roseobacteraceae; genus Sulfitobacter; species Sulfitobacter sp. W002. The sequence goes on along the minus strand of NZ_CP081126.1, from coordinate 2,095,585 downwards.
TTCCATTTGTTCATGACAAAGCTGTCGTTGACCGACAGGCAGTAGATGCCGTCGATGCCATGCTCTTGGAACGCGGCGAAGTTGTTCTCAAAGCCGGGCAGCTGGTAGGTGCTGCATGTTGGCGTGAAGGCACCGGGGAGGGAGAACAGGACAACGCGCTTGCCCTTGAAGAAATCTTCGCTGGTTTTGTCTTCCCAGCGGAAGGGGTTGTTGCCTTCGACGCTTTCGTCGCGCACGCGCGTTTTGAAGGTGACGTTGGGAACTTGAATACCGGGTTTCATCGCGTCTCTCTTTCTCGGATTGGAATCTTTGTCGGTTCGTAGCCCATATAGGCAGCCTGATCAACTCTCGCAATGCTGCAACTGCATTGTAATTTTCCGGTGAAAAAACAAGGCGCTAAATCAATGGTAAGGGGTGATGCCGCTGATGCATGGCAGCCTTGTCTTGGGGGCGCATGCTGTAGGTGGTCATCCGGTCACGCACTATGATAAACAGGCAGCGACACAATGATCAGAGGCCCCCGATGCGCGATCTGAAGATTCCCGAACAGCGCCACCCCGAAAAGGCGCGCAAGCCCGACAACGCCCAGCCGAAAAAGCCAAGCTGGATCAGGGTTAAAGCGCCCGGCGGCAAGGGCTATGCCGAGACCGCGCGCATCATGCGCGACAACAAGCTGACCACGGTCTGCGAAGAGGCGGGTTGCCCCAATGTGGGCGAATGCTGGTCTCAGGGGCACGCCACCATGATGATCATGGGCGAGGTCTGCACCCGCGCCTGTACCTTCTGCAACATCGCTACGGGTAAGCCACCAGAGGATCTGGATGTGTTCGAGCCGGGCCGTGTGGCCGATGCGGTCGCCAAACTGGGGCTGAACCACGTCGTTATTACGTCGGTCGACCGCGACGACATCGAAGATGGCGGGGCCGAGCACTTTGCCCAGACCATCCGCGCCGTGCGCCACCGCAGCCCCGACACGACGATCGAAATTCTAACACCGGATTTCATCCGCTGTGGTCCCGAAGCCCTTGAAAAGGTTGTCGAAGCGCGGCCGGATGTGTTTAACCACAACCTTGAAACCGTACCGGGCCTCTACCCCGAAGTGCGCCCCGGCGCACGCTACTTCCACTCCCTCCGCCTGCTTCAGCGGGTAAAGGAGCTGGACCCTTCGATGTTCACCAAATCGGGCATCATGGTGGGCTTGGGCGAAGACCGCCAAGCGGTCATTCAGGTGATGGAAGACATGCGCGCCGCCGACATCGATTTCCTGACCATTGGCCAGTACCTACAGCCGACGCCGAAACACCACGCGCTGGACCGTTTTGTCACGCCGGAGGAATTCACCTCCTACGAAAAGGCGGCCTACGGCAAGGGCTTCCTCATGGTTTCCGCCACGCCGCTGACCCGGTCGAGCTATCATGCGGGCGACGATTTCGCGCGTCTGCGCGAGGCGCGGAACCGCAAGCTGGGTATCGCGTAATCCCAAGAAGACGCGCCCGGCGTTAACCGCCGGGCAGGGCTTTGAGGTAGGCCGCAATCGCTTCGCGGTCGCTTTCGGGGAGTTGGGCAAGGTTGCTGACCACCTCGGCCATCTCTCCGCCCGCGCTATCCCATTCCGGCGTGAAGCCGGAGGTGAAATATTCCACCAGATCGGCCTTGGACCACTCAAGATGTGCAGGCGTGATACCAGGGATGCGCCCTCTGCCCGAAGGGTTCGGCGCGCCGGTCAGCCAAGCGTCCTGCTCCAACCCGCCCAAGGCATTGCGCGGCGTGTGGCATTCGCCGCAATGGGCCAGCCCTTCGACAAGGTAGCGCCCACGTTCGACCTGTGCGTCTGACGCATCGGCCAGCACGAAATCTTCGTTAAAGAACATAACTTTCCACGCGCCAAGCCCCCGACGGATGTTGAAGGGAAAACCCACCTCATGCGGCAGGCTTGGGACATCTGCGGCGGGCAGGGTTTGCATATAGGCAAACAGGTTCACCACGTCCTGCGGGGCGAGATGCTGGTAGGCGGAATAGGGGAAGGCGGGATAGTAGTGTTGGCCTTCGGGCGAGACGCCGCGCGTCACGGCGCGAGCGAACTCTGGCAAGGTCCAATCGCCGATGCCATGGTCTGAATCGGGCGAAATATTGGGCGCGTGGAAGGTGCCGAAATCGCTGGGGAAGGGCAGGCCACCGGCCAGAACCAGCATCTCCTCCCCCTCACTCTCGGGGGCGGCATGGCAGGAAACGCAGCCCCCGGCAGCAAAGACCAGTGCCCCCGCTTCCGGGTCAGGCGTCAGACCTGCGCCATAAGACGGCTCAAGCGGATCGGGCCGGGTTGCGACCCAACCAAGGGCCGCGCCGAGAACGGCACAGCCCAGCAGTACAGGGACAATAGGGCGCAAGGATCAGTTCTTGGGACCGCGGTAATCGTCATGGCAAGCGCCGCAAGCCTTGCCGATTGCGCCCATGCCCGCCCTCAGCGCGTCCAGATCGGTGCCCGCGGCCTCGATCATATCCGCGCTGGCGGTTTCCAGCGCCATGAGCGCTTCGTTGAACCCTTCGGCATCGCTCCAGATTTCGGCCTTGGCGCGGGAACCTTCTACAGCGCCTTGCTCGGTCCCTTCAAGCCAGAGGGTGCCCGGCGCGAAACCGGCAGCGGCGTTCAGATTGGTCGCGGCAGCGGTGGCCATCTCGGCGTTATACTCTGTCTCGCCCTTGGCCATGCCGCCCAGAATGCCAGTATGATAGGCAATCAACTGCATCTGCGCATGGCGCGCGTTCACCGCCGCACTGGCGGCTTTCTCACTATGGCTGGCGGCGAAGCCTGCGGTGGCAATCAAGGCGGCGCTGATACCAATGGCGGTAATGCTTTTGGTCAAATGCATGGTCATCTCCCTTTTCTTGCCGCAGCGTAACATGGCAGGGGCAGGTCGCAAAAAACAAAAATGTGATCAGCGGGATAAGACTGCGGGCAGGGTCAGAACCGGCGGGGGATACGTTCGGCCGTGGCCCAGTCAGGCCAATAGCCCAGCCATTCGACAAGCCCCACGGCAAGGGCGGCGGCGATGATCGCGAGGACCAAGATCACGCGTTTGCCCGAAGGTGGATTGCGCGCCCATTGGGACATGCGCAGCAGCCACCGCGGGTCCATCACGTAAAGCGGACTTTCCCGATGAAGGGCAGGTTGCGGTCGCGTTGGGCAAAGTCGATGCCATAGCCGACAACGAATTCATCGGGAATTTCAAAGCCGGTCCAATCCGCCTTGAGGTCGACCTCACGCCGGGTGGGTTTGTCGAGCAGGGCGATGGATTTCAACCGCGCAGGCTCACGCGAGCGCAGCAGGTTGGTGACGTGGTGCAGCGTGTGGCCAGTGTCGACGATATCTTCAACGACCAACACGTCGCGCCCTTCGATGGCACCGCGCAAGTCTTTGAGGATACGCACCTCTCGGCTGCTCTCCATGCCGTCGCCATAGCTGGAGGCTTCGAGGAAATCGACTTCGATCGGCAGGTCCAACTCACGCACCAGATCGGCGATAAAGACGAAAGAACCGCGCAGCAGGCCGACCACGACCAATTTGTCGGTGCCGTCAAATTCACCGTGAATCTCACGGCAGAGATCTTCGATCCGCGCCGCGATGGCCTTGGCCGAGATCATTTCGTCGATGACATAAGGCCCGTGTGCCATGGTTTTGCCCTTGAATCTGCGGGGTTGAGACGTGAAATAGGGGGTAACCTGCAACGCAACGGAACGCAATGCCCACCCATTCAGAGACCCGCCAACTGCCCTATAGCGCGCAACAGATGTATGATCTTGTCGCCGATGTGGCCCGCTATCCCGAATTCCTGCCTTGGACCGCTGCTGCGCGCATTCGCAGTGACGAAGACCGGGGCGATCACCGGGTGATGGAAGCCGATCTTGTGATCTCTTTCAAAGTGTTTCGAGAGCGGTTCACCAGCCGCGTCGTGCTCTGGCCCGAGGCCAAGAAGATCGATACGGAATACCTCGACGGGCCCTTCAAGTATATGAAATCAAACTGGCATTTCGAGGATAACCTCGAAGGCTGTCAGGTGCATTTCTTCGTCGATTTCGAATTCCGCAACGCCATCCTGCAAAAGGTCATCGGCGTGGTTTTCAACGAGGCGATGCAGCGCATCGTGCGCGCCTTTGAGAACCGCGCGAAAGAGCTTTACGGCCCCAAGGGTTAAAGCGCCGCGAAGCCTCGCAGCAAAAGGCCGAGCGCATGGTCGCGGGCGGCCAAGCGCACGGCATCACGGCCCTCGGCGCCGAACTCCACCGTTTCGGTCTGAACCCCGGCTGCCGTGGCAAGGCCGAAACAGACGCGGCCCTCGGGCTTGTGCTCTGATCCGCCGGGGCCTGCGATGCCGGTGATGGAGACGGCGATCCGCGCCTCGGACCGCGCCAGAGCGCCCGCCGCCATTTCTGCGGCGACCTGTTCCGAGACCGCACCCCAAGCCGCCAGCGTCTCCTCTGACACCCCCAGCATCGCCATCTTCGCCGCATTGGTATAGGTGACGGAACCCCGGTCAAGCAGCGCCGAGGAGCCCGGCAGATCGGTCAGCGCGGCTGCGAGCATGCCGCCGGTGCAGCTTTCCGCACAGGCGACCATCGCGCCAGTTTCGCGGGCCTTTTCCAACAGTTGCGCGGCAAGGCTCATTTATAGCACCCCGTGATAAAGTGCGGCCAGCGCCATGACGCCGAGCGCCGCGAAAACCCCGGCAAAGATATCGTCGAGCATCACCCCCCAAGGCCCGCCCAAACGGTCGGCCCAGCCGATGATCAGCGGTTTGGTGATGTCGAACAGCCGGAACAGCGCGAAGGCTGCGATCCAACCGGGCCACATGGCAAGGATCGGGATTTGCATCGACCAAGCGGCATAGGACAGCGGCAAAAGCGCGATCCACTGGCCGACCAATTCATCGACCACCACCTCTCCGGGGTCATGATCCGGCCCGCCCGCGGTGTAGCGTCCGGTGGCCCACCAGCCCAATGGAATGGCCACCAAAAGCCCGATCACCAGCAGCGGAAAGCCCCCCAACACATGCAAAAGCCAGGCATAGGGCAGGGCGATGAGCGACCCCCAAGTGCCCGGCGCGGGGCGGATGTGGCCGACGCCCAGAAGCGTCGCGATCAGATGTGCTGCGGTCATGATTTCACCAATGTTGCCGTGGCCATACAGGCGATGCCTTCGCCCCGCCCGGTAAAGCCGAGGCGCTCGCTCGTAGTGGCTTTGACTGATACGCGGTCGATCTCAATCCCCAGCATCTCGGCCATCGCGGCGCGCATCGGCTGCACATGAGGGCCGATCTTAGGGCTCTCGCAAATGAGCGTGCAATCGACATGGGTGAGGGTGAAGCCCATGTCGCGCGCCAGTTCTGCGGCATGACGCAGGAAGATTTCGCTGCGCGCGCCTTTCCACTTTGGATCGCTCGGCGGGAAATGCTGGCCGATGTCGCCGCGTGCCAGCGCGCCGTAGATGGCATCGGTCACCGTGTGCAGCGCCACATCGGCGTCGGAATGGCCGACCAGCCCGTGGGTATGCGGGATGTCGATGCCGCAGAGGGTCACGTGATCTCCGGGGCCAAAGGCGTGCACGTCAAATCCGTTGCCGGTGCGAATGTCCATGCGGGTCTCCAATATGCGGGCGGCGCGGGCGAAATCCTCGGGCCGGGTGATTTTCAGGTTATCGGCGCTGCCTTGGGTGATGGCAACGGTCAGGCCCGCGGCGCGGGCGACTTCGACATCATCCGCCGCTTGGCCGTCATGAGCGGCATGGGCCGCGCGGATCGCGGCAAGGTCAAAGCCCTGCGGCGTCTGCGCGGCGAAAAGGGCGCTGCGGTCTTGCGTGCCGGTGACGCGGCCTTCGCTGCCCTGCCAAAGCGCATCTGTGATAGGCAGTCCGGGGGCGGCGGCTTGATACTGGTCCAGCGCATCAATCACGCCAGCAATGATCTCGGCCGAAACGCAGGGCCGCGCGGCGTCATGGATCAACACCTTCTCCGCCTGCCGAATGGCCCCAAGCCCCCGTTGGACCGAGGCCGCACGCTCCGCCCCGCCGGTGGTGACGGTAACGCCTTGGGCCGCAAAAGCCTCGGCCTGATCCATGTCGTCTTTGTGCAGCACCAGCACGATTTCGGCGATCTGGGGCAGGGCGCGAAACACGGCGAGGGTGTGATCGATCACACGCGCCCCCGCCAGCGCCTGCCATTGCTTCGGCTGCGGACCGCCGGCGCGGCTGCCGCGTCCTGCGGCAACGATCAGAGCTGCGATACTCATGAGGGCAATCTGGAAAACGTGGTGAACATGGCCCTGTCTAGGCAATGCGGCGGCGGGGTGCAATCTGGGGTGGCTGCCTAAAAAATAAGCAGTTGCTTGGCGCATAGCTGCTTTTCAGGCTAGTTTCATTGAGGTCACCCCGTGGCAGAGCTACACAGCAAGGGACCGCACAAGGATTAAGCATGTGACCGCCGACCCCCTGACATTCGACCCTCCGGTATTCCTCGCCCCGATGGCCGGGATCACCGATCTGCCCTATCGCAACCTCGTGGCGCGATTCGGGGCCGGATTGGTCGTGTCGGAGATGGTCGCCAGCCAAGAGTTGCTCAGCCGCCGCCCCGGCACGCGGGAGAAAGCGGAGCTTGGGCTGGATGTTGTCGGCACCTCCGTTCAGCTTGCCGGGCGCGAGGCCGAACCGATGGCCGAAGCCGCCCGCATGGTTGAGGCGATGGGCGCGCGGATCATCGACATTAACATGGGCTGCCCGGCCAAGAAGGTGACGCAGGGCGCCTCCGGCTCGGCACTGATGAAGACACCCGATCACGCGCTGCGGCTCATCGAGGCGGTGGTCGGCGCGGTCAAGGTGCCGGTGACGCTGAAAACCCGGCTGGGCTGGGACGACAATATGCTCAACGCCGCCCCGATCGCCAAGCGGGCCGAAGAGGTGGGCGTGCAGATGATTACCATCCACGGGCGCACGCGCTGTCAGTTCTACAAGGGCCGCGCCGATTGGGCCGCGATCCGGGCGGTGAAAGAGGCCGTGAATGTTCCCGTCATCGCCAATGGCGACATCATCGGCAGTGACACGGCGCGCACGGCGCTGCGGCTGTCGGGGGCGGACGGCGTGATGGTGGGCCGCGGTGCGCAAGGAAGGCCGTGGCTGCTGGCGCAGATCGCCCATGATCTGCACGGACGGCCCAAGCCGATGATCCCGCAAGGGCAGGCGATGGCCGAGATGGTGGCCGAACATTACGACGAGATGCTGCGTTTCTACGGGGCCGAACTGGGTGCCAAGGTCGCGCGCAAACATCTAGGCTGGTATATGGATCACTGCGCCACCCCTGCCGATCTGCGCCGCGCGCTGCTCACGGCGCGCGAGGTGAAAACCACTTTCGATCTCATCGCGGAGGCCATGCAATATGACGCCGCCACCGCCCAACCCCGGGCCGCAGCATGAGAAGCGAGACCCCGGAACGGCAGGTTTGGACCTCTTTGCCGGTGCCTGCCTTCATCGTCGGTGCCGATGACCGGGTCGTCGATCTGAACCCCTCAGCCGAAGGCTTCCTCAATGCCTCCGCCCGCGCCACCATCGGCCAGTCGATCTGGAAGTTGATCGCGGTGGATCACCCGCTTGAGGCTGCCTTTGCCCGTGCGCGGCTGCAGGGCACGCCGCTGTTCGTGAATGACGTGGATGTGGGCGCGATGCAGCGCGCGCCTTTGCAATGCGGCTTGCAGATTGCGCCGCTGGTGGGCGGGGCGGGGGAGATGGTTCTGATGATCACCCCGCGCGAATTGGCCGGGCGCATCACCCAAGATCACAGCGTAAAATCCGCCGCCAAATCCGCCATCGGCATGGCCGAGATGCTGGCCCATGAGATCAAGAACCCTTTGGCCGGGATCACCGGCGCGGCGCAGCTTTTGTCGATGAATCTATCCAAAAGTGATCTGGAACTGACCGATCTCATCGTCGCCGAAAGCCGGCGCATTGTGAAACTGCTGGAACAGGTCGAGCAATTTGGCAACCTCATGGCGCCCGAGCGCAAGCCGGTGAACCTGCATGATGTGCTGGACCGCGCCCGCCGGTCGGCGCTGTTGGGCTTCGGCTCAAAGATGAAAATCACCGAGGATTACGACCCCTCTCTGCCGCCCGCGCTTGGTGATAAGGACCAGCTTTTGCAGGTCTTGCTGAACCTCATCCGCAACGCGGCTGAGGCTGCGGGCGCGGCGGGGGGCACGATCCGGCTGCGCAGTTTCTATGAACACGGGTTCCAGTTGCGCCGCGCCGATGGGGATGGCCAGCCATTGCCCCTACAGATCGAGGTGATTGACGATGGCCCCGGCCTGCCGGACCATATCCGTGCCGATGTTTTCGATCCTTTCGTCTCGGGCCGGGAGAATGGCACGGGGCTGGGCCTCGCCTTGGTGAGTAAAATTATTTCAGACCACGGAGGCTGGATTTCAGTCAGTTCCGCCCCCGGTCGAACCGCATTCCGCATTTCGCTGCCGCGCGCAGGCGCTGCTGCCCTCAAGGAGAATTGACATGGATGGCACCATCCTCGTCGCCGATGACGACCGCACGATCCGCACCGTTCTGACCCAAGCGCTGACCCGCGCGGGCTGCAAGGTTCATGCCACTTCAAGCCTGACCACCCTGATGCGATGGGTCAGCGAGGGCAAGGGCGACGCGGTGATCTCTGACGTGGTCATGCCCGATGGCAACGGGTTGGAAATGCTCCCGAAAATCGCGCAGGACCGACCCGGCTTGCCGGTGATCGTTATCTCGGCGCAGAACACCATCATGACCGCGATCAAGGCGGCAGAGGCCGAAGCCTTTGACTATCTGCCCAAACCCTTCGACTTGCCAGATCTGATGAAGCGCACCGCTCGCGCGTTGGAGCAACGCACGACGCTCAACCGCAAGGCCGCTGCCGACGACGGTGCCGAGATCGACGCCGAACGTGATGACCTGCCTATGATTGGCCGCACCCCGGTGATGCAGGCGCTCTACCGCACCGTGGCGCGGGTGATGAACACCGATCTGCCGGTGCTGATCTGGGGCGAAAGCGGCTCGGGCAAATCGCTGATCGCGCGGGCGATTCACGACTTCTCCGACCGGCGCAGCCTGCCGTTCGTGACCGTGACGGATGCCGATCTTGCCGATATCGAAGGCCCCTCGCGGGTGTTGGCGCGGGTCGGTGGTGGCACCTTGATGATCGACGAAATCGCGGATTTCCCCCAAGATATTCAAGCCCGTCTGGTGCGGATGATGGATGCGCCGGGCGAAGACGCGCCGCGATTCATGGCCACCAGCCAAAGCGATCTGGATGCGGCGATGCAAGAAGGCAAGCTGCGCCGCGATCTCTATTACCGCCTGTCGGGGGCGACCCTCGAAGTGCCTGCACTGCGGGACCGGGTGGAGGACATCCCGCTTTTGGCCGATCACTTCTTGGCACGTGCCAACCCCGGGCCTGCGTCACCGCGCAAACTGTCGGACAAGGCCGCGCAAATCTTGCTGAAGTTCCCATGGCCGGGCAATGTGCGCCAATTGGAACATGCCATGCGGCAACTCGCACTGGCCAGCCAAGCGGCCGAGATCACGGCGAGCGAGGCCGAGCAGTTGCTGGGCGCGCAAAGCGGTCCGGCACCGATGCAGACCGAGGCTGATACCGAACGGCTGGGGGCCTCGGTCGAACGTCATTTGCAGCGTTATTTCGACCTGCACGGCTCCATGCTGCCGCCTCCGGGGCTTTACGCGCGGATTCTGCGCGAAGTCGAACTGCCGATGATCGAAATCGCGCTTGCCGCGACGGCAGGGAACCAAGCTAAATGTGCCGCTTTGCTGGGAATTAACCGAAATACTTTGCGTAAGAAGATCACCGACCTCGATATTGAGGTGACACGGGGCCGCAAGATGATGTAAAAGAGCCACATAACAGTGGCCATCGGGGTACTCTCCCGTTCAGGACCACATAATATGGCGGTTGATGCAGCAATGCATCACAACATCGGTGAGGTATGCGGGTGGCAACCCGGTCACGCAGGTTCAAGCTCGAACGGTTGGGGCGTCTCAGGCGAGTCAAGCGGCTGCGCAATTGGTCCACCTTTGGGCTGGTGGTGCTGGGGCCGGTTTTGGCGCTTGCGACCTATCTGGCACTCGGGCCTTTGGGGCAGGGGGCGGATACGCTTAACCTGCGGCTCATTCTGTTGTCCGATCTGGTCTATGTGCTGCTGGTGGCGGCGCTGGTTCTCATTCAGGTCGGCCGGCTGATCTCAGCACGCCGCGCCAAATCAGCGGGCTCTCGGTTGCACCTGCGGTTGACAGGCGTCTTTGCCCTGATGGCGCTGATCCCGACCGTCACGGTGGCGATTTTTGCCGGGCTTACGGTGAACGTCGGGCTCGAAGGCTGGTTTTCTGACCGGGTCAGCGGCGTGGTCGGCTCGTCGCTCGCGGCGGCGGAGGCCTATGAGGCCGAGCAGCGCGAGGCGCTGATCTTGGACGCGCAGACCCTTGCCCGCAGCATCGACAGCGCCCGGGCACAGGGCATTAACCTGAGCGACAGTGAGCTTTTGGGCGAGGGCCAGCGGCAAATTCAGCGCGGCCTGCGCGAGGCGTTTCTGATCGACAGCACCGCGCAGATCCGGGCGCGAGGGGATCGGTCCTATCTCTTTGATTTCGAAGCACCCACAGAGGCGCAGCTTGAGACCGCCAGTGACGAGGGCCTTTTGGTCATCGAGGACTGGCCCAACAATGAATTCCGCGCGCTGGTGCCGATGGACGCCTATGTCGATCGTTTTCTCTATGTCTCTCGCGCGGTGGATGGTGAGATTCTGGCGCTGCTGGATGAGACCAAAGAAACGGTGCGCCTGTACCAACAGCTTGAATCCGAACGCGGGCGGCTGCTGTTCGAATTTGCCCTTGTTTATCTGGGCTTTGCGGTGATCCTCATTCTGGCCGCCGTTTGGCTGGGCCTGTGGTTTGCCGAACGGCTTTCCGGCCCGGTTGGGCGCTTGACCGGCGCCGCGCAGCAGGTGGGTGCGGGTGATTTGAACGTGCAGGTCCGCGAAGAAGAGGGCGATGACGAAATCGCCATGCTGGGGCGTTACTTCAACCAGATGACCCGGCAACTGAAGGGCCAGCGCGAGACCCTGTTGGAGAATACCGACCAGATCGAGCGCCGTCGCCGGTTGTTCGATTCCGTGCTAAGCTCGGTGACCTCGGGCGTTGTGGGGCTAGACCCGGAGGGGCGCGTCACCTTCGTGAACCGCTCTGCCATGCGGCTGCTGGACTGGTCGGAAGATCAGCAAAGCCTGCCGCTGACCCTTGCCGTGCCGGAGTTCGGGCCGCTGTTTGAGACAGTGAAGGCCGCGTCTGACGAAGTGGCGCAGGCGGAGATCAAAGTCTCGCGCCAAGGGGCGATGGAGAACCTGCTGGTGCGTATGGCGACCCGGCGTTCTAAGGATGGCGATCTTGAGGGTTATGTCGTGGCCTTTGACGATGTGACCGATCTGGTCAGCGCGCAGCGCATGGCCGCTTGGGGCGACGTGGCGCGCCGGATTGCCCATGAGATCAAGAACCCGCTGACGCCCATTCAGTTGAGTGCCGAGCGCATCCGCCGCAAGTTTGGCCCCAAGATGGCCGAGGGCGATGATGACGCGCTGGAGCAGATGACCGGGGTGATCATCCGCCAAACCGGCGACCTGCGGCGCATCGTCGACGAATTCTCGAAATTCGCGCGGATGCCAGAGCCGGAAACCAGCCGTCAGGACATCCGGCAATTGCTGCGCGATGCGGTGTTACTTCAGCAAAGCAGGCAGGAAGAGGTGGCGATCAAGCTTGACCTGCCCACGCAGCCGGTCATGGCCAATATCGACGGCACGATGATTTCGCAGGCGCTGACCAATCTGATCAAGAACGCGGGCGAAGCCATCGAAAGCCTGAAGAAAAAAGGCACGACCGAGGGGCATGAGCCGCAAATTCGCGTGCTCCTGACGCCCGAGAACAGGCTTTTGCGGCTGACCATTGCCGACAATGGCATCGGCCTGCCCGAAGACCGCGCGCGGCTGTTCGAGCCCTATGTGACCACGCGCAGCGAGGGCACCGGACTGGGCCTGCCCATCGTCAAAAAGATTATCGAGGAACACGGCGGCAGCCTGACGCTCGAAACCGCGCCCGCATTCGACGGGCAAGATCATCACGGTGCCATGGCAGTCATTTCACTGCCCTTGGCCATCGACGCAACGACAGACCAAGGGGATAAGGCAGATGAGTGACATTCTGATTGTAGACGACGAACGCGACATCCGTGAGTTGATCTCGGACATCCTTGAGGATGAAGGCTTTGCCACGCGCTTGGCCAGCAATTCTGATGAGACGATGGCCGAGATCAACACCGAGGCGCCCGCGCTGATCATCCTCGACATCTGGTTGAAAGACAGCCGGATGGACGGGATCGATATTCTAAAGACCGTCAAACGGGACAATCCCGATGTGCCGGTGGTGATCATCTCGGGCCACGGCAATATTGAAATTGCCGTAGCGGCGATCAAACAAGGGGCTTACGATTTCATCGAAAAGCCGTTCAACATCGATCAATTGCTGGTGGTGATCCGCCGCGCAATGGAAACCTCGCGCCTGCGCCGGGAGAACCAGAACCTCAAGCGCCGCGACGTGGCGACCTCCGAGATGATTGGCACCTCCGCGCCCTATCGCGCCCTGTTGGGGCAGCTTGACAAGGTGACCAAATCCAATGGCCGCGTGATGCTGACTGGCCCCGCGGGGTCGGGCAAGGAAGTGGCCGCGCGCTATATCCACGCCCATTCCGCCCGCGCCTCGGCGCCCTTTGTCACCGTCAACTGCGCCGGGGTGGCGCCTGATCGGATGGAAGAGGTGCTCTTTGGCCGGGAGACGCCGGACCGCGGGGTCGAGCCGGGGTTGCTGGAACAGGCCCACGGCGGGGTGATCTATTTCGATGAGGTCGCCGACATGCCGCTTGGCACCCAGTCCAAGATCCTGCGGGTCTTGGTCGATCAACAGTTCACCCGCGTAGGCGGGACCGACAAGGTCCGCGTCGATCTGCGGGTGATTTCCTCAACGAACCGCGATCTGGATCAGGCGATCAAGGCAGATACCTTCCGGCAGGAACTCTATCACCGTCTGAACGTCGTGCCGATTGCCGTGCCGTCCTTGGAGGAGCGGCGCGAAGATATTCCGCTGCTGGCCGAACATTTCATCGCCGAGTTCAACACCTCCCAAGGTCTGCCGCAGCGTGCGTTGACCGAAGATGCCGTTGCTCTGATGCAGACGATGGTCTGGCCCGGCAATGTGCGCCAGCTTAAGAACCTTGTTGAGCGGGTGCTGATCCTCGGGGATGGCACCGGCCCGATCGAGGCCCGTGAACTGCCGGGCGAAGAGGAAAACGGCGGCGATGAGGGGCGCGTGGTGCTTTCCGGCGCGCTGGCAACGCTGCCGTTGCGCGAAGCGCGCGAGGCTTTCGAGCGGGAGTATCTGCTGACCCAGATCAACCGCTTTGGCGGCAACATCAGCCGGACCGCAAATTTCGTCGGGATGGAGCGCAGCGCCCTGCACCGCAAGCTGAAATCCCTCGGCGTTGTGACCTCGGCCAAGGCGGGTGTGCGCGTGGCCCATGTGGACGAGGAAATCGAAGCGGCAGGCTGACCCCCGCCGCAGAACTGCGAGGGGGCGTGCCCCCTCGCGCAGCGCCTCACCCTTGGGTGACGATCTGGAACGACCCATCGCTGTTGCGGATCACGCAGGACTTGGGGTTGAGTGCGGGCAGCGTGGTGGTGGCGCGCGCAGGTGCGGCGCGGGCCACATTGCTGGGGCAGGCGGGGATCGACACCGGCGCGAAACCTCTGTCGGCCATACATTGCCCCTCAACCCGGTTGCGCAGGTCTTGGTTGGGGTCAAAGGTCACCAATTCACCCGGCACGTAAAAGCCGCCCCGCGTGGTGCAGTTGTTATTGGCATCGCATTGGCGACGCTCGGGCACATAGCGCGGCGGTTCGCGGCGAATTTGCGTTGAGATCGGCACGTCGCGCAGGGCCTGCACCTCGCAAGAGGTGGTGGCCCGGTTGACCTGCGCAACGGTCGCGCCCGGTTTGTAATAGGTGTTCAGCGGCGCGCAGGCCGCAGCCATCAGGGCGACAAACGTTAGGGCAAAGGCGCTGCGCGATGCGCGTGGGGATATCGGTTTCATGACCCCATGATGCCGCTGTTGGATGGTAAAGACAATTGATTTGACCCTTGCCAACCCATCTGTCATGCCCTCTAACCGACCCAAGACAACCCTCACACGATCTTTGCTTAGGGTAAGGAAGCCTTCATGAAAATCATCATTTGCGGCGCAGGGCAGGTGGGTTGGCAGATTGCCCGTCACCTCAGCGGAGAGCGCAACGATGTGACCGTGGTCGACAGCAATGCCGAATTGATCCGCCGCGCCACCGACACGTTGGATGTGCAGGGCATCGCCGGTTTCGCCAGCTACCCCGATGTGCTGGACCGTGCGGGCGCGCGGGACGCCGAGATGATCATCGCCGCGACCCACTCGGACGAGGTCAATATGGTGACCTGTCAGGTGGCGCATTCGGTCTTTGGCATCAACCGCAAGATCGCCCGTCTGCGCAGCCAGTCCTATCTGGATGCGATTTATTCCGACCTTTACCGCCGCGATCACATGCCGATCGACGTGGTGATTTCCCCTGAGAAAGAGGTCGCCACTGCAGCCCTTCAGCGTCTCAGCGCGCCCGCCGCCTTTGACACCGAGATTTTCATGGAAGGGCAGGCACAGCTTCTCGGGATTACCATCGACAGCGATTGCCCGGTGGTGAACACGCCGCTGCGGCAGCTCACCGATCTCTTCTCGACCCTGCGCGCGGTCGTCGTGGGCGTGCGCCGCGATGGCACGCTGTTCGCGCCCGAGGCGAAGGATCAGCTTTTCGTCGGCGATGACTGCTATGTCTTTTCGCATCACGACGACATCGCCCGCACGATGGAGATTTTCGGCAAACAGACCACCAAGCAAGAGCGTGTTGTTCTTGTGGGGGGCGGCAATGTCGGGTTGACCGTGGCGCAACACCTAGAGGCCGGGCCGCTGCGCGTGCGCACCAAGATGATTGAGAAAAACCGCAAATGCGCCGAACGCGCCGCCGAAGGGCTTGAGCGGACGATCGTGTTGAACGGCGACGGGCTCGATGCCGCGCTGCTGGCCGAGGCGGGCATCAGCCGCGCCGATGCGATGCTGGCGGTGACGGATGACGACAAAACCAACATGTTGTCTTGTGTGCGCGCCAAGGCCGAGGGCTGCCCCTATGTCATCGCGCTGATCAACGACCCGACGCTGGTGCCGCTGATGACCCACCTTGGCATCGACGCCTATATCAATCCGCGCGCCACGACGGTCAGTTCGATCCTGCGCCACATCCGCCATGGGCGGGTGCGGGCGGTCTATTCCATCGGCGATGCCGAGGCCGAGGTGATCGAGGCCGAAGTGCTGTCGACATCGCCCCTCGCGGGCAAGAAAGTCTCGGAAATTGACTTCCCCGAGGGCGTGTTGATCGGCATGCTGCGCAAAGAAGGCAAGGTGATCCGCCCCATGGGCAGCACCCGGATCGACGAAGGGGATGTTGTCGCCCTCTTCGCTCTGGCCGAAGATGTGCCGCGGGTTGAGCAGCTTTTGCAGGTCTCGATCGACTTTTTCTAAGCGCAGGAGCGCCTTTGTGACGCAACCGACCAGCATAGGGCCGACCGGCATCCGCCGGGAGATCGTGCAGCTGCCGCTGTTCTTGCAATTGTTCGGCGTCTCTGCCCTGTCGATGATCCTGCCGTCGATCCACGGGCTGGTGATGAATGACCATCTGGCCAGCCGCGCCTTTCTCTATGCCGGTCTGCTGGGGCTTGTGGCCTTCACGCTTATCGCCATCGCCCATGCCGGGCGCAAACCCTTGGATGGCGCGCTTGGGCCGCTCTTGTCGCTGCTGTCGGCCTTTGTGTTCTTGCCGGTCTTTTTCGCGGTGCCCTTCCTTGAGGCGTTGCCGACCACGCGGTTTATGAACGTCTATTTCGAGATGGTCAGCGCCCTGACCACCACCGGGGCCACCATGTTCAACCCAGAACGGTTGAGCGACACCCTGCATCTGTGGCGCGCGCAGGTCGGTTGGATGGGCGGGCTGCTCATGTGGGTCACGGCCTCGGCCATTCTGGCCCCGCTGCATTTGGGCGGCTTTGAGGTGACGGCGCAGGCCGAACCGGGGCGGCCCGATGACCGGATCGGCGCCCGCATGGGCCGGATCACCCCGCGCCAACGTCTGCTGCGCACCACGCAGGCATTGCTGCCGATCTATTTCGGGCTGACGCTGCTGCTTTGGCTCTTGCTGGTGATCGGCGGAGAGACGGCCTTGGTGGCGCTTTGTCATGCCATGTCGGTCATGGCGACCTCGGGCATTTCGCCCATCGGGGGCGTGGCCGAAGCGCAGGTCGGCGTCACCGGCGAGGCGGTGATGATGCTGTTTATGCTCTTCGCCCTGTCGCGACTGACTTTTTCCAAAGATACCGTGACCGCGACCCAAGGCGGGCTGATGACCGACCCAGAGTTCCGCATCGGCCTTTTGGTGGTGATCGGCGTGCCGTTGCTGCTGTTCGCACGCCACTGGATCGGCGCCTTCGAGGTTGAGGTCGAGGTCGACGGCACCCGCGCTTTGCACGCGCTTTGGGGCGGGCTGTTTACCGTGCTGTCCTTCCTGTCGACGACCGGTTTCGTCTCTGAACATTGGGCCGAGGCGCAGAATTGGTCGGGGCTGCGCACGCCGGGGCTGGTGCTCATGGGGCTTGCGCTGATCGGGGGCGGGGTGGCCACCACGGCGGGCGGGGTCAAGCTTTTGCGGGTCTTCGCGCTCTATCAAAACGGCGTGCGGGAGATGGACCGGCTGGTCTATCCCAATTCCGTCAGCGGCGCGGGGGCCGCCGGGCGTCGCTTGCAAAGCAACGGGGCCTTTATCGCGTGGATTTTCTTCATGCTTTTTGCCATGTCGCTCGCCGGAGTGACCCTGCTGCTTACCCTGACTGGCGCGTCCTTTGATGCGGCGGTGGTCATGTCGGTGGCCACGCTCTCCACGACCGGGCCGCTGATCGAACATGCTGCCGACAAACCCATCCATTTGATCGAACTGGGCGTGGCCGCGAAAATCATCCTCAGCGGCGCAATGGTGCTGGGTCGGCTGGAAACCTTGGCGATTATTGCGCTGATGACCCCGAATTTGTGGCGCGCCTGACACGTTTAGCGCTAGAACCGCCCTAGTCCGCTGATATTGGGGCTGGAAACTCACGCTTTCGCACTCCATACTTGAGGCAATGGGGGGGTCCGGTACGCGGACGCCAGCAAGAACAAAAGGCGAGACTACCATGGCGTCAGACAGACAGAACCTTCAGGATGCGTTCCTAAACCACGTCCGCAAGACCAAGGTCCCGGTGACAATTTTCCTGATCAATGGCGTCAAATTGCAGGGTGTGATTACCTGGTTTGACAACTTCTGCGTTCTGCTGCGCCGCGACGGTCAATCGCAACTTGTCTACAAGCACGCGATTTCGACCATCATGCCAAGCCAGCCGATCAGCCTTTATGAGGGCGAAGACGCTTCTTGAGCCGTCCAGCATTTCAGATCGACAACAGCGATGGACCCCGCGTAACGCGCGCTTGGGTGCTGCATCCTGATATCAAGACCGACAACGACCGGCGCGCGCCTGAGCCCGCGCTGGCCGAAGCCGTTGCATTGGCCGAAGCGTTGCCAGAGCTTGAGGTGGTGGGGGCCGAAGTGGTGCCGCTGCGCACGGTCCATGCCGGTATGCTTTTCGGCAAGGGCAAGATCGACGAGCTTGAGCAGCGCATGAAGGCGGCGGAGGTTGACCTTGTGCTGGTCGACGGCCCCGTGACGCCCGTGCAGCAGCGCAACCTTGAGAAGGCTTGGGGCGTGAAACTGCTCGACCGCACCGGGCTGATTCTTGAGATTTTCAGCGACCGCGCGGCGACCCGCGAGGGGGTGCTGCAGGTTGAGATGGCCGCGCTAAACTACCAGCGCACGCGGCTTGTGCGCGCGTGGACCCACCTTGAGCGGCAGCGCGGCGGTTTGGGCTTTGTCGGTGGTCCAGGTGAGACTCAGATCGAGGCGGACCGCCGCGCCATCGACGACCAATTGGTGCGCCTGCGCCGGCAGTTGGAAAAGGTCGTGAAAACCCGCGCCTTGCACCGTGCCGCACGGGCCAAAGTGCCGTTTCCGATCGTCGCGCTTGTGGGCTATACCAACGCCGGAAAATCCACGCTTTTCAACCGCCTGACCGGGGCCGAGGTTATGGCCAAAGACATGCTCTTTGCCACGCTCGACCCGACCATGCGCAGCCTTGTTCTGCCCGACGGGCCAGAGATCATTCTCAGCGACACGGTCGGGTTCATCAGCGATCTGCCCACCGAACTTGTCGCCGCCTTCCGCGCCACGCTGGAAGAGGTGTTGGCCGCCGACATCATCTGCCACGTGCGCGATGTGTCCCACACTGAGACCGAAGAGCAGGCGCAGAATGTGCGCGATATCCTCGCCTCACTGGGCGTCCCGAAAGAGACCCGCAGTTTCGAGGTTTGGAACAAGCTGGACCTGCTGCCCGACGACCGCGCTGACGCCATGCGCGCGCGGGCGGCGCGCAACGATGATGTGCTGGCAATCTCGGCCATCACCGGTGAAGGGCTTGAGGCGTTTCAGGAAACCATCGCCGAAGCGCTGCAGGGGGCGGTGCGCGAGGCCGAATTGACCCTCGGCTTTGCCGAAGGCAAGAAACGCGCGTGGCTGTTTGCGCAGGACGTGGTGGAAGGTGAGCGTCAGACCGAAGACGGGTTTGAGATCACCGTGCGTTGGTCCGCGCGACAAGAGGCTGAATTCCAGCAGATTTAACATGCAGGCGGCGCGGGACCGGGTGGATTGGTAAAGATGCAAATTCGCAAACTCCACGCCGAGGATGCCGCCGTGTTTCATGCGCTTAGGCTTGAAGGGCTGCACGCGCACCCCGAGGCTTTTGGCGCGTCCTTTGAGGGGGAAGCCAACCTGCCGCTTGCCGATGTGGCAAAGCGGTTGGAGGCAGGCTGCGTCTTCGGTGGCTTCAGCGAGAGCGGTCGCCTTGAGGGCGTCGTCGGCCTTGCACAGTCTCAAGCGCCTAAGACCCGGCATATCGCGACAATCTGGGGCATGTATGTGCGTCCAGAAGCGCGTGGAGGCGGGTTGGCGCAGGCATTGATGGAGGCAGCCATGGCAGAGGCTGATGGCCGCTGCATCTCGATCCGCCTGTCGGTCGTTTCCACGAACCAAGCCGCACTGCGTCTCTATAAGCGGATGGGGTTCACCCAATGGGCCGTGGATACCGAAGCGCTTTTGGTGGACGGCGCTTACTATGATGAGGTTTTAATGCGGCGGTCGCGCTCCTAAGCAACGCCGCGGGCACGATCGGCCAATATTAATCGCAAACCACTCGAATTTCGCCCGCCGCGTCGCATATGGTGAAAAGACCTTTTGCGGAGCGCTTCCATGACCCTCGCCATCCTTTATATCTCAACCGCTGTGATCTTCCTCGGGCTGGACTACCTTGGGTTGACCTATCTCATCAAACCCGTGTTTGAGCGTGATATCGGGGACTGGCTGCTGGATGAATTCCGCGTCGCCCCGGCGCTGATCTTTTACGCTTTCTTCGTCGCAGTGGTGCTCTGGTTCGTGTCTTGGCCCGCGATGATGCAGGACCATTCTTTGCTCTGGGTCTTCGGCAATGCGCTGCTGATCGGAGCGATGGGCTATGGCACCTATGAGTTCACCAATCTGGCCACGCTCAAAGATTGGACATGGGCCATGGTGGCGCGGGATTTCACTTGGGGGGCGGTCCTGACCGGGACGGCGGCGACAGCAGGCGTGGCGATCACCCGCGCGCTGACCTAGCGGCCATTCTCGGTCGACCAGCGCCAAGCGCCGGGTTGCAGACCGGCCAGTTCCCAATCGCCCACGCTTTCGCGGATCAGCCGCAGGGTGGGCAGCCCCACATGGGCCGTCATGCGCCGCACCTGTCGGTTGCGCCCCTCGCGGATGGTGATGCGCAGCCAAGCGTCCGGCACCGTCTTGCGAAAACGCACGGGCGGGTCGCGCGGCCAAAGCGCCTCGGGCGCGTCGATCAGATCCACTTGGGCCGGTTTCGTAACGCCGTCTTTCAGTTCCACCCCCTTGCGCAGCGCCTCAAGGGCCGCGGCATCGGGCGTGCCTTCGACCTGTACCAGATAGGTTTTGGGCCGCTTGTACTTGGGATGCGCGATGCGGGCTTGCAGGGGGCCGTGGTCGGTCAGCACCAAGAGCCCTTCGCTGTCGCGATCAAGCCGCCCTGCGGGATAAAACCCCTTTTCGTCGATATAGGCCGAGAGTGTGGGCCGCGTGCTGCCCTCGGTGCCTTTGTCGGTGAATTGCGACAGCACGCCGTAGGGTTTATTCAGCAAGATCACGCGGGCGGTCATTGGGCCGGCTCCAATCGGGTCACGCCCACGGCGGCGGCGCGGGCCAGTTCGGCGTCGAGTGACATCGGAATATATTCGCCCCGCCGCCAGAGCTGCGCCATGTCGTCGTAATGCCGCGACAGGAAATGCCCCGATTGCCCGGTGGAAGTGACAAAGACCGAACTGTCGGGATCGGCAAAGTCATAGACCCCGCGGTAGCCTGCACCATGCACATTATAGAACGGGTCTTTGCCGGTGCCGCGGGTCAGCCCCCGTTGCAGGGTATTGTCCCCGCCAGAGGTCGACTGGCGGATGTTCACGAAATAGCGCAGCAGCGGCACGTCGCCCAAGACGGGGTGATCATGGGTCGCCTGATGCGCGTCGCCCCAGCGGAGGGATTCCAACTGCGTGCCCCAAGTCTCTTTGATCCAGAGCAGGGCGTCGTCCAATGCCAGTCGCGCCATGTCATGGCACGTCTCTACCGGCGCGGATTGGCGCACGTCGCACCATTTCGCAGCGCCTTGCACATCGCGAAAGGCGCGTTCGATGAAGAGCGGTTGAATATGGGTGAATTCTTCGGCCAGTGGCCCCAGTTCATCCCGGATCAGACGGTCCTGCAGGGCGCGGATCCATGCGGCATAGATCAGCGGCTCGGGCAGGTGTTCGTTCATTTCACCCGACCAGCCTGCCAGCAGATCCAATGCGCGCTGGCGCTGGCGTTCGGGCGTGCCATCGGGCGCGGCCTCTCCGGTGAACCACAGCTCAGCGCCGATCAGCGGCAAGAGCGCGCGGGCCGTGGGGCTGACCGTATCAAGCTGCGCTTCGATGAAACTGTCGCGGGTATGCACCTCACGGTTCTGCATCAGCCGCTGCCAGCGTTGCACCCGCTGCGTGTCGCCCCAGACAAAGGAGACGTGGTTGGGAAAGGGGCGATCGACGGTCTTGTTGTTGGTATTGCCAAGGATGCCGCCCGCGGGGGCGATGAACTCAGGGTTGGCGGTATAGGGCAGCATTCCGTCCCAACGGTTCGCGGCGATCCAGCCGGGGCTGGGCATGCGCCCTTCGCTTTGGTGATTGGCGTCGCGGCGTGGCATAGCGCCGATGGTCTTCATGGCGATGGTGTCACGGTCCACCAGTGTGAGGTTCTGCGCCGGGGCCACATAATCGGTCGCGGCATTGATCGCCTGCTGCACCGATTTCGCGCGCATCACCTTCATCGCGGCGGCAAGCGAGGTGTCTTCTTCGGTAAAGAGGGTCGAGGCGACAGAGGCCACATGCCCGGGCGGCGTGATGCTGCCAAGGTTGTAATGGCTGCCCGGCAGCACCGGGCCATTGTCGGTCCAACGCAGGGTAACGGTGATGGGGTCGGCATCCGCGATATTGATGATCGACGAGCGTTTGCGGAATTTCTTGAACCCGTCGGGGGTGCGGTATTCCTCGGTATTGTCGGGGTTCAGCTCTTCGATATAGACGTCTTGGTCGTCGACATAGGCGGTGGTCAGCCCCCAGCCCAGATCGGCGCTGCGGCCTGTCAGAACCACGGGCATGCCGGGTATCGTGCCGCCGATCACGCCGCCGGTCTCAAGCTCCAGACGGGCCAGATACCAGATCGCCGGGGCGGTGAACCCCAAGTGCGGATCATTGGCCAAAAGCGTGCCGCCCGCGGCAGAGCGCGACGGCGCTGCGGCCCAAGCGTTGGATGCACCGGCGAAGGCCTGCCGTTTGAAAGGCGACAGCGGATGACTGTCCATCGGTGCTGCGGCGGCGTGGCGCGTCGTCACGTCAGGAAAGAGTGCGGCATATTCGGGCAGGGCGGCGACACCGCTGCCCGGCGCGTCCGGCAGGATGTCGCGCAGGCGGTCTTGGTCGCTCAACTCCAATGATACCCGTGCGCGCAGCACTTCGGCCTCTAGGTGGCCCGACATCTGCAGGCCCATCAGCTTGGTCACGGCCAATGAGTCGGCGGGCCGCCACGGGGCCATGGGTGCGTTGAAAAGCCACATCTCGGGCGCGCCACGGCCCAAGGCTTCGGTGTTGATCTGATCTAGGCGGGCGTTGATCCCGGCGGAATAGGCTTCAAGCGCCGCGTCGGTTTCGGGGTCAAGCTCACCTGCCGCCGCCACGGCAAGACGGTAGATATCATAGCGCCGCATCAGCTTGTCGGTGGTGACGGTGGCGGTGCCAAAGACCTCAGACAGGCGCCCCTGCGCGGTGCGCCGCAGGGTGATCAACTGCCACAGCCGGTCTTGGGCATGGGCGAAGCCAAGGCCATAAAATACGTCTTCGTCGGTTTCGCCAAAGATATGCGGCACATTGGCGTTGTCGCGCACGATCTCGACCGGGGCGCTGACGCCTTGGACATCAACCCGATCATCATAGTCGGGCAACGACCGCGCGGCGAACCAGTAGACCAGCAGCAAAACCACGACGCTCAACGTGACGAGAAACACCGCCAATCGGATAAGCCAGCGAAACATCAATGCCATCGGGGGATCCTCGGCTGGCGCGCAGATTGACCGGAGCGCGCAGGGTGGTAGGTGTTGTGACAGGGAATAACGCAACTGAATGATAAGGAAAAGCACATGGCAAAGCTCGCGTTTTTGGGACTGGGGGTCATGGGGGCTCCGATGGCGGGGCATCTGCAAAAGGCCGGCCACGAAGTGACCGTCTATAACCGTACCGAAGCCAAGGCCGAAGACTGGGTGAAAACCTATGGCGGCGCCATGGCCAAGACCCCGCGCGCGGCGGCAAAGGATGCGGATTTCGTCATTGCCTGCGTGGGCAATGACGATGACCTGCGCTCGGTCTGTTTGGGGGAAGAGGGCGCTTTTGGTGGCATGACGGCGGGGGCGATCTTTGTCGATCACACGACCGTTTCAGCGGCCGTCACGCGCGAACTTTATGCCGCTGCCGATGACGCGCAGGTGAGCTTTGTCGACGCGCCGATATCGGGCGGTCAGGCAGGAGCGGAAAACGGCCAATTGTCGATCATGTGTGGCGGAGATGAGGGGGCCTTTGACCGGGCGCTGCCGATCATGGAGGTCTACTCCAAGATTTGCCGCCGCATCGGTGACAGCGGCGCGGGCCAAATGACCAAGATGTGCAACCAGATCGCCATCGCCGGGCTGGTGCAGGGCCTCTCTGAGGCGCTGCATTTCGCCGAGAAGGCGGGCCTTGATGGCCGGGCGGTGGTTGAGGTGATCAGCCAAGGCGCGGCAGGCTCGTGGCAGATGGCAAACCGCTATGAAACCATGCTCGACGACAAGTTCGAGCACGGCTTTGCGGTGGATTGGATGCGCAAGGATCTGGGCATCTGTCTGGATACGGCGGATGAGACGGGGGCCAGCCTGCCGGTCACGGCGCTGGTCGATCAGTTCTATAAAGATGTGCAAAAGCAGGGTGGCGGGCGTTGGGATACGTCGAGCCTGATCAA
The DNA here is from genome assembly GCF_025142135.1 of Sulfitobacter sp. W002. Classification (NCBI taxonomy): domain Bacteria; kingdom Pseudomonadati; phylum Pseudomonadota; class Alphaproteobacteria; order Rhodobacterales; family Roseobacteraceae; genus Sulfitobacter; species Sulfitobacter sp. W002. The sequence goes on along the minus strand of NZ_CP081126.1, from coordinate 2,071,627 downwards.
ACGCCTGCGCGCCATGGGCTAAGACCGATCGCGAAGAAAAAAGGGCAGCGCCGGATGAAACTGGCGCTGCCCTTCAAAGACCATCGGTCGACCCTGCGTTAGGGGATGATCCGCGTGTATTTGGTGCCTTCCAGTGTCGCGCCGATGCGCAGCCCCGCGCGGCCAAAGACCGCTGCCAGAACCGGCGCCATGACAGTGGTCGTGTCGGCGCTCACGCTGTCGCCCTTGTCGGAGATCACGTATTCCAGACCGGCGCCAGCCGCCCAACCCGGCGAGCTGCGGAATTCGCGCAGCGCGGGCTCGGTCATGAAGAACAGCACATGCGCATATTGCTGCGCGCCAATCTGCAAGCCGCCCGAAGCTTTGGTCACCGAATAGTAGTCCACCGTCACGTCGTTGACGCGCAACGCGCCGCGCCCGTAAGCGCCGCCAAAGCCAAGGCCCGCTTCGGTCACCAGCGGCATGACCAGCATGCCATTGGCTTTTTCGGCCAACTGCCGGGTGTTGGGATAGCCGCGGTACATCTCGGCCAGGGTCGCATCGACGCGCGCGTCGATCATGGCGCCGCCCCGTCCGCCCACGCCGTTGCCGCAAGCCGCGGTTGCGCCAAGGGCCGTAAGGGCGCCCAAAGTCACAAAGCGCCGATTATATGTCTGATTGCTCATCTTTTCTGCCTGTATGTTCAAGATCGGTTGCCTGCTGCCGGTTTTCCCGACTTATGCGCGAGATTACGCATAATCACGCGCTTTGTCATGTCGGTTGGACCCTTTGCGCAGATTTACGCCCTTAGGTCACGCGCTTTTGGCCAAAAGCCGGGCAACATCGGGGGCAAAGTAGGTGAGCACCCCATCACAACCTGCGCGTTTAAAGGCCAAAAGGCTCTCCATCATTGCGCGTTCACCGTCGATCCACCCTTGGTCCGCCGCGCCCCGCATCATGCTGTATTCGCCCGAGACCTGATAGGCGAAGGTTGGCGCGCCAAAGGCGTCTTTCACGCGGCGGCAGATATCAAGGTACGGCATGCCGGGTTTGACCATGACCATATCCGCGCCTTCGGACAGATCGCGCGCCACCAGCCGCAGGGCTTCGTCGCTGTTGGCGGGATCCATCTGATAGGTCTTTTTGTCGCCGGTCAGGGCCGAAGAGGCACCCACCGCATCGCGGAACGGGCCGTAAAAAGCGCTGGCGTATTTGGCGGCATAGCTCAGGATCATCACGTCATGATGCCCGGCCTGCTCTAGGGCGTGGCGGATCGCGCCGATGCGCCCGTCCATCATGTCCGACGGTCCGATGATATCGGCACCCGCTTCGGCTTGGGACAACGCCATCTTGACCAGCGCCTCAACCGTGCGGTCATTCACGATGATGCCGTCTTCGACAAAACCATCGTGGCCGTCGATGTTATAGGTGTCTAGCGCGACATCGGTCATCACGACCATCTGCGGCATGGCCTCTTTGATCGCCGCGATGGCGCGGTTGGTGGCGTTTTGCGGATCCCATGCGCGGGCGCAATCCTCGGTCCGGTCCTCGGGGCCGGTATAGGGAAAGACACAGACCGTGCCGATGCCCAGTTCCGCCGCCTCGCGCACCGCCGCGACCAGCGTGTCGACCGAGCGGCGCATGACACCGGGCATGGAGGGGATCGGCTCTTCCACGCCGTCGCCTTCGCGCACGAAAACCGGCCAGATCAGATCGCCCAGTTGCAGGTCATTCTCGCGCACCAACGCGCGGATACCGGCATTGGCACGGGTGCGGCGCAGGCGCGTGGCGGGGAAGGGGGCGTGGACGGGTTGCATCAAAATTACCTCAGAATGGCTCGGCATGGGCTTGCCATGTATTTTTGAACGCCTCAACCCTATGAATTGTCGCGCCGGACCGCTAAGAGATGCGAACTTAAATTTCGGACGAGCACGCCTTGGACTGGTACCAGACCCTTTTCGAAATGATTGACATGCGCTCTTTCTCGAACCTTTGGTTCTGGATCGCGCTGGCTGTGATGTGGTCGACCGCAAGCCATTGGGTGCTGGGCGTGCCCTTTGACATGGTGCTGCGCGCCCGGCGTTATGGGGGTGAGGCGCAGGCCGATCTCGAAGACATTGTGCGGATCAACGTGAACCGGCTGCTCTATATCTCGCAGGTCTCTGGCCTTTGGCTCTTGGGGTTGGGGTTTTTCGCACTGACCTCTCTGGTGCTATTGGGGTTCGTCTATGCCATCGAATTCGCCCAAGCCCTGCTGCTGCTGGGGTTCCCCATGTCGCTGGTCGGGCTGCTGAGCCTGTCGACCGCGCGGCTGATCCGCATCGAAGGCTCCACCGGCGACGTGTTGCAGCGGCGCCTGATGCGGCACCGGCTTTATACCCAGATCATCGGCATGTTCTCGATCTTCGTGACCGCGCTTTGGGGAATGTATCAAAATCTAAGCATTGGCCCGCTGGCGGGTTGACAGGCCCCTCGTGAGGCCCAATTGAGACCCGATGAACGATCCGCGTAATATCACCCTCTCCGGCGTTCCCGAAGGCTATGATGCCCGCGCCATTCTTGATGAAATCGCCAAGGGCGGCCAGCGGGTGGTCCATGTGGCGCGCGATGACAAACGCATGGCGGCGATGCAGGCCGCTTTGCGGTTTTACGCGCCCGATATGCCGGTCGTCACCTTCCCCAGCTGGGATTGCCTGCCCTATGACCGGGTGTCGCCCAACGCCGATATCTCGGCGCAGCGGATGGCGACACTGGCGGCGCTGGTGCATGGGATGCCTCAGCAGTTCGTTCTGCTGACGACGCTGAACGCGGCCAGCCAACGTATCCCCGCACGCGAAACCCTGCGCGACGCGGCCTTTGCGGCGCGCGTGGGCAGCCGGATCGACGAAAAAGCCCTGCGCGCCTTTCTGGTGCGCATGGGCTTTGTGCAAAGCCCCACGGTGATGGAGCCGGGCGACTACGCCGTGCGCGGTGGGATCATCGACATCTACCCGCCCGGCGACCTTGGCCCGGTGCGGCTTGATCTTTTCGGGGATGTGCTGGACGGCGCACGCCGCTTTGATCCGGCGACGCAGCGCACCACGGAAAAGCTTGATCTGGTGGAGCTTGCCCCGGTCAGCGAGGTCATTCTTGACGACGCGGCAATCACCCGTTTCCGGCAGAACTACCGCATCGAATTTGGCGCGGCGGGCACCGATGATCCGCTCTACGAGGCGATCAGCGCGGGCCGCAAACATCAAGGCGCGGAACATTGGCTGGCGTTTTTCCACGACAACTTGGAAACGCTCTTTGACTATCTGCCCAAAGCCACGATCACGCTGGACGATCAACTGACGCCGATGCGCCTTGCCCGGTGGGAGACCATCGCCGACCAATATGAGACGCGGCAGCTGGCGATGAAGACGCGCTCTAAAATGGACAGCGTCTATAAACCCGCGCCGCCCGAGGGGCTGTACCTGACCGATGAGGCATGGACCCAAGCGCTGTTGGATCATCGGGTGATCCAATTCAACCCGCTGCCACAGCCCACTGGGCCGGGGGTGCTGGACGCGGGCGCCCGGCTTGGGCGCAATTTCGCCCCCGAGCGCCAGCAGGAATCTGTCAGTCTTTTCGGGGCATTGGCTGCGCATATTAAAGCAAAGCTTGAAGTTGGCCCGGTGTTGATCGCCAGCTACTCCGAAGGCGCGCGCGAACGCCTGACTGGGCTGATCGAAGACGAAGGTCTGGCCGAGGCGATCCCGGTGATGGACGCAACCCGCATTGGAAAACGCGGACTGCATCTGGCGGTCTGGGCGCTTGAACACGGGTTCGAGGCGCCGGGCATGACGGTGATCTCAGAGCAGGACGTGCTGGGGGACCGGTTGATCCGGGCGCCGAAACGCAAACGCCGGGCCGAGAATTTCCTGACCGAAGCGCAGAGCCTCAGCCCCGGCGATCTGGTGGTTCATGTCGACCACGGCATCGGTCGCTATCATGGGATGGAAGTGGTCACCGCCGCAGGCGCTGCCCATGAATGTCTCGTCCTGGAATATGCGGAACAATCAAAGCTTTACCTGCCGGTAGAGAATATCGAACTGCTGTCGCGCTACGGCCATGACGAAGGGCTGCTGGACAAGCTCGGCGGCGGGGCGTGGCAATCCAAGAAAGCCAAGCTCAAAGAGCGTATCCGCGAGATGGCGGACAAGCTCATCCGCATTGCCGCCGAACGCGCGCTGCGCAAAGCGCCGGTGCTCGACCCGCCGCCGGGCATGTGGGACGCCTTCTCAGCCCGTTTTCCCTATACGGAGACCGACGACCAACTGCGCGCCATTGCCGACGTGGTGGATGACCTGACCAGCGGCAATCCGATGGACCGTCTGGTTTGCGGCGATGTGGGCTTTGGTAAAACCGAAGTCGCCATGCGCGCGGCCTTTGTCGCGGCGATGTCGGGTGTTCAAGTGGCGGTGATCGCGCCGACGACACTGCTCGCCCGGCAGCACTACAAAAGCTTTGCCGAACGCTTTCGCGGCTTCCCGATCGAAGTGCGCCAACTCAGCCGTTTTGTCTCGGCCAAAGAGGCAGCGGCGACGCGCGATGGCATGGCCAAGGGAACGGTCGATATCGTTATTGGCACCCATGCGCTGCTGGCCAAAGGCATCCGGTTCAAAGACCTCGGCCTGCTGGTGATCGACGAAGAGCAGCATTTCGGCGTGACCCACAAGGAACGGCTCAAGTCCCTACGCACCGATATCCACGTGCTGACCCTGACCGCCACACCGATTCCCCGCACGTTGCAACTGTCGCTGACGGGCGTGCGCGATCTGTCGATCATCGGGACGCCACCCGTCGACCGCCTCTCGATCCGCACCTATGTGAGCGAGTTCGACGCGGTTACCATCCGCGAGGCGCTGCTGCGTGAGCATTACCGGGGCGGGCAGAGCTTCTATGTCGTTCCTCGCTTGAGTGACCTGCGTGAGATCGAAGATTTCCTTCAGGCGCAGCTGCCGGAACTCTCCTACGTCGTCGCCCACGGTCAGATGGCACCGGGGGAGTTGGATGACCGGATGAACGCCTTTTATGATGGCAAATTCGACATTCTGCTGGCAACAACGATCGTTGAATCCGGCCTCGACATTCCGACCGCCAACACCATGGTCGTGCACCGCGCTGATATGTTCGGTCTTGCGCAACTGTATCAAATCAGGGGCCGGGTGGGCCGCTCGAAAACCCGCGCCTATGCCTATCTGACCACCAAGCCGCGCGCGAAGCTGACGGATACGGCGCAGAAACGTCTGCGGGTGTTGGGCAGTCTCGATACGCTCGGCGCGGGCTTCACCTTGGCCAGCCAAGACCTTGATATTCGCGGGGCGGGCAACCTGCTCGGCGAAGAGCAATCCGGCCAGATGCGCGATGTGGGCTTTGAGCTTTACCAGTCCATGCTGGAAGAGGCGATTGCCAAGATCAAGGCGGGCGAGATGGAGGGCCTCAGCGAGGCCGACGAGCAATGGGCACCGCAGATCAACCTTGGCGTGCCGGTGCTCATTCCAGAGGACTACGTGCCCGACCTTGATGTGCGTCTTGGCCTCTACCGCCGCCTCAGCGAGCTCTCAACCAAGGTGGAACTCGAAGGCTTTGCCGCCGAATTGATCGACCGTTTTGGCAAGCTGCCGAAAGAGGTGAACACCCTGATGCTGGTGGTGCGGATCAAGGCGATGTGCAAACGCGCCGGGATTGCCAAGCTCGATGGCGGGCCGAAGGGGGCGACGATCCAGTTCCACAATGACAAATTCGCCTCGCCCGAGGGGCTGGTGCAGTTCATCCAAGACCAGCGTGGGCTGGCCAAGGTCAAGGACAACAAGATCGTCGTGCGCAGGGATTGGAAGACAGATGCCGATAAGATCAAAGGCGCTTTCGCCATTGCACGCGACTTGGCCGAACATGTGATCGCCAAAGAAAAGACTGCGAAAAAGGCCAAGGCAAAGGGCTAAGCCCCGAACGGGCGGCGGTTATTCCGCCGCCGCCGGCTGTCGGTTTTCCATCCGCCCCATATAGAGCATCAGAGCGTAAGCCCCGATGGCCATGAGCAGCATCGCCAGCGCCAGTGGCTTGGTAGTGCCGTCGAACATCAACCCCACGGGCGAGGCGATGAGCGCGGCCAGCACAGTTGAAATCGCCCCCACGACCGAGGCGGCCATGCCCGCGATATGGCCCATCGGCTCCATCGCGATGGCATTAAGGTTGCCCAGCGTCAGCCCCGCTTGGAAGAACAGGCAGGTCTGGAAAAACACAAAGGCGGCAAAGCCGTAAGGGTCGGGCAGGGCGCCAAGGTTCAGGAAATACATGGCCCCTGACAGCAGGATTTGAAAGCCAAAGGCGATGCTCACCAATCGGCGCATGCCATAGCGCACGACCAGCAGCGCATTGATCAGGCTGGCGCTGGCCGCCACAACGGCGATACCGCCGAACCAGAGCGGGAAGCTCTCGCCCCGGCCATAGACGGTGTCATAGATCGGCTGCACCAGCATGATCATCGAAAATAGCATCGCCAAGGCCAGCGATTGTACGAGGATCGACAGGCGCACCGTGCGGTGTCCGACCAACTCGCGTACTGCGCCAATAATCAGCCGCGCACGCAGGGGCCGACGGTTTTCCCGCGGCAGTGTTTCGGGCAGGCGCAGGCCCATCCAGACCACCGAGATGATCGAAAACGCCATGAAAGCGATGAAGATCGCGCGCCAGCCCGCCGTGTGAATGATCCCCGCACCCAGCATGGGTGCCATGGCGGGCACCAGCGCAAAGACCATCATCACCACCGACATGATCCGCGCCATCTCGCGCCCGGCATAGAGGTCACGGATGATCGCCACGGCCACCACGCGGGGGCCAGAAGCGCCGAGCCCCTGAAAGATACGGGCCACGAGCATGACTTCAAGTGAGTTGCTCATCCATGCCACGAAGGCTGACACCGAATAAAGTGCCGCGCCGCCAAAGACCACGTTGCGGCGACCGAATGCATCCGACAACGGCCCGCTAAAGAAGGTGCCCAACCCCATGCCCAGCACGAAGGACGTGAGGATCAGCGGGGCGCGGTGGGCGATCTCGGGCGAGAGTTCTGCCGCGATCTCGGGCAGGGCGGGCAGCATCGCATCGATGGAAAAGGCGATGGTGGCGGTCATCATCGCGATGAGGGCAACGAATTCGATCCGCCCCATGGAGAATTTTGGATTTTCGGTGGTCACGAACGCGCGCTCCGGCGATTGTCCCGAACGGCGGATCCGTCTGGGCAGGCTTCAGGGAATAACTTGTGGTTGCGCTCTCGATAGTCGAGAGCGCTTAACTTGGCAATGATTGCCGCCCTGTTTAGCTCTGCTGCTTGGTCAAATCGGCAATGACCTGCGCCCATAGCTCGGGCGGCTGTGCACCCGGCACCGCATGGGCATTCGCGATGATGAACGTCGGCACGGAGTTCACCCCCATCTTGCGGCTATGGGCATCACGGTCGCGAATGTCCTGCGCGTCGACATCGGATTTCAGCAGGCGGGTGACCACGGCGGCGTCCATCTCAATGCTATCGGCGATATCGGCCAGCACTTCGGCATCGCCAATGTCGCGGGCGTCGACGAAATAGGCTTTGAAAAGGGCGGAGACGGCGGCGGTTTGGCGGCCTTCGATCCCGGCCCAATGGATCAGACGGTGCGCGTCCAGCGTGTTGGGCGTGCGCTGCATGGCCTCGAAGTTGATGTTCAGACCAGCCTTTTCGGCATGTTCCACGACCGGTGCATAGGCGCGTACGGCACCCTCTTTGCCGCCGAACTTGCCTTCTAGATAGGCGCGACGGTCCATGCCCTGACGTGGCATCTCGGGGTTCAGCTGGAACGGGTGCCATTCAATGGCGAAGGGATGATTGGGATGATCCTGCAATGCGCGGTCCAGATGCGCCTTGCCGATATAGCACCACGGGCAGATCGGGTCTGACATGATATCGAGTTTGATCGCTTCGGCCATGGTAAACCCCATCTATTGCTGCGCAACGGGCATAGCGGGCCCGGGCGGGTATCGCAAGCGGGCAGCGTTGCAAGCGCCTTTGGGCGCGGCTATAGCAGGTCCATGACAGACACGCCGCCCCGTTCCATGATCCAGATCGCCCGCGAAAGCGGCGCGAGCGAGACCGCCCCGCCGGTCGACCTTGGTGCGCGGGTGCGCGAGCTGCGCAAGGCGCGCAACTGGACGTTGGAGCAGGCGGCGCGGCAGGCCGGGTTGGCGCGCTCCACCCTTAGCAAGATCGAAAACGGTCTGATGTCGCCCACCTATGACGCGCTGAAAAAGCTCGCCGTGGGGTTGGAGATCACGGTGCCGCAGTTGTTCACCCCGCCTGCGGGGGAAAAGATCACTGGCCGCATGGCCGTGACCCGCGCCGAAGAGGGCGCGGCCAAGGCCACCGGCACCTATGAGCATGTTCTGCTGGCAGACGCCCTGCGCAAGAAACAGATGCTGCCCTACCGCGCCCGCATCCGCGCGCGCCGGATGGAGGAGTTCGACGGCTGGGTGCGTCATGACGGCGAGGAATTCCTCTATGTGCTGACCGGCATGGTGCGGCTCTTTACCGAGTTCTACGAACCCGTCGATATGCGCCGGGGCGATAGCGCCTATTACGACGCCACCATGGGGCACAATGTCGTCTCGCTCAGCGATGAGGATGCGACGATCCTCTGGGTGACCTCACTGGTCTGAATTCTCTGCCGGTTGCCACCACCAGACCTCGGGCATGAAGTTCGGCCCGTCGCCGTAAAGCGGGATCGTGTCAGGGTAAGCCATGCGCGCGTCATGGGCGATCAGCCCCTCGTCGAACTGCCAGAACGGAATGACATAGCGTCCGGCGGTCAGGATACGGTCAAGTGCGCGGGTGGCGGCGACGAAATCAGCCGTCTCGCGCGCCTGCAGCATCTGGTCGATCATCGCATCGACGGCCGGAGAGCGCACGCCCATCAGGTTGCGCGTGCCGGGCAGGTCGGCGGCCTCCGACCCCCAGTAAAACCGTTGCTCTGTGCCGGGGCTAAGTGACAGGGCCCGGCGGAAGGTGGTCATGTCGAAGTCATATTCGTTCTGCCGCGCCACGAATTGCGCGTCATCAACCGTTTCAATCTGCGCCGTGATCCCAAGTCGCTTTAGTGCCTGCGTGTAAAGCTCTGCAATCGCTAGGTTTTCACGGCTGCCCTTAGATAGAAGAATGGTGAATGTCAGCGGCGTGCCATCCGCCCGGCGCATGACGCCGCCTTCGGCCTGATAGCCTGCGGCATTAAGCTGCTGCATCGCGGCACGAATGCCCGCGCGGTTGCGGACAGAGCCATCGGCAACCGGCAGCCGATAGCCATCCACCGTACCCGGCGGCAGCGTGTCAGCGTAATCGGCCAGCAGGTCAAACACGCGGCCCGTCGCCGGGCCATCGCGCATGGCAAGGTCGGAGTTTGAGAAATAGGAGGTGATCCGGGGCAGGGCACCGCCGGTCAGCGTCTCGTTGATATACTCAAAGTTAAAGGCCGAGATCAGCGCGTCGCGCACCCGCCAATCGTCAAAGGGCGCGCGGCGGGAATTCATCACAAAGCCCGTCATGCCCGAGGGTTTGCTGTGCGGAAAGCTGGATTTCACCACCTCCCCCCGACTGATCGCCGGGAAGTCGTATTGCGTGGCCCAAGTCTCGGCGTTGAATTCGCGCACGGCTGAGATTTGGCCGGCCTTGAATGCCTCGAACAACACGCTGGCATCGCCGTAGAAGTCGATTTTCACTTCATCATAGTTATGCGTGCCTTGCCGAAAGGGGACATCGGCGCCCCAGTAGTCAGGGTTGCGCGTCAGCGTGACATGGCGCCCCGCCTGATAGTCGCTGATGACGTAAGGCCCCGTTCCTAAGGGTATTTCGGTCAAGGGGGCATTGGCAAAGTCCTGCCCTTCCCACTGCGCTTTGCTGAGGATGGGGCGCATTCCGGCGAGCAGGGCAAGCTCACGGTTGTCGCTGTCAAAGGTCATCCGCAGGCTGCGCGGGCCGGTCTGTTCGATGCTTTCAATCTGTTGGCGCAGCCCGTGGTAGCGGGGGTGGCCCTCGGTGCCCAGCAGATCGAAAGAAAAGATCACATCCTCGACCGTGACCGGGCTGCCATCGGAAAACTGCGCCTCTTCGCGCAGGGTGAACTCAACCCACGAACGGTCATCGGGCACTTCGATCGTCTCGGCCAGCAGCCCATAAAGCGCGAAGGGTTCGTCCCACGAGCGCCCCATCAAGGTCTCATGGGTGAAATGCGGCAGCTGCCAAGGCGCGGTGCCCTTGCGCACAAAGGGGTTAAGGCTGTCGAATCCCCCGGTATTGCCCAGAACGATCTCGCCCCCCTTGGGGGCCTCGGGGTTTACATAAGGCAGGGCGGCAAAATCGGTGGGCAGGGCCGGGTCGCCGTACATGGCGATTCCATGCTGAGGGGCCGCCCAAGCCGCGCCAGAGAGCAGAATCAGTGAAGAAAGCGCCGCAACGCCCCGTCCTGTCGAGAAAAAATCCCAGCTCATTTTTGAAACAATCACGATCTGCCCTTATTTTGTTGGAGTTAATCCATACCCGCGGATTCCCGCCTTATCAAACTTTTAGCTTGGATTGTGGCCGTAGATTGCGTATACAGAGGTCACTGCTCGATAGGTTTCTTGCCTGTATGAAACCTGCCTCAATAACTTACGCCCGCCTCGTGCGGGCGTTTTTTTTGGCCTATTGCGTGCCGCCTCCCTTCCTTGGCGGTTTCGCGCGCAAACCCTTTCCCTTTGCCCTCTCCGCAGTACATGATGCAGTCGCAGCATGAACAAGGAGACGCGCCATGGCTTTCACCATCGACCTGTCCGGCAAAACAGCCGTCATCACCGGATCGAATTCTGGAATCGGACTGGGCATCGCCTGGGAATTGGCGCGGGCCGGGGCCGATATCGTGTTGAACTCTTTTACCGATGACGAAGCGGATCATGCTTTGGCGCAGCAGATGGCCGAGGAATGCAACGTAACGGCCCGGTACATCAAGGCGGATATGTCCAAGGGGGCGGAGTGTCGGCGTTTGATCGCCGAAGCCGGGACCTGTGACATCTTGGTGAACAATGCGGGCATCCAGCATGTGGCTCCGATCCCTGAATTCCCGGCCGAGAAATGGGATGCGATCATCGCGATTAACCTGTCGTCGGCCTTTCACACCACCGCCGAAGCGCTGCCGATGATGCGCAAGGCGGGGTGGGGCCGGGTGATCAACATCGCCTCGGCGCATGGCTTAACGGCCTCGCCCTATAAATCGGCCTATATCGCCGCGAAACATGGGATTGTCGGCCTTAGCAAGACCACGGCGCTGGAAACGGCGAAAGAGCCGATCACCTGCAACGCGATTTGCCCGGGCTATGTGCTGACCCCGATCGTCGAAAAACAGATCCCCGACACGATGAAGGAATACGACATGAGCCGCGAGGAGGTGATCGAGCAGGTCATGCTCACGCGCCAGCCTTCGCGTGAATTTGCCACTGTCGAGCAGATGGGCGGCACGGCGACGTTCCTGTGCTCTGACGCGGCGGCCCAGATCACCGGCACGACCATCAGCGTTGATGGCGGCTGGACAGCGTTGTAAGTGCCGTGGCGGTCAAAAAACGCATTAACCTCGCCCTCCAAGGGGGCGGCGCGCATGGCGCTTTCACTTGGGGGGTGCTGGATCGGCTGTTGCAACAGGACGATCTTGAGATCTGCGGCATCTCCGGCACGTCTGCCGGGGCGCTGAATGGCGCGGCGCTGAAATCGGGCATGATCTCGGGCGGGCGCGAGGGCGCGCGGGAAAACCTTAATTGGCTTTGGACGCAGGTGTCGGGCATTTCCGACCTGCGGCTGTCGCATTGGCTGGCGCCTTTTGGGTTGGATAAACTCAGTCAGGCGATGGAATATTCACTGCCCATGGCGATCTCAGACTCGCTGACGCGGGTTGTGTCGCCCTATGCCTACGGCCCGTTCTATCGCAATCCGCTCGAAGATGTCGTGGCGCGGTTTGACTATGGCAAGGTGGGCGCGCATAAGCCGCCGTTCTTCTTTGTCTGCGCCACACGGGTGCGCAATGGTAAGATCAGGGTGTTTGAAGGGGATGAGATCGGCCCCGACGCGCTGCTGGCCTCGGCCTGTCTGCCGACGATCTTTAAGGCGGTTGAGATTGATGACGCTCAGACCGGCCAACGCGAAGCGTTTTGGGATGGCGGTTACACTGGCAACCCGGCGCTGTTCCCGCTGTTCCGCGATGACCTGCCCGAAGACATCGTGGTGGTGAACATCAACCCGCTAGAGCGTGAAGACCTGCCGACAACGCCCCAGCAAATCCAGAACCGAATCAATGAGATCAGCTTTAATTCCAGCCTATTGCGAGAGATGCGGGCGATTGATTTCGTCCAGCGCCTGATCGCGGATGGCACTCTGCCAGATGGGCGGATGAAGCGGGTCCACATGCATATGATCGCCGATGACGCGCTGATGGCGCAGCTTTCGGTGGCCACCAAGCTGATGCCGAACCCAGCGGTGATCAGGGCGCTGCATGAGGCGGGTGTGGCGGCGGCGGATCAGTTCTTGACGGACCACTTTGATGATCTGAACCAACGCAGCAGCGTCGATCTACCCGCGATGTTCGGCTGAGTTTTCGGGGTCTGACAGCGCCAGCGCCTCGGGCAGATCGGCACCGGGGCGCGGCGGATAGACCAGTCCGGCAGAGATCACCAGCTTCGCCGCGTCTTCGACACTCATGTCGAGTTCGATCACATCTTCGCGCGGCAGGAAGAGCAGAAAGCCTGAGGTCGGGTTTGGTGTGGTCGGTAGAAAGACCGAGAGCATCTCGCCCCCTGCGTTGGTGCGGGCCAAGACCTCTCCCTTGGCTTCGGTCGAGATAAAGCCAAGCGCCCATATGCCGCGCCGGGGGTATTCGATCAGGCAGGCGGTCTCAAAGCTCCGCTCGGACTGGGCAAAGATCGTCTCGGAAATCTGTTTGATGCCGGAATAGATCGTCCGCACCACGGGGGTGCGTTCCACCAGACTTTCGGCAAAACGGATCATCGAACGCCCGATCAGCCCTTTCGCAGCCCAGCCAACCATGACGGTGAAGATCAGAAAGATCACCACCCCAAGGCCGCGCACGTTGAATTGCATCGACGGGTCAAGGCCAAGGAAATCTTGGAGCAGGCGGTCAGGATGGTAGGCTTTGGGCACCAATGGCAGCACGAAACCGTCGATCCAGCCGACCACGCTCCAGATCAGCCAGATGGTCAGCCCAACGGGCGCAATCACGACCAACCCGGTCAGGAAAGACGCCCGCAGCCTTGCGACAAGGCTGCGCCGGACCTGTGTTGGGTCGGGATCAAAAGGTGTGTTCATCTGCGCCGTTTTCCGAAGAGTTAATCGCAACATAGCTAAGGCGTATGCCCCGGCCCGGCAATGGCTCGACGGTGTTTTTCGCCTTTAACGCGGCAGGTTGACGAGGTTTGCGGCGATCTTGGCCCCCAGCCGGGCATTGTTGCGCACCAATGCGATATTGGCGGTGAGCGAACGGCCTTCGGTCAGCTCAAAAATACGCTGCAGCAGGAAGGGGGTCACGCCCTTGCCGTTAACACCCTGTGCATCGGCCTCGGACTGGGCCTGCGCGATGATCGGGGCCAGTTCGGCGGCGGGAATTTCCTCATCCGCGGGGATCGGGTTGGCCACAAGCTGCCCGCCGGGCAGCCCCATGGCGGCGCGGGTGCGGTGGGCTTTGGCAAGGGCTGCGGCATCGTCAAGACGCAGCGGCGATTGCAGATCGGAGCCTGCACTCCAGAAGGCGGGAAAGCTGTCTTGGCCCACGGTGATGACTGGCACGCCTTGGGTCTCAAGTACTTCCAGCGTTTTTGGCACGTCCAGAATGGCTTTGGCACCCGCGGCGATCACGGTGACAGGGGTCTGTGCCAATTCCATCAGGTCGGCGGAGATGTCAAAGCTCTCCTCCGCGCCTTTGTGCACGCCGCCGATGCCGCCGGTGGCGAAGACTTCGATGCCCGCGAGGTTGGCGGCGATCATGGTGGCGGCGACGGTGGTGGCGCCTGTGCCGCCCGACGCGATGCAGACGGCCATATCGGCACGCGAAAGTTTCGCCACATCTTTGGCCTGCGCCAGATCGCTGAGCTGGTCGTCGTCCAACCCGATGTGCAACGCGCCACGGATCACGGCGATGGTGGCGGGCACGGCCCCGGCATCGCGGATGTCCTGCTCAACCTGCCGCGCCACTTCGAGGTTCTGCGGATAGGGCATGCCGTGCGTAATGATGGTGCTTTCCAATGCCACGATCGGTGCGCCGCTTTCGCGGGCCTTGGCCACTTCGGCGCTGAAGGTCAGGGGCAGGGCGGAAGGGGCGGTGGTCATATCTTGGTCTCTCCGGAAACGTAAAGGGCGGCAGCGTCGAGTGCGGCCTTGAGGGCGGGTTGTGCGACGGCTCCGCCAAGTTCGGCAGCCACATGGGCGGCCATGAATGTGTCGCCTGCGCCCGTCACGCGGGCCACATGGACCGAGGGCGGGGTGAGGGTGATGATATCATCGCCTTGACCCACGGTGGCGGGGTTGCCGCCGTCTGTCACCACGGCACGACGCGCGCCGCGGGCCAGCAGAGCGCGGGCGGCGGAGGGGGAATCGTCAAAGCTGGCCTGACACAGCAGCCCGGCTTCTTCGAGGTTTACATAAAGCGTGCCGCGCCCGGCCTTCAGGAAAGGCGTCAGCCGCAGCGCCTTGCCGGGCGAGGCGGGGGCCACGCGCAGATCGGCCTTTGCCAACAGCGGGCTCTGCGCCATCCGGGCGAGCAATTCGACGGTGAGGTTGCCATCCAGCGCCACGGCGCCTTCGTAGGGGGCGGGCAGGCTGCCATCCTCCAGCGGGCGCAGAATTTTGTCGCCTGCAGCTTCCAGCGAATGGGCATCGGCAATCGCGGCAATCAACCCGTTGGACCCTTCGACGGCCATATAGCGGTCGGTCGGCAGGTCGTCTGAGCGGTAAACGTGATCGGTGATCAGCCCGCGCAGGGCGCAGGCGGCGATCAACTCGTCCCCCTCCGCGTCACGACCCACGGCGGACAGCAGCGCGGGCGTCAGCCCAAAGCGCGCAAGGGCCATGCCGATGTTCAGCGCCACGCCGCCCGGCAAACGGGTGATGCGCCCCGGCATGTCAGAGCCTTGGCGCATGGCGTTTTCAGAGCGGCCGATTACGTCCCAAAGGACGGAGCCAATGCACAGGATGTCAGCTGTCTTTGTCATGCGGCGCTTCTAGCCGCCAAATCTGCCGACGCGCAAGCGGCGTTATTGTGGCACCGCAAATGTCAGCGCGGCCCAGAGCGTTTCCCAGACCGGCTGATCGGGATCGTATCCGGCACCCGTCTGAGCCGCTGCTGCCGGGCGCAGCACTACAGCGTCAAAGAGGTACTCGTGGCCTGCGGTGACGGGAATAACCGCTTCTCCCGCCGCGTCGGTGCGGTGGAGCGAGATGGTCACGCTGTCATCCGGCGCGCGGTCGAAAACCTCAACCTGGGCATCGGCGCGGGGTTCATCCTGATAGAAAAGCGCGACTTTCATCTGACCCTCAAAATCCGCGTCATAGGGATTCGTCAGGGCGACAAATTCGGTGGTCATGCCGGTGGGGGCGTCGTCTCCAATGCCGGAACCTGTGGCGATCAGGGTTTTGACGTGGCGTGTATAGCTCTCCACGATTTTTTCCTGTGACCAGTCGTTGGCGCTGTGATCTGCTTCAGCCTTCGGGAAATCTTTGTGTTCCACGAAGGAGAGGAATTTCTCCCATTCCTCATAGGTCACCTTGGAGGGGGTGGTCTCGGCCACCACAACCACCAGCGCATCCCGGCCCGGCGCGGGGATTTGTAGTGCCGGGTTGTCGCCTGCACGGGGAGAGAGGTTAAAAGCCTGTCCCTCTACCACGATCTCAAAACGATTGAGCCGGTTGGGGAGGTAGGGAAAGGTCGATCCGACAAACTCTTCGCCATTGCGGAAATGCGCTGCGATCTTTTCGCCGCTTTCCACTTGATAGTTCAGCGGCGACAGCCAGTATTCATGGGCAACGGCAGGTAATGCCGGTAAGATACTGAAAATAATAGCGGACAACTGGGACAGTTTCATGAAGCGAACTTTCATTTTGTTAAGAACCAAGCTGGCATTGCTTGGGCTAATGTCAAGCGCGTTGGTATTTTCCATAGGCGCTGCGGTGCAGGCGCATGAGGTCAAACCGACAATCGCGGACCTGACCGTCGCCGAAGGGCGCGCTGTGCTGGCGCTTGAGATTAACCTCGAAGCTCTGCTGGCGGGGATCGACCTCGACACTGTCGAAGACACCGACAATGCCGAGAATGCAGGCGATTACGATGCGCTGCGCAGCCTGCCCGCCGCGCGTATCGCGGCCCGTGCGCCCGAGCTTTTGCCGGACTGGAACAGCCTGCCATTGCTCAGCGTGAATGGCGCGGCCGTGCCTTTGGAAAGTGTGATGATCGAGGTGCCCGAGGGGATCGACGCCGAACTGCCGCGCGACAGTCTTTGGCGGCTGGAGGCGGCAGTGCCCGCAGGAGCCGAGCAGGTGCAGGTGACCTGGCCCGATGGCGCGGGGGCATTGGTGCTGCGCCAGCAGGGGGTGGAAGACCCCTATACCGGCTATCTGGCGGGCGGCGAGACGAGCCCCGAGATCGCGCTCTCGGGCGGCGATGCGCAAAGCGGTTGGCAAGCCTTCGTCAGCTATATCCCGGTCGGTTTCGACCACATCCTGCCCAAAGGGTTGGATCATATCCTTTTCGTTCTGGGCCTGTTCTTCCTGTCGACCCGTCTGCGCCCATTGATCTGGCAGGTTACCGCCTTCACGCTGGCTCATACGGTCACACTTGCGCTTGGTGCTTTGGGCTGGGTCAACGTGCCTGGTGCCATTGTGGAGCCGCTGATCGCCGCGTCGATAACCTATGTCGCGGTCGAGAATATCTTTCACTCCGCGCTGAACCGTTGGCGGCCCTTGGTGATCTTTGGCTTCGGCCTGCTGCACGGGCTCGGCTTTGCCTCGGTGCTGGGGGACTTTGGCCTGCCTGCGGGGCAATTCGTCCCGGCGCTTATTGGCTTTAATATCGGGGTGGAACTGGGCCAGCTTGCGGTGATCGCCATCGCCTTCGTGCTGGTCGGCTGGGCGATGAAGCGCGATTGGTATCGCCGGGCCATCGCGGTTCCCGCCTCCTGCGTCATCGCGGCGGTCGGGGCCTATTGGTTCATCGAACGGGTGTTTCTGTAAGCGCACGGGCAGCCCTTAACCGGGCTGCCCCAAGGGTCGCTTAGCCCTGCATGGCGGCGATCAGGGTGGCGAGTTCGGCCACCGGATTGTCCTTGTCCCAAATCTCGGTCCCGATGCCGAAAAAGTCGGTCCGGGGGGCGAGATTGCGGATCATGTTGATGTCCAGCGCGCCCTCGGCGACGACGGGCACTTCGATCACTTCGGACCACCATTGAAACAATTCGGCTTCGGCAAAGCTCCCGTCGCCTAGCGTGCTGGCTTGGGTGGGGCCAAAGCTGACGTAATCGGCTCCGGCTTCGCCAGCGGCCATCCCCTCGTGCCGCGATGTGCCGCAGAAGGAACCGACGATCGCATCCTCGCCCAGTTCTTTGCGGGCATGGCGCACGGTGCGCGCGGCATCGCTAAGGTGCACCCCGTCAAGGCCGAGCTTTTCGACCATCAGCAGGTGATCCGAGATCACCAAGGCCACATCGCGCGCATGGGTCACTTCGCGCAGCGCGTCACCGGCGCGCGACAGACGGTCTTCGTCGCGGGTTGATAGCGCCATCCGCACACAGGCGACCGGATGCGCGTCCAGCACGGCGGCCAGTTGCGCGGGGAATTGGCTCAGCTCAACTTCGGGCGGGGTGATAAGGTAAATCTGCGGCTGTTCTGGCGCGTCCATGGTCACTGTCCTTAATCGGGTCTGGGGCCCTGTTCGGGTCTGGAGGTCTGACTAGCGCAAGGCGCTGCAAAAGAAAACGGATATGCGTCTGTGGCGCGGGCTTTCTTGCGGTGGTGCGGCGCAGGGGCTATGAGGCGCGCATGACCCAGACAACATCCTCCTCCGTCCAGCCTGCGCCGATCCCGGCCATCGTGCTTGTCCGCCCACAGATGGGTGAGAACATCGGCGCCGCGGCCCGCGCGATGTGGAATTTTGGCCTTGATCACATGCGCGTCGTGGCCCCGCGCGACGGCTGGCCCAGCCAATCTGCCGTGGCCATGGCCTCGGGTGCGGGGCGGCTGTTGGATGAGGCGCAGCATTGCGACGATCTGCCGGGCGCGCTCAGCGATTGCGATTTCACCTTCGCCACCACAGCGCGCGGCCGCGACCTGACCAAGCCGGTCTACAGCCCCGAAGCGGCGATGCGGCTAGCCGCGGAAAAGATCGCGGCAGGCCAACGGGTTGCGGTGCTTTTCGGACCGGAGCGGGCCGGGCTTGAGAACGAGGATATCGCGCAGGCAAACGCCATCGTCTCGGTCCCAGTGAACCCGAAATTCGCCTCGCTCAACCTCGCGCAATGTGTGCTTTTGATGTCCTATGAATGGATGCGCGCACAGGGCGAAGTGACGCATGAAGTGACCGAGATGGCAGGCACCGACTGGGCCAAAGGGGCCGAGGTCGACCATCTGGCGCGGCATTACGAGGAACGGTTGGAAGAGGCGGGGTTCTTCTACCCCGAGCACAAAACGGCGTCAATGAAGCTGAACCTGCGCAACATGTGGTCGCGGATGCCGCTGACCCGAGCGGATGTGCAGATGCTGCATGGCGTCCTGCGGCAAATGGTCCGGTGGAAGAACAAGGGCTGAGGGAAGACTGAGGGCCAGCGGCTGCCCGTGGGGTGGCAATGCGTCGGGTGGTTCATGCCACTTTATCGTGCAGCGTCAACGCTTTGTCGCAAAGGCGCACCCAGCCTTGCCAAATCGCCTCCCCGTGGGGCGGGCAGGCGATGGCCCGGCGGCTGCGGCTTGACTCCGGGCTGGGCTGCCTCTGCACCGTTTCGAACATAACGCCCCCCGCTAGACCTTTCCCCGCCCATGGCATACCACTGCATCCAAACGGAAAATGAGGCGCGCCATGGCGGAAAAACGCAAACTTTTCGAAGAGGTCGGCACCGACCAACCCAGCCGTGCCCCGGTGCAAACCGGCGGCATCGACAAGGGCCGTGGCGGCGCACGCGGCCCGATCCGGATTTGGCTGATGATCCTCTTCGCGCTGGTCTTTGTAATGATCGCCGTGGGCGGGCTGACGCGGCTGACCGACTCTGGGCTCAGCATCACGGAATGGCGCCCTGTAACCGGTGCCCTGCCACCGATGACTGAGGCCGACTGGCAGTCTGAATTTGATAAATACAAGCAGATCGACGAGTTTCAGGTCCAGAACTCTTGGATGGAACTCTCTGATTTTAAAAGAATTTACTGGTGGGAGTGGGGGCATCGGCAACTTGGCCGGGTGATTGGCCTCGTCTGGGTTTTGGGCTTTCTCTACTTCCTGCTTCGGCGTCAAATTCCTGTCGGCTGGAACAAGCGCCTGCTTTTCATCGGTGCATTGGGCGGCGCGCAGGGGGCGATTGGCTGGTGGATGGTCGCTTCGGGGGTGACCAGCGGGCAGGGGGTGACGGATGTGGCTTCTTACCGTTTGGCGACCCATCTTGGCCTCGCCTTTGTCATCCTCGGATTTATCACATGGTATGTGCTCTTGCTGGGCCGCAGCGAACGGGACCTAATTCAGGCCCGCCGCGCCAAGGAGGCCAAGCAGTTCGGCATGGCCACCGGCTTGTTGCATTTCGCAGCGTTGCAAATCCTGCTGGGTGCCTTGGTCGCGGGCATTGATGCAGGGCGCTATTTCGTCGATTGGCCGCTGATGCAAGGGCAGTTCTTCCCGCCCGAGGCTTTCGATATCGCACCGACATGGCGCAATTTCTTTGAAAACCCCGGGCTGGTGCAATTCATGCACCGGGTGGCGGGCTATCTGCTCTTTGCATTCGGCGTGGTCGTCTGGCTGCGCGGTCGCCGTTCGGCCCATGCGCGGACGCGCTTTGCGTTTAATGCGGTGATGGCGGCGCTGGCCTTGCAGGTGGTTCTGGGCATCACCACGGTGCTCTATGCCGCCCCGGTGCATCTGGCGCTGGCGCATCAGGCGCTTGCCGTTCTGCTCTGGGTATTGATCCTGCGGGCGCGTTTTCTTGCGGCCTATCCCGTCGCTACATCGCTGAGAGGCTGAGACATGACTGCATATGACGATTTGATGGCCTTTCAGCGCGAGACCGAAGCCCTGGCGCAGGTCGCGGGGCGGCTCGGCTGGGACCAAGAAACGGTCATGCCCCGCGGCGCCGCGCCCCAGCGGGGCGAGGAGATGGCGGCGATGGAAAGCGTGCTGCACGCCCGCCGGATCGACCCGCGTATCGCCGATTGGCTGGGCCGTATCGAAACGGCGGGACTGGACGCGGTGGGTCAGGCCAATCTGCGCCACATCAAACGCGATTTTGACCGTGCGACCCGTGTCCCCGCCGATCTGGCGGCGCGGATCGCCCGTGTCACCTCCGTCGCCCAAGGCACATGGGCCGAGGCCCGCGCCGCCGACGATTTCGCGGCCTTCGCCCCGACCCTGAAAGAAGTGATTGCTCTCAAACGGGAAGAGGGGGCTGCGCTGGCCCAGGGGCGCGATATCGGTATTTACGACGCGATGCTAGAAGACTATGAGCCCGGCACCACGGCGGCGGACCTCGAAGCCATGTTCGGCGCGCTGCGCCCGAAATTATCTGAGTTGCGCGCCGCCGTGCGGGAGGCCGAAGCGCCGCCGGTGCTCGAAGGGGTTTTCGACGAAGCGGCGCAGATGACCCTGACCGCCAAACTGGCGCGGCGCTTTGGCTATGATCTGGCCACCGGGCGCATCGACAAGGCGTTGCATCCTTTCTCCTCGGGCTCGGGTTTGGACGTCCGGATCACTACAAGGACCAATGCGCTCGACCCGTTCAACTGCTTTTACTCCACCGTGCATGAGGTTGGCCACGCCGCCTATGAACAGGGAATCGACAGCGCCTACCTGCTGACCCCGCTGGGGCGCGGGGTGTCGATGGGGGTGCATGAAAGCCAAAGCCGAATCTATGAGAACCAAATCGGCCGCAGCCGCGCCTTCACCGGATGGCTCTACGGCGAGATGACGGCTGTCTACGGCGACTTTGGCGTGCCGGACGCCGAGACATTTTACAGAATCGTCAATCGCGTCTCGGATGGCTTCATCCGGACCGAGGCTGACGAGCTGCAATATAACCTTCACGTCCTGCTGCGGTTCGACCTTGAACGGGCGCTGATGTCGGGCGATCTGCAGGTCGACGGGTTGGAGGCCGCATGGAACGATCGGTTCGAGGCCGATTTCGGCTACCCGATCGACCGCCCCTCAAACGGGGTCTTGCAGGATGTCCATTGGTCCGTCGGACTATTGGGGTATTTCCCTACCTATAGCCTCGGTAATGTCTATGCGGGATGCCTTCATGAGGCACTGCGGAAAGCGGTACCTGACCTTGATGAGGCTTTGGCGAGGGGGGATACAAGCACGGCCACCACATGGCTGCGCGAGAAGGTGCAGCAGCACGGCGGGCTCTACGAGCCGCGAGAGGTGATCGCGCGGGCTTGCGGAAAGCCGCCGACGGAGGCGCCTTTGCTAACTTATCTGGAGAATAAGTTCAAAGATTTGTACAATATTTAAGCATACAGGACCGGGAACAATTGAGCGTTGACGGTGTTGCTTAAACAGCGGGCACTGCTTTGGTTCTTAACTATGCCTTAACATTTCGCCTTTGCGCTGCCCACGTTTATATGCGATGGTGCAGTGAGTTTAAAATTTGACGAGATACAGGAGTACCTAGACGTGAAAATTCTTGCAACGGTGGCGGCGACTATCGCTCTTACGGGTGCTGCTTTCGCCCAGACGACAACACAGGCAGCTGTTCTTGGCGCATCGGACGATAGCGTCTATTCGCTTCAGGTTCAGGGCGCTAACGGCATCATCTACAACTGTAAGCCGAACCCAGTAACAGTTGACGGCAACACCGCACGCGTTTGCGTTCGTGCTGATGGCGCTGGTCTCTTCGAAGCGGGCGCTGGCCTGGGTGGCGGCGCTGCTGCAGCCGGTGCGGCTCTGGTCCTGATTGCGATTGCGTCGGGCTCATCCTCTTCGACTACAACAACGACTACCAACTAAGTCTTAACGAAAGCTTAAGATGGAAAAACCCCCGCGCTGATAGCGCGGGGGTTTTTTTATTGCTGGATAGTCTGTCGAAAAAAACGCCCCCTACGTTTTGCGCAGGGGGCGGAGCGGCCGCCGATTATTCGGCGGCGCTGCTTCCTTCTTCGGCTTCGTCTTCTTCGTTGCCCTGATCGGCGATCCAAGCGACGCTGACGACTTCCTCGTTCTTACCGGTGCTGAACACCTTCACGCCGCCTGCGCTGCGCGAGCGGAAAGAAATCCCCTCAACCGGCACGCGGATCGACTGGCCTTTGGAGGTCGCAAGCATCACCTGATCGGACATTTCCACTGGGAAACAAGCGACGATAGGGCCATGGGCCATGGCTTTTGTCCAAGCGGTCACACCCATGCCGCCGCGGCCGCGGACCGGATAATCATGGGCCGAGGAAACCTTGCCCGCGCCCTTGGCGGTAATCGTCAGGATCAGATCTTCGGCTGCCGACATTTCCGCATAGCGTTCGGTGCTGAGCTGCCCTGCCTGAACCTGTTCTTCCTCGTCGTCGCTGCTGTCGTCATCGGTCAGCCCGGCCATCAAGCGGCGCTGTTTAAGATAGGCGACACGTTCTTCCGAGCTTGCCTCGAAGTGCCGGATCACGGACATGGAGACGAGGTTATCCCCTTCGCCCAAGCGGATGCCGCGCACGCCGACGGAGTTGCGCGAGTTGAAGACCCGCACATCGGTCGCCGGAAAGCGGATCGCGCGGCCCGCGTCAGTGACCAGCATTACGTCATCGTCGTTCGAGGCGATGCGTGCGTTGATCAGCGTGGTGCCTTCGTGTTCGCCTTCGAACTTCATCGCGATCTTGCCGTTGGACTTCACATTGGTGAAATCCGACAGCTTGTTGCGCCGCACGGTCCCTGCGGAGGTGGCAAAGATCACCTGTAGGTCGTCCCAATCCTTCTCATCCCGGTCGACGGGCATGATTGCCGCGATGGAGACGCCAGTGGGGATCGGCAGAATGTTGACGATGGCCTTGCCCTTGGCGGTGCGGGCCCCCTGCGGCAGGCGCCATGTCTTCAGCTTGTAGACCATGCCATCGGTGGTGAAGAACAAAAGCTGCGTATGGGTATTGGCGACGAAGAGGTTGGTGACGACATCCTCTTCCTTGGTCTGCATGCCCGAAACCCCTTTGCCGCCCCGGCGCTGCGCGCGGAAGTCGGCCAGCGGCGTGCGTTTGATGTAGCCACCGGAAGTCACGGTCACGACCATGTCCTCGCGGGCAATGAGGTCTTCGTCGTCCATGTCGCCCGACCAGTCGACGATCTCTGTTCGGCGCGGCACGGCGAATTGGTCACGCACCTCGCGCAGCTCGTCCGAGATGATGCCGAGGATGCGCTCTCGGGAGCCGAGAATTTCGAGGTATTCCTTGATCTTACCGGCCAGTTCTTCCAGCTCGTCGGTGACTTCCTTGACGCCGATCTGGGTCAGGCGCTGCAGACGCAGTTCAAGAATCGCGCGGGCCTGGGCCTCGGAAAGGTTATAGGTGCCATCGTCATTCGCGGTATGGGTGGGATCGTCGATCAACGCGATATAGGGCAAGATGTCTTCGGCGGGCCAGCGGCGGGTCATCAGCTTTTCGCGTGCCTCGGCCGCGTCGGCAGAGGCGCGGATGGTGGCGACAACCTCGTCGATGTTGGTGACGGCCACGGCCAAACCACAAAGGATGTGGCTGCGTTCACGTGCCTTGCGCAGCAGATAGGCGGTGCGGCGGGCGACAACTTCCTCGCGGAAGTCGATGAAGTAGCTGAGGAACTTGCGCAGCGTCAGCTGTTCGGGGCGGCCCCCGTTCAGGGCCAGCATGTTGCAGCCGAAATAGGTTTGCATCGGCGTGAATCGGTAAAGCTGGTTCATCACGACTTCGGCAGTCGCGTCGCGTTTCAGCTCGACCACCACGCGCACGCCGTTGCGGTCGCTTTCGTCCTGAACGTGGGCGATGCCGTCAATCTTCTTGTCGCGGACCTGTTCGGCGATCTTTTCGATCATCGTGGCCTTGTTAACCTGATAGGGGATCTCGTCGATCACAATGGCCCAGCGGTCTTTGCGGATTTCTTCGACCCGCGTCTTGGCGCGGATCACGACGCTGCCACGCCCCTCAAGGTAGGCTTTGCGTGCGCCGGAACGCCCCAGCATGATGCCGCCTGTCGGGAAATCGGGGCCGGGGACATAGTCGATCAACTGTTCAGAGGTAAGGTCCGGATCGTCAATCAACGCAAGGCAAGCGTCGATCACCTCACCAAGGTTGTGCGGCGGGATGTTGGTCGCCATGCCGACGGCGATACCGCCCGCGCCATTGACCAGCATGTTGGGAAAGCGCGCGGGCAGGACAGTCGGTTCCTGCTGCTTGCCGTCGTAGTTGTCTTGGAAATCAACGGTTTCCTTGTCGATGTCCGCCAAAAGATAGGCGGCAGGCTTGTCCATGCGCACCTCGGTGTAGCGCATTGCCGCCGGGTTATCCCCGTCCATCGAGCCGAAGTTGCCCTGACCGTCCAAGAGCGGCAGTGACATGGAGAAATCCTGCGCCATCCGCACCAACGCGTCATAAATCGCACTATCGCCATGCGGGTGGTACTGGCCCATGACATCGCCCACCGGGCGGGCAGATTTGCGGTAGGCTTTTTCATGCGTGTTGCCGGTCTCATGCATCGCGTAAAGGATGCGGCGGTGCACCGGTTTCAGGCCATCGCGCAGATCGGGAATCGCGCGGCTGACGATCACGCTCATCGCGTAGTCCAGATAGGACGTGCGCATCTCGTGTTCGATGGTTACCGACGGCCCGTGAAAGATGGGCTTTTTGTCTGCGTTTTCAGGGGTATCCGGCGTATCGGTCACGTATCTTGCCCACCATTTTTATGGTTCTATATCTTGGGGCTTTCTATAGCAGACGGGGCATATCAGGTGCAATGGCTGTGGCCGAAACGCACTGGCAGCACTCTAGATCAAGTGCCAACATGCTGTTTTCATTGAAAAGTAATTCTTAACGCGCAAACTTGTCATACAGAGGCAGCAAAGGAGGCGCAACATGCCCCGCAGTGAAACCGAAATGATGCTGAAAGGTTACGGGCTAACCACGGCAGAGTTCTTTTATCATATGCCCGACTATAGTCATGTGCTGAATAGCTATATCTGGCAGGATTACGACATCGCGCCAGACCATCCGCGCCTGTTCGAATTCGTCGAATTCTGGCGCGCGGAACTGGACGGGCCGCTGCATTCGGTCCGTTTCACGCATCGGAAACTAATCGGTCCCGGTGAGTGGCAGAACCAAGTGGGCGAGTTCACGCTACATTAAGCCAAAAGGCAGCCATCCAAAGGGCAGGGGCGTCAGGCCGAACAGCTCGCCCCGCCCAAGACACAGAACTTTGCACAGTGCGGGTGGTTCAATGCCACATCACGCTCCGCCTCGGCCAAGGTCGTGCCAAGCTCGAACTCCGGGTCGTAGGGCAGCAGGGTGCAGGCCAGCACGGCAGGCTTCTCAGCGCCTTTGCGTTTGACCACCATACGAGATGAAGAGCACATCACCGCATTTGGCGAAATATCCAAGATGCCCCAGCAGGCGGTTGTGATCTCGGGGACCTCAACGGCTTCGTCCATCTCTGGGAAAAGCACAGTCATGCCGGGGTCTTGGGCGTCGATGTCAAAGCCGTGCTCGGCGTAAAAGGCGGCATAGCCCGCGCGGCTATCGGCATCACTATCGGCAAAGATCGAGCGCCCGGCCACGGCCATGCGAAACCCATTGTCGCGCAGCCATTCCATGCCCAGCAGCGTCTTGTCAAAAGCCCCTTCACCGCGCTCCGCGTCATGCAGATCGCGGCGGTAGTGATCGACGGAGATACGAAAGGTCATCTTGCCGGGATAGGCATCGCGCAGCCGCAACAGACCGTTTTGCACTGACTTGCGCATCATCGGGCGCATGGCATTGGTAAGGATCAACACCTCATAGCCGCGCGCCAGTGAGGTTTCGGTGATCTCGATCATCTGCGGGTTCATGAAGGGCTCGCCCCCGGTAAAGGCGATTTCGCGCACCGGCCAGTCGCGCTCGACGATCTGGTCGAGGTAGTCGCGCACCTCTTCGGCGGTGATATAGACCAGCGCGTCATTCTTGGGGCTGGAGGCGATGTAGCAGTTCACACATTCGATATTGCACAGGGTGCCCGTGTTGAACCAAAGCGTTTCCGCCCCGCGCAGAGCGACGGTGGCGCGCGGTTCCCCCTTGGCGGTCACCGCCGGGTTCAGGAACTTGCCCTCGTTTGCTTGCGCAGTATCTTTCATGATTGGTCCTTGCGTGATCCCGTGTGTTTCTATCCAGTTGTGGTAAGCTATTGCGACCCTGCCTAAAAGTCCAAGCTGCGGGGCGCACAGTCTTGTGAACTGGGTAAAAATAAGTATGTTTGCGCTAACTCTGCTATCTCGCACAGACAAGGATTGATCAATGGTTTCGCGTGTTATCCCTGTCGACCCTTTCGATCTGGTCATCTTTGGCGGCACCGGCGATCTGGCCCGGCGCAAGATTTTGCCCGGCCTCTACCGCCGCTATTGCGCGGGCCAAATGCCCGAAGAGGCGCGGATCATCGGTGCCGCGCGCACCGAAATGGACGCCGAAGGCTACCGCGAGATGGTGTCAGAGGCGATCAGCGAATTTGGGGGCAAAGACGCCTGCGATAACCTCGATGCCTTTCTGGCCAAGCTCGACTACGTCGCCATCGACGCACGAGGAGAGACCGGCTGGCGCGAGCTACAGGCGTTGATGTCCGGGAAAGACCGGACCGAGGTCTACTATTTCTCCGTCGCGCCGGGGCTCTTTGGCGATTTGGCTGAACGCTTGCAGCAATGGGGCATGGCGGGCGCGGAATGCCGGATCGTCGTCGAAAAACCCTTTGGCCGCGATCTGGAGAGTGCGCGCGCGCTCAACGCGACATTGGCCACCTATTTTAAAGAGCAGCAGATCTATCGGATCGATCACTATCTCGGCAAAGAGACGGTGCAAAACCTCATGGCCGTGCGTTTCGGCAATATGCTGTTCGAGCCGCTGTGGAACCGCCAATATGTCGACCACATCCAAATCACCGTGGCCGAGACGGTGGGCGTGGGCGGGCGTGGCGAGTATTACGACAAATCTGGCGCGATGCGGGACATGGTGCAGAACCACCTGATGCAGCTTTTGTGCCTGATCGCGATGGAGCCGCCCGCGCGGTTTGATCCGGATGCGGTGCGCGACGAAAAGCTGAAAGTGATCCGCGCGATCGACCCGGTGTTGCCGCATCATCTGGTTCGCGGTCAGTACGAGGCCGAAGAGGGCAATGAAGAAGAGGCGCCAAGCTACCGCGACGCCGTCGATAACCCGCGCTCACGGACCGAGAGTTTTGTGGCGCTCAAGGCCCATATCAGCAATTGGCGCTGGCATGGCACGCCGTTTTATCTGCGCACTGGCAAACGGATGGTGGCGCGATCGAGCGAAATCACCGTGGTTTTCAAAGACACGCCCCACTCGATCTTTGCCGAAGATGCAGGCCGCCACCGCAATGTGCTGTCGATCCGCCTGCAACCGAACGAAGGCATCACCCTTGGCGTGACGATCAAGGAACCGGGGCCGGGGGGCATGCGTCTTGTCGATGTGCCGCTCGACATGACCTTTGCCGAGGCGCTTGGCCCCGATGGGGGCGATCAGGTCGATGCCTATGAGCGGCTTGTCATGGACGTGATCCGGGGCAACCAGACATTGTTCATGCGCGACGACGAGGTCGAGGCCGCCTGGGCCTGGACCGATCCGATCATCCAAGGCTGGGAGGCGCGTCACGACGTGCCCAAACCCTACGACAGCGGCTCTGCCGGGCCGACGGATGCGACAGAAATGATGCGGCGCGATGGCCGTGAATGGCGAAAGGTATCCCCATGAACATCATCGAATATGCGGACCGCGAAATGCTGGTGATGAATGTCGCCAACAAACTGGCGGGCAAGCTGAAATCGGCGCTTTCGGGCAATGACCGCGTGTCCTTCGCGGTGCCGGGCGGCTCTACCCCCGGGCCGATCTTTGAAATGCTCAGTGCCACCGATCTGGATTGGGAGCGCGTGGATGTGATGCTGACCGATGAACGCTGGGTCGATGAGCATGATTCGCTGTCGAACGCGCGTTTGGTGCGCGAGCATCTGTTGAACGACCGCGCCGCCGCGGCACGGTTCATCCCCTTTTTCCGTGCTGGTCTGTCGCCGGGCGAAGGGGCAGAGGCCGTGGCCCCCAGTCTGGCTAGCCATATGCCGATCTCTGTCCTGCTGCTTGGCATGGGCGATGACATGCATACTGCATCGCTTTTCCCCGGCGACCCCGGCCTGCCTGACGCCTTGGCCGCTGATGCGCCACTGCTGTGCCCGGTCTATCCCGAGGGGCAGCCCACCGCGCGGGTCACGCTTCCAGCGCATGTCTTGGATGGGGCGCTGAACAAACATCTCGTGATTTTCGGGGAAGAGAAACGCGCCGCCCTTGAGCGCGCGCAGGGGCTTTCCCCCGAAGAGGCGCCGATCGCAGCGGTGCTGGATGATACTGAAGTTTACTGGGCGGCATGATGAGCATTTGGCAAGACCTTCAAGAGCGGCAAAACGCCGTGGCGGACCGCAAGATAACCGCGCTGTTCGATGACCCGAACCGCGCCGAGGATTTCTCGCTCCGCACGCAGCACATGCTGTTTGACTACGCAAAGACCAATATCGACGCTGGTGCCCGCGCGGCGCTGTTGCAGCTGGTAGAAAACGCCAAGGTCACCGGGCGTCGCGATGCGATGTTCGCGGGCGCGCCGATCAATGAAACCGAAGGCCGCGCAGTCTTGCACACGGCTCTGCGCAACCTTGATGGCGGGCCGGTCGAGGTGGCGGGCGAAGATGTCATGCCGCAGGTCCGCGACACGCTGGCGCGGATGCGCAGCTTTGCCGATCAGGTGCGCGGCGGCGACATCACGGATGTGGTCAATATCGGCATCGGCGGCTCGGACCTTGGCCCCGCCATGGCGACCCGCGCACTGACGCCCTATCACGATGGGCCGCGCTGCCATTTCGTCTCCAACGTCGATGGCGCGCATATCGCCGATACGCTGCGCGGGCTAGAGGCCAAGACGACCTTGGTGATTGTCGCCTCCAAGACCTTTACCACCATTGAGACCATGACCAACGCGCGCACCGCGCGGGCGTGGATGCAGGACCATGGCGGTGACCCGGCTGCGCAATTCGCAGCCCTCAGCACCGCGGATGACAAGACCGCCGAGTTCGGGATCGACCCCGCGCAGGTCTTCGGCTTTGAGGATTGGGTCGGGGGGCGTTATTCCGTCTGGGGGCCCATCGGCCTTTCGCTGATGATTGCCATTGGCCCCAAGGCTTTCGACAGCTTCCTGCGCGGCGCGCAGGAGATGGACCGCCATTTCTTCGGTGCCGAACCGGCTGAGAATATGCCGATCCTTCTGGCGCTGGTGGGCATCTGGCACAACCAAATCTGCGGCCATGCCACACGTGCGGTGCTGCCCTATGACCAACGGCTTGAGATGCTGCCCGACTACCTGCAACAGCTTGAAATGGAATCGAACGGCAAGGGCGTGCAGATGGACGGGTCTGACAGCCCGCGCCACACCGGTCCGGTGGTCTGGGGGGCGGCGGGCACCAATGGCCAGCACGCTTTCTATCAGTTGATCCACCAAGGCACCCGTGTGATCCCGTGCGAGTTTCTGGTCGCGGCCAAGGGGCATGAACCTGACTTGCAGCATCACCACGATTTGCTGATCGCCAATTGCCTCGCACAGTCCGAAGCGCTGATGCGCGGGCGGTCCTTGGACGAAGCGCGGGCGATCATGCGCGATGCCGGGCTGTCGGGCGATGAGCTTGAGCGCCAAGCGCGTCACCGCGTTTTCCCCGGCAACCGGCCCTCAACCACGCTGGCTTATGAAACACTTGATCCTTTCACGCTCGGCCAGATCATCGCGCTTTATGAACACCGCGTCTTTGTCGAAGGGGTGATCCTCGGCATCAACTCGTTCGATCAATGGGGCGTGGAACTTGGCAAGGAACTGGCCAAATCACTCCAGCCGCTGGTCGAAGGAGAGGTTTCTCCCGAGGGCAAGGATGGCTCTACCGCCGGGTTAATCGGCTATATCCACCAGCATCGCGGCTAGGGACTACATCCAAAATTGATTGAAAAACCGCGCAGGCGAACCCCGCCTGCGCGGGCCATTCTGCTGCCTATCGTTGCCGATTTCGACTTGCCGGAGGGGAAGGCTTGCAACTGCCCTGACCTTTGGACAGTCTCGACGCAAATGATTGGAGGATCCCCATTATGCTTGGCCAGATGATGACGCAGCCGCTGCTGATCTCAAGCTTGATTGCCCATGCCGAACGCTACCACCCCGAGGGGGAGATCATCTCGGTCTCGACCACGGGCGGGGTTGAGGAAACCAACTGGGGCAAGGTGGCCGAGAACGCGCGGCGCTTGGGCTCGGCCCTGACCGATTTGGGGCTGTCACCGCAGGCGCGCTGCGGGACCATCGCGTGGAACAACCGCCGGCATTTGGAGATCTACTTTGGCACCTCCGGCGCGGGCTTTGTCTGCCATACGATCAACCCCCGTCTCTTTGCCGATCAACTGGTCTATATCCTCAATCACGCGGCGGATGAGGTGCTGTTCATCGACAAGACCTTTGTGCCGCTGGTCGCCGCGATCCGCGACAAGCTGGAGCATCTCAAGTATCTCGTGTTGATGTCCGGCCCTGATGCCGAGGCCGCCGAGGCGCTGCCTGGGCTGATCTTCTACGACGCGTTGGTGGCCTCAGGAAATGCCGGTTTCGATTGGCCCGATCTGGATGAGAACACCGCGTCGAGCCTGTGCTACACCTCCGGCACCACGGGCAACCCCAAGGGCGTGCTCTATTCTCACCGCTCGACAGTGCTGCATTCTTTCGGCATCAACATGGCCGACAGCATTGCGATCTCTGCGCGGGATATCGTTATGGCGGTGGTGCCCATGTTCCACGTCAACGCTTGGGGCAGCCCCTATGCCAGCGCCATGACCGGCGCGCGGATGGTGCTGCCGGGGCCGAACCTTGATGGGGCGTCTTTGGTGGGGCTGATCGACAGCTACCGCGTCTCTCTCGCGCTTGGTGTGCCGACGATCTGGCAGGGGCTGTTGGCGGCGGCGAAGAAGTCCGGCAGCGAACTCTCCAGCCTCGAGCGTACCGTGGTCGGCGGTTCGGCCTGTCCGCCCTCAATGATCAAGACCTTCCGCGAGGACTATGGAGTGGAGACGATCCACGCGTGGGGCATGACCGAGATGTCGCCGGTGGGCAGTGTCAACAAACCCTTGGCGAAACACGGCGAATTGCCCGAAGACGCACAGCATAAACTGCGCGAGAACCAAGGCCGCCCGGTCTTTGGTGTCGAGCTTGAGATTTGGGACGACGAAGGCAAGCCGCTGCCCCATGATGGGGAAACCCAAGGTGCGCTGGTCACGCGCGGGCATTGGATTTTGGACGCCTATTATCAATCCGACCGCGACAGCACCCTGCGCAATGGCTGGTTCGACACCGGCGATATCGCGACGATGGACAAGGACGGATATATCACTATCCGAGACCGGGCCAAGGACATCATTAAGTCAGGCGGTGAATGGATCAGTTCGGTCGAGCTAGAGAATATCGCCATCGCCCATCCCGATCTGGCCGATGCCGCCGTGATTGGTGCGACCCATCCCAAATGGGATGAGCGCCCGGTTCTGGTCGCGGTAAAGGCCGAAGGAGCCGATCCGTCAGAAGCGGATATCCTAAAGGTCTTTGAAGACCAGATCGCCAAATGGCAGGTGCCGGATCGCGTGGTCTTTGCTGAGGCCCTGCCGCGCAATGCGACGGGCAAAGTGCTGAAACGCGATCTGCGGGACCGTTTCGGTGATGTGCTGATGCAGGGCGAAAGCTGAGGTAGGCCGCCCCGGTCCGATCTGGACCGGGGCGTTTTTAACCGCGTTTGGCGTCAGGCTGAACGGCGCATCTCGCTGTCGGCCATGGGCCGGGGCAGGGTCAGCCGGAATGTACTGCCTACGTCGATCTTGCTTTCCAGTGACAGGCTGCCGCCATGCAGGGTGGCCAGTTGCTCGGCAATCGCCAGCCCCAGACCCAAGCCGCCGTTCTCGCGTGACATGGAGCCGTCAACCTGCTGAAACCGCAGGAAAACCCGTGCGAGATTGTCCTCGGAAATGCCGCAGCCCGTGTCCGTCACGGCAAAGGTGATCTCCTCTGCGGTCTGGTGCATCTTGAGGTGGATATTGCCACTGCGGGTGAATTTGATCGCGTTTGAGATGAGGTTGTAGAGGATCTGCCGCAGGCGGACCGGATCGGCGTTAGCACTGGCTGTGCCGTTGTCCTCATAGGTAAGCGTCAGCCCCTTGGCCTCGGCATCCGGGCGCAGGTCATCGGCGACCGAGCGGGCGATCTCGCTGGTTTCGATCTCTTGCAGATCAAGCTCCATCTTGCCGCGCGCGACTTTGGTCCAATCCAGCAGGTCTTCGACGAGCCGCAGCATATGTTTGGACGACCCCGCGATACCGCCCGCTTGGTCCGAGACGAAGCTCTGGAATTCGTCCACGCTGTGGCGGATATCGGGCGTGGCGTTCGCGCTGTTGTTCAAAGCGGTCTGCAAACGCCGGGCCTGAGGCAGTTTCTCGGCATGTTGCAAGAAGGTCGCCCGGCCCGAGATCACGGTAAGCGGGGTGCGCAGCTCATGGCTGACGTTGTTGAGGAATTCGGTTTTCTCGCGATCTGCCGCCTTCGCCGCGTCCAACGCGCGTTTCTCAGCCGTCACATCAGTCCAGATGCCCACGGTATAGCCATGCGGCGTGCGCGATTCCGTGACTTTGAGCCAGAAGTTGTCGGACACCTCAAGAATAAAGGCGCCGGTGGGATTGCGGAACCGCCCAAGGCGCTTGGCAATCCAAGCCTCACGGTCTTCGACATTTTCGGGGTGCCGATGCCGCGCGACCCAATGGCGCAGCAGCTCTTCGATGGTTTTGCCGGGGATCAGAAGGTCAGCGATTTCAGGGTGATACTCAAGAAACTTGCTGTTGACGGTGACCAGGCGTTCTTTCTCATCGAAGGCGATGAAACCCTCTTGGATCGAACCGATGCCCTCGGCCAAAAGCGCATGGGCCTCTTGCTTTTTTAGCGTAACCCGGCGGAAGGCCCAGAGCCCCGCCATCAGTGCGATGGTCGCGATCAGAGCGAAAGCCACGAGGTAGGGGCTTTGCGGGGCATAAGGAGGCAGGCCGTTGGCAAGGCTTGCCGTGGCCTCCCATGTCTTGCCCAAAAGCTCGAACCGGGTGCGGACGGGCGCTGCGGGGTCAATGGTCGCGGGCTCAATCTCGTCCGGCATGACACCCGTTGGGAAGGCGCGCAGGCTATAGATATAGTCAGCGGCTTGATGCGGGTTTTGATGCGGTTCAAACAGCCGGTCGGGCTGGAACACGATGGACATCACCCCCCAAAAGCGCGGCGCGCCAAGACCGATGGGGCGCTCGAACACCGGGTAGTGCATGATATAGCCCTTGCCGCCTTGAACGAGGTTCAGCGGCCCTTCGATGGTTGGGCTTTGGCGGCGGTAGGCGTTTGCTACACCTGAAAGCTGGGTCGGAATGTTCTTATATTCCAGCCCGATAACCCCGGCGTTCGGGGTTTTGGGATAGCTATGGGTGATCTTGAGGTCAGGGGCGAGGGCGAAGGCCTGAATGCCGGGGTTCCGGTCTCGCAGTTCCTTGACCAGAAGTTCGATCTTTTTGTCTTTGAAGGCTTCGCCGGACAGCAGAATATTCTCGATGTTCTTTGTCACCAGAATGGTTTCTTGGAACTGGTGTTGCACCTGATTGCTGACTTCATGCAGCGTCTGCCGCGCATCCTGACGGATGCTGGCGATATGTTGTTCGTAATCCAGTTTTACAATCGAATAGCTGATGCCAGCGACGCAGCACAGCACGATGAAATTGACGATGATATACGCCTTGGATGTTGCGTAGTCCCTAAACGCGTTTGCCACGCTTTTTTCCTTTGCCTGCCAGCGCATCTGACTTCGTTGGGCCATTTGCGCGTAAGTTACTTCCCTGCTGATTGCTACTTTTGCGGGCAATCATGGCGAAATTCGGACCAGAATGGGCTTTTCGTGGGTGACCCTAGGTAAGTTCGCGCGCCTTGGCCGCGATCATCCATGGTCGGCTTGGGAGGGGAGACTAGCGTGGAGCGGGTAACGAGAATCGAACTCGTAACTAAAGCTTGGGAAGCTGCCGTGATACCTTTTCACCATACCCGCGCGCTGAGGTTGGGATAATCGGCGCGCCGGGGAAGGTCAAGTCAGGGTTTCGTCGCGGTGACGAAATTGATTTCGGCGGGCAGGCGCAGGGGGCCGTTTTGCGCGTAGGGTCGCAGGGCATCGGCAATGGTCTGCCGCAACTCGGCGACTTGGTCGGGGTTGGCGTCAAAATGGGTGATCGCGCCGCTCGCCGGGCCAATGTCGCACATCTGCTGGGCAAGGTCATCGACCGTGCCTGCGGGGGTGAGGTCAAGCTGGGTCACTTTGCATGCGATATCGGCAAAGCCCGCTGCCGCGAGGATCGAGACAACACATTCGGGGTCACGAAAGGCAAAAGGGCCGGGCGCGTCGGGGTCGCTTTTGGGCATGGCACCGATGGTGGCCCGGGCCGCGCGGGCGGGCAGGGTAAAGAAAGGATTTTCGGGGATCTGCCCCCAAGCGGCAAAGCTAAGCCTTGCGCCGGGGCTGAGTTGCGCGGCCATCCGCGTAAAACTCAGCACCGGATCCGCAAAGAACATCACCCCAAAGCGCGAGATCAGCCGGTCGTAGGCGGGCTCAAGTTCAAGCTCGGTCGCGTCGCCATGGTGAAAGGCCACTTGGGGCAGGGCGGCGGCACGCAGCCGCGCGAGGTCCAGAAGCGGGGCAGAGACATCGACGCCCAGCACCGCACCTTCGTCGCCCACCGCATTGGCCGCCGCAAGACAGCCAGCACCCGCTCCACAGCCGATATCCAGCACGCGCAGCTTCGGCGTCAGTTCGGCGCGGGCCAGCACGCCGTCAAGCACCGGCTGCATGAGGATATCCAGCTCCGCCTGCCGCGCGGCCCATTTTCGGCCCGCCGCCGCGCTCCAGAATTCGACCTGATCGTTGTTGTCGGGTGTGCTCATCACGTGGCCTTTCTTCTGCGACGGCGTCCGCCGCGCTCGCCCCCGGCGCCGCCTGTGCCGCCGCCACCGGTATTAAAGGTCACGTCCGGCAGGGCGACGAGGCTGTTGAGAATGGGGAAGGGTTCCACTGCGTTGGGAATGGCAGAAGCATTAACGAAATGCTCTTGAAAGCGCGGTTCGACGGCGGTCTCGATCTTGTGGATGGCGCGCACGGTCGCCTCAATCTCGGCCCGCGCATCGGTGTTGAGCAGGGCAATCCGCGCACCGGTGCCTGCGGCATTGCCCGCGCTGGTGACTTTTTCCAGCGGGGCGTCGGGGATCATGCCCAGCACCATCGCGTGTTTGGGGCTGATATGGGCGCCAAAGGCCCCGGCCAGCACCACCCGGTCGACCTTGTCGACGCCGAATTTGTCCATCAACAGACGTGCCCCGGAGTAGAGCGCCGCCTTGGCCATTTGGATTTCGCGAATGTCGCGGTTAGTCACCGTGATCTTTGGGCCGCCCTTTTCGGTGCCGTCGTAGACCAGATAGCTGTTGGTGCGCCCATCGGCGAAAACCGACGCCGAGCCTGTCTGCTCTGCGCTGCCGATCAGCCCCGGCGCGTCGACGATGCCGTGAATCCGCATCTCTGCGACCATCTCAATGATGCCCGAGCCGCAGATGCCGGTGATCCCAGTGCTCGCGACGGCCTCTTCAAAACCTTCCTCATCGGACCAAAGGTCGCAGCCGATCACCTTGAACCGCGCCACTTTGCTCTCGGGGTCGATCTCGACCCGCTCGATCGCCCCCGGTGCCGCGCGTTGGCCCGAACTGATCTGCGCACCCTCGAAAGCGGGCCCGGTGGGAGAGGAACAGGCCAGCACCTTTTCCTTGTTGCCCAGCAGGATTTCCGCATTGGTGCCCACATCGACCACCAGCATCAAATCATCCGATTTTTCCGGCGCCTCTGACAGGGCAACGGCGGCGGCATCCGCGCCGACATGGCCCGCGATGCAAGGCAGCAGGTAGACGCGGGCGGAGGGGTGGATGTTTAGGTCCAAATCCTCGGCCCGCAGACGCAGCGCGCCGGAGGTTGCAAGCGCGAAGGGCGCTTGGCCCAACTCGAAGGGGTCGATGCCCAGCAGCAGGTGGTGCATCACCGGGTTGCAGACAAAGACCGCGTCGACGATCAGATCGGGCGCGACATTCCCTTCGGCGGCGATCTGGGTGAAAAGCGTCGCCATCCCTTCGCGCACCGCGCGGGTCATCTCCTGCGCGCCGTCGGGGTTCATCATCGAATAGCTGACGCGGCTCATCAGGTCTTCGCCGAAACGGATCTGCGGGTTCATCACCCCGGAGGAGGCCATGACCTCTCCGGTTTGCAGATCACACAGATGCGCCGCGATGGTGGTGGAGCCAAGATCGACCGCCAGCCCGTAGACCGTGCCTTCGTAATATCCCGGCCAAATGTTCATGATCCGGGCCGCGTTCTCCTGATCGCCCAGATGCACGGCGACGGTTACCTTCCACGCGCCCTTGCGCAGGACCGGCTGCATCATTTGCAGTATATGCAAATCGGCAGTGACTTTCTCCAGCTCCCATTGTTCGGCCAGCGCGGTCCTGAGGCGCTCGAGATCGCCCGAGGGTTCGTGCATGTCAGGCTCTGTCACCTCAACGTAGAACAGTTTGACCGATGGGTTCAGCACGATCTCCCGCGCCTCGGCGCGTTTGCGCACGACCTGTTTGTGCACTTGGCTCTCTGGCGGCACGTCAATCACCACGTCGCCCTGCACCGTGGCCTGACAGCCCAGACGGCGGCCCTCTTTCAGGCCGCGCTTCTCGTCATAGCGCTCTTCCACCGTGTTCCATTCGCTCAGCGCGTCAGGCGCGACGGTTACGCCGTGTTTGGAGAACTGACCATAGCCCGGCGAGACCTGACATTTCGAACAGATGCCGCGCCCACCACAGACCGAGTCCAAGTCAACGCCCAACTGCCGTGCGGCGGTCAGCACCGGTGTGCCTTTGGGAAAGCGCCCTCTCTTGCCGGAGGGCGTGAAAATCACGAGGGGATCACTGCTCATCGGGGCCGTCCTTTGTTTCTTTGCGCCACCATAGCGTTCCGCGCGGCGGGGGAAAGATGCGGGGCGGCAATTCGTGTCGCGCCTACGTCATTCCATGTTCACGCCTTACGCGGGGGAATAGGTCTTTCCAATCCCTGCCATCCGTGAAATAGGAAACCGCCAAATGAACCCATCCAGACCCGAGGTGTTAAATGGAGATTCGTGAGGCCCTGACCTTTGATGACGTACTGCTGGTTCCCGCGGCGTCCTCCGTGTTGCCATCTACCGCAGATACAAGAACCCGCGTCACGCAGAGCATCGCGCTCAATATCCCGCTGCTCAGCTCGGCCATGGATACGGTGACCGAAAGCCGCATGGCGATTGCGCTGGCACAGGCCGGGGGCATGGGGGTGGTGCACCGCAACCTCACGATCGAAGAGCAGGCCCGCGAAGTGCGCCGGGTCAAACGCTTTGAATCCGGCATCGTCTACAACCCGATCACCCTGCGCCCCGACCAGACGCTGGCGGATGCCAAGGCGCTGCAAGAACGCTACCGCGTGACGGGTTTCCCGGTGGTGGATGAAAATGGCCGCGTGCTGGGCATCGTGACCAACCGTGACATGCGTTTCGCCTCTGACGACCGCACGCCGGTGTCGGTGATGATGACCTCCGAGCGGCTGGCGATCTTGCAAGAGCCTGCCGACCGGGACGAGGCGATCAGCCTGATGAAATCCCGCCGGATCGAGAAACTGTTGGTTACCGATGCCAGCGGCGTGCTCACCGGGCTTTTGACCCTGCGCGACACCGAACAGGCCGTGCTGAACCCGACCGCCTGCAAAGACGATCTGGGCCGGCTGCGCGTGGCTGCGGCGACCACCGTGGGCGACGCGGGTTTCGAGCGTTCTGAGGCGCTGGTCGATGCGGGCGTCGATATAATCGTGATCGACACGGCACACGGCCATTCCGAAGGCGTGGCCCATGCGGTGACCCGTGCCAAAAAGCACTTCGGCGATGTGCAGGTCGTCGCGGGCAACGTCGCCACCGGTGCCGCCACCCGCGCATTGATCGACGCGGGCGCGGATGCTGTGAAAGTAGGCATCGGCCCCGGCTCCATCTGCACCACGCGGATGGTCGCGGGCGTGGGCGTGCCGCAATTGACCGCCATTATGGATTGCGTGGCCGCCGCCGGCGACGTGCCGATCATCGCCGACGGTGGCATCAAATTCTCGGGCGATTTCGCCAAGGCGATTGCCGCTGGTGCATCTTGTGCCATGGTCGGCAGCATGATCGCAGGCACCGACGAAAGCCCCGGCGAAGTCGTTCTTTATCAAGGTCGTAGCTTTAAAAGCTACCGCGGCATGGGCAGCATGGGCGCCATGGCGCGCGGCTCAGCGGACCGGTATTTCCAAAAAGATGCCGCCTCTGACAAACTGGTGCCCGAGGGCATCGAAGGTCAGGTGCCCTACAAAGGCAGCGCGGGCAATGTGCTCCACCAGCTTGTGGGCGGTTTGCGCGCGGCGATGGGCTATACCGGATGCGCCACGGTCGATGAGATGCGCCGCAACTGTAGCTTCGTGAAGATCACCGGCGCAGGGCTGAAGGAAAGCCATGTGCATGACGTGCAGATCACCCGCGAAAGCCCGAACTACCGTATCGGTTAACCCATAAAAGCAACGGCTTGAGCGCCGTTCTTTACCTAAGGAAGATGCCATGACCCCGGGCGCGCGCGTATCGGCTGCGATAGAAGTTTTAGATGCGATCGCCGGGGGGGTGGCCGTCGAACAGGCGCTGACCCGTTGGGCGCGGCAAAGCCGTTTTGCAGGCTCCAAAGACCGGGCCGCCGTGCGGGACCATGTCTTTGACGTGCTGCGCCAGAAACGGACGGCGGCCCATTACGGCAGGGGGGATACGGGCCGTGCCCTGATGATCGGTGTGCTGCACGGGCAAGGGGCTGACCTTGAGGCGTTGTTCACGGGTGAGGGCCATGCGCCCACGCCGTTGAGCGACGCGGAAGGTGCTTTCCCACAGGCGCCCGAAGACCGCGCCACAAGGTTGAACCTGCCCGATTGGCTGCTGCCGTTGTTTGACGCAGCGCTTGGGGAAAAGGCGGATGCCGCAGCCATGGCGCTTCAGGAACGCGGGCCGATCTGCCTGCGGGTCAACACGGCGCGGATCGCGGTGCCTGCCGCGCAAGAACTGCTGGCGGAGGAGGGCGTTCAAACCCGAACCAACCCGCTTGCCGATGCCGCGCTAACCGTAATCGAAGGTCAACGCCGGATCCGGAATTCCTCTGCTTTTGCAGATGGCTACGTTGAATTGCAGGACGCGGCGAGCCAAGCAGTTGTCGCCGCCCTGCCGCTGGGGGGGCGGGTGCTGGACTACTGCGCCGGGGGCGGTGGCAAGGCCCTGGCTCTGGCCATGGACCCCGCGCGCGAAATCACGGCCCATGACATCGACCCGCGTCGGATGAGCGACCTTTCCCCCCGCGCCGCGCGCGCGGGCGTTGAGATTTCCTTGGCCGATACCGAAAAAGCCGAAGCTGGCGCGCCCTATGACCTGGTTCTCTGCGACGCGCCCTGTTCGGGGTCTGGCGCATGGCGCCGCGCGGCAGAGGGGAAGTGGACCCTGACCCCCGACCGGCTGGCTGAACTGACTGACATTCAAGACCAAATTCTCGATACCGCAGCGGCACTTACGCAACCCAACGGCGTTTTAGCCTATGCCACATGCTCGCTTTTCCGAGAGGAAAACGAGGCGCGGGTTGAGGCATTTTTGGCCCGTCACCCGGGCTGGAATATCGCCTGGATGGACCGTTATGACGTGACTGCCGAGGGCGACGGCTTTTTCTCAGCACAGTTGACGCGCGAGTAGTTTTCCCCATAATCAACCAATGCGTGCAAGTGCTCTAGGGTTAAAGCCTGCTTAACTTCTCTCGCACGTAATAGTCCTATGATTCGGTTGTGAGGGGAATTGCGTGCAGCAGGGCGTCGGGGATTCAGGGGTTGGCGG
The DNA here is from genome assembly GCF_025142135.1 of Sulfitobacter sp. W002. NCBI lineage: Bacteria > Pseudomonadati > Pseudomonadota > Alphaproteobacteria > Rhodobacterales > Roseobacteraceae > Sulfitobacter > Sulfitobacter sp. W002. Next base: position 2,031,090 of record NZ_CP081126.1, on the reverse strand, counting down.
GCAGGCCGGGCTCATGCGGCTATGGCTGCTTGGGGCGATGGCTGTGGCCACCGGTGCGCTCGCGCAGCGCAGCGCCGAGGCTTCGTTGAAGCTTGGCCTTACCGCTGCAGCGGTGACGCTCGGCTTGATTTTGATCGGTTTCATGGCCCTCCGCCTGCGGGCGCGGACGTTGAACCAAGCCAGCACCGACGGGGTCGCCGATTTCATCGCAAAAGACGGCACGCCCAGCTTTATCGCGTCGACCGACCGTCAAGTCATCTACCGCAATGAAGCGGCTCAAAAGCAGTTTGGCGACGGCGGCGGAGAGACCTTGGCGCAGGCCCTGCGAACGCATTTCTCCAATCCAGTGGGCCTTCTCTACCGTCTGCAGTCCCGTGCCACGGCGAGCGGCAACGCACGGGAAGAAGTGATCACCCGCGTCGGCCCGGTGCGCATATCCGTACACCATGTGTCGGCTGACCGTTTGCTTTGGCGGATCGAACCGGCACCAGCCCGCGCGGGACCCCGTGCCACCCAAGATAGCATGGCCTTGCCGATGGTCATGGTGGGTCGGGGTGGGACGATCCTCTTTATGAATGAGGCGGCGCGTATATTCGTCGGGGACCGGGTGAAGTCCTTGGACCGATTGTTTAATTCCCTACCGCTGACATCGGGAACCGTGGCGGAAATATCCACCGCGCAGGGCAACCGTCAGGTATTGGTGGCCGAAGTCGACGCCGGTGCCAACCGCCGTGCACTCTACCTTTTGCCCCCGCCCGATGGGGGTGTCTCAGCCAGTGAATTGGGATGGGAAACTTTCCAAGACCTCCCCGTGCCGATGATCAAGCTGGGGCCGGATGGGACCGTATTGGCGTTCAACCGAATGGCGGCCAAACTGCTCGGCGTATCCCTGCGACGCGGCGCGCATCTTTCGCAACTAATGGAGGGGCTGGGCCGTTCTATCTCAGACTGGTTAAATGACAGTCTCGCAGGGCGATTGGTGCAGAAGTCCGAATTTCTCAGGCTGACCCGCACGGATCAGGAGATTTTCGTACAGGTCTCGCTGAACCGGATATCCGAAGGCGGAGAGGCCGCCCTGATCGCGGTGCTACAAGACGCGACCGAACTGAAATCGCTAGAGGCGCAATTCGTGCAGAGCCAAAAAATGCAAGCCATTGGCCAGCTGGCTGGCGGTGTGGCGCATGATTTCAACAACCTTCTGACCGCAATTTCCGGCCATTGCGATCTCCTCTTGCTGCGCCATGATCAAGGCGATCCGGATTTCAGCGATCTGGTCCAGATTAATCAGAACGCCAATCGGGCAGCGGCGCTGGTGGGGCAGCTCCTCGCCTTCTCCCGCAAACAAACCCTCCGGCCCGAAACGCTGGACATGCGCGATACTTTGGCCGACCTTACCCATTTGCTGAACCGTCTGGTGGGCGAGAAGGTAACGCTAACCTTAAGCCATGACCCGGTCCTTGCGCCGATCCGTGCGGATAAACGCCAGTTGGAACAGGTGTTAATGAACCTCGTCGTCAATGCCCGTGATGCGATGCCCGCCGGGGGTGAAATTCGCATCCTGACGGAGGTGACAACACTCGACCAACCACTCGAGCGGGACCGGGTCAGCGTTCCTGCCGGGCGCTATGTCACAGTGCAGGTCCACGACGATGGCACCGGCATCCCGAAAGATAAGCTGCAAAAAGTGTTCGAGCCGTTTTTCACTACCAAACGCACCGGCGAGGGGACCGGCCTTGGCCTCTCGACCGCTTATGGGATCGTCAAACAGACAGGCGGATTTATCTTTATCGACAGTGAGTTGGGGCGTGGAACCTGTTTTACTCTGTACTTTCCCGTGCTTGAGGGGCAGCCGCATACGGTTTCTCGAAAGACCGCCTCGCAGCCCGATCAGGGCCCGCTGCAGCGATCCGATGGGGTAATCCTGCTGGTCGAAGACGAAGCGCCGGTTCGGGCATTTGCCAGCCGTGCCCTACGCCTGCGCGGCTACACGGTGCTTGAAGCGGAATCCGCCGAAGCCGCACTGAAGATGCTCGAAGATCAAGAACTGGATATCGACGTCTTTGTAACGGATGTCGTCATGCCCGGCATGGACGGGCCAAGCTGGGTGCGCCAAGCTTTGAAACAACGACCGGACGTGCGGGTCGTTTTCGTTTCTGGCTATGCAGAGGACAATTTCGGGCAGGAACAGTCGAAAATTCCCAACTCGGTTTTTTTGCCCAAACCCTTCTCCCTGACCGATCTGACCAATACGGTACATAACCAGTTACACTAAGCTGAGGGCAGGGCTAAGGGATCGACTCGTAGAGCTCGAATTCCGCCGCGAATTTCCGGCGAAAGCGTTTTTCGACGTTTGGGGAAAGCGCCAATTCCATCTTGGGCGATACATTTTCTTGCCCCAAGGACAGAGTCACGTCGAGCCGCTCTTCCAAAAAACTACGCAGCCGGGCCTGATCTTCATAGCGGAAGTGGTGGGTGATGCCGGTGCCGTTCGGTTGGGTCTCCATAAACTTCAACTGGCTTCCAACATTGGCAAAACCGGGCTTGTCGCCTTTCATATAGGCGAGCACAAATTCGTCAAAGGTAACCCCAAAGGTGTTGTTGGGCTTACCCTCCATGAAAGGGCGCTGCCGATAGCGGTACCAACTGCCAAGCCAAGAAATCGGCTCGCGCATGACGGCCATAAGTTCAAGCTCGGCATCGCAGACTTTAAGGAACATCGGCCGAACAAACCGATTATACCGATAGACTGGCGCGTGTTTCAGCATGGGGGGATCGGAGATCACCATGTCCGCGCGGGGCGCGAGCGCCTTTTCATAGGCGGTGGTTCCGGTTTTGGGCACTGACAGAAAGGCCAGCCGTTCTTTGAAAAAAACAATCACTCGCGTCTTATCCCAAGCTGCACATGGTCCCATCTATGTCGGGTAAACCATTTCTTTACCATTCCCGAGAAAACTTAAAGTGCAAACAAAATCATTGAAATGTTCTTCATTTACCCTCATATGGAACATTAGAAGAACATAAGCGAAACAGCGTGCAGGCGATTGCCGCCGGTGCGCCACTGTGACACTAAGGGATGAACCTAATGGCAACGGCAGATCTTTTGACAATGGACAGCAAGAAAACCGCAGAAAAGCAAAAGGCGCTCGACAGCGCGCTGGCCCAGATCGAACGTCAGTTCGGCAAAGGGTCGATCATGAAGCTGGGCGCCGAAGGGGCGATCCAGGACATCAAAGCCAGCTCCACAGGCTCGCTGGGTCTTGATATCGCGCTCGGCATTGGCGGTTTGCCGATGGGGCGTATCATTGAAATTTATGGCCCGGAATCCTCGGGTAAGACAACTTTGACCCTGCACTGCGTCGCTGAACAACAAAAAGCTGGCGGCGTCTGCGCTTTTGTCGATGCGGAACACGCGCTTGATCCGCAGTATGCGAAAAAGCTTGGCGTGGACATTGACGAACTGCTTATTTCGCAGCCTGACACGGGCGAGCAAGCCCTAGAGATCACCGACACTCTTGTGCGATCTGGCGCGGTCAACATGGTTATCGTCGACTCAGTCGCGGCTCTGACGCCGAAGTCCGAGCTTGAAGGTGAGATGGGCGACAGCAGCGTCGGCGTTCAGGCCCGTTTGATGTCCCAAGCTATGCGCAAGCTGACGGGCTCAATCAGCCGGTCGAACTGTATGGTCATTTTCATTAACCAGATTCGGATGAAAATCGGCGTCATGTTCGGGTCACCTGAGACGACAACGGGCGGTAACGCGCTGAAATTCTACTCTTCTGTTCGGCTCGACATTCGCCGCATCGGCGCGTTGAAAGACCGTGATGAGGTTGTCGGCAACGCGACAAAGGTGAAGATCGTCAAAAACAAAGTTGCGCCGCCGTTCAAGCAGGTCGAGTTCGACATCATGTATGGCGAAGGCATCTCCAAGATGGGGGAGTTGCTTGATCTTGGGGTCAAAGCTGGCGTGGTCGATAAATCTGGCTCATGGTTCAGCTATGGGGATGAGCGGATCGGGCAGGGGCGCGAGAACGCGAAAAACTTCCTGAAGCAAAACACCGCTATGGCGTCGGAGATTGAGGATAAGATCCGCGCAGCCCATGGATTGGACTTCGAAGGGTCCGGCGGCGATGACGCGGATATTCTCGAAGCGTAAACACGCTTTGGGTATTAAGACACTGCAACGGGGGCGTGGCCATGGGCTGCGCCCCTTTTTCATGGGCAGGAACGGTGGACAGCACCGAGGCTGAGGGGTATTTGGGATCGATCAAATCTGCCCCGGAAGGCCTCGCCCATGAAGACGCTGAATGAAATTCGCTCAACTTTTCTGAATTATTTCGATGCGCAGGGGCATCAGATCGTGCCCTCCAGCCCGCTGGTGCCGCGTAACGACCCGACACTGATGTTCACCGCCGCCGGTATGGTGCAGTTTAAGAACCTTTTTACCGGGGTGGAAACACGCGAATACAGCCGCGCTACGTCGGCGCAGAAATGTGTGCGGGCGGGCGGCAAGCACAATGACCTCGACAACGTGGGCTATACCGCGCGGCACCACACGTTTTTCGAGATGCTGGGCAACTTCAGCTTTGGCGACTACTTTAAGGCCGAGGCGATCCCCTTTGCTTGGGACCTATTGACCAAAGAGTTCGGCATCGACCCGAACCGGCTTTTGGTCACGGTGTACCATACGGATGAAGAAGCGGTTAAAATTTGGAAGGCGCACACTGGCCTGCCGGATGAACGCATCATTCGCATCGCGACGGATGATAACTTCTGGTCCGCTGGCCCAACTGGCCCCTGCGGACCCTGTACCGAGATTTTCTACGATCACGGGGACCACATCTGGGGTGGCCCTCCGGGATCGCCGGAGGAAGACGGGGACCGTTTCGTTGAGATCTGGAACCTCGTTTTCATGCAATACGAGCAGTTCGAAGATGGGACGCGCCAGCCGCTGCCCAACCAGTCGATCGATACCGGCATGGGGATCGAACGGGTGGCGGCGCTGTTGCAGGGCACGAATGACAACTATGCCACGGACTTGATGCGCAATCTGATTGAGGCCAGCGCACATGCATCTTCGACCGATCCCGATGGACCGGGAAAGACCCATCACCGGGTGATTGCCGACCACTTGCGGTCGACCTCTTTCCTGATTGCGGATGGGGTGATGCCTTCGAACGAGGGCCGGGGCTATGTTCTGCGTCGGATTATGCGACGCGCGATGCGCCACGCGCATTTGCTCGGCGTTAAGGACCCTTTAATGCATCAACTGGTACCATCATTGGTGCAGCAGATGGGCGCGGCTTACCCTGAATTGGGTCAGGCACAATCGCTCATCCGTGAGACGTTGTTGCTGGAGGAAACCCGTTTCCGCCAAACGCTGGATCGCGGTTTGAAGCTGCTGGATGATGAATTGAGTGGACTGCCTGAGGGGGCCACACTGCCGGGGGAGGCGGCGTTTAAGCTATATGACACCTACGGGTTCCCGCTTGACCTGACACAGGATGCGCTGCGCGAAAAAGGGCGCGCGGTGGATACCGACGGGTTCGACACCGCGATGGCGGCGCAGAAAGCGAAAGCCCGCGCGGCTTGGGCTGGGTCGGGTGAGGCTGCGGATGCCACCGTCTGGTTCGACGTGGCCGACAAAAGCGGCGTGACCGAGTTTTTGGGCTATGACACCGAAAGCGCCGAAGGGCAGATCGTGGCCTTGGTGCAAGGCAGTGATCAGGTGGATGCTGCCGCTGTGGGCAGTGATGTGCAGGTCGCGTTGAACCAGACGCCGTTTTATGCGGAAAGCGGCGGGCAGGTCGGCGACACCGGGGTGATCCGCACGCAAACCGGTATCGTGAATGTGACCGACACACGCAAATCTGCAGGTGTCTTTGTGCATTTCGGCCATGTGGTCGAAGGCGAGGTGAAACCGGGTCAAACGGCTGTTCTTGAGGTCGATCGTTTGCGGCGCAGTGCCATCCGGGCCAACCATTCGGCCACGCACTTGCTGCATGAGGCGCTGCGCAACGCGCTTGGGGATCATGTGTCGCAGCGTGGTTCGCTTAACGCGCCTGACCGTCTGCGGTTTGATTTCTCGCATGCCAAGGGGCTGTCGCAGGAGGAATTGACCCAAGTCGAGCGCGAGGTGAATGACTATATCCGCCAGAACACGCCGGTGGAGACGCGGATCATGACGCCGGATGACGCGCGGGCCATGGGGGCGCAGGCGCTTTTTGGTGAGAAATATGGTGATGAGGTGCGTGTCGTCTCGATGGGTCAATTGGAAGGTTCCGGCAAGGGAAGCGACAAATCGACCTATTCGCTTGAGCTTTGCGGCGGTACCCATGTGCGTCAGACTGGGGATATTGGCGCTTTTGTTCTGCTGGGGGACAGTGCCAGCAGCGCGGGGGTGCGCCGGATCGAGGCGCTGACCGGGACCGAAGCTCTGGCTTGGCTGCGGGAGCAAGAAGCGGCGCTGAGCCGGGTTGCGGCAGAGTTGAAAACAGCGACCAGCGACGTGCCCGAACGGGTGCGCGGCCTGCTTGACGAACGCCGGAGCCTGTCCAACGAAGTGGCGCAGTTGCGGCGCGAATTGGCGATGTCGGGCGGCGGTGCGGCCGCACCCGAAGCGCGTGAGGTAAATGGCGTTAAATTCGTGGGCCAAGTGCTCAGCGGTATCACGGGCAAAGACCTGCCCGGTCTGGTGGATGAGCATAAGGCCAAGCTGGGCTCCGGCGCGGTACTGCTGATTGCCGATACCGGAGGCAAGGCCGCGGTCGCAGGCGGCGTGACACAGGATTTGACAGATCGTGTTTCGGCAGTCGACATGGTCAAAGCGGCGGTGGCCGAATTGGGCGGTAAGGGCGGCGGTGGTCGGCCCGACATGGCTCAGGGCGGTGGTGCTTCGGCTGAGAATGCAGAAGCGGCGATTGCCGCGGCTGAAAACATCTTGAAAGGATAAGGCCCATGGGCGCACTCTGGATTGCACATGTCACCGTCACCGACGAAGAGGCATATAAGAAATACGCCGCCGGCGCCACTGAGGCCATTGCGGCCCATGGCGGCAAGTTCATCGCGCGGGGCGGGCGTTTCGTTCAGCTTGAGGGCAAGGAACGGCCGCGCAATGTCGTGGCGCGTTTCCCCGATGTTGAAACAGCGGAAAAATGTTACCATTCCGATGCTTATCAAGCTGCGTTGAGCCATGCGCGCGGCGCGTCCGAACGCGAATTGATGATCGTCGAAACCGAGGAATGATTGTAAAGCGCCCCGCCTGAATAGTAGGTGGGGCGTCTTGCGTTGATGGGGGAACCTTCGCCCCGAACGGCGGTTGAGCCATATGAACCTCAACCGACTATCCGCTTTTGCCCAATGGTGCCGCCGCCACGTGGAGGTGACCACTTTGGCCCTGATGGGGCTTTCGGTCATCGCCGTCTGGACCTTGGCCGAACTCACCGAAGAGGTCGTGGCAGGCAGCACCAGCAATCTTGACCGTGACATCCTATTGTTCCTGCGCACGCCGGGCGATCTGTCGGACCCTATCGGCCCGTGGTGGGTGGAAGAGATCGGTCGTGACCTGACAGCCTTGGGCGGTGTTGCAGTGTTGGTGCTGACGACTGTTGTGGTCTCGCTCTTTTTCTTGTTGCAACGGCGGTGGTCTACCGCGCTTTACATCCTTGCTACTGTTGGCGGGGGGATCGTCTTGAGCAGTATCGCCAAAGAGTTCTTTGACCGGCCACGCCCCGACCTTGTGCCGCATGGGTCATTGGTCCACACGGCGAGCTTTCCTTCGGGGCATTCGATGATGGCGGCTGTCGCTTACCTTACGCTAGGAGCGATGGTGGCACGGGCGCAGAAGCGCCGGGCGCTCAAGGTCTATACGCTGGCGGTTGCCGTCTTGCTCACGCTGCTCGTTGGGATCAGCCGTGTCTATATGGGGGTGCATTGGCCGACGGATGTGGCGGCCGGCTGGCTTGGGGGTGGTGCTTGGGCCATCCTTTGCCTGTTGGCCGCGCTCAGTCTGGCCAAACGCGGGCATATCGACAAAGAGGAAAGCGATAGATAATTTCTCCGATTTTTTCGGCGTCAGATCTGAAAACGGCAGCGCATCTTGGGATGCGCTGCCGTTTTTGTTTACCGAAATTCGTGGCTTAGCCAGCTTTCGCCATGCGCTTGCGCTCATGCGGGTCGAGGTAACGCTTGCGCAGGCGGACCGCGTTCGGTGTCACTTCAACAAGCTCATCGTCGTCGATATAGGCGATGGCTTCTTCAAGGCTCAGCGTCATCGGCGTGGTCAAACGTACCGCTTCGTCGGTGCCCGAGGCGCGCACGTTGGTCAGCTTTTTGCCCTTCAGCGGGTTCACTTCAAGATCGTTCTCGCGGCTGTGCTCACCGATGATCATGCCGGTGTAAACGTCAGCTTGTGCGCCGATCATCATCTTGCCACGCTCTTCGAGGTTCCACAGGGCGAAAGCCACCGAGGAGCCGTTTTCCATGGAGATCAGAACGCCCGCGCGACGGCCCGGAATCGTGCCTTTGTGCGGTGCCCAAGAGTGGAAGACGCGGTTGATGACGCCTGTGCCGCGCGTGTCGGTCAGGAATTCGCCGTGGTAGCCGATCAGCCCGCGCGAGGGGACATGGGCGATGATGCGGGTCTTGCCTGCACCGGCTGGTTTCATCTCGACCAGTTCACCCTTGCGGGTGCCGGTGATCTTTTCGATGACCGCGCCGGAGTATTCGTCATCCACGTCGATGGTGGCTTCTTCGATGGGCTCATGGCGGACGCCGTCGATCTCTTGAAAGAGAACCTGCGGGCGAGAGATCGAAAGCTCAAAACCCTCACGGCGCATGTTTTCGATCAGAACGCCCATCTGCAATTCGCCACGACCAGCCACTTCGAAAGCGTCGCCGCCCGGTGTGTCGGAGATTTTGATTGCGACGTTGGATTCGGCTTCCTTCATCAGGCGCTCACGGATCACGCGCGACTGCACCTTCTTGCCGTCACGGCCTGCCAGAGGGCTGTCGTTGATGCCAAAGGTCACTGTGATGGTCGGCGGGTCAATTGGCTGGGCGGGGATCGCCTCGTTCACCGAGGCATCGGCCAGCGTGTCGGCCACGGTCGCCTTGGTCATGCCCGCGATAGAGACGATGTCGCCGGCTTCGGCCACGTCGATGGCGGTCTGCTCCAGGCCGCGGAAGGCAAGGATTTTGGTGCAGCGGAAGTTCTCGATCAAGGTGCCATCACGCGACATCGCTTTGAGTGTCTGACCTGCCTTCAGGGTGCCGGTTTCCACACGGCCGGTCAGCAAACGGCCCAGGAAAGGGTCACCGCCAAGCGTGGTGGCCAGCATGGTGAAGGGTTTGTCGGCGTTTTCGATCTGCTTGGGGGCAGGGACGTGCTCAAGGATCAGATCAAACAGCGCGGTCAGGTCTTTGCGCGGCCCGTCGAGTTCGGCATCCGCCCAGCCGGAACGGCCCGATGCATACATATGCGGGAATTCAAGCTGCTCGTCGGTGGCATCCAAGCTGGCGAAAAGGTCAAAGCATTCGTCAAGCGCGCGGTCAGGCTCGGCATCGGGCTTGTCGACTTTGTTCAGCACAACGATCGGGCGCAGGCCCAGTTTCAGCGCTTTGGAGGTCACGAATTTGGTCTGTGGCATCGGGCCTTCGGCGGCGTCGACAAGCAGGACCACACCGTCGACCATCGACAAGATACGCTCAACTTCGCCACCAAAGTCGGCGTGGCCGGGGGTGTCGACGATGTTGATGCGGGTGTTGTTCCACACGACTGAGGTCGGCTTGGCGAAAATGGTGATGCCGCGCTCGCGCTCCAGATCGTTGCTGTCCATGGCGCGTTCGGTGGTCGCCTGGTTTTCGCGGTAGGTGCCGGATTGTTTCAGAAGCTCGTCCACCAGCGTCGTTTTGCCGTGGTCGACGTGAGCGATGATTGCGATGTTGCGCAGGTCCATTAAGTCAGCCTTTGGATAGGGGAGGGACGCGCCAACCTGAAGCTGCGCGTATAATTGCGCCGCGCATACCGCGCTCCGGCTACAATTGCTAGCCCTAATGGCGCGCTGTGCTTGTTACTGCGCGAACCTGTGCCGCCGCTGCGGCATTAATGGGTGGCGCTGTTCGAGAAGAGATGGATGACCAGAATGCCGCTGATGATCAGCAAAAGGCCGAGGACAGCGGGCATATCGAGCCGCTGACCGAAGAGGACGAAGCCGATAATCGCGATCAGCACGATGCCCAGACCGGCCCAAAAGGCATAGACGATCCCAACTGGCATGACCTTCAGCGCCAGCGACATGCAGTAGAAAGAGATCATGTAAAAGACCACTACCGCGACCGAAGGCCAGAGCCGGGTGAATTGATGCGAGGCCTGCACCGCGGTCGTGCCAAGGGTTTCCGCCACCACGGCGATGATGAGCCATAGGTAATGCATCTCGGTCTTCCTCAGAGCGGGAGTTCGGTGGTTTCTTTGATTTCCTCCATCACGAAACTGGCCGAAACATCCGACAGCGGCACCCGGCGGATCAGGTCCTGATAAAGGCGATCATACCCCGCCATATCCCGAACCCGCGCGCGGATCAAATAGTCCAGATCACCGGTCATACGGTAGACGCCGAGAATTTCGGGCATGGCCTGCGTGGCCTTTGAGAACTTGTCCAACCAATCGGGCGCATGGGCGTTGGTGCGCACCTGAATGAAGACGCTGAGGCCGAGGTCAAGTTTCGCGGCATCCAAGAGTGTGACACGGTTCTTGATCACGCCTGCCTTCTCAAGCGTGCGGATACGGCGCCAGCAGGCATTGCGCGAAAGATGGACAGCGGCCCCGAGCGCTTCGAGTGATTGGCTGGCGTCGCGTTGCAGTTCGACCAATATGCGGCGGTCAATGTCATCAAGTGTCGTCATTTTTGGGAGTTTGGTGGGAAATTTTCTTATGGGCAAGGGGTTGCGGGGCGGGATTTGAGAAAACGTCACAGAGGGATTGGGTTAAGGTGCTGCAAAGGCAAAGACAGGAGCTCCCCATGATCGCACGCATCTTTCTCGACCACCCCGCAAAGGTGGAGGAGACGTTTTTTGAACATATGGCCTTCGCGCTGAAGTTCTCTGGCCTGCTGTTCGCGGCAGCGGGGGCGGCGCTGGTACATGCGCTGATCCCGTGTTTGTTTGAGAAGACGGCGAGTGGGATCATCGCGAAGCTTTATGCCCGGACGCACAACCGGGGGCAGTGAGCGCCAGCGCGGCTCCAATTTCGCGGTGAGGGCCGGCGCCTGCCCGCGGGTTGGCGATCCAGCCGGTGCTTTAAGCCACTTGATGGCTCTACCGTGATGTGCGCTCGCAAAGTCGCGCCCAGCCTCACCAAATCGCCTACCCGGTCGCACCAAAGGTGCGCCCATATATAGCGGCACGCCTCCGGCGTGACGGCGGGCAGGCGATGGCCCGGCGCCAACGGCTTGATTCCGGGCTGGGTGGCAGGAGCAAACGAAAAAAAGGGCCGCATCGCTGCGGCCCCTTTTGTCGTCTCAGTATCCGGCCGGTTCAGCCAGCCAACGCCTTGTTCAGGTTCTCGTCTACCTTCTCCAAGAAGCCCATGGTCGTCAGCCAGCCCTGATCCGGCCCCACCAACAGGGCGAGGTCCTTGGTCATGAAACCCGATTCCACCGTGTCCACGACAACCTTCTCAAGTGTCTCGGCGAAATTGATCAGCGCCGTGTTATCGTCCAGCTTGCCGCGGTGCTTCAATCCGCCCGTCCAAGCGTAGATCGAGGCGATGGAGTTGGTCGAAGTCTCTTCGCCCTTCTGGTGCTGACGGTAGTGGCGCGTCACGGTGCCATGCGCGGCTTCGGCTTCAACGATTTTGCCATCCGGGGTCATCAACTGCGAGGTCATCAGCCCGAGCGAGCCAAAGCCCTGCGCCACGGTGTCGGACTGCACGTCGCCGTCGTAGTTTTTGCAGGCCCAGACATAGCCGCCCGACCATTTCATCGCCGAGGCGACCATGTCGTCGATCAGGCGGTGTTCGTACCAGATGTTCTTTTTCTTGAAGTCCTCGGCGAACTCTTCGTCGAAAATCTCTTGGAACAGGTCCTTGAAGCGTCCGTCATAGGCTTTGAGGATTGTGTTTTTGGTCGACAGATACACCGGCCAGCCGCGGTTCAGACCGTAGTTGAAAGAAGCGCGCGCAAAGTCACGAATCGAATCGTCGAGGTTGTACATCGCCATGGTGACACCGGCGGAGGGCGCGTCGAAGACTTCCTTCTCGATGGTTTCCCCATCGTCACCGACGAACTTGATCGTTAGCTTGCCCTTGCCGGGAAAACGGAAATCGGTGGCGCGGTACTGGTCGCCAAAGGCATGACGGCCCACGACGATCGGCTGGGTCCAACCCGGCACAAGGCGCGGCACGTTGCGGCAGATGATCGGCTCGCGAAAGATGACGCCGCCCAGAATGTTGCGGATGGTGCCGTTGGGGCTGCGGTACATGCGCTTGAGGCCAAACTCTTCGACCCGCGCCTCATCGGGGGTGATGGTGGCGCATTTCACGCCGACGCCATGCTCGCGGATCGCATGGGCCGCATCGACGGTGATCTGGTCGTCGGTCTCGTCCCGCACTTCCATGCCAAGGTCGTAATACTTCAGGTCAACGTCAAGATAGGGGGTAATCAGCTTTTTCTTAATGAAATCCCAGATGATCCGGGTCATCTCATCGCCGTCGAGTTCGACGATGGGGTTTTCTACCTTAATCTTCGACATGACGAATTCCTTTGGTTGAGGATGTATTTATCCGTGCTTTAGCCTATCGGGGGCCAAAGAGAAAGATCGTATACCATGGTATGCCGAAGCTCGCGGTCAGGCGCCGACCCCGGCGAAAAAGCTGCTGATACGGGCCCGGGCGTAGGACCAAAGCGCAGGGGCGCCGATGGCGATCTTGCGGCCAACCTTCTCTTCGATCTGCGCTTCCGAGACGTTGTAATCGGTCCAGCTGCCCCCGCCCGAGGCGAGGTTTTGCATCGGGGGCTGGAACCGGTCGAGCGATTTGGCAAAGCGGGCCGAAGGGCTCTCGGCGGCTTCGAACTCTTCCCAGATGCTGCGCAATGCGTCCCGCAGATCGGCGGGCAGCAGGCCAAAGATGCGGTCGGCGGCGATTTGTTCCTGCGCTTCCATTTCAGCGGCGTCATAGTCGCCGAAGATCGGATTGTCGCCCGCGTCGATCTCAACAAGATCGTGCAGGATCAGCATCTTGATGACGCGGTTGATGTCCACCTCTGGACCGGCCTGATCGGCCAGAACCAGCGCGTAGAGCGTCAAATGCCATGAATGTTCGGCCGAGTTTTCCGCCCGGCTTGCATCGCACAGGGTGGTGCCGCGCAGAACCGTCTTAAGCTTGTCGGCCTCATTGAGAAAGGCGATCTGCTGGTCGAGCCGCTCGGTCATGCGCCTGCCTTGCCGCGATGATCGCGCAGTTTGCGGGCAAGAAAACCGCGGGCCTTGTCATTGGCCATCCGCGTTCGGATCGCCGTCAAAAAGGCTTCTTCAAGGGTTTGTGACGAGGCGCCAAGCACCTCGCCAACTTCGATAAACAGCCGCTCCTCACCGGTCTCGGCCTGCACGGCGAGACATTCCTCGGCAAGCTTGTTGGCCAGTTGGAGGACGACCGCGTCCGCCATTAGCGGGTGGATTCCGTCAGACGGCGTTTCACATAGTCGCTGGTCGAGGTGATTAACGTGTCCATATGCGGCTCTTCAAAGAAGTGCCCGGCGCCTTCGATCTCCTGATGGGTGATCGTGATGCCTTTTTGTTCATGCAGCTTGTTGACCAGATTGGTCGTGTCAGCAGGCGGCGCCACGCGGTCGGCGGTGCCGTTGATGACCAGGCCAGAGGCCGGGCAGGGCGCGAGGAACGAAAAGTCATACATATTCGCGGGCGGCGAGACCGAGATGAAGCCGGTGATCTCTGGCCGGCGCATCAGCAGTTGCATGCCGATCCACGCACCAAACGAGAAACCCGCAACCCAGCAATGTTTGGAGTTGTTGTTCATCGATTGAAGGTAATCAAGCGCCGAGGCCGCGTCGGACAGTTCGCCGATGCCTTGGTCGTATTCACCCTGGCTACGGCCCACGCCGCGGAAGTTAAAGCGCAACACGGTGAAACCCATGTTGTAGAACGCATAGTGCAGGTTATAGACGACCTTGTGATTCATCGTGCCGCCGAACTGTGGATGCGGATGCAGCACGATGGCAATCGGGGCGTCACGTTCTTTTTGGGGGTGGTAGCGGCCTTCAAGGCGGCCTTCGGGTCCGGGAAAAATAACCTCGGGCATGGGTGTCCCTGTCTGGGGGTTCAAAGATCGCCGCGAATAGTTGACGAATTCGCTAGGCCACCTTAGAACGGTTCTAATCTGGTTCCGCGCAGTGTCGCGTGGATCAGTCTTTGGACTTAGGCATTTAAGCCGCCCACGTCAATCAAATGGCACGGCGAGTGAGGGTAAGACGATGAAGCTATCCACCAAAGGGCGCTACGCGATGGTCGCTTTGGCCGATATTGCCCTCCAGCCTGCGGGGACGCTGGTGTCACTGGGTGACATTGCCGAGCGACAGTCGGTGTCTTTGCCCTATCTCGAACAGTTGTTTGTCAAACTGCGGCGGGCCGAGTTGGTAACCTCTGTCCGGGGGCCGGGCGGGGGCTACCGTCTGGCGCGTCCGGCTACGGATATTCGCGTGGTCGATGTGCTTGCCGCAGTGGATGAGACGGTGGATGCGATGCACAAGGGGGCAGGTGCCTCGGGCGGGCTTTCGGGCAGCCGGGCGCAATCGCTGACCAACCGGCTTTGGCAGGGGCTGAGCGCGCATGTCTATGTCTTCTTGCACCAGACCCGCCTGTCGGATGTGGTGGATAACGAACTGGCCCCCTGTCCGGCGGTGCCGACACTCTTTGCCGTGGTGGATGAGACGTGAGGGTGGTTTTGGGCAGCAAACGCGCTTTGGCCGCTGTGGCCTGCGCGGGTGGCGATGTGGGATTTCGGGGGCGCTGCCCCCGGACCCCCGCGGTATTTGGAAAAGGATGAAGGATGCGGGTCTACCTCGACCATAACGCGACCACGCCGCTGCGGGCGGAGGCGCGCGCGGCGATGATCGCGGCGATGGATTTGCCCGGCAACCCGTCCTCGGTCCATGCCGAAGGCCGTGCGGCCAAGGCTGTGGTCGAACGCGCGCGGGTGCAGGTGGCGGGGCTTGTTGGTTGTGACCCGGTCGATGTGATTTTCACCTCTGGTGCAACAGAGGCGGCAGCGCTGGCGGCTGCGATGAGCGCGCGGGTGGTGACATCCGCCGTGGAGCATGAAGCGGTGCTTTCATGGGGGCAGGCGGATCGTTTGGGCGTCGATGCGCATGGCGTTTGGGACGGTGATCTGACCGCTGCGGCGGGCGCTGATCTGGTCGCCCTTCAGGCTGCCAACAGCGAAACCGGCGTGCTGCAACAAACCATGCCCTTGGCGCAGCAGTGCTGGGCAATGGAGAGCAGCCCCTATGTGTTGGTCGATGCAGTGCAGTCCCTTGGAAAAACGCGGTTCAAAATGGCCACGTCGGGGGCGGATTTCATTCTCGTATCGGCGCATAAGCTGCGCGGGCCCAAGGGTATCGGTGCGCTGATCGTCAAGCGCGGCATCGATCTGGCCGAACACGCGCTTTTGCGCGGCGGCGGGCAAGAGATGGGGCGCCGCTCAGGGACCGAAAATATCCCCGCCATCGCAGGTTTTGGCGCAGCGGCAGAAGCGGCGGCGGCGGATGTCTCTGCGGGGCGGTGGGAAGAGGTGGCCGAACAGCGTGATTTGTTGGAAGCGACCCTTGCGGATGCCACAAGTCTGACTATTTTTGTAGGGAAAGGCGCTGCGCGCCTGCCCAACACTTCGTGCATCATTACGCCCGGCTGGAAGGGCGAGACCCAAGTGATGCAGATGGACCTCGCCGGTTTTGCCATTTCGGCGGGATCGGCCTGTTCCAGCGGCAAGGTCCGCGCCAGTGCCGTGTTGCGCGCCATGGGCTTTGATGAAACACAGGCCGCCAGCGCGATCCGGGTGTCGCTGGGCCTGAAAACCACCCGGGAAGATATCCTGCGGTTCGCCACAAGCTGGACCGCCAAACTGAAAAAGCACGAAACGCGGGCCGCCTGAGCGCCGCCACGGAAAGGAACTGAAACCTTGGAAAATATGACCCTGAAAGAGAATGATGGCGTCAAGGAAGGCGTCGACCAGGAAACCGTGGATGCCGTGCGCGAAGTCGGCGGCAAATACAAATACGGCTGGTCCACCGACATTGAGATGGAATACGCCCCCAAGGGGCTGACGCCGGACATCGTGCGGCTGATCTCGGAAAAGAACGAAGAGCCCGAGTGGATGCTTGAATGGCGCCTCGCGGCTTATGATCGTTGGTTGACCAAGAAAGAGCCCGACTGGGCGATGGTCGATTACCCCGAGATCGACTTTCAGGACCAGTATTACTACGCCCGTCCGAAAAGCATGGCCGAAAAGCCCAAGTCGCTTGATGACGTGGACCCCAAGCTGCTGGAGACCTACAAAAAACTGGGTATCCCGCTGAAAGAGCAGATGATCCTTGCCGGTGTCGAAGGGGCCGAAGATGCCCCTGCCGAGGGCCGCAAAGTGGCTGTCGACGCGGTCTTTGACTCCGTTTCGGTCGGGACGACCTTCCAAGAGGAACTGAAAAAGGCTGGCGTGATCTTCTGTTCGATCTCTGAAGCGATCCGCGAGCATCCCGAACTGGTGAAGAAGTACCTCGGCTCGGTTGTGCCCATATCGGACAACTTCTACGCGACGCTGAACTCCGCTGTCTTCTCTGATGGTTCCTTTGTCTACGTGCCGCCGGGCGTGCGCTGCCCGATGGAACTGTCGACCTACTTCCGCATCAACGCGGAAAACACCGGCCAGTTCGAGCGGACGCTGATCATCGCCGACAAGGGGTCTTACGTGTCCTACCTCGAAGGCTGTACCGCGCCCCAGCGTGACGAGTCGCAGCTTCACGCCGCCGTCGTTGAGATCATCATCGAAGAAGATGCCGAGGTGAAATACTCCACCGTTCAAAACTGGTACCCCGGTGACGAGGACGGCAAGGGCGGCATCTACAACTTCGTGACCAAACGTGCCGATTGCCGCGGCGACCGCGCCAAGGTGATGTGGACACAGGTCGAGACCGGCTCTGCCGTGACGTGGAAATACCCCTCCTGCATCCTGCGTGGCGACGACAGCCAAGGCGAGTTCTACTCCATCGCCATCGCCAACAACATGCAGCAGGCCGACACCGGCACCAAGATGATCCATCTCGGCAAGCGCACCAAGTCGCGCATCGTGTCCAAGGGCATCTCGGCGGGGAAGGCGCAGAACACCTACCGTGGCCTCGTGTCGATGCACCCTAAGGCCAAAGAATCGCGCAACTATACCCAGTGTGACAGCCTGCTGATCGGCTCGGAATGTGGGGCGCATACTGTGCCTTACATTGAGGTCAAAAATAACAGCAGCCGGGTCGAGCATGAGGCGACCACCTCCAAGGTGGACGACGACCAGATGTTCTACTGCCGCTCGCGCGGGATGGACGAGGAAGAGGCCGTGGCGCTGGTTGTGAACGGTTTCTGCAAGGACGTGCTGCAAGCCCTGCCGATGGAGTTCGCCATGGAAGCGCAAGCGCTGGTGGCAATCTCGCTGGAAGGCTCAGTCGGCTGATGAGCCTTGCTGCGGCGCATACCCCCCTCCGCCTGCATTGGTGGAAGGCGCAGCCGAATTTCGGCGATGCGCTGAGTCCGCTGATCCTGAGCCATGTCTCAGGGCGGCGGGTGGTCCATGCGTCGGTGGACGAGGCGGATGTCTTTGGTCTTGGCTCGCTCTTGCAAATCGTGCGGCGCAATTTCGACACGCCGCGCGACGGGGCCAAGCCGGTGATCTGGGGCAGCGGTCTGCTGCGTCCCGCAGGGGGCCGTGCGTTCCTGAAAAACATCGAGATCGCACTGCTGCGCGGTCCGGTGACTGCGGCGCTTTTGGGGGTAGAGACTGACGCTTTCGGCGACCCCGGGCTTCTGGTGAACGAGGTTTTGCCAAGCGATGCACCGCGCGGCGACAAGATCGGCATCGTGCCGCATCATACGCTCGCCGATGCTCCCGAACTGCTGGACCTCGTGGCCTCCGACAGCGCCTATGTGCTGATTGATCCGCGCGACCCGGTAGAGCATGTCTGCGCCGCCATCGCATCCTGCGCCCATGTCTTTGCCTCATCCCTCCACGGGCTGATCACGGCGGATGCCTACGGCGTGGCGAACACTTGGGTCGCACCCGAAGGGCAGGGACGGCTCAAGTTCCACGACTACGCCGCCTCGGTGGGCCGTGACATGCGCGTGCCGATCGCCTTGGCCGATATTCCGGCGGCCCGCAAACCCGATGCGCCGTTGGCCTATCACGACGGCATTGCTGCCTGCCGCGCGGCGCTGATCGAACACTTTCCCGCCGCGCTCTGTGCCCATGAGGGGGCGGCATGAACTTTAACACACAGGGGCAAGCCCCTGATATAACACTGAAATAGCATGAATTGCGGCGCAAAGCGCGCCAGAAGGAGACCGAAATGCTGAGCATCAAGAACCTGCAGGTGAAACTGGAAGAAGAGGACAAGCAGATCCTCAAAGGCGTCGATCTGGAAGTCGAAGCTGGCAAAGTACACGCCATCATGGGGCCGAACGGCTCGGGCAAGTCGACGTTGAGCTACGTGCTCTCGGGCAAGGATGGCTACGAGGTCACCGAAGGCTCCGCCACGCTCGAAGGCGAAGACCTGCTGGACTTGGAGCCCGAAGAGCGCGCCGCGGCGGGCCTTTTCCTTGCCTTCCAATACCCCGTTGAAATTCCCGGCGTTGGCAACATGACCTTCCTGCGCACCGCGGTGAACGCACAGCGCAAAGCGCGCGGCGAAGAGGAAATGTCGGCGGCAGACTTCCTTAAGGAAATCCGCGCCAAGGCGAAGGATCTGAAGATCGACGCCGACATGCTGAAGCGCCCCGTGAACATGGGCTTCTCGGGTGGTGAGAAAAAGCGCAACGAAATCCTGCAGATGGCCATGCTTGAGCCAAAGATGTGCATCCTCGACGAGACCGACTCGGGCCTTGACGTCGACGCCATGAAACTGGTCGCCGAAGGCGTGAACGCCCTGCGTACCGAAGGCCGTGGTTTCCTTGTCATCACCCACTACCAGCGTCTTTTGGACCACATCAAACCTGACGTTGTGCACATCATGCACGACGGTCGCATCATCAAGACCGGTGGCCCTGAGCTTGCCCTTGAGGTCGAGAACAACGGCTACGCAGACATTCTCGCTGAGGTGGCATAATGGCCGAAGCGAAACTGCAAGAAACCCCGACCGAGGCGATGATCGCACGGCTCAGCATGCCGCAGGGTGGCTGGGCCCAGGCGGCGCGCGAGGACGCGCTGGCGCGGCTCCGTGCCATGGGCCTGCCGCAACGCCGGGATGAATATTGGAAGTTCACCCGCCCCGACACGCTGACACAACCCGACGCGCAGCCCGCTGCGATTTTCGATCACGGCGAGGCACCGCTTTTCGACGATACCGACCGCCTGCGGATCGTCTTCGTCGACGGTGAATTCGACGCCGAAGCCTCCGACGATCTGGCGCTGGAAGGCGTCAGCATCGAACGGCTCGCGGCGGCGGACAGCGACCTGCATTGGGCGCGTGACCTCTATGGTACGCTGGAAAAGAACGGCCAAAAACCGGTCCAACGCCCGCTGGCCGCGTTGAATACAGCCTTCGCGAGTGACGGTGTGCTGATCCATGTCACGGGTCAAGTGAGCAAGCCGATCAATCTGGTTTATACCCATAAATCAGAGACTTCGGATGCGATGTTGCACCACGTTGTGAAGCTCGAAAAAGGCGCCGAAGTGACGCTTTTGGAGAACGGCCCCGCTGCCGCGCGCTTCAACACCGTGATGGAGGTTGAAGTGGCCGACACTGCGCGCTTCCACCATGTCCGTGCACAGGGCCGCGATCATGAGCGCCGGGCCGCGACACATATCTTCACCCGTCTCGGCAGCGAGTCGCTGTTCAAGAGTTTCACCGTCACCGTGAACGGCGCGCTGACGCGCAACGAATGCGTGATCGAGCTCACCGGCGATGATGCCTCGGCCCATGTGGCCGGTGCCTGCGTCGGCGATGGTGACTTCCATCATGACGACACGGTTTTCATCACCCATGACGCGGTGAATTGCGAAAGCCGTCAGGTCTATAAGAAGGTGCTGCGCAACGGTGCGACTGGCGTGTTCCAAGGCAAGATCCTCGTTAAGGAAGGCGCGCAGAAGACCGATGGCTATCAGATCAGCCAGTCGCTTTTGCTGGACGGCGACAGCCAGTTCCTCGCCAAGCCTGAGCTTGAGATCTACGCCGATGACGTGGCCTGTTCGCATGGCTCGACCTCTGGTGCGATCGACGAAGAGGCGCTGTTCTACCTCCGTGCCCGCGGCGTGTCTCATGCCGAGGCGACCGACCTTCTGACACTGGCCTTCCTTGCCGAAGCGGTGGAAGAGATCGAAGCCGAGGACCTGCGCGAGGAGATCAACGGGCGTCTCAGCGCGTGGTTGGAGCGTCGTAGCGCCTGATGGCTGTCACCAGCGATATCGTTGCGACCTATCGCGGCCCCGGCAAAGTGATGTCGGGGCTGTTGGCGCAGGGCCGCAACGAGGTGCGCGTGCTGATGTTCGCGCTGATGGCAGGGCTGCTGATTTTCGTGGCCTTGTCCCCTTATCAAGCCCGCGCGGCCCATCTTGACCCCGAAGGACCGCTGGCCGTGCGGCAGTATTGGAGCGCGTTTTTCTGGATCTTCGTGATGCCGATGCTGCTCTATGGTCTGGCGGCGATGGTCTGGGCGATCAGCCGCATCGCGGGGCAGCGGCTCACTGGCTACGCGGTGCGCTTGACCTTGGTTTGGTCGCTGCTCGCTTCCGCGCCGATCCTGTTGTTGCTGGGCCTCGCGCTTGGCTTTATCGGGCCGGGCGTGCAGGCGCAGATCGTCGGCGTGCTCTGGTTGGCGGTGTTCTTCTGGTTCTGGATCGCGGGCCTGCTTGCGACACAGCGGGGCTGAGATGGACAGCGCCGCCCTGATCCAACTCGCGCAAACCACACTGCGCAGCCCCCGCGCCGCAGCGCGGATGATCGCGGCCCTACCTTTGGGCCGGGAGGTGATATGGACATCGCTCGCCTTGGTCGCGGCGCTGAACGCGCTGGTGATCTCGGCGATGTTTGTGATCGCGCCCCCCGCCATGGCATTGCCGAGTTATTTCCAATCGCCACTGGTGCTTTTTGCGCTGCTGGCCGGTTTGATGGTCCTTTATGTTCATGCGCTGTCTTGGGTTGGCCGGGCCTTGGGCGGGCAGGGCGCGGCGGCCCCGCTTCTGGCGGCCGTGGTCTGGTTGCAGGCGCTCCGGCTCTGCGCGCAATTGGGGATCCTGCTGCTGACCATGGCTCTGCCGCCGGTGGCGCTGCTGGTTTCTTTCGTCGTTACTTTTTGGGGCCTTTGGATCCTGCTGAATTTCGTGGCCGAACTGCTGCATCTGCCGGGGCTCTTCCATGCCGCCGCTGTGCTGGCAGGGGCCGCGCTTGGGGTCTTGCTGGGTCTTGGCCTCCTGCTGTCTTTGATCGGGCTGACCGCCCAAGGAGTTTGAAACATGTTCAACGTTGATGCTGTCCGGGCGCAGTTTCCGATCCTCGGCCGCGAGGTGAACGGCAAGCCGCTGGTCTATCTCGACAATGGTGCATCAGCGCAGAAGCCGCAGGTGGTGATCGATGCGATCACCCAAGCCTACGCGAATGAATACTCTAATGTTCACCGTGGCTTGCACTACCTTTCTAATCTAGCGACCGACAAATATGAAAGCGTGCGCGGCACCGTTGCACGGTTTCTCAATGCCGGATCAGAAGACGAAATCGTGCTAAACACCGGTGCCACCATGGGGATCAACACCGTGGCCTATGGCTGGGCCATGCCGCGGATGCAGGCCGGTGATGAGATCGTTCTGTCGGTGATGGAGCATCACGCCAATATCGTGCCATGGCATTTCCTGCGCGAGCGGCAGGGCGTTGTGCTGAAATGGGTCGATGTGGACGCCACCGGCGCACTGGACCCGCAGGAGGTGATCGATGCCATCGGGCCAAAGACCAAGCTGGTTGCAATCTCTCATCTTTCCAATGTTTTGGGCACCAAAGTTGATGTAAAATCCATCACTGCAGCGGCGCACGAAAAAGGCGTTCCGGTGCTGGTCGACGGCTCGCAGGGGGCGGTGCATATGCCGGTGGATGTCCAAGACATCGGCTGTGATTTCTATGCCGTCACAGGGCACAAACTCTACGGCCCCTCGGGCTCAGGCGCGATCTATATCAAGTCCGAGCGGATGGCCGAAATGCGCCCTTTCATCGGGGGCGGCGACATGATCCGCGAAGTCAGCAAAGACGCAGTGAGCTACAACGACCCGCCGATGATGTTCGAGGCGGGCACCCCCGGCATCGTGGCCACCATCGGCTTGGGCGTGGCGCTGGATTTCATGATGGACCTAGGGATGGAGAATATCGCCGCCCATGAAGATGATCTGCGCGACTACGCCGTGTCCCGTCTCAGCGGTCTGAACTGGCTTAACCTTCAGGGCACGACACCGGATAAGGCGGCGATCTTTAGCTTCACCTTGGATGGCGCGGCCCATGCCCATGACATTTCAACCGTGCTCGACAAAAAGGGCGTGGCGGTGCGGGCCGGGCACCATTGCGCGGCACCTTTGATGACGCATCTGGGGGTTTCGGCCACCTGCCGCGCGTCCTTTGGCATGTATAACACCCGCGCCGAGGTCGACACATTGGTTGACGCACTTGAATTGGCGCATGATCTTTTCGCCTAAGCTCAATTTCGCCGCCCTTACGCCCGGATTTCCCATTGCAGGGGCGGCCCGCTCTGGCTATACCGCCCCTCAGTGGACCCTTAGCTCAGCTGGATAGAGCGCTGCCCTCCGAAGGCAGAGGCCAGAGGTTCGAATCCTCTAGGGTCCGCCATTAAATCAATTACTTGATCGATCCGACTGATTTGCGTTTCTGTTACGGGTGACGGTCTGCGCTAACATTTCCGACTGCGCCTCCGTGGATTAGAATGTTTTCCGCGCTGGCAGCGTGAAATCTCATGGAAAACGCTAGAAAGATATTGGGACCGGCTATTTTACCCCGTCGTCCATATCCGGGAGCAGGAAAGCCGCGGCTCAATCGTTCGTTGAGATGGCGCGGGACCAATAGCCCCGCGGTCCGGTGAAAGCCCGGATGCGACGCTCTTAGCGCCCTTTCCAGACCGGATCTCGCTTTTCAGCAAAGGCCCGCGCACCTTCGGCGTTATCCTCGGAGCCGTAAAGCACATCGACAGTCTTTAGCTGGCGTTTGGTAACCCGGTTCATGGTGTCCTGAAAGTTGCTATCCTCAGCATTCCGCACGATTTCTTTGATCGCGGCATAGACCAGCGGCGGGCCCGAGGCCAAAAGGCGTGCCATATCCCGGGCCTGCGCCATCAGATCATCTGCCGCGTGGACGTGGTTCACAAACCCCCAGCGGTTGGCTTCTTCGGCGTCCAGCCAGCGGCCCGTGAACAGCATCTCCATTGCGATGTGATAGGGAATGCGCTTTGGCAACTTGATGGAGGCGGCATCAGCCACCGTGCCTGAGGTGATTTCGGGCAGCGCAAAACTTGCATGATCCGCCGCGAGGATAACGTCTGCCGACAGCGCCAATTCAAGCCCGCCGCCACAACAAATACCGTTTACCGCAGCGATCACCGGTTTGTTCATGTCGCGCAATTCTTGCAGGCCGCCAAAGCCGCCTACGCCGTAATCACCATCCACCTCGTCGCCATCAGCGGCGGATTTCAAATCCCAACCGGGGCAGAAGAATTTCGACCCTTCGCCTGTGATAATCGCAACGCGCAAATCAGTGTCATCGCGAAAGGCGGCAAAGGTATCGCCCAAGATACGGCTGGTTTGAAGATCAATGGCATTGGCCTTTGGGCGATCCAGAGTGATTTCGAGCACGGCACCCTCTCGGCGCGTTTTAACGGGGCTTGTCATGTTGTTCCTTTCACCAAAAGCGTATCGGCGATGATCGCGCGGTCTTTTGTGCAGATGAGGGGATTGATTTCGATTTCGGCAATTTCGTCGGCGTGGTCGGTGACGAAGTTTTGCAGCTTTAGGGCCGCGTCAACAATGGCGTCTATGTTGGCAGGCTCACCACCGCGATAGCCGCTCAACAGGGGGGATACTCTTAATCGGCCCAAGGCGTGGCGAATATCGGCATCCGTAGTGGGCAGCAGCAAGGATTGACCGTCCTCCAGAATTTCCGTCAGCGTGCCGCCCGCGGCCAAGGTCAGGACGAACCCGTGGGCGGGGTCCGCGACGATGCCTAGCAACAGCTCCGCGACCGTACCGGTGATCATTTCTTCGACAAGGAAGGTTTCGGCCTGCATTTCCCGCGCAGCCGCCCTGACCTGCGCTGCGTCTGCGAGGTGCAGCTTTACCGCGCCGGTTTCGGTTTTATGGGCGACCCCTTCGCCCTTCAGGACAACGGGAAAACCGATCTCTTCGGCGCAAGCGATCACATCCGCACGGGCGATGCCTGCACGGCTTTTGGGGATATCCAAGCCGTATGCCGCAAGGGCCCGTTTGGCATCGCCTTCGGTGACCGTGATCGTGGTGGCGAAGCTGGGGGCAGGTAGCAGGGGTTGGTGATTTTTAGTGGGCGGCATGCGCGCCGCGCTGATCGCTTCGCAGGCCGTGCCAAAGTCGCTCAGTGGCAAAATCCCCCCGCCCAGCAGACGTTTTGCAATCGCTTCGGGCAGGTTTTCGACGATGGACCCAACCACCCCAAAGGGACGGCCCGTTTGACGGGCTGCGTCTTCTATCGCGTCGATTGCAATCATCCAATCATCGGCGGTGCAGCTGTCTAGGCGCGGGAAATCGAGCACCACAAGCGTCAGGTCGATATCATCGCCCGTCATGGCCGCAAACACGGCTGTCATGGCGGCCTTATCGCGCCAGATTTGTGTGTGATAATCCAAGGGGTTCGTCAGATTGACCAGCGAACTAAGGTGCTGGGAAAGCGTATCTGTTTGAGCAGATGTCAGGGGGGGGAAAGTCAGACCATAATGCGCGGCGGTATCCGCCATGACGCTCGCCTCCCCGCCCGAGCAACTTAGCGACGCAATGCGCCCCCCGGACAGGCGGCCATGGCAGTGAAACAGCTTTAACGTTTCAAGCAGCGCAGCGGGGGAGCCGACCCGCGCAATCCCAAGTCGCGCCAGTACCGCATCCGACCCCGCGCTGCTGCCCGCGAGCGAGGCGGTGTGCGAAATGGTTGCCAGTTGCGATTCCTCCGAGCGGCCCACCTTCAGCGCCACAATCGGTTTGCCGAGCGCACGCGACAGCCGCGCCAGTTCTTCAAAATCCGCGATGTCGCCAAAGCTTTCGATGTAAAAGCCAAGTGCGGTCACGCGGTCGTCGCGGATGACAGTTTGAGCGATGCTGGCAAGCCCTTGCTGGGCCTGATTGCCCGCGGTGATGGTATAGGCAATCGGCAACCCGCGTTGCTGCATCGTGAGGTTGATCGCGATGTTGGACGACTGCGCCAAGATCGCCACGCCGCGTTCAACGGGCACCAGCCCATGTTGATCCGGCCAAAGCGCCACCTGATCCACGGCATTCAGAACCCCGTAGCAATTCGGCCCGAGAATGGGCATTCCCCCTGCTGCGGCCAGCAATTGGTCATTCAAAACGGTGCCGTCGGCGGTTTCTTTGAATCCGCTGGCAAAACACACGGCACCACCTGCTCCCATCTGGTTCAGCTCGCCCACCAGATCGATGGTTGCGCTGCGGTTCACACCGATGAACGTCGCATCCGGTGCGTCTGGTAAATCGGCAAGCGTCTTAAAGGCTGGCACCCCGCCGACACTGTCTTTTTTGGGATGCACGGGCCAGATATCACCCTTGAAACCGATCTTTTGGTTCTGCTCGATCACGGAGTCGCACCAGACCCCACCGCCGACGACGGCAATGGAACGTGGTCGCAAGAGACGCTCAAGATCACTCATGTCTTGGTCCTAGGCGCCAAGGGGGCGCAATAGATCGCGGCTGATGATGTGGCGCTGGATTTCAGATGTCCCATCCCAGATCCGTTCGACCCGCGCATCGCGCCAGAAGCGTTCAATGGGGAAGTCATCCATCAAGCCCATGCCGCCAAAGATTTGCAAGGTGGCATCCGTCACCCGCGCCAGCATTTCCGACGCGTAGAGCTTAGCACTGGCGATTTCGCGGTTTGCGGGCAGGCCCTGATCCAACCGCCACGCCGCCGCCAATGTCAGGTGATCCGCCGCATCGATTTCGGTGATCATGTCGGCAAGTTGAAAGCTGATGCCCTGATACTTGCCGATCTGCTGGCCAAACTGCTTGCGTTCAGCCGCGTAATTTAACGCCATGTCAAAGCAACGTCGTGCACGACCTACAGACATTGTCGCGACCGTGATCCGCGTGGCGTAAAGCCATTCGTTCATCACCGCAAAGCCACCATCAACCTCACCCAGAACCTGAGCATCCGGCAGGCGGCAGTTGTCAAATTCGAGGATCATGTTCTTGTAGCCGCGGTGCGAGACGGATTTGTAGCCGTCGCGGATGGTGAAGCCGGGCGTGCCGCGGTCGACCAGAAAGGTCGTAATGCGTTTTTTGGGGCCGCGCGGCGTGTCGTCTTCTCCGGTTGCCACAAAGACGATCACGAAATCCGCATGATCCGCGCCAGAGATGAAATGCTTGGTTCCGTTCAGAACCCAGTAACCGCCATCGCGTTTGGCTGTACATTTCATGCCGCGGACATCGGACCCTGCATCGGGCTCGGTCATGGCCAGCGCATCCATCTTTTCGCCGCGAATGGCGGGGGTGAGATAGCGTTCGATCTGATCCTCTTTGCAGGCCATCAAGATATTCTGAGGCCGCCCGAAAAAGTGGTTCAACGCCATAGAGCCGCGGCCCAACTCGCGTTCAACCAGCGCAAATTCAAGATGCGAGAGGCCAGCCCCGCCAACGCTTTCGGGGAAGTTGCAGGCATAAAACCCCAGGTCCAGCGTCTTTTGCTTGATCGCCTGCGCGACGTCATGGGGGACCTCGCCAGTGCGCTCTACCTCGGCCTCATGGGGGTAGATTTCGTTTTCGACGAAGGATCGCACGGTGGAAACGATCATTTCTTGTTCTTCGGTCAATCCAAAATGCATCAGCTATGCTCCGGCTTGGGCAGGGCGGCCTGGGCCGCAATGATGGTTGCGAGCTTGTCGCTGACATGCGCCGCAGGGTCGCAGGATTTGCGGGTCTCCAGACTGACGTGCAGCAGGAACTGATTGCAGGTCGCCACCACATCACCAGCGGCGTTTTTCAATTCGTGGAACAGCCGCAGCTTTTTGCCCGCACCCTCAAGAATGGTCGTGACAACGGTAACGTTGTCGCCAGCATGACATTCATTGCGGAACTTGGTGTGGGTATCGGCGGTAAAGTAGCTGAAGCCCGATTTTATATAGGCGTCATCGGCCCCGATCATGCGCATAAGGGCGTCGGCGGCATCCGACCACAGCTGCCCATAGCGGCTTTCGTTCATGTGGCCGTTGTAATCCGTCCAATCGATTGGAATGGCGCGGGCGACACTGATGATGGGTTTGGTGAAGTCAGGGTCGGCTTTGCCGTCAAGACGGGCGTCATGCGCGTTCAGCAACGCCCCTGCACCCCAGTCACGTCCCTTCAGGGACCGCATCATGGACACCAGATTGTCGTCGCGAATGCGTTCGAGCTCGCGGATCGTATGGGCACCGGATTGCGCGTCCGATTGGCTGGCGATCCTCTGTACCAAATCATCGGTCAGCTCGGGCACGTCCATCAATTTGGTCCAAGGCCATTGCAGGCAGGGCCCGAACTGTTCGATGAAATGGGCCATCCCGGCCTCGCCGCCCGCCACGCGGTAGGTTTCAAACAGGCCCATCTGACCCCAACGCAAGCCAAAGCCGAACCGGATCGCGTCATCGATTTCCTCGGTCGTGGCGATGCCGTCTTTGATCAGCCAAAGCGCCTCGCGCCAGACCGCTTCGAGAAAACGATCGGCCACATGCGCGTCGATTTCCTTGCGTAGTTTCAGGGGCTTCATGCCGATTTCAGTAAGCACCGCTTGCGCGCGCGTGGTCGTGGCATCGTCACCGACCAGTTCGATAAGCGGCAGCAGATAGACCGGGTTGAACGGGTGTGCGACGAAAATCTGGTTGGGGCGAAGCGCCCCTTGCTGCAGTTCGGACGGTTTGAAGCCCGAGGTTGAAGAGCCGATCAGCGCGTCTTTGCGGCAGTGGGTCTGGATCTCGGCGAAGATCTTGTGCTTCATCTCAAGCCGTTCCGGCGCGCTTTCCTGAATCCAGTCGGCGTCTGTGACGGCGTCGGCCAATGTGGGGACGATTTTCACCTGACTTTCGGGCGGCAGTGCCACGTCGGACAAGGCAGGCAGGGACCGGCGTGCGTTTGCCATGACTTCGCTGATTTTGCGTTCCGCTTCGGGATCGGGGTCGAAAATAGCGACATCCCATCCGGACAAGGCAAAGCGCGCGGCCCAGCCGCCGCCAATGACACCACCGCCGATGATTGCTGCTATCTTGGTCATCGCGGTGCCTGCTTGGCCAGGCCCAGCTTTTGGCGCACGGCATCAGGGCCCATGATGGTTGCCCCCATGTTTTCGATGATGGTGACGGCCCGAGACACAAGCGCTTCGTTGGTGGCGAGCTCGCCCTTGCCCAGCCAAAGATTATCCTCAAGCCCGACGCGCACATGCCCGCCTGCCAAAACCGATGCGGCCACATAGGGCATCTCGTCACGGCCGATTGAAAACGCGGACCAGTTCCAGTCTTCGGGGACATTATTGACCATCGCCATAAAGGTGTTCAGGTCATTAGGCGCGCCCCACGGAATGCCCATGCACAGTTGCACCAGCGCAGGCGACGACAATACGCCATCCTTAACCAGTTGTTTCGCATACCAAAGGTGGCCGGTATCAAAGGCCTCGATCTCCGGCTTCACGCCAAGCGCTTCCATACGCGCGCCCATTGTCGTCAGCATGCCGGGCGTGTTGGTCATCACGTAATCGGCTTCGGCAAAATTCATCGTGCCGCAATCGAGGGTGCAAATCTCGGGTAGGCAGTCTTCGATATGCGCCAGCCGTTCTTCGGCGTTGACCATATCGGTGGCATCGTTCAGCGGCAGCGGCGCGGAGGGCGGGCCAAAGACGATGTCGCCGCCCATGCCTGCGGTCAGGTTCAGCACCACGTCAACCTCGGCATCGCGGATGCGTTCGGTCACTTCGCGGTAGAGTTTCGGATCGCGTGAGGGCACGCCGGTCTCGGGGTCGCGCACGTGGCAATGCACAATCGCCGCGCCCGCTTTGGCGGCGGCAATGGCTGAATTGGCGATCTGTTCAGGGCTGCGGGGAACATGGGGTGACCGATCTTGGCTGCTGCCGGATCCGGTCACGGCGCAGGTGATAAAGACCTCACGGGTCATCTGCAGGGGCATCTTGGTCTCCTTTTAGCTTTATCTGCAGACTACCCGGATTGATTGGCGGGCATGTGCAATGCTAGACAGAAACATGCAGGAAAAGACAAAATCATCAGGCGAGACGGTTAAGATCGACATTCTGCTGTTCGATGGTTTTTCGAACCATTGTCTGGCCAACACTTTGGAGCCGTTTCGCGCCGCGAACAGCATCACCGGGCAGGCGCGGTATGACTGGCGCCTGCTTTCTCTTGAGGGGGGGCTTGTGCGGTCTTCAAGCGGGATGTTGGTGCAGACCGAATTGGCCACGGCGACAAAACCATCCTGTGATTACCTCATGGTGACCGCCAGCTACGGCCACCTTGCGCTGAGCAGCAGTCAGGTGCTCTCCGCGCTGCGGGGGCTTTGCGCGAATGCGAAATGCCTGGTGGGGCTCGATATGGGGGCTTGGTTGCTGGCGGCTGCAGGGCTGTTGGACGACAGGCCTGCGACCATTCACGGGCATCTATTCGAAAGCTTTTCAGAGACATTTCCGCAGGTAGATGCCCGGCAAGAACGGTTTGTGATAGACGGCAACCGGATCACCTGCGGTGGTGCCATGGCGTCCTTTGACTTGGTACTCACGTTGATCGGGGCGCACTGCGGCGAGATCACACGGCTCGATGTCGCGTCGCTTTTCCTGCATCAAAGCGATCAGCCGTTCGGGGATGCCGACAAGATATCGGGGCGGTCCAAACTGGTGTCTCGGGCGCTTGTCCTTATGGATGAGACTATCGAAGCACCGGTGCCAATCCCGACGATTGCGCGTCACTTGGGGTGTTCGCTGAAAAGCCTGCAAAGACGGTTTGCGCGCAGTTTGAATGCGACGCCGGGCCAAGTCTATCGGCATCGACGCCTGATCGTTGCCAAGAGCTTGGCCGAAGGCACCAACCTGTCGATCTCCGAGATCGCCACCCGCTGCGGTTACGAAAACGCAAGTGCTATGACGCGCGCCTTCAAGGCCCAATTTGGCACGACGCCTATGGATTTGAGGGCGGACTGATCGGACCTTCTAGTTGAGGTTCGCTCCCATCCAACTGCTGCCGCCACTATCCCGGCACTTGGTTCTCGAACCGTCGAAACAGCAAGGCGATGACCCCGGCGATGATCATGTAAAACACAGCCAACAAGATCAGCGGTTCATAGACGATAAACGTGTCCGAGCGCACACGCGAGGACACGGCATACAGCTCGACCACCGTGATCGTCGCGACCAGGGGTGTGGCCTTGAGTTGCAGGATGGTTTCGCCACCGAGCGTTGGCAGCACGTTGCGGATCGCCTGCGGCAGCCAGATGCGGCGGAACATGGTGAAACGCGGCATGCCGAAGGCGTTTGCAGCCTCAAGCTGCCCCTTGTTCACACTAGAGAACGCGCCGCGCATGATTTCGCCTTCGTAGCCCGCATAAGACAGCGTCAGCGCCAGCACCGCATAGGGCCAAGCTTGGCGCAGGTAGGGCCAGAGTTCACTGCCGCGGATCCAAGGGATTTGCGGGAACAGCGAGCCGAGGCCGTAATAGAGCAGCCAGATCTGCAAGAGCAGCGGCGTGCCACGGATGACGGTGCAGAATATCCGGGCAGGGGCAGACAGGTACCAAGGCCCGATGGCCTGCGCGAGGCCCAGCGGGATCGCCAAAAGAAACCCTAGCACACAGGTCACGACCAGTATCCAGATCGTGCGCCAGAGCCCTTCCAACGCCAGCGGGGCATATTCCGGTATCGAATCCCACCGCAGCGCCACGGCGCACCAGATGACTACGCCCAGCAAAAGCGCCAACATGACAATGCGATGGGGCTGCATCAGAGCGCGAAAAGGGATCATCGGCTCGCTCCTTTCAGCGACGGCTGACCGCGGCGCGCCCATTTTTCGATCCGGGCAAAGACCGCGCCAGAACATAGCGTCACGATCAAATAGAGCGCGCCCGCGGCGAGGAAGAAGGTGAAATAGGCGCGCGTGCTGGCGGCGGCCTGTCGGGTCTCCAGCGTCAATTCGCTGAAGCCGACGATGGCCAGAAGCGCGGTATCTTTGGTTGCAATCAGCCACAGGTTCGCCAGACCCGGCGTGGCAAAAGACATCATCGCGGGGATCGTCACGCGGCGCAACAGCATCAGCGGGGGCATCCCGTAAGCGCGCGCCGCCTCGATCTGGCCCGCAGGTACGGCTTGGATCGCGCCGCGCAGCACCTCGGTGGCATAGGCGCCCTGCACCACGCCGAGCACCCAGATCCCGGCGACGACACCGCTAATCTCAACCCGGCCATAGCCCATGGCGCCTGAGACTTTGTTAATGAGATCGGTGCCGACGTAATAGAGGATCAAGATCAGCACCAATTCCGGCACGGCCCGGATCACAGTCGTATAAACGGCGAGGAGGTCGCGCAGGACCACCCCGCCATAGAGCTTGCCGTAGGCCCCAAAGAGCCCGATCAGCAGACCGAACCCAAAGGCGCCAAATGCGATCTGCAGAGAGTTCGCAAGCCCGCGCAACAGGTTGCCGCCCCAGCCCGGCGGGCTGAGGGACAGTAGTTGCGCACTCTCGGCAAGCCCGAGCGTTTCGAAGATCATCTCCACGATGGGCGCTTACTCTGCGTAGATGCTGGTGTCGAAATAGCGCCCGGTGATCTCTTCGTGGGTGCCATCTTCGAGGATCTGCGCGATGCCTTTGTTCAGGCTTTCACGCAGCGCATCATCGCCCTTGCGCACGCCAGCGCCGACACCTTGGCCCAAGATGGCCTCGTCATTCTCCACCGATCCTTTGATCTCGCAGCAGGTGCCGATGTCTGAGTTAACGAAATCCGCCATGGCGATGCTGTCGGCCTGCGTGGCGTCGATCCGACCCGAGACCAGATCCTGATTGGCTTCGTCCTGCGTCTGATAGACCCGGATTTCCGCCGCATCGCCGAAATATTCATTGGCATAGGCTTGGTGGATGGTTGAGGCTTGAATGCCGATGATCTTACCGGACAGCGACTCGGGCGTAGGTTCGATGTTCATCGACTTATCCGCCACGATCACCGCGGGTGTGTTGTAGTAGGGATCAGAGAAATCGATCGTTTTTTGACGCTCTTCGGTGATCGACATGGAGGCCATGATCGCATCGACCTGCTGGCCCGTCAGCGAGGGGATGATGCCGTCCCAAGCCACGGGGGTGATCACACAGTCCAACTCGGCCGCTTTGCAGACCGCGTCGATGATCTCAACTTCCCAGCCTTCCCATTCGCCGGAGGCATTGAGAGAGGCGAAGGGGGGATAGGGCTCGGCTGCAATGCCGATCTTGACCTCTTCGGCGGCGACGGCGCCTGCGCTCACCGTTGCTGTCGCGACCGCGGCCGTCATGAGTTTCTTGAATGTCATATGTAGTCTCCCTGTTTTTGGTTGTTTAGCCGACTGTCTGCAGAAACTGCCGAAGCCGGGCGGATTTAGGGTTGCCGAAAAGCTCTTCCGGCGGGCCTTGTTCTTCGATGCGCCCCTCAAAAAGGTAGACGACATGTGTCGCCACCTCGCGCGCGAATTTCATCTCATGGGTGACAAGCAGCATGGTGCGCCCTTCGGCGGCCAAATCGCGGATCACCGTGAGCACCTCACCCACCAACTCGGGGTCAAGCGCGCTGGTGGGTTCGTCAAAGAGCATCACGCTGGGTTCCACCGCAAGGGCGCGGGCAATTGCCGCGCGTTGCTGCTGGCCGCCCGACAGAAACGCCGGGAAGGTATCAGCCTTATCGCCCAGTCCGACCCGCTCTAGCAGCACCCGTGCGCGTTTGATGGCCTCGTCCCGCGGCACTTTGAGGACATGGACCGGCACCTCAATGACGTTTTCCAGCAGGGTGCGGTGGGTCCAGAGATTGAATGCCTGAAACACCATGCCAAGGTGCGTCCGAATGCGCTCGATCTGTCGGCGGTCAACGGGGGAGCCGTCTTGGCGCATCTTGATCTCTTCACCGTTGACGATGATCTGACCCGCACTTGGGGTTTCGAGGAAATTGATGCAGCGCAGGCAGGTGGATTTGCCCGACCCGCTGCCGCCGATGATGGCGACGACATCGCCCTTTTGCGCGGTCAGTGAGACACCTTTGAGAACCTCCAACGCGCCGAAGGATTTGTGCAGGTCGGTAATTCTGATCGCCTCGTTCTCCGCCGCGCTATCGGCACTGGCGTCTTCGGCTGCTTGTGTGGCTCTGATCGGCTCTCTTTGCAAAGCGTCCGCGCCCCTCATTTGATGTGTCCCAAATTTCTGTCTTGTAGTAAGGCCCGTATTTCGTAATCATGCAAGTGTATAATTAGGAAGTTCGGAAATCGCCTGTGTCGGACAGCACGCGTAAATTCAAACGTGAGCCAGCGGAGCACCGCAGGGAGGCCCTGATAAAGGCCACCCTGTCGCTGATCGCCGAAAAGGGTGTTCAGGCCGCGACGGTTCGGGCAATCGCGGCCCGTGCTGACGTGTCACAGGGTATGATCAGGCATCACTTTTCGTCGAAAGAAGACCTGATTACCGCGGCCTATGAGCATCACATGGACCGGCTCACCGACCTGACAGCGGCCTTCGCGGGTGCCGACTGTAGCGCGCCAGTCGCACGGTTGGCGGCCTTTGTCGTCGGCAGCCTGACACCGCCGGTTGTCGACGCGGGGTCGGTCAGCCTTTGGGCGGGGTTTCTGACCAAGGTCCATGACGACGCGCAGATGCGCGAAAGCCACAAGCGGACCTATTACAATTTCCGCAACCGCCTTGAGGCGCTGATCGCTGCCGTATTGAACGACGCGGGTCAGCCCCGCACAGCACAAGAGCTGCGCCATTTGGCCATCGCCTGCAACGCCGTGATCGATGGATTGTGGATGGAAGGCGGTGTTCTACCGAGCGCTTTCGCGCCGGATGAGCTTTCAGAAATCGGAATTCGCTCCGTCGGAGCACTCCTCGGGATAGACCTCACAAAAGCAGGGCAACAGACATGAAAACAACAGATATCACCCGACGGCTGGCAGGTCTTGGCGGGGCAAAATGGGAAGTGCATCTAAAGGCCCGCGAGCTTGCCGCACAGGGCCGTGATATTATCGAGTTGACCATCGGCGAGCCGGACGTGCCGACGCCCGACGCGCTCATGGATGTTGCGGCCGATGCGATGCGCCGGGGCCGCACTGGCTATTCTGACGGTCGGGGTGAGACAGGTCTGCGCGCCGCATTGGCCGAGCGTTATTCGCGCCGGGCGGGCCGTCGCATCACGCCGGACCAGGCCATGTGTTTTCCCGGCACGCAGACAGCGCTTTATGCCGTGCTGTTGGGCGTGGCCGAGGCGGGGCAGCAGGTTCTGGTCGGCGATCCGATGTATGCCACTTACGAAGGGGTTATCCGCTCCAGCGGTGCCGAGATGGTGCCCGTCCCGCTGCGCCCGGAAAACGGCTTTCGCCTTCATGCGGATGACATCGCCGCAAGGATCACCCCGCAGACCACGGCAATCTTGCTGACCACGCCGCATAATCCCACCGGCGCGGTCCTGACCCGCGCGGAGATAGACGCGCTTGGTGAACTGGCCATTGCCCATGATCTGTGGATTATCTCTGATGAAGTGTACGAAGAGCTTATCTTCGACACCTCTGAATTCTGCTCGCCTCTGTGGCGTCCGCAGCTGGCTGACCGCACCATCGTCGTCTGCTCAATCTCAAAATCCCACGCCGCACCGGGCTTTCGCAGCGGTTGGTGCATCGGCCCCGAAGCCTTTACCGAGGCCCTCTTGCCGCTGTCGGAGACCATGCTTTTCGGCAACCAGCCCTTTATCGCTGACATGACCGAAAAAGCGGTGCGCGAAGGCTCCCCTGTGGCGGATGGCATGAAGCAACGCTTTGCCGCCCGCGCCGAGCGTTTGCACCGCCGTCTGTCGCAAGAGAGCCCGTTGAAGGTGCACCAACCGGATGCGGGCATGTTTGCAATGATCGACGTGTCGGCCACCGGAATGAGCGGCACCGACTATGCCATGCACCTGCTTGAGCAGGCTGGCGTGGCGGTCATGCCCGGTGCGTCCTTTGGGGAAACGCTCGATGCTTGGGTGCGTGTGGCGCTGACCACCGGCGACGCGGCCTTTGATGCAGCCTGTGACCGGATCATCCGGCACGCGGCGCAACTGCAGCTGGAAACGGCATGACCAGCCTCGGCGAGGCGCTGGTCGCCCAGCTTTCACAGCGCGGTGTCGACTGTGTCTTTGGCATCCCCGGCGTGCACACGATCGAGCTTTATCGGGGCTTGGCGGCCTCGGGCATCCGCCATGTGACGCCTCGGCACGAACAGGGCGCGGGCTTCATGGCGGATGGCTATGCACGGGTCTCCGGCAAACCGGGTGTTGCCTTCGTCATCACGGGGCCGGGCCTGACCAACACGCTGACCGCAATGGGCCAAGCCCGTGCGGATTCTGTGCCGATGCTGGTGATCTCTGGCGTCAACACGCTGCCCAGCCTTGGGAAGGGCAGGGGGCATCTGCACGAGCTACCGGATCAGCGGGCGATGGCACGGACCGTCGCGCTGATCTCCGAGCGGGTTGAGACCGCCGATGAATTGGCCCCCATGCTCGACCGGGTCTTTGAGCCGTTCCAGTCAGGCCGACCGGGGCCCACACATCTTGAGATACCGCTGGACGTGGCCGGCGCGCCCTATACCGCCGAAGCGCCCTCTCTTTCTGCCACCTCTGTAACACCCCCATCTGCCGAGCAAATCTTAGAAGCCGCCGCGATATTGGCGCAGAGCAAAGCACCTTTGATCCTTGCCGGTGGCGGGGCTCGAAGAGCCGGGAATGCCCTGCAGACCCTCGCCGAAAAGCTAGGCTCGCCGGTGGTGCAAACGGTGAATGCCCGCGGCGTAATGTTCGAGCATCCTTTGGGCGTCCCGGCCAGCCCCAGCCTGCAAGCCGTGCGGGCACTGATCGCGCAGTCGGACGTGGTTCTGGCCTTGGGCACCGAATTGGGCCCGACTGATTATGATATGTACGCCTCCGGCACCATGCCCGAGATCCAAAGGCTCATCCGCGTCGATATTTGCGCTGAACAGCTTTCCCGCCATGCCGCCGAACTGTCGATCCACGGCGATGCGGCTCTCGCAATTGACGCGCTGAATGCCGCGGTCGACGGGGATGCCGCGCCAGACGGGGCAGCGCGGGCGGCCAAGGCCCGCCGCGAGGCGTTTGAAGAGATCGGCCCGGAAATGCGCGCGGCTTGCGACACCCTCGCTGAACTGCGCGGCGCCGTTCCGGGGGCGATCATCGTCGGCGATTCCGCCCAGCCAATCTATGCGGGCAACCTTTACTACGACCACGACCGCCCCGGCGGCTGGTTCAACGCCGCCACCGGCTTTGGCGCGCTTGGCTATGGCATCCCCGCGGCAATCGGGGCGGCGCTCGCGGCACCCCACACGCCGGTGATCTGCATCGCAGGCGATGGCGGCGCGCAATTCAGCCTTCCGGAATTGATGTGCGCGGTGCAAGAAAACCTGCCGATTTGCTTCATCATCTGGAACAACCACGGCTATCAGGAAATCGCCACCTCCATGCAGGATGCGGGGGTAAGCGTCGTCGGATGTGACCCGGCCCCGCCGGACTTCGCCGCCGTCGCCCAATCCTGCAGCTTGCCCTTCTGGCGCTGCGATACGCGGCCCGGCGCCGTTGCAGATGCGCTGCGCGCGGCCACCGCGACTGGCGGGCCGACGCTCATTGAAATTCAGGCACAGCCGACCCCCGCGCAAGCAAACAAGAGAGCATAACATGACAGACCCCACCTATGAATTCACCCGCGCCGTCACCCGTCGCCCCGCCGCCAGCATCGTCGACGGTCTGCGCGCCGAGGACATCGGCACCCCCGATCTTGCGCAGATGGAAAAGGCCCATGCGCATTACGTTGCCACATTGAATGAAACCGGGGCTGAGGTGATCGAACTGCCCGCGCTGGACGCCTTTCCCGATTCCGTCTTTGTTGAGGATACCGCGCTTTGTTTGCCAAAGGGTGCCGTACTAATGCGCCCCGGCGCACCGAGCCGCATGGGAGAGGTGGCCGAAATGGCACCGACCTTGAGCACCCTTTACAGTGACCTGCGCCAGATCGAAGGCCCGGGCCATATCGAGGGAGGCGACATTCTGGTCACCGGGCGCGAGATCGTGGTGGGCAGATCAGACCGCACCGATGCCGAAGGCGTGGCCGAGCTCACGCAGATCGTCTCGGACTGGGGCTATAGCCTCCGCGAGGTCTTTACGCCGCCCGGCGTGCTGCACTTCAAGACAGATTGCTCACTCCTCGACGGGGACACCATCCTCAGCACCAAACGGCTCGACGCTTCGGGCTGTTTCGAAGGCTACCGCGTGCTGCACACCTTCGAGGGCGAAGAGGCCGCCGCCAATAGCATCCGGTTCAACCAATATGTGCTCTGCCCTGCGGGCTTCCCCCGCACCGCGGAAATGTTGACGAAGGCAGGCTTTGAAGTGGTCGAGATCAATAATGCGGAATGCGCCAAACTGGACGGCGGCATGTCGTGCCTGTCGCTAAGGTTCTGATACTGAGGGTCGCTTGGAAGGTTTGATCCCCTGGCATGAGTGCAGCGTTCTGCGGTTTCGTGTAGAGGGAGCGAAGGTCAAACCGCCTCCGCCATATCTCTCAGCGATATGAGTTGATGCGGTTTGACCGCCCTGCAGTCGACTGCTTCTGACCTTGAGAGCCTGTGCGGAGTGCGCACCGCGCAGGCGCCTTGCGTCCCCATTATCCTGCGTTTCGATAAACTCAATCCGGTTTCAGGCCGGTTTATACAGTCCGGCAAACTGATACTTCCTGTCCAACAACAAAATTCGGACAGAAGGATAATCGAAATGAAAGCCATCGGCTATAACACCACCGGCGCGGCAGAGGTTTTGGAGGCGTTGGAAATCGACCGTCCCACGCCGGGGCCGGGCGATCTTTTGGTTGAGGTAAAGGGCATCTCTGTCAATCCGGTGGATGTGAAGCTGCGCGCGCTTTCCGCCCCCGATGGCGGCCCAAAGGTCTTGGGGTTCGACGCGGCGGGTGTGGTCGTCGACTTGGGCTCAGAGGTTACGGATTTCGCAGTCGGGGATGCGGTGTTCTATGCCGGGGATGTGACCCGTGCAGGCACCAACGCCACTTTTCATGCGGTTGATGCCCGGATCGTGGGGCGAAAGCCGGAAACGCTCGATTTCGTTGAGGCCGCCAGTCTGCCGCTGACCGCGATCACCGCATGGGAAATGCTGTTCGATGCTTTCCGGCTGACGGAAGGGGCCGGTAAGGGGCAGGCGCTTTTGGTGATTGGCGGGGCCGGGGGCGTGGGGTCGATCCTTATCCAATTGGCCAAGGCGCTGACCGGATTGACCGTGATCGCCACCGCCTCGCGTCCGGAAACCCAAGACTGGGTGCGCAAGATGGGGGCGGATCATGTGGTGGATCACCGGAGTGATCTGGTGGCGCAGCTTGCCGATCTCAACCTCGCGCCCAGCTACGTTGCCGCGCTGACGGCCACGGACATGCATTGGCCAGCCATCATCGAAGCCATTGCCCCGCGCGGCCAGATCGCATTGATCGACGACCCCGAGACGCTGGACATGAAAGCGGCGAAACCCAAAGCTCTGAGCGTGCATTGGGAGTTTATGTTCACAAGGTCGATGTTCCAGACCGAAGACATGACCGCGCAGCGCGACCTGTTGAACCGGGTCGCGCAGATGATCGACGCGGGCAGGTTGCAATCTACCGTGACCGAACATGCCGGCGTGATAAATGTAGAGAACCTTCGCGCCGCTCATCTGCGGCAAGAAAGCGGGCGGGTGATCGGCAAGCAGGTTTTGGGCGGTTGGTGATCGCCCGACCGACGCATCCCGCGCCATCGCAGAGACGCGCAGAGACCCCGATAAGGAGAAAGCCATGACCAAAACCATCCTCATCACCGGCGCGACCGACGGCATCGGTCTGCTGACGGCAAAGAAACTCAGCGGGCAGGGGCATACTGTCCTGCTGCACGGGCGCAGCGCCGAAAAATTAAGCGCAGCGGCGGCAGAGGTGGGCGGCACCCCCCAGACCTACCGTGCAGACCTGTCGCAGTTGGATGAGGTCGCGGCATTGGCAGGGGCGCTGCGCATCGATCACAGCCAGATCGACGTAGTGATCAACAACGCAGGTGTCCTGAAACTGCCCGATGCGCGCACCGAAGCGGGGTTGGACGCGCGCTTTGTGGTTAACACATTAGCGCCCTATCTGCTGGTGCAGCTCTTGCTGCCGGTGCTGCCCAAAGCGGGGCGGGTGGTGAACCTTTCCTCTGCCGCGCAGGCACCGGTGGATCTGGCCGCCCTTCGGGGCAACGGCACTTTGGACGATATGGCGGCCTATGCGCAGAGCAAATTGGCGATCACAATCTGGACGCAGGAAATGGCCCGCGTGCATCAGGATGGCCCGCTCTTCATCGCGGTCAATCCCGGGTCGCTGTTGGCGTCCAAAATGGTGAAGGAAGGTTTTGGCGTTGCTGGAAATGACCTGAGCATCGGCGCCGACATCCTGTGCCGTGCCGCGCTTTCAGACGACTTTTCAGAGGCCTCGGGGAAGTATTTCGACAATGATATGGGCGGCTTTAATGAACCGCATAGCGCCGCAGCGGACGCCGACCATGTCGCGGCGGTTATGGCCGCGATCCAAGAACTCGTGAGCCAGAACCGGGCAGGTTAGATTTTGCAGGGGCCGTCGGGATGGCGCCCGATTTCCGCCGTTTGCCTATCTGAGAAACGGCTCACCATGAAAGTCGACAACAAAAGGCCCCGCGCAGCGATGCTGGCGGGGCCTTTCATCGTTCCGAGCGGGCTCAGCGGCGGCGGCGGCCGCCGGTGCGGCCCGCGCGGCCTCGGCCTTCTTGACCGGCCTTGGGGGCGACCTTGTTGAATTCGATCCATGCGCTGCCATGCGGGTCACGGTCAAAGAGGAAGTTGGCGGCGCGGATGGCCTCCATCTCCTTGCCCGGACGGGGCTTGGTCGATCCCAGATTGAAGAGCGTCACGAAGGTCTCGTCATCCATCTCTTCGGGCAGGATGATCCCCGCGGCGGCCATCTCGGCGCGCTTCTCGGCGATCTTGGCGGCGTTGAGCGGCACGGCCACCGGGTTCATAATCGCGCTTGTCATGCCAGCGCCCATTGCCATTGGCAGGAAGGCGTTGTTGATGCCGTGACGATTGGGCAGACCGAAAGAGATGTTGGAGGCGCCGCAGGTGGTGTTCACGCCCAATTCCTCACGCAGGCGGCGCACAAGGGTAAAGACCTGATGGCCCGCCGTTGCCATGGCGCCAATTGGCATGACCAACGGGTCGACCACGATGTCATGGGCGGGGATGCCGAAATCCGCGGCACGTTCGACGATCTTTTTGGCCACGGCGAAACGCACATCCGGGTCTTCGGAAATGCCGGTGTCGTCGTTAGAGATCGCCACCACGGGCACGTTGTATTTCTTGACCAGCGGCAGCACGAGCTCAAGACGCTCTTCCTCTCCGGTGACGGAGTTCAGCAGCGGACGGCCTTCGCAGGTCTCAAGCCCCGCCTCCAGCGCGCCGGGCACGGAACTGTCGATGCAGATCGGCGCGTCGACGGCATTTTGCACCACTTTGATCAGTTCCGGCATCAGCATCGGCTCGACAAAGTTGTTGTCGGCATAGCGCGGGTCTTCGGCCATCTTGTTGGAAAAAACGGCCCCTGAGTTCACATCCAGCACCGTGGCACCGGCGGCGACCTGTGCGATGGCATCGGCCTCGACCCGCGAAAAATCGCCCTGCTCAAGCTCTTGGCTGAGGATCTTGCGGCCCGTGGGGTTGATCCGCTCTCCGATCACGCAAAACGGCTCGTCAAAGCCGATGACGGCGGTCTTGGTCTTGGATTCGATGACGGTTCTGGTCATGTAACTTCCTTTAGGATGCGTCGGCGGGCACCCCAGAGGCGCCGCCATTTTCTTGGACCCATGTGGCGCTGGTCTTGATCCCGCCCAACGGGAACAGATGCACATGGGTGATGTTAAAATCCGGGTGGGCCGCTTTGTAGGTGGCCAACTCGCTGATCACATCTGCGGGCTCATAGGGCAACAGCAGCTTGGTGACATCCATCGCTCGCTTTTGCAGCACCTTGAGCGAGGGGCCGACACCGCAGGCAATGGCGAATTTGATCAGCGTTTGAAGTTTGGCGGGCCCTGCGATGCCGATATGAATGGGCAGGGTGATGCCCGCAGCCTTGAGACTGTCGGCCCATTCGATGATCGGCTCTGCGTCAAAGGAAAATTGCGTGGCGATGGCCATTTCGGCATCGGTGCGGGTCTGAAAATCGTTCTTCCATTTCAGTGCGGCATCGACGTTCAGACGGCCACCGTCGGCATCGATATCACGGTTGCCCTCGGGGTGGCCAGCGACATGCAGCCTGGTGAATCCGGCCTCGTCGAAAAGCCCCGTCTCCATCAGCTGCATGCTGTCGGTAAAGTCGCCCACGGGCGCGGTGACACCGCCTGCCAGCAGCAGCGCTTGTCGCACATCGGCTTCGCCCTGATAGCGGGCGATCCAATCAGCCAGCGTGGCGCGATCCTTGATGATGCGGGCCGGGAAATGCGGCATGACCTTGAAGCCATCGGCGTTCAGCCGCGCGGCGGTGGCGACCATATCCTCGATCGGGGTGCCGTCGATATGGGCGATATAAACACGGGTGCCCTCTGGCAGCAGGGCGCGGAAATCTTCGACCTTCTCGGCGGTGCGGGGCATTACCTCGATCGAATAATCTTTCAACAGCGCCTCGACTTCGGCCACCGGCGCCTGCGGGGCCGGTGTTTCCTTCTTGCGGAAGTTCAAAAGTGCCATGAGCGTGTCCTTGATCATAGGGCTGGCAGGCTATGCCCAGCCGTCGTTGTCAATCAGTTGCTTAATCCGGTCGCGGTCGTATTCCGCGTCGATCCGGGCGGCTTCGGCGTCGGCGATGGCATCGGGATCGCCTTCAACCTCAAAGGGGTCCGCCTTGCGCCATTCCGCTAAATAGGCATCGGAATCTCCGGCGCCGATCTTCATCGCCGCGCGGTCAATCGCCTGTTCAAAGCGTTCGGGCAGGGGGCGTTTGGAGCCGCGGCGGCCCTTGCCGACGATGACCTGTGCCGGAATATCGCGCCAATAAACGATTGTGACTGCGGGCATGGGACGATTCCTCCGGTCCGGTTTAAGCCTGTCTAACGAGCGTCGCGGTCAGGACAGGGCCGTTTTTCGACGAAACACGACCCATCCGCGACTTGGGGCTCGTGATAGCGCATCGGGCGGGCCATCACGAGGGCCCTGCGCCCCCATTATTCTCAAGATGATTGTGAGGTGGTCCTGAGATGCCGAAAGGTAGGGGCATGGCGCAGGACGCCGCGGAAATTGGCCCAAGGCACCGCGACCACTTGCACCGGCCCGGCGCAGGGAATACCTTGGGGGCAACTCGATATGAAAGGCGCGTAACCATGGCGCCACAGCGTCCCAAAGGTGCGGGTGCGCTCGACAAAGACATCCCGGCTCTGAGCCCCGCGCCAGTTCCGCCCAGATCTAATGAGCTATATGCGGCCCTAGATCTGGGTACAAATAGCTGCCGCATGTTGATCGCCCAGCCTCGTGGCAGCGGTTTCCATGTGGTGGACAGTTTCTCAAAATCGGTACAATTGGGTGCCGGTTTGGAAAAAACCGGGCGCTTGTCGCGCGGATCGATGGCGCGCACCATCCAAGCATTGCGTATCTGTCAGCAGAAGTTGCGGCGCAACAAGGTGCAAAACATGCGGCTTGTGGCGACCGAAGCCTGTCGCCGCGCGCAAAACGGCGCAGAATTCATGCGCCGTATCCAGCGCGAGACGGGTCTCAAGCTCGATATCATCCGCCCCGAGGAAGAAGCCCAACTTGCCGTGATCTCTTGCGCACCGCTGGTCAGCCGCAAGACGGAGAACCTGCTGGTTGTGGACATCGGCGGCGGCTCGACCGAGCTGGTCTGGATCGACATCTCCAAAGTCCCTCGGGCGGATCGCGCCCGGTCGATCATGCGGCTTCAGGGCGGCTTCTATCAGGCGAAATCTGATGTGCCTGCCGCACGGGTGGTGGATTGGATCAGCGTGCCTCTGGGCGTGGCGACGCTGCGCGACCAATTCTCTGACGTCGAAGACGACGCCGCGCGTTTCGCCCTGATGAGCTGGTTTTTCGAAGAGAACCTCACCGATTTCACGCCCTATCAGACGATCCAGTCGCAAAAGCGGTTTCAGATCGTCGGGACCTCGGGCACCGTGACCACCGTGGCGGCGAGCCACTTGAACCTGAAACGCTATGACCGGACCAAGGTCGATGGCCTCAGCATGACCAGCGCGCAGATCGACAAGGTGATCCACTCTTATATCGCCATGGGGCCGGGTGGACGGCGCGCGGATCCGCGGATCGGCCAAGACCGCGCCGCCCTGATCATGTCGGGCGCCGCGATCCTACAGGCCTTGATGCGCTGCTGGCCGACCGACAGGCTGTCAGTTGCGGATCGCGGTCTGCGCGAAGGCCTGCTATATGCACAGATGAGCGCCGATGGCGTATTAGAAGAAGGGGTCTTTTGATGGCCAAGACACCGGACGGAAAGAACACCTCGGGGCGCGGTCAGCGTGACCTCAAGGTCAAGGTGAAATCCGCACGCGGGCGCAAGCTCAGTTCCACCCGCTGGTTGCAGCGGCAGTTGAACGATCCATATGTCAAACGCGCGCAGGCCGAAGGCTATCGCGGGCGGGCGGCTTATAAGATTATGGAACTAGACGATAAATATCGTTTCCTTGTCCCCGGTGCACGGGTGGTGGACCTTGGCGCCGCGCCGGGCGGTTGGTGTCAGGTCGCGGTCAAACGCTGCAATGTGCTGGGCGAGAAGAAGGGCAAGGCGCAGGGCACCATTCTGGGCGTCGACCTGCAAGAGATGGAGCCGATCGCGGGCTGTGAGCTGCACCAGCTCGACTTCATGGAAGACGACGCTGACCTCAAGGTAAAGGAATGGCTGGGCGGCAAGGCGGATGTGGTCATGTCCGACATGGCGGCGGCCTCTTCGGGGCACAAGCAGACCGACCACCTGCGCATCATTTCGCTCTGCGAGGCGGCGGCCTATTTCGCTTTCGACGTCTTGGAAGAAGGCGGCACATTCGTGGCCAAGGTGCTGGCGGGGGGCGCGGAGGGCGAGTTGCAAAAGCTGCTCAAGCGCCGTTTCACCAAGGTCGCCAATATCAAACCGCCCGCAAGCCGACCGGATTCATCAGAGAAATTCGTTGTGGCAACGGGGTTTAAGGGCGAAGAGGTTTAAGCGGTCATCGCC
Source organism: Sulfitobacter sp. W002 (assembly GCF_025142135.1). Taxonomy (NCBI): domain Bacteria; kingdom Pseudomonadati; phylum Pseudomonadota; class Alphaproteobacteria; order Rhodobacterales; family Roseobacteraceae; genus Sulfitobacter; species Sulfitobacter sp. W002. The sequence continues at coordinate 1,986,112 of NZ_CP081126.1, read as the reverse complement.
GTTCATGAGGCGTAAACCAATCGAACGCTAGGGTGTAGCTCTCCCGCGGTCTTTGCGCCGCCAACTTCATGAGGGCTCCCCGATGCTTCGACATTTGCCACTTGTATCGCTCATCTTCATCCTGTGTTCCGGGCTCAAGGTTACCGCGTCCGAAGTGCCTTGGGCGCTGAACGATTATATCGACCGGGATTTGCTGTCATGGGTCAATGACGCCCGCATCGTGGACGCGATTGCCCAGCAGAACCAGCGACACCGTGAGATGAATGTCTTGGCCGCCGCATCTGCGGCAGTGACCGCGCAGGCCACCCCGAAAAGCCAAGCAAAGGCCCCTGTCGCCGCCGCCTTCTTAGCGGCGCAGATTGCCCGCGCCAAAGGTCAGATTGCCGAAGTGGCGCTGCTCGATGCCTATGGGTTGACCGTGGTCACCAGCGGCACCGCATCGGTCTATTTCAAAGGCGGCAAGCCCAAGAACAGCAATCGTTTCACGCCCCCATCGGGGATGTTCGTAATCGATCAAGTGGCCATTGATGAAAGCTCCAAAGCGCATCAAAGCCGCGTTTCGATGCCCATTACAGAACCATCGAACGGCGCGATTATCGGGGTAATCACGGTGGAGTTGGAAGCGGCTGCCTTTTTCTGATGCCACCCTATGCCTGGGCGTGATCCGGCTTCGGATCCTTAGGGTTCGGGGGGTCGAACTGCTGCTTGAGAGTGCCGTGGCTAGGATTATCGAAACATGACAGTGAAGTATGGGATTATTAAATACAGCGAAACAACCCCGTCGCCGGTCGCGATGAAGCTTAGGTCGTTGTTATGGCTCGCGTTTCCATAGGTCTACGGGGCGGTCGCGCCGGTGGCAGAGCGCGCGCCGGGGACGACCGCATAGGGTTTGTCGTAGAGCAGCTAGTCGGGGTGACTGTCCGCGATATCTACCGGTCGTGGCGTTTTAGGTGAGCAGCTGGGCAATGATGCAAACGAACCGCTTCATCACGCGGCCCCGACGAAACGATAGCTCTCGCCACGGCGTTCAACCCGGCCCAGACCGCCCTGTGGCAGGTGAAAGCCCATCAGCCAGATCCGTTCGTCCGCCAGCCGCTCCAGCAACCGCTGCCGAGTCTTGGCGCCGCGCTCGGGGTCTTGGTCTGACCCGCTGGCCCAGCCGGGCCGGGCGAAGGCGAGATGGTGGTTGCCGATGGCATCGCCGCCGATCATCAGCGCGTCACTGCGGCCGCCCAGTAGGAACGACATATGCCCGGGCGTATGCCCGAAACTCGCCTGTGCCATGATGCCGGGGAGCACTTCATCGCCGTCGGAGAAAAGGGTCACCCGGTCCTCGATCACCGCCAACCGCCGCGCGGCTCCGACGGCAAAGGCGGCGCGGGCTGCGCCGATTGTCTCCACGGTCGCCGGATCGCGCCAATAGTCCCATTCGACCTGACCCATGTGGTAGCGCGCATTTGGAAAGACCAGATCGTCGAAATCGTCCAGCACGCCCCAAAGGTGATCCGGGTGGCCATGGGTAAAAACAACGTCGGTCACCGCCTCCGGGGCGACGCCCGCGGCGTCCAAACTTTCTGAAAGCGATCCAGCCGATGGCATAAAGGCGGGGCCAGCGCCCGCGTCGAAGAGGATCACCCGTTCGTCATTGCGCAAAAGCGCCAGGTTGCAGGGCGGCGCCAACTGGTCCTGAGGGAGATCAAAGGGCGCCAAAACCTGCGCCAGTTCCTCCTGCGGCAAACCATCAAAGAAGAAACTCCGCGGAAGCACCAGATTGCCGTCGCTCACACTGACAAACTCATACCTACCGATCTGGGTAGAGGTTAGGGCAAAGGCACGTAGCGGCCCATGGGCAAGGGCCGCCGCGCCCATCCCTGCCAGCACCCTCCGTCTGTTGACCTTCATCTTATGCCCTCCCCGCATTCATTCCGATTCGTGAATATAATTATCCTCATCGGATGACGGCACAAGGGGCGAATGCCCCGGCAAGAGATAAGTGTGCAAAACAAGGCAGCTATGCATGATCGTGGCTTGCATCGGGGGCAGGGGTTCTATCTAGGGGACACCACTCGAAACCCACCCCGACCCGGACGGAAAATGACTGATATCACAACAGAAGGTGCCTCAATCGCCTTTGACAAGGTCGGCAAGGCCTTTACCAAAGCAGGCGGGGCGACCGTGAATGCACTTGAGGGGATATCCCTCGACGTGGCCCCGGGCTCAATCACCGGGATCATCGGGCGTTCGGGGGCGGGCAAATCGACCTTGCTGCGCATGGTCAATGGGTTGGAGCGTCCGACCACCGGCAACGTGCTGGTCGGCGGTGAGGATGTCAGCACCGCCAAAGGCGGCAAGTTGCGCGCGATCCGACGTGACGTTGGCATGATTTTTCAACACTTTAACCTGCTGTCGTCACGTACCGTGGCGGGCAATATCGCGCTGCCGCTCGAAGTGGCCGGGATGCCGAGCGCGCAGATCAAACCGCGTGTGGCGGACCTTATCGACCGGGTCGGGCTAAGCGCGCAGGCGGAGCGCTACCCGGCAGAGCTTTCGGGTGGACAGAAGCAGCGGATCGGCATTGCGCGCGCCTTGGCCACCGGGCCAAAGGTGCTGCTCTCGGATGAGGCGACCTCGGCTCTGGACCCTGAGACCACCCAAACGGTTCTGTCGCTTTTGAAGGACATTAACCGCGATCTGGGGCTGACGATCTTGCTGATCACCCATGAGATGGCCGTGGTACGCGACATCGCGAGCCATGTGGCGGTGATCGACGCGGGCCAGATCGTCGAACATGGGGCCACCTATGAAATCTTCACCGCGCCGCAACACGCGACGACGCGGTCCTTCCTTTCGGGCGTGACCGGCGTCACCCTGCCTGCTTTCGTCAAAGAACGGCTGACCCAAACCGCCCCTGCAACGGGCGGCGAAGAGGTGGTCCGCGTCACCTTTGCAGGCGCCCATGCCACCGATCCGATGTTGGCACGGCTGACGCAGGATATGGGCATTCCGGTCAATATCCTTGCGGGCGCTGTCGAAGAGATCGGAACACGGCCATTCGGCAACCTGCTGGTGTCTCTGCCGGTGGCGCAGGCCGCCCAAGCGCGCGCCTTTTTGGAACAACACGGGCTTCTGACGGAGGTGCTGGGCTATGTCGGCTAATTTGATTAACCTTTTGATCGAAGCGACGGGGCAAACGCTCTATATGGTGGCGGTATCCGCGATCCTTGGCACGCTCTTTGGCCTGCCGCTGGGGCTGTTTCTGGCCACCTCGCAACGCGGGGAACTGCTGTCCGCGCCTTGGGTGAACAAGGTGCTCGGGCTGGTGGTGAACGCCACGCGCTCCGTTCCGTTTATCATTCTCGTTGTGGCGATCATTCCCTTTACCCGCATGGTCGCCGGCACCTCTATTGGCACCACGGCGGCCATTGTGCCGCTGACTATCGCGACGGTCCCCTTCATCGCGCGTCTGGTGGAAAACGCGATCCGTGAGGTCGATTCCGGCCTGATCGAAGCCGCCCGCGCGATGGGCGCGACCCCGCTGCAGATCATCCGCAAAGTGCTGCTGCCCGAAGCGCTACCCGGCATCACGCTGGGCCTGACCTTGGCGATTGTCAGCCTGATCGGCTATTCCGCCATGGTCGGGGCCGTAGGGGGCGAAGGGCTGGGAGACCTTGGTATTCGCTATGGATATCAACGGTTTATGCCTGACGTCATGGCAATCGTCGTGATCATCCTTATCGTCTTGGTACAGCTTGTGCAGTCCATTGGCGAGCGCGTCGCCAGCGCCGTGGACAAACGGGCCACCAAAAGCAGCGGCCAATAGGCCGCGCCTTACACCCGCTCTCTCAATCAAAGGAGACTACTATGCTTCGTCTTACGACACTCACTTCCGTTCTGGCGCTGATGGCCACCGGTCTTGCCGCCGAGGAAATCAAAGTCGGCGTTTCCCCCGGCGAACACGCCGAGATCATGGAAGAAGTCGCCCGCATCGCCGAGCCGATGGGCTTGGACATCGACGTGGTCGAATTCTCTGACTACGTCGTCCCGAACCAGGCGCTGGCCGATGGCGACATTCAGGCAAACTCGTTCCAGCACGTGCCCTATCTTGAAGCGCAGATGAAAGACCGCGGCTTTGAGTTGAGCGTCGTTGGCAACACCATCACGACCCCCATGGGTGTCTATTCCGACAAGATCACCGCGCTTGCCGATCTGGAAGAAGGGGCCACATTCGGCATCCCGAACGATCCCACAAACGGCGGCCGGGCGCTGCTGGTCCTGCAAGAACTGGGCCTGATCAAGGTGGATGAGGCCGCAGGTCTGGTGCCGACCGTGCTCGACATCACCGAGAACCCCAAGGACCTGTCCTTCAAAGAGCTTGATGCCGCCCAACTGCCGCGGTCGCTGGCCGATCTGGATGCGGCCTTGATCAATACCAACTACGCGATTGCTTCGGGCCTTAGCCCCAAGGAAGATTCCATCGCGATGGAAAGCGCCGAGAACCCATATGTGAATGTCATCGCCGTGCGTAAAGGCGACGAGGAAGCCGCATGGGTTGAGACACTGCTCAAGGCCTATCATTCCGATGAAATCAAAGCCTTCATCGATGAAAGCTATCAGGGCACCGTTATCACCTCCTGGTAAACGCGCGCTATCAGAGCGTCACGACAGACTTGACCCGCCCCGCGCGGGTCAAGATCACCATCGCCCTGAAGGGGCTGCATTTCGACAGGTTAAGACTCCCTCTTCAATTAGGTTGAGTCTGACGGTCGGCCAAAACAATTAAATTTCTGTTTAGGAATACCGCGTAGATCTCGCCTATCGTTGCGAGGGGCAAAAGTGCCCCCGGCTAAATTCTACGCAGACTTCTTAACATGAAAATTATGTTGCGTTGCGGCGTGAGAATTTTGTTGAAAAGTTCAATTCCACCCGTATCGTGAAATCACGAGGGGTTTTTTCACATGACCCGGGGCTTGTCCTTCCTGATGTCTGAAAGGGGCCGATGGTCGCGAAACATGTGAACGGGACGTTCAATTAGAAGAAGCGACCATAACAGACCTAGGGAGAATATCATGAAGACCGTGAAACTGATGGGCACCGCCGCCAGCCTGCTTGTGATGGGTGTCACCCAATCTGCCGCGCAGGATTTGACCGTGGGGTATTTCCTCGAATGGCCAATGCCGTTCCAATATGCCAAGGCCGAGGGAATGTATGACGAAGCCCTTGGCACCAGTGTGAATTGGGTCAGCTTCGACTCCGGCACAGCCATGTCGGCGGCGATGGCGTCGGGCGATGTGCATATGTCGGTAAGCCAAGGCGTGCCGCCCTTCGTGGTTGCGACGTCGGCGGGGCAAGATATTCAGATTCTTGATGTCGCGGTCAGCTATTCCGAGAATGATAACTGCGTGATCCGGGAGGAGTTGGAGATTGACAAATCTTCCGTTGCGGAACTGGCAGGCAAGAAGGTCGCGGTACCCCTCGGCACCGCTGCGCACTACGGTTTTCTCAAACAAATGAGCCACTTCGGCGTCGATGTCGGGTCGCTTGACGTGGTCGATATGGCGCCGCCTGATGGCGCTGCAGCCATCGCGCAGGGCTCGGTCGATATGGCCTGCGGCTGGGGTGGCTCTCTGCGGCGGATGCTGGAGCATGGCAATATCCTTATGACCGGCGCCGAGAAAGAAGAACTGGGCATTCTCGTTTTCGACGTGACCTCTGGCCCGGCGTCTTGGGTGGCTGAAAATTCCGATACGGTGTCTGCTTTCCTGAAAGTCACGGCAGAAGCGAATGCGATGTGGGCCGATGAGGCCAACCACGCCAAAATGCTGCCCGTGATCGCCAAGGACGCCGGCATGGACGAAGACGCCACGATGGAAACGATCGCGACCTTCACCTTCCCCTCGGTTGAGGATCAAATGGGAGAGAAATGGCTCGGCGGTGGCGCGCAGGAGTTCATGAAAGGCGTCGCGGATGTCTTTGTCGAAGCGGGCGCGATCGACGCGGCACTCGACAGCTACGACGACGCGGTCAACACTGGTCCGTTGCAGGCCGCAGGCGAGATGTAAGCCAAGACGGCTCAATACGGGGCCGCCCCCCGTCTTTGCCCGGTTCTTTGTAGCCGAAGAGCCGGGCAGGCGGGGGGCGGCCTTACAAAAATAACAGGGGGCACCGGGGCGGGATGTCGGGACTAAAAATCGAAAATCTGTCGATGCGGTTCGACCTGCCCAATGGCGGTCACGTACAGGCGCTTGAAAACGTATCGCTTGACCTTGCCGAAGGCCAGTTGATGTCAGTGCTGGGCCCTTCGGGCTGTGGCAAGACGACGCTTCTGAACATCGTTGCGGGCTTTCTTGCGCCAACCTCGGGCGAGATCGTTTTGAATGGCCACAACGTGACCGGGCCGGATGCAGAGCGGGGCATGGTTTTTCAGCAGGGTGCGCTGTTTGAATGGATGTCGGTGCGCGAGAACGTGAGTTTTGGCCCTCGGATGAAGGGGCAGAGCGAAAAGCAATACGGGGCCGAGGTCGACCACCTGCTCGACATCGTCGGGCTGAGGGACTTCAAGGAAAAGGCGATCTACGAACTTTCCGGCGGGATGCAGCAGCGGGTGGCGTTGGCGCGTTGTCTGGCAAATGATCCCGACGTGATCCTGATGGATGAGCCTTTGGGCGCGCTTGATGCCCTGACCCGTGAAAAGATGCAAAGCCTTGTGCTGAAGCTTTGGAAAGAGACGGGCAAGACCATCATCCTCATCACCCATTCGGTCGAAGAAGCGCTGTTGCTGGGCGAGCGGCTCTTGGTCATGGCACCGCGTCCGGGGCGCATTCACCGCGAATACCGTCTGCCCTTTGCCGATCTGGGTGTGGGCCACGATCTGCGCGAGGTTAAGAAGCATCCAGAATTTGCCGAAAGACGCGAAGAGATCCTTGGTATGATCTGGGACATGGAAGAAGAGATTATGGGCCGGACGGAGGACGCATAATGGTTATCCTACTGATTTATATCGTTATCTTTGCCGTCTCATTCTTTTTGGTGCGTCTTGCCGTCGACCAGACTGCGAATGGATTTGTTGCGCGCAAGACCGTCACCTTTGGCGATGAAAGCGCTGTCACCTCGAACCGCACCGCCAGCGTAATCTCGATCCTAACGATCTTTTTGCTGTGGGGCGCTTTTACCGGATCGTCGCTGCTGCCCCGGTTTTTGCATGCGCCCGGCCCCTTTGAGGGGCTGGCCGAGCTGACCTATACCGCAGAGGCCGAAGACGGCAGCCGCGATGATGCGACGATCACCGTCTTGGTGCATCCCGTGGGCGAAGATGCCGATACGCCGCAGGTCGATCCCGGCGAAGGCTGGGCCAAGAATGACGCTTTCACCATCGGCGCATGGCGGTCGGGGCTTTTGCGCGTCGATAAGAATGACGACAAGGGCCGCGATGTCGGGCACCGCGTCGTCGCGGTGAACGGCCAGCAGATCGTGCCGGGTGGGGAGGTGCTGACTGACTTTGGCCGCGTCGGCATGTCGCCCAAGGGCACGCTTAATTTTGAGCCTGCGAAGGGCTGGCAGATGGAGCCGATTTGGCTGCCGCCACCTGAGGCCGTGGTCGCCCGGTTGGGTGAGATTTCCAGCCAAGGTTACCGGGACAGCACCCTGTGGGAGCATTTGGGCTATTCGCTTTTCCGCGTTGTCGTGGGCTTTGCCCTTGGGGCGCTGGTGGGCATTCCGCTGGGCTATGCCATGGGCCTGTCGGGCTGGTTCCGCGGCTGGTTCGATCCGATTGTCGAATTCATGCGCCCCGTGCCGCCGCTTGCGCTGATTCCGTTGGTGATCATCTGGGCGGGCATCGGCGAGGTGGGCAAGATCATCCTGCTGTTCCTTGCGGCCCTATGGATCATGGCCATTGCCGCGCGGTCGGGCGTGTCGGGGGTGAATATCACCAAGGTGCACGCGGCCTATTCGCTTGGCGCGTCCAAGGCGCAAATCATGCGCCATGTGATCGTGCCGAACTCTCTGCCCGAGATCTTTACCGGGGCGCGGGTCGCGATGGGCGTCTGCTGGGGCACGGTGGTTGCCGCCGAACTGGTGGCCGCAGAAAAGGGGGCGGGGATGATGATCATGGTCGCCTCCAAATTCCAGCTGACCGACATCGTTTTGATGGGGATCATCCTGATTGGCGTCATCGGTTTTGGCATCGACATGTTGATGCGCAAGGCCGAGCGGCTGCTGGTGCCTTGGAAAGGGCGGTCTTAACCCCGCCCGCCTCAGTTCATCGCTTTCGAGGAGAAACACTTGCCAGACGCCGAATTCCGCGCCACAGTGAAAAAATGGAGGATATTTTCACATGACCCGAGCGAAAAGGCAGGGGGCAGAGGCCACGGCGCCACGCTCACTAGGGGCCGATTTACGCGCGATCCGCAAGGGACGCAGGCTGACCCTGACCGATTTGGCCGAGGCGTTGGACCGTTCCGTTGGCTGGGTCAGTCAAGTCGAACGCGATATCTCGACCCCCTCCATCTCAGACCTGCGACGCATGGCCGAGATCTTGGACGTGCCAGTCTCTCTGCTCTTTGGCGAGGCGACAGTGACCCCCGAAGAACGCGGCTATGTCGTGCGCGCCGGGGCACGGCGGGCCATGGGAAGTGCGGCCAACGGGTTGACGGAAGAGTTGCTTTCCCCCGATCTGACCGACAGTTTCGAGGTCATCCATTCGACCTTTGCAGCCTATTCGGGGCTGGAGGCGCCCGTCATGCGCGACACGCAGGAGGTGGGCTTTGTCATATCGGGCCGGTTGAACCTGAAGATTGCAGAGCGCAGCTTTACCGTCTGCCCCGGCGACAGCTTTCGCATTCGGGGCGAATATTACACTTGGGACAACCCCTACGACACGCCCGCTGTGGTGGTCTGGGTGATCTCTCCGCCGGTTTACTGAACCGGGTTTTCACCAATTCAAATGGTTTCAAACTGACCGGGGGCGCCATTGGTCAGCCTTTGGCAGTGCTTGGCAAAGGGAGCTGAACGTGGCTGATTTTCCGACAACGGCGCGGGTCGTGATCATCGGGGGCGGCGTGGTTGGGGTCTCGACCCTCTACCACCTTGCCTGCGCGGGTTGGACCGATTGCGTCCTGCTTGAAAAGAACGAACTCACCGCGGGCTCTACTTGGCACGCGGCAGGCAACTGCCCCAATTTCTCGAATTCATGGGCGGTGATGAACATGCAGCGCTACGGGCTCGAGATGTACCGCAGCTTGGGTGAGGCGGTGGGCTATCCGATCAACTACCACGTGACCGGGGCGCTGCGTTTGGCCCATAGCCGTGAGCGGATGCAGGAGTTTGAGCATGTCGCCTCCATGGCCCGCGCGCAGGGGCTGGGGATGGAGATGTGCACCCCCGCCGAGTTGAAAGAGCATAACCCGTTTATAGAGCTACATGACCTCGCGGGCGGTTTGTGGGACCCCTTGGATGGGGACATTGACCCGGCACAACTGACCCAAGCCCTTGCCAAAGGCGCGCGGGAGGCAGGGGGGCAAATTCACCGCTTTACCCCCGCCACCGGCATAGATCGCAATGGGGACGAATGGATCGTCCATACCGAAAAGGGCGATATCCGCTGCGAGAAGGTGGTCAACGCTGCCGGCTATTACGCGCAGCGGGTCGGCGAATGGTTCCGCCCCCATGGCGGCCGCCGGGTGCCTGCCGTGGTGATGAGCCATCAGTATTTCCTGACCGAAGAAATCCCTGAGCTGGCCGCATGGACCGCCGAAAAGGGCCACAAGATGCCGATGGTCCGCGATGTGGACAGTTCCTATTACCTGCGGCAAGACAAGAACGGTCTGAACCTAGGCCCATATGAACGCAACTGCAAAGCTCATTGGATCACCCCCGACGATCCGATGCCCGAGGATTTCAGTTTTCAGCTCTACCCCGACGATCTAGACCGGCTAGAATGGTATATCGAAGACGCCATGGCGCGGATGCCGCTTTTGGGCCAAAGCGGTGTGGGGCGGGTGATCAACGGGCCGATCCCCTATGCGCCCGATGGCTTGCCGATGCTCGGCACGATGCCCGGCGTGCCGAATGCCTTTGAGGCGCATAGCTTTACCTTCGGCATCGCGCAGGGCGGCGGCGCGGGCAAGGTCATGGCCGAATGGATCATGGCGGGTGAGACGGAGTGGGACATGTGGGATGTCGACCCGCGCCGCTTCACTGCCCATGCCGACCACGACTTCACCCTCGCCAAGGCGCTAGAGACCTATGGTCATGAATATGCGATGCATTTCCCGCATCACGCATGGCCTGCGGGGCGCGATAAGAAACTATCGCCGCTGCAGGACCGCCTGCGCGCGGCGGGCGGTCAGATGGGCGCTTACAACGGATGGGAACGAGCGAATTGGTTCGCAAAACCCGGCGATGATACCTCGGAAGTGGCGACCCAGACATGGGACAGGGCTGGCCCATGGGCCGTCCGGGTCCGGGCGGAGGTCGAGGCGGTGCGTGACCATGTGGGCGTGCTGGACCTGCCCGGTTTCTCACGCTTTGCGCTGGCGGGACCGGGCGCTGCGGAGTGGCTGCTGGGGCGGATCGCAGGCGCGCTGCCTAAAGTGGGGCGGATGACACTGGGCTATTTCCCCGACAGCAGGGGGCGGGTGCTGACCGAAATGTCGATCCTGCGGCATGCGGAGGATGAATTCACCCTGATCACCGCCGCCCCCGCGCAATGGCATGACTTTGAACTGCTGCGCGATGCGTTGCCCAAAGGGGGGGCGATCAGCCTGACGGATCAAACAGATCAAGTCTCGACCCTGATCCTCTGTGGCCCGAAATCCCGTGCGCTTTTGGCACCACTGGCCCCCGATGCCGATCTGGCATTGCCGTGGCTCAGCCATCAAAAGGCATCGGTGCAGGGCAAGCCTGCGCTGCTCGCGCGGGTCTGTTTCGCAGGCGAGTTGGGCTGGGAAATTCACGCGGCGCCCTCGGATATGCCCGCGATCTATGATGCGGTCATTGCGGGCGGGGCAGTGCCCTTCGGGATGTTCGCGCTCAATTCTATGCGGCTTGAAAAGGGGTATCGAACGTGGAAAGGCGATCTGTCGCAGGAATACACTTTGCTGGAAGCCGGGTTGGACCGGTTCATCCGGTTGGAGAATCCGCAGGCGTTTCCGGGCAAAGCGGCGCTGGTTGCCGAGCGGGCGGCGGGGCCGCAGCGGCGCTTCGTCACGTTGGTCGTTGAGGGCAATCCACAAGACGCGCCAGCGATGGCCACACTGCGCCTGAACGGAGATGCCGTGGGTGAAGTGACCAGCGGCGGCTATGGCTACCGCGTCGATGCCTCCATCGCCCTCGGGGTGGTTCAGGCCGAGGCTGCCGTGCCGGGCACGGACCTCACGGTGGAAATCTTTGGCCAGAGTTATCGCGCCACGGTGCAGCCCGACGCGCCGCTTTGGGACAGTGAAAACACCCGCATCCGCGCGCAGGAGGTCTGATATGGTACAACTGCCTTTCAAAGCCCGCGCCGTAATCATCGGCGGTGGCGTGATCGGCTGTTCGGTCGCGTACCATCTGACAAAGCTCGGCTGGACCGATGTCGTGTTGTTGGAACGCAAACAGCTGACCTCTGGCACCACATGGCACGCGGCAGGGTTGATCGCGCAGCTTCGTGCGACGCAGAACATGACGCGGCTGGCGAAATATTCCCAAGAACTCTACGGCGCGCTTGAGGCGGAAACCGGGGTCGCCACGGGGTTCAAGCGCGTGGGGTCGATTACTGCCGCGCTGACGCCCGCGCGGCGCGAGGAAATTCTGCGTCAGGCCGCCATGGCCCGCGCCTTTGGCGTGGAGGTCGAGGAAATCACCCCCGCGGAAGTGCACGCCAAGTATCCCCACGTAGAGACCGAAGGCATGACCGGCGCGGTCTATCTGCCGAAAGACGGGCAGGGCGATCCGGCCAATATCGCGCTGGCTTTGGCCAAGGGCGCGCGGGCGCGTGGCGCGATTGTGGCGGAGCGGGTCAAGGCCACCGGCGTGGTGCGCGCGGGGCGTAGGATCACGGCAGTGGATTGGGCCGGGGAGGATGGCAGCGCGGGGCAGATCGAGGCCGAGCATGTCATCAATTGCGCAGGCATGTGGGGGCGAGACGTGGGCCGGATGCTGGGCAGCAACGTGCCGCTGCAGGCTTGCGAGCATTTCTATATCGTCACCGAAGCCATTCCCTCCTTGCGCGAATTGCCAGTGCTGCGGGTCCCCGATGAATATGCCTATTACAAAGAGGATGCGGGCAAAATCCTGCTTGGTGCCTTTGAACCTGTCGCCAAACCATGGGCGCTGCAGGGCATCCCCGAGAGTTTCGAGTTTGACCAACTGCCCGAAGATTTCGACCATTTCGAGCCGATCCTTGAGATGGCCGTCAAACGGTTGCCGCTGCTGGCGGACGCGGGGATTCACACCTTTTTCAATGGTCCCGAAAGTTTCACCCCCGATGATGCCTATCACCTCGGTCAGGCCCCCGAGATGGACAATGTCTGGGTCGCCGCCGGGTTCAACTCTATCGGGATTCAATCGGCTGGCGGCGCGGGCATGGCGCTGGCGCAATGGATGGAAGACGGGCAAAAACCCTTTGATCTGGGTGACGTGGACATTGCGCGGATGCAGCCGTTTCAGGGCAATAAGACCTATCTGGCGACGCGGTCGACCGAAACGCTGGGCTTGCTCTATGCCGATCACTTTCCCTATCGCCAAAAGGCGACCGCGCGGGGCATCCGGCGCAGCCCGGTGCACGCACATCTGCTGGAGCATGGCGCGGTCATGGGCGAATTCGCGGGCTGGGAACGGGCCAACTGGTTTGCGGATGCAGGCCAAGAGCGCGAATACCGCTACGCTTGGGGGCGACAGAACTGGTTCGACAATCAAGCCGCCGAACACGCCGCCATCCGCACGGGCGTCGGGCTCTATGATATGTCGTCCTTCGGCAAAATCCGGGTCGAGGGGCCCGAGGCCGAGGCTTTCATGAATCATGTCTGCGGTGCGCAGATGGCGGTGCCGGTGGGCAAGATTGTCTATACCCAGTTCCTCAACCCCCGCGGCGGGATCGAGGCGGATGTCACCGTGACGCGGCTCAGCGAAACGGCCTATCTCGTCGTCACCCCCGCCGCGACGCGGCTGGCGGATGAAACATGGCTGCGCCGTCATACGGGCGAGCGCCTTGTTGTGATCACGGATGTGACGGCGGGCGAAGCGGTCCTCGCCATTATGGGGCCAAAGGCGCGGGAGGTGTTGCAGGCGATCTCGCCCAATGACTTCTTTAACGAAACGCACCCCTTCGGCATGGCGCGGGAGATCGAGATCGGCATGGGCCTCGCCCGGGCGCACCGCGTGTCATACGTGGGCGAACTGGGTTGGGAGCTTTACGTCGGCACTGAAATGGCGGCCCATGTCTTTGAGGCGCTGATCGACGCAGGCGCGGCCTTTGGGCTGAAACTCTGCGGCCTGCATGCGATGGACAGTTGCCGGATCGAAAAGGGCTTTCGCCACTTCGGCCATGACATCACCTGCGAGGATCATGTGCTAGAGGCGGGCTTGGGCTTCGCGGTGAAGACCGACAAACCCGATTTTATTGGCCGTGACGCGGTGCTGCGCAAAAAGGAGGAGGGGCTGAGCCTGCGGATGGTGCAATTCCGTCTGACGGACCCGGAGCCGCTGCTGTATCACGCCGAGCCGATCCTGCGGGACGGGCAACTCGCGGGCTATCTCAGTTCGGGCAATTACGGGCATCACTTGGGCGGCGCGGTCGGGCTGGGCTATGTGCCCTGCGAAGGAGAAAGCGTCGCCGATCTGCTGGGCTCGACCTATGAGATCGACGTCGCGGGCCGCCGGATCAAGGCCGAGGCGAGCCTGAAACCGATGTATGATCCCAGCGGGGCGCGCTCGAAAAGCTAGGCCCGGCGCCCGCCGAAAAACCGCGCCCTTCGCAGGCTTATGCCGCCCTCTTTGACATAGATCAAAGCGGGGGCATGGGCGGCATGCGATCCGTCTCCCAAAGATGAAGGGATTCGGAATATGTTCGATACGCTCAAGTTGATCGTGCTTGCGCTTATAGTGTTTTTTGCAGCACTCGGGGCGGATTGGGCGCGCGATCCGGCTTATATGGTCCATGCCCTGCTGATTATGCTGGTGGCGGCGGGGTTGTTCTTTTGGCAGTTGCGCCGCATGCCTGTCGAGGATGCACGGCCCGCCGTGTCCATGGCGCCGCAGGGCTATATGGACGGCCCGATCCGCTATGGCGTGATCGCCACGGCCTTTTGGGGCGTGGTCGGTTTTCTGGTGGGCACCTTCATCGCCTTCCAACTGGCCTTTCCCGCGCTCAATATCGAATGGGCGCAGCCCTATGCGAACTTTGGCCGCCTGCGCCCGCTGCACACCAGCGCGGTGATTTTTGCCTTTGGTGGCAATGCCTTGATCGCCACGTCGTTCTACATCGTGCAGCGTACCTCTTCGGCGCGGCTCTGGGGTGGGAACGCGGCGTGGTTCGTCTTTTGGGGCTATCAGCTTTTCATCGTGCTGGCCGCCACGGGCTATCTGCTGGGGGCCACGCAATCCAAGGAATATGCCGAGCCGGAATGGTACGTCGACATCTGGCTGACCATCGTTTGGCTAACCTACCTCGCCGTGTTTTTCGGCACGATCCTGAAGCGGCGCGAGCGTCATATCTATGTCGCCAATTGGTTCTTTCTGGCCTTCATCATCACCGTGGCGATGCTGCATGTGGTCAACAACCTCGCCATCCCGGTGTCGATCTGGGGTTCGAAATCGGTGCAGGTCTTTGCGGGCGTGCAGGATGCCATGACGCAGTGGTGGTATGGCCATAACGCGGTGGGTTTCTTCCTAACGGCAGGCTTCCTTGGCATGATGTATTACTTCGTGCCGAAACAGGCCGGCCGCCCGGTCTATAGCTACAAGCTGTCGATCATTCACTTCTGGGCGCTGATCTTTCTCTATATCTGGGCCGGGCCGCACCACCTGCATTACACCGCGCTGCCCGATTGGGCCGCGACGTTGGGCATGGTGTTTTCGATCATCCTGTGGATGCCCAGCTGGGGCGGCATGATCAACGGTCTGATGACGCTCGAAGGCGCGTGGGACAAGATCCGCACCGATCCGATCATCCGCATGTTCGTCGCCTCGCTCGCCTTCTACGGCATGTCGACCTTCGAGGGGCCAATGATGTCGATCCGGGCGGTGAACAGCCTGAGCCACTACACCGACTGGACCATCGGCCATGTGCATTCCGGCGCGCTTGGCTGGAACGGGCTCATTACCTTTGGCGCGCTCTATTTTCTGACGCCACGGCTCTGGGGCAGGGCGCAGATGCACTCCATGGCGGCGATCAACCTGCACTTCTGGCTCGCGACCCTTGGGATCGTTCTCTACGCGGCGTCAATGTGGGTCTCGGGCATTATGGAGGGGCTGATGTGGCGTGAGGTCGATGCCAATGGCTTTCTCGTCAACAGCTTTGCCGACACCGTCGAAGCCAAATTCCTGATGTATGTGGTCCGGGGTCTGGGCGGGGTTTTGTACCTCGCGGGGGGTGCGGTGATGGTCTGGAACATGTGGATGACCATCCGCGCCCCGCAAGCTCGCCCCGTCACCGTCGCCCTGCCAGCGGAGTAAGATCAATGGCCAAGAACCCCCACAGCCCGAACTATGATCCCGCTGACGATCCCAAGGTGGTGACCGCCAGCGAAGGCGTGAAGACGGGCAAAATCCCCAACGAACTGCCGCCTGAGACGCAGACGATCACCTTTCACCAGCGGTTCGAGCGCAATGCGACCCTGCTGCTGATTGCCTCGCTCGGGGTGGTCAGCATCGGCGGGATCGTCGAAATCGCGCCGCTCTTTTGGCTGGAGAACACCATCGAAGAGGTCGAAGGCATGCGCCCCTATTCGCCGCTGGAGCTGGCGGGGCGCGAAATCTATGTGCGCGAGGGCTGCTATACCTGCCACAGCCAGATGATCCGCCCGATGCGCGACGAGACCGAGCGCTATGGCCACTACAGCCTTGCCGCGGAATCGATGTACGACCACCCGTTCCAATGGGGCTCTAAACGCACCGGGCCAGATCTGGCACGGGTCGGTGGGCGCTATTCGGATGAGTGGCATGTCGATCACCTGATGGACCCGCAGTCGGTCGTGCCGGAAAGCGTTATGCCGAAATACGCCTTTCTGATGGATGCCAAGCTTGAGCCCAAGGATGTGACAGATCTGGTGGCGACCCACCGGACGGTCGGTGTGCCCTATAGCGATGAGATGATCGCGAATGTCAGCGGCGATTTCCGGGTGCAGGTCGATCCCATGGGGGACTACGACGCGCTACTCGAACGCTACCCCGGCGCGCAGGTGCGCAGCTTCGACGGGCAGCCCGGCATCAGCGAAATGGATGCCCTGATCGCCTATCTGCAAATGCTCGGGACGCTGGTCGATTTCTCGACCTTCGTGCCCGACGCCACCCGCTGAGGAGCCTGCCATGGACACCTATTCTTTCCTGCGTGAACTGGCCGACAGTTGGGCGCTCTTGATCCTGACGCTGATCTTTCTCGGCGTCATTGCTTGGGCCTTTCGCCCCGGCGCGCGCGCCCTGCACGACGATGCCGCCGCCGTGCCCTTTCGCGGCGATGAGCCCGATCAAGCCCGCAATGACGGAGCCCAGACATGACCGACAATCGCAAGATCGACCCCGCCACCGGGACCGAGACCACAGGCCACAGTTGGGACGGGATCGAAGAGCTGAACACGCCGCTGCCGCGCTGGTGGCTTTGGACATTCTACGCGACCGTCGTCTGGGGCGTGATCTATACCA
Organism: Sulfitobacter sp. W002; assembly: GCF_025142135.1. Lineage (NCBI taxonomy): Bacteria > Pseudomonadati > Pseudomonadota > Alphaproteobacteria > Rhodobacterales > Roseobacteraceae > Sulfitobacter > Sulfitobacter sp. W002. The sequence continues at coordinate 1,969,276 of NZ_CP081126.1, read as the reverse complement.
TCCTTTATCCCGCGTGGCCGATGGTCTCGGGTGCTACGGCGGGGCTTTTGGGCTATTCTACCCGGGGTGAGGTCGCCGCAGAGATCGCCCGCGTGGACCTGTCGAACGCCGATCTGACGGAGAGCCTCGTCAACGTCAATCTGGCGGTGCTGAAGGACAACGAAGAGCTGCACCGTTTCGCGACACAGGCCGGGCGCTCGGTCTTTGCGGCCAATTGCTCGCAATGCCATGGCGCGGGGGCAGGGGGTGTCGTGGCCTCGGGCTATCCGAACCTTTTGGACGACGATTGGCTCTGGGGCGGCACGATGGAGGATATCGCCTATACAGTGCGCCAGGGTATCCGTAACGAAGATGACCCCGACGCGCGCTTCTCTGAAATGCCGCCCTTTGACTGGATGGAAGAGGCCGATCTTGACGCCACCGTGCATTTCGTTCGCAGCCTGTCGGGGCTTCAGCATGACGCGGGCGCGGCGCAGGCGGGGGCGGAAGTCTTTGCCGACAATTGTAGTGCCTGCCATGGGGAACGCGGCCTTGGCGACCGTGAGATGGGCGCGCCGAACCTTGCCGATGCGATCTGGCTGCGCGGCGGCAGCCATGACGCGATCCTGCGGCAACTCGAAGCGCCGCGCATGGGGGTGATGCCCCCGTGGCAGGCCCGTCTGGGCGAGGCCGAGGTGCGCGCTGTGACCGCCTATGTCCACGGTCTGGGCGGGGGCGAGGCTGCGGTCGATGCCGAGGGTGCAGCCGCCGATTAAGCAGGTATGACAAAATGATCTGCGGATTGACGCAGATCAAAGCGGCCTGCGCCCCGCGGGTGTAGGCCGCAAGACGTAACCCCCCGGAGCATACCGCCGATGTCCAACGCCGCCCCCCCGCTTTTTGCCGCACGAGAGCCGATTTTTCCCCGCCGGGTGAGCGGTTTTTTCCGCCGGTTGAAATGGGTGATCCTAATCCTCACGCTGGGGGTCTATTACGTCACCCCGTGGATACGCTGGGACAGGGGGCCGAACTTGCCGGACCAAGCGGTTCTGGTCGATCTCGCTAACCGGCGCTTCCATTTCTTCTGGATCGAGATTTGGCCGCATGAGTTTTACTTTGTGGCCGGGTTGCTGATCATGGCGGGGCTGGGCTTGTTCTTGTTCACCTCCGCTCTGGGTCGGGTCTGGTGCGGTTATGCCTGCCCGCAAACCGTCTGGTCCGATCTCTTCATGACCGTCGAACGCTGGATCGAGGGCGACCGCAACGCCCGCATTCGTTTGCACAACGCGCCGTGGAGCCTGCGCAAGGCGCGGCTGCGGGGGGGCAAATGGCTGGTCTGGCTGCTGATCGCGGTGGCCACGGGCGGGGCTTGGGTCTTTTACTTTGCCGATGCGCCCAGTCTGGCGCGCGACCTCGTGACCCTGCAAGCCGCCCCCGTGGCCTATGCCACCATTGCCGTGCTGACGGCCACGACCTTCATCTTTGGCGGCTTCATGCGCGAACAGGTCTGCATCTACATGTGCCCTTGGCCCCGCATCCAAGGTGCGATGATGGACCCCGGAACGCTGACCGTCGGTTACCGCAAATGGCGGGGGGAGCCGCGCGGCAAGGGCGGGGTGAAGCGCCAGAAAGCGGCGGCAGAGGCGATCGGCAGCGGCGATGCGGTGGCGCGCTATGGTGCGGCGCTCGACAAGAACACCGCGGGCGACCGCCAGTCGCGGGACGGCGAGGTTTTGGGCGATTGCATTGATTGCAACGCCTGTGTGGCGGTCTGCCCGATGGGGATCGACATCCGCGAAGGCCAGCAGATGGAATGTATCACCTGCGCGCTCTGCATCGACGCCTGCGACGATGTGATGGCCAAAACCGGCCGCCCGCGCGGGCTGATCGACTACCTCGCGCTTGATGATGAGCCGCCCACTGCGCCTAAGGCGAGCGCCGCCGTGGCGGGCCTTGCCGAAACACCGGCGGGGGATGTCGCCGGGGCCAACGCGTCTCCGTGGCAACCCAAGCCGCTTTGGCAGCACGTCTTCCGGCCTCGGACGCTCATCTACACCGCTGCTTGGGCCGCCATAGGCGTGGCGCTTGTCGTGGCCCTGTTCATCCGGCCAGAGATCGACATGACCATCGCGCCCGTGCGCAACCCGATCTTCGTCACCCTGTCGGATGGATCGATCCGCAACGCCTATGACATCCGTCTGCGCAACAAACATGGGGAGGCGCGGGCGTTCCGGCTGTCTCTCGCGGGGGACCATGGCTTGGGCCTCAGCATCGAGGGGGCGCCTGATCCGGTGGTTACTGTCCCCGCCGACTCCACCCGCCTGCAACGGGTCTATGTGATCGCCCCGGCCCAAAGTGACGCCGCCGCCGCGCCGCGCAGCGGTCTGCGGTTTTGGGTCGAAGATGTGCGCTCGGGCGAGCGGGCCTTCGGCGATACGATTTTCAATGGAAAGGACAGCCAATGACCGCAGCAGAGTTGCAAAGGCAACGCCCCCTCACAGGCTGGCATGTGCTGGCGATCTTCGTGGGCGGCTTTTCGATCATCATCGCGGTGAACCTCGCGCTTGCGTTCAACGCGGTGCGCACCTTTCCGGGCAAGGAAACCGAGTCGAGCTACATCGCCTCGCAGAATTTCGACACGGACCGCGCGGCGCAAGAGGCGTTGGGATGGATGGTTGAAACAAAGCTGACCGCCACCGCGCTGCGCTTGGCGGTGCAGGACGCTGGAGAGGCGGTGGTACGGCCCGAGATCATCGCGGCGACACTGGGCCGTGCGACCACTGTGGCGGACGACATGACGCCTGCCTTCGCGTGGGATGGCCATGCATGGGTGGCCCCGGTCACCGCAGGCACTGGCAACTGGAACCTACGGATCGAGATGCGCGCCGCCGATGGCACGCTCTTTCGCCGCCGCATTTCGTTGCGGGTGACCCCATGACCGTTGCCGCCTGTCCGGGCTGTGTCGCAGCCGCCCCCTCGGCAGAGGGGGCGGCGCAGCGGCTTGTGGAGAACGACGAGGCGCTTCACCTTGCCTTGCCACAGATCCGCTGCGCGGCCTGCATTGCGGGGGTCGAGGGGGTTTTGGCCAAACTGCCGTCGATCAAAACTGCGCGGGTGAACCTTGGGGCCAAACGGGTGCGGATCGTCCTGATGCCCGGCCATGACGCCAGCGCGGCGCTTCAGGCGTTGAACGATGCGGGCTTCGAGGCACATGAGTTGGATGCGACCGCCCTGCGCCCGGCGGGGGATGACACGGGCCGCCGTCTGCTGGCCCGTGCCGCCGTCGCGGGCTTTGCCATGATGAACGTGATGGCGGTTTCCGTCGCGGTCTGGTCCGGGGCGGGCGATATCACGCGAGAGATGTTTCACTGGGTTTCCGCGTCCATCGCGCTGCCTGCCTTGGCCTTTTCCGCGGTGCCGTTCTTTGCCTCGGCAGGGGTCGCCCTAAGGGCCGGGCGGATGAACATGGACGTGCCGATTGCGCTGGCGATCCTGCTGGCGGCGGCCACCTCACTTTATGAAACTTTTGCCGCCACGGGGGCGCATACATGGTTCGACGCGGCGCTGTCGCTGACCTTTTTCCTGCTCGTGGGCCGCTATCTTGAGCACCGCGCAAGGGCGACGGCGCGCTCTGCCGCGGCGGAATTGACGGCGCTGGAACTGCCGCGCGCCACCCGGCTGACCGCTAAGGGCCGTGAGACGGTGGAGGTGAGCGCCTTGATGCCCGACGACCGCATCGCCCTTGCCGCCGGGGCCCGCGCCCCGGTGGATGGGATCGCCCTAGGGGCCGCGATGGTGGACCGCTCCGCCCTGACCGGGGAGGCCGACCCGGTTGCCGTGGCGGCGGGCGGGGCGATCTGTGCGGGCGAGGTGATCCTCGGTGCGCCGCTGAACCTGCGCGTCACCCGCCGCGCCGAGGACAGCACCCTGCGCCGCCTTGCGGCCCTCGTCGAAGTGGCCGAGACGGGCAAGCACCGCTACAGCGGGATCGCGGACCGGGCGGCACGGCTTTACGCGCCGGTGGTGCATGGGCTGGCGGCGCTGGCCTTCGCCGTTTGGTGGGCGCTGACGGGGGACCTCTATCAGGCGATCGCGGTGGCCACGGCGACGCTGATCATCACCTGCCCCTGCGCCTTGGCACTGGCCATTCCGGCGGTGACGGCAGCGATGACGGGGCGTTTGTTTCGCGCGGGCGTACTGCTGAAATCCCCCACGGCGCTGGAGCGTTTGGCCGAGATCGACACGGTTCTGTTCGACAAGACTGGCACCCTGACAGAAGGCGTGGCGCGTCTGCCCGCGCTTGATCCGCGCGCGGCTTCGGTGGCACTTGCCCTCGCGCAGGCGTCGGACCATCCGGCTTCACGCGCCTTGGCAGCGGCGCTGCAGGGTCATATGCCCGCCGAGTTGCGCGAAGTGCGAGAGGTGCCGGGGCAGGGGGTCAACGCTCTGTGGAACGGCGCGCCGGTGTCCCTGCGCCGGGGGCAGGATGGGCCAGAACTGCAACTGCCAGAGCGTTGCATCCCCCTGCCGCTGATTGAAACACCCCGTGCCGGTGCCGCAGAAGTGGTCAGCGCGCTGCAAGAGCGGGGGCTGGAGGTTGCCATGGTCACCGGCGATACCGCGCAGCGGGCGGCTATCTTGGCCCGTACATTGGGCATTGCCACAGTCTATGCCGCCGTCCGGCCTGAGGATAAGGCCGATCTGGTCCGCGATATGGCTGCGCAGGGCAGGCGGGTGCTGATGGTGGGCGACGGGCTGAATGACACGGCGGCTCTTGCCGGGGCGCATGCGTCCCTTGCCCCGGCCACGGCACTGGATGCGGCGCGGGTCGCCTCGGACGGGGTGATGCTGGGCGGTGATCTATCTGCGGTGGAGGATACGTTGCGACTGGCGCGGCGAGCGCGCAGCCGCATCCGGCAGAACTTGGCCTTGGCCGCGGCCTACAATGCGGTCGCGATCCCGGTGGCGGTCATGGGCTTCGCCACCCCGCTGATGGCGGCGGCGGTGATGTCGTCCTCCTCTATCCTCGTGGTTTTAAATGCGGTGCGCCGATGAATATCCTGATCGTTCTGATCCCCGTCTCCATCTGCCTTGGCGCGGCGGGTCTTGCGGCCTGTCTTTGGACGCTGCGCAATGGGCAATACGATGATCTGGAAGGCGACGCCGCGCGGATTTTGCTGGAGAATGGAGAGGCGCCGAGCGGGGAGGACCGGCCGAACGCTAGGCCGGACAAAACGGCCTGAGGCGCGAAGCGCGGGCCGAAACCCGCGCTTTTGGTTCTGTGGAAGATTGCTTTCAGTCAGCGGCCTGCGAGGCCGAGATCAGCGCGTCCATATCCTTGATCAGGACCGTCTGAGAGGTTTCAAGCGCGATGATATCCTGCTTGCGCAGGCGGGTCAGGGTGCGGCTGACGGTTTCGATCGTCAGGCCCAGAAAATCGGCGATGTCGCCGCGTGTCATGGGCAGGGCGCAGGTGGTGTGATTGCCGACCGGCCGCCCGTTGCGCTCCGCCAACGTGATCAGAAAGGACGCGAGTTTTTCCATCGCGGATTTGCGGGCCAGCATCATGAAGTGATCCTGCATCGCCGAGATCTCACGCAGGGCGGCGTTCAACAGCCGCTTATGCGTGTCGTTGTCTCCGCCGAAATCGTCGAGCGAATGGCGGGGGTGTGCGATCACCTCCGTCGCCTCGATCGCCTCGCAATCGCTGTGATGCAGCGCGCCATTGGGAAAGCCGATGATGTCGCCCGGCAAGCCAAAGGCGATGACCTGCCGCCGCCCGTTGCCCAGCACGCGGGTCAGGCGAAAGACGCCCGAGGTGATCTCATAGATATGATGGGCGATGTCGCCTTCGCGAAACAGATGCGTCCCGACCGCCTGCCGCTTGCGGGGCGTCTGCGCGGCGGGGGCGCGGGGGCAAAGCTGTATCTCTGGCACTTTGACTGCGGGAGTGAACTCATTGGATAGCGTCACGTACATGCGATCGTCCTTTCTGGGGCGCGGTCACATTCTCAGGTGCATGTCGCAGCAAGACCTGCGGTGTTGTATCCGTTTGTAACGCTTTGTCGCAGGGGGGGGCTGCTGCGGGTGGTGCTCGCTTGGGTTGCGGACTATACAAGCGCAGCTTTTGTGGGTGATGGCCGTGACCGCGAAAAAAATCCTTGTTGTTGATGACGATGCCAAGATCCGAACGCTTCTGAGGCGCTGCCTTGAAAGCGATGGCTACCTTGTGACCGAGGCGCATAACGCGCAAAGCGTGCGGGCGGCCTTTGCGGCGGAAGCCTTTGATCTGGTGACCTTGGATCTCAACCTCGGCGCCGAAGACGGGCTGGACATCGCGCGTGAGCTTCAGCGCGACCATGATGTGCCGATCTTCATGGTGACGGGCAAAGACGATGTGATCGACCGGGTTGTCGGGCTGGAACTGGGCGCGGATGACTATCTGACCAAGCCGTTCCATGTGCGAGAGGTTTTGGCCCGTGTGAAATCGGTTTTGCGGCGCAGTGGCAAACGCGAGGCGGAGGCCCCCGCGCCGCAAAGCGCCGACCCGTGGCTCACGCTCGATGGGCTAAAGATCAACCTCGACCGGATGCTGCTGCTGGGCCGTGACGGGCAGGAGGGGGATCTGACCACGGCTGATTTCAAACTCTTGGCCGCCTTTCTGACCCACGCGAAGAAACCGCTGTCGCGCGACCGGCTGATGGATCTGATCGACGGGCAGAACTGGGCGCCTTTGGACCGGACAATCGACAACCAAGTGGCGCGGCTGCGCAAAAAGGTCGAGCGTGATCCGGCCCGCCCGCAGTTGATCAAGACGGTACGCGGTGTCGGCTATGTGCTGACCGAAAGCCCCGCCGAAAGCGCGGATTAATCTTGCAGCAAGCTGCGGAATGCCTCGGCCAAATCCGCCTGTCTGTAGGGTTTGCGCAGGATGGCGAAGGCATGGGTCTCCTCCTCTCCGCGCAGGACGTTTTCGGAAAAGCCTGAGGTGATCAATATCCGCAGGTGGGGCATGTCTTGCGCGACCCGTTTGGCCAAGGCATGGCCCGAAAGTTCGCCGGGCATCACCAGATCGGTAAAGACCACATCAATGTCGTCGCGCCGTTGCAGGATATCCCAAGCGGCATCGCCGGTCGTTGCCGTAACGCAGTCGAATCCCAGCGTTCTCAGCCGGGTTTCGGACAGACGCAGCACCATCGGGTCATCCTCCACCAACAGTACGCGCAGGCCGGTGCCGATGGCGGCGTGCCGCGCGGGGTCCTCACCCAATACGGGGCGCGCCCGTGCGCTGTCTTTAAGCGCCGGAAAATAGAGGCTGATCGTCGTGCCCTTGCCCAATTCGCTGTAAATCGCAATATGCCCGCCGGATTGCTTGATGAATCCGTAAACCATCGACAGGCCCAGCCCCGTGCCCTGACCAACCGGCTTGGTCGAAAAGAACGGCTCCATCGCGCGGGTGCGGGTTTCGGGGGACATGCCTGCGCCCGTATCGGCGATCGACAGGCGGATGTAGTTGCCCATGTCGATGCCGATCTCTTGTGCGACATAGGTGTCATCCAGCTGCATGTTGCGGGTTTCCAAAGTAATTTTCCCGCCCGAGGGCATGGCATCCTGGGCATTGAGCGCGATGTTCAAGACGGCGGTCTGGAGTTGGGTGGCGTCCACCTTGGCTTGCCAGAGATCCTCGGCAAAGGCCGTCTCGACCGCGATATGGCCATGGATGGTACGCTTGAGCATCGCCATGGCCTTGGATACTTCGGCGTTAAGGTCGATCACCGCGGCGTTCAGCGTGCTTTTGCGGGCAAAGACCATCAGACGAGAGGTCAGGTCCGCCCCGATCTCTGCGGCTTCAAGCGCGTCGGAAATCAGCGCGCCGCTTTTGGCAGAGGTTTCCGACATTTCCAGCAGTTCCAGATTGCCAATCACCACCGTCAGCAGGTTGTTGAAATCATGCGCGATGCCGCCGGTCATCTGGCCAATGGCATCCATCCGTTGCGAGCGGGCGGTGGCCTCTTCGGCGGCCTTTCTGCGCGACAGATCGTGCATGATGCCGACAAAGGCGACCTCGCCGGAGATATCCGCGCGGCCCACGGACAGGTGCAGCGGGAAAACGCTGCCATCCGCGCGCAGCCCTTCGACATCGCGGCCCACGCCGATGATGCGTTTCTCGCCGGTATCAAGGTGGTGGCGCAGGAAGCCGTCGTGTTGAACGGCCATGTCCCCCGGCATCAACATGCGCACGTTTCTCCCTACCAACGCCTCGACCGAATGGCCAAAAAGGGCCGCCGCGGCCTTGTTCACCCGCAGGATATTGCCCGCGCGATCCGCCACCACCATGGCGTCAACGGCGGCGTCCAGAAGGGCCAGCAGAACGGGGCTTTCATCGTTGATCTTCATGCGCGGGGTCCGTTTGTGGGGATGCGGGGCAGGGCATGCGATAGCGCGGCTAAGGGCTTGGGCGCAATGGAGGGGGTGACGCTCAGGGCCGCGGCGGGTGCCTGCCCCCAGATCTCCATTACACTACCACTGGATCGCTTCCAAATAATCGAGCAGATTGGCGAAATCGGTTTCCAGCACCTCCCCATCCGCGCCGCCATTGGGGTAAACATGGCGCAGCCCAACGGCGGAAAAGTCGGGCATCGGGGAGGCAGGATCGTCTTTTGCAAGCTGGCCCATGACAAAGCGGCTGACAAATTCGCGCGGGAAATACCCGTCATTGCGCTGTTTCAACCCGGCCAAGTCAGGCGGCACGACATCAAGCTGCAGCGACATCGGGCCAGCCCCTTCGCCGCTTGCACCGTGGCAGGCGGCGCATTCCTTTGCATAGACCCGCTGCCCTTCGCGGACCCGGTCGGCATCTTCGGAAGACCCGTCTGAACAGGCAGCGAGAAGGGCGCAGGACAGCCCGACAAAGGCGGTTAGACAAGGGCGCATATGCAGCAGGTCCTTTGTATCAGCGGGCATTAGTGCGACAGAAGCACGGGAAAGGCGCTCTGTTCAATCAGGCTGCGGGTCGTGCCGCCAAAAACCTTTTCGCGCAGGCGGGAGTGGTCATAGGCCCCCATGACGATCAGCTCGGCGCCGGTTTCCTTGGCGCGCTTCACGATCGCGGTGGCGATGTCCTCTCCGCCGCTTGCGTATTGCTGCACCGCGACGTGGCACCCTTGGTGGGTCAACCATGCCGCGACATCTGTGCCGGGGTTTTCCCCGTCATAGGCAGAGATCGAGACCGGATCGAAAAGCGCCACGGTCACCTCCCGCGCGGCCTGCAGGCTTGGCATGGCCGCCCGGATCGCCCGCGTGGCGGGGAGGCCCGCTTTCCACGCCACAAAGACCGATTGCGGGGCCAGAGCCGTCTGTGGGTTCGATATGTTCAACAGGACGGGGGCGGCGGAATCGAACAGCGCGGCATGGACGATGTCTTCGAACAAGCGCGCGTCTTCGCGCAGGTCCGTCCCGATGATTACCGCATCGCAGGTCAACCCCGCCCGCGCGACGGTGTTTCGTAGGGCCGTGGCTTCACCACAGACCGCGCGGACATCTGCGCTGGCACCTTGGTCGCTGAGATACTGCGAGAATTCCTTGCGCTGCTGTTCGACCGCGGCGCGGGCCTCATCCACATCCGATTGCCAGCCAGCGGGAAGGGAATAGGTGCTGAGCTCTCCCACGCCCATGGAATAGACCGGCACCGGAGCGGTTTCGCTGAGCAAAAGAACGATCAGATGGGCGCCATGGATCTGCGCCTCGCGCGCGAGGCTCTCTAGCTGGTTGGGCCGGGCGTTGACCCCGAGAACGACTGTCAGTGTGGTGTTTTGCATAGCGGCGCTCCTCATGTGACCAAGGCCAGTATGGGGCGGCGACGGGGAAGCTGCATTGATCTGGATCAATTGGAGGTGTGGGGGTCACTTGGCGGCGGTGGTGCTGAGAGGGGGCATGCGAGGGGCTAGAACAGGCGCCAGCGCCTACTGGGGTTGAGCGATATTCAGCATATCGTCATCCATTACCGTTCTGGGAAAAAGTCACTACTCTCAAGGCGGTAGTGGCGGAGAGACAGGGATTCGAACCCTGGGAACCCGTGAAGGCTCAACGGTTTTCGAGACCGCCCCGTTCGACCACTCCGGCACCTCTCCGCGGGGGTCTGGGGGGTCCGTTTAGTCGCCTTTTCAGGCAGTGGCAAGAGGGGTTTTGCGCATCAAGGGAAAGTTTGGGGATTTTCATTGCGCCGGGGCTGGTACAGCCTAAGTTTAAAGGCAGAATTCCGCGAAAGGACAGCCCATGTTTCGCCAAAATAGATTGATCGCAGCTCCCTTCGTCATGGCGATGATGCTGCTTGTCGCGCTTGCCTTGCCGCTGCGGGCGGCGGAGCGCGGCGCGTTGGAGCGGTTCTTGGAAGTGACCGGCTTTGACGTGGCGTTGGAGAGCATTCGCCTCTCAGCCGATTCCGCGCCCGAGATGTTGGGGTTGCAAAGCGAGGATTTCGGCTCGGAATGGTCGCGGCTGGTGCGGGATGTCTTTGACACCGAGTTGATGCACGGCATGGCGATGGATATCCTTTCGGAAACGCTGAGCGACGATCTGCTGGATCATGCCGCCGATTTCTATGCGAGCGATCTGGGCCAGCGTTTGGTGGCCGTAGAGAACAAGGCGCATATGGCCGAGGATGACGGGCTGAAGGCGGAAAGCGGTGCCGCGATTGTGGCGGGGCTTGAGCGCATTGGCTCGCCGCGATTGCAAACACTGCGACGTTTGAATGTCGCCAGCGATGTCGAAGAGATCTCGGTCCGGGCCATTCAAGAGGTGCAAATCCGCTTCCTTTTGGCCGCCGCGGGCGCCGGGGTGATCGAATTGCAGATGGAAGAGCCTGACTTGCGCGAAGCGATGCGCGCGCAGGCCGATGAACTGGGCGCTCAGATTGCCGCGAATGCTTTGGCCAACGCGGCCTACACCTATCAATCCTTCTCGGATGACGATCTGCTCGCCTATGCCGAGGCGCTGGAGCATCCCGAGATGCAGCAGGTTTATACGCTGATGAACGCGGTCCAATATGAGATTATGGCCAATCGCTTCGAGGCCGTGGCCACCCGGCTGGCGGCGATGCAGCCCAGTCAGGACCTCTGATGCGGGCTTGGGTATTCGCGCCACTCCTGTGGCTTTTGGCTTTGCCCGCTTGGGCCGATGCGCGCATGACCGTGCTTGTCGATCTGTTGGAGCTTCGGCAAGCGGCGGTGATCCTCAGTGACGAGGGGCAGGCCCATGCCGAGATGCTGAACCAAGACATGCTGGGCGGGCAAGGCGGTCCGGGCTGGCAGATGCAGGTCGAAAGCATCCATGACGCCGGGCGCATGGTCGAAATGGTGCGCCGGGCACTGGAAGAGACGATGACCTCTGGCGAAGTCGAGCAGGCGATTGACTTCTATTCAACGGAATTGGGCGGTCGGATCGTCGGGCTGGAGAACGCGGGCCGTGCCGCCATTGCCGAGCCGGAAGTGGAGCAGATCGCGCGGGCGCACTATGGCGTATTGGCCGGGGATCATGATCCACGGGTCGCTCTGATCCGCCGCTTGATCGACGCCGCCGATATGGTTGACCGCAATGTCAGCACGGCGCTCAACAGCAATTTCCAGTTCCTGCGCGGAATGCGCGACGGTGGCGCCTTGGAAGACAGTGACGAAGACCTTTTGGCCGAGGTCGGCGCCGAGCTGGAGGCGGTTACCGAAGACACCTCTGTCTGGATGCACGCCTATCTGCTGCTGGCCTATCACCCCCTGCGCGACGCCGAGATTGCACAATATGCTCAATTTGCAGAGACAGGCGCCGGGCGTGCCCTCAACCGGGCGCTTTTCGACGGGTTTGGCCGGGCCTATGAGGATATCTCTTACGGGCTTGGGCGGGCTCTGGCCCTGAATATGGTGGCCGAAAGCCTCTGACAGGCGCAGAGAATTGAGCGCGAAAACCTACTTGACTTGTCCCACCATTCCGAAGATAAGCCCGCATCCCGGCGGGTAATCCGTCTTAGGGATTGTTTTTTAATGACGCCCCATGGGCGCGCTGTTCGAGGCGGATCGGCCGGAAAGCCATCCACAAACTCCCAAGCGGGGGCCACAGAACGCGGATGACAGAAAAGGAAGACGCATGTTTGCGGTCATCAAGACAGGCGGCAAGCAATACAAAGTGCAATCCGGCGATATGCTGCGGGTTGAACGTATTGCGGCCAATGCTGGTGAAACAGTCCAGTTCAACGAAGTTCTGATGCTCGGCGGCGACAGCCCCGTGCTCGGCGCGCCTATGGTTAAAGATGCAGGCGTTCAGGCCGAAGTCGTTGACCAGATCAAAGGCGAAAAGGTTATCAACTTCGTCAAGCGTCGCCGGAAGCACTCTTCCAAGCGTACCAAAGGTCACCGTCAGAAACTGACCTTGATCAAGATCACCGACATCCTGTCTTCGGGCGCGGATAAGTCGGGTGTATCGGCTGCTGTTGGCACCGGTTCCGTGAGCGCCTCTGCTGTGGCCGCGATCACTGGCAAGACCGACGACGCGACCCAGATCAAGAAGGCCAAGAAGGCGAAAGCCACCAAGGCCGCTCCGAAAGCCGAAAAAGCCGACAAGATGTCGGAAGCCGGCGCGGACGACCTGAAGGCGCTGAGCGGCGTCGGCCCCGCACTTGAGAAAAAGCTGCACGAAGCGGGTATCACCTCCTTCGCTCAAATCGCAGCATGGACCGAAGCGGATATCGCTGAAGTTGACGAGAAACTGTCTTTCAAAGGCCGTATCCAGCGTGAAGGCTGGGTCGAACAGGCCAAAGAAAAGACCAAAGGCTAAGGAGAGACCGAGATGGCACATAAAAAAGCAGGCGGTTCATCCCGTAACGGGCGCGACTCAGCAGGTCGTCGCCTTGGCGTGAAAAAATATGGCGGCGAAGCCGTTATCCCCGGCAACATCATCGTGCGTCAGCGCGGCACCAAGTTTTGGCCAGCGAACGGCGTTGGCATGGGCAAAGATCACACGATCTTCGCAACCGTCGACGGCGCTGTGACCTTCCACAAGGGTCTGAAAAACCGCACGTTTATTTCGGTTCTGCCACGCGCGGAGGCCGCTGAATAAGCCGTACCCCAAAGGGTTTGAAAAAATCAGGGATCGGCGATACCGCCGGTCCCTTTTCTTTTTCCGGGACATGTCCCATGCGTTTGTTTTTCAGTTCAAGGCTCGACGGCCTGTCAGATCGTTTTACCGTTCATGGCGGGACAGGGCCGAATTTTGATAAAGTCGTTACATTCGGCAGGGAGGAATATGTCGAATGTATCAACGCCCCGAAGCGATGTTTGCGCCTCATCGGGGCAGGGGCGGCCAGCTTGGACCAAAGCCCCCAATCCAGTCTGTTCGGAGGAGGAACATGACGATGCAGTTGGAAGCGATTGTGAACCAACCAGTTATTGAGACAGAGCGTTTTGACCTACGCCCGGTGCGCCGGTCGGATATGGGCATGATTGAGATGTATGCCAGCGACCCTCGGGTCGCCAATGCGACATCCTCTATCCCGCATCCGCTGCCGCCGGGCAGTGTCGAAGCCTATGTGACCCGCGCTATGTCGGATGACCGGGAAGAAGATGTCTGGGTCATGGATGGCACCCGCGCGGAGAGTTCCGAGGTCATGGGGGTGATCTCTCTCGCCCGGCTTGACCGCAACCAATCCGAAATCGGCTATTGGGTCGCCCCGGCGTTCTGGAACACCCATCTGGCCTCCGACGCGGTGCAGGCTTTGGTGGATGCCAACCCCTTGGGCAATGACGCGCTTTTTGCCTCTGTCTTCCATGACAACCCGGCCTCGGCCAAGGTGCTGACCAACGCAGGTTTTGTCTATCTCGGCGACGCGGAAACCTATTGCTTGGCCCGCGATGCTGCCGTACCCACATGGACCTATAGCTGCAAGCTCTAGCTCCGTTTCCCGCGCCTGAAAGGCAAGACCATGAAGTTTCTCGACCTGTGCAAAGTCTATATCCGATCCGGTGCCGGGGGCGGCGGCTGTGTGTCGTTCCGGCGCGAGAAGTACATCGAATATGGCGGTCCGGATGGCGGCGATGGCGGCACCGGCGGCTCAGTCTGGGCCGAGGCGGTGGATGGGCTGAACACGCTGATCGATTTTCGCTATCAGCAGCACTTCTTTGCCAAGAACGGCCAGCCCGGCATGGGCAAACAGCGCACCGGCAAGGATGGCGACGACATCATCCTGCGTGTGCCCGTCGGCACGGAGATCCTCGACGAGGATCAGGAAACGGTTATCGCCGACCTGACCGAGTTGGGCCAGCGCGTGCAGCTTGCGCGTGGTGGCAATGGCGGCTGGGGCAACCTACACTTTAAATCCGCCACCAACCAAGCGCCGCGCCGTTCGAACCCGGGCCAAGAGGGCGTGGACCGTACGCTCTGGCTGCGGCTCAAGCTGATCGCCGACGTGGGCCTGCTGGGGCTGCCGAACGCGGGTAAGTCGACCTTCCTGGCCACGACATCGAACGCGCGGCCAAAGATCGCGGATTACCCTTTCACCACGCTGCATCCGAACCTTGGAGTGGTTGGTGTCGATAACACAGAATTCGTCGTAGCCGATATTCCCGGTCTTATCGAAGGCGCTTCCGAAGGGCGCGGGCTGGGCGATCTGTTCCTCGGCCATGTCGAGCGTTGCGCGGTATTGCTGCACCTGATCGACGGCACGTCCGAGACTGTGGCGGAAGATTACCATACCATCATTGGCGAGCTGGAAGCCTATGGCGGCGATCTGGCGGAAAAGCCGCGCGTCACGGTGTTGAATAAAGTTGATGCGCTGGATGAAGAAGAGCGGGCAAGTCGTTTGAGTGACTTGGAAAAAGCTTGCGGCGGCGAGGTGATGATGATGTCCAGTGTCGCCGGTGAAGGCGTGACCGAAGTGTTGCGGACCCTGCGCCAAAACATCGATGACGACCGCCTGCGCTTCCGTACCACCGAGGAAGACACGCCTTGGCAACCCTAAGCACCGCCCGCCGTGTCGTTATCAAGATCGGCTCCGCCCTTTTGGTGGACCGCGACAGCGGTAATTTGCGCCGGGACTGGCTGACCGGATTGGCGCAGGATGTGTTGTGGCTCAAAGGGTTGGGCTGCGACGTTGTACTGGTTTCCTCGGGCTCCATCGCACTTGGGCGGGGTGTTTTAGGCCTCCCGCCGACTGTCTTGGCGCTGGAGCAGGCACAGGCGGCGGCGGCTGTCGGGCAAATCCGCCTAGCGCGGGCTTACGAAGAGGTCCTCGCCCCCCATGGCATCACGACCGCGCAGGTCTTGGTCACGCTGGAAGACAGTGCCAACCGTCGCCGATACCTCAACAGCCGCGCCACGCTTGAGCAGTTGCTTTCGCTTGGCGTCGTGCCGATCGTGAATGAGAATGACACGGTCGCGACCGATGAAATCCGCTTTGGCGATAACGATCGTCTCGCGGCGCAGATCGCGGTGACAGTGGGGGCGGACCAGTTGATCTTGCTTTCCGATGTGGATGGGTTCTACAGCGCCAATCCTTCGCAGGATCCCACTGCGCAACGCTATGATGTGATCGACAGTATCACGCCCGAGATTGAGGCGATGGCGGGCGATGCCGGGTCGGGTTTGTCCAAAGGTGGCATGAAGACCAAACTGATGGCCGCGCGCACGGCGACCACGGCAGGCTGCGCGATGGCGATCACCGATGGTTTCGTCTCGCGCCCGCTCACTGCGCTTGAAGGTGGGGCGAATGCCACGTGGTTCAGCGCGCAGAGCGATCCGCAGGCCGCGCGCAAACGTTGGATCGCCGCGATGAAACCGCGCGGGGCGGTCACTGTGGACGCCGGCGCGGTCGCGGCCTTGGCGCGGGGCACATCGCTGTTGCCCGCGGGGGTGACAGCCGTCGAAGGCCGTTTTGAGCGCGGTGACAGCATCGCCATGTACGACCCGGCGGGGCATGCCGTGGGCCATGGTCTCAGCCGCTATTCCGCCGAAGAGATCGGGCAGATCAAGGGCCACAAAAGCGCAGAGATCGAGGCCCTGCTGGGCTATCCCGGGCGGGCGGCCTTGATCCATCGAGACGACATGGCGCTCTAGGCGCTCGGAAGATTAAGGCAGGGGCATAAGACTATGAGCGACATCGAAAATATCTCTGAATTGATGGCCGATATCGGGGCCCGCGCCCGCGCCGCAGCAGCGCGTCTGGCAAGTGCCACGGCAGAGCGTAAACATGCCGCATTGATCAGCGCCGCTGATGCCGTTTGGAAGAACCGGGCCGAGATCATCGCCGCCAATGCGCAGGACCTCGACTTTGCTCGCGATAAAGGTCTGTCGGATGCGATGATGGACCGGCTGATGCTGGACGAGGGCCGCATTCGCGGCATGGTCGACGGGCTGCGTTCGGTCGCGGAGCAGGCAGACCCGGTGGGAGAGATCATCGCCGAATGGGACCAGCCTTCGGGGCTAAACATTCAGCGTGTTCGGACCCCGCTTGGCGTGATCGGCGTGATCTATGAATCGCGTCCGAATGTAACGGCGGATGCGGGTGCGCTTTGCCTCAAGGCCGGTAACGCGGTGATCCTGCGCGGCGGGTCTGAAAGCTTTCATTCTTCGCGCGCCATCCACGCCTGCCTGCAGCAGGGGTTGCGGGATGCGGGCATGCCCGAGGATGCGGTGCAACTGGTGCCGACACGCGACCGGGCGGCGGTGCGGGAAATGCTGACCATGACCGATACCATCGACGTGATCGTGCCGCGGGGCGGCAAGGGGCTTGTTGGGCTGGTGCAGCGTGAGGCGCGCGTCCCGGTCTTTGCCCATCTCGAAGGGATCGTCCACATCTATATCGACGCCGAGGCCGACCCGGAAAAAGCGCTTAAAGTGGTGCTGAACGCCAAGACACGGCGCACGGGCATATGCGGCGCGGCGGAGTGTTTGTTGATCCATGAGGGTATCGCCAAGACCATTGGCCAAGGCGTGATCCGGGCCTTGATTGATGCCGGTGTCGAGGTGCGCGCCGATGCGGCGCTGCAGGATATCCCCGGCACGGTTCCGGCCAGCGAGACGGATTGGGGTCAGGAGTACCTCGACATGATCGTGGCGGCGCGCGTCGTGCCGGATGTTCAGACCGCCATGGCCCATATTCGCCAGTACGGCTCGGGTCATACGGATTGTATCCTGACCGAAAATACTGAGACCGCGGCGGACTTCTTCAACGGGTTGGACTCGGCGATCCTGATGCACAACGCCTCCACTCAATTCGCGGATGGGGGGGAGTTTGGCATGGGTGCGGAGATCGGCATCGCCACGGGCAAACTGCACGCCCGCGGCCCCGTCGGTGCAGCGCAGTTGACGAGCTTTAAGTACCTTGTGCGGGGCGCGGGAACGGTGCGCGGCTGACCCTTAGAAAGACAGGGTGAGGACCGTCACAGCGCTGTTGACTGTGATTTCTTTCCCCTGCGCTTGGGCCAAAATAGGCAAGAGCGCGAATTGAACCTGCGCAGGTTGTAGCGACTGGTCCGGATTCGGCTGAGACAATAGCGCCCAAAGTGCGGGGTCTATCGCGATCTTGTCGGCTTCGACATGCAGACGCCATTGGCCAGCCTCAACGGTAATGGTGATCCGCCCGCCATGGTGCAAAGCCGTCTCCATACAAAGCAGCGACAGGAACGCCATTCGCACGCAGTTGCGCGATTGGGGGCTTGTGATCTGCCAGTCAATCTCAACCCGTGAGGCGGTATAGAGATCGCGCAGGATCGATGTCACCTCATTCTGGCCCATGGTCTGATCGCCAGCGGCCCCGAAAGCGATGCGGAAAAACCGGATACGGGCCGAGGCGCTTTCGACACTTTGGCCGATCAGGGCAAGCTCTGGCCCCGGCGCGGCCCCGGTGCCAGCCATTTCAAGCAGTTCAAGCCCGTTGTTGATGGCGCCGATTGGCGATATCAAGTCGTGGCAGATGCGGCTGCCGATCAGCGCGGGCAGGTCGATGTTAAACTGGTCCATGGTGGCCCCTTAGGATGATTGGAAACGGCATGGATGATCTGAACGCGCTGCTGACGCCGGGCATGCTGGTCATGCACCCGCAGCATCCCGAATGGGGCACGGGCCAAGTGCAAAGCAACATCTGCGGCAAGGTGACGGTCAACTTTCGTGACCAGGGTAAGGTGGTCATAGACAGCTTTCGTTTGGAATTAATGCCGGTCTTTGATGAGGGATGACCCTTTCCAAATCCTTAACGGTGGAAGAAAATTTTCCTTAAGCAACCATAAGGAGAGTAACCGGTTTTCGCTTTCCTTGCAACTGTTGCGCCTTGCCAGTCGATTGCCTATCAGGCGAAGACTTTCATTTCGGGCATAGGATTGGCCGATGCCGCGGGGCGTTGCAGCAGATTTTCAGGTCAGACTGGCGCAGACGGACGCTGATGTGCAGGCCGCGCAGCGGCTCCGCTATGATGTCTTCGTGCGCGAGCTGGGCGGCGGCGGGCCGATGGTGGATCACACCGCCGGGCTGGAGCAAGACCGGTTCGACCCTTACTTTGATCATCTGCTTTTGACTGATCTGCGCAATGGCAAGCTTGCGGGCGTTTACCGGGTGATGCGCGGGGATATGGCCGCGCGGGCAGGCGGGTTCTATTCAGAGACGGAATACGATCTGACGCAGCTGAAGAATTCGGGGCGTAAGTTACTGGAATTGGGACGGTCTTGTCTTGATCCTGTCTATCGGGGCGGCATGGCGATGCACCACCTTTGGGCCGCGCTCGGGCGCTATGTGGCCGAGCATGAAATCGAGGTTCTGTTCGGCGTGGCAAGCTTTCACGGCACGGATACGGCCGCCTTGGCCGAACCGCTTTCGCTGTTGCATCACCGGCATTTGGCGCCCGCAGACCTGCGCGTGCGCGCCCGTGAAATCACACCGATGGACCTGATCCCTGAGGCCGAGCTTGACCGGCGCAAAGCCATGCTGGCCGTGCCGAGCCTGATCAAAGCCTATCTCCGGCTCGGCGGCACCGTGGGCGAGGGGGCCTATATCGACCGTGCCTTTAACACCACGGATGTCTGCCTGATCTTAGATACGAAGCAGATGAGCGCGCGTCAGGCGCGGTTCTATGGCGGGGGCGCTGGATGACCACGACCTGGGACAGCGACCAGCCACCGCCCAAGCGGCACCTGACCCTCGGGGGGATGTTGCGCATGGCGCTGCGCGGTGTGCTCTTGGCGCTTTTGGTCTTTGGCGGGCTGGTGGTCTTGTTGCTGTTGCGGCTGATCGAGCGGCCAATTTTCGGCCTGCACCGGCCCATCACGCCCCATATCACGCAAATGGTATGCCGAGCCGCATTCTGGGTGCTTGGCATGCGCTTTGTCAGACGGGGCACCCCGATGGAGCGGCGCGGCGCGGTGGTGGCCAACCATACGTCGTGGCTGGATATTTTCGCGCTGAACGCGGCCAAACGGATCTATTTCGTCTCTAAATCCGAAGTCGCGGGCTGGCCCGGCATCGGTTGGTTGGCACGGGCCACGGGGACGGTCTTTATCCGCCGCGACCGGGCCGAAGCGCGCAGCCAGACAGAGGTTTTTCGGACACGCCTGTTGGCGGGGCATAAGCTGCTGTTCTTCCCCGAGGGCACCAGCACCGACGGGCTGCAAGTGCTGCCCTTCAAAACAACGCTTTTCGAGGCTTTTTTCGATCCGGCCTTGCGTGACGAGATCGCGGTTCAGCCGGTGAGTGTGATCTACCATGCGCCTCAGGGCGAAGACCCGCGGTTTTACGGATGGTGGGGGGATATGTCCTTTGGGGCGCATCTGCTGACGACACTGGCCGCGCGAAAACAGGGGGCGATCGAGGTGGTCTATCACCCGCCGCTGCCGGTAGCCGATTTCGCCGGGCGCAAGGCGCTGGCGCAACATTGCGAGGCGATCGTGCGGGCAAGGCATGCTGATCCCCGGTCGGGCCTGCAATAAGCCCCTTGCGCTGCGGCGCGCGCTGGCATATATGCGCCTCACTTGAACCCGCAGTCGGGGTTGGGCCTTTTGGGGAGAAATCCCAAAACGTCCGCCGGTTGGCAGCATGACGCTGTCATACCCCCGATGAGGCTAAACCGGAAAGGTATAAAGACATGGCTCTTCCTGAGTTCTCCATGCGCCAACTGCTTGAAGCAGGCGTACACTTTGGTCACCAGACACAGCGCTGGAACCCCCGCATGGGCCCGTACATCTACGGCGCGCGCAACGGCATCCACATCATGGACCTCACGCAAACCGTCCCTATGCTGGACGATGCGCTGAAAGTCATCCGTGACACCGTCGCCAAAGGCGGCAGCGTTCTCTTCGTTGGCACCAAGCGTCAGGCTGCTCAGCCGATCGCCGAAGCCGCAGAGAAATGCGCACAGTATTACATGAACCACCGTTGGCTCGGCGGCACGCTGACCAACTGGCAGACCGTTTCGCAGTCGATCAACCGTCTGAAAAACATCGATGAGCAGTCCGAGCGCGGCTTTGAAGGCCTGACCAAGAAAGAGCGTCTTGGTATGGAGCGTGACCAGTACAAACTGGAAGCATCGCTGGGCGGCATCCGCGAAATGGGCGGTCGTCCTGACCTGCTTTTCGTCATCGACGTGAAAAAAGAAGCACTGGCCATCGCCGAAGCCAACAAACTGGGCATCCCAGTTGTGGCCGTGGTTGACACCAACTGCTCGCCCGACGGCGTTGACTACATCATCCCCGGCAACGACGACGCGGCACGCGCCATCTCGCTTTACTGCGATCTGGCATCGCGCGCCGCTCTGGACGGCATGTCCGCTCAGCTAGGTGCGGCAGGCGTTGATCTGGGCGCCATGGAAGAAGCCCCCGAAGAAGAAGCCGTAAGCGAAGAAAGCACCGGCGTCGAAATCGGCAACGCTTCCGAAGAGACCCTGCATGACGATGCCATGGGCAAAGACGCGCCGCTGGACATCGAATCCAAGAAAGAGACCGTCGCAAAAGCCGAAGGCTAAGCGTCACGGACTTGAAACACGGGGCAGGGTAACCTGCCCCGATTTCCACCAGTAGCGGGCCTTGGGCCTGTACCCGATTTCCAAAGGAGAACCAAGAGATGGCAATCACAGCATCCATGGTCAAGGAACTGCGCGACAGCACCGGCGCAGGCATGATGGACGCCAAAAAGGCACTGACAGAAAGCAACGGCGACATGGAAGCCGCTGTTGACTGGCTGCGCACCAAAGGTCTGGCCAAAGCGGCGAAGAAATCCGGCCGTACCGCAGCCGAAGGTCTTGTGGCTGTTAAGGTCGAAGGCAGCCGCGGTGTCGCGGTTGAGGTGAACTCCGAAACCGACTTCGTTGGCAAGAACGCCGAATTCCAATCCATGGTCAGCAACATCGCCGATGCAGCGCTGAAAGTGGACGATGTCGAAGCGCTGAAAGCGGCTGAGATCAATGGCAAATCCGTTGAAACCACGCTGACCGACGCCATCGCCAAAATCGGCGAAAACATGTCCCTGCGACGCATGCAGAGCATCGAAGGCGAGACCGTTGTCTCTTACGTGCACAACGCAGCCGCGCCTGGCATGGGCAAGATCGGTGTTCTGGTCGCCATGAACGGTGGCAACGAGGAACTGGGCAAGCAGATCGCGATGCACATCGCTGCTGTGAACCCTGCGTCGCTGTCCGAAGCTGATCTGGACCCAGCCGTGGTCGAGAAAGAAAAGCAAGTTCAGATGGACATCGCTCGTGAAAGCGGCAAGCCCGAAGCCGTGATCGAGAAAATGATCACTGGCCGGATGCAGAAGTACATGTCCGAAGTGACGCTGGTGAACCAGTCCTTCGTTGTGAACCCTGATCTGACCGTCGGCAAAGCTGCCGAAGAAGCGGGCGCGACCATCACCGGTTTCGTGCGTCTGGAAGTTGGCGAAGGCATCGAAGTCATCAAAGAAGACTTCGCAGCAGAAGTGGCAAAAGCCGCGAAAGGCTAAGCCTTTTCGTCATATTGAATAAGGGGCGGTGCATTCCGATGCGCCGCCCTTTTTTCGTTGCGAGAATACGCGCGGCGTTGCTGCCAATGAGCACGCTCAGGGGCCGTGAACAGAGAGTATCTGGGAAGGGTAGGGATCCGGTCAGCCAGGTGAAAAATAAACCTGACTGAAACCGGCGGACCAAAAAGCGCCCTGGTATTACAAGGATTTAGAGCCCGTCGTACCGTTGATGCGAACACCCGCGATACTGGCGGACCATGGCCATCTACTACCTGAGGTGCCAGTAAGGTATTCCATACCCTAATATATTACGGATCCATCACAAACATCTGGTTCGCAAAAGCGGCCTTCAGCACCGCCTGAGCTGTCGTCTCAACCGACAGCGCCTCTCGGGCAAGGCGCAGATGCTTTTCGACAGTGGGGGCTGTCAGACCCATCAACAGGGCGATATCCTGCGTTGTCTTGCCATCTCCGACCCATTGCAGCACCTCCAACTGGCGCCGCGTGAGGCTGCGGTTGGGGCTGCTATAGGGCAGGGAGAGGATCTTTAGGTGTGCGATTTCATTCATCAACTGAATGTCGGCGCCATGCTCGTCCCAAATCGCATCGACCTCGTCCTGGATCAGGCCACGCCGTGCCGTCAAGGCGATCGCGCCTTTGGACCGCGCCGAGATTGAGCGGAAACTGATCGTGTAGCCCGCGGTCACCTCCATCCGCGCATTGAAATCAACCACACGTTTCTCGGATTCCGACAGGTCATCGCCATGCGTGATCTCGGGCAGGGCGCCCCAGCTACAAGCGCCTTCGTTGTTCAGCGCCCACCGTAGCATAGGCGCGTTGAAGTACAGCCCGCTATGAAGATAGCCGTTAAGATACTCCGGGCTTTGATTGCTCAGAATAACAAAATCCGCCGGATCCCCCAGCGAAGTCGGCGTTCGGTAGCGCGTAAACCCGTAGATCAGCCGGTCAAACCCATAGTCAGCCATCTGTCGTGTATGGGCATCCCAGAGTTCTTCGATTGTCGGGCTATGCGCGATTTGATGAAGATAATCGCGCAAATTCATTAGCTTACAATACAACGTTGAAGGGCTTGGATGGCCAAAACATAGCCGTGTACACCGAAACCGCAGATTTGTCCGATGGCCACAGGGGCGATGTAGGACCTATGGCGAAAGCTCTCACGGGCGTGGATATTGCTCAAATGCACTTCGACCACAGGCAGCTCGACAGAGGCAATGGCATCCATCAGCGCGATCGACGTATGCGTATAGGCGCCAGCATTCAGAATGATGCCCGCATGTTGGCCACGTGCCTCATGTATCATGTCGATCAATGCGCCTTCGTGGTTGGACTGCGCAAACTGCATCTCCAACCCCAGCCGCGCGGTTTCCGCCGCGCAGAGAGCTTCGACATCCGCCAAGGTCGTCTTGCCATAGACCTCAGGCTGCCGCGTGCCCAACAGGTTCAGGTTCGGGCCGTTCAAAATAAGTACAGAGGCCATAATCACTCGCTTTAAAACATCTAGATAGTGTTAGCGGAGCGAAACTGGCGCTGTCCAGCGTCAGGTGGCATTGAGGTGCTACTGTGGCGAGAAGATCGCAACAACGGGGCCGATACCGTAATATGTGAAACGCATAATCAGTATTATGTAAATAAATGGCATCCTAAGGGTGAACCGAATGCCTTAGCCCAAGGCGTAGCCCGCGCCCCGTACGGTACGGATTGGATCACCACCGCCTTCACGGGTTAACGCCTTGCGCAGTCGTGCAATGTGAACGTCCACAGTGCGCGTGTCGACATAGATATCGCGGCCCCAAACGTGGTCGAGCAACTGGTCGCGGCTGAACACGCGGCCGGGTTTCTCAAGCAGCGTTGTCAGCAGCCGGTATTCTGTCGGCCCAAGTTTCAGTTCACTGCCCGCACGGCTTACGCGGTGGCGTTCTGGATCAAGCTGGATGTCATCAAAGCTGAGCAGCGCGCCTGCGGCTGCTGGTCGCGTGCGCCGCAACTGCGTACGGACCCGCGCCATGAGTTCGCGCAGGTTGTACGGCTTGATCACATAGTCATCCGCGCCGGTCTCAAGACCCCGCACGGTGTCCACTTCCTCGGATCGCGCTGAGAGCATGATGACCGGGATATGCCGAGTGCTCTCTCGCGACTTCAACTGGCGGCAGACTTCGATGCCGCTCATCAAGGGCATCATCCAATCGAGGATTACCAGATCAGGTGCGGCCTCTGACACCAGCAGCATGGCTTCTTCACCATCCTCGGCGCGCCGAACCTCAAAGCCCTCGGCTTCGAGGTTGTAGGCCAATACCTCACGTTGCGCGGGTTCGTCTTCTACCAGCAAAACCTGTGGTCGGGTCACGTCCATCGGTTCAGTCCTTCGTGGTGATCGAGGTGCGGTCGGCCTTGGGCCGGTCGTCCTCAGGCGTCTCACCGGTCACCAGATAGACGACCTGTTCTGCGATGGCCGTGACATGGTCGCCCATACGCTCGACGTTTTTGGCGATAAAATGCAGGTGCATGCAGGCGGTGATGCTGCGCGGGTCTTCCATCATGAAGGTCAGGAATTCGCGGAACAGCGCATTATACATCTGGTCGACATCTTCGTCCCGGGTGATCACGTCACGCGCCAGATCGGCGTCGCGCTGGATATAGGCATCAAGCGCGTCTTTCAGCATCGCTTCCACCGCGCCGGCCATGCGGCGGATCGCACCGGTGCTGTCGCTGACCGGCTCCATCTGGTTCAGCACGCTGCTGCGCTTGGCCATGTTTTTCGCATAGTCGCCAATACGTTCGAGATTGGCGCTAATCTTGATGACACTCAATGTCAGCCGCAGGTCAATGGCCGTGGGCGCACGCAAAGCGATGACGCGGGCGGCGCTTTCGTTGATCTGCTCTTCCAGCCCGTCGATGGCCTTGTCCCCTGCCCGCACCTCATTGGCGAGCTCTTCGTCGCGGGTTTCAAGTGATTGGGCACCGCGGCGGATGGCGTCTTCGACCAAGCCGCCCATTTTGAGGATCTGGGCCTGAACCGCTTCCAGATCGCGGTCGAATGCTGATGCAATGTGTTGATCTGACATGATATTATCCAATACGGCCGGTGATGTAGCTTTCGGTGCGCGGGTCTTGGGGGCGCGTGAAGATATCGTCGGTGTCGCCAAATTCCACAAGGTTGCCAAGGTGGAAGAAGGCGGTTTTCTGGCTCACCCGTGCGGCCTGCTGCATGGAGTGTGTGACGATCACGACGGAATAGTTCTGACGCAATTCGTCAATCAATTCCTCGACTTGCGCGGTGGCGATCGGGTCAAGCGCGGAGCATGGTTCGTCCATCAACAGGACTTCTGGCTCTGTGGCCACGGCGCGGGCAATGCACAGACGCTGCTGTTGTCCACCCGACAAGCCAGTGCCCGGCGCGTGCAGACGGTCCTTCACCTCGTTCCAGATTGCCCCACGGCGCAGGGCTTGCTCGACGATATCGTCCAGATCGGCCTTGTTGCGCGCCAGCCCGTGGATGCGCGGGCCATAGGCGACATTGTCATAGATCGACTTGGGGAACGGGTTCGGCTTTTGGAACACCATGCCCACCTTGGCGCGCAGCTGCACCGGATCGACACGCTTGTCATAGATATCTTCGCCGTCGATACGGATGTCACCGGTCACGCGGGCCGCATCAATTGTGTCGTTCATCCTGTTGATACACCGCAGAAAAGTCGACTTGCCGCAGCCCGAGGGCCCGATAAAGGCGGTCACGGTTTTGTCGTTGATGTCGATGTCCACGTCGCGAATGGCGTGGCTGTCACCGTAGTAGACCTGCACATTGCGGGCCGCGATCTTGACGGGTTGGGTTGTCACGTCACTCTCCGAATATCTGTTGTCTTTCATGGGTCCCGTCCTTTGTTTACCAGCGTCGCTCAAAGCGGCGGCGCAGCAGCACGGCGATGGCATTCATCGTGATCAGGAACACCAGCAAGATGATGATACCGCCCCAAGCACGTTCGTAGAAGGCCGGGTCGGCGCGTTTGGCCCATTCGTAGATCTGGGCCGGCATGGCGGAGTTCGGGGCCATCAGCCCTTCGGCGATGCTTTCCGGCGGGTTGGAGGCGATGAAGCCCACCATGCCGATCAGCAGCAAAGGTGCCGTTTCGCCAAGGGCTTGGGCAAGCCCGATGATCGTCCCCGTCAGGATGCCCGGTGCGGCGAGGGGCAGCACATGGTGGAACACCGATTGCATTTTCGAGGCCCCTACCCCAAGCGCCGCATCCCGGATCGAAGGTGGCACGGATTTCAGCGAGGCGCGGGTCGAGATGATGATCGTCGGCAGCGTCATCAGTGTCAGCACCAGACCACCGACCAAGGGCGCAGAGTTCGGCAGGTGCATGTAGTTGATGAAGACCGCAAGGCCGAGGATACCAAAGACGATCGACGGGACCGCCGCGAGGTTGCTGATATTCACCTCAATGATGTCGGTGATCCAGTTCTTGGGGGCGAATTCTTCGAGGTAAATCGAGGCCGCGACACCGATGGGCAGCGCCAGCACCAGCACCACCAGCATCATGGCAAAGGAACCGATCATCGACACCCCCATGCCCGCCGCTTCGGGCCGCGCGTCA
Organism: Sulfitobacter sp. W002; assembly: GCF_025142135.1. Lineage (NCBI taxonomy): Bacteria > Pseudomonadati > Pseudomonadota > Alphaproteobacteria > Rhodobacterales > Roseobacteraceae > Sulfitobacter > Sulfitobacter sp. W002. The sequence continues at coordinate 1,942,724 of NZ_CP081126.1, read as the reverse complement.
GAGGCGTCAGCCCCGGTGATAAAGTCGAGGTTAAAGCGCTTTTCGAGGCTGCCGTCAGCAATCAAAACATCTACAAAATCAAGCTGTTCGGCGCTGATGTTCTTGTCATTGGCGATGCTTTCGCGGGTCACGCGGCCCTTGAGATAGCCATCGACGCGGCTATTGGTCAGGAACTCGAACTCGGCGGCGGTCCCGATCAACTCTGGGTTCGCCAGAACATGATCGCGAAGCTGTGCTGCGGCGTCTTTCGACAGGATGTCAGCCATGTCTTTCGACTTGAGATCAGTCTCGATCCCCGCCGCTTCGACCTTGTTTTCAAAGGCCGCTTTCAGCAAAGGTGAATAGCCGAAGGTCGAGACCTTTTTAATGTCTTCCAGATCACGGTTGCCGTTCTTGTCGAGCTTGTCCTCGAGAAGTGGCACGGAAAGCGTCACATAGGTCTGCTGGAACGCGCCGGTACCGCGCGAGATGATGGTGAAAAGCAGCGTCAGCAGCATCAGCAGGCCGATGAAGATTGCAATGATACCATAGAGCTTGAAACGGCCCTCGGCGGCGTTGCGGCGTTTGGTCCGCCCGTCTTGCACCAGCAGGGACGCACCGCGCGGGTCTGCAAAAGGGGCTGCGGGGTTGGGGATATCGCTCATTCGTACTGCTCCCGGTATTTACGCACGATGTAGAGGGCCAGCACGTTTAGGCCCAAGGTCAGGACGAAGAGGGTCAGGCCAAGGGCAAAGGCCACCAGCGTTTCTGGGCTGGCGAAATCGCTGTCCCCGGTCAACTGGCTAACGATGCGGGTTGTGATGGTGGTCATGGCTTCCAGCGGATTGGCCGAGATGCGGGCGATGGCCCCTGCCCCCAGCACGACGATCATCGTCTCACCGATGGCGCGGCTGGCGGCCAGCAAAACGGCCCCGACGATGCCCGGCAAAGCGGCGGGGATCACGACCTGACGGATCGTCTCAGACTGGGTGGCACCCAAGCCGAAGGAGCCGTCGCGCAGCGACTGGGGCACCGCGTTGATGATGTCGTCCGACAGGGAGGAGACGAAAGGGATCAGCATGATGCCCATGACCAAACCAGCGGTCAGGACCGAGGTCGCGCCAGACATCCAGTCAACGCCCAGCAGCCCCGCATCCCCCCGGCCAAAGACTTGCACAAGGAACGGCCCAACCGTCAGCAGCGCGAAGAGACCATAAACGATGGTGGGGATACCAGCGAGGATCTCCAGCAGCGGCTTGGCTGTGGCGCGCACTTTGGGACCGGCATATTCACTTAGGTAAATCGCGGCGAAGAGCCCGATGGGCACAGCCACCAGCAGCGCGATGAAAGAGATATAGAGCGTCCCCCAAAGCAGCGGCAGGATCGACAGGTCACTGTCCCCGCGAAAGTTCGGCGCCCAAGACGAGCCGAAGAAAAAATCGGTCCACGGATGCAGGTTGAAGAAGTTGATCGTCTCGAACAGCATCGACAGCACAATGCCCACGGTGGTCAGGATCGCGAGGGAGGCCGCAAGGATCAGCAGCGCTTTGATGCCACCCTCGACCCGGTTGCGCGCGCGGAATTCGGCATCGGTTTCGCGCAGCACCAGAAAAAGCGCGATCAAGGCGATGAGTGCGACGACAATGTTACGCCAGAAATTGCCCGTGGCCGTCATCTCGCGGTAGGCCTGCGCGGCAGCGAGGACTTCGGGGCTGATCTCGGCCCCGATGGCGACGCCGCGTTCGGCCAGCCATGCGCGCAGATCGTCCGCGGCAGATAGGTCCGTCGCGTCGCCTGCGCTGAGAGCACCGGCAGAGACCGCCGCATCCAGCCCATCGGCCAACCGGCGTACATCGCTCATGATCAGGTTAACGGAAGATCCTTCGGGCACAGCCTCGGCAGGGATCATGTCGACCACCGAAGATTGCACCAGCATCGGCTGCACCAGCAGCCAGAGGCCCAGAACCAAAAGCGCGGGCACTGCCACGCTCATCACCGCGTTATAGCCGTAATAGCTTGGCAGCGAATGCAGATTGCGGCTGTCGCCTTGGGCAGAGGCCAAAGCCCGACCCCGCGCAAGGAAGTAGCCGCCCAGTGCCAAAGCCGCGATCAGGATGACCAGTGGCAGCACCGCGCCTGTTGTCAGTATTTGTCCCACATGTCCCCCGGTGGATCAAAAAGCGAAAAACCGGGGGCAGTTGCCCGCCCCCGGCGTCGTTTAGGTTAGGTTTAGGAACCGCTGCCCATGACGGTCTCGTCGGCAACCACGGACTGGGTGTCGGCCAGCTCGGGGTCGGACACCAGACCGTATTCGGCCAGCGGGCCGTCGGGGCCAGCAACTTCGTCTGCAACGAAGAACTCAGCGTATTCTTTCAGACCGGGGATCACGCCGATGTGGGCTTTCTTGACGTAGAAGAACAGTGGGCGCGAGACTGGGTAGTCACCCGAGGCGATGCTCTCGGTGGTTGGCTCAACGCCGCCCATGGTGGCAACCTGCAGCTTGTCGGTGTTGTTCTCATAGAAGGCCAGACCAAAGACGCCGATGCCGTCTTGGTTGCTTTCGATGCGTGCCAGCGTTTCGGTGTAGTCGCCGTCGATGTCGACGGATTTACCATCGGTGCGCAGGCTGATGCACTCTTTCTCGGCGGCTTTCTTGTCGCCGTCCGCCGCTTCGAGGAAGGCCTCAAAGTCGCCGGTTTCTTCGCAGCCCGCGAGGATCACCTTGTCTTCGAACACTTCGCGCGTGCCGTGCTTGGTGCCGGGAACGAAGGCTTGGATCGGTTGGGCGGGGAAGTCGGGGTTGACCTGATCCCAAGTTGTGTAGGGATTTTCAGTCACTTCGCCGTCTACGACAACCTTGGCGCTCAGGGCTTTGTACCAATCGACCGGCGTGAACTCAAAAGTTTCGCCGTTGATGTCGGAGGCAAAGACGATGCCGTCATAGCCGACGCGCACTTCGATAATGTCGGTCACGCCGTTTTCGGCACAGGCCGCCACTTCGGCTTCTTTGATCTGGCGCGAGGCGTTGGCCACGTCGATGGTGTTCTCGCCCACGCCTTCGCAGAAACGCTTGAGGCCAGCCGAAGAGCCGCCCGATTCCACGACCGGTGTCGGGAAGTCAAAGTTTTCGCCAAAGGCTTCGGCGACGATGGAGGCATAGGGCAGCACGGTCGAGGAACCGGCAACCTGTACTTGGTCACGCGCGGCAGCGGCAGTTGCGGATACGGCGGCAATCGCCAGGGCGGAAGTGGTGAGTTTTGCGAGTGACATGATATCTCCTGTCAGATGCGAATTGGTGACCACCCCATGGTGATCTGCGCCCCGTCTATGAAGGCGGTGCTGTGCTTTTGTGACAGCAACGTTACAGTTTCATGACAGTCGGCCTGAATCACCAAATTTCTGCAAAATTTAGTCAGATTCCGTTTTCATCGGCAAAATCACGCGGAATTCGGCCCCTTCGCCGGGGGTGCTGGTCACCTTTAGGCGTCCGCGGTGGCGATTCATGATGTGTTTGACGATGGCCAGACCCAACCCCGTCCCCCCAAGCGCGCGGCTGCGGTGACTGTCGACGCGGTAAAACCGTTCGGTCAGGCGTGGTAGGTGAATCGCATCAATGCCGGGGCCATGGTCGCGCACGCTGACATAGACCGCCGGGCCGCGCATCGCCGGGTCATGGGCCGTGCTTTTGACCGAGATCTCGACCCTGTTGTCGCGCCCGCCGTATTTAATCGCGTTCTCGATAAGATTGGTAAAGACCTGCACCAATTGGTCCGCATCCCCCAGCACAAGCGCCGGGGCATCGCCCAATGTCGGCGCCAATGTCACGTTGCTATCCACCGCCAGCGGGGCGAGGTTGCGCAGGGTGCCGCGCAGCACATCGCGCAGGTCAATCGGCACTTCCGGGCGCACGCGCTCTTCGGCCTCGACCCGGCTGAGCGACAAAAGCTCGCCCACCAGTCGGTTCATCCGCTCGGCTTCCTGCGCCATGATCCCCAGAAAACGCTCGCGCGCCGCCGTGTCATCACGCGCCGGGCCTTGCAGCGTTTCGATAAATCCGATGAGCGCGGTCAGCGGGGTGCGCAACTCGTGGCTGACATTGGCCACGAAATCGCGGCGCATTTGGCCTGCCTGGGCCATCTCGGTTATATCGTTGAAGCTGAGCAGGACAATCCCGTGGTTGCCCACCGGGCGCAGGCTGACGTCATAGGTGGTGCCGTGTTCGCCGCCAATGCTGGTGAAACGCGCTTGGCAGGGCCCTGCCCCCGAAAGACACCGCTCCACCGCTTCGACCAGCCCCGGCTGGCGCAGCGCGGTGACAAAGTGGCGGCCCAGTAGCCCCTTGCCCAGCAAATCTTCGGCGGGGGCGTTCAGAACGGTGATCCGCTCTTCGGCGTTGATGGCCACGCTTGGCAGCGGCAGCGCCGCCACCACATCGGCAAGGGTCACGGCGGTGTTGCCCATGTCAGAGCGGTTCAAGATCGCGACGGAAGCGCGCGGCGTTTTCGGCATAGTGTTTGGCGCTGGCGGTCAACTGTTGAATCGCCTGTGCATCAAGTTCGCGCACCACTTTGCCCGGCACGCCCATAACGAGTGACCCATCGGGGATCACCTTGTTTTCGGTGATCAGCGCCCCTGCCCCGATCAGGCAGTTCTTGCCAATCTTGGCCCCATTCAGCACCGTGGCCCCCATGCCGATCAAGCTGTTGTCGCCAATGGTGCAGCCGTGCAGCATGACCTTATGACCGATGGTGCAATCCTCGCCCACGGTCAGCGGATATCCCATATCGGTGTGAAAGACGCAATTCTCTTGCACGTTGCTGCCGCGTCCCACGGTGATCATCTCATTGTCGCCGCGCAGGGTGCTGCCGAACCAGACAGAAGCTTCAGGCCCGAGTGTGACTTTGCCGATCACATTGGCATCCGGCGCGACCCAAGCATCGGGAGAGACATCGGGGCGGGCATCGGCAAGGGCGTAAAGGGTCATTTCAACTCCTCAAATTCAGATTGCAGACGGCGGACATGGTCCTTGATCGCGGGCTGTTGGCTCAGCCGGAGCCGCGCGGCGGTGATGATGGATTTCAGCCGCGCCTCGGTCTGATCAAGGTCGTCATTCACCAGCACGAAGTCATAGCCATCCCAGTGGCTGATCTCGTCCCAGCTTTTGCCCATGCGCTTGGCAATCGTTTCGGCATCGTCTTGCCCACGGCTTTCCAAACGGCGTTTAAGCTCGGTGATCGAGGGCGGCAGCAGGAAGATCGACAGCGTGTGGGTGTTTAGATCCGAGTTGCGGATCTGCTGTGCGCCCTGCCAGTCGATGTCAAAGAGGATATCTTGTCCCTGATCGATCGCCGCCTGCACGGGCGCCTTGGGCGAGCCATAGAAATTGCCGAAGACATGGGCATGTTCCAGCATCTCGCCCTCGGCCACGGCCTGACGGAAGTGCTCCTCGCCGACAAAGCGGTAATCGGTGCCGTCCTCCTCGCCCGGACGGGGGGCGCGGGTGGTGGCGGAGACCGAGAAGTTAATCGTCGGATCCCATGCGCGCAGGGCGCGGGCCATGGTCGATTTGCCCGCCCCAGAGGGGGAACTGAGAATGATCAGAAGGCCGCGTCGGCTTGGGTCGGTCACGTCTTACTCCACATTTTGCACTTGTTCGCGCATTTGGTCGATCACCGCCTTCAGGGCCAGACCGACAGTCGTTAATTCCGTGCTCTGCGCCTTGGAGCAGAGCGTGTTGGCTTCGCGGTTGAACTCCTGCATCAGGAAATCCAGCTTGCGCCCCACCGGCCCGCCCTGCCCGATCAGCGCGCGGGCGGCAGCGAGATGGGCAGCGAGGCGGTCGATCTCTTCGGTGACATCGGCTTTGACCGCGATCAAGGCCAGTTCCTGCGCCACCCGGTCGGCATCCGCGCCTTCGCTGTTGTCGAGCACCCGCGCGAGGTTGCGGCGCAGATTGGTGGCGCTGTCTTCGCGGCGCGCCTCGGCCAAAGCGGCGGCTTCGGCGGCAAGGTTTTCGACCTCGGTCAACTGGTCCTGCATCACCGCGGCCAGCGCCGCGCCTTCCTGCTCACGCATGGCGTTGAAGTCGCGCAGCAAGGCGGGCATTTCCGACAGCAAAGCGTCGCGCAGCGCGTCGATGTCCTGTGCCTGCTCGGCCTGTTCCAGCACGCCGCGCATGGTGAGAATGTCGCTTGCCCGCGAAGGCGCGAGCGACACACCGGCATCCATCGCGCGGGCCTCAATCTCATGCAGGGCGGTCAGCAGCGTGTCGACATGCGCCGCGTTGACCTGCAAGCTGCCGTCGCTCTCAGCCGAGGAGATGCGCAGGTTGCAGGTGATATTGCCCCGCGCCACCTCCGCCGAAATCTGCTTGCGCAGGGCGGCCTCAAGCCCCTCGACCCAATCGGGCACGCGCAGCCGCAGGTCGAGCCCTTTGCCATTGACCGCGCGCAGCTCCCAAGACCAGCTCCAACCCTCCAAAGCGCCGGAGGCAGAGGCGAAACCTGTCATGGACCTGATCATCGGCGCGTTCCTTGCAAGGGCGGTCATGTCCTGCCTTACGGCGAAACCCCCGCGAGGGGCAAGCCCCCGCCCCCTCGGCCCGGCGGATCCCTTGGCTCACGCGTTAACCACTTCAGCGAAAGCATGACGAATTCCTTAACCGCCTGCGGTATTAATGATTTGGTAATCATTTCGGCCGCATTGTGCCGCTGTCGTTTCAAAAACGGCTGCTGTATTGGCCAAGTCCTTATGGGTGAGTTTCAATGGGCAATACCGGCCACACCGCGCAGAATGTTGTCGCCATGTCAGATCATCGGACGCATGTTGGCTATGGCCCGCTGGCGCAGGTCGAAGCCTATTGGGAAGCCTTGCGTGGCAACAGATTGATGCCGCGGCGGTCCGATATCGACCCGCGCGGAATAGAGGCCGCGCTGGAATACGCCTTTATCCTTGAACGTGTCGCGGTGGGTGTTGGGCGGTTGCGTATCGCGGGCGGCCATCTGCGCGACCTTATGGGGATGGAGGTGCGGGGCATGCCAATCACCGCCTTTTTCGGCACGCAATCGCGTCCCCGCGTCAGCGAGGCGCTGGAAGAGGTTTTTCAACTGCCCGGTCAAACCACCCTGCATCTCAGCGCGGCTGCCTCCTATGGGCGACCGGCTTTGACAGGGCGCATGCTGCTTTTGCCGCTTAAAAGCGATCTGGGCGATGTCAGCCGGGTGCTGGGCTGTCTGGTCGTGCAGGGCGAGGTCGGCCAAACCCCGCGGCGTTTCGATCTGGCGCAAGCGACACGGCGCAGCGGCATTGGCGGAGCGACCAGAGCGTTGCGCTATGCCGCTCCGTTGCAACAATCAACTTTGCCAAGGGAAACCGGATTTGCAGAGGGAAAAGCCAGCTTCACCAGTGCCAAGATGGGAGATCTGCCGCCCTACCTGCGTCTGGTGCAGTCAGAACAGGAATAGCGCGCAAACCTGCCCTTCGAACGTAAAAAACGCCGCCCTGCATTATGCGGGGCGGCGTTGATCTCATCGTGGGTCGGCCAAGGCCGCGTCTGTTACCCAGCTGCCCGCGCTGTCTGTGCCGTGCGGCGGTTCGACAGTTCTTCGGCAACCAAGAACGCCAATTCCAGCGATTGGCTGGCGTTAAGGCGCGGGTCGCAGGCGGTGTGGTAGCGGTCCGACAGGTCTTCGTCGCTGACCGCCCGCACACCGCCGGTGCATTCGGTCACGTCTTGGCCGGTCATCTCGAAATGCACACCACCGGGGACAGAGCCTTCGGCGTTATGCACGGCAAAGAACTCATGCACTTCGCGCAGCACGGAATCAAACGGCCGGGTCTTGTAACCGGTCGAGGATTTGATCGTGTTGCCGTGCATCGCGTCACAGGTCCAGACGACATTCGCGCCCTCTTCCTGCACGGTCTTGATCAGACGCGGCAAGTGATCGCCCACCTGCCCCGCACCAAAGCGCGAGATCAGGGTGAGACGGCCCTCTTCGTTCTCGGGGTTCAGCTTGGCCATCAACTGCTTGAGGTCATCGCTGGTCATCGAGGGGCCGCATTTCAGGCCGATGGGGTTTTGAACACCACGGGCAAATTCCACATGCGCGCCGTCTGGCTGCCGTGTGCGGTCGCCGATCCAGATCATATGGCCCGAGCCTGCCAACCATTTGCCAGTTTGGCTGTCGCGGCGGCAAAGCGCCTCTTCATACTCCAACAGCAGGGATTCGTGGCTGGTGTAGAATTCCACCGATTGCAGCGTGTGCGCGGTTTCCGCGGTCACGCCAGCGGCGGCCATGAAATCCAGGGTGTCAGAGATGCGGTTCGCGATCTCGCGGTATTTCTCGGCCTTTTCGTCATCGGTGAAGCCCAGGGTCCAGCCGTGGACTTGATGCACATCCGCATAGCCCCCGGTCGAGAAGGCCCGCAAAAGGTTCAGCGTGGCGGCGGCCTGCGTGTAGGCGCGCAGCATCTTTTGCGGGTCCGGAATGCGGGCCGCTTCGCTAAAGGCCAGATCGTTGATGATATCACCGCGGTAGCTGGGCAGTTCCACACCATCGACCACTTCGGTCGGCGCGCTGCGCGGTTTGGCGAATTGACCGGCCATGCGGCCCAGTTTGATCACCGGTACTTTGGCACCATGGGTCAACACGATGGCCATCTGCAACATCACTTTGAACGTGTCGCGAATGGCGTCCGAGCTGAACTGCTCAAAGCTCTCGGCGCAATCGCCGCCCTGCAAAAGGAAGGCTTCGCCACGGCCAGCGGCGGCCAGATGTTTCTTCAGTCGGCGTGCTTCGCCCGCAAAAACGAGGACCGGATAGCGTGCCAGCTGTGCCTCAACCGCTTGCAATGCGGCTTGGTCAGGGTAATCGGGCATCTGGACGCGCGGTTTGCTGCGCCAGCTCGAGGTGCTCCAGTCTGTCATCTTTCTACTCCGCTCCACAGCGCCGAGTGTCGGCGCTTCGTGATCTTTCTCTATACAAAGGCGCGGGTAAAGTGACCAGAACCGAAATGCGCCCTATTGACGTGGCGTGAGGCCCGTGGGCAATGTTTTTGGCAAGTTCTGGCGGCCATGGCACATGTCGGCAGAGACGACCTGAATAGAAAGACGCCGTGATGTCCCAACCGCGCCCGGCCACCCGCATGCCCCCCCAGACCGACAAGCCGCGGCGCTTCGTCTTTGTGCTGTTGGAGAATTTCACCCTGCTGAGCTTTGCCTCGGCGGTGGAATGCCTGCGTATCACCAACCGCATGCTCGAACGCGAGGTCTATCAATGGCAGGCCGTGGGCGAAAGCGGTGAGACCTGCACAAGCTCGGCCGGCGCGGTCTTTGCGCTTGATGGCGGGTTAGAGGAATTGGGCCGCGACGACACGATTGTGATCTGCGGCGGCCTCGACGTGCAGGCGGCGACCACCAAGAAGCTGTTGGCCTGGTTGCGCCGCGAGGCCCGCAAAGGGTTGGTGGTGGGCGGCCTGTGCACCGCAGCGCACACGCTGGCCAAGGCCGGGCTGCTGGATGGCAAACGCGCGACGATCCATTGGGAGAATCAAGACAGCTTTGGCGAGGAATTCGAAGAGGTTATCCTGACGAAATCGGTTTTCGTGGTGGACGGCAACCGGTTGACCACGGCGGGCGGCACCTCGTCTCTGGATTTGATGCTGAAACTCATCGCCGATGACCACGGCGAAGAAACCGCCAATGCCGTAGCGGATCAGCTGATCTATTCGTCGATCCGCACGGACCAAGACACGCAGCGCCTGTCGGTGCCCACCCGAATCGGTGTGCGGCATCCCAAACTCAGCCAAGTCATTCAGCAGATGGAGCGTAATATTGAAGAGCCGATCAGCCCTTCGATCCTTGCGCGGGATGTTGGCATGTCGACCCGCCAGCTGGAGCGGCTGTTCCGGCGTTACCTGAACCGCAGCCCCAAACGGTACTATATGGAGCTGCGGCTGCAAAAGGCGCGTAACCTGTTGATGCAGACGGATATGAGCGTGATTAACGTGGCGCTGGCCTGCGGTTTCGCGTCGCCCTCGCATTTCTCTAAATGCTACCGCGCGCATTATCAAACCACGCCCTATCGCGAGCGCGGCAGCCAATCCACCCGGCAGCCCGCCTGAGGGTCAAGGCGTGATCCGGTAGACGGTGCCATTGCCCTCTGAGATGAACCAGATCGCACCTTCGGGGCCTTCGACGACATCGCGCACGCGGGCAGTCTCGGCGGTTTTGATCTGCTGGACCTCTTCCAGCGGGTCACCACTCAGCCGAGCGATGTAGTCGAACTTGAGCGAGCCTACGAAGATATCGCCTTTCCACTCGGGGAATTGCGCGCCGGAGTAGACCACCAGCCCCGCAGGCGCGATGGAGGGATCCCAGTAGAATTCGGGCTGCGCCATCCCCTCTTTCGAGGTGCCCTCGCCGATCTTCGCGCCCGAATAATGCTCCCCGTAGGAAATTACCGGCCAGCCGTAATTCGTGCCTTTGGTGATGCGGTTCACCTCGTCGCCGCCCTTGGCCCCGTGCTCCGACACCCAAAGCCGCCCTTCCAGATCCAGCCCCGCGCCTTGCGGGTTGCGGTGGCCGTAGGACCAGATCTCGGGCAGCACATCGGGCATATCGACAAAGGGATTGTCGTCGGGCACCGAACCGTCGCGGTTCACGCGGATGATGCTGCCGTTATGGGTGCTGCGCTCTTGGGCTGCGGGGCGATCGCCCCGTTCGCCGATGGTCACCAGCAGCGTGCCATCCGGCGCCTCGACCACGCGAGAGCCGAAGTGCTGCCCGCCGTTGCTGCCCGGTTTCATGGCGAAAAGCTCGGTCAGGGTCTCCAGACTGCGGCCATCTTCCGACAGGCGCGCGCTGGCCAAAGCGGTGCCCGCGCCGCCGCCTTCTTGGGGTTTGGCATAGGTCAGGAACAACAGGCGGCTCTGCGCGAAATCCTCGGCCAGGGTGATGTCCAACAGGCCGCCCTGCCCGACCACGGCCACCTGCGGCAGGCCCGATACCTCATGCCGTGCGCCGTCTTTTTGGTAGATCAAACGTCCGGCCTTCTCGGTCACCAGCAGACCGCCACCGGGCATGGGGGCGATGCCCCAAGGGGCCTCTAGATCCTCGGCCATGGGGGTGATCGTCAGGCTGCTCTGGGCGCTCACCGCGCCTGCGGCGCAGAGGCTGCTAAGGCCGATGAAAGTGGCGGTCGCGAAGTGTTTGGCGGATGTCATGGGCAGGCTCCTTTGAGCATGGGGGCTTGGAACAAGACATAGCCAGCGTGCCACCCATTTCCAGCATCCCACTCGGCACACGCGAAAAGCCGCCCGCGCAGAACACTTGATAAATCGCCTTTTCTTTTTCGAAACCACGACCTAACGTTCGATCAGAACGAGAGTTCAACTAAGGGAGAGAACCAAATGAAAAAAATATTGATGGCCACAACGGCCGTAGCTTTGCTCGCCACCGGCGCGCATGCAGAAGACACAAAAATCGGCATTCTGCTGGGCTTCACCGGCCCGCTGGAATCGTTGGCCAATGACATGGCTGCCGGGGCTGAACTGGCGATTTCCGAAGTTAATGAATCCGGCATGTTCCTCGACGGTGCCACCGTTTCGTCCGAGCGTGGCGACACCGGCTGCATCGACGCGGGTCTAGCCGTGGCTTCTGCTGAGCGTCTGATCACCTCTGATCGCGTCAGCGGTATTGTGGGCGGCATGTGCTCGGGCGAGACGACTGCCTCGCTGCAGAACGTCGCCATTCCGAACGGCATCGTGATGATCTCGCCATCGGCGACTTCGCCTGCTCTGTCGACCGTCGAAGACAACGGCCTGTTCTTCCGCACATCGCCGTCGGACGCGCGTCAGGGTCAGGTCATGGCCGACATCCTGAACGACCGTGGCATCAAAGAAGTCGCCGTCACCTATACCAACAACGACTATGGTAAAGGTCTGGCCGACAGCTTTGAAACCGCGTTCAAGGAATCCGGCGGCACCGTCACCATCAACACATCGCATGAAGACGGCAAAGCGGACTATTCCGCCGAAGTCGGCGCGCTGGCCTCTGCTGGTGGTGAAGTGCTGATCGTTGCAGGCTACGTCGACCAGGGCGGTGCCGGCATCGTGAACGGCGCGCTGGACGCAGGCGCGTTCGACACCTTCATGTTCCCCGATGGCATGGTCTCGGACACGCTGGAAGAAAAATTCGCCGAGATCGCGGATGGCTCTTTCGGTCAGAACCCAAGTGCGGCTGGCGAAGGTCCGGACAACTACAAGAAGATGGGCGAAGAAGCCGGTTTCGAGCCGACCAACGCCTTCTCGCCCGAAGCCTATGACGCGGCGGCTCTGATGCTGCTGGCGATGCAGGCGGCAGGCTCTAACGATCCGGCCATGTACAAAGAAAAAGTGATGGAAGTCGCCAACGCACCGGGTGAAAAAATCCTGCCGGGTGAGCTGGGCAAAGCGCTGCAGATCATCAAAGACGGCGGCGATGTCGACTATGTCGGTGCGTCGGCGGTTGAGCTGATCGGACCGGGCGAAAGCGCGGGCAGCTACCGTGAGATCGAGATGAAAGACGGTAAGATGGTGACGGTCGGCTACCGCTGATCTAAGCTTCGTCTGAAGCGCTTGCAGAGGCCCGGTCGCATCGCGATCGGGCCTTTTGCTTGGGAAATCGGCTTTTCTTCCGCGCAGGCAGCAAGTACAAAACTTCTATTGAGGACGTGGAAAACACGTCCCGTCTGGGAGGACAGGATGAAAAAGCAACCGATGGCCGTGCCGGTCAGGGCTCTGAGCATGTATCTTGCTGAGCGTGATTTCGGCAATGCTGCGCGATCTGCCTTTAACGAGGCAGCGGCAAGCTTTCTTCATAAAAGGGCCGCAGCGGTCCCTTCCAAGAATCTCAGCAGACTGTAAACAGGTAAGGCAGCGCGGATATGCGCGGCCCACCGCAAGACGACCAATAAAAACCAGCCACAAGGTGGCGGACACGGGGATGGACATATGATCGTCGTAGACGACGTACACAAACACTTCGGCGGGTTTCACGCCGTCGACGGGGCAAGCCTGTCGATTGAAAAGGGATCGATCACCGGATTGATCGGCCCCAATGGCGCGGGGAAAACCACGCTGTTCAACGTAATCGCAGGCGTGCTGCAGCCCACTTCGGGCCGGGTGACCATGGACGGTGAAGACATCACTGGCCTGCCCCCGCATGAGCTGTTCCATAAAGGGCTGCTGCGCACCTTCCAGATTGCGCATGAATTTTCGTCGATGTCATGCCGTGAGAACCTGATGATGGTGCCGGGCAAACAGTCGGGCGAAACACTGTGGAACACATGGTTCGGCACCAAGCGCATCGCCGATGAGGAACGCGCGCTGAAAGCCAAAGCCGATGAGGTGCTGGAATTCCTGACCATCGAACATCTGTCCGAACAAAAGGCCGGTCAGATCTCGGGCGGCCAGAAAAAGCTGCTGGAACTGGGCCGCACCATGATGGTGGATGCCAAGATCGTCTTTCTGGATGAGGTCGGCGCGGGTGTGAACCGGACGCTGCTCAACACCATCGGCGACGCCATCATCCGCCTGAACCAAGAACGCAATTACACATTCGTCGTCATCGAACATGACATGGATTTCATCGGCCGCCTTTGCGATCCAGTGATCTGCATGGCAGAGGGTCACGTGCTGGCCGAAGGCACGCTGGATGAGATCAAGGCGAACGAGCAGGTGATCGAGGCCTATCTCGGCACCGGCCTGAAGAACAAGGACAAGGTAGGCGCATGAGCAATGATCCCTACGGCGACCGCGGCAACAAAGATTGGTCGGTCGGCAACGCAAAGGGCCAAGGCAGCATCATGCCCAAGGCCAGCGGCAAAACTCACCCCGCCCCCGGCGGCCCCTTTCTGATCGGCGACAGCATGACCGCCGGATACGGCGCAGGCCCCGACATTCTGCATGACTGCACCATCGCGGTGGATCGCGGCGAAATCGCCGTGATCGTCGGCCCCAATGGTGCGGGCAAATCCACTGGTATGAAGGCGGTCTTTGGCATGCTCGACATGCGCAAGGGCCATGTGCGGCTGGATGGGGAGGATATCACCAACCTCAGCCCGCAAGACCGGGTGGCCAAGGGCATGGGCTTTGTGCCCCAGACCTCAAACATCTTTACCTCGATGACGGTCGAAGAGAACCTAGAGATGGGGGCCTTCATCCGCCGTGATGATTTCCGCGATACGATGGCGCAGGTTTATGACCTCTTCCCGATCCTCAAGGAAAAGCGCAATCAGGCGGCGGGCGAATTGTCGGGCGGTCAACGCCAGCAGGTCGCCGTGGGCCGGGCGTTGATGACCCAACCTAAGGTCTTGATGCTGGATGAGCCGACAGCGGGTGTCTCGCCCATCGTGATGGACGAACTTTTCGACCGGATCATCGAGGTGGCCCGCACCGGCATCCCGATCCTGATGGTCGAACAAAACGCCCGTCAAGCGCTTGAGATCGCAGACAAAGGCTATGTGCTTGTGCAGGGGGCGAACGCCTTTACCGGCACCGGCAAGGAGCTTTTGGCCGATCCTGAAGTCCGCAAATCGTTTCTGGGGGGCTGAACATGGATCTGCTCAACGCAATTATTGCACTTTCGAACTATGTGCTCATTCCGGGCATCGCCTACGGCTCGCAGCTGGCGCTTGGCGCGCTTGGCGTGACGCTGGTCTACGGCATCCTGCGGTTTTCCAACTTCGCCCATGGCGACACGATGGCCATGGGCACCATGGCGACGATCCTGATAACATGGCTGTTCCAATCCATGGGTCTCAGCCTCGGCGTGCTGCCCACGGCGCTTCTGGCCCTGCCCTTCGGCATCGGCTTTGCCATGCTGCTGGTGCTGGGCACCGACAGGGTGGTCTATAAGTTCTACCGTGAGCAAAAGGCCAAGCCGGTGATTTTGGTGATCGTCAGCCTTGGTGTGACCTTTATCTACAACGGCATCACCCGCTTCATCATTGGCGCGGACGATCAGAACTTCCTCGACGGGCAGCGTTTCATCATGTCGGCGCGGGATTTCAAAGAGATGACCGGCCTGCGCGAAGGTCTGGCCTTCAAGACGACCCAAGGCATCACCATCATCACCGCGATCATCGTTGTGGCCGTGCTGTTCTGGTTCCTCAACAAGACCCGGGCGGGCAAATCCATGCGGGCCTATTCAGATAACGAGGATCTGGCGCTTTTGTCGGGCATCAACCCTGAGCGGGTGGTGATGATCACATGGATGATCGTGGCCGCACTCGCGACCATCGCGGGCACACTTTACGGTCTTGATAAGTCGTTCAAACCCTTCACTTATTTCCAACTTCTGCTGCCGATCTTCGCGGCGGCCATCGTCGGCGGGCTTGGCTCTCCGGTGGGGGCGATCGCGGGCGGCTTCGTGATCGCATTCAGCGAAGTCACGATCACCTATGCGTGGAAAAAGGTGCTGGGCTATGTGATGCCCGAAGGGCTGCAGCCTGACGGCTTGGTGCAGCTTATGAGCACGGATTACAAATTTGCGGTCAGCTTCGTCATTCTTCTGATCGTTCTGCTGATCAAGCCCACCGGCCTGTTCAAGGGGAAATCGGTATGACCCAGACTGTGAAAAACACGATCCTTTTCGGGATCATCGCCCTGATGATCATCTACACCGGCTTCGCCCAAAGCTGGAACTCTGCCCTGCTTATCATCGCCATGGGCCTGATCTCTTCGATCATGGCGCTTGGGGTGAACCTGCAATGGGGTTTTGCGGGGCTGTTCAACGTCGGCGTCATGGGCTTTGTCGCCTTGGGTGGTCTGGCGGCTGTGCTGGTCTCCATGCCCCCGACCGAGGGCGCTTGGTCCACCGGTGGTTTCGCCATTCTGGGGGCGCTGGCCCTTGGGGCGGGCACCGTCGTGGCGGCGGTCATGCTGATGAAGCGCATGGCCCCCGGCACGGCGCGCACCCTTGCGGTGATTGCGGTGCTGGTCATCGGTTTCTTCATCTTCCGCGCCCTTCTCGACCCTGCGGTTGAGGCTGTCGAGGCGATCAACCCCGCGCAGACCGGCTATCTTGGTGGTCTTGGCCTGCCGGTGCTGATCTCTTGGCCTGTGGGTGGTCTCTTTGCTGCGGGGGCGGCTTGGCTGATCGGTAAGACGGCGCTTGGCCTGCGGTCGGACTATCTGGCGATTGCCACGCTGGGGATTGCCGAGATCATCATCGCGGTGCTGAAAAACGAAGACTGGATGAGCCGCGGCGTGAAAAACGTGATCGGCCTGCCCCGTCCGGTGCCCTATGAGATCGATCTGCAGAACAGCGCCTCCTTTGTGGAACGCGCCGCCGGCTTCGGGTTTGACCCGGTGGAGGCCTCGACGCTTTGGGTCAAGCTGCTTTATATCGCGCTTTTCGCGGCGGTGCTGATCCTTTTGCTGTGGATGAGCCAGCGTGCGCTGCATTCCCCTTGGGGTCGGATGCTGCGGGCAATCCGTGACAACGAAGTCGCGGCTGAAGCCATGGGCAAGGATGTCACCGCGCGGCATTTGCAGGTTTTCATCCTCGGCTCTGCCATCTGCGGCATTGCGGGTGCGATGATGACCACGATGGACAGCCAGTTGACGCCGGGTACCTATCAGCCGCTGCGCTTTACCTTCCTTATCTGGGTGATGGTGATCGTTGGCGGGTCGGGCAACAACTTCGGCGCGATCTTGGGTGGTTTCCTGATCTGGTTCCTCTGGGTGCAGGTCGAACCAATGGGTCTGTGGCTGATGAGCCTGATCACCGCTGGCATGTCCGAAGGCTCGGCATTGAAGGCGCATCTGATCGAGAGCGCTGCGCATATGCGGCTGTTGACCATGGGCATCGTGCTGCTGCTGGTGCTGCGCTTCAGCCCACGCGGGTTGATCCCCGAGCGGTAAGCTGTGGGTGAGATCCCCTCACGAAAAGGGGCGCGGTATTGCTACCGCGCCCCTTTTTTGTCTGTCCAGCCTCTCAGCGCCCTTTGAACAAGCCGCCTAAGATGCCGCGTACGATACGGCGCCCGGTGGTGCCTTTCAGTTCCTTGATCACCGCGCTTGCGATGGCATCGCCAAACCCGTTTGATGCCTTGCGGCCCGACCGGCTGCCGCCGCTGCTGCGCGCCCCGCCATAGCGGCGGGCCTTTTGAAACTCGCGGGCGGCTTCATCCTCTGCCTCGGCGGCGGCTTCGATTTTCTCGGCCTCTTTGGCCGCCGCTTCGGCGCGGGCCTTCAGCATCTCATAGGCCGAGTTGCGGTCTTGAACGGTCTCATATTTCCCCGCCAGATCGGACTCCGCCAGCACCGCCGCACGCTCTGCCACCGTGATTGGCCCCAGCCGAGAAGACGGCGGGCGGATCAAGGTGCGCTCCACCACGCCCGGCACGCCCTTGCGTTGCAGCATAGAGGTCACCGCCTCGCCCACGCCGACCTCGCGGATCGCCTCTTCGGTGTCGAAACGCGGGTTTTCGCGGTAGGTCTCTGCGGCTTGGCGCAGTTCCTTGCGGTCGCGCGCCGTAAAAGCGCGCAGCGCGTGTTGGATCCGGTTGCCAAGCTGGCCCAAGATATCGTCGGGCACATCGGCCGGGTTTTGGGTGACAAAATAGACGCCGACCCCCTTAGAGCGGATCAGGCGTGCCACCTGCTCTACCTTGTCGACCAGCGCCTTAGGCGCGTCGTCAAACAGCAGATGCGCTTCGTCGAAGAAGAACACGAGCTTCGGTTTGTCGGGGTCGCCGACCTCGGGCAGTTCCTCGAAAAGCTCGGACATGAGCCACAGCAGGAAGGTGGCATAGAGCTTGGGCGAGGCCATGAGTTTGTCGGCGGCGAGGATGTTGATCCGTCCGCGGCCTTCGGCATCGCAGCGCATGAGGTCCGACAGCGCCAGCGCCGGTTCGCCAAACAACTGCGCGCCGCCTTGGTTCTCCAGCACCAACAGCCGCCGCTGGATCGTGCCCACCGACGCGGTCGAGACATTGCCATAACGCAGCGCCAAGTCCTTCGCATTCTCGCCCACCCAGACCAGCAGGGATTGCAGGTCTTTCAGGTCCAAAAGCGGCATCCCCTCTTCGTCGGCCACGCGAAAGGCGATGTTCAGGATGCCCTCCTGCGCCTCAGAAAGGCTGAGCAATTGGGCGATCAGCAGCGGGCCCATCTCGGAAACGGTGGTGCGGACGGGGTGGCCCTGCTGCCCAAAAAGATCCCAAAAGGTCACCGGAAAGGATTGATAGGCATAGTCGTCAAAACCGATCTTTGCCGCGCGTTCGGTGAAGGGGACATGCAGTTTGGCGGTCTCGCTTCCCGCGACTGCAAGGCCGGACAGATCGCCTTTCACATCCGACAGAAACACCGGTACCCCGGCATTGGCAAAACCCTCGGCAAGGATTTGCAGCGTCACCGTCTTGCCCGTGCCCGTCGCCCCCGCGATCAGCCCGTGGCGGTTGGCATAGCCGAGGTCGAGAAATTGCTTGGTCGCATGGTCGGGACCGCCGCCGCCGATAAAGATGTCACTGCTCACGCTGGGGCCTTTCTGTCAATTTTAGCCATTCGTCCGTTCCACTAGAGCATACAAACTTAACCTTTGCGCGCCATAGTGAAGGCACCCCGCCCGCATGTCCTTCTTTCGGGTGGGTGTACTTCCTCCCTGTTAGACTTGGCCGCGCCCTCGGGTGCGGCCCTTTTTCTGCCAAGGACTGTCGCGGGCCCCTGACAGATTGTCGCATTTTTCCTGTTGACCGGCATCACCTGCTTGCCTAACGTGGCATTAATAAGTCGGCCCAGTCCGACGGGGAGAAAGTACACGGAAAGGGGGCGCGCTGCGTCCCCTTTTGCATTTTTGGGGTCTAAACCCCTGAGAACGTGGGGAAACTGCCCCCTCGCAGGTCGGCATGAAATCGCCCGAACCACGAGTGAAATGACCCCATGGCCACTGACAATCCCGGGGCGGCGTGGTAAGGGGCGGTAACGCAACAAATGTGGATATGACATGAGCAAGTTTATGACCGCCCTGCCGCTTTGTGCAGCGCTTGCACTGACGGCCCCGATGACGGCTTTCGCCCAGACCGCCACGGAAGAACAGCCTGCCCAGACCGAAGAGCAGCAGCTCCAGCCCGGCACCAGCGGCAATGCCGCTCAGATCGAAGAGCAGTTGAGCCTTGGCGAAGACGCGGACAAAGACCCCGAACTGGGCAAGCCCTACACCAAGAAAGAGATTGGCTCCTGGGAGATGCGCTGCATCAAGACCGAAGAAGAGGTCGACCCCTGCCAGATGTACCAGCTCCTTGCGGATGGCGAAGGCGCGCCGGTTGCCGAAGTCTCGCTTTTCCGTTTGCCTGATGGTGGTCAGGCCAAAGCCGGTGCCACGGTTGTTGTCCCGCTTGAGACCGCCCTGCCCGCACAGCTGACCCTGTCGGTCGACGGTGGCAAAGCCCGCCGCTATCCCTATGCTTTCTGCAACCCGGTGGGCTGCTATGTGCGGATGGGTCTGACAGATGCCGATATCGGCGCCTTCAAGCGCGGCAAGCAAGCGGTGCTGACCATCGTGCCCGCCCTTGCCCCGGATCAAGAAGTGAAGCTGACACTCTCGCTCGACGGGTTCACCGCGGGCTATGACGAAGTGTCGGTGATCGAGCAGTAAGACACTGCCGGTGACGTGAGTTTAAATGCCGCTCCCGACCTCGGGGGCGGCATTTTTCGTTGCTGGTTCTGGGATCAGGTGCGGCGCAGCGCCAAGACGGCGTTCATCCCGCCAAAGGCGAAGGCATTGCTGAGCGCCACATCGACCTGCGCCTCCCGCGCCTCATTGGGCACCACGTCTAGGGCGCATTCCGGGTCGGGTTCTTCATAGCCGATGGTGGGGGCGATCACCCCATCGCGCAACGCCATGATACAGGCCAAAAGCTCAACCGCGCCGGTGCCGCCGATGACATGGCCGTGCATCGACTTGGTGGAGGAAATCATCAAGCGATCCGCATGGGTGCCGAAAACATCCGCCACGGCGGCGCATTCGGTCTTGTCGTTGGCCGCCGTCCCGGTGCCATGAGCATTGATATAGCCGACCTCTCCGCGGTTGATCCCGGCATCCTGCAGCGCCCCCTGCATGGCCCGCGCGGCCCCGGCCTTGGAGGGCATGACGATGTCGCTGGCATCCGAGGTCATGGCGAAACCTGCAACCTCGCAAAGGATTTCGGCCCCCCGTGCCCGCGCGTGGTCATAGTCTTCGAAGACAAAGACCCCCGCGCCCTCGCCCTGCACCATACCATTGCGGTTGGCCGAAAAGGGCCTGCAAGCATCGCGGCTCATGACGCGCAGCCCTTCCCAAGCCTTCACCCCGCCAAAACAGAGCATCGATTCCGAGCCGCCCGTCACCATCACCGGGCTCATGCCGGAGCGGACCATCGCGAAAGCCTGCGCCATCGCGTGGTTGGACGAAGCACAGGCGGTCGACACGGTGAAGGACGGGCCGCGCAGGTTCCATTCCATGCTGACATGGCTCGCGGCGGCATTGTTCATCAGCTTGGGCACCACAAAGGGATGCACCCGATTTTTGCCCTCTTCATAGACCGCGCGGTAATTGTCGTCCCACGTGGACACGCCACCGCCCGCCGTGCCCAGCACCACACCGGCACGGGCCGCCAACTCATCGGTGAAGGTCAGCCCCGACTGCTCAATCGCTTCGCGGGCGGCCGTGAGGGTGAATTGCGTGAACCGATCGTAAAGCGCGATTTGCTGGCGGTTATAGCGGCCTTCGGCCTCAAACCCGCGCACTTGTCCACCGATGCGGATGGCCAGCCGCTCCACATCGCGGAACTCAAGCGGGCCGATGCCGCATTTGCCTTCGCGCATCGCGGCGAGTGTCTCTGGCACCGACAGGCCCAGAGCGTTGATCGTGCCGGCGCCTGTGATGACAACTCTTTTCATGGGCTCAGCTCTGTTCGGCCTTTAGCCGGTCCACCCCGGCCACGATGCTACGCACAGTCGAAATGTCGAAATTGCTCTCGCTGGGGCTGTTAGCATTGAAAGGCACGTTGATGTCGAATGTCTCTTCTATGGCGAAGATGCATTCGACGACCCCCATGCTGTCGATGCCCAGATCCTCGAGCGTGCTGTCGAGCGTGACATCCTCCGGCTCGATCATGGCCTGTTCGGCGAGGATGGTAATGACCTGATCCTGAGTGCTCATGGCTGCGTCCCTCAACATATGTCCGCGGCAGGTTTAGTCAGCCTTGTCGGCTTTGGAAACCACCTTTTGCAGGGCCGCGACATCACGCAGCAGTTTGGGCAAGCGCCGCAATGCTTTGTAGATTTCGGTTTGTTTGCTCATCTGCGTGGCGGGGTACCCGAGCATGGTCCGGCCCTCGGGCACGTTGGACAGCACAACCGTCCCGCCGCCCGCGATCACCCGGTCACCGATGGTGATGTTATCGGCCAGACCGACCTGCCCGCCCAGCACGACATTGTCGCCCACACGGGTCGAACCACCGACCCCGGCCTGCCCGCAAAGCAGACAGTTTTTGCCGATCACCGCGTTATGGCCGATGTGGACGAGGTTGTCGATTTTCGTGCCATCGCCCACGCGGGTGTCGCGGATGGTGCCGTTATCGATGGTGGAGCCCATGCCCATCTCAACATCCGCGCCGATGGTCACAGCGCCAAGCGAATGAATGCGGGTCCAAGGCTGCGGTGCGGCGTCGCCCTGATCGCCCAAGGTCTGCCGCGCGCTTTCCACGGTCGAAAGTTCCGCCGTCACGAAAGAGAAACCATCGCCGCCCAAACGCACGCCCGATTGGGCGATGAAACGCGCCCCGATGCTGACCCGCGCACCGATGCTGACATGTTCGCGCAGGAAAGAGCCTTCGCCCAGTGATGCATCCACGCCGACAAAACACAGGGGCCCGATCACGCTGCCCGCGCCAATCCGCGCCCCGGCAGAGATCACCGCCAGCGGCCCGACCGAGACATCATAGCCAAGCACGGCCTCGGGGTCGATCACGGCTGTAGGATGGATGCCCGGTTTGAACCCCTGCCCTTTGTCGAGCATGCGCGTCACGCCGGAAAGCGCATAGCGCGGGCGGTTGGGCAGGATCGCGGCCTTCAGCCCCAGAGCCCGCCAATCCGCCCCTTCCCAAAGCATCGCCACCTCGGCGGCACCCTCAGAAAGGCTGCTGGCATAGCGCGGGTCCATCGCCAGCGCCATCTCACCCTGTTTGGCGCTGGCCGGTTCGGCAACGCCGCTGACCATGAGTTCGATGTCGCCCTCGGCGGTGGCGCCGACGGCTTTGGCAATTTGCTGAACACTATAGGTCATTTCGGGCGGCCCTTACTTGTTGCGCGCCCGAGAGTTACCCCTGAACGCCGCGCAAGGCCACCCCCGCCTTGGCCAGCGCGTTCCAGATCAGCGCATCCCGGCCATAGACGTCATCGCGGTACTCGGTATGGCCACGGGCATTGGTGACGGCGGTGCGGTAGATCAAATGCACGGGCACCTGCTCTTCCAAGACGATCCGGGTCTCGCGTCCGCTGCGCAGCACGGCCTGAAACTCGCCTTCGGGATCCGCAGACTGCGGGGCCATCAGCGCATAGGCAAACTCAAACGGTTCGGCCAGACGCACGCAGCCATGGCTGAAGGCCCGCACATCGCGGTCAAACAGGCTCTTGGCTGGAGTGTCATGCAGGTAGATGTTGTACTTGTTGGGGAACATGAACTTCACCAGACCCAGAGCATTGGTGTTGCTGGGCGGCTGGCGCATGGCAAAGGGAAAGGTCCGCGCGGTGTATTTGTTGAAGTTCACCGCACCCCGGTTCACCTTGCGGCCCCGGCTGTCTGTGATCTCAATATGGTTCACGGCATAGGAGTTGCGCTTGAGCTGCGGCAGGTATTCCCCCACGATGATCGAGCGCGGCACATACCAGCTTGGGTTCACCACCATATGCTCCATCACATCCGAAAATTCGGGCGTGGGGCGGTCTTCGCGGGCGGCACCAACGACCGAGCGGGTCTGGAAGGTGGTCTTGCCATCGTCGATGATCTTGGCCGAGAAATCGGGGATGTTCACAAGGATATGACGTTTGCCGCGGTCGGTGTTAAACCACCGCTCGCGCTCCAGCGCCACCATGACCGATTGCAGCCGCTGCTCTACGCCGATGTTGATCTGCTTCATCGTGGCCGGACCTGCGACACCATCGGTGTTCAGCCCATGGGCTTCTTGGAACTGGCGCACGGCATCGGTGAGGCTGGCGTCATAGCCAACGGCGTTGGACCGCTCCAGATAGCCCATGGCGATAAGACGGTTGCGCAGTGCGATCACGTCATTGCCAGTATCGCCCGGCTCAAGCTTGCCTGCGGGAACCGACGGGCCCCAACCGCCCTGCGACAGCAGCTTTTCCATCGCGATTTTCTCTTTGAGCAGCGCATTATACTCAAGGCTGCGCGGCGGCAGGGCGCGGAAATAAGCAGCGGGAGTGGATTTGGGCAGGTCTTGCAGATAGGTCTTGCGGTCACGGTAAGGGATTTCACGCACGATCTGGCTGATGATCCGCTTGGGGATCAGCACGCCGGTCTGTATGTCGCGGGCGTAGCGCAGAAAGACGCGGCTCAGTTCAACTTCGGCGAATCCCCGGTCGCGCGGGCTCTGCGCGTTGCGCAGCATGTCCAGAACGGCATCGGGGTTATAGCGCGTCACCGGCAGGCCGTGGTCATCCGCCGTGGTGATCGCCCGCAGCAGTTCCGAACGGCGCACACGGTGTTCCTCGGCGGCACCGGTCCAGATCGCGGCGTAGTCATTTTCGCGGTAGAAAGCGGCGATATCATCGTCTTGCGCGGCGGCCTCGGCGACCGCCTGTTTGAAAGCAGTGACCTGCGCCGTGGCGGGAACGGCAAAGACCAACGCCGTAATCATTAGGGCCAGCCCCGCGATAAGTTTGGGCAGATGCCGTGAAAATGTCGCGCTGAATCCCATGTCGTTCCCCGTAAATATACCATTGCCGCCGAGCGACCCTATTGCCTGCCCGGTTTGCCAATAATAGGACGCGCAAGTCCATTCAAATTTCCGTTCGCAGAGAAATCTGGTTTTGGTCTGTGCGCATCGGGCATCGGTTTTCCCTGTAAACACTGGGTTTTTTAACCGCATTGCGCAAAAAATTGCCTAAATTTGCACCTCTCGGGAACCTTTCCGATTCAGCCCTTGGTCAGATTTTCCCGCTATGCAATAACAATGTTGCATCTGGGGATGAGATGAATGGCCCATGTAACATCTTGGGTAACTTAGGCAGACGACGGGACAGAGACACATGACAGGCACAAGCTCCTCGGGTATGACCCGACGCGCCCTTCTGGGTGCATTCGCAGCAACCACCGTTGCAGCAGCTCCCACCTTCTCTAACGCGGCAGGTTTTCTGCGTGGCGCTGGCGATATTCGCCGCATCCGCATGTTCTCCGGCCGCACAGGCGAACGGCTGGACATGATCTATTGGATCGAAGGTCACTATATCAAAGACGCCTTTGCCGAGATCAACCACTTCATGCGCGATTGGCGGACGGATGAGGTCACCAACATGGACCTGCGTACCGTCGACATCATGGCCGCGTCGCATAACCTGCTGGATGTGAATGAGCCCTATATGCTCCTGTCCGGCTACCGCAGCCCGAAGACCAACGCGATGTTGCGCTCCCGCTCTAGCGGTGTGGCCAAGAACTCGCTGCACCTCAAAGGTCAGGCCGCTGACCTGCGCCTCGCATCGCGCTCGGTGCATCAGGTGGCCCGTGCGGCGATGGCCTGCGGCGGCGGCGGTGTTGGGCGCTACTCCGGCTCCAACTTCACCCATATGGACTGCGGCTCGGTGCGCAGCTGGGGCGGCTGATCGCAGCCTCTCCGGTGAAATGAGTGATTTGTTAAGGGCGCCTTCGGGTGCCTTTTTTGTTAGGTGCTTTTGGTGCGCGCGGGCTTTCCCCTGCCGTGGCGCGCCTCTACGGTCGCGCTGGAATAAGGCCGGGGGGTGACATGCAGGCAAAGGGTACAGCGCGAATTGCGGTGATCGGATTCGGGCCACGGGGCCTTGGCGCGTTGGAGGCCCTGTCGCAGCGCCTCAAGACCACCGACCGCCGCGTGCAGATCGATATTTACGAGCCCGGCCCCTACCCCGGCGCCGGACCAAACTTCGCCCCATCAGAGCCGGCCTATTGTCTGCTCAACATCCCATACCGCGATATCGCCATCCGGCCGCCGCAAGGAACGACCGTGGGGCGCTTTGCGGACTGGCAAGACAAGCCCATCGATCCCGACAGTTTCCCATCCCGCGCCGATATGGGTCGCTACCTCAACGCGCGTTGGGATGATCTTTTTACACAGGGTTTTAAGAAAACCGGCGCGACGCTCAGGCTGATCCCGGCCCAAGTCTCGCGGATCTCGCGGAAAGACTTAGGCTGGCGTGTCGAATCGGAGTCCGGCGCGGAGGCAGTCTATAACGAGGTCCTTCTCACCCTCGGCCAGCCGCCCGTAGAGGCGGACGCGCAATGGGCCGGTTGGCAAGATCACGCGGCGCAGACCAAGGCGGAGGTCGCGCAGGCCTATCCTGCGGCAGCGCTCGGTGAACAGGCGGCGGGCTGGCAGGGCAAGCAAGTCGCCATCCGGGGCTTGGGTCTGTCGACCTATGACGTGTTGCGCAGCCTGACCACGGCGCAGGGCGGCGGTTTCGATGCGGCGGGCTATCACGCCTCGGGCCGGGAGCCGAGGCGCATTCTGCCCTTCTCGCTCAACGGTCAGCCGCCTTTCCCCAAACCGGGAAATGCCGCCCTCGACGCGCTTTTCGAGCCATCACCGGAGGAGACCACCCGTTTTACCCAAGCCGCCACGGCAGCGGTCAGCGCGGGGCCTGAGGTGGCATCCTCGCTTATCTCTGGGGCCTTGGTGCCCGTGGTGGCCCGCATCCTTGGGCCGCAGAATGTGAGCAAGGCGCAGATCTTGGACTGGCTGCAAACGGAATGGTCAGACCCCGGCGCGCAGGACCGTCTGCCCCCGATGGACGCCCTGCGCTATGGGATAGACCTAGCCGCCGGAGAGGTCGCACCAAGCCCCGGCTACGCGCTTGGGCAGGTTTGGCGCAAATGGCAGGATCAATGGCGCGCGGCCTTCAATCCGGGCCACGCAACCCCGGAGACGGCAAAGCGGTTGATAGACTTCGACGAGGGGCTAAAGCGGTATTCTTACGGGCCGCCCCTGTCGTCGGCGCGAGAACTGCTGGCCCTGATTGACGCGGGATTGGTTGATCTGGCGCTCACCATGAACCCCGAAATCGCGGAGACAGAGCAAGGTTGGACCCTCCGCTCACAAGGGCGGGCGGCGAAAGTCTCAGTCATTATCGACGCGGTGCTTCCCGCGCCGGACCTCTCCAACATCAAGGGCCCGCCCCTGCCCGACCTCATCACGCAGGACCTCCTCGCGCCGGTCTCAACCGATCTGGCCGCGGCGATTGCGCCCGACGGCACCCTATGTGACCAAGGCGAACAGCCCGTTCTCGGCCTTTGTCTCTTGGGCCGTTTGGCGCTTGGCAGCGTGACGGCGGTGGATTCGCTGCATGATTGCTTTGGCCAATCCGCCGACCGTTGGGCGCAGGGCGTGATTGAAAGACTGTCGGCCTAAAGCGCTGTTGAAAAGCTACAACAGTTTGTGATCCCGTTATAATGATGGAACAGCCCGGCCCTGAAACGGTTTCCCCTTCAACACGAGATTGAAGAATAGGGGAACGACGCAATGAGAAGACGACATTTCATCACCGGTATAGCAGCCAGCGGCGCAGCATTCAGCGGCGGCCTCGCCACGCCCGCATTGGCGCATCCGCCCAAGAAAATGCCGAACTATGATGTGCCGCCAGAGATGATGCCGCGCAAAGTGCCGATCGCGGCGGGGGCGCCGCCCTATGAGATCCACGTCGATCCCGATAACTTCGCGCTCTACTGGACGCTGCCCGACAATATGGCGTGGCGCTATACCGTGGGCGTCGGTCGCCCCGGTCTCTACGAATCCGGTGAGTTCTACGTGGGTGCAAAGAAAGAATGGCCAAGCTGGACCCCGACGCCGGATATGATCGACCGTGAGCCGGAGAAATACGAGAAATACGCCGATGGTATGGATGGCGGTCTGGACAACCCGCTAGGGTCTCGGGGCCTCTACCTCTTTACCGAAGAGCGCGGCGACACCTTTCTGCGGATCCATGGCACCAACGATCCCAGCACGCTGGGCAAGCGCGTCTCCAACGGCTGCGCCCGTCTGGTGAACGACCAGATGGCCGAGCTTTACGACCGGGTACCGATGAACACCCGCGTGGTGCTTTACGAGCCGCTGGGCTAAGTGATCCCGCATTACAAACAGAGTGCCCGGAGCGGAGAATATCCGCTTCGGGCTTTTCTTTGCCGCCAAACCAAACGCAAAGATTGAAACATTCTACACGGGCTGAGGAGCAGGCCGTGCAGCGGCGTGGGACACGTTCCTGCGACGGGTCTGCAACAGGGCTTGAAGGGGGCATTTGGCCCCTGCTTGCAGAGCGCATCAAACGCCTGAAAGTCGGAAAAACATATACTAAACAGTCCGTTGGCCAGTTACCGCCAATTGTTACGGTTCAATCGCGGGGCGTCTCGCTTTGACACGGCGCGGTGAGCCGAGTTGCTTTGTAACAGCGCACTGTCACCCTTTAATATCATTGTATCGAACGGGCCTCCCGACCTCCCCGCCTCTCCCCAGAGCGAGTAAGCCGCCGCCCTTTCCCAAACCTGAAAGGACCTGAAAATGAAACTCTTTATCGCAACTGCCGCCGCCACTCTGATCGCCACTGCCAGCGTTGCCGGTCAGTCGACCCGCTATGAAGACCTGCGGCTCGATACCTCCGTGACCTCTGGCGTCGTCTACGCTGAGCAGGCCGGTGCCACCCGTCCCAACGAACGCGCCGCAGACCTTCGGCTAGAAACATCCTCGGACGAACCTGCGCCTGTCGCCACCTTCTCAACCAACGGCTTGCAGGGCAGCTTGGGCGAAGGTTTTGCCTATGGCGGTTTTGGCGCGGGTAACGATTCCCGCTGAGGCATCATGAATAGAACTGAGAAGGCCCGGACCGAAAGGTGCCGGGCTTTCTTGCATGCATCAGCGAACGGCCCAGACGGGCTGAAAAACTATATTCTCAAAAAGGGAAAATGGCGGAGCGACAGGGATTCGAACCCTGGAGACGGTCTCCCGCCTACACACTTTCCAGGCGTGCGCCTTCGACCACTCGGCCACCGCTCCGTTGATGCGCGGTTTAGCTTGGGGGGACAGTGAGTTGCAAGAGCGAAATCCCCCCAAGACAGATAAATTTATCTAACCGCCCAGATGGACATAGACCCGGCGGTTCAACCGGCCCTTTTTCTCAATCTTTCCAAGGCGAAGCGCGCCGATTTCGCCGGTTCGGGCCACATGGGTGCCGCCACAAGGCTGCAAGTCGATGGGGTCTTGCGCGTCACCAATGCGGATCAGACGAATGTCACCCCGCCCACGCGGCGGCGCGACGGACATGGTTTTGACCAGTTCCGGGGCCGCATCAAGTTCCGCTTCGGTGATCCAATCCTCGCTGACCCGCGCGTCGAGAGAAACAAAGTGGTTCAGCGCCTCTTCCAGCTCGGCCCGGTCTTGGGGCGCATCGGGCATGTTGAAATCAAGCCGTCCGTGGCTGGCCGAGATCTGCCCCCCCGTCACCGGATGCGGTATCACGACCGACAACAGATGCAGCGCCGTATGCACGCGCATATGTTTGTGGCGCCGGTCCCAGTCGAGCTCTTGGGTCACATAGGCCCCGACGGGCGGCAGTGCACGCGGCTCGGCCGGAACCAGCGCGATGCGGCCACTGTCACGGTCGCGCACGGTGGTGGCGATGGAGAGTTCCTGTTTGTCCCATGTCAGCCAGCCGCTGTCGCCCGGCTGGCCGCCCCCAGTGGGGTAGAACAGGGAATTGTCCAAGATTACCCCGCCCTCTGGCGTATGGGCCGCCACGCGGGCCGGCGCGTCGCGCAGATAGGCTTCCTCTCGAAACAATTCGCCTGTCATGCCTGCGGCTCCGCCTTTTCGCTGCCCCCGTCCTGCGCGGGCGCGGCATCGCTTTTCAAAGCCTCAGGATTGCGCAGCCAGAGATCACGCTGAGCAAAGGGAATTTCGATCCCTTCTTCGTTGAAACGCGCGGCGATGGCGTGGTTGATGTCGTTTTTGACCTTCATCATCCAGTTGACATCCCGCAGGTAGCAACGGACCTCGAATTCCAGCGCGTCGGCACCGAAGTTCAGGAACAGCACCGCGGGCGGCGGGTTGGTCAGCACGATGGGCTGCGCTTGGGCGATCTCTTGCAAGATGCACTCCACCCGTTTGGTATCAGTGCCATAGGCCACGCCCACGGGCACGATCAGGCGGCCCACGGTATTGCCACGGGTGTAGTTGGTGACCGTGCCGCTGATCAGATCGGCATTGGGCACGATGACATCGGTACGGTCAAAGGTCTCGATCCTTGTCGAGCGCACAGAGATGTCGCGCACATAGCCCATCTGACCGCCCACCTCGATCCAATCGCCTTCGGAGATCGGGCGTTCGATCAACAGGATGATGCCGGAAACGAAGTTCGACACCACGTTTTGCAGACCGAAACCGATACCGACCGACAGCGCACCGGCGACATAGGCAAGCGCGGAAAGGTCGATCCCGGCCCCCGTGATGGCCAGCAGCGCGGCGAGGAAGATACCGACATAGCCAATCCCCGAGACGATGGCGTTCTGTCCGCCGATGTCCATTCGCGTCTTTGGCAGGACGTTGCTGCGCAGCGCACCTTGAATAAGACGGGTGGCGGCATAGCCGATCACGAAAATCACTGCGAAAGAGAGGAAGTCCGTCGGACGGATCCGCGTCTCGCCAAAGGCGAAGCCCCGGCTGAACAGCGCCCAAAGCTCGGTCAGGTCGGTGACCCGCGCGCCCCATGCCAAAGCCATCACCGGCAGCGAGAGCAGCAGCAGGATCAGGCCAAAGAACACGGGCATCAGCGCATCGCGCGCCTGCACGCCCTGCCCGGTCATCGCGCCGTAGACATCCGCCAAGAAGCGTTGCAGCGTCATCACCAGCCCCAAGAGGACCAGCGTCGTGACGTAAGGCGGCAGCAGCGACACGGCGGCGTTGTAATAGCCACTGATCAGCAAAAGCGGTGCCACCACGGCCACGATCATCGCGCCCAAGCCCAGACCGCGCACCACGCGGCTAAGGGTCGAAACGCGCGGCTCTTCAGATGCCGGGGCATCCTCCGCCACGGGATCGCTATGGCCGTGCAGAATGCGACCAATGCGGAACAGGGCAAAGGCGCTGAGCAGCATCACAGGCAGGCGCAGCACCGCTTCGGTCGTCTCTGCCGGTTGTTGACCGTCGAAAATGGCGGTGATGATGGCGCCCAAGATCACGGTGACGGTGATGATGCTGACGTAGAAACGAACCGCCTTGCGCTCTGCCGATGGCAGCAGGATCAATGCTTCGTCATCATCGCGCGAAAACACCCGCTCGGCCACCCAGCGAACGCCCAGCATTGCACCGCCGATCACCGGGATAAGCTGCACCAAGGCAGAGCCGCGCGGTCCCAGCCAATCGGTCGCCAGTACGGCCATGGCCAGCAAGACCAGACCGACTGTGGGCAGGATGATCCGCAAAAGCGAAACGACGAAGCGCCAGATGCCAAAGCCGCGGGCGCCGAACTGCTGGAGCCGCCCAACGATTGTCGTCGACCAGTGGTGACCGCGGAAAATCAGCACCAAGCCGAGTATGGTGAGCCCCAGAACCGCGGGCAGCGAGGACCGCAGACTGCGGCGCGCTGTATCAGCATCGTCCGGCGCTTCGGCGGCAATCTCTCCGGCGGCGGTGGCCAAATCGTCGATCGCCGTGCGCCAGTGCACCGGGTTGAGCGGCGTGGGCACGACCTCCATCAACTGTTCGGTCTGACGTTCGCGCAGGGCCACGTCGATCTGGCCGATCAGCGCATCGGCGCGCAGGTACGCCGCTTCGGCCCGCTGAACCGGCGTCAGCAGGGTGTTGAGCTGTCGGTTCAACTCTTCGCGGTTGGCGGCAACCTCGGGCGATTCCGGTTCGGCCCCTTCACCTTCTGGCGGGGTGCCGAGGGCGGCCAATTGTTCCCGCAGCGCGCTGATCCGCGCTGCGTTCAGGTTTCGGGCGGCGTCGAATTCCGCGCGATAATCCACCAGCCGGGCGCGCTGCACCTCAAGCATGGTCTCTGTGGTCTCTGCCGCGTCGATTGCTTCTTCAGCAGAGGAGGCGACGGATTCCCATTGGTCAAAATCCGGCAGGACCGGTTCTTGTGCGACAGCAGCGCCGGTCAGCCAGACCAGCAACGCGGTAAGGCCGAGGGCGAAGCGGAGCATTTGGGTCATGTATCCTCGAAAACACCTGGAATGGATTGCGGCGCGGCATCAAGCCAACCGGGCGTCGGCAGCCCCTTCTCGCGCAGGAACTCTGGATTAAAGAGCTTGGACTGATAGCGCGTGCCAAAGTCACAAAGCACGGTGACGATCGTATGCCCCGGCCCCATTTCTTTCGCCATGCGCATGGCGCCTGCGACGTTCACGCCAGAAGAAGCGCCAAGGCAGAGCCCTTCGTTTTCCAGCAGGTCAAAGACCACCGGCAGGGCCTCTTCGTCGGAGACGTTATAGGAATAGTCCGGCTTGAAGCCTTCGAGGTTCGCGGTGATCCGCCCCTGCCCGATGCCTTCGGCGATGGAGCTGCCTTCGGACTTTAACTCGCCTTCGGTGTAGTAATTGTGCAGTGCCGCGCCATCGGGGTCGGCCAGTGCGATCTTTACGCCCTTGGGCTGCAGCGCCATGGCCACGCCAACCAGCGTACCGCCAGAGCCGACCGCACAGCAGAAACCATCCACTTTGCCGCCTGTCTGTTCCCAGATCTCGGGGCCTGTCGTCTCAATATGCGCCTGACGGTTGGCGGTATTGTCGAACTGGTTGGCCCAGATCACCCCTTCGGGCGTGGTCTTGGCCAGTTCCTTGGCCAAACGCTCGGAATAGCGGACGAAGTTGTTGGGGTTTTTGTAAGGAGCCGCAGGCACCTGCACCAGTTCGGCACCGGCAAGCCGCAGCATGTCTTTCTTTTCCTGCGACTGGGTCTCAGGGATAACGATAACGGTTTTGAACCCCATCGACGCGCCCACAAGCGCAAGCCCGATGCCGGTGTTGCCCGCCGTGCCTTCGACAATGGTGCCGCCGGGCTTCAACTCGCCCCGTGCAATGGCGTCGCGAATGATGAACAGCGCCGCGCGGTCCTTGACCGATTGGCCGGGGTTCATGAACTCCGCCTTGCCCAAGATTTCGCAGCCGGTTTCTTCGCTCGCGCCGCGCAGCCGGATCAGCGGTGTGTTTCCAATGGCCTCGGCCAGATCTTTTGCAACCTGCATGTTTGCCCCCAGTTCATGTTCCGTCCGGTTTAGCTGTCGCGCTCTCGGACCTCAAGCGTTCGCGGTGGCGGGCCAGCCAATAGGCGCTTGCCACCAATGGCGCATTGGCAAGCGCCTGCGCATCGGCCAAGGCCATCAGATCGTCAAAGGACATCAAATGCGACCGTATATCCTCGCCCTCTGAGGCCAAACCGCCCGTGCCGATGATATGATCCGGCAAATCCGCCAATCCCACGAAAATGTGAAAGAATTCCGTCGCATTGCCGGGAGAGGCATAGACGTTTCCTACAGGTTCCAAGGCACCTAATGTGATCCCCGCCTCTTCAAGCGCCTCGCGCCGCGCGGCGGCCTGCGGTGTCTCACCGGGATCAATATGGCCCGCGATGGGTTCCAACTGCCAGCAAGTGTGATCGCCCCGCGCCAAAGGGCCCATGCGGATCTGCTCAACCAGCAGCACGCGGTCGCGTGCGGGGTCATAAGGCAGCACCAACGCTGCATCCGCGCTGACAAAGACCGCGCGGTCGATCTCTTCGGACATGGCACCGTCGAAGGTCTCGTGGCGGAGGGAAATTTCATCAAGGGCAAAGAACTTTGCGTAAACGCGATCTCGGCCGGTAATCTCAATCTTACCGTCGAGGGCCAGCGGATCATGCGCGCCTGTTTCGGCCAGCACCTGTTGATGGGCGCGGCGGCGGATCATCGGGAACATCGCGTCGACTTCGGCGCGGGGGCGCTTGCCCATATAGCTCATCACCTCGCGCGCCGCGTGGCACGACAGCGCAGCCCAATCGGCCTCCCATGCCTCCAGCGACCACGGCCCCTGACCCGTCCAGCGCCCCGGTTGCGGCAGATAGACCTCTGCCGCCTGCCCGTCTGCCAGCGTCACCGGCACCAGATCATAGTCAAAGGCGCCTTCATAGAAATCGAGCCGGGCAAAATCATCCGCACTCAACCCTTGAACCAGTAGGCCGTCGGCCTGCGCGGCCTCGCATGTCTCAATGGTAGGAAACGGCCCTTCAGCGGCGGCAGAGACGCGGTAGCCCGGCAAGGTCGCAGGCCGCAGGTCAATCGCTCCGGCAGAACGGCCAAGCACGAATTCCAAAAGCGGCAAATGCCGCAGGGTGCCGTAGATAAAAAGATGTCGCATGGGGATCAGGACCAACGGTTATAAGCAAATTCGGTCAAAAGACCTGTGATCACAGCCCCTACGACAAGCGCCACACCGATGGGAAGTGTGGCAATCGTCACCCCGAACTCCGCGCCGATCTGGAACACGGCAACGATAGCTTCGAATGGGTCGTCATAGCGGTTGCGCAGGGCCAGGCGGACCATCTCATTCGCTGCCTGCAAGAAAATCGCCCAGAGCATCAGCACAAAGACCCCGGCCAACCCGTTGTTGATCGCGGCCACCACGCCGCGCCCGGCGCGCTTGCCCATCACTCGCCAGCCCACCACAAGGCCAAGAAGGACGTTCAGCGGCAGGAAATACCCGAAATCCGTGCTTTCTGGCATCAGGGGCACCACCATGCCCGACAGGAAAAAGGCCAGCACCGCGAGTGAGATCGCTGCCATAAGTCGTGCACCAGTCGGCATTTTCCGGCTCCTTGCGGGGATGGACCGCAGGCGCGGTCACACAGGTCGCCGTACCGTAATCTGCGTCACGTCGCAATTGCCACTATCAAATGTCGCGGCACAGGAAGTGAGGTAAAAATTCCACATCCGGCGAAAGCGTTCGTCAAAGCCAAGCGCGGTGATCTGATCCCATTTCGCGTTAAAGGTCTCATGCCAGCGGCGCAGCGTGATGTCATAGCTTTTGCCGAATTCGACCGAGCGGTCGACCACCAGACCGGCGCGTTCCACCTGCTCGCGCAGCACCTTGGGGCTGGGCAACATGCCGCCCGGAAAGATGTATTTCTGAATGAAATCCACGCCGCGCTTGTAAACATCCCAGCGGGCGTGATCGACGGTGATGATCTGTAGCGTGGCTGCGCGTCCGGGCTTCAGCCTCTGGCGGACGGTCTCGAAATAGATCGGCCAATATTGCTCGCCCACCGCCTCGAACATCTCGATACTGGCGATGCCGTCATAGAGCCCGCGCTCGTCACGGTAGTCCTGCAACTTAAAGGTCACACGGTCTGACAGCCCTGCCTTTTTGATCCGGTCCACGGCGTATTTATATTGCTCGGCACTGATCGTCAGCGCGGTGACGTGCAGGCCCCGTTCGGCGGCGGCATATTCAGCGAAACCGCCCCAGCCGCAGCCGATCTCCAACACGTGATCGCCCGGCTGAACCCCCATCTGGTCAACCATGGATTTATATTTGGCGGTCTGCGCGGCCTCTAGCGACATCTGCGCGCCGTCCTCGAACATAGCCGAGGAATAGGTCATCGTCTCATCCAGCCAGAGCCCGTAGAACTCATTGCCCAGATCATAGTGCTTGCTGATGTTGCGTTTGGCCTGCTTGCGGTTGTTGCGTTGCAGCCAAAAGCGGAACTTCTCGAACTGGCGCAGCAACCCTTGGCCCGGAAAGCCGTCGTAAACCGTCTCGTTCCCCGCATGCACCAAATCCATGAAGGCTTGCAGGTCGGGGGTCGACCACCATTCGTCAAGGTATGCGTCGCAAAACCCCAGATCGCCCTCGCGGACCAACCGGGCAAAGAGATCATCGTTGTGGATATGCACTTCGGCCACCGGGCCGGGTTTGGCCCCTTCGGCCCGGAACGCGCGGCCATCGGGCAAGACGAAATCCACCCGCCCATGCTGCATCGCCTGCGCCATGGCAAAGACCTGCGGAAAATAGCGCGGCAGACCCTTCTGCCCCTCTGTTGTCGTCAGCTTCATACCTCGGTTCCGTTCTTGTTCTTGGCGCCTACTGTAACCGCAGGCTGCTGTTTCGCAAAAATTTAAAAATCACGATTGCGGTAGGCGTCCAGTGCCCGTTCGCGCCCTTCCGAAAGATCGACGATCGGGTCGGGATAGTCGTCATCCGGGCTGAGGCCCCAGCGGCGCGGGATTGCGTCGAAATAGGTCAGCGCATCTTTGCTTGGCTTCGCGCGGCCCTCGGCGATCCAGCGGCGGGTATAGTCTCGGCCCTTGTCGAACCGATCAAGCTGGGTCTCAGGATTGAAGATGCGGAAGAAGGGCGTGGCATCGGGGCCAGAGCCTGCGGCCCATTGCCAGCCCATCGCGTTATTGGCCGGATCCCAATCGATCAGGTGCTCTTCGAACCACTTTTGGCCGATGCGCCAGTGACACATGAGGTGTTTGGTCAGATAGCTCGCCACGATCATGCGGCCCCGGTTGTGCATTCGTCCGGTCACCTGCAACTCGCGCATGGCGGCATCGACAAAGGGCACGCCGGTGCGCCCCTGTTTCCACGCCAAGACCTCGGCGCGGCGCTCGTCCTCATTCCACGGGAAAGCCTGCCATTCCTCGCGCCAGTTTTGGTCAAGGATGCGCGGCGTGTGGTACATCAGATGATAAGCAAACTCGCGCCAAGCGAGTTCTTTCAGAAAGGTCTCTGCCCCGCGCTTGCCTTCTTGCATCGCACGCTGACCGGCATGCCAGCATTGCGCCGGACTGATTTCGCCTAAAGAGAGGTTTTCCGACAGTGCAGAGGTGCCGTCTTCGCCCGGCATGTCGCGGCTTTCATCATAGCCTTCGACGATATGCGCGATGAAGGCCCCCAGCCGCGCCTGCGCAGCGGCCTCGCCCAGACGGGCAAAGGGGCGCACGATATCACGCCCGCGCTGCATTTCGGCGTCCATCTGCCAATCGTCCAAGGCGTCTCTCTCGGGCCAGTCTTGGGGTGCTGCAATCTCGCTTGGGGTCGCCACGGGTGCCGCCACATCGCGGCCACGGACGGATTTCCAATAGGGGGTGAAGACCTTGTAAAAACCGCCGGTCTTGGTCTCGACCGTCCAAGGCTCGAACATCAGGTGTCCGGCAAAGCTGCTGGCCTCGATGCCCTCCTCTTTCAGCGCATCTTTGACCTTGGTATCGCGGTCGATCGCGGCGGGATCATAAAGGCGGCTCCAGTACACTGCCCCTGCCCCGGTTTGCCTGATCACATCGCGCAGAACGTCCAGCGCATCCCCGCGCCGCAGGGTCAGGCGGCTGCCCTTTTGCTTGAGCGTCTCCCCCAGACAGGCCAGCGCCAGCCCCAGCCGAAACTTCGGGGCTGCCCCCAGAGCCTCTGACTGGTCGTCATGGATGAAAAGCGGGATCACCGGGCGGCCCGTCTTGCAGGCGGCCGCCAAAGCGGGCTGATCGCTCAGCCGCAGATCGCGGCGGAACCACATGATAATCGGGGAATTGTCGTTCACGTTCGGGGTCTTGCTCCTGGCCTGACCCCGAAACATAGCGCCCCCGCGCCGGGGTCAAGGCTCAGAGCAGATCATCCAGTGCGTTCAGCAGTTTATCCATCTCGTCCTTGGTGGTGTAATGGGTGAAGCTTAGTCTTAGCACGCCGTTGCTGTCCTCCACCCCCATCGCGCCAAGCGCACGGCCCGCGTAGAAGGTCCCGCCGCCCGCCATGATGCCCCGCTCGGCCAGCGCCTGCGCCACGTCAATACCGGGCCGGTCAAGCGCCAGTGCCACCGTCGGCGCACGTTTTTCAGCATCGCTCGGGCCGATCAGCCGCACGGAATTCCGCGCCGCCATGGCGTCCAGCAGCGGTTGCAGCAAAGCCGTCTCATGGGCCCGCATCGCATCATGCACGGCGACACCGCGCGCCGTCGCATCGGCGCTGCCGCCGATGTGGTGGGCGTGGAAAGCGTCGATATAATCCGCCATGCCTGCGCTGGCCGCGATCTGTGCATGATCCGGGCCCGCCGGGGTGAACCGCTTATAAAGTACATCGCCGTTGAAGTGATGCGCTTGGTTCGGCAGCAGTTCCGCCAGCGCCCGGCGGATAACCATGACGCCCTGATGCGGCCCGAAGGTCTTGTAGGCGGAAAAGAGGTAGATATCCGGCCCCAGCCCCCCGACATCGGCAAAGCCGTGGGGCGCATAAGACACGCCGTCAACGCAGACGAAGGCGCCAGCGGCATGGGCCAGCGCCGTGATCTCGGTCACCGGGTTGATTTCCCCCACCACGTTGGAGCAATGCGGAAAGCAGACCAGCCTGACCTTCTCGTCCAACAGATCTTCAAGCTTGGCTGGATCCAGATGCCCCGTCTCTGGGTCGATCTGCCATTCACGGATTTCGATCCCCCGCTCGGCCAGCCGCCGCCATGGGCCGGTGTTGGCCTCATGGTCTTGGTTGGTCACGACGATCGCCTCACCGGGCTGCATCATCTGGCCGAAGGCCTGTGCCAGCACATAGGTGTTTTGCGTGGTCGAGGGGCCAAAGCTCAGCTCTGGCGGTGTCACGCCGAGGATCGCGGCCATGCGGTTGCGGGCCTCGTCCATCTCCTCTCCGCCAAGGCGGCTGGCCTCATAGGGGGCGTAAGGCTGCACTTTTCGCTGGGTGTAAAAGCGATGCAATCGGTCGATCACTTGGCGGCAGGTGTAAGACCCACCGGCGTTCTCGAAAAAGGCCTGACCCTGAAGGCTCGGCTCGGCGAAGGCGGGGAATTGGGCGCGGACCCAGTCGGAATCAATATGCATGGCGCGAAGGTCCACCGCAGCGCGACGAAGGTCAAGCGCCCAAAGAAAACGGCGGCCCCGAGGAGCCGCCGTTGTTGGTGTCGCACTGCCTGTGGAGCTTAGCGAATTTTCCGCTCGTCCTGCAGGCCGCGGAAAATGCAGAAGCACATAAACAGCAGCAGCAGCGTGAACAGCAACCCGGTAGAGATCACCATGGATTGCAGCGCCGCCAACCCGCCGCCGATCAGCAGAGCGATGGCCACGGCACCTTCAAAGATGCACCAGAACACCCGCTGTGGCACCGGCGCGTCGACCTTGCCGCCTGCGGTGATCGTGTCGATGACCAGCGAACCGGAGTCCGACGAGGTGACGAAGAACACCACCACCAGCACGATGCCGATGAAAGAGGTGATCGACGCCAGCGGAAGCGCGTCCAGCATCTTGAACAGCTGCAGCGGCAGGCCCGCATCTTGGGCTGCGGTGTAGCCATCGTTCAGCACCTGATGGATCGCGGTGCCGCCAAAGATCGACATCCACAGCACACAGACGAGCGACGGGATCAACAGAACGCAAACGATGAATTCGCGCACGGTACGGCCCCGGCTGACGCGGGCGATGAACATGCCAACGAAAGGTGACCAGCTGATCCACCACGCCCAGTAGAACGCCGTCCACCCTTGGGAGAAGTTCACGTCTTCGCGGCCAAAGGGATTTGCCAGCGCGGGCAGATACTCAATGTAAGCCACCAGCGAGTCCCAGAAGAAGGTCAGTAGGAACACAGTTGGCCCGACGATCAAGGTGAACAGCGCCAGCAAGGCGGCCAGCCCCATGTTGATCTCACTCAGCACCTTCACGCCGCCATCAAGGCCGCGCAGCACCGAAATCAGCGCCACGGCAGTGATGAGCGAGATCAGAACGACCTCGGAGGTGGTGCCAATCGGGATCCCGAACAACTCGTTCAAGCCCGCGTTCGCCTGTGTCGCACCCAGACCCAGCGAGGTGGCCAAACCAAAGAGCGTGGCAAAGACCGCGATGATGTCGATGATATGCCCGGGCCAGCCCCAAACACGTTCGCCCAGAACCGGGTAAAAGGCCGAGCGGATCGTCAGCGGCAGACCTTTGTTATAGGTAAACAACGCCAGCGCCAGCGCAACGATGGCGTAGATCGCCCAAGGGTGCAGACCCCAGTGATAGATCGTCGCCGCCATGCCAAGGCGGAGCGAACCGGCCTCATCACCTGTTGCCGCGCCCAGAGGGGCCCAGTCGGTGCGCAACCCGTTCTCTGTCGTGATTTCGCCCATGGAGGTCGAGAAATGCGTCAGCGGCTCGGACACGCCGTAGAACATCAGCCCGATCCCCATGCCCGCGGCGAAAAGCATCGCGAACCAGCCCAGATAGGTATAATCCGCGACCGCCTCATTACCGCCAAGACGGACATTGCCGAAAGGCGTGACAATCAGCAAAAGCGCAAAGATCACCACCAAATCGGCAGCGCCGATCAGGAACCAATCAAAGTTCTTGGTCGTAAAGTTGAACATGGCCGAGAAGATGGCGGCGGCCTGCTCTGGCAATGCAATGGTATAAAAGACGAAGATCACCACGGCGATCCCCGAAATCAGAAAGACCGGGTTGTGAATATCCAGCCCGAACGGCCCGATCTGCCGCTCGATATTGTCTTGACCGATTTCATAATCGGTATTGATGACATCCGCCTTGCCCTCAGGCTCGGGGATGCCATGCGAATTTGTATCGCTCATAATCTGTTCCCTCTTTGATGACAGATCACCACGCAGGACGCGGCTTCTGTTTTTCTCATCCGTGCGCAAAGGATAGAGGCTTGCGACCATTGGGCAAGCTCTTGCGGCCAAGCTCCCTTGGAAACTTGGCTAAAACGACCTTTTCGTTGTCCGCTGCGACGTAAGTTTGGGGGGGTTACCCTGTCCCGAGCGCCGCTGCAATCGCATCGGCCTGTTCGCGAATCCGGTCCATGTCCCCTTGGACGCCGGGCGGGCGCAGCTTGTCGCCCTCATGGCGGGGCAAGATATGGTAGTGCAGGTGAAAGACCTCTTGCCCGCCCGCGGCTTCGTTGAATTGCTGCACCGTGATGCCATCAGCACCAAAGGCCCGCAGGCAGGCATTGCCGACCTTTTGAACCGTCGCCAGACAATCGGCCAACTGCGTTTGGCTGGCGTCGAGCATATTGCGGCAAGGCGACTTGGGGATCACCAAGCAATGCCCCTCGGCGCGGGGCATGATGTCCATAAAGCAATAGGTCTTGTCGTCTTCATAGACCTTGAAGCTGGGGATTTCCTTGCGCAGGATCTTTGCAAAGATATTGTCGTCGTCATAGGTGGCCATCATGCTCTCCTTCTGGCGGTCGGGGCGGCGTGGACCATTAACCACACCGCCCCGCGCCGAGGCAATATCAAGCGTTTACGTCGACAACCACCCGGCCCTTGACCTGCCCTTTGAGGATGTCCGCACCGAGTTGGGGCAAGTCGCTGAGACCCGCGGGTTGAACCATCGCCTCCAGCTTCTCCATCGGCAGGTCTTTCGCCACCCGCTCCCATGCGCGCAGACGGTTGTCATAAGGCTGCATGACGCTGTCGATGCCCAAGAGGTTAACGCCGCGCAGCAGGAAGGGGATCACCGTGGCAGGCAGGGACGCGCCGCCCGCAAGGCCCACTGCAGCGACGCTCGCGCCATATTCCATCTGCCCCAAAACACGGGCCAGCATCGCGCCGCCCACGGCGTCAACACAGCCGCCCCATGTCTCGCCCTCGAGCGGGCGTTTGACCGTCTCATTGATCTCATCGCGCGCGACAATCCGGCTGGCCCCGAGGCTTTTGAGGTAGTCCTCGGTCTCGGGCCGCCCGGTGACGGCTGCCACCTCATAGCCGAGATTGGCAAGGATCGCGGTCGCGACCGAGCCCACGCCACCCGCGGCCCCCGTGACCAGCACCGGCCCTTTCTTGATCCCGTGGTCTTCTAACGCCATCACCGCCAGCATCGCGGTGAAGCCCGCCGTGCCAACGGCCATCGCTTTGCGCGTATCCAAACCCTCGGGCAGCGGCACCAGCCAGTCGGCCTTTACCCGCGCCTTTTGCGCATAGCCGCCCCAATGCGCCTCACCCACGCGCCAGCCGGTCAGCACGACCTTGTCGCCGGGTTTGTACCGCGCGTCACTCGATGTCTCGACCGTCCCGGCAAAGTCGATCCCCGGCACATGGGGATAGTTGCGGACCAGACCACCGCCGGGCCCAATGCAGAGCCCGTCTTTGTAGTTCACAGTCGAGTATTCTACCGCGACCGTCACCTCGGCCTCGGGCAGTTGATCCTCGGTGATCTGGGTCACCTCAGCATGGGTCTTGCCATCGTCATCTTTGTTCACGATCAACGCATTAAAGCTCATCTTTCATCTCCTTTTCAGGTTTCAATTTGCCGGGCCTCAGGCCCAGAAATTCTCACGCACGGTCACATCCCGCAGGCCCTCGGGTGTCTGAACCTGCAACCGCGTGCCCGGATCCCAATGGGTCATCCGCACCATTCCGATGGCGACATTCACCCTAAAATCGGGCGACCAAATGGTCGAGGTCACCTGCCCCACGCGCTTGTCACCTGTCATCAGCGGCCAAGCTCGGTCACAAAGCGGCACCGGA
The DNA here is from genome assembly GCF_025142135.1 of Sulfitobacter sp. W002. NCBI lineage: Bacteria > Pseudomonadati > Pseudomonadota > Alphaproteobacteria > Rhodobacterales > Roseobacteraceae > Sulfitobacter > Sulfitobacter sp. W002. The sequence goes on along the minus strand of NZ_CP081126.1, from coordinate 1,901,034 downwards.
TCGCCCGCAATCTCTAGGGGGCGTATCTGTTGCACCGGACCTTCCTTGGCCACCCGTAGCAGCGCATCTCTGCCGATACAGCCCATCGCGGCATGGGTGTCGCAAAGCCTGCCAAGGCCGCATTCATGTGGGGTGTTATCGTCGGTCATGTCATTGCCATAGCTCAATAATCCCCCTTCGATCCGTTCTATCAGGTTTGGACAGCCCGCGCGCACGTCCAAATCGCGCCCCGCCCCGAACAGAGCATCCCACAGCGGCATTGCGATATCCGCGCCCTCTGCGTAGATCTCAAAGCCGCCCTGTTTGGAGTAGCCAGACCGCGCGATATTCATGGCGCGCCCTTGGAAGTGGAATTCACCGAAGCGGAAAAACTTTACCTCCCGCACCGCCGCACCGAAAAGGCGTTCCATCAGATCTTCGGACTTTGGCCCCTGCACTGCGAGCAGGTTCACATCCGGCTCGTCCACCAGCACATCCAAGTGATAACCGTTGCATATCCCCTTGGCCCACAACAATAAATCACTGTCGGCAATGGAGATCCACCAGCGATCCTCTGCCAGTTTCACTGCGACCGGATCATTAAGCATACCGCCCGTCTCATCGACGATCGGCACATAGACGCAGCGCCCCGGCGCCACATCGCGCAGATCGCGCGGCGTCAGCATTTGCATCAACCGCGACGCGTCCGGCCCCCGCAGTTCAACCTGTCTTTCGCAAGCCACGTCCCAGACTTGGACGGCTTTCTTCAAGTGATGGTAATCGGCTTCGGTGCTTTCAAAAACGGTGGGCAGCAGCATCCGGTTATAGACCGTGTAGGCATTTACGCCCGCTGCCTCTACCCCGGCAGAAAAGGGCGTGCGCCGTATCCGGCGCGAGGGGGAGAGTTCAGCCATCACACGTCCTCCGGCATTAAGATAAGATCGGTCACCGGCGCATCGTACCCGGCGCTGGTCAGCATGGCATGCACCTGCCCCCGATGATGGGTCTGGTGGTTAAAGAAATGCACGACGGTTTGCGCCAAGGGAGTGGTAACTTCGCGCTGCAAGATGCCGGAATGCCAAGATAAATTTGCGTCCAGAGCCTCCTGTCGAAGGCCTTGGGCCCAATCCTTAATCGCCGCGTCGCATTCGCGCCGCGCGGCGCGCCAAGCCATGCCGGTGGGGCATAGTTCGGTGTCCGGCCCCTCTGGCTTGGGCAAGGCGGGATCAAAACGGGATAACCAGATTTGATCACACCAAAGAAGATGGTTGAGGGTGCCTAGGATCGAGCCGAAAAACGCCTTGCGATCTTGCGTTAACGCATCCTCGTCCATCACCTCAATAACGCTTGCCAACTGACTGTTTTGCCAAGCGTTATATCGCGCCATTTCCTGAGCATAATCGGGGGTGATCACGCAGCACCCTGCCAATCGATCGCGCAGACCTCAGCCGATTTGCCGCCGAAATCCCAGACCCGCCCATAGTCGCGGACCTTAGATTTCACCCCACGCGCGGCCACGATATTCGGTCCCATCCAGTATTTGGAGTTGGTGATCGTCACCGGCTCGCCCGGTTCGGCCCCGGCGAGCAGTTCAATCTCGCCGTTGATCTTCCGGCCGATGTTAATGACACGGCGGTTGCCGTCGCGAATGATCTCAACCGGGGCACGTTCGGCGCCGATGATCTCGCTTACCAGCATGGTAAACAGCCCCGTCGTGCCGCCCGCCGCTCCGCTGAAGATTTTCAACAGCCCGTCATAGGCCACCTCGCTCGCGCGGTCGTCCACATAGGCGGCGACCTTCCAGTTCCCCTCGCCCATACGGCCCGGGATGTCGACCAGCAGGCCCACGTTCAGCCCTGCCAAATCCTCCCCTTCGAAATGGCCTTCGTCGATCGCGATGCCCATCCACGCATGGCAGTGGCCTTCGGTCGGCAGATGCGCGCCAAGGCTGACCACGCAGGGGCAGAAGACGTCGCAAGAGCAGTTGAGGAAAAGCTCGCCTTTTACGGCCCAATTCGCGGGTGTCATCTCTCTGTTTGGCATATTATCCTCCTGTGATCACGGGCCAACCCGCCACGACGCCTGCGCCGAGGATCAAGGCGAAACCCATTGGTTTTGTTACGTAATGTCCGATTTGCGGCAACTTTTCAATGACCATGAAAAGCGTTGCCAGTCCCATCCAAGCAAGGTTCATCACCCCACCGGCAAAACCCAGCACCATAAAGCCCCAGCAGCAGCCCGCGCAAAAGCCGCCAAGGCCCACTCCCATGCGAAAACCGCCTGCGACCCCGGGGCGCCAATGGCCCATGAAATACATCATCGGAGAGTGGCAGACGCCGTGGCAGACCTCCTTGGCGCGGGTGAATTGGAACAGGCCGACCCCCAATAGCAGCGCCGCCGCAGTCCAGCGCGATTTGGCGATGCCCAGCATGTCGATGACCCCGCCGTGCAAGAGAAGCAATTGCAGCCCTGCGATCCCCGCCGCAAAGGCAAGCCAGACCGCGAAGTAGCCTGCAAGCACCGCCAGCCAGCCCGCGCGGGTGCCGTTGGCCGAGGTCATGAGGTCTTCGTAAGCGCGCAGCGTCGGGACCAAGGTCGGGACCATCATCGCAGCCATCATCGCACCCCACATCGTGAAAAGCGGAAAGAAGCGCGCCATGGGCATATACATATCCATGCCCGGATCCATCTGCCGCATCCGTTCACCCATCGTGCCCGGACGCCCCAGCAGATCGACATCCATCTGCATCGCCATGCTGTACATCATCCACCAAGCCGCTAGAATCAGGGCGAAAAACCCCAGCCAAAGTGTTGACCGTACCATGCCCGTCATCGCCGCCCTCCCCTGCGTGCTCTTGTAGATTTAATGTCAGACAATTAAACTCCTCGCAAACACTAATTGTAAGACATATGAAAATCGATCCAAGCAGCCCCGCCGATCTATCGGCTCAAATCGCCACTGCCATTCGCGACGCCATTATCGGCGGGCGTCTGATCGTCGACCAACGCCTGCCATCTGAGGCGGAGTTGGCCGAACAGTTTGAGGTCTCTCGCCCTACGGTGCGCGAGGCGTTGAAGCGCCTGGCCGCGCAATCGCTGATCCGCACGCAGCGCGGGGCCACGGGAGGCGCTTTTGTGAATCGCCTCAGCTTTCCAGACGCTTACGCGCAGCAGATCACCACTTCTACGTTGCTCTTGTCGATGAACGCGGTGAGTTTTGAGACCGCCTGCGAAGCCCGTTTCGCCCTAGAGCGCGCCTGCGCCCCCCTATCGGCAGAGCGGCGCACGGCGGATCACCTTGCCACGATGCGCGCTGAAATCCACCGGCAGGCGCAGGCGGGGCTAACCGATGAGGCGTTCTGCGCGTCCGATGTCGCCTTCCACCGGGCGCTGGTGGACGGCGCGGGCAACCCGGTGCTGAGCTATCAACTCGCGGGCGCGGTCGAAGCCATGCAGCCTTTGATGAATATGATCACCTTTACTGCAAGAGATCGGGCGCGGATCATTGCCCTGCACCAAGAGATCGCCAATGCCGCAGAAGCGCAGGACGGCAAAGCGGTAACGGCAGGTTTGACGGCGCTGGAAGCGGAGACCCAAGACCTTGCCCAGAGCGTTTTCGCCGCGCGTGCTGCCCGGAACGCAGGAAAGGCTGGCTGAGAAGTTACGACTTCACATAAAAACAATGGGATGCGGGTGTATCTTGAAGCCAAAATTTCACGCCTCCCCACCCCTTGCAATTCACCCATGACGGCCCTACTTTAATCCTGTCCTTCGGGACTATGGACATAAACGCGCTCGTAATAAGCGGTTCGGACCCGGGGGCGGTACCCGGCGGCTCCACCAAACATCCTTCATTTGGGGATCATGGGGCCGAAATAGGATCGACGAACGTCTAAAGGGGTTGCTTTGTCTCGGTGAGATACCACCGTTATCGGTTCAAACTGTACAATTGCAAATGACAATCGTGCTCCAGTTGCGATGGCCGCGTAAGCGGTTTCAGCGACTGAAATCTAAGTCCTTAGGCTTTGCAGCTTAAGGCGGGGTTCGCAGGTACCTGGCAACAGAAACCTGCACTTTTCCCCTCCATATACCGGAGATTTCAATTACTTGAGCGGCGTTCTTGACCCTGCGCTTCCCTGCCCCTATCCGTTGTGAGACGAAGCCGCAGTGGTTTCTATCGCGCGCAGGAATTTCGCATGACCCCGCCCAGCTGGCCCGAAATGTTTCGCGTGTTCGGACGCATCGGGCTGATGTCATTCGGCGGCCCGGCAGCACAGATCGCCGTGATGCACCGTGAGCTGGTCGAAGACCGACCGTGGTTAAGCGAGCAGACCTACCTGCGGGCGCTGTCACTCTGTATGCTTTTGCCCGGACCGGAGGCGATGCAACTGGCGACCTATGCAGGCTGGCGTCTGCGCGGCGTGGCTGGCGGACTGCTCGGCGGGTTGCTCTTCGTGGTGCCGGGGGCGGCGTTCATCGCTGTGCTGGCTTTGCTATATGCGTGGTATGGGCAGTTGCCCCTTGTGCAAACGGCTTTTCTCGGCATCAAAGCCGCCGTCATTATCGTGGTATTCCAAGCGCTTCTAAAGGTTTCTTCAAAGGCGTTGCATGGGCGTCTTGGCTGGGCGCTGGCGTTTGGGTCGTTCATCGGCATTTTTGTTCTGGGCTTGCCATTTCCACTGATCATTCTGCTTGCCGGTGCCATCGGGATGTTGACCAAAAGCCCCGCTGCGGTGGCTGAGCCGGCAAATCTGCCACCCGCGCGCAGCCTGCGCACCCTGCTAATCTGGGGGGGGCTTTGGGCTGCGCCGCTTGTGTTGATGGCGCTGTTGGGCGAGGATTTTCTGCTGCAACTCGGCCTGTTCTTCTCCAAGCTCGCTGTGGTGACCTTCGGCGGTGCCTATGCCGTGCTGGCCTATATGACCCAGACAGTGGTTCAGGATTTCGGTTGGATTAACACGGACCAAATGATTGACGCGCTCGGCTTGGCCGAGACGACGCCCGGCCCGCTGATCCTCGTTACGCAATTTGTCGGGATGCTGGCAGGCTTTGCCCAAAGCGGCCCGTCGGGCGCGCTTGCTGCGGGGCTGCTGGCGCTTTGGGTGACTTTCACGCCGTGTTTTTTGTGGATTTTCCTTGCAGGCCCGTATCTTGAGGCACTTTCTGAGCAGCCGCGCATCGCGGGGGCGCTGCGGGCCATTACGGCGGCAGTGGTGGGGGTGATCGCTAATCTCTCGGTCTGGTTTTCGCTGCATGTGCTGTTTGACCGGGTCGCTCCCGGGGCCACCCTCGCCCTGCCCGCGCCGGTTTGGGAAAGCTTTAATCTGCTGGCCGCCGCGCTCACCTTGCTCGCCGCAGTGCTGATGCTGGCGCTCAAGCGTGGTTTTGTCGTCACGATGATCCTGCTCGCGGTGCTTGCTCTGCTCCTTCGCGCGATTTAGCGCCGCGCCCCCTTTCACTCGCCTGTGAATGGGGTATGCTGACCCCTGCCCATCGCCCGGACCGGAGAGAAGAATGAGCCGCAGCATTGATTACGGCAACCTGATGCACGAAGCCATGCGGGGTTTGATCCGCAGGGTCTTGCAGGATGTATCGGACCAAGGGCTGCCGGGGAATCACCACTTTTTCATCACCTTCGACACCTCGCACCCGGATGCGGAATTGGCCGATTGGCTCTCCGACCGATATCCCGATGAGATGACCGTGGTGATGCAGCACTGGTATGACGGGCTTGATGTTGGCGCAGACGGCTTTGCCATCACGCTGAACTTCGGCGATGCGCCAGAGCCGCTTTATATTCCCTACGACGCGATCCGCACCTTTGTGGACCCTTCGGTTGAGTTCGGCCTGCGGTTCGAACAGCAAGAAACCGAAGAAGAAGACGAAGATCGCGACGAGGCCACGCTTGACCAAACCGATGAGGAAGAGCTGGAAGTCGCGGAAGAGCCCGCCAAGGACGCCGAGATCGTCTCGCTCGATTCCTTTCGGAAGTAGCGCAGGATTGGCCGTTAGCGCCATCCCTGCATTGCGCAGACCGTAAGGCGCAGGTACACCGCTGGGCAACGATAAGTCACAGCAGGAGCCAAAAAATGGCCGATACCCGCACCGAAACCGACAGCTTTGGTCCGCTCGAAGTTCCTTCCGATAAATATTGGGGCGCGCAGACGCAGCGCTCGATCATCAACTTCCCAATCGGCTGGGAAAAGCAGCCCATCGCCATCGTGCGCGCGCTTGGCGTGATCAAGAAGGCCTGTGCGCAGGCCAATGTGGCGCAGGGTTCGCTCGACGAGGAACGCGGCAAAGCGATCGTTCAGGCCGCTGGCGAAGTCTTTGAGGGCAAGTTCGACGACAACTTCCCGCTGGTTGTCTGGCAGACCGGCTCGGGCACCCAGTCGAACATGAACGCCAATGAGGTTATCGCCAACCGCGCGATTGAGCTCATGGGCGGCACCATCGGGTCCAAAGACCCAGTGCACCCCAACGATCACTGCAACATGGGCCAGTCGTCGAACGACACTTTCCCCACCGCCATGCATATCGCCACCGCGATGACCGCCCGCGACGTGCTGCTGCCGGGGCTGGAGAAGCTGCACGGCGCGTTGCAGAAGAAGGTCGAGGAATTCGACGGCATCATCAAAATCGGCCGCACCCATACGCAGGACGCGACACCGCTGACGCTGTCTCAGGAATTCTCGGGCTATACCCATCAGGTCGCCATGGGCATTGCCCGCGTGCGCGATGCGCTTGGCCGTATCTATGAATTGGCTCAAGGGGGCACCGCCGTTGGCACCGGGCTGAACACCAAAAAGGGCTGGGCCGAGACCGTGGCGCATAACATGGCCGAGATCACAGGCCTGCCCTTCGTCACCGCGCCGAACAAGTTCGAGGCGCTTGCCGCTCATGACGCGATGGTCGAGATCTCCGGCGCACTGAAAACCGTCTCCGCCAGCCTGTTCAAAATCGCCAATGACATCCGCCTGCTGGGGTCCGGCCCGCGCTGTGGTCTGGGCGAGTTGATCCTGCCCGAGAACGAACCCGGCTCGTCGATCATGCCGGGCAAGGTCAACCCGACCCAGTGCGAGGCGCTGACGCAGGTCTGCATTCACGTGATGGGCAACGACGCGGCGGTTGGCTTTGCCGGTTCTCAGGGGCATTTTGAGTTGAACGTCTACAAGCCCATGATGGCCTATAACGTTCTGCAATCCATGCAGCTTTTGGGTGACGCGGCCTCGGCCTTTACCGATAATCTGGTGGTCGACCTCAAGGCCGACGCGGACCGCATCGAGAAGCTGATGCGGGAGTCTCTGATGCTGGTGACCGCGCTGGCCCCCGAGATCGGCTATGACAATGCCACCAAGGTCGCCAAGACCGCGCATAAGAACGGTACCACATTGAAAGAAGAAGCCATCGCACTGGGCTTCGTGGATGCCGAAACCTTTGAACGGGTCGTGCGGCCCGAAAATATGATCGGACCAAAATGAGTGCGCCCATCAACCTTAACAAGGTGAAGAAAGAGCGGGACCGTTCGTCTCGCAAAGCACGCGCGAACGAGAACGCCGTGGGTTTTGGCCAGACCAAAGCGCAGAAAGAAGCGCTGAAAGCCCGCGCCGAGCAGATCGCCCGCAATCTGGAAGCGCATAAGCGCGAGACATGAGCGCGCGGCCCCGCAAACATTCGGTGACCCTTCGGGGTCACCGGACATCAATCTCTCTCGAAGATGAATTCTGGGATGAGTTCCGCGCCATTGCTGCCGCGCGGGGGCTTCCGATCAATGCGCTGGTGACTGAGATCGACGCGGCGCGCGGGCTGGACATTGGGCTTGCCGGGGCAATCCGGTTGTTCGTGTTGCGCGCGTTAAAAGAACGTTTACCAAAAGCAGATTAGCGTCGGCCCATGGCCCTTGCATCCCCTCTTTCACCCGCCGCTTGGCTGGATGATATTTTCGCCTCTAAGGCGGCTATTTGCGGACAGGTTATCCGACGTAAAGCGCGCGATATTGAAAAATTTGTCGGACGCCAAGAGTTTGAAAACGAATTGAAACGTCGTGGTTTCCAAGCGGTTGAGAACGCCGGACAGGTCATCATATTTTGCAACAGAGAACCCATCCGGCGGATTGCCTAGCCGTTTTCTTTTAAAGAAAACGGCCCCGGAATTTTCAAAAAATTCCGATCTAGCAGATTGATGCCTGATAAATCTTCTCGATGTTCTGGCCAAGCGCCTCATTGAACTCCGCATCTGTCATCTTGACGTTCAGCCCTTCGGTCAGGGCGCGCGAGAAGCTGGCGATCATGGTGCGGTTCTTGCCCAGTCGTTCGCAGGCTTCCGCCGTGGAGTAGCCGCCCGATAGCGCAACGACACGCAGCACGTTGGCGTGGCCGGCCAGTTCGTCATAGAGACCAGCTTTTTCAGGAATCGTCAGTTTCAACATCACCATCTCGCCCTCGGGCAGCGCGTTCAGGTTCTTTTCAATCTCTCCGCGCAGGATCTCTTCGGCCTCTGCCTTCGTGTCGGAGTTGATGTTCACTTCAGGCTCAATGATCGGCACCAGACCGGCAGCGCAGACCTGTTTGGCCAGTTCGAACTGCTGTGCCACCACGGCGGCGATGCCGTTCTCGTTGGCCTCATGAATGACCGAGCGTTCCTTGGTGCCGAAGATGCCATGTTTCACCGCGCGGGCCAGCAGATCGTCGATCTCCATGATCGGATTCATCATCTGCACGCCGTTGTTGGTTTCCTCCAACCCCTTGTCGATCTTCAGAAAAGGCACCACGCCCCGGTCTTCCCACAGGAGCTGGGCGACGGGTTTGCCGTTGATGCTGTCATCCATCGTGCGCTCAAAAAGGATCGCGCCGATCACTTTCTCGGAGGTGAAATCGTCGGCCAGAATGATCCGCGCCCGCATGTCGTGGACGGCTTTGAACATCTCGGCGTCGCCGTTGTAATCCGACGGTTCCACGCCATAGAGGCTCAGCGCCTTGGGGGTGGAGCCGCCCGATTGATCGAGCGCCGCGATGAAGCCTTTGCCGCTGTTCATTTGCTCAAGTTGCGCCTTGTCGTAGCCCATGTCACCCACGTCCTATTTTGATTCCGTTCGCTGCGTTTCTAATTGAAACGCAAAGCCGATGATAGAAGCTAGCGCCTTGATAGCGCTAACCAAATGCCCTTATCTGAACGGACGGTTAAATGTGCGACAGGCACCGGCACGCGGTCAGGCTGGGCGGTGACGCGAAAGTCTCGCAAGATACGCGACAGGATCAACGGCCCTTCGACCATTGCAAAACCCGCGCCAGTGCAGACCCGCGGCCCGGCAGAGAATGGGATAAAGGCGTCGCGCTGGCACTGCTTTCCGTTTTCGGTCTGCCAGCGGGTTGGGTCAAAACCATCAGGATTGTCCCAAAGCCGTTCATGCCGGTGCAGGTGCCACGGGCTGAGCACCAGTTGCGCCCCCTGTTTCACCTTTCGGTCGCGAAACGCTTCGGGGCAGCGGTTCTCGCGCACCATCATCGGCACGGGTGGATAAAGCCGCAGCGTCTCGCGAAACACATCCCGGCTAAGCTTAAGCTTTGACATCACCGAGAAATCGCAGGTCTCAAGCGCCTGCGCCTCTTCCGCCAGCCGCTCTTGCCATTCGGGATGGGTGGCCATGAGATAGAGCGCCCAAGCCAGAGCTGAGGCGCTGGTTTCATGCCCCGCGAGGAAGAAGATCGCGACCTGATCGACCATCTCCTCGGTGTCGAAGGTCTCGCCTGTTTCGGGGTCGGCTTGGGTCATGATCTTGGTGGCAAGATCGTCGGGCGCGGTGCCCTCTTTGATCTGCCCCATCCGCTCTTGGGTCAGATCGGTGATCAGCGCCCTGATCCGCGCCGCGCTGGCCCGGGTGTCGCGCCGAAACAGGCGCGGCATCCAGCGCGGCAGCGGCAGAAGTGCCCCAAGGTTTAGGATCGGCTGGCTGCGCTGGTAATTGCGAAACTCATCAAAGACCGCCCGGGCAACCTCATGTTCGATCGGCAGGGAAAACAGCGTGCGAAAGATCACATCGGCTGCGGCGTGGCTGGTCTCGGCTTCGATCTCGACCACCTGGCCCGCCTTGCCTCCCAGCCGTGTGGCGGCGGCCTCTGCTGCGTCCCACATTGCCGGAAAGGTCTCGCGCAAGCGGCCGCCCTCAAAGGCGGGGTCGATGATGCGGCGCTGGCGTTTCCATGTCTCGCCGTTGGTCAGAAAGACAGAGTTGCCCAAGAGCGGGCGCAGCCCCTCGCCGATCCGGTTGGATTTCGGAAAATCCTCGGGGCGGTCTTTCAGAACGGTCTTCACCAGTGCGGGCTGGTTCATCAAATAGCTGCGGAAAAAGGGCGTTTTGAATTCCGCCATCCACGCGCGATAAAGCCGGGCGGGCTGGGCCGAGAGGATATCGGCGCGAAACAGCTTGGCATAGCGCCAGAGCGACACACGATCGGGCCGCGCGGGGGGCTTGGGCGGTTGGGTCATGCGGCGACAGAGGTGTATTTGCTGACCGCGTGGTCGATCCGGGATTTCGACGCGGGCCGCCCGTCATAGCGCGCGGCCAAGGTCTGTGGCCCGGCGGTGATCTGGAAATAGTCATAGTCGCGCGGGCGATCGAAGGCACAGAGATACTGAAAATGCAGCCGAAAGAACCGCCAGCGCAGCGCCTTCCAGCGTGCGGGGCTGAGCGTTTGGGTGAAGGCAGCCGAAAAGACCAGCGGCCAGCGTTTCCCCTCATGCGCCACGCCGGAGACGGAGACCGGATCGCAAAGCGCAAAGGCGCAGCCATCGCCGGGGGCCGTCACGTCGACCCAAGCCAGTTCTTCGCGGGTTGAGAGGTAGCGCAAGTCGCCTCGCAAACGCTCGGCCCGGGGCAAGAAGGACACCATCGGCACCACCTGCCCAAGCGAGAGAAAACCCAAGGCAGGCCCGCGCTCGGGCACCCTGCCCGCGCGGATCAGATCGGCCAGTACCGAGACGCCCAGATGCGCCCCGGATGAGTGGCCAACAACCAGCACCTCGTCTATATCCTCGGTCAGAGCAGCGGCGATGTCATCGCCAAACTGCGCCATGCGGGCTTCCAACTCCGGCGGGTTCGCGCCCCGCGTGGCGGCGGAATAGGCGTAGTCATGCATCAGGTAATAGGCGAAAAACTTGCCGTCCTTTTTCTTGAACCAGCGCAGCAGCGCGATGCCCAGCCCGATGCCCACTGCCGCGAAGGCGAGCCGCGCCGCCCAATGGTCCGTCACCAATCCAAGGGCGCGATAGGTCAGCAGGCCAAGCGCAACAGCCAGCAGTGCCTGCACAATCAACATCCCCACCGGATAAAGCGCCGCGATCACTGGCCCCTTGCGCAGGCGCATCAGCCGCCAAAGCGCGCCGGAGCCGATGTAGACCCAAGCGGTGCGCAGCAACTGCCAATAGGTCGCGGGGATCGAATTGCTCATGCTTTCGCGCACGATGTCGGACCAGACCAGCACTTCGACTTGCGAGGTCACCTGATGACCGTCGATCCCAGCGTCGACGCGCCAGCCGTAATTGCCCTTGCCCGCTTTCGGTTTCAGCGCAATCTCATAGCCCGAAATCGCGGCCTGCGCCGCGCCCTCCTTGCGGTAAAGCTCACGGTAGCGGCGCGGGTGAATCGGATCGTAGCCGGGGATGTAGAACACCCGCCGCGTTTTCACCGTCTTTGCCTGCCCTGTGCTCACCATGCCCGCCCTCTTCTTCGGCATAGTCTAGCCGTAATTCGGGGCAAGATTAAGGCTTAACCCACGGTTGCGAGGATCGGAAAAGTCTCAAGCAGCCAGAAGGAAAAGGCGGTGAATGCGCCGGTCAGCAGCGCCAGACCAACAATCACCAACAGGCCCCCCATGATCCGCTCAATCAGCTTCATATGCGGTTTAATCCGGTTCATCAGCGTCATTGCGCGGGTGATGAACATCGCGGCCAGCAGGAAAGGAATGCCAAGCCCTGCCGCATAGACGCCCAGCAAAAGCGTCCCGCGGGAGACGGAGGCCTCGCTTGCCGCCAGTGACAAGATCGCGCCCAGCTGTGGCCCGATGCAGGGGGTCCAGCCAAAGGCAAAGGCCAGCCCCAAGACATAGGCCCCGAAACTTGACCCGCCCTTGTCGCCCGCGTCCATCCGCGCCTCTTGATCGAGAAACGGAATGCGAAAGAGCCCAATGAAATGCAGGCCGAAGACAATAATCACCACACCGGAAATTTTAGCGAGTAGCGCTTGATTCTGTAAAAAGAACATTCCAAAGGCCGAGGCGGTGAAGCCCAGTAGGATGAACACAGTGCTCAGCCCCAGCACAAAGAACAACGCCGCCACGACCGCCCGCCGCCGTGCGCTGGATTGGCTGGACATGTCATTGATCGACACGCCCCCCATATAGGCCAGATAGGGCGGCACGATGGGCAGCACGCAGGGCGAGAGGAAACTGAAAATCCCGGCAACCAGAGCGATGATCATGGCCGGCAGGATCCCGGCGTCGATGAGGCTTATATCAAACATGACCAACTCCTAGACCGACAACGCCCCGGCGTCACCTGTCATATTGTCACAAGATCGTGGACCTTGGGATTGGCTTGGATTAACTGATCTTATGAAGATCGAAAAACTGGATGCCACGGGGCTTCTGTGCCCCCTGCCCGTGCTGAAAGCACGCAAACGACTGGCGGCCCTCGCGCCGGGCGATCAGCTTCATATGACAGCCGATGATCCGGCCGCGGTGATCGACGTGCCACATTTCTGCGTGGAAGCCGGTCATGCGCTGACCGAAACCCGGACCGAGGGCGCGGCAGAGCTTTATATTATCACCAAAGGTGGCTGAGCCGGACCCGGTCGGAACGCGCGCTTCAACCCTACGACAGAAACGAAATCGGCGGGCCTGAAAGCCCGCCGTTTCCTTTTATATGTCGTGGCTTAGCTGCCCAGCGACCACCAGCCCCGGCGTTTTGGCTTGGGCTTTTCGGCGGGTTGCTCTTCCACCTTTTCGGCCACCGGCTCAGGAGCCGTTTCGGCAGCGGGCGCTTCGGCTTCCACCGGCTGGGCCGTGGGTTCGGGCTGCGGCTCAGGCTGCGGTGCTTCCGCGACAGGTGTGGCCGTTTCCGGCGACGGGGCCGCGATGGGCGCTTCGGTCGGCAGTGCGTCGGCCATCGCGTCGGGTGTGGCTTCGGCAACCGGCTCAACCGGCTTGCCTTTGGCCCGGCTGCGGCGCTTGGGTTTCGGCGCGGGTGCGGCCTCTTCCTCGGTCGCCACGGCGTCTGTTGTCACCGTCTCTTCTGCCGCTTCCGCCACGGGTTTCTTGGTCCGGCGGCTGCGCTTGGCCTTGGGCTTGGGCGTGTCTTCTCCTTCGGCTTCGGCACTGACCTGCGGCGTTTCGCCTTCTGCGGCGGCAAGCGCTTCGGGCGCGGGTTCCGCTTCGGGGGCTAGTTCGGCCTTGGGCTTGCGCGACCGGCTGCGGCTTTTTGGCTTAGGCTTTTCCTCGGCGGCGGGCGCGGCGTCGGTGTCGGCCTGCGCTGCCTCCGCTTCTACCGGTTGGGCTTTGTCGCCTTCGTCCGGCTTCGCCTCTTCCTGCTGCTGACCACCGTTCTGATCATCTGCGCCATTCTGCTGCTCGCCATTGCCATTGCGGCCACGGCCACCCCGGCTGCGACGACGACGGCGGCGGCGTTTGGATTTGCCCTCGCCGTCGTCACCATTGCCATTCCCGTTTCCGTTCTCGGATTGCGGGGCCTCCTGTGCGGCGGGTGCCTCTTCCACTTCGGCCTCCGCGGCGCTCTCATCCTCGTCGATCTGATCCATCAGCGATGTATCGACCGAAACGACGTGATCCGAGACGGGCGGCACGGCGCGGGTGGCGGTCTTGAACTTCTCGATGTGGAAATCTGGGCTGACCAAGGTTGGGTCGCCTTCGATCCGCACAGACATGCCGTAACGCATCTCGATATTGGCGATATGCTCACGCTTTTGGTTCATCAGGAAGTTGGCGATGCCTACGGGCGCGCGCACCAGCACTTCGCGCGAACGGCGGCGGGTGCCCTCTTCTTCGATCTGGCGGATGATCGACAGGGCGAGGTTGTCGTCAGAGCGCACCAGACCGGTGCCGTGGCAGGCGTGGCAAGGCTGGGTCGTCGCCTCGATCATGCCCGGACGCAGACGCTGGCGCGACATTTCCATCAGGCCAAAGCCCGAGATGCGGCCCACTTGGATGCGCGCGCGGTCGGTCTTGAGCTTGTCTTTCATCATCTTTTCGACGGCGGCGTTGTTCTTGCGCTCATCCATGTCGATAAAGTCGATGACAATCAGGCCCGCGAGGTCACGCAGACGCAGCTGACGCGCCACTTCGGCGGCAGCCTCAAGGTTGGTCTTGGTCGCCGTCTGCTCAATCGAGCCTTCTTTGGTCGCCCGGCCAGAGTTCACGTCAATCGCCACCAGTGCTTCGGTCACGCCGATCACGATGTAGCCGCCCGAGGGCAATTGAACCGTGGGGTTGAACATGCCCGAGAGGTAACTTTCCACCTGATAGCGGGCGAAAAGCGGCAGGCTTTCGTTGTAAAGCTTCACGTTTTTCGCGTGGGACGGCATGATCATTTTCATGAAGTCCTTGGCGATGCGGTAGCCGCGCTCGCCCTCTACGTGGATCTCGTCAATCTCGCGGTTATAGAGGTCGCGGATCGAGCGTTTGATCAGGTCGCCTTCTTCGTAGATCTTGGCGGGCGCGATGGATTTCAGCGTCAGCTCGCGGATCTGCTCCCAGAGGCGCTGGAGGTATTCGTAATCGCGCTTGATCTCGGCTTTGGTGCGTTTCGCGCCTGCAGTCCGGACAATCAGACCAGCACCCTTGGGCACTTCGATCTCAGTCGCGATTTCTTTAAGTTTCTTACGGTCAGCCGCATTGGTGATCTTGCGCGAGATGCCGCCGCCACGCGCGGTGTTCGGCATCAGCACGCAGTAGCGACCCGCGAGGCTAAGGTAGGTGGTCAGCGCCGCGCCCTTGTTGCCGCGCTCTTCTTTGACGACCTGCACCAGCAGGATCTGGCGGACCTTGATGACTTCTTGAATCTTGTAGCGGCGCGGGCGCGGTTTGCGCACGGGGCGGATGTCTTCGCTGTCATCTTCGTCGGCGACGGATTCGATGGAATCGTCTTTCGCCGTGGCATCGCTGCCTTTGTCGTCTTCACTGTCGGCATCGTCGGCCTGGGCGTCGCTGGCGTCAGCGTCATCGGACGTAGCCGCTGCCGTTTCATCTGCCTTGGCAACCTCGGCCTCGGCTTCGCCGTTCTCAGGCTCTTCGACCGGCGTTTCCGCGACCCGCTCCATGGGCGAGCTGCCCTCTTCGCTGTCGAGATCAACAGTTTCCATACCGGCGATTTGATCGCTGTTGTCGTCAGCTACCTCTGCTGTGACCACGGCATCATCGCTGTTGGTCTCAGCCGCTTGGCTTTTCGATCGGCTGCGCGACCGCGAGCGGGTCCGCTTGGGCTTTTCGTCTTCGTCGTCTTTGGCGGCCTGCGCTTCGGCATAGGCGCGCTCTTCTTCCAGCAGCGCCTGACGGTCGGCCACGGGAATTTGGTAATAATCGGGGTGGATTTCCGAGAAAGCGAGGAAACCATGACGGTTGCCGCCATAGTCAACAAAAGCAGCCTGGAGCGACGGTTCGACCCGTGTAACCTTGGCTAAATAGATATTACCGGCAAGCTGGCGTTTGTTTTCTGATTCAAAATCGAATTCTTCGACCTTGTTTCCGTCCACGACCACAACGCGAGTTTCCTCGGCGTGGGTGGCATCGATAAGCATTTTCTTAGACATAGATCCATTATGCACAGCACCCGCGCACGGAAGGCCCCTGGCGGGGCATCGGGCTGGGAGGTGTGACTTGTCAGGGCGATGGAGGACGCGGCAACAGCAGGGCCACGAATGGCCCCGATCTGTCTGCTCTGAGCATCTGCGCGCGTCATCGCGGTTCTTCTCCGATGCGAGGGCCTTTGCGCCTCTCCCATCCATTAATTAGCTGTGCTTCGGTTGGGCTAACCCTCGCGAATATCAGCGGTTCTTCGGCCGTTTCCGGCCCAATCGGTCTGCTGGCCCCCCGGTGTCGGGCTGGCACGGCAGCGAAACTGTCAAAAGTCACCATACGCCAGTCGGGCGTTACAGGACTTATCCGGCTAGTTAAGGGCTTTAAGGGGTGAAACACAATGGTCAATCGAATGAGCAACAGTCAAATGCGGTTTATCTCGGGTCGGTTGACAAGGCGCATGGGCTTGGAAACATTCAGACTGTCGCCGCAAGGATCGCTGGGCGGCACCATAGAATTGCTTTGCCGCCCCCGCGGCCCAGAGTTTCAAAGGACCGCTCTATGCAAATATTTCTGCGCCCCGCGCTTTGTCTGACCCTTATGGGCCTCGCGGCCTGTGATGAGATCGCCGTGGCCGATAATCCGGCGGCGCTGGCCGAGTTGCGCGGGCAGAAAAGCTGTGTGGCCGCGGTGGCCCAGCAAACCGGCGCGGCGGGTGTCGCCGTCAATACAACACGCCCTGTGGTGGAGCTTTACCGCCATATCGTTGACGTACCCGGCGGCGCGAGTTGGTCCTGCATTACCGATCCAAATGGCAAAGCGGTCGAGATTGCAGAGCAGCGCAGCGGTTAAGCCGCGCTGCTTGAGGAAGGTGGTCACAGGTAATCTGACCGCTGCAACCCGTATTTCGCCATCTTCTCGTTCAGCGTTCGGCGCGGCAGGCAAAGCTCGTCCATCACGCTGGCGATAGAGCCCTTGTGGCGGCGCATGGTGTTGTCGATCAACATGCGCTCGAACGCCTCGACATATTCCTTGAGCGGTTTGCCTTCGGTGGTCATCACCGGCTGCATCTCGTCATGGTCGCTCATCAAGAGGGAGGCAATGGTGCCCGAGCCGCGGCGCGATTGCAGCACGGCGCGTTCGGCCACATTGATGAGTTGGCGCACGTTGCCGGGCCATGGGGCCTGCAACAACTGTGCCGCCTCTTGTGCACTGACCTGAGGCGCCTCGCAGCCGTATTCATCCGCGAACTGATCGCTCAGCCGGGTGAAGAGCGTCAGGATATCCTCACCACGCTGGCGCAGCGGCGGCACGGTGATACGCAGGGCTGCCAAACGATAAAACAGGTCCGATCGCAGCGCGTCTTCCGAGGTGCGCCCGGCTTCTTGCAGGTTCGAGATGGCGACGATTCGTGTTTCTGCCGGGGTGCCTTGTTCGTTGATGGCGCTTAACAACCGCGCCTGCAGGCTTTCGGACAGGGCTTCGATGTCTTCCAACACCAGTGTCCCGCCGCGCGCTTCTTCGATGGCGGGCAGTTGCGCGTCTTCGGGCTGCATCGGGCCGAACAACCGCTTGGCGAGCGCATCTTCCTCCAGAGCACCACAGGAGACGAGAACAAATTTCTTGCCCGCGCGGCTGCCAACCGCGTGCAGCGCATGGGCCACGAGGGTCTTGCCGGTCCCGGTTTCTCCGTCGATCAACACATGGCCATCGGCTTGCCCCAGATCGAGGATATCTTCGCGCAGGCGTTCCATGACGGGCGATTGGCCGATGAGCTTTTTCATCAGCTGTCCGCCGTCCGACAGCTCGCGCCGCAGGGCGCGGTTGTCCATCACCAGACGGCGCGCATTGGTGGCCTTTTTGGCCAGTTCGCTCATCCGGTCGGGGTTAAAAGGTTTTTCAAGAAAGTCGAAAGCGCCGACCCGCATCGCTTCGACCGCCATCGGCACGTCACCATGACCGGTGATCATGATGACCGGCAGTGCCGAGTCGCTGCCCATCAGCTTTTTCAGGAATTGCATCCCGTCCATGCCCGGCATTTTGATGTCGGAAATGACGATGCCCGGATAATCCGGCCCCAAAGTCTTCAGCGCGTCTTCGGCGCTGCCGAAGGTTTCCGTGTCATACCCCGAAAGGGCCAGCCACTGGCTGATCGACTGCCGCATGTCCTGTTCGTCGTCTACAATCGCGATTTTCATTGCCTGAGCCATGCGTTCACTCCGCCGCTTCAATCTTCGTTTCATCTGCCAATATAGGCAGTTGCATCTCAAATACAGCGCCACCGTTTTGTCCGTTGCGCGCCATAAGCCGTCCCCCAAGGTCGTTGACGATCCCCGATGAAATGGCAAGACCCAGCCCAACACCATCGCCGGGCTGTTTGGTCGTGTAGAAAGGTTCGAACAGCGCGTCCAAGTCCTCAATCCCCGGGCCATTGTCGCGCACGGTTAATGTCGCCGTCTCCCCCGCTGATAGTATAATGTCCACCTGAGGGTTTCGTTCCGATTTTGTTGCGTCCAATGCGTTTCTTAACAGGTTTACCATAACTTGTTCGATCCGCATACGGTCTCCCATCACCATGACGGGATTATCGGGCAGGATGCGGCTGATCTGAACCTGTCGCTGGCGCAATTGCGGCTCCATCATCGACAGGGAAGACGCCAGCGCCGCGCCCATATCAACCGGAGAGAAAGCCTCCTGCCCCTTACGGGCATAGGATTTAAGCTGCCGGGTGATCGCGCCCATTCGTTCGATCAGGTCGTCGATGCGCCCAAAGGACGAGAGCGCCTCATCCTGCCGGTTGCGGTTCAGCAAAAGCCGCGCGCCCGCCAGATAGGTCTTCATCGCGGCAAGCGGTTGGTTCAACTCATGGCTGACGGCAGCAGACATTTCGCCCAATGCGGCAAGTTTCGATGATTGTTCAAGGGTTTGCTCGGCCAC
Organism: Sulfitobacter sp. W002; assembly: GCF_025142135.1. Lineage (NCBI taxonomy): Bacteria > Pseudomonadati > Pseudomonadota > Alphaproteobacteria > Rhodobacterales > Roseobacteraceae > Sulfitobacter > Sulfitobacter sp. W002. Next base: position 1,882,315 of record NZ_CP081126.1, on the reverse strand, counting down.
CGCGAGGGTCTGTTGCACCCGCTTGCGCTCGGCAATCTCACGTTGGAGGGCAAGGTTCAGCGCCCTGAGTTTTGCCGATTCCCGTTGAAAGATCGCCAGCCGTCCCGCCGTGCGGCGGCTGAGGAAATAGAAGGCCAGCGCCAGCAGAATCGCAAAGCCCATGACCTCTAACGCCAGCACGCCGTTCACCTTTTCGCGGACCGAGGCATAGGTCGTGTAGCTGCTCATCCGCCAGCCGCGGAACGGAATACGGTTTTCCAGCCGCATCACAGCCTCGCCCTGCAAATAGGCATCGGGCGGCAGCGCGGTCCAATCGGTGGTGGCTTGAATGGCGCGTTCAATGGCGCTTTGGGGCGTGTGGTTGGCCAGCGCTTCGGGCTCTGTCAGCCCGCGCCAACGCGACTCGGTGGCGAGGATAATCTCGCCCGTGCTGTCCATCACGATGACCGCGTCCGAGATCCCGGCCCAAGCCCGTTCAAACTTTTGCAGATCAACCTCAACGGCGATCACCCCAAGGGTGGTCCCGCCAGACTGCATGCGCCGCGAATAGAGGAAGCGATAGCCGCCCTGCTCACGCTCAATGGTCGAAAAGATCGTCGCGTTAGAGCGGATGGCATCAACGAAATAGGGCTCGGATTTATGGGCGGAGCCGAGGCGATTGCGGTCTGTCGCCGCCACGGTGCGCCCATCGATGTCATATAGCATCAAGGATGCCGCGCCGATTTCCTCAACAAAAGAGATAAGCCGCTGTGTCGACAGCGAATAATCCGCCGATTGCAGAGCGCCGATCAACGTGGGGTCGCGCGCCAAAAGCTGCGGCACAATGGCGTTTTGCCGCAACTCAGCCAGCAGGTTGCCGCTGTAAAGCGCGATGCGCAGTTCCGCGCGGTTGCGGGTGCTTTCGGTAAAACGGTCGGTCAGCAGCTTGTTGGTGATCGAGATCGTAACCACTGCGAGGATCATCAGCGACGCAATCGCGAACCGCACCCGCCAGGATACGGCCATGCTATTGCCTTCGGAACCGGATGCATCACTCATCGCGGCAATCTACCTGCTACGCAGGCCGCACTCAAGTCAGGCGGTTTGCAAAGCACCGGTCAATGCGCGGAAGAGCGCCGCCCCGTCCGTATTGCCATGGGCCGCTTCGGCTGCCCGCTCGGGGTGCGGCATCATGCCCAGCACGCGGCGGTTTTCCGAAAGGATGCCCGCGATATCGTCACGCGCGCCATTCGGGTTCTCGGCATAGCTGAACGCCACACGATCTTCGCCGCGCAGTTTCGCGATGGTCTCATCATCGGCAAAATAGTTGCCGTCATGGTGAGCGATGGGAATGTTGACGACCTGACCAGCGTCGTAGCCAGAGGTATAATCGCTCGCCGTGGTCTCAACCTTGAGGCCGACAGTCTTGCAGATGTATTTCAGCCCCGCATTGCGCAGGAGCGCGCCCGGCAGCAGGCCGGTTTCGGTCAGCACCTGAAAGCCGTTGCAAATGCCCAGCACATAGCCGCCGCGCTGCGCATGAGCCGCCACAGATCGGCAGATCGGCGAATTCGCGGCGATGGCCCCGCAGCGCAGGTAATCCCCATAGGAGAACCCGCCGGGAATGCCCACGATATCAACGCCTTGCGGCAGTTCGCTGTCCTTGTGCCAGACCATGGAAACCTTGGCGCCCGCGGCTTTGAAAGCCACGGCTAGGTCGCGGTCGCAATTGGACCCGGGAAAGACAACTACCGCTGCGTGCATCAGGCCAGCTCCACCGAATAGGATTCGATCACCGTATTGGCCAGGAGCTTTTCGCACATGGCGGTCACATCGGACTCGGACGTGCCCTCGGCAAGGTCCAGCTCGATCACCTTGCCCTGACGCACACCGTTCACCCCGTCAAAGCCCAAGGCTCCGAGCGCGTGGCGGACAGCTTCGCCCTGAGGGTCGAGAACCCCGTTCTTCAGCATCACATGCACCCGTGCTTTCATGGCGCGACACCCCTTTGTAACATCTGCAAATTGAACGGCGAAGCCGCGTTAGTTGATCAACGTCGGCTTGGAGACCGGCGCATTGTTCTTGGGCATGACGCCGAGACGTTTGGCCACTTCGGTATAGGCATCGGTGAGCGAGCCCAGATCCCGGCGGAACACATCTTTGTCGAGCTTCTGGCCCGTCTCGATGTCCCACAGGCGGCAGCTGTCGGGGCTGATCTCATCGGCGACGATCAGACGCTGGAAGTCACCATCGTAAACGCGGCCAATCTCGATCTTGAAGTCCACCAGCTTGATGCCGACGGCCATCATCACGCCCGACATGAAGTCGTTGACCCGCAGCGCGAGGCTCAGGATATCGTCCATATCTTGCTGGGTTGCCCAGCCAAAGGCGGCGATATGCTCTTCGGTGACCAGTGGATCACCAAGCGCGTCGTCCTTGTAGCAGTACTCGACAATCGGGCGCGGCAGTTGCGTGCCCTCTTCGATGCCAAGACGCTTGGACATGGAGCCCGCCGCATAGTTGCGCACGATTACTTCGAGCGGAATGATCTCAACCTGCCGCACGAGCTGCTCACGCATGTTCAGGCGTTTGATGAAATGCGTCGGCACGCCGATGTTGTTCAGCCCGGTCATAAAGAACTCGGACAGGCGGTTGTTCAACACGCCCTTGCCTTCGATCGTGGCTTTCTTCTCGGCGTTAAAGGCCGTCGCATCGTCTTTGAAATATTGCACGATGGTGCCGGGCTCAGGACCTTCATAGAGGATCTTTGCCTTGCCTTCGTAGATCTTGTTGCGCCGGGCCATGGGCATCCTTTCCAACAGGGGGCCGGGAACATCCCTGCCGCTTGCGCTTCTCTTAGTGCAACCACCCCGCTGCTGCAAGCATGGCCCGTCACCTTTGACGCGCCACTTGTGGGAACGAGGAGGCGACCGCATATGAATAGGGTAACACCAGCAATCGGAGACCCGCTATGAGCAAGTTCGACGACCGTGCAAATGCCTTTGAAAGCAAGTTCGCCCATGATGCAGACATGCAATTCCGCGCCGAAGCGCGCCGCAACAAACTTCTGGGCCTCTGGGCTGCTGAACTTTTAGGCAAATCGGGCAGCGACGCCGACGACTACGCCAAAGAGGTCGTGAAATCCGATTTCGAAGAAGCGGGCGATGAGGATGTTTACCGCAAAGTCTCGGGCGATCTGGGCGACCGCGCCGATGAGGCAACGATCCGCGCCAAGATGCAGGCGCTGATGGCCGAGGCCAAAGCGCAGCTGCTGAGCGAGACCAGCTAACCCATTCCACCCCGGCCACGCGCCGGGGTGACCCGCCCTGCCTGTCCTCATAATGAAGATGAATATTATGAGATTGCCCCCATGAAGGCATCATGACATCAGGCGAAATTCCCATACCCTACAGGAGCCCCCATGAGCAACGCATTCACCGATCTTTTGGCTGAAAAGGGCACATTGCTCGCGGATGGGGCCACGGGCACCAATCTGTTCAACATGGGGCTGATGTCGGGCGACGCGCCTGAGATGTGGAACACCGATGAGCCGAAGAAGATCATCAAGCTTTACCGTTTCGCGGTGGATTCGGGCAGTGACCTGTTCCTGACCAACTCTTTTGGGGCCAATGCCTCGCGGCTCAAGCTGCACGGCGCCGAAAAGCGGGTGCATGAATTAAGCCGCGTCTCTGCCGAACTGGCACGCGAAGTGGCCGATACCGCCGAGCGCAAAGTCATCGTCGCAGGCTCTGTCGGCCCCACGGGTGAGATCATGGAGCCGGTCGGCACCCTGACCCATTCCCTCGCCGTTGAGATGTTCCATGAGACTGCCGACGGCCTCAAAGCTGGTGGTGCCGATATTGGCTGGCTGGAAACGATCAGCGCCCCCGAAGAATACCGCGCCGCTGCCGAAGGCTTTGCGCTGGCGGGGCTGCCATGGTGCGGCACGATGAGCTTTGACACCGCGGGACGTACGATGATGGGCCTGACCTCCGAAGGGATGGTCGATATGGTGCACGGGCTGGACAACACACCGCTGGCATATGGTGCCAACTGCGGCACGGGCGCGTCTGACCTGCTGCGCACGGTACTCGGTTTCGCCGCCAAGAATGGCACGCTGCCGATCATCTCCAAGGGCAACGCGGGCATCCCGAAATACGTCGAAGGCCACATCCATTACGACGGCACGCCCGAGTTGATGGCGCGCTATGCGACCATGGCGCGGGACGCCGGGGCCAGCGTCATCGGCGGTTGCTGCGGCACTCTGCCCGAGCATCTGGTCGCGATGCGCGAAGCGCTCGACAGCACGGAAAAAGGCCCGGCCCCGACGCTTGAGCAGATCCGCGAAGAGATCGGTGATTTCTCGTCCGAAAGTGATGGCACCGATGGTCAAGGTCCAGTGCGCGCGCCGCGCCGTGGCCGCCGCCGGAGCTAAGCTTCAGAACAAGCTCAATTGATCGCCCTTTTCGGAGGGCGGTCGAAACAAATCGCAGCGCAGCGGCACGCCCGCGCGGGTCAGCCCCAAACGTTTGACCGCCAGATCAAAACGCTGCGCTACCATCTCCGCATAGGGCCCCTCGCCCCGCATTCTCTTGTGCCATCCTGCATCGTATTCCTTCCCACCATGCATATCGCGCAGCCGCGCCATGATCCGCTCAGCACGGTCGGGGTAATGGGTGGCGAGCCATTCTTGCACCAGCGGCGACACCTCACGCGGCAGGCGGAGCATGATCCAACTGGCGTGCCGCGCCCCGGCATCGCGTCCGGCGGCAAGGATCGCCTCCAACTCCGGGTCGGTCAGCGCCGGGATCATGGGTGATGCCATGATCCGCACCGGAATTCCGGCCTCTGACAGCTTCCGGATCACCTGCAACCGCCGCTGCGGCGCTGGCGCGCGCGGTTCCATCAATCGACTGAGGCGGGTATCGAGCGTGGTCACCGAAATCCCCACCGCCGCCAATCCACGCCCGGCCATATTGCTCAAAATGTCGATGTCGCGCTCAATCAGACTGCCCTTGGTGACAATTGCCACTGGGTGATTGAATTCAGACAGCACCTCAAGACAGTCACGCATGATGCCATGGGTTTTTTCGATCGGCTGATACGGGTCGGTGTTGGTGCCGATGGCGATGGGCGCGACCTCGTAGCGTTTCGCGCGCAACTCCCGCGCCAACACCTCCGGGGCTTCGGGCCGGGCGATCAACTGCGTTTCAAAATCCAACCCCGGCGACAAGCCAAGGTAAGCGTGGCTGGGCCGCGCAAAACAATAGACGCAGCCATGCTCGCAGCCGCGATACGGGTTGATCGACCGATCAAAAGGCAGATCCGGCGAACGGTTGTAGGTGATAACCTTGCGCGGCACTTCGATGCTTGTGCTGGTTCGCAGCACCGGAAGCACCTCTTCCCGCGCCCAACCGTCATCTTCGGCCACGTGGGCGTGACGCTCAAACCGGCCTGCATCATTGCTGCCTGCCGCGCGGCCAAGCACGCGGAATCGCTGGTCTTCCCTATCCATGAAAGAAGGTTAGAACATTGCGCGAACATCAGCAAGTAAACTTGCGCAAACCCTTGTCCTTACACCGCAAAAAGCAGTAGTTTGCCCCCAAGGCGTCGCGCATGGCGCGGCCGATGTCGCAAACCGCGACCCCGGCGCTAACATTCCGTGAGACAAGGGCCCAAGTGTCATGCACCTGCACGCCCAGCAGAAGGAAACACCATGTCAGAAGAAGACGATATCATCCTGGCCGAGTTGGACGACGAAGAACTGGTCCAGCAGATGTTCGATGACCTCTATGACGGTCTTAAGGAAGAGATCGAAGAAGGGGTGCAAATCCTGCTCGACCGCGGTTGGGAACCCTACGAAGTTCTGACCAAAGCGCTTGTCGGCGGCATGACCATCGTAGGCGCGGATTTCCGCGACGGTATCCTCTTTGTGCCCGAAGTGCTGCTGGCCGCTAATGCGATGAAGGGCGGCATGGCCATCCTCAAGCCGCTGCTCGCCGAAACCGGCGCGCCGCGTGTGGGCAAGATGGTGATCGGCACCGTCAAAGGCGACATTCACGACATCGGCAAAAACCTCGTCGGCATGATGATGGAAGGCGCGGGTTTCGAGGTTGTAGACCTTGGGATCAACAATGCGGTCGAAGCCTACCTCGAAGCGCTTGAGGCTGAACAGGCCGACATCCTTGGCATGTCCGCCCTGCTCACAACGACCATGCCGTATATGAAAGTCGTGATCGATACGTTGATCGAACAGGGCAAGCGCGATGACTATATCGTGTTGGTCGGTGGCGCGCCGCTGAACGAAGAGTTTGGCAAGGCCATCGGGGCTGACGCCTATTGCCGCGATGCTGCCGTGGCAGTGGAAACGGCCAAAGACTGGATGGGCCGGAAACACAACTCCGCCAACGCCTGAGCTGCCGTCCCCGCTTTGCGTTGGCGCCGGTGACATGTGATGGTGACGCCATGAGCGACAGCAACCTTCCAGATGATCGGACCCTCACCCAAGAGGGGCTCGCGCCCACCCGCGCGGGCCGCATTTTGCTGATCGCCTGTGGCGCGCTGGCCCGTGAGATACTGGATCTGAAGGCCGCGAACGGCTGGACCCATTTGGATCTCACCTGCCTGCCCGCGAAATATCACCTCTACCCGGAAAAGATCACCCAAGCGGTGCGCGACACGGTCGCCAAACACCGCGCAGACTATGACGATTTCTTTGTCGTCTACGCCGATTGCGGGACGGGCGGCGGGCTGGAGCGGGCCTGCGAAGAGATGGGGGTGCAGATGGTCGCAGGGCCACATTGCTACAGCTTTTTCCAGGGCAACGAGAGCTTCGCCAAAGCCTCGGAAGATGAGATCACCACCTTCTACCTCACCGATTTTCTGGTGCGGCAGTTTGAGGCGTTCATCATCAAGCCCATGGGCCTCGACCGGCATCCAGAGCTGCGCGATATGTATTTCGGCAATTACGAAAAACTCGTCTATCAGGCGCAGACCGATGACCCGGCGCTGACCCAAAAGGCGCGAGATTGCGCCGCGCGGCTCGGCCTTACGTTCGAACGTCGATTTACGGGCTATGGAGATCTACAGACCGCTCTGCGCGACCTGTAAACCTTCACGCTTCTTGTGCAGCCGTTTCGCGGATGCGCTCAATCATCGCCCGCAGCCCGTTGGAGCGTTGCGCCGAAAGGTGGTCGTTCAACCCCAGCCGCCCCAACTCCGCTTTTGCGTCGACTTTGCCAACTTCAGCAGGCGCCAAGCCGTTGAACAGCATACGCAAAACCGCGATCAGCCCCGAGACGATCATCGCGTCGCTCGCGCCGTCAAAATGCAGCTTGCCGTCGTCAAACTGTGCATGGAGCCAGACCTGAGAGGCGCAGCCGTCGACCTTGGTCGCCGGCACGCGCAGTGGCTCGGGCAGCGGGTCCATCGCTTTGCCAAGGTCGATCACATGGCGATAGCGGTCTTCCCAATCGTCCAGAAACTCGAAATCCTCGACCAGTTCTTCAAAGGCAGGCGTGGCCATCTGTGCACTCTCTTTGGGTGAATTCCATTGCCTGACAGGTAGGATGCCGATGCGCAAAGGTCCACCCCCTTCCCATGGCTGGCGTGATGGGGTAGCACAAGACAAGTTAACTTAACGGCGGATCCCATGCGCAAGACACTCCTCGCTCTTTTGGCCTCGACCCTTTTGGTATCCGCCTGCGGCACGGTCCGTGACAGCCGCATCAACCCGCTGAATTGGTTCGGCCCCGCGCGTTCGGCCCCGTCCACCCCGGAAGAGAGCAACAACCCGTTGATTCCACAGCGTAGCGGGCTGTTCGCCCGGCGCGCGGTTGAGGCCGACACCTATGAGGGGCGCCCTTTCGAGCAGATCACCGACCTGACGATCGAGCCGGTCCCGGGCGGTGCGATCCTACGCGCCACGGGCCTTGCCGCGCGGCAGGGCATTTATGCGGTGCAGCTAACCCCAGCGACGATTGATGAGACGCCTGTCGACGGTGTTCTGACTTACCGTTTGGAAGGGGTACGCCCCGACAAGGCGACACCGCAAGGCAGCCGCCCCACCCGTGAGGTCATCGCGGGCCGTCGTCTGACAGATCAAATGCTGGCCGGGGTGCGCGAGATTCGCGTCGAAGGGCAGATGAATGCGCTGGTCTCTCGCCGCTAAGCGGCCAAGCCACGCACCATAAGAAAGAGCCGCCCTAATCGGGCGGCTCTTTTCAGTTCAGACTTTGACTGCTTTCACATCCGTCCCATCGGCGGCCAAAGCAATCTTGCCCTCGCAGAGCAGCAGCGCATCGGCGCCAAAGACCTCATGCCGCCAGCCGCGCAGGGCCTGCACGTCGCGCTCTCCCGCCGACAGCATATCCAGATCACTGGCCGAGGCGATGAGCTTGGCCGCGACGCCTGCGCTTTCGGTCTTGGCCTTGAGCAAAACCCGCAGCAGATCGGCCAGCGCCGGGTTCACCTGCAGCTTGTCGCGCTTGCGGTCGGGTTGCGGCATGTCGGCGGCTTTGCAAGCCACGCCTGCGGCCACGGCTTTCAAAATGCCCTCGGCGATTTCCCCTTTGCGGGCCTCGCGCAGCAGCAGACGGGCGCGGTTCAGCTCTTCGCCGTTAGAGGGCTTAAGGCTCGCCAATTCGACCAGCGCGTCATCCTTGAACACGCGGTTGCGCGGGATATTGCGGGTACGGGCGTAATCCTCACGAAAGGCGGCCAATTCGCGGACGATCGCCAGAAACTTCGGCGAATTGGTCCGGGTCTTGACCCGCTTCCACGCATCCTGCGGCTGGGTCACATAGGTATCGGGGCTGAGCAGTGTCTCAAGCTCCTCGGCCACCCAACGGGCGCGGCCGGTCTGTTCAAGCTTGCGCGCCAGAAACTCGTAAATCTGCCGCAGGTGGGTCACGTCGGCCAGCGCATAGGTCTTCTGTGCGTCGGTCAACGGACGGCGGGACCAATCGGTAAAGCGCGAGGTCTTGTCCAGCGACTCATGCGCGATCTTGCGGACCAAGGTCTCATAGCCCACCTGTTCGCCAAAGCCGCAGACCATCGCGGCCACCTGCGTGTCGAACAGCGGTTCGGGAAAGACCTTGGCGTCGACGTAGAAGATCTCAAGATCCTGTCGTGCCGCGTGGAACACTTTGACCACCGATGTATCGCGGAACAGCTCGTAAAGCGGCTCAAGCGAGATGCCGTCGGCCAATGGATCGACCAGCACGGCGTTGCTGTCGTCGGTGCCGGGCATGGCAAGTTGGACGAGGCAGAGCTTGGAGTAATAGGTCCGCTCACGCAGGAATTCCGTGTCGACGGTCACGTAATCATGGCGCGCAGCTTCTTCACAGAATTGCGCGAGGTCGGCGGTCGTGGTGATGGTTTTCATAAATGCTCTTTGACAAGTTGCACGCCCGGTCATCGGGCTTTGTCAAAGAGGTACATCACAAGGAAAGCTTTGACCAGCGTCAGCCCGTCAGCATGACCGGCTCCCGCTCACCCGCGGCGAAACGGCGCAGCACGGCGGGGTAAAGGCGATGTTCTTGCACCAGCACCCGCTGGGCCAAGGTCTCTGCCGTGTCGCCCGGCAGAACCGGAATGCGCGCCTGGCCAAGGATGGGGCCATCATCCAAAGCGGCAGTGACTTCATGCACGGTGCAGCCATGTTCGGTATCACCCGCCTCAAGCGCGCGGGCATGGGTGTGCAGCCCGCGGTATTTTGGCAGTAGCGAGGGGTGGATGTTGATCATCCGCCCGGCCCAAGCATCGGTAAACCCTTCGGTCAATTTGCGCATAAAGCCGGCAAGGCAGATGATGTCTGGCGCATGGGCCTCAAGCGCGGCGCTGAGCGCCGCCTCAAAGGCCGGGCGATCCTTGCCGAAGGGGCGGTGATCGACCACTTCCGTCGCGATCCCCTGCCCCTGCGCCCAAGCGATTCCGCCCGCATCCGCGTTGTTGGACAGCACTAGACAGGGGCGGCCTGCATGGTCGCCGGTCATATCCTCGACCAACGCCCGCATGTTGGAGCCACCGCCCGAGACGAAGATCGCAACCCGCTTGGTCAAAGCAGAGCGCCGGAATAGGTGACGCCATTGCCTGTCGTGATACGCCCGATTTCGATGGCGGCGTGGCCATCCTCGACAAAGGCGGCCTTCGCAGCCTCGACCTTATCGGCAGAGACGACGGCAACCATGCCAATCCCAGCGTTGAAGGTCTTTAGCATCTCGGCCTCGGCCATGCCCCCTTCGGCGGTCAGCCATTTGAAGACCGGCGGCAAGTCCCATGCGTTCAGGTCAATCTCAGCCGCCAGCCCCACGGGCAACACGCGCGGCAGGTTTTCAGTCAGGCCACCGCCCGTGATATGAGCCAGTGCCGACACGGCATCGGCGCGCAGGGCCGCAACGGCGCCCTTGACGTAAAGCTTGGTCGGCGTCAGCAGCGCACTGCCCAGATCACCTTCGCCCCATGGGCAATCGTCGCCCCAGCCCAGACCGCTGCGCTCAACGATTCTGCGCACAAGGCTATAGCCGTTGGAATGCACCCCGTCGCTGGGCAGGCCCAAGAGCACGTCGCCCTCTTTCACATCGCGCGGCAGTTCCGTCCCGCGCTCCATCGCGCCGACAGAAAAACCGGCGAGGTCAAAATCGCCCGCGTGATACATGCCCGGCATTTCAGCGGTCTCGCCCCCGATCAGGGCGCAACCGGAATCGGCGCAGCCCTTGGCGATGCCTTCGATGATCCGGGCGGCACTGTCGAGTTCCAGTTTGCCGGTCGCGAAATAGTCGAGGAAGAAAAGCGGCTCGGCACCTTGGCAAACCAGATCGTTGACGCACATGGCAACCAGATCGATGCCGATGCTGTCGACATTGCCGGTATCAATGGCGATGCGCAGCTTGGTGCCCACACCATCCGTCGCCGCAACCAGCACCGGGTCGGTGAACCCTGCACCTTTAAGATCGAACAGCGCGCCAAAGCCGCCAAGGCCAGACATAACGCCGGGCCGCGCGGTGGATTTCGCCGCTGGCTTGATCCGCTCTACAAGCGCGTTGCCTGCGTCAATATCCACGCCTGCTTCGGCATAGGTGATTCCGTTGTCGGATTTTGTCATGGTCATGGCCCCCGGCGCGCATTTTCCCTTGCGCGCGGAGTTAGAGTATTGTGCGGGTCACTGCAATCATTTGGTGCAGCTAATGTCTTGACGCTCGGGCTGCGGCGTCATACCCAAACGCCCATGGCGGGCCTGTAGCTCAATTGGTTAGAGCAGAGCGCTCATAACGCTTTGGTTGCGGGTTCAAGTCCTGCCGGGCCTACCATACCGCCCCCGCCGTGCGCCCAAACCTCAGCGTTTGGCGCTGACATGCCAGTTCACCTGCATCTCTACGACCGTCTCACCCGCCTCATTCTGGATGTCGACCGCCACGTCAAAGGCGACTTTTCCGTCCTCTTGCAACGCGGTCAGCAGCTCGGCACCGGGGCGCGAGGTTTCGGCATGGGCGGTCAGTGTGCCCTCGGCGATCTTTTTAAAGGTGATCTGCCCCATGGCCGCGACGGGGCGCATGTCCATTATCACCGGCGCAATTGCCCCGGCCATGGCAGCACCCGAGGCCGCTTCGCCCAAGGTGAACATCGCGCCTGCGTGCTGCGTGCCGATGTGGTTGGAGGTCTCATGCCGCTGCACCAGTTCGGCGCTGGCGGTGCCGTCGTCGATCTTGAGCAGTTTCACCCCGACATGGGCGGCAAAAGGCACGGCGGTGTCGAGATGGGCTTTGATCATGTCGTAGGGGGTCATGGCTGCGCTCCGTTCTAGGGTCGGCTCACTGTGGCAAAGCCGCGCGCGGGGCACAATCCTGCCGCGGGGTCACCGCGCGATGACAATATCTGCACGCAGCCCACCAAGCCGCGCCGATTCCCCCAGCCGCAGCACCCCGCCATGGGCGCGCGCAATGTCGGAGGCGATGGCGAGGCCCAGCCCAACGCCGCCGCCCTTGTCTTGATTGCGCGCAGGATCAAGCCGCGAGAACGGCCGCGTTGCCTCGTCGCGCCGCTCTTCCGGGATGCCGGGGCCGTCGTCTTCGACCCGGATACGCAGGGTGCGGTCGCTCAGCATGACTGAGACTTCGGCCTGCGAGCCATAGCGCACGGCGTTGGAGATCAGGTTATCCACCGCCCGGCGCATTGCCACCTTGCGCAGCTTCACGATCCCCTCGCCCGCGCCCTCGGGCGGCAACAGCGTGACCTTGCGCCCGGTGCGCTGCGTGTCTTCGACAATGGCGCTGATGAAACTGTGCGGCGCCACCTTCTCCGGCTCTCCCTCGGCGGCACCTTTGGCGAAATTAAGAAACTCATCCAGCATGCGCTGCATGTCATCTACATCGGCCAGCAGCGGGGCCGCATCTTCTTCGTCGATCATTGACAGGCCAAGGCGCATCCGGGTCAGCGGGGTGCGAAGATCGTGGCTTACCCCTGAGAGCATCAGCGTGCGCTGCTCGATCTGTCGTTCGATCCGTGCGCGCATGTCGACAAAGGCGTTGCCCGCCGCGCGCACTTCGACAGCGCCAGTGGGGGTATAGGGCTCATGCCGCCCACGGCCAAAGGCTTCGGCTGCACGGGCTAAGCGTTTGATCGGGCGCAATTGATTGCGCAGATAGATCGACGCGATAACGCTCAAAAGCACCCCGAAAAACACCGTATAAACGAAAAGCTGGTGCGGGTTGGAGGCCGAGATCCGCCGCCGTTCAAACTGGATGCGCAACGGGCCATGCACACTCTCGATATAGAGCACGACAAAATCGTCGTCGCTGAGGTCCACCGCCTCGATACCGTCCATCTTGCTGCGCAGCCGGGGGATCAGCACCCGCCCCGAATAATCGTACCACAGCATGCTGTCTTCATCCGGCAACGGACGATTGGCGCGGGTCACCACGAAATCAAGCGGCCCCGCCCGCGCCTCTACCGCCATGGGCACCGATTGGGCATCGGGTGCGGTGCCGACCGCCAGCATCACCAGTTCCAACTCGCGCAGGACCGTGTCGGTCATCTGTCCGGTGACGCCTTCGAAATGTCGCTGGGCAAAGATCACCACAACGACCAACTGCAAAAACACCACCGGTAACAGCAGGATCAACGCGGCGCGTCCGTAGATGCCGCGCGGCACATATCGTTTGAGCCAGGCAAAATTCATGGCTAGACCTTAGCCAGCCCCCTGCCCCAGCGAAAGGTGAAACCATGCTGCCGCCCGACAACTTCGACCCCGAGATTGGCCTTGCCGAAACCTTGGAGCCCGGGCTGCGCCGTATCGTGGCGCCCAACCCCTCGCCAATGACCTATCGCGGCACAAATACCTATCTTCTGGGCCAGTCCGAGGTGGCCGTGATCGACCCCGGGCCCGACAGCCCCGCGCATCTTGAGGCGATCCTCGCCGCGCTCCAGCCGGGCCAGCGGATCAGCCATATCATTGTGACCCATACGCATCTCGACCATTCCCCCCTCGCCCGTCCCTTGGCCGCGCGCACCGGGGCCGAGGTCTGGGCTTTTGGCGACGCCACGGCGGGCCGGTCCCCAGTAATGCAGGGATTGGCCGAGGCGGGGCTGATCGGCGGCGGTGAAGGTGTTGATCACGGGTTTTACCCTGATCACCTTTTGGCTGACGGCGACATGCTGGAGGGGGATGGCTGGGCGCTGGAGGTGCTGCACACGCCGGGTCATATCGGCAATCACCTCTGCCTCGCTTGGGGGGATGCCTGTCTCACGGCGGATCACGTCATGGGCTGGGCCACCTCGCTGGTCTCGCCACCTGATGGGGATCTGACCGATTTCATGACCTCTTGCGAAAAGCTGGCAGCCCGTCAGTGGCGGGTGTTCTACCCCGGCCACGGCGCGCCGGTCCTTGATCCCAATGCGCGGCTCGACTGGTTGGTGGCGCACCGCCGCGCGCGAGAGGCGTCGATCCTTAAGGCGCTGACCGCCGGGCCCGCCACGGCTGAGGACCTCGCCCGCGTGATCTATACCGAGACCCCCGCCGCGCTTTTGGGGGCTGCCACGCGAAACGTGCTGGCGCATTTGGTCGATCTGACAGGCCGGGGCCGCGTTGCCCCGCAGAGCGTCTTGCAGGCAGAGGCGCATTTCGCCCTCACCTCATAGGCGAAAACCGCGGATTGCGTCGCAAAATCGCAACAAATGCCCCAATCTGGGCGCAATTCGGCCCCTTTATGGACCTGAACCGCGCTCAAGCTGGTTGCGAGGGTGAGAGACATCAAACCCCAGCGAGCAGCAAAGGAGCTACCCGATGGCCCGACTTGACAGAACGCCGCAACCGCAAAAACCGAAGCCTGAGCAGACGCCCAAGGGCAGCTCGGCCCAGCCACCGCAGCGTCCCACACCATTGATTACCGATTACGCCAGCCTTTGAGCAGGCCCCGTGTCGCGCCGGATGGGGCCGGTGCTTTGGGGAACTTTGCAGCCTGACCGCGCGTTTGCAGCCTAGAGCAACACGCAAGGACAGATATGGAACCCCACGCCCCCTCTCACGAAGCCGACCTCGCCCGTCTGCGCCGTCTGGCGGTCAGCATGGACAGCGCCTTCAAATTGCCGATTGTCGGTGTGCGCATGGGATGGGATTCGATCTTGGGTTTCGTGCCCGTGGTGGGCGATACGCTCGCCCTGCTTCCTTCCGCCTATATCCTTAAAGAATCGCACCGGATGGGCGCACCAAAGGGGATGCTGGCAAAGATGTTGGTAAACACCGGGATCGATTACGTTATCGGTTCGGTCCCGCTGGTGGGTGATCTTTTTGACATCGGTTGGAAGTCGAAACTGCGCAACGTCGATCTGCTGGAACGTCACCTGAAGGACCAAGCCGCCAAAGCGCCGACCACGGGCAACGTTGAAGGGCGCATGTCTTCGCATCACCCCACGCTCAATAATTGATCCCCAAATGCAAAAGGGCCGCCCGAAGGCGACCCTTTCGTTCGTTTTCCGAAGAATGGTGGCTTAGCCGACCAGTTCCAGACCGGAGAAGAAGTAGGCGATCTCAACCGCTGCGGTTTCCGGCGCGTCGGAACCGTGAACGGAGTTTTCGCCAACGCTTTCAGCGAATTCTGCGCGGATGGTGCCTTCGGCGGCGTCCGCAGGGTTGGTGGCGCCCATGACTTCGCGGTTTTTCGCGATGGCGTTTTCACCTTCGAGAACCTGAGCAACGATCGGCGCGGAGGCCATGAACTCGCACAGTTCGTCGTAGAAGGGACGCTCAGCGTGCACCTTATAGAACTCGCCCGCCTGCGCCTTTGTCAGGTGGATGCGCTTTTGTGCGACAACGCGCAGGCCAGCGTCTTCGAATTTCTTGACGATGGCGCCGGTCAGGTTGCGGCGGGTTGCGTCGGGCTTGATGATCGAGAAAGTGCGTTCGAGGGCCATTGGCTGTACTCCATAGCGGGTGTTGATTTGCGCGCTCCCTAGCATGGGGTCTGACACATGAAAAGCCGTGATTGACCTTCGGCCCGGCTTGCTCCAAACGGCGTGCATGTTACGCATTTCAGAAATCAACTACTCCGTCGAAGGCCGCCCACTGTTTGAGGAAGCCTCCGCCGTGATCCCCGAGGGCCACAAGGTGGGCATCGTCGGGCGCAATGGCGCGGGCAAGACCACGCTGTTCAAGATCATCCGTGGCGAGCTGTCGCTCGACAGTGGCGACATCTCTCTGCCGTCCCGCGCCAAGATCGGCGGCGTGGCGCAGGAAGTGCCGTCCTCCGAGACCACGCTGATCGACACGGTGCTGGCTGCCGATGTGGAGCGTGCCCGGCTGATGCTAGAGTCCGAAACCGCCGAAGACCCGACCCGCATCGCCGACATCCAGACTCGTCTAGCAGATATCGACGCTTGGTCTGCCGAAGGCCGCGCCGCGTCGATCCTCAAGGGTCTGGGCTTTGACGACGAAGAACAACAGATGCCCTGCTCTGCCTTTTCGGGCGGTTGGCGGATGCGCGTGGCGCTGGCGGCGGTGCTTTTTGCCCAGCCCGACCTGCTGCTCTTGGATGAGCCGACCAACTACCTCGACCTCGAAGGCGCGTTATGGCTGGAAAGCTATCTGGCGAAATACCCCCACACCGTGCTGATCATCAGCCACGACCGCGGCCTGCTAAACCGTGCCGTGGGCGGCATCCTGCACCTCGAAGACCGCAAGCTGACCTATTACCAAGGCCCCTACGACCAATTCGCCCGCCAGCGCGCCGAGAAACGCGCGCTGCAGGCGGCGATGGCCAAGAAGCAACAGGCCCGGCGCGATCACATGCAGGCCTTCGTGGACCGTTTCAAGGCCAAGGCAAGCAAGGCCAAACAGGCGCAATCGCGTCTCAAGATGATCGAGAAGATGGACATGATCACCGCGCCCGAGGACGTGGCGCGCAAGGTCTTCACCTTCCCCGAGCCCGAGGAACTCTCGCCGCCGATCATCAACATCGAGAATGGCGCGGTGGGCTACAGCGACGACAACCCGGTGCTCACGCGCCTGAACCTGCGCATCGACCAAGACGACCGGATCGCCCTTCTGGGCAAGAACGGTCAGGGCAAATCGACGCTGGCCAAGCTTTTGTCGGACCGGCTGCCGCTGATGGCCGGGCGGCAGGTCAACTCCTCCAAGCTGCGGGTAGGATTCTTTGCCCAGCACCAAGTGGACGAGCTGATCGTCGAAGAGACGCCGCTGCAACATATGATCGCCGCCCGCCCCGGTGTGATGCAATCGAAACTGCGCGCACAATTGGCGGGCTTTGGTCTTGGTCCGGAACAGGCCGAAACCGAGGTGGGCCGCCTGTCAGGCGGGCAGAAGGCGCGGCTTTCGCTGCTGCTGGCCACGCTGCACGCCCCGCATCTGCTGATCCTCGATGAGCCGACCAACCACCTCGACATCGAAAGCCGCGAGGCGCTGGTCGAGGCGCTGACGCGCTACTCAGGCGCGGTGATCCTTGTCAGCCACGACATGCACCTATTGTCGCTGGTGGCCGACCGGCTTTGGCTCGTGTCGAACGGCACGGTCAAACCCTATGAGGAAGACCTCGAAGCCTATCGCAAGATGCTGCTGACACCCGAAAAGCCTGTCAGCAAGAACCCATCGAAACAGCCCAAAGAAGCCCCCAAACCCAAACGCGCCAGCCGCGATGAGGTGCTGGCCCTGCGCAGCGAAGTCCGCAAGGCCGAAGCACGCATGGAAAAAATCAACGAGATGCGCGACAAGCTCGCCAAGAAACTCGCCGATCCCGCGCTTTACGAGGACGCCAAAACCGGTGAGCTTGAAGTCTGGAACAAGAAATACGCCGAGGTGATGGAGGCGCTGGACCGCGCGGAATCGCTTTGGATGGGCGCACAGGAAAAGCTGGAGAAGGCCACGGCCTGACCCGGAAGCGTTCACTTTATCACATCGCAGGGGTCGCCTAAAGGGCGGCCCTCGTGCATTCTGGCAAGAAGCCCCGCGCCAAGGAAGTCCCATGACCCTCGACACCGCCTATATGATCACCGCCCTCGTCACGATGTTCGTGGTGATCGACCCCATCGCCATCGCGCCGGTCTTCCTCGCGCTTACCCGCGGGATGAGTAACGCAGAGCGGCGCAAGATCGCATGGCGCGCGGTAGGCGTGGCCGGGTTGGTGCTGTTGATCTTTGCCGCCTTTGGCGAGGCGGTGCTGAGCTTTATCGGCATTTCGATGCCCGCTTTTCGCGTGGCGGGTGGTATCCTTTTGTTCATCACCGCGCTCGACATGCTGTTCGACCGCCGCACCAAACGCCGCGAAGACCGCGCGGATGAGGATGACCACGACGATCCGTCGGTTTTCCCTATGGCCATTCCTCTGATTGCTGGCCCCGGCTCCATCGCCTCGGTGATCCTGCTGACGGGTGAGAAACCGGGCGGCGAAGGGCTGCTGACCATCATCGTGATCACCGCGCTGACGCTGGTGGTCATGGCGTTGACGATGCAGGTCAGTGGCGCGCTAGAGCGGGCGATGGGCAAGACCGGCATCAACATCATCACCCGTCTGCTGGGCATGTTGCTGGCGGCCCTCTCGGTTCAATTCGTGCTCGACGGGCTGGCGGCCTTTGGCTTTGGCCCCGGCCCCACGCCCGGCTGACATTTGCCCGGCCCCTTCCTATATGAGGTGTAAGGGGGCGCATTCATGGCCGAAATCGATACAGCACATCTGATCTACCTCATCGTTTTGCTGGCGATGCTGGCGGGCTGGTTCTTTTTGCAAAGCCGGCCCAATATGAACAAGACGCTGCAACAGGCGGCGGTCTGGGGGCTGATCTTTACCGGCGCGGCGGCCGGGGTCGGCCTGTGGCAAGACATCACCCGCGACACCGCCCGCCAACAGCTCTCCGTCAACCAAGAGGGTGAGATCGTCCTGCCGCGCGGGCGCGATGGGCATTACTACCTGACGGCCCAGATCAACGGCGCTCCGGTGCGTTTCGTCGTCGATACTGGCGCGTCTGACATCGTGTTGACCAAATCCGACGCGGCGCGGATTGGCATTGACCCCGAGGGGCTTGATTACCTTGGCCGCGCGGGCACCGCCAATGGCGAGACGCGCACCGCTTTCGTGCGGCTGGACGAGGTCGTGGTGGGCGAGGCGGTTGACCGCAATGTTCCCGCGGTGGTGAATGACGGGGTCATGTCCCAATCGCTTTTGGGGATGGGATACCTGCAACGCTGGGGCCGGATCGAGATCAGCGGCGGTGAGCTGCGCTTGAGCCGGTGAATCTGGCATTAGCTGCCCGCGCATTGTGCAAAAAGAATGAAATTCGCCGCAAAATGACGCCGCATTTGCCGTTAATTAGCCGGTTTTTCGCCCTTTTGCTCGGATACCTGCAGGGCACAACTGTATCTAATTTTGGAGAACATGCTTTTATGCTAACGAGTATCCTAGGGGGGTCTTCCTCCTATCAACAAAGCAAACCCCCGGCGTCTGAGCCCGCTCAGGCTACCGAGGAAAACCAAAACGACGCCCAGCAGGCCGAAACCCAGACGGCCAGCAATGGTCAGACCACGCAAAACAGCGCGGCAGCCCAAGAAGCGTCCAAACCTCAGTCCGTGCAAGCCCCTGCCAAGAGCGAAGCGGTACAGGCGGAGGCTCAGGCAAAGCCGACCGAGACGGCCCCAAAGGCCACGACCGCGGATAACGAAGCCTTTGCCCGTGCGGCTGCACAGCGCAGCGTCGACAGCCAGCGCACCCGCGCCTTGCTGGATACGATCGCACCGGTGAACAACAGCGCGGTCGAAGCTGCCAAATCATACGTCAGCAAGGTCGAACCGGATGTGCCAGAGGCCAGCGCAAGCAAAGCCACGGCTGCCGCGAAACCCGCCCTCGACAAAGCGGCCTGACCAGCAGTCAGGGGCGGTGGCCTTGCGGCCCTGCCCCTGCTCCGCTGGGCTTTAGGTCTCGGCCTTCTTTTCCCAGCGACCACTTTCCTCAGACCAATATTGCGCAGATGCGCCTTCGGATTTCAGCCGCTTCCACAGGCCGCGTGCTTGATCCAGCGCCACGGGATCATGCCCGTCAAACAGCACGCAGACCCGTTGCAGCGACGCGATCTCTTCGGCGGTGACATTGGCACCATGCACCGCCATCAAACAGTCCGCGCGATTGGGCGTGCCATCCTCCAAGGTCAGCAACACCGGTTGCTCTGCATCCTGCGGCCCGCCCGCCATGCCATGGGGCAGAAAACTGTCGTCCGAATAGGTCCACAGCGCCCGGTCGAGCGCTTGCAGCCCCGCCTGATCGGTCCCGCGCAGGGCCACGCGCCACCCGTTGGCGAGCGACTTTTCCAGCAGCATCGTCAGCGTCTCGACCAGAGGTCGCTGGGTCAGGTGGTAGAAGTAAGCCGCCCCCATATCCGGCTCAGCCCTTCTCGAAACGGTCGGCGACCAGACGGTTCAGCGCCGCCACGCCCCAGCCCGTCGCGCCCACGGGGGCCAATGTGCTCTCGGATTTCAGCGAGGCGACCCCAGCGATGTCGAGGTGAATCCAAGGTGTCTCATCCTTAACGAAACGCTTGAGGAATTGTGCCGCCGTGATCGACCCCGCCGGACGCCCGCCGATGTTTTTCATATCGGCGATCCGGCTTTTCAACTGATCGTCATAGCCTTGACCCAGCGGCAGGCGCCATGCGCCCTCGCCTTCACTCTCGGCGGCCTTCAGGAAATCGTTGCACAGCCCGTCGTCGTTCGAGAAAACGCCAGCGTTTTCGTGACCCAGCCCGATAATTACCGCACCCGTCAGCGTCGCCAGATCGATCATCGCGGCAGGTTTGAAGCGGTCTTGCGCGTACCACATCACATCGCAAAGCACCAAACGCCCCTCGGCGTCGGTGTTGATGACCTCCACCGTGTCGCCTTTCATGGTTGTGATCACATCGCCCGGACGGGTCGCATTGCCCGAAGGCATATTCTCGACAATGCCCACCAGTCCGACAACATTCGCCTTGGCCTTGCGCAGCGCCAGCGTCCGCATCACGCCCGAAACAACGCCCGCGCCGCCCATGTCCATGGTCATGTCTTCCATGCCCGCGCCGGGTTTGAGGCTGATGCCGCCGGTGTCAAAGACGACGCCCTTGCCGACCAGCGCCAGCGGGGCCGCATCATCTGCACCGCCTTCCCACCGCATCACGACGACTTTGGACGGGCTGTCAGACCCCTGCCCCACAGACAAAAGCGTGCGCATACCAAGGTTTGCGAGCTCTTCCTCATCCAGCACTTCAATTTTAAGGCCCAAGCTCTCCATTTCCGCCAGACGTTCGGCAAAATTGGTTGTGGTCAGGATGTTGGCAGGCGCGTTGGTCAGATCGCGCGTCATGAAAGCGCCCTCGGCCACCGCCATCAACGGCGCCGCGGCCTCGCGAGTTTCCTCGGGTTTGGAGCACATCACCTCAACACTGCCTTTACGCGGCTTGGGGGCGGATTTGTGATCTTCAAACCCATAGTCCCGCATCGCCAAACCAAAGGCCACATCCGCCACCCGGCGGGTCGCGGCGGTAAGCAACAAAAGATCACTGTCGCCCCGGCGCTTGGCCAGCGCGGCCCCGGCTTTGCGCGCGGTCATCACTTCGGCGCGGCGCGGCATGTGGACCACATCCACCGCCTCAGCTGCCATGCCAGCGGGATAGCCCATGCTGAGCATGTCACCGGGCTTCAGCGCCGCGAAACGCTCGCTTTCCACCAGCCGCTGCAAGGCGCCTTTGGTCAGCCGATTGACCCGCCGCGCCCCGGCATCAAGCCGCCCCTCGGGTTCAAGAAACACCGCGACCCGACCGGAATGCCCCGCGATACGGTCGATGTCGGTCTCGGCGAAAGTGATGGGGGTCAGATCGGTCATGGCGTGCCTCATGGTTGATTTTGCCCCAGACCTATCGCGACGCGCCGCGCATGGCCAGATAGCAGTTTTCCCGCCCCGCGAATTGCTTTAAGATCTGCGCAAAGGCCGTCAGAGCATCTCGGGGGATCAGAGTGGCAAGAATTGACCGCTACATGCTGTCGCAACTTCTGGTTATGTTCGGCTTTTTTGCTCTAGTGCTGGTGGCGCTGTTCTGGATCAACCGCGCGGTGGTCCTATTCGACCGTTTGATCGGCGATGGCCAATCTGCACTGGTGTTTTTGGAGTTCACGGCCCTTGGCCTGCCCAAGCTTATCGTCACCGTCCTGCCCATCGCGACCTTTGCCGCTTCGGTCTATGTGACCAACCGCATGTCGGGCGAATCTGAGTTGACCGTGCTGCAGGCCGCAGGCTCGGGCCCTTGGCGGCTGGCTTGGCCTGTCTTTGTCTTCGGGCTGTGTGTGGCGGTGATGATGACGGTGCTCAGCCATTTTCTGGTGCCCATGGCGCAGGGTCAGTTGAAACAGCGCGAGGCCGAGATCTCGCGCAATCTCACCGCGCGACTGCTGACAGAGGGGACTTTTCTGCACCCTTCCGACGATGTGACCTTCTACACTCGGGCCATCGACAACGACGGTGTGCTGCGTGATGTTTTTCTGTCGGATCGGCGCAAGGCCGATGAGGGGGTGATCTATACCGCCGCCGAAGCCTATCTGGCGCGCAATGGCGACAGCACGACGCTGATCATGCTCAGCGGTATGGCGCAGCGGCTGGACACCGAACGCAACCGTTTGGCCACGGCCAAATTCCGCGACTTTTCCTTTGATATTTCTCCCTTGGTGAGCAGTGGCGATGCGATCGACCCATCGGTCAGCGCCATGGTGACGCCCGATCTGCTTTGGAATTGGGCCGGGGTTGCGGCACAAACCGACACCACAGCGGGCGTCGTCGCCGAAGAGCTGCATGGCCGTTTTGCGCAACCGCTGTTTTGCCTCGTCGCGGCGATGATCGGTTTTGCCACTTTGATCCTTGGCGGCTTTTCCCGTTTTGGCGTCTGGCGCGAGGCGGTGATCGCCTTTGGCCTGCTCATCGCCATTGACGGGCTGCGGGGCACGATGGTGGTGCAAATCCGTGAGACCGCGGCCCTCTGGCCGCTGGCCTACCTGCCCTCGCTCATCGGGGCCGTGCTGACGCTGGCAATGCTTTGGCAGGCGGCACATCCGCGCTGGATAAGGCGGCGGCTACGTGGCAAAGGGGCGGCCGCATGATCCTCCATCTCTACTTCGCCCGACGCTTTTTCATAAGCTTTCTCGTCATCACCGGGGTGCTGGCCGCCTTGGTGATGCTGGTCGATGGTGTGGATCAGGCCCGGCGCTTTGCCGATGATGATGTGGGCTGGGATCAGGTCTTGGGTATGACGCTGCTGCATATGCCGCAGACCATCAATATGATCCTGCCGCTGATCATGATCCTTGCCACGGTGGCGCTGTTCATCGGTCTTGCGCGGTCCTCGGAGTTGGTGGTGACCCGTGCCGCAGGCCGCTCTGCCCTGCGCGCGTTGGTGGCACCGGTCGTGGTGGCCCTAATCATCGGCACGCTGGCGGTGGCCTTTCTCAACCCCATTGTCGCGGCGACCAGTGAACGGGCCGAGCAACTGACCCAGAAATACCGCTCCAACGGTCGCTCGGCCTTGTCGGTGAGCGACGAGGGGCTTTGGCTGCGTCAGGGCACGGAAGAAGGCCAATCGGTCATTCGCGCGTGGCGCACCAATAGCGATGCCTCCGTTCTCTATAATGTGACGATCATCAGCTATGACGCCGAGAAAGGTCCGATCCGCCGGATCGAAGCCGAAAGCGCGCAGCTGAGCGGTGGCGACTGGGAATTGACCGGCGCCAAGATTTGGCCGCTGGAGGCCGGGGTGAACGCCGAAGGCGCCTCTGAAGAGTATGAGACCCTGACCATCCCCTCATCCCTGACCGTTGAGCGCATCCGCGAGAGCATTGGCCGTGTCGCTGCCGTGTCTATCTACGAGTTGCCAGAGTTCATCCGCCAGTTGGAACAGGCGGGTTTCAGCACCCGCCAGCATGAGGTCTGGTTGCAGGCCGAACTGGCGCGGCCCTTCTTTCTGGTCGCCATGGTTCTGGTTGCGAGCGCATTCACCATGCGCCATACCCGCTTTGGGGGGACCGGCGTTGCTGTGCTGGCTTCGATTTTGCTGGGGTTCGGTTTGTATTTCATTCGCAGTTTCGCACAGATCCTTGGCGAAAACGGCCAGATCCCCGTGACACTCGCCGCTTGGGCACCGCCCGTGGCCGCGATTTTTCTGGCGTTAGGCCTGCTTTTGCACGCGGAGGATGGCTGACATGCGCGCGGCCCTTGTTGGACTTGCCCTTACTTTTGCGCCCCTGACTTTCGCGCCGCTGACGGTCAGTGCCCAGACCGCCCCGGCCAGCGACCGCCCCGCCGTTCTGGTGGCCGATCAGGTGTTCATTACCCGTGACAAGGTCTTGGTTGCGCAGGGAAATGTCGAAGCCTTCCAAGGTGAGACGCGGCTGCGCGCCACGGCGATCCGCTATGATCAGGCCACCGGCGCGCTCAGCATCGAAGGGCCGATTGTGCTGTCGGAGGGCGAGAATACCACGATCCTCGCCGATGCGGCGTCGCTTGACGCGGGGCTGCAATCGGGGCTGCTGCGCGGTGCGCGGATGATCCTTGAGCAGCAATTGCAGCTCGCTGCCGTGCAGATCAACCGGGTCGAAGGGCGCTACAGCCAACTTTACAAAGCCGCCGTAACATCCTGTAAAGTTTGCGAAGATGGCGAAACGCCGCTTTGGCAGATCCGCGCCAAACGGGTGGTGCATGACCAACTGGCGCAGCAGCTTTACTTTGACGAAGCGCAGTTTCGCATAAAGAATGTGCCCGTCGCCTATCTGCCGCGCCTGCGCCTGCCCGATCCGACACTGGACCGCGCGACCGGCTTTCTCGCCCCGTCAGTCCGCTCAACCTCGCAATTGGGCGTGGGGCTGAAACTGCCTTATTTCATCAAGATTGGCGATCACCGCGATCTGACGCTGACGCCCTATCTTTCCGCCGAAACCCGCACGCTTGAATTCCGCTACCGTCAGGCTTTCGTCTCTGGCCGGATCGAATTTGACGGCGCGATCACCGATGACGAATTGGAGCCGGGTGAGACCCGTGGCTACCTGTTTGGCACCGGCACCTTCGATCTGCGGCGGGACTACAAGCTTTACTTCGGGATCGAGGTCACCAGCGACCGGTCCTACCTCAGTGACTACGGCTATTCCGACAAAGACCGTCTGACCAGCGAGTTGACCGTCAGCCGCGCGCGGCGCGATCAATATGTGCGCGCAAGCCTGCTGAACTACCAATCGCTGCGCGATGGCGAAGACAATGATCTGTTGCCCAATCTGGTCTTGGACGGCGAACACCAGCGGCGCTATTTCCCCACGTCACTTGGCGGCGAAATTCGTCTGACGCTTGAGGCCCATAGCCACCGCCGGGCCTCTGATCTCAGCACCGATGGCGACGGCGATGGCGAAGCCGACGGGCGCGATGTATCGCGGCTCAATGGCGAGGCTGAATGGCTGCGGCGCTTTACCTTTGGCAACGGTCTGGTCACCGATCTCCGGGCCGGGGCGAGCTTTGGTCTGTTCAACATCGCGCAGGATGCCTTTTACAGTGAGCGGCACTATGACCTCGTGCCGCATGCCTCTGTTGCATTTCGCTACCCCATGCAGCGCCGCGAGGCGCGCGGTGTGGTGCAACAGTTCGAACCGATTGTGCAATTCGGTTGGACCGGGGGTGACCGGCTCAACATCCCGAATGAGGAAAGCACGCTGGTCGAATATGACGAGGGCAACTTCCTGTCGCTCAGCCGCTTTCCGCGCCCCGACCGGCGTGAACGCGGCGCGGTCGCGGCTTTCGGTGTGAACTGGGCGCGGATTGATCCGACCGGTTTGGATACCAGCTTTTCTTTTGGGCAGGTCATCCGGGCCAAGGCCGATGATGCCTTCACCTTTAGCTCGGGGTTGCAGGGAACCCATTCCGATTTCCTGCTGGCCGGGCAATTGCGCAGCAACGAGGGTTTGGCGCTCATTGGGCGCGGGTTGATCGATGATGATTTCGAAGTCGCTAAGGCCGAGCTGCGCGGCATCTGGGATTTCAAACGCGGGCAGATCGCGGGCAGCTATGTCTGGCTGCATGAAGACGCCGCAGAGGACCGCGACGAAGATGTGTCAGAGATCACCTTTGACGGCAGCTATTCGATCAACAGCCAATGGCAAGCTTCGGCCGAATGGCGGTTCGACCTCGCTGATGAACGCGCCGCGACGGCAGGTCTTGGCCTGAGCTACAACAATGAATGCGTGCAGGTCGACCTTTCCGTTAACCGCAGCTATTCATCCTCAACAAGTGTTGAGCCCTCAACGGATATCGGTTTTAACATCGGCCTCAGGGGCTTTGCCGCAAACACCGGAACAGAAAGATACGTACGCTCATGTGGGAAGTAACGAAACAGACAGTCCGTGCCGGGATCCGTGGCACTGCGGCGCTCGCCCTCGCGTTGGTCGTCGGCCAATCCGCAGCGGCGCAGAACCTTTTTGCGCCCGTGGCCCGTGTCAACGACGAGGTCATCACCGGTTACGAAGTCCAGCAGCGGCAGCGTTTCATGCAGCTGATCGGCGCACCGGGAACGGATACCAACAGCGTGATCGACAGTCTGATCGACGACCGGCTGCGCGGGCAAGTGCTTGACCAAGCCGGGCTTGAAGTCACACCAGAGGGCATTCAATCCGGCATGTCCGAATTTGCCAGCCGCGCGGATCTGACGACCGAAGAATTTCTCAAGGTTCTGGGTCAGGCGCAGATCTCGGAAGAGACCTTTCGTGACTTCATCGTGATCAGCGCCGCGTGGCGTGACCTGATCCGCGCGCGCTATAATGGCCGCGTCGACATCACCGACGAAGAGGTCGACCGCGCCCTTGGCAGCAGCCGGGGCAACAATGGCCTGCGCGTGCTTTTGTCCGAGATCATCATCCCCGCCCCGCCGCAGAACGCCGATCAGGTGAATGCGCTGGCCGCGCGGATCGCGCAGAGCCGGACTGAGGCTGAGTTCTCCTCCTATGCGAGCCAATATTCCGCCACCGCCTCACGCGGGCGCGGCGGCAAGATGCCTTGGACCCCGCTTGAAAATCTGCCCGCCAGCCTGCGCCCGATCCTGCTGGCGCTGGCCCCCGGTGAGGTGACGGCCCCGCTGCCGATCCCCAATGCCGTGGCCCTGTTCCAGCTGCGCGGCATCGAAGAGACTGGCAAGCCCAGCGTTGAATATTCCGAGATTGACTACGCCGCCTATTACATCCCCGGTGGCCGGTCCGAGGCCGCCCTGTCGCGCGCGGCACAACTGCGCGGTCAGGTGGATCAATGCGACGACCTTTATGGCGTTGCCAAGGGACAGCCCGCCAATGTGCTCGACCGCGGCTCAAAGGCACCAGCAGAGATCCCGCAGGACGTGGCCATCGAACTGGCCAAACTCGACCCCGGCGAAGTCTCGACCGCGCTGACCCGTGCCAACGGGGAGACCTTGGTGTTCCTCATGCTGTGCAACCGTACCACGGCGGCCAATGCCGATGTGAACCGCGACGCGGTGGTAAGCTCAATCCGGCAGCGCAAGCTTGAGGGCTACGCCACGCAACTGTTGGAACAGGCCCGCGCCGAAGCCCGTATCACCCGCCAATGAGCAGCCCCTCCCGGCCGGTGGCCATCACCTGCGGTGAACCCGCAGGTATCGGCCCAGAGATCGCCGCCCGTGCTTGGGCGGCGCTTTCGTCTGACATCCCGATGTTCTGGATCGGCGACCCGCGCCACCTGCCCACGGATGTCCCGCACCGTTTGATCGACAGTGCGGATGATGTGGGCGGGCCAAGTGCCGATGCGCTGCCTGTGTTGTCGCACGCTTTTGACAGTGCCGCGCTCGCCGGGGTGCCGCAGCCCGGCCATGCGCAGGGGGTGATTGACGTGATCGCCCGCGCGGTCGATCTGGTGCAGACGGGGGCCGCTTGCGCCATCTGCACTGCGCCGATCCACAAGAAGGCGCTGCAGGATGGCGCGAATTTCGCCTACCCCGGCCATACCGAATATCTCGCA
Organism: Sulfitobacter sp. W002; assembly: GCF_025142135.1. Lineage (NCBI taxonomy): Bacteria > Pseudomonadati > Pseudomonadota > Alphaproteobacteria > Rhodobacterales > Roseobacteraceae > Sulfitobacter > Sulfitobacter sp. W002. The sequence continues at coordinate 1,854,827 of NZ_CP081126.1, read as the reverse complement.
GCACTTGCTGGTGTCGACGACGTGGTGATGATGCTGGCCTCCGACCAATTGCGCGTCGTGCCCGCCACCATCCACATCGCGCTGGATCAGGTCCCGCAGGCGCTGACAGCCGCGGGGCTGCGCCGCACGATTGAGATCACGGCGCAGGAATTGCAGAGCCGTTTCGGCGTAGAACGTCCGCGCATTGCTGTGGCCGGGCTGAACCCCCACGCGGGCGAAGGCGGCAGCATGGGGCAGCAAGAGATCGACTGGATCGCGCCGCTGATTATCGAAATGCAAGGCGAAGGCTACGCGCTGGCCGGGCCGCTGCCCGCCGATACGATGTTCCACGCCCGCGCCCGCGCAGGCTATGACGCGGCGGTGGCGATGTATCACGACCAAGCGCTGATCCCGATCAAGACGCTGGACTTTGACCGGGGGGTGAATGTGACGCTGGGGTTGCCTTTCGTGCGCACCTCCCCCGATCACGGCACCGCCTTTGACATCGCGGGCCAAGGGCGCGCCAACCCGACCAGCATGATCGAAGCGATCAAATTGGCATGGCAGATGGGCCAGAAAACATGAGTGCAATCGACAACCTTCCGCCGCTGCGCGAGGTGATCAACACACACGAACTGGCCGCGCGGAAATCGCTCGGCCAGAACTTCCTGCTGGACCTGAACCTCACGGCCAAAATCGCGCGGCAAGCGGGGGATATGGCCGATTGCGACGTGCTGGAAATCGGCCCCGGCCCCGGTGGCCTCACCCGTGGGCTGCTGGCCGAGGGCGCGCGTCATGTGCTGGCGATCGAGAAGGACCGCCGCTGCCTGCCCGCGCTGGCCGAGGTGGCGGAACATTACCCCGGTCGCCTGACCGTGATCGAAGGCGACGCGCTTGAGATCGACCCGCTAAGCCATCTGACCCCGCCGATCCGCGTGGCCGCCAACCTGCCCTATAACGTCGGGACCGAGTTGCTGGTGCGCTGGCTCACCCCGCCCGCGTGGCCGCCGTTTTGGCAAAGCCTGACGCTGATGTTCCAACGCGAAGTGGCCGAGCGGATCGTCGCGACGCCCGGCTCCAAAGCCTATGGGCGGCTGGCCGTGCTGGCACAATGGCGCAGTGATGCGCGGATCGTCATGCAATTGCCGCCGGGGGCTTTCACGCCGCCGCCAAAGGTATCGTCGAGCGTGGTGCATCTGACCGCCCTGCCCGAGCCGCGATATCCGGCTGATCCCGCCGTGCTCAGCCGCGTGGTCGCGATGGCGTTCAATCAACGTCGAAAGATGCTGCGCTCAGCCCTCAAGTGCGCCGCGCCGGATATCGAAGATCGCCTTCACGCCGCCGGGCTGAAACCCACCGACCGGGCCGAGCAGGTGCCGCTAGAGGGCTTCTGCGCCCTTGCCCGTGAAATCGCCAAGGGGTGAAAATGTTCTACCGTCTATTGCTCGTCTGCACGCTGCTGCTGACGCTTTCCGCCTGTGCCATGCCCCGCAACGGGCCACCACCACTGGGGACTGAGGCCGATATTTCGGCGCTGACCCGTGCCATTACAGAACTTTCTCCGAGTGTGGACCCGGCAGAGGCCGCCCGTGCAGCGCGGATCGCCTACCGTCATACCCATGAGCTGGCGATTGCCTATCAAATCACCGACCCGCCGCTGATCCATAACGTGAAGGTCAACAACGGCAGCAAGCCACGGGGCCTGTGTTGGCATTGGGCAGAGGATCTGGAGAAACGGCTGCTGGCCGAAGGGTTCGCCACCCTCGACATGCACCGCGCCATCGCCAATGGCGACTCGCGGTTGTTGCTGGATCATTCGACGGCCATCATCTCGGCCGCGGGTGCCCAGATGGAGGCAGGGCTTGTCCTTGATCCATGGCGGCAGGGCGGCGAGTTATTCTGGTCGCCGGTCATAAGCGACCCGCGCTACGACTGGGAGCCGCGTGAAGAAGTGCTGCGGCGTAACGGGCGTGTCAGATATGTGCAGGCGGGGATGGAAGGGTAAGCCCACCCCGCGCGCCCTACCAATGCCCCGCACGAAAAAGCCCCGCAATTTGCGGGGCTTTTTGTTATTCTGCGGCTTTGGCGGTGTCGTTACCGTCGCCATCGCTGCCATTGTCCTGCGGCTGTGCCTCTGCCGCTTTCGGCTTGGGCTTGCGACGCGGAGCGCGTTTCGGCTTGGGCTTGCTCTCGGGCGTGTCGACCAGCGTGCTCTCTTCGCTGTTCGTCTCGGCCTCGGCTTGCTGCTGCTGCGCAGGCTCGGGCTGTTTGTCCGCCTTCGGCTGATCGTCCTGCGACTGGTTGCCCTGAGACTGGCCGCCCTGCTGCGCCTCGCGCTCCTGACGCTCTGCGCGTTCGCGATCCCGCTCGGCTTGGCGCTCACGGTTCTGGCGCTCTTGCTCTTCGCGGCGCTGATCCACCTCGCGCTGCGCTTCGCTCAGCAGACGCAGATAATGCTCGGCGTGCTGTTGAAAGTTCTCGGCTGCAACACGGTCATTGCTCAACTGTGCATCGCGGGCCAGCTGGTTGTATTTCTCGATAACCTGCTGCGGCGTGCCGCGCACCTTACCCTCGGGGCCGGAGCTGTCAAAAACACGGTTGACGACATTGCCGCCGCCACCTTGCGACGAGCGTTTGCGGTTATTCTTCGACCGGGAGCGTGATCTGGGAGAATTCATGGAATGATGTCAGCCTTGTGTGCTGTGTGTCGTTCACCGGGGGGTGCAAAGCACGTCTTGAACCCGGCCTAAGCGATATGTTGGGCATAGTGCCGCGCGGGACCGCCTATGGCATCCACCGCTGCAACACCCCTGACTAACCATGCCAGACAGGCTTGGGCAAGAAGAAACTGCCGCTGAACCCGCCAAAGAGCCGTTTTTTCGCGATTTCACGCCGGTTTATCGGCTGAAACGACTCTTGGCCGCCCATCCAGATCATGCGCCAGCGTCACCCGTCCCCAGCCTGCGGCGGCAAAGATTTCCTGCACCGCTTCGCCCTGTTGCCAGCCGATTTCGACCATGACCCGGCCTTCGGGCGTGAGATAGCCCTGCGCCTCGGCGGCGATGATGCGGTAGATGCTCAGCCCGTCCTGCCCATCGGTTAGTGCCATTTCAGGCTCGTGCTGACGCAATTCCGGAGAAACCGCTGCCATTTCATCGGCAGCCAGATAGGGTGGGTTCGACAAGATCAGATCAAAGCGCCCGTCAACGGCGCTGAACCAATCGGACTGACGGATGTCGGCCCGTTCGGCCACCCCATGCTGCACCGCATTGGCGCTGGCCTGAAGGCAGGCGGCTTCGGAAAGGTCAACGCCCAGCCCCGTCGCGCGCGCCCTTTCGGCCAACAGGGTGACGAGGATACAGCCCGACCCGGTGCCAAGGTCGAGAATGCGGGTGAAATCATTGCTGAGGGCCAGATCAATCAGGGTTTCCGTCTCTGGCCGCGGGTCAAGCACATCGCGGCTGATCGCAAAGTCGCGGCCATAGAATGCCCGCCGTCCAATGAGTTGTGAGACCGGCACCCTCACGGCCCGCAGGGCGATGAGCTGCTCAAAGCGTTCGGCGACCTCGGGGGCGATTTCCTCGGGCGCGATCAGGGTCACGCGAGCGGCATCCACGGCGGCGGCATGGGCTAACAAAAGCCGCGCATCCCGCGCCGGATCGGGCACGCCTGCGGCACGAAGCCGTCCGGCGGCAGCGGCCATGGCTTGGGCGGCAGTCTGGGGGCTCACCCCTCCATCTCCGACAGTTGCCGCGCTTGGGCGTCGGCGGTCAGCGCATCGACGATCTCATCCAGATCGCCCTGCATCACGGCCTCAAGCCGGTAGAGCGTCAGGTTGATCCGGTGATCGGTCATGCGCCCTTGTGGGAAGTTATAGGTCCGAATCCGCTCGGACCGGTCGCCTGTGCCCACCTGCGCCGCGCGGTCGGCGGACCGTGCGCTGTCGATCCGGCTGCGCTCCATGTCATAGAGTCGCGCTTTGAGCACCTGCATTGCCTTGTCGCGGTTGCGGTGCTGGGATTTCTCGGATGAGGTCACCACGATCCCGGTTGGGATATGGGTGATGCGCACGGCGGAATCGGTGGTGTTGACGTGCTGCCCACCAGCGCCCGAAGAGCGCATCGTGTCGATCCGCAGGTCATTGGCGTTGATCTCGATGTCCACGTCTTCGGCTTCGGGCAGCACCGCCACGGTGGCTGCCGAGGTGTGGATGCGCCCGCCGCTTTCGGTCGAAGGCACGCGCTGCACGCGGTGCACGCCGCTTTCGAACTTCAGCCGGGCAAAAACGTTCTGCCCGGTGATATGGGCCACGACTTCCTTCACGCCGCCCAATTCGGTCATCTGGCTTTCGATGAGGTCGAAGCCCCAGCCCCGCGCCTCGGCATAGCGTTGGTACATGCGCAGCAGGTCGCCCGCGAACAGCGCCGCCTCATCGCCGCCGGTGCCGGGGCGGATCTCCAGCATCGCGGGCTTCGCATCGGCGGAATCGCGCGGCAGAAGCGCCAGTTGCAACCCTTGCTCCACCTCCGGCAGACGTGCCCGCAGACGCGGCAGTTCCTCGCGGGCAAGCTCGGCCATCTCGGGGTCTTTCAGCATTGCTTCGGCCTCTTCAAGGTCGCGCTGAAGCTGCTGGTAAAGATCAATTTGATCCACCACCGGCTTGAGATCGCTGTATTCCTTGGCGAGGGCTGCGAAATCGGCTCCATCGGAGCCCGCAGACATGCTGGCCTCCAGAAACTGGAGGCGTTGCGAGATTTGCGCGAGGCGGTGCATCGGGATCATGAGGTTCCTGTCGCTTATGCAAAAGCTTTGGTCAAGAGGCGGCTTATGCTATCATTGGCTATGAAACGCATCATGCCGCTCACCTGCCTTGTGGCCCTGACGGCCCTGCACCCTGCCCTTGCGGATGTCAAAGCGCCGGGCGGCAAGACGATTGATTGCTATTGCACCAACAGTACCGGCGCCCGTGTGGAACTGGGTGAAACCATCTGCCTACAGGTCGGAGGGCGCATGTTCATGGCGCAATGTCAGATGTCGCTCAACGTGCCGATGTGGCGCGAGGTGCAGCAAGGCTGCCTGTCATCGCGCCTCAACCTGAGCGAGCCAAGCATTTACCCGCTTGGCGTTGACGCCCAGATCTGACCGGCCAAAGCGCGAGCGGCCATAGACTTCCATGTAGCGCGGATCAGCGCCATAGACGCCGATGGTGGTGAAATCTGGGTAGCCCATCAATTTCGTGCGGGTGACATAGGTGACCTGCCCCTCGGCCAGTGATCCGGCGACAGCCTCGGTACGCGGGGTCTGCATGATGGCACTATCAAGCTGCGCCAAAGTCTCTTCCCCGTCGCCGTCAACCGGTGCGCGCCAGATATAGCTGTTGGTGCCTTGGGTCTTGCCCATCTTTTGCCCTTCGGCCTGCGCATGCCAACGCGCGGTGTCGGTTGGCGCAAATCGGACATAGGCCACCAAGGCGACGAGGGCGATCACGATGATCCAGAACAGCATTTTAAGCACCTTTCAAAGGTCGGCGATTTGAGGCGACGCAGGTGGTCGCGGTCAGGTGGGCGGCCCCCAGGCCTGAGGGCCGCCCAATGATGTTGTGGCCTTCGCTCACGCGGTTCTCATGCGGTGGCCCAGCAGCGACAAAATCTCGGTCGCGACATGCGCGCCCGCGATCGCCGTTGCGCCTGTGGTGTCGAAGGGCGGAGAGACCTCAACCACGTCGCCGCCCATGATGTTGATCCCGGCCAGATCGCGCAGCATGATCGAGGTCTGCGCCGAGGTCAGACCGCCCCAGACCGGCGTGCCGGTGCCGGGGGCAAAGGCCGGATCGAGCGCGTCAATGTCGAAGGTCAGGTAACAGGGCCGATCGCCGAGGATTTCTTTGATCTTAGCCACGGTGGCCTGCGGCCCCTTCTCATGTACCTCACGGGCATCGATAATGTTGACGCCCATCGTGTCTTCGTTGGTTGTGCGTATGCCAACCTGCACGCTGGTCGAAGGGTCAACGATGCCGGACTTGACCGCCTTGTAGAACATCGTGCCGTGGTCGATCCGGCCCATGTCGTCGTCTTGCCATGTGTCCGTGTGTGCATCGAACTGTAACAGGCTGATCGGACCGTATTTCTCAGCATAGGCCTTGAGGATCGGGAATGAGATATAGTGATCCCCGCCCAGTACGACAGAGGCCGCGCCGGCATCCAAAATGGTCTTGATATGTGCGGTCAGAGCGGCGGGAAACTGGCTGACATGGCCATAATCAAACGCCAGATCGCCATAGTCCGCGATGGCGAATTCGCTCAGCACGTCAAAGTCCCAGCCATAGGGCGCGTCAGGCGCTTGCAAGGCACTCGCCTCGCGGATGGCGCGGGGGCCAAGGCGGGTGCCGGGTCGGTTGGTGACGGCCTGATCAAAGGGCACGCCGGTTACCGCGATGTCCACACCGGTCAGATCCTTGGTGTATTTACGTCGCAGGAAAGAGGTCGCCCCGCCAAAGGTCAACTCATAGCTCGGCCCTTTGAGGTCCTCGCGGGTAAAGGCCATATCCATCTGCTTGGCCGCGTCTTCCAGTGCCATTACTTGCCTCCTGCTGGCTGTGCCCGCTCAACGATACGGGCGAAAAAGGATGCGCCCAGCGGCGCGATCTCGTCGTTGAAGTCGTATTCTGGATGGTGCAGCCCCGCGCCCTTACCGGTTCCGAGGAACAGATAGGCACCGGGGCGTTTTTCAAGCATAAAGCTGAAATCTTCCGCGCCCATTTCGCGGCCATAGTCCCCATGCACGCGGTCCGCGCCCACCACTTCGCTTGCCGCCGCGATGGCGGTTTCGGTCTTGGCGGGATCGTTGACTGTGGCAGGATAGCCGACCTCATAGACCAGCTCGGCTGAGACGTCATAGCTTGCCGCCTGCCCGTCCACGATCTGCTGCATGCGGCGCATCACCATCTCCTGCACCTCGCGGTCAAAGGTGCGCACGGTTCCGTTGATATAGGCGGTCTCTGGAATGATATTGTCGGCGCTTCCGGTGTGGATTTGCGTGACCGAAACCACCAGATCCTGTGCCGCGAGATGATTGCGGCTGACGATGGTCTGGATCGCCGTGGCGATGCCGCAGGCCGCCACCACAGGGTCGCGGGTGTCATGGGGCATCGCGCCATGGCCCCCTTTGCCCTTGATGTGAATGTGAAACTCGTCCACCGCTGCCATGAATGGCCCCGGGGTGGTGAAAAACGCGCCTTCGTCCAACCCGGGCATGTTGTGGATGCCGTAGACCTGCGCGATGTCGAACCGCTCCATGATGCCTTCTTCGACCATGATACCGGCGCCACCGCTGGCCTCTTCAGCGGGTTGAAAGATCAGCGCCACTCGGCCCGAGAAATTGCGTGTTTCGGCCAAATAACGCGCGGCGCCCAGCAACATCGTGGTATGCCCATCATGCCCGCAGGCGTGCATTTTGCCCATGCGGGTGCTGGCGTAGTCCTTGCCCGTCGCTTCATGTATGGGCAGGGCATCCATGTCGGCGCGCAGGCCGATCGTCGGCCCTGCGCCCTGTCCGTTGATGATGGCAACCAGACCGGTTGTCGCGATGCCTTCGTGCAGTTCATCGACGCCAAATTCCCGCAGCCGTTCGGCGACAAAGGCCGCCGTCTCATGACATTCCAGATCCAACTCAGGGATGCTATGCAAATGGCGCCGCCACGCTGTCATATCCTCCGCAAAGGCATTGATGCGGTTTACCACGGGCATGGGCTGGACTCCTTGGGGTTGGTTTGGTCAGGGTGCATCTGACACCAGACATACGGGGCCTGCAATGCCGGACAACACAAAAGCCGATCTCATTCACGATTCCGATGCGGGCATTGAACGGCTGCTTGAAATCATGCGCCGCCTGCGCGATCCCGACACCGGCTGCCCCTGGGATATCGAACAGGATTTCGACAGCATCGCCCCCTATACCATTGAAGAGGCTTATGAAGTTGCCGATGCCATCGCCCGGCGGGATTGGGTGGAGCTGGAGGGCGAGCTGGGCGACCTATTGCTGCAATCGGTCTATCACACCGCAATGGGCGAAGAAGCAGGGCATTTCACCTTTCAATCTGTAGTGCGCAATATCAGCGACAAGATGGTTGCGCGGCACCCGCATGTATTTGGCAACGAATCCCGCGACAAAAGCGCCGAGCAGCAGACTGTGGATTGGGAAAAGATCAAAGCCGCTGAGCGGGCGGGCAAAGCGCAGGGAGGCACGTTGGATGGGGTAGCGATTGGCCTGCCCGCTTTGTTGCGCGCGATGAAATTGCAAAAACGCGCAGCGCGGGTCGGCTTTGATTGGCCCGAGACGACACAGGTACTGGACAAAATCACCGAAGAGGCCGCCGAATTGGTCGAGGCGAAAGATACGCTTTCGCAGGCCGAGGTTGAGGAGGAATACGGCGATCTGCTGTTTGTGATGGCCAATCTCGGCCGCCACCTTGGGCTGGACCCCGAAGCCGCCCTGCGCGCTGCAAACGCCAAATTCACCCGCCGGTTCGAGGGGATCGAAACGCGGCTCGCGGCCATGGGCAAAACCCCTCAGGACAGTGATCTGGCCGAGATGGATGCGCTTTGGGATGCCGTGAAACTGGCGGAACGCGGCTAATCGCCGGGCCTGCGGCTGGACAAAGACATGAGCCTCCGGCAAGGCTCTGCCCCAAGCAATTTGACGAAAGTAAGCCCATGACCCCGCGCAAAATCATCATCGACACCGACCCCGGACAGGACGACGCCGTCGCGATCCTCCTTGCGCTGGCCAGCCCCGAAGAGATCGACGTGCTGGGCATCACCTGTGTCGCGGGCAACGTGCCACTGGAGCTGACTTCGAAAAACGCGCGCATCGTTTGCGAATTGGCGGGGCACCGGGATGTAAAGGTCTTTGCCGGTTGCGACCGCCCGCTGGGCCGTGACTTGGTGACGGCAGAACATGTGCACGGCAAGACCGGCCTTGATGGCCCCGACCTGCCCGACCCCACCATGCCGCTGGCCGAGGGGCATGGCGTCGATTTCATCATCGAACAGGTCCGCGCCCATCCCGCAGGCAGCGTGACCCTCTGCCCTTTGGGCCCGCTCACCAATATTGCGACCGCCCTGCAAAAGGCGCCCGATATCGCCGAAAAGGTGCAAGAGATCGTGCTGATGGGCGGTGGCTATTTCGAAGGGGGCAATATCACCCCCACGGCCGAGTTCAACATCTACGTCGACCCGCAAGCCGCTGATATCGTGTTCAAATCTGGCATTCCCATCGTCGTGATGCCGCTTGACGTGACCCATAAGGCACTGGTCACCAAACCACGCAACGATGCCTTCCGCGCGATTGGCACGCCGGTGGGTGTCGCTGTGGCCGAAATGACCGATTTCTTCGAGCGGTTCGATAAGGAAAAATACGGCTCCGAAGGCGCGCCGCTGCACGACCCCTGTGTGACCGCCTATCTGATCAACCCCGATCTGTTCAAAAGCCGCCATATCAACGTCGAGATCGAGACCGTGTCTGAACTGACCATGGGCATGACCGTAGCCGATTGGTGGGGCGTGACAGAACGCGCGCCCAACGCGCTTTTCGTGGGCGACCTTGATGCCGATGGGTTCTTTGCCCTGCTCACCGAAAGGCTGGCCCGTCTATGAGCGCACATCTCACCCTCGGCGCGCCTGAGCATCTTGATAAATTGGTCGGGCTGGTCACGGCCTTTCACGCCGAAGCGGGCATTGAGATGACCGACGAGCAGCGGCGCAACGGATTGGCGCCGCTGCTGGAGGGGATCCCCCATGGGGCCGCCTATTTGATCGGCCCGCCCCGCGCGCCGATTGGCTATGTGGTGATCTGTTTCGGCTGGTCGGTTGAATTCGGCGGGCTGGACGCCATCATTGATGAAATCTACGTCCGTCCCGGCGTACGAGGGCGCGGCATTGCCTCGGAAGCGCTGATCGCTTTGCCACGGGCGCTTGCCGCGGGCGGGTTGCGCGCCATTCATCTTGAGGTGGACCGCACCAACAAAGCGGCGCTCAAAGTCTATACCCGTGCGGGCTTCCGCCCCCGCGAAGATTACATGCTTATGTCTCGGAAACTGTGATGCGTATTCCCTTTGATAACAGCTATGCCACCCTGCCCGACGGGTTTTTTACCCGGCTCGACCCGACGCCGGTAAAAGAGCCCAAGCTCTTGGCATGGAACGACGATCTGGCGGCGTCGCTGGGAATCAAAGGCGGCGATGCAAAGACCCGCGCGCAGGTATTCGGCGGCAATGAGGTGCCCGCAGGGGCGGCCCCCTTGGCGCAGCTTTACGCCGGTCATCAGTTCGGCAATTTCAACCCGCAGCTTGGCGATGGCCGTGCGATCCTGCTGGGCGAGGTCGTCGACAGCGAGGGCAATCGCCGTGACATTCAGCTCAAAGGCTCCGGCCCGACGCCCTATTCGCGTATGGGCGATGGCCGCGCCTGGGTTGGGCCGGTGCTGCGCGAATATCTGATCAGCGAGGCGATGCATGCGCTCGGCGTGCCGACCACCCGTGCCCTCGCTGCTGTCGCCACTGGGGAGCCGATCCTGCGCGAAAGCGGCCCTCTGCCCGGCGCCATCGTCACCCGCGTCGCCGCAAGCCATCTGCGTGTCGGCACCTTTCAGGTCTTTGCCCATCGCGGTGAGGTGGAGGCGCTCAAAACCCTGACCGACTATGCCATCGCGCGACACTACCCTGAGGCCGATGGCCCGCTTGGCCTTTTGCGCGCGGTCTGTGCCGCGCAGGCAGAGCTGGTGGCGCAATGGATGTCCTTCGGCTTTATCCACGGTGTGATGAACACTGACAATTGCAGCATCTCAGGCGAGACGATCGACTATGGCCCCTGCGCCTTTATGGATGCCTTTCATCAGGGCCGCGTGTTCAGTTCCATCGACCGGCAGGGCCGCTATGCCTACGGCAACCAACCGCAGATCGTTCTGTGGAACATGGCGCAGCTTGCGACTTCGCTTTTGCAGCAGATGGGCGACAAAGAGACCGCCGTCGAAGACGCCACCGAAATCGTGCATGACATGCCCGAGTTGATTGAAGCCGCATGGCTGCGGCGTTTTGCGGCCAAAGTCGGCATTTCCGATCCTCGGCCCGAGGATGTGGATCTGATCAATGAACTGCTGAGCCTGATGCAAACGAACGGCTCGGATTTCACCAACACGTTCCGCTCCCTTGGGACCGACCAAGTGCGTGATCACTTTACCAACCGCGATGCCTTTGACACATGGGCCGAAAACTGGCGCAGCCGGATCAAGGATGAGCCGGACCCGCAGGCGGTCATGCAGGCGGCGAACCCCGCCGTAATCCCGCGCAACCACCGGATTGAGCAGATGATCGAAGCCGTCGTTGCGGGCGACATGGCCCCGTTCGAGCGCTTGATGACTGCGCTGGCGACGCCCTTTGAAGAGGCCGATCCCGAGCTTCAGCGCCCGCCGACCGAAGATGAGATCGTCCCGGCGACCTTCTGCGGCACCTGAGCCTAAGGGCGCCGGGATATGCGGTTGATCAGGTGGATCCCTGTCGCCACCAGCAGCAGGGCGAACCAAACGGTGGGCCCGATGTCTTCCGACAGGATCTTCCAGCCTAAAAGCACCGCAAAGACCGCAGCCACGCGGGCCGGATAAGTCAATTGCGCGCTGTGGTTGTCACAGCGCGCCATTGGGTCGTTCAACTTCTAAGTGTCGGCTTAGGCTGCCTGCTGGCCGCCCGGCTTCCCGCCGCCGCCACCGCGCCGACGGCGACGACCACCGCTAGGCTTGCCAGCGCCTTCGCCCCCGCCACCACCACCGGGACGACCACCGCCGCCACCGGGACGGCCACCGCGCCCGCGGCCACGGCCTTTGGGCTTGGACGGCTCATCGATCACTTCCCACGGACGGCCCGAAGCCACGGGGATCGAGATGCCCATGGTCTTTTGAATCGCTTTCAACTCGCCCATTTCATCCGGTGCGCAGAAGGCCACGGCAGCGCCGTCTTTGCCCGCCCGCGCGGTCCGGCCAATCCGGTGCACATAGTTGTCGGGCACATTCGGCAGGTCGAAGTTATAGACGTGTTTCACATCCGGGATATCGAGGCCACGGGCCGCCACATCGGTGGCGACCAGCACAGTGATGTCGCCATTTTTGAAACCCGCAATCGCGCGGTCACGCTGGCCTTGGCTTTTGTTGCCGTGGATCGAAGCCGCGTCGAAACCGGCTTTGACCAGTGTCTTCATCAGCTTTTCCGAGCCATGTTTCGTACGGCCAAAGACCAGCGCGCGCTCGCCTTTGTGCTTGGCCAGCAGTTCTTTCAACAGTTCGGTCTTTTCGGCCTTGGCGATGAAATGCACCTCTTGGGTCACCTTATCCGCCGCCTTGCCCGGAGGCGAGACTTCGATGCGGATTGGGCTGTTGAGATAGCTGTTGGCGATCTCATTCATCAGCTTGGGCATGGTCGCCGAGAACAGCATCGTCTGACGCTCTTTCGGGATCAGGTTCGAGATTTTGCGCAGGTCATGGATGAACCCCATGTCGAGCATCTGGTCGGCCTCATCCAGCACGAGGAAGGTCGTGGTGTCGAGCTTGACCGCGCGGCGGTCCAGCAGGTCCAGCAGACGGCCCGGCGTGGCGATCAACAGATCGACACCGCGCTCCAGACGCTTGATCTGCGTGTTGATCGACTGACCGCCGACAACCATCGCCACTTTGATCGGCGTGCCTTCGGCATAGCCGCGCAGGTTCACGGCGATCTGTTGGGCCAGCTCGCGTGTCGGGGCCAAGACAAGCCCGCGCACTGAGCGCGGCGCGGGGCGGCCTTCAAGCTCCATCATCTGCGCGATAAGCGGCACACCAAAGGCCGCCGTCTTGCCGGTGCCGGTCTGGGCAAGGCCCATCACGTCGCGGCCATTCATGGCTTGGGGGATTGCTTGTCGTTGGATCGGGGTTGGATCTTTCAGACCCATTTCATTCAACCGGGTCACCAGTTTCTTTGGCAGGCCCATCATGTCAAAATCGCTCATTCGTTCACTTTCCGGCACGCAGGGGCGCGCGCCATCCTTATTCGCCGCGCCCAAGTCTGAGCGCCACGGGGTCGCGCAAGCCAGATCGCGGGCGCAGGCCACATGCCTCACACCCGTCTGTCGCGCTTGGCCCCACGCGTGATTTTGGGAACATCGGCGGGCCTTGTCGTCAGCATCCAGTGGCCCCTCATGGGACTTGGCGCTGATACTGCTCACGCGGCAGAAGGCTTCGCTTGACCCCCACATGGGCTGCGCGCGGGCAAAAGTCAACCGGCAGGGTTCAATTGCGGTGGCGTCTGGCCGCGCTAGAATGTTAGGAACGTGGTCCGACGGACGAAGGGCGAAACGATGCGCAACCCGATCATCAAACGGTGCGAGGCCATGGGCCTGCGCATGACAGGTCAACGCCGGGTCATCGCGCAGGTGATTCACGACAGTGACGACCATCCCGATGCCGAAGAACTGCTGGCCCGCGCCACTGAGATCGACAGCGGCATCTCTATCGCCACGGTCTACCGCACGGTGAAACTGTTTGAAGAGGCTGGCATCCTCGACAAGTTAGAATTCGGCGATGGCCGGGCGCGCTATGAAGATGCGCAGCGCGAACATCACGACCACCTGATCGACGTGAATTCCGGCGAGGTGATCGAATTCGTCGACGCCGAAATTGAAGAGCTTCAGGAACGTATCGCGCGTAAATTGGGTTACAAACTGCAGGGGCACCGGATGGAACTTTACGGTGTGCCGATTAAAAAGGATGACCCATGACCGACCGTGACCGCCCGCTTCTGGCTGTGTTGATCGACGCCGACAATGTCCCAGCCAAACATGCCGCGGCCATCATGCGGGAGGTCACAACCATCGGAGAGCCCGCGCTGCGCCGCGTCTATGGCGATTGGTCGAATGATCACCTCAAGGGCTGGAAAGCCCCCATTCGTGAGCTCGGATTGGTAGCTCATCAGGAAACCGCGAACACCAAGGGCAAAAACGCCAGCGACATAGGTCTGGTCATTCAGGCGATGGACATTCTGCACAGCCGCCGCTTCGATATCATCGTGATCGTCTCGTCCGACAGTGACTTCACCGCGCTGGTGAACCGTCTGCGCGAGGATGGGGTGACGGTGATCGGCATCGGCGAAAAGAAGACCCACGATTCGCTGCGCAACGTCTATAACCGCTTCATTCTAATTGAAAACCTCGACGGCGCGGAGCCGGACACGACGTCCCGCGCCAGCGCCAAAGTGGCCGACGCCCTGCCCCTGTTCAAAGCCGCGATGGATAAGATCGACACCGAAGACGATTGGTACAATCTCGGCCAGATTGGCCAGACGATTCAGGCAGCGCATCCGGATTTCGACAGCCGGACTTATGGCCATGGCAAGCTGAGCGCCTTGGCGGCTGATCTGAAGGCATTGGAAACCCGAAAGACAGGCAATCGGCTGATGGTGCGGCTGAAACCTTAACGCCTGCGTATCACTCGGCGGGGCGCTTTTCCCGGCGGGAGACGCGCGACAGCATGGCGGGCAACAGCACGCTCAGTACCACCAGCCGCATGATGTGGCAGGCGGCGACAAACCCCGGCACCACGGCCAGCACCGCGCCAAGCGCGATCATCGTCTCAAGGCCGCCGGGCGCGAAGGCCACCAACACATGGCCCAGCGGCATGCCAAGCGCCCAAGCCACCGGCACAGCACCCAGCCCCGCCAGTCCGACGGCCACGCCGGTAATCGCCAGCCCCGCGCCAAGGCCGCTGACAAACCGTGCGGGCGTGATGCCAGAAAACCGCGTGCCGATCAGGCATCCCAGCACCAGATAGGCGATAAGGATCAGCCAACCCGGCAGCACCCCGGTCTCCAACTTGGTCAGATGCGCGATGGCAGAGACCACCATCGCCCCCATCAGCAGCGGTGCGGGCACCGAAAGCCGGGCAAAGATCAGCCCCACAACCACGGCCGCAAAGATCATCACGAAGTTTGAAAGCACCCCCATCCCCGCGCCCGCCGGGGCAATATTGCCGGTCATATCGACGCCCATCAGCAAAGCGGCAAAAGGCACGACAATGGTCAATGCCAAAAGCCGGACCGACTGGGTGATCGAAATCCGCGGCACGTCAGAGCCTCCGTCGCTGGCAATCGCCATGACGAAACTCAGATGCCCGGGGGCCGAGGCCAGAAGCGCGGAACGCGCATCGAAACCAAAATACCGCGCCAGCATCCAGCGGCAGACAGCCATAATCCCCCAGATCACCCCTGTCATAAACACAAAGGCCAATGGCCAACGCACCATGGCATTCACCGCATCTTGGTTAAAACCCGCGCCGACAGCGATGCCCAAGACCACGAAACAGGCATCCCGCAGCCGCGGGTCGACCGCCGTGCGCAGACCGACCAGCCCCAGACCACTCACCGCGATCACCGGCCCCAGCAGCATATAGACAGGCGCGTTGAGCCACCAAAACAGCAGCGCGCCAAAACCGCCGACGGCGAGGGTCAGCAGGGTGTCACGCGGGGCAAGGGAAAGGCTGGGCCATCTCATGCCTGATGGCTAGCACCCTGCCGCAGCGGGCGCCAGAGCCACACGCATGACGCGTATTTTGGGCACTTGCCCTTTCATCGCAAAAGGTTCATGGGCGATTGGCAATATCCGGTGTGAAAGGGCGATAACATGGACAATCTGCGCGGCGCGATGCTGATGGTGCTGGCCATGGCCGGTTTCGCCATTGAGGATATGTTCGTCAAACTGACGAGCGATGCCCTCCCCGTGGGGCAGATCATCGCGCTGTTGGGCGCGGGCGGCGGGGCGATCTTTGCCGTGATCCTGCGCATTCAGGGGCGGCGGTTGTTCTCTGCGGATATGCTCACCGGGCCGATCCTGCTGCGCGCCGTGGGTGAGGTGCTGGGCACCCTGTGTTTCGTGACCGCCATCGTGCTTACGCCGCTTTCCTCGGCCTCTGCTATTTTGCAGGCGACCCCGCTGGCCGTGACCCTTGGTGCGGCGCTGTTTCTGGGGGAACCCGTTGGTTGGCGCCGTTGGAGCGCGATTGTCGTGGGGTTCCTCGGCGTGCTGCTGATCGTCCGCCCGGGGTTGGAGGGGTTCAACGCGCTGTCGCTCTTTGCCGTGGCAGGTGTCATCGGCCTTGCGCTGCGCGATCTGGCGACGCGCAAAGTTCCCAAAAGCATCAGTTCCATGCAGCTTAGCTTTCTTGCCTTTATCGTGCTGGTCCCGGCAGGGCTGATCCTGATGCTGGCCGCTGGCACCCCCGCCGCCATGCCCGGCGGGGCCGAGGTGGTCTATCTTGCCGCCGCGATGGTGATCGGTGTGATGGCCTATTACGCCATCGTGGCCGCCATGCGCGTGGGCGAAGTCAGCTTCGTCACGCCCTTTCGTTACATGCGGATGCTATTCGCACTGGTCGCAGGGATCGTGGTCTTTGACGAATCCCCCGACACGCTGACGCTGGTGGGGGCCGCGATCATCATCGCCTCGGGCGTCTATACCCTGCTGCGCGAACGCAAAATCACCCCCCGGCCCCGCCGCGGTCTTTCCAAGCCGGGCCTGCCGGGGTAAACCGCTGCAAACCCGAACATGAGGACAAAGCCCATGAGCACGATCATCGACATCCACGCCCGCGAAATCCTCGACAGCCGGGGCAACCCGACGGTCGAAGTCGACGTTATCCTCGAAGACGGCACCTTGGGCCGCGCCGCGGTTCCCTCCGGTGCCTCCACCGGCGCCTATGAAGCGAACGAGCGTCGCGACGGCGACGAATCCCGCTACCTCGGCAAAGGCGTTTTGGAAGCCTGCGCCGCCGTCAACGGCGAGATCGCAGAGGCGCTGGTCGGGATCGACGCGACCGAGCAGGTTGAGATCGACGAGATGATGATCGAACTCGACGGCACCGAGAACAAATCCCGCCTTGGTGCAAATGCGATTCTGGGCGTGTCGATGGCTGCCGCCAAGGCCGCCGCAGACTACTGCGCGCAGCCGCTCTACCGCTACATCGGCGGCACCACCGCCCGCGTTCTCCCCGTGCCGATGATGAACATCATCAACGGTGGCGAACATGCCGACAACCCGATCGACATTCAGGAATTCATGATCATGCCGGTCGCCGCGGAGAACATCCGCGAAGCCGTGCGCATGGGCGCCGAAGTCTTTCACACGCTGAAAAAAGAACTCTCCGCCGCGGGTCTATCGACCGGGATTGGCGACGAGGGCGGTTTTGCCCCGAACATCAGCTCGTCGCGCGATGCGCTTGATTTCATTCTGAAGTCGATCGAAAAAGCAGGCTACAAGCCCGGCGAAGACATGTATCTCGCCCTCGATTGCGCCGCGACGGAATACTACAAAGACGGTAAATATGTCCTCTCCGGCGAAGGCAAAACCCTGTCGAGCGAAGAGAACGCCGACTACCTCGCGGCCCTCGTGAACGACTATCCGATCATCTCCATCGAAGACGGCATGGCCGAGGATGACTGGGACGGCTGGAAGGCACTGACAGATGTCTTGGGCGGCAAGGTGCAATTGGTGGGCGATGATCTCTTCGTGACCAATCCCGCGCGTCTGTCCGACGGCATCAAACGCGGCTGCGCCAACTCCATGCTGGTGAAGGTCAACCAGATCGGTACCCTGACCGAGACGCTCAAGGCTGTCGATATCGCGCATCGCGCGGGGTACACCAACGTGATGTCCCACCGCTCGGGCGAGACTGAGGACGCCACCATTGCAGACCTCGCCGTGGCGACCAACTGCGGTCAGATTAAGACCGGCTCGCTGGCGCGCTCTGACAGGCTGGCGAAGTACAACCAGTTGATCCGTATCGAGGAAATGCTGGGCGAGACCGCACAATACGCGGGCCGCTCGATCCTGCGCGGCTGATGTCTGGCATAGACATTCGCCCTGTCACCACCGCTGCGGACCTCGCGGCGGTGGTCGACCTTTGCTGGGCCTACCGCGACTTTCTTTACACCTTCGCCCCGACCGAGCGGCGGATTGTTGAGACCTTCTATCCGCACGATAAATACAGCGCTCTCATGGACCGCTTGGCCGAGGAACACGCCCGCCCGCGCGGCATCATCCTGCTGGCGGAACGTGACGGCATCCCTCTGGGCTGCGGCATGTCCCATGCGCTGAGCGATACCGAGAGTGAGATCAAGCGCGTCTTTGTAACGGATGCCGCCCGTGGCACCGGCGCGGGCCGTGCAATCTGCCAAAGGCTGATTGATCAGGCGCGGGAAGATGGGTTTGAGAAGGTCTATCTCGACACTTCCATCGCCTTTGCCCCTGCCCGCGCGCTCTATGCCTCGCTTGGGTTTGTTGAGCGGGGTCCCTATCAGCCGATGCCCGATTTCGCCCGTAAGGCGATCTGCTTTTATGAACTGCCTCTGACCGACATCCCGGCAAGCGCCGGACCTACCTGAACGCGGCTATGCTCGGCTGACGGTGCCGCCACCCACTGCGGCACGCACGCCAGTGGTGCCGGGGCATGAGGTCGGCAGGCCGCGCGCCACGCGCACGGCGAGATAGGCGAATGCCTGTGCCTCCAGCATATCGCCATCCAGCCCGATGTCCTCCACCGGAGCGACAGGGCAATCAAGGCTGACGTCCAGCATCCGCATCAGCACCGGGTTATGTCGCCCGCCCCCCGTGACATAGACCCGCTCAGGCGGGGCCGGGCAATGCTGCATCGCTTCGGCCACGCCAGCGGCGCACATGGCGGTCAGGGTGGCACAGGCGTCAGCATCGGACAGTTCGCCCACCAGCGCCACCATTTCCGCGAAATCATTCCGGTCGAGCGATTTGGGCGGCATGCGTGCGAAGTATGGCTCGGCGAGGAAGAGCTCCAGCGCACCATGCTCCACCCTGCCCCGCGCGGCCAGCTTGCCACCTTCGTCGAAGTCTTGGCCAAGGCGGGCCTGCATCAAATCGTTGATCGGCGCATTTGCCGGGCCGGTATCGAAAGCCAGCAGCGCGCCTTCTTCCTCTGGGCGCGCAACGCGCGGATCGACCCAAGTGAGGTTGCCCACGCCGCCGAGGTTCAAAAAGGCCACCGGGCCTTCCCGCCCGGCAAATCGCGCGCAGGCATGGTGAAAGAACGGTGCCAAAGGCGCGCCCTCTCCGCCCAGTTCGACATCGGCGCTGCGAAAATCCCAGACGACGGGCAAGTTGATGGCGCGCGCCAATAGCGCCCCGTCACCGACCTGCAGCGTGCCCTGCATCCGCGGCGCATGGACAAGGGTCTGGCCGTGGAAACCGACAAGCTCGACCCCGGGTTCATCTTTCAACAGGTCATCCAACAGCGCCAGATGCGCGGACTCGACAGCTTGGGCTGCCGCCTCAACCTCACCCCCGTGCCATTTCCCGAATCCGGCGGCGATCACCCGACGTTCCTCAGTCGAATAGCTGCGATAGGCGCTGCGCCCAAAACTGGTAATGTCCTGCCCATCGGTGCGCAAAATCGCGGCGTCCACCCCATCCAGAGAGGTGCCCGACATCATTCCCAGAGCCGTCACCACACCGGTTCCGACATGTTGCCTGTGCATGGCCCTATTCATGGCCTTTTCCTTTGCCGCTCGTACGCATATAGATTGCCCCGCAATACAGTTTTGAGGCAAGTCACCATGACATACCATCCCAAATCGGAGTTCATCCACACGATGATGCAGCGCGGCTTTCTGGCCGATTGCACCGATTATCAGGGGTTGGACGACGCCCTTATGAATGGCGCAGCCCCCGCCTATGTAGGCTATGATGCGACTGCCAAATCGCTGCACGTGGGCCATCTGGTCAATATCATGATGCTGCGCTGGTTGCAGAAATGCGGCGGCAAGCCGATCACCCTGATGGGCGGCGGCACGACCAAGGTGGGCGATCCATCCTTCCGGTCGGATGAACGCCCCCTGCTGACGCCCGAGGCGATTGACGACAATATCGAAGGCATTCGTCAGGTCTTTGCCCGCTACCTCGATTATGGCGATGGGCCGAGCGATGCTTTGATGCTCAACAACGCCGAGTGGCTGGATGAGTTGAACTACCTCGATTTCCTGCGCGACATCGGGCGGCATTTCTCAATCAACCGGATGCTCAGCTTTGAAAGCGTGAAATCGCGGTTGGACCGCGAGCAATCGCTGTCATTCCTTGAGTTCAACTACATGATTCTCCAAGCCTATGACTTTATGGAGCTTCACCGTCGCTACGGTTGTATCCTGCAGATGGGCGGCAGCGACCAATGGGGCAACATCGTCAACGGGATCGACCTGACGCGCCGCGTGATCGACGGCGAAGTTTACGGCCTGACCTCACCGCTGCTGACCACCAGCGACGGCAAGAAGATGGGCAAATCTGCCGGCGGCGCGGTCTGGCTGAACGGCGATATGCTTTCGCCTTACGAGTTCTGGCAGTTCTGGCGCAATTGCACCGATGCCGATGTGGGCCGTTTCCTCAAACTCTACACCGAGTTGCCGGTCGATGAATGCGACCGTCTGGGTGCGCTCGCCGGGTCCGAGATCAATGAGGCGAAGGTGCGTTTGGCCAATGAGGTCACCGGCCTGCTGCACGGCGAAGAAGCGGCGCGCAACGCCGAAGCCACGGCGCGTGAAGTTTTTGAAAAAGGCGGCGTGGGTGATGACCTGCCCACCCTGACCCTCTCGGCGGCGGATGTGGGCGATGGCGTTTCTATCGTGCAACTGCTGGTGAAATCTGGCCTCGCGGGCTCCGGTAAAGAGGCCAAGCGCCTGATTGCTGAGAATGGCGCGCGGATCGATGACCAGCCGCTGACCGATGCGGGCTTGATGCTGGATGCGGGCGCGCTGTCCTCTCCGATCAAGCTGAGCGCGGGTAAGAAACGCCACGCGCTGGTGCAGGTCGGCTGATTGCCGCAGGGAAGGCCACGGCCTTCCCCGCTTTCCGCCGCAACGGCATCGCTTGCATGGGGCGAGACTTCGTGTTGAACTGAACAAGCGTTCATATCGGGGGGGAGCCATCGTGAAACTAGACAGTACAGCCGCCATCATCACCGGGGGCGCATCGGGGCTTGGCGAAGCCACGGCGCGCTATTTTGCGTCACAGGGGGCACAGGTCACCCTGCTGGATCGTGACGCCGCACGGGGCGAATCTGTGGCCAAGGAAATCGGCGGGCATTTCGTCATGACCGATGTGACGGATGAGGCTTCGGTCCAAAAAGCGGTGGACCATGCTCAGGAAAAGATGGGCTGGATCACGGCGGCGGTGAACTGCGCAGGCATTGCGCTTGGGATCAAGACCACAGGCCGCGACGGGCCGCACCCCTTGGACGCCTTTCAGCGCACGGTCGACATCAACCTTGTCGGCAGTTTCAACGTGGCACGGCTTGCAGCGGTGGCCATGGCCAAGAACACTCCCGAAGTCGATGGCGCGCGGGGGGTGATCATCAACACCGCCTCAATCGCCGCTTTCGACGGTCAAAAGGGCCAAGCCGCCTATGCCGCGTCCAAGGGCGGGATCGTAGGCATGACCCTGCCCATGGCGCGGGATCTGGCCAAAGACGGCATCCGCGTGATGACCATCGCGCCCGGTATCTTCAAAACGCCGATGCTGGCGGGTCTGCCGGAAGAAGTGCAAGCGGATCTGGCCAAGGATGTCCCCAACCCGCAGCGCCTCGGTGATCCGTCGGAATACGGGCGGTTGGCCGGGTTCATCGTTGAAATGGGCTATCTCAACGGCGAGGTTATCCGCCTTGATGGGGCGCTGCGGATGCGCTGATGCCGCTGCAAAACCGCGTCCAGCCTGATGGAGAGATCATCGCCCACCCCGCGCGGGGTGGGTTCATGGGCAATCGCGGTATCCTGCACGATGCAAACGGTCTACACCCCAAACGCCGTTGGGCGCATCAGAATTGGGTGTGCTGTGTGCTCAGCTTCAAGGGCCGTCGACGGCAATTGATGGCCCCGCGGCACTATACCGAGCTTTTCTTTCTGGATGAGGCTGTGGCCTTTGCCGCTGGTCACCGGCCCTGCGCTGAATGCCGCGCCGCGGATTACCGGCAGTTTCGGGCGTGCTGCGATGTGTCGAGGCCTGCTGCGGCCCTTGACCGTCAGTTGCACGCCGAACGCGCCGTGCCGCGCGTCTTTCGACAGCGCCGCCATCCGGATGTGGTGGTGCACGACCTGCCAGACGGGGCCTTTGTCTTAGATCATGAAGGCCAGAGTGGGGTGTTGTTCGGCGATGCCTTCCACCCCTATCAGCCGTCAGGCTACGGCCCGGCGCAACCACGCCCTCGGGGCCGTGTCACCCTGCTCACTCCGCCCAGCAGCGTCGCCGCCTTCCGCAATGGATACCGGCCGCAGATCGCCCTGAAAGACGCGGGGGGTTAACCCTGCGCCTTTTCCTCCAGCGCCATCCACTCTTCCTCGGCGTCGGACAGCTTTTCGTGCCGCTGCACCAGCGCATCGGTGGCCTTTTGGAACTTCACCGGCTCACGGGTGAACAACTCAGCGTCGCTGAGCAGTTCTTCGAGTTTGCCGATCTCCGCCTCAAGACGCTCAATCTCACCCGGCAGCGCTTCGAGCCGGTGCTTTTCGGTAAAGCTGAGACCTGAGGCGGATTGTTTCTTCTCTGCTTTCGGCTCGGCCTTGCCGGGCTTGGACTTTACCACGCTGTCGGAAAAATCATCCTGGCCGCGCTGCGCCAGATAGTCGCTCCAGCCGCCGGCATAGACTGTGGCACGCCCGTCGCCTTCCATGGCGATGGTGGTGGCGGCCACGCGGTCAAGGAAGTCACGGTCGTGGCTGACCAGCAGCACGGTGCCGTCGTAGTTGCCCAAGAGTTCTTGCATCAGGTCAAGCGTCTCGACATCCAGATCGTTTGTCGGCTCGTCGAGCACCAAAAGGTTCGAGGACCGCGCCATGATCTTGGCCAGCAGCAGCCGCGCCTTTTCCCCGCCTGAGAGCGAGCGCACAGGCGCGCGGGCCTGCCCCTCGTCAAAGAGGAATTCTTTTAGGTAGCCGACCACATGTTTGGGCTGTCCGCGCACCAGCACCTGATCGGCCTTGCCCGACACGCGCATGTCAGGATCCCCCGTGAGGCTGTCCCAAAGGGTCATGTCCCCGTCAAGCTGCGCACGGGCCTGATCGAAAAGTGCCAGCTCCAGATTAGTGCCGAGCTTAATTTCGCCTGAATCGGGCTGTTCTTTCCCGATCAGCATGTTCAGCAGTGTGGTCTTGCCCACGCCGTTCGGCCCCACCAGCGCGATCCGGTCGCCGCGTTGCACAGTGATCGAGAAATCGCGCAGGATCTGTTTGTCACCGAATTTCTTGGCGATCCCCGCAGCTTCGATCACCTTGCGGCCAGACTTCGGCCCGGCCTCCAAGGCCATGGCCGCCGTGCCTTGCCGTTTGATCTGGGCCGACCGTTCGGCGCGGAGATCCTGAAGCGCCCGCACCCGGCCCTGATTGCGTTTGCGCCGCGCAGAGATGCCTTCGACCGCCCAACGGGCCTCGGCCTTGATCTTGCGGTTCAGCTTGTGGCGCTGCATGTCCTCTTCTTCCCAGACCTGATCGCGCCAAGCCTCGAAGCCCTCAAAACCGATGTCCTGTCGGCGCACGGCACCGCGGTCCACCCAAAGGGTAGCGCGGGTCAATTCGCGCAGGAAAGCGCGGTCGTGGCTGATGATGACAAAGGCCGTGCGGGTGCCCTTTAGCTCGGATTCGAGCCAAGCGATGGCTTCGATGTCGAGGTGGTTGGTCGGCTCGTCCAGCAGCATGAGTTCTGGCTCTTCTGCCATCAGCCGCGCCAGTGCCGCACGGCGACGTTCGCCGCCCGAAGCGGTGGCGACGGGGCGTGCGGGGTCGAACTTCAGCCCCTCGCCCGCGCGTTCGACCTTGTACATCTCGCCCGGATCAAGACCGTGGGCGGCGAACTCGCCAAGCGTTTCGAACCCCGTAAGATCGGGTTCCTGCTCCATATAGCCGACCGACACGCCGGGCCCGGCAATCACCGCACCGCTGTCGGGCTCCACCAGCCCGGCCATGACCTTCATCAGGGTCGATTTGCCCGAGCCGTTGCGGCCAACCAAAGCCAGCCTGTCGCCGGTCTGAATCACCAGTGAGAGGTCTTCGAAAACAGGATCGCCGCCAAAGGTCAGCGAAATGTCGGTGAGTTGTAAAAGGGGTGCGCGTGCCATGCCCGCCAGCTATCTCTCGGCGCGGGTAAGGTCAATGTCCAAAGGCGCGCCCGGGTCAGGCCAATGCGCGCAAGAGCCGCGCGCGGTTGGGTGGGATCGCGGCGATCTCTAGCCCGGTAAAGACGTGCAGCGTGTTCATCTGCCGGTCGATCACGGCGTGATCGCTGACCCATCCCCCCATCGCCAGATAGCTGCGCAGCAGCGGCGGGATCTGCTGGCGCGCGCGCCGGGGATCGGCGGTATGACTGTCGCGGGCGTAGGCGTGGATATCCGCGGCTCTGGCGGCTGGCCGCCAGTGTGCCGGGGCAAGATGCTGCTGTTTCAAGAGGGCAAAGGCATCGCGGTAGGCGGCTGGATCGGTGCCCGCAAAGGAGGAACAGCCGAACAGAAGCGCCGCACCGCTGCGGTCGACCTCTCGCGCCAACTGCCCCCAAGCAAGGCGCTGAATATCGGGGTCGTGCCAATCTGGATGGATGCAAAAGCGCCCAAGTTCCAGCATGGCGCCCTCCATACCGTGCAAGCGGCTCAGGTCATAGAATTGCGCAGCATAGCTTTGGCCAAGGCTCGTGCCCTGAAACCGCGTCAGGCGAAAGCAGCAGATCAGCGTACCGCTGGCGCGGTCCTCGACCAGAAAATGCTGTGCAGCCGCGTCGAAGGGGTCTCTGTCTGGGGTGGTTCCGGTCTGAAAACACTGCGCCCGAAGCGTCTGCGCACGGGTAATGTCAGCAGGCGTGATGGCTTCGCGCGTCAGATATCGGCCCGCGGGCGCATGGGTCATCTGCGAGGTCGCCTTCGCTTGTCCGCTGCCCCGCCGACCGTCCGGCGGGACAGGCCGGGGGAAACTTAGCTGCCGAATGCCGAGGGGCTAAAGCGGCCGAGGTTGCCCAGAAGCTGACGCAGGAAGGTGTTGTCGGCGACTGGCGATGTCGTCACGCGGCGCGACAGCGGCACAACTTGCCCGCGTTCCAGCCCGAAACGTTCGACATTCGACACCACACCGGCCTCATTGAAGCTGACGGTCACCACTTCACGCTCGATCTCTTTGGCGGCCAGAAAGCCCAGAGCCCGTTTGCGCATCTTAACGTAATAGTAACTATCATCGCTCAAAACACCTGAAACGGTGGGCACACCGATCTTTTGGGCGACGCTTGCCTTGGTATCGCTGCCAACAACGACCTGCTCAAGCTGGTCTTGCGGCGGCACATAACCGTGGTTTTCATACTGCGGGCTGCAGGCTGTGAGAAGCAGTGCAAGGCCCATACCTGCGAGCCGGAGACTCGTCTTGCCGGTCTGTTTCGATTTGCGCATTTGCTCTGCCCTCTTGCCCTGACGGATTATGGCTTTTATTTCGCATACACCAAGGCACCCCAAGTGTACAAGAAACGAAAGTCGGATCTCATGTCGCGCAAACCACCTACGCCCACCGCTCTACGGGTCGCTGACCTGTCCCAGACGGAGCCAAACGGCTTTGCGCTGCGCCCTGAGGCAGAGGCGCTGGCGCAGATCGCCGAGGAGTTGACCCTCTCCGCGCTGCGCAAACTCAGCTTTTCAGGGAGCATCAAACCCCTCGGCAAACAGGACTGGCAGCTTGACGGGAAACTGGGCGCGACCGTGGTGCAGCCCTGCGTGGTCACGCTGGAACCCGTCACCACGCGCATCGACGCGCATATCACCCGCCGCTTCGTCCATGATTTCGAACTCCCCGATGAGGAGGAGGTCGAAATGCCCGAGGACGACACCACCGAACCGCTGGGTCAATGGATCGACCCTGCGCAGGTGATGATTGAGGCGCTGGCGTTGGAAGTCCCGGAATACCCCCGCAAGGGCGATGTCGAACTGGGCCAGATGGTCCATGCCGAACCCGGGCAAAAGCCGATGACCGACGAAGACGCGCGGCCCTTCGCGGGCTTGGGTGCCCTGCGCGATGCGCTAAAGAAAGACGAAACCTAAAGAAACAGGCGGAAAACCGCGGGTATTCACGCTTGCATCGCGGCGAATTCGCGTTATTTTGCCGCCCTCACCCGAATTAAGGTTGGACATTGCGCGGCTGCGGCCCTAAAGCGTCGTCACGCCCGAAACGGGGTCCGAATTGAAACACGGTTGCGGCCTGCCACATGCACGTCAGCAACCCCGAAGGCAAAGGCACCAGACATGGCTGTCCAACAGAATAAAGTATCCAAATCCCGCCGCAACAACCGCCGCGCCCACGATTCGCTGTCCGCAGCGAACCCGAACGAATGTTCGAACTGCGGTGAGCTGAAGCGCCCCCACCACATCTGCGCTGCTTGCGGTCACTATGACGACACCGAAGTTGTCGCCCTGACCGAAGAAGTAGACCTGGAAGACGACGCAGCATAAGCTACGCTTGTTTCCAAGGTTTTCTCTAAGGCAGTGAGGCATTCGCACTGATGACGGCCCAGCCCGATCACCCCAACGCGAAAGCCGGACACACCCTGATCTCGGTCGACGCGATGGGGGGTGACGAAGGCCCGGCAGCAGTTGTTGCCGGGTGTGCGCTTTCTGCGACAGCAAATCCCGACATTGGTTTTATCCTGCATGGTCCCCGTGATCAGCTGGAGCCTTTGATCGCCAAACGCGGCGAGTTGTCGGGCCGTTGCGAAATACGTCACGCCACGGATGTCGTCACGATGGACGACAAGCCGAGCCAAGTCGTGCGTACCGGCAAAGACAGCTCCATGTGGTCAGCCATCGAATCCGTGCGCAGCGGAGAGGCGGCCGTGGCTGTCTCTTGCGGCAATACCGGCGCGCTGATGGCGATGTCGATGATACGGCTGCGTAAATTACCGGGCGTAAATCGCCCTGCGATTGCCGTGCTCTACCCGTCTTCCAACCCGCAGGGGTTTAACGTGATGCTTGACGTGGGCGCCGATGTGCGCGCCGACGCCGATGATCTGTTGCGTTTTGCGCTGATGGGCACCTCCTATGCCCGCAACGGCATGGATTTGGAGCGCCCCCGCGTCGGTCTGCTGAACGTCGGCACCGAAGAGCATAAGGGCCGCACCGAACTTAAAGAAGCCTATGATCTGATTCGAGCCCAAGGCGATGCCACGGGGTTTGAATTCGTCGGTTTTGTTGAGGGCGGCGATATCTCGGGCAACCGTGCCGATGTCATCGTGACCGACGGTTTTACCGGCAATGTCGCGATCAAAACCGGCGAAGGCACCGCGAGTATGATCGGCAACCGCCTGCGCGAGGCGTTCAAATATTCGCCCCTGTCCCGGCTGGCCTCGCTGCTGGCCTATACATCCCTGCGCCGACTCAGCAAAAAGATCGACCCGCGCCGTGTAAACGGTGGCGTCTTTCTGGGTCTGAACGGCACAGTGGTGAAATCGCACGGCTCTGCCGATGCGACCGGCATCTCTGCTGCGATCAAACTCGCCGCTCAGTTGTCGCAGAATAAATTCAATGACAAGCTGGCCGCCCGCGTCGCCGCGACGCTGCCAGCCGAGGAGTCCGTCAAATGAGCCTGCGCGCCGTTGTCACTGGTTGTGGCCACTACCTGCCCGCCCGTGTCGTGGAAAATGCCGAATTTGAAGCGACCCTCGACACCAATGACGAATGGATCCGCTCGCGCTCGGGCATCGAACGCCGCCACTTTGCTGCCGAAGGAGAGACGACCTCCACCATGGCCAGCGCCGCAGCGCGCAAGGCGCTGGAAGACGCAGGGCGCGATGTCTCTGACGTTGACGCGATCGTCGTGGCCACCTCCACGCCTGATCTTACCTTCCCCTCCGCCGCGACCATGGTGCAGGCCGAATTGGGCATGACCAGTGGTTTTGCCTTCGACGTGCAGGCGGTCTGCGCTGGCTTCGTCTATGCGCTGGCAAACGCCAATGCGTTGATCGTATCCGGTCAGGCGCGCAATGTGCTGGTGATCGGAGCCGAGACCTTTAGCCGGATCATGGATTGGACTGACCGCTCGACCTGTGTGCTGTTTGGCGATGGCGCGGGCGCGTTGCTGCTTGAGGCGCAAGACGGCAGCGACAGCCCGTCCGACCGGGGCATCCTGGCGACGGATTTGAATTCTGACGGACGCTACCGCGATCTGCTCTACGTCGATGGCGGCGTCTCGACCGGCACCACCGGCTATCTGCGGATGCAGGGCAACCAAGTGTTTCGCCACGCGGTCGAGAAACTTGCCGCCACCGCCAATACCGCGATGGACCGCGCCGGCGTCAGCGCCGAAGATGTCGATTGGATCGTGCCGCATCAGGCCAACATCCGCATCATCCAAGGCACCGCAAAGAAATTAAACCTGCCGATGGAGCGCGTGGTCGTGACCGTCCAGGACCACGGCAACACCTCGGCGGCCTCGATCCCGCTGGCGCTGTCTGTGGGCCGTGAGCGCGGCCAGATCAAACAGGGCGATCTGATCGTCACCGAAGCCATTGGCGGCGGTCTGGCGTGGGGCTCTGTTGTTCTGCGCTGGTAAGTCCCTGAGCTAACGTGGAAAATCTCTGCCGAATCGTGCTCGATCCGGGCATTGATGTTGACTCTAAAATTCTGAGCAGCATATGCTATTGGAAAGCATGGGGGATATAATGCCGAACAAGACATTGACGCGCATGGATTTAAGCGAAGCTGTATTTCGTGAAGTCGGTCTTTCTCGTAATGAGAGTGCTCAACTGGTCGAAGCAGTGCTTGAGCATATGTCCGACGCTCTGGTCGACGGGGAACAGGTCAAGATTTCCTCTTTCGGCACCTTCTCGGTACGCGACAAGACCGCGCGTGTGGGCCGCAATCCGAAAACCGGCGAAGAGGTTCCGATCAATCCGCGCCGGGTGCTGACCTTCCGCCCCTCGCATTTGATGAAAGACCGCGTTGCCGAAGGCAACAAGTCCTGACCCATGGTCAAATCGCCGGACGCTTTTCGCACCATCTCCGAAGTCGCTGACTGGCTCGGTATTCAGGCCCATGTTCTGCGGTTCTGGGAGAGTAAGTTCACCCAAGTGAAACCCATCAAACGGGCTGGCGGGCGGCGCTATTACCGCCCGGCCGACATGCTGTTGCTGGGTGGGATCAAGAAACTTTTGCACGATGACGGGCTGACCATCAAAGGCGTCCAAAAGATCCTCCGCGAGGAAGGGATGACCCATGTGTCCTCCCTCTCCGCCCCGCTTGATGAGCTGGATTTTGCGGAGCCTCGGCCCGCCCCCAAACCTGACATCATTCGCCCGGAAACCGGGGTGGTTCTGAACTTTGGCGGCGCAAAGTCTGACGCTGCGCCCGAGGCCGATGTCTCGGGCGAAGACGCCGAAGAGGCAGAGCCTGCCGCCGAGCTGGATAAGAACGCCCTGCCCGTCGAAGAGCCCGCAAGCGCAGCGATGGCGACGCCTGTCGAAGAGACACCGAAAGCAGCGGAGGCCGCGCCTGTGGCGATGCCGCGCCGCTCGCCCGTGCCGCCCGCCGATGACCACCCACGGGCCACGCCTGATCCGCTGGCCCCGTCTGACAGCGCGACGCCGGATGCGCCGCAATTAGATGAACCCGCCGCTGATGCAGCGGTTGAGCCCGCCCCGGCTATGTCCATCCCATCTAAGCCAGAACCGTCCGAGCCTGAACCGGCATCAAACGCCAGCCTCCCCGATTTTCTCAAACGCCCGCTGGCGTCCGAACCTGAACAGGCAACCGACACGGCGCCCGATCCCACGCCTGAGACCGCAGAAGCCACACGCCAGGAAGACGAGCTCGACGACACGCCCAAACCCGCGATCATCGATCTGCCTGATTTCACCCCCGAAGCCGATTTCCCCGCCAGCCCGGGGCTGCTGAGCGTGGGCGCCCGTGTCCACCGTCTGCCGCGTGACGTGCAACCTCGGGTTGCCGGTCTGCTGCTGGATCTGGCCGAATTGCGCGCGCGGATGGCCGCGGAACCCGGCACCGAAACAAATTACTAATCGCGATGAAAAGTTTGGCAATTCCCTCTTGCGCCCCCTGCGAGATCGGGTATGAAGCCCACGTAGTCGGGCTATGGCGCAGCCTGGTAGCGCGTCCGTCTGGGGGACGGAAGGTCGCAGGTTCGAGTCCTGCTAGCCCGACCAACCGACTACAACAATACGCCCGCGCCGGTAACGCGCGGGCGTTTGTCATTTGAAAGGCCCCGTTTGATGCCCAATGCGATGAACGGGGTGCTCCCCAACCAGCAGATTGCAGCGATGATCGACAGCGGTGCCATTGCCGCCGATCCGGCGGTGACCTCGGCGCAAATCCAGCCCGCCAGCCTTGACCTGCGGCTCGGCAATGTCGCCTATCGCGTGCGCGCGTCTTTCCTTGCGGGGCACGGGGCCAAGGTCGCGGATCGTTTGGAAGAATTCGAGATGCACCGCGTCGACCTCAGCGACGGGGCCGTGCTTGAAAAAGGCTGCGTCTATGTGGTGCCGCTGATGGAGCAGCTGGCCCTGCCCGAAGGCGTCTCTGCCGTGGCGAATGCCAAAAGCTCCACCGGGCGGCTTGATCTTCTGACCCGCACCATCACCGACGGCGGCACCGAATTTGACCGGATCGCGCCGGGCTATACCGGCCCGCTCTATGCCGAGATCTGCCCCCGCTCCTTCTCGGTGCTCGTGCGTCCCGGTATGCGGTTGAATCAAATCCGCTTTGGCAGCGGGGATGCGACGCTCGATGATGACGCCCTGCGCGCGCTGCATGACACCACGCCACTGGTGGATGGCACTGCCGTGATCGACGAAGGGTTGGGCTTTTCCGTCGATCTGCGGCTGCCCGGCACCAGCCTTGTGGGCTACCGCGCGAAGCCGCATACCGGGGTGATCGACCTCGACAAAATCGGCCATTACGACCCCGCCGCCTATTGGGAGGAGGTGCACAGCACCAATGGCCAGATCATCCTTGATCCCGGCGCGTTTTATATCCTTGTCAGCCGCGAAGCGGTGACGATCCCGCCCGCCTATGCCGCTGAAATGGCACCCTATTTGGCAATGGTCGGAGAGTTCCGCGTGCACTATGCAGGCTTCTTCGATCCGGGCTTTGGCCATGCCGAAGCAGGTGGTGCAGGCTCACGCGGGGTACTTGAGGTGCGCTGTCACGAGGCGCCCTTTGTGCTGGAGCATGGGCAGGTTGTGGGGCGCTTGGTCTATGAGCATATGGCGCAGATCCCCAGCCAGCTTTACGGCGCCGACATCGCGTCGAACTACCAAGGTCAGGGTTTGAAGCTGTCGAAGCATTTCCGCTCCGTCTGACCGACCCCTGCCTACCGCGAGCGAAGAAATCGGCGCAGCAAGCGTATCCCCCGCTGCGCATTGCGCGCATTGAAAGCGCTGCTCCCGCGCGTGCGGCCTTTGCCCGCAGGCCGTTTTCCCACGCCAGTACCTCGTGACATTAAGCGGCGCATGACATGGCGCAGAACCATATTGACGATCGGTTTCATCAGCCCTCTCCCTTGGATCAGCCCCCCTGATGTAGTGGCGGCGGGGCGTAAGTCAGCCCCGGCCCCGATCAATCTTCGAACAGCTCGCTCTGGCCTTCGGTGGTTTCCGGCTCGTCCTCGCCATCGCCCACGGTGGGCAGCAGACCGGCGGGCGGGCGGTTTTCCAGCAACCCAGCAGAGCGCAGTTCTTTCAGCCCCGGCAGGTCCCGTGCGCTTTCCAGACCGAAGTGATCCAGAAACTCCTGCGTGACCACAAAGGTCACCGGACGGCCCGGCGTCATCTTACGGCGGCCAAAGCGGATCCACTCCATCTCAAGCAGCTGATCCACCGTGCCGCGTGACACGGCCACGCCGCGAATCTCTTCGATCTCGGCGCGGGTGACTGGCTGGTGATAGGCGATGATCGCCAAGGTTTCGATCGCGGCGCGGCTGAGTTTGCGGGTCTCGACCGTTTCCCGATGCATCAAAAAGCCAAGGTCCGGCGCGGTGCGAAAAGCATAGGCGTCGCCGACTTTCATCACCTGCACGCCGCGCCCCTGATAGCGGTGGCGCAGAAAGGCCATCGCCTCGCCCACGTCAGAGCCGCGCGGCAGCCGCTGTTCCAATTCACGCAGCGTGATTGGTTCGGAACTGGCGAAAAGCACGGCTTCGATCATACGCTCCTGTTCGGCCAGCGAGGGCGCGTCGAACAGTTTCTTTTCTTTCGTTTCAATCTCTTCCGACACGCATCAATCCTTCTTGCGCAGTTGGATGGGGGCGAAAATCTCTTTCTGACGGATCTCCATATGCCCCTCTTTGACCAATTGCAGAGAGGCCGCAAAGGTCGCTGCGGTCGCTGAGCGGCGGCGCTCAGGATCGCTTTCCCAGCCCTCGGGCAGGTAGCTGTTCAGATCACCCCAATCGCCCGCATAGCCGATCAACCCGCGCATCCGTTCAAGCGCCTCTTCCATGGTAAAGACCTTGTCGCGGTCCATCACAAAGGGGCGGAAATCCTCCCGCGTGCGGGTGCGCGCATAGCCCTGCATCAGGTCCAGCAACGTCGCGGTATAGGTGACCTTTTTGACGATCGTGATCTCTTGGGTCTGGCCGCGGGCAAAGAAATCCCGGCCCAGTTGATCCCGCGCCATCAGGCGTGCGGCAGCGTCCCGCATCGCTTGCAGGCGTTCCAGTTGGAAAGCCAGATGCGCGGCCATTTCTTCGCCCGAGGGGCCTTCTTCGGTGGGGTCCGGCGGCAGCAAAAGGCGTGATTTCAAGAAAGCCAGCCATGCGGCCATAACAAGGTAATCCGCCGCCAGTTCCAACCGCAGCTCTTTGGCACGCTCGACAAAGGCCAGGTACTGCCTTGCCAGTTGCAACACTGAAACCTTGCGCAGATCGACCTTTTGCGTCCGGCTCAGCGACAGCAGCAGGTCAAGCGGCCCTTCATAGCCTTCGACATCAATGATGAACGCCTCGGCAGCCAGCCGGTCGGCCACGGAGCCGCCGGCCCCGTCCCTGTCTTCCTCGAATGTCGTGTCAGCCATGCAATTCCCCGCCCAGAAGCGTCTCAAGCTGGGCGCTGAGGGCGTCGATGTCAACGTCATCGGGGGTTTGCCGCGCATCCAACGCACGCAGCGCGCGGGTCTGGGCAGCTGTAGTCATCTCGCCTGCGGCCTCGGCCACGGCGCGGCGTTCTTCCAGCGGTCCATTGCAAAAAAGCGCGACATCACAGCCCGCCGCAATGGCCGCACGGGTGCTTTCGGCCGGGGTCATCTGCAGGGCTTTCATCGAAATATCGTCGGTCATCACAAGGTTGTCAAAGCCGATATCATCGCGGATGATCCGCATCACCTCGGGCGACAGGGTCGCGGGGGTGTCGTCCAGCGCGTCATAGACCAGATGTGCCGTCATGCCCATCGGCAGGTCGCGCAGGCTGCGGAACGGCGCGAAATCCACGGCCTCCAGATCAATGCGGCGGGCATCCACGCGGGGCAGATTGTGATGGCTGTCGAGCGTCGCGCGGCCATGGCCGGGCATATGTTTCATCACCGGCAGCACGCCCCCGGCCAGCAGCGCATCGGCAACGGCGCGGCCAATCTGGGCCACCTGCCCCGGCGTTTCGCCATAGCACCGGTTGCGCAAAAACGGATGGGTGTTGGGCCCCGCCACATCGATCAGTGGCGCGCAGTTGCTGTCGATCCCGACGCTGTGCAGCTCATGGGCGATGATCCGGTACATCAAGTAAAAGGCCTTCGTCGCCCGTTCCCCGGCGCGCGCGGCCAGTTCCATCGGCGGCATCCAATCGCGCCACAGCGGGGCGCGCATGCGTTGCACGCGGCCGCCCTCTTGGTCGATGGTGATCACCGCCTCATGGCCTGCTGCCTCGCGCATCTCATCACATAGCGCGCGGACCTGATCCGGGCTGACGATGTTGCGGGCGAAAAGGATGAAGCCGAAGGGCCGCACGTCACGAAAGAACGCTTTTTCCTCGACGCTGAGTTGATGGCCCATCGCGTCGAGGATCGTGGCCCCGAAGGGGCGCATCAGCGCATCACCACCGGGATGCAATCCGCGTTTTCGGCCACAAGTGCCGAACAGAAGCGCCGCGCATCGGCGATGTCGTCAAAGCCCATGGCACGCAGGCGATAGAACACCCGCCCGCCGCTGGTGGCCTTTTGTACAACGCGGTTCTTGCCTTCGAGATAGGCACCGAAACGGCCCTGCAAACGGTCCCATTGTTCGCGGGCAACCTCGGGGCTGTCAAAGGCACCAAGCTGGGCCATCCGGGTGCCAGCGGGAAGGGCCGCGGGATCAACCTCTTGGGCGGCGGCTGCGACCGGATTGCTCTGGACTGCGGCGGGTGTCACCACGGCACCGCCTGCCGGGCGGCGGCGCGGACGCAGGGAGTTGCGCACGCCGGGCGCGTTCAATACGGCCTTGACGACTTTCGGCTGCACGGAGGTATCGGCCAGCGCCATCGCCACGGCGGCATCGACCGGATCACCAGAGGCGCCCGCCCCGGAGAGCGGTGCGACACCATTGGTCAGCTGCGCCACGAGGTCTTGAACATTGCCAGAACGGATCGCGGCGGAGGCATCGATCAGGTCGCCGTCATTCTCATGGGCGACTGCGGGGGTCGCATTGCCCTGTGTCTTTGCGGCAACCATCGCCACTTGAACGGGCTGGTCTTCGTCTTGCAATTCCATCTGACGCGGCGCGAGGCGCAGTTGATCTGCGGGGCGACCGGCGCTGCCTTCGGCGGCAACGACATTGACCGATAGGCCCTGATGGCGGGCCAATTCGCCGCCCGGCTCATCGGGGCGCACGCGGATCTCGCCTTCGATGGCGCGGACCACCGGAATGCCGGTCACATCACGCACCAGCAGCTTGTAGCCCCAAACACCAATCCCCGCGACAAGTGCCAAGGAAACCACAGCGCCTGCGATATTGGTGAGCGTTGTCAGGGTCTTGGGCCCGCTGCCCACTGCGTAGCCATGCGCGGAATCGGGCGCATAGCCCGCCGTCGTCGGGGAAGACGTGAAATCTGCCATCTCTGCCTCTTTGCCCGGCGTGATACATCGCCACGCGGGTCTGGTCATGGGGTTGCCTGTTTTCGGCGCGCTGGTGCGGTTATCGCATCTCCTGCGCCGGTGTGACCCCAAGAATACCAAGACCCGCCGCAATTACAATCGCAACGGCACGCGACAGGGCGATTTTTGCCTGCGATGTGGCAGCGTCCCCTTCTTGCAACGCACGCAGCCCGTCTTCGGAACGGCCCAAGTGGTAGAGGCTGTGGAAATCGGACGCGAGTTCATAGAGGTAGAAGGCCACCCGGTGTGGCTCGTTGCTGCGCGCGGCGGTTTCGACCAGACGCGGCCATTCGGCCAGTTTGCGCAGCAGGCCAAGCTCGGCATCATGGTCAAGCTTGGTCAGATCCGCATCCATCAGCGTGGCATCGGCAACCTCGACTCCGGCCTCTTGGGCTTTGCGCAGGATCGAAGCCACCCGCGCATGGGCGTATTGCACATAGAACACTGGGTTTTCGCGGCTTTGTTCCAGCACCTTGTCGAAATCAAAGTCGAGCATCGCGTCGTTCTTGCGCGTCAGCATGACAAAGCGCGTGACATCGGGGCCCACCTGATCAACCACATCGCGCAGGGTCACAAAGGTCCCTGCCCGTTTGGACATCTTGAACGGCTCGCCGTTTTTAAAGAGTTTCACCAATTGCGTCAGCTTGATGTCGAGCGGCACATGACCATCGCTCAATGCCGAAACAGCCGCCTTCATCCGTTTGACATAGCCGCCATGATCCGCGCCAAAGACGTCGATCAGCATGTCGAAATCGCGGCTGACCTTGTCGTAGTGATAGGCGATGTCGGGGGCGAAATAGGTCCAGGACCCGTCTGATTTCTTGACCGGGCGGTCCACGTCATCGCCGTGTTCGGTGGATTTGAACAGCGTCTGTTCGCGCGGTTCCCAATCTTCGGGCTTCTTGCCTTTTGGCGGCTCCAGCACGCCTTCGTAGATCAGCCCTTTGGCTTCGAGAGAAGCAATCGCCGCTTCGATCTGGCCAGTGCCGTAGAGGGATTTCTCGCTGTAGAAGACATCCATCTCAACGCCGAGGGCTGCCAGATCCTCACGGATCAGGTTCATCATCGCATCGGTCGCAAAGTCGCGGATATGATCGAGCCATTCGCTCTCAGGTTGGTCGACCAGCTTGTCGCCATACATTTTGGCCAACGCCTCGCCCAGCGGGATCAGGTAGTCGCCGGGGTATGTGCCATCGGGAAAGGCCACCTCTTTGCCATTGGCTTCGAGGTAGCGCAGGTAGACCGAGCGCGCCAGCACATCGACCTGCGCGCCGCCGTCGTTAATGTAATATTCGCGCGTCACATCGTAGCCTGCGAAATCCAGCAAGCTGGCCAGCGCATCGCCAAAGACCGCGCCACGGGTGTGGCCCACATGCAGCGGCCCGGTGGGGTTGGCCGAGACATATTCGACGTTCACCCGCTGACCCGCGCCAAGGATCGCGCGGCCAAAGTCGGTGCCTTGGTTCAAGACTTGCCGGGCCACGTTCTGCCAGACCGAAGGCGAAAGCCGCAGGTTGATAAAGCCCGGGCCGGCCACTTCGGCAGAGGTGATGCGCGCATCGTTTTGCAACTGGGCGGCCAATGCTTCGGCGATATCGCGCGGCTTCATGCCCGCGGGCTTGGCCAGCACCATCGCGGCGTTGGTCGCCATATCGCCATGCGCGGGGTCGCGCGGCGGCTCGGCGGTGATCGGGTCAAAGTTCAGGGTCGCAGGCAGGGCATCCTGCGCGACCATCTGTTCCAGCGTCGCAATGATAAGATGGCGAATTTCGGCAAATAGGTTCATGTCGGGTATCCTTGTTCCCCGCCCGTTTATCATGTGCGGGGGTGCAGTCAATCAAGCGGCAGGCCGCGATGGCCGATGTGAGGGCCCATGTGAGGGATGGCGTTTGAAGCGGCGGTATCAGCCGAGGTCCAAACGCCCACTTCGGAGCCGTCGGCCAGCCTCGGACCCCAGGAACAGCGCGCTGTCTGCCGCGAGGTCGGCTTGCCCCTCGGGCACCGTAATCAGGTGGAAATGCAGCCCGCGTGCGCCAAAAACCTTATCGAGCGCGGCATTGGCGGCCTCGAAAGCGCCGATCATCCCATGACCGGCAAGCGCCAGCGGCTGGCTGGGCCGCGGCAGGACGGTCACGACAGACCCCTGCCCGGCCACCAAGCCACGGCCCAAGGCCCGCACCAGGGCAGACAGCCCCCGGATCTGCGCGTCCATCCCCTTGGCGCAATCGTCTGGGTCAAGCGGCATCAGGTTCAACACCAAATGCAGCGGCGTGCCGCCCCAATTGCGGTAAAGAGGCTCGAACCGGCTGACCAGATCCCCGGCAAGCGCCAGCCCTTCGACCCTTGCGGTCGACTGGCTCATCAGCCGTGCCAGCACGGCGGGATCACGGTCCATCGCCACGACTTCGGCCCCCAGACCAGCCGCGCGTTTGGCGACCGTTGGGCCCGGCGCTTGACCCGCCGAAAGGATCGCAAAGGTCGCGTCACCGGCAAGGCTTTCCGGCAGAACGGGGGTTTGTATCATGTCACGTCACCTATGGATCACAAAAGGCAGGCTACCATGCCGCAAAGATTAGCGGAAGCTGCGCAAATCACTGCCAAAGAGACGGGCGTGTTCTTGCAACGCAAATCGGTCAGTCATGCCCGCAATGTAATCCGAGACCATCCGCGCCAGCGTGGTTTCATTCTCTGCCGCCTCGATTGCCGCCGCCCAGTGGCGCGGCAACAGATTGGGTTGGGATAAAAACAGCGGAAAGAGATCTTCGACCACCTTGGTGACCTTCTCACGATTCTCCATCACCGAAGGGGCGCGGTACATCCGGGTGAAAAGGAACTTTCGGATCTCGCGCAGGTCCTGCCAGACAGGGTCCGAAAAGCGGATCACCGGACGGCCCAGATGGCGGATGTCATCGGGCGATGTGGCCCCCGACTCTTTCAGCAGTTTAGACGATGTTTCGATCACATCGCCGACCATCACGCCAAAGACCCGGCGCAGCGCCTCATGGCGGCGGCGGTAGCTGTCGGTGTCGGGGTGGAGCCGGTCCACTTCCGCATAGGCCGCGCCGACCATGGGCAGCTCGGCAATCTCGGCTTCGGTGAACAGCCCTGCCCGCAGACCGTCGTGCAGGTCGTGGTTGTTATAGGCAATGTCATCGGAAAGTGCCGCCACCTGCGCCTCTGCACTCGCATGGGTGTGCAGTTCCAGATCATGGCGCGCGTTATAGTCAGCCAGCGCATGGGGCACGCTGCCCATGACCGGCCCATTGTGCTTGGCAATCCCTTCGAGCGTGTCCCACGTCAGGTTCAGCCCGTCGAATTCGGCATAGTGCCGCTCTAGCGTGGTGACGATCTTGATCGCCTGCGCGTTGTGGTCAAACCCACCGTAGGGCGCCATCAGCTTGTGCAGCGCATCCTCGCCGGTGTGGCCAAAGGGCGTGTGGCCCAGATCATGCGCCAGCGCCACGGCCTCGGTCAGTTCACCATTCAAGCGCAGCGCGCCCGCGATGGTGCGCGCCACCTGCGCCACCTCGATCGAATGGGTCAGACGGGTGCGGAAATAATCGCCCTCATGCTCCACAAAGACCTGAGTCTTGTGTTTGAGCCGCCGAAAGGCGGAGGCGTGGATGATCCGGTCCCGGTCCCGCTGATAGCAGGAGCGAAACGTGCTTTCCTCCTCCGGCACCAACCGTCCCTTGGCGGTGTCCGGATCCGAGGCGAATTCTGCGCGCATTGCGGCTGGTCCTCTCTCGCGGTCCTTGTGACCTGTCCTTGTGGTTTCTATATGTTAGGGGAACGCGAATGAAAACCGATGCATCGGAGCCCGCAGATGAACCTGCCCCCTAAAGTCACCCCCCGCGCCTTTGAACGCCTTGCCGAGATCGGCGCCGCCGACGAAGGCAAGGCCCTGCGCGTCGCTGTCGAAGGCGGCGGCTGCTCAGGGTTCCAGTATGACATTGCGCTGGACGAGCCTGCCGAGGATGACCTCGTTCTGGAAGGCAGCGGTCAGAAGGTGGTGGTCGATAGCGTGTCCCTGCCGTTTCTGGCCGATGCGGTGATCGACTTCACCGAAGAACTGATCGGCGCGCGGTTCACGATTGAGAACCCCAATGCCACGGCGGCCTGCGGCTGCGGCACGTCCTTTTCGATGTGAGCACATCCGGGCGCGTTCAGGCGCGCGCCCGTGCGAACCCCTCGAAAAACTGTTCGAAATGCGGGCCAGAGCGTTCGGCTGCGAGCAAGATCGCATGGCTGTCAGGTCCGAGATAAGACAGAACATGGGGGCGCATATACCCCCAATCCGCGCGCCGCTGCGCCCCCATATCATTCAAGCAAGCCGCCAGCGGGCGCAGCGCACCATGCCCGCTGCGGGCGGCGTGAAAGCGCAGCGCGCCTTGCGGAATGGTTTGGGCCTGTGACGGACGGTCTGCGATTTTCACGGCCCAGCCGGTGACGAGAAATTCATGATAATCGTCCTGCATGGGGGCATCCGGCTCGGCTTGAATGCGCAGGGCGCGGTGGTAGGCCGCGATGGCATCTTCCCACAGTGGGCTTGGGTAATTGCCGCTGAAACGCAGCGCGGCGCAGACCTCGGCCAGCAGATCCATGTCCTGATCCAGAAAGGCCAGCAACCCAGTAAAATGCAGGCTCTTTAGTGTCTCGTCTGGCAGTTCGGGAATCTGGCCGCCATAATCCGACAGGTAGAAAATGATATGTGTCAGCTCATAAGCCGCCTTTCGATTGGGCATGGCAAAGGTGACACTGCGCGAGACGAAGTCGCGCAGACGCTGGCCAAGCGCCCCGTCACCGACCTGCGGCCCGACACCCCGACGGCGCAGCAGACGGCGGGCCTCGGCGCGTTGCAGGTCCGACAGTTCCGCGCCTTCCAGATCCGCCCGCGCAACCCTGCCGCAGAGCGCCGCACCCTGTTGCTTTGGCAGGCCGATGGCCTCGAGGTCGAGGCAGATCGACAGGATAAAACGGTAGTATTGCGGGAAATCGCGCAGCAGATCCCGGCACCCTGCGTGGAATGCGCCGAGCGGCTCAAGCGCCTCGGCGTCCAGCGCAGCCCCCGTGCTTGCCAGCACTCCAAGCAGTTCGGCGTTTTCCTTGAGCCAAAAAACATCCCCCTGAGCGCGACGCTCTGTCGCAAAGCTGCGGATCAAGCGGGCGGTTTGAGTGTCCGGGTCACAGCAGTCGGCAGATCTCAGCAGAAC
The DNA here is from genome assembly GCF_025142135.1 of Sulfitobacter sp. W002. Lineage (NCBI taxonomy): Bacteria > Pseudomonadati > Pseudomonadota > Alphaproteobacteria > Rhodobacterales > Roseobacteraceae > Sulfitobacter > Sulfitobacter sp. W002. The sequence continues at coordinate 1,814,475 of NZ_CP081126.1, read as the reverse complement.
AACATTGGTCATCATAGCGCCTCCAGATGGGAAACAGCGGGCGACGGGGCCGCCCGCTTGAACCAGTTTCAGGCATCGAAGCGCAGCACCTGCGCCTCTGTCGACGCGAGGCCGGTTGTGAAAAGACCGACCCCCGCCCCCTGCGCGATGCTGCCGCTGTCGTGGTGCAGACCGGTGGTGAACATCTCGGTCCCCTCACCCATCAGCATGTCACCGCCTCCGCGGTTAAGACCGGTGGTGAAAAGGCCAACCCCTGCGCCGAGCATCATCGGCTTGTCCTGTGTTTCAGGCGCTGTTACGGGGGCGAAGTTACCTGCGGGAATAGCGGTCATCGTGGTGTCCTTTCAAAGGGCTTTGCAATTTAAAGATGTAGTACAATTACTGATGCACTTTAAACGGGTCTCGCCAAGGATTTTTCGCCTAAGTTATTGTACTGGCTAAGTTATCCACATTAGGTTCGCGCCACAGTTTCGACCAATTGTTCGACTTTCCCTCTTCTGCGAGGTGCGAACTAAAAGCTTTCCACAAAGCTGTTGCAGAACAATGCAGTGGGAAAGACGTGCGTGGTTCTAGTCATACTAGAAGACCCCTAGAGAGAATCACCCTAAGCGCGCAACCCTCCCTCTTGCTCCGCCACCGCATTTGCGCGATAGCAGACCCACGTCGAAAGAGGGCCGGATATGAAAATCGCGAGTTTTAACATCAACGGTATCAAAGCCCGCGCCGCGGCCCTGCCCGAGTGGCTCGACGAGGCGCAGCCGGACGTGGTTGTGCTGCAAGAGATCAAGTCGGTCGACGAGGCCTTCCCCCGCGATATGCTCGAAGAGCGCGGTTATAACGTCGAGACCCACGGGCAGAAATCTTTCAACGGTGTGGCGATCCTGTCGAAACTCCCGCTGGAGGATGTGACCCGCGGCCTGCCCGGCGATGACGAAGACGATCAGGCGCGCTGGATTGAGGCCACGGTCGTGGGTGACGATATGGCGCTGCGGGTCTGCGGGCTTTACCTGCCCAATGGCAACCCGGTGCCGGGGCCAAAGTATGACTATAAACTCGCTTGGATGGCGCGGCTACAAGCCCGTGCCGAGACGCTACTGGCCGAAGAAACGCCCTTCCTCATGGCGGGCGATTACAACATCATCCCGCAGGCCGAAGATGCGGCCAAACCCGACAGCTGGCGCGAAGACGCCCTCTTTCGCCCCGAATCCCGCGCGGCGTGGCGGCGGCTGGTGAACCTCGGGCTGACAGATGCTTTTCGGGCGCGCACCCAAGGGCCGGGGCATTATTCATTCTGGGATTATCAGGCCGGCGCCTGGAACCGCAACAACGGCATCCGCATTGACCATTTTCTGCTGTCTCCGACCGTGGCGGACCGGCTGCGCGATTGCCAGATTGACCGCGATGTGCGCGGGCGTGACAAACCCTCGGACCATGTGCCGATCTGGGTCGAACTGGATATCTAAGCCTCAGGCCTGAAGCTCGGCATCCCAATAGAGAAAATCCATCCAGCTTTCATGCAGATGGCCGGGCGGGAATTTGCGCCCCATGTTGCGCAGCTCTTCGGCGGCGGGTTGCCGCGGCGGTTTGCGCAGGGCAAGCCCCGTGCGGTGCAGGGGCCGCGAGCCTTTGCGCAGGTTGCAAGGGCTACAGGCGGCGACCACGTTTTGCCAACTGGTCACCCCACCGGCGGCGCGCGGTACCACATGGTCAAAGGTCAGATCGCCCTTCGCGCCGCAGTATTGGCAGCGGAATTCATCCCTCAGAAATAAATTAAAGCGCGTGAAGGCCACGCGCTTTTGAGGTTTGACATAGTCTTTAAGAACGACAACCGAGGGGATCCTGATCACCGTAGAGGGGCTGCGCACCACCTCGTCATATTCGGCGACGATCTCGACCCGGTCGAGCCATTTGGCCTTTACCGCCTCCTGCCATGGCCAAAGCGACAGCGGGTAATAGGATAAAGGTCGGTAGTCCGCGTTGAGCACCAGCGCGGGGTGGTGTTTGAGCGCCGCCGGGTGGCGGGTAAATTCGGTCCTGAAATCGCCGTCCATCTGGTCGCGTCCTCTGCCCGTTTTAGTCACTATATCTCGCGGTTTCTCTCTGGCAAGACAAAGGTGAACCACTAGATGTCGCCGGTTTTGCCCAAAGATTACGACAGAGGCGTGACAGATGGGCAGAGTTTGTTAACCTTGTGGCATGTCGAAAAGCCCCCTGCCCGATGCGCCCGCCCCGCAATCCCTGCTCGAAGCCGCCGTCTATGTCGATGATCTAGACGCGGCGCGGGGGTTTTACCGCGACATTCTGGGGCTGAAACTGTTTCAGGAGGTGCCGGGCCGGCATATGTTCTTTGCCCTTGGCCCTTCGGTCTTGCTGGTCTTCAACCCCACCGCCACGGCGCAACCGCCCGGCAACCCGAAAATGCCGGTCCCGCCCCATGGCGCGCGCGGCCCGGGGCATGTCTGCTTTGCGATGAATCGCGATGAGATCGCCACGATGGAGACGCGGCTGCGGGCCGCCGGGGTCGAGATCGACACCAGTTTTGAATGGCCCAACGGGGCGCGCTCGCTCTATGTGCGCGACCCCGCTGGCAATTCGGTCGAGTTCGCCGAACCCTGGCTTTGGGACGAGATGAAGGGTTAAAGCCCCAGTTTGTCGCGCATGAAGGCCAGCGCCACGCTCAGCCCATCGGGCGCGATGCCATGGCCCGTGCCCTTCATCACATGGGCGTAAACGTCTTGCCACCCCGCCTCTTGCAGCGCTTCGGCGGCCTGCGGCAAGGATTGCGGCGGCACCACGTCATCGGCATCCCCATGAACCAGCAGCACCGGCGGTTTCACCTGCGCCTCTTCGGCCAGCGCTTCGGGGTTGAGCAGACGGCCCGAGAAGGCCACGATCCCCGCCACCGCATCTTCGCGCCGTGGGGCCACATGCAGCGACATCATCGTGCCTTGGGAAAAGCCGAAGAGCACGACCTGTTCGGGCAGCACGTCTTCGTCGACCATCAGCGCGTCGAGGAAGGCGTCGAGGTCTTCGACCGCGCTCATCATGCCGCGCATCGATTCCTCTTCGGATGATCCGTCGATCCAAGGGATCGGGAACCACTGATAGCCCATGGGCGCACCGGCGCAGGCCTCGGGCGCGTCGGGTGCGACGAAAAGCGTGTCGGGCAAATGCTCGCTCAGCGGATCGGCAAGGCCCAGCAGATCGGCGCCATTCGCGCCATAGCCATGCAGGAACACCACCACCGACCGTGTGGTGCCAGAGACCGGCGCGCGGCGCTCGGCGTTCAAAACCCGTGTCATGACAATCCTTCCTTTTGTTTCAACACCCGGTAGTAGGCAAAGAGCAGCCGCGCCGCAACCGACCGCCAAGGTGACCAAGCGGCGGCCATGGCGGTAAGATCTTTCGGCGTCGGGCGCGCGGGCAGATCAAACAGCCCCCGCGCGGCTTCTTGCAACGCAAGATCGCCACTTGGAAAGATGTCGCGACGGCCCATGCAGAACATCACATAGACCTGCGCGGTCCACGGCCCGATGCCCGGCATGGCGACCAACGCGGCAATGGCTTCGTCATCGGACAGGCAGTGCAGCGCGTCAAAGTCAAACTCCCGCTCTGCCAAGGCCAGCACATAGCGTGCCTTGGGGCGGCTCAGACCCGCGGCCCGCAGACCGTCGTCGCCCACGCGCAGGACGTTTTCAGGGCGGTCCAACCCCGCCTCCACCAGCCGCGCATAGATCGCCCGGGCAGAGGCCACGCTCACCTGCTGCCCCACGATAATGTCGAGCAAGCCCGCAAAACCCGGTGGGCGCAGACGTAGGGGCAGCGGACCGGTGCGTGCAAGCGCCATGGCAAAACGCGGCTCAGCCTCGGCCAGCCAAGCGGCTCCCTCGGCCACATCGGCGTCACAGGTAATCGGGGGCGCGAGGCTCACAGCTGCGCCACCCAGTCTATCATCGCGTCAAGGTCGGTCAGGCAGCGCGCCCCCTCTGGCAGGCGCGGCTTTTCGATGAGGATCACCGGCAAGCCAAGGGCAAGTGCGGCGTCGACCTTGGGGCGGCTGGCCGCGCCGCCAAGGTTGCGGCAGATCAGCAGGTCAACGCCAAACTCGCGAAACAGCGCGGTTTCGGTCGCCACCGTGAAAGGCGGATCGCCAAAGATGAGATCCACAAAGTCATAGGGCGCGGGCCGGTCATGGCGACTGGTCTGGCGCAGCATGAGGCGCGCCCCCTTAAACGGCAGAAACTGTGGCAGGCTGGCCCATCCGGTGGCGGCAAAGACGCGGGCCCCGGGCGGCACCGCACGGGCGGCGGCGGGCACATCAGGGACCGACCGCAACAGCGGATCATCCAAAGCCCAGCCGGGGCGCGCAAAACTGACAAAGGGCTTATCCAACGCGGCGGCAGCGGCAAAGCCTGCGTGGCTCAGCCCCGCGTCGAACCCATGGCTGAGGTCCAAAACCGCGTCAAAACCCGCCATGTCGCGCAGCAAGGCGGCGGTATCTTCTGGGTCGCGCATCTCAAACGCCATCGGCATCGGATTGCTGCCGCGCGGCGGTTCCGTCAGCCATGCGGTGGCCCTGTGACCAGCCTCAGCCAAGGCGACGCCAAGCTGCCGCGCTTCGGCAGTGCCAGCGAGCAGAAGAAGGTTCAGCGAAGGGCGGTTTGGGGCGGTCATCGGCGCAATCATCGGCGAGCTTGCCGCCGGGCGCAAGCGGGATCGGAGGCGCAAAAAACGGGCCTGGGCTTGCCCTTACCCATCGGCAGGGCTACGCCTTGGCGGGATGTGAGGAATTCAGACATGATCGACGACAGACGCGCCCGGCGCAACGTAGCGGTGCTGGTGGCAGCGCAGGCCTTTCTTGGTGCTCAGATGCCGATGATTTTCCTCGTGGGTGGCCTTGCCGGTCAGTCGCTGGCGACCAATGTCTGTCTGGCCACGCTGCCGATCTCGATGATCGTGCTGGGCTCCATGCTCTCGGCCACGCCGGTTTCGGCCATCATGCAACGGTTTGGCCGGCGGGCGGGGTTTTTTCTGGGAGCTTCGGGCGGAGCATTGGGCGGCGCGGTCGCGGCCTATGGGCTTTATCTGGCGTCGTTCCCGGTCTTTTTGCTCGGTTCCCTGCTGACGGGCGTCTATATGTCTGCCCAAGGGTTCTACCGTTTCGCCGCCGCCGATACCGCCTCGGATGACTTCCGGCCCAAGGCGATCTCTTATGTGATGGCGGGCGGTCTGGTCTCGGCCATCATCGGGCCGCAGCTTGCCACGGCGACCTCTGGCAGCCTCGTGGTGCCCTTCCTTGGCACCTATTTGGCCGTGGTGGCGGTGAACGTTGTGGGCGCGCTGCTGTTTCTTTTCATCGACATCCCCAAGCCGCCGATCCCGGCGCATGACGCGCCCAAGGGCCGCAGCCGCTGGGAGCTTCTGACCACGCCGCGCATCGCCGTGGCGGTGATCTGCGCCATGGTGGCCTATGCGCTGATGAACCTCGTGATGACCTCGACCCCGCTGGCCGTCGTCGGCTGTGGCTTTAGCCAAGATAACGCAGGCTATGTGGTCACCGGCCATGTGCTGGCGATGTTCGCGCCGTCGTTCTTTACCGGCCACCTGATCAATCGGTACGGCGTTGAGCGGATCATGGGCCTTGGCATTGCGATCCTTGCCGCCGCAGGTCTGGTGGCGCTGCAGGGGGCGGAGCTGGGCAACTTTTTTGTCGCGCTGATCCTCTTGGGGCTGGGCTGGAACTTTGGCTTTATCGGTGCGACCACGATGCTTGCGGGCGCGCATGAGCCGCATGAGCGCGGGCGGATGCAGGGCCTGAATGACCTGCTGGTGTTTGGCGGCGTGACCGTCGCCTCGCTCGCCTCGGGCGGTTTGATGAACTGTTCGGGCGGCACGGCACAAGAAGGCTGGGCAGCGGTGAACTTTGCTATGGTGCCGTTCTTGGTGCTGGCCGGTGGCTCGCTGATCTGGCTGGTGCTGCGCAGCCGCAAAGAAACGCAACTGAGCTAAGCGCCTACCAGCGAGACGCCATGGCCCGCAGCGCGAAATGGCGGCGCGGGTCAGGCAAGCTTGCTTCGGAGACTTTTTGCGGGTCTGCCACAGCCGCGTGCAAGACAGGTCCGGCATGGGCGGCAGGCAACAATGCGGCCCGCGCCGCCTTTGGGATCTGCGCACGTTTGGCCCGCGCTGATTTCAGGCGGTCCAACGCCCCCTTGGCGAGGGCCGAAACCCCTTCCGCCGTGCCATCGAGCAGCGGCACACGGCCCGCCTCTTCCAAATTCGGAATCGCACAGAGCCAAGCGGCGATGCCGGTGGCATAGGCCGCATTGCGCACCACCGCTTCCTCCGTCGCGCCAAGGCGGCGCGCGGCGACCCACATCAGATGGCCTGCGGTCTGATCGATGTAGCGCTCGAAGTGACCAGCATCCTCAAAGGGGTCTTTGTAGATGTCCCACCGCCGCGCGGCGACAAGTTCATCCAGCAGTTCCGCATCCTCGGGCGCGATGGCGCGGGCCAGCGGCGTGGTGACTTCGTGACGCCTGACGGGACCGCCCTTGGCAATCTCTTCCAGCGCGTCGCGCCACCATTGCAGGCGCATCTCGGCGATCATCGCCTCTTGGGTGACCCATGGCGCGCGGGCAACCTCGACGTTGAAGGCGTAGAGCGGGAACAGCAGCTTGCGCGTCTCGACTGGGGCGGCCATGGCTGCGCGAAAGCGCCAAGGGTCGGCGCGCTCTACCATGGCGGCGCAGGCGTTTAGGTCGGCGTCGAAAGTCATACGGGGCGCGCCACCGTCAGTAGGTACCCAAATTCGTCCCCGTGCGCGCGCCAGCAGGCGATTTCCGCCTCAGTGGCATCAAGCATCCTCTTCAATTCGTCATCCGCGCCGGGGCGCAACTTTTCCATGCGGGCCTCTAAAGGGGTGTAGTAATTCTCCCAAGCCTCCTCCGACAGAACGCGGGTCGCCACGACCTCATAGCCCGCCGCGCGCACCCGTTCGGCAATGCCATCGGCGTCGCTCATCGCTGGATAGTCGGCCCATTGCGCGCGGGCCTCCTCGGAAGGGGTATCGGTCAGCCAGCAAGGCTCGGAGAATGCCACCACGCCACCCGCGCGCAGCGATTTGCGCCAGCGGGTCAGCGCCTCTGTCACGCCAAGGAAATAGACCGCGCCGGCACACCAGATCAGGTCGTATTCATTGGCGATGGCGGCCATATCGGCGCGCAACAGGGTAACATTGCTATCTGCAACGAAACGCCCCCGCGCGGTGTCGACAAAATGCGCGGTTTTATCGAGTGCGGTGACATGCCCCTGCGGGATCGCCGCGCGGAGTGCGCCGATGTCACTGCCGGGGCCGCAGGCCACATCGGCAATCTCGGCGCGCGCGGGCAGGTCGACCTGCTCCACGGCCCAGTTCACGTCCGAAGGCTCTCCCGGCCCCTCGCGCGGCAGATCACGGTGCAGCGTGAAAAAGGCGGTCATATCATCTGTCATTGGGCGCGGTCCCGGATCAATTTCCAACGTATCGCATCTAGCAATGCCTCGAAGGAGGCGTCGAGTATGTTGGCGCTGACGCCCACGGTGGACCAACGCCGCCCCTGCCCGTCTTCGCTGTCGATGATGACGCGGGTGGTGGCTTCGGTGCCGCCTTGGGTGATGCGGACTTTGAAGTCAACCAGACGCATGTCATCCAGCAGGCTGCTGTATTTGCCCAAGTCTTTGACCAGTGCTTTGGACAGCGCGTTGACCGGGCCACGGTCTGCGCCATCTTCGTCCAGCGATTCCGAGACCGAGAGCCGCTTTTCTCCGTCGACATCGACCACCACGACCGCTTCGGAAAGGCTGACCATCCGGCCTTCGGCATTGCGCCGACGTTCGACCGTGACGCGGTAGCGCTCCACCTCGAAAAGATGAGGCAACTGGTCCATCACGTCGCGGGCGAGAAGCTCGAAACTCGCCTGTGCGGTGTCATAGGCATAGCCCTGCGCCTCGCGGCCCTTGACCACCTCCAAGATCCGGCCAAGCGCCGGATCGCCCTTGGCCACGGCCAGACCGGCATCGCTCAGCCGTTTGCGCAGATTGGATTGCCCGGCTTGGTTCGACATCGGAATGACGCGGGTATTGCCGACCAGTGCGGGGTCGATATGTTCATAGGTGCTGGGGTCTTTGGCGATGGCGCTGGCATGCAGCCCCGCCTTATGCGCAAAGGCCGACGACCCTACGAAACCTGCCTGTTTCATCGGCACGCGATTAAGGATTTCGTCCAGCATACGACTGGTGCGGGTCAGCCCGCGCAGCGCGTCACGGCTCACACCGATCTCATAGCGGCTGGCATAGGGGTCTTTCAGCAGCAAGATCGGGATCACCGTGGTCAGATTGGCGTTGCCGCACCGCTCGCCCAGTCCGTTCAGCGTGCCTTGGATTTGGCGCGCGCCCGCGTCGACGGCGGCCAGCGTGCAGGCCACGGCGTTTTCGGTGTCGTCATGGGTGTGGATGCCCAGCCGGTCACCGGGGATGCCTGCGGCGATCACATCGCGGGTGATGCGGCCAATCTCTTCGGGCAGCGTGCCGCCATTGGTGTCGCAAAGCACGATCCAGCGCGCACCCGCCCCATAGGCCGCGCGGACCGCCTTAAGCGCGTAGTCGGGGTTGGCCTTGTAGCCATCAAAGAAATGTTCGGCATCAAACAGCGCCTCGCGCCTTTGAGCGACCAGATGGGCGACGGATTTGGCGATGTTGCCAGTGTTTTCCTCCAGCGTGATGCCAAGGGCGGTTTTGACGTGGAAGTCATGGGTCTTGCCGACGATACAGACAGATTGCGTCCCGGCGTTGAGCACGGCGGCCAGCACGTCGTCATTCTCGGCTGACATGCCCGCGCGTTTGGTCATGCCAAAGGCGGTGAGGCGTGCCTTCGTCTGCGGAGCGGCCTCGAAAAATGCGCTGTCGGTGGGGTTAGCACCGGGCCAGCCGCCTTCGATATAGTCTACTCCGAGCGTGTCGAGCGCCTCGGCAATCTGGCGCTTTTCATCGATGGAGAACTGCACGCCTTGGGTCTGCTGCCCATCGCGCAGAGTGGTGTCGTAGAGGGTGAGGCGTTCGCGGGTCACAATACCCCCTCCAACTGGCTGCGATCAAAGCCTGGCGGAGGTGTCAGTTTCACGCCGTCCTTGCTCATCTGCACTTCGATGCCCACGGAGGTCAGCGCCGTTTTAATGCGGTCCACCTCGGCGAAATCCTTGGTTTCCATCGCCGTGGCGCGGGCATCGCTGAGGAAGGCCTCAATGTCACTGAGGTCCAGCGCCTGCACCGCTGCCCATTCGGGAATCAGATCGTCCATCAACCCCAGAAGGACCAACGCCCCGCGCAGACCCGCCGTATCGCCCGCATTCGACAGACGGTGGCATTCGGTCAGCGCACCGTGGGTATTAAGGTCATCCGCCAAGAGCGTGACGAGGTCCGGTGAAGGCGTCGCGGCCTCAGCCTCCGCCGCCTGAAGATACCATTTGCGAAGGGTCTTCTCGGCCTCCTCGCGCTTCTTCTCGGTCCAGTCCATCGGCTTGCGGTAATGGGTTGAGAGCATGACGAAGCGGATCACCTCGCCCTGCACGCCCTGATCCAGCAGATCGCGCACGGTAAAGAAATTGCCCAAGCTCTTGGACATTTTCTTGCCCTCGACCTGCAGCATCTCATTGTGCAGCCAGTAGTTGGCAAAGCCGTGGCCCGCGCATTTCGACTGGGCGATTTCGTTCTCATGATGCGGGAATTGCAAATCGATGCCGCCGCCATGGATGTCGAACCGCTCTCCCAGCAGATCATGGGCCATGGCGGAGCATTCGATATGCCAGCCCGGACGGCCCTGCCCCCACGGCGAATCCCAACCGGGCGTGGCCTTGTCCGAGGGTTTCCACAGCACGAAATCCATCGGGTCCTCTTTATAAGGGGCCACTTCAACCCGCGCGCCTGCGATCATATCGTCGACCGAGCGGCCCGAGAGCGCGCCATATCCTGTATATTTGCGAACCCGAAACAGGACATGGCCTTCGGCCTCATAGGCGTAGCCCTCATCGATCAGCCCGCGGATCATCGTGACCATCTGCGGGATATACTGCGTGGCGCGGGGCATGTGATCAGGCTCGAGCGCGCCGACGGCGGCCATGTCGTCAAGATACCACTGGGTCGTTTCGGCCGTGATCTCACCAATGCTGCGCCCGCTGTCCGCGGCGCGGGCGTTGATCTTGTCATCCACATCGGTGAAATTCCGCACATAGGTGACGTGTTCGGGTCCATAGACATGCCGCAGCAGACGGTAGAGCACATCAAACACGATCACGGGCCGTGCATTGCCCAGATGCGCACGGTCATAGACCGTGGGACCGCAGACATACATCCGCACATTCTGCGCATCAATCGGCGTGAAATCCTCTTTCTTCCGGGTGGCGGTGTTGTGCAGCTTGATCGTCAGGTCACGGGTCATGGGCAGGCGTCCTTGCGCGGGTGTGACGCGGGCTTGGCATAGTTTTGTCAGAATGGGAATGACGTGAACAGCGGCCCGCGCGGATGTCTCAGCGGGTAATGCAGCAAATAATGAGCGTTGCGGTGTTCATGACAAGCTTGTAGCAAGTCCGCCGCCCTCCGCCAAGCCCCTTGTCCGGTTAAGTTTTATGCGCGTAGCGCGCGGCCATGACGGTCGAAGACAGCCTGCTTGGGGGCAGCATTGCCCATCTTTGCCAGATGACATGCCCGCCACGCGGCCTGTCCGCACAAAAAAGGCCGGCCTCCTTTCGGAAGCCGGCCCCCTATCAAAGCGAGTTACCCCGCCAAGATAGATTAGAAGCGCATGGAACCACGCAGGGAGATGGTTGTCGCGTCCAGATCGTCGCCTGTGCCGCCTACGTCATCGAATTTGTGCTGCAGCACTTCGCCACCGACGGTGTAACGGTCTGTGACTTTATATGTGACGCCCAAGCCAGCGAAGGGGCCTGTTTCATCACCAACGTCGGTGTCGGCGCGGGCTGCACCAGCTGTTGCATAGACCAGCGTGTTGCCGAAGTCGTAACCGGCTTTCAGCTTGGCGCGTGCAACGGAATCCGCAGCGACGCCTGTGTTGCCCAGATCGATGTCGGTTTTGTCATAGTCGAGTTCACCACCCAGTACGAACTTGCCGAAGTCATAGTCGTAACCGGCGTGGAAACCGTAGGACGTGTCGTCACCGTCAAGGGTGCCGCTGTCGCTGTCGATGTCGGTTTGACCAACCTGAAGACCGGTGTAGAAGCCTGTCCAGTCGCCATCAACGGCCACGGGTGTCGGCGCAGGTGTGAAAACCGGTGCTTCAACTGTGGTGTCTTCCAGCGAACCGGCTGCTGCTGCACCCGCGAAGGCGCTGGATGCGATCAGGGCGATGCTGGCGATTGTTGTCGTGCGTTTCATGTTCTGCTCCTTAAATACAGGTGACCTGCGATCCTCGCCGCAGGGTCACTCACGCAACGCCTCATCTAGTATTGGGTTTCAGGTTTTTCACTTCACAGATTTGCGATGCGCTGATTGTCGCACATTTGCAACATACCCTCGGCCAAGCGCCGCTTAAGTTATGTATCAAGTGTGTTGCCGCCTTGGGACTTGGCAACAATTATCAAGCTGCATCAAATACTTGCCGCCGCAATACGGATAATTCAGCCCTAGTAACGGTCACCCAAGCGCAAAAAGCCTGCGTGGATCGTTCCTGCACCGACGGTAGGATTGCATGGAAGACCCACGTCCCAAAGCCACCACCCCAAAAACCACACTAAAATCATTCCTCGACGACTGACACTGACCAAGGCTTGCTGTCAAAGGGGAACGCGTTATTTGCCTCTATTGTCAGCAAGAAGGAGCAGACCCCACCCCATGTCTTGGATCACCACTCATTTAGAGATCGTCATCATCGTGATCCTGACGCTGCTGGCGGCGATCGTGATTTTGCAACAGCGCCGCACGCCGCAATCGACGGCGGCTTGGCTGCTGTTCATCATCGCGCTGCCATGGGTCGCGGTGCCGTTGTTTCTCGGGCTGGGCTTTCGCAAACAATCTTCGCGCTACTCCCCGGTGCATTTCCTCAAAGGGGAAACCGGAGGGCCGCCGCCCCGTCCGGTGCATACGCTGGACGCGACGATGCAGTATTTCGGCCTGCCCGCCGCCGCCCATGGGCAAGACCTGCGGCTCTTGGGTGATCCGACAGCGGCGCATGAAGCCGTGATGGCGCTGATCCAAGGGGCCGAGAAACGGATCGACGCGCTTTTCTACATCGTTGCCAATGACGACACCGGCCGCATCTTTGTCGACGCGCTGACCGAACGCGCCAAGGCCGGTGTCAAAGTTCGGCTGCTGATGGACCGCTTGGGCACCCTGCGCGGCCCGGCAGCCGCGCTGCGTCGTTTGCGTGCGGCAGGGGGTGACGTGCGCTTTTATTCACCGCTGTTGCAAGTGCCGGGCTCTGGCCACCTGAACTTGCGCAACCACCGCAAAATGATCATCGCGGATGATGCGCGGGTCTTTTCAGGCGGCATGAACATCGGCGCGCACTACCTCGGCCCCACGGCGCTTGAGGACGGCTGGACCGATCTGGCCTTCTTGCTCGAGGGGCGCGCAGTGCAGAGTTTCGGCGATGTTTTCCGCTCGGATTGGGGCGTGGCCAGCGGGGAGGCTTTGGACCCTGCCCCCTCGGTCGCGGCGCATACGGGCGGGACCGCCACGGTGCAATTGGTTCCTTCCGGCCCCGATATCACCGAAGACCCGCTGCACGACGGTCTGATCCGCGCGCTGCATTTGGCCGAGGCGCGGATTTGGCTCGTGACCCCCTATTTCGTGCCGACCGAAGCGCTTGGTGCGGCTTTGACGACTGCTGCCCGACGCGGTGTGGACGTGCGGGTGCTGGTGCCCGAACGCTCCAACCAACGGCTGGCGGATTTTGCCCGCGGTGCCTACCTGCGCGACCTGCACGAAGCTGGCGGCCATGTGCTGTATTACCAGCCCGGGATGATCCACGCCAAAGCCGGGATCATCGACGATATGGGGCTTGTGGGCACCGCCAATTTCGACGTGCGCAGCATGTTGCTGAACTTTGAGATCACGCTTTTTGTCTATGACGCGGGGTCGGTCGCGAAGCTGCATGACTGGTTTGAACATCTCTCCGAACACTGCGCCATGGAGAAGCCTCCGACGGGGATGATCCGCAAGGTGGCCGAGGGGCTGTTTCGTTTGGGAGCGCCTGTTCTATGATCCCCGCCGTCGCCCCCCAATCGCTGCGCATCGTCAGCTATAACATCCGCAAGGCCCTGGGCACCGATAGACGCCGCGATCCGGAGCGGATCATGCGGATCATCCGCAGCCTGCATGCAGATGTGGTGGTGCTGCAAGAAGCCGACCGCCGCCGCGCCCCGCGCCCCTCTGCCCTGCCGCTGGATCGGGTCGAAGAGGTCACGGGCATGCGCCCCGTGCCAACACCAAGCGATGTCAGCATCGGTTGGCACGGCAATGCCGTTTTGGTCCGCCCCTCTGCCAAGATTGATCAGGTGGCGCATCTGACCCTGCCGGGGGTCGAGCCGCGCGGTGCCATGGTGGCCGATCTGCACATCGGCGCGCGGCAATTGCGCGTCATCGCCTCGCATCTCGGCCTGCTGCGCCCCTCCCGCAAGGAACAGTTGAGCGCTATGATCGCCCATCTTGATGCCTGCGCCGACTGCCCCACGCTGATCGCGGGCGATCTGAACGAATGGTCCCAAAAGGTCGGGCTGGGCCGCTTGGCGAAACGCTTTACGATCCATGCACCGGGCAAAAGCTATCACGCCCGGATGCCCGTGGCTTTTCTTGATCGCATGGCGTTGGATCAGCATCTCACAGTGCGCCAAGGCGGCGTGGTCGAGACCTCGCAGACCCGCCGCGCGTCGGACCATCTGCCGATCTGGCTCGACGTGGCGCATCGCTAGAGCGGGTCACCCCGTAGCCCAAGCCAGCTCGCCTACCATCATGTTGCAAGCCTGCTGCGGATTGGAGAAGGCGACCTGCATATCAAAGGCCATGCGCACATCCGTTCGCGCCTTGGCAATCGTCGCATCCGTCGCCCCAAGCCGCCGTGCCGTGGCGATATTTTGGTTCGCATCGTGCCGCAATTTGCGCACGCTCTCATAACCGCCCGCAAAGCCTGCACATTGTTTGGCGGTCAATTCCGCCGCTGCCGCCCGCCGCGCCGCGGCTTCCATTGGTGAGGCCGGAGGTTCGACACAGGCCGCCAGCGATCCGGTGAGAAATCCCAATATAACAAGACGTTTCATCAAATTCTCCCTTTCACATCCTTGATAGGGAGGGACTGGTTTAATTTTGGTTAACGACTGTTTTGCCTCACGGCCACCACCTGACGTCGGGGCCTATAAGGCCGCGCTCAACCCCGGATGTCGTCATGGCGCCGACGCCGGCGGCAACACCAAGCGCCCCGGCCTCCAACAACCACAGACATCCGATCCAAAGGTCCTTCAATACATAGTTAACCCTGCGCGGTTAAGAAATCTCTCTAAGGCCTAGCAGACCTAACCCAAAGCATATGCCCGAGACCCACCTGCTCAGATTGACGCAAAAGTTACCCGATGAAAGCCTAGTGCAGGACAAATTGAGAGTAAGTCATGATATTCTTTAGATTATTCTGCGCGAGCGCCAAGGCCGTTCTGGGGGCATTCTTTTGGCTCTGTTTTTCAACCATGGTGCTTTCGCACGGCGCGTGGCTGGGCGGCGGCGGCGTTTCCCTGACCGATGCCAGCCGCCAGCAGATCGCGGACCGGGTCGCGGCGGGGCTGCCGCCGATTTCAGCCGGTGATAACATTGCCATCATTGCCGACTTTCCCGTCATAGCCGAAGGCACGCTTGATGGTCCGGGCGGCTATGCCACGTTGTATGTGCCCACCGGGACCGAAGTCGCATCCGCCTATATAACTGATGCTACAGGCGCGGCCCAAGACGCCCGCCCGGCGCGCGCCTCGACGGGGTCTGGCGTGTCTAAGGGTTGGGGTCCGAAAGGGCAGCAGACGTTTGATATTTCTGCAAACGGCTGGGCTCCTTCTGACACGGCGCAGTGCCAAGCAGCGGGTTTTTCCATCGCCAACTGTAACGCCGGGCTGGCCTATATCTATGGCGATACTGGTATTTTTTACTCAACCCGTCCGGATACTGCATTGTTCGCAAACGGATCGGATATCGCTACTTTAGAAAACGGGTACCTCGTCAATCCCACGAATGGCAGCCCTTGGAGCAGCGTTGGCGGCACGGGCACCGCCCGCGTTCACAACAAATGGGACGCGGTTCAGATCAACGCCTTCGGTTCTGGGGGGACAATCGACCCAAACGGTTTCTCAACCCAAGAAGAGACCACGATCACGGGCGGTCGGGGGGCGACACCCTTTCGCGCGGGCAGCCCCGTGGCAGGCCCGGATTCAGGATCCGATTGGGACCGCTATGGCACCATCGGCCCTTGGAACCGGATCAGCTATCCCGGTTCCTGCGAAGCGGATGATCCGCTGCTCGCGGGGCCAGACGGGCCTGCCACTGGCGCCGGATCCGTCTTTCCCGAATCGCTGGACCCGGGCGTTAACTCTTACGAAGCCTGCACCGAAACGACCGCGGGTTTTAACCTTAATAGCAGCGCCGCGTCCGTTTTGCCGAGCGGCACAAACGCAGTGCGCTACGCCTTCGGCGGGATCGCGCAGGGAGAGACTTATTACGCCGTCATGGAGGTAAAGGTCAGCGACCCGGCCAACATTGGATATTTCAATGCCGAAGGTCACGGCGGAGACTCCGCCGAAGGCGCCTCTGCCGGGAACGACAACCCATGGCGCTATTGGGTCGCCGGAACCTCAGCCGTCTCACCTGCGGGGCCTGAAGACCTTTTCGTATCAATCTCCATCACGGCGGTGAACGGCACCCCGTATTCGGGGGGCGACGTTCCGCAGGGCGCCACGCTGACCTACCGTGTGAGCTATGTGAATACGTCGCTCAGCCCTATGACCAATGTGCAAACCTCGGTGACCCTGCCGCCCGAAATTTCGGGTACGACGAACTTTCAAGTCATCTCGGGCGAAGACATCCGCCCTGCCTCCACCCCGACAAACGGCACTTTCCCGCTCCTTCCGATGCCCAGTTTGAACGGTCTTGGAAGCGGCGCCATCGAGTTTGATGCCTATGTCTCTACCGCGGCGGGAGGCAGCATCACCGCCGATGCCGCAAATTCCAGCGACGAAGGCGGGGCCGACACCGACAGCGTCAGCGTTAACGTTACCACCGTGCCAGCCGATACGCTTCCAACCTGTTCTGGAACGCGGTTTTCGATCGTCGATTGGACATCAGACAGCCCCGCAGCCCTCGGCGCGACGTCTACTTTCACCCGCTACGGCGTCGGCGGTTCACTCACTGCAACCGCAAACGCTGACGCTAGATTTGGCCGCGCAGCCGCGATCGGAAACGCAAATGAACTCTACTCCGCCGGGTATGGCGGAAACCCCGTATTCACACAGCAATATGCAACCTTGAATATTGATTTTGACACCCCGATGGACTCCGTCCTTTTCTACGTCACGAGCTTGGAATTTGACGAATCCGTAGCGATCTACGGCGAACGCAACGGCGTGCGCGTGCAACCTGCCATCGCGGACGGCCCGCTTTCGGCCTCCATGTTTCGCCGGGCCAATGCGGATGGTTCTGTCTTGGCAGAGCGCGACAGCACATTCTCGACAACAGCCTTACCCGAGAATTTTGCCGTAGAAGTCGGATTTGGCGCCCCGGTTGATCGGGTCGTGATCGATCATGGCACCCGCAAAAACAACAGCGCAAACTTCGCCGGATCTCTGCAACTGACCGACATCCAAGCCTGTGCCGACTTTACTGACGCGCCATCGATATATGGGGATGCACTCCATACGATGGGGTCAGAGCCCAAGGTCTATCTGGGCGATGCTTTGACAAGCGATGCGGGGCCAGGGAACGCCGATGATGCGGGGTCGGACGATGACGATGGCATAACGATTCCCCCGCTCATCCAAGGTTTTATCGCAACACTAGAAGCACGTGTCCAAGGCGACGGTGGCTTTTTGACCGCTTGGATCGACTACGACGGCAACGATGTCATGGCCCTTGCAACCGCCGAAGAAATCGCGCGCGATTTGCAAGATGATGGCACCGGTGGGGATCAGGTCGCAGGCGATGGCCTGATCCAATTTGACGTGATTGTCCCGGGTGACGCGGTATTGGACCAGACCTTTGCCCGCTTTCGGTGGTCTACGACCCCGGTTGTCGGCGTGGCGGATGTCTCCTTGGATGGGGAGGTCGAAGACTACCCGATCAACATCGCCGCAGCCCCTCTGGTCGATCGCGGTGATGCTCCGGCAAGCTATGGCGACCCTTTGCACATCATCGCTGAAACCGGCATCGCGGGGACCTACTTAGGGGCCCTCCCTCCTGACCCCGAGGCTGCCTCTCAAGCAAGTGCCGATGCTTTGGGCGACGATCTTGACGGTAATGACGACGAAGACGGGGTCACGCTCCCCCAGCTCTTTGCTGGCGGCACGACTGAAATAACCGTGTTTGTAAACGAGGTGACCGGCGGGGTCGGCAGTTTGACAGGCGGCGTGGCCTATCTTCAGGTGTGGATTGACTTTAACGGCAACGGACTATTCGACGCCACAGAGCAGATCGCCTCTGATCTGCAGGACGGCAGCGCTTCGGATAAAGACGGCACCCTGAATGGCGAGATCCGATTTGATGTAAACGTGCCGGGAAGTTCCGTGCTCACGCCGACATTCGCGCGGTTCAGGTGGTCAACCACCGAGGGCGTTGTCCCCCTCGCACTTGACGGAGAGGTTGAGGACTACAGGCTGACAGTTTCCGGCGATGTTCCTCCGGTTTCCTGCGACAGTGGCCTCTACCTGCTGTCTGACGATCCAACGCAGTTGCGCAAACTGCGCTTTACCGACACCGGGTCGGGCTACTCCATGTCATCGCAACCCATCGGGACAGCGCCGCGCCGGCTGGCAGCTGGCTGGGGATACAACGAACTCGATGGCTATATCTATGGCGTCCGCCCCGGCAAAGATGAACTGTGGCGCGTGGACGGCACCGGAAACTTTACAGAAATGCCTTCATTCCCAAACAGCGCCGAACGGGCCGAAGATGCGGGCGATATCTTGCCCAACGGTACACTGGTCTACGAAGTAGACGATGTCACCTGGCAGTTGTTGGATTTGGCCGACCCCAACAATCCCATTGATGCCGGGCAATTGACCCTCTCTCAAGCTGTCACGGTGTCCGATTTCGCCGTAAATCCATTGGACGGCTTCATCTACGGCATCAACGAAAACACCGGCAGCCTGTTTCGCGTCTTCGCGAACAATGGTCTCGCCGGTTTCACCACGGTGGTGGAATTTGGGCCTAGTGTTTACACGGGCATCTGGTCTGCGGTTTTCTTTGACGAGAACGGCCAGATGTACGCCTATGAAGAGGTATCGAACTCTATTTTCCTAATCGATACGTCGACCGGCAATCGGTTAAGGCTGGCCACGGGAACGGATGAGGGCGGTTTCAGCGATGGCACCTCGTGCCGCGGCGGGACACCTTTCGTACTGTCCGGACTGGGCGGCAACATCTATATCGATCAAGACGGTTCCGACATAAAAGACGGCGCGGAAGAGAACTTGGCGGGCGGGATCCGGGTGGATCTGTACTCCGATAACGCAACGCCAAATGATCTGGACGATGACAGTTTTCTCCAGACAGTCGATACTGAGCCTGACGGAACTTATGCCTTTGTCGGTTTGCCTGCGGGCACCACCTACCGGGTAGAGGTGGATGTCAATGATGCCGACCTCCTCCCCGGGGCGCAGATCGGGACGTCGAACCCCCTCGTCGGTGTAAAGGCCGATTCCGGTGCCTTCACAGTGGCCTATGACTTTGGTTTCGATCCGCAGTTTTCTGACCTCTCGATCACCAAAGAGGCTTTCCAGGCGGGCACCACCTCTCCCGTCACAACCGCTGTCGAAGGCGACATCATCGACTGGGTGATCAGCGTGACGAATGACGGCCCCGGCTCGCCTTCGGGGGTCCAGGTGATTGAAAACATCCCCGCAGGTTTCGCTTATATCAGCGACACGGCCCCTCCGACCGGCGATTACTTCGACCCAAGTACGGGACTTTGGTTCGTCGATGAAATCCTGCCGGGTGCGACAGAAACCCTTACCATACGTGTCCGTGTCACGGCGGGTGGCAACTATACAAACGTTGTCGAGATCGTGAGCAGTTCCCTACCCGACCTCGACAGCGATCCAGCCGTTGGTCTGGCCCAAGATGACTTGCAGGACGGGATTGCCGACGACGACGAAGCCAGCGTCACGATCGCTCTCGCAACCTCGGGCGGTGAAATTTCAGGCCAGCTGATCCGGGATGATGGTCGCGGCGGGGTCG
This sequence comes from Sulfitobacter sp. W002, assembly GCF_025142135.1. Classification (NCBI taxonomy): domain Bacteria; kingdom Pseudomonadati; phylum Pseudomonadota; class Alphaproteobacteria; order Rhodobacterales; family Roseobacteraceae; genus Sulfitobacter; species Sulfitobacter sp. W002. The sequence continues at coordinate 1,795,005 of NZ_CP081126.1, read as the reverse complement.
CGCATGATGGCTCTGCCACGGGCGACGAGGTAGGCACGAATGCAGGAACCATTCAGCTGCTGGACGATGCCGGTGCGCTTTTGGCAAGCCCGCAGGTCGGCGCCGATGGACGATGGGCCTATCGGCTCGCGCCGAACTACACCGGCAGCCTGACCGTCTCAACGGTGCCCGCCGAAGGGTGGAGAGCGATTTCCGAGCGACCGGGCTCACTGCCGGGATTGGTGAACAGCGATCCACATGATGGCTCGTTCAGCTTCACCCCTTCTCCTGAGACCGATTACAGCGGACTTACCTTGGGCATTATTCCACTTCCCACTTTGAGTGAGGACCGTGACGCGTACATCGGCGCGGGCCAAATCGCCCTTCTGCCCCATCTCTATCGAGCCAGTTCATCTGGGATCACCACCTTTACAGTAGAGAGCATTTCCGAGCCTGCGGTCGGCGCATTCTCGGTTGCACTCTTTATCGACAACGATTGCGATGGCGCGCCCGACACCCCGCTGACCGTGCCAATTTCCGTGCAAGCGGGTGACGAACTCTGCCTCATTTCAAGGGTCTCGGCGGGTGGCGGCCTGCCTCCGGGCAGCGCTTTGACCTACGAGGTGCAAGCCGCCACGGACTTTTCCGAAACCACTGCTTCGCACATTACAACCGATACGGATCGCGTGACGGTCGAAGTCGGTGGCAGTCAGCTCGTTCTGGTGAAAACTGTACAGAACGAAACGCAAGGCACGGGTGAGGGCTATTCAAATCAAGCCTCGCCCGGGGATGTACTGGTATACCGCATCACAGTGGTGAACCCGAGCCAGCGCATTGCATCCGCCATCGTTATTTACGACCGAACGCCGCCCTATACGCAATTGTCGGAGGCCGTAGCCACACCGCAAACCGTGAGCCCCTCGCTGATCTGCGATCTCGCAAACCCAAGCGACAACCTTCCGGGATATGAAGGCCCCCTGCGGTGGGATTGCAGCGGGACGCATGCCGCAGGCGCCGAAGGGAGTGTGTTTTTCAAGGTCCGCGTGACCCCTTGATCGGAACCGCCGGCCAGACAGTCGGCGCAGACAGTGGGATCTTGATCTTTACGATCAAACCCTTGTCTTGCGGCACCAGTTCGGCTTGGCCGCCGTGACGGCGCAGGACATCTTTAACAATCGCAAGACCAAGACCACTGCCTTGCCCTTCGCTTAGTTGGCCGAACCTCTCGAACGCGGCCTCGGCACTGCCTTCGGGAATGCCGGTGCCGTCATCCTCTACAGCCAAAACCGCAAATTGCCCCTCTACCATGGTGCTGACGCCGATCGCGGTGAGGCCGCCGCCGCCATGGGTCAGCGCGTTTTCAAGCAAATTGGTGATCGCTTCGGCGAGCAGCACAGTGTCGCCCGCAACATGTAGCGGTGTGGTGCATGGTTCAAAGCCAAAGCCAATGTCCCGCGACAGGACGGTGGGGGCAAAGTCACTGCACACTTCGGCAGCGACAGCGTTGAGCTCAAGCGTATCGAATGCAGGGACCTCGTCGTAGCGCAACCGTTCAAGAGACAGCAACTGATTGGCCAGCCGCGCTGATTTGCGGGCCGCAGCAATCAATTCGCGTTCTCTCAATCGACGCTCTTGCGGGTCGCTGACATCTGGCAAAACCTCGGCCAATGACAACAAAGCTGAAGCGGGGTTGCGCAGTTGATGCGCGGCGTTGGAGATAAAGACCTGATGGTCCTCAATGCTCTGGCGCACCTGCCCGAACAGCCGGTTCAACGTGGCGACAATACCAAAGGCCTCAGCCGGGACCGGGCGGCGAATATCGCGCAGGTCATCGGGGGATCGGTGTTGGATCGCATCTTGCAAATCGTTCAAGGGGCGCAGGCCGATCTTCACCCCGAACCAGACCACCAAAGCAAGGGCCGCCATCAGACTGGCGATCAAAGCCGCCGCGCGGCGCGCCAAGGCGGCGGCGAAGGCATTGCGATCACTGTCCCTTTGCCAGACTGTGACAATCGTATCGCCCGTCAGGTTGCCGATGGTCGTACTCTCCCGCATCCGCAAAACGCGCACAGGCTCGCCCCGGTATTCAGCCATCGTGTAGTTCAGCCGATCCTCGCCCGCCCGGCCACCAGAGACGGGTGGATAGGCATAACCGGTGATGTAAATGCCACCGGGGCCCGTGACATGGTAAAAAAGCTCACCGCCCCCGGCGTCCGAGACGAAATCCCGCGTGCTGGGCGAAAGTGCGTCCCCGCCCGAAATCGCCACATCGCGGGAAATCGCCAAAGCTGCTGCCAGCAGGCTCCGGTCGAACAGGGTTTCAGAGGTGCGCTGCGCCACTTCAAAGCGCCAAAATCCCAGAAAGATCGAAAGCAACAGCAGCGGCGGCAGGATCAGCATGAACAGCCGGGAGCGCAGCGACCTCGAGGTCATGCGCTATCGACCTCCAGCATATAGCCCAGCCCGCGCGCGGCTTTGATGCGGATGCCGAAGGGCTCCAACCGTTTGCGAAGACGGGAGACATGCGGCTCGATTGCGCTGTCTTCCTGCGCGGCACCGGTGCCATAGACATGGGTGATCAGTTGTGATTTCGAGACGATCCGCCCGCGCCTTTCGAGAAGGCATTCAAGCGTCGCCAGTTCTTTGCGGGGGAAGGCCAGTGGCTGTTCGTCCTTCAACAACTGGCGGTTGGTTCGGTCAAAGACCAAGGGGCCAATCGCGTCGCGGGCGGCGAATTCAAGGTTCTTGCGCCGCGCCATGGCCCGCAGCCGCGCCTCCAACTCATCCATCTCGAAGGGTTTGGTCAGATAATCATCGGCCCCGGCATCCAGCCCGGCAACCCGCTCTGACGTCTCTGCCCGCGCGGTCAGCAGGATCACCGGCGTTCCATCGCCCCGGCGGCGCAGGCGGCTCAGAACCTCCAGCCCATCACAGCCGGGCAGATTGCAATCCAGTACGATCAAGTCTGCCCCCTCATGGCGCAGAAAAGCATCCGCGTCTTCCCCATCGTGCAGCAGGTCCACCGCGTGGCCGCGATCGCGCAGGCGATGGGCAATTCCTTGAGCAAGGGCCTCATTGTCTTCGATGACTGCTATGCGCATGATTAAAACTTAATCCTGATGCGCAAGTTTCGCGCAAGGTTGGAAAGGCAGTGTGCCCGTGTTGGAGGAGGGATTCGTTCCCTAAAACAAATCCGAACGACGGCAGATGTGAAAGTCTGACCGCTACAGAATGTCTACGGGAGGACACCTATGACTATCAAGTATTTCGCCGCCACCGCTGCATCCGCCGCCTGCCTCGCCGCCCCGGCGCTGGCCGAGGTCGATTTTGCAGGCAAAACCATCGAGTGGGTCATCCCCTTCTCGGAAACCGGCGGCTCGGCCAAATGGGCCAACTTCTTTGCGCCGCTTTTGTCCGAAGAACTGCCCGGCAACCCCACGGTCGTCGTGAAGTTCATGCCGGGTGCAGGTTCAACCAAAGGCGCCAACTGGTTCCAAGAGCAAGAGCATGACGACGGTACGGTCCTTTTCGGCACCTCCGGTTCGACCCAGTTCCCCTATCTGCTGGACGATCCGCGGGTGCGCTATGAGTACAGCGACTGGAACCCGGTCATGGCCTCGGGCACCGGTGGGGTCGCTTATCTGAACCCCACAGACGGTGAGAAATTCGACGGCACTGCCAATAACCTCAAAGACGTCAACTTCATCTATGGCTCGCAGGGGGCCACGCGCCTTGACCTCGTGCCGCTGCTGGCATGGGAAATGCTGGGCATGAACGTCGAGCCTGTCTTTGGCATCAAGGGCCGTGGCGATGGCCGTCTGATGTTTGAGCGCGGCGAGGCCACGATCGACTATCAGACCTCGTCGAGCTACCTCGGGGCCTCAGCGGATCTGGTCGAAAAAGGTCAGGCCGTGCCGATGATGACTTGGGGCGCACTGGACGAGGACGGCAACATCGTTCGCGACCCCACCTTCCCCGACATCGCGACTTTCAAGGAAGTTTGCGAAGCGACCGAAGGCTGCGCCACCGAAGGCGAGGCATGGGACGCATGGAAAGCCTTCTTTATCGCAGGTTTCCCTGTGCAAAAGATTGCCTTCCTGCCCGCAGGCACACCCGACGATGTGATCGCGACCTACACGGCGGCCTTTGACGCGGTGCGCAACCGCGAAGACTTTGCCCAGATTGCCGAGAAACGTGTCGGTAAGTACCCCGTCTTCGTAGGCGAAGGCGCGGCAAAGGCGACGAAGCGCGGCACGACCGTCTCTGCGGAGGCGAAAGCCTTCGTCACCAACTGGCTGCAAGAAGCCTATGGCGTTTCGCTGAAGTAAGCGGAACCCTCTCGGCCCCGGGTCAATTCCGGGGCCGCCCCCCTTTATTCTAACATTTCGAGGTCGGTGCGATGGATCTGTTCGCAACCGCTCTGCCTGCGCTTGGCCAGGCATGGGCTCTCATTCTGCAACCTATGGTTCTGGGATATCTGGTGCTGGGCGTGGTCATGGGCCTCGCTGTCGGGGTCTTTCCCGGCCTCGGCGGGATCGCGGGGCTGTCGCTGCTCTTGCCTTTCATGTTCGGCATGGACCCTGTGCTGGGTCTGGCGCTGATGATCGGCATGGTCGCGGTGGTGCCAACCTCTGACACATTCGCCTCGGTCCTCATGGGCATTCCGGGGTCTTCGGCCAGCCAAGCCACGGTGCTCGATGGCTTTCCGATGGCCAAGAAAGGCCAAGCCGCGCGGGCGCTTTCGGCGGCGTTCACCTCATCGCTCTTCGGCGGTCTGGTCGGCGCGGCGTTCCTGACGATGTTCATCGTCATCGCGCGGCCCATCGTCTTGTCCTTCGGCCTGCCCGAGATGCTGATGATCTCGATCCTCGGCCTGTCGATGGTGGCGGTACTCGCGGGTCGCGTGGCGCTCAAAGGTCTCGCGGCCGCGGGCCTCGGCCTGCTGATCGGCACCATCGGTGAGGCGGACGCGGGCGGCTCCCTGCGCATGGCGACCTATGACATCCCCTATCTAACAGACGGCTTGAAACTGGTGATCGTCGGCCTTGGCATCTTTGCCGTGCCAGAAATCGTCTCGCTTCTGCGCCAAGACCGGGCGATTTCCAAAGAAGCCAAACTCGGCGCGGGCTGGGGCGAGGGCGTGCGCGACTGGGTTGCCAACAAATGGCTGTCGGTGCGCTGTTCGCTGATCGGCGTGGTCGTTGGCGTCATCCCCGGCCTTGGTGGGTCAGTCGTTGACTGGATCGCCTATGGCCACGCGGTTCAAACGACGAAAGACAAATCGAATTTCGGTAAAGGCGAAGTGCGCGGCGTGATCGGGCCGGAAAGCTCGAACAACGCGAAAGAGGGCGGCGGCTTGGTCCCTACCCTGCTCTTCGGTATTCCCGGTTCCGGCTCGATGGCGATTTTCATCGGTGCCATCGCCCTGCTGGGCTCCGGCGAGATCGAAGTCGGCCCCTCGATGCTGCGCGACAACCTCGACATCACCTATTCGATCGTCTGGTTGCTGGCGCTGGCCAATGTCGTCGGCACGCTTCTGTGCATCGCGGCTTCGGGCGGCATCGCCAAGCTGACCACCATCCGTTTCACCTACCTTGCGCCGTTCCTGTTCATGCTGATCTCTTTCGCGGCGTTCCAGTCGGGGCAGAACTTCGAAGACATCCTCGCGCTCTTCGTGATCGGCCTGATCGGCATCTTCCTGCGCCGCTTCGACTGGTCGCGCCCAGCCTTCTTGATTGGTTTCGTTCTGTCCAACCCGGTCGAGAAATTCTCGAACCAAGCGTTCCAAATCGCCTCTTTCCGGTTCCGCAAATCTTTTGAGGAAGGCATGGAGTATGTCTTCTCCCCCATCGTCATCGTGCTGCTGATCATCACCGTGATCTCGGTCGTGCTGGGTCTGCGGCAGGCCAAGTCGATCATGGCCGAAGGCGATGTCCAGTCCGGCTCCAAACGCGCGCCATTGGTCTTTTTGCTGGCCCTCATGGGCTACGTCGTGGCCGCGCTGATCAATGCCTCGCTGATCCCCGACTACAACATGACCGACAAGATCGTGCCGCTGGTCGTGGGGGGCATCGCCCTGGCTGCGCTGCTGATCCTGCTGGTGCAGATGATCCTGCGTCCCGAAAGCGATGCGATTTTTGCCGACAAGGAAGTCTCGGGCGAGGACGCGGATGCGCCCTATGGCCTGTGGAGCACGCTCGCGTGGTTCGTGGGTCTGATCGTCGCGACCTACTTCGTCGGCTTTATCCTCGCGCTCTTGGGCTTTTTGATCAGCTTCCTGAGGGTTCGCGCGCAGGCGCATTGGCCGAAAACCCTGATCCTGACGGCCTGCGGCATCGCGCTGATGTGCGTCATGGCCGGGGCACTCAACCGTGATTTCCCGCCGGGTCTGCTGCAAGGCGCAGTCGATCTGCCCTGGCCGCTGAACTGAGGAGTTTAGAGATGACACAGACAGCTATCCCCTATCTCTTCATGCGCGGCGGCACCTCGCGGGGGCCATACTTCAACCGCGCGGATTTGCCCGAAGACCGCGAAACGCTGGCCGAAGTGCTGCTCGCCGTGGTCGGCTCCGGCCATCCGCTGAACATCGACGGGATCGGCGGCGGCGCGGCGGTGACCACCAAGGTCGCGATGCTTTCGCCTTCGGACGACGGTTGGGCCGATGTGGACTATTTCTTTGCCCAAGTCTCGGTCGAGGATCGGCTGGTCGATTTCAAACCGACCTGCGGCAACATCCTGTCGGGCGTCGGGCCAGCGGCGGTGGAATTGGGCCTCGTCCACCCCACCGGCGATGTGACAGATGTCAAAATCCACGCCGTCAACACCGGGGCCAAGGTGCTGTCCAAAGTCCTAACCCCCGGCGGCGTGCTCACCTATGACGGCGACACCGAGATCGCGGGCGTGCCCGGTGCCGGCGCCGCCGTGGCGTTGAATTTCATGGGCGTCGTCGGATCTTCGACCGGGGCGTTTTTGCCCACGGGCAACATCCGCGATACCTTTGACGGGATCGAAGTCACCTGCATGGATGTCGCCATGCCGATGGTCATCGCCCGCGCGGCGGACTTTGGTTTGACGGGCTATGAGAGCGTCGCCGAACTCGACGCGAACAAAGATTTCTTAGCGCGGATGGAGGCAATTCGCCTTCAGGCCGGAGCCGCCATGGGCATGGGGGACGTGGCAAAATCCGTCACGCCAAAGTTCGGTCTGCTGGCCCCGGCCCGCGACGGCGGCACCATCGCGACGCGCTATTTCATGCCGTGGAACACGCACCCCTCCATGGCGGTGACCGGGGCGCAATGCCTCGCGTCTTGCGCGCTCACGCCCGGCAGTGTGGCCGATGGCCTGTTGGAACGCCCCACCCAAAGCCCCGCCGATGTGGTGCTCGAACATGCCTCCGGCACGATTGACGTGCTGGTGGATTACGACACGTCTGACGGCTTTGCGCTGAACTCTGCCGGGCTGCTGCGGACGGCGCGCAAGCTGGCGGATGGCTGTGTCTTTGTCCCCTCGCGCATTTGGGAGGGTCACTGACATGCCCGTGATGAACCTTCTTGTCGCTTTCAACGGATCCGACGCCTCCGTCGCCGCGCTGCGCTATGCCGCTTCCCTCGCCAAACAGCGCGGCGCGCATGTCACGGCGATCCTTGCCCATACCGCCCATGAGGTGATCGACCGCCGCTCGCGCTGGATCCCCGAAGAGGCCCGCGCCCTGTTGGAGGCTGCCAACAGCGAAATCTTGGCCGAAGTCACCCGCCGGTTCGAAGAGCTACGCCCGGCCGTTGGTCTGGGCGACGCACTGGATTTCCGCGAGGAGACGGGCCGCGTCGACACGCTGCTTTCCGAAGGCGCGCGGTACTATGATATGCTGATCGTCGGCGCGCGGGCCGAAAGCGATGATGCCCATGTGACCCACCACCCAGACCGGATCGCGCTACAATCTGGGCGTCCGGTGATCGTGGTTCCGGCAGGCTATGACGCGGGCGCGCAGCACAGCCACGCGGCGCTGGCATGGGACGGGGGCCGCGCCGCCGCGCGGGCCTTGTCGGACAGCCTGCGCCTGCTTGAGGCCGATGGCCGGGTCAGTGTTCTGACGGTCGGCAAACGCACCTCTTGGCCGATTCCCGATCTGATGACCCATCTTGACCGCCACGGCGTCGAAGCGGTGCATGAGAACTTTCCCACCACCCATCCGGTGGCGCAGACCCTGCTGTCCTACTGCGAGCGGCACGATCCCTCGCTGCTGGTGCTCGGTGCCTATGAGCACTCCAAGTTCCGCGAAGATTTCCTTGGTGGCGTGACCGCCGAGGTGCTGGAAAAGATCAAAATCCCCGTTTTGTTGTCCCATTGAGAAGCGAATGATGACCAATTACGAGAAAATCCACGTCGCCCGCCGTGATCTGGAAAAACTGCGCGCCGAGTTGATCGCCAGCATCGGCACGCAGAAGGATCGCGACCCTGATCTGCTCATCCTGCATGAGCGGGTCAGCAAAGCGATCAACGCGCTTTCCGCATAGGGTGCCCGGGATGAAGGTTCATATCCTCGACGACTGGTTCGACACCCTGCGCGGGTTGCCTTGCTTTGACCTGCTGGCGGGGCACGAAGTCACCGTCTGGACAGACCATCATTCTGACGAGGCGATCTTGGCCGACCATTTGCGGGATGCCGATTGCGTGGTGCTCTTTCGCGAGCGGACGAAGGTGACGCGCGGGCTGCTGGAGCGCCTGCCGAACTTGCGCCTGATCTCGCAGCGCGGCGCCTATCCGCATGTGGATGTCGCGGCCTGCACCGATAAGGGCGTGCTGCTGTGTTCCAACAAAGGCGCGGATGGGGCCAATCACGCGGCAGCTGAACTAACCTTTGCGCTGATCCTTTCAGCCATGCGGCAACTCCCGCAGCAGATGGCGAGCGCCAAGGCGGGCAACTGGCAGATGGGCGTAGGGCGCAGCCTGCGCGGGCGTCGGCTGGGGCTTTATGGCTATGGACGCATCGGGCGTGTTGTGGCGGTCTATGCCCGCGCCTTTGGCATGGATGTTATCTGGTGGGGCTCTGACGCCGGGCGCGCGCGGGCGAAAGCTGATGGGGAACCCGTCGCCGCGAGCCGCGTGGCGTTCTTCGGGTCCTGCGACGTGGTCTCCCTGCATCTCCGGCTAACACCTAAGACCCGCGGCAGTGTCACCGCGGAAGACCTCAGCGCCATGTCGCCCCGCGCGGTTCTGGTAAACACCTCGCGCGCCGGGCTCATTGCCGAAGGCGCGCTGCTGCAAGCGCTCAACGCCGGGCATCTGGGCGCAGCGGCAGTGGATGTCTTTGATACCGAGCCGCTAACGGATCCCAATGACCCGCTGCTCTCGCACCCCAGACTGATCGCCACCCCGCATATCGGCTTTGTCACCGAAGACGAATTCGACAAGCAATTCGCGGATATATTCGAACAGGTGAACGCCTATGCAGCGGGCGCGCCGATCCATATGATCAACCCTTCCGTCTACGCGCCATAAGCCCCGCGACCAGCGGCGCGCCGACGATCACCAACACGATGCGGGTCAGGTGGTGCGTGATGACAAAGCCCAGATCGGCCCCGGTGACGATGGCCAGCACCGTCATCTCGGCCTGCCCGCCCGGCGCGAAGGCAAGGAACGCCTCGACCGGATCGCCCAACCCAGCCCAGGTGACGAGCCCGGTGAAACCTGCGGCCAAGACGGCGAGCACTAGTACATAGGCGATGCCCGCCAGCACCACCCGCGTCAGCTCGCCCCATGTCACGCCCAGAAAATGCACCCCGATCCCGCAGCCGATGAAGAACTGCGCGGCAAGGATGGCCTCGGCTGGCGGGCGGCTGTGGATCAGGCCGGCCAGTGACAGAACGGCGGTCACGATCATGGGGCCAAGGATGGACGCGCCAAAAAGGCCGATCTTCTCTCCTCCTTTCCAGCCGATCAGGGCGGCGGCGGCCATCAAGGCCATCTCCCCCACCGGCAGTTCCGTTACCGGCGCGCCGATGGGATTGGTCAGCCCTGCCCCGTAAGCCAGCGTCAGAAAAGCAGGCGCGAGGGTGACGATAATCAACACCCGCGTTGCGTGGATCAACGACAGCGCCCGCGGATCGCCCCCCGCTTCGGTGCCAAAGATCACCATATCCTGCAAGCCGCCCGGCATCGCGGCGTAATAGGCCGTCGGCGCGTCGAAGCCCCACACATGCCGAAAGAACGGGACGCCGATAATCCCGATCAGCGCGATAAAGACCGGGACCAGCGTCACCGACATCGCCATCTGTGGCAGTTGGTAGAACAGATCAGGCGTGATCGAGGCCCCAACCGCCACCCCAAGGATCGTGCGCGCCGCGACCGAGACTTGGCCGAAGCCTTTGATCGGCACCTTCGACAATGCCGCGATAAGGCAGGCGGCCATCGGCCCGAAAAGGAATGGCAGCGGCAGATCGAGCCACCAAAAGAGCGCAGTACCAGCCGCGGCGAGGATCAAGGTCAGCGCACGACGGCGGGTCGGTTGGGAGAGGCGCATAGGGTTCAACTCACTTTTTCTTCCGGGCTTGACCCTTTCTGGATACGATTGTATCCACCTGTATGCAATACCTATCAGAGGGGGTTTCATGAGCGAAGAAGACCGCACACCGCAGGGCAACTCTGCCTACAATCAGTTGATGGATGAACTGCGCGCCGGACGGCTCAACCCCGGCGACCGCCTGCGTGAGACGGAGCTGGCCGAGCGCTTGGGCGTCTCCCGCACCCCCGTGCGCGAAGCGATCCGCCAGTTGGAGGCCGATGGCGTCGTGGCCCATATCCCCCGCCAAGGCGCAAGCATCCGCACGCTGGACTATGCCGAGGTGATGGAGCTTTACGAGATGCGCGCCGTGTTGGAGGGCACCGCCGCACGGTTGGCCGCCCGCGCCGCATCGGACATCGAGATCGAAGAGCTTCAGGACATGAACCAGCAGCTCGCCACCTTGGGCAATGTGCCTGAGGCCTTCACGCTCAACCGTCAGTTCCACGCAGCCCTTCTGGACGCTGCGAAGAACCGCTTCCTGACCCGGTCAATCCATACGCTGCAAAAGACGCTGATGATCCTCGGCCCGACGACGCTGACCGACCCTGCCCGCGCCGAGAATGCGGTGGAAGAGCACTTTGGGGTTCTCGATGCGATCAAGGCCCGCGATGCTGCCCTCGCCGAAGCGGCCATGCGCGCGCATATCGAAGCGGCCCAACGGGTCCGGGTGCGCGCCCTGCGCGCGCAGCCCTCGCGTGATGAGACCTATGACGGAGACCTGCTGTGACCGAGGCTTACGATATCGTCGTGATCGGCGGCGGCAATGCAGCCCTTTGTGCCGCGATCACCGCCGCAGAAGCGGGCGCCCGCGTGCTGATCCTTGAGACCGCGCCAAAACCCTACCGGGGCGGCAATTCGCGCCATACCCGCAACTTTCGCTGCATGCACCACGGACCACTGGGGCCGCTGGTCGAAAGCTACACCGAAGACGAATATCTTGCCGACCTGATGAAGGTGACGGGTGGCAAGACGGATGAGCACCTCGCCCGTCTCGCCATCCGCACGTCGGAGGAATGCCTACCGTGGATGGAAGAACATGGCGTGCGGTTTCAGCCTTCGCTCTCGGGCACCCTGTCCCTTGCCCGCACCAACGCCTTCTTCCGTGGCGGTGGCAAAAGCCTTGTGAATGCCTATTACCGCACCACCGAAGGATTGGGCGTGGATGTGCTCTATGAAGCTGCCGTCACCCATCTGGAGTTGGACGGCGACCGGGTGACGCGGGTGGATTACACCCACGAGGGGGCCGCCAAGAGCCTCTCGCCCAAATCCGTGGTCGTGGCCTCTGGCGGCTTTCAGGCGGACACCGATTGGCTGGCGCGCGCCTGGGGGCCGGCGGCGAAGAACTTCCTGATCCGGGGCACACCCTACAATCGCGGCGTGGTTCTGGCAGACCTGCTGGATCAAGGCATTGCACAGGTGGGCGACCCGACCCAGTGCCACGCGGTCGCCATTGACGGGCGCGCGCCGAAGTTCGACGGCGGAATCGTTACGCGGCTTGACTGCGTGCCCTTCTCCATTGTCGTGAACAAAGACGCACAGCGGTTCTATGACGAGGGCGAGGATGTCTGGCCCAAACGCTACGCCATCTGGGGCCGACTGGTGGCCGCCCAGCCCGATCAGGTCGGCTATGTCATCATCGACGCGAAATCGTTGAACCTGTTCATGCCTTCGGTCTTCCCCCCGATCAAGGCCGATACGCTGGCGGAACTGGCGGGAAAGATGGGCCTGCCCGCTGATGCGCTGGAGCACACCGTGGCCGAGTTCAACGAAGCCTGCGGCGATCAAAGTGCCTTCCACCCCACCGAACTTGATGGCGTAGCGACCACGGGTCTGACCCCGCCCAAGACAAACTGGGCGCGACCGATCACCGAGCCGCCGTTCTACGGCTATTCCCTCAGGACCGGCGTCACCTTTACCTACCTTGGCCTGAAAGTGGACGAAAACGCGCAATGCTCCATCGGCGACCGCCCGGTCAGCAACCTCTGGGCGGCGGGCGAAACCATGGCGGGCTCGATCTTGGGCCAAGGCTATCTTGCCGGATTTGGCATGACCATCGGCACCGTTTTCGGACGTATCGCAGGCAAGGAGGCCGCAGCCCATGCAAATTGATCTACTCCAAGAAGCACGCCGTCAGGCCGAAATCTGCAACGCCTGCCGCTATTGCGAGGGCTACTGTTCGGTCTTCCCTGCCCTTCAGGTCGAACGCGCCTTTTCTGACGGGGATCTGACGCAACTGGCGAACCTTTGTCACAACTGCCGGGGCTGCTATTACGCCTGCCAATACACCGCTCCGCATGAATTTGACCTGAACCTGCCCCAAGCCTTGGCCGATGTGCGCCAAGACAGTTGGGAGGAGTTCGCCTTTCCCCGTGCCGCCGGGAAGGCCTTCCAGAAAAACGGCCTTGCCATTGTGCTCGTCACTGTCTTGGGCTTTGCCCTGCTGTTCTGGGCCGCCCGCGCGTTGGCCGCTGCGGGGGGCGTAGGTTTCTATGCGGTGCTGTCCCACAATGCGATGGTGGCCATCTTTCTGCCCGCCTTTCTGTTTCCGCTGATTAGCATCGCCATCGGGCTGCGCCGTTACTGGCAAACAGTCGGCGGTGCCCCGGTTCGTCTGCCCCATCTGCGCGGCGCCATCGCCTCAATCGCGAACATGCGCAACCTCAAGGGCGGGCATGGCGACGGTTGCAACTTTGAAGACGAAGACCGTTTCACCCACGCCCGCCGCTATGCGCATCAGGCAATCATGTACGGCTTTCTGTTGTGCTTTGCTTCGACCAGCGTGGCGACGCTGATGCATTACCTGCTTGGTATGCCCGCTCCTTACGGGCTGTTCTCCGCCCCCAAAATCCTTGGACTGTCGGGCGGTGTTCTGTTGGTGTTGGGCTGTGGGAAAATGGTCTGGCTCAAGCTGCGGTCAGATAAATCACTCGGTGCGACCAACGCTTTTGGCGGAGAGATCGCATTTACCGGGTTGCTGGGGTTTGTCGGGCTGAGCGGGCTGTTGCTCTATGCGGCAAGCGGTTCTGGCTGGATGCCGGGCCTGTTGGTTATTCACCTCGGCGCCGTGCTTGCGTTCTTTTTGCTGACACCCTTCACCAAAATGGCGCATGGGTTTTACCGAATGGCGGCTTTGGTACGTGATGCGCAGCGGCGTGAGGGGGGTTGAGAGAAATGGTACAGCGTGGGCCGGACCCGCAGCGGCGCAGGTTCATGACAAAACCAATGTTGGGAATGTTCATCCTCTGAGCCGATAAGGCCAGCATTGGGTTTTACCCAGCATCCAATTGCGGTAAATAACGCCTATCCGTCGAAGCATAGGCTCTGGCGGCTTGCAAGGTCGGGCGTTGCATGGAGCCGGAACATTGAGTTTTACAGCCCCTGATTCAGACCAATTGCCCCGCACATTGAACGATTATTACAGCCGTGCACGCGCAGGGATGAGCCCGCGCAACCGCGCGTATTTCTTGGCCGGTGCCGGGGATGGGCAGACCGCTTCAGCCAATGAAACCGCTTTTCAGCAGGCGCAGGTCACACCACGGATGCTGCGCGATCTGCGGGGCGGGTCGACAGAGGTGTCGCTGCTGGGACAAAAGCTTGTTGCGCCCTTTCTGATTGCGCCCTTTGCCTATCACCGACTGCTGCATGACGCAGGCGAGAGGGCAACCGCCCGCGCGGCCGAGGCCCAGTCGATCAAGATGGTGCTGAGCGCGCAGAGCAGCGAACCGCTCGACAGGGTGCGCAGCAGCGGCCCCGGCAGTGACTGGTTTCAGCTGCACTGGTTGGGGAGCAGAGAGGCCACGCAAGCGCTTGCGCAGATGGCACTGGACGCGGGTTTCACCAGATTGATCCTGACCATTGATGCGCCCGTCCAAGGGGTGCGGGACCGCGAAATCGAGGCGCAGTTTCAGCTGCCGGCTGATGTCAGCGCGGTCAACCTTGCGCGGTTCACGCCGCCTGCCTTCACGCCGCGTGAAGACGCGCAGTCGATCATCTTTGACCACATCGCCGAGACCCTGCCCACATGGGCAGATGTCGCTTGGCTGATTGAGGCGATAGAGGCTCCGCTGCTGCTGAAAGGCATCCTGCATCCAGAGGATGCAGCGCAGGCGCAGAGGATCGGCGCGGCGAGCGTCATCGTGTCAAACCATGGTGGCCGGGTGCTGGACCGCGGGCCCTCAACGCTAAGCGCCCTGCCCGCCATAGTTGCCAAGGTCGGACCGGATTACCCTGTGTTGATGGACGGAGGCATCCGGCGCGGGGTTGATATCCTGATCGCGCTAGCCCTCGGGGCAAAGGCCGTTTTGATCGGGCGGCCCATCGCCTGCGGATTGGCGGTGGCTGGCGATTTGGGCGTCAGCCATGTGTTGCGCTTGCTGCGCGACGAGTTGGAAATCGCTATGTTGCTAAGCGGCTGCGCAACGGTGCAAGACATAGAGCGCGATATGGTTCACCTGAAACTATAACGCAGCGGGATGATCAGCGTGAATTCGTCGCCTTTCAGATAGTTGGGCGGCGTGGGCATCTTTTCCAGCGTCTTGACCGTCTGCACGGCAGCCATGTCGAGGATTTCTGAACCCGAGGAATGCGCCACCTCAGCCGCGATTAGCGCGCCGTAGCGGTCCAGCGTGAAACGCACCTGCACCTCGCCTTCGATCCGGTCGCTACGCGCCTTGGCCGGATAGGTTTTGGCACCGCTGATCAACAACACGATGCTTTTCTGCCAGTCGCGGATCTCTTCCGTCTGCTCGGCGGTCAGCCCTTCACTTTCAGCCTTGGCGGTTTCCGCTTCGGTTTCTGCCTCAACCCCGGCGACAGACTGCTCAGAGGCCTGCCGCGCTTCGGCGCCGATCTGGCTTTCCGCGTCGATTTGCTCGGGGTCCTGCTCGGCAGCGATCTCTTCGGCCACCTCCTCAGTCTCGGCTTCGGGCTCGGGGGCGGCCACGCCGAATTTCAGGCTCTCGTCCTCAACGTCATAGGGTATCTGACTTAGAATTGGCTGTTCGGCGGCCTTAGCGGCCTCCAAAACTTCAGGGCTTTCGGTTACCGTCGGCGCATCCTGGGCCTCGATCTGCGCCACGCTGTCTTCTTGCAAGGCCGAGGGGGCCGCGATGATGTCCGACAGATCGAACATCATCGCGCCGGTAATCCCCTCTGTCTTGGGCTCGGCGGGTTCTGCGGCGGGGGGCTGATCAAGCAGCAAGACGGGAAGCCCTGCATGCAGCGCACCGCTTAGGGCGATCGCGACGCCCCAGAAAACGGGCCTGACGCTGCGCGAGGCGTAGGTCAGGCTCACTGCGCCGCCTCCGGCTCAGGCATGGCTGCCTCTTCTACATTTTCATCCAGTCCGACCAGCCCGACTTTCAGAAACCCGTCTGCGCGCAGGATGTTCATCACCCGCATGAACTCACCATAGGGCACGGATTTATCCGCGCGGATGAAGATCCGCGTGTCGCGTTTTTGCAAGGTGGCGATGCCGACGTCGATATAAAGCCTGTCGTGCGTCGTGGCCGTCTCGCCCACTGAAAGGGCGAGGTCTTCAGTGATGGTGATGAAAACCGGCTCGGCGGGGCGCTCCGGGGCTTCGGCGACCGCTACGGGCAGTTCCACCGGGATGTCGACCGTCGACAGCGGGGCCGCGATCATGAAGATGATCAGCAGAACCAACATGACATCGATAAAGGGGGTGACGTTGATCTCGCTGTTTTCGCTGAGATCGCCCTCGTCGTCACCGCGCAGCCGCGCACCCACGCCGCCTACTCCGCCGCCGGGGCTGAAACGGACCCCAGATGGTAGGCGGGTCGTGCCCCTGCCATCTCATCATCGGCAAGGTCCAAATCGCGCGACAAGGTCCGCTCGACCAGCGCGCCCGCATCGGCCAGCATCACCTTATAGCCCCCCAAGCCCCGCGCGAGGATGTTGTAGAAAATCACCGCAGGAATCGCCGCGACAAGACCGATGGCCGTTGCCAACAATGCCTCGGCAATGCCCGGCGCCACGATGGCCAGATTGGTGGTGTTGCTTTCCGAGATCGAGATGAAGCTGTTCATGATCCCCCAAACGGTGCCGAACAGCCCAACAAAAGGGGCAACCGAGCCGACATTGGCCAAGACCCCTGCCCCTAGCCCCATGCGCCGGGCGGCCCCGGCCTCAATCCGCGCGATTTCCGACCCCGCGCGTTCCTTGATCCCGGCCTTCATCCCTGCCTTCATCCCGGCACTCGTGCCCGAGGCTGCGCGCTCACGCTCGGCTGCGCGCACCATCTGCCCCATGACGCCTTTGCGTTTGGCGAAACGCGCACGCGCCGCAACCAGCGAGCCTGCCTTGTCCAGATCGCGATACCGGCGGCGCAGCACGCCGCGTTCCCATCGCAGGATCATCACCCGTGCGACAAAAATCACCCAGACCAGAGCCGAGGCAAAGAGCAGCGACAGCATGACGCCTTTGACAACCCAATCGGCCGCCATGAACATGCCAAGGGGCGACATCTCGTCATGCTCGGCCTGCTCAAGGAGCGTGGTTACCGTCTCAAGATCGAAAGCGGCGGCGGGGGCTGCGGCGATACAAAAGGCAGCAGCGGGAAAAACCAGAAAAAGCTTCATCGTTTAAGTCTCGGCCCATGTGCGAATAAGGTTGTGATAGATCCCGGTCAGACGCACTGTTTCGGGATCGTTGGCCCCGATGCTGTCGCTGAGCGCCTGGATGGATTGATCCAGATCGAACAGGATGCGGCGGTTTGCGTCAGAGCGGATCATGCTTTGCAGCCAGAAAAACGACGACACCCGCGCCCCTTGGGTCACGGGGGTGACCTCATGCAGGCTGGTGGCCGGATAAAGGATCATATCCCCCGCAGGCAGTTTCACGGTCTGGCGGCCATAGTGATCCTCGATCACCAATTCGCCGCCGTCGTAGTCTTCTGGCTCGCTGAGAAATAGCGTCATCGACAGATCGGTGCGCAGCCGTTCCTGGGTCAGCGGGTTCACCCGAATGGCATTGTCGATATGCGCCCCAAAGGTTTCGGCCTGCGCGTATTTGTTGAACATCGGCGGCAGGATTTTTGCGGGCAGCGCGGCAGACAGAAACAGCGGATCACTGGTCAGCTTTTGCAAGATGAACTTACCCAATGTTTGCGCCGTGTCCGAGGTTGGCGGCAATTGTTGATTGCGTTTGACCTCCCGTGATTGCGCGCCTGCGGTTTTGGCTCCGTCCTCCCAATCAGCTGCATCAAGATGCGCGCGGACCTGTTTGACGTCGTCTTTGCTCAGGATCGAAGGGATCGTGATCAGCATATCATACCTCTTGCTGTCAGCGGGCAACCCCAGGAGGGCTGCCCGCCTTGATGGCTGCGGTTTAGAACTTCATTTCCAGAGAGACGGAGACTTCACGGCCCGGCGCGACATAGGTGAATGGCGTGCCCGAACGGTAAGCGGCGTCATAGACCGTTTCATCCGCGACATTGGTGACGGCCAACTTCAACATGGTGTTGTCGGCGACTTCGTATTCACCCAGCAAATCAAAGGTAAAGGCGTCGGGAATGGACCGGCCATTGGCGGCCACGCTGCCCAGATCAATCGCACCTTGATAGTTCACCCGCCCGCCGAGCATCAAACGGTCCGTCACCTGATAGGTGGCCAACAAGTTCAACTGCTCATGTGCGACATTTGCCACCGACAGACCGATGTTGTCGCTGTCGGCACTGCGCAAGACTTCGCTGTCCATGAAGTTGGCGCCGCCGAAAAGGCTCAGCCGTTCGGTCACCTTGCCCGCAACGCCGAGTTCAAGACCCCGCATGCGGTACTTCAGCGTGTCGGAGGTGACGGTCGCACCGCGCGGCCCGATATCCTCACGCGCTTGGTCTTTGGTGGTTTGATAGAGCGCCGCAGTGAACAGAAGGTTCGGCGTGAAGCTGTATTTCGCACCGATTTCAAGCGAGGTGTTCTCTTCGGGTGCAAGCCCTGACCCGTTATCATCCAGCCCGCCGTAAAAACCGCCGCCCGCTTCCAGTTCCTGCCCCGCCGGGTTGGTCGAAGTAGCCGCCGCTGCATAGATGTTCAGACGGTCGGTGAAGGCATAGGTCGCCCCCAAGTTCCAGTTCAGCATGACATCATCGCGCGACAGCTCATAGGCATCTTCGCCGGTGCCGCCACTACGCGAGATGTCATACATATCCACCCGCAGCCCGCCGTTGACCTTTAGGCGGTTCGACAGGGTCACGGTATCCAGCGCATAGAGGGAGGTGGTCTTGACCGTCGTTTCCGTAAGGTCCGTTCCCAATACGGGTTCTTCGCCGCTCCAGCAGCCTTCCCCGATGGGATCGGGATTGACGGCGCTGACGGTGCAGCCGCGTTGGCCAGCCGGTGGCTCATAATCCTCGCTGGAGAGGTTTGAGTAGCTCAACTTCTCAATCTCTTCACGCGAGGTGGCAAGGCCAAACACATAGGCATGCGACGCGCCGGCGAATTGGGCGGCTCCGCTCAGTTCCAGAACGTTGGCGAGCACATCGGTTTGCTGGTTCCAGCTTTTGAAGCTGAGCCCGACGTCCCAATCTTCGGGATTGGTGGAATCATTGTCGATCAGGCTGCTGGGTGCTGTCAAAACATAGTCGTTGGTCGACCGTGCCGCACGGAATGTGTTGGTCAGCGTCATGCCGTTGTCAAAGGCATAGGTTGCCTTGGCCGTGGCCACCGTCTCTTCGACAGTCTGGAAATCGCGGCCCGGCACCCCGTAGAAAGTATCCCGGTCGATGCCGTATTCCGTGACCGGACCGACCAGGCCCAGGTCTTCGTTGTTGACGTAGGGCACCCCCCAATCGGGCGTCTGCTCGATCTTGGTGTAGCTCAGGTTGCCTTCCAAAGTCAGCGCATCGGTCGCCGCGAATTTCAGCGCCAGTGCAGCACCCCGGCGGTCATCGGTGATCTCATCGCGCCCGGCCACTTCGCCATCTTGCAGCATTCCGTTGAAACGCAGTTGCAGACGGTCGTTGATAACCTTGTTGGTGTCGATGGTCTGACGCACGGTGGTCGCGTCGGTGACAGTGGTCACCGTTTTGGTGAAATCAACATCCTGCGGGCTTTTGGTGATCACATCGATCGCGCCGCCCGTGGTACCGCGCCCGCCGACTGTGCCCGCCGGGCCTTTGGTGACTTCGACCTGCTCAGTGTTGAACGTCTCGGCGACACCGGTGCCGGGGCTGCGGATGCCATCGGTATAGGTGTCGTTGTTGGCTTTGAACCCGCGGATATAAATGTTGTCCCCAAAGGAGTTCCCGCCCTCGCCGAAGCCAAGCGAAATGCCCGGTGTCGACCGCGCCAACTCACGCACGCTGGTTGTGCCGGTGGTTTCCAAGACCTCTTGGGTGATCGCTGTCACCGTGCGCGGATTGTCTTTCAGCGGGCCGGGCATCCGACTGTTGGCAAGCGTATTGGCTTTGAATGGGGCGTCTTGATCAACGTACGAACTGCCGCCTGCCGCCGCTTTTGCGGCCGCGCGGGCCTGCGCATCGGCCAGTTCCTGCGCTTGGCGTTCCGCGGCTTCTTCGGCGGCGCAGACGGGGGTGCCCGCCAATGCAGCTGTGCAGACAGTGGGTTCAGCGGCACGCGGCTGGGCCGCTCGGCGTGGCGCTGGCTGGGCGGCGCGAGGCGCAGGCTTTGCCGCCGGCTGGGGGGTTGGTTCTTCGGTCGTCTCGACCTCGACTGTTGGCAGGATGATCAGATCACTGTCCTGCGCGGCGCCGGGTGTGGCCATGCAAGCCATGGCCAAGGAGGCCCCGAAGCCCCCGACCACCAGCGTGGAATGTCTGTGAATTTTGTCTGTGCAGTTTTGACTGTCGTTGGTACGGCGCATAAGTCCCTCGCGGAGAAGATTTTTTCTTGCTGACCGCGCTTCCAACGGCTGGCTATTTGAATGGGCCACCGCTTAACCTGCGTATTTTAGTAAGTAAAGATATGAACCTTATTAAAATAGTCAAGTATAGCGCCCTGTTGTGAGGCTACACCACTTGGGGAGCGGCGTTTGCGCCCGGGCGCGGGCAGTGAAGGATTTCATGACTGAGGCTGGATGGGCGGTGAAAGCGGCTGGGCTCTAGCGTGGTAGCAGCCTGCGTCTTCGCTATTCGGGCGGGGGCGCATCGAACCGGTGCCCCCAAGAACCAGCGGAAGTCAGGTTCACAGAGGGTGTCTTCGGCGTCGCGCAGCGCGTCTGCAGACCGCGATCAGTAAGACGGCCACGCGATTTCGTATCTCCGACATCGGAAAGCGCAAAACGTCTGAACCAGTGGGTACAGACGTAGCACCCGGACATAAATAAAGCTCCAGACCCAATGGACCTGAAGCTTTGCCTTTTTAAATTGCGAGCACTTAGGCGCCCTCGGGCTTCAAAACCCTCGCAAATGAGCGCCACAACCCCGTTTAGCTACAGCCGCTGGTGCCGCCGCAGGTGTTGCACTTCATGCAGGTGCCGTTGCGAACCAGCGTATAGTTGCCGCATTCGCCGCAGGCTTCGCCTTCGTAGCCCTGCATCTTGGCCTTGGCCCGCGCATCAAGGCTGACCCCGCCGGAACTCACGGCAGTGGAGGACTTCACCGCCAAGGCCATGTCACCGCTGCCGCTGATCTGTGGCGCGAGGCCCTGCAGGCCCGCATCTGCGTCCGCGTTTTGGCCGCCTTGCAGCACCACAAGATCTTGCGGCAGGCGGTTGCGCAGATACCCGGACGAGCTGATTTGCTTGAGCACCTCAAGCGATTTATTCGCCGCGTTCTCACTCAACTCGCTCACATTCCCAAGGTTCTCTTCCTCACCCCGGCCCAGATCGTCAAAGGTCGCGCCTTCAGGCTTCACATGCGCCAGATCGGTCCGGTCGAGGTAGGACACGGCGAGTTCGCGGAACACATAGTCAAGGATCGAGGTCGCCTGTTTGATGCTGTCGTTGCCCTGCACCATGCCGGCGGGCTCGAATTTGGTGAAGGTGAAGGCGTCGACGAACTCCTCCAGCGGCACGCCGTATTGCAGGCCCACGGAAACCGCGATGGCGAAGTTGTTCATCATCGCCCGGAAACCCGCGCCTTCCTTGTGCATGTCGATGAAGATTTCACCCAGCTTGCCGTCTTCGTATTCGCCGGTGCGCAGATAGACCTTATGCCCGCCGACATTCGCCTTTTGGGTATAACCCTTGCGGCGCTGCGGCATCTTCTCGCGGTGCGATTTGATGATCTCTTTGACGATCACCTTTTCGACAATCTTCTCGGCCAGCACGGCGGCTTTCTCATGCGCGTTGCCGCTTTCCAGCGTTTCGGCGGCGTCATCGTCGTCTTCGACCAGCGCGGCTGCCAGCGGCTGGCTCAGCTTTGAACCGTCGCGGTAAAGCGCATTGGCTTTGATCCCCAAGGACCAGCTTAGCTCATAGGCCTTTTGGCAGTCCTCAATGGTGGCGTTATTCGGCATGTTGATCGTCTTGGAGATCGCCCCCGAGATGAAGCTCTGAGCCGCCGCCATCATATGGATGTGGCTGTTGACCGACAGATAGCGTTTGCCCTTCTTGCCGCAGGGGTTGGCGCAATCGAAGATGCCGTAATGCGCTGCCTTGAGGTGCGGCGCGCCTTCCAGCGTCATGGTGCCGCAGACGTGGTCATTGGCCGCTTCGATATCCGCCTTGCTGAAACCGAGGGAGCGGAGCAGATCGAAGGTTGGGTCGTTCAGCTTTTCGGTCGGGATGCCCAGCACCTGCGTGCAAAACGCCTCGCCCAGCGTCCATTGGTTAAACACGAAACGGATATCAAATGCCTGCTTCAGCGCGGCATCCACCTTGGCCAACTCATTCGCGCCAAAGCCGTGGCCCGCCAGCGTGGTATGGTTGATCGCAGGCGCGTTGCCGATGGTGCCGTGGCCCACGGCGTAGCTGACGATCTCTTCGATCTGGGCCGAGCCGTAGCCGAGTTTCTCAAGCGCTGCGGGCACGGATTGGTTGATGATCTTAAAGTACCCGCCCCCGGCGAGTTTCTTGAACTTCACCAACGCGAAGTCGGGCTCGATCCCCGTGGTGTCACAATCCATCACCAGACCGATGGTGCCGGTGGGTGCGATGACAGAGGTCTGGGCGTTACGGTAGCCATGCACCTCACCCAGCTTCAGCGCCTCGTCCCAGCAGGATTTGGCGATGTCGACCAACCCAGCCTGTGGGCAATTGGCGTGATCCAGCGGGACTGGCTTGACCGAAAGCTGCTCATAGCCATCCGCCTTGCCATAGGCGGCGGTGCGGTGGTTGCGGATGACGCGCAGCATATGCTCGGCGTTCTTGGCATAGCCCGGAAAGGCCCCCAATTCGCCCGCCATTTC
Source organism: Sulfitobacter sp. W002 (assembly GCF_025142135.1). Classification (NCBI taxonomy): domain Bacteria; kingdom Pseudomonadati; phylum Pseudomonadota; class Alphaproteobacteria; order Rhodobacterales; family Roseobacteraceae; genus Sulfitobacter; species Sulfitobacter sp. W002. The sequence continues at coordinate 1,772,139 of NZ_CP081126.1, read as the reverse complement.
CGCCGACGTTGCATAGGCCACGCCGGTCATGATCGCGGTCAGCGCCCCGCCAAGGGCACGGCCCTCGTCACTGTCGTAGGAATAGCCCATGTTCATCAACAGCCCGCCGATATTGGCATAGCCAAGCCCAAGTGTGCGGAAGTCATAAGAGCGCTGCGCGATCTCCTTGGAGGGGAACTGCGCCATCATCACGCTGATCTCCAGCGTCACGGTCCACAGACGCGAGGCATGCATGTAATCCTCGACCTGAAAAACGCCGTCCTTGAGGAAGGTCAGCAGGTTCATCGACGCCAAGTTGCAGGCGGTGTCGTCAAGGAACATGTATTCCGAACAGGGGTTCGAGCCGCGGATCGCACCGTCTTCGGGGCAAGTGTGCCAGTCGTTCACCGTGTCGTGGTACTGGATCCCCGGATCGGCGCAGGCCCATGCGGCATGGCCGACCTGATCCCAAAGATCGCGGGCCCGGATGGTTTTCACCACACGGTTCTCGGTGCGGCTGATCAATTCCCAATCGGCGTCCTTTTCCACCGCCTTGAGGAAGGCGTTGGTGACCCGGATCGAGTTGTTGGAGTTCTGGCCCGAGACCGAGTTGTACGCCTCAGAGTCCCAATCAGTGTCATAGGTCGGGAATTCGATGCCGGTATGGCCCTGCTTGGCGTAATCCAGCACGCGCTTGACGTAGGTTTCGGGGATCGCGACCTTCTTGGCCTCGCGGATCGCGGCCTTTAGTTGGTCGTTCTTGGCGGGGTCATAGGCATCCACCGCGGCGCCGTCCCATGCCTTGATCGCGTCGAACAAGAGGTTCAACTTCTGCTCGTGCATCTTGGAGCCGGCGACGATGCTTGCCACCTTCTGCTCTTCGAGCACCTTCCAGTTGATGAAATCTTCGATATCGGGGTGGTCGGCGTCGACGATCACCATTTTGGCCGCGCGACGGGTGGTGCCGCCGGATTTGATGGCGCCAGCGGCGCGGTCCCCGATCTTAAGGAACCCCATCAAACCCGACGACTTGCCGCCGCCCGACAGCTTCTCGCCCTCTCCGCGGAGCGATGAAAAGTTGGTGCCTGTGCCTGAGCCGTATTTGAAAAGCCGCGCCTCACGAACCCAGAGGTCCATGATACCGCCGTCGCCCACCAGATCGTCGGCGACCGATTGGATGAAGCAGGCATGAGGCTGCGGGTGCTCATAGGAAGACTTCGAACGGGTCAGTTTCCCGGTTTTGAAGTCGACGTAGTAATGCCCCTGCGCCGGGCCATCGATGCCGTAGGCCCAGTGCAACCCGGTGTTAAACCATTGCGGGCTATTGGGAGCCGCGCGCTGGCTGGCCAACATGTGGCGCATTTCGTCGTAATAGGCGCGGGCGTCTTCTTCGGTCGAGAAATAACCACCCTTCCATCCCCAATAGGCCCAAGCGCCCGCCAGACGGTCAAAGACCTGCTTGGAGGAGGTCTCCCCCCCCATCTCGGCGCCCTCGGCAGGGACCGACCGCCAGAGAAACTCTGGCACGCCCTTTTCTTTGACGCGGCGCGTGGCGCTTGGCACGCCCGCCTTGCGGAAATACTTCTGCGCGATCACGTCGCTTGCGACCTGGCTCCAGGATTTCGGGACTTCGACGTTGTCGAGCTTGAACACCACCGAACCGTCAGGGTTGCGGATCTCTGACACCGTGGTGACAAAGTCCAAATCCGCATAGGCGTCCTGCCCGGCTTTGGTGAAATTCCGTTCAATCTTCATCGTCGCTGCCCTTTTCTAAACTTTTAAAATCTTTAGCCGACCCGCTCTAAGCAGACCGCCTCCCCCCGTTTGTTGGCAGTTTGGACAGAGCTTCGCCGTGCCACCTGCTGACGCAGGCGGCTGGAATCCCATTGAAACACTGGTTCTTGTATTCTGTCCCCACTGCCAAAGCACCGGCTGCGTTGCACACAACATCTTGTGGCGCTCTACTTGACCCCCACAAACTGACGTAGATAGACCTAATCGGTCAACGGTTTTTTTACGTTTTATTTCCGGCAAGACAGTTGACCGATGCGCCCCTATTTGCGCCATCCGCGCGCGAAGTGATTCAGCCTCAGGATATCCCCAGAGATACCCGCAAGCCCGGTGCAGCGCTGAATTCCAAATAATCCATTGCCCCGGCAGAGTTAGGGGCGGTGCTTGAGGGATTGGTCGAATTCATCCACAGCCCCGGGCGCCCGAGCGGGCGACAGCCCCGCCGAAGCTGGCCGCACATCGCCGCCGAAGGCGGTCCAGCACCCCTGCCCGTCAGCTCAATGCAAAACCGCGACAGAATCATCACGGTCATCGCGGGCATTGGCGCAAATCTGCCAAAGCACAGGCGGCAGACACTATATCTTGTGCAGAGTGGAAATATCCCAGCCGATACAGCCCCTAGATCGCTAAGGACTGAGATAATCTCAAGACTGGAAGAAAGTGGTCGGAGCGAGAGGATTCGAACCTCCGACCCCCTGTACCCAAAACAGGTGCGCTACCAGGCTGCGCCACGCTCCGACTGGGGCTTCTTTAGCCATAAGCCCGCCGATTGAAAAGCCCCGATTGACCTTAAACTCAGAAAAACGACGAAGTCTTTAGCAAGGCCAGGCCGGGGTGTTCCCAGCAAAGGCCGGATGGCGGATTTCGCTGCCTCCGGTGATGCCCAGACGTTTCGCCAGACCGCCGTTAATCTCCAAGACCGACAGCAGATCATCCCCGCCCGGAATCGGTGTCTCATCCAGTGGTATGGCGGAGTGGTGAATTTTCTGCACCACGCCCCGATCGTCGATGAACAGCAGGTCGAGTGGGATCAGCGTGTTGCGCATCCAAAAGCTCAGCGGTTGGGGGGTCTCATAGATAAAGAGCATCCCCGCACTCAGCGGCAGAGAGCGCCGGTGCATCAGCCCCTTGGCGCGTTCCGCCGTGTCATCCGCCACTTCGACGGAGAACCGCGCCTTGCCCCAGTCGCCCCGCAGGCTCACGCTATCGGCGCGACAGACCTCGGCCAGCGCCGCACCGGTCAGCAGCAGGCTGGCTAGCGCCGCCCCTGCAATTTGCCCTGTCAGATGTCGTACATTCAGCCGTCTATCACCGCGTCCCATGAACTTACCTCCGCCGCCAGATGGCCCCGATCGCCAACAATCACCCGCATGGCAAGCGCTTCGCCCGGTTGCAAATCACAAAGTCCGGATTGGCGCAGTACATCGATATGCAGAAACACATCTTCCGCGCAGCCAAAGACATTTGCAAACCCAAAACCCTTGGCCTTGTCGAACCATTTCACACGGGCGGGCTCGAACTCGGCAGCGGCAAGTTGATCGGGGTCAAATCCTGCGAATTCGACCACGGCGGCGGGCGGCTCACTGGGGGGCGTGACGGCGAGCACCTCGACCGCCTGCGCGCCGCGATCGGTCTGCTGCACCCGCACCGTCACCCGGGCCCCATCAGCGACAGAGCTTTGGCCGAAATTGCGCAGGACATTGACGTGCAGCAATATGTCGGCCCCGCCCGCGTCGGCCACGACAAAGCCGAAGCCTTTGAGCGGATCGAACCATTTGACCACGCCCTCAAGGGGATCGTTTAGTCCCGGCGTTTCTGCCGGTTGGGTATCAGACACATCTTTCATCGCTAATCCGTGCCGTCCTATCAAGGATTGAGCCGTGTGACGGCCCAGGGCGCTGCGGCATCCGCGCGGCGCCATTGAAAACGGTCATGCAGGCGGAATTCGACATCTGCCCAGAATTCGATTTCCAGCGGGGTGATCCGGTAGCCGCCCCAGAACGGCGGACGTGTGGGGTTCACCCCCTGCTGCGCGGTCACTTTGGCGACTTCGGCCATCAACGCCCCGCGCCCTGAAAGAGGCTGCGATTGGCGCGAGGCCCAAGCCCCCAAGCGGCTCTTGAGCGAGCGCGATGCGTAGTAGTCATCGGCCTTTGGCCCGTCTTCGCGGCTGATCAGCCCGCGCACCCGCACCTGACGGCGCAATGATTTCCAATGCATGACAAAAGCCGCCTTGCCCGCGCCATCCAGTTCCTGGGCCTTTTGGCTTTCGTAATTGGTGTAAAAGACAAAGGCGTCCGGTTCGATCTCTTTCAACAGCACCATGCGGGCGTTTGGCAGCCCTTGCGAATCTACCGTGCTCAGCGCGATGGCGTTGGGGTCATTCGGCTCGCTCGTCTCTGCTTCGGAAAGCCAACGCTGCGCAATCGCAAAGGGATCGTCCCCCGCAAATATACCAGTCCGCGTTTCCATTCGGCATCCCCTCTTAGAGTGTTCGAGCCCGTAACCGGTTCTTCGCCGGAGTCTGACTTATTCGCTAAGACATTTGTTAACGATCGGCAACTCAAAGGACAACCTTACCCGATTTCCGTCAGTTAGCCGCCGATCTTATGGCAAATCACGGGGGTGAAGCCGCCTGTGCAGTCTTGATGGCCGCGCTGCAATCGCCTAGACCAAGACAACCTAAACGGAACATAGACAAGGCGGCGGAATGGGAAACGAATTGATGCGGGGCAAGCGCGGGCTCATCATGGGTCTGGCGAATGACAAATCCATCGCATGGGGCGTGGCCAAAGCGCTGGCCGATGCGGGGGCGGAACTTGCCTTTTCCTACCAAGGTGACGCGCTCAAGAAACGTGTGGGGCCTTTAGCCGAGCAGCTTGGCAGCGACATCGTTCTGCCCTGCGACGTGGGCGACGAGGCGTCGATCGACGCGATGTTTGATGGGCTGAAAGAACGCTGGGACGGGCTTGATTTCATCGTTCACGCCATCGGCTTTTCCGACAAGGGTGAACTACGGGGCCGCTATGTTGATACCAGCCGTGGTAACTTCGCCATGTCGATGGATATCTCGGTATATTCCTTCACCGCCGTGATGCAGCGCGCGGAAAAGATGATGTCGCCCGGTGCCAGCGCCCTGACGCTGACCTACTACGGCGCCGAAAAGGTGATGCCGCATTATAATGTGATGGGTGTGGCCAAGGCCGCGTTGGAGGCGAGCGTTAAATACCTTGCCGAAGATCTGGGCAAGGACGGCATTCGCGTCAACGCGATCTCGGCGGGGCCGATCAAGACGCTGGCGGCCTCCGGCATCGGTGATTTCCGCTACATCATGAAATGGAACGAGTACAACTCCCCCCTGCGCCGCAATGTCACGACCGAGGATGTCGGCAAGGCCGCCCTCTTCCTGCTGTCGGATCTGGGCAGCGGCACCACGGGAGAGAACCTGCATGTCGACGCGGGCTATCACGTTGTCGGCATGAAGGCGGTTGACGCGCCCGACATGTCCAAGGAATAAGCCGCCCAAATTAATTCGCGCGGGTGCCCGCGCCAGCTGCTGCAAAGGACCATCATGACCAAATCCAAGGACGCCTCGCGCCTGCCCCATGAAAAGGGCTTTCACATCTCCTGGGATCAGATCCACCGCGACAGCCGTGCGCTGGCGTGGCGGCTCGATGGTCTTGGTCCCGACGATGGCGCGTGGCGTGCCGTGGTGGCGATCACCCGCGGCGGCATGGCCCCCGCGATGATCGTCGCGCGTGAGTTGGATATCCGCACCGTCGATACGATCTCGGTCATGTCCTACCATTCGGGCGGCGGCGCCGCCGACCAACGGCGCGAGGCCAAGGTCCTGAAATCCCCCGACGCTGAGATGATGGGTGATGGCACCGGCATCCTGATCGTCGATGATCTGGTCGACAGCGGCAAGACCATCGAACTGGTGCGCGAGCTTTACCCCAACGCTCATTTCGCCACCGTCTATGCCAAGCCCGAGGGCGAGCCGCAGGTCGATACTTTCATCACCGGCGTCAGCCAAGACACGTGGATCTTCTTCCCGTGGGACATGGCGCTGCAATATGTCGAGCCCTACCGCGGCAAGGACTGAGGGGCTCTGCGCCACCTTCCCCTGCCCCTTACCTGACCGGATACACCTATGCCGCTTTCGCGCACCGCCACCACTTTCTTCCCTCCGGTGATGGAGGCGCGGCGCTGGCTGGATGGCGTGACATTCACCGATGACCGCCCGCTGATCAACGTGAGCCAAGCCGCCCCCGTCGATCCGCCTCCAGAGGGGCTGCGCCGGGCGATGGCCGAGGTCACGCTGAACAACGATGAGGCGCATCTCTACGGCCCCGTGCTGGGCCTGCCGGAACTGCGCGCCGAACTGGCACGGCAAACGGCAGAGAAATACGGGGGCGTGGTGACCGACGAACAGGTCTGCATCACATCCGGGTGCAACCAAGCCTTTGCCGCCGCCATTGCCACACTCTGCGGTGAAGGCGATGAGGTGATCATCCCGACGCCTTGGTACTTCAACCACAAAATGTGGCTCGACATGAGCGGGGTCACCGCCGTGCCGCTGCCCGTCGAAGCCGACATGCTGCCCGACCCCAACAAGGTCGCAGCCGCCATCACCCCGCGCACCCGCGCCATCGCGCTGGTCACCCCCAACAACCCCGGCGGCGTGGAGTATCCCGCCGCCCTCGTGCAGGAATTCTTCGACCTCGCGCGCCGTCACGGCATCGCGCTGATCCTCGACGAGACCTACCGCGATTTTCACAGCCGCCCCGGCCCGCCGCATGCGCTGTTCCGCGACCCCGACTGGCACGACACGCTGATCCACCTCTATTCCTTCTCCAAAGCCTACCGCCTGACCGGCCACCGCGTCGGCGCGCTGATCGCCAGCAAGGCGCGGCTGGCAGAGGTTGAGAAGTTTCTCGATACCGTGGCCATTTGCCCGGCGCAGATCGGCCAGCATGGCGCGCTCTGGGGGATGCAAAACCTTGGCCCGTGGCTCGCCGGCGAACGCGAAGAGATCCTCGCACGCCGCGCCGCGATTTCCGCGCTGATGCCCAAGATCGAACCGCTGGGTTGGGAATTGCTCGGGCTGGGTGGCTATTTCGCCTATTTGCGACATCCCTTTAACCTCTCCTCGGCAGAACTGGCCCCGCAATTGGTGCGCGATGCAGGCGTGCTTTGCCTGCCCGGCACCATGTTCCAGCCCGAGGGAGACGCGCGCGGTGAAAGCCAGTTGCGCATCGCCTTTGCAAACCTCGACACCGCCGGTCTCGAAGTGCTTTTCGACAGGCTTGCAGCCCTGCCACGCAACGCATAGACAGGTCCGAAATCAACGAGGGACCGTGTCATGGCCAAAAAAGGCTTCAGCTTTTCGAAAACCGCCGTTTGGGCCTTGATGGGCCTGCTTATCTTAGGTCTAGGCGGCTTTGGCGCGATCAATCTCAGTGGCAATCTGCGCAGCATTGGCACGGTCGGGGACAAGTCGATCTCGGTCGATCAATACGCCCGCCAATTGCAGCAGGAAATCCGCGCGATTGAAGCACAAACCGGCGAGAGCCTGTCCTTTGCCCGCGCCCAAGAGATGGGTCTGGACCGCGCCGTTCTGCAACGGATCGTCCGCAACCGCGCGCTGGATCACGAAGCCGACGAAATGGGCCTCTCCATCGGCGATGCCACCCTGCGCGATGAGATCGTGGCCATTTCGGCGTTCCAAGGGATCGATGGCAATTTTGACCGCGAAGGCTATCGTTTCGCCCTTCAGCAAAGCGGCATGAGCGAGGCCGAGTTCGAGCGTTCGATCCGCGAAGAAGCTGCGCGCGACCTGTTGCAGCGTGCGGTTCTGGGCGGTGTCTCCATGCCCGACACCTATGCCCGCACGTTGGTCGACTACGTCGCCGAACAGCGTAGCTTTACTTGGGCCCGCCTCAGCGAGAGTGACCTCGACACCCCCGTGGCCGCACCGACAGCCGAAGAGCTTCAGGCCTATTACGACGCCAACACCGATGACTTCATGCTGCCCGCCAGCAAAAGCATCACCTATGCATGGCTCCGCCCCGAAGACCTGCTGGACGAGGTTGAGGTGCCCGAAGAAGAGCTGCGCGCCGAATATGACGCCCGCAGCGATGAATACGACCAGCCCGAGCGTCGATTGGTCGAGCGTCTGGTCTTTGCCAACGAAGAGGCCGCCACGGAGGCCGCAGCAGCGCTCGAAGTTGACGGCACCACCTTTGAGGCGCTGGTCGAAGAACGCGGCTTGGCTCTGGCGGATGTGGATATGGGCGACGTGGCCAAATCCGATCTCGACGCCGCCGGTGATGCGGTGTTTGGGGCCCAGAGCGGCGACATCGTCGGTCCCCTCCCCACTTCGCTTGGGCCGGCCCTCTTCCGCGTGAACGCGGTTTTGCCTGCGCAGAACGTGCCTTTCGAAGAGGCCCGTGAGGTGCTGGAAGAAACCCTCGCCATTTCCCGCGCGACCCGCGCCGTCGAAGCCCGCGCACAGGAGATCGACGACCGTCTCGCCGGAGGGGCCACGCTCGAAGATCTGGCCGAGGAAACCAAGATGAACCTCGGCACCATCGACTGGACCCAAGAAAGCAGCGAAGGCATCGCCGCCTATGGCGCCTTCCGCGAAGCCGCAGCGAGCCTGAGCGCCGATGCGTTCCCGCAGATCGACCAGTTGGAAGACGGCGGCGTTTTCGCCATGCGCCTTGATGAGACCAAGCCAGAGCGCCCCGAACCTTTCGAGCAGGCCCGCGATGCGGTTGAGACCGCGTGGCGCAATGCCCAGATCGTAGAGGCGCTGACCGCCAAGGCCGAGAGCCTGACCGGCACATTGGCCGAAGCGGACGGTTTTGAGGCCGCCGGTCTCACGCCGCAGCTTGGCGAAGGCCTGACCCGCAGTTCCTATGTCGACGGCACGCCCGACGATTTTATGGATCAGGTCTTTGACCTCGACGAGGGTGGCGTCGCGGTCCTGCCCGCAGGGGACAGCGTCGTGGTGCTGCGCCTTGATGCCGTGACCCCCGCGGGCGAAGACGACCAGACCCAAGCGCTGATGACCCGCCTGTCACAGCAGTTGGATCAGGCGCTGGCCCAAGGTCTTTTCGATATCTACAGCAATGCAGTGATGCGCGATGCCGATCCCCAGATCGACCAGCGCGCGGTCAGTGCCGTGCATGTGAACTTTCCCTGATAGGCAAATTTGATGGCCCTGACCCCGGATTTCGACACTTTCGCCCGCGCTTATGAAGCGGGCGAAAACCAGATTGTCTACACCCGCCTTGCCGCGGACCTCGACACGCCGGTGTCGCTGATGCTCAAACTGACGGGCGCGGCGGAGAATGCTTTTGTGCTGGAGTCTGTCACAGGCGGCGACGTGCGCGGACGCTATTCCATCATCGGCATGAAGCCCGACCTGATCTGGCGTTGCCAGGGTGAGACCGCAGCCCTGAACCGTGCGGCGCGCTATGATGCGGATGCCTTTGAGGACATGCCCGGCGATCCGCTGGACCGTCTGCGCGATGTCATCGCGGAATCGCGCATCACCCTGCCCGATGATCTGCCCCAAGCCGCCGCCGGTCTCTTTGGCTATCTCGGCTATGACATGATCCGGTTGGTGGAACATCTGCCCAATGTGAATCCTGACCCTCTGGGCCTGCCTGATGCGGTGATGATGCGCCCCTCGGTCGTGGCCGTGCTGGATGGGGTGAAGGGCGAAGTCACCATCGTCTCCCCCGCTTGGGTGTCCGAAGTCCAGACCGCGCGCGCCGCCTATGCCCAAGCCGCCGAGCGTGTGATGGACGCGGTGCGTGATCTGGAACGCGCCATGCCGCAGACCTCCCGCGATTTGGGAGAGGCCGAAGACGCGCCGGAGTCGGTGAGCAATTTCACCCACGACGGGTACAAGGCCGCCGTCGAAAAGGCGCGCGATTACATCAAGGCGGGCGATATCTTTCAGGTGGTGCCAAGCCAGCGTTGGGCCCAAGGGTTTACCCAGCCCCCCTTCGCGCTTTACCGCAGCCTGCGGCGCACCAACCCCTCGCCCTTCATGTTCTATTTCAACTTCGGCGGCTTCCATGTGGTCGGCGCGAGCCCAGAGATCCTCGTGCGGGTCTTTGGCAACGAAGTCACCATTCGCCCGATCGCGGGCACCCGCAAGCGCGGCGCCACGCCGGAGGAAGACCGCGCGTTGGAGGCCGATCTGCTAAGCGATCCAAAAGAACTGGCCGAACACCTCATGCTGCTCGATTTGGGCCGCAACGATGTGGGCCGGGTCGCCAAAATCGGCACCGTGCGCCCCACCGAAGAGTTCATTGTCGAGCGCTACAGCCACGTCATGCACATCGTCTCCAACGTGGTCGGTGAGTTAAAAGAGGGCAAAGATGCGCTTGATGCCTTCTTTGCTGGGATGCCCGCAGGCACCGTTTCGGGCGCGCCCAAGGTCCGCGCGATGGAGATCATCGACGAGTTGGAGCCCGAAAAGCGTGGCGTCTATGGCGGTGGCGTGGGCTATTTCAGCGCGGGCGGCGACATGGACATGTGCATCGCCCTGCGCACGGCGGTGGTGAAGGACGAGACGCTCTACATCCAAGCCGGGGGCGGCGTTGTCTATGACAGCGATCCAGAGGCCGAGTTCATGGAGACGGTGCATAAATCCGGCGCGATCCGCCGTGCCGCAGCCGATGCCGCGCGCTTTGGCGGTAAAGGGAACAACTGACCATGCCGAACCGTGCCCCCTTTCAGATTGCGGGGCATTCCGTTGCCCCCGGCAGCAGCCTTGCGGTCGACCTGCCCGTCTCAATCCTGCCGGATCACACGCCGGTGCATCTGTCGCTCGAGATCTATCACGGCAAACGTCCGGGGCCGACGATGTTCGTCTCTGCCGCCGTGCATGGGGATGAGGTCATCGGCGTTGAGATCACCCGCCGTCTGCTGCGCGCGCCGCAACTCTCTGCCCTGCGTGGCACGCTGATCGTGGTGCCGGTGGTGAACTCTTTCGGTTTTCTCAACCGCTCACGCTACCTGCCCGACCGCCGCGACCTGAACCGTTGTTTCCCCGGCTCGCCTTCGGGCAGCCTCGGCGCACGGCTGGCGCATATTTTCCTGCAAGAGGTGGTGCTGCGCTGCGACTTTGGTGTCGATCTGCATTCGGCGGCGATCCACCGCACGAACCTGCCGCAGGTGCGCGTTTCGCCCGCGGACAAGGTGACCCATAAGATGGCGATGGATTTCGGCGCGCCGGTGGTGCTGACCTCGCCGCTGCGCGATGGGTCGTTGCGCGCGGTCGCGGCGCGCGAAGGCACGCCGATTCTGCTTTATGAAGCGGGCGAAGGGCTGCGCTTTGACGAGATGGCCGTTCGTGCCGGGCTTGCGGGCATCCTGCGGGTCATGCGCGGACAAGACATGCTGCCCGCCAAGGGCATCGCCAGCGCCCGCAGTGCGCCCTATATCTGCACCGCCTCCCACTGGCTTCGTGCGCCTGCGGGCGGCCTGCTGCGCACCTTCCGTGCCGAGGGTGAGACGGTGGCCGAAGGCGATCTGCTTGCCATCGTGTCAGACCCCTTTGGCAAAGAAGAGGCCGAACTGCTGGCCGATGCGCCGGGCATTCTTATTGGGCGTGCCATTCTGCCGATCGTCAACGAAGGCGACGCGGTCTTTCACCTCGCCAAGCTCAGCCCCCGCGCGGCAGAGGCGACGGTGGATGAACTGGTCAACCAGTTGGAAGAAGACCCGCTTTTCGACGAAGACGAGATCATCTAAATCAGGGCCATACCCTGCGCGGGGTCACTCCTCGCGCAGCAGCACTGCCGAAATCGGGACCAAGGCCACATCGCTGGCCCGGTCCTGCAAGCCCCAAAGCAGCAGCGCCGAAACGGTATCGGGCCGCAGACGGCCCAGCATGATCACCGCCCCCTCTTGCCCGGCCTTGAACGCCGCTTGATCGAGGAAGCGGCGGATCACCCGTGCGGTCTGGTCCTTGCTGTCGAAATCGCGAAACACCGGATCCGCAGGCACCCCGGCCTTCCGCGCCAGTTTCGGCATGGTGTTCAGCCCTTTGTCCTGCGTCACCAGCCCGTGGCCAGACTGCGCAAGGATATCCGTCACTTGATCGGCCAGCGCCCGGCTGCCTTGAAAGCCGCTCTGGGTCCCTTCCAGCACACCGACCACGGGCCCGATCCGGTCGAGCGTGGCGGCAAAGGCGGTCTCGGCGTCGCTTGGCTGTGCGCCCTGCGGCAGATCGACCAGCGCCAAGACCTCAAACCCGGCCTCGCGATAGGTTTCCACCCGCTCGGCCGCGTCCGAGAGGCCGCTGTCGACCGCAAAGCTCAGCGGATAAGGAAAGCTGCGCAGCGCGGCCAGCCCGGCGCTGCCCGCGGTGACCGAAGTGCCATCGTCGATCAAGACCACACTCATCAGCGGCTTGCCCTCGGGCTGGTCACGAGCAAGGCTGTTGACCACCACGGGGCGCGGATCGTCGTTCACAATCTCGTCAGCCTCGGCGGGCTCTGCCGCGGGTGTCGCACCGGGGCGGTTGATCACCACCCCCGTATCACGGTCTGCCAAAGTGACTGCGGGTGTGCCGATGTTCGGTCGGCCATCGCTCTCCGTATCGCCAGTTTCTGGCGCGGCTTCTGCAGACTGCGGCTCTTCCACCGGCGCGGGGGTGTCTGCTGCGGTGGGTTGAGGAGCAGCCTCGGGTGTAGGCGCATCTTCCTCGGCATCAACGACAGGCGGAGTTTCGACGATAACACTCTCCGGTGCCGGTTCCGGCACCGCATCCTCTTCAACGGCGACCTCTTCCGCTGGCAGGGTGATCGCCTCGTCTTCCTCGACCTCCGGCGCTTCCATGCCCTCAGGCGCGTCAAACGCCCCTTCGATATCGGCCACATCCGGTGCAGGCGGCTGCGCGGGTTCGGTGCTGATCGAAAGCTCGTCGGCGGCCTGCGGCGCATCGGGGGCCACGGCCTGCGGATTGGGCAACACCGGTTCTTCCGCGCCCGGAGACATCGGGGTTTGCCCCTCCGGTGCCGCGGGGGTGCTGAGCCCCTCAGCGCTGCCGGTCTCTGGCAGGCTGGCCGACGTCTGCGTGTCGGGGTCAAGCGCGGCTAGGCTGTCTTGCTCAGGCACATCGGCACGCGGCGCGGGGGCATTCAACACAGGCGCAGAATCGCGGCTGCGCCCCTGCTCACCTGCATCGGTCACATTGATCCGCGCCGGGGCGGGACCAGAGCCGGGCGCATCGCCCACCTGCGGTGGCAAGGGCAAGGGCATCATCAACGACACCGCACCGGCCACACCGATGCACGTCACACCCCCCCAAATCAGCCCGCTCAGAACTCCGCGTGCCATCTGCGCTACTCCTGCTGTCTGCGCCATGGCCAGAAAGCCCGGCGTTCCCCTCAATTGGCTTGCCCCAAACTCTTGACGATGGGGTTCAAGCCTGAACATGTATGCCAAAACCTATACCGCGCTCCGGCGCGGTTTCTCCAGTCCTAATACAAAGAAATGCCTGCCTGTGCTGCTGCTCATCGATAACTACGACAGCTTTACCTATAACTTGGTCCACTATCTGGGCAGCCTCGGGGCGGATGTGCAGGTGCACCGCAACGACGCGCTCAGTGTGGACGAAGCGATGGCCATGAACCCCGCCGGTATCTTGCTGTCCCCCGGCCCCTGTGACCCTGACCAAGCGGGGATATGCCTAGAGCTGACCCATGCCGCTGCCGAAGCGCGGGTGCCGCTCTTGGGCGTCTGCCTGGGCCATCAGACCCTTGGCCAAGCCTTTGGCGGCAAGGTCGTGCGTGCCGATGACATCGTGCACGGCAAGCTGGGCCAGATGCAACATGAGGGGCGCGGTGTCTTTGCCGGGCTGCCCTCGCCCTTTGGGGCCACGCGCTATCACTCGCTGGTGGTGGAACGCGCAAGCCTACCGGAGTGTCTTGAGATCACCGCAGCACTCGAAGACGGCACGATCATGGGTCTGCAACACCGCGACTTGCCCCTGCACGGCGTGCAATTCCATCCAGAATCGATCCGGTCCGAGCATGGCCACGCCCTGCTGCAAAACTTCCTGAATGAGATGAAGGTCCCGGCATGAGTAGCGCGCTGAAACCCTTGCTTGACGCCGCTGCCAACGGGCCGCTCACCTCGGATCAGGCTGTCGAAGCCTTTGAAATCCTCTTCGAAGGCGAAGCCACGCCAAGCCAGATCGGTGGCTTTCTCATGGCCCTGCGCACGCGCGGCGAAACGGTCACCGAATATGCCGCCGCCGCACAGGTCATGCGCAGCAAATGCAATGCCGTGCGCGCGCCCGAAGGGGCAATCGACATCGTCGGCACGGGCGGCGATGGCAAGGGGACGCTGAACATCTCAACCGCCGCCGCCTTCGTGGCTGCGGGCGCAGGTGCGGTGGTGGCCAAACATGGCAACCGCAACCTCAGCTCGAAATCCGGCGCTTCCGACGCGCTGTCGCAGCTTGGCATCAACGTCATGGTCGGCCCTGCGGTGGTTGAGCGTGAATTGGCCGAGGCGGGCATCGGTTTCATGATGGCCCCCATGCATCACCCCGCCGTCGCCCATGTCATGCCCACAAGGTCCGAGCTTGGCACCCGCACGATCTTTAACATCCTCGGCCCGCTCACCAATCCCGCAGGAGTCAAACGCCAGCTTACCGGTGCCTACAGCCGCGATCTGATTGAACCGATGGCGCTGACGCTGAAACAACTCGGCTCTGAAAAAGCGTGGCTCGTGCACGGGTCCGATGGCACGGATGAGCTGACCATCACCGGCGTTAGCTGGGTCGCCGCACTGGAAAACGGCGTGGTTAACTTGCGCGACTTGCACCCCGAAGACGCGGGCCTGCCGGTCCATCCCTTCGAGGCCATCGCCGGGGGTGAACCTACCGAGAACACCAAACATTTCAAAGCGTTGCTAGACGGCGTTCCATCGGGTTACCGCGACGCTGTGTTGCTCAACGCGGCCTCCGCCTTGGTCGTGGCGGATGTGGCCCCCGATTTGAAAACCGGCGTCGAAATGGCCCGTGAAAGCATCGACAGCGGCGCAGCGCGTGACCGGATCGAAAAAGTGGCGCAGATCAGCCAGTTGAAATGACACCGCCAAGCCTCAGCGCGCTTGGCGAATGGGCCGAACTGCCCTTTTTCGCTGAGGACTGGCCGCACATCGCCGAACAGCTTGCAGCCGAGCCGCGTGAGATATTGCCGCCCGCGCCCAAGATATTCGCAGCACTTGAACACCTTCAACCCGCAGCGGTAGAGGTGGTGATCCTCGGCCAAGACCCCTATCCCACGCCCGGCCATGCCCACGGCTATGCCTTCTCAGCCGAGCCTCACGTACGCCCGATACCACGATCTCTCGCCAATATCTTCAAAGAGTTACACGACGATCTTGGTGCACCGCCTGAAGACCCCGATCTGCGGTTCTGGGCCGATCAAGGCGTCTTGTTGTTGAACAACGTGCTGACCGTTCCGGCAGGCTGTGCGAATGGCCATGCGAAACTCGGTTGGCAAACGCTGATCGCTCAGGTGCTGGACCGCCTCTCGGATCGCCCCCGCGCCTATTTGCTCTGGGGCGCCCATGCGCAGAAGGCCGCGGCGCAGGTTGACCCGGCGCAAAACCTCAAGATCGAGACACCGCACCCTTCGCCGCTTTCCGCCCGGCGCGGCTTCTTTGGCTCGCGCCCCTTCAGCCGGGTGAATGACTGGTTGCAGGGCCAAGGCAAGCCCGGCATACATTGGACAAAGCCGTGAGGATGCCATGACCGCCACTATTCTGGAAAAAATCAAAGCCTATAAGCTGGAAGAAATCGCCGCTGCCAAGGCCGAAAAGTCGCAGGCTGACATGGAGGCCGCCGCCCGTGCAGCACCGCCCGTGCGCCCCTTTGCGCAGCGCCTGCACGAAGCTTCCCGCGAGGGCTATGGCCTGATTGCCGAGATCAAGAAAGCCAGCCCGTCGAAAGGGCTGATCCGAGAAGACTTCGAGCCCGCCGACCTTGCCCGCGCTTATGCCGCAGGCGGCGCGACCTGCCTATCGGTTTTGACCGATACGCCTAGTTTTCAAGGTGCGAAAGAATTCTTGGTCGAGGCTCGTGCGGCCTGCGATCTTCCGGTGCTGCGCAAGGATTTCCTTTACGACCCCTATCAAGTCGCCGAAGCGCGCAGCCTTGGCGCGGACTGCATTCTGATCATCATGGCCTCTGTTTCTGATGCGCAGGCCGCCGAGTTGGAGCAAGCCGCACAGGACTGGGGCATGGATGCGCTGATCGAAGTACATGACGCCGCCGAGCTGGCCCGCGCCGAAAAGCTAACGAGCCGGATGATCGGGATTAATAACCGTAATCTCAATACCTTCGAGACCTCTCTTGATGTGACACGTCAACTCTCGGAAGCGGTGCCGCCCGATCGGATGCTGGTTTGTGAATCCGGCCTCTACACCCCTGCGGACCTCGCCGATATGGCGGTTTATGGCGCGCGCTGTTTCTTGATCGGCGAAAGCCTCATGCGGCAAGAAGATGTCGAACAGGCCACCCGCGATCTACTGGCCAGCCCCCTCATCCCGGGAGGCATGTAATGGCCCTGACGCATTTCGACGCCGAGGGTGACGCGCATATGGTCGATGTCTCGGACAAGGCCGTCACCTCTCGCGTGGCCAAGGCCGAAAGCTACATCAAGATGGCACCCGAAACGCTTGAAATTATTACCGAAGGACGGGCCAAGAAAGGTGACGTTCTGGGCGTCGCAAGGCTTGCTGGGATCATGGCGGCCAAGCGTACGGCGGATCTGATCCCGCTTTGCCACCCATTGCCGATCACGAAAGTCAGCGTTGATCTAACGCCCGACGCCACCCTACCGGGCATCCGGATCTCGGCCACCGTCAAGACCACCGGTCAAACGGGCGTAGAGATGGAAGCCCTCACTGCCGCCTCGGTCACCGCGCTCACGGTCTATGACATGGCGAAAGCGGTAGATAAGGCGATGGAAATTGGCGGCACGCGGGTCACATTGAAAGACGGTGGCAAATCAGGCCGTTATGAGGCGACATGATCAGCGTTGAAGCGGCAATTGCGGCTGTTCTAGACCTCGTCACCCCGCTAGAAACCGAAGAAATCGCTCTGCGGGCCGCAAATGGCCGCGTCTTGTCACGACCCGTGATGGCGCAGCGTAGCCAACCGCCCTTTGCCGCGTCCTCTATGGACGGCTACGCACTGCGCCGGGCTGAGGTCGAGCCGGACGCGATGTTCAAGGTGGTTGGCGAGGCCGCGGCGGGCCATGGCTACGCAGGTACGCTCCGCGCCGGGCAAGCCATCCGCATCTTCACAGGCGCACCGATCCCCGATGGGGCCGATTTCGTGGTGATCCAAGAGGATGTCACCCGGCGCGGCAACCTTATCACCCTTGGCCACCGCATTGATGACAAAGACAATATCCGCCCTGCGGGGGGTGATTTTGCTGAGGGGGAAGAGCTCACCGCCCCGCGCATTCTGCGCCCCGCCGACGTGGCATTGCTCGCCGCGATGAACGTCGCGAAAGTGCCAGTTGCCCGCAAACCTGTCATCGCGATCCTCGCCACAGGGGATGAATTGGTACAACCCGGCGAGAGCCCCGGCCCAGACCAGATCATCGCCTCCAACAGCTACGGCCTTGCCGCGATGTTCGAGGATGCAGGCGCCGAGGTGCGTATGTTGCCCATCGCGCGCGACACCGCGGCCTCGCTCAAACAAGCATTCGCCCTGGCCCGCGGTGCGGATCTTATTGTCACGATCGGCGGCGCTTCGGTGGGCGATCACGACCTGATTGCGCCGGTCGCGGCAGAGCTCGGCATGGAGCAGGCTTTCTACAAGGTCGCCATGCGCCCGGGCAAGCCCCTGATGGCAGGCAAAATCGGAGCGTCCGCGATGATCGGCCTGCCGGGAAACCCAGTTTCTGCAATGGTTTGCGGGGCTGTCTTCGTGTTGCCCATGCTGCGGCGGATGTTGGGGCTGCAAGACCTACAAGCCCCCCTGCGCGAAGCGCCCCTCGGGCGCGGCATTGGCCCGAATGGACCGCGAACGCACTATATGCGAGCCCGGCTTCGCGATGGAGCGCTTTATCCGGATGATCGGCAGGATTCATCCCTCCTGTCTGTCTTGGCGCAGGCCGATGCATTGATGATCCGTCCGCCCGCGGATCCAGCAAGGAATGCCGGAGATATGCAGCGGTACATTTTGATTTAACGCCCGCAGTGGTTGACACAAAGCAAGAACATCCCTAGAACAAAAGCAATAAAAGCTTCAGGGGCCGTGCCATGCTGACCAAGAAACAACTCGATTTGCTCTCCTTCATTCATCAGCGCGTGCAGCGCGACGGCGTCCCGCCGAGTTTTGATGAGATGAAATTGGCACTCGATCTCCGGTCAAAATCTGGCATTCACCGTTTGATCACGGCACTGGAGGAACGCGGATTTATCCGGCGGCTTGCCCATCGTGCCCGCGCGATCGAAGTGGTCAAACTCCCTGAAAGCCTCGGCGGTGCGCCCGGTTTTGCCCCGCGCGTGATTGACGGTGATCGCCCCGACCCCCCGCCGCCGCCCGCAGCACAATCGGTCACGGCGCAGCACGCCTTTGATGTGCCGGTCATGGGCCGGATCGCTGCCGGTGTTCCGATTGAGGCGATTTCACAAGTCTCGCATAGCGTTACGGTTCCCGGTGGAATGATCGCTGGTCAAGGCGAGCATTACGCGCTTGAGGTGCGGGGCGACTCGATGATTGAGGCAGGCATTAATGACGGCGACATCGTGGTGATCCGGGAGACATCTGTGGCCGACAACGGTGATATCGTGGTCGCGTTGGTCGAGGATCAAGAGGCGACGCTGAAACGTTTTCGTAGGCAGGGGTCTTCGGTCGCGTTGGAAGCGGCGAACGCGGCTTATGAAACCCGCGTACTGCCTTCGGATAAGGTTAAGGTTCAGGGCCGACTGGTGGGATTGATCCGTACCTACTGACGCTTTGGCCTGCTGTTCCACAAACGCAGGCCGGCACGGTCCCTAGCGGTGGTGATCCGCCAACCTTGCGCCGATTTGGTTAACGCCAATGCGCCGGTTTCACGTAGGCGAACGGGATCATAGATCGGGCAGCCCCAAGTCTGGGCTGTCGTTATCTCGACAGATGCCACCACGATATCTTCCGGCTGACAGCCGGTAAATGCGGCGACCGCCCGTTTTCCTGAAAGGTGGATAATTCCAGCCTCTTGCGCGGCCCACCTTTGGGCGGCCATAGCCTGATCGACACCGTCGCCGTCATTTTCCAACCAATTGCGGGCAACAAATCCAGCACCCCGTTCTTTGCTGAGCGCCCTGCCCGCCGGAGTCATTACACCCACCAGCGTCCCAGTATCGGCGACAAGCACATCGGGGCGCGTGGCTCCCTGCCAAAGAGCGAATGACAGCAGCATCGCGGGCGCGCCCAACCAGCGCATGCGGCCTTGCCACAGGATGAGCCATAGAAATCCAAGCGACAGAAGCGGCAGCACCCATCCCCCCGGCCCCGGCACGAAACTGCGCGCGCCGGGCAGATGCGCCACCAGATCCGCGACCGATAGTATCCACCTCAGGCCGAGCCCCATGGCCCAAAGCGGGAGCCCCTCGCCCCCGATGGGCGCGAGGATGGCGGCCAGCACAGCGGCGGGGATGACCAAGACGCCCATCAACGGGACCGAAAGCAGGTTTGCTACAAGCCCGTAATGGGCGACCGTGTTGAAATGCGCGGCGGAGATCGGCGCGGTGGCGAAACCCGCAACGGCTGAAGAGATTACGACAGCAGCGACCGGGCGAAGGCGCTTGGGGATGACCTCACCCTCGAAATCGCGCATCCAGCCAAAGACAGCGACAAGCGCTGTGGTCGCGGCGAAGGACATCTGGAACCCCGGCCCCATCAGCGCCTCGGGGCGCAGGGTCAGCACGATGATCCCCGCCACGGCGACGGCCCGCAACGAGATCGCCCGCCGCCCGATCATCAGCCCGCATAAAGCGACGGCGCACATGATATAGGCCCGCTCGGTCGCGACATTCCCGCCCGAGAGCGCGAGATAGCCCGTGGCGGCGATAAGTGCAGCCGCCGCCGCGATGCTGCGGCTGGGCCACCCTGTGGCCGAGACCGGATGCAGAGCAAGGATCAACCGCGCCGCGCCAAAGACCACCGCGCTGAGCAGCCCCATGTGCAGCCCCGAGATCGCCAATAGATGCGCCAGATTGCTGCTGCGCAGGTTTTGTAGCGCGGCTTGCGAAATGGCGCTGCGGTCGCCGGTGGTGATGGCGGCCGCAAAACCGCCAATGTCACCGGGCAGATGCGCGCGGACCCGTGCCGATGCGGCCATGCGCAGCCGAAACAGGGCCAGACCGGGGTCCCTTTCGGCTGGTTCTGCGATGCCCAATAGCGGCACCCGGGCATAGCCGACCGCCCCCAGCCCCGCGAACCAAGCGTGGCGCTGAAAATCAAATCCGCCGGGCTCAACCGGGCCCGCGGGCGGCGACAGATGCGCGGTGGTCATCACCTGCATGCCCGGCTTGGGCGCAACCGCGCCGGGGAGTTTCGAGTGGAGCGAGACCCGGACCCGGCTCGGCGTCCGCGCGGGCGGCACACGCTCCAGCCGGACCTGATCAAGCGTGATACGCGGCGCATCAGATTGACTGCGGTCAAGCGCCACGACACGCCCTTCGACAGCGCCGTAGTAGCGCCAGCCGAGCACGGGGGCGCTTATCGAATGCGCCCGAAACGCCGCGAGGAGCAATCCCAGCAGAACCAAGGCCAAACCGACCGCGAAGGGTGCAGTGACTTCAGGCAATGCCCGCGCCACAACCGCAAGCGCGGCGACGGCGAGTGCGGTGGCCCAAAGCAATGGTATCGAAGGCTCCGCCGCCAGCGAAAAATACCATCCGATCCCCAAGGCGAGACAGACCGGCACCCAGCCGAACAGATGCCCCCGCTGGCGCAGCATCACGGTGCTGAACTGGTTCCAAAGGCCCATGCTTGCCCCCGCGGATCGCACTGGGTAGACAGACTTCAAATCCTAGGACCGGTAGGGTTACCAAATGGTAAACGCCGCTCCGAGCACAATATCTCTGACCGAAAGGCCCACCGCCATGAACGCCCCTGTTGTGACCCGTTTCGCCCCGTCTCCTACCGGGTTCCTGCACATCGGCGGGGCCCGTACCGCCCTGTTTAACTGGCTTTATGCCCGTGGCCGTGGGGGTAAATTCCTGCTGCGCATCGAAGACACCGATCGCGCGCGTTCCACCCCCGAGGCGACGGAGGCGATTCTCGCCGGCATGTCTTGGCTGGGTCTGGATCACGACGGCGAAATCGTCAGCCAGTTCGAAAACGCCCCCCGCCACGCCGACGTCGCACACGAGCTGCTTGCGGCGGGCAAAGCCTATAAGTGCTTCGCCAGCCAAGAAGAAATCACCGCATTCCGCGAGGCCGCCAAGGCCGAGGGACGCAGCACGCTCTACCGCTCGCCCTGGCGCGGCGCCGATCCGGCAAGCCACCCCGACGCGCCCTACGTGATCCGCATCAAGGCGCCGCTGGAAGGCACCACCGTGATCCGCGATCAGGTGCAGGGGGATGTGACCATCCGCAACGATCAGCTTGACGATATGGTCCTGCTGCGCTCGGACGGCACGCCGGTCTATATGCTCGCCGTGGTGGTGGACGATCACGATATGGGCGTGACCCATGTGGTGCGCGGCGATGACCACCTCAACAACGCCGCCCGCCAGATGATGATCTATGAGGCGATGGGTTGGGACGTGCCGGTCTGGGCGCATATCCCGCTGATCCACGGCGCGGACGGCAAGAAGCTGTCGAAACGTCACGGGGCCTTGGGGGCGCAGGAATATCAGGTAATGGGCTACCCGGCAGCGGGGATGCGCAACTACCTTGCCCGGCTGGGCTGGAGCCACGGGGACGATGAATTTTTTACCGACGCGCAGGCGCAGGAATGGTTTGACCTTGACGGTATTCGCAAAAGCCCCGCGCAGTTCGACCTGAAAAAGCTCGAAAATCTTTGCGGCCAGCATATCGCGCAGGCCGATGATGCCGCGCTGCGGCGCGAAATCGAAGCCTATCTGGAGGCCGCAGGTCAGCCTGCCCTTACGGCACCCCAAGCGGAGGGTTTGGAGCGGGCGATGTATTGCCTCAAAGATCGCGCGAAGACATTCCCGGAACTGCTTGAAAAAGCGACCTTTGTCTTGGCCGAGCGCCCGATCACTCCGGATGAGAAAGCGGCAAAGAACCTCGATACGGTATCCCGTGGCATACTGTCGGAATTGACGCCGCAATTGCAAAATGCTAGCTGGAACAAAGAAACGCTGGAGGAGGTACTGAACGGCTTTGCTGCCGCGCATGACACCAAATTTGGCAAGCTGGCGGGGCCGCTTCGGGCGGCTTTGGCTGGCAGGGCAGTCACCCCATCGGTTTTTGACATGATGTTGGTGCTGGGGCGCGATGAGACCCTTGCCCGACTGACGGACGCCGCGGCCTAAGTTTTGGTTCACCACTTCTTTGGGCGGCAGGTATAACTGAACGGGACAGCCCCATTTGGGGCTAGGCCCAGACGGCGGGGAGCATCTCCGCAGCCTACATTCGGGAAGGGATTTCATGACCAATAACAATAAAACCGCAACGCTGACGATCGACGATCAGAGCTTTGAGCTGCCGATTCACAGCCCCACCGACGGCCCCGATGTTGTCGACATCCGCAAGCTTTACGCTCAGGCGGGTGTCTTTACCTACGACCCGGGTTTCACCTCGACGGCGGCCTGCGACAGCACGATCACCTTTATTGATGGTGACGAGGGCGTGTTGCTGCACCGTGGCTACCCAATCGAGCAATTGGCGAGCAAATCGCATTACCTCGAAGTTTGCTACCTGTTGCTTTACGGTGAACTGCCCTCCCCCAAGGCGCTCGAAGATTTCGAATGTCTGGTGACCAACCACACCATGCTGCACGAGCAGATGATGAACTTCTTCCGTGGGTTCCGTCGCGACGCGCATCCGATGGCGATCATGGTGGGCGTGGTCGGCGCGATGTCGGCCTTCTATCACGACAGCACCGACATCAACGACGAGCATCAGCGCGAAGTCGCCACGATCCGCCTGATTGCCAAGATGCCGACCATCGCGGCGATGGCCTATAAATACACCATCGGTCAGCCCTTCGTCTATCCGCGCAACGATCTGGACTATGCGTCGAACTTCCTGCGCATGTGCTTTGCCGTTCCGGCCGAAGATCACGAGGTAAACCCGATCCTGAGCCGCGCAATGGACCGGATCTTTACCCTCCACGCCGATCACGAGCAGAACGCCTCGACCTCAACCGTGCGTCTGGCGTCTTCTTCCGGCGCGAACCCCTTCGCTTGTATCGCCGCTGGCATCGCTTGCCTTTGGGGTCCGGCGCATGGTGGCGCAAACCAAGCCTGCCTCGAGATGCTGAAAGAAATCGGCACGCCCGATCGCATTCCTGAGTTCATCGCCCGCGCCAAGGACAAGAACGATCCCTTCCGCCTGATGGGCTTTGGCCACCGCGTTTACAAAAACCACGACCCGCGCGCGACCGTGATGAAGGAAAGCGCCGACGAGGTTCTGGAGCTGATGGGTGTTGAAAACAACCCGATCCTTCAGGTCGCCAAGGAACTTGAAAAAGCGGCATTGGAAGATCCGTATTTCGCGGAGAAGAAACTCTTCCCGAACGTGGATTTCTATTCCGGCATCATCCTCGAAGCCATGGGCTTCCCCACATCGATGTTCACTCCGATCTTCGCGCTGGCGCGGACCGTGGGCTGGATCTCGCAGTGGAAAGAGCAGATCAGCGACCCGCAGCTTAAAATCGGTCGTCCGCGTCAGCTTTACCTTGGTGAAGACAAGCGCGACTACGTCGATATCGAGAACCGCTGAACCAACCGTCAGTGACATAGCAAACGCCCCGGACTTCCGGGGCGTTTCGCATTTTGCCCCGACCCTGCAAACGGCACGCGCATTGGCCGTTGTTGACCCTAGGGCAACAATTGAGATGCAATGCGGCACGCAAACATCCCGGCTCCGAATCGCGTAAATCAACGTCTCTTCTCGCGACGTAAGTAATGGCCCTGAAAAACAGTGAATGTTTCCAAGCGTTTTGCCAGTTGCGAAACACCAAGGCGCAAATTACGGCCAAATTACGGCACTGTTTCGCCCCGCGTGACAATGGCCCAGTCCCGCTTGACGGGAATCCCCCTGCGACGATACCCTCACATCAAGAGGCCTCTTCGGGGTGGGAAAGGCATCATCGCGGCACTGCATTGAGGGTTTTCCCCTCTCGCGGTCCGGCTGGAGTCCGCCCCAAAGGTAGATGACATTTGGCAGCTTAGCAGCCCGCCCGCGACGAAGGAAAGCACGATGACCGGATCAGAACGGACCAAAGGGCTTCGCTGGGACTGCGCCACAGGTCTGACGCCCGCCAAGGCCAGTGAAATCCCCGGCCCTCAGGGAGCCCTGGTGCCCGACACGCTGCATGATTGCGATCAGATCGCGGTGGTCTATGACAAGGGCCAGACCCCGCCACGGATCACCATCGCGCAGGTGTCGAACTCCGTACATACGGTTTTGGCGGATGGGGTCGCGGTGGCTGTGGTGGCGCGGGCCAATGGCCCGGCACCTTCGGCAAGCGATGTGCTTTTGGTCGAGCGGAGCTGCTAGCCTTACCGCCCCTGAAACTTGGGGCTGCGCTTTTGGGTAAAGGCCGTGACCCCTTCGGCAAAGTCCTGTGACTTTCCGCAGCGGCCCTGCGCTTCGGCCTCCAGCGACAGTTGATCCTCCAACCCATTGTCCCAAGACGCGCGGATCGCTTTCTTGGCCTCTGCATAGGCAGCTGTGGGACCGGCGGCCAGTTGCGCGGCCTTGGCGCGCCAATGGGCGTCGAATTCGGCATCCGGTACGGCTTGCCAGATCATGCCCCAGTCATCGGCCTGCCGCGCGGTGATCTTATCGGCGAAAAGGGCCGCGCCCATCGCCTTGGCCATGCCCATCTGGCGCGGCAGCGCATAGGTGCCGCCCGCGTCAGGGATCAGGCCAATGCGGGTGAATGCCTGCATAAAATAAGCGCTCTCAGTGGCAAAGACGACATCGGCGGCCAACGCGATATTCGCCCCCGCCCCCGCCGCCGGACCGTTCACGGCGGCGATGGTCGGCACGGGGCAGTTGATAATGGCGCGCAGCAGCGGGGCATATTCTTCGCGCAGCGTTTTCTCCAAATCGGCGACGCCGCCTGCCCGGTCGGCCAAGTCCTGCCCCGAGCAAAAGGCCCGGCCCGCCCCTGTCAGGACCACGACCCGCGCCGCGCGCCCGCCTTCGGTCACCGCATGGGTCAGCTCTGCCCGCATTTGGGTGGTCAGCGCATTCATCTTGTCGGCGCGGTTCAGCGTGATCAGCGCGACATCATCGGTCAGCGCATAGGTGATCGTTTCATAGTCCATCTTGCTATCCTTGATTGCTTGGCCGCAGCATATCAAAGCAAGTTGTCACTGCCAGTACAACGGCGCGTCAGCGGTCGAGAATATCGCGCAGGCGGGCTTCTTCCTCGGGCGAGAGTGGGGCCTCGGTCGGGGTTTTGCTGCGCGCACGGCCACGCAGATAGACCACCCCGAGCCCTCCGGCCAACAAAAGCATCAGCGGTCCCGCGCCCCACAGCAGCCAATTGGCCCCCGTGGCCTGCGGGTTCAGCAGGACATATTCACCGTAGCGGTCGACGATGAAATCCACCGCTTCCTCATCGCTGTCGCCTGCCACTAACCGTTCGCGCAGCAGTATTCGCAGATCGCGCGCGAGGCTTGCGTTGCTCTCATCGATGCTTTCGTTACGGCAAACGAGGCAGCGCAGACCTTGGCTCAGCTCCCGCGCTCGGGCCTCCAATGCGGGATCGTCCAACACCTCGTCAGGCTGAACCGCCCAAAGCGGGCTGGCGAGCAAGGCCAAGATCAGCAGCAGTCGCTTCATTCCGCAGGCACTCCCGCAGGTTGCTTGCGTGCGCCCGCCGCGACACGGAAGCGCCGGTCGCTCAGGCTCAGTACCCCGCCAAGCGCCATCAGCGCACAACCGATCCAAATCCAATTGGTCATCGGTTTGATATAGGTCCGCACGGCCCAACCGCCGCCGTCCTGCGCATCGCCGATCACCACATAGATGTCCCGCGCGAGGTTATAGTCGATCGCCGCCTCGGTCGTCGGCATCTGCGCCACGGGGTAGAACCGCTTTTCGGGCCGCAGGGTCGAGATCACATCGCCTTCCTGCGCCAGCGTGATCTCGGCCATAGTACTGAGGTAGTTCGGCCCCCTGACTTCACTCACGTCGCGGAGGGTTAGCGTATAGCTGCCCACATCAAAAGGCTCATCAATCCGGGCCACGCGGATGTCATCCACGGCCCAAGCCATCAGCCCCGCGATCCCGGCCATGGTGATGCCCAGCCCGCCATGCGCCGTGGCCTTGCCCCAATCAGCGCGCGGCAGACGCCGTAGACGGCGCAACTTACCCGGGCCGCGGCCCAAACGCTGCATCACATCCACCGCGGTGCCCATCAGCAGCCATGCCCCAAGGAACATGCCCACAGGCCCCAACAGCCCGCGTCCGGACTGCATGGCAAAGGCCAAGCCCCCAAGCGCCAGCGCCAAAAGGAAGACATAGCGCAGCGGATATAGCGCTCTCATGATCTTGGCCCGTTTCCACGGCATCGCGCTGCCGATCGGCAGGATCAGTCCAAGCGCTACCATGAAAGGAGTAAACGCAGCGTTAAAGAATGGCGGGCCGACACTGAGTTTGCGGTCAAGGAACATCTCGGCCACCAGCGGCCACATGGTGCCCACGAAAACGACGAAACAGGCCACAGCCAGCAGCAGATTGTTCACCACCAAGGCGGTCTCACGGCTCAGAAGGCCAAAGACGCCCTTGGCCTCAAGCGCCGATGCGCGCAGCGAGTAGAGCACCAGCGCCCCGCCGGTGAAAGACCCCAGAATGGCCAGAATAAAGACCCCGCGCTCAGGGTCGTTGGCAAAGGCATGGACGGAGGTCAGCAGACCAGAACGCACGATAAAGGTGCCGATCAGCGAGAAACCGAAAGCAAGGATCGCCAGCAGGATGGTCCAGCTTTTCAAGCTCTCGCGTTTTTCGACCACAATCGCCGAATGCAACAGCGCCGCCGCCAAAAGCCAGGGCATGAAGCTCGCATTCTCGACCGGATCCCAGAACCAGAAACCGCCCCAGCCAAGCTCATAATAGGCCCACCAAGACCCGAGCGCGATGCCGATGGTCAGAAACACCCAAGCCGCCAGTGTCCAAGGTCGGACCCACCGGCCCCACGCCGCGTCCACGCGCCCTTCGATCAGGGCGGCCACGGCAAAGCTGAAGGCCATGCTGAGCCCGACATATCCCAGATAGAGAAATGGAGGATGGAAGGCTAAACCCGGGTCTTGCAGCAGCGGGTTCAGGTCTTGGCCATCAAAAGGCGGCGTGCCCATGCGCAGAAAGGGGTTCGAGGTGAAAAGGATAAACGCCAGAAAAGCCACGCCAATCGCGGCTTGGACCGAGAGCACCCGCGCGCGCAGCCGCGGCGGCAGATTGCCGCCAAACCACGCGGCCATGGCCCCGAAAAGCGCCACGATCAGCACCCAAAGCAGCATGGAGCCCTCGTGATTGCCCCATGTCCCGCTGATCTTATACAGCATCGGTTTGGCGGAATGGCTGTTGGCCACCACCAGTTGCAGGCTGAAATCCGAGGTGATGAAGGCCCACATCAGCGCGCCAAAGGACAGGGCAATCAGGATGAACTGCGCCGCCGCCGCCGGTTCGGCCATCGCCATCCAAGCAGCACGGCCCCGCCAAGCGCCCCACATCGGCACCACCATCTGTACAAGGGCCACGCCAAAGGCGAGCACAAGCGCGAAATGTCCAAGCTCTGTAATCATGGGGCGGACTATAGGGGGCCTAAGCCCCCTAAGCCATGGCAAATCAAACGTGGAAAACGGTCAATCGGTCGCAGTCAGGCGCGGCTGCGGCGCCATGCATCTAGGGCCGGATTCTCTGACGGCGTGACTGCGGCAAGGGCCAAGCGGCTGTCGGCACCGGTGTCGGCCATATGGGGGCTATCTGCGCGCAACGCGCGCAGCGTCTCGATATTCTCGACCACCTGCGGCACCCGCGCGATGGTGCCCACGATGGCGCGCTGAAACTCCTGCGATTTCATCTGCTGCCGCGCCCCGAAGTAGAAGGAAACGATCACGCCCAACAGCCACCAAAGCGGCTCTGGCACCAGCGCAATGCCCTGCATCCGTTCGGCAAACCACAAAGGGTTAACCATGGCCGTGACGAACAGCCCCAAGGTGCCGAGCGCAAGCATCGGGCGGGGCAAACGGTTGATCCCATCCATGAAGCGGTCAAAGCCGCCTTGCCGAGCTTGGGCGAACTCCGCCCCATATTGCGCCATCGCTTGGCCCTGCACCGCATGGGCGCGCTGCGCCCCGGCCTCGGCATTCTCGCGGAACACTTCGACCGTGTCGCGGATGACATTGCGCTCGCCGCCGAATACAGTCGTAAAGATACGTTCGATCAGCCCCATTGTGCCACCCTCCGTGCGAAATCTGTGTCGCTCATGTGATATTGCGGTGCGATGAACTCTTCGGCGCGGCGAATCCAGCCGCCCTTGCCGCCTGCCCGGCTGCGCGCGTATTTGCGGCTGGCGGGGCGACGGTCGGCGAGACGGAAGTAGTAGTTGCGCCGCGCGATGCCGTAGGCGTCGACCAGATGATCGGGTGCGGCCTGCCATGCGGCTTGGGCGGCGCGGATTGTCTGCGGCCCGATGGCCCCGTCAACACCGATCTCCTGCCCCATCTCGCGCAGCAAGCTTTGCAGGATCTTCACCGCATTGCTGCCCGCATTGACATACATGTCAAAAACGCTCGGCTGCAACGGCGCGGGCAATTCCGCGATGCGCGGAGCGTTGAAGTAATGTCTGACAAAGATATCCACTGCCTGGGCGCGGCTAAGACGACGCACGTCGGCCACATCGACCGCCCCATCCCCCGTCAGGTCCAGTCCCAACCGGCGCATGGTATGGATCGTCACCCCGAATTTCGTCGCCCCGCCGGGGTCATCGGGATCATTCACAAAGCCGCCCTCCCGGGCGACGATGGCGTTGGCGATCTCTCGGACGGTCTGCATCGCGGGCTCTCCTGTCTTGAGTGCAAACAGGCTCGGCCGGATGGGTTAACGGGGGCTCAGCCCCGCGTGCGTTGCGCGCAGATCAGCCTTCGGGCTCGCGGTAGACGCCCTGCTCTTTTAGCGCGTCCGTAACTTCCTTGGGCATGTAGGTCTCGTCATGTTTGGCAAGGATTTCAGAGGCTTCGAAAGTCCCATCGATATAACGCCCGGTGCCGACCATGCCTTGGTTCTCTTCAAACAGATCAGGCAACACCCCGGTAAAGACCACCGGCACGGAGGCGCCGCCATCGGTCACGGCAAAGCGAATCTGTTCGCCCTGTCCGCGTTTCAGCGACCCTTCCTCGACCAGCCCGCCAATGCGGAACACCTCTGCCGGGCCGGGCGGTTCGGCGATGACTTGGCTCGGCGCGCGGAAATAGTTGATCCCGTCGCGCAGCGCATAGCCGATCAGAGCAGTCGACAGCACCAAGGCCACCGCCGCAACGGCAATGATCTGGATCCGGCGCTGTTTCTTGAGGCTCTTCATGGGAACAGCGGGGCCATCATCAGCCCCTCGGTTTCCGGCAGGCCGAGCATCAGGTTCGCGTTTTGCAACGCCTGACCGCTGGAGCCTTTGGTCAGATTATCGAGCGCCGCGAACACCGTCGCCCGCCCGGTCTGACGGTCGGCCACCACGCCGATATGACAAAAGTTCGAGCCGCGCACATGCCGGGTGCTGGGCGCTTCTCCGAAGGGCAGCACCTCGATAAAGGGCTCATCTGCATAGGCGTTCTGCAGCGTCTCATAAATCGCCTGCGCGTCGCCTTTGACATAGCAGGTCGCCAAGATGCCGCGGTTTGCGGGCACCAGATGCGGGGTGAATTGCACCTGCACGGGCCGCCCGGCAATGGCCGAGAATTCCTGATCGAATTCGCCCAGATGCCGGTGCGTGCTGCCAAGCGCATAGGCGTGATAGCCCTCGCTCAACTCCGCATGAAGCAGGTTTTCCTTGAGCGAGCGCCCCGCGCCCGAGACCGCGCATTTTAGGTCCAGTATGATATCGTCCAGATCAATCACACCCGCCGCGATCAGCGGGCGCAGGGCAAACTGCCCCGTCGCCGCGTTGCAGCCCGTGCCTGCCACCAACCGCGCGGCTGAAATCTCTTTGCGGTAGAATTCGGTAAGGCCGTAAACCGCCTCTTTCTGCTGCTCTAAGGCGGCGTGTTCATTGCCGTACCATTTGGCGTAATCCTCAGGGTCGCGCAGGCGGAAATCGGCAGAGAGGTCGACGATCTTGAGGTCTTTGGGCAGCGCCGCGATCACCTCTTGGCTGGTCTTATGCGGCAACGCGCAAAAGCACAGATCAATTTGCGAAAAGTCGATTTCTTCGATCGTGACCAATGTGGGCAGATCAAGATGGCGCAGGTGCGGAAACACCTCGGCGATAGATTGCCCCGCCTTGGAGTTCGCCCCCAAAGCTTTGATCTTCATTGAGGAATGACCAGCAATCAGCCGGATGAGTTCTGCCCCGGTATAGCCGGAGGCGCCAAGAATGGCGATGTTCTGGGTCATGGTCTGTCCCCTTGTTCGGAACGAAATATAATTGGAGTTCAGGCGGCGGTGAATGTGATCTGTCGTCGCAGGAACTGCGTCGCACGGTCGCTCACCCGGGCGGGATCGCCGGTGGTGAGAAACGCCGCCTCGCCACTGCCCATCATATTGGGATGCCGCTCAAGATAATCCGCCAATGAATCCGCCACCAACTCGGCTTGGCTAAACACTTTGACTTGCCCGCCCAAGGCCGCCTGAAACGCCTCCTGCATCAGCGGGTAATGGGTGCAGCCCAGGATCGCCGCATCGGGGTTGGGCATCTTGCGCTTCAGCGCGTCGACATGGCTGCGCACCAGCGCTTCGGCAAGGATCATGTCACCCTCTTCGATGGCATCGACCACCCCGCCGCAGGCCTGCGCCTCGACATCCACACCGATGGCGCGGAAAGACAGTTCACGCTGAAACGCGCGGCTTGCCACCGTGGCAGGCGTGGCGAAGAGCGCCACATGGTTGACCGCCACCTCGCGCGGGGGGGAGTTGTCGCCCCACTGCCGCTCGGTCATCGCTTCGATCAAGGGCACGAAAACGCCAAGCACCCGCTTGTCGCGCGGGATCCACCCCTCTTGCATCCGGCGCAGCGCGGCGGCAGAGGCGGTGTTGCAAGCGAGGATCACCAGATCGCAGCCCGCATCGAACAGCCGCTGCACGGCGGCGCAGGTCAGCTCATAGATGTCATCGGCGTCGCGCACGCCATAGGGCGCATGGGCGCTGTCGGCGAGGTAGATAAAATCCACCTCCGGCAGCCGTTCTTGCACCTTGTTCCAGACGGTCAGCCCGCCCAGCCCCGAATCGAAAATACCAACTGCCATGGTCTGTCGTCACCTGTCGGCTCTATGCCGTTCCTCAAACTCGTAACCGAGGCCCTGATACTGGCCCGGCTTTGGTGACAACTCATAGGTGGCTTTGCGCAGGAAATCCATCATCGCTTTTGCGTCCCCTGCCAGAGGGTCGAGCGTGGCGCGCGGGATCGGCGCGCCGATGGCCACGCGCACGGGCGTATCGACACGCGCGCGGAACTCTTTGATCAGCAGCCCCATGCGCAGGTTTGCGTGCAGGTGACTGGCGATCTGGAACAAGCGGCTGGTGTGACCGTCAAAGTAGATCGGCACCACAGTGGCGTCAGACTTGGCGATCATCCGCGCCGTGAAGCTCCGCCAGCCGGGGTCCATCGGCTGCGAAAAGGGCCGCGCGGCGGTGCTGACGGTGCCCCCGGGAAAGATACCAATCGCCCCGCCCTGCGCCAGATAGTTCAACGCGGTCCGGCGGGTGGCGAGGTTGAGCGCCAGTGCGGCGCGGTCTTCGGCAAAGCTGATGGGCAGCAGGTGATGCGCCAGATCCGGCGCTTGGCTGAAAACCGCATTGGCCATGATGCGAAAATCGCCGCGCGTCTGGCTCAGGATATGGCCCAGCATCAGCCCGTCCAGAATGCCGTAGGGGTGATTGGCGATCAGAATGACCGGCCCCCGCGTCGGGATATCCGCCAAAGCGCCGCGCATCACGTCCAGCGTCAGACCACAGCGCTGCACCATCGCATCGAAAAACCCCAGCCCCGCGGCCAGATCGTCTTCGTAGCCTTCGGCCCGTTTCAACAAGGATACGCGGCCGGTGGTGTTTTCCATCAATCGGATGAGCGCCCTCCCGCCCCGGGTTCGAGCGGAATGGGCATAGCTTATGTCACGGGCGTAAGTCACATCTCGGCCTCAGGATCGTCTTGGCAAACACTTTAAGGCAAAGATGTAACAGCCGTATTACTCCGCGGCCTTGGCCGTGGAGGTACCGCCCGCGCGGATCACCGCCAGCAGTTCCTCTCGGCGTTTTGCGGCCTTCGCCTCATTGGCTTGTTTCACCGGCCCGAAACCGCGGATTTGCAGCGGCAGTTCGGCCAGCGCCACGATGGCGTCGCGGGTCTGGTCGGTCAGCTTTGGCAGCACCTCGGCCATGTCGGCCTCATACTGTTTGATCAACGCGCGCTCCATCTTGCGCTCGGCGGTATAGCCGAAGGGATCGAGCGGCGTGCCGCGCAGCCCTTTGAACTTCGCCATGACCCGCAGCGGCCCTTCGAGCCACTGGCCGAACTCACGCTTCTGCGGACGGCCGTTCGGGCCCATCTTCGAGATCAGCGGCGGCGCCATGTGGAAGGTCATGTTAAAGTCGCCATCGAACTGCGCCCGCGCCTTGTCGCGGCTGGTGATCAGCAGGCGGGCGACCTCATATTCGTCCTTGTAACTCAAAAGCTTGTGATACCCCAAGGCCACCGCCGCCTTGACGTCACGGTCCTCGATACCGTCGAGCATCTTGGTATAGCGTTTGGCCAACCCCTTGCCCTGATAGTCGGTCAGGTGGTTCTCACGGAAGGCGATCTTTTCTCCCAGCGATTTGGGCAGTTCGACCACGTTATCGGGCTGGCTCACCTTCCGCGCGTCCTCAGGGTAGAGCACAGCCCAACGACCGATCTCAAAGGCACGTTTGTTGCGCTCCACCGCCGCGCCGTTCATCTCGATCGCCTGCATCAGGCTTTCGAACGAGAGGGGCAGAAGCCCGCGCTGCCATGCGGCGCCGAAGATCATCATGTTGGAAAAGATCGAATCTCCCAAACTCGCCTTGGCCAGATCCGAGGCATCAAACATCGCGACATCGTCCTTCAACCGCGCTTCGAGCGCGAGGCTCAGCCGGTCATAGGGCATCTGAAACTCGGTATCGCGGGTGAAATCACCGGTGATGATCTGATGCGAGTTCACCACGGCCCCGGTACGCCCGGCGCGGGTCAGCCCCAGCGTCTTGTGCCCCGCCGAGACCACCAGATCGCCGCCAATGAGCGCATGCGCCTCGCCGGTGGCGACACGGATTGCGCTAATGTCTTCGGGGCGCTCGGCCAGACGGCAGTGGATATGCACCGCACCACCTTTTTGGGCGAGGCCGGCCATCTCCATCATGCCAGCCCCCTTGCCATCAAGCTGTGCCGCTTGCGCCAGCAGTGCGCCGATGGTGACGACCCCGGTGCCGCCGACGCCGGTGATGACGACGTTATGGGTGCCGTCGATCTTAGGCAGGTCCGGCATCGGCAGGTCGGGGATGGTCAGTTCGGTTGTCGGGTCCTTGCGGATCTTGGCGCCTTCCAACGTCACGAAGGAGGGGCAGAACCCGTCAAGACAAGAGAAGTCCTTGTTGCACTGCGACTGGTCAATGGCGCGTTTACGGCCCAGCTCGGTCTCGTTCGGCACCACGGCCACGCAGTTCGACTGCACACCGCAATCGCCGCAGCCTTCGCAAACATCCTCGTTGATGAACACCCGCTTGTCCGGATCCGGGAACAGCTCGCGCTTGCGGCGGCGGCGCTTCTCGGCGGCGCAGGTCTGGATATAGACGATGGCGCTGACGCCCTTGTGCTTGCGGTAGGCCTTTTGCACATTCGGCATCTCGGCGCGCTCGTGTATTTCGACGCCCTTGAAGCGCGACAGGTCCACGTCTTCCTTCTGGTCATAGACCACGGCGAGGTTCTTCACGCCCATGGCTTTCAACTCTTCGACGATGCGGTAGGCGTCAAGGTCGCCTTCGTTGTGCTGACCGCCGGTCATTGCAACCGCGTCGTTATAGAGGATCTTATAGGTGATGTTCGTCCCCGCCGCGATGGCGGCCCGAATGGCCAACACGCCAGAGTGGTTGTAGGTGCCGTCGCCAAGGTTCTGGAACACATGCTCTGTATTGGAGAACGGCGCTTCGCCGATCCAGTTCGCACCCTCGCCGCCCATATGGGTGAAGCCCGTGGTTTCACGGTCCATCCATTGCACCATATAGTGACAGCCGATCCCCGCATAGGCGCGGGAGCCCTCTGGTACCTTGGTCGAGGAGTTATGCGGGCAGCCCGCGCAGTAATACGGCAGTCGCGCGGCGATATCTTCGGCATTGTCCGACCGGCGTGCCTCGTTCAGCGCCTCAAGCCCCGCGCGGATGCCATCGGTCTCGCGGCCCTCTTCCAACAGAATGCCGCCGATCTTTTCGGCGATCAGGATAGGGTCGAGCGCGCCACGGGTCGGGAACAACTCTTCGCCATGCTCCATGCCCGCGCCCCCCTTGTGCCAGCCATAGACGCGGCGGTGGGTATCGTTGAACAGCGCTTCCTTGATCTGCACTTCGATCAGCTTGCGCTTTTCTTCGACCACGACCACCAGATCAAGCCCGTCGGCCCATTCATGGAACCCCTGCATGTCGAGCGGGAAGGTCTGACCGATCTTATAAGTGGTGATGCCAAGACGCTCGGCCTCGTTCTCATCGATGTTCAGCAGGCTCAGCGCGTGGACCAGATCGAGCCAGTTCTTGCCCGCGGCGGCAAAGCCGATTTTGGCCCCGCGCTTGCCCCAGACGCGCTTGTCCATCTTGTTGGCATGAGAGAACGCCTCGGCGGCGAAGCGCTTGTAGTCAATCATCCGCGCTTCTTGCAGATGCGGGGTGTCGCCCAGACGGATACTCAGCCCGCCATCGGGCATGTCGAACTCAGGGATCACCAGCTTCATTCGGTTCGGGTCGCCGTTGACGACGCTCGTCGCCTCAACCGTGTCCTTCATCGTCTTCAGGCCCACCCATAGGCCCGAGAACCGGCTGAGCGCCCAGCCGTAGATGCCGTAATCAAGGATTTCCTGCACACCGGCGGGCGAGACCACCGGCATATAGGCATCCACCATCGCCCATTCCGACTGGTGCAACACGGTGGAGGATTCGCCGGTATGGTCGTCCCCCATCGCCATCAACACACCACCATGAGGCGAAGTGCCCGCCATATTCGCATGGCGCATCACATCGCCGGTGCGGTCCACCCCCGGGCCTTTGCCGTACCATAGGCCATAAACGCCATCATATTTCCCCTCACCGCGCAGTTCCGCCTGCTGGCTGCCCCATAGCATCGTCGCCGCGAGGTCTTCGTTCAGCCCCGGCTCAAAGCGCACGTTGTGCTCGGCGAGTTTCTTCTCTGACCGCTGCATTTGCAGGTCGACCCCGCCCAGCGGACTGCCCCGGTAGCCGGTCACATAGCCTGCGGTGTTCAGCCCCGCCGCGCGGTCGCGGGCGGACTGCATCATCATCAACCGTACCAACGCCTGCGTGCCGTTCAGCAGCACCGGGCTTTTCTTAAGGTCGAAACGGTCGTTCAGTGAAATCTTTTGCGTTGTCATGGCGGGCCCTCCCTAGCACGTCAGTCTTGCATGATTGCCTCCTATATAGGTCACAGCTGCTGACCTGTATAGCAGTTATTCCGCAACGGCAGCCCTGCAGGGGACGGTTTGTACTGTTTTCTCCCGGCTATTAAGGTAGGAGAAAGGCTGGGCAAGGAAAGTACGGGCCATGGATTGGGACAAACTCAGAATTTTTCACGCCGTGGCCGATGCCGGGTCGCTGACCCATGCAGGCGACAAGCTTAACCTGTCGCAATCTGCCGTCAGTCGGCAGATTCGCGGGCTTGAGGAACAGCTTAATACCAACCTCTTTCACCGCCATGCGCGCGGGCTAATCCTGACCGAACAGGGCGAGCTTTTGTTCGACGCGACCTCGGCCATGGCCAAGCGTCTTGACGCCGCCGCCGCACGCATTCGCGACAGTGAGGAAGAAGTCTTTGGCGAATTGCGCGTGACCACCACCACCGGTTTCGGCACGCTTTGGCTCGCCCCGCGCCTGCCCAAACTTTATGAGCAATATCCTGACCTTAAGGTCGACCTGATGCTTGAAGAGCGCGTGCTCGACCTGCCGATGCGCGAGGCCGACGTGGCGATCCGCATGAAAGAACCAAGTCAGGCCGATCTGGTGCGCAAACGGCTGATGACCGTGCGGATGGGGCTCTACGCCAGCCCCGAATATCTGGAAAAACACGGCACGCCAGAGCGGATGGAAGACATGACCAACCACCGGTTGATCTGTCAGAACACCGACAGCGATCAAGTCGGTGCCGGGCTGCAACTTGTCAAAGAGCTGATGATGTATGACCTGCGTTCGCTCTTGACGGTGAACAACTACTTCGGCGTGTTGCAAGGCGTGGTGCATCACCTTGGCCTCGGCGTGCTCCCCAACTACCTAATTCAAGACTTCCCGCATATCGTGCAGGTAATGCCCGATATCGAATCCGCCGAAGTGCCGGTCTACCTCGCCTATCCCGAAGAGCTTCGCCAATCCAAGCGCGTCGCGGCCTTCAAGGATTTTGTGCAGGAAGAGATCATAACCTACCGCAAACAATGGCGCGAACGGGTCGAAGGCGACAACTGAACCGCAGCCCCGCCGCAAGCCATGCAATAAGCGCATATCGGCCATGATGACTTGCGATGTTAAATAGCCTTGATTTGAACAGCCCTGCCTCCTATTTCACCATTATGAAGATTGACAGCCTGAGGGCGCGTCGCTTCATACCTCCCTGTTGGACTTGGCCGAGCTTTTAGCTCGGCCTTTTTTTTGGACCAACGCCTTCTTTCAGCCCACAGGCGGCCAAAGCCACTTCCCCCCCGGCATTTCCCCTTGTATGAGGGCGCAAACGCGCCAGCCGGGGAATTTCCATGCAAGATCCAGCCATCACGCCCGACCTTATCGCCAGCCACGGGTTCACGCCCGAGGAATACGCCGAGGTCGTCAACATCCTCGGGCGCGAGCCGAACTACACCGAGATGGGCATTTTCTCGGCCATGTGGAACGAGCATTGCTCTTATAAGTCCTCCAAGAAATGGCTGCGCACCCTGCCCACCGATGGCCCGCAAGTGATCTGCGGCCCCGGCGAGAATGCGGGCGTGGTCGACATCGGCGATGGCCAAGCGCTGGTCTTTAAGATGGAGAGCCACAACCACCCCTCCTACATCGAACCCTACCAAGGTGCGGCCACCGGCGTCGGTGGCATCCTGCGCGATGTCTTCACCATGGGCGCGCGCCCCATCGCGGCGATGAACGCGCTGAGCTTTGGCCGCCCCGACCACCCCAAAACACGCCAGCTTGTGCACGGGGTCGTCGAAGGCGTCGGCGGCTATGGCAACTGTTTCGGCGTGCCAACCGTTGGCGGCGAAGTGCGTTTCGACAAAGCCTATGATGGCAACTGCCTCGTGAACGCTTTCGCGGCAGGCTTGGCGGATGCCGACAAGATCTTCTACTCCGCCGCCTCCGGCGTGGGCATGCCCGTGGTCTACCTCGGTGCGAAAACCGGCCGCGACGGCGTTGGCGGCGCGACCATGGCCAGCGCCGAATTCGACGACACCATCGAAGAGAAACGCCCCACCGTTCAAGTCGGCGACCCTTTCACCGAAAAGCGCCTGATGGAAGCCACGCTCGAGCTGATGGCCACCGGTGCCGTGATCTCGATCCAAGACATGGGCGCTGCGGGCCTGACCTGCTCTGCCGTGGAAATGGGCGACAAAGGCGGCCTCGGCGTGCGTCTCGACCTTGAAAAAGTGCCGACGCGGGAACTCAACATGACCGCCTATGAGATGATGCTCAGCGAAAGCCAAGAGCGTATGCTCATGGTCCTGCGCCCCGAACTTGAAGCCGAAGCCAAAGCCGTCTTCGACAAATGGGACCTCGATTTCGCCATCGTCGGCGAAACCCTCCCCGAAGACCGCTTCCTCATCTGCCTTGATGGTGAGGTCAAAGCCGACCTGCCGCTGTCGAAACTCGCCTCCACCGCGCCGGAATATGACCGTCCTTGGGTCGAAACCCCTGCCGCCGCCGCTTTGTCCGACGCGCCAACCATCGACCCCATCCAAGGCCTCCGCGCCCTTATTGGCTCCGTGAACCACGCCTCCAAAGCATGGGTCTATGAGCAATACGACACGATGGTCATGGGCGACACCGTCCGCCTGCCCGGCATTGGCGCTGGCATCGTGCGGGTCCATGGCACCGACAAGGCGCTGGCCTTCACCTCAGACGTGACCCCGCGCTACGTCAAAGCCAACCCCACCGAGGGTGGCAAACAGGCCGTGGCCGAAGCCTATCGCAACCTCTGCGCCGTGGGCGCCAAACCATTGGCGACAACAGACAATCTCAACTTCGGCAATCCCGAAAAGCCCGAAATCATGGGCCAGTTCGTCGGCGCGATCAAAGGCATCGGCGAAGCCGTGGGCGCGCTCGACATGCCAATCGTGTCGGGCAACGTATCGCTTTATAACGAGACTGACGGCAAAGGCATTCTGCCCACCCCGACAATCGGCGCGGTCGGCCTGATCGACAATGTCGACCAGATCATCAGCAACCAACTGCGCGAGGGGCATGTAGCCCTCTTGATCGGCAACGCGGGCGGCCACCTCGGCCAATCCGCCCTGCTCGCCGAAGCCTTCGGCCGGGCCGAGGGCGATGCGCCCCATGTCGACCTCGTGGCCGAACGCCGCCACGGGGAATTCATCCGCGCCCAGTCCGGCCAAATCTCCGCCTGCACCGACCTCGGCGATGGCGGCCTCGCCCTCGCTGCCTTCGAATTGGCCGAAACCGCAGGTATTGGCATTGAGATCGAGAGCGATAACACAGCCACCCTCTTTGGCGAAGATCAGGCCCGCTACCTCGTGGCCTGTACCGCCGAGGCAGCAGAAGCCCTGATCGCCGCAGGCAAAGAGTCTGGCGTGCCCGTGGCCCAAGTCGGCGCATTCGGCGGAGACAAGATCAGCTTCGGCGCGGCCTCTGCACTGCTGGCAGATCTGCGCGCCACTTACCGCAGCACCTTTGCGCAAGCCTTCGCCTGAACCTCTGGTTTCGGAGCCGCCCTTGCTTGAGACCAAACGGTCGCGCGCAGGGCGGCAGGGCAAGCTAAATCGCCGAGGGGCCCCTTCAGGGGATACGGCTATTTCGCTTGAGCCGACGACAGGCGGGTGACAGGCCGGGATCAATCAAGGGTGGCTCTGAAACCTTCTGGTTTTGGAGAGACCCGCAGCCGGCTCCCTCGGCCTCGCGCCTAGCCTTCCGCGTTCAACCCCGCCAACATCCGCGCCTTTTCACCCGGATCATCGGGGCGCGAGATCGCCTCGGCCAAGGCCTCCAACGACGCAATCGAATGCCCTGCGCGAAAACTATCGACATGGGGCAGCATCGCGCGAATGCCCGCCGCTTTGGGCGCAAACCCGTCCCACCTCAAAAGCGGATTTAGCCAGATTACCCGCCGCGCGGTCAAATGCAGCCGCTGCATCTGCCGCGCCAGCTCCGCCGGATCGTCCCGGTCCAGCCCGTCGGTGATCAGCAAGACCACCGCGCCCTGCCCCATGACCCGCCGCGACCAGTCGCGGTTGAACGCTGCCAGCGCGGCCCCGATGCGGGTCCCCCCCTCCCAATCCTGCGCCTGCGCCCCCGCCGCTGCCAGCGCCGCATCCACATCGCGAGTCGCAAGATGCCGGGTGATATTGGTCAGCCGGGTCCCAAAGGTGAACCCATGCACCTGCGCCCAGCCGGCGCCCCTGCGGTTGGCCACCGCGTGCAGGAAATGCAGGATCATCCGACTGTATTGGCTCATCGAGCCTGAGATATCACAGAGCACCACAAGGTTCGGATAGCGTGCGCGCGGCGTCATCCGGTAGAGGCGTTCCATCTCCCCCCCGCGCCGCAGCGCCGCTTTCATCGTGCGTGCCACATCAATCCGCCCCCGCGCCGCCGCCACATTTCGGCGGCTCGGCATCGGCGGCACCGGGAGTTCCAGCTTGGCCAACATACGTTTCGCCTGCGCCATCTCGGCAAGGGTCATCTGTTCGAAATCCAGCGTTCGGAGCCGCTCGCGCGCCGACATCGTGAGGCTCGCATCCACTTCAATGAGGGTCTCTTCCGGCTCGGGCTGGTCGTCACGTTCCGGCGCTTCGGCCCCGTCCAGCAGGGCTTCTGCCGCGCGTTTCTCTGCCGGGGTCGCGGGGCGGTCCTCTTGCACACCGCGGATGGCGGGTAGCATCGCAGCCATCATATGTTCCAGATAGCGCGGATCGCGCCAGTACAACCGGAATATCTGCGCAAAAATCCGCGCCTGTTCAGGGCGGTTCACGAAGCAGGCGTGCAGCGTCCAATAGAAATCACGGCGGCTTGTGAACCCCACGGCGGCGACCGCCTCCACCGCCTCCACCACGCGCCCCGGCCCGATGGACAGCCCCGCCCGCCGCAGGGCGCGGGCGAAATGGGTGATATTCCCCGCCAGCTTCGGGTCGTCCGGCAGGTCGAGGGGGGTCTGCTCAGCCATCCCGTTTAGGCAGGCACCAATGACGCCCGGGCCTGCTCGAGAATGCGCGCGGCCTCGGACCCTTGCAACTTGGCGATGTCGTCTTGGTATTTCAGCACCGCCCCCAACGTATCGGCAATGACCTCGGGGCTTAGGGTCGTCACATCCAAGGCCAGCAAACATTTCGCCCAATCGATGGTCTCTGCCACGCCGGGTTTCTTGAACAGATCCTCCGTCCGCAATTGCTGAACGAAAGCCACCACCTCGCGGCTGAGCGCCTCTGCCGCCTCGGGCGCGCGGGCCGAAAGGATCGCCATCTCACGCGCCACATCCGGGTAATCGACCCAATGGTAAAGGCACCGCCGCTTCAGCGCGTCATGCACCTCCCGCGTGCGGTTGGAGGTCAGGATCACGATCGGCGGCTCCGGCGCACGGATCGTGCCAAGCTCGGGGATCGTCACCTGAAAATCACTCAGCGCCTCCAACAAAAACGCCTCAAAAGGCGCGTCGGTGCGGTCCAACTCATCGATAAGCAGCACCGGCGCGCCGTTCTCATCGGGGCGCAGCGCCTGCAAAAGCGGGCGTTCGATCAGGTAGTCGTCGCTGAACAACTCTTGGGTCAGCGCGCGCCGATCCGCGCCACCGCCCGCCTCCGCCGTGCGGATCGCCACCATCTGGGCGGGGAAATTCCATTCATAAACCGCGCTCGACGCATCAAGCCCTTCGTAGCATTGCAACCGGATCAACCGCCGCCCCAACCCGGCGGCCAGCGCCTTGGCGATCTCGGTCTTGCCGACCCCTGCCTCGCCTTCCAGAAACAAAGGCCGCCCCAGCGTGAGGCTGAGGAACACCACAACCCCAAGCGCGCGGTCGCAAACATAGCCCTCAGCGCTTAGCATCTCTTGGACCGCGTCGATCGTATCAATGTTTTTCATGGCCCCAGTGGTGCATTCCCGCCCCGCCCCGTCAAGGGGTCTGAAAGGGTGCGGGCAGATTGACGTGATTTCTCCGCGCTGGCATAGTCTCAAGCAATAATCGACGGTCACCGGGATCAACGGGGCCACAGGGGCGGATATGGGACAGAGCATTTTCATCGCGATCCGGCGCGGCGGGGTCTGACATGCGCATCACCGCTGTCACCTGCGTCAAGAACGAAGG
Source organism: Sulfitobacter sp. W002 (assembly GCF_025142135.1). NCBI lineage: Bacteria > Pseudomonadati > Pseudomonadota > Alphaproteobacteria > Rhodobacterales > Roseobacteraceae > Sulfitobacter > Sulfitobacter sp. W002. Next base: position 1,730,233 of record NZ_CP081126.1, on the reverse strand, counting down.
CCCGTTTCTGCTGGAATGGATCGCCTTCAATCGGGTGATCGGGGTCACGGATTTCCTATTCTATTCAAATGATTGCACCGATGGGACCGACCGTCTGCTGGGCGCGCTTGACGGGCATGGTATCGTCACCCATCTGCCCAACCCAGCCAGCAATCGAAACTACCAGATGCAGGCGCTAAAGGATGCACGGCGGCAAACCGTCGTCACGCAGGCCGATTGGGTCTGGGTCGCGGATGTGGACGAGTTTTTAAACATCCATGTGGGCGACCACCGCGTGCCCGCGCTGATTACAGCCTGCGGCGATCCGCAGGCAATCTCGCTGCATTTCCAGTTCTTCGCCAATGGCGGGATCGAGGATTTCATTGATGAACCGATCATCGCGCAATTCACCCGCAGCCATAACCCCGACATCTGGTGCGCCGATACGGCGATTGAGGTTAAATCCTTGGTCCGGCAAGATTTCCCCTTGGGCTATTACGGGGCGCACCGCCCTTTTCATGATGACAGCAAAGTTCAACCCCATTGGACGGATGGCGCAGGCAGGCAGGTGCCCGCGCCGTTTCGGACTGCCGCCAACAAACGCCGCATCCGTGCCTTTCCTGCCCGCGGCGCGCGGCGCTTTGCGACCCTAAACCACTACGCGCTGCGCTCGCTCGACAGCTATCTGGTCAAGAATGATCGGGGTGACGTGAACCGCGAACACCGCGCCTTTGACGACACCTATTGGCGCGACCGCAATGATGCAGCTTGGGAGGATCGCTCGATCCAGCGTTACCTGCCCGCTCTGCGCGCCGAGATGGATCGCCTCAAAGCGCTGCCCGGCATCGCTGAACTTCACGCCAATGCCGTGGCCGCACACCGCGCCCGCCGCGATGCCCTGCTGGCCGATCCGGCCTACCGGGCGATGCAGGCGCAACTCCGCGAGGCCAGCCCCTACTCCGCCGCCGAAGCGCAGGTCCGTGCCGAGATTGGACTAAAATGACCGGCCCACGGATCATCAACCTTGGCCTGCCCAAGACCGGCACCACCACGCTCACCGATGCGCTGCGCCACGCGGGGCTCAAGGTCGCCGATTGGCGCATCCGCAAAGGGCAAAGCGCCCTGCCTGACATTACCGGAGAGCATGTCGGTCGGATCATCTATACCGATTATTTTGCCAGCGGTGACCCGCTGGCGCGGCTGAAAGAATTCGACGTGATCAATGAGATGAGCGCCGTGCGCCATGACCGCAGCCTTTGGCCGCAGACCGATTGGGGGCTGCTGAGCGCCATTCAGCAACATCACCCCGACATCAAGTTCCTGCTGTCGCACCGCGATCCGGCAAAGACGGCGAACAGCATGATGCGCTGGAACAATCTGGGCCGCCGCCGCCTGCCACAGGCCGATGTGCCGGGCCTGCCCCGCGGCTTTGGCCGCAGCGAGGCCGAGCTTGCCAAATGGGTCGAGGGGCATTTCACCTTTTGCCGCCGAGTCTTTGCTGGCTGCGCCAATTTTCTGGAATTCGACATCGAAGACCCCGGTGCGCGCGACAAGATCGCCGCCTACCTCGGCATCGACCTGCCATGGTGGGGCCAAAGCAACACCGGCAAAGAAGTGGCCGAGTGATGCGCCTCACCCTGTTCATCGGCCCGACCGAGAAAGCCGCCGCGCGACTGCGCAATATCTTGCAGCAGCAAAAGGGCGCGCTGTTGAAACAAGGGGTTTTGGCCCCCGATTGGAACCACGTCCGCCTCTATGCCGCCTGCGCCGCGCCTGATGCGGTTGGACTGCTGCGCTATCGACGCGGGCTCGACAGTGCTTTGATCGGCGCCACGCTGCGTGATGAATTTCACGCACTGATCCCTCGCGATTTGGCCGAGAGCCGCGCCGATCATGTGGTGCTGAGCGCGGCACAACTGGGCAACCTGCTGTCGCGCCCCGAGGAGCTTGCCCGCCTGCGCGATCTGCTCTGTCCGTATTTCGACGACATTCGCATTATCGCGCATCTAGATGAACAGGCCCGACTTCTCACCGCGCATTATACCTTTGCCGTGACCGAAGGCCGCCGCCATTCGCTGACACAGGAACTCACCTTGGCGGAGCGTGGCAGGTGGTGGCAAGGCGCGCTCGAACCTGCTGAGGATGCCCCCGACTTCGGCCTATTCTCAGATGTGCAAAACCCTCCCTTCTGGCTGGATTATCAGACACTTCACGGTCATTGGGCGGACGCCTTTGGGGCCGAAAAGATCCAATTTCGCCCGCTCGACCTGCCGCAACTCCTGTGCAAAGACGGGGCGCGGGAAGTTTCCGATAGCCTTGACCTGACCACGCCCCTCGGTCCGGTTGATCCGGGCCGCGCGCTTGCCCCTCTGCCCGCGCCTTGGCTGGCCCGAATGCGCGCGTTTAACGATGTGCTGATCCGCTATCTGCAAGCGCATGACCTCTCCTGCCCGCGCAGCACATGGAGCCAGATGTTGCAGGCGCTGCAGATCGGTGGCGCAGCGATCGCGCCCGGCAGTCTCGCCCCGATCTCTGACCATTTCGCCAGCGACAACGCTGCCCTCATCACCCGATATCCCACGCTGGCAGCGGCGCTCACCCCCGACAGGCCAGAACCCCTTTGGACCGAAGCAGACCCCGAACGCGGCTTTCGCGCCACGCAGTACCTCGCCGCCTTCGCCCACCGCATCAGGGCCACCGCGACCCCACTGGCGCAGAAACGCGCAGAGGCTGAGATGGCGCGCCAGTCGGCCGCGAAATTCGAGGCGATGCTATCGGACCCCACCGCATCAGAAGACGCCCGCGCGACCAATGCCCCGCTTTTGAACCGGGTGAAGGTCAACCACGAAACGATCCTTCGCAGCCCCTTCCGCCCGCATAACGACACGGCACCCGAGGGCGAAGACCAGCCCGCGCCCGCCTATACCACCGTCCCGCCGCGCCAATTACCGCCCGGCAACAGCGGCAATGTCATCGTCGGCTGCATGAAGAACGAGGCCCCCTATATCCTTGAATGGGTCGCCTATCACCGCGCCGTGGGCTTTGATAACTTCCTGATCTACACCAATGATTGCACCGATGGCACCGATGCCGTGCTCGGGCGGTTGCAAGACATGGGCATCCTGCAACACCGCAACAACGACGACTGGAAGGGCAACTCTCCGCAGCAGCATGCCCTAAACCAAGCGCTGAAAGAGCCGCTGATCCGGGGCGCGGAATGGATCGCGCATATCGATGTTGACGAATTCGTCAATATCCGCACCGGCAACGGCACGCTCAACGATTTCTTCGCCGCCGCGCCCGAGGCGACCAATATCGCGATGACTTGGCGGCTCTTTGGCCATAACGGCGTTACGGCCCTGTCCGATGCGCCGGTGATCGGCCAGTTCGACCACTGCGCCCCCAGCTTTTGCCCGAAACCCCATACCGCATGGGGGTTCAAGACGATGTTCCGCAACATCGGCGCCTATGAAAAACTCTCCTGCCACCGGCCCAACAGGTTGGACGACGCGCAGGCGGTACGGGTCAAATGGGTCAACGGCTCGGGCCGCGACATGACGCGCGATGCGCTGCGCAACGGGTGGCGGTCTTCCAAAAGCAACATCGGCTATGACCTGCTGCAACTGAACCACTACGCTCTGCGCTCAGCGGACTCCTTTCTTGTCAAACGCCAGCGCGGGCGCGCGCTGCATGTCGACCGCTCCATCGGCATCAACTACTGGATCCGCATGGATTGGAACGACCACCAAGATGTCTCAATCCAGCGCAACCTGCCGCGTCTGCACGCCGAGATGGCCCGCCTGCTGGCCGACGACCCGCTTCGCGCGCATCACGAAGCGGGCCTTGCCTGGCACCGCGCCAAAGCGGAAGAGCTGCACCAAACGCCAGAGTTCCGCGATCTCTACCGCCAAGCGCTTAACGTCAAGTTAAGCGCGACCGAGCGTGTCGCCTATGCTCTCGCTCTCGATATGGAAAGCTGACCCGTGACAGACACCAAGCCTGCGCCGAATTTCATCCACTCCCGCGGCATGAAATTCCCCGACGATCCAACGATCCTGCGCGGGCGGGTCCGCAAACTACTGCGCCAAAACGCCTATGAAGCAAAGGAAAGCGAGGCCGCGCTGCGCGTGGTCCGGGAGGGTGACCGGGTAATCGAACTGGGCGGCGGCGTGGGTTATATGTCAACGCTGGTGGCCAGCAAACGCAACGTGGCTTCGGTTCATTCATTCGAGGCAAACCCCAACCTCATCCCCTATATCCGCCGGGTCCATGCGGCCAACGGGCTGAGCAACGCCCATGTCACCAATGCCATCCTTGGCCCTGCGCCGGGCAAGGTCGACTTCCACGTACGCGAACAGATCCTGTCCTCCTCCATGACCCGTTTCGAAGGCGAAGCCCCGCCCGAGACCCATCAAATCGACGTGCTGAGCGCCGCTGAGGTCTTTGCCGACCTCGCCCCCAGCGTTCTGATCTGTGACATTGAAGGCGCTGAGGTCGACCTGATCCCGTCGCTGCCGCTCGACACTCTGCGCGCCGCCATCATTGAGTTGCATCCGCAATGGATCGGCCCCGAGGGGGTCAATAAGGTCTTTGCCGCCTTCATGCAGGCGGGCATGGCCTATTACCACCGCGGCTCGCATAACAAAGTCGTGGCCTTCCGCCGTGAATGGTAAAGTCTCCCACCTCGCGATCCTTTGTGTGCGCAACGAAGGCGCGTTCTTGTTGGAATGGCTCGCCCATCACCGCGCCATCGGGTTCGATCATGTGCTTGTCTTTTCCAACGATTGCGACGACGGCACCGATAACATGCTTGACCGGCTCCAAGCCCTTGGTGGTGTCACCCACATCCGCAACGACGGCCCCTATGAGAAAGGCGGCATTCAGTTCACCGCGCTGAAGGCCGCTGCCGAACTAGAGATCGTGCAGCAGGCCGATTGGATCCTGCCCCTTGATGTCGATGAATTTGTAAACATCCATGTCGGCGATCACAGCCTCTCCGCTCTGCACGCCGCCCTGCCCGAGGCCACGGCGATCACCCTCACATGGCGGCTTTTCGGCAGTGCCGATCAGGTCCGCTACGAAGACCGCCCGGTGACCGAAGGCTTTACCCGCTGCGCCCCTGCGGTGATGCATTGGCCATGGCGGGCTGCCATGTTCAAAACCCTCTACCGCAACGATGGCACCTATGCGCAGCCGGGCGTGCACCGCCCCCGTGGCCCCAACCCCGCGCGGCTGGACCAATCCCGCTGGTATGACGGCCATGGCCGCGCCCTGCCCGATCTCTTCAAGACGCGGCGCATTTTTTCAACCTATGGGCGGCAGAACTATGGGCTGGCCCAGATCAATCACTACCCCTTGGGCGCGATGGAATCCTATGTCCTCAAAGCCGACCGCGGCCGCGCGGTGCACCGCGCAGACATGCTGGGCCTGGACTATTGGGTTGAGCGGAATTTCAACACCGAGACCGACACAACCATCAGCGCCAGCGCCCCGGCGCGGGCCCGCGAACTCGCCGCCCTCAAGGCCGACGCAACCCTCGCCGCCCTGCACGAAACGGCCGTCGCTTGGCGCCGCACCCGGTTCGACACGCTAATGGGCCAAGAGCCATTCCGCGCCCTATTCGGACGCCTGCTGATGGCCCCGCCAAGCCGCCCGGTCACCGCCAAAGCGGCACGTATCATGCTGGAATATGCGAGGCGCGCCCAAGCCGCCGAGCCCTCTCAATAGCGCACCGCCACCATACCGCCCCCGGAAAACCGTCACATTCTCTTCAATTTCTCACGGATTTTCCGCATTTTCGCCCTATTATCCGGCTATACCCTGCTGAAACGGCGGTTCTGCCCCGCCCTGACAAGCCCGAGGATGCCCGATGCCGCGCGAGACGCCTACGATCGAAAGCTCACTGGCCGATATGCCCAAACGCGACTGGCTGCGCGCAATAGAGGCCGTGGCCGAAGAGGATGGATATTTCCAATCCTTGGGCAAACGCCATTTCTCTGCCTTCATTGAGCGTGAGACCACCCTGCTGGTCACGTTTGAGACCTATCAAGGCATGCATGCCCTTTCCGACAAGGCGCAGCCCTTGGGCTGGGACATGGTCCGCAATCACGACTGGTCGCATCTCTGCCTTGCCAGCGATGGCGACACATGGTTCCGCGCCGAAGAGGTCTATGCCTATTTCGACAGGTTAATCGACGACGGGTTCTTTGATGAATTTGATCAGGTGTTGTTCTACGGCGCTGGCCCCTGCGCCTATGCCGCCGCCGCCTACTCCGTCGCCTCCCCCGGTGCAGCGGTTGTGGCGATCCAACCACAGGCCACGCTTAACCCGCGCATCACCGATTGGGACGACCGTTTCACCGATATGCGCATCCTCGATTTCACTTCCCGCTATGGTTATGCGCCCGATATGCTCGACGCCGCGGAACGGGTCTTTGTGCTCTACGACCCGAGAGAAAAACTCGACGCGATGCATGCCGCGCTCTTTACCCGCGCCAATGTCACCAAACTGCGCATGCCCTTCATGGGCGATGCGCTGCAAACCGACCTGCTGGAGATCGACCAGCTTGACCCGCTGCTGCAGGCCGCCGCCGACGGCACGCTGGACGCGGCCCGTTTCGCCGCCCTCTACCGCGCACGACGCGACTACCTGCCCTACCTGCGCAACCTCAGCCAAGCGGTCAACGCCCAAGGGCGCGAGAGACTGCTCGAAGCGGTCTGCGCCAATGTCAGCGCGCGGATGAGCGCCCCACGCTTTGCTCGCCGCCTTGAACGCATTCGCGCCCGCCGTGAGGCCGCCGTGACAAAGGTGGCGACCGCCGCCGGATAGGTTTTCAATCTGGCGCGCGCCCCCGCTCTGTGCTAGCCCCGCGCCCATGACACAAAGCCTCACGATCCGCCGTCCCGACGACTGGCACCTGCACCTGCGCGACGGCGACATGCTGCGCGCCGTGCTGCCCCATAGCGCCCGCGACTTTGCCCGCGCCATCATCATGCCAAATCTCGTGCCCCCGGTGGTGACCGGCGCCCAAGCCGCCGCCTACCGCGACCGCATCATGGCCGCCCTGCCTGAGGGTGCCGATTTCACCCCCCTGATGACCCTCTACCTGACCGAGGACACGGACCCAGACGACGTGGCCCGCGCCCATGCCGATGGCCTCATCCAGGCGGTCAAACTCTACCCCGCCGGCGCCACCACCAACTCCGCCAGCGGCGTGTCCAACTTCGACAAAGTCGCCCCGGTGCTCGACCGTATGGCCGAGATCGGCCTGCCCCTTTGCACCCACGGCGAAGTCACCGACAGCGAGATCGACATATTCGACCGCGAGGCCGTCTTCATCGACCGCGTGCTCGACCCAATTCGCCGCGCGCATCCTGCGCTGCGCGTGATCATGGAACATATCACCACCGCCGATGCCGCCGACTACGTGCGCAGCAACGACAGCGGCCTTGCGGCCACGATCACCACGCATCACCTCGTGATCAACCGCAACCACATCCTCGCTGGCGGCATCCGCCCGCATTACTACTGCCTGCCCGTGGCCAAACGCGAGACCCACCGCCTCGCCCTGCGCCGCGCGGCCACATCCGGCGACGCGCGCTTTTTCCTCGGCACCGACAGCGCGCCCCATACCGATGGCGCGAAACTGCAACCCTGCGGCTGCGCGGGCTGCTTCACCGCACCCAACACAATGTCAATCCTCGCACAGGTTTTCGAAGAGGACGGCGCCCTCGACAAGCTCGAAGCCTTCACCTCGCTCAACGGCCCCGCCTTCTACGGCCTGCCGCCAAACGAGACCCGCATTACCCTGCGCCGCGAAACACCGACCCACCCCACCAGCGTCGACACCCCCGACGGCCCGGTCACGGTCTTCGACCCCGGCTTCGATCTGCACTGGACCACCTAAACCTTCATCCTTTCTTAAATACCGATCCGACCTCTCCCCAGCCAAGGACGCCTGCCATGATCCCCACCAGCCACCCCAGCCCCGAAGAAATGGCCCGCCTCACCGCGCGCATGTTGCTGGAGATCGGCGCGGTGCATTTCAACGCGGATGAACCCTTCACGCTGGCCTCGGGCCTGCCGTCCCCAACCTATATCGACTGCCGCAAGCTGATCTCTCACCCGCGCATCCGTTCGACGCTGATGGACTTCCTCACCGTCACAGTGATGCGCAACGCGGGGTTTGAGGCTTTCGACAATATCGCCGGGGGCGAGACGGCCGGCATCCCCTTCGCCGCCATGGTCGCCGAGCGGATGGCGCTGCCGATGACCTATGTGCGCAAAAAGCCCAAAGGCTATGGCCGCAACGCGCGGATCGAAGGTGACATGTCCGAAGGCCAGCGCGTGCTGCTGGTCGAGGATCTGACCACGGATGGTGGCTCAAAGCTCAGCTTTGTCGACGCGATTCGCGAAACCGGCGCAAGCTGTGCCCATACCGCCGTGATCTTCCACTACGGCATTTTCCCACAAACCGAAAAGACCCTTGGTGACCATGGCGTTACGCTTCATGCGCTGTGCACATGGTGGGATGTCTTGGCCGAAGCGCGCGCACAAGGCGCCTTTGACGCGGCCACACTGACCGAAGTCGAAGCCTTCCTGAACGCCCCGCGCGAATGGCAGGAATCCCGCAAAAGTTAACCGAAATTTCACAAGATGTTGACCCAAGGCCCCTCCACAAGGCAAAATGTGGTGGGGCCTTTTGTCGACAAAGATATCCACAAAAGATACAATTTGCGCCGGGCGACCCCACTGGCTATGACGACCATCTGAGTAGAAATGGGTGAGGTCATGAACGAAATTACATCGCTGAACGCGAACCAATTGGCCGTGCAGGCACCGGAATCGATGCCGCATTCGATCGAGGCCGAGCAGCAGTTGCTGGGTGCGATCCTCACCAACAACGACGTTTATGACCGCGTGGCCTCTGTCATTGGCCCCAAGCATTTCTACGAGCCGGTCCACGCGCGCATCTTCGACATCGCCTCCCAGCGGATCGCCAAGAACAACCTCGCCTCTCCGGTCACGCTCAAAGCCTTCATGGAGGACGACGAGGGGCTGAAGGAGCTGGGCGGCCCTGCCTATCTCGCCCGTCTCGCGGGTGCTGCGATCAGCGCCTTTGCGGTGCGCGACTACGCGCAGATGATCTATGACCTCGCCGTGCGCCGCGACCTGATCCAGCTGGGCCGCGACATTTCGGCTAAGGCCGCGCAGGTCGATGTCGCCTCCGAGCCGCGCGAGCAGATCGTCGAGGCCGAGCAGGAACTCTACAAGCTGGCCGAACAGGGTCAGGTCGAAAGCGGCTTCCAGTCCTTCCTCAAGGCCGTGACAGATGCGGTCAACGTGGCCAACGCCGCCTACCAGCGTGACGGGGGGCTCTCGGGCGTCTCCACCGGGCTGATCGACATGGACAAGAAACTGGGCGGTCTGCACCGCTCTGACCTTCTGATCCTTGCGGGCCGTCCGTCGATGGGGAAAACCTCGCTTGCGACCAACATCGCCTTCAACGTGGCCAAAGCCTACAAACGCGGGATGAAGCCCGATGGCACCGAAGGCGCGGTCGACGGCGGCGTGGTGGGTTTCTACAGCCTCGAGATGAGCGCCGAACAGCTTGCCGCGCGGATCCTGTCGGAAGCCGCCGAGATCCCCAGCCAACAGATCCGTTCGGGCGACATGACCGAGACAGAGTTCCGCCGCTTCGTCGATGCCGCCAAGGCATTGGAAGCCTGCCCGCTGTTCATCGACGACACGCCCGCCCTGCCGATCAGCCAGCTTGCCGCCCGTGCGCGGCGGCTCAAACGGACCCACGGGCTTGATGTGCTGATCATCGACTACCTGCAGCTGGTCCGCGGCACGGGCAAATCGGAAAACCGGGTGAACGAAATCTCGGAAATCACCATGGGTCTCAAGGCCATCGCCAAGGAACTCGACATTCCGGTGATCGCCTTGTCCCAGCTTTCGCGTCAGGTGGAAAGCCGCGACGATAAACGCCCGCAGCTGTCGGACCTGCGTGAATCGGGCTCGATCGAGCAGGACGCCGATGTGGTGATGTTCGTCTACCGCGAGGAATACTACAAAGAACGCGAAAAACCGGGCGATCATGAGCTCGATAAAATGGCGGTCTGGCAAGAAGAGATGGAGCGCTTGCACGGCCGCGCCGAAGTGGTCATCGGCAAGCAGCGTCACGGGCCGATCGGCACGGTGGACCTTAGCTTTGAGGGCCGGTTTACTCGCTTTGGCAACCTTGTGCAGCCCTGGCAGCAGGGTGGCGGCGACGATCAGGAATTTTGATCCGCCTCGGCTGAAGGCCACCGCTCTTTGCGGGCGGTGACCCTCAGCCGATCGTGACCACCCCCCCATCGAATTCACATTCCTGAATAAATGATTTGGATTGCCCCTCACTGCCGTTAGGCTAGATGGGCGGTTCTGCGCCTCGTGCCAGTACCGTCACTCACCTTGGGAGGACCAAAATGACCAATATCATCCGCGCCATCTGTCTGATGCTCGCCACCAGCTTTGCCTTCGCGCTCCACGCCGAAGAGACCGAGCGTTACGGCAAGCAGAAAGTCGTCTACCACATCAACTATAACGGCGGCGAAGGCTCCAAGGCGCATCTGGGGGCCATGCGCAACATCCAGAACCACATCAACGCCGTCGGGGCCGAGAATATCGACGTGAAGGTCGTGCTGCATGGCAATGGGCTGAGCCTCTTGGCCGATGCCAAGGGCAACGACAAGATGCAGACAACCGTATCTTCGCTCAAAGGGCAGAACGTCAGCTTTCATGTCTGCAACAACACGCTGCGCGGCCGCGAGATCAGCTATGAGAACGATCTCTATGACGTGTGGGAGGAAGACATCGTGCCCTCCGGCGTGGCGGAACTCTCGCGCCTGCAACAGATGGGCTACACCTACATCAAACCTTAAACCGTACCGCCCGGGGGGAGAATACCCCCCCCGGGCGTTCGTTGTGTTACTCTCCCGCCGCGCGGGTCTCATACATCAGCCCCTTGGCGCTGCCTTCGGCGAAACCCTTCCAATAGCTGTGGTCGTCCTTTTCGGTTCCGTCGTCTTCGACAGACCAGACGCCAGCGTTGGAATCCTCTACCAGATCAAGGTAGCCCCCCTTCTCGGCCTCATCCTTCAGATGGCTATCCAGCCATGCGGTCACGAAATGCTGGGCGATGTTGTTCATCCGCACCGTATCCCAAACCGCATCGGTGTAATGTTCGGAAATGTTGAACCCTTTGTCTTCGCTGAAGTAATAGGACTCTTCAGGCGCGGGCATCGGCGCGCCGGCGTTATGGCCTGCGTTCATATAGGTCAGCAGCGCACGGTCGACGTTTGAGGTGTTTTGCCAAATCGCGCGAATGCCGTCTTCGTAAAGCGATGTGTCATCCTGCGATCCGGCGATAAAGAGCATCGAAATCTGCACACCCGCCAGACCTTCGGCATCCCAAAAGCCACGGTTCATGCCCCAAGGGCCAAAGGCCACGGCCGTCTTGATGCGCGGATCGGGTAGCGCGTTGTGGGAGTCGGACCCGGCCTGATGAATGCCCAATGTGCCATGCGGCCCACCCCATGTGTAGCCTACAGAAGCCTCTGTCACGCCACCGCCTGCGGTGATGATCGCGCCGTAGCCGCCCATGGAGTAGCCGATCAGCCCGGTGTTCTCGGCGTCATAAAGCCCGGCAAAATCGCCACCCTCTGCGGCTTTTTGCGCCATCTGCTCCAGCACAAAGAGTTGGTCCAGCGAGCGGTTCACCAGCGTCGAGCCAAAGGCCGCCTGCGTGCGGTAGGTGCTGTCGGTGTGGTCAATGGAGGCCACGACATAGCCCTTGGAGGCGAGGTTCTCGGCCAGATGCGACAGCAAATAGCGGTTGCCCGGATAGCCGTGGCTGATCAGGACCAGCGGAAAGGTCTCGCCCGAGGCCGGATCGACATCGCGCATCGCCTGCCCCTGCAACGTGACCTCGGTGGTGCCGTCGCGCAGATAGGCTTTGAAGGCGGTTTCACCCTGCGCGCCCTCGGCGGCAGGATAATACATCTCAACGGTCAAAGGCCGGTCATAGCGCGGCATCTCATCGGGCTTATCGGCGGCCGGGTCGATGGCGAGTATGTCGATCTGATCGGGGTTGACCATCTCAAGCGTGCGCACGCCCACCGCGTGGTCGCCGTAGGCAGCGAGTTCGGGCGCGTTCGGCAACTGTCGGTCGATCCGATTTTCCGCCTGCGCCGCCCCTGCGGTAAGGCTGGCGGCAAGCAGAGCCGTGGTGGTCATATGTCGGTGCATGGTTCGTCCTCCCTTGGATGGGCCCGAGCCTACCTGCGTCGCGGCGGCAAGCAAGCGCCCTGCCCGTGACGTTACGGAAATTTCACACTCACCCCCGCGCGGCGCGGGCCACTTCGGCCTCAGAGAGCCCATACCTCCCGGCGAATTTGGCGCGGGCGGCCAACAGCCTTGGGTCATCGGGTTTCATGCCCAAGGAGCGAATAAAGGCGATGCGCTGCTGCTGTTTCAAGGCTTCGGTGTCGATATCCGTGCCCATGGCGCGGTCGATAATCTTTCCGCCGGGGCTGACGTGGAACCATTTGTTGAAGTCGCGGAAATGATGCTGGTTGTGCAGCCGCGTGACATGTCGCTCGACCGCCGTTTTGGGGACCGTCAGATGCGCCGTCATGTGGAACCACTCATAGCCCAAAAAGGTCAGCACCCCGCCCGAAGGCACGATTGCCGTGGCAATCCAAAGACTTGCGTCAAACCCCAGCAGCGCCGCAATACCCCAAACCAAAAGGAAATTACCCACAAGCATCGGCAAAGCGACCCAGAGCGGCACAAAGAACAGCCCGTGATTGGCGGGAAAATCATGATGCCCGTAATGCGCGCGGTAGAGCAGATCAAAGGCCCATTGCCGTTTCGGCGGATCAAGGTGAAAGACATACCGGTGCAGGTTGTATTCATTGAGCATCTGCGCCGCGATCCCCAGCGGCACCAGCGCCCAGCACCACAGCGGCGCCCCCCAGAGCATCGCGCCAAAGGCAACCACACAGGCCAGCGCCATGAGCGATACCCCCGCGTGGCCAAACATGATCCTGATCCGTGACATCCGCCTGACCTCCCCATCCTGCGCATCCGGTAGGCAAAAGTGTAACAAATCCCCCTCGCCCCTGTCGCGCATGACGTTAGGTGCCCTTGGTCGCTTGACCTCCCCCCGCATTCTGGCCCACATCCGCCCATGAGCAAAGCGACCCTGACCATCGACCTGCAAGCCATCGCCGACAACTGGCGCGCCCTTGACCGTATGACGGGGGCCGAGACTGGCGCGGTCGTCAAAGCCGACAGCTACGGCCTTGGTTCGGCCCGTGTGGCGACAGCCTTGGCCGAGGCTGGCGCGCGGCAGTTCTTTGTGGCCTTGGCCGAAGAAGGCGTAGCACTGCGGCAGGCTTTGGGCGAGGGCCCGGTGATCAACGTCTTTTCCGGTCATATGGCAGGCGACGCCGAGGCGATTGCCGGTGCCGCCCTGACGCCGATGGTCAACTCGACCGAGCAGCTTTTGCGACAGCTTGAGACCCTGCCTGGCCTTGGCTTTGGCATCCAACTCGACAGCGGCATGAACCGGCTGGGGATGGAGCCTGCGGAATGGGCGGCCCTGCGCGACATCGCACTCAGCCAGAACCCCTCGCTGATCATGTCGCATCTGGCCTGCTCCGACGAACCGGGGCACGAGATGAACGACGCGCAGCTGCGCAGTTTTCACGAGATGACCCAAGGGATCGACGTGCCGCGCTCGCTCTCTGCCACGGGGGGCATCCTGCTGGGCTCTGATTATCACTTCGATGTCACGCGGCCCGGGATTGGCCTTTATGGCGGGCGGCCCTTCACCGATGCGCGGCCTGTGGTCACCCTCGATGTGCCGGTGATCCAAACCCGCAACGTCACCCCGGGAGAGACCGTAGGATATGGCAACACATGGACGGCAGAGAGCACGGTGAAGCTCGCCACTGTCGCTGCGGGCTACGCCGACGGGCTCCAGCGCGCCATGGGCAATGCAGTCGGCGCGGCCTCTTTCCAACATAACGGCATTTCGCTGCCAATTGTCGGGCGCGTGTCGATGGACCTGATCACGGTGGATGTCTCTGCGTTGGATGAAGTGCCAACGACTTTGCAATTGCTGGGGCCAAAGCAGGGTGTCGATGATCTGGCGGATTGGGCCGGGACGATCGGCTATGAAATGCTCACCTCGCTCGGGGCGAGATACGCGCGGACCTACGCCGAATAGATCGGCGATTTCCCCCCGTTTCGTGATTTCCCCCCGTTTCTTATTGAGTGGACTGCAGATCAGCGGCGCTTTAGCGTGGCTATTTTCCCACAGGCCTGCCCCGCCCGTCTTCGGCAGTCGACAGGTAAATCACCCCAATCACGCCAAAAAATTTACGAAAAACCTGAGGTTGTGCCATAATGTCGGCAAAACTGCGTTAAATCCTCAGCATATTTCCGCACTGAATGGGAACAAAGAAGGATAAAGAGGCGTTGGTCGGCAGAAACTTGCTTAGTAGCTCTTCCAGGGGGGAGAAAGTATGTCCCAGCTTCGTTCATTCGCCTACCTCATCCAATTCGCCTTTCAACGGCTAGCGGTTGTTGTCTTTACCCTTGCGGCCCTTGCCCTCACCGTGGCCAGCATCATGGCCGGGCTTGGTATTTGGGATTGGATCAGCCTTGACCTTCAATATGGCGGTGAGCCTGTTGAAAACGCTGGGATGTACGCCCAGCTGAGCTTGACCGCTCTTGCCGTGGGTCTGTGTTTCTTCCTGCCCACCAACCGCCGCGTCATGCAGCTTGAAACCTCGCACCGCCAGTTCAATGTTGGCATGCAGGACGTGGCCCGCGCCTATGGTGCCGTGCACGCCGCCGATCGTGCGGAAACCTTTCAGATGAGTTCGGAATTTGATTCGGTGCGCGAACGTCTGGCCTATCTGCGCGATCACCCCGACCTCAGCACGCTGGAGCCCGCCGTTTTGGAAATGGCCGCACAGATGAGCCACGTGGCCCGCGATCTGGCCGAAGTTTACTCGGATGAAAAGCTCGCCCGTGCACGCAGCTTCTTGAAACAGCGCCAAGAAGAGGTCGAGTTGTTCAACAGCCGTCTGGATCAGGCCAAAGCCATCTCGACAGAGATGAAACATTGGCTGCATGAGGTCGAACTCGAAGAAAGCGTCGCGGTAGCCCAGCTTGAGCGCCTGCGTGACGAGATGCGTGAGATCATGCCGGAGCTTGGCCTCGAGCGTGTGGTGCAAACCGAAGCCCCCGAGCGCCAGCCGGAGCCGACATCGCTCGACAATATCGTGATCGATCTGCCTCCCAAAGCTGCCGAGTAACACCGGCGGCAGCATCCGGCCCATTGGGTTCCCCCCCGGGATCATCACCCAAAGGCCGGATGCTTTTCCTTTGACGCCATCCGGCACCTGCGCGAAAAGGGCCCATGGCCAAATCCTCCTCCAGTTTTTCCTGCGCCGAATGCGGTGCGAAACATTCCAAATGGTCCGGGCGCTGTGACGCCTGTGGCGCTTGGAATTCGATCGTCGAAGATAAGGGCATCTCCTCAGGCCCGCCCAGCAAATCCTTGGGCGCACGGCGCGGCTCTGCCATTGAACTCACCGATCTTGCCACCCAAGAAACCCCGCCACCGCGCGCCCAGTCCGGCATTGCCGAGTTGGACCGCGTTCTGGGCGGCGGCTTGGTGCCCGCCTCGGCGATCCTTGTGGGCGGCGATCCGGGCATCGGCAAATCCACCCTTCTGCTTCAAGCTGCCGCGCATTTTGCGAATTCGGGTCTAAAAACGATTTACGTCAGCGGAGAGGAAGCCAGTGCGCAGGTCCGCATGCGCGCTCAGCGACTAGGCCTTTCCGAAGCGCCGGTGAAACTGGCGGCGGAAACCAATCTGCGCGACATCCTCACCACGTTGGAAACCGAACGGCCGCAGCTTGCCATCATCGATTCCATTCAAACCATGTGGGCCGACAATGTCGAAAGTGCGCCGGGCTCGGTCAGTCAGGTGCGCGCCGCGGCACATGAGTTGACCAGTTTCGCCAAACGGCGCGGGGTTGCCGTGATCCTCGTTGGCCACGTCACCAAAGAAGGCCAGATCGCAGGCCCGCGGGTGGTGGAACATATGGTCGACACCGTGCTTTATTTCGAAGGCGAACGGGGCCACCAATTCCGCATCCTGCGCGCGGTCAAAAACCGTTTTGGCCCGGCGGATGAGATCGGCGTGTTCGAGATGACGGGCGGCGGTCTGTCTGAGGTCCTCAACCCCTCGGCCTTGTTCTTGTCGGAACGCGGCCAACCCTCCCCCGGGTCGGTGGTCTTTGCGGGCATTGAAGGCACGCGCCCCGTCTTGGTCGAGCTTCAGGCGCTCGTTGCCCCCTCGCCCCATTCCCAAGCGCGCCGCACCGTGGTGGGGTGGGATTCGGGCCGCTTGGCGATGATCCTCGCCGTGTTGGAGGCGCGCTGCGGGATTCCTTTTGCGGGATTGGATGTCTACCTCAATGTGGCCGGCGGCATGAAAATCTCGGAGCCCGCTGCTGATCTGGCCGTGGCTGCCGCGATCCTTTCGGCCCGAGAAGACGCGGCCCTGCCCGCCGAAACCGTTGTTTTCGGGGAAATCAGCCTGTCCGGTGCGCTGCGCCCCGCCAGCCAGACGGAAAACAGGTTGAAAGAGGCGCAAAAACTTGGTTTTACGAGCGCTATTGCACCGCGCGGCGGGAAAGCCGTGGGTGCGACCGGAATTGCGCTGAATACGATGAGCGATCTGACCGGATTTGTTGGCGAAATTTTCGGGGCGGGCTGATCCCCCCTTAGACGAGGGCGAGAACGCGCATGGACGGTTTTACCATAATTGACGGGGTGGTCGCGGTGGTCATCGTGCTATCGGCACTGCTGGCCTATGGCCGCGGGCTGGTGCGCGAGCTGATGGCGATTGTCGGCTGGATTGCCGCGGCAGTGCTGGCCTTTCTCTTTGCGCCGCAGGTTGAGCCGCTGGTGCGTGAGCTGCCCTATGTTGGCGAATTCCTTGCTGACAGTTGCGAATTGTCGGTGATCGGTGCCTTCGCGCTGGTCTTTGCCGCCGCGTTGATCGTGGTTTCACTTTTCACCCCGCTGTTCTCTTCGTTGGTGCATCGTTCGATGCTGGGCGGCCTCGATCAAGGGCTTGGCTTTATCTTCGGCGTCGTCCGCGGCGTGCTTTTGGTGGCGATTGCTTTCTTCGTTTACGACACGGTCATCACGGGTGAGCGCACGACAATGGTCGAAAACAGCCGCTCCGCTGCTGTGTTCTCGCGCTTTACCGGCCAGATCGAAGAAAAAGACCCGCAAGAGGCGCTTGGTTGGATCACCAACCGTTATGAGGCGCTCGTCGGGAAATGTAGCGCCTAAAGCCTTCACAAACTCTTAACACTATCGTTTTAGACAGGCGGCCAGAACAACGGGCCGCCTGTTTTGCGTTTGGGGCATATCCGGAACTGGGCAGCGGTGCACCCGCTGCCCAGTTCTCGCCTCGTCGGCACGCTTTATCGCGCATGTCGCGCTTTGCGGGCGACATGCGGGGTGACAGTCGGGTGCGAAGCCCCTACATAGGCACCGACCCCACCCGGATTCGGAGTTGCCCCGTTGTCCAAGCTCATGCCACCCGCCCATCCCTTTGACACATCCTACCTGCGCGACAGCGGAGATGAGGATAAACTGAAGGAGGAATGCGGCGTTTTCGGCGTGGTTGGCGTTGCTGATGCCGCCACTTTCGTGGCCCTTGGCCTCCACGCCCTCCAGCACCGCGGACAAGAGGCAGGCGGCATCGTCAGCTATGATCCCGAAGCTGGTTTCCAATCGGCCCGCCGCTTTGGCTATGTCCGCGATAACTTTACCTCGCAGGATATCATGCAGACCCTGCCCGGCGAATTGTCCATCGGCCATGTGCGCTATTCCACGTCCGGCAATAAAGGCCCCACCGCGATCCGCGATGTGCAGCCCTTCTTTGGCGAGTTTGCCATGGGCGGTGCCGCGATTGCGCATAACGGCAACATCACCAATGCCAACGCGCTGCGCCGCGAGCTGATCGAACGCGGTTCAATCTTTCAGTCTTCCTCGGACAGTGAGTGCATCATTCACCTGATGGCGCGGTCGCTGCAACGCAACATTCCCGAACGGATGGAAGACGCGCTGCGCCGGGTCGAAGGGGCGTTTTCTGTCGTGGCAATGACCCGCACCAAGTTGATTGGCGTGCGCGATCCGCTGGGGGTTCGTCCGCTGGTGCTGGGCCGTGTCGGCGATGGCTGGGCGCTAAGCTCTGAAACCTGCGCGCTTGACATCATCGGGGCCGAATTCGTGCGCGAGATCGAGCCGGGCGAGATGGTGGTAATCACTGAGAAAGGCGTCGAAAGCCACTTCCCCTTCCGGCGCGTCGCCTCGCGTTTCTGCATTTTTGAGCATGTGTATTTCAGCCGTCCCGACAGCATCCTCGGCGGTCGCTCGGTCTATGAAACGCGCGAGAATATTGGCCGCGAATTGGCTAAGGAAAGCCCCGTCGACGCCGATCTCGTCTGCCCCGTGCCCGACAGTGGCACCCCGGCAGCGATTGGTTTCAGCCTTGAATCCGGCATCCCCTACGCGATGGGCATCATCCGCAACCAATATATGGGCCGGACCTTCATCGAGCCGACAGAGCAGATCCGCAACATGGGTGTGCGTCTCAAGCTCAACGTCAACCGCGCGCTTATCAAGGGCAAGCGGGTGATCTTGGTCGACGACTCGGTTGTGCGCGGCACGACCTCGCGCAAGATCAAAGAGATGATCCTCGACGCTGGCGCCGCCGAGGTTCACTTCCGCATCGCCTCCCCGCCCACGGCTTGGCCTTGTTTCTACGGCGTCGACACCCCGCAGCGCGAAAAGCTGCTGGCGGCGACCATGTCCGAAGACGAGATGCGCGATCACCTACAGGTCGACAGCCTCAAGTTCATCTCGCTCGACGGTCTGTACCGCGCGGTGGGCGAAGCCGAAGGCCGCAAGGCCGAGTGCCCGCAGTATTGCGACGCCTGCTTCTCGGGCGATTACCCGGTCACCCCTGCCGATCAGGTCAAGGAAGGGTTCCAGATGAAGCCCGCCGCCGAATAACCTGCGAGACGGAATGTACCAAAGCAAAGGCCGCGCCCGGAACCCCGGACGCGGCCTTGTTTTTTACCACCCTCGCGGGGTCGCTTGCTTAGTTTTGCGCCGCAGGCTCGGCCGCATCATTGGCGCTGTCCGTCGCATTATCCACGGCGTCGCTGATCGCCTCTCCGGCGGCGTCGACCGTGTCGGTGATCGCCTCTGTCGCGTCTTCGGCGGCATTGGTCACATCCTCGGCCACCTCTGGGGCATTGATCGCCTCAGAGGCTTTGATGGCCACTTCCTGCGGCCCTTTGCCGGTGAAAAGCATATAGCCCGCCAGCGCAATCAACGCCGCCACGACCAACCAGACCAGATTCTTCATTCCATTCCCCTTAATCTACGCCCCGCGACGTTAGAGATTACCCCCGGGGCCGCATAGCCGTCAATTGCGCCACATTCGCCCCAGATCAAGGGTAAATCGCCGCAAAGCCCACGCATAGCGCGATTTTGCGGCTTGAAGATGCCCCCCTGCGGGTTTACCTTGCATTCTCGAATTAGGTAACAATCAAAGGACCATCACCATCGCTCGCAGACCTCATAACGCGCCGCCCCAACGTGACACCGGCCCGCGCGTCAACGACAAGATCCGCTCCACTGAAATCCGCCTGATCGGTGCGGACGGCGAAAACGTCGGCGTTGTGACGCCTCAGCGTGCCATGGAAATGGCCGATGAAGCTGGGCTCGACCTTGTCGAGATTTCGCCCAATGCCAAGCCGCCCGTGTGTAAGATCATGGATTTCGGCAAGTTCAAATATGAACAGCAAAAGCGCGAGAGCGAAGCCCGCAAGAAACAGAAGATCATCGAGATCAAAGAGGTCAAGTTCCGTCCCAATACGGATACGAACGACTACGATGTGAAGATGCGCAATGTCTTCAAGTTTCTCGAAGGTGGCGACAAGGTGAAGGTCACTCTGCGGTTCCGTGGCCGTGAGATGGCGCACCAGAACCTGGGTCGTGAGCTTTTGGAGCGCGTTGCTGCGGATACCAAAGACATCGGCCGGGTTGAGAACTTCCCCAAGATGGAAGGCCGCCAGATGGTCATGGTGATCGGGCCCCTGCCCAACAAGTGATCCGCTCTATGTCGGGTCCGCACGGCGGGCCCGATTGATCATCTTACAGCCCATAACGCAAAACGCCCCCGGATCGCTCCGGGGGCGTTTTCATTTTAGAGGTAGGTCTGCTTAACGCAGCAGACCGGTAATGTTCCGCACGACCGCACGGCGGTTCGCAGGTTCCGCTGATGTCGTCGGCACGCGCAGCTGGCTTTCACCGTAGCCCTGCGTGATCAGGTTGGCAGGCGGTACATCGAAGTACTCCGTCAGTGCCAGTGCAACGGTCTCTGCACGGCGGTCCGACAGGGCGAGGTTGTAGCTCGCATCGCCAACCGCATCCGTATGCCCTTCGACAAGGATCACGGTGCGCGGATCCTTCTGAATCAGGTCGCGCAGTGTGGTGCCGATATTGGCAAGCGAACGGGCCTGCTCAGGCTGGATTGCAGCAGAGCCGGTGGGGAAGCGCACGGCGTCCAGTTCCAACTGCGGCGCGAGAGAGCGCACCTCACGGATTTCGCGCACCTGACGCAGGGAGAATGTCCGCCCCTGATCGTTGCGCAATTCCGTCTGCAGTGCCTGACGCAGTGCCGCTTCGTCTTGTGTGCTGGCGCGCTGAGCCTGCTGGGTTTCCTGAACCTGCGGCAGGTCGTTCACCACAACTTCACGCTCTTCGACAAGGTCATCCACAAGCACGTACTCGCGGCCCTGTGCGTCAAAGTTGGTGCGGCGCAACACGGTACCATCGCGCGAACGAATGGTCTCGACTCGGCTGCCATCGCTCTTGGTCACGATGGTACGGGTGGAGCCGTCGTCG
Source organism: Sulfitobacter sp. W002 (assembly GCF_025142135.1). Classification (NCBI taxonomy): domain Bacteria; kingdom Pseudomonadati; phylum Pseudomonadota; class Alphaproteobacteria; order Rhodobacterales; family Roseobacteraceae; genus Sulfitobacter; species Sulfitobacter sp. W002. The sequence goes on along the minus strand of NZ_CP081126.1, from coordinate 1,709,190 downwards.
AAGGTCTGAGTCTGCACTTCATCGCCGGGGCGACGCAGCAGCGCGTTGTCGTCCTTCAGAACACGCAGCTCACCAGTATCGTCCTGAACGACCACACGGTCACCGGAACGGCTGACGATCTTTTCACCGTTGTTCAGCACCGACCCCACGGCCACGGCGCCAAGGCCAAGCAGCAAGGCTTTCTCGAAGTCCGACAGCCCGCTGTCATCATCGTTTGAGGCCGCTGCTTCGGCTTCACCGGCGGCGGTCACTTTGGTGTCGAAATCTTCGTCCGAGGTGCGCACGTCCTCCTCGGTGACTTCTTCGGTCACTACTTCTGCTTCCGCATCGTTTTCGGCAGCAGCGGCAGCCGCAGCAGCGGCGGCCTCACGCTCGGCACGGCGTTCCTCACGACGCTCTTCGCGGCGCTCGGCACGGCGGGCTTCGCGGCGCTCTTCACGGGCTTGGATTTGCTCTTCGGTCAGACCAGCGTTGTCTTCTTCGCCCACCGCTTCGCCGCTCATTTCGGCGTCGGATTCGGCATCCTGAGCGGTTGTGGCAGCAGCTTCGTCATTCTGGACCGCTTCAGCTTCGGTCGCAGTTTCGGTCTCCAGCTCGCTTTCGACAGGCTCGGTGGTTTCTACGGGCTCGGTGGTCTCGACGGCTGTATCAGCAGTTGCATCTGTATCAGCAGTTGCATCCGCTTCTGCAGTAGTTTCGGCCTCGGCCTCAACTTCCGCGTCCTGCATGGTCTCGGCTTCGACTTCAGCCTCTTGCTCGACGACGGGTTCGGCTTCGACCTCTTGCTCAACCTCTGCTTCTGCTTCCGCTTCGGCCTCTACCTCTTCGTCAACTTCGGCCTCAGCTGTCGCCTCGGCTTCAGCTTCCGACGCAGCTTCGGCGGCAGCTTCAGCTTGCGCCTCTGCGGCATCAGCAGCTTCGTCGGCCTGTTCAGCCGCGTTGTCTACAGCGGCAGCGGCAGCATCGCCAGTGGACTCGACCGCATCGGCAGCTTGATCCAAGACGGAACCGGTTTCCGCTTCGGCCTCGGTTTCAACTTCAGCTTCGGCTTCCACTTCCGCCGAAGCTTCCGCATCAGCGCTCAGCCCGGCGATAACGCGCAACTCTTCGGCGTTCTCTACCGTTTGATCGTCAAATGCGCAGGGAAACTCTGTCGCTTCGCCCACGGGGCCGCATTCGGCCAGATTTTGCTCCTGAGCGAAAGCGCCATGCGGGAAGGCCAATGCAAGGCTCAGACCCAGCGAAGTCGTAGATCTCAGTAGGTTTTTCATGTTCACGTCCTCATTATTACGGGAACGCCGTTCGGGCAGCGCTTGTCACCCAACGCATAATGGGGGCGCTGGTTCCGCTATCCAATATCAATACCTTATCCCATGAAAAAACCGCGCCCCCATTCGGGGACGCGGCAAAGGTTTACAAAGTGTTATCGACTATCAGGCGATGGCTGCGACAGCGCGGCGGGTCATCACGCCGCAAAGATGCGCGCGGTAGGCGCCGCTGCCGTGCAGATCGCTGATCATATCATCCGAACTAAGGGTCAGCCCCTCCAAGGCACCAGCCTCAAACCGGCCAGACAAAGCGGCTTCGGCCTTCGTCCAGCGGAAGACACCATCGTTCGACGCGCCGGTGATCGCCACGCGCACCCCATCACTGAACCGGGCGACATAGGCCGCGACCAGCGGAAAGCGTGAGGCGGGCTGGATGAACTTCTCGTAATGTGCGGCCTGCGGAATGGGAAAGCGCATGCCGGTCACGATCTCCCCTTCTTCCAAGGCGGTGGTGAACATGCCCTGAAAATAGTCATCCGCCGCAATCTCGCGCCGGTCGGTTTCAATCGTCGCCCCGCTGGCCAAGGCCCCGGCGGGATAGCAGGCAGAGGGGTCGTTATTGGCAAGCGATCCGCCGATCGTGCCGCGGTTGCGCACCGCCGGGTCACCGATCCGCGCGGCGAGGCCGGCCAAGGCGGGATAGCTCTCCCCGGCCTCGCGCATGACGGTTGCGTGGGTCGTGCCGCCGCCAATCCAAAGCGCGCCATCGCGCATTTCCACGCCTTTCAACGCATCAATCCCCGCCAGCGACACCAGAACCGAGGGCATCGCCAGCCGCGCCTTCAGCGTGGGGATCAGCGTCTGCCCCCCGCTCAGCGGTTGCGCGTCTTCCTGCCCCAAGGCTTTGACCGCGTCCGCCACGCTGCTGGGGCGCTCTACTTCGAAATCATACATCTTTCATCCTTCCCAGAGGCCGCAAAGCGTCGCCTCTTTGTCCAATACACTTTTCAGTAGGCCAAGGCGCTCAGCCATTCATCGCCTCCCAAACCCGCGCGGGGCTGACCGGCATGTCGATATGGCCGATGTCCTTGCCGCCCGAGCGCATGGCGTCGAGGACCGCGTTTACCACGGCAGGTGGCGAGCCAATCGCCCCCGCCTCCCCACAGCCTTTGACGCCCAAGGGGTTGTGGGTGCAGGGCGTTTGGCAGGAATGATCCACGTCATAAAACGGCAGATCGCTGGCGCGGGGCATGGCGTAGTCCATATAAGACGCGCTGAGCAATTGGCCGTCCTCATCATAGGCGCAGTTCTCCAACAAAGCCTGACCAATCCCTTGGGCCAAGCCGCCGTGCACTTGGCCGGTCACGATCATCGGGTTCACCACATTGCCAAAGTCATCGGCAGCCGTGAACCGCTCGACGGTGACATGGCCGGTGTCGGGGTCAAGCTCGACTTCGCAGGCATAGGCACCCGCCGGATAGGTAAAGTTCGACGGGTCATAGAAGGCGGTTTCTTCCAAGCCCGGTTCGATCTCCTCTAGCGGATAGTTATGCGGCACGTAAGCCGCGAGCGTCACATCGCCCCAAGCCACGGATTTGTCGGTGCCGGCCACGCTGAAGGCCCCATCCTTCAACTCGATATCCCCTTCCGAGGCTTCGAGCAGGTGGCTGGCGATCTTTTTGGCCTTGGCGATGATCTTTTCCGTCGCCCGAACCATGGCGCTGCCGCCCACGGCCAGCGAGCGTGAGCCATAGGTGCCCATGCCCATCGGTGTGCGCGCCGTGTCGCCATGGACGATCTCGACCATATTCTCATCAATGCCGATCATATCGGCGACCACTTGGGCAAAGGATGTCTCATGCCCCTGCCCGTGGCTGTGGCTGCCTGTCATTACAACTAAGCCGCCGGTGGCGTTGACCCGCACGGTCGCGCTTTCATACAGGCCCGCGCGTGCTCCCAGTTGGCCGACAAGGTTCGACGGCGCGATGCCGCAAGCCTCGATATAGCAGTTCACGCCGAAACCGCGCAGCTTGCCTTTGGCTTCGCTTTCCTTGCGACGGGCTTCGAAACCGGCGTGGTCGGCAATCTCCTCTAACTTGTCCATCGTGGCGTTGTAGTCGCCGGTGTCATATTCCACTGCCACCGGCGTGGCATAGGGAAACTCCGTCACGAAGTTCTGGCGGCGCAGTTTGATCGGGTCGACCTTCAGCTCATGCGCGGCCTTGTCGATCAGACGCTCCAATTGATAGGTCGCCTCGGGCCGTCCGGCCCCGCGATAGGCATCTACTGGCACGGTATTGGTAAAGACCGCCTTAACGTTCACGTAAATCAGCGGCGTTTTGTAGTTCCCCGCCATCAGCGTGCCATGCAGCCACGTCGGCACCGAGGGCGCGAAGGTCGACAGATAGGCCCCCATATTGGCGTAGGTATCGGTGCGCAGCGCGGTGAAGTTGTTGTCGGCATCCAGCGCCAGTTCGATCTTGGTCACATGGTCGCGGCCATGGGCATCCGACATGAAAGCCTCTGACCGGCTGGAGGTCCATTTCACCGGACGCCCCACCGCCTTCGCTGCGAAGGTGCAAAAGGCTTCTTCTTGGTAGTGGAAAATCTTTGTCCCAAAGCCACCGCCCACATCCGGGGCCACAACGCGCAGCTTATGCTCGGGGATGCCCAGCACAAAGGCGCCCATCAGCAGGCGGATCACATGCGGGTTCTGGCTGGTGGTATAGAGCGTATGGTCCCCCGCCGAACGGTCGTAATCGCCGATGGCCACGCGCGGCTCCATCGGGTTGGCGACAAGACGGTTGTTGATCAGTTCCAGCGTGGTGACATGGGCGGCGTCTTCGAAGGCCTTGTTCACCGCGTCTTTGTTTTCTTCAACGAAACCCCAGTCGTAGCAGAGGTTGCTGGTCAGATCGTCATGCACCTTGGGCGCATCGTCTTTGACCGCCTCCTTCATGTTGACCACGGCGGGCAGCTCGTCGATGTCGACCACAATCGCCTCGGCGGCGTCACGCGCCTGCGCCAGCGTCTCGGCAACCACGGCGGCGATGGGCTCGCCGACATGGCGGACCTTTTCATGGGCGAGAACCGGGTGTTTCGGCTCTTGCATCGGTTGTCCATGTTTGTCGGTGATCTGCCAGCCACAGGGCATCCCGCCCACTTCGGCGAAATCCGCGCCGGTGAAAATCTTTAGCACGCCGGGCATGCCTTCGGCGGCAGAGGTATCGACCCCGGTCAGCCGCCCATGCGCCACATCCGAGCGCAGGAAAAACACATGGGTCTGGCGGCGCAGGTTGATGTCATCGGTATAGCGCCCCGACCCGGTGAGAAAGCGAATGTCCTCCCGCCGCTTGCTGCTGGCCCCAATTCCGCTGCTCGGTTCAAAATCCTTTGGCATAATGTCCTCCCGTTTGGTGGCGGTGCGGATGCACCTGATCTGTCATGCGGCGCCCGGCTCTGGCGGTCCTCCCTCCGCCATCACCGGTCTGCTCAGCGCGACACTGTTCTTGGATTTACTCTGCCGCCAGCGCGCTGACGTCCTGACCACTGGCGGCCATGATCGCTTTGACGATGTTATGATACCCGGTGCAGCGGCAGATGTTGCCGTCAAGGTAATGCCGCACCTCGGCCTCGCTCGGCTTGGGGTTGTCCTTGAGCAGGGCCGCTGCCGACATGACCATGCCCGGCGTGCAATATCCGCACTGCAGCCCGTGGTGATCCTGAAACGCCTGCTGGATGGTGTTGAGCGTGCCATCTGGGGCCGCCTGCCCTTCGATGGTGTCGACCTCGGCGCCGTCAGCCTCAATCGCGAACATGGTGCAGGCTTTGACCGCATTGCCATTCACATGAACCACACAGGCCCCGCATTGGCTGGTGTCGCAGCCCACATGGGTGCCAGTGAGTTCCAGATCATCGCGTAGGAAATGCACCAGCAGTGTGCGGCCTTCGACCTCCCCTGACGCGGGTTTGCCGTTCACGGTCATCTTGACCTGTGTCATGTTCTTCCTCCCAGTCTGACGCTTGTTGAGGTCAGTTAAGCACGACAAGCTCTAGTTGAGAACACATATTTTCTGAGGGCTTTTTCTCAGCCGCCGCCTGCGCTTTTGCCGGGGTTTCGGGGCTGCGGACGGGTTGGGATTTCCTTGAGCAGTCCGCCCACTCCCATGCCCGCAATATCCGCGCTGGTGACCGGAATGCCGCAAACCAGCCGCGACAGTACCCAATCCGCACCATTAAGCGCAGGTGAGCGGGCGCAGCCCGGCAGGCCGATGACGGCACGGGCACCTAGACGGCCGAGAAAGAGCAGGTTGCCAGGGTCCACCGGCATGCCAAAACGTGTCACCTCGCCGCCCGCTTGGCGCAAGGCCGACGGAGCGATGTCATTAATGTCAGACGTGGCCGAGGCAGTGAGGATGAGGATCAGGTCGGTCTGGGCTGCGGCAATCGCCTCGGCGAGTGGTGCGGTGCGATGGGGGACCATCATGACGTTTTTCAATGCCACGTTCAGCGCCTTTAACCGCCCCTCCACCGCCGCGCGGCCCTTCTCTCCGGCGCCTCCGGGGACATCTGTAATGATGAGCGTTGCATCGCGCAGGACGGGTGCCGCAAGGCGCAGCGCGCCCTCTCCTGCCGCTGCACAGGCGGTCTCCACCGCCTCGGCGGGCACGGCGTAGGAGATGATCTTGATCGTTGCCACCATCCCGTTCTCGCCCATCTGTTGATAGGGCGGTACCGTCGCCAGCGTGATCATCGGATGCACCGCGTTCACCGCTTCAAGGGCGGCGTGGTCCATCACCACCACGCCCGGCCCATCGGCCAGCAGGTTCACGCGCCCGGTAAAGGGTTGCGACATCCGAAGACCCGAACCACAGAGCATTTGGGCCAATCTGTCAGCCCCCGCGTTTTCGTCGATATCGCCGGAGTCGAGCCGGGCGACGATCACCTCTTTGATGCCCGCCTTCGAAAGTGCGTCGATATCCTGCGGTTCTAGCACCCTGCCCTTGCGAAGCCGCCCGGCTGGGACCGCCACGGAATGGGCCAGCGTCGCACCGAGGGCATCGCTCAAGGGGACTGGGCCAAACCTCATGGGCGGCGCAGGCTTTGGATCATCTGGGCGAGAATCGACACGGCGATTTCGGCGGGGCTTGCCGCCCCAATATCAAGCCCGACCGGTCCGTTGATCCGCGCCGCTTGCGACGCCGCCACGCCCGCCTCCTCCAACCGCGCCAGACGGCTGGCTTGCGTTCGGGTCGAGCCGAGCGCGCCGATATAAAACGCATCCGACCCAAGCGCCACATGCAACGCCGGATCGTCGAGTTTGGGGTCATGGGTCAGCAAAACAACGGCAGAGCGAGCATCGAGGCCAATCTCGCGCAGCGCGGCATCGGGCCAGTCATTCACAAGCCGACAGTCAGGGAAGCGCGCAGGCGAGCCGAAGGCGTCTCGCGGGTCGACGACGATGGGGTCAAACCCAGCTTCCCCCGCCATGCGCACCAGATGCTGCGCGATATGCACCGCGCCGACGATCACAAGGCGCAGCGGCGGGTTGTGGATGGCAATGAAACGCCTGCTGTCTTCCTCCACCCCTGAACGGTCTCGGCGGAAGCGGTCTTGGTGGCCGTCGTGGGTCAGGTGCCGGGTGCTGCCGTCAAGCGCAACCTCATAGGCCACCGCTTTCCGGCTTGCGCGTTTCGCAACCAATTCGCGCAACATCTCAAGGGGCAACGCCTCAGGTCCGACCGGCTCCACCAGCACTTTGATCGTGCCCCCGCAGGCCAAGCCCACGGCAAAGGCGTCGCCGTCGCTGACGCCGTATTCCAGCAGCCGCGTGCGCCCGTCTTCGATCGCCTCCAACGCCTCAACCACCACCGCCCCTTCGACACAGCCGCCTGAGACTGAGCCCATCATCGTCCCGTCGCCCGCCACCACCAATTGCGCCCCTGCGCGGCGCGGGGCAGAGCCCCATGTCTCCACCACCGTGGCCAGCGCAACGGGCTGCCCAGCCTCGGCCCAGTCGAGCGCTTGTTCGGGGATCCGGTCCATCTGGTTTCCTTTCCTATCGGGGGCAGAGTGTGTTGCTTAGCGGCCAAAGGTCAATGCGAGAACGGCACAAGCCTTCGCCTTGCACGCAGCGCAGTGCGGCACTACATCTAGGCCAAGATATCACAACACCCGGAGCCACCCCATGCCCATGCAAGCCAGCGAAATTGAAGACCTGATCCGCGCTTCCTTTCCGGACGCCAAGATCACCGTCGAAGGCAATGATGGTGTGCATATGGCGGCGATGGTCGTCGACGAAAGCTTTCGCGGTATGAACCGGGTCCAGCAACAGCGCGCCGTCTATGCGGCCCTCAAAGGCAAGATGGATGGATCGAACGGTGATCTGCACGCGCTGGCGTTGACCACGCGGACGCCGGATTAAACGATGTGGGGCTGGGCCGCAGCGGTTGTTCTGGGCGGGATCGCCGTCACCGCCTATGCCCAGCACCGGACGCGGCGCGGGCGGCATGTGCCGCTCTCGCAACGCCAGCCTCCGCGCCCTGAGACCGGCAAAGTGCCGCTGGGGATGGAGGCACTGGATTTGGATGCCGTGGCCAGCACCGCGCGGCGCAATGAGAGCCTTGAGCGCGGGCAGACGAATTGGACGAAGAAACGGGGCGGTTTCTTTCTCGGCGGGGCCGAGTTGGATGTGAAGCCCTGGGCCGACGATGAAACCTATGCGCGGCGCTATCACGCTGCGTTCAAGAAATTAGATGTGAAGGACAAATGACATGAGCGATGCCGCCAACCAGATCAAAGAACAAATCACTAAAAATGACGTGGTTCTGTTTATGAAAGGCACCAAGGAAATGCCGCAGTGCGGTTTCTCCAGCCGCGTGGCCGGGGTGCTGAACTACATGGGCGTGAACTATAGCGATGTGAACGTGCTGGCCGACGAAGGCCTGCGTCAGGAGATCAAGGATTTCTCTGACTGGCCGACCATCCCGCAGCTTTACGTCAAAGGCGAGTTTGTCGGTGGCTGTGACATCATCACCGAGATGACACTCTCGGGCGAGTTGGACACGCTCTTTGCCGAGAATGGCGTGACCTTTGATAAGGACGCTGCGGATAAGATCCGCGAAGCCAACGGTTAAAGCGACCACAGGTTAGACGAAAACACCCCGGAGCGGCTTGGCCCTCCGGGGTGTTTTTTTGTGCGGCTTCTGCAGGCGCCCCGCGCAGCACCACCAGCGATAGCGCCCTGCAAAATCGGTGTCGAAAACCGCCCCGAACGCACCCCAAACGGGCGCGCCCCGGCAGCACCTTAACCTCAGTCTTCAATCGCCGTGATCATATCGACGCGGCGGCCATGACGCCCGCCTTCAAACTCGGTATCGAGGAAGGCATCCACGATCTCAAGCGCAAGCCCGGCCCCAATCACCCGCGCGCCCATCGACAGCATATTCGCGTCGTTATGTGCCCGGATCATCTTGGCCGAAAAGGTATCGGCACAGACGCCGCAGCGAATGCCCTTGACCTTATTGGCCGCCATCATGATGCCCTGCCCCGTGCCGCAGATCAGAATGCCAAGGTCGAACTCCCCCGCTGCGATGCGTCGTGCGGCGGCTTCGCCGTGTTTGGGGTAATCCGTGCGCTCTGCCGTGGCCGGGCCGATGTCTTCGACCTCAAAACCGCGCTCGGCCACATGGCGCGCGATGTCTTGGCGCAGGGCGATGTCGGCATGGTCGCTTGAGATGATGATGCGGGGTTTCACGGTCATGGGAGGGTGTCCTGATTGTTACGTCGCAAAAGCCAGCGCCCAAGGGGCACTTTTCGCGCCCCCCAGAGCATATTGCCGCCCGCGCCGCAATCCCGCAGGGGGTCAATCTTGCGGCACACAGTCCGTATAGATCGGCGTCACCGCGTCACTGGCCCCCTCGTGCCAGCCAAGGCGCGCACGGCCCTGATGTTCCCACCATTCATAGGACGACCCATCCGACGGCCAGCCGTATCGTGCGCCAGAGCCGGATGGCATGGTCTGCAAATGGATGAGCCGTCCTTCGATATAAAGCACCGCAACAGCGGGATCGGCATCGGGGACATAGACCACCGGCACCGATACCCCACGGTCACAGAGATAGGTCATGGCGGTGGTCTCGGCCCCCGCGGGCGCGGCCCAGAGCAGCACGCAGAGGGCCGCCCTGATGCCAGTGCTCATTTGCCAGATTTCTCTTCGATCTCGGCGGCCAGCGCTTCGGCCCGTGCGGCGATCTCGGCCAGCGTGTCTTTAACACCCTGCGGCACGACGGGCACTTCGATACGCTCCGGCTCGATCTTGGTGTTGCGCAGGCTGGTCAACTCGGCCTCACGCTCGGCCAATTCGGCGCGCACTTCGGCAATGCGGTCTTCGACGCTGGCGGTTTTGTCGGCCAAAAGCAGACCGGCCATCAGCAACATCCGCGCCTCGGGCATGCGGCCCACTTGATCGCTCAGCACGCGGGCTTCATCGTCCAGCATCTTGGCGGCGGCGTGCAGATAGCTCTCTTCACCTTCCTGACAGGCGACCTCGAACTGGCGGCCGCCAATAGTGATCCGTATTTCGGGCATCAGTCGGCCCCTCCTGACTTGGGTTCTTCTTCGGCGCGGTCATCCTCGGCGGGTGCTGCGGGTTCGGGCTCGCCGTCTTCGACCAGAGGTGCCAGTGCGGTCAACACGGCGTCAATCTCGGCCATCTCAATGGCGCGGGTGGCGCGCAGGCTTTCCAGCTCGGCAATAACGGCGGTGTCGATCAATTTGGGGTCGGCCAGCCCTTCGGCATTGGCCAAGCGCAGCTGTTCACAGGCCGCCGACAGCTGCTCATTCGCCTGACGCAGACGCTGCACGTCCATATCAAGCTGGGTCACCCGGTCATTGTTGAATTCCATCTGATCGCGCAGGGCGGTCAATTCGTCCTGATGGCTTTCCTTCAGGGTTTTGACCCGGTCGGTCAGTTGAGCGTTGGCTTGCCGCTCGTCTTCCAGCGCCTGCACGATATCCTCATCCGGCTCGGCCGGGGCGGCGTTGAGCTGATCCAGCCCCTTCGCCATCCGGTCCATCGCGGCCGTGATGCGGCGTTGATATTCTTCAAGTTCACTCATCCGCATGAAGTCTCCTCGTTCGTCCTGCTCTATCGGCGGCGTTTTCGCCTGCCGTGCCCCGTGGCGGCGGCCCGTGATGGCTGCCATATTCGGCAGATAGCGCGCAGCCCACGCAATGTCACGCGCGCGAATCGCCCGGATCAGCCAGTTTCCGCGATCCTAGCCAAAGCGCAGGCAAATTGCGCCCCCCCTTTCGTTTCAGCGACTTGAGGCGCAGAGTTCACCTCTGCCCGTGCCGCGCACCTTTGCTGGCGCCCGGTTGTGCTTGAACTTTGCCCGATCGCTGGTATGCACAGGCCCAATCTGCCACAGCCGCAAAGGAACGCCCCGTGGATCTGACAGCCCTCGCACGCGCAAACCCCGATCACTGGTCCAAGGCCACCGCCATTCGCGCGCTGACCCTCGATGCCGTCGCCGCCGCCAATTCGGGCCACTCCGGCATGCCGATGGGCATGGCCGATGTGGCAACCGTGCTTTTTGAAAAGCACCTCAAGTTTGACGCGGCGAACCCGCTTTGGCCTGATCGTGACCGGTTTATCCTGTCTGCGGGCCACGGCTCCATGCTGATTTATTCGCTGCTGCACCTGACGGGCTATGAGCAGTTCCCCATCGAAGAGCTGAAGAATTTCCGCCAGATGGGCGCGCGCACAGCCGGGCACCCGGAGAACTTCCTCGCCGACGCGATTGAGACCACCACCGGCCCGCTCGGCCAAGGGATTGCCAATTCGGTCGGTTTCGCCATGGCCGAAGAGATGCTGCGCGCGCAGTACGGGGCAAAGGTCGTGGATCACCACACCTATGTCATCGCGGGCGACGGCTGCTTGATGGAAGGCGTGAGCCAAGAGGCGATCACCCTCGCCGGCCGCCACAAACTGAGCAAGCTCATCGTGATGTGGGACAACAACAACATCACCATCGACGGCCCGGTGACCCTGTCGGACAACACCGATCAGGTCGCACGTTTCAAAGCCGCGCAGTGGCATGTGATCGAAATCGACGGCCACAACCCCGATGAGATCGACGCGGCCCTGACCGAGGCGAAAGCCACTGACCTGCCGACGATGATCGCCTGCAAGACCCATATCGCCCTGGGCCACGCGGCGCAGGACACCTCAAAAGGCCACGGCGCTTTGACAGACGCCGACCAGATGGCCGAGGCCAAAAAGGCCTACGGTTGGACAACCGGCCCCTTCGAAGTGCCCGCAGACGTAAAGTCCGCTTGGGAAGAGATCGGTAAACGCGGGGCCGACGCGCGCCGCGACTGGGAAGAGCGTTTCGACAAGATGCCGCGCGCCAAGCGCGAGACGTTTAACCGCGCCTTGGCTTTGGAAGCGCCCAAAAAGATGAGCGCGACCGTCAAAGCCTTCAAAAAGCAGATCACCGAGAGCGCGCCCAAGATGGCGACCCGCGCGGCGAGCGAAAAAGCCCTTGAAGTGCTGAACCCGATCCTGCCCGAAACGGTTGGCGGCTCGGCTGACCTGACGGGCTCCAACAACACCAAGACCTCTGATCTGGGCGTCTTTGATGTGGACAACCGCAGCGGGCGCTATGTCTACTGGGGCATCCGCGAGCACGGCATGGCGGCGGCGATGAACGGCATGGCGCTGCACGGCGGCATCCGTCCCTATGGCGGCACTTTCATGTGTTTCACCGACTACGCGCGTCCGTCGATGCGTCTGGCGGCGCTGATGCAAATCCCCACGGCCTTTGTCATGACCCATGACAGCATCGGCCTTGGCGAAGATGGCCCGACCCACCAGCCGGTAGAGCATCTGGCGATCAGCCGTGCGACACCCAACACCTATGTTTTCCGCCCCGCCGACGCCGTCGAAACGGCAGAAGCTTGGGAAATCGCCTTCACCTCCAAAACCACGCCGTCGGTTCTGTCGCTGACCCGTCAGGGCCTGCCGACCGTGCGTCTTGAGCACAAGAACAACAACCTCACCGAAAAAGGCGCCTATGTCTTGGCCGATGCCGAGGGCAAGCGTCAGGTGATCCTGATCGCCACCGGTTCGGAAGTGCATGTGGCACTGGCTGCGCGTGATCTGCTGCAGGCCGAAGGCATCGGCACCCGCGTCGTCTCCATGCCCTGTATGGAGCTTTTCGCCGCGCAAGATGAAGCCTACCGCAAGCGCGTACTGCCCGGTGGTGCCGTGCGTGTTGGTGTTGAAGCAGGCATGCGTCAGGGCTGGGACCAGTGGCTCTTTGGCGAGCGCGGCAAATACGGCAAGGCCGATTTCGTCGGCATGGACCGTTTCGGTGCCTCTGCCCCAGCCGAAGAATTGTTCGAACGGTTCGGCTTTACTGCTGAGAATGTCGCTCAGAAAGCCAAAGCACTGCTCTGATCCACGGATCACACGGCACAGCAAAAAGGGGCGACGGTTCAACCGTCGCCCCTTTTTCTATTGTCCTATCACTAGAACGGCGTTTTACACCGCCGCCTTATGAAAGACCTTGCGCCAGATCGGCGTGATGATCTTCTCACCCACCGGGATCAGCAGCAGGCCAAGAGCCAGACCAAAGACGCCATCGATTGCCGCTGTTGTAGTCCACTCCACGGCCCCTTCAAATTGTGCGGGGACCGCATGGCCCACGGTGACTGCCACGTCGTGAATCCAGTCGTAAGGCGCCGCAAAGCCCATCTGCTCTAGCCCGTGAATAATGATCGACCCGCCAACCCAAAGCATTGCAGCCGTTCCGACGATCGTCAGCAGCTTCAGAAAGCCGGGCATCGCGCGCACCAAACCGCGCCCAAATGTCCGTGTCAGGGCAAAACGCCCCCTATTTGCCATCACCAGCCCCAAATCGTCCATCTTCACGATCAAAGCGACCGCACCATAGACCGCAACCGTGATCATCACTGCCACCGCCGCCAGTGTCGCCGCTTCCATCCAGAAATTGCTTTCCGGGATCGCCGACAACGCAATGGTCATAATCTCTGCCGAAAGGATAAAGTCAGTCTTGATCGCGCCTGCGGCCTTCTTCTCTTCCAGCTGTGCGGGGTCTTCGACCACCTTCTCCTTGTCGGGATAATCCTCGTGCCCGTGCCCCCAACCAAGCGCATGGGCAACCTTCTCGGCCCCCTCGAAACACAGGTAAGCCCCACCCAGCATCAGCAGCGGCGGGATCGCCCATGGCGCGAAATTCGCCAACAGCAGCCCCACTGGGAGCAAATACACCAATTTGTTGCGCAACGACCCTTTGGTGATCCGCCAGATCACCGGCAGCTCACGTTCGGCCTTGAACCCATGCAGATACTTCGGCGTCACAGCCGCATCGTCGATCACCGCGCCCGCCGCCTTAGAGCCCGCCTTGGCTGCCTGCCCGATCACATCATCCACGCTTGCCGCCGCAACTTTGGCGATGGCCGCCACATCATCCACAAGTGCCAGTAAACCGCTCATTCCATGCCCCTTTTTGCGTGTTGCAACCGAAGTAGCATGTGCAGCCCATCTGGCAAGTCCGAAGCCGGAGCGACCTTTACCGCTAACATGCAGGTTTAACGCTAACATCCGGAAATCATTTGGTTTTGCCCCTTTCCCCTGCCTGCCTTGCGCGGATATAGAACGCGCGACCCCGACATACGGCCTCCCTTCGCGCGGCCCGAGACAAGGAATGCACCATGACCATCAAAGTTGGCATCAACGGATTTGGCCGGATCGGCCGCTGCACCCTCAGCCATATCGCAGCCTCGGGGCGCGATGACATCGAAGTTATCAAGGTGAACGCCACCGGCCCGCTCAGCACCGCCGCGCATCTCATCAAATACGATTCCGTCCATGGCCGTTTCCCCGGCGAAGTCTCTGTCGACGGCGGCTATATGAACCTCGGCCAAAACGACATCGAGATGATGTCGAGCTACAACCTCGAAGAGCTGGACTGGTCCGGCTGCGACGTGGTCCTAGAATGCACCGGCAAGTTCAACGACGGCAACAAAGCCAACGTTCACCTCAAAAACGGTGCCAAGCGCGTCCTGCTCTCCGCGCCCGGCAAAAACGTCGATAAGACAATCGTCTACGGCGTGAATGATGACCAGCTGACCGCCTCCGACCGGATGATCTCAAACGGGTCTTGCACCACCAACTGCCTCGCGCCCCTGGCCAAAGTCATGCATGACGCCGTGGGCATCGAAAGCGGCCTGATGACGACGATCCACAGCTACACCGGCGACCAGCCGACGCTCGACCGCCGTCACGATGACCTCTACCGTGCCCGCGCCGCCGCCATGGCGCTGATCCCCACCTCCACTGGGGCTGCCAAAGCTCTGGGCGAAGTGCTTCCCGCGCTCAAAGGCAAACTCGACGGCACCGCCATGCGCGTACCGACGCCCAACGTCAGTGCCGTTGACCTGACCTTCCAAGCCAGCCGCGACGTGACGGTGGAAGAGATCAACGCCGCCGCCCGCGCCGCCGCCGATGGCCCGATGAAACGTGTGCTGGCCTATGATCCCGAACAGAAAGTCAGCATCGACTTCAACCATACGGAGCAAAGCTGCATCTTCGCCCCCGACCAGACCATCGTCGTCGCAGGCCGCACCGTGCGCGTGCTCGGTTGGTATGACAACGAATGGGCCTTCTCGGTCCGCATGGCCGATGTGGCCGTCGCCATGGGCAAACTGGGCTAAGGCTTGCACGGCGGGGGTGCGCCTGTAATATCAGGTCAACCCCGCCCGGAGCCGCGCCATGACCAATTCCATCGCCATCGTGCTGGCCCTCGTCATCGCCGGGGCGATGCTGGTCGACCTTTATGCCTATGGCGCGGACCATATGATCTATCTCGGCAAAAAGCTCTTTGAATTAATCGAATGGATTGCCTTCTGGCGGTAAGGCGCGCCGCGGCGCAAAACCCTTCTTTTCTGTCCCATCGGTATCGATCACCGACTGCAAACTGGTCTCAACCGATTTCCACCACGCCACCGATCAAACGGCGCTGCACCAAGGCAATCTACTCCAGGTTTTGCCAAGGTTTGACAACGAAAGGGTCTTCTCCCACCACATGCTGACCCCAGCCGTTATCATGGCCGCCCAAGGCCGCTGACGACAAAAAGACGCGGCCGCCACTCACGCGCCACGCCCCTCCCCTTCATCCTTTTAAAAATACCGCGCAGAACCGCGCCTCACACGGCCCGCCCTCCACTCCAGACGCTACTTCCGCGCAAAGCGCTCAATCAGCACTTCGTTCACCGCAGGGGTCACAAATTTGCTGACATCCCCATCAAGTCGCGCAATCTCTTTCACCAGTTTGCTGGCGATGGCCTGATGTGTGGCCTCGGCCATCAGAAAGACCGTCTCAATAGAATCGTCCAGCTGACGGTTCATCCCAACCATCTGGAACTCATATTCAAAATCCGACACGGCCCGCAGACCGCGCACGATGGTCTGCGCCCCGACATCGCGCGCACAGTCGATCAGCAGGTTTTCGAAAGGGTGCACCACGATCTCGACGCCGGTTTCCTCGGCCAATTGCACGCATTCCGCTTCGATCAGCGCGACACGTTCCTCAAGGCTAAAGAGCGGCCCCTTGTCGCGGTTGATCGCCACGCCGATCACCAGCCGGTCGACCATACGGGCGGCGCGGCGGATGATGTCGATATGCCCCAGCGTGATCGGGTCGAACGTACCGGGGTAGAGGGCTATGCGCATGTAATTGTCCTGCGTATCTGCTGCGTTGCGGCGCAGCCAAGCATTTCACCGCCGCAAGCGCAAGTCGGTTAGCGGTAGCACTGCCCCGCGGTCAGCCCGCAGAACCGCCCTGTCGTGGCCCCTGAAAACGCTTCAGTGGCCCATGATCATACCTTCGAGGGCCTGTTTCTCCATCGACAGTTCCTGCAACTGCGCCTTGACCACGTCGCCGAGAGAGATCAGCCCCACGAGTTCCCCGTCTTCCAACACGGGCATATGGCGAAACCGTCCGTCGGTCATCTGTTGCAACACCGCGTCAGAGCGGTCATCGCGGCTACAGGTCACCAATTTTCGGGTCATAATGCTCTCAGCCGCCTGTTGCAGGCAGCCCGCGCCCGAACGGCCCAGTTCGCGCACGATGTCCCGCTCAGACAGAATCCCATCCGGCGTCTTGCCATCGGCCGAGATCACCAGCGTCCCGATCCGCTTTTCAGCCAGCATCGCCGCTGCCTCAGAGATCGCCAATCCGGGTTTGGCCGTGACCACCTTGCCATCGGGCTTGGTCTTGAGAATCTGCGATACGAGCATCTGGCGCCTCCTCTGATGCAGGGCAAAGTCTCCTCCAGCGTCACCGCGAAATCCTTTCATGTCAAGCTTTTGGCGCAGTCTTCTGCGCGGCTTCGGCCTCCAGCCGGGCAGTCTCGGCCCTAAGCCCGGCGGCCAGCGCCTCGGCGAAAGCCGCCAGCCGGGCGTTGCGGCGGTCGTCGGCATGGCGGATCAGATAGAAAGCCCGCTTGAGGCTGACAGCCTGCGTCAGGATGCGCCGCACGCCTTGGGTTGCGGCAAGCGAAAAGTCATGCGCGATGCCGATCCCGCCGCCCTGCTGGATCATCCGCACCTGAACGGAGACGGAATTTGACGCCAAGGCCACGCGGCTGATGCCGAGGTCGGCGAGGTAGTCCAACTCCCGATCAAAGATCATATCCGGGATATAGCCGACCATCCGGTGCCCTTGCAGATCGCCGACCGAGGTCACCTCGGGGTGGCGTGCGAGATAGCTTTCCGCGGCCGCAAGATGGAGATGGTAATCCGTCACTTTCTGCACCACCAGCCGCCCCGCCGTGGGCGCGCTCACCCCGATCGCCATATCCGCCTCGCGCCGGGACAGGTTAAAGACGCGCGGCAATGCGATGATCTGCACGTCCAGATCGGGGTTTTTCGCCGCGATGGCCGCACAGACCTGTGGCAACAGGTAGTTCGCCGCCCCATCGGGCGCACCAACTCGGATCTGCCCCGAGAGTTGATCGCTTTGCACCGGCACCCCGGCGGTGGCGGCGCGCATCGCCTGCTCGGCCCGCTCGGCCCGCTGCATCAGGTCACTGCCAGCTTCGGTCAGCATATAGCCTTGGGGCGATTTGACGAAGAGAACGGTCTGCAGCGCCTTTTCCAACCGCGCCATGCGGCGGCCCAGCGTTGCCGGATCCAGCCGCAGCAGCTTGCCCGCGCCCGACAGGCTCTCTTCACGTGCTACGGCTAGAAACAACCGCAGGTCGTCCCAATTCTGATCCATTTCGCTGCCTTCCAGAGCTTTGCAAAAATGCAATACGGTTTTGCCATCCTTCCTCTGTTCCATTGCTTTTTGCAAGGCTATCGTGCCGCCAACCATATGAGGAGACTGATCATGCAAGAGATGACCCATTACCTGAACGGCGAACACGTCAAAGGCACCTCCGGGCGCTTTGCCGATGTGATGAACCCCGCCACCGGCGAAGTGCAGGCCAAAGTGCCGCTTGCCAATGGCGAAGAACTGAACAAAGCCGTGGAATACGCCCAGGCTGCGCAGCCCAAATGGGCCGCCACCAACCCGCAGCGCCGCGCCCGCGTGCTGATGAAATTCGTGGCCCTTCTGAACCGCGACATGGACAAGCTGGCCGAGGCGCTGAGCCGTGAGCACGGCAAGACCCTGCCCGACGCCGCTGGTGACGTGCAGCGTGGCCTTGAAGTGGTGGAATACTGCATCGGTGCGCCGGAACTGCTGAAAGGTGATTTCACCGACAGCGCCGGCCCCGGCATCGACATGTACTCCATGCGCCAAGCGCTTGGTGTGACCGCGGGCATCACGCCCTTCAACTTCCCTGCAATGATCCCGATGTGGATGTTCGCCCCCGCCATCGCTTGCGGCAACGCCTTCATCCTCAAGCCTTCTGAGCGTGACCCCTCCGTGCCGCTGATGCTGGCCGAACTGCTGGAAGAAGCCGGTCTGCCCAAGGGCATCATTCAGGTCGTGAACGGCGACAAAGAAGCCGTCGATGCGATCCTGCACCATGACGTGATCCAGTCGGTGGGCTTCGTAGGCTCGACCCCGATTGCCGAATACATCTATGCAACCGGCTGTGCCAACGGCAAGCGCGTGCAGTGTTTCGGTGGCGCCAAGAACCACATGATCATCATGCCCGACGCGGATATGGACCAAGCCGCAGACGCGCTGATCGGCGCGGGCTACGGTGCCGCTGGCGAACGCTGCATGGCGATTTCCGTAGCCGTGCCGGTGGGCGATGAGACCGCCGACCGCCTGATCGAAAAGCTGGTGCCGCGCATCGAAAAGCTGAAAGTCGGCCCCTACACCGCGGGCAACGATGTGGACTATGGCCCCGTCGTTACCGCCGCCGCCAAGGCCAATATCGAGCGTCTGGTGCAAACGGGCATCGATCAAGGCGCTGAGTTGGTCGTCGACGGGCGCGACTTCAAACTGCAGGGCTATGAGGACGGCTATTTCATCGGGCCGCACCTTTTTGACCGCGCGACCAAGGACATGGACATCTACCAGCAGGAAATCTTTGGCCCCGTGCTGACCTGCGTCCGCGCCAAGGACTACGAAGAGGCGATCGGCCTTGCCATGGACCACGAGTATGGCAACGGCACCGCGATCTTCACCCGTGACGGCGACGCGGCGCGTGACTTTGCCAACCGGATCAATGTCGGCATGGTCGGCGTCAACGTGCCGATCCCGGTGCCGCTGGCCTACCACACCTTTGGCGGCTGGAAGAAATCCGTCTTTGGCGATTTGAACCAGCACGGGCCGGATGCGTTCAAGTTCTACACCCGCACCAAGACCGTGACGGCCCGTTGGCCCTCGGGCATCAAAGAGGGTGGCGAGTTCTCCATCCCGGTGATGGAGTAAATCATCACGCCGGCTGCCCCTAAGCAGCCGGCCCTAAAGAACGGGGCCAGCGCCATGCAAAAAGAATTCACCATCGGGATCGAAGAAGAATACCTTCTGGTCGACAAGGATTCACTGGCGCTGGCTGACACCCCCGAAGGGCTGATGGAGGATTGCCGTAAAGACCTCGGCGATCAGGTCAGCCCCGAGATGCTGCTTTGCCAGATCGAGGTCGGCTCGAAGCCCTGCACCAATGTGGCCGAGGCCCGCGATGACCTGCGCCAC
This sequence comes from Sulfitobacter sp. W002, assembly GCF_025142135.1. Taxonomy (NCBI): domain Bacteria; kingdom Pseudomonadati; phylum Pseudomonadota; class Alphaproteobacteria; order Rhodobacterales; family Roseobacteraceae; genus Sulfitobacter; species Sulfitobacter sp. W002. The sequence continues at coordinate 1,689,737 of NZ_CP081126.1, read as the reverse complement.
CTGCGCAGCACCATCGCCAAACATGCCGCCAAACATAACCTCGCCCCCATCGCCGTGTCCTGCCATCCGTTCTCGGATTGGAAGAACCAAGAGATCACCCACAAGGAACGCTACGCCAAGATTGAAAGCGAGTTGGAAAATGTCGCCCGCCGGATGCTGAGCTGCGGGATGCATGTCCATGTGGGCATTGAGGGCGATGACCTGCGCATCGATCTGATGCCGCAGTTCGCTTATTTCCTGCCCCACCTGCTCGCGCTCTCGGCCTCGTCGCCCTATTGGCAGGGCGAAGACACCGGGCTGGCGTCTTACCGTCTTGCGGTGATGGAGAGCATGCCGCGCACGGGGCTGCCGCCCTTGTTGCATAGTTGGGGGGAGTATGAGCGCAGCACACAGGCGTTGATCGACCTCGATATAATCCCCGACCAGTCGAAAATCTGGTGGGATCTGCGCCCATCGACCCATTACCCGACGCTGGAAAGCCGCATCTGCGATGTGCAGCCGCGCTTGTCACATGCGCTTGGGCTGGCGGGGCTGACACAGTCCCTCGCCCGCTTCCTGCTGCGCCTGCGCGACAACAACCTGCGCTGGCGCGAATATGACCGCTTCCTGATCGAGGAAAATCGCTGGCGCGCGCAGCGCTACGGCGTGAACGAGACGCTGATCGATTTCGGGGGGCCGACGCTCAAACCCTTCGACCAGATGTTCGAGGAAATCATCGGCCTGATCGCCGAAGACGCCGAGGCGCTCGGCTGTCTGGACGAAGTCTGCGCCCTGCGCGACGTGGTGAAACAGGGCACATCCGCCGACCGTCAGCGCAAAGTCTGGGCCAAAGCGCCCGAGGGCAAGGGCGGCGAGGCAGTCGTGCGCCATCTGATCGAGGAATACCACGCCGATCTGTGACGCTTGTTGCGGCACCTTTCGGCTGATAGAATTAAACAAGTGTTCAGTTCCAAGGACACATGACTTCAGGGAGGAGCCGCGATGGATTTCGCATTGAACGAGGAACAGACCGCCATTTTCGATATGGCCCATGCATTCGGGCAGGAGAATATCGCGCCCCACGCCCACCAATGGGAGAAAGATGGCACCATCCCCAAAGAGCTTTGGCCAGAGGTCGGCGCATTGGGGTTCGGCGGGCTTTACGTCTCTGAAGAGACCGGCGGCGCGGGGCTCACACGTCTTGATGCCACGCTGGTCTTTGAGGCGCTGTCGATGGCCTGCCCCTCGGTCGCGGCGTTCCTGTCGATCCACAACATGTGCGCCAAGATGCTCGACACATTTGCCAGTGACGAGATGAAAGAACGCGTGATGCCCAAGGTGCTCACGATGGAAACCGTGCTGAGCTACTGCCTGACCGAACCGGGATCCGGCTCCGACGCGGCGGCGCTCAAGACCCGCTGCGCGCGCACAAACGACGGCTACACGCTGAACGGCACCAAGGCTTTCATCTCAGGCGGGGGCTATTCGGATGCCTATGTTACCATGGTTCGTACGTCGGATGACGGCGCTAAGGGTGTCTCGACAGTCTATGTCGAGGATGGCACGCCCGGGCTCAGCTTCGGCGGGCTGGAAGACAAGATGGGTTGGCGCAGCCAACCGACGGCGTTGGTGCAATTTGATGACTGCAAGATCGGCGCGGAGAACCTTGTTGGCGAAGAGGGCAAGGGCTTCAAATACGCCATGGCGGGCCTCGACGGTGGGCGGCTGAACATCTCGGCCTGCTCGCTCGGGGCCGCGCAGACTGCGCTGACCAAGACGCTGGAGTACATGGGCGACCGCAAAGCCTTTGGCCAGAGCATCGACCAGTTCCAGGGGCTGCAATTCCGCCTTGCCGATATGGAGATCGAGTTGCAAGCCGCGCGCACCTTCCTGCGCCAAGCGGCATGGAAGCTCGACACTGGCGCGCCGGATGCGACCAAGTTCTGCGCCATGGCCAAGAAATTCGTGACCGAGACCGGCAGCAAGGTCGTCGACCAATGTCTGCAGTTGCACGGCGGCTATGGCTACCTTGCCGACTACGGGATCGAGAAACTGGTCCGCGACCTGCGGGTGCATCAGATCCTTGAGGGCACGAATGAGATCATGCGCGTGATCGTTGCCCGCGACATGCTCAAGAACCGCTGAGACCCTCCATGAGTGATATCTACATTCGCAAAGCGGGCCGCGCCGGACGCATCACGCTCACCCGGCCCAAAGCGCTGAACGCGCTGAGCTACGACATGTGCATCGCCATCGAAAAGGCGATCGACGACTGGCGCGATGACTCCGAGGTCGCCGTCATCGTGCTGGATGCCGAGGGTGAAAAAGCCTTCTGCGCGGGCGGTGACGTGGCGCAGCTCTACCAAACGGGCAAGGATGGGGATTTCGACTTCGCCCGCCGTTTTTGGGCCGATGAATACCGGCTTAATAACAAGCTGCACGGTTTTCCCAAGCCGGTGATCTCCTTCATGCAGGGCTTCACCATGGGCGGCGGGGTCGGCATCGGCTGCCACGGCTCGCACCGCGTCGTGGGCGAGAGCAGCAAGATCGCCATGCCCGAATGCGGCATCGGGCTGGTGCCCGACGTGGGCGGCACGCTGCTGCTGGCACAGGCACCGGGACGGATGGGCGAATACCTTGGCCTCACCGGCGCGCGGATGGGCGCGGGCGACGTGCTCCACGCCGGTTTCGCGGATTATTTTATCGCGCAAGCCGAATGGCCCGATCTTATCGCGCAACTGGAAGAGAGCGGTGATCCCTTCATCCTCGACCGCGCGGCAAGCACCCCGCCCCCATCCACGCTGGCAGAGGTTCAGGAGCAGGTGGACCGCCTCTTTCATGCCGAAAGCCTCAGTGAAATCGACGCGGTGCTTGCGATGTCCGGCAGCGGTTTCGCCGCAGAAACAGTGAAAACCCTGCGCCGCAACTCCCCCCTGTCGATGGCCTGCACGCTAGAGATGCTGCGCCGCCTGCGCGGCCCCGGCATCGGCATGGTCCCGGCACTGGAACAGGAGTACCGCTTTACCGCGCGGTCACTGGAAAAAGGCGATTTCATCGAAGGTGTGCGCGCCGCGATCATCGACAAGGACCGCAGCCCCAATTGGCAACACGCCGACTGGGACGTGCCGCAGGCCGATATCGACGCCATGCTCGCCCCCTTGGGCGACAACGAATTGAAGTTGGAGGAAAATTCATGAGCAATCTTACAATCGGTTTCATCGGTCTGGGCAATATGGGCGGGCCCATGGCCGCCAATCTCGCCGCCGCGGGCCATACCGTGCGCGGCAATGACGTGGCTGGCACCACCGCCGAAGGGGTCGCCGAGGCCAAGACCATCGCCGAGGCGGTCGGGGATGCCGATGTGGTCATCACCATGCTGCCCAACGGCGCAATCCTGCGCCAAGTGGCCGAAGAAGCGGTCGCCCATATGGCACCGGGCGCGCTGCTGATCGATTGCTCCACCGTCGACGTCGAAAGCGCGCGTTTCGCGGCAGAGGCGGCGCAGAAGGCCAGATTGCTTTTTGTGGATGCCCCCGTCTCTGGCGGGATCGGCGGCGCGCAGGGTGGCACGCTCACCTTTATGGCGGGCGGCGCGGAGGCGGCCTTTGAAAAGGCCAAACCGCTGTTCGACATCATGGGTCAGAAAGCCGTTCTTTGTGGTGATGCGGGCGCAGGCCAAGCGGCGAAAATCTGCAACAACATGATCCTTGGCGCTACGATGATCGCCACCTGCGAAGCCTTTGCACTTGCTGACAAACTGGGCCTTGATCGCGAACGGATGTTCGATGTCGTCAGCACGTCTTCGGGCTATTCTTGGTCGATGAACGCCTATTGCCCGGCCCCCGGCGTCGGCCCCCAATCGCCTGCCGACAACGACTACAAACCGGGGTTCGCGGCAGAGCTGATGCTCAAAGATCTGGGGCTGTCCCAACAGGCCGCGGAAATGGCCAATGCCGACACACCGATGGGCGCACTGGCCAAGGAACTCTACACCCGTTTCGTCGAGGAAGAAGGCGGCAAGGGCAAAGACTTCTCTGCCATGCTGCCCCGTTTTGAGCAGCGCGGCTGGCAAGGTTAAGCCGACCGCCCCCCACGCGGGAACGACATGACCCGAGCAGGCGTTAACTTCAGAATGACCCCATCTGAGGAGATCACCTGATGCGACGCCTGCTCATTACCACAATCCTGACCACCGCCTGCGCGACCGGCCCGCTGGCCGCCGCCGGAACCGGCTTTGCCCCGGTCCAGCCCGCGGTTGCCTTTGACAGCAGCGGCCCTGAAACGCTTTGGCTCGCCAAAGACGACAAGGGCGATAAGGGCAAAGACAAGAAAGACAAAAAGGCCAAGAAGAAGGACAAGCAGGAGAAGAAGGCCGAGAAAAAGAGAGAAAAGCGCGAGGAAAAGGCCGAGAAGCACAAAGAGAAGAAGGCCAAAAAAGACAAGAAAGACGATAAGATCGAGATCAAAATCAACGGTGATAAGGTCAAGATCAAAGGCGATGAGGTCAAACTGCCCAAGGGCATGGACCGCGCCGACTTTGATGAGCGCGTGACCCGCTTTACGCAGGACCGCGAGACTGTGGTCACCCGTCTTTTGAACACCCCGGCGCCCGAAGGGCGTGACATGGCCGCTATCCTCGGTGCGGCGGCGCTTGCCTTGGCCGCGCCTGAACTGAACGCAGCCGCCGTGCCCGAGGACGAGCTGATTACCTATCGCAACTGCCCCCCCGGTCTGGCCAAGAAAGACCCCCCCTGCGTGCCCCCCGGGCTGGCAAAACAGGGCGTGACCTATGAACAATGGGCCAGCTATTCCGACGATGAGCTGGACACTCTGCTGGAAGAGCGCCGCCAACCCTATCTTGAAGCCGATCCGCTGACGGAACGCGAGTTGCTCCTACTGGAGTCCAACCAGATCGCACAGCTCTACAGCCTTGATGCCGCGCCTGCTGGTCACCGCTACGCGCTGATCGATGGCCAGCCGGTGCTACTGAGTAACGAAGATCACACCGCCCTGCTGCGTATCAACGAATTGGCGCGGGTGCCCACCATAGGCTCAGGCGTGAACATCGCTCCGACCGCCGCGCTGACGCAGGCGGACCTCATCAATCTCTACCGTCTGGCCGAGCCGGAAGAAGGCTATAACTACGCGGTACTGAATGGGCAGGTGATTTCGCTGCGCGATAGCGCCTATGAGACGCTGCAACTGATCCGCATCGCCCGCGCCGTGTTGTAAGGACACGCCGCAGGCCAAGCCAACCAAGTGGCGGCGGTTATTCCGCCGCCACTTTTGTTTGCTTATACAGCATCGGTTTGAGGTACTTGCCGGTATGACTTTCGGCCACATCCGCGACCTTTTCCGGCGTGCCCGTGGCCACAACCCGGCCACCGCCGTCACCGCCCTCAGGGCCGATATCAATAATATGATCGGCGGTTTTCACCACATCTAGGTTATGCTCAATCACAACCACCGAATTGCCCTGATCGACCAATTCGTGCAGCACTTCCAACAGCTTGCGCACGTCTTCGAAATGCAGGCCCGTTGTCGGTTCATCAAGGATATAAAGCGTGCGCCCAGTGGAACGTTTGCTCAATTCCTTGCTGAGCTTCACCCGCTGTGCCTCACCGCCCGACAGGGTCGTGGCCTGCTGTCCGACCTTGATATAACCCAGCCCCACACGCATCAGCGCATCCATCTTTTCACGGATCGACGGCACGGCGGCAAAGAAGCTCTGCGCATCTTCCACCGTCATATCAAGCACGTCGGCGATGCTCTTACCCTTGAACCTCACCTCCAGCGTTTCGCGGTTGTAGCGCGCGCCCTTGCAGGTCTCGCATTCCACGTAAACGTCCGGGAGAAAGTGCATCTCGATCTTGATGACCCCGTCACCCTGACAGGCTTCGCAACGCCCGCCTTTGACGTTGAAAGAGAAACGCCCGGGCTTATAGCCGCGCTCTTTCGCTTCCGGCAAACCGGCGAACCAGTCACGGATCGGGGTGAAAGCCCCGGTGTAAGTCGCTGGATTCGAACGCGGAGTCCGCCCAATGGGCCGCTGGTCAATGTCGATGACCTTGTCGAGATGTTCCAACCCTTTAATGGTCTGACAGGGCGCAGGCGTCTGCCGCGCGCCGTTCAGGTTCATCGAAGCGGTTTTGAACAGGGTTTCAATCGTAAGGGTAGATTTGCCGCCCCCTGACACACCGGTAACACAAACGAATTTGCCCAGCGGGAAATCCACAGTCACATTCTGCAAGTTGTTGCCGGTGGCCTTCACGACCTGCAGCTTCTTCTTGTTCCCCTTGCGCCGCTTGGCCGGGACCGAGATTTCACGAACGCCGGTAAGATACTGACCAGTAACAGAATTCGGATCATTCGCCACCTGTTCAGGCGTGCCGTGGCTCACCACTTGCCCGCCGTGAACCCCAGCACCCGGCCCGATATCGAACACATAATCGGCCTCACGGATGGCCTCTTCATCATGCTCTACAACGATCACCGTATTCCCCTGATCCCGCAGGTTCTTCAAGGTATCCAGCAACCGGTCATTATCGCGCTGATGCAGCCCGATCGACGGTTCATCAAGCACGTAAAGCACGCCCGTCAGGCCAGAGCCAATCTGGCTTGCCAAGCGGATACGCTGGCTCTCGCCACCACTTAAAGTACCACTTGAACGCGACATCGTAAGGTACTCTAGGCCCACGTTATTTAGAAATCCGAGACGTTCGCGAATTTCCTTCAGAATGGCCTTCGCGATCTCATTCTTCTGCGGGGTCAGATGGTCTGGGACGGCCTTGCACCAGTCAAGGGCTTCACGGATCGACATCTCCACCACCTTACCGATGTGGAGCAATTCGTTCTCATTGCCAGTCGTGGGGCCAATCCGTACCGCAAGCGCTTCGGGCCGCAAGCGATAGCCGCCACAGGTGCCACAGGGGCGGTTGTTTTGATAACGTTCAAACTCCTCGCGGACCCAGTTGCTGTCCGTTTCGCGGTAGCGGCGCTGCATATTGGGGATCACCCCCTCGAACACCCGCTTGACCTCATAAACGCGCCCGCCTTCGTCATAGCGGAAGGTAATCTCTTCCTTGCCGGAACCACGAAGGAACACCTCTTGCACCTTCTCAGGCAGGTCTTTCCAGCGGGTCTTTTGGTCAAAATTATAATGCTTGGCAATGGCTTCGATGGTTTGCTTAAAGTACGGGGACTTCCCCTTGCGCCAAGGCGCCAAGGCCCCGTCATAGATTTTCAGGTTCTGGTCCGGCACCACCAAACGCTCATCGAAAAAGAGCTCGACCCCAAGGCCATCACAAGAGGGGCAAGCCCCAAACGGCGCGTTGAAAGAGAACAACCGCGGCTCAATCTCGGGAATGGTGAAGCCACTGACAGGGCAGGCAAATTTTTCCGAAAACGTGTGACGCTCGGGCTCGCCTTCACTGGGCGCCGTTTCGAGAATGGCGATGCCATCGGCAAGGTCAAGCGCCGTGCGCAGCGAGTCCGCCAGGCGCGTTTCAAGTCCTTCGCGCACCACGATCCGGTCGACGACAACATCGATATCGTGGCGGAATTTCTTGTCCAACGTCGGCGGCTCATCCAGATCGTAGAATTCACCGTTCACCTTGACCCGCTGGAAGCCTTGCTTGCGCAACTCGATGAACTCTTTGCGATATTCACCTTTGCGGTCGCGAATAATCGGCGCCAGCAGATAGGCCCGCGTGCCCTCTTCCATGGTCATGATCCGGTCGACCATATCCTGCACCTGCTGGGCTTCGATAGGTTTGCCGGTGGCCGGGCTATAGGGGGTGCCGACGCGGGCGAACAACAGCCGCAGATAGTCGTAAATCTCGGTCACCGTGCCGACGGTGGATCGAGGGTTCTTTGAGGTGGTCTTCTGTTCGATTGAAATCGCAGGGCTGAGACCGGAAATGTGATCCACGTCCGGTTTCTGCATCATATCAAGGAACTGCCGCGCATAGGCCGACAGTGATTCCACATAGCGCCGCTGCCCCTCGGCATAGATCGTGTCGAAGGCAAGGCTCGACTTTCCCGAGCCGGAAAGCCCGGTAATTACAACCAGTTGGTCACGCGGAATATCCACGTCGATGTTCTTTAGATTGTGCTCGCGCGCGCCGCGCACTTCGATGTTCTTCAGCTCAGCCATGACATGCCCCTCTTAACGGTTTGTACATAGGTGCTGATGCAGTGTTTTCCAACGGAAAAGTGAGAACTAAACAGGAACGCGCCGACTGCGACGTCGGGCCGCACCAAGGAGGAGATGTGCCACCAGCCCCATAACAAAGGCCCCACCCGCCAATAACGGCAAGGCCGCGCCGCCGAAGCTTGCCAACCCGAACGCCATAACAGGTGTGCCAAGGCTGTTTCCAAGGTTCCCCATTTGCGCCACCGCACCGTTTGCCTGCGCCTGCGCGGCGGGTCCGTTGTTAAGTTGCGCGACCGCGGTAAAGCTTGCGCCTTGAATCAGCCCCATGGCGCCAGCCAGTGCCAAACAGGCCAAGGGCGCGCCGGGCGCGAGCCAGAGCCAAAGCATAGAAAGGGCGGAAAGGGCAAAGCCAGTTTGCACAACAGAGACCGCCGGTAGACGGCGGAGCAATGCGACGCCGATGGTCATCGAGACCGCGATGCTAGTGAGCGGCATGGCGGCCATGGTGGGCGCGCGCCATGCTTCCGGAAGGTAGGGCGGCAAGACAGTGAGGATGGAAACGAAACTGAATGTATAGAACAGCCACCCCGCCGCCGGGGCGGAAAGGAAGGGAGATCGGTAGATCGCGACATGATCACGCAGTATCTGTGGCAAAGAGAATGGCGGCTGAGGGCCCTCTTCCGGCAGGCTGCGCAAGCTGCCGGAAAGCACCAGCGCACAGCCCGCCATATAGAGCGCGTGGACGGCGAAAAGCCCAGGCACGCCCCATGTCAGCGCAAGCGGGCGGCCTATGAGGGTCAGGATCGCGAAAGCCACGCCAAAGAAGGTGCCCCAGAGGGTCAGGGTAAACCCACGGTCCTTCACGGTACTGAGTTGCGCAATCAACGTCGGCGCGGCAACGACGATGGCCAAATGCGACAGCCCTTCGACCACGCGGCTGGCCAGCATCCAACCGAAACCCGGCAGTAGCGCCTGAAAGGCCGATACGGCCGCGCCCAGCCACAGGGCAAATAGCAGCGCACGACGATAGCGGATACGGGCGACCACCAGCCCCGCCGCAACGCCAAGGAGGATACCGACACCGCCCACCATTGAAACCAAGAAGCCCAGCGACGCTCCGGCCTGCGGATAGATCTTTGGCAGCAGGTCGAAGATGACGCTCATCTTACCATATTGGGCCGCCGCCCCCAGGCCCGCGGCCCAAAGCGCGAAAACGCGCGGAAAGGAGGTTTCGTCAGCCATCGGCTCTCATTTCTTCTGGGCCAGCGCCCAAGCGCACAGCAGCATTTTCGGATCGTTAGCCAGGTCATCCGTGTTTTTATCGAAACTCGGCGGCCAGTCGGGTTCAAGATTGCGGGCGGTGGCGGCACGGTTGCTCCATTGTCGCGCGATGCCCCGGCTCCCGTCGAAGAGGGCTTCGATCAGCAAGTTCTTTAGCCCCCGCGCGGACCAGCGCGAATTGTCATTGGGGGCCGCATGAAAGGGGATGAAAAACGGCACAGCGATCCAGAAGTACCCGCCCGGTCTGAGCATCTGTTGCACATGGGCCAGCGCCGTATAGGGCCGGTCAAGATGCTCCCAGACCTGATTGGCGAGGATCAGATCAAACTGCCGCACGGTTTTGGGATCGATAAATGGACCTGCGCAGATGTCGTAAGTCGGGTTGCCAAACTGGGTATAGCTTTTAAACGCGAAGCGCTTGCCGAACCTGCCAAAGATTTCGGCGGTATCCAGCGTCGCGGGGTTCAAACGGCCAATCAGCCGACGGCTGCTGCGGTGCATGACGACACGGTTAAGGCTGACCACGACATGGCTCCCGACGGCTTGGCCAAATTGCGGCGGGGCGGGGCGCGGTAAATGCACCCTGCCCCGCCCGCTTTACATGTGAATCACGCGGTCAAAGGCGTCGAGCACGGATTCGTGCATCATTTCGCTGAGTGTTGGATGCGGGAAGACGGTGTTCATCAGGTCTTCTTCGGTGGTCTCCAACTGGCGGCCCACGACGTAGCCTTGGATCAGCTCGGTCACTTCAGCTCCGACCATATGTGCGCCCAGAAGTTCGCCAGTTTTGGCATCAAAGATGGTTTTCACCAGCCCTTCCGGCTCCCCCAAGGCCACGGCCTTGCCATTGCCGATAAAGGGGAAGCGACCAACCTTGATGTCATAGCCTTGCTCTTTGGCCTTCGCCTCGGTCAGGCCGACAGAGGCGACCTGCGGGTGGCAATAGGTGCAACCGGCGATGCTTTCGGGTTTGACTGGATGTGGTTTCTGGCCCGCGATAAGTTCGGCAACCATCACCCCTTCATGGCTCGCTTTATGCGCAAGCCACGGCGCACCGGCGATGTCGCCGATGGCATAGAGCCCGTCGACACCTGTGCGGCAATATTCATCCGTCACCACATGGGTCCGGTCAACTTTGACGCCAAGTTCTTCCAGCCCCAGCCCTTCAGTATTGCCGACGATGCCAACCGCAGAGATCACGGTATCGAACTCAAGTTTTTCGATTTTGCCGTCACGTTCGATATGGGCGATAACCTTGTCGTCCGCACGGTCGAGCTTCTTGACCGTGGCCTTTTGCATGATGGTCATGCCCTGTTTCTCGAACGCCTTCTTGGCGAATTTAGAGATTTCTTCATCTTCTACTGGCAAAACACGGTCCATCACCTCGACCACGGTCGTGTCAGCGCCGAGTGTGTTATAGAAGCTAGCAAATTCGATCCCGATGGCGCCGGAGCCGATGACCAGCAGCTTCTTGGGGTCATGGACGGGCTGCAAGGCGTGGCGGTAGGTCCAGACGCGCTTGCCATCCGCCTCGAGCCCCGGCAGTTCACGGGCGCGGGCACCGGTTGCCAAAACGATGTTCTTGGCCGTCAACTCTTCGCTGCTCTTGTCGGTTTTGACAGAGACCTTGCCCTTTGCCGGGATCGAGGCTTCACCCATGAAGACGTCGACTTTGTTCTTCTTCAGCAGGTGTTTGACCCCGCCTTCCATCTGCTTGGCGACGCCACGCGAGCGTTTGACCACCGCCTCGAGATCATAGTCGATCTTATCCGCTGCCAGACCAAAGTCCTTGGCGCGGTGCATCAGGTGAAACACTTCGGCAGAGCGCAGCAGCGCCTTGGTGGGGATACAGCCCCAGTTGAGGCAGATGCCGCCCAAATTTTCCCGCTCAACAACCGCGACCTTCAGGCCAAGCTGTGCGCCACGGATGGCGGCGACATAGCCGCCCGGCCCCGCACCGATCACGATCAGATCAAAGGATTTGGCAGCCATGGCAAGGACCTCGCGTTAGGGTTTGCAAATATAGTTTACCGCTAAACCATATTTGCAATCGCCACAACCACGCGTATTTACCCTGCCTTGCCGAAGCTCAGGCCGCCTGCAGATTTTCACGCAGCTGTTTGACGGTCCGACCATATCCGCCCTCGTCGATATAAGAGGTCTCCTGCGCGGTGAAACTGCGCGACAGCGCCGCGTTGCGGTAGGGAAAGCGGCCAAACTGACGGATCACTTCGCGGTGCGCGCGGGCGTGCAGCAGGTTGCTGCCATTGCTTTCCGGCATCCGTTCGCACATCAAACGCACGCAGCGGTCCTGATCGCAGAGGTTCTCTGAATGCATCAGCGGCAGGTAGAAAAACTGCCGCTCGGGCGCTTCCACGCGCATGTCCCAGCCCTTCTCGATCCCCAGCTTCGCGGCCGCGAGCGCGATACGATCACTGGCAAATGCCTTGCCGGTATCGCGGAACATATTGCGCGGGAATTGATCGGTCATGATCAAAAAGGCCAGCGCATCGGTGGGATTGGTCAGCCAATGGTTCAGCTTGCCCGCCTCGGCCTCACTCCAGAGCCCCTCGAAACGGCTGCGGATCTCGGCGTCCAGCGCATCGGAACTATTGTACCACCCCGCCGGACCCACGTCCTTGAGCCAGAAATTCAGTACATCTTGGGGTTCTGCATTTGTGGCAGCCATCCCGCACACTCCTTTGCCGTCATCTGGGCGTTTCGTTAAAGTTAATAACGTCTTACCCCAAAAGCCTAGTCACGTTTTGTGTCATCCGCGACATCGTTATCGCTATCAGGGGCGTTTTTGTCAGCTTCGGCGTTTTCTTGGGCAGCTTCTTCGGCGGCTTCCTGTTCCGATTCAATGGCATACTCCTGCGCGATTTCCACGGCCACCGCGGTGGCAGAGGGGTAAATCGGCACGTAGTTGCCTGTTTCGTCCACCGGAACCGCCGCACGCTGCGTCTTACGGTAGGAAGCATAGCCGGCCAGTGCGGCAAAGAGCACGGCGGTAAAGAGGTAAAAGCCGCCCGGTCCCAGAGCCGTGCCCATCATCCAACCGGTAATCACCGGGCCAAGGACGGCACCTAAGCCGTTGATAAACAACATCCCGCCCGAGGCCGCGGCCATATCCTCTTGTTCGAGGAAATCGTTGGTATGGGCCATGATCAGCGAGTAAAGCGGGTTCGACATGCCGCCCACAACAAAGGCAGTGGCGAGCAGGATCGGAAAGATATGCCCCAGCATCATGCCGACCATGGAGCCCGCGCCACCGATCAGCGCGGTGATGACGATCAGGCTGCGTCGGTCCATCCGGTCAGAAATCCAGCCGATGGGATATTGCAGGATCACCGAACCGACAAAGAAGGCCGCCACGAAAAGTGAGATCTGCGCGACGCTCAGCCCTGCCTCGGCACCGTAAACCGCCGCCATCCCGAACTGCGCCGAGAAAACACCGCCCAAAAGGAACATGCCGACACAGCCGAGCGGAGAGGTCTCCATCAGGGTGCTCAGGCTCATCGGTTTGGTGGTGCCGAAGGGCGGTGTGGGGCTGATCGACAGCAGGATCGGCGTGACCGCGATGCTCACCAAAACCGAAGGAATGACAAAGAGCACAAAGCCCGACGGGTCAGCCGTCAGCAGCAGCGCTTGGGCGATGACGATGCCGAGTGTTTGAACGATCATATAGGCCGAAAGCGCCTGCCCCCGGTTCTCGTTGGTGGCGGCATTGTTGAGCCAGCTTTCAGCGGTCACGTAAACAGCCGAGAAACAAAAGCCGATCAGCACCCGGCCCAGCGACCAGACGATGGTATTTGGGAATGTCGGGTAGAGGATCATCACCGCCGAGATCAGCGAGGCCAGCGCCGCAAAGACCCGCACGTGGCCCACACGCCGGATCATCCCCGGCGCCATCCGCGACCCGCCCAAGAAACCGACGAAGTAAGCCGACATGACGATCGACATTTGCAGGGTCGAAAACCCTTCGATGCCGCCGCGAATACCCAGCAAAGTGCCCTGCATGCCGTTGCCGACCATCAACAGGCACATGCCCAGCAATAGCGCCCATGCGCTTGAAACCACTTGAATCATCGGTCAATTCCTTGTTCGCCCAAGCCCTCCCATGGACGGCAATCGCAGGCTAGTCACCCCCTAGAACGACATTCAAGCGGGTTTTTGCGCCTCTGGTAGCAGAAGAGAGGAATCGCCGAATGAAAAGAAACGGTATTTTTCGGCGATGGCATGGGCGTAGATGTCTTTTACCTGCTGCACGCCCATCAGGGCCGAGACCAGCATCATCAGCGTGGATTTGGGCAGGTGGAAATTCGTCATCAGCCCATCGGTCACGTTGAAGTCGAACCCCGGCGTGATGAAAATATCGGTATCCCCTTCCCACGCCGCGATCTGCCCGCCGCGCGCCGCTGTTTCGATCAGGCGCAGCGCAGTGGTGCCCACGGGGATCACGCGCCCTCCGGCGGCACGGGTCGCGGTGATCTCTTTGGCGGCCTCGGCGCTCACCCGGCCCCATTCGGCGTGCATTTTGTGCTCGGAAATGTCATCGACCTTGACCGGCAGGAAGGTGCCCGCCCCGACATGCAGGGTGACATGGCTAAAGGTGACCCCCTTGGCCGCCAGCGCCGCGAGCAGCGCCTCGTCGAAATGCAGCGAGGCCGTGGGCGCCGCGACCGCGCCTGCGTGGCGGGCGAAAACGGTTTGGTAATCCGTCATATCCTGCGCGTCAGCCGCGCGTTTGGCAGCGATATAGGGCGGCAGCGGCATGGCCCCGGCCGCGTTCAGCGCGGCGTCGAAATCATCACCTGTGCAGTTGAACTGCAGATGCCCTTGCCCGTCTTCCACCGCCTCCAGCGTGGCGCGCAGATCGTCGGAAAAGACGACTTCTTCGCCGATTTTCAACTTGCGGAGGGGTTTGATCAACGCCGACCACGTGCCATCGCCGCGCGGCTCTAAAAGCGTGACTTCGATCTTGGCCTGCACCGCCCCTTGGGCCGAGGCACGGTGGCGCAGCCCGGAAAGCCGTGCCGGGATCACGCGGGTGTCGTTCAGCACCAAACGGTCGCCGGGGCGCAGCCAGTCTGTCAGGTCGGTCACGCGGCGGTCATGCAACTGATCCCCCGCGGCCACCAACAACCGGGCAGAGCTGCGCGGATTGGCGGGGCGCGTGGCAATCAATTCCTCGGGCAGGTCAAAATCGAAATCAGATAGCTTCATCGGTCGGCGTTCCTATTGGTCTGGCAGCATAGGTCGCCCGGCGCTTAGCGGTCCTCTGGCACCCGGGCAACCGGATTCGCTTGGCCCTGCACCGCGGGGGGTGTCGGGGGCGGGCGGCGGAACAACTCGCGGAACATGCCGGGCGTGAGCGCCGAGAGCGGATTGACCGAGACGCTGGGCTCTTTCGCGGCGCCGGTCAGACGGTAGTTGAACCCGATCAGCCCCTCACCTTTGCGGGTGAACAGCGACCCGATCCCGTTAAACATATAGACCGGAGAGATCACGCCCTGCATGTCGATTAACCCACTGTCGAGCGCATAGACCCCATCCATCGACAGCCCCAAGGACGCGCCCACGGCGCTGGCCTCGGTCAAGGTCAGGCGGTTCGGGGTCAGGCGAAACTTCGCCTCCACATCGTCAAAGTAAATGCCATCGCCGTTGAGTTCGTTAATCAGCCCCACGACCGAAATGGCATTGACCAGCGCCGCGATCCCGGGCGCGTCTTGAATGGCGACATTGCTGACCTCAAGCTGCCCGTCAAAGGCCCCGCCCGACCCGACAGGCAGCAGCGTGAGCGACAGATTGCCCCCGACGACCTGTTTCACCAGCCCGGCCGAGCGCAGTATCCCGCCCGCATCGTCCGAGACCACGCGCACCGCGCTGCGCCCGCCTTGGGGCAGGACCCGCCCTTGTACAGGCGTGCCGCCGTTGAGCCGCGCGGTGAAAGATCCGTCCATCCCCTTAGCCGTGTCAAAGGTGCCTGCAAGGTTCGTGAGGTAAATCGTATCGGTGATCTGCAACCGGTCCAGCGCCACGCGCATCGGCGGTCCGGCTTGCCCCCCGGCCCCGCCAAACTCCGCCCGGCGCATGTCCAGCGTGCCGCCGCCCAGCACCACCTGCACCGGATTGCCCTTGCCACGCCCGATCAGTTGCACGGGGATATCAAGCCAGTCGCCGCGCCGCAGCCGGTCGATCCGCACGCGGTCCAACGCGCCGCCGGGTTCAAGGTCGATGGAGCCTGCCACCCGCAGCCCCGGCGCGTTCAGTTGAAAGGCGTCGATGTTCGGCGTCTCGCCCAACCGTCCCGCCAGCCGCAGCTCGCCCTTGACCTCCGGTGCTTTGGACCACGATAGCTGCGGCACGGAAACGCCCAAGCCCGCCAGATCGCTTCGCAGCGAAAACCGCGGTGCCGCGCCTTTCTTGAGGTCCACCGCAATCTGTCCGCTGCTCTCCCCGCGAAGGCTGCCGGGGGGCAGTGCGACGCCAAAAGCTTCGAGCCCCGCAGGGGTCAGCGCCACTTGGGCAGTCAGCCTGCTTTCGTCAGAGCCGGGACCGATTGCCTGCGACCATTCCCCGTCGAAACCCACGCCATCGATACGTCCTTCGCCGCCGATGGTGATGCGGTCATTGCTGGCGGTGATGGCCAGCTTGCTGGCCTGAAGGCTGCGGTCCTTGACCAGCGTATCGGTCGAAAGCGACAGCAAATCCCCCGCGAAGTGATAGCGCACATCTTCGGGCTTGCCGCCCTTTTTCAACGGCAGCGCCAGCGTGCCCTTCAGCACTGCCTCCCCATCCGCAAGCGTCACCGGCAGCCCGGCCTTGTCCATCACACGCATCGGCGGCTGGTTCAGCAGCGACAGCGCGGCGGTCAGGGTTGACCGGGTATTGAGCCGGATCACCGAAGGGCTGCCGTCTTTCACGCGCACATCCGGGATGATGAAAGACGACCCATCCAGCGTCACCGCCCCGCCCTGCGGCGCGATCACCTTGCCTGCGTCCACCGTGACGACAAGACGGTTATCAAGCAGGCTCATATGGCCGCTGCCATCGGTGATATGCGGCAGGGTTTTCAAAAACCGCACCTCGGCCCCGGCGTAGTCGAAGGCCACATAGGTCTGCGGCACCTGCCCCGGTGCCATGCGCAGCGCCAGATCAAGGTTGCGCATCCGGCCTGAATGAAGGTTCTCGTCGAGCCATTTGCGGGTCTTGGGTTTCACCCCCTCGGGCCAGAGCGCCAGCAGACGCTCCGGGCTCAGCCTGTCCATGCGCCCGTCGAGCGACAGGTTCCAGCCCTCAGGCTCGGCCACAAGCGCCCCATCAAGACGCAGGCTACGGCCCTGATCGCTGATCTCCAAACGGCCCAGTTTCAGGCGAAACGGGTTGAGGCTGAGTTCAAAGTCGATATCCGCCTGATCCAAGGCCACCGTCTCTGGGTAGACTTCCGCCGGATTGGCGCGCAGATCGCGTAAGGAAAACTGCCCCACCATCCGCCCCGGAATGCCCCCCGTGACATCGCCCAGTTGCGAAGTGCCGGTAATGTTGCCTGACACCCAAGGGCTGTCGAGGGACATCTCGTCAAAGCGCAAAAGCTGGCGCGCGGGGTCATAGCTGAAGTAGCTCTGTGCCCCATCAAAAGGGATCGGCTTGGTCTGTGAGTTGGGCTGCAACACGCCTTTGCCGATTTGCAGCGATGCGTTGATCGGCGCAAAGCGGCCCGCGCTGTCGATCCCGCTGCGCACCGCGCCCGAGATATTGGCGCGCAGCACCTCTAGCCATGAAAACGCAGGCCCCTGTGCGGCGATGTCGCGCGCATCGATCCCGTCGAATGTAACACCGAAGGTCGCGGCGTTCTGGCCGATGCGGCTGCTGTAATTCGCGGTGAGCGTGGCCACATCGGCCCCACCGCTCAGCACCGCAAGATCGGCCGACAGGTCAAGCTGATCGCCGCTGCGCGACAGGCGCAGCCGCCCGCCATCGCCGGTCCAGGCCCGGCCCGCGCGGGCATCCTCGAACCGCAGCGTGAGAGCGCGCAGCTCAACCGAGCGTAGGGCTGAGAGTGCGGGGGCGGCCAGCACCTCGTCGATCTGACCGATGAGTTGCGGCAGGGTCGCGGCCTCACGCTCAGGCGGGGCGATCCCGGCCCCGGCAGAGAGGCTCACCCGGCCATCCGCCCCCCGGCGCAGGTTTGCCACGACGCCTGAAAGGGAAATCGCCCGCGGCTGTGCCACACCGCGCAGCAGTGACCGCATCGACAGGCTTGCCTTGAACTCATTGAAACTGACGATCTCGTCGCCTTCGGGGGTGGTGACAAAGATATCTTGCAGCCGCACGCGCGGCCGCCAGCCTTCGTCGACGACGAATTCCATCGCGCCGAAATCCACCCGCGCCTGCGGCAGCGCAGTCGCGATCCGCGCCTCGATCCGCTCTTGCACCCAAAGCGGCGCGGGGATCGGACGCCCGGTGAAATAGACCGCCGCCCCCGTCGCCAGCGCCGCCAATAGCACCAACACCACAACCAATGCGATCCCCGCGCGGCGGCGCGGCCTGCGGCGGGACGACCCTTCGCCGTCTGGCGCAGGGGGGCTGGAAGGGGATTGGTCGCGCATCGGGCTCCGGTTCGGATAGGGCGGCTTTCGGGGGCGGCTTTGACGTTGTCAAATCAGATGCAGTATGACAGCCCTGAACGACCCTTCACAAGCCAAAGGAACCGCCCCATGTCGCAGATCGGACCCCAGCCCGGCCAACCGGCCCCGGATTTCACCCTTCCCGTGACTGGCGGTGGCGAGATTACGCTGTCTGCGCAGCAAGGCGGCCCCGTGGTGCTGTTCTTTTACCCGCGCGATGACACGCCCGGCTGCACCAAAGAATCGATCGGCTTTTCCGAGCGGCTGTCGGAGTTTGCCGAGGCTGGTGTGCAAGTCTTTGGCATTTCGCGCGACAGCATGGACAAACACGATAAGTTCGCCGCCAAACACGCGCTGACCGTGCCGCTGTTGTCCGACACCGATGGCGCGGTGACGGAAGCCTATGAGGTCTGGGTCGAGAAGAACATGTACGGCAAGAAATCCATGGGCATCGAGCGCGCGACCTATCTGATCGACGCCGCAGGCCAGATTGCGCAGGTCTGGCGCAAGGTGAAAGTGCCCGGTCATGTCGATGCGGTGCTGGACGCGGTGCGCGGCGCATGATGCCGCTGGCGGAAATGGCCGAGGCGGTGCTGCGCACGGCGGATGGGCGCGAAAAGACCGCACTATCGCGGAAATTCGCAGCGGAATGGCTATCGGCCCGGGCCGAGGGCGCGCGCCCCGAGGTGGGCCGTGCCGATCCGCCGCTGCACCCTGCCCGACCTGCCCAGCCCGAATTGCTAAGCCCCCGCGAGGTGCCCCGCCGCCGCCCCGGCACGCCCGAGGGCCGCGCGGCGCTATTGCATGCCGTGGCGCATATCGAGTTGAACGCCGTGGACCTGCATTGGGACGTGATCGCACGGTTTTCGCATGTGCCGCTGCCCTTGGGGTTCTTTGACGACTGGGTCAAAGCCGCGGATGACGAATCCAAACATTTCAACCTAATGTGCGACTGTCTTGAGGAAATGGGCAGTCATTACGGCGCCATGCCCGCCCATGCTGGCATGTGGCGCGCAGCCGAAGACACGGTGGATGATCTGATGGGCCGCCTTGCCGTGGTGCCCATGGTGCTGGAGGCCCGTGGCCTTGATGTGACCCCCGGCATGATCAAGATTTTCCGCAATGCGAAGGCCGACAGCGCCGTGGCAGCCCTTGAGACTATTTACACCGAAGAAGTCGCCCATGTGGCCTATGGCAGCAAGTGATTTCTTATACGAACTACATTTATGTATGTATGTGTCAAAAACCATTATATACAATGATTTGACTCAGTTTTAATACTGCGCACCGTATACGGGCGTTCTATATACAGACATTCCTTGCGGCACAAGGCAGCTGCCTGATCACCTCCTTGGACAAAGGCGGTCAGGAGCTGTTAGCAGCTGCTGACGCGGCCCTTGTGGCAAGCAAAAAGGTCCGACCTTTGCCGACCGATATGAAAGCGACCGACCCTCGTAGAACTGAAGTTATCGTCTTAATGAAGAGCGCGGGTGACGCTTAAACTGCCGCCTCCCGCCGGATGAGGGCCGCATACACTCGGTTTTATGACAACCCGGTTTCCCATCTTCGCCAAGTGGTGCACCCACTCCCATCACCACTCTTCGACAACAGGACTCGTTGTGTCGGTGGAAAATCATTTTTTGGTTGGACTGGGCTTTAGTTCTGACCTCATGGTGTGCAGTAATTTCCAAGGAAGATTGACTGCATTAGATTGGACTGAGTTTTAAGATGATTTTGAAGAAATTTCGCGTTACCAATTTCCGATCCACAACCGATAGCGGCTGGATCGAGGCCTCTGACGTTACAGCACTGATCGGCGAAAATGAGGCAGGAAAAACGAACCTTCTCCTCCCACTATGGAAGTTCAATCCAACTGGAGATGGGGAAATCAACCTGCTCGATGACATGCCGCGGAGCCGCTACGCTGAGATGCGGGAGGAGCCGGGAAGTAACGACTTCATCGCTTGTATGTTCAAACTTGACGAAGAAGAACGAGACATAGCTGCGCAGCACGGCGCTGACCCGGAAAAGTGCAACACAGTTGAGGTCGTTCGTGATTTCGATGGGCGATATAGCTGGTCCTTTCCCGAAGCGGAAGACTTCAATCTCCATGATGCGTTTGCTTCCCAGCCATCGGAGGATGCAACCGAAGACGGCGACGAAGGAGCTGATTCGAAACCCGAAGATAGAGATCCTACCCTAAGTTCGGCGTTCGAAGAGCGACTGCCGAAGTTTGTCTACTACTCGAACTACGGAAATCTTGATGCGCAGATTTACCTGCCCCATGTGGTCGACAACCTTGCTCGGAACGACCTCGGGGCGAAGGAAGCGGCGAAGGCGCGCACGTTAAAGGTATTATTCGACCTTGTGAACCTCAGCCCGAAAGAGGTCTTGGAACTGGCCCGGGCTACAGGCGTGACGGAGCGGGTCAATCAGCAAGGGCAGCTCATAAGCACCGATCCCAAGACCGACGAGCAGATCGCAGCTGATGACGAGCAGTTGCGGACGCGGGCTGCTCTTCTGCAATCTGCATCGACCAAACTAACAAGATCCTTCCACGACTGGTGGAAGCAAGGTGACTATCGGTTCCGACTTCAAGCTGATGGCAACTACTTCCGCATCTGGGTCGCTGATGATCGCCGTCCTGAGGAGATTGAGCTTGAACATCGAAGCACTGGCCTCCAGTGGTTCCTTTCTTTCTTCCTCGTGTTCACTTACGAGAGCGAAGACAACCACGAGCATGCGATCGTGCTCCTTGATGAGCCAGGCCATTCGCTACACCCGCTCGCGCAACGGGACCTATCCCGGTTTTTTGACAATTTGGCCCAGACCAACCAGATCCTTTTCACGACCCATTCACCGTTCATGATTGACGCGGACCGCCTCGACAGGGTTCGCAAAGTCTATGTGGATAACGAGGGCGGGACCGTCGCCTCAGCCGATCTCGGACAAGCTCGCAGAAGCGGTGGAAAGCGCGAGGCAGGGGCGACTTATGCAGTCCACTCGGCTCTAAACCTCTCTGTTTCTGAAAGCCTCCTCCTCGGCTGCAAGCCAGTTATCGTGGAGGGACCATCGGACCAGCACTATCTCTCCGCAATTAAGAACGTCTTGATCGGGAAGGGTCGAATTCAACCATCGGCGGAACTGGTATTCCCTCCATCAGGGGGAGCGAAGACTGCCAAAATTATTGCATCCATCCTCGTCGGTCGTGACGATGTGCTCCCTTTCGTGCTGCTCGACGGTGACAACGCTGGTCGGCAAGCCGCCCAGTCTCTACGCGCCAGCCTCTATACAGGCTCGGAAGATCGGGTGATCCTAACGGACGAGGTCTTCGAAACCATGACCGACACGGAAATCGAAGATCTTCTTCCATCGGCGCTCCTTGTGAAAGTTCTCGACCGGCAAGAACGCCGGGCGGACCGGGATTTCGATGATACGCATGATCCCACGCTGCCAATCGTGCCGCAGATTAAGAATTGGGCAAAAACCGAAGGCTTCGAGCTTTCGCAGGATTGGAAAGTCCGTCTATCATTGGAGGTGAAGGACAAGCTCCTGGCCAACATTGATCGTCATATTGATGAAGAAATGCTTGATCGATGGGCTTCTCTATTCAGGAAGTTCCTCTGACCTTCTGATCCCCTTTTCGAACATGGCGGTGTGGCACGTATTCACTAAGCCCCCCAGGTAAATGCGGCGCCCACCTGTGGCACAGGGATCGTATGCCGAGAAGGCTCTCGATTATGCCGGAACCAGGGGTCCGGTTCAGGCGAAAGCTGACGATCCCCTCTACTGTTAAGGCTTGGAACATCGCCCACGATCCTTCCTGTCCTTCAGAAGGTGATACGGTGTGTTTGCTAAAAAACAGCGAAGGCGTTCGGGATCACGTGGGCGACCCCGGCCGGCTACCCGACCGACATAGAGTGTGTAGACGATACCTACGCCTCCTAAGGCTATTGCGGTGATCGATACGATGTTATCAAAGTTATTCATAGCGAATGACCGCATTCTGCCGCACCTTTAATGGCGTTCGCAGACGCGGCGAAAATCCAGCACGCGAAGCGTATGGCAGGAAGGTCCGCTGAGCAGCCCGCTATGCATCATGCCGCGAAAGCCCGGTCTCCACCCTTCCTGCGTGGGGAAGCGGCTACACGAACGGCCCTAACCGGACATTCAGACCCGGCTTCGATGCTGCACTGCGACTTCCCGAGACCGGCCATTCAAACATCGTGCAGCACTCTCGTTTGGTGAAAGTCAGCTGTGCGGGACTCTGCCGACCTTCACTGCACGTGCGTCAAAGGCCCTATTAGCGAACCGCCCAAATAACGGTAGTTTGTGGGATGCCAACTTGGGGTTGCAGGAGGTCCGTTTTGACGCTTAGTGTATTCTCCACTACAGAGCACTCAAAAGAGAAGTTTTTATGAACCAATTTCTTGTCAGCACCAACATAGACGGCGGAAGTAGCCACCATATTAAGAAAATTTTGAAGGGCAAGGACGTCAGGATTGCTTCAGCTTTTCTTGGGAAAGGAGCGGATGAGATGGTCGAAGGTGGAACCCGGCTTATTTGTGATATAGGCATGGGAGGCACCAACCCGACAGCGTTGACGGCGCTTTCAGAAAAGCTTGGCAAAGATAATGTGAAATATCTTTCTGGTTTTCACGCGAAGGTTTACCTTTCAGACAAAGGCTGCCTCGTTGGTTCAGCAAATCTCTCAAGCAATGGCGTCGGTTTTCTATCTCACGCGAAACTGATCGAAGCTGCAATCTTTGTAGCCCCGGATGACGTGGCTGTGAAATCAGCCAGCGCGTGGTTTGAGGATTGCTGGAAAGAAGCTCAAGTTGTTGGCCCTGAGGAGATCAAGTGGGCCGAAACAACTTGGAATTTAAGTAAACGAGGCACGCCGCACGGTCATCGACGATACGAAACATTTCTCGAGGCGCTGGAAGACTCGAAGTCCGGCGTAGCCGGTAGATGGAAGTTCTTACTTACGAAAGAACCGATATCGAAGCCTGAAAAGGATGCAATAAAAATAGGTGAAGAAGAGGTCATTCAGAAAGTGAACTGGGTTCCGCAGGGCGGATTGGACGCCTTCACTGGGCTATCAGAGCGGAAAAAGCTTGATGGATATTACATTAGTCTTCATCGTGGTGGTCGAGGAAAACTCTATCTCAAAGCTCTAAAATTCATCGGCAACCTCAATCTTGCGATCGACGATGAAACTAAAGTGAAAGCGTCATACTTTTCGGTCTTGCCTTGGTCGGAGACGGAGATGCCACCACTATCAAACGATGATTTAGATAAAGACGGTGAGCTAAGTGCGGCTATTTCTAAATTGAAAAACAAAAAATTTGGACATGCACTTGATGCCAAGACTTTTGCGAAAATCTTGAGAAATTGACTTTATACAATTGGGTTGAAATAAGCATGCTCCATGATCTGTCAACTCCGTTCAAAGCCTCATTTGTTGTTGAGGTTTTTTCTGGCACTTTCCGTAAATAGCCGACATTCGTCCACATCGCAGCATCGTTCATTCTGGGCTCGAAGCCGACTTTCGCCGCAGATCGATTGTAAAGTTGGCCGTCGGCGAAACGCCGAAGACGTGGCGGGACCGGTGGATTGGAGGAACCGCTATGCCTACCGCCAACCTACCAGCAATCCGTGCCTGCCGTCCCGCTTGGAACAAGGGGCGCATCGTCGGCCAGAAACGACCGCTGCAACCGAAGCATGTCTGGGCGATCCGGGTCCGATTGGAGATCGCCCATCGGACCCGAGAACTGGCGCTCTTCAATCTCGCCATCGATAGCAAGTTGCGTGGCTGCGACCTGGTGCGGCTCAAGGTCGCCGACGTCTACGCCGCGGGGCAGGTCAGGCACCGCGCTGCGATTGTCCAGAGCAAGACAAGCAGGCCCGTGAGCTTCGAGATTACCGAAGGGACTCGGAAAGCAATCGAAGCCTGGCTCGAATCCCCGCTCATGATTGGGTCGGAACATCTCTGGCCGGGACGGTTCCACGAACGGCTGCACATTTCGACACGGCAGTATGCTCGCCTCGTCCGGGACTGGGTGGACTCCATCGGTCTCGAGCCGAGCGCCTACGGCACCCATTCCATGCGTCGCACCAAGGTTGCGGAGATTTATCGGAAGACCGGCAATCTTAGAGCAGTGCAGCTATTGCTTGGCCATACGAAGATGGACAGCACCGTGCGCTACCTCGGCGTCGAACTGGAGGATGCGCTCGCGATCGCAGAGTCGGTAGAGATCTAAGCGCCAAGGGCCGGTCTGTCGCGGCCGGCCCAGACCTGCCATTGGCTTGATGGTCGAACGCTGCGATGCAGCTTCACGATATCGGCCATTCATCCCTCGCGGATCATTTTCGAAGGTAAAGGTCGGCGGAGCGGACAAAGGAAGCATTCGCTCGAGTTATCTCCGTCTCATCATGCAGTTTCTCGAGGAGCTGGACCGCGCGTGAGAGGTCACGTCCGTTATCCGCGCTTTATCTCGCGATCGTTTTCAAGATGACCTCTGCGGCCTCCTTCGGGCGATCCCATTGCGGGAAGTGGCCACACCGCTCGAACCAATGCAACCGCGCGGTGGGGAAGGCCGCTTGTGCGCGCTCCGCCTGACGTGGCAGCAGGAGACGGTCCTGACGGCCCCAGCCAATCGTCACCCGGCCCGGAGGTGTGGCGGTCCCCTCCTGCAACGGACCACGCGCCAGTTCGCGCAGCATCGCGTCGAACACATCTGTCTCGGCTATGGTCGTTAGCTCGTTCTGGACCAGCATGGGATCAAGGGCGCCGGGCTTCGCCGACAGTTGCGCGAGCAGAACAGCCCGCGCGGCACGGCTATGCGAGAGCGCCGGAATGCGCCGCCGCAGGAGGCGCACCAGCCGGACCGAGGCGGCAAGCGTGGAGCGGAACCACGCCGTCTCCCAGCCGCGCCAGAAACCGCCCGGATCATAAGCGACCGTGTGGCCGCCGATGCCGCGCCGTGCCAGTTCCAGCACCAGCCGCGCGCCAACAGAACTGCCGACGGTATCGACGTCGGCGAGCCCGTTCCGGTCGATAAAGTGTTCGAGCGCATCCGCGTAGGCGGCGATCGTTTGGCGCCCCGGAAGCGCCGGAGACCCCCCGTGCCCAGGCAGATCAACCAATATGACTTCGCGTTCGCGAGCAAGCATCGGCAGGATGCCGTCCCAGGACCGGACGCTTCCACCCAACCCGTGAACCAGGAGCAAGGGTGGTCCGGCACCGTGACGTTCGCAATTTAGTTCCATGCTCAAGGAACGCTCGGCAGCGAAACTGGTTCCGCCGGTTGTGCTGGTAACCGACGGGTCGTCGTGCCGACGGCGGCACGCAGCGGACGCGCATATTCCGGTCCTCCTGCGCATCGCCGCCGCCGACGCCCCCGCGCAGCGATATCAATTCCTGACCCCTGTGCGGTCGTCTCGCCGCAGTCAAGAACGGCCCATTGCCGACCATCGAGCCTGACGCAGCAGATGACCGGTCCCAGCCCAAAGCAGCCATTTTTGGCATTAATGCTGTCCTGTGCGGCACTTTTGTTTGGCAAAGCTCAGGACAGTTCAGTTACCCATAGCTCCCTGACCAACGTTTGCTCGGAACGTGGCTTTGTGCGATTTTTGCAATTTTAGCTTGAACATTCGGGGCGAGTGACTGCGATATCGACGCATATGCACGCGGGTTGGCTATCCAGCGAGCGAGCTGAGCGAGTTCGGCGTCCGTTCGCGGATCAAGCTCCAGCGCCTGAAGCGCTAATAAGCGACGTTCAAGATCCCTGAGAACGAAGTAGGCAGAACTGCTTCCAGCGCTCGGCGCGTCGATAATCCAAAGCGGGTCGAGCGTCTCGACGCTCTTCGGGAAAAATGCCGCCGGTAGGACCTCTAAAGCGGTCTTGACCTTGTCGTGGATCGAGCGCTCACAGACGCACTCACCATTACGATACAAGGACTTGAGGAATCTGAGGGAACTTAGCGCCCGCGCGCCGCCTGGGGCTAAAATTCCCTCCGCCTCAAGGCCTTCCGCCACGGCGTTGAATCCGTAGACGTGAATGCCGCGCTCTGCCAGGGTGAGCACCCCATGGTTGCGAACACCTACATAGAGTATGTCGGCTGCGAACAACATACCTCTGCCGCCGGTGGGAACGTTAGCCGCGAGAGTGGCAAATGCAGCATTATCGCTGATTTCCTGCGTGTAAGTTGTTCGAGGCCGAAATTGTGCGAGCAGCTTCGCCAAGCGCCCGTCTGTGTCTCTGCAAATCTGCGCTTCAAGTTTAAGATGTTGAACAAAAAGAGCGCCGTGAGTGGATAGCGCCTTCAACTTCGCGAAAGTGTAAGATGCGACCGACGCGCCCCGCGCCTCCAGTTCTGCCGATCGGGCAACAAGCACCTTGGGATCATCATCAACGATTAGGAAGTCGCGATCGCTATGCGCGTCCGCGTCACCACGCGCAGTGGAGCCGAAAAGCGCCTCAGCTGATGCGGGTCGGATCGATGTTTTTGGAAGCATCAACGCAGGAACCTCTTCACTAAGACTGCTGTAAAGATACCGAGCCATCCAATCGCTGCCAATGCTTCCATCACCGACAGAATCTTAGCGAAGTCGGACATCGGAGTTACGGAAGAAAACCCGAGCACTGTAAGGACGGAAAAAGTATAGAATACCGTATCAATGAAGGAAGCATGTCCTGCAAGCCCAACTTCCCCTTGCAACTCAGACACTGGCGAGGCCAACGTAGGCGCCAAGTCAGTTGCTTTAATAGCGTCCCCGATAAGAGTGTAGTTTAAGTAGGACACTGCGAAGAAGAGCACCAGCGTCCAAAAAAGAAACCGCCAAGGGCGATACCCAAATCCGGTTATATAGTCGTGCAATATGCTACAAACCCAGCCCCATAAAGCCTCTTGCAAAGTTTTCTTTTCTACGCGCAAGTCATGCCAAATTTGGTATCTGGTCCACCGTCGAAACTTGATGTCAGCCTCCATGAAGAATTTATCTTGGCGCTCCTCAGCAAAGTTAGATAGCATCGAATGGTAGGCGGATATTCCCACGTTGGCGGCTTCAATACGAAATCTTTTTGCGAACCTCACCTTTTCTGGCCGCAAATAGACCCGAGTCATTCTGACTTTCCATAAGTTACAGTTGACGATCCTGCAGCCATGAAACTCGACCTCATTCAAATGGGCTCCAGTAAAAAGGCAGTCCTCAAATAAGCAATCTGTGAATGTAATTTTTGAAATAATTGTTTTTGAGAAAGCCACGTTCCGAAAGGTGACGTTTTTTATTCTACGTATCGGAGGAACCCATTCTCCTTGGGGAAAGACTTTGTTGCTTACAGTGTCACCCGGCGACATCGGAGGCATCACGCAAGCCCCTAAAATTTCTGGCTCTCCATCCAATCTGAACAAGTTATCAAGCAACTATAACTACCTCATTGTGTCTTGAAGTGAGCCACACGAGCGTAGCGCACCTGTGAATGCCGCGTAATCCCCCAACTATGCTGCTCACGTGTTAAGGCGGCTATCAACATTCCTTAGCTATTGATGTGTATGCCATCTTGCCAAGTCTACACGACGTTGCTTCTCTACCACGCTTTCTCTTCCTGAATACCCAATCGTTCATGGATTGCAATAGGAGCTCTTTGCGCATCGCGGACGTTCATCCAGGACGCAGCGAACGACTGCTCTCCGCCCCCATTCCAAATGGCCCTCGCAATCGCAGCGCAAACTGAGCGGCCGCAGTGAACGGCAGCAAAGTCCTCACAGCTGTCGTTGGACGGCACCTTCGATGCCGCCCCGATTGCGGACATTGCGAACGGCAACTCTAAGCCCATACTGACTGCGTTGGCGTCGGAGGTTTTCGCGGTTGCGGCATAGGCTGATCGACGCGATGTCGTCGAGATGAAAGATCAGGCCGAGGCGGGCCCACATGCAGTCCCACTTCGAAAGATGCTTTTTCAGCCCCTCAGGACCCCTAACGCATAACCCACACCCTGGACCCGATGATCCCCCGCCCCTGACACAAGAGGAGGAGGGCGCTATATTAATGCATGAGCGAACTTGAGAAATACCGCGGGCGAGACCTGATGCTGCTGATCTCGCCGGAGTTACTCAATGACGCTGAGCTTGAGCAACGCCTTAGCCGCTACACTGAGATTGCCCGGAAAGATGGCCAGAACGGGCGCATCTGCGAATGGATTACCAGGCAAGATGCTGAAGCGTTGCTCTGGATAGGAGGTGCTTGATGAGTGGAATGAAGAAGCAAGAGTTTCGGGCACGTATGCGTGATGCGCGGCCCGACCTGTCTGTTTTTCGGGCCAGACCATGGTGGCAGCGTGCGCTGATCCGCTTGGTCTGGCGCGTGGCTCCTGACTGGTCGCCCCGGCGTGAGCGGGAGGCCATGGCGTTTCGGAACGCTCGCGGAAAGATCCCACCTGACATCGACCTCGAGATCTAAGGCGCGCTCTTACAGACAAATTTCCAAATTGTCTGTAACCCGATGCCGACCGATTTTTGGGGCGGCACTCTTTGTCCCTACCTCTCTCTGCATGCGCTACCTCGATATGGACGGCATCACCCACGCGATGTTGTTCGATGACAGCGACCGTAAATTTCTGATCGAATGGCACCCGACGCGCCCGCTCTCAATCGGAGGGATTGACGGTTTGCTTTCGGTTAAGGTCTGTTGGATCAAGGGGAGGCATGTGGACAGAGTTCGCGGTTGAAATTCGACTGTGCCATGGCACTTGGTATGTGAATGCATTTTACGATCCGTCGATGATAGATAAAGTGGCAACAATTCTTCGATTCTATTACATCTACATGCTCCCCGGGTCGGCTGAGACCGGAAAGCCGAAGGCGGAACGTCGAACACCCACAATGAAGACCGGCGTAGCAAGGGGCAAAATCTACGTGCGCGATGTTCTGTCTTTCAATTGATCAGGGCCCAACTATTCGAGTTCATATCGTCTTCGTGAAGAGCTTGGAGGCGAACGTTATCAAGGCGCCTTTTTTAGGATAATTTTTTCCCCGGAAGCGAACAGATAAGATGAAACGGTATTCGTAGAGATTGGAGAATATAGTTAAATGCCTTCAAGAATTCTAAAGCTCAACATCGCAAATTTTCGCGGAATCAAAGAGCTAACATGGCGCCCGGCACCTGGTCTCAACTTAGTCCTTGGCGGCGGGGACGCAGGCAAGACAACTGTGCTGGATGCAATCAACATCCTGTTTTCTCCAGCGGCATCTCTGGCGGTAACTGAAACTGACTATTGGATGCGAAACCTCGAGCATGGCTTCTGTATTGAATGCGTCATGCAGCTCGGAAGCGAGGTGGACATCAATAATCAGTCTTTGATGATCTATCCATGGCTTTGGAACGGCGAGGAAGAGGTGTTGCCTGACCCGGGATCTGAAAATGACGATGGCATCGAAGTCTACAAGTTCAGGTTTTCGGCAAGCGACCAGCAAGAATCGACTTGGGAGATAGTGCAGCCTGACGGAGGCTCGGCACGCCTTTCAGTTGGGTTGCGCCGCCAAATCGGACTGATTTCGCTTCCGAGCGACGATCGCAACGACAAGGATCTGCGCCTCGTATACGGTTCAGCCTTGGACCGGCATATTGGTGATCCGGCTTTGCGTTCGCGTATAGGAAGTAAGGTGGCAGGACTCAATCTTCAGGACGACCTGTCACCTGAAGGAAAAGCGGCGCTGACTGGGCTTGACGCCCGGTTCAAGGAGAAAGCACTTCCTACCGGCATCTCGATCGGACTTGCGAGTTCACAGGGCGTCTCAATTGGCTCGTTGGTTGGACTTCTGGCCGAACGAGCTGATGATATATCTCTCCCCCTTTCTTCTTGGGGGGCTGGAACGCGACGGCTTGCAAGCTTGGAGGTGGGTGCAGCACAAACCGCCGCACCGTCGCTCATTACGATCGACGAAATCGAACGTGGTTTAGAACCTTATCGACTTCGACAGTTTTTAATGGGGTTATCCGAACAGGACGGTCAAGCCTTCATAACAACCCATAGCCCGGTAGCAATCAGTTGCGTCCAAGATGCCCACATGTGGTATCTTGATAGCAGTGGAAATCTGGGTCAGCTTCCACCTCCTTTCGTAGAGAAGCAGCAGAAGAATGATCCGGAAACATTCTTGGCTCGCGTTGCAGTCATTGCAGAGGGTGTCACTGAAGTCGGTTTCTTGAGCTACCTTCTTGAAAAAGCTCTGGGCCATGATCCTCTCGACCATGGGATTCGGATCTGCAACGGCCAAGGCAACGATCACACCTGTCTCTTGCTTCAAGCGCTCGATAAGTCCGGACTGAAATTCGCGGGATTGGCAGATAATGAAGGCTCGCGGTCAGGGATTTGGGCGGATCTCAAATCGAGCATGACTGACCGCCTGCTTCAATGGGACGAGAGGTGCACAGAAGAGGCTGTAATATCGGCAATTCCAGATGCGCGCATTCCTGACCTTATCGGCACAGAGGCCGATGAGGCCCATGGCGTTAGACTGAGGCATTTGCAGGAAAGGATAGGGGCGCCTGAGAGGTCGATGGAAAGCATCGAAGCCAAACTTGCAACAATCGGGAAGTCATTAAAAGAACTCGTCATCGAAGCTGCGAGCGGAGCCAACGGGAGCGCACCTGAAGGTGAAAAAAAAGCCTGGAAAAGCCACAGCGCGAAGTGGTTCAAATCTGAGCTCGGGGGGCGTGAACTTGCTGAAAAGGCCCTCTCACTCGGCGCTTGGGATGGATTATCTCCGAGAGTGCTGCCGTTTCTTACCGCTATCCTCGCAAGCGTCAATCTGACGATTTCGGAGAACATCCAAATTGTCTGACCAAACCGTCCACGATCTACTACGAAGTGACAGGCCGCTTGTTGTGATCGAAGCGCCCGCCGGCTGCGGGAAGACCTTTCAAGGAGCTACCTACGCACAAGACATTGCGCCTAAATTGGGAAAAGGCAGGATGCTTATTCTGACCCACACAAACGCGGCTTGTGATGTTTTCGCGGAGAAAACGAAAGGGCTACCGAGAACGAAGGTTGAGATCAAAACGATAGACTCGCTTATTATTCAAGTGGCAGGCGTGTATCACGAAGTCTTAGGACTACCGCGCGACCCAACGACTTGGGCTTACGCTAATGATAATGGATTTGATAAATTGGCAACCAAGGTTTCCAAGCTTCTTACCAAGTATCCAATGATACCCTCGGCGTTAGCTCGGCGGTATCCAGTCATAGTCTGTGACGAACATCAAGATGCATCGCCAGAACGCCATGCAATAATCATGAAACTTTTCGAGCACGGTGCGCACCTCAGAGTTTTTGGCGACCGCATGCAGAGCATATATGAGCGCACTGTAAGAGGAGCCGAAAGACAGCGGGAGCGATGGCAGAGGCTCGTCGATGCAGGTGTATATGGCGAGCTGGACCAACCACATCGATGGATGGCGGATGGCAATGGATGCTCAGAACTGGGAGCGTGGGTCCTCAGAGCCAGAGAGACGTTGTTGGCTGGGGGGACTGTCGACCTAACGCGTGATCTACCGTCTTCGGTCAATATCATCCGCGCAGAGAACGTATCTCCCACCCGGGAAGGCTATCAAGTTGATCGGAGTGAAAGGCCGCCGCTAAATAGGTGCTTAGATTCACACACCCAACTGTTCGTGCTGGCAAACTCCAACGGTTTAGTTCGAAGTCTTCGTTCGTTCTGGTTTCGACGGGTTCCCATATGGGAAGGACACACGCGCAGCGCTCTGGCCCAGCTAATTTCTGATATTGAGCGCGATACTGGTGACGCCCTGAAGCTCGGGAATGCGTTGATCGAGTTTATGTCTGCCATCGGAACAGGTTTTTCACGCTCTGCCCATGGAAACATATTGCTCGCTGAGATTTCTTGCGAATGCTCAAGGCCACGGACCAGGAAGCCCGCCAACATTCAGGCTCTGGCAAAGATCATCTTGGGTGAGCCAAACCACGTAGGTTTGGCCAAGGCGATCAGGCAAGTTGACGAACTCATGAGAACCAGAGCTGAGGGTTTTACCGACATAAAAATCGACCTGTGGCGAGAATTTCGTGAAGCCCAAACCATGGCTCAGTTTAGCGACCTGACAAAAGCCTTTGCAGAAATCAATATGAGGCGGAGTGTATCGCGTCCTAAGCCGCCATCAAAATCGATCTCAACTGTTCATAAGGCTAAGGGGTTGGAATGCAATAATGTCATGTTGGTTCACTGTGACCGTGGAAGCTTTGGTGACACGATCTACGGGAGGTGCAAACTCTATGTTGCCCTCAGTCGCGCGAAATCCTCTCTGACCCTTGTTATCCCCAACAACGATCCCAGTCCATTGTTGGCGATTTAGTGTATCTTCTGGCGTAATTTCTCCGATGAACTTTGGCCCGTTTGCGAAAGTTTGGCTAATATGGGGTTCAAATACGACGATGGACTGGTCCGGCCGAATGGTGATCAGGATAAGCAATGTGCCGGTAGTGCTGGACGAAGATACCGCACCACTATCGGGCTTATCACAACGCCGTGCAATTGCGCGAAGGCACAACTGATATAGTTACCTGACAGCGATATCCGGAAATCACATAAGACACGGGCACAGCGTGACTTTGAATGTCACACAAAACGGGCATAGCGCGACATTCGATGTCGCAAGATACGGGCATAGCTCGACATCCGATGTCGCAAGATACGGGCATAGCGTGACATCCGATGTCGCAAGATGCGGGCATAGCGCGACATCCGATGTCGCAAGATACGGGCATAGCGCGACATCCAATGTCGCCAGATACGGGCATAGCGTGACATCCGATGTCGCAAGATACGGGCACAGCGCGACATCAGGAGGAACGTCATGACTGACCGCACCTACCCACGCCCGGCCGTCGAACTCGACGCGCTCCTGGACGCCATAATCGAGGCAGGTGCCGATACCGGCACCGCCGGCATCGGCAACCCCGACATTATTGTGATCTCGCTTGAGGGAGCGAACGCCGAGGAGATTGATGCTATTTGGGAGAAGGCGATGCGGGGACTGGCCCTAAAGGATCTCGCCCAGCTCGATCAGGAAGAGATCGATGACATCGAGACGCTGCGAGCGAAGCTCGACGCCGGTCCAAACAGCGATCTCACAGACCCTATTACGTCAGAGACATTTGAGGATTTGCGGCGGCGCGCGCGCGGCGCCTCCGACCATGACGACGGCCTGTTATGATTTGGGGGTGTCCGCAAACTGTGTTGGTGCGCTTCGTTATCGAGCACTTCGTGGTCGGCAGAAAGCCAGGCACGCGCGTGGCCTCAGGCTACTACCATATTCAGAATGTGAACTCGCTCCAGGCACGCTACAAGAGGTTCGTGTAGCCCTTCTGCGGACCGGCGACTAAGAACCTCAGCGGCTACGTCCGCTGGTTGAAGGTGCGGCTGGCGGGTATGCGCCCGGCGGAGATCGTCCACGCTTCGTAGGTCAGATATCGCGAAGAGATCTGCTTCGAGCCCAAACCGGCTGCGTGAATTTTGGGAGACATCGCATAAAATTTCTCGAAAGCGGACGTTCACGGTTGATGCTATACTGCGACAGACCTGAAAGTGACGGTTCTGGGTGACTTGGCCGAGGCAACACCTCAGTCGCACTGGACGGGCATTCGGGACTTCACCATTTGGGGTGCAACACATCCGGTTAAGGGCTTGCGATAAAGACAATCCTCTTTTTAGATGCTTTGATTATTGCGACCATGTCCGGTGGCGGTTATCAAAACCACCTCGAATCCTTACGCAATCTAAAGACAGCATTTGTCTTTCATTTCGAGCCCCTTTTGGCGCGCCAGTTTCAACCACGCGGGGAAGCCACAATTGCGCATTACTGCTGTCGGCCAGCGTTCGACGGCACGTCGGGTTGCTGAGAACGACCCTACGAAGATTACTTGCTCCTGCGCCCGCGTAAGCGCTGTGTAGATCAATGAGCGATCCACGATCATGCTTTGGTAAACAGGGATGATCACGCGGGACCACTGACTTCCTTGCGCCTTATGCACGCTGATTGCCCAAGCAAGCTGGAGAAATTGTCCGTCCTTTTGCTGAAGCTCGTGCTTAGCGCCGTCGATTTCGGCATGAATTGCATTTCCATCGATCCCGATGATGCGGCCGAGGGCGCCATTCGTCAGGCCTCGCTTTGGATCGTTTTGCGTCCAAATGACCGGTTCGCCCTCAGCAATATGCTGGGTTCCCGGCCATAAATTGGGCCGTTTCCTGAGTATTAGCTTGTGAAAATAGCTGTTTATTTGACTGATTTCACGGTTCGTAGGCGCGATGATTTGCACTGAGGAGCGGTTATCCCCACTGCTCGATAACTCCCTTCCAATCCGCAGAATCTCGTCGCAGAAAACATCGCGACTGCACGGATGGAACGAGACGCCAGGCTTGGGTCCTGTGAACCCTGGCAGTTCTCCGATAGAGCCATTGCGCACTCCTTCCGCGAGCGAAGGAATTCCCGAGCTTTGATCCTGGCGATGGACCCGATCGAGGACGACCTTCCTTGTATCAGGGTCGACGGCGAGATGGTGAAATACGACGCCCGGTGATACTGGCGGAAGCTGTGCAGGGTCACCGCAAAGCACGAGTGAAGCTTCACCGAGCCGTCGAACGATGCGCCAAAGCTCAACGAGGCCAAGCATACTCGCCTCGTCGGCGATCAGGACTTGGTCCGACCCCAGCAGGTCATTCGTTTTTCCCTTTTCAATAAGAAATCGAGCCACGGTTATCGCACGCCGCCCGGTTGCTTCAGATGCTCGTTGTGCAGCGCGACCCGACAGGGTAATGATCAACGGCGCCTTACCAATGGCCTCCTGCGTATCGCAGATACCTTTTAGGACTGTGGTCTTGCCCGATCCCGCATAGCCGGCCAGAACCAACAGGCGGTGCCTGTGAGACATCCTGACGGCTTCCCGCTGAGCCTCCGTCAGCGGAAAGGGCTGCCCTACTTCATAGCGTTTTATGAGGCATTCCAGTCTGTCTCCATCGGTAATCCCAGAACACGGAGTCTGAGGGGCAAACTTCGCCAACAGGAGCGCACACCCAGCCTCCATGTGCGCTGCACCTGGAGGCTGAAGCGCCCCACCGAGCCTGACAGCAGCCCCAGTATCAACGGCATAGTCTGCGATCACTGGATCAACCCTATGTCCAGAGAGCCTCTGAGCGCGCCGTAGAGCGTGTTCACGACTCATGAAGGTGCATCCGCTATCCAGCCCGCCCTTGCCCATCAGGGCGGCCTCAATGGCGGCTATCTGGCGGCGCGGATCTTGCTTCGAGATCCCAACGCTTGCCGCAATTCGATCAGCAGTCTTCCAATCACTCACAGCGAGCAGCAGGTATGGGTTCTGCTTTATGGCCTCGGTGCCCTGTTGCCCCCACGCTCTTGCAATGCGAATGGCTTTGTAGATTGGGATGTCCGACCCGACGCTTACCAGCCACGCCAGAAATTCTGTTTCTGGTAGTCGCGTCTCCAGAACCGCCGCGGCATTAATCGCGGGCGCCTCGCCGATAATGTCGACCACACGGTCATCCAATGACAGAATGGCCTCGCGCAAATCAGACCCGAACGCCTCGACCAAAGCATTCGCGCGAGTTGGACCGATGAATTTGAAAGCTCGATCGCGAGCCAGATATTCCGCGAAAAGCGAGGGGCGAGCAGGAAGTCCTGTTGTCGTGCTGTTCGGTTGGAATGTCAAAGATCGAGCTCTCCTGGCTTGATGCGACCGCCCAAGGTAATCAACTCTGCCACTTCGTCGCCCCGCATCAGTTGGCTACGGAGACTCGCATTCTCTGCTTTCAGTTCCGCATTTTTGCGCTCCGCTGCCGAGAGCCGCATTTGCGCGTCGCGCAAGCGCTCGATAGGAACCATCAACGTAGGGTCAGCCGCTACCCGTTGGGTGTCTTCGTCCGGCGCCACGCGACCACGACGAGAATATTGCACCCCATGGTGATCTGCATGCTCTTGGAGCATCCGTTTGATTTCACTGTTGCCATCGATTTGGCCGTTGCTCAAGCTGGCCTGTCGCTTGATTTCGGCATGCCAAAGGGCGCCATTTTTGACAGGCAGGATGCAACCTTGTGCCGCACATTTCTCAATCAGCAAGCGAACGCGTTCAGCAGCCTCCTGGGCCGTCGATCGGTTACTTCTTTTGGCTTGGGAAGGTTGCGATGTTTGTTCCATGAAGCTGCTCTCTCAGTTTGGCATTTTCGACGCGGAGCTTGTGTGCATCCTTTGAAAGCTGCTCCATGTCAGAACGGTAGGTCTCAATCTCGCTCTCTTTTTTCGCCAGCTTGGTGTGAAGATCCACGGTATCAACCCAGTGGCGCTTGGCATCTTCCATCTGCTGCTTCAGTGCTTCTCGTAATTCGCGGATTGCTGAAACCGTTGGCGGAACGTCTGCTTGTCGCTTCGGTGCCGACAGACTTTCCAGCCGCTCTTTTACATCGGCATAAAAGGGACGCCAAATCAGAGCCGCCGAACGTCCGGCTTCCTTCGCCAGGTTGGTAGCGTTGATCCTGAGCCTGCCCAATGCAGCCTGAGATTTAAGTTCCTTGGACTTGGGTTTTCCTGCGATGAGCCGATCCAAGGCCGCGTGAAAGTCTGCTTTAACGGCTTCAGGTTTGCCGCTCTTGTGGCGAGTCCGCTTAGCCATTGGCAACCTTTCTAAGGGCCGATGCGATACAATCCTCGGCGATTGCGTCAAGCTCCTCCTCGGTAGCACCGATTTGCTTTAGCCATACACGCGACTGCTTCGAGACATTCAGTTGCGCTTGATACATCGACAGCGGACGATTTTGGCACTTCATAAACGCTACGATTTCTTGGGACCGCCTATACCTAACTTCCCAAAACGGCCGATGCTTCGGCAGAACAAGATAGTTGATGCAACCAAGACACCTGCTCGGCGTCCGATAACGCTTATCAGCGCCCATACCGTCCAAGATGCGGTGTATTGTATCACCATCCTTTCGGCATTCCATATCGTCTGCCCGGATAGAAACCGCCGCACATAGACCATGAGCGGCGTCTGAAACCGCACTGCGCCTCGCCGTTCTCAGATCTCTCCTCCCGTCCTCTACGATCCGATACTCCTCATCGACCAAGCGGCGTGTTTCATGAAGCCACTCTGAAACCACCTGATGTCGGTCCTCCGGATTTGCTCGATCGAAACGCTCCCGGAGCTCCTGCCAGTCTCCCCTCTGCCTGACCTCCTCAACACCTTTCCCTGCCAAGGCGGATTGAGAAAGAGCTGCAACGATATGTTCGGCAGCGAGTTGCGCCTCCATTTCGTTCAATTGCTTTATCTGATGGACGTTATTCGTATAGCGGTTCGTCATAGCGATGGACATGTGCCCATACTGGACCCGTATCTCCTCTCTCAGTCCGGGTTCCATCGAATACGCGAAGTTGGCGAATGCCTTGCGTAATTGATGACTATGCAAAATCCCTCCACCGGAATCCCGCCAATGCCCAAGCCAACCATCTTGCACGAGCTTCGGAGAGTCGTCCGGAAGCGCAGAGAGTTCCTCTTTGCAGGTGTGCGCCAGAAACTGTCGGATCGCTTCGTTATGGGTTCCGTTTGTGAACCTCACAAGCGCAGAACCGTCAGCCGGCACACCTCCGGAACCCCAATTTACGAATAGAAGCTTCGACACCTGCGGATTGGTGTTGGGTGTTTTGAGTAGGTTTCCTATCTGGATAAGGACGTCCACTGCACGCTGCGCCAAGACATCAGGGGCCTTTCCAAATGGCAGACTCGGCTTAACCCCTACAATCCACTGATGAGCCTCTGGTATACCCTCGTTGATCTTTGTTGTCACAGAGTGGATGATTACCAGAGTTTTCGCCCCTCCCGATACGAGCTTCTCCTCGATACACGCGGCTTTATTATTCTCTCGAGTTTCGGACAGAAGTTCGATCAATTCGCCTGAGCGCATCCCGGAACTTTGTTGAATTGCAATCATTCCTGCGGCCTGAACATAGCGAACCAAACGGCCGAGCTGACGAATAGTTTGATCCTGTTCTTGATTAGTTTCTTGATCGCGGTAGTTATCAAGAGGCTCATGCCACGGAACACCATCGATCTCCGAGAATTGAAACGTGGCCAAATCTTGTTTCGCGAGCATGGTTGCGTAGCGATGGCCGACCTCGCGACCGACATGACGCCGCTTCGCATCCTCGAAGATACTCAGCGCCTCTATTACATCCTCAGCCCTTTGACCCAGCCAATCGCCAGAGGCATTCAGCATAGGAATGAGAACCTCGTCAGGAATGGGGCGCCATTCCTCCATCTCCTTTCGCCCAAGTTCGTTGGCTACCAGTGAACTCTCCCCGGTGTCGAAGGGATGTTCGGGCAAACAGGGTCTATCAAACGTCCGGAGTATCTCGAATTCTCTAAAGATCATGGCAAACAAGTTCAGGTAGTTCGTGGGCGTCGACGCTACGATATCCTCTGGCTTCCCACCGAGATGCTCAAGGAGTGAACCTGCGAACGTGCGCGGGTTATCGATCCCACCATCGGCCCAGACTCGATCTCGTGTTACATACCCAAAATCGGAGATATTCTCCCGCATCATCCATGCAAAAATTGCACGCAGGTAGCGGAAAATGGCATTGGCTTTAGTTCCTGATGTGAATCCGTTTTTCGTTACTGTTGAGCTCCAGAGAACCAGCTTACAGTCCAGTAATAGCCCTTCATATCCAGGTTCAGTGAGCGCTGGTTGATTGAGGGGCAATGGAGATGAGAACCGAACTTTACGTTCGCTTTCCATAGCGGTGCCGTCCATGATCCATTCATCGTCGGCAAATACAGAGCGTGAGGAAACCCTCCACTCATTAACAGGCACGTTTTCCTGCCCAATCGCATCGATCCGCCTCAACAAGTCTCGATTTAACGGCTCGGATAGCATAGAATTGAGCATGATCATTCCCCCCTACTTGACCTGTGCATCTGGCTTCGGCAATTCCAACGCACTGGCAAGGACATCGTCGGGAACTTGCGTGAAGAGCTGTCTATATCCGCTGAGCAACTCATCGAAAACCATGGGTGATAAATGGGTCGCCTTTGCAGCAGCCTCCGCGTATGCAACAACATACGCGATCAAACTTGCATCATCGCTACGGAGAATTGCATTTGGGCATCTGGCGCAGTGACCTTCTGATTGACAGAGACGTCCAGCAGTTTCTCCGGGAAGCGGGCTTTCGAAGGGGCTAAGGCAGCCGAAGCCGGGTGTTGCTGATTTAAGGTCAGTCTTACTGGAAAGATGGCGGGGGTCCATGTTGCCTTTTGTTTCAGCCCACCTCTTCATTTGGAGTGTCGCTTCAGCAAGGGTAACGCGACGCCCTTCAGCGGTCCGGATCGACGTGTAGTGCCGGAGTGTGGTGATCGCTTCGGAATGGTTGCCCTCCTTGGCGGCCTCACCAATTCCACCGCCTTCATTCGTGATGGCATCCAGCAACGTGGAACGAATGCTTGAAACGTTGAATCCGTCGAGAGCATGTTCCTTTAGGAAATTGCCAAACGCCCCATGCTTTTTTCGGACAAGAACTCCATCGAAACCAACGGTAACCGACGGGATCGGGTGTGTCATAGACAGAAATACCCGATCGCTTTCGGCCTTGGGTGCAACCTTCCGGAGGCGTTCTGTCATAGAGAAAATCACATCCAGCATGGACCGCAGGGAAAGCGGGTCATTCGCGTCTCCGGCAAGTTCAGATCGAGGCTGGAAAGAATGTGCCCGCGGTTTGAATGGCGCAAATGCGATGACATCGCCGCGATCGGTTACATCGGGCCATCGAAGTTTATTCAAAACACCCTTGTTGAATCGAGTTCTGAACATGAGGAGTATGAAGAACGGAAGCAAATCAGAAGCCTCCGCATAAAGGGCCCTTCTTGCAACATGGAGCGGTGACGTCACCGTGCTATCCCAACCCCTCAGCGCGGCCGCAATTTCCGGATGGGTATTCCTCATATTTTTTCGGTTGGGTATTGTGGTTGGGAACTCTCGTGCGATGACGGCGAGAAGCAAAGAGAGACTGCCCCCCAACTCTGGAGGTTGTTCCCATGGGGCCCCGGTTTCAAGAAGCCTATTTCCTTCACGAATAAGTTCCTGCATGTGGCGCCACTCCAAAGTCACTTTCCGGACTTCGGATGCCGCCGCATCGTAAATCGCTACCATCTGGTCATACGATAGAAATTTCTCAGCGTCCGTGGCTCTACTCTTGATGTCGCCAGTTGCTGACTTAGCGTCCCTCGGAAGGGTTTTGAATGCGGGTGTCTTCGAGAGGGCCTCAATAGCTGAGTAGTCGGGGTCGGAGGCGTCAGTTGCCTGCAAATAGGCCTTTATTGTCTTCTTAAACGCATGGGCTCGACTATCACGCGCTGAATTACTCAGCTTGGAAGAACGCAGATATTGCGCAAACTTTGTGATATCGTCGGCGGCAAATTGCTCCGCGGACCACCGTTCGCGGGTGACACCCGCGCCATCAATCTTTTGCTGAAGAAAGGCACAAAAACCAACTCTTACATCTCTAATATTCTGCTCCACAGTGGTGATCGCCCCGGTGGACGCGATTTGCAGAAGCCCTCTTTCCAGAACGCTTTGTAGACCCAACCTCCAGACAAAGGATATATTGATCTTTCTGTAAGGCTTGGCGCTCCCTTCCGGATTGCGAACAACGATCTGGATGCCTGACGCTCTGGCAACCCGTGCCCTTTGCCATGGGGGAGCGATAACCTTGTTGTTCTTCTGGGCTTGCCGCTCGCTCTCCTGTTCTTCAAGCAATTTGGCCAGACCGGATTCAAACTGGTCGCCACTCATTCCAATAACTCCAGGTAATCCGCGTCCGCCATTGTGGCTTCAGTCGCAGCGCGTTCCCGTTTCAACCCGTGGGAGAATGAATTCCACGTCGGAAAACGGCGACTGAGCTCTGCATACCTTTTTTCTGTTGTCGCGATATCGGCATGGCAGAGTTGACCCTGCACAGCACTCATGGCTTGATCGCGATCGCCTGTAGCCTCATAAACCGCATAGTAGGTTCGCATTGCACAGGTGTGACGCAACGCATGGATCGAATACCGTGCCTTTGCCTCATAAACAGGCCTCCCCTGCTCGTCGTTGGTCACAGAACCATCGCGGTTACGCTTCAATTCTGGCGTTGAGAGGCCGCCTTCAATGAACAGATCACTCATAGCCTTTTGAATTGCACGCTCGCCAATCGGCATGCCGGTCGTGCGACCGATATGAGACACGAAGAGCCCCGACTGGTCCTTCACCTTCCCTCGCTTCACTGCACGGTCTCGCGCTGTTTCAGCGTAAGTTCGCATCTGCCGAAGGAGGGCCACTGGAAACGAGGGATGGATCGTGCGACCGCCCTTTCCGATCATCGGTATTGCGATGGTGTCGGTGTCTCGCAGGTGGCTCAGCCTGAGGGCCAGAATTTTGGCGACAGGAAGATCAGATAGGTTCTCGACTCGAAGTCCGACGAACCGACCTACGTTAAAGACGAGCTCATCGCGAACATACTGATCGTGCCGAGGTGAATATTCCACTGCGGTTCGGAGGCGCGCCCTAAGCGCGCCCTCAACGGCTCGCACATCGCTTTCCGTAAGTGCCCTTGGCAGATAAACAGGCTCTCGTGCCTCCGCACTGAGCGCAAACTGAGAGCCCATAGGCGCAGTTTTCGACACACCGGTCGCACTTCGACTGTGAATGTGAGCGAGAAGACCAGTCGGTCGAGGAGACCGAAATGTGGCTCGAGCCTCTGCTCGAGGCCCGAGATCCCCATAGAACCAGCGGTTGTCCGCAAACCACTGCTGCATAGCGCATACGCGCAGGAGCTTGTTGCGAACTGTATTAGTGGAAAGCTGGGAATCTGCCCTTGATTTGACGTGCCTGCTTAGGAAGTCGCCGTAGCGTTTAAGTGTCTCTTCGTCGACGTCCATCAGATTGAACTCATAAGGAGGATCTTTTCGACCCACCTGCACGAACTCGACAAACCGCACCCACTGCTTGATGTCTGTCGCCCATGATCGCGCCGACTTCTTACTCAGGCGATTTTCAGAAACTGCGCGGAGGAACATGCTTGGGCCCAGAATTACACCATTTTGATTTTGGACCGCAAAACCGCCCAGCACAAAGTAGCCGGACTTACCTCTATCATACCCAGTTTCAGCTAAAGTGAAGCGCGGAAAGGCTGTGCCCGGCATCTTACCTATCCTTACAATTCCATATCCTATAAACAACCGATAAACCTAAGATTTTTGTCATCTTGTATATATTGTATTGCTTCTACACACTTGAGAAAAGGAGGAATTTCAGAGGTTTAAGAGATTAAGGGTTAAATCATTGAAAAACATTTATATTTTTGCTATCCGTATGTTCTTTTAGGTTAGTTCATATAAGGTTTCACTTCCTTTGTGGCCGCCATGACGAAGACCCGAAAGACCGGTTTCACGCCCTCGTGCGCAAGTATTTTCACGGCGATCTGAAGCCGCCTTTCAACGAGGAAAAACGCGCCGAGGCGGGAATCCCGCCCGATTTCTACTGGCCTCTCACGGCGGACGGAGGCCCAAGCTGATCCAGCCATAAAACAGCAAGTGCTTGGTATCGGCGGATTTTTGCCAATAGCAAAGTGCTTTTTTTGGGGCGAATGGGGGATTGCCGCGCAGGCGCGGGTCGCCGCGGGTCAATAGGGTTGCCCCATTCGCGGGCACTGGCTATTGACGTTGGGCGCGGGCTGGGCGAGCCCTCCGCGCCGACGGGACGGGACAAAGGACGACAACGTGCGCACACGGATTGCCATCAAGACGCATGCTCTGCTTGAGCATTATTTTCCCGAACGCCGCGTCTTTTTGAAATCCGACAGCGATACACGTTTCATCCGCCTGCGACCCGGCACCCAGATTATCGGGCTGGCGGGGTCGGCCTTCCTCGTGTCTTGGGCCATCATCGCCACGGCGATCATTTTGATGGACAGCATCGGCTCGGGCAACTTTCGCGAGCAGGC
The DNA here is from genome assembly GCF_025142135.1 of Sulfitobacter sp. W002. NCBI lineage: Bacteria > Pseudomonadati > Pseudomonadota > Alphaproteobacteria > Rhodobacterales > Roseobacteraceae > Sulfitobacter > Sulfitobacter sp. W002. The sequence continues at coordinate 1,646,638 of NZ_CP081126.1, read as the reverse complement.
CAAACGCGATCAGCGCACCTATCAGGCGCGTCTGAACGAGCTTTCCGCGCAGCGTGATCTGCGGGCCGAAGAGGCACTGGCCGCACAAGACCGCTTTAACGCCGCGCTCACACAAATTTCCGTCATGCAATCCGAACTGCTGGCGTCAGAGACCCGCCGCCGTGAGTTGGAGACCGGGATCGACGTGATCCAATCTACCCTGCGCGACACGATGAAAGACCGCCAAAAGGCCCGGCTGAAGCTGGCCGAATTGGAAGGCAGCCTTGAGAACGGTGAGGCGGGCAGCCTGCGCGCCGATGCCGATCAAGCGCCGGTCGATTTCCTTGCCCAGGCTCTGGCACGCACCGCGGCAGAGCGCGACAAAGTTGTGGTCGACGCGCAGGATGCGCTGCTGCAGGCCGATGAAATGGCGCAAGAGATCGCGTTGATGCGCGATCAGAACGACGCGATCTTCCGCCAGCTTGAAGAAGCGATGAGCGTCTCTGTCGCCCCGCTTGACAAAATGTTCCGCAGCGCGGGCATGCCGACCGACCGCATCCTCGCCACCGTGCGCCGCGGCTATTCCGGCCAAGGTGGCCCGATGACGCCGCTGTCCTTCACCACCCGCGGCGAAGAACTGAGCCCCGATACGCTGCGCGCGAACCGTCTGCTGAACCAGATGGACCGGCTGAACCTCTACCGCATCGCCGCTGAAAAAGCGCCTTTTGCGAACCCGGTCAAAAACGCTTTCCGCTTCACCAGCCAGTTCGGCTATCGCCGCGACCCCAAGACAGGTGGCCGCCGGATGCACAAGGGCGTCGACTTTGCCGCTGGCATGGGCACGCCGCTTTATGCGACCGCCGATGGTGTGGTGATCCACGCCGGCTGGTCCTCGGGCTATGGCCGTTTGGTCAAGATCCAGCACGAGTTCGGGATTGAGACCCGTTATGCCCACATGTCCAAGCTGCGCGTGAAAGTTGGTCAAAGAGTCTCGCGCGGGCAGCATATTGGTGATATGGGAGCATCAGGACGGGTCACCGGTGTCCATCTCCACTATGAAGTCCGCGTAGGTGGCAAGGCTGTTAACCCCATGATCTATATCAAGGCTGCAAACGATGTTTTCTAAAAGCAAAATCAACGATCCCGCGCCCCAGGATGCAGATGCGTCCAAACCGGCACCTTCCAGCGCTTCGGCGGCCCCTGCGCCCTCCAAGCAGAGCGAGTTCAAGGCCAGCGCCCCCAAGGCGAAGCCGCCCGCATCCGTTCTGTCTTCGGACCTGCATGTGACCGGCAATATGAAAACGACGGGCGATGTTCAGGTTGAAGGCACTGTTGAGGGCGACATCCGCGCGCATCTGTTGACCATCGGTGAAACGGCGACGATCAAAGGCGAAGTGGTTGCCGATGACGTGGTGATCAATGGCCGTATCGTGGGCCGCGTGCGTGGCCTCAAGGTACGTCTGACATCGACCGCACGGGTTGAGGGTGACATCATCCACAAGACCATCGCGATCGAATCCGGCGCACATTTCGAAGGTTCGGTGCAGCGTCAGGACGATCCGCTGAACCCCGGCGCAAAATCCGCTCCGGCGCAGAAGCCGAACCCGGCGTCCTAAGACCCGCGGTCGGTTCACAGCATTCACGGGCGTCGCAGGAAACTGCGGCGCCCGTTTTCATTTCGGGCTTGCGGCGCGGGCTTAACGCCCCAGCATCCAAGTGCCATTTGGCCAAAAGGCATCGAAGGCGAAAGCGAACATCACATCATGCGGCACGTCGCGTCCGGCGCTGTCACGCACGCGGATGCTGCCCACGTCACGCCCCTGGCCGATCTGCCCCGCGTCCAACGCCGAGGCCTGCCCCGCCCGCCACGTGATCGTAACACCGGCCTCACGCACCTCGCCCTCCTCGGCCAGGCGGTTGAGCCGCCACGCCCGGTTTCCCACACGCACCACACGCTCGAGCGGCGCAATACCGTGAGGCGGTTGTGAGCCATCATAGAGGAAGGGTTTGGCCGAAGAATCATAGTTCCGGTAAGGGTTGCGCCCATAGTCGCGGTTATAGGACGGCTCCTCCATCACCAGCCCGTCGGGGTGGCGCGCAGTGAAATCGGCCCAGCTTTCCAGCCAGCTTGGGAGGTGCTTTAGCTCGGTGCCCGTCAGCGCCCCCACGATGGCGCGGCCTTCAGCCTGTTGCCACCAGCTTTGCGTTTCGCGGTCATACATTACCATGTCGGAATGGCGCAGCTTGCCTGATACGCCAAAGCGCAGCACCTGCCCCGCGACGCGGCGGTCAAAGACCAGCGCAGAGTTGCACAGCGGGCAAAAGGTCACGGCGATGGGCTGGCCATTGACCCTATCGTTAACAATCTCATGCCATGTCAGATAGCGGATCGGATAGGCGCGCGGTTTGGCACCCTCTATCGCGACCGTGATGACCGGCTCGCGCGGGGCGATGCGGGTTTCGGCGCGCGCGGCTTTGAAACCCGGTGCATCAAGTGCCGGGATGCCATCCTTGGGCGGCCCGCCCGAGATGATCTCGGACCAATCTGTGATGCTTGTTTTTGAAAAATCGGTCTCAGGCCATTCCCCCTGCCAGCGGGCGGGATCGGCGAGAAGACTGTTGGCCGCAAGGCCAAGGCTCAGAACGATGGCGCTTAATTTTATCATGGCCTGAGCGTGCCGCATGCGGGGGTGAGCAAGCAAGCCCACCCCACGCGATCGGGAACAGATGTTACTCGGTCACAGTGACCTTTTGCATCACGTCCGGCGTGCCGACAACGGCACCGTTGGGGCCGGTGCCGCGTTTGATGGCGTCGACCACGTCCTGCCCTTCGGTGACCTTGCCCACGACGGTGTACTGACCGTCGAGGAAGGGGGCTTCGTCGAACATGATGAAGAACTGGCTGTTGGCGCTGTTCGGGCTCTGGCTGCGGGCCATGCCCACGACGCCCTTCTCATAGGCGATGTCCGAGAACTCCGCCTCAAGGTCGGGCTTGTCGGAGCCGCCCATGCCGGCGCGTGCGGTGTCGCCATCGGCGCGGCCAAACTGCACGTCGCCGGTCTGCGCCATGAAGCCGTCGATCACGCGGTGGAAGACCACCCCGTCATAGGCGCCTTCTTCAGCCAGTTCGGTGATCTGCGCGACATGGGCAGGTGCCACATCTTCCAGCAGGTCGATCTTGACGGTGCCATTGGCCTCGCCTGCGACGTCGATCTCAAGCCCGGTGGCCATGGCCGCCGAACCGAGGAGTGCCAAAACGGCGCTGGTGCCTACGAGCTTACGCATCGGCGGCCACCTTGACCGAGATCATGCGGTCGGGGTTCGCAGGCGGCTCGCCCCGTGTGAGCGCGTCGACATGTTCCATGCCCGAGATAGCTTGCCCGTAAACGGTGTACTGACCGTTGAGGAAATCATTGTCCTTGAAATTGATGAAGAACTGGCTGTTGGCGCTGTCGGGGTTGGCCGAACGAGCGGCGCCGATGGTGCCACGCGCGTGGGGAACCTTGGAGAATTCCGCGGGCAGGTTCGGCAGGTCGGAGCCGCCGGTGCCAGCCGCACGCAGGTTGAAGTTGTCTTCCATGTTCCCGTTGGCCACATCGCCGGTCTGGGCCATGAAACCTTCGATCACGCGGTGGAAAGCCACGTTGTCGTATTTCCCGGCGCGGGCCAGTTCTTTCATGCGCTCGACGTGCTTGGGCGCAAGGTCGGGCATCAACTCAATCGTGACGGTGCCGCCTTTGAGTTCCATCAGGATGGTGTTTTCGGGGTCTTTGATCTCGGCCATTGGGCAATCCTTTGGTTTGTCTTTGCCAGATACCTAAGGAGCTTGGCCGCGATTGCCAAGCCGCGCATTGACCTGAGCCAAGATAACAGCAAAACACAGCGCAACGGATTGGATTGGGAGAAGACCGATGGGCTGGAAGTCACTGGACGATATGGAACTGGACGGCAAGCGGGTGCTTTTGCGCGTCGACATCAACGTACCGGTCGAAGATGGCCGCGTTACCGATGCCACGCGGATCGAGCGGATCGTGCCCACGGTGACCGACATCCTGGCGCGCGGCGGCAAGGTGACGCTGCTGGCGCATTTCGGACGGCCCAAGGGCAAGGTCGTGGACGAGATGAGCCTGAAACAGGTCCTACCCGCGCTGGAAAAGGCATTGGGCCGCGATGTGGCTTTCGTGCCCTCGCTGGATGCCGCCGCCGAGGCGCAGGGCGATCTGCAACTTATGGAAAACATCCGCCTTTATCCCGGCGAAGAAGCCAATGACGAAGGTTTCGCCCGCCAACTGGCCGCGCTTGGCGATATCTACTGCAACGATGCCTTCTCTGCCGCCCACCGCGCCCATGCCTCGACCGAAGCGCTGGCGCGGCTGTTGCCTGCCTGCGCGGGCCGTTTGATGCAGGCGGAACTCTCGGCGCTGGAGGCGGCGTTGGCTAAGCCTGAGCGCCCGGTGGGGGCTGTGGTCGGTGGGGCAAAGGTTTCGACCAAGATCGCGCTTTTGGAAAACCTCGTGAACCGGTTGGATGTTCTGGTGATTGGCGGCGGCATGGCGAACACTTTCCTCGCCGCGCTCGGTGCTGATCTGGGCAAGTCGTTGGAAGAGCCGGATTATTACGACACGGCCAAAGACATCATGGCGCAGGCCGACAAGGCGGGCTGCCGCGTGATCTTGCCCGTCGACGGCATGGTCGCGCGTGAGTTCGCCAAAGGGGCCGCCCATGAGGTGGCCCAGCTCGGCCCCGATGCCAGCCTCGCCGAAGACCAGATGGTGCTGGATGCGGGCCCCGATACGGTCGCTTTGGTCGAGACGGCCTTTGCCGGTCTGCGGACCTTGATCTGGAATGGGCCAATGGGGGCCTTTGAAATCCCGCCCTTCGACACTGCCACCGTCGCCGCGGCCCGCGCGGCAGCGGCCAAGACGCGCGAAGGCACGCTGACCTCGGTCGCCGGGGGCGGTGACACGGTTGCCGCGCTGAACCAAGCGGGCGTGGCGGATGATTTCACCTATATCTCAACCGCCGGGGGCGCTTTCCTTGAGTGGATGGAAGGCAAAACACTGCCCGGCGTCGCTGCTCTGGGCGGCTAAGCCGCGCAAAATCGTGATTTCGCGGTAAAAACAACGGGTTTCCCGCAATTGTGGGATTCCCATGTCGAATCGCCTGTGTCATACTGATGTCACGTCCGCCAAGAGACGCAGAGGCAGAACCATGACACGCAACACCCGTCCGGCTTTCGGCACATTGCTGTTTTTCGCAATCGCTTTCGCGCTGAGCCTGTATTTCACCTTTGCCGCCGTGCAAGGGGATTTCGGCCTGTTCCGCCGGACCGAGATCGTGGCCGAGAACCAAAAGCTGAGCGACCGTCTGGCCGAAGTCCGCGCCGAGGTTGCGCGGATGGAGAACCTGACCCGTCGCCTGTCGGACGATTACCTTGATCTTGATCTCTTGGACGAACGCGCGCGCAAGGTGCTGGGCATGGTCCGCACCGATGAGATTGTCATTCGCTGACCTTTCGCCCCTCATCGCCCTGCCCCGCGCCTGCGGCCTTGCAATCACTCAAAATCTCTGGCCTCCTTCGCCTTGTCAGCCGTGGTGCGTGCGCCACATCACAAAGTCTCTCGCAATCCATTCCGGAATGCGCTAGGGAATAGTTTAACGCTAAACTACTTTTGGCACCTGACCAAAGCCGACGGAGGAGACGTCCATGGCCGCGAGGAAATCGAGCAAGAAACCCAATGTCTCTGCGGAGGAGCTGACCAGCTACTACCGCGACATGCTGCTGATCCGGCGGTTTGAAGAGAAAGCCGGACAACTCTACGGCATGGGGCTGATCGGGGGGTTCTGCCACCTCTATATTGGGCAAGAAGCTGTTGTTGTCGGCCTTGAGGCCGCCGCCGAAGAAGGCGACAAGCGCGTCACTTCCTACCGCGATCACGGCCATATGCTGGCCTGTGGCATGGACCCGAACGGCGTCATGGCCGAGTTGACGGGCCGCGAGGGTGGCTACTCCAAGGGCAAGGGCGGGAGCATGCATATGTTCTCGAAAGAAAAGCATTTTTACGGCGGCCACGGCATCGTCGCAGCGCAGGTGCCGCTCGGCGCGGGGCTTGCCTTTGCCGATCAATACAAGGGCAACGGGCGCGTCACTTTCACCTATTTCGGCGATGGTGCGGCGAACCAAGGTCAGGTCTATGAGACCTTTAACATGGCCGCCCTTTGGAAGCTGCCGGTGATCTTTGTGATCGAAAACAACCAATACGCCATGGGCACCTCGCAGCAGCGCTCCACCTCCTCTGCTGAGATTTGGGAGCGCGGCAAAGCCTTTGGCATCCCCGGTGAGGCCGTCGATGGGATGGATGTGCTGGCGGTGAAAGAGGCCGGTCAAAAGGCCGTGGCCCACGCCCGCGAGAACGGACCATATATTCTGGAGATCAAGACCTACCGTTACCGCGGCCACTCCATGTCCGACCCCGCGAAATACCGCACCCGTGAAGAGGTCCAGAAAATGCGCGACGAGCGTGACCCGATTGAATCGGTCCGCACCCTGCTGCTGGAAGGCAATCACGCCAGCGAAGAGGACCTCAAGGCCATCGACAAAGAGATCAAGAAGATCGTGAACGAGAGCGCCGATTTCGCCAAGGAAAGCCCGGAGCCCGCGCTTGATGAGCTCTGGACCGATATCTACGCAACCGAAGTTCCGCAGGAGGCCTGAAGCAATGGCAACCGAAATTCTCATGCCCGCCCTCAGCCCCACCATGGAAGAAGGCACGCTGGCCAAATGGCTGGTCAAGGAGGGCGACGAAGTCTCCTCTGGTGACATTCTGGCTGAAATCGAGACCGACAAGGCCACGATGGAATTTGAAGCCGTCGATGAAGGCACCATCGGCAAGATCCTGATCAGCGAGGGCACCGAAGGCGTCAAGGTGAACACCGCCATCGCCGTGCTGCTGGAAGAAGGCGAAGATCCCTCCGACATCGACAGCGCCAAATCCGCCCCCGCCGAGTCCAAAAGCGACGACGCCGAAGCCAAGTCGGGCGACAACGACGACAGCGACCGCGCCCCCCCCGCCGAAGGCAAGAAACAGCCCGAGCCTGACACCAGCCCCGACTGGCCCGAAGGCACCGAGATGAAGCAGCAGACCGTGCGCGAAGCGCTGCGCGATGCCATGGCCGAAGAGATGCGCCGCGACGAAGATGTCTTCCTCATGGGTGAGGAAGTCGCGGAGTACCAAGGCGCATATAAAATCACCCAAGGGATGCTGGACGAATTCGGCCCCAAACGGGTGATCGACACGCCGATCACCGAACATGGCTTTGCCGGGATCGGTGTTGGTGCGGCCTTTGGCGGTCTGCGCCCGATTGTTGAGTTCATGACCTTCAACTTCGCCATGCAGGCGATGGACCAGATCATCAACTCCGCAGCCAAGACGCTCTACATGTCCGGTGGCCAGATGGGCGCGCCCATGGTCTTCCGCGGCCCCAACGGTGCCGCCGCCCGCGTTGGCGCGCAGCACTCTCAGGACTATGCCGCGTGGTTCATGCAGATCCCCGGCCTAAAGGTCGCGATGCCCTATTCGGCGAGCGATTACAAAGGCTTGATGAAAACCGCCATCCGTGACCCGAACCCGGTAATCTTCCTTGAAAACGAAATCCTCTATGGCCGCAGCTTCGATGTGCCGGATATTGAGGATTACACCGTGCCCTTCGGCAAGGCCCGCATCTGGCGCGAAGGGTCGGACGTGACCATCGTCAGCTTCGGCATCGGCATGACCTATGCGTTGGAGGCTGCTGAGAAGCTGGCCGAAGAGGGCATTGAAGCCGAGGTCATCGACCTGCGCACCCTGCGCCCGATGGACACCGACACGATCCTGAAATCGGTGATGAAGACCAACCGCTGCGTGACGGTCGAAGAAGGCTGGCCACAGGGCTCAGTCGGCGGCTACATCAGCGGCGTGATCATGCAGGAGGCGTTCGATTACCTCGACGCCCCGGTCATCACCTGCACCGGCAAGGACGTGCCCATGCCCTATGCCGCCAACCTTGAAAAACACGCGCTGGTTACCACCGACGAGGTGATCGAAGCCGTGAAATCAGTCACTTACCGGTAAGGAGCGGATCATGCCCACAGAAATTCTCATGCCCGCCCTGTCCCCCACGATGGAGGAAGGCACGCTTGCCAAATGGCTGGTCAAGGAAGGTGACGAAGTCTCCTCTGGTGACATTCTGGCCGAGATCGAGACCGACAAGGCCACGATGGAATTCGAAGCCGTCGACGAAGGCACCATCGGCAAGATCCTGATCAGCGAAGGCAGCGAGGGGGTGAAGGTCAACACCCCGATCGCCGTATTGCTCGAAGAAGGCGAGAGCGCCGACGACATCGACAGCAGCGCCGCCCCGGCCAAGGAAGAAAAACCGCAGGCTGAAGCAGCGCCCGAAGCCGCCGAAGCCGAGACGCCCGAAGCGGGCTATGGCCGCGGTGCGACGGATGCGAATGAGCCGACGGGCAAAAGCGACAGCAAAGCCCCCGCAGCCCCGAAGGGCGATAAGGGTGAGCGTATCTTTGCCTCCCCCCTCGCCCGCCGGATCGCCGCCGACAAGGGGTTGGACCTGTCGCAAATCGACGGCAGCGGCCCGCGCGGCCGGATCGTCAAAGCGGATGTCGAGAACGCCCAGCCGACAGCGGCAAAATCCGACAGCGCGGCACCTGCCAAGGATGCCGCCCCGGTCGCCCAAGCCGCGGCCACCGGCCCATCTGCCGATGCGGTCGCCAAGATGTACGAGGGCCGGGACTACGAGGAAGTCACCCTCAACGGCATGCGCAAGACCATCGCTGCGCGCCTTACCGAGGCCAAGCAAACCGTACCGCATTTCTACCTGCGCCGCGACATCCAGATCGACGCGCTGCTTTCCTTCCGCAGCGATCTGAACAAGCAGTTGGAATCGCGGAGTGTGAAGCTCTCGGTCAACGACTTCATCATCAAAGCCTGCGCGCTGGCCCTGCAATCGGTGCCGGATGCCAATGCCGTCTGGGCCGGTGATCGCATCCTCAAGCTGAAACCCTCGGATGTGGCCGTGGCCGTGGCGATCGAAGGCGGTCTCTTCACCCCCGTGTTGCAGGACGCCGATACCAAGTCGCTCTCGACCCTCTCGGCGCAGATGAAAGACCTTGCCACCCGCGCCCGCGACCGCAAACTGGCACCGCATGAATATCAGGGCGGCAGCTTTGCGATTTCCAACTTGGGCATGTTCGGCATCGACAATTTCGATGCGGTCATCAACCCGCCGCATGGCGCGATCCTTGCCGTGGGGGCTGGTGTCAAAAAGCCGATCATCGGCAAGGATGGTGAGATCACTGCAGCGACGGTCATGTCCGTGACCCTGTCGGTCGACCACCGCGTGATCGACGGTGCCCTCGGTGCGCAGCTGTTGAATGCGATTGTCGAGAACCTCGAAAATCCGATGATCATGCTGGCCTAAGGCCCGCACCCTCGAAACGAAAAAGCCGGGGCATGCCCCGGCTTTTTTTATTGCAACGCTGGCTTCTGCGCCTACTCGGCGTCTGGCCCAAAAAGATGGTTCATCGACATCGACGGCTGATCGCAGCCCGCCTCTCCCACGATCCGCGCCGGAATCCCGGCGACAGTTTTGCAGGCGGGCACAGGCTCCAGCACGACCGAGCCCGCGGCGATCCGGCTGCAATGGCCGATGGTGATGTTGCCCAACACCTTTGCGCCTGCGCCAATCAACACGCCGTTCCCGATCTTGGGGTGCCGATCTTCTTCTTCCTTACCGGTGCCGCCAAGGGTCACCGAATGCAGCATCGAGACGTTGTCGCCCACCACCGCCGTCTCACCGATGACAATGGAATGCGCGTGGTCGATCATGATGCCCTTGCCCATTTTGGCCGCCGGGTGGATATCCACCCCGAAAATCTCGCTCACCCGCATTTGGATGAAATAGGCCAAATCGCGTTTGCCCTTGGCATAGAGGTAATGACCAACCCGGTAGGCCTGCACGGCCTGATAGCCTTTGAAGTACAGGATTGGCTGCAACAGCCGATGGCAGGCCGGGTCACGGTCATAGATCGCCACCAGATCGGCGCGCGCTGCGGCGACAAGGTCCGGGTCTTCGGCATAGGCTTCCTCGACCATTTCGCGCACGACCATCATCGACATCTCGTTGGACGACAGCTTGGCGGCGATGCGATAGGAAAGCGCGTTCTCAATGGATTTATGATGCAGGATACAGGCGTGAACAAAGCCGCCGATCAGCGGCTCATCACGCACCGCATCCTCAGCTTCTTGCTGAATCTGATCCCAGACCGGGTCCACTTTCGAGATATTTCTGTGTGTCTGCGCCATGGCACGGGCTCCTTCACTCTGCCGCTAGGGTAGCTCATGCAATAGCGTAGGACCATTTGTAAATCCGCACATGCTCAAAATCGTGATAACGCGCGGGCCTATCCGGGCACCACCAAACCCGCGGCAAGCCCCGCGCCGTAGCTGGCAGAGACCTGCGCCACCGTTACCTCAAACGCCCCGGTCAGCCCATCGGCCGCCCGTGCCGCAGTGCTGTAGGTCCACTCGGGCGTATCGAGCAGTACGTCCCGCAGGTGCTGACCGCCTGCAAAAACGCGCAGAAGATACCTCTCCCTTTCTTCGCCAAGCGGCACCTCTGGTCCGTCCCAAGCGTCCCCGTCTATCCGGGTGCGCCGGATCCAGCTAAAGGTAATATCACCACCGGGCAGCGCCTCGGCCCGCAGATGGCACGGGCTGTAGGGCCGCAGGCCATTCCCGTCAAACGCATGTACCTGATGCAGATAAGACGGATCATCCACGGGGCGCCGGGCAGGACCTATGCGGTAGTGCTGGGCCACGCGGCGCAGATGCGGGCTGAACTCGACCTGTTGCGGTGTCCCATTCATCAGCACAAAGCGCGACCCCACGGGCCAAACCTCCGGCATCAGCCCATCACTTCCCGCCTGCCCGCGCAGACGTCCCGTCAGCCAATAGGTCGCAGGGGCGACAAGCTGCGCCTCCTGAAATTGAAATAACTCCCATCGGTCCGCGCTTCCATCGCCGATCGCGGCAAGGTTCGCCCCATTCAAAAGCGCCTCTTTGCTGACCGATTCAAGGCTGCCGCTGCTGAGTTTAACTTCCAGCACCGGTCCTGCGTCGATCACCCCCGGCCGCGCCGCGCGCAGGGCCGTTTGGGTGACCCCCATGATGGACCGACTGGAAACGACGCCGTTGAGCGCATAATCAGCATCAACCGTAGAGCGGTAGACGGCGACAGACCCCGGCCAAGGGGTCGCCGTCACGGCCAGATGCGGCGCATGGGGCACCTCATCCCCGCGCAAAAGCGGCAGGTCCATGAACTGAGGCAAGACCGGCAGCGGCGGCACGAAAGGCCGCAGGGAGGCTAGTTCTTCTTCGAGCGGTGCGGGGTCATAGACTTCGGGTTCAATCCGGACGGCATCAATCAGCAAGGATCCGGCCTGTTCGACGCGGTCAATGCGGTAGCGCCCCGGCCCCTCCGCGCCATCGCCCGGCAGTTCGATCACATCCCCCGCCCCGATAGCCATCTGCGATGGCGGCAGCGCCAGCCGCAGCGTCTCACGGGCGACACGCGCTTCGGTCAACCAGCGCTCGGCTACCTGCCGCCCCTCGCCCCGGGTCAGGGCCATGTTCAGTTCGGTCCCGGTGACTGCATGGGTCGCCTCATCCGGCAGAACCGCCTCTTCCACGATTGCGTCGAAATCCGCATCGGCCTGGATGAACCGCAGCCGAACACGGCCCGACACTTCGGCCTCGGCCTCGCGCTGCTGCTCGGTCAGCCCGCCGAGATCGGGGTGAACCGCAAGTCTGTCGGGGTCAAGGGGCACCGCATCCGTCCCATCACGCATCCGAAACTGCAAAACCCCATCGCGTTCAATCGCGTCGAACCCATAGCGCAGCATCAAAGGTTGCAAGGCGGCGCGCGCCTCTCCGACCACGTCGACGGTGTAGCCGCGGACATAGCCGAAAAGCTGAGAGGTATCGAAATGCATCACACCCGCGCGGCTGCAAATCTCCCCGACCACCGAGGCCAGCGAACGCGCCGAGGCCCGTCCGTTCAGCCAATGACCCCGGCTGTAATTCTCTCCATCGCTCCATAGATCGACAATGTTGGGAAAGAAGGGATAGGGCCGCGTGTCCCAAGCCCAAACGAAGGCGCGCGACATATCCAGCATCGGAGCGCCATATTCGTCCGAGATCGGGTTGCGCGCTGGATCACGCCAATATTCCGACAGCGCGCGCAGATATTGCATCTGCATCAAATCGTCCCGTGCGCCGGAGGAATGATGCGGCAAGGCGCTTTCCGAGCTTTTCAGATCAAGGAACTTGTTGGGTTGGTTCGCGCCTTTGTCGATGGCGGCACAGCCGTATTCCGTGAACCAGATCGGCTTGGACATGGGCTGCCATTCCGTGGGTGCTGCCTGCCGCTCTCCACCGATGCGCGGATGGTGATGGTTCTGCCACCAACGGCGCAGGTCTTTGTAACGATAGACCCAAGGTTCATCATGGGCGCCATCAGTGATCGGCGTTCGGATCTGTGCCGCACGGGCTTCGGGCGAATGGTAGTACCAGTCATACCCCTCACCGCCTTCGATGTTGGATTTTAGATAGCCGACATCGTAAATCGCGGGCCAGTCTTCCCCATCGACATGCCCCTCCTCATCGCGCCAATCGGCCAGCGGCATGTAGTTGTCGATCCCGATGAAATTGATCTGCGGATCGGCCCACAGCGGATCGAGATGAAAGTAAACATCACCGCTGCCGTCCTGCGGCTGATAGCCAAAATACTCCGACCAATCAGCCGCATAGCTGATCTTGGCATCCGGCCCGAGCAAGGCACGCACCTCTCCGGCCAAGGCCCGCAGCGCGGTCACCGCAGGGAAGCTATTTCCCGCCGCGCGTATCTGCGTCAGGCCTCGCATTTCAGAAGAAATGCAAAAGGCCTCGACCCCGCCCGCCGCGGCGCAGAGTGCGGCGTAGTGTAAAATGAACCGCGACAGGGTCCATTCCGCTGGGCCATGGTAGCTCACCACGCCCTCGGTCACCGTGAAATCCGCCGCTGTGACCGTGCCGAAAAACGCGGCAACTTCTGCCGCTGCCGCCGCTGACCCATCCGGGCTGCCCGGCCGCCCCGGTGCGACCGAAAGGGTAATCCGCCCGCGCCACGGCAAGCGGGGTTGATCCTCGGCCTCGCTATAGGGGTCCGGCAAGCCGTTGCCTTCGGTCTGATCCATCAAGATGAACGGGTAGAACATCACCGTCTTGCCCGCCGCCTTCAGCGCGTGAATGGCCTCGACCACCGCCGCATCGGCTGGCGTGCCGCCATAGATCGGGCGCGCGCCGTGCTGGGTGATGACCTCGGCCGTGCCGCGCGTCACCCCAGACACCCGCCACGGCATGTTCTCCCCGTCAATGTCCGGATCTTCCACCTTGGGGCGCAGGCGGCAATCGCCACAGCGCAGATCGCTGCCGAACCATGACACAACGAGAGAGGCCGCTTCTAGCCGGGGCAGTTCCTCTGTCAGTGTCTCCAGCGACACCGAGAAATCAGTCTTGGCCGCCGGTGAATTCACATTCGCGCTCCAGCGGCTGCCGGGGCCGGCGGTATAATGCACCGGCGTGGTCGCCAGCGCATATTCTCCCGTGCCGGGGATCAAAGCGACCCCCTGCACACCAAAGGCAGGCGCATGTTCCCACCCCGGCGCCTGCGGCTGTTCGGGGCGCATAACCTCGAAAGAGAACTGCGGCACGCGGTTGCCGAACTGCGCCAACGCGAGGTTTTCCATCACCACATAGGCCGTGCCGCGATAGGCTGGCACCCGGTCCGCGCCCTCTATCGCGGCGATGGTCGGGTCGGGTTGCTGATCCGCCTCGCCCCTGTAGACGCGCATGTTCAGATCGTCCGGGGCAATCTCCTCCCCATCCGCCCAAATGCGCCCGACGCTGGTGATCTCCCCTTCGCAAAGCGCGATGGCAAGGCTGACGGTATAGCTATACTCGGTCGTCTTTGGCGTCGGCGGACCGCCTTTGCCGCCCCCGCTGACCTGGGTGACCTCCTGAAACTGCGACGCCCAGATGACATGCCCAGCCAGTCGCATCCGGCCATAAAGCTGCGAGATCGCCGCCCCCTCACCCGAGCTCGTCAGCCGAAAGCGATCCACCTTGCCGGTCTCGACCGCCTCCCCGCCCTGACCCAGCAAGCGTTGATCGACCAGCCGCCCAAGGCTCGCCCCCACCGCCCGGCCCACTGCGACAGAAGACAGCCCCGCCAGCGTGCCCCCGATGGAGCCACCAACCGCGGCACCCGCTGCCGAAAGAACAATCGTCGCCATCAGGAGACCTCCTCAGGAAATACAAATCGCGCCACGATGCGCCGCTGCCATGGCAGGCTAAGCGGGCTTTCAACGACCCCGTGCCGCGCATAGGCGTGAATAAAACTCGGGCTGGCGCCGATGCGCGCCTGCAACCCAAGGTGTTTTGCCACAGCGCCGTGGCGCATTCGGAAAAGCAGCACATCACCCGGCGCGGGCGCACCGCTGTTCTTCACCGCCATATGCCGCAGCGCCGCCGCCCAAAGCTGTTCCTCCCCCTGCGGCTCGGACCAGTCCATCGAATAGGGCGGCACCGCCTCGGGTTCAGCCCCCATCCGTTCACGCCAAAGCCCCCGGATGAGGCCGAGGCAGTCGCAGCCCGCCCCCTTCGCCGCAGCCTGATGCACGTAAGGCGTGCCGATCCACCCGCGTGCTGCATGCAGCAACGGTTCCCCCCCGGCGCTCATCTGCGCGACCCGCCCGCGTTCGCACCGTCTGAGCGCGGGACGGCCATCATCCAATCCTCACCCGGCAGATCCGGAAAACCTCGATAGTTCAGCAGGTTGTTGAATTTTAGCCGGCAGGTCTCCATCCGCTTGTCGCAGCCTGCCGTAAGCCGCACGCGGGTGCCCTCCGCCACCGCCCCACGGATCGGCTCCCAAAGCTCGATCACCCGCTGCCCGTCCTCATGGTAGTCACGTTTGACCATACCCCAGAGCCCCGCCGCCGGGCCATCCAACACGTCAAGCCGCCCGCGCGCGAACCAGCCCTCATCAGATCCCGGGAATGCGGCCCAGCGGAAACACTGCGCCTCTGCCACAGTCTCAATCGCGCGTTCCTCGGCATAGCCCGGCGTGGTGAGATCGAAGCGGCAATCGCCATCCCCCAGAACCGCCGAACAGGGCTTTTGAAAGACCCGTCCCAAGGGGCGGTTCAGCGGCTCCGTCAGCCCGCGCAGTTCAGCACGAAAGCTGCCGCCCGTGCGGTGCAACTCGCCGATCGATCCGCGAAATTGCAGCACCCGCTGCGCAGGCTCCGCCCAGTTCACCAACCACGCTTGCACCTCGGCCCCATCGAACCGTCCCTGCTCAATCTCATCCTCGCGGATCGCGTCATCGCTGAGCGCGCCAAGCGCCTCGGTGTTGTCGACCGACAGCCCGCTGGTTTGGGCCAGCGCCCGCGCACTCAGCCCCGTATCAGCGCGAAACGTGACCCCCGCGAATGCCAGCGGCATATCGTGATCGGTAAAGGCAAACACCACCCCATCCGCCCGCGTCACCTGCCAGCAATGGCAAAGCGTTGTCACACCGCGCGCGATATGGTGCGCAAACCCTGTATTGAGCCCCGCCATCAGACCCGCACCTCGATCACCGGCACGTCGGGCACCTGCCCGGCCTGAAAACTCTCGACCGAAATCAGAATGCGGTCCGTGTCAAAGCGCACGGGCACGTCGAATTCGAAGCCCGCGAAGATCTCCATCTCAGGGTCCGGCGGATGGGCAAAGGTAATGATCCCCGTGCTTGCGTCGACCTCGTATTCGACACCCTCCCGCAGCTCGTCTTGCTCCACCCCCACGCGCACCGTCCCGGCCACGGGTTTGGTGATCGGACGGCGGTATGAATGCGCGCCCGAGCGGTAAGTCTTGGTCAGCTGAAACGCCGCCCGAACCCCGTCCCCATAACCGATGCTCTGGTCGTCAAAGGCCACCGAAAGCGCCGTCTTGCCCGTTTTATAGTCGGCCCAGTCCTTCCAGCGAAACCCGTACATCTGCCCCAGTCGCGCTTCGAAAAAAGCAATCAGCAACTGAAGGTCATCGATAGAACGCATCCCCAGCCCCGCATCATAGACCCGCCGAGAATGGGCCCAAGGCGTGTTGCGTTCCTCATGGCCATTGGCCAGCGTGACCACATCCGTCTGCCGCTGCGGCCCCCCGACTGATCCAAAGCTCAGCGAAGGCGGAAATCTGACATCGTGAAATTGCATGATCTGCTCCTTTAACCGCAGCGCGGCTTATCGGTTGCGATTGCCCGTGCTGAGAGCGCGGCTTAGTTGAGCGGCAATCTGGCTTTGGCTGCGCTGAAACCCCTGCACATCGGGCGTGGTGATGTTCATCACGATTGTGGTCGCACCCCCGCCATTGCCGCGCACCCCCAGCTTGCCATCCGCCCCCCGGGCCAGCGGCATGATCGCCTCTGGCCCGGCCTCTCCCATCAGCCCCGTGCCGCCGCGCATCGGAAACGCGGTGGCCGAAGTCACCACCCCGCCCTGCGCAAACGGCATGACCTTGCCTTGGGAAAAGGGTGCGCCATTCGCAAAAGGCAAAATGCCTTCCACAACACTGCCCACCCCCTCGCTGATCAGCCCGCCGAAGTGATCCGTCACCGGGCGCATCGCGGCGTTGTAGGTCGTGCGGATCATCGATTGCGCCAAGTCGCTCAGCGCGTCCGACAGTTTGGTACCGTCAAAAACCACCCCGTCGAACGCCCGGCGCAGGCCACGGCTCAGCCCTTTTTCGAGGGTCGCCACATCTTTGCCCGTCGCGGAAAGCGCGCTGCGCATGCGCCGCAACTCACCATCGAACCCGGCAACCAAACCGCTGGTTTGCGCCAGTGTCTCATTCAGCCCGTCAGCGCGGCTCTCAAGATTCTCGAAATCATCAAAGTCAGCCATCATCGGCCCCTTTCATCTCGTCTGGATAAGCAGCCATCAGCGCGGCGAGGCCCTCGCTCAGCAGCGGCGCTGCCTCGGACGGTGGGCCCAACATCAACTGCAACTCCGCCGGCGTCAGCGCCCAGAATTGATCCGGCGGCAGACGCAATCGCGACAGGCCCACCCGCAGCAGGGCGGGCCAGTCAAAGCCCTGCGCCGTGCTCACGCCTGCACCGTAAAGGCCCGCGCCAGCAATTCCGCCGCCGCCCGTGCCGCCGCCATCGGCCCGCCCTCGATCTGCGCGTGTTCAAGCGTTGCGGCATCCATCACCGCTCCGCCCCCCCGCAGCCCGGCAAGCAGCAGGGCCAGTACATCGCGGCTGGAAAAGCGATTGCTTTCAAACCGCTCCACCAAGGCGACAAGGCTGTCGGCCTCCAACGTCGCCTCCAACTCGGCCAAGGCGCCAAGGGTCAGCCGCGCCTCATGCCGCCTGCCATCGATCACCAGGCTCACCTCGCCGCGCCATGGGTTTGCCATGGTCACACCACCACATCGGGGGTAAAGACCAGCTCTCCCGCAGATTGCAGGCTCAACTCAAACGTGGCCTCCCCATTCAGCGCCCCTGCGTATTCGAGGGCGGAGACCTGAAACGGCCCTTGCACCACACCGAAATCCGGGATGATGACCTGAAAATCCGGCGTCAGCCCGTTAAAGAACAGCTGCCGCGCCCGTTCATCCGTGCCCGCATCGCGAAACACCCCCGAGCCACTGATCGCGGCCGAGCGCACCCCCGCGCCCGCCAGCAACTCCCGCCAGCCCCCGCTTGAATCGAGCGAGGTCACATCCACCGTTTCGGCGTTGAAACTCACCCGCTTGGCCCTCAGCCCAGCGATCGTCTCGAACTGACCATCGCTGGTCATATCCACTTTGACCAAAAGGTCTTTGCCCGCTTGCACTGCCATCTCTATCTCCTCGCACCAATCTAGAATCTGAAGTCTTACGCATCCGCGACCCGGGCGCGGAATTGCAGGTCGATCTGCCGCCCCGCAGCCCCGTCGATCCGCCGTGCCGTCGCTTTGAGAAAGGCCATATCCACCACATGCCCGCGGCTCAGCGCCGGCTGCGCCCCATGCAGCAAATCGCAGATCACAGCCGTACAGCCCTTCGCCGTGCTGAACCCCGGCGCGCTGGTGATCACCGACAGGGTCAGGCGGTGGTCCGCGCCCGCGCCCTCGGGGTCTGACGCATCCTTCGCCATCTCCTGCCCAAGCAGCACGTAGGTCTCGGGCAAGCTTCCCCCCGGCTCCGCGTCATAGACCGCATCGCCGATCATGGCCGTGAGCCCCGGATCACTCTGCAACAGGTCATAGACCGCCGCCTGCAAAGCCCCTGAAAGCGCGTAGGTCATACCGCCACCTCCTCATCGGCAAAGCAGGTGAGATACCGCCCGCCCGCATCGCTCTCGGCCACCGCCCGGATCACGAAAACCCGCGTGCCTTCCCGAAACCGCTGATCCGGCGTCGGTCTGTCGGGCGCGCCCTGCGGTGCCGCGCGGACCGTGATCTTGAGCCCCATCCGGCTGACGGCCACACCGCCTGCGGTGGTTTCCCGCCCCGTCCGCGCGCGAACCTCTGCCCAAAGGGTGCCCAAAGGCTGCCAGACTTCGGTATGCCCCCCCGCGCCATCGCTCACCCGTTCTGGGGCTTCCAAGATCAGCGGGCGGTTCAAATGCGGGCGGCTCATGCCGCACCACCAAAGCCGACACGTACGCGGCGGTAGCGCTCAATCAGGCTGCTGACACCAAAGGGCATGCACCCTTCGCCAAGCGCCGTATCGTCGCGGTATTCATAGTAATGTGCCGCCAGCAGCATCACCGCTTGGGCCAAATCATCCGGCAGTCCGGCCCAATCGGCGGCCATCCCCGCGTCGAAACTGATCAGCGCGGCCCCGGCACTCGGGATGCGGGGCAAGGAGGCTGTGCTGGCACGCAACCGCGGCGCTTGCGCATCGCGCTCCAGCCAATAGCGGTCGGGGTCAACCAGCGTCTCTGCCCCATCACGCGCGACCAATGCCACCCGCGCGACCTCCTGCACGGGCGCCACCGGCAAAACCTGCGCCGCCGCATCGCGCCAAAAGGTCAGCGACAGGGCAAAACGCCGGGTGATCAACACCTTCCCCGTCCGCGCCTCTACCGCCGCGATTGCCGCACGCAGGAAACTGCGCAGCACCGGATCCTGAAGGCCGTCCTGCCCAAAACCGCTGCCAAGGCGCAGATGCATTCTGAAGGCCTCAACCGGCAAGACCGCATCCGGCACATTTGTCTCTTCGATCAACATCATCGAACGTCTCCAAAATTCGCTCCCTCGCCCCGTGGGGCCATGCGCTTATTCCCGGACGCGCACCGGTTGCATTGCTCGGTCGGAGGGGAGCAGCTAGACAACACAACTTTGCAGGCGCACGTCCGGACCGGGGCCAAGTTGCCCCGGCCCCGGCTTCGGCACCGGCTTACGCCAGGCCGAATTTCATCAGCTTGATCGCCGCAAAGTCGCTCACGTCACCGCCGACACGCTTGGTCGCATAGAACAGCACATGCGGCTTAGCGCTGAAGGGATCGCGCAGGATCCGCAGATCGGGGCGCTCAGCCACCGTGTACCCGGCCGAGAAGTCACCAAATGCGATGGCCATCGCATCCGTCGCCGGGTCGGGCATATCCTCGGCCACCAGCACCGGATAGCCCATCAATCGCGCAGGCTCTCCCGCGGCCAGCCCATCCGACCACAGAAAGCGCCCGTCGGTGTCTTTCAACTTGCGCACCTTGGCCGTGGTCTTGGAGCTCATCACGAAAACCGCGTTCTTGCGGTAAGCCGCGCCAAGGGCATAGACCAATTCGATGATCGCATCCGCCTCGGGATTGGCGTTGGTGCCGCTGGGGACATAGCCCAGATTGCCCCAGTTCCAGACGTCGTTATCGACCGCCGGGTGGCTCAAAAAACCGGTGGGCTTGTCGATCCCATCACCGCTGATAAAGGCCGCTGCCTCGGCCCGTGCGAATTTGTCGGCGATGCGGCCTGCCAGCCAGCCTTCGATATCAAAAGCGCTATCGTCCAGCAGCCGTTGGCTTGCCTTGGGCAGGGCGCTCAACTCATGCAGCGGCACGGTGATCCGGTCGATCTGCGGCGTGTCCGTCTCGGTCTGTGCACCACTTTCGGTGGCCCAGCCCGCCCCCACATCGGCATGATCGACCAGCACGTCATAAGACGTGGCCTCGACCTGCACCACCGCCGCAATCGCGCGGATCGATGCGCCGGAATTCAGCACCGATTGCACCCGCTCCGATGTCTGCGGATCCACCAGATAGCCGCCGTCCGAGTTCACCGCCGTCGACATCGATTTGCCGTCCAGTTCCAGCCCCCGCAGCCCATCGTCATCGCCATTGCGCAGATAGGCGTCAAAGGCTTTCTTATGCGGTGCATCTTGCTCAATCGCGCCGCCCAAAGGGCTGCGGGCAGGCAGGGTCATCTTGCGGTCCATCATGGCAATTCGCTCTTCTGATTGTTGAAGTTTCGTATTGATCTCGGCCCGAAAGCCGTTGAAGTCACTGACAAAACCGCTCACGGCCTGCCGCACTTCCTCCGCCGGGGACAGGTCTGCGCCCGCCTTTGTGCTCATCTCGCTCTTGGTCATTTCTTTTCCTCTGATCTTGCTCAGTCAAACTCAGGCTCAGCCGCGCGCCATATCGCGCCGCGCCGCGTCAAAGGCCGCCGCCATGTCCCGCAGAACATCACCCACAGCCTTGAAATCTCCCTTGGACCCCACCCGTGCCGAGGGCAGCATCGGAAAGGTCACCAAAGACACCTCCCAAAGCTCCAGCTCCGTCAGCAGCCGTTGCCCCTTGGTATTCTTGCCCGCCTTCACGGTGCGGTAGCCGATGCTGAGCCCGTCGATGGCTCCTGCATCAATCAACGCGGCCGCTTCCCGCCCCTTGGCTACACTGCTCAGGATGCGCCCCTTGACCCACAGGCCCCTGCCATCCTCATGCACCTCGTCCCAAACCCCGATGGGCTGGGCGGGATCATGCTGCCACAGCATTTTGACGTTGCGCCCGGCCTTCGTGACTTGGGCAAGGCTCGCCGCATAGGCACCGGCTTCCACCACATCGCCCCCCTGATCCACCGCGCCGAAAAGGCTGGCGTAGCCGCTGATCTCCAGCCCGCCTTCCACCTCAGCCACCGTGCCGAAACGGGCGAACTTATGTTCCAAAGCGGCCCCAGCACACCGATCTTCCCCGTTCTCCGGCAAAGCGCCGGAGTTCATCATCTGATAACCCATTGTTATTTCCTCTTTTTCAGCCCGCTACGGCGCCACCACCAGAAAGGATTGCACCGCCTGCGCCAAGATCACCGCGACCACGCCGTAAACCGTCAACCACAAGCGCCGTTCCAGCCGCTCCATCATCTGCTCGATCCGGTCGAGCCGCTTTTGCATGTTCTCGCGGTGCACCGCGCTCAGCGTCTCATGCGCCTGAAGCCGCAATCCCGGCGCGCATTCGAACCGCTCGATCTCGCGCAATTCAGGCATCATTCGCCACCGCAGGCAGCCCCAACAGGGCGCGCTTTTCCGCATCGCTCAAGAACGCCGCTGCCGTGACCCGTGCCCATTGCGCATCCCTCTCGGCCGCCAAAGCCGGCACTTGGTCCAAGTCGGGCTTCAAACTCACCGCCTCGCCCAGATACCCGCTTAGCCACTCCGCCAGCGTCGCCGTCACCCGTGTCGCCAGCGGCAGCACGGTCAGGCGATAGAACGCCCGATGCGCCTCTTGATAATTTGCGTAAGTCGCATCCCCCTGCACCCCGATCAGCATCGGCGGCACCCCAAAGGCGAGCGCAATTTCCCGCGCCGCACTCTCCTTGGTCTTCTGGAATTCCATATCCGAGGGCGAAAACCCCATTGGTTTCCAGTCAAGCCCACCTTCCAGCAGCATCGGTCGCCCCGCATTGCGCGCGCCCTGATGATGGCTCTCCATCTCGCTCACCAGCCGATCATACTGATCCTCGCTCAGCTTGCCCTGCCCCTCGGCCCCACGGTACACAATCGCCCCCGAGGGCCGCGCCGCGTTATCGAGCAGCGCCTTCGACCAACGGCTCGCAGCGTTATGCACATCCATCGCCATCGCCGCCGCCTGCATCGGGCTAAAGCCATAATGATCGTCCTGCGGGTGGAAATTTCGGATATGACAGACCGGCGGCACCGCCCCGCTCGCATCAAAGCGATGCTTACGCCCGCCCACCGCATATTCATAAGCCACCGGCCAACCATCCGCCCCCGGCACCACGCTCATCCGATCCGACCGCAGCACATGCAGCTCGACCGGCAAACCACCCTCGCCGCCGACCGCCTCGACATAGCCATCACCGCTCAGCAGCATCTGACCATAGAGCGCCTCAAGCAACTCTGCCCGGCCTTGCCCCCCATTCGGGCGGCGCATCAATTCCATCAGCGGGTGTTCGTCATAGCGCCGCGCCGCGTCCTGCACGACCAGCGGCAGCGCCGCCGCCGCCTCGGCAATCAGCTTGACCGAGCGAAACCCCACCGGATTGCCGCAAAAGCCCGAGCGCGTCAGGCTCACATTGTCCCGCGGGCTCCAAGCGACACGACCAGAGGTCTGATAGGCCACGACCGGCCCGGTCGCCGAAGCTTTCTGCTCAACGGTCTCAGCCGCGCCGCGCCGTAGAAAATCGAATACCATCTGTCGCTCCTCATTCTGCTCGGCCTTGGCAGCGGCCTGTGCCCCATGCTGCTCGGCGTTGTCAGACTTTCTCAATTAAGTCTTAACGGCCGGGTAACCGACCGCACGCTGCCCTGCGCAACGCCCGCCTTACAGGCTCCGCACCCCCGGGCTGCGCCACTGCGATGCAGGCTCGATCATCAGCTCATGCAGCGCCCAGACCAGCGCATCGACCCGGTCCGGGCTGCCCTTGCCCTCATAGCCCCGCGCGGTCATCAGACACATCTGATCCTCCAATGCATCGAGCCCCGGCAAATGACTCACCCGCCCCTGCTCATAAAGCGCCGCCACCGGCTCTGCCCGCGCGACCTTGCCCCGCGCCGCATGCACTGTCTTGAGCGAGACCAGCGGATCGACCTGCCGCAGCACCTCAGAAACCAGCTGCCCCCCTTGGTTTACCTCGGCCACCAAACGGTCCGCCCCATAGCGCGTCATCGCCGCAATCGCCGCTTGCGCCCAGCCATTGGGCGTGGCCCCTTGCACCGTGCAATCGGCCAAGACCACTGCCCGCCAATCCTGCGGCGGCCCCTTGGTCTGCGCGCCCACCGCAACGATGCCGCACTCATCCGAGCCCGCCCCACTCGTCGTCGCCGGGTCCAAACCCACCACGATCCGGTCCAGATCCGGCACCTCTCGCACCCGCCCCGCCTCCAACAAAGCCGAGGTCCACAGCGCCCCCTCTGCATCCGCCAGCAAAACCCCATCCAACTCCTGCCGCCCCAACCGCGTGCCGCGATACCGCGCCCGCACTTCCTCAAGAAAAGACCCCGCCAAGTTCGCCGCATTGGCCTCCGTTGGCGCATGGGTCGTCACCGTCGAGGGCGCGGCCAAGAGCGCCTTCAAAACATCCACATTGCGCGGCGTCGTCGTCACACAGACCTGCGGCCGCTCGCCCAAGCGCAGCGCAAACTGCAGCTGGTCCCAAGCCTCCTGCCCGCGCTTCCACTTCGCCAGTTCATCCACCCAAGCCGCATCAAACTGCGGCCCCCGCAGTCCTTCGGGATCATGCGCTGTATGCACCGTCGCAATCGCCCCGTTGGGCCAAACCAAGCGCTTGCGCGTCGCCTCCCAATCGGGCCGCCGATCCGGTGGGCTACAGGCCAGTATCCCGCTATCGCCAAAAATCATCACCTCGCGCGCCTGCTCGATGGTCTCCCCCACCAGCGCCACGCGGCTACACGCCCCCGCATCCAACGGACGGCTCCCCTCAACCTTGCTACGCACCCATTCCGCCCCGGCGCGGGTCTTGCCCGCACCGCGCCCGCCCATGATCACCCATGTCCGCCAATCGCCCTCAGGCGGCAGTTGGTGGTCCAGCGCCCAAAACTCAAACAAAAAAGGGAGAGCCAGAAGCTCTCCCTCATCTAGGTCATTCAGAAACTGCGCCTGGGTCTGAGCATCGGCGCAGGCGATCCAGCTTGCACCCGATGTCAGCCCGCGCTTTGTCCATGTCGAGGGCATAGCCCACGCGCGCGATTCCAGCTTGTCGGTTTCGACAGTCATTCAGCGTGTTCTCCGCTTTCAGGCAATGCGCCAGCAGTCCCGCCACTTTGGACGTTTTGCCAGACACCGCAGTTTCCTTGAGTTCCCCCCCGGACCGGGCCTGTTCCGTCAGACCTTCGATTTCCCGACGCAGCGCGCCGATTGCTTCTTGGAGACCGCGCAGGATTTCCGCGCTGTCTTCCGTCTCTTGCTCCGGGGTAATGATCGTCATCGCTTTACCTCTCGTTGGTTATCCCCAACCGAGCAGACACAAAAAAACGACCACCGGGTCACCCCGGGGCCGTTCGCCCATGTCCTCTAGCGTGCCACAAGTCCTACGTCAGACCGTGCGCAAAGTCAAGAAAAACTGTGTTAACAACACCTTACAGCGCCGTGCGGCAAAGCACCCGCGCAAATAAAAACCCCGCTGTCTCCAGCGGGGTTCTCAATGGTCTCAGTTACCACCTGTTGAGGCATTCCCCGCCGCTTCCGCGCCACGCTCCGCCTCAATCTGACGCCAACGCGCCACGTTGCGGTTATGCTCATCCAAGGTCTCGGCAAAAGCGTGCCCCCCGGTGCCATCCGCCACGAAGAAGACGAAATCCGTCTCCGCCGGTTGCGCCGCAGCCATCAGGCTCGCGCGGCCCGGATTGGCGATGGGGGTGGGTGGCAAACCGTTGATCACATAGGTGTTCCACGGCGTCTCTGCCCGCAGTTCCGAACGGCGCAGCCCGCGGCCCAGCACGCCCTTGCCCTCGGTCACACCATAGATCACCGTCGGGTCCGTTTGCAGACGCATGCCTTGGTTCAGACGGTTCACGAATACGCTCGCCACCTGCTCACGCTCCGCCGCCACACCGGTTTCCTTTTCGATGATCGAGGCAAGGATCAACAGTTCCTCCGGCGTCTCAATGGGCAGATCAGGGTCGCGGGCCTCAAAAGCGTTTGCCAACAGCACCCGCTGCGCTGCCGTCATCCGCGCGATCACCTCGGCGCGGTCATCACCGGGGCGCACCTCATAGCTGTCAGGCGCAAGGCTGCCCTCGGCGGGCAACTCTTCAACGTCCCCGGACAACTGATCCACCTGCTTGAGCGCCTCAACCACCTGCCAGCTTGTCACACCCTCTGCCAGCGCCACCCGAAACCGCGTGTCGTTCTTGCTGGAGATTTCGGAGTAAGCCTCAGGGGTCTCTTCCTCACCCGGCGTGAACTCCGCGCGCTCAACAAACCGGCTTGTCACCGGGTCCAACTCACGAACCTGCACGCTTACGCGGTTCACGCCCACGCGGTACACAACCTCGGTGCCGCAGGTGCTGGCCCCGCCTTGGGTCACGACATCGACAATCCCCTGCATCGACATGCCGGGCTGAACAAGGAAACTGCCTGCCTTCAGGCTGCCCGACTTGTCCTCATAATCCGCACCCATGCGAAAGATCGCAGGCGAAGAAACCGCGCCCTGCTCCACAAGGCTCTGGCTCACCTGTCGCATGTTCGAGCCGCGCTCGACCTGCACACAAATCGCCTGCTCCAACGGCCCTTCAGAGACATACTCCGACTTGCCCCAAAGGATGACACCCCCAAGCATAAAAAGGCCGACCAACAGAAACGTCACGGCGTTAGAGGCGATATGACGCCACATTTAACGGACTTTCCCGAACAGTACCGATGCGTTGGTGCCGCCGAAACCAAACGAATTGCTCAGCGCCACATCGATCTTGCGCTCGACCTTTTTGTTGGGTGCCAGATCAATTGGTGTCTCAACCGCTGGGTTATCAAGGTTGATCGTCGGCGGTGCCACCTGATCGCGGATCGCAAGCATGCAGAAGATCGCCTCAATCGCGCCAGCGGCCCCCAAGAGGTGCCCGGTGGCCGATTTGGTAGAGGACATGGTGACCTTGTCCGCCGCATCGCCCATCAGACGCTCGACCGCGCCCAATTCGATGGTGTCAGCCATGGTCGAGGTGCCATGCGCGTTGATGTAATCAACATCCTTGGGCTCAAGACCCGCGTTCTTCAGCGCGGCCCGCATGGAGCGTTCGCCACCCTCGCCGTCTTCCGACGGTGCGGTGATGTGATGCGCGTCGCCAGACAGGCCATAGCCCAGCACTTCGGCATAGATCTTGGCACCGCGCGCCTTGGCGTGCTCGTATTCTTCCAAGACCACGATGCCCGCGCCCTCACCCATGACGAAACCGTCACGGTCCACATCATAGGGGCGGCTGGCTTTCTTGGGGTCGTCTCCGCGTTTGGTCGACAGCGCCTTACAGGCGTTAAAGCCCGCCATGCCGATCTCGCAAATCGCCGCCTCTGCGCCGCCTGCAATCATCACATCCGCATCGCCGTATTTAATCAGCCGCGCCGCGTCACCGATGGCATGCGCCCCAGTGGAACAAGCAGTCACGACCGAGTGGTTCGGCCCCTTGAACCCATAGCGGATCGACACCTGACCCGAGATCAGGTTGATCAGCGCGCCGGGCACAAAGAACGGGCTCACGCGGCGCGGACCCTTTTCGGCCATCATGACAGCAGTATTGGCGATAGAGTTCAATCCACCGATGCCCGAGCCGATCAACACGCCGGTGCGCTCCTGATCTTCTTTCTCGGTCGGCAACCAACCCGAATCCTCAACCGCCTGTTGAGCGGCGGCCATGCCGAACAGGATGAAAGTATCTACCTTCCGCTGCTCTTTCGGCTCCATGTATTTATTGGCGTCAAAGGTGCCATCACTGCCATCGCCCAAAGGCACTTCGCAGGCGTATTGGGTCACCAATTTGCTGGGATCAAAGCCGGTGATCGGTCCGGCTCCGGATTGCCCATCAAGGATCCGTTTCCAGCTTTCTTCCACGCCGTCCGCGAGGGGGGTAACCAAACCCAAACCCGTTACTACAACTCTGCGCATCTTAGTGCCCCTTGCCGATAATCTCTCGGCGAACCTCTTACCCTGCAAAAGCCTGTAGGCACAAGCATATCGGCGGTGGGCCGCAGGCATAGCACAAAAACGCCGATCTTCGAAACCGGGCGGCTATCACACGTGGTGAGGGCCTTACGGTACCGTTAGACCGGCGGCCCGCGCCGGGTCAGCAGATGCACCGGGCCACTCTCAGTGCTTGCCTCACGTAGCGGCTGATACCCAAGCGCGCCTGCGATCCGCAATGCCGCTTCGTTCTTGGCAGAGATCACACAAACCGTCCGCCCCGTGATGACCCGATCAAACCACTCATGCGCTGCCCGCGCCGCTTCAACCCCTAAACGCTGATCCTGCGCCTGAGGCGCCAACACCAACCGCGCTTCGGGGTAAGTATCGAAATCCTCACCGAAATTCCGTGAACCAAAGACGAAGCCAGTCTGGCCCAGCATCTCTCTTTGCCGATGAAGCTGCACAGCCCATTGTCCGAATCCCGTGATCTGCCAATGGCCTGCATTGCGCAGGAAGGCGTCCCAAGATTGCGCCTTCGCCCGAGGCCGATCAAGTATCCGGTCCGCCACATCCGGCATTGCCCAGATCTCGGCGTAACGCTCAAAATCCTCGGCCCGCATGGCGCGCAATGTCAGTCTGGCTGTGTTGATGGTCGGGATCGTTCGGGACATGGGGTGAATTGCCTTCACACTTGAAACTTCTTGGCGAAGACATGCGGCCTCAGCACCAAAGGGACAAGCCCAGCCCGTTGCGGCAAATAAAAACGGCGTCATTCCGCTAGGAACAACGCCGCTTTCAAATCTCAATTCTGCCGGTTGCCCGGCAAAGCCTTAGGAGGCTTCTTTGATGAACTTGACCGCATCGCCAACGGTCTGGATGTTCTCAGCGGCGTCATCGGGGATCTCGATGCCGAACTCTTCTTCGAACGCCATCACCAGTTCCACTGTGTCAAGGCTGTCAGCGCCGAGATCGTCGATGAACGACGCATTCTCAGTCACTTTGTCCTCTTCCACGCTCAGGTGTTCTACAACGATCTTTTTCACGCGGTCTGCGACGTCGCTCATAATAAGTCCTCATGTCTTCGGGCCATTCAGGCCCCTTTTGGTTTCCGCCCGCCGATGATCAGCGTTTGGAGGATGCCCCAAAAGGGGCGGCTATTTTCCTTGTTCGCACAAGGCGGAGGGGGCAATCAAGCACCCTTCGTTTCGATTCTGCGCCCCCTTTAGCACATGCCGAAGGCTTGGCAAACGCTATTGCAGCGCAGGGTCACAACATGGCCATACCGCCGTTCACATGCAAGGTGGTCCCTGTCACATAAGCGGCCTCGGCACTGGAAAGATAGACCACGGCGGCGGCGATCTCATCCGGATCGCCCATGCGACCGGCGGGAATTTGCCCCATGATTCCAGACTTTTGCTCGTCCGTCAGCTTGTCTGTCATGGCGGTGGTGATAAAGCCCGGTGCCACGGCATTCACCGTGATCCCACGGCTTGCCACCTCATAGGCCAGCGACTTGGACATGCCCACAACACCCGCTTTGGAGGCCGCGTAATTCGCCTGACCGGGGTTGCCCGTGGCCCCCACAACGCTGGAGATATTGATGATCCGGCCCCAACGCGCCTTCATCATGCCGCGCATCACGCCTTTGCACAGCTTAAAGGTCGCGGTCAGGTTCACGTTCAGCACCGAATTCCATTCATCATCCGACATGCGCATGAACAGGTTATCGCGGGTGATCCCGGCGTTGTTCACCAGAATATCGACCGAGCCCATCGCCTCAGCCGCCTGTTTCGGCAGAGCATCGACGGCTTCCATGTCGCTCAGATTACAGGGCAGCACATGCGCGCGTTCGCCCAACTCGGCCTTCAGCGCCTCCAACGGTTCAGTCCGCGTGCCCGACAGCCCGACGGTCGCGCCTTGGGCATGCAATTTGCGGGCGATATCCGCGCCAATGCCGCCCGAAGCGCCGGTGATCAGGGCATTCTTTCCTGTAAGATCGAACATGTCTCTTCCTTTATTCTATCAGTCAGGGCCGCGTCAGCAGCCCGTAGCGGCGGATTTCATCCGCTGTCATCTTGTGTATCCCGTCAGATGGCGCGGCCTGCAAGGTAAACCAGTAAAAGCCGTCATTGCCCAGCATCTCGGCCATATAGCGCCGTGTCATCTGATGCTTGGCCGATTGCCGGGGGTAGCTGCTGCCCTCGCGGTACCCATTGCGCCATGAATGCACCCGCAGCGCCGCCCCCGGTGCCATGCGCCGCTCGCCCCCCGCGATAAAGAGCTCCACCCCGCCAGAATCAACCACACTGCCCGACCGCAGCTCGGTCGCCAGCCCCAATCTGCGAATCTGTCGCCCCATACGGTGCGTCGCTGCCGCATCGATAGAGCCGTCGATCCGCCCCAGCACCACCGTATCGATCCGCGGATTTTCGGTCAGATGCCGCGCGAAAGCCGCAGGCGTCCGGCTGGTGATCGTGCCGGACATCAACAGATACGGCCCCTGAACCTGCATCCGCGTGCCATCGCTGGCATTCTCAAGCGTGCCGCAGGCCACGACCGAAAGCAGCAGCGCGAATACAGCAATCAGCCGCCTCACGCCTCGGCCCCCAGCGGCGTCCGCTCACCAAGTATATAACGCAGCACATCCACCACATCGAAGGCCAGCGAGATCAGCAAGGTGACCAAGATCACCCGGATGATCCACCGCGCCGCGATGGGCATGGCGTCCTTGGCCTGTTTGCGGAACAGATAGAACGCCAGCGGCCCCCAGATCAGCAGATGCGGCAGACCGAGAAGTTTGACGTATCCCATCTGACGGAACATCCCGTAAACCGCCGCCCCGGTAAGGATACTGGCGGCCACGGCAATCACCCCGACCTTGCGGCTCTGCGGCCATATCAGCAGCGCCAAGGGCAAGACCGCCACGGCAAAAATCAGCCAGTTGAACCACCAGATCAACCATTCCGGCAGCAGCGTCAGGGTTTCTTGCATCGTCATCTCGGCCCTCCGGGGCGTTACGCCTCTTTCGCGGCTTTGACCTCATCCGGCGTGCCGATGCTGCGGGTAGCGACGGATTTGTCGATCCGGCGGATCATGCCCGACAGCGCCTTGCCCGCGCCGATCTCCCAGGCTTCGGTCACGCCCTGCGCGGCCATCCACTCAACCGAAGACCGCCAGCGCACCCGGCCTGTCACCTGCTCAACCAGCAACTCGCGAATCTTCGCGGCATCGGTGACGGCCTGCGCAGTGACATTCGCCACCAGCGGCACGGCGGGATCATTAAACTTAACCTCACCCAAAGCGCGCGCCATCTCATCCGCCGCAGGCCCCATCAGCGGGCAATGGAAAGGCGCAGAGACCGGCAGCAGCAACGCGCGTTTGGCGCCAGCATCCTTCGCCATGGCCACGGCACGCTCCACGGCGGCTTTGTGGCCCGACAATACATTCTGGCTCGGGTCGTTTTCATTGGCGACCTGACAGACCTCGCCTTCGGCCGCGGCTTCGGCCAGTTTCTCGGTCTCTTCGATGCCAAGGCCAAGGATCGCCGCCATGGCGCCCTCGCCCACTGGGACAGCGGCCTGCATCGCCTTGCCCCGAATGCGCAGCAGCCGCGCGGTGTCGGCAAGCGACAGTGATCCTGCGGCGCAAAGCGCGGAATATTCGCCAAGACTATGGCCCGCCACATAGGCCGCTTTGCCAACCTCGATCCCTTCGGCCTTCAGCGCGGCCATCGCCGCCATCGACGTGGCCATCAACGCAGGCTGGGCGTTCTGTGTGAGGGTCAGCGTCTCGATGTCCCCCTCCCAGATCAGGTCAGACAGTTTTTCGCCAAGGGCGTCATCGACTTCTTGAAAAACGGCGCGGGCTTCAGGATAGGCTTCCGCCAGATCGCGGCCCATGCCGATGGTCTGGGCACCCTGGCCCGGGAAAACGAATGCAATGCTCATGGTTGCGGCCTCTCTTATGCGTTTTGCCTGATGTATCCTCTGCGCCCCAGCCGAACAAGCCTTGCCGCAGGCGCTTGGGGCTTGCCGTGCGGCGCAAACCGTGTATACGGGCGCTTCCTTGCAAAGCATATGAACCGCGCAGACTCTCGTGGTGGGGCCGCAAGGATGAATGCCCCGCCTATGAAATGCGCCTTGATATAAATATAGGAGTGCACATGCCGCTATATGAGCATGTTATGATTGCGCGTCAGGACCTGTCCAACACGCAAGCAGAAGGCCTCATCGAACACTTTGGCACCGTCCTCGCGGACAACGACGGCAAGCTCGTCGACAGCGAGTACTGGGGCGTCAAAACGATGGCCTACAAGATCAACAAAAACCGCAAGGGCCACTACGCCTTCCTGCGTTCGGACGCCCCCGCGACCGCCGTGCAGGAAATGGAACGCCTGATGCGCCTGCATGATGACGTGATGCGCGTTCTGACCATCAAAGTTGATGAGCACAAAGAACTGCCGTCCGTACAGATGCAAAAGCGTGACGAGCGTTCCGAACGCCGCGAACGCCGTTGATCAACGCTTGAAGAAAAGGACTTAAATCATGGCTGCAAAACCATTTTTCCGTCGTCGTAAAGTGTGCCCTTTCTCGGGCGACAATGCACCTGCGATCGACTACAAGGACACACGTCTGCTGCAACGCTACATCTCTGAGCGTGGCAAGATCGTTCCTTCCCGTATCACCGCCGTATCGGCCAAGAAACAACGCGAGCTGGCCCGTGCCATCAAACGCGCTCGTTTCCTCGCCCTGCTGCCCTACGCCGTCAAGTAAGGAGAGAGCACATGCAAGTTATCCTTCTGGAACGTGTGGCCAAACTGGGCCAGATGGGCGAAGTCGTGGACGTAAAGCCCGGCTATGCTCGCAACTACCTGCTGCCGCAGGGCAAGGCACTGTCGGCCTCCAAGGCCAACGTCGAAGCCTTTGAGGGCCAAAAAGCCCAGCTCGAAGCACAGAACCTCGAAACCAAAAAAGAAGCCGAGCAATTCGCCGAGAAGCTGAACGGTCAGCAGTTCGTCGTGATTCGCTCCGCTTCCGACGCCGGTGCGCTTTATGGCTCCGTCACCACCCGTGACGCCGCCGACGCCGCAACCGCCGAAGGGTTCACCGTCGACCGCAAGCAGGTCGTTCTGGGCAACCCGATCAAGGAACTGGGCGTGCATGACGTGCGCATCGTCCTACACCCCGAAGTCGATGCCACAATCGAGCTGAACGTCGCACGTTCGCCCGAAGAGGCCGAGCTTCAGGCGTCGGGCAAATCGATTCAGGAACTGGCCGCCGAAGAGGAAGCCGCAGCTGAATTCGAGATCTCCGAACTCTTCGACGACATCGGCTCTGCCGCTGACGAAGACGGCGACTCGGACGTGGTGCGCACCCCTGAGGGCGACGCGCAGGACGACAGCAACAGCTGATCCGACCTGTCCGATCTGACATGAAACGCCGCGCGGCTTTCCGCGCGGCGTTTTTTTATGCGCAGGCCCGTGTGACAGCCCTCCTGCACCTCTGGCGCGAAATCCTGTAAAAACAGAGCATTCTGTGCTATGCTCCCTCCATTCAGCATGGAGGATGACACATGCGTTACATCACCATCACCACTTGGGAGATCGCCGACGGGGCGGATTATGACGTGGCCCTGCGCGCCATCGAAGAAAAGCGCCTGCCCGCCCTCAAGAGCTTTGGCGCCAGCCGCGTTACTGTGGTCCGCACCTCTGAGCGCACCAGTGCCGCAATCACCGAATGGCCCGACAAAGCCACGCGCGACGCTGCCGAACTCAAGATCGACGAGGTCCGCCGCTCGGTAAAGCGCGAAGATCAGACCCGCATGACCGGTGAAATGAAAGGCGAAATCGTCGCCGACGTCTAAGCGTAGCGGAAAGCCGCGCTTTGCGCCCCAACCGCTGGGCAAGGGGCCGCGTATGTTTTGCCGACACGCTTGCTCGAAAGGCCCGCAGCGGTGATGTTCGCGCCGATATAACAAGCCTCGGTGCATCATGCCTCAGACAACACGCCGCATGTTTCTCTCTTTCATCGCCGCCAGCACGATTACCGCGTGCAGCGCTGCGCCCGAAGTCTCCCCCACGCCCCCGCAGCGCCCGGCCCTGCCCCTGCACCCGAATGAGACACCCGACCTGCGGCGCAAGATCAACCACTGGGCCGACTTCTACGATCTGCCGCGCCCTCTGGTTCATCGTCTGGCCATCCGCGAAAGCACCCATAACCCGCGCGCCCGCAACGGCCCATATTACGGCCTGCTGCAAATCCTGCCCGCCACCGCCCGCTCCATGGGGTTCCAAGGCAGCGCGTCTGACCTTTTGGACGCTGACACCAATCTGAAATACGCCCTGAAATACCTGCGCGGCGCTTGGCTTTTGTCCGACGGAGACCACGGCACCGCCATCAAGTGGTACGCGCGAGGCTATTATTACGAAGCCAAGAAACGCGGCATGCTGGTGGAAACCGGCCTGAGGGACGGGTGATTAATTTTTAGGCTTGCGCGGCCTCTCGCTTCGCCGCAGGTAGATGTTAATCACGTTAAGAAGGAACGCCGCATGACCCTCCGCCTCAACCGCCGTCACTTTCTCGCCGGCTCTGCCGGTCTGCTGGCCCTTCACCCCTTCTCTCTCCGTGCTGCCGCCAATCAAGCGCACCTGCGCCTGATGGAGACGACGGACCTGCATGTGCATGTCTTTCCCTATGACTATTACGCCGACAAAGAGGTCGACACCGTCGGGCTTTCCCGCACCGCAAGCATCGTCAAATCGATCCGCGCCGAGGCGACCAATACGCTGATGCTCGACAACGGCGACTTCCTGCAGGGCAACCCGATGGGCGACTACATCGCCTATGAGCGCGGCATGAAAGAAGGCGACATGCATCCGGTGATCCAAGCGATGAACACGCTTGGTTATGACGCCTCGACCTTGGGCAATCATGAATTCAACTACGGGCTTGATTTCTTGATGAAATCCCTCGCCGGGGCCGACTTCCCGGTGGTCAGTGCCAATGTCGTCAAAAAGGTCGGGGCCAAGCCCAGTGACGATGACACGCTGGTCAAAC
This sequence comes from Sulfitobacter sp. W002, assembly GCF_025142135.1. Classification (NCBI taxonomy): domain Bacteria; kingdom Pseudomonadati; phylum Pseudomonadota; class Alphaproteobacteria; order Rhodobacterales; family Roseobacteraceae; genus Sulfitobacter; species Sulfitobacter sp. W002. The sequence continues at coordinate 1,612,400 of NZ_CP081126.1, read as the reverse complement.
CCTATGTCCTGCTGGACCGAATGTTGACCGACGGCGCGGGAGAGGCCCATCCGATCAAGATCGGCATCATCGGCTTTGTCCCGCCGCAGATCATGGCATGGGACCGCCGCCATCTCGAAGGCAAAGTGCAGGCGCGCGACATCCTAGAGACCGCCCGCGCTTGGGTGCCGCAGATGAAAGAGGCGGGCGCCGATATCATCATCGCGCTGTCGCATTCGGGCATTGGGGCCGCCAAGGAAGAAGACATGATGGAGAACGCTTCGGTCCCCCTCGCCGCCGTTGAGGGGATCGACGCCATCATGACCGGGCACAGCCACCTCGTCTTCCCCTCGGGCAGCTATGCGGACTATCCCGGCGTGGATGTGAGCGCCGGCACGATCCACGGCAAGCCCGCCACCATGGGCGGCTTCTGGGGCAGCCATCTGGGCCTTATCGACCTGATGTTGGAACGCGACGCGGGCGGTTGGCGCATCGCCAGCCACAGCGCCGAGGCGCGGGCCATTTCGCAGCGCAACGAAGACCGCTCGGTCATGGCGCTGGTGGAAAGCGATGCAGAGGTTCTGGCCTCGGTTCAGCAAGACCATGACGAAACGCTCGCCTATGTTCGCCGCGCAGTGGGCAAGACCGATGCCAACCTGCACAGTTATTTCGCGCTGGTGGCCGATGATCCTTCGGTGCAGGTCGTCTCAAACGCGCAGCGCTGGTACATCGCCCAGATGCTCAAAGGGACCGAGCACGAAGGGCTACCGATCCTGTCTGCCGCCGCCCCCTTCAAGGCCGGTGGCCGGGGCGGGCCAGAGTATTACACCGATGTGCCCAAGGGCGATGTGGCGATCAAGAATGTGGCTGACCTTTACCTTTATCCCAACACCGCCCGCGCCGTGCGCGTCACCGGTGCTCAGGTGAAGGATTGGCTTGAGCGGTCCGCGGGCATGTTCAACCAGATCACCCCCGGCGAGGCCAACCAACCGCTGCTGAACCCAGAGTTCCCCAGCTACAACTTCGATGTGATCGACGGGGTAACCTATCAGATCGACCTCAGCCAGCCGTCCAAATTCGGCCCCAAGGGCACCGTGGCGAACCCTAAGGCGAACCGGATCGTGAACCTTGAGTTCGAAGGGCAACAACTTGATCCCAATGCCGAATTCATCATCGCCACCAACAACTACCGCGCCAGCGGTGGCGGCGCATTCCCCGGCGCGAAGGGCGATACCATCGTCTTTGAAGGGCCCGACACCAACCGCGATGTGATCGTGCGCTATATCGTCGAAAAAGGCACCATCAGCCCCCGCGCCGATGGCAACTGGCGCTTTGCCCCGATGGAGGGCACCAGCGTGATGTTCGAAACCGGACCGAAGGCCGCGGATTACGTGGATGAGGTGACCGGCGTGGCGATGGAACAGGTCGGCGATACGGAAAACGGATTCGCCCAGTTCCGGATCACGTTGTAAGCTGTACGAGTTGGGGGCGGTCTTGAGCCGGCCGCCTCTCTTCCCCGCCACCCAAGTTTCGACGTTGCCACAGAGGCCATCGCCCTCCCCGGGGGGCGTTGCTACGCTTGGGCTGCCCGGTACCGCGCCGAAACCGCTAACGCCGCAACCATCTGACGTTGCAAGATCGCCCTCCGGGCAGAGGGAACGCGATGTCCGGTGTAGCACCGGGGCGGGACATCTGCGATCCGTGGCTGATGTTCCTGCCAAAGTTCGGTGAACCTTCTGGCTCAGTCATTGGAAGCGGCAAGAAGGCCAGCAAACCGACCTCTCACCAACGCCATATCTGAACACTGCCAAACCGCCCTCTGCAACTGAGGGTGATGCCCGCCATCCCGCCGGACGGCCCATTTCAACAACAACACCCCCCAAACGAAACAAAGGCGACGGTTGCCCGTCGCCCCTGCCCCGTAATCCGATCCGGTAAGACTTATTCGTCTTCCAGTTCCTCAACAGCCTTCTGCAGCTCTTCTTTCGAGATTTCTTTCTCGGTCACTTTGGCCTGTTCAACCACGTGATCGACAACCTTGTCTTCGAAGATCGGCGCGCGCATCTGCTGCTGCATCTGCTGGTTCTGCTGCACGAATTCAAAGAACTGACGCTCCTGACCCGGGTACTGACGCGCCTGGTTCATGATCGCTTGGGTCATCTCGGCGTCGGTCACCTGAACGTCGGCTTTCTGGCCCAGCTCGGCCAGCAGCAGGCCCAGACGGACGCGGCGCTCGGCCAATGTCTTGTGCTCGTCTGTCGGCTCGATCTCGGGGTGATCGTGGCCTTCCACATCCGGGTTTTCCTCGTGCCACAGCTGATGCGCGATCTGCTTGGCTTCGGCGTCAACCAGCGACGGCGGCAGGTCAAAGCTGACCTCTTTGTCCAGCGCGTCCAACAGGTTACGCTTCATCACGGCGCGCGAGGCACCGGCATATTCCGCTTCCAGACGCTCGGCGATCTGACCTTTCAGCGCGTCGAGGTCCTCGGCACCGAATTTCTTGGCCATCTCGTCGTTCACTTCAGCGGCAACGGGCTCTTTCACTTCTTTGACGGTGCAAGCGAAGGTCGCTTCCTTACCGGCCAGATGCTCGGCCTGATACTCTTCGGGGAAGTTCACGACGACGGATTTCTCTTCGCCCGCTTTCACGCCAACCAGCTGCTCTTCGAAACCGGGGATGAAGGAGTGGGAGCCCAGTGTCAGCGGGTAATCTTCGGCAGCGCCGCCTTCGAATTCTTCACCGTCGACGGAGCCTTTGAAGTCGATCACAACCTGATCGCCATCTTCCGCTTTGGCACCCTCTTCGCGGGCTTTGAAGTCTTGTGCGGTTTCGGCAAGGCTTGCCAGCGCTTCTTCGACGGCGGCGTCGTCGGCCTTGACCACCATCTTTTCCAGTTCGATCTTGCTCAGATCAACCTCGGGAATTTCGGGCAGCTTTTCGTAGGACATGGAGACTTCGACATCGTCGCCTTCTTTCCAGTCCTCATTGGTCATTTTGACCTCGGGCTGCATCGCGGGGCGGTCGCCGGACGTCTCAAAATGCTCTGCCATGGCGCCATCGATGCTTTCCTGCATCGCTTCGCCCATGATCCGCTGACCGAACTGCTTTTTCAACAGCGCCATGGGAACCTTGCCCTTGCGGAAGCCCTTCATCTCGACTTCGGGCTGCGCTTCGGCCAGCTTTTCGTTGACCTTGGCTTCGAGTTCGGCGGCGGTCACGGTGATGTTGTAACCGCGTTTCAGACCTTCGTTCAGCGTCTCGTTGACCTGCATGTGTGCTCCATAGGGTAAGGCCGCGCGGCGGGGGCGCGGGCGAAAATTTGTGCCCTTCTATGGGGGTTGAACCGCCTGCGCAAGGGGGTCCGCAGCCCATCGGACCACATCCGCAGAAAACGCCCCCGCCCCCACGGCGGAACCCGCCCAGACCTCAGACCAAGAGCACCGCAATATAGCCCGCATAGGCCAGCGCAAAGACCGCCCCCTGACCGCGCGTCACGCGCCCGCCAAAGGCTGCGCAGGCGATCAGCGCCACGCTGGCCCCTAGCATCACCCAGATGTCGAGCGTGGCGATCTGAGTGGCCACTTTGACCGGCTGGATCACTGCAGTGACCCCCAGCACGCCGAGGATGTTAAAGATATTGGAGCCGACCACATTGCCCAAAGCCACATCGCTCTGCCCGCGCCGGGCGGCGATGACCGATGTGACCAATTCCGGCATCGAAGTCCCCACGGCCACGATGGTCAACCCGATCACCGCCTCAGAGAGACCCACGGCCTGCGCCAAGGCGACTGATCCCGTGACCAGAAACCGAGCCGAAACGATGGTCAGAACCAGCCCACCCAACAACCACATTAACGCCAGCCCGATCCGCGCCTGATCCGGCAAAGGCTCCGCCGCCTGCTGGCTGTTTCGATCACTGCGAAAGGTATAAATCAGATAGGTCGCCAACCCCACGAGGGCCAAAATCCCCGCCAGCCGGTCGATGCGGCCCAGCATCACGAGGCCCAGACAAAGCAAGCTTGCCGCCAGCATCACCGTCCCGTCGCGCGCAAAGCTGCGCCGCGCGATGGCAATCGGCGCGATCAGTGCGGCAAGGCCGAGAATCAGCAGAATATTCGCGATGTTCGACCCGACGACATTGCCAAGCGCAATGTCCGGTGCCCCCAGCAAGGCCGCCTGAACAGAAGTCACCAATTCAGGCGCCGATGTGCCAAACCCCACGACCGTCAGACCGATCACCAGTGGCGATAGCCCAACCCGCTGCGCCAGCGCCACCGCACCGCGCACCAGATACTCCCCACCGAGCACGAGCCCCAGCAAACCGCCAAGGACAAACAGAATGTTCACGAGAAAAACTCACCGGTCTCAGACCATCGGGCGTCGCGGAGACCGCGCAGACGCCCGATGCAAATGGGCACGGGTGACAGGCATTCAAGGCCGCGCGGAAAATTCAGTTCCGCTGCGGCCGGGCGCTCACATGCCCAAGGCTTCTTTATACATCTCCATCACCGCTTCTTCTTCGGCGATGTCGTCCTTGTCACGCTTGCGCAGGGCGATCACCTTGCGCAGCACTTTGGTGTCGTAGCCGCGCGATTTCGCTTCGGACATCACCTCTTTTTGCTGCTCGGCGAGGTCTTTCTTTTCGGCGTCCAAACGCTCGATCCGCTCGACGAACTGGCGCAGCTCATTGGCGGTGACCCGGTAGGTCGCATCGCCTTGGGATTCGACGACATCGGGGTTGGTGCTGGTATCGCTCATGAAAAGTCCTCACGGAATGGCTGGCTCTGGCGGGTGTGACTACAGGCTGGATGCCCAGCCCGCAAGCGGGACTTGCCCCCCTTGGCGGTTTGGCGTAGCTCTGCCGCCATGGAAAGCGCAAACGCATCAATTTTCGATCTCATGGTCTGGGGCGGCGCGGGTCTGTCCCTTCTGGGCTTGCTCGGTCTTGGCTGGTGCATCATCAAAGTCAGCCGTGCCAAACGCGCGCAGCTTGACGATGAGGCGATGCGCGTTGTGTTGCGCAAAGTGGTGCCGCTGAACATGGGCGCGCTGTTTCTATCCGTCATCGGCCTGATGATGGTGATTTTGGGCATCTCTCTGAGCTGATCGAGGGGGCTGATCGGCGGGCGGTCGCGGCGGGTCTTAGCCGTCTCTGGACAGGGCCGCTGCATCTGCTTAAATCGACGCATGGATATTCGCCAAATCACCCCCCGCTATTTCGTCGCCCCGCAGATCGAGCCCGGTGACATGGAAAGCCTGCGCGCCCAAGGCATCACCCGCATCCTGTGCAACCGCCCCGACGCGGAAGTGCCGCCCAGCCACCAAGCCGCCGCCATGCGCGACGCGGCCGAAGCGGCGGGCATCGCCTTTGCCGAGCAACCGCTGACCCATCAGACCATGACCCCCGATGTCATCGCCAACAACCGCGCCCTTGGGGTCGAGACGGATGACACCGTGCTGGCCTATTGCGCCTCTGGCACCCGTTCGACCATCGCTTGGGCTTTGGGCCAAGCTGGTGAAATGGACAGCGACGCGATCATCGAAGCTGCGCGTCAGGGTGGGTATGACATCGAAAATATGCGCCCCATGTTGGGCCAAAACTACAGCTAAGGGCTTTGCCGGCCTCTGAATACGGAGGCCGGTCTCCTACTCCGGCGAAGACAACACCGCTGCGGGCAGTTGCACCCGGAAGGCCGTGCCAGGCACGCTGTTGAGAAAGCTGATCTCGCCCCCCAAACGGCTCATGATCTCGCGGCAGATGGCAAGGCCAAGCCCCGCGCCGTCTCCTTCCCCCGTGATCCGCGAAAATTTCTCGAAAATTAGCGCCTCTGAACCCGCGTCGATCCCGTGACCGTTGTCGACAAAATCTATCACCAGCCCTCTTGCGGTAACCTGCGGCGAGATCACCAGTTGCGGGGTCTCAGCAGCGCAGTATTTGCGGGCGTTTGTGATGAGGTTGATAAAGACCTGCACCAATCGGTCGAGGTCACTGGTCAGCATAATGTCTTCCGCCTCCGGGTCGCGCAGCACATCCAGCGGGCGCGCAGCTCCGGCCTGCGCCGTGGTCACCGCCAGATCAAGCAGATCCCGCAGGTTTCCCTCCCGCTGATTCAGCGTCACTTGCCCATGCTCAAGAACCGACAGATCCAACAGATCGTCCAAAAGCCGCGTCAGGCGGATCGTCTCGCTATGGATGATCGTGGCGTAACGATTCTTATCCGCGTCCGTGAGGCCCGGCGCGTCGCGCAGAATCTCCGAAAACGACCGGATCGACGTCATCGGCGTGCGCAATTCATGGCTGATCTGGCTCAGAAAACTGTCCTTTTGCAGCGACAATTGAGTGAGCTTTTCATTCGCCGCGCGCAGCTGCGCCGCCGTTTCGGTCAACTCGCGCGATTTGGTTTCAAGCTGGCTGGAATACTCCAACATCTGCGCGGATTCGTCGGCCACGGCGAGCAGATCTTGCACCGAAACAGACGCCCCGCCGACGATCTGCGCCACCATCGCATGGGCCGTCGCCGCGCCGACCGAGGCCGCCAATTCCCGCTCCAACGCCTGCACGAATCGCGGCGTGGGTTCCGGCAGGCGTTGGCCCTGCCCTTGCCGCTCGGCCTCGCGCGCAAAGAACGCCTGCGCCTCCCGCGCGCCCAAGATCCGCTGCGCCATGATCATCAGGTCTTCGCTGCCCGCAACCGATGCCGTCCACCCCCGCGCCGGGCCGGAATGGTCAAAGACATTTACAAATTGCGCACCCTGAAGCCGCTCCAACGGCGCGGGGAAACTGAACAGTGAGACGACCACAAAAACCAGCGTGTTAAGCGCAAGGCTCCAGACCACCGCATGCACGGTCGGGTCAATCCCGGCGATGCCAAACAGCGCCTCGGGGCGCAGCCATGCCAGCCCCCAAAGCCCCCGCTCCAACGTCGCGCTCGACAGTGCCACATCCGCGCCGAAACTGGGCAGCAGCATGGTGAAAACCCAGAGCACAAAACCCGTGCCCAGCCCACAAAGCGCCCCGGCCCGCGTGGCCCCGCGCCAGAGCACGCCGCCCAGCATCGCTGGCAAAAACTGCGCCACCCCGCCGAAAGAGATCGTGCCAATCGCCGCCAGCGCCCCGCTGCCGCCCGAGGCGCGGTAGTAAAGATAGCCCAAGCCCACCACGCAAAAGATCGACAGCCGCCGCGCGAGGATCACGATATTGCGTACATCTCCCGACTGCGTGGCCCCATCGCGCCGCAGCGCCAGCCAGATCGGCATGACGATATGGTTGCTCACCATCGTCGACAGCGCCAGCGTGGCGACGATCACCATCGACGTGGCCGAGGAAAAACCGCCCAAGAAGGACAGCATCGCCAGCCCGTTCTGCCCTTGGCTAAGCGGCAGACTGAGGACAAACAGATCGGGGTTCGCGCCTTCAGGCATCAAGTCCAGCCCCACGACCGCGATTGGCACGACGAAAAGGCTCATCAGCATCAGATAAAGCGGGAAGGCCCAACTGGCGATCTGCAACTGGCGCTCGTCGTCATTCTCGACAACCATCACCTGAAACATGCGCGGCAGGCACAAAAGCGCGGCCCCCGAAAGGACCGTCAGCGCGGCCCAACGGCTGCCCTGCACCTCCCACTGGCCAATGTCCGAGGCATCGATCCGCGCCAAAGTCTCACCCAATCCCCCGGCAAGACCCCAGATCACGTAGATACCGACCGCAACCAGTGCCAGCAGCTTCACCACCGCCTCAACCGCGATGGCGATGACAACGCCGTGGTGCCGCTCATTCACGTTCAGGTTCCGCGTGCCGAAAAGCACCGTAAACAGCGTCAGCCCCGCCGCCACCCACAGGGCGGCCTGCCCGCGGTTGATGACATCGCCCCCCGCCTCGGCCAGCGGCACATCGGGGGCGGCGAAAATCGACAGAGACAAGATAACCGATTGCAATTGCAGCGCAATATAGGGCGTCACGCCGATCACGGCCATGACCGTCACCACGATCGCCAGCGTGTTAGATTTGCCGTAGCGCGAAGAAATCAAGTCCGCGATTGAGGTCACACGATGGCTTCGTCCGATGCGCACCAAACGCCGCAGCCCCCACCACCAACCGATCATTACCAGCGACGGGCCAAGGTAGATCGTCACATATTCCAACCCCGACCGCGCGGCATAGCCGACCGCGCCGTAGAATGTCCAAGCGGTGCAGTAGATCGACAGCGACAGGGTATAGACCAACGGTGAGCGCAGCAGCCAGCCGCCCTGCCCGCGCAGGGCCGCGCGTTCGGCGGCAAAGGCCACGATGAACAGCCCCGCGACATACATCAGACAGACCGCGACCAACTGGTTGAGCGACACCATCAGCGCGGCCCGTCTTTGGTATCGGCACCCCCGTCCGTCGCCACATCCCGCGTCCGCCGCCAGAGCGCCCATGTCGCCAAGATCAGCAACGCCCAAACCCCAAAGAGATAGCGCAGTGCCACGCTCATCGCGATTGTCGGCTTGCTGGGTTCGAGGGTGGCGCTAGGCAGGATCTCTGGCACGGGCCACAGCAACGGCACCATCCACAGCATCAGCCCCAGAAACGGCAGCAACCGCACCGCATCCATCATGCGCCGCTGGCGGTAGCCGCGTTTTTCCAAAAAGATCGGAGGGCGTGGCATGGTGGGTTAACTGGCGATCAGGTCGCGCACCGCGTCCAGCATCTCTGAGTTCGAAAACGGCTTGGTCATAAAGCGGCTGACCCCGGCCTTCTCGGCCATGGCGCGGTCCCGGCTTTGGCCGCGCGCGGTCAGCATCAGCACCGGCAATTCCCCCATCGCCGGGTCGCCGCGCAGCTCATCGAGTATTTCAAACCCGCTTTTGCCCGGCAGCATGACATCCAGCATCACCAAATCGGGCGATGCCTTGCGGATCACCTCTACCGCGCCCGCTCCATTGGCCAGCGTCTCCACCCGCCAGCCCTCTTGGCCCAACAAAAAGCGGATGGCCTCGGCGATATTCACCTCGTCCTCCACCAGAACTACGAGTTTGCTCATCCGCAAAAAGTCTCCCCCCTCGGTGTGCGACCGCCCCGTCTTGTTGCGAGGTCTCGCGCACCGGGGCGAGCATGCATCGGTTTGGCAGCCCTGTCAAAAACTGCCTGAGCGTCTGTCAGATTCCGTCGCGCAGGATCGACGGCTCGCGCCGCGCGCGGCATCCCTCCACCGGACAAATGCGGCAGGTTGCGCCCACCGGCTGCGCGGGGGCCGCCCCTGATGGCACCGGCAAAAGCAACATGACTGATTGGCTCAAGGGCGGCGTATTGTAGGCGGCGGCGGCTTGAACCTCGCAGGTCGCGATCGCCTCGAACTGCGCCTGCCCACGGCCCATCTGCATGACGCGGGATTTCATCACCAGCCCCGGCTGGCCTTGCACCGCAAAAAGCGGCCAAAGCGGGCAACAGGCCCCAAAGCGCGGCACGGTGAACCCTTCGATCGACTTGGCAAAGGTCACGCTGCCCGAGCGGTCACAGACCACCAGCCCCGCGCCCAGATCGGGCAAAGACGCCAAGCGTCGCAGCACCCGGCCCATCGGCTGGTCCAATCTGCGTGCCAATTCGGCGGGGTCATGGCCCGTCGCCTCGACGGTCCGCTCCAGACGCGCCAAGGGCAACGCCGCCGCATCCCGGGCGATCTGCTGCAATACCCCCGTCGCGATATGCTGCGCGGCCTTGGTCTTGAGCGCATCGGCCTGCGCCACAAGCGCCGCGATTGCCTCTTGCGGGGCGCGGGCCTGCTCTAACGGGTCAAAACGGTAGTTATGCGCGGCGAGGAAAGCCTCAACCTCCGCCTGCGGGGAATGGGCCACCTCACGGGTCTCGGCGGCATTGTCGAAATAGGTCACCAGCGCCTGCGCGCTGTCGGACAGGCGGCGGCTGTCTTGGTGGATATTCGTGTGAAACCTGTCGCGCCATTCGGGTTGCAGACTGTCCGTCTCCGCCAAAATAGAGGCGGTTGAGCGGATGGCCGCGGCCGTACTCAGCAATTCATGCATCGACGTGGCAAGCTGCGGATCATGGGCCAAACGGTCCGACAGCGCCTCAACCGTCTGCTCTAGGGCCGCGATGCGACGCTGGCTGCTGGCAAGCACCTTGGCCCAGCCCGGAAACCGCCCGGCAAATTCATCCGCCCGGTCACCCTCTGGCCCGGTCAGCGCTGCATCCTCTGCCGCTTCGCGCAGGGTGGCGATCAGCGCGGCTTCGGCCCCTTCGGTCAACGCCTGCGGCTCTACACCAAGCGCATGGGCGATATTGAGCAACAGTTTCCCGCCGATTCTGCGCCGGTTGTGTTCAATGAGGTTCAGATAGCTGGCCGAGATCCCGCTTTGTTGTGCCAGTTCGGCCTGCTTCAGCCCCGCCATCACGCGCCGCTCACGGATGCGGCTGCCGGTCAGCCCCTCACGCATGGGACCGCGCCGCGCGATAATTCATGCGTTGTTTCAAGGTCTTTCTGCGGCGCAACATCATATTCTTTACAAACCTCCCTGGACGGTTGCGAATATATTTACAAAAAAATCGTTTCGATCAAGCGCCTTATTGATCGGTTTTCAGTTTCCGCGCCATAGTTTCTTTGCACTATTGCGTGTTGTGGCATCGGGGGGAGGTTCCGTTGCCGCGACTTACAAAAATGGGAGGACTTCATGTCGTTTACGAAACTGACACGCCGCGGGCTGATCCAGACCGGCGCGGTTGCCGGTGCAGGGTTGGCGCTGCCGACCTATCTGCGCGCCGAGGCGCACGCGGGCTTTACCAATGCCCCCACGGGCAGCACGGTCACGCTGGGCTTTAACGTGCCCCAGACCGGTCCCTATGCCGAAGAAGGGCTGGACGAGTTGCGCGCCCAAGAGCTTGCGGTCGAGCACCTTAATGGCGGGGGCGACGGCGGCATGATGAACACCTTCAGCTCCAAGGCGCTGAAAGGGAACGGCATTCTGGGTAAGAAGGTCGAATATGTCACTGGTGACACCCAGACCAAATCCGACGCCGCCCGCGCATCCGCCAAGGCGATGATCGAAAAAGACGGCGCTGTGATGATCAACGGCGGCTCGTCCTCGGGCGTAGCCGTGGCGGTTCAGGGCCTGTGTCAGGAAGCGGGCGTGATCTTCATGGCCGGTTTGACACACTCCAACGACACCACGGGCAAAGACAAAAAGGCCAATGGTTTCCGCCACTTCTTTAACGGATACATGTCCGCCGCCGCCCTCGCGCCGGTGCTGAAAAACGCTTACGGCGAAGACCGCCGCGCGTACCATCTGACAGCCGACTACACATGGGGTTGGACCCAGCAGGAATCCATCGCCGCCGCGACCGAAGCGATGGGCTGGGAGACCGTGAACAACGTGCTGACGCCGCTGGCGAGCACGGATTTCAGCTCCTACATTGCGCCGGTTCTGAACTCCGGTGCCGATGTGCTGGTGCTGAACCACTACGGCGGAAACATGGTGAACTCGCTCACCAACGCGGTGCAGTTCGGCCTGCTGGACAAAGAAGTGAACGGCAAGAAATTCGAGATCGTCGTGCCGCTCTATTCCGAGCTTATGGCCGCGGGCGCCGGTGCCAACGTGCAAGGCGTTATCGGCTCGATGAATTGGAACTGGCAGCTACAGGATGAAGGCTCCAAAGCCTTTGTGAAATCCTTTGGTGAGAAATATGGCCGTCCGCCCTCCAACTCCGCGCACACCTGCTACGTGCAGACGCTGCTCTATGCGGATGCGGTGGAACGCGCGGGCACCTTCAACCCCTGCGGTGTCGTTGAAGCGCTCGAAGATTTCGAGTTCGACGGTCTGGGCAACGGTCCGGTGCTGTATCGTGGCGATGACCACCAGTGTTTCAAAGACGTGCTGGTCATGAAGGGCAAAGAAAACCCGACCAACGAATATGACACGCTGGAGATCGTCGAGGTCACCCCGCGTGCACAGGTCGAATACGCCCCGGATCACCCCATGTTCGCCGGTGGCGAATTGGGCAAGTGCAACCCGGGCGCCTGATCCACTGAACCTTTGGGGGCGCATCGGCCTTGCGCCGCGCGCCCCCTTTTCTCACCACATGGGGCGCGCCCTCATGTGAACGCATCCCTTACAGGTGGGGTCCATGGACGCTGTTCTTCTGCAAATACTTAACGGGCTCGACAAGGGCTCGGCCTATGCGCTGATCGCGCTTGGGCTCACATTGATCTTCGGCACGCTTGGCGTGGTTAACTTCGCTCATGGGGCGCTGTTCATGATCGGGGCCTTCTGCTCGGTCACGCTGCAACGGTTGCTGACGCTGAGTTTTGAGACCATCGACGAGACCCAGAAGGATTTTCTGGGAAATCCGCTGAAGGTCAAAACCCCCTATGTCGAAAACTGGTTCGGTCCCGAGATGGGACAGGCCATCATCGACTGGTCGGTGCCGCTGGCGATCCTCTTTGCGATCCCGGTGATGCTGTTGATCGGCTTTGTCATGGAACGCGGGTTGATCAAGCATTTCTACAAACGCCCCCATGCGGACCAGATCCTTGTGACCTTTGGCCTCGCCATCGTGCTGCAAGAGGTGGTCAAGTATTTCTACGGCGCCAACCCGATCCCCACGCCTGCGCCTGAAGTCTTCAAAGGCAGCTTTGACTTTGCGCCGCTCTTGGGCTTGGACACGTCGCTGGCCTACCCCTACTGGCGTCTGGTCTATTTCGGCTTTTCCACGGTTATCATCGCCGCCGTCTTTGCTTTCTTGCAATTCACCACCTTCGGCATGGTTGTCCGCGCCGGTATGGCGGACCGCGAGACCGTGGGCCTTCTGGGCATCGACATCGACCGCCGCTTTACCATCATGTTCGGCATCGCCGCAGCCGTGGCGGGGCTTGCGGGCGTCATGTATGCGCCGATCAACTCACCCAATTATCACATGGGCATGGACTTTCTGGTGCTGAGCTTCGTCGTCGTCGTGGTCGGCGGCATGGGCTCTCTGCCCGGCGCGGTGCTGGCGGGGTTCCTTTTGGGCATCCTCGAAAGTCTCGCCTCCATGAATGAAATCAAAAGCATCATCTACGGTATCGACCAGATCATCATCTACGTCGTTGCCATCGTGATCTTGCTGGTCCGCCCGCGTGGTCTGATGGGTCGCCGCGGCGTGATGGAGGAATAAGACATGTTCGGACTGGAAAAACGCGATACGCTTCTTCTGGGGGTCGTCGTCGTACTGACGCTATTCGCCCCCTTCCTCCTTAACCCTTTCCCGGCGAACTCCGCCTTGGCGCAGTTCAATGCGGGCTATCCCGACCTGATGCAGCGCTTTGTAATCTTTGGCATCTTCGCCATCGGGTTTAACATCCTCTTTGGGCTGACCGGCTACCTCTCCTTTGGCCATGCGGCCTTTCTGGGGGTCGGTTCTTACTCCGCCGTCTGGATGTTCAAACTGCTCAGCTACAACGTCGTGCCCGCCCTGGTGCTGGCCGTGATCATGGCAGGGCTGTTCTCGGCGCTCATCGGCTTTATCAGCCTGCGACGCTCGGGCATCTACTTCTCGATCCTCACGCTGGCCTTTGCGCAGATGTCGTTCAACCTCGCCTATTCGGTGCTGACACCGATCACCAATGGCGAGACGGGACTGCAGATCTACAACTCCGATCCGCAGTATCTCCAGTCTGTCGATGCACCGTCATTCCCCAACCTTTTCGGCGCGGCGATGAACTCTTCGACGACGCTGTTCTTCGGCGGTTGGACCTTTACCTTTTCCGTTGGCTACTACTTCTGCGCGATCTTCCTGATCCTCGCCTTCTATCTGGCGATCCGCATCTTCCGCTCGCCCTTTGGGATGATGCTGCGGGCGGTGAAGTCCAACCAGCAGCGGATGAACTACACGGGCCTGAACACCCGGCCCTACACGCTGGCAGCTTTTGTGATCTCTGGCATGTATGCCGGACTGGCCGGTGGCCTGCTGGCTGCGATGGACCCGCTGGCGGGGGCCGAGCGGATGCAGTGGACCGCCTCTGGTGAAGTGGTGCTGATGACCATCCTCGGCGGCGCGGGCACCTTGATCGGGCCGGTGCTGGGCGCAGGGTTCATCAAGTACTTTGAGAACATCTTTGCCAAGATCAACGACAACGTGCTGCACGGCTGGTTTGCCTTCATGCCCGACGGGTTGGAGGACGCGATGGTTGCGATCATCCACCCCTTCGTCGGCAAGGGCTGGCACCTCACGCTGGGCTTGTTGTTCATGCTGGTCGTGATCTTCCTGCCCGGTGGGCTGGTCGAAGGTGGCCAACGTCTGGGCCGCGTCTTCCGCCGCCGGGACAAGAACGCAGGCTCGGTCGAGGCCGACGCCGCCCAACGCCGCAGCGAAGCCGCAGAATAGGAGAGACATCATGTCCATTCTCGAAGTCAAAAATGTCGGCAAACGCTTTGGCGGTCTGCAGGCGCTGAGCGATGTGAACCTGAGCGTGGCGGAGAACTCCGTCCATGCGATCATCGGCCCCAACGGGGCGGGCAAATCCACCCTGCTGAACTGTCTGGTGGGCAAGCTTATCCCCGATACCGGCTCGGTCATGTTCGACGGCCAGTCGGTGCTGGGGCGCAAACCCTATGAGATCAACCAGATGGGCATCAGCCGCGTGTTCCAAACGCCTGAAATCTTTGGCGATCTCACGGTGATGGAGAACATGCTGATCCCCTGCCTTGCCAAACGCGACGGGGCATTCCAGCTCAACGGTTGGTCGCGCGTCGTGGGCCAGCAAGATGTGATCGACAAGGCCGAGGAAATGCTGCGCGACATGAACATGATCGACAAGCGGCACATGCATGCGGCGTCGCTCTCGCGGGGGGACAAGCGGCGGCTGGAGATCGCCATGTGCCTTGCCCAAGACCCACGCCTGCTGCTGCTTGACGAACCTACCGCGGGGATGGCGCGGGCCGATACCAACAACACGATCGACCTGCTGAAACAGATCAAGGACGAGCGCGACATCACCATCGCGATCATTGAACACGACATGCATGTGGTCTTTTCGCTGGCCGAGCGGATCACCGTGCTGGCCCAAGGCACGCCACTGGTCGAAGACACCCCCGACCGGATCAAGGGCCACCCCAAGGTCCGCGAAGCCTATCTGGGCGAGAGCCAAGACGCCGCCTGATCTATCCTGTTGCCGAACCCCAAGGACACCCCGATGAGCACCGACACGCTAGACAAAAACGCCAACCACGCCCAAACCGCCCCGGCCTTCCTCTCCGTCTGGGACATTCACGCCTATTACGGCGAGAGCTATATCGTGCAGGGAGTAAGCTTTAACGTCCACGAAGGCGAAATCCTCGCGCTGCTGGGCCGCAACGGGGCGGGCAAAACCTCGACCCTGCGGGCCATCTCAAGGGTCAGCGACCCGGAACTCAAGCGCGGCGAGATTTGGCTCGATCATCAACCGCTGCACAACATGGCCAGCCACCAAGCCTCGGCTGCGGGGCTGGCGCTGGTGCCCGAAGATCGGCGCATCATTTCTGGCCTCACGGTCGAAGAGAACCTCAAGCTGGCCCAGATCGCCCCGCCCATCGGCTGGTCACTCGACCGGCTCTATGACCTCTTCCCGCGCCTGCGCGAGCGGCGGAACCAAGAGGGGGTGACCCTTTCGGGCGGGGAACAACAGATGCTCGCCATTGCCCGCGCCTTGGCCCGCGACATTAAGGTGCTGCTGCTGGATGAACCCTACGAAGGTCTTGCCCCGGTGATCGTGGATGAGATCGAAAAGACGCTGGGGCTGATCAAGGCACAGGGCATCACCACCATTCTGGTTGAGCAGAACGCCGTGCGCGCCCTGAAACTGGCCGACCGTGCGGTGATCCTTGATACCGGCGGCGTGGTTTTTGACGGCACCGCGGCAGAGGTGTTGGACAATGCGGAACTGAGGGCTGAATACCTCGCGATCTGACCCCACGTGACCTTGACCCGCTGCGCAAAGAGGTGGCGCGGCCTCATTCTTGCGCCCCGGGGCCATTGCGCGGCAAAAAACCGATCCTACCTCCTAGACAACAGTTGGCTTTTCATGGCTTTGCCCATGCCCTATAAGCGAGCACAATCAATCGCGCAGCGACGGGCTGCTGGCCTGTCGAAATCTTCGAGGATCCAATGACAAAAAACACCCATGACAGTGACGTGGCCTTCATCAAGGCCCTCGCCGAGCTGCTGAACGAAAACGACCTGACAGAGCTTCAGGTGAAACGCGACTATGCCGAGGATGACAGCCTGAACGTGCGCGTCAGCCGCAAGCCGCCGCAGCAGGTCATGGCCGCCCCCCAGCAGCAATACCAAGCCGCCCCCGCGCCTGCCGCCGCACCGGCCCCCGCTGCTGCCGCGCCCGCCGCTTCGGCGCCTGCTGCCGACGCCGATCCGGCTGATCACCCGGGTGCTGTGACATCGCCCATGGTCGGCACCGTTTACCTGCAAGGTGAGCCGGGTGCGCCTGCGTTCATCTCCGTAGGCGCTTCGGTTTCCGAAGGTGACACGCTGCTCATCGTCGAGGCGATGAAAACCATGAACCACATCCCCGCGCCCCGCGCCGGCACCGTCAAGCGCATCCTCGTCGGCGACGGCGATGCCGTTGAATTCGGCGCCCCGCTGGTGATCCTGGAATAAGGGCCGGACATGTTCAGCAAAATCCTAGTCGCCAACCGGGGAGAGATCGCGCTGCGCGTCATCCGCGCGGCCCGCGAGATGGGCATCCAGACCGTCGCGGTGCATTCCACCGCCGACAGCGACGCGATGCATGTGCGCATGGCCGACGAATCCGTCTGCATCGGCCCGCCCTCCTCGACCCAATCCTACCTCTCGATCCCCGCGATCATCGCGGCCTGTGAAATCACCGGGGCCGAAGCGATTCACCCCGGCTACGGTTTCCTGTCGGAAAACGCAGGCTTTGTGCAGGTGATCGAAGACCACGGTCTGACCTTCATCGGCCCCACCGCCGAACACATCCGCGTCATGGGTGACAAGATCACCGCCAAGGACACGATGAAAAAGCTCGGCGTGCCTTGCGTGCCCGGCTCGGATGGTGGCGTCGCATCGCTCGAAGACGCCAAGCGCTTGGGCGAAGAGATCGGCTATCCGGTCATCATCAAGGCCACGGCAGGCGGCGGCGGCAAGGGCATGAAAGTCGCCCAAACCGCCAAAGACATGGAAAAAGCCTTCCAGACCGCGCGGGCCGAGGGGAAGTCGAACTTCGGCAATGACGAAGTCTATATCGAAAAATACCTCACCACCCCGCGCCACATCGAGATTCAGGTCTTTGGGGATGGTAAGGGCAACGCGGTCCATCTGGGCGAGCGCGACTGCTCGCTGCAACGCCGCCACCAGAAGGTTTTCGAAGAGGCCCCCGGCCCCTCGATCACCGAAGAGGAACGCGCGCGGATCGGTAAGGTCTGTGCCGACGCGGTGGCCAATATCAACTACATCGGCGCGGGCACGATCGAATTCCTCTATGAGAATGGCGAGTTCTATTTCATCGAAATGAACACCCGCCTTCAGGTGGAACATCCCGTGACCGAGGCGATCTTTGGCGTCGATCTGGTGCGCGAACAGATTCGCGTTGCCGAAGGGCTGCCGATGTCCTTTACCCAAGACGATCTGACCATCAATGGCCATGCCATTGAGGTCCGCATCAACGCCGAGAAACTGCCGAACTTCGCGCCCTGCCCGGGCAAGATCACGCAGTATCACGCCCCCGGCGGGCTTGGCGTGCGGATGGATTCCGCGCTTTATGATGGCTATTCGATCCCGCCCTATTACGATAGCCTCATCGGTAAGCTGATCGTGCATGGCCGCGACCGCCCCGAAGCGCTGGCGCGTCTCGGGCGGGCCTTGGGCGAGCTGATCGTCGACGGTGTCGATACCACCGTGCCGCTGTTCCACGCGCTGCTGGCCGAAGAAGACGTGCAGTCGGGCGGCTACAACATCCACTGGCTTGAGCATTGGCTGGAAACCAACCTCGGCAACGCCTGACGTCTGATGTCGGAGCTTACGCCCGAGATCCTGCTGCACGGCTATTCCATAGGGATATTCCCTATGGCCGAACACCGCGACGACCCAGAAATTTTCTGGGTCGATCCGCGGCGTCGGGGGGTCATGCCGCTCAATGGCTTCCACATCTCGCGCTCGCTCGCCCGCGCGATGCGGCGCAGCAGTTTTCACCACACGATCAACCGTGATTTCGATGGTGTCGTCGCCGGTTGCGCTGACCGCGAAGACACATGGATCAACGCCGAGATCACCGCCCTCTACACCGCGCTGCACCACGCAGGCCACGCCCATTCGCTTGAGGTTTGGGAGGGCACAGCACTGGTGGGCGGGGTCTATGGCGTAACGCTAGGCCGCGCGTTTTTTGGTGAAAGCATGTTCTCCCGCCGGACCAACGCCTCAAAAATGGCGCTGGCGGCGCTGGTGGATCGGCTGCGCCATGCGGGTTTTACCCTCTTTGACACGCAGTTTCTGACCGATCACCTTGCCTCTCTCGGGGCGCAAGAGATCAGCCGCGCGGAATATCACGCGCAGCTTGATGTGGCCAAACGCGGCACTGCACGGTTCGACGCAGGGGGATTAACCAGTTTTCAGGACGTGCTGCAGCGCATGACCCAGATGTCATAGCGAAAATGCTCCAGCGCGTGCAGCGCCGGGGCCGAGGCGATCATCCAGCCAGAAAAAAGCGCGCCGCTGCTGCCCTCTTCGGTGATCTCAAGCGCGGCATAGGCATTGGCCGCCGGATCGCCCGCCGGATAGCGGCAATCAACCATGGAAATCTGCAAATTGCCCAAGGAAAGGCTGTCGCCCTTGGCAATCTCCAGATCGATCGTATCGCCGGAAATCTTGTCCAAAGCGCGCAAAACGCCACCCGTGGCACTGGCGATCTCTGCGCCCTCTTGGGCATGCAGCGGCGCGGCCAACAAAAGCGCGGCCAAGAGAAGCTTTTTCATTCATCCACCCGGATTGCGTGAAACTTGGGGCCGCACCTCAGGCGCGGCCAACCGATCATTCAGGCTGCCAGGCCTCATAGTCCTTACGCTCGACAGGTTCGGCGCGGCGCAGCGACCCGGCGGGCGCATAGGCCATGGCGGTGCCAGTGCGATTCTCGACATGCGCCTTTTCCCACGGCTTGTGGATCAGCGGCTTGTCGGTCGGCGGCTCGTCCCATGTCCGGTGCAGCCAGCCATGCCAATCTGGGCTCACGCGGCTGGCCTCGGCTTCGCCGTTGAAAATGACCCAGCGTTTGCTGTCATCGGCGTTGCGGTAATAGATATTGCCCTGCGCGTCTTCGCCCACCTTGCTGCCCTTGCGCCAAGTGAAAAGCTGGGTGTTCAGCGTCTGGCCGTTCCACCAAGTGACGCCGCGCAGAAGTGAATTGAGAATGCCCATCGAGGTCTCCGTTCCTGTTGTCCGTTATATGCACCATGGAGGCTTTGGCGTCCAGCCTCGCCGCAAAGGAGCTTGGCGCGCGGGCGACCTCTGGCTAGGGTTGGGAAAACGAAAGAGGGCAGCGATGACTGAGGCAAGTGGGGCCGCACCGACAGCGGCAGCGGCGGAATGTCATGGCATCAAGGTGCCCCAGTCCCCCTTTTTGAACGAGACGCGCATCCAGCGGATCAATGCAGGCCGCTACGAGCGCCAAGAGATCGATGGCGCGCTGGCTGTCGTCCGCCCCGGTGACCGGGTGCTTGAGATGGGCGCGGGTCTGGGGCTTGTGGGTGCCATCGTCGCCAAAAAGGCCGCGCCCGAAGCGGTGCTGTCGTTCGAAGCAAACCCAAACCTGATCCCCCACATCCACGCGCTCTATGCGCTCAACGGGCTTCAGGAAGAAATCACTCTTCGCAATCAAGTGGTGATCTCGGCCCCCGACCGGCCGGAAACCCTGCCGTTTCACCTGCGCAGCTCTTTCCTCGGCTCCTCTCTTATCGATAGCGACATGCGTGAAACGACGCAGGTTCAGGTGCCCACCGCAAGCTTTGACGACATCCGCCGCAACTTTAAACCTGATGTGCTGTTAATGGACATCGAAGGGGGTGAATTGGAGTTTCTGCGCCATGCCGCGCTCGACGGGCTGCGCGCCGTGGTGATGGAGTTCCACCCCGAGGCCTATGGCCGCGAGGGGATGCGCGAGTGCAAACGCATCCTTGAACGCGCCGGATTTCGCAAATCACCGGGGCATTGCACCCGGCAGGTCTGGGCCTGTACCTTTGATCCCGCCGAGCGCCCGCCCGTCCCAGAGGGGGGCTGGTCGACCGAGATCACGACCTTAAATAATGCGCTGGTCATCCTGCCTGAGGATAGCGGGTTGGTGCAGCCCGCCGGGGTGTTGCACAGCGATGGACGGCCCTGCCCTCAAGCCGCACTTTGGCGCAATGGCCGCGCGCTGACCACGCCGCCAGAAGCACCGCAGGGCAAGGTGGCGGAGCGCAGGGGCACATGGCTTTGGGGTGGTGTCCTCTGGCTGCATTTCGGGCATTTCTTGGTTGAAAGCACCGCGCGTCTTTGGGCGCTGTATCACCTTGAAGAAGAAATCGACGGCATTCTCTTTATCCCCAAACGCCCCCGCAACGGCGGAGAGGTTGCAGGGTATCAGCGTGATTTCCTTGCCCTTCTTGGCTGCGATAAGCCGCTGGTGAGTTTAGACGTACCGACACGGGTCGAGCGGTTGATCGTACCGGGGCAAGGCTTTGGTCTGGGAAGTTTGATCACCGGCACAGAACCCTACCGCAAAACCATCGCCAATCGGTTCGCGCAAGAGATCGCGCCCGAGGGGCCAGAGAAGCTCTATATCAGCCGCAGTAAATTGCCCGCAGGGCGCGGCAATCTAATCGGTGAAGAGGCGTTGGAAACCTATCTGGCGGCGCAGGGCTACACCGTCTTTCACCCCGAGAAACACGGGCTGCGCGAACAGATCGCGGTCTATAAGGCGGCAAAGCAGATCATCGCCGCCGAAGGGTCGGCCTTGCACCTTTTGGGAATGGTCGCCCAGCCCGCGCAGCAAGTGGCCATCGTCGTGCGCCGCCCGTCCTCTGCCACGCGCGGGTTGGAACAGCACCTGCAGAGTTTCGCGGGGATCACCACCGCCACGCTCTGCCACCTTACCCGCTCGTGGAAACCACTCGGCAAGGCCAAGGCGCGGCTTTGGATGGGGGAGCTGGATATGCCCGCGTTGCAAGATAGCTTGCGTGAGACGGGTTTTATCGACGACAGCGGACCGCGTTGGGCAAACCTTGATCCCGCAGAGGTGCGCGCCCGGCTGGGGGATGACTTTGAACTGGTGCCCGAGAAAGACTAGCCTTCTACCCCCGTGCGCAGCATCGCGGTGACTTCGATCTCAATGCGGTATTTGGGGTCAATCAGCCCGCATTCGATCATCGTCGCCGCAGGCGGGGTCGCGCCAAATGCCGCGCGCAAAAGCGGCCAGCAAGGTTCAAACTCCGTAGCGTCGGGCAGCATGTAGGTGACGCGGACCACATGGGCGAAATCACTGCCCGCCTCTGCCAGTGCCCGCTCAATCGTCGCCAATGCGGCTGCGCATTGCGCTTTGACACCAGCCCCTTCACCGACGCAGCCCGAAACATAGACCATGCCGCCCGCCATCACGGCGCGGCTGTAGCCGATCTTTTCCTCATAGGCGCCGCCCGATGAAATCCGCTTCATGATCATCCCTTTCATGCAAAAGGGCGGACCCTTTGGCCCGCCCTCTATCTTTCTGCCTCGCGTCGGATCTTAGCCCGCGCTGGCTGGTTCTTTGCTTTCGCTGTCGGCGTGGATCATCAGCGGTTTGGCCTCGGATGTGACGGCCTCTTCGTTGACGACCACTTCGGTCACCGTCTCCAGCCCCGGCAGTTCGAACATCGTATCCAGCAGGATGTCTTCGAGGATGGAGCGCAGGCCCCGCGCGCCGGTTTTCCGTTCAATCGCGCGTTTGGCAATCGCCTGCAGCGCGTCATCGGTGAAGGTCAGCTGCGTGTCTTCCAGTTCGAACAGACGCTGGTATTGCTTGACCAAAGCGTTCTTCGGCTCGGTCAGAATGGTGACCAGCGCGTCTTCGTCCAGATCTTCGAGCGTTGCCAGAACCGGCAGACGACCGACGAATTCCGGGATCAGACCGAACTTCAACAGGTCCTCCGGCTCAAGATCAGTGAAAATCTCACCGATGCCGCGCGCGTCATTGTCACGCACGTCAGCGCCAAAGCCCATGGCTGAACCCTTGCCCCGCGCCGCGATAATCTTGTCGAGGCCCGCAAAGGCACCGCCGCAGATGAAGAGGATGTTGGTCGTGTCCACCTGCAGGAATTCCTGCTGTGGATGCTTGCGCCCGCCTTGCGGGGGCACAGAGGCCACGGTGCCTTCCATCAGTTTCAGCAGCGCCTGCTGCACGCCCTCGCCCGAGACATCACGGGTGATGCTGGGGTTTTCGGACTTCCGCGTGATCTTGTCGACCTCGTCGATATAGACGATGCCGCGCTGCGCACGTTCCACGTTATACTCAGACGATTGCAGCAGTTTGAGAATGATGTTCTCCACATCCTCGCCCACATAACCGGCTTCGGTCAGCGTGGTCGCATCGGCCATGGTGAAAGGCACATCCAAAATGCGCGCCAGCGTTTGGGCCAGCAGCGTCTTGCCGCAGCCGGTGGGGCCGATCAGCAGGATGTTGGATTTCGCCAATTCGATATCGCCGCCCTTTTGGGCGTGGTTCAACCGTTTGTAGTGGTTGTGGACCGCCACCGAGAGCACGCGCTTGGCCATCGCCTGACCGATCACGTAATCGTCCAGCACGCCGCAAATGTCGCGGGGTGTCGGCACGCCGTCGGTCGCCTTGAGGCCCGAGGCTTTGGTCTCTTCTCGGATGATGTCCATGCACAGCTCGACGCATTCGTCACAGATGAACACGGTCGGCCCCGCAATCAGCTTGCGCACCTCGTGCTGGCTCTTGCCGCAAAAGCTACAGTAGAGCGTATTTTTGCTGTCGTTGCCGGAATTATTCGCCATCTCAAACCTTTCAGGTCTGTCGTGTATGTTCGCCCCGAACGTGAGGCTGCGAGATTTGGCCTCAAGCTTAGGCCAGTGATCCCGGCGCTACAATCGTAAAATATGCAGCGCCGGGCCCCTCTATTACTTGTCTTTCTTGTCCTTACCGCTGGCAGCGGCATCATCTGCCTTGCCACGGCTCTCGACGATCTCGTCCAAGTGGCCCCATTCTTTAGCTTCTTCAGGGGTCATCCAAAGATCACGGTCGAGCGCCTTTTGCACGACATCCAGCGGCTGGCCGGAGTGTTTGACATAGAGCTGATACATCCGCTCACGAGTGCGCTCGATATGGCGGGCCGAGATCAGGATATCTTCGGCCATGCCTTGCGAGCCGCCCGACGGCTGGTGGATCATGACTTCGGCGTTGGGCAGCGCGAAACGCATGCCCTTTTCGCCGCCAATCGCGATGACCGACCCCATGGAGGCCGCCATGCCACAGATCAGAGTAGAGACCTTGGGTTTGATGTATTGCATCGTGTCATAGATCGACAGGCCCGCCGTCACTTCGCCACCGGGCGAGTTGATGTACATGCTGATTTCCTTGGTCGGGTTCTCCGCCTCAAGGTGCAGCAACTGGGCGACGACCAGATGGCTCATCCCGCTGTGGATCGGGCCGTTGACGAAAATAATCCGCTCTTTCAGCAAGCGCGAGAAGATGTCGTAGGACCGCTCGCCCCGGCTGGTTTGCTCAACCACCATCGGGACAAGCGTATTCATATAGGTGTTGATCGGATCGTTCATGCGTGCCTGCCTCAGTTCCTGTTCGCGGGACCATACCCGCAAAACTGTTACCCAGAGATTAGTCCCCCCGGTATGGGGGTTCAAGGGGGGCAGGCACGTCAGTTTTCTCTAATCGCCTCAATCACTCCGACGCATCACGCAGGTAGGCGATCAGAGCGGCGATGTCTTCTTCTTTGCGCACACCGGGGAAGGACATTTTCGTGCCTTTCATATAGCCTTTGGGGCTGGCCAAAAACGCACTTAGCTCACTTTCGGTCCAGACCAGCCCGGCCTCGGCGGCGGCGGCCATCGGTTTGGAATATCGGAACCCATCGACCGCGCCCGCCGGGCCATCCACGATGCCGTTCAGCACCGGTCCGACGCGGTTCTTGGCCTTGGCGCCGATCTGGTGGCAAGATTTGCATTTGCGGAACACCTTTTCACCGGCTTTGATAACCGCCGGGTCGGCGGCAGGAGCCTCGGCGACCTCAACCGCCGGTGCCTCGGCGGTCGGCGCTTCGGGGGTGGGTTCGGCGGCTTGTGCCTCTTCGGCCTTGGCGGCGGCTTTGGCGGCGGTTTCTTCGGGCGTTACATCCAGCACAGCGGCGCGCATGGTGATTTCGACCGATGGTTTGCAGTCGCTCATGCAGGGCTCTTCTTTAAAGGCCGCAAACTCCACCTCTGCCCGGTCATCGGGCTTGAACGCCTCCTCATTCGGCAGACGCGCTTCGGCAAAGTTGTCCGAAGAAAGCACGAAATCCTCGTCCACCTCATCGTTGAGATAAAGCAGATAGGCCGTGATCGCATAGACCTCATCATCGGTCAGCGACTGTGCATCGCCAAAGGGCATTGCCCGGTTGATGTAGTCGTAAACCGTTGAAAGATATGGCCAATAGCTGCCGATCGTCTTGACGGGGCGCGCATCGCTCAAGCTGCCCTGCCCGCCCGCCAGCACCGGCCAGCGGCCCGTGCCTTCGCCAAAGACCCCGTGACAGGCCGAGCATTTCTCGGTGTAGATTTTATCTCCGGTCAGCACATCGCCGCTGCCCGCAGGCAGGCCCAGACCGTCGGGGCGCACGTCGATGTCCCAAAGGGCGATTTCCTCGGGCGTGGCGGTTCGGCCAAGGCCCAGAGGCTCGGCGGCAAGGGGGCTGGCCATGGCGCTGGCCAGCAGCGCAAGTTTAAGAAATCTCGACATTTTCGGCCTTTCCGTCAGCGTCAACAGCCCAAGTCTGGATGCCGTTGTTGTGGTAGATCGAATTCTCACCCCGGATCTCGCGTAGGGCATTTTTTGTAGGCTGGACATAACCGCTGCTGTCATGCGCGCGGCTTTGCAACAGCAGCGGTTTTCCGTCCCATTCGAAATCATAGTAAAAGCGGTGCAGTGCCTTGGGCGTGCTCGGACCATCCATCCGTGCCTCATGCCAAGTGATGCCACCGTCGATGGTCACATCGACACGCGGGATCGTGCCCCGGCCCGACCACGCCAGACCCGTCAGAACGGTCGGCCCCGGCCCATGGGTGATCGGCGCCTGTGGGCTGGGGCTGGTGATGACCGATTTCGCGTCCATCTCCCAGGTAAAGCGCCGCGCCACGCCGTCGGCCATGAGGTCGGTATATTTGCTGGTTTCTTCGCGGTGGTGCCAAGGTTGATCGCCCACTTCGAGGCGGCGCAGCCATTTGACCCACATGTTGCCTTCCCAGCCGGGCACGACCAGCCGCACCGGGTAGCCCTGTTCGGGGCGCAGCGCCTCGCCGTTCATCTTGAAGGCGACAAGGCAATCGTCGAGCGCCTTTTCCATCGGGATCGAGCGAGTCATGGCGGCGGCATCGGCCCCCTCGGCAAGCAGCCACTTGCCTTCAGGCTTGATCCCCGCCTCTTCCAGCACCAGCCGCAGCGGCACGCCGGTGTACATGACGTTATGGATCATGCCGTGGGTAAACTGGCAGCCATTAAGCTGTGAGCCGCGCCACTCCATCCCGGAATTCGCCGCGCATTCCAGGAAGTAGACGTGGTTCTGCCGGGGAAAACGTTTGAGGTCTTCCATGGTCAGCACCAAGGGCTTGTCGACCAACCCGTGGATCATCAACCGATGCTGGGCCGGATCAACGCGGGCAACGCCAGAGTGGTGCCGCTCGAAACACAGTCCATTGGGGGTGATCGTCCCGTCGAGGTCATGCAGCGGCGTGAAGTTGATCGAACTTACCGGATCGGCGGTGAGCCACTCCACGGTGCGGCGTTTCACATCCGCCTCATGCGGTGATGGCATCCCGTAAGGCGCGGCATCAACGCCGTCGCCCAATTCCTGCATCCACGGATGAATGGCAATTGCCGGGTCCGTCTGGGCGCTGGCGCGGCCCGCCAGCGTCCCTGCGGCCACCGCCCCTGCCCCTGTCAGAAAGGCACGGCGCGATGGCCCAGTTTGGTTTTCGTCGGTCATGTCGTGGCCCTCACATATTCAAATTCATTTTATTGAATTTGTTGGTGCGTGAGAACCCCTATTCTGCTTTTTCTCAGTCTGGCAGAACGATTTCCACTGGCGTGCGTGCGCCATCGGAAACCGTTCCCAATTTAGCGATATGGCTTTCGACCACATCCCAAATCGGCGGCCCTTCGGTGCCCTCGTTGACAGAGGCCCATCCGGCGACGACATAGTTCCGCTGCGGGTCAATCGGCTCACCGGAACTGAGCAAGGTCATGTCGCTGATCCGCTCACCCTGCGGCTTGGCGATGTCCATCTTAAAGCCCATGCCGCCGACGCGCACCATGTCGCCGCCCTGCTGGTAATAGGGGTCGGGGTTGAACAGGTTGTCACCTACGTCCTCCAGCACGACTTTCAGGAATTCCCCTGTCATTTCCGTGCGGTAGGCATTGGGATAGGTCATCGAGGTTACGTTAAAGATATCTTCGCGCGTAATGTCTTGGCCCGGCAGGATCGACGGCCCCCACCGCACACCGGGGCTCAGCGCGATCTCGGCATCGCGTTCACTCAGCAGCGCGTCGCAGATGAGGTCGTCCCATGTGCCGTTGAAGTTACCCCGACGGTAGAGCAGCGCATCTGACTGCCCGACCACATGGGTCAACTCATCCAGATAAGGCGCGCGCTGCGCGTCGATCAGCTTGGCCACCTCCGCATCGGGCGTGATGAGGTCCGAGAAGATCGGGATCAGCTTGTGCCGGATGCCCATCATCTTGCCATCGCGCACGTCCAGATCAACGCGGGAAACGAATTTGCCATTCGAGCCAGAGGCGATGATATGCGTCTGCCCCACCAGCACCGGTTCGGGCAGCGCGTCATGGGTATGGCCCGAGAGGATCACGTCGATTCCCTTGACGATCCCGGCCATCTTCTTGTCGACATCAAAGCCATTGTGGCTGAGACAAACGACCAGTTCGGCACCCTGCGCGCGGACCTCGTCGACCATCTCCTGCATATGCTCGTCGCGGATGCCAAAGGAATATTCGGGGAACATCCAGCCGGGGTTGGCGATGGGCATGTAGGGAAAAGCCTGCCCGATCACGGCGATCTTCACGCCACCGCGCTCGAAAAACTCATAGGGTTTGAACAGTTCCGCAGGCTCGTCCCATTCAGCATCAAAGATGTTCTGGCCAAGGGCGGCAAAGGGCAGCCCCTCGACAATCTCCTGCACCCGTTCCGACCCCAACGTAAACTCCCAATGGAAGGTCATCGCATCGGGCTTCAGCGCGTTCATCACGTTGACCATGTCCTGACCTTGGGTCTTGAGACAGGTCATCGAGCCGTGCCACGTATCCCCGCCGTCCAGAAGCAGCGCATCAGGGCGGTCGGCGCGGATGGCGTTCAGCACCGTCGCCACGCGGTCAAGCCCACCCACCTTGCCGTAGGCCTGCGCTTGGGCGACGAAATCGTCATAGGTCAGCGCGTAGTCCAAAGGCGTGCCACCGCCGATGCCGTAGCGGATGCGGAAATCCTCGCCGGTGATATGGGGCACCTTGCCGCGGTTCTCGCCGACGCCGATGTTGACCGATGGCTCGCGGAAATAGATCGGTTTCAGTTGCGCGTGAATGTCGGTGACATGCATCAGGGTGACATTGCCGAACTTCTCAAACTCCAAGAGCGCGTCCTGATCAAAGCGGTCCTGCGCCGCCAACCGCGCCCAGTTGCCGAAGCCCGAGCCGCCGTAGATGGAGGCCGCAGCCATAGACATTTGCAAAAAATCGCGGCGAGACAGCATGTTACGCTCCATCACTTGAAAACAGGGACAGGCCCCGCCCCCTCGTGAGGGGCGGGATCAGATCAGGCAAAACGCCCGAATATGATATCAGTTACGCACCGAAGGCGCTTCGACCGACAAGCCGTTGCCGCGGCTGGCGACGTAAAGCTCAAGCGCCACGAACTCGGGGCTGCCGGGGCTAAAAGTCTCGGCCCGGGTGTCACGCACGCAGCCTTTGAAACGCGCATGGCTGCTGTTGAGCTTGGTGTTTTTCAGGCGGTACACCGGAAAGCCGTTGATCTGGCCTTGGCTCAAATGGTCGGCGCGGATCATGTTGCCGTAGTTGTCTTCGTGGCAATTGGCGCAGCTCAGCTCAAGCTGGCCGTAGCGGGTGTAGTACATCTCTTTGCCCTGCTCCCAAGTGCTCTGGGCCGGGCCGTCGATCGCCACATTGACCGGCATGCCGCGTGACTGGACCGAGATGAGCGCCTCCATCGCGGTCATCTCATTGCCAGTGTATTTGTAGGGCTCGGCCCCCATCTGGTTCTCGCGGCAGTCGTTGATCTGCATCGCAAGCGTGCGCACTTCGCCCGCCTCTTCGTTCCACTTTGGATAGACGGCGCGGACGCCTTCCATCGATTCCACGTCATTGTGACACGACGCGCAGGACTTGCCCTCGCTGCCCTCTGCCGTGTCCCAAGCCGCTTGGGCTTGGTCGACAAAGATCATGCCGGGGTTGTCGAAGTCATCCATCTGCGTTTGCTGGGTCTCTGCCGAACGAAAGCGCCAGCCAGACATGATTTCCGGCAAAGCCCCCTCAAGATGCGCGGGCGCATCGGTCTTGGTCACCATCTCGATCTCGCCGTTGACGACAAGCTCGGCCTCCTCATCGGCCATCCCCAGCATGGGGGCGGCCACCAAAAGCGCCGCGACAGCGGTCATTGCCTTGAATTTCATGTCTTTCCTCCCTGTTCCACGCATGGTGCTGGCTGATGCGGGATCAGCCGACCGTAATGGATTTGACTTCTTCGTAGACCGAACCGTCGTCATCGTACCACGTGAATTTGAAGTCGCCGGCCTCTGGCACGGTGGCGTCAAATTCGAAATAGGGGTTGGTCGACATGGCCGGTTCCATCTTCACGTCGATCACGCTCTCGCCGTTAAACTCGGCGGTGAAGCGGTTGATGATCGAACGCGGGATGACGTTGCCGTCGCCGTCTTTGCGCTGGCCCGATTCCATCGGGTGGCTGATCAGGGTCTTGATCGTGATGACCTCACCTGCCTCGGCTTTTTTCGGCACTTTGACGCGAGGGGTTACACCTTCTGCCATTTTGAAAACTCCTGAAAATAGGGGCGCGCGGGCTTAGCCGCCGCAGCCGCCGATTGTGACTTTGATCTCTGCACTGGTGCGGGCGAATGTGCCGTCTTCCAGCTTGGCGATAGCAACAACGTCTTGGGTCGTGGCCAAACGAATGCGGGTGGAGGCACTGCGCGAACCGGCCAAGGGCCCAAAGTTAAAGGTGCCCACGGGCGGGGTCGGGTTGCCAGTGGCCAGCACCATGATCGCAGACGCACCCGGCGCTTCGACCGAGATTGGCACGGTGTTGCCGTTTTCCGCGATTTCAGGCGCGGTCAGGGTAACGCCGGTATCGGCCATATCAGCCCCGCCGGTGAATTCCGCAATCAACTCGTCAACCGTGGCGGCAGAAGCCCCCACGGGCAGCATGGTCAGCGCCACGGCACCAAGGCCCAGGCCGAAAGTTTCACGTCTTGAGAAGTTCATCTCTCATCTCCTTATGCGTCAGCGGCGCTCTGCGCCGTCATTCCATTGCCGCGGTGCGCTGACCGCGATGATCTGTCGAGCCCTCCGCCGCCCCTAGGCCGCGAAGCTTCGGCGCTACTCTTTCA
The DNA here is from genome assembly GCF_025142135.1 of Sulfitobacter sp. W002. Lineage (NCBI taxonomy): Bacteria > Pseudomonadati > Pseudomonadota > Alphaproteobacteria > Rhodobacterales > Roseobacteraceae > Sulfitobacter > Sulfitobacter sp. W002. The sequence continues at coordinate 1,582,563 of NZ_CP081126.1, read as the reverse complement.
ACGTGACCAAGAAAGCCACGATATCTTCGATCTGCTGAGCATCCAACAGAGGCGGCAGCGGCTCGGACCCGGCCTTGCCGGTGAAACCGTCGCCGGGGCGGATGTATCCGCTTGTCTTGTAGTAGGAGGGCATCATCGAGCCTTCGAAGGTCATTTTGCTGTTGGCGACGATGCCGCGCAGCTCTGCCTCGGTCCAGCGGTCGCCCGCCCCGTCGAGCATCGGGCCGATCTCACCTTGGAAGGGCACATCGCTCAGCGCGCCGATCTGATGGCAGGCCACGCAGTTGCCCGCCTTTTTGTTGCCGACGATGGCGGCACCGCTGGCGGCGTCTCCGGCCGTGCCGGTCAAGGATTGTTCAACCGAACCGTAATCATCATAGGTCACGTCGGCAGGTGCCACGGTTTCAGCGGCGGCCAGAACGGGCGCGCCCGACACAATTGCGGCGGCGATCCATCTCATCATCGAAAACTTCCTCCCAGTGCCGATCACGGTGATGTGTGATCCGGTTTACCTGACCCTAAGACAGGGATGCGGCGCGGTGCAACAACAAATTCAAACTTTTGAATAGCTTTACCCGCGAAACGCCGCTTTTCGTCGGTCAATCCGTGCTGCCGTTGTTGCGCTCTTGGATCATCCGCGCGTGGTAGCGTTGGAAATCCTCTGCCCCCTCAAGGGCGTAGCGTTCTTCATTGACCCAAGTCAGCATATCCAGCGTCGTGCCCTTGCCAAAGGCACCCGGCATCACCGCCACGGCAGCTTGCGGCGCTGTCGCGCCTTCGGCCACCTCAGGCGGGAGGAACATCATCGTCGGGGTAAAGAGAATCCCCCATTTCCGCGCCATCTGCTTTTCCGAGAGGGTCTCGCCATCGAAATCAGTCACTTCGATATCGCCATGCAAGTTTAGCTGCACAACGAAGTAGTTTTCTTCGATGTAATCGGCGATCTCAGCGGCGGGAAAGACTTCCTCATGCATTTTGGTGCAGTAGATACAGCCGCGCTGCTCGAACATCAGCATTAAGCGCTTGCCCTCGGCCCTCGCCTCCTCAAGATCCTCGCGCAGGTCTTTGAAGGTGTCGCGCATCCAAGCCGCCTTGTGCAGCCCGTCGTCGCCCAGTTCCGCCGCGGCCAGTGGCCAAGCCAGCACCGCTGCCGCCACTGCGGCCCCTATCCTTGAGATAATCATCTTGGCGTCCTCCTCCTTGTTGCGGTTACCCTAACGTCGTGAAGCTGGGGAACCAACGGATCATCGCATCCGCGATCAATTGCACCCCGCCCGTCACGATGAGCACGGCAAAGAGGATCAGCATGACCCCCATCGCCTTTTCCACCTTTTGCACCAGCGCCATATGCCGCGCGGCCCAGTTGAGAAACGGCTTGGCAAAGAGGGCCGCCACCACGAAGGGCGCGGTCATCCCCGCGCCGTAAGCGGCCAACAGCAGCCCCCCATGCGTGATGTCGCCCATGCCCGACGCTATCATCAAGATCGCCGCCAGCGCCGGGCCTACGCAGGGCGTCCAGCCAAAGCCAAAGGCCAGCCCCATCACATAGGCACCCCAGATCGACGTGGGCTTGGCGCCCCCCTCCAACCGCGCTTCGCGGTAGAGCAGTGGCACTTTGATGACGCCCAGAAAATGCAGACCAAAGACCAGCAGGATCGCCGCCGCCACCCAGCTTAGCGGCTCAAGGTATTGGGTAAAAACCTGCCCCAAGGCCGTGGCCCCCATGCCCAGCAGCACAAAGATCGTCGACACCCCAAGCGCGAATAGCACCGAGGACAGCACCAGTCGCCGCTGCGCCCCCGGCGCAATCGCGCCATCGCCACGCAATTCGGTCACGCTGAGCCCTGCCATATAGCTGAGGTAAAAGGGCACCATCGGCAGAATACAGGGGGTAAAGAAGCTGAGCAGCCCCGCCAGCAGCGCGCCTGCATAGGTGATGTCGAACATGTTACCCCCTGCCCGCGCCGACGAAAGCCGCCGCGCTTGAACAATTCACATATTCAAATTACGTTGAGTGTCATCCAAACGTCAATCAGGCAAGCCAATGATCCGCACACTGACCGCCCTGAGCCTCGCGGCCTTTACCGCCCTGCCCGTTTGGGCGGTGGAACTGGTCATGGTCGAACAACCCGGCTGTATCTATTGCGAACGCTGGGACAAAGAGATCGCCCCCGCCTACCCCAAGACCGCCGAGGGGGAGTTTGCCCCGCTGCGCCGCGTGGATATCTCTGTCGTCGAGGACAGCGTCACCCCCCAGCGCGCGGTGGTATTTACGCCGACCTTCCTGCTGGTTGATGATGACGCCGAACTGGGCCGGCTCGAAGGCTACCCCGGCGCGGAATTTTTCTGGCCCATGCTGAACATGCTATTGCGCGACAAGACCGATTTCGAGGAACCAACCGAATGACAGCCCTGCCCGTGATGACACCCGACATGTCCGAAGAAGACATGGACCGGATGCTGACCAACGCCGTGACCGCGTCGAACTTCCTCAAGGCGATCAGCCATGAGGGGCGGTTGATGATCCTGTGTCACCTCGTTTCGGGTGAAAAATCGGTGAGCGAGTTGGAAGCGCTCCTCGCCACGCGACAGGCCGCTGTATCTCAGCAGCTCTCACGGCTCAGGCTCGAAGGGCTGGTGACCCCGCGGCGTGATGGCAAAACGATCTACTACCGGCTTGCCGATGACCGGCCCCGCAAAATGCTGGAACTGGTCTACGAATTATTCTGCAAGGATGATTGAGCTTTTGGGCCAGCCGCTGACCGCCGCCCTCTTGGGTGGATTGGGCGGCGTATTGCTGGGCCTTGCCGCACGTTTGGGGCGGTTCTGCACCTTGGGCGCGATCGAAGATCTGCTTTACGGCGGCTCCAGCCACCGGATGCGCATGTGGGGCTTGGCCATCGGCGTGGCGATGCTGGGCAGCTTCACCCTTGGCGGATTTGGCCTGATCAACATCGACCGCGCCTTTCACCTGACCATCGCTTTCTCTTGGGCGCCCGCGATCTTTGGCGGGTTGATCTTTGGCTACGGCATGGCGCTGGCGGGCACCTGCGGTTTTGGCGCTTTGGCGCGGCTTGGCGGAGGCGATCTGCGGGCCTTTGTCATCGTCTTGGTCATGGGGCTGGCGGCCTTTGCCGTGCTCTCCGGCCCTCTCGCTCCGGCGCGTGCGTTTCTCTTCCCTCGGCAGTTGAACGCAGGCCCGTCTGATGGCATCGCCCATGCGCTCTCCGCACTCACAGGCGGATCGGTGCCGATGATCGGCGTGGCTGTGGGGATGGCGATCTGCGCCCTTATGCTGAGCGCCCGCGCCTTTCGCCGTGATTTCCGTATGGTCTTTTGGGCCGTGATCGCCGGTCTCGCCATCGTATCAGGCTGGGCGGGCACGGCGTGGCTTGCACAGACTGGCTTTGGCACACAGACACTCATGTCTCACAGCTATGCCGCCCCGGTAGGAGAGACACTGCTCTACGCCATGCAGGGCTCTGTCCGTCCGCTCAGCTTTGGCATCGGCTCTGTCTCGGGCGTCTGGGTCGGCGCGTTCCTCGGCTCGCTCTGGCAGGGGCATTTCCGTTGGGAAGCTTGCGAAGACCCGCGCGAGCTGCGCCGCCAGATATTCGGCGCGGGGCTTATGGGCGCTGGCGCTGTGATCGCCATGGGCTGCACCATCGGGCAAGGCATCTCGGCCATATCGGTCTTGGCCTTCAGCGGACCTGTCACCTTGGCGTCGATCTTTGCCGGGGCCGCCTTGGGCCTGCGCCAACTCATTGTCGGATTTCGCAACAACCCGGTCTAGCGCGTCATAAAACCGTGACAGTCATGGTGCAGATGGGGGCCAGCCAAGTCACCAGAGGAAGCATGATGACCCGCCGCGAAATTCTCAACGACCCCGCCATCGGCAACAAGGCCGAAGCCTTTGAGGCCTTTGACGACATCCCCACGAATGCGAACCTGTCGCGCACCATCGGCGATGTAATCAACGCCCGCTATGGCCGCCGTGATATCCTGCGCGGCATGCTTGGGGTTTCCGCCACCACCGCGCTTTTCGGCACCGCCGCCGCCATCGCCCCGTCCAAAGCCAATGCCGCCGAGAGCCGCTATGTCTTTGACGAACTGGCATGGGGCAATGATGAAACCCACCACGTCGCCCCCGGCTATGATGCGCAGATCCTGCTACGTTGGGGCGATCCGATCACCGCCGACGCGCCCGAATTCGACGTGATGAACCAAACCGTCGCCGCGCAGCTCAAACAGTTCGGCTACAACAACGACTACGTGGGCTTCGTGCCGCTGAACGAAGACGGCAGCCGCGGGCTGCTCTGCGTAAACCACGAATACACCAACGAAGAGGTTATGTTCCCCGGCCTTGGCCGTCAGGACAAAGTCGACTTCAAAGGCATGACGCCTGAGTTGATCGACATCGAGATGGCAGCCCACGGCGGCTCTGTGGTCGAGATCGCCCGCGACGATGCGGGCAAGTGGCAAGTGGTGCGTGATGGCAAGATGAACCGCCGCATTACCCCCCTCGACACCGCGATGACCCTGAGCGGCCCTGCCGCCGGTCACGCGCGGATGAAGACCAACGACGATCCTAGTGGCACCCAGGTCATCGGCACGCTTAACAACTGCGCCGGCGGGCTGACCCCTTGGGGCACATGGCTGATGGCCGAAGAGAACTTCCACGGTTATTTCTGGACCGACAAGCTGGACGCCGAAGGCAAGCCCGACATCACGGGCGCTGTGGAAGAGAAATCATGGGACCGCTACGGCGTGCCGGGCATGTGGTACGCTTGGGGCCAAAAACACGACCGCTTCAACGTCGACGCCGAACCCAACATGCCCAACAAATTCGGCTGGGTGGTTGAGGTTGACCCGATGGACCCGACCTCCACCCCCATCAAACGCACCGCTCTGGGCCGTTTCCGCCATGAGGGCGCCGAGACCACGGTCAGCAAAGACGGCAAGCTCGTGGTCTATATGGGCGACGACAACCGCTTTGACTATCAGTACAAATACGTCTCTGCCGGAACCGTGTCCGAAGACCCCGCCGCCAATGGCGCTCTACTGGACGATGGCACGCTCTATGTCGCGCGCTTTGAGGAGGACGGCACGATCAATTGGCTGCCGCTGGTGCATGGCGCCGGACCGCTGACGGCAGAAAACGGCTTCAACGACCAAGGCGACGTGATGATCGACACACGCATCGCCGCCGACCTTCTGGGCGCTACGCCCATGGACCGCCCCGAAGACGCGCAGCCGCGCGGCGATGGCACGGCCTATATCCTGCTGACCAACAACACCAAGCGCAAGGAAGGCGACACCAACGCCGCAAACCCGCGCCCCGAAAGCAGCTTTGGCCATATCATCGAGATCAAAGAGGCCGAGGCTGACCACGCCGCCACCAGCGGCACTTGGTCGATCCTTGTGCAATGCGGTGATCCAAAGGTTGCCGAGGTCGGCGCGCAGTGGAACCCCGAAACGTCCGAAAACGGCTGGTTCGGCAGCCCCGACAACGCCGCGATGGACGCCGACGGGCGGCTCTGGATCAGCACCGATCAGGGCAGCAGCTGGGGCAAGACCGGCAAATCCGACGGGCTTTACGCGCTAGAGACCGAAGGTGAAGCGCGCGGCACCTCAAAGCTCTTCTTCCGTTGCCCCGTGGGCGGCGAGATGTGCGGCCCCTACTTTACCGAGGATGGCGAGACGCTTTTCGTCGCGGTGCAACACCCCGGTACGGACGGAACCAAGGACATCCCCGGCTTTGAGCGGGAAAGCACCTTCGAAGACCCAGCCACCCGCTGGCCCGACTTCGACCCCAAGATGCCTCCGCGCCCGGCGGTGGTTGTCATCACCAAAGAAGGCGGCGGTAAAATCGCCGTCTGATCAGAATTCTATAAAAGTTATTTTAGCATGTAAGATGTGGTGCAGCTTCCCCGGCTGCACCACTTTTTCGTTTCGGCGCTAGGCTCAATCCGACAGGCAAGCGGCCATGTTCTCTGCCATGCCGCGCAGCAGATCGGCATAGAGCGCAGCGCCCGGTTCCAGATCAGCCCCCAGCGGGTCGAGCGTGCCGGTCCCGGTGCCCTGCCCTTCGGTCACCGCGGCGATCAGGCCGGGGTTGAACTGCGGCTCGGCAAAGACGCATTTCGCGCCGCTTTCGGCCACCAAGTCGCGCAATTCAGAAACCCGTGCCGCGCCGGGCGCGCGGGCGTCATTCTCGCTGATGGCGCCGCGTGCTTCGATGTCAAAACGCGCTTCGAAATAGTGGTAGGCATCATGGAAAACGATGAAGGGGCGGTTTTTAACCGGGGCGAGGGTTTCGGCGATGTCCTCTTCCAAGGCGGCAAGCTCGGCCTGCGCCGTTTTGGCATTCTCGCGGTACTGTGCGGCGTTGTCGGGGTCTAGCTCTGCCAGCGCCTCGGCGATCTGGCCCAGCCAAAGCTGACCGTTCTGCGGATTAAGCCAGACGTGGGGGTCAACGCCGCCATGCGCGTGGGCCTCATCATGGCCGTGATCGTCGTGGTCTTCGTCAGGCGCTGGCGCGTCATGTTCTGCGTCGCTATACCCGTCGTGACCGTGCGCATCGTGGTCATGCTCCTCGTGGTCATGTCCTGCGTGACCGTGCGCGTCGTGGTCATGCTTCTCATGCGCATCGTCACCATGCAAGTCGTGATCGTCCCCCTTTGCGGCATGCTCCTCCCCCTCGTGGTCTTCATCTCCCACATCGCCGTGATCATGGGCCTCAAAACTCGCCCCCTCACGGAACGCCAAGACGCGGGTGCCCGGTTGCTCCATCAAGGCCAGATGGCTCGCGCTGCTGGCCAGAGATTCCAGCGGATCGGCCAGCCAAGGCGTCAGCAACGGGCCAACCCAGACGACCAAATCCGCCCCGCTCAGCGCCCGCGCCTCGGAAGGGCGCATCGCATAGCCATGTGGTGAACTGCGCGGCGGCACGATGAGGTCAGGCGTGCCGACTCCCTCCATCACCTGAGACACCAGCGCATGAACCGGGGCGATATCCGTGGCGACGGCAGGCACCTCCGCCCAAAGCGGCGATGCGGCAGAGGCAAGAATGGCAGCGGGGAGCGTAAAGCGATACATGGCAGACCTTCAAATGTTATAGTATCACCTTGCTAACACCGCTGTTATAACATATCAATACCTAAACGAATTGAGGTCCCCCATGAGCGCCATCGAATTCCGCGATCACGATCATGCCGCCTGTATGCGCAGCACCATGCAGGCCGCCGAAGCACAATGCGCCGCGCGCGGGCTGCGGCTGACGCCCGTACGCCGCCGCGCGCTCGAAATTCTGCTGTCAGAGCACCGCGCCTTGGGCGCCTACGACCTCTTGGCCCATCTCTCGGCCGAAGGCTTGGGCGCGCAGCCCCCCGTGGCCTATCGCGCCTTGGATTTTCTGGTCAAAGCCGGGCTGGCCCATAAGATCGAAGCGCTCAACGCCTATGTGGGCTGCGTACACCCGGGCGAAGACCACGCGCCCGCCTTTCTGATCTGCCGCAGTTGCCGGTCGGTGGCAGAGGCCGAAACCTCACCCACCAAAAGCCGCCTTGGCGATGCCGCCCGGGCCGCAGGCTTCCGCATCGAGCGCAGCGTGGTCGAGGCCGAGGGTCTTTGCCCCGCCTGTCAGGAGACCGGCGCATGAGCCTGATTGAGACCCGTGGCCTGACCCTGCGCCACGATGGGCAAACCGCCCTGCGCGATGTAAACTTCAACATCGAACCGGGGGAGATCGTCACCATCGTCGGTCCCAACGGATCGGGCAAATCCAGCCTGCTGCGGGCGCTGATCGGAGCGCTGAAACCGGCGGCGGGCAAGGTGTCCCGCAAATCGGGGCTGCGCATCGGCTATGTGCCGCAGAAGTTGCAGATCGATGCCACCCTGCCGTTGACCGTGCGCCGTTTCGTCAACCTGCCGCGCCGCCAAAAGCCTGAGGCGATCCGCGATGCCCTTGCCACCGCTGGCGTACCGGAATTGGCCGAGCGGCAGATGGTCGATCTTTCCGGCGGGCAGTTCCAGCGCGTGTTGCTGGCCCGTGCGCTGCTGGAAAAACCTGACCTGCTGATCCTCGATGAGGCGACCCAAGGGCTGGATCAACCCGGCTCTGCCGCCTTTTACCGCCAAATCGAAGCGGTGCGCCAAGACTTGGGCTGTGCCGTGCTGATGGTCAGCCATGATCTACACGTCGTGATGGCCGCCAGTGACCGGGTGCTCTGCCTCAATGGCCATGTCTGCTGCGAAGGCACGCCCGAAACCGTGGCCGACGCGCCTGAATACCGCGCGCTCTTTGGCAGCGGCACCCAAGGGGCGCTGGCGCTTTACCGCCATGATCACGACCATCACCACCACCACCACCATCACCACCACCATCACACCCACCACCACGGCGACGCATGTGATGGGCACCACAAAGAGACCGAGAATGCTTGACGATTTTATTCTGCGCGCAGCGCTTGCCGGGCTTGGCGTGGCACTGGCCGCCGCACCCTTGGGCTGTTTCGTGATCTGGCGGCGCATGGCTTATTTTGGCGATGCCACCAGCCACGCGGCCTTGCTGGGCGTGGCCTTGGCGCTGGCGACCGATCTGCCGATCACCGCAGGAGTGCTTTTGGTGGCGCTGGTGATGGCGCTGGTGATCAGCACGCTCTCGGGTCGCAATGTCAGCGCCGATGCGCTTTTGGGCGTCATGGCCCATTCCGCGCTGGCGCTTGGCCTCGTGGCCGTGTCCCTGCTGCCGGGGCAGCGGGTTGATCTATCGTCTTACCTTTTTGGGGAAATCCTCGCTGTCACCCGATTTGACCTTGCCGTCATTTGGGGCGGTGCGCTGGCCGTGGCGCTGCTGTTGGCGTGGCGCTGGTCGGCGCTGCTGGCGGCGACGCTGAACCCCGATTTGGCACAGGCCGCAGGCGGGAACCCGAAACGCGAGCAATTGATCCTGACACTGGCACTGGCGATCATGGTGGCCGTGGCCATCAAGGTCGTGGGCGCACTGCTCATCGCCGCCATGCTGATCATCCCCGCCGCCACTGCGCGCCCCTTTGCCCGCACGCCCGAGACTATGGCGATTTGGGCGATGGGACTGGGCGCTTTAGCGGCGTTGGGCGGGCTGATGGCATCACTGGAATTCGACACGCCGACGGGGCCCAGCATCGTCAGCATCGCGGCAGGTCTCTTTGCGCTGTCCTCGGCCTTTTCGGCGGCGCTTCCGGCGCTGCGCCGCCGGGGGTGACCCCGGCGGCCGGGCCGCTTAGCGGTTGATCACCGCATCGGCTTCGATCTCAAGCTTGGCGTCATCCTCGACCAATCCGGCGACGACCACCATCGCCATGGCCGGGAAATGCTTGCCCATGACCTCACGATAGGCGCGGCCCACGTCCTTTTGCGCGGCAAGGTATTCTTTCTTATCCGTCACATACCACGTCAGACGGGTGATGTCTTCGGGCGTGCCGCCTGCGGCTTCGACCACCTCGCGGATGTTCTGCAACGCCTGTTTCATCTGGCCGATAAAGTCATGGCATTCGAACTTCTGCTCGGCGGTCCAGCCGATCTGACCGCCGACGAACAGGTGACCATCCGCGCTCAGCACGCCGTTTGCATAGCCCTTCGCGGGGGCCCAGCCTTCGGGCTGAATGATTTGATGCGACATGTCGTGTTCCTTTTTGTTAACAGTCACACGCCGAGAAATTGATCGGCGATTTGGGAATCGAGCGCGGGCATCGGGCCAGACCAGACCGAGCGGCCACGTTCGAGAATGACGGCGTGGTCGGCCACGCGGCGCAGCTCGGCGAGGGATTTGTCCACCACCAAAAGCGCCAGCCCGCTGTCGCGTTTAAGCTGCGCCACTGCGGCCCAGATTTCTTGGCGCACCACGGGGGCCAAGCCCTCGGTCGCTTCATCCAACAGCAGCAATTTCGGGTTGGTCATCAACGCACGGCCAATCGCCAGCATCTGCTGCTCCCCGCCCGAAAGCGAGCCTGCCGCCTGATCGCGCCGCTCCCCCAGCCGTGGGAAAAGCGCCGTAACCCGCGCCTCGTCCCATGCACCGGGGCGTGCGGCGGCGATGAGGTTTTCGTGCACTGTCAGCGGCGCGAAACAGCGCCGACCCTCGGGCACCAGACCCACCCCGGCCTGCGCGGCCCGGAAACTGGGCAGACCCGCGATGTCGCGCCCGTCAAAGCGCAGCGCACCGCCATCGTGTTTCAGCATCCGGCAGATCACTTTGATGGTCGAGGATTTACCCATCCCGTTGCGCCCCATCAGCGCGCAGACCTCGCCCGCCTCCAGCGACAGATCGACACCAAAAAGCGCCTGCGTCGGCCCGTAGGAGGCGGTGATGTCGTTCAACTCCAGCAAGCTCATGCTGCGTCCTCCTCGCCCAGATAGGCCACCCGGACCTGCGGATCGGCCTTGATCTCGGCTGCCGTGCCGCTGGCAATGATCTGGCCATAGACCAGCACCGAAATGCGGTCCGCCAGTGCGAAAACCGCGTCCATGTCATGTTCCACCAGCAGGATCGGCGCCTCGCGGCGCAGCCCGTCGAGAAAGCCGGTCATCTCCTTAGAGCCGCTGGCCCCGAGCCCCGCCATCGGTTCATCCATCAAAAACACCTTGGGCCGTAGGGTCAGCGCCACGGCGACCTCAAGCTGGCGACGTTGCCCATGCGACAGGTCCGCGGTGCGCTTGGCCGCGTGATCCGCGAGCCCTACCAACTCCAAAGCGCGCATCGCCTCTTGCCGCAACTCCTGTTGCCGCATCACTGGCGCGAAGAAGCGCATCACCCGGCCCGATTGGCCAAGCGCGCCCAGCACCGCGTTTTGCAGCACCGTGTATTCCATCGCCAGCGACGAAATCTGAAACGTTCGCCCCAGCCCCGCCCGCGCCCGCTGCACGGTGGTCATCGGCGTCACGTCCTGCCCGGCAAAATGGACCGATCCGCTGTCCGATCGCAGCCCGCCTGCGATCTGCTTGATCAGCGTCGACTTGCCCGCCCCGTTGGGGCCGATAAGCGCGTGGATTTCGCCCGTCCGCAGGGTGAGGGAGACATCATCCGTCGCCTTCAACGCGCCAAAGCTTTTGTGCAGGTTGCGCACGTCCAACAGCACATCCGTCATCCCTTCAGTCATGGGCCACCTGCCGTCCGGCAACGAGGCCGATCATGCCGCCGCGCGCAAAGAGCACCACCAGCAACAGCAGCAGACCCAGATAGATGTGCCAGAACTCCGACAGCCCGCCCAAGACATGCTCAAGCAAGATGAACAGCGCCGCCCCGGCCACGGGGCCAAAGAGCCGCCCAACCCCGCCAAGGATCACGAAGATCATGATCTCACCAGAGGTCTGCCACGAGAACATCGTCGGGCTGACGAAACGGTTGAGATCGGCAAAAAGCGCGCCCGCCAGCCCCGTCACCGCCCCCGAGATGACAAAGGCCACCAGCCGCAGCCGGAAGGGCGCAAGGCCCACGGCTTCGACCCGCTCGGCATTCTGCCGCGCCGCCGACAGCGCGAGGCCGAAAGGAGCCCGCGCCAGACGCCCTGCAAACAGCAGCACCAGCGCCAGCACCGCAAAGGCGATGGCAAAGAAAGTCAGCGGATCAAGCGTGTTCAGCCCCGGAAAGCCGTTGCGCACATAGATCGAGAGCCCGTCCTCGCCGCCATAGGCGGGCCATGAGATCGAGAAGTAGAACAGCATTTGCCCGAAGGCGAGCGTGACCATGATGAAATAGACGCCCGAGGTGCGCAAAGACAGCGCCCCGATCAGCAGCGCAGCAAGGCCAGAGACCACGATCGCCACCAGCCAGATCACCGGCATCGACTTGGTGCCTTCGATCATAAATGGGCTCTCCATGATCGGTGTGTAGCTCTGCGCATGGGCGGCGAGAATGCCCATGGCATAGCCGCCGATCCCAAAGAATGCTGCATGACCAAAGCTCACCAGCCCGCCGAGGCCGAGCGCGATGTTCAGCCCCACGCCCGCAAGGGCGAGGATCGCCGCCTTGGTCGCCAGCGTGATGATGAATGGCTCGTCCAACGCAAAGGCCGCCAGCGCCGTGACCGGCAGGAGCAGGAAGAGAAAGACGTTTACGAGTTTTTCGCGCATCATGGCTCAGGCCTCCCCAAAGAGGCCGGTGGGTTTGAACAGCAAGACCCCCGCCATCAGAATGTAGATCGACATGGAGGCGAGCGAGGAGCCGACGGACGTGGCCGCTGAGGCCTCCATAAAGTTGGCAAAAAAGAGCGGCAGCAGGACAGAGCCAAGCGTGTCCGTCAGCCCCACCAGCAGCGCCCCGATCAGCGCGCCCTTGATCGAGCCAATGCCGCCGATGACGATCACCACAAAGGCAAGGATCAGCACCGGCTCCCCCATGCCCACTTGCACCGACTGGATCGCGCCGACCAGCGCACCGGCAAGCCCCGCCAGCGCCGCACCGAGGGCGAAGATCAGCGTATAAAGTTTGGCGATATCAACGCCAAGCGCTGCAATCATCTCGCGGTCGGCCTCACCTGCACGGATCTGGATGCCAATGCGCGTGCGGGCGATCAGCAGGAACAGACCTGCGGCAATCACCAGACCGACGCCAATGATGACAAGGCGGTAGAGCGGATATTGAATGCCGCCCGGCAGGGTCACCGGGCCGGACAGGGCCGCCGGAATGTCGAGAAACAGTGGGAAGGAGCCAAAGAGAAACCGCGTACCTTCTGAGAAAATCAGGATCAGCGCAAAGGTTGCCAGCACTTGGTCAAGGTGGTCGCGGTCATAGAGCCTGCGGATCACCGTCATCTCGATCAAGCAGCCCGCCAGCGCCGCCGCGGCCAAGGCCGCCACCAGAGCCAAGAGAAACGACCCCGTCGCCGCCGCAACCGCCGCGGCGGCAAAGGCACCGACCATGTAAAGCGAGCCATGGGCGAGGTTGATGAGCCCCATGACCCCGAAAATGAGCGTGAGCCCCGCGGCCATCAAGAACAGCATGACCCCGGATTGGACTCCGTTCAGCACCTGTTCAATCAGCAGGATGAGTGACATTTGGCAAAGCCTCCCGGCGCGCCAGACGCGAGGACCGGCGTGAAAGCGTTGATACGTCGGCCCCGGCGCGCCAAATCAGCGCCCGGGGCCGCGCGGGATTACATTTTGCAGTCAGCCGCGTAGGCATCCGCGTGATCGGTCAACGAGGGGCCGATCAGCTTGTTGGTATAGACATCACCCTCTTTGACCACTTCGCGCACGTAGTAGTCTTGGATCGGGTGGTTGTTGTTACCAAACGAGAATTTGCCCCGCACGCTGTCGAAATCAGCCTCTTTCAGCGCCGCGCCAAAGGCTTCGGCATCCGATACATCCGCCTTCTCCATCGCGCTTAGCAGCAGGTTCGCGGTGTCATAACCCTGGCTGGCGTAGAGCGACGGCAGACGGTCGTATTCCTCCTGAAAGGCTTCGACGAAGGTCTTGTTGGCTTCGTTATCAAGATCCTTGTTCCATTGGCTGGTATTCTTGATCCCAAGAGCGGCCTCCCCCACGGCCTGCAAGATGCCTTGATCAAAGCTGAAGGCCGGGCCGACGACGGGTAGGTCCACGCCCGAGTTGGCATATTGCTTGAGGAAGGAAATCCCCATCCCGCCGGGCAAGAAGAAGAACACGCTATCCGCGCCCGAGGCACGGATCTGCGCGATCTCGGCGGCATAGTCGGTTTGACCCAGATCAGTATAGACCTCGCCCGCCGCTGCGCCATCATAGGTCCGTTTGTAGCCCGTCAGCGCGTCCTTGCCCGCAGGATAGTTCGGCGCCAGCATAAATGTGTTTTCATAGCCCGTGTCATTGGCATAAGCGCCCGCCGCTTCGTGCAGGTTGTCGTTCTGCCATGCCACGTTGAAGTAAAGCGGGTTGCAGCCCTTGCCCGCCAGCGCCGAAGGGCCTGCGTTGGGTGAGAGGTAGAATTTGCCCTGCGCCGTCGCCGCGGGCACCACGGCCATTGCGAGGTTGGACCAGATGATGCCGGTCATCACGTCGACCTTCTCGGACTGGATCATCTTGTCGGCAAGTTGCACTGCAATCTCGGGCTTGCGCTGGTCGTCTTCGACCACGACCTCAAGGTTCTCATTCCCGGCCATCTTGGTGGCCAGCATAAAGCCGTCGCGCACGTCGATGCCAAGGCCCGCGCCGCCGCCCGAGAGGGTGGTGATCATGCCGACCTTCACCTTACCCTCTTCGGCCCATGCGCCGCCTGCCGCCAGTGCCGCGACCGAGGCCGCCATCACAAGTGATTTCATCTTCATTTCAGTCTCCCTTGGTTGGTTTGGGCCTCTTTACCGGGCCCGTTCAATTGGGTCGTCTTGCCAGCTTAGCGCCTGCACCTGATGCTGTCAGGTCACCCGCGCGCGGGTCTTGTATTTTTCGTTATCCCAGAGACGGTTCTCCATCACATCGCGGATAATCGCGACCGCTTTGGAGACATCCTCGGCGTCGATATAAAGCGGCGTGAAGCCAAAACGCATGATATCGGGTGCGCGGAAGTCGCCGATCACGCCACGATCGATCACGGCCTGCATCGCGGCATAGCCTTCGTCAAAGCGGAACGACACCTGACTGCCCCGCTCGGCGCTGTTGCGCGGGCTGGCCAGCGTCAGCTGCGGCACGTCACGCTCGATCTCTTCGATGAACTGCTCTTGCAGCGCGATAGAGGCCGCGCGCAGTTCTTGCATGTCCACATCCGCCCAAAGCTCCATCGCCACTTCAAGCGCGGTCAACTGGATCACCGGCGGGGTGCCGACGCGCATCCGCTCGATCCCCTGTCCGGGCTGGTAGTTTTGCTCGAAAGCGAATGGCTGGCGGTGCCCCAGCCAACCGGCCAGCGCAGGTTGCACTTCGTCGGCCAAATCGGGGCGCACATAGATGAAGCCCGGCGCACCCGGCCCGCCGTTGAGGTACTTATAGGTGCAGCCAACCGCGAATTCGCAGTTGCTGCCCGCGAGGTCCACCGGCAGTGCCCCCGCCGAATGCGCCAGATCCCAGATCATCACCGCGCCATTGGCATGGGCCAATTCGGTGATCGCTTTCATGTTGTGTTTGCGCCCAGTGCGGTAGTCGACCTCGGTCAGCATCACCGCGGCGATGTCTTCGCCGATGGCCCCCGTCACCTCTTCTGGCGCGACGGTGCGCAGCTCATAGCCCTGCTCCAACAGCCCCACCAGCCCCTCGGCCATATAGAGGTCCGACGGGAAGTTGCCGCTGTCCGACAGGATCACCTTGCGGTTCGGGCGCAGCTTCAGCGCCGAGGCCAGCGCTTGAAAAACCTTGATCGACAGGGTGTCGCCCATCACGACCGACCCTTCCGGCGCGCCAACGATCCCGGCCACCATATTGCCGACGCGGGCGGGCTGTTCCATCCAACCAGCTTGGTTCCAGCCGCGGATCAACATCTCACCCCATTCAGCAGTGATCATCTCCTGCACTCGCGCGGCGGCGGCCTTGTTCAATGGCCCCAGCGAATTGCCGTCGAGGTAGATGACGCCCTCCGGCAGGATGAACTGATCTTTTTTTAAAACAGACACTTACAGTGCTCCTCTCACATGCCAAAGCTCAGGGAAAAGCTCCACCTCAAGCATTTTGCGCAGATAGGTCACCCCAGCGGTGCCCCCGGTGCCGCGCTTGAAACCAATGATACGTTCCACGGTGGTGACGTGGTTGAACCGCCAGCGTCGGAAGTAGTCTTCGAGATCGACCAGCTTTTCCGCCAATTCGTAAAGTTCCCAATGGGTTGTCGGGTCTTCATAAACCTGTTTCCACAGGGCTTGAACCTCGGCCTTCGGCTGCCAAGCCTGCGGCTCGGGGCTGCCGGCAAGCGACGGCTCCCCCAGCCGCGTGCAAAGCAGATCAATCGCCACCTGATAAAGGCTCGGCTGCTGCATCTCCGCCACCAGCGCCGCATGGGGTTCGGGCGTGTGTTCATGCAGTTTGGTCAGCGCCGCGATCCGGTTGCCCAGCAGGTATTCGATCAGACGGTACTGGTAGGACTGAAACCCAGAAGAGGCACCAAGGTGCGGACGGAACTGGGTATATTCGCTCGGCGTCATGGTCCGCAGCACATCCCAAGCCGAATTAAGCTGCTCGAAGATACGTGCCACACGGGTCAACATCTTGAAACTCTGGCGCAATTCCCCTGCCTGAAGCGCCTTTCGGCAGGCGGTCAACTCATGGATCGCCAGCTTCATCCATAGCTCCGAAGTCTGGTGCTGGATGATAAAAAGCAGCCCGTCATGCGCCATGTCGAGCGGGTTCTCGGTGGTCAGGATTTGGTCCAGCCCAAGGTAATCGCCATAGGACTTGTCCTTGGCGAAATTCATCTTGGCGCCTTTGGAGGCTTCGTCGAAACTGCTCATGTATCCTCTCTCAGCGCGAAACGCTGGATCTTGCCGGTCGCGGTCTTGGGCAGTTCTTTGATGAAACGAATGTCGCGCGGGTATTTATAGGGTGCGATGGTCGCTTTAACATGATCCTGCAATATCTTGATAGTATTTGCATCTTCCGGCGTTCCGTCAACCAGAACCACATGCGCCTGAACGATAGAGCCGCGCGCGTCATCCGCGGCGGCGACCACTCCGCATTCGCTGACGCAAGGATGGCTCAACAGCGCCGCCTCAACCTCCGGCCCGGCGATATTGTAGCCAGAACTGATGATCATATCGTCGTTGCGGGCGGCGAAATGCAGATAGCCATCCTCGTCCATGGTGAAACTGTCGCCGGTGATGTTCCACCCGTCCTTGACATAATCCGCCTGCCGCTTGTCGCCCAAATAACGGCAGCCGATTGGACCCCGCACGGCCAGACGGCCTACCTCGCCGCGCGGCACCTCGTTTCCGTCCGCATCAATCACCCGCGCCTCATAGCCCGTGACGGGCTTGCCGGTGCAAGCGGCGCGGTGGTCGTCGAAGCGGTTCGAGATGAAGATATGCAGCATTTCCGTCGCACCGATGCCATCAAGCATGGGTTTACCGGTCTTTTCCTGCCACTCGTGATAAACCGGTGCAGGCAGGGTCTCTCCGGCAGACACGGCGGCACGCAGGCTGCTGAGGTCCGCGCCCTCTTCCATCGCCTGCAACATGGCGCGGTAGGCGGTGGGGGCGGTGAAACAGACGGTGGCTTTGTACTTCTCGATGATCTCGATCATGTTGGGCGGGCTTGCGGTTTCCAAAAGCGTCGCGGCGGCCCCAAAGCGCAGCGGGAAAACCGCGAGGCCACCAAGGCCAAAGGTAAAGGCCAAGGGCGGCGAGCCGACGAAAACATCCCGTGGCGTGACGTTCAGCACTTCGCGCGCATAGCCATCTGCGATGATCAGAAGATCGCGATGAAAATGCATTGTTGCCTTTGGGTTACCCGTCGTTCCTGAAGTAAATCCAAGGAGCGCCACATCATCCTGCGCGGTGTCCACCGGCTCGAACTGCACCGGTTTTTCCAGCGCCAACCGGTCCAACTCGGCGTCGTGGTTGCTGGTGCCGTCAAAACCCGCGACCGTTTTGAGGAATTTGGAGGTTTTGGCGCAGGCCGTCATCTCATCCATCAGCCGCGTGTCGCAGAGCGCATGGGTGACCTCGGCCTTGTCGACGATGGCCGAAAGCTCGCCCGCGCGTAGCATCGGCATGGTGTTGACCACCACCGCCCCCGCCTTGGTCGCCGCCAACCAGCAGGCCACCATCGCAGGATTGTTGGCCGAGCGGATCAACACCCGGTTGCCGGGTTTCACCCCCAAATCCTCGACCAGCGCGGACGCCAGACGGTTGGTCCAGTCAGCCAGCTCCTTATAGGTCCGCCGCCGCCCGTTGCCGATCAGTGCGGTGTGGTCGCCAAACCCCTTTTCCACCATCTTGTCAGTGAGTTCTACGCCGACGTTCAGGCGGTCGGGATAGTCGAAGCGGTCCAACAGCAAGTCCGGCCACTGGTCGCAGGGCGGCAGGTTTTCACGGGCGAAGGTGTCTTCATGTCCGGTCGTGTGCAGCTTCATGACATGGCTCCCAAAGTCTGGCGGGCGATGACAATACGTTGCACGTCCGACGCGCCCTCGTAAATGCGCAAGGCCCTGATTTCGCGGTAAAGTCGCTCCACTGCCTCGCCATTGCGCACGCCGTCGCCACCATGCAATTGAACGGCCTTGTCGATCACCTTTTGCGCCTGATCCGTGGCGAAAAGCTTGGCCATCGCCGCCTCGCGGGTGACGCGCGGCGCGCCGCTGTCTTTGGTCCAAGCGGCGCGGTAAACCAGCAAAGCGGCAGCATCGACGTCAAGCGCCATGTCCGCGATATGGCCCTGCACCATTTGCAATTCGCTCAAAGGAGCGCCCTGCACCTGACGGCTGGTGACGCGCAAAAGCGCCTCGTCCAGCGCACGGCGGGCAAAGCCGAGTGCGGCGGCGGCGACGGTGGAGCGAAAGACATCCAAAACCGACATGGCGATGGCAAAGCCACGCCCCGCCTCACCCAAAAGCGCCGAGCCGGGCAGTTTCACGCCATCGAAATGCAAGGTGGCCAACGGATGCGGCGCCATGACCTCAAGCCGTTCCTCAACCTTGAGCCCCGGCGTATCGGCCGGCACGATGAAGGCCGACAACCCCTTGGCGCCCGGTGCCTCTCCGGTGCGGGCGAAGACGGTGTAGACATCCGCGATGCCGCCATTGGAGATCCACGTCTTGCGCCCGTCGAGCACATAGCCATTGCCATCTGGCGTGGCCGTCATGGTGGAGTTTGCAACGTCTGAGCCGGATTGCGGCTCAGTCAGGGCAAAGGCCGAAATCGCCTGCCCCGAACGGGTCTTGAGCAGCCATTCGGCCTTTTGCTCATCACTCCCGAAAAGCGAGATCGCGCCGGTGCCAAGCCCTTGCATAGCAAAGGCAAAATCCGCCAACCCGTCATGGCGCGCCAGCGTTTCGCGGATCAGGCAAAGGCTGCGCACATCAAGCACCTCGTCCCCCTCCGCGCCGCTGTGGCGCAGCCAGCCGTCTTGGCCCATCATCGTCACCAGATCGCGGCAGGCCCCATCGGTGTCGCCGTGATCCACGTTCTTCAACTCGCGTGCCGCCCACTCGTCCAGAGCCAGCGCCAACTCCTTGTGCCGCGGCTCAAAAAAGGGCCAGTCGAGAAAACTTTTGTCAGCCATGGTTACGCCTCCCCGCGTGTTTATCTTTTGGCTATTCGTGGCTCAGTCCCCTTCGAAGACTGGGCGTTCTTTGGCGACGAAGGCGTTGTAGGCGCGTTCAAAATCGCCCGTTTGCATGCAGATCGCCTGAGCTTGCGCCTCGGCTTCGATCGCTTGTTCGATGGACATCGCCCATTCTTGGGCCAGCATCGTCTTGGTCATCATATGCGCGAACTTCGGGCCGGCTTGGATTTTCTGCGCCAGTTTAAGCGCCTCATCTTCCAGCGTCTCACCTGTCACCAGCCGGTTGTAGAAACCCCAGCGTTCCCCTTCTTCGGCAGACATTGCGCGCCCGGTATAGAGCAGTTCGGCCGCCCGTGTCTGGCCGATGATGCGCGGCAGGATCGCGCAGGCGCCCATGTCGCAGCCCGCAAGGCCTACGCGAGTGAAAAGGAAGGCGGTCTTGGCCTCTGCCGTTGCCAGCCGCAGGTCCGAGGCCATAGCAATGATCGCGCCCGCGCCCACGCAGACGCCATCGACGGCGGCAATGACCGGCTTGCCGCAGTTCACGATGGCCTTGACCAAATCGCCGGTCATGCGGGTGAAACGCAGCAGTTCCTTCATATTCATGCGGGTCAAAGGCCCAATGATATCATGCACATCGCCGCCAGAGCTAAAGTTACCACCATTGGAGCCAAAGATCACCACATCGACATCATCGGCATAGACCAGATCGCGGAACCAGTCGCGCAATTCGGCGTAGCTGTCGAAGGTCAGCGGGTTCTTGCGGTCAGGCCGGTCAAGCCGCACGGTGGCGATCCGGTCTTTGATTTCACATTGGAAATGCTTCACATCACTGCGCATTGGCTTTTTCCTTTTCTTCCGTTTGGGCGGCGAAAGCCTGCAGGCGGGCCGCCATGGCGCGGGCTTCCTCGGAGGAGATCCCGCGCAGTTTTTCGTTGATCCAGTCTTCATGCGCCTGCGCTTGGCGGGCAAATTGCGCCGAGCCCGCGGGCGTCAAGCGCAGCATCATCGCGCGGCGGTCGCCGGGGACCGGGATCCGTTCGACCAGCCCCTCCTCGCTCAGACGATCGGCGATGCCGGTGACATTGCCGTTGGACACGCGCAGCACGCCCGAAAGCTGGCTCATCTTCAGCCCTTCGGGATGGCGCGAGAGGGCCGACATCACATCGAACCGCGGCAGCGTCGTATTGTGCTCGCGCCGCAGAGTATCGCGCAATTCCTGCTCCAATCCGCGCACGACTTTCAGCAGCCGCAGCCAGAGGCGCACGCGATCCTTGGCCACGTCGCTCATACTTCGCCCCCCGATAGCGCCAGCGCGTGGCCGTTGACCGAAGCCGCGGCGTCCGACAGCAGGTAGAGCACAGCACCGGCGACCTCGGAGGTTTCGACAAAGCGGTTCTGCGGGCTTGCGCGTTTCAGCAAGGCGCGGGCCTCCTCGGCGCTTTTGCCGGTGGTGGCGGTAATATTCTCGACCGAGCGTTCCAAGAGCGGCGTGTCGATGAAGCCGGGGCAGATTGCGTTCACGGTGATGCCCGTGCGCGCCAGTTCCATCGCCAGCGCGCGGGTCAAACCCACGACCCCATGTTTCGCTGCGACATAGCCCGCAACGTAAGGATAGCCCTTGAGGCCCGCGGTGGAGGCCAGGGCGATCAAACGCCCCTGCCCGGCGTCTTTCATCTCCGACAGCGCGGCCTGCCAGACGTTGAAGACGCCGGTGACGTTCACCGCCATCATATCGCTCATGTCATGCGCGGTGATCTTGTGGAAAGGTGCGGAATGCGCCGCCCCCGCATTGGCGATGACGCCGGTGATCGGGCCATTTTCCGCGCGGGCGGCGGCAAAGGCCGCTTGTACGGCATCCGCATCGGTCACGTCGCAGGTCTGAAACGGCAGGCCCTGCTCGCGCAGCGGTGCTTCGCGGCGGC
Source organism: Sulfitobacter sp. W002 (assembly GCF_025142135.1). Classification (NCBI taxonomy): domain Bacteria; kingdom Pseudomonadati; phylum Pseudomonadota; class Alphaproteobacteria; order Rhodobacterales; family Roseobacteraceae; genus Sulfitobacter; species Sulfitobacter sp. W002. The sequence goes on along the minus strand of NZ_CP081126.1, from coordinate 1,561,486 downwards.
CCATGATCGTGACCTTGGCGCCGGTTCCGGCCACCGCATGGGCGATCTCGGCCCCTACGCCGGTGCCGCCGCCGGTGATGACGATATGGCTCATACTTTCTCCATCTCCGCCGCGCGGTCTGCCAGACGCCATGCCTGATCGCGGCCCGGGCCGTAAGGCAGCGGCCAATCGGCATGGCGGTCGCCGATGGCGGCACCAGCGTGCAGGGTCCAATAAGGATCGGCCAGATGTGGCCGGGCAAGGCAGACCAGATCCGCACGCCCCGCCATCAGAATCGAGTTGACGTGGTCGGCCTCATAGATGTTGCCCACGGCCATGGTCTTGATGCCGCCATCGTTGCGGATGCGGTCGCTGAACGGGGTCTGGAACATGCGGCCATAGACGGGCTTGGCCTGTTTCGAGGTCTGGCCTGCCGAGACGTCGATGATATCGGCCCCCGCGTCGCTGAACATACGGGCGATTTCAACGGCTTCGTCGGGGGTCACGCCGTCTTCTTCGACCCAGTCGTTGGCCGAGATGCGCACCGCCATCGGCTTGCCTTCGGGCCATGCGTCGCGCATCGCTTTGAAGACCTCAAGCGGGTAGCGCATGCGGTTTTCAAGACTGCCGCCATAGGCATCCTCGCGCTGGTTCGACAGCGGCGAGATGAAGGACGAGATCAAGTAGCCGTGCGCGGCATGCAGTTCGACCATGTCGAAGTTGGCCCGCTCGGCCATGCGAGTGGCTTCGACGAATTCGTCGCGGATCGCGTCCATGTCTTCGCGTGTCGCCGCTTTGGGCAGGGCATTGTTTTCCGACCACGGGATCGCGGAAGCCGAGATGATGTCCCAGTTGCCCGCCTTGAGCGGCGCGTCCATTTCTTCCCACCCCAGTTGGGTGGAGCCCTTGCGGCCCGAGTGGCCAATCTGGCAGCAAATCTTCGCTTCGGTCTCGGCATGGACGAAGTCGGTCAGGCGCTTCCACGCGGCCTCGTGCTCAGGCGCATAAAGGCCCGGACAGCCCGGCGTGATGCGGCCCTCGGGCGAGACGCAGGTCATCTCGGTATAGACCAGCCCCGCGCCGCCCTTGGCGCGTTCGGCGTAATGCACGAAATGCCAGTCGGTCGGGCAGCCATCAACGGCCTTGTACTGCGCCATCGGCGAGACGACGATGCGGTTTTCGAGCTTCATGTCACGCAGTTGGAACGGCGCGAACATCGGCGCGCGGACGGGGCCATTGCTGTCGGCACCCGCTTGGTCGAGGAACCATTTCTCGGCCCCCTCCAGCCACTTGGGGTCACGCTCGCGCAGGTTTTCGTGGCTGATCCGCTGGCTGCGGGTCAGCATGGAATAGTTCAACTGCACCGGGTCGAGGTCAAGGTAACGCTCAACATCCTCGAACCATTCGACCGAGTTGCGCGCCGCCGATTGCAGACGCAGCACCTCAAGGCGGCGGGCTTCTTCGTATTTCTCGAACGCCGTGGTCAGGTCTTTGTCGTCGGTAACATGTTTCGCCAGCGAGATCGCAGATTCCAACGCCAGTTTCGTGCCCGACCCGATCGAGAAATGCGCCGTGGCCGAGGCATCGCCCAAAAGCACGACATTCTCGTGGCTCCACTTTTCACAAAGCACGCGGGGGAACTTGATCCAGGCCGAACCGCGGATGTGGCTGGCGTTGGTCATCAGTTTGTGCCCGTCCAAGTGATCCTTAAAGATCTCTTCGCAGATCGCGATGGTTTCTTCTTGGGCCTTTTCGCCAAATCCATAGGCGTCAAAGGTGTCTTGGCTGCATTCGACTATGAAAGTCGCCGTGTCCTTGTCGAACTGATAGGCGTGGACCCAGATCCAGCCTTTGTCAGTCTTTTCAAAGATGAAGGTAAAGGCGTTGTCGAATTTCTGATGCGTGCCGAGCCAGACAAAGGGGCAGCGGCGCACGTCAATGTCGGGCTGAAACGTATCTTCGAACTCCATCCGGGTTTTGGAGTTTAGCCCGTCGGCAGCGACCACCAGATCGTAGTCGTCCATGTATTCGGAGGCATCCTTGACCTCGGTCTCGAACTGCAGGTTCACGCCCAACGCGCGCGCCCGCTCTTGCAAGATCAGCAGCAACCGCTTGCGCCCAATACCGCAGAAACCATGGCCGGTGCTGTGGATCACGTTGCCCTTGTGGTGCAGGGCGATATCGTCCCAATAGGCGAAATGGCTGCGGATTTCGCGTGCCGAGACGGGGTCGTTAACCTCAAGATTATCCAGCGTTTCATCCGACAGCACAACGCCCCAGCCGAAGGTATCATCGGCGCGGTTGCGTTCCAGCACCGTCACATCGGCCTCGGGCTGGCGCAGTTTCAGCGAAATCGCGAAGTACAGCCCCGCAGGACCGCCGCCAAGACAGATTGCACGCATCGAAATTCCCCTCTGGTTCGCTTTGGAACGGAGCCTAGGCTGAGTCGCTTTTTCGTTCAAGGATAAATATTTTAGGCTTGAAGTAATTGGGCGATCTCACGGCTGACAGGGCATCGGATGCATTGAACCCGCAGCCCACAGGGCCTATGCCAGACGGAAATTCACGACGAGAGGCAGTGCGATGACCGATGTAAGCAAAGCAGACTGGCTGGCGGTTGAGGTCCAAGACGCGCGGTTGCAGGTCTGGGCGATGCAGGGCGGATCGGCGCTGGAGACCGCCACGGCGGAGTGCGACCCGGCGGGCCTGACCAGCGCCTCGGCCTTTGACGCCACGCTCAAGACACTCACCGCGCCGTGGCAATTGTCGCGTTTGCCGGTCTTTGTGGCAGGCCTGCCCGCAGGGCTGACCGCCGCCGCACCCCGCATGGTGCCCTGCACCGCCACTGCCAAAGGTGCGACGCCTCTCCCCACAGAAAACTTCGACCTTCAGGTCATCCCCGCCCTGCGGCAGCAAAGCCCCAGCGGGCTGCTGCAAGGGGCCGAGACACGGATCGCGGGTTTTCTGAGCCTCAATAAGGACTGGGACGGGGTGATCTGTTTGCCGGGCGCGACTTCGGTCTGGGCGCAGATCAGCGCGGGCGAAGTGGTGAGCTTTCAGACTTTCCTGACCGGGGAATTGCTGGACCTTTTGGGCGATGGCACCCCAGCCGAGGGCACGGCGCTGGACGACACGGCCTTTGACGATGCGCTCAGCGATGGGCTGTCGCGACCCGAGCGGCTGGCGGGGCGTTTGGCCTCCATCCGGGCTGATCTGGCTTTGAAGGATATCCCGCCGCCGACGGCAGAGGCGCGGTTGGCTGGCACGCTGATCGGCGCGGAACTTGCGGCGGCGCGGGCCTATTGGCTGGGGCAAACGCTGGCGGTGATCGGCACGGGCGGCGCGGCGCAGCTTTACCTGCGGGCCCTGACCCAGCAGGGCGCCCCGGCGACAGAGGCCGAGAGCAACCGCATGGCGCTGGCCGGAATTTGCGCGGTGCGGCGGGCAGTAAAGGGGAGCTAACCTCCCTACGCGTCAGTCTTTCTTTGGCCCGTCAGTCTTTTTCTGCATGTCCAGATTAACGAGGTCTTCGAGCATATCCAGCAGGTCTTCCATCCGCTGCTTGCCGAAACGGGCTTCGAAATCCGAAAACAACGCGGCGGCGTCGCCCGCGTGGTCTTGCAGCACCTGCTGGCCCTGATCGGTGATCGTGACGATAGATTTGCGCCCGTCGTCGGGATCACTGGCCCGGCTCAACAGCCCTTCTTGCTCCATCGCGCGCAGCATGCGGGTCAGGCTCGGCAACAGCAGACAGGCTTGCTGCGCCAGCGCTGTCTGCTCCATCGGGCCGGATTCCTCGACCACGCGCAGAACGCGAAACTTCTGTTCCGAGATGCCGCTTTCGTTCAGGATTTCCCGGATCGGCCCCATCACCCTTTCCCGCGCGCGCAATAGCGCAATCGGAAGGGAGCGGGCAGTGCGGCGCAGGGGGGGCATTGTGGCCATTCTTGACGGTTTCCTGATCGCTACTTACCAAGTCAAAGAGCGCCCAAAAGGGCGTGACGATCACCATAACCGCTGCGGCATCATTCTTGAAGAGGCCAAGCCGCGCGGAACAACAGTGAGACAATACAACAACATGGGGCAGGAAATGCGGATGACAACCAGAATTCAAAACGACAGGAGCCGCGGATGAACTGGGAGGATTTCCGCCAGTGGGGCCGCCGTGCGGCCGATTGGGCCGCAGATTACCACGCAGGTCTGCGCGACCGTCCGGTGCGTGCACAGGTGGCGCCCGGCGCGGTGCTCTCTGCCCTGCCCGATGCGCCGCCCGAGGGGGCCGAGGCGATGCAGGCGATTTTCGACGATTTTGAGCAGACCATCATGCCCGGCATGACCCATTGGCAGCACCCCCGGTTCTTTGCGTATTTCCCGGCCAACGCCGCGCCTGTCTCGGTGCTGGCGGAATATTTCGTCTCTGCCATCGCGGCGCAGTGTATGCTGTGGCAAACCTCTCCGGCGGCGACAGAGCTGGAAACCCGCGTCTGCGATTGGATGCGCCAAGCGATCGGTCTGCCCGATGGGTTCACCGGGGTGATCCAAGACAGCGCCAGTTCCGCCACGCTTTGCGCCGTGCTGACGATGCGGGAGCGGGCATTGAATTGGCAGGGCAACAAGGCAGGTCTGTCGGGCCAGCCGCGCCTGCGGGTCTATTGCTCGGCCGAGGTGCACACCTCGGTCGACCGCGCCATTTGGATTGCGGGGCTGGGCGAAGAGAACCTTGTGCGCATCCCTACCCACGGCCCAACCCGCGCGATGGATGCCGATGCGTTGCGCGCCGCCATCGCTGCCGACCGCGCGGCGGGGCATCTGCCGGCGGGGATCATCGCCTGCACCGGCGGCACCAGCGCGGGTGCCAGCGATGACATCGCCGCCGTGATGGATGTGGCCGAGGCCGAGGGGCTTTATACCCATGTCGATGCCGCTTGGGCCGGATCGGCGATGATCTGCCCTGAGTTCCGCAGCCTCTGGGCCGGGGTCGAGCGGGCCGATTCCGTGGTCATGAACCCGCATAAATGGCTCGGCGCGCAGTTTGATTGCACCACCCATTTCCTGCGCAATCCCGACGATTTGGTCAGGACTTTGGCGATCCAGCCGGAATACCTGAAAACCCACGGCGCGGATGGGATCGTGAACTATTCCGAATGGTCGGTCCCACTGGGCCGCCGCTTTCGCGCCCTGAAACTATGGTTTCTGATCCGCGCCCATGGGCTGGACGGGCTGCGCGAAATGATCCGAAACCATGTGACATGGGCACAGGGCTTGGCCGCGCGGCTGGAGGCGACGGAGGGTTTTGAGGTCGTGACCCAGCCGATGCTCTCGCTCTTCACCTTCCGCCATCTCGCGACCGCAGACCTTGATGCGCATAACCAAGACCTGCTCAATCGCATCAACGACGATGGTCGCATTTACCTGACCCAGACCCGTATCGACGGGGCATTGGTGATCCGCTTTCAGGCAGGTGCCTTCACCGCCACGGCCGAGGATGTGGCCATGGCCTATGATGTGATCACCGAATTGGCCGCCGCTGGCACTTAAGGCGCGATCAGGCTGACGCCCGGCATGGCGCGGATGACTTCGACATCCGCGTCATAAAGCGCCGTCATCCGCTCGACCAATTCCTCGGTCCAGCCGGGCATGTCGAGTTCTTCTTCGATCTCTTCTTCCAGCGCGTATTTATCGAGAAACGCCGTGATCACACGCCGTTTCTGCGCCTCGGACATCTCTGGATGGGTGTCGAGATAGCCGCGGAACCGTCGCATCCCTTCTTCGGACATGATGGCGTGCAACAGATCAAAGCCGCCTTTGATCTTTGTCTCCGGCTCCAATCCGGCCATCTCGCGGATGATCTGCGCCCAGATCAGCGGCGTGTCTTCGTTGCACCAGACCGTGATCGGAATGCCCGGTGCCGCTTCGCGCAATTGGGCAATCGTCTCAGACCAGCGCAGGTCTTCCGGCCCCCGCCCCCCCCAGAAGGCCGCCGAAGTCTTGTCCGCCGCTTTGTCATAGAGCACCGGCACCAGCGACGCGGGGTTTCGGATCGCCATAAAGATGCGAATCTCGTCCTCGGGAAACAGTTGCGCCATGCGCAACATCCGAACCGCGGCGGCGGGATAGAGCACCCCCTCTTGCAGGGCCGTGGCGGGCGAGCGAAAGAAATTCGCATCCGACAGGATCACCCGGCTGGCTGCGTCCTCATCGAGAATCGCATCAAGCAAAACATCCCGCGCCACCTCAGAAGGCTCTGCCTTATGCATCGCGTTGAGCGTATCGCGAAACAGATTGCGATAGGTGCTGGGCCCGGGCACTTTGACGCCGGTTTTGGCAAAATCATCCTGATTGCGCAGCAGGCATTTCAGCAGCCGCTCGTCTTCTGTGAAATGAACACCTGTGTGCAAAACGAGCTGCATGATACTCCGCTCAACCTTGAAAATCTTGGCGATGAATAGCCCGTCTCGCGCCGCGTGTAAAATCCGAAAGAAACTCTCATTTCCCCTCTTGCACCCCCCGCGCCATTTCTCTAAATGAGCCCTCAGTGCCCCTATAGCTCAGCTGGTAGAGCAACTGATTTGTAATCAGTAGGTCCGCGGTTCGAGTCCGTGTGGGGGCACCACTTAATCCTTAAAATTCAGACCATTGGCGCTTCGTCTGAATTAGGCCGTCCGACCGTCCGAACCCGTCCGAGTCGGACAGCCGCCAATCATACTACCAACATCCCAGTAGCCAGCTGTCGGCAAGGCCGGCACATGCGATGATGTGGGCCTTCGGATTTGAATGCAGTTCGGCAGGTGATGCAAGGTCGATCGGATAGCTTTTCTTCGCGCGTCAGACGATTAATGAGCGCAAAAGCTCTTTCTTCCGTTTTGTAGACGTTGCCTACAGGTCGGCCATTCTTGCGCACCTGCCATCCTTCACCGCATCCAATCACATCAAACATGGGTTTCTCCGAAAATAGTTCTCAAGCGCGCCCGCCACGTTCGTGCTGTGGAGATGGTTTACCGAAAGGATCAGGCCACTCTGGATCGACGCCAGTCTGTCCCTTGATAATAAGAGACACTGCATCGCGCATGAGCGCCATGAAAATCTGCTTCGCACTCTCGTCTTGGACGAACGCCATCTGGATCGAGCCCAAAAACAACGCGCCATCCATGGTCTTTGGCAATGCGTAGTATGCGACCCATAGATCGCCCTCGACACGCATCGCCAGCCTGCCCATTTCCTGTTTTTGGGTCATGCTTTTTTCCTCTTGGTTTCAGTTGGCCGCTGGATCGATGCCACCGCACGCGCGGCCGTGTGGAATGAGGGTGGCATGTAGATTTCGCCCAGCTGCGGATCGAGCGCGGCTGAGTTGCCCAGGACATCACCGACATCCTCTTTCGTGCTGCCCCCGGCGCGGGACCAAACCCCGAAGGTTCGACGCAGATCCCGAAATTGTAGACTGGCTAGACCTGGTGCAGACTTGGTTGCCAGAGCGCGGATCGCGGCCCAACGTTTCCGGAAAAGATCGCCGGAATAGGGTTGTCCGGTCGCTTCATCGATCAGCAGATAGGTGCGATCTTCACCTTCGACGGGCAGTTGCATCCGCAAGTAGGGCTGTGCCTCGGGGTGGATGGGCATGACGCCATAGTTCTCGCGCTTGGAGCGTATCAGCTCCCAGATCATCACCGGCGCATCGATGCCGACCACATCGACCTCGCGGAAATGAGCAACCTTGGCGTTTATGACATCGGTCTGACGTTGCGCCTGAAGTGTCGCCAGGACAATTCCGCAAGCAACAGCATGATAGCCCAAAGACTGCGCGGCTTGGACCAGAGCATCGAATTCCGCCCAGCTGGCCGTGCGGTGTCGTTTGCGCACCGCCTTCATCTTCAGTTTGAAACAAGGGTTGGTATTTTCTGCGCGCCATCCTCGCACTTCAGCGTGGCTCATGAGGATCGAGAACATGCGGATCAAGGCCAATGCTTGCGCGGGGCCTGAAGCGGAATAAACGGTCTCGTACCAAGTGCGGAGGATCGGCTTGGAGAAGTCCACGACGTTTCTTGGACCCCACTTTGTTTCGATCACCGCCAAATTGATGGCGTAGCTGCGCCGGGTCGCATCGGAGAGCTCTTTGAACGCCACCGAATGCCGATAGTCAGCAATCAGAGCATCAATCGTCCTGCCGCCGCTACCGCGCGCTGGTGCCGTGTCACCGCGCCGCTTCCGATCGACATCATCGTTCAGGCGCTTTGCCTCACGGGCTGACCAGGTCGGCCGATCGCCATTGAGCTCAACAGACTGAAAACCAAGTTTCCGAGCGGAGGCATTTGGCTCCCACCATACTCGCCACCCACCATCGGCCCGACGGCGCTGGCGCAGGCTGGCGATCTTGTCTGTGATGGGTGCCGCGCCACTCATGCCCGACGCGCCTCCTCAAGCAGCACCACATTTGGGCCACCCACGAAGGGATCGTCGGAAGTCGGCCGGCATTGCAGGTCAACCCACGACGTCACCGCATCCTTGCGCCACTTCAACGGCCGCAAGCAGGTCGGCATCGGCAACGGGAAATCGTGGTCACGCTCCAGACGCGGCCGCGCTTGCAGGAATGCAGCGCCATCGGAGAACCCTGTAAGCGCCGCGACATCACTTGCGGTTATGAAAATCACTGCCCTTTCCTTTTCTGAACATCGGACCAGCGCTTCAAAGAAACCGAGAAGTCGTCCTGCGCCTCTGGGTGGTTGCGTGGCTGAGAGCGCCGCGGTGGCACCAGCAGAAGAACAACGGCCAGCGCGGCCGATAATACGGTCACCCCACCGATCGCTACCAGAATGTCTCGAATAAGTTCCATGTCTTTGCCTGATGGTTTACCGGACAGTGTCGCCAGCCTGTCGGGCTTGTGGGTTGTGAGGGCGGTCGAGCAGACCCGCTGGCGACCCCCGGCAGAAAGTCTATGCAGACGCCTGACGCTTCATCGCGTCGGCAAGCCCTTGCGCGAAGCGGGCTGAATTCTGCATCTGAAGGCTGAGCGGAATATCGAGATCAGCGCCCCGGAGCGTCGGGGCCTTCTCTTCGATCTGCCCTGCCCAGCTGTGCATGACGTCGCAGGCATAGAGAAAGCCGCGACGCTCTTCGGGCGCCATCGATCGGATCAGGGCCGCAGGATCAGCAAGATCAGCCATTGTCGCGGGCCGAAGTTATGAACGTGACGTTGTCGAGTTGGGTCATGTCCGCGATGACACCCATGGCGCGACGGCGATGAAGCAGCTCCGTAGCAATCTGGGGGATGGTGATGATGAGCAACGCTGCATCGGCGTCCGATAGCTCGCTGTGCTTCTGCGCAGTTGTGCCGGCGCAGATGACCTGTTCGAGCATTTTGTCGGTGATCGGCCCAGCCATAGCATTCGGGACCGTGGGAAGGTTGGCAACCTGTGTCATGTCAGCTCCTGTGTGACGTCTTCACACAAGAGTTAGGAGTTGATACCCGCAACTGTCAACTAAATTTTATAGTTTTTCTATATTTTTATTTTAGGTGGGCCGTCACACAACTCGCCAGCTACCTATGATTTTGCCCCTTATAAGAACATTGGAGCCGTCCACAACATCCACGCGGCGATCCGCTGCTTCAGGACTTGCGGCAACCAAGACAGGGGGCTCGTACCTGCGAAGCAACATCCGAGATGCACCAGTCTTGCCGTCATACTTCTGCGCGATCACCACATCGCCGGCCTTGCAGAGCTCTGATTGATGGGTGTCGAGCAAGATCATATCACCAGGGAAATAGCCCATAAGGCTCAGCGCGCCCCTTTCTATTTGCCAAACGTCAACACCCGGCCTGGCGCCACCCAACGCAGCAGCGATGTTGTACACACCATCTCTGCTATTGCTCTTGTCGCCCCAGGGTGCCGCATCACTATCTGCAAACTCGGGCGTGACCCGGCGCGCCTCAACGGGCTTCAACACTCCCGCGCGCTTCAAGACCTCGTCGATAGGAACCTGTAACACTTCGGCAAATGCCCGAGCCCATTCCAGCGACATTTTCTGACGGCCGGTATAGATATTCGAAACGTTCGCGCGCGTGCGACCCATTTTTTGCGCAATATCTTCGGCTGTCGCACCGACGCGTTTCTGCTGCTGTTTGAACCACTTGTCATCCATTTGTCAGCAAGTAGCTACTCGCAACTATAATTTCACGATACAAATTCTGTATTTTTTAGTTGCCAAGATATATGTCCCGCAGCTACATGTCGTGTCATGAGTAGCAACCTTACACCACTGGAAGTATGTGAACGCCTGATCGCCCCCATTGGCGAATTGGCTCGGATCGTCAGTATGGGCGAAAAGGCCGGTTACGGCTGGCGGCGCGCTTCGAAATATCGTGACGCTGGCGACATGCCGCCGCGTGTAAATCGCGGCCTGCTGAAATACGCTAGGCGGCACGGCATCCCACTGACCGCTGAGCACCTGATCTGGGGCGCGAGCCACGCCGAGATTGATGCATTGCTGGAGAATATGTCCGCGCAAGAGATTGCAGCGGAATGAGAGTTGCCCGGCATCTCATCCCTACCGGACAACCGGATTGCTATTGGCCCATGAGGTACAGCGCCGCTAGGAGCGCCGCGATCCGGACTTGCGTGCAGACCGCCGTGGGCGCGGACGGTCTGCACGCTTTTTTATCGGAGCTGTGTGATGGGCTTTAATCTACGCAAGTCCGTTCGCCTCGAGGCTCTGTCGATCGGCATGCGCGCGCGCTGCAACGATCTAAGCCGCGAGGATGTCGATGCCATCGTGACCCGTGCCGAAGAAGCAATGTCTTCTGACGAGCCGCTGTTTCGCGCCATTACCACCTTTGCCGTCCAGTACGAGGAATGTCGGTTCGATAGGGAGCGCCTGGTTCAGATCGGATTAGCACTAACCGACGCGATCCGAACGCTAGTCCAGCACGAACCTGTCGATGCCGGGAGGGCCGATATCTATGGCTGATCCAGTAGGCATAGATGCACGCTTTTCTGCGGCAGATCAAACGCTGGCCTTTGCGCTCACGTGGTTCGCGACGGAGCGCGTGGTGTCGCAGCCCAATCAGAAGATGTGGATGGAAATCCTGCGCGATGTCCTGCCGTTGGTCACTGAAGATCATCCAATCGTGGCGCCGATGGTGGCCGCGGCAAAACAGGTCATCGTGTCTGTCGATTTTAGCGGGGAACTCTCGTTCCGAGCGCACCTCGATGCCAACACCTCCGTTGCAAAGTTCGCCGCATGGCGCGCAGGCCGATCCTACGAAGTTTTCCAAGAACAGAAAGAGGGCGCAGCGTGACCGCTTTGGACCAATGGAAGGAACAGGTGGCGTCTATGTCTGCACTGGCCAAACAGGGCGAGCGGATCATCGAAATCGTCGAGTACACAATCATTCAGCTCGAGAATGCCGGCGTGAGCTCTGTGGTCCGACGCGGACCGCGAGGCGTGATGCTAGATCTGCGCATCGTATTGCCCGCTGATCTGCAAATGCCGGGCGAGGAAGACCCTGCCGACGAGGACGCCTTACCATCTCGCGTGGATCATAAGCTGGCTGAAAAGTCGCCTGCGATAGCAAGCTTAATATCTTCCCAGAAAAGCCAAAAATCGGATACGGCACGCGATAAACCGCCTCTGCTTAAGGATGGGCCTGCGCCCGCTGCGAAACAAGCCCCCCCAAAGGCAGCTAAAGCAGCAAACGCAGCCGCCCAGGCCGCGCCACCGGCAACCGGCGCGGCCACCCCTTCTCCTGCGCACGACACCAGCCTCCTCTCAGCAGACGAGCGTGAAATCTATGCCCACCTCAATGCTCTCGGTTACGCTGGTGCTTGGACAGCGAAGCGAGACTTTTCCCTAGTCCAGGGGATGGCCCGCGGTGATGGCACGGCCGCTGTCGCAGAAGCCTTGGGAAAAACCAAAGAGACCATCATCACCCGCTGGCGCGCGCTGAACACAAACCCGACCTCGATCGATCATCAGATCCGGCTCATCCGGGTTCTGAAGCTGCGCGCCGAAATCTGAACTCGAGGGGAAAAGCCATGAAAGAGAACAATGGGGTTTTGTGGAGCCGGGAGGGCCCGCGCTTGGAAATGAAGTACCAGGGCGGAAATCCTGAATATCGCTATGTGCTTCACATCAATGATCTGAACCCTGAACTGGATATATGCTGGTGTTTTGATCGCTGGACGATGGTTCGCATCGGCTTGTGGTTCATACGTCGTGCGCTTTTTGCCAAACTGCGGTCTGACTGATCATGTCACAGCGCCCCACATACTCGCTGGATGAAATCAAATCCATGCTGCTGGACCAGCTCGACGGCGTGGTGGCGCAATATGCGCCGCCGGCCAAAGGCTCCTACACGGCATTCGGCAAGTATTTTACCCTGAACCCCGGCCGCGCGGATCGCTCGGTCGGGAGCTTCTGCGTCACCATGACCGGAGCGGATGCGGGGCGCTGGAATGACTATGCCGTGGGCAGCGTACCCGGCAAAGGATATGGCGATGTGCTCGATCTGATCGCCCTGTCGCTGGACTGTGATCTCGCCCAGGCGGTGCGCGAAGCCCGTTCTTTTCTTGGCCTGCGGTCAGACAGCCCTGAAGACATCGCCCGCCGCAAGGAAGTAGCGCGCAAAGCTGCTGTGCGTCGATCCAAAGCAGAAGCAGAAGATCGAGCGCGGAAACGGGCACGAAGCGCCCAGGCGCAGGCAATCTGGCTCGGCGGACAAGAGCGCATCGCCAACACGCCGGTGGAGTTCTACCTGCGCGATCAACGCTGCATCGATCTGCGCGCGCTAGGCCGCCAGCCGCGGGTTCTGCGCTTTGTGCCCGAGTGCAGCTACTACCACGAGGATCCAAAGACCGGCGAAGTGTTCGAAGGCAGCTATCCTGCAATGGTGGCGATGGCGACGAACCAGCGCGGTGAAAACGTGGCCGTCCACCGCACCTATCTGGCGCGCGATGCCCAGGGCCGGTGGAACAAGGCCCCGGTGCCCGCCGCCAAAAAGGTCCTGGGCGAATACCACGGCTCTGCGATCCACATCTGGAAGGGCATTGGCCCCCGTGGCGGCAAGCCTGTCGGACTGCGCCATGCGCCTGCGGGCACGCATCTGTTCATGGCCGAAGGCATCGAGGACGCGCTGTCGATCGTGATGCTGAAGCCAGAAGCCCGCGTTCTGGCGGCCATCTCCCTTGGGAACCTCGGCTTCGTCGCCCTGCCCGACACAGTGACTGATCTGACCTTGGTGGCCGACCTCGATGACAACGACACCGCCCGCGAGCAGCTGGAGCGCGCCGTCGCGCAGCACCAAAAGGCCGGCCGCCGGGTGAAGCTGTTTCAGAACCGCTGGGGCGGCAAGGATTTGAACGACGCTCTGCGCGCCTCGGCCGCAGGGCATGATCAAGGAAAGGAAGCCGGATGACCCAAGCTGAAATCAAAAGCGATGCGCGCGACCGGATCGGCGAAACCTTAAATTTGGCGCTCTGTATGCGCACGGCAATGTTGAAAAAGAACAAGCCCCGTGCCTGGACAAAATGCCCAGTTTGCGGGTCGAAAATCCGAGCCTATTTGGCTGGTTCTAAAGCGCATTTGCACATGGCCTGTGAAACCAAAGGCTGCATCTGGGTGATGCAATGAACGCCCTCTTAGCAGCCGACACTTTGGAGATCGGGAACTGCGGTTCAGACTGCGATTGCCAATCCATCCACTTGGTCATGAACGACGCTGGCGGCGATGGTTTCGCGGCGGCCTCGATGCAGCCCGAGACCGCACGCCGTGTGGCGGCCGATCTTCTGAAATGTGCTGACGTTGCCGAAGCGCAGCAGCTCAAAAATCATGGGCGGATAACATGAATTTTCGCACAGAAATCCGCCTCGGCCGCTACGGCGTCGCCTTTGGACACGGCAGCTGGGCCGGGATTGATCATCTCGGCCTGCTGCATCCGCACTTCAAAGAGAAGGATGTCCTCGATCGCCAGTTCTACGCCACAGCATTGAGCTTGCTGGATAAGGCCTTGCAGGCGTCCCGAACCCTCGCACCCGGCCCCTATGGAGAAAAGAAGAGCGCCCGCCGGCGCAAGTTTTGCGATCGCGTTGCCTCGGTCGCCAATGAATTGGAGGCACAACAGACGTGACAGAGCAGGCAAGTAACGACGCGTGGCTGGGCAATCAGGATCGCGCCAGCTACCGCAAAGCCCCAAACCGCCCCACCAAAGACGAGCTGCGCGATGCATTGGACAATGCACCGGAGGCCCCGCGGGCGGATGACAGTGCAGGTGGTGGTGGCGATACCCCTCCCCCGCCGGGTCAGCCCCCGGAAGACGGAGATCGCAGCTATCGCGGCCGTCCCAAAGGAGAAATCTACGATGGCTGCCCGGTGACGCCATTGGGCGTGCGTGGGGATCATCATTACTTCCTCGATGTGCTGGGCCAGATGCGTGGAGCCAAGAAGCTGGAGGGCCAGTTCATGCAGTCGCTGTTCGGCCACCAGATCCCCAAGCTGTGCTTCAACTTCGCCCAGTGGGAATACAAGGGCGACAGCTGGGTGCGCAAACCCGGTCGCTTTGACGCCTACAAGGCCAGCATGGCGATGTATGAGGCGACCTCGGAGCTGGGTGTCTTTAACCCGCTGAACGACGTGCGCGGCGTTGGCGCCTGGACGGATGACGACGGCCGGCTGATCTATCACGCCGGTGACGCGGTGCTGGTGCGCGGCGAGAAGAAGCGCCCCGGCAAGGTGGGCAAGCATATCTATCCCGCACAACCCCCAATCCCGCACCCTGACGAGGTTGATGAAGCCCCGGACCCCGTGCCCGAGATATTGAAAACCATCGAGACCTGGAACTGGGCGGTACCGGATGTGCACCCGTTCATATCTCTGGGCATGATCGCAACGCAAATGCTTTGCGGTGCTCTCGATTGGCGGCCAGTCTTCTGGTTGGTTGCGCCGGCCGCATCAGGCAAGTCTGAGTTCCAGAAGCTGATCAAGCTGCTGCACGGCGACGACGGCCTTGTACAGACCACCGACGCCACCAAGTCCGGCATCACATCCAAGCTCGGGCAATCGAGCTTGCCAGTGGCCGTCGACGAGCTCGAGCCCGGCGATGAACGATCGACCAAGGAGCGGGACATCATCGCTCTGGCGCGGGTCGCGGCATCGGGTGGAGAATGGTTTCGCGGGTCGGCCGACCAGACAGGCGTGGGCGGCAAGGTCTATTCAGCTTTCCTCTTCAGCTCCATCCTGATCCCCGGTGTGATGAAGACACAGGACGTCCAGCGTCTGATCCGGTTGGAGATGAAACCGCTCGATAAGGGCGCGGCCAAGCTGAACTTGCAGCCCCGCACATGGCGGGCACGCGGCGCGCGCCTGAAGAAGCTGCTGATCGATCGGTGGGACAGCTGGCCTGACCGCATGTCCGCGTGGCGTCACGCACTGGAGCATGAAGGTGTTATGGGCCGCGATGCCGACAACTGGGGCACAGTCCTCGCGATGGCGGATATGGCGAGCCAAGCAGACATCGCGACGGAAGATGTCATGGCCAGCTGGGCGAAGAAGATCGCCTTCATCGCCAACGCCGATCGCGAAGACACGGTGAACGATGCCGATGCCATGCTGTTGCACCTCATGGGTCAGCAGTATGATCCCTACCGAAAAGGTCAGCAGTACAACATCGCCCAGTGGGTGATGGGCGCGGCTGGCCTGCCTGGCACGCCAGAGGGGCTCCGACACCCGGACGATGAGGGCCACAGCAGCCTGCGCATCACCCAGCAGCGGTGTAACACACAGCTGGCCAGCGTCGGCCTGCGGGTCAGCGGAACGGGCGAAGAGGCGCAGCTGTTCATCGCCAACCAGCAGCTTCAGCAGCTGAAGGACCTGTTCCGGAACTCGGACTGGGCCGGTGGCGTCTGGAAGCAATCAGCGTCCCGTGTTCCGGGTGCCACACCAACCCCGCACCCTCTCACCTTGGCCGGTATTCGATCACGCGGCTACCTGATGCCGATCAAGTCGATCCCGGGCCTGACCAGCTTCCCGATGGACCGTGAGCGCGCCGATGACGTTGTGGGCACACCGGTCTCCAAGCATGACGTCGAGGATTGGGGCTAAGATGTTGAACGCTGTGATCAACCACTTGAATTCGCGTCATTCTTTGCGCTTCCCCCGCACCCGCTGGGATGCCATTATCTACGCGCGACGAGTGCCGCAGACCATGGGTCAGGGGCACAACGGCGCACAAAATGAAAACCCCAGCGTTGTGCCCTCTGTTGTGGGCAAAAGACGTTTAACTACAGCGGGTTACCCTCTACCCACAACGCCACAACGCCGAACTGGACCCCTCTCGTGTGTGTGCACGCACGCGTGCGCGCGTACGAGAGCAACTCCGTTTTTCCGTTGTGGCGTTGTGACTAAACCTTATGACATTGATATATATAGAGAAAGAGGCACAACGCTACCCACAACGCTAGGCCAAAAGGGCCTAAAACCGTTGTGGGTAGCGTTGTGGGCAGCACTTAACCCCCTGTTATATAATAAAAAAGGGGTTTTTGAGCATGGCTAAGCCCAAGAATTCTTTCGAAGTCATGGCTCGGACCGCTGCTGAGCGTCTGGACAAGGTTCGCGATGCTGGTGAGCAGCTGACCTTCCTCCCAGATGAGCGCGGCAGCGCGGTTGACCTGGTCGAGGACAAGCCGGTCGGCCGTCCGAAGGGTGCCAAGGGCAAGGTGAACAATCAGATGCGCGACTGGCTCGCCGCCCAGGGCTATTCGATGCCGGAAGACGTGCTGGCGCAGATGGCTGGGCTGGCATCGAGCGGCGATGCCGTGATGGCAGCCATGGAGCGGGCCGAGCTGGTGCTCGCCTGGGCCTTCGACGGCGCAACCCAGAAAGTGAAGGGTGGCGGCACCAAGCCTGCCGTGCCCGGTGCTGGCACGCGGCTGTCGACGTTCATCCAGCTCTACACGATCCAGCTGCGCGCAGCCGACGCCCTGCTGCCCTATGGCGCGCCCAAGGCCACGCCGGACGTCAGCGTCCAGCAGTCGGTCGTCGTCAATGTCCCATCCGCCCCGAGCACCGCCCACCCGGGCGACAATGCCCGCGTGATCAGCGGTCGATCGGGCGGTCGGATGGTGCCTGCGGACGTGGCCTACAAAGACCAGCAAAAACAAGAGGTTACCGAAGCGGACAATCCAGCTTCGGATGATGAAAGTCGGACGGAATGAACAACGCATTGAAACAAAAGGGAAAAGCGGTGCATGTCTCACTGATTGAAAATCATTTGGACAGCGCTCCAGCTGGTGCGATCTGCAAGGGTCTCGCGCTGCTGGGCTCGACCGCCAAGACCCCCGGGGGGGAGGTCCCGCGCTCTGTCTCTATGGCCCTGTCTCCGACCCTATTCAGCCTTTTGGCCCTTCCGGAGATTTCAAAATGAGCGCGATTGTTGGATTTGATGGATGGGGTTGGGGGAGAACTTGTTCCCCTGCCCATGAAGGGGTTGGGGGGAATGCACCTATTTCGGGTGCAAAGCTCGGACTGACAGATGAACAGATTGACGCCCTGGCAGGGCAGTCGGCGAAAGAGGCAATTGAAAGCCTAGAGGGCGAATTCGCCACTGGCAACCTGCCGGATGTCGAGACGGTCACTTTTCCCGGGCCGATTTCCGAGGAGTTCTACTGGTCCAATGCCGATGTCTGCGGCATCCAAGGCCCGGTGGGCTCGGGCAAGACCACCACGCTGATGAAATCGCGCCTGCGCCGCGCGATCGAGATGCCACGGTCCACAATCGACGGTGTGCGGCGCTACAAGGTGCTCTTCATCCGTGAGACCTATCGCCAGCTTTGGTCGACCTCGATCCCATCCTATCTAGAAACCTTTCCAAAGGAGCTCGGCAAGTGGTCAGGCGGCCGGGGCGACCCGGTGACCCACATAATCCACTTCGAAGATGATCATGGGCCGATCGAGTTCGTCGCTGAGTTCATGGCGTTTGGTGACGACATCGTCGCCTCGATGCGCGGGGTGCAGACCACCGATATCGTGCTCAACGAAAGCGATACCATGCCGGTGGAAATCCTGACCGTTGGCATTGGCCGGATCGACCGCTGGCCCGCCCGTCAGCATTTTGAAGGGCTGCCGATCCATCTGCGCGGTTACGGCCAGATTGTCGGGGACTTCAACGCGCCGGATGAGGACAATTGGACCTTCGAGGTCTTCCACGACGAAGAGAAGCGTCGGCTGCTGCTGGATGCGTTATCCGCAGATCTACCGGAGGGCGCGAAGCAGATCGAGATCAAGTTCTACAACCAGCCGGGCTACGGGATGGACGGCTGTGAGAATATGCAGAACCTCTCGCCGACCTACTACCAGCGCCAAATCGCGACACAGCGCCTTGCTGGGCGTGGGGATATGGTTGATCGGCTGGTCTACAACAAAGTGACCTACCTGCGCGTGGGCGATCCGGTCTGGAAGCGCGAGTTCAGCCGGCGTGTGCACGTGAGCGACACCCCGTTGCAGCCTGTCCAGGGCGTTCCCCTACGCATCGGCCTCGATCAGGGCTTCAAGGGCGCAGCTGTGATCGCGCAATGCCTTGAGGATTACCGTTGGCGCATCTACGCCGAGCTGCACTTCCCCGAAGAACGGCTGATGGCGGCGGTTTTTGGCAATCGCCTCGCAGATCTTCTCGATGACCGGTTCAACGGGTTCCGTGTCGAAGCGGGCTGGGGCGACATGGCGGGCGAACACGGTGCCTCCCAGGCGGCTGACGAGAACGCAACCTGGAACCTGATGGTCGGCAAAGCAGCTGGTTTCTATATCCGGCCTCAGCGGATCGGCACCAACCGCATCACACCGCGCTTGGAAGCGGTCCGCGCGGCGCTGGAAGCCCCTCTGACGCGCGGTGAGCCCGGTTTGCTGATCGACCCCTCATGCAAGTTCCTGATCCGTGGTTTTGCGGCCCGCTACGTCTGGACCGAAGAGACCAACAAGAGCGGCGACAAGCGCAAGGTACCCGACAAGAGCTTTACCGAGGCCAACGTGCATGACGGGCTTCAGTACCTCCTGCTGAGCGAACACCAGGCAGATGGCACCAGCCCCTACGCCAAGAAAATGCCCGACACCGACAGACGTGGCCAGCTGGGCCACAACGGAGGGCCGCCCCTGTCGGGGCATACCGGCGGCCTGCAAACCGGTTGGGACATCACCAACCCCTATGGAGCCTGAAGTCATGGAAGACGAATTTACCCGCCACTTGGCAAAACAGCACGCGGCCGACGTGCTGCGCAACCTCGGGGTGCAGAGCATCATGTTGCTGGCGCTGCTCAATGGGGGCGCTGCCATTGGGATGATCTTAATCGGAGCGCCACTATCGACATTCTTGGGCGGCTTTCTGTTCGCGTGGATTGCAGCGCTGGTCTCCTACGTGATCGCGCAGATGCGCAGCGTCTATCCTTTCTGGGGCTATCAGCTCCACCCGCTTTTGCTGCTGGCCGTAATGGTCCTGCCAGTCGCAATATCCCTGCTGCTGTTCTGTCTGGGCCTCATCTGGGCCAGCCCGATCGCGGCAAACTGATCATCAACCTGACCAATGGAGACTGATACCATGAGCAAGACAGACCAAAAGGCAACCGAAGCCAAAGCCGACGAAGAAAAGAAAGCGGCTGATGAAAAGGCTGCCGAGGAGAAGAAGGCACCTGACGAAAAAGCTGCGACCGAGGCAGAACCGACCGACGAGCCGGTGCAGATCGACAAACAGCGCGTCAAAGACCTGATCGATCAAATCGAAAATCGCCACGGCCACCGGATCATGGAACTGGTCCACCGGTTTGAGCAGGAAGAAGGTATGCAGATGGCTGAAGGGGACGAGACCACTGCCCCCAAGATGACGATGGCAGGTGTTTCCTGTCGTCTGCGTGCTGGTCCCGACCAGACCTTGGAAAACTGGGCCAACGCCGCACGGCGCGCCTTGCTGAAGGCAGCGTAAGCAATGAGAGCCACACCACCCGTGCTGATCCAGCCTTACAGCGACCATGCGGCTATGAACGTGCTGTCGCGGTTGGACGTGATGGATCACATCGAGGCCGAGCAGATGCGCGGTCGCCCGATCTCGCATCTCGAATTGTTCGCTGATTGGCGCTCGATCGAGCCAGCACGGGTGGTGTCTTTGGTGCTCAGCACCGGTTCCGAAGCCGCGCCGCGACCTTTTGCCGTTCTCGGGCTTTCAAACACCGGCCAGGCCGGCGTGGCGCAGGCGGCACTCCTCGCCCGCGACCATAAGAAGTTCCGTGGTGCGCTGATCAGTGCTGCCCGGCACATCCGTGCGCAGATGCCTGTCTTCTGCGCCGATAACGGCATCTACCGCATCGAAGCGCGCAGTTGGGCGGGTCACCCCCGTGCAGCGCAGTTCCTGCGCGCCTGTGGCTTTGCCCACGAAACAGACATGCCCGGTTTCGGCGGGACAGCCGCCACCATGTTTAGCCAATTCGCCTGGACCCACCCCACCCCCGAGAAGGAAACCTGAACCATGTGTTTTGCACCGAAATCCCCGAGCATCGCAGCCCCGCGCATCGCGGCAGCTGACAACCGTGAGGCCACCCAGCAAGCCGACATTGAGGCCCGTCTGCGCAAACGCCGCGCAGGCGCTGCGGCAAACGTCCTCACCAGCAGCGTCGGCATCCCCTCGACCCCACGTCTGGGTCAAACAGCATGAAGCCGGACACCGTAGTCGAGAATGATCCCCGCGCCGAAGAGGCGATCCGGCGTTGGGATGAGCTGAAAAGCAGCCGAAGCCGCCACGAGCAGGACTGGGAGGACATTGCCAACCTGATGCGGCCGCAACGCGGCGGCTTCGGCCTTTATGACCACAAACGGCGGCAGCAGGAGAAGCCGCTGTCCAGTGAACCGATCATGGCTCTGGGCAGCTTTGCCGCGGGCATGTATGCCGCGCTGACGAACCCGGCCAATCGTTGGGGCGGCTTTGAGACGCCCGATCAGGAATTGAACCAATGGCGGCCCATGGCCGAATGGAACGATCTGGTGACCAATCGCGTGTTGGCCAGCTTCAGCCCGGCGGTCTCCGGGTTCTATGGGGCGACCTTCCAAGCCTATTCCGACCTTGCGGGCTTCGGTAACGCGGCGGGCTATGACCAGATCGACACCGTCAACCGCAAGTTCATCGATGTCACGATGTCACTGGCTGAAGTGGTGGTGGAGATAGACGCCCACGGCCGCGTCGTAGAGATGGTGCGCAAGTTCACCCTGAAACCGCGTGCGGCCGTTCGGGAGTATGGTGCCAAGATGCTGCCCGACAAGATCAACGAGATGGCGGACAGAGGCAGTTCCGACGATGTGACGTTCTACTACCACATCCTCAAAAACGACCAGTTCGTCAAAGGCAAGCTCGGACCGCGCGGCAAGCCTTGGTTGAGCATCACGGCCTGCGAAGAAGGGCGCTCTCTCGTCAAGATGGCTGGGCACGATGACATGCCAGCCTATTACCCCCGGTGGGATGTCGACAGCGGGATGACCTACGGCACGGGGCCCGGCATGATCGCCCTGCCCTCCGCACGCATGGTCAATTTGATGGATGGCGCAACGATCCGAGCGGCCCAGCAGGCCGCAGACCCCACACGGCTTGCACCAGACCGTCAGGCGGTGCCGTTGAACGGGACCTTCCGCCCTGGATCGGTCGTCTACGGCGCGGTGGACATGCGGGGCAATCCGCTGATCCGCAACCTCGAACAGGCTGGCAACATCGGCCTCACGATTGAAGAAAAGCGCGCCAAGACCGAGGCGGTGAAGGAAGCGTTTCACTATGCGGTGATGTCGCTCTCAGGCCGAACCGGCGTCACCGAGGAAGAAACTCGGATCATGGAAGAGGCACGGCTGCGCAACTGGGCCCCGCATGCCGATCGCATCATGGAGGAATACGCGGCGCGGAAATTCGAGCGGCGGTTCCGCCTGCTGTGGCGCGCTGGTCAACTGCCGCCCCCGCCTCCTGAAGCCAGCGGCTTGCCCCTGCGCGTGCGCTACCAGTCCGCCGCTGCAATGGCGATGCGGGCGCGTGAAGGCACCGCGATCCGCCAATTTATCGGCGATCTTGGCCCCCTCGCCCAGCTGAACCCGCGCTATGTCGACCGCTTGGAGCCCGATGCCATTGCCGAAGCCCTGCACGACGCCAGCCCGTCACTGCCGGCACGCATTCTGCGCTCGCGCGAGGACGCCGACGAAATCGCCAAGGCACGTGCAGAGAAGGAGCAGCAAGCGGAGCAGATGCAGATGGCAGAAGCCGCCGGTGGTGTTGCGAAGGACCTGGGCGTCACGCTCGGTAACGGAGGGATCCAATGATCTGGCAACGTCTCCCCATCATCCGCAGTTTCTTTGGCGGGCCGAGCCCTGAGGTTGACCCTGCCGGCGCGGCGGCGGCCGACAATGCCGCCAGCATCGTTGCACAGCGCTGGCGCCGCGCGTTTGCGCGCGATCCGGAGCTTGCCGAAGACTTGATCCGCCAATCGGGCCTGATGGCCTTGCAGCCGATCGACATGGTGGATGGCTACCCCCAGCCAACCCCCATCGACCCTTACCGTCTGGCCTATGATGCTGGACGGCGCGACCTCGCCCTGCTGCTGCTGGCACAGGGCAATATTTCCCACCACGAATTGAGCCAACTTATGGAGAGCCTCGATGTACGTTAACTTTTTTCTCAAACCCCTGATCTGTTTTGCGCCCGAAGGCGACGCCGGTGGTGGCGCTGGCGGTGAAGGTGGTGGTGCCGGCACGGGCGACGATACTGTTTCCGGCGGCGCAGGTGATGACACCGTGAACGGCGGGGCCGGAGCTGATACTCTGGCCGGCGGCGGCAACGATACGCTGACCGGGGGCGACGGCGGCACGACAAAATGGTGGGAGGGTGACAAGTTCAAAGACCATCGGGACATGCTTGAAGCCACCGGACTAACCGTCGACGATCCTTTGGACGCTGTGATCAAACTGGCCAAGATGGAGAAATCTGCCCAGACGAAACTTGGCAAGCCGGCGGATCAGCTGCTCACCAAACCCGGAAAGGACGAAAGCGTCACCGACTGGATGAAATCCAATGCTGACATCTTCGGAATTCCGGAAAGTGCTGACAAATACGATATCAAAAAACCAGAGGCTTGGCCAAAGGATGCCAAGTGGGATGAGGGCTTGGAAGGCAAGGTGCGCGAGCTAGGCCTCGCGAAAGGTATGTCAAACGACGCAGTCAACGCGATGGTCGGTCTCTACGCCGAGAACATTATGGCCCTCGACAAGGGTTCTGCCGACGATTTGGCCAAAGCCAACAGCGAGATGATGGCCGACCTGCAAAAGGACTGGGGCCAACAGACCGAAGCCAAGCTCACGCTGGCAAGCCAAGCCGCGTCGGTCATCGCCGAAAAAGCCGGGCTGGATCAGACCGCGATGCAGAACCTCGCCGAAAGTCTGAAGCCCAAGATTGGCGATGCGGGTACGATGCGGATATTCGCCGCGATCGGCGAGATGATGGGCGACGATCAGATGGTGATGGGCAATGGCGGCACGTCGCTCAGTACCACACCAGCAGAGGCACGCGCGGAGCTATCGAAGATGCAAAGCCCCGGTGGCGAATACTTTGAGGCTACCAGTAAGCGCGACACGGCGACCATCGCCCGGTTGAAACCGCAGATTGAACGTTTGACTAAAATCGCCGCTAGTTGACCATTGCTTGGGGTCGATGATTGACAACAAGCAATACGTCGATTTCAGCGAAAAACTTAAACCAATGGATGGGGGCGGGTTTCTTACCGCCACCATTTTCTCTCAAAACATTTCCGCCTGCAAACGCAAGCATTAGTTCGAATGACATTGCAAGCATAATGCAAGCATGTTTAAGTGCCTCTATGCAAGCATGGAGGCTAGACTATGACGAAGGACGTAGGCGCAGCGGGTGGCAAGGCCCGAGCTGCAAAACTCACACCGGCTCAGAGAAGCGATATCGCCAAAGCTGCGGCTCGCGCGAGGTGGGCCAAGTTCAAAGACCCCGAGCGTATGCCCGAAGCCATAAGCGACGGGATGTTAAAGATTGGCGATATCCCCCTTGATGTGTACCGTCTGAACGATGAACGCCGACTGATCAGCAAAAAAGGTATGGCGGCAGCCCTCGGTCTAAAATCCGAAGGGGGCAACGCATTCATGCGCACTATGACGCGGAAAGGCATACGATCCGGATTGCCGGAAAAACTGGTAAATAGGATTGAAAACCCAATCCATTTCAAAGGATTGACCCATGATTTTGTCGATGGTTACAGCGTTGAAGATCTCATAGAAGTTTGCGACGCGCTTATCGTCGCCAAAAACGAAGGGCGTTTACATACCTCTCAAACGTTTCTTGCACTGCAAGCTGAACTGATCGTTCGTTCGTGCGCAAAAATTGGGATCATTGCGCTTGTTGACGAAGCAGTTGGGTATGTCGACAAGCGTAAAGACGAATACAGACAGCTCTTTCAAAACTTCATTGCCGAAGAAGTTCAGCAATGGAGTGACGAATATCCCAGCAAATTTTTCGATATGATCTATGGTTTGTATGGCCTTCGGCGTAAAGATCCAAAATCCTCCCGCCATCCTCAGTTCTTTGGCCATTTCATTCGAAAATTTGTATATTTCCCGCTTGCCCATAGTCGTGGCGGCATCCTCGAAATGCTGGATGAAAAGAACCCAGTGATCTACGCTGGCGGTTCACGGCGTTATAAGCTCTATCAGTTTTTGACGGATGAGGTAGGCATTGATGCGCTGAGGCAGCATCTGTGGCAGGTGATCGGTATCGGGTCAGCTGCAAGGGATCGTGTCCAGTTTGAGCGCGCATTCTACCGGGCATTTCCTGAAGCGGTTCCATTTGGACACCAGTGGGACATGCTCAACGACCTCGGGGACGGCACCTGAGCAGACCTTTTGCGCCAAGATTGATTAAGAAATTGAGAAGGGGGGCACCGATGTCCGAAGAGAAGGCAAGCACTGAAATTTGGCGGCATCTCAATGAAAAGATAATCGATACGTCGAACATCTTTTTGCGGAGCGCAATATTGATCAATGGTGGTGCAGCGATCGCGGTGCTCGGGTTCGTGGCATCAATTGCAAAAGCAGATAAATCTTATATCGATGTAATTGTGGGTATAGCTGACGCCATAGTTCTCTTTGCATACGGAACCGCAGCGGGGGTGATCGGCATAGCCCTTGCCTACCTCACTCACTACGCAACACTCGCAACACATGTAAATCTCAACGAAGCGAGACAGGGGCTTTTCGTTTGGCTAAAGCGTTCGCTGCACATTCTGGCAATTGCGGCTGCGATATCTACCATTTTCCTTTTCGTGAAGGGAACAGTGGCGGTGAAAGCCGCGATCTTGAGCGGTGTTATCTGACAGAAGTGCAAGACACCACGACATGTGCCCCGGCCGCAAATTCGGGGCACATTATGCGTTTTACCTTGACAGAACTCCGAAAATCGCGATGACATTTACGCACGACGGGTGGCATCGCATATGCGTTGTCCGTCTGATCAGGGACAAGCCCCTGCGCTGATGCGGCGTTACGCCCAGGTCGGGTCCGGATATACCGGGCGGCCCCTCCGAAAACTCACCAAAGCAACGTTGATTTTTCGAAGGAGAGGGCTGCATGTCCTACGCTCAATTGGTGGAAGCCCACCACAAGCTCACCTATTCCAACAACATCAAGATGGTCGCGCAGCAGATGCAGAACCCGCTTCGCGCGGCGGTGACCATGGTGTCGGCTACAGGCGAGGCGCAGGACGTCGCCGACCTGCTTGGCAAGAAAGACTACATCGAGGGTGAGGACTATTCCCGCCGCAACCCAGACAATCCCACACCGCGCAGCCGTCGCTGGCTGATCCGTCCCACTGTCATCGAGGACGGTGAATACATCGACAAGGAAACCAAGTTCGACGCGGCGATGGATCCCACTTCGCCGCTGGTACGCGGCTCAGTCAAGACCGTCGAGCGCGGTGTCTTCGATCGCATTCTCGGCGTGAAGAAAACCAGCGCCGGTTTTCAAGCCTTGGGCGGTGGTATCATGGGGCGCGCGGTCGAGGGCAAGCGTCCAGGCGGTACGCCAACCTCGCTGGCCACTGGCAACTATGTTGCTGCCGACCTCGACACTCCAGGCACTCCCCTTGGCCTTAGCCTGCTGAAAATCCGCAGCGCGTGCGAAGCCATGGAACTGGAAGACTTCGGTCTAGAAACCGACGACGAAATCTTCGGCCTGATCACGCCGAAGCAGAAGACGGACTTAATTAACCTCGCAATCGAAACCGGTAAGAGCCTCAACCCGTTTGAGGTCGACAATATTCGGAACGGCAAACCGGGCCAGTTGCTGGGTGTGAACTGGTTGTTCTCCAACCGGGTGCCGAAGGACAGCAGCGGCAACCGTCTGATCCCAATCTGGTCCAAGGAAAACGTGGTGGCGGGCGTCTGGCAGGATGTTGATGGCCGGATGTGGAATGACACGTCGGCCAAGAACCTCCCCTATATCTACACCGACGCCTACATCGACTGCGTGCGGGTGGAAGATGTGGGTGTGCGCATCATTCGTTGCGCAGAGTGATCCTGATCCCGACGGGGCGGGATCGCTGCCCTGTCGTTTACCCAAAATTCTGACAAAGGAAACGCAAAATGGCCGTTGTCAAATCCACCTCAGACCTGATCCACGACTATTTCGACATGGACGCCTACCCCCCAGATCCAGTGCAGGCCCGCGGCCGCCTGGTGATCGCGACAGGCACCGTGGCCAATCTCGCGACTGACAGCACCCTCAGCCAGTATCATCTTGTCGACCTGCCGTCCTCCTGCATCCTGCATCCCGACACATTCTTCGATGTCGAGAATGATGGCTTTGCGCAGATTGTGATCGGCACTGAAAGTGACACCGATGCTCTGGTCGATGTGCTTAAGTCTGCCGGCAATACGATCAGCCCGATCGCCAAGGGCGACACCAACCATGGCAAACGCTTGTGGGAAGTGCTGGGCCTTGCTTCCGATCCGGGCGGCAACATTGGCATCTGGAAGCACGCTGAAGCCGCGGCGGCCGCGGCGGGCTCAATGCCCTTCCAGATCCACTATATCACCGCCTGATCTGGCACCGCACCTGCGCGGGGCGGTTCTTGCCGCCCCGCCCCTTCTGATCGAGGCGCAGCATGGCCACCCCCAACGCGGCATCCACTATCGTCAGCCAAGCGTTTCGCTTCATGGAAGTGACCGCGCCGAGCTCGCTCGGGGATCAATCGACCAAAGCGACCGATGCGAATGAACAGTATCCTCTCGCCTTGAATGCGTGTCTCGAACAAGAAGATTTCAGCTTCGCGCGGCGGTTCGCGTTCCTCAAGCTCGCAAATACGCCGGAAGGCGAAGTTGTTGATCCGGACTTACCGAATTTCCATGTCCTACCAAAAGATTGCCTCAAGCTGCGTGGCCTTCGTGAGAAAGCCATCAAATGGCGCATCGATGGTCCCTATCTATTGACCGACAACGCCGCGGACATCGCGATCCGCTATACGCGGCAGATTACAAACGAAACACGCCTCCCGGCCCTTTTCCAAACGGCAGTGAGTTATCAACTTGCCATCCTGCTGGCCCCAACCTACGTCGCATCGCGCACCAAACGTGCCGACCTCGTGTCCGACGGCGCAGCAGCGCTGCGCAAGGCCATCGACAATGACGCGGTCTCTGCCAGCCATGCCCGTTGGGATGGGATGGATGAGCAAGGCGACTGGGCCAGCGAGGCGATCCGATGACCCGCTCGCGCACGCCTCAGTATTCCTTTTCCTCAGGTGAAATTTCACCGCTGCTGTTTTCCCGGCCGGACTATCAACGCAACCAGTCCGGCCTGCGAAGCTGCAACGGTTATATTCCCTTGCGACAAGGTGGCGCGACCCGTGCGCCGGGAACCAAGTTCCTTGGTTATACACGTAACAATGCCAAAGCCCGCCTGATCAATTTTGAATTCGCCGAAAATGACGCTTTAACGCTGGAATTCACCAACCTTCGGATGCGCGTCTGGCGCTATGGTGAACTGGTAATGAATGGGGCCAGCCCGTTCGAGTTGGTCACGCCATACTCAGAGGCCGTGCTGGACGACTTGTGGTGGGTGCAATCGGCCGACGTGATCTATCTCGCCGACGGCGTGCAACCTATCCAGAAACTTTCTCGTTTCGCGCTCGACGACTGGAGCATCGAAGATGCCCAATACGACGCGGGCCCGTTCCGGGTACAAAACCTTGATGAGACAAAAACGCTCCAGTGTTCGGCTGCATCGGGCAGCATCACTCTGGCCGGCACGGGCAACATTTTCGATGCGAGCTGGGTTGGCGTATTGATCCAGCTGAAACCGGTTGATTTCACAGCATTGCCGCTCTGGACAGGGAACACTGCGATTTCTGTCGGGGATTTGATGCGCTACGGCGACAACATCTACGAGCTTACCGCGGGGACGGATACCGGCGTCAATCCTCCCATTCACGCTGAAGGGGATCAGCTGGTCGATAGAGAAAAAGGAACGCGCTGGCTTCACATCTCTGACACCTCGGGCATCGTGCGTGTCACCGCCGTTGCGAACGCAAACTCCGCGTCGGCCGATGTCGTCAAGTCCATCCCGCAACCATGCATCACTTCGGCCACGTATCGTTGGTCGGAAGGCGCGTGGTCGGACCGTCACGGTTATCCGCGTACGGTAGAGATCTTCGATCAAAGCTTCTTCGCCGCGTTCAATACTGCCGAGCCGCGGGGCATCTGGGCCTCGACACTGGGCGATTTTAACGATTTCGAACCGAGCATCGATGCGGACGGAGCTTTCGCCTATACGATCTCGGGCAGCGACACCCAGAACTCAGGCACTTGGTTGCGCCGGGCCCGGCGTGGCATCTACATCGGGGCTCTGGGCGAAGTTATTCGCGGGTTTTCCAACGCGTCAGGCCAGCGGATTGGTCCGACCACCTTCGACACATCAGTGGAGGGGACCGACGGGTCACGCCCCGTCAGGCCAATCACACCATACGGGTATCCCGTCTTTGTGACGAAGGACGGAGCTCGACTTGAGGAAATCCGGTATTCATTTGAGGAAGACGGCGGCAAGCCTGTCGAACTTTCCCTTCCTTCGCAGCACCTCGGCGCAAAGGGATTTGAAGAGATCGTCTGGCAATCCTCCCCACAGCGTCTGGCATGGATCCGCCGAGGCTCCGGCGATCTGGTAGTGATGCTCTATGATCCGGATGAGCAGGTCTTGGGCTGGGCTCGATGCTCGCTCGCAGGCGGTTTCGTCGAAAGCCTTTCAATTTCCAGCAGCGAAGACAGCAAAACCGATATCCTGACCATGATAGTCCGTCGCACGATCGACGGTCAGACCGTGCGGATGATCGAAGAGCAATCGGTCATTTATGGCATCATTGCAGGGTTCCAGCCCATTGCCGAAACCAATCATTTCTTCGCGGCCTCCCAGTTCACGTCCGATCCCGCCACTGACACGTTCTCGGTCCCGCATCTGGTAGGCGAAACTGTTCATGCTTGGACTGACAAAGGTGAATATGGCCCTTATGACGTGCCCGCTTCGGGGGAAGTCGTATTGGAGGCAGAGGTGAGCCGCGCCTCGATCGGCCTGCTGGATGAAACCCACGAGTTCGAATTGCTTGATATCCCCGCTCCGGCGCGAGACGGCTCCACGATTGGTCGAAAAAAGCGCCTGCATGCTGGAAGCGGGATCATCCTGCGCAAGACTGCCGCAGGCCGCGTCAGCACCATCGAGCGCAATTTTGCCCAACCCGATACGGTTAACCGTTCCGAGGAGCTGGTGCCGCTACAAGTCGCCGCCGACCTCGTTAATGGCTACGACGGCGTAATGCGCCTCGAAGCGAACTCCGGCTATGCCGACGAAGTCAGCCTACTGTTCAAACCCACCGGCGGCGCACCAATGACCGTCATGGCCGTGATCCCCCATGTTGAGGAGGCGAACGCCTGATGTGTGACTTTATCACTCCGATGTTGGCAGTCTTTGGCGCAGGTGGTGCCACCGCCGCTGGCGCGACTGCCGGCGCGGCAACCGCTGCGACCACAGGCGCAAGCCTCGCCCAGATCGGTACGTTGCTGTCGATTGGCGGTTCTCTCTATCAGGGTTATGCGACCAACAAAGCCGCAAAACAAAACGTCGCTTTGATCGAGCAGCAAAAGAAAACTGAACAGCAGATGAACGCCGTGAAGGATCAGCGTGAGCGTGTTCGTTTTGCGTCAGCGATTTCACAGCAGGCTGCCGAACTGGCAGGTCGCGGGGTGCAGCTCGACAGCCCAACGGCCGTGCTGCTCGGTCAATCCGCCGCACAGGAAATGTCCTTCCAGTCGCAGGCCATCCGCTCGACCGGCCAGGCAACTCAGATGGAGCTGACCGGCGAGCAGCGGTCCTTGGAAGCGCGGGGCCGCATGGCCTTGTTGAAGGGGGGGCTTTCAGCCGCCGGCACTTGGCTGAACCGGGAGCCAGATGACTGGCCGGGGCTCGCGGCATGACGCTCACCGTTCCCAAGGCAGGTAGCGATGGAGGTCGATCTGCGCGGGTTCGCATCGAAGAGCCAAAGGGTGGTGCCATGCTTGCCCAGTTCGGCGACCAGATGCGCGCAGTGGGTGAGGCGCTGGAGAACGACTACCTGTCACGCGAGGCGCAGCGGTTCCAAACTGATCTGACGGGCGAAATGAACAACCTCCGCCTCGAGGTCATGGAGATTGGGGATCCAGATCAAGCGGAAGCCGCGTGGCGGCAGGGAAGCCGAGCTCTGCGTCAGAGCTACCTTGAAGGTCAAACCGAAGACGGTCGGCCCCGCGTCAGCCCGAAAAATGTTGAAAAATTCGGACTTACCTTCGATGAGCTGCACAATCGAAACGCCTTTTCTCTAGGCAAGCAAACGCTCGGCGCGCGGCAGGCGCAGCAGGAAGCGACGTTTATACGTTATGCGCAGACTGCCACTCAACAAGGTGCGACCGCAGATCCCGACATGCGTGCCACATTGCTTGGTCAAGGCTATGAGCAAATCGACCAGATGGTGGCGGCAGGTGTCATTGATGCCGCCGAAGGCGAGAGACGCAAGCTCGGGCTTACCCAAGACATGGACAACGCACGCGCGATCGAGATGGTGGCGAGCGATCCGGACGGGTTCCTAGCATCTAGCGGCGATGGTGACTTTGCAGGTCTCCCGGCTGATGTTCAGGCTAGGTATCGCGTGCAGGCGCAGGGCAATATTGATCGTGCCGCATCGGCTGCTCAGACGGCCGCAGAAAAGGCCGCGAAAGAACAAGAGAAAGTGGTTGGGGAGCGGCTTCAGGCGATCATCGATGTTCGCGACGGTGGCATGAAATCGGTCGATGAACGTTGGCTTGCCAGTGAGGAGGCAAAGAACCATCCAGACCACCCAAAAGCGATGGCGAAGCTATCCCTGTCCAACGAACAGCCCCGACTTCAACAAATGACGCCGGCCGAACTGCGCGCCTCAATCGCTGGCGAAGAAAATCGCCCGGTGAAGCACAAGTATCAGACAGAGCGTGTGCAGCTGCTGAAGGATCGGTTGAAGCTTGCTGAAACTGAACTGAGCAAGGATGCCGTGGCCTATGTGCGCGACATCGGTCTTTTTGTTCCTGACCTGCCGGAATTCGATCCGAGCGATCCGGCCGCCTATGCCAAGGGATTGCAGGCACGCGTCAAGATGTCCGATGATCTGGTCGAGAAAGGCTTCGTTCGGGATCCCGTCTATCTCGATGAAACCGAACTTGAGGCGCTCAAAGATGTCGCGGCCATCGAGAATGACCCGTCTGCGCGCGCATCGCTGGCCTATGCGCTCACGCAATCTTTGCCAGCGGACAGCCCGGTCACCGTATCCGACCTGATCAACGATCCGGTAATGAGCCATATCGGCGGGCTCCAAGCCGCTGGCGGCCGAGCCACTTTGGCAACTGAGGTGCTTCGAGGCCAGCAGGTCATTGAGGCAGGAAACGTCAAGCTTCCCCCAGTTGCCGATCGTACGAGTGCCGCCCATGTCGCACTACAGGGTTACTTCGCCGACGAGCCAAAAGGGGAGCAAACAGAAGCCGCAATTCGGGCTTCGGCTGACGCGCTTTATGCTGCTCGCGTACGGCGCACTGACCCGACGGCGGCCATTGATGAGGATATCTATCGTCAAGCGCTCCATGAGGTCATGGGCGGCACTGGAAAGTACGGGCAGACGAACGCCAAGGGCGGGATGCAAAGCGTCAGGGGCGCTCTCACCCCGTTGCCCATGAACACCAGCGCGGACAGCGTCAATCGCGCACTGGCGCAACTTCAGTTCGATATGGAAGGTCGTAAATCCCCTGTCTACGACAGGATGGATGCAGAATTTGCAGCAATGGCCCAAGCTGGCGGTGCGTTGCCACCGAGGGATTTCATCGGTGGCGCGGATGCACAGGCACGCGCCGATGCCATCTGGCAGGCAGCAAGCCGTTCTGGCGGCCAACCTGGCATCAATGGCGAGGTCATTGGGCCTGAGGCCTTGGCAGACATGCACCTTAAGGCCGTGGGGCCTGATGAGTACCGCCTTATGCATAACGGCCGAACAGTTGCCGACACACTCTCCGGCCTGCCTTTTGAATTCAGCCTCACAGAAATTCTGAACGGTTATGAGCAATGACCTTCTTCCTCAAGAAACGTTCCGAAGAAGAGCAGCAGCAAGTCGATCAACTGATGTTCGAAGGCACGCCTTCCTTTAACGAACGCCTTCAAGCGCAGACCAAAGCAACCCGCATCCGCAAAGACCTCAACGGCCAACGTGCAAAAATGGAAAAGTCAGTGGTCGAAGAGATCACCAGCCAAATTCCAACCGAGTACATTGTTGCGCCCGATACCGAAGCTGGAATTCCAACACCAATGCATCGGCACGACAACCTGTTCGAAAGTATTAACAGGGCCAAAGCCGCCAACCCGAAGTTTGGAAATCTGCCCGCTTCGATCGAGGAACTCGACGCTGAGGTGGATAGGCGTCGCAAAGAGGAGTTGCAAGAAGCTCAGGATGTCCTTGCCCAGGCAAACGGCTTTGTGCCGGAACTCGTGGGTGACCTATGGGCGGAAGTCACGACCCCCGAAGGTGCAATCATGCTGGGTACCGGCCTTACCGGTTCCGCGCGCTTGGGAACGACGATGCTGGTTGAAGGAGGGTTAGCGGCGCTCGATGAGACCCGGACCCTCGCCACGCAGCAACAAGTAGCAGAGCAGCTTGATATTGATCCGCCACAGCCCCTTGCTCAGATCGGGATGGCCGGTCTGACCGGTGCCGGTTTCGCTGGCGTTCTCGTCGGGGGAGGCCATGCACTTAGCTATACAGTGAACCGCCAGCGTACAACTGGGCTTCGTCGCCCTGCCGACGCACCACAGCTGCGCTATGCACAATCGGTGGAAGAAACCGAGACTGCGCTTTCACAAGGCAGCGAATTGCCGGCTGACACGGCACCACCAAACTCCACCACTCCCCGCTACATCGATACACCGCCGGGCTGGGAGCCGATCAAGAACGGCATTTTCGCAGGGGAAAGCGGCGGGGATTACAATGCTCTTTTTGGCTATCAGAACCGCTCCGGCGGCCGGTTTGCTAAGATCAAACTGACCGAAATGACAGTTGATCAGGCAATTGAGTTTTCCAACGTCCGCGGAGAATACGGCCAATGGGTCAAAGGTCAGATCGGTCGTGTCGCGACACCCATGGGTGCCTATCAAATCGTGGGAACTACCCTCCGTTTGGCAAAAAAAGGTCTCGGTCTGCGCGGCGACGAGCGGATGGATGAAGCACTTCAGGATCAGTTGGGCATTTGGATCTATCGCCAGCAAGGCACAAAGGCTTGGGAAGGCTACCGCGGACCGCGTAGCACGCCGCCAACGCCCGCAACAGGCGATGCTCCGGCGACCGACTTCGCCAGCTATGCTACAAGCCGGGGATATACCTCAGCCGGTCAAGTCACCGCCGGCCGGGATCTCCGCATCGATGTCGACTATGAGGTCGTTGATGCCAGCACGCTGACCCGCGCGAGTGGCGATCTACAGCCTCGCGATCGCGGGCGGGCGTCGAGCGACGAGCAGGTGTCCGAAATCGCCGCGTCGTTGGACCCTGCCCGGTTGATGCCGGCGCCGGAAGCGGATCGCGGCGCGCCCATCATCGGACCTGACAATATTGTTGAGAGCGGTAACGGCCGGGTGATGGCGATCCAGCGGGCGTTCGAACAGTATCCTGACCGTGCCGCCGCCTACCTTGAAGAAATCGAAGCGGCAGGTTTTGATGTTCCGGAAGGCGTCGAGCAACCAGTTCTCGTCGGCCGCCGCCGCTCAGAACTGACCGACAGCCAGCGCCAGAACTTCGTGCGGCAAGCAAATTTCTCGGCGACGGCCCGCATGTCGGCGACCGAACGCGCCGCAGTTGATGCGCGCAGTCTCGATGCTGAGACGGTTGCGATATTCGACCCGGCACAGCCGCTGACCGCGCGCGCCAATGCCCCGTTCACCCAGAGGGTGTTAAACTCTCTACCCCAGACAGAGCGGAATGCTTTGGTCGATGGTGCTGGACGGCTGAACGCTGAAGGTGTCACCAGAGTTCGGCAGGCTATGTTTGCGCGTGCCTTTGATGCCCCAGATATTTTGGCACGCTTTGCAGAGGCCAATGCTGGTGATCTGCGCGGGCTGATGGATGCGTTGGAAGGCGCGGCTCCGAGCTGGGCTTCCATGCGCTCCGCGGTCCAAGAAGGTCGCCTGCGCGACGAGCTCGACGTGACACCATTTCTGATGGAGGCAATGCGCACGATCGCCGATGCCCGTCGGATCGCCACGAGGGACAACAAAGCCTCTGCTCAGATGGTTGAAGAACTGCTGGCGGACGTTGACCTACTGGATGGGGCTCTGCCGCCTCTGACCGCCGCTCTGGTGCGTATGATGTACCCTGACGGCCGTGCCCTCCCCGCCCCTAAGATCACCGCGTTCCTAGACCGTTTTGCTGCCGAAGCGCAGAAGGTGGGCAAAACCGATGCGGCGTTGTTCGATGATGCCGTGGGTGTGCTGGATATTCTCAAGACGATCGACAGCCGCGCTTTCGGTCAATTGACCGAAACCGGCTCAGCTCGCATACCTGCCACGCCTCCGCGCCCCGCCGACATGCCCAGCGATGCGATCCCGGAAAATGTCTTTGCCGACGGTGCGTCATCGCCTGAGGTTCAGGAGGCCGATGACGTTCTGGCCGCTGGCCTCAAAGAGCGCACCGAACAGACAGCCAACGACCGCCAGACGGCTGCGGACATCCGCGCCTTGGCGGATGATGTTGCAGCCGGGGACGACCTCGCGATCCCGATGGCCGATGGCACCACGTTTTCAACCCGACAGGTGCTCGATGATCTCGATCAGGACGAGGCCCTGGAGACGATCATCGATCTTTGCACAATGAAAGGGGCGGCCTGATGGCGAACATCCATGATTGCTTGGCGCGCGCCGTTGAAGCAGGCGAACT
Source organism: Sulfitobacter sp. W002 (assembly GCF_025142135.1). Lineage (NCBI taxonomy): Bacteria > Pseudomonadati > Pseudomonadota > Alphaproteobacteria > Rhodobacterales > Roseobacteraceae > Sulfitobacter > Sulfitobacter sp. W002. The sequence goes on along the minus strand of NZ_CP081126.1, from coordinate 1,525,988 downwards.
GAACAAGGAACACGCCGAGGCCGCGGCCTCGGAATTCGATCAGCTGGTGGCTCGGTATGAACAGGCGATGCCACGCCACCAGGCTGAGGTGAGCGCGCGGGCCGATTTGAAAGAGGCAACTTCAAAGGCCCGCCGCTCACGCAGACATATGGTCTTGAACCAGTTGCAAACACTGCAACGGATCAAGGTACTGCTGACCGAGGCGAACGATCCCTCCAAAGCCATTCTCGACATGTTCGAAACCACCCCGAGCAGCGGTTTTAAGGGTGAGAATATCCGCTTTATTCAGGAGGCCATTCAAGCCCGAATGCGGCATGACATGCGGGAGTTCTTGGAAAAGGCTGGCGTTGGGGTAACCGGTCGCAGCAAAGACCCTGCTCTGATGCGGGATGTGATGCGGGAGCTGCATGATCAATCGACCGAGAGTGCCAATGCCAAGGAATTCGCTGAAGCGATCAGAAAAGTAAAAACTTGGCTGCGTCAGACCTTCAATGCCCATGGCGGAGACATTGGCGAGATCGCTGACCACGGTGCACGCCACAGCCACGATGCCCGCAAGATCGAGGACGCCGGGTTCGAGGCCTGGAAGGATGCAATCTATGATCGGCTTGACTGGAGCAGGATCACCGATCTGTCGACGGGTAAACCTTTTGCCGTGACCAAAGGCGCCCGCCCTTACCGTGCCGAGGCCGAAGCCTTCCTGAAGCGGGTATATGCCAACATCACGAGTAATGGCTGGGCAAGCCGAGAACCGAGCATGAGCTTCGGCGGCAAGGCACTCTACAACAAGAACGCCGAGCCCCGCCTGCTGCATTTCAACGACGGCGATGCCTGGATGGACTACAACGAGCTGTTCGGCACCACGGACCCCTTCACCGCGCTCGTCGGCGGGATGGACGCCTTGGCACGCGACATTTCACTGATGAAAGTCTTTGGGCCTAGTCCAAACGCCGGCATGGAGTTTGCCATCCAGACGCTGCAAAAACGCGTGAGCTTCAGCGGCAATCCAAAGCTGAAACAGAAAGTCGATGAAAGCGCGAAGCGCGCGCGGGTTCTGATGAACCACGCCACCGGCGCCATTAACCAGGCGGAAAGCGAGTTCTGGGGCCGCGCCATGTCGACCGTGCGACACGTCAACGTGTCCACTAAGCTGGGCTCGGCCGTTGTATCGGCTGTGAGCGATCTAGCCACGCTGACAGCAGGCTCCGTCGCCATGGGGCGCAACCCGGCCAACATGCTTGGAAATGCCGTCTCAATGGTCTTCGCCAACAGCACGCGAAAGTCGGCGGCGCGCATGGGTTTTACCGCCGAGACGCTGTTGTCGATGATGTCGAGCTCTGCCCGTCTCACAAATGACGAAGTAGCTAACGACTGGGCATCGCGCCTTTCAGGCTTCACCATCCGAGCGTCGGGCCTCAGCCGCTGGACCGACGGCATGCGCTTGGCGGTACAGATGGAAAACGCTGGCCACCTCGCCGACAATGTCGGGCGTGGCTTTGACGATCTCGACGTGATGATCCGCAAGCAGCTGGAGCGTCACGGCATCACAGCCCGAGATTGGCAGCACCTGTCCGACCCTGCGGCCCTCTTCGATGAGGGAAAGGGCGATTTCCTCACACCTTTCTGGTGGCTGGAACACCAAACCACCTTGCCCCGCGGCGAAGCCGAAGGTCTGGCCCTGCGGCTTCAAGCGTCGATCCAAGACCAAGTGGAATTGTTTGTCCCCTCTAAACGGATGCGGGCGACGGCCGCTTTCATCAACGATAGCCGCCCAGGGACGCTCGGGGGTGAATTCCTGCGCTCAACCATCGGCTTCAAAAACTACGCGCTGTCCCTGACCATGGGGCAAATCCATCTTTTCAACGCTCTGCCCACACCTCAGACCAAGGCAGCTTACCTTGTGACCATGGCCGCATCCACATTGATCATGGGCGCGTTGGCAGTGCAACTGAAGGAAATGGTCAAAGGCCGGGATCCGCAGCCGATGGATACACCGAAGTTTTGGTTCGCGGCCCAAATGCAAGGGGGCGGTCTTGGCATATTCGGTGATTTTGCATTCGCAGAGAAAAATCGTTTCGGCGGCGGATTGGCGCAAACAATAGCTGGTCCTGTTGTTGGCTTAATCGGTGACGCAGCACGCATTCCTGCTTCTAACTTCAACCTCGCTGTCGAAGGGAAGGACACCAAATTCGGTCGCGATGTGGCAAACTTCCTGCGCTACAACACGCCTGTGGCTTCGAGCCTTTGGCCCAGCCGCGTGGCTTTTGACCGGCTGGTTTTCGATCAAATCCAAATGATGCTGGATCCGGAAGCGGAGGCGCAGATGCGTCGCGCCGAGCAAAACCAGATCAAAAACCGTGGCAACACCTCTTGGTGGGCCCGCGGTACACCTGCCCCTTCTCGCGCCCCTGACCTCTCCAACGCCATAGGTGGCCAATGACGCGCGAAGCTTTTTCTCCCAGCCCCAGCTATCCCATCGATGGTGTAGGTCCATATCAAATCACACACCCTTACAAAGAGGGCACTCTGGTTGTCGCGGCGGTGCTCAATGGTAACCGGGTTGAGCTGCTTGAGAGCGAATACATCGTCTCGCCTGCTGAGAGCTTGTCTACTGGTGAAATTACACTGACCAACCAAGCGGCGGCGGACTATGACACCGGGACGCTCTATATTCGTAGGGCAACTGACGTCGAGCAAGGTTGGCTCGGCCAATCAGCACGAGAAAAAGGGCTCGAAGCCCAATTGGATTGGCTGGCTGAAGCGGTTCAGGATCTGACCTCGGCCGGCAAACGAACGGTACGCCTGGACGGGGAAACTTCACCGGTCACTCCAGAAGATGGACATGTCATCGTTTGGAAAGCAGGAGCCTTTCGCTCTGGACCCAGCGAAACGGATATCAGTGATGCGCAGCCAAACGCTGCGATTGCGCAAGAGAACGCTGCTATTGCGCAGGAAGCGGCGAGCAAGATTGATGAGTTCTCCGACAACCTCGTGTCCCGGGTGGACCTGCCGTCTTTGATCTCTCCTTTGGACGCAGCAGCCAACAGGCTGTTGCTTGAAGGGCTGGCTGCGGATGGCGCAGAGATCGACCTGTTCGGCATGAACGTCCTTGTGGATTACATGCCATCCGGCCGGTATCGCTCCGGCTCCTTTGAGATAGAAAGCACCGGGATCAGCTACCCCCAGCCCGGTCTTATCTCCATGTCTTCCGAGGCGCTGCCCAAAGGCGGCTCGCCCATCCAAACGCAATTTCAGGGCAACGGCCACTATGACCCGCGCGGGCGTAGCTTGGAAATTCAGGTGGCTTCGGGCTACCTCGAAAACGATCTGAACCTTGTGCAATACCGCTCCACGGATAGCGGCAAGACTTGGTATCCAAAGGTCGAAGAAACCCCTGACGACATCATCCGGCATTCCTACTACCCGACCGCAAGTTGGTGGAATGGCGGCCGCACAAACTTCATCGGCCAGGGACGCGCGCCCGAGGGCGATAAGGTGCAGTGGTTCTCTAAAATCCAGCCGTTTGTCGAGGCGCAAGCCGAGGTGACGGTCAGCACTGTCGCGGGCAGCAATAGGGTGCGTGTCGGCTTTAAAAATCATGGTGTGCCATCGCTCGATTGGGCGCTCGATCCGGTCACGATGAATGTCCTCAAGTTCACCATTCCAGACGGGGCTTCCTCTGGGGTGGGCGGCATTCCGGTTGCCGACATTCTAGGGAGCCGCACGATCTCGTATGACGGCAGCCATAATTTGTGTGCGATTACGGCGGCGAGCAATGCTTCCAGCACCGAAACCAGCACTCGGATCGTCACCCTGCAAATGCCTACCAGCGGGTTTGAGCCGATGCTGTTTGATGGTGGCACCCTGTCTTTGGAAGATGCATTGCTCGCCAATATCAGCGGCCTGACAAGCGTGACGATCATTCAGGGCATCACGCATGACGAGCGGCTTCCTATCATCGCCGTTTCGGGGAACATCAAGTGCTTGGTCGAGATGCCAACCGGCGTATCCAAACCGCAAACCCTGACAAAGAAGCTGGAATTTCTGCGCACATCGGGGGATGCGGGCGGCGTCCTGACGGAGCCATCGGTTGCATCGAACCCCTATGACACCAATTTTCTGTTCGGCTTCCTGCGCACGCAAAATTCAGACACCGAGCTTCCCAACTTCTGGTGGTCTGAGGATCGCGGTGCAACGCTGGGCGGGCAGTCTCCAATTGTTGTGCCTGCCGGATATGACATCACGTTCCTCAACCGCTCTCCGATCCCCTGCGCTCTTGGCGAGGACGGATACATCTACGCCATGGCGACCGACCGGCTGTCGACCGGAACCGGCGTTCAAGCCATGGGCGGCGTCTATCTCCTGATGGCAAAGCTGGAAGATGCGAAGCTGCTCGGCGGCGCGGCCTTCCAGATCCACAAGGTTGCCGAAACCCTCATCACGGCCCGCGCGGGGAATGAGGCCAGCGGGATTTCATCTGAGGCATCGCAAACAGGTCGACCGACCGTTATCAAAGAAGGTGGCCTTCTCCATTTCTTCTATGAAAGCGAGCGGCCCCTTGATGGCGATTTCTACACGTCTTCTGATGTTGCTGAGGTTGATGCTGTCCGCGTGACGATCGACACCGAGCATCGAACACTGACAGGCGGTCAGATCGGCGGCGCGGCTACCTTGCAGGCTAAGAAATTCTCTGACGCAGCAGGGGTTTCGGCAGCAGAGGCGGCGGCAAGCGCGGCGTCGATCGCAACCCAAGTGGTCCAAAGTGTTGCGGCGCTGGCTGCCTCGGTCAAGACCGAAGGCGTTGCGTTCCTCGCTGACGGGGATCGCAGTGGTGACTTCGCTTGGCTGACCGGTGGTTTCAGCACCGAGATTGCAAATGATCCCGCCCAGGGCGTTTATGTGGCATCCGACAATGATGCGACGGGCGCATGGGTTCGGATGTACGATGGCCCCTTGCAAGCGGGTTGGTTCGGCGTCGAGCGCGGCGTGAAGGTTGCTCAAGACGAGGCAATCAAAGATGCGACCAACTTCGCCAAAGCCTACAACCCCGATCTTGAATTCCAGCCGGGGCTCTATTTTTTCAACAAGTGGATGTTGAAGCGCGGGGTCCGCTACCGCGGGCTCGGCCATGTGAACAATCTCAGGACTGGCGCGACCAATTCAGAGTTTGATCCCCTTATCCTCTCGGAGAGCGCCGCCGTGTTCGTGGCGATGGGTGACGATTGGATCGCGGAAGCCGTCGATTTCTGCTCTCCTATGTACCATGTCGGCTTTGACCGCACGCTGACCAACGCGGTAGGCGACCGGCACCCCACAAGCCTGAACCCGATCACGGTTGCCCGCATGTTCGACGGGACCAATGGCGATGCGGTAGGAGCTACCGCTGCAACCTTGCGCGAGTTGAAAGTCGCGGTCTCCGTCGAGGACAGCTTTGAACGCCTGTCCATGCGGAATATCAAAATCATCCCTTCCTGCCCCGGCGTGGCAGAAAGCTATGGCCTGCTGGGTTACACCGACTATGCGACCGTTCGTCCTTGGGCGCGGTATGACATCGGGTTCTTCACCACGAATAGCTGGGGCCTCGACATTCAGGATTGCCAGATCGCGGGCTATTGGGGCGATGCGGGGCTATTCGACTTTCTGCCGCCCGATGATGGGTTCACAGCGGTCACCGCCAACTCTGAGCAAGGCCAGATCATCAATACCGACATTCAGTCGGGGGCCCTTTTCCGCTCCGGCGACCTGTTTCCCATTGTCGATATGACCGCGACGGAGATTTATGTCCGGTGGAGCAAGTCGCATCGTTTCCCCGCGAACGGCACGATCAATATCAGCAATGGCGATACCTTCGTTGGCGGCACTGATTACGCTTACACCGCGCTGGCATACAGCACGGTGGCAACGCCCTCCGGCAAGACCGGCGCTTTCCTGATCTTCACCGTGGCAGACACCAGCGGCATCTCGGCAAATTCCCACATCATCACGATCCCCGGCCAAGGTGGCTCATCCCATACCGTTTTGCGTGACTGCGCTATCGGCGGGCTGGATCACCTGATGGCAGTAGATCAGGCATCGGACGATATGCCATTTGTGATGGAACGATATATCCCGGCGCTTGAGGTCAGCGGCGCTCCCATGCGGGCAATCCGTCTTGAGGGCGTCACCCTGAACACACTCAGCCCCGTGATCGCTCATGTCGGTGCAGCGCGTGACCTGACCATTATGGGGAACACATATGCCGAGGCGAAGTCTTGGCGGTGGGATGCTGGCGATAGCCTACAATCCGCCCGTGGCGGCGTGTTCATCTGCGGGCCGTCTGCGCGGGATGATGGCGATGGCGTTGGTATGTATGCCGATGAGGCCGGTAGCGCCCTGAAAGCCAGCATCTATTTCGATCAGGCATTGCAGCTCAACAGCACAGTGTCCCTCGCGCCTCTGGTCGAGCCACGGGGAGCGGTTCGCCTCTCCACCATGACTGACGTGTTCCACCCGGCTGAGGGGAACTTCCGCCCCTACACCGCAGGAATAGGCATGTTGGATTGGCGAGCCGATGGCCTTGCGGATCGGCAGATGTACATGGCGCTTCGTGATGGCGCGTTCGATCTCCACACGATCCTGCGCGGGTGGTTCGCGAGCGGGGATCGCCTGCTCGACCTTGGCGACAACGGATCGGGCAGCCCGCTGCTGCGTCTGCGCTCCAACGGGGCAATCACATTCTACGGCGATGTGGATTTCCAAGGGGCGCTTCGGGTCAATGGCTCGATCGTAGCCGATGGTCAGGGCGGGGTGATGTTCCAAAAGGTGACCACGGCCGAGCTTGGCGATGCGGCGAACGCGGTCAACACGACCGACAAGCGGGAAGGCAAGATGGTCTTCGCGACCGACACGAACAAGGTCTACTACGCCATCAGCTCGGGCCCCACGTCCATCTGGTACGACCTTGAAGGCACCAGCAACGTGACGCCGGTGTGATCGATGAACCCGATAGATATACCCCAGATAGCCGAGCAATATGGCCCATTCACCACCCGATTTTGTACACCGTGAGGAAGAGCAATTGACCCAGCGAATAGAAAATTCGGATCGCGGCATAACCCTCAACAAGGGGCTGGCGTGGACCATGGCTTGCGGCATGGTCGGCGCTGGACTGTGGGTGGGGATGCAGCTGGCCAGCGTCACAACTAAGATGGACCAAATTTCAGACGTCAGCGTGGAAGCTGCGTCAGCTCGGTTGTCACTCGAAGTCCGCATTCGGTCGCTTGAAAACACGATGGCCCAGACCCGTGTCCAATTCGAGACGCTCTACCAATCACTCCAAGAAATCAAAGCCGATCAGCGCGAAAGCACCACGCTCTTGCGGCGCATTCTAAACGAAAGGATATCCCCGTGAAACTGATCCCGAATTGGAAACAGATCGCAAAGCGATCGCATAGCATGTGGGCCAATTACCTCGGCATCCTGTGTTTGTTCGCGCCGGAGCTGATCTACTATGTGACCGAGCGCGACACGAACCCGCGCCTCTGGTGGCTGCTCGGTGTTGGCCTGATCATTTATGGCCTGATCGGCCGCGTGAAGGACCAAGGGGTGGGCGATAGCACAACCCGCTGTGCATCGGCCGTCACCGCCGCCGCCTTCCTGCTAGTGGCCTTTCCTCTTGTGGCCAAATGGGAGGGCAAAGAGAACCAAGCCTACCTCGATCGGATTGCAAGCCCGCCGGTCTGGACTGTCTGCTATGGCGAGACGCGCGGCGTGAAAGCAGGAGATAGCTACAACGATGCAGAATGTCAGGCGATGCTTGAAGCGGGGCTGTTAGAGTATCGCGAGGGGCTTTATCAGTATTTCACCCCCCGGACGATCAACACACGCCTGACGCCGGAGCGTGACGCCGCTTATGTTTCGCTCGCTTGGAACGTGGGGATCCGTGGCGCTGGCAAGAGCACGGCCACGCGACGCTTGAATGCGGGCAGCATCGCTGGCGGCTGCACGGCGCTAACGTGGTGGAACAAGGCAGGCGGCCGCGTGGTGCGCGGTCTGGTTCGCCGGCGCTCTGATGAGTACCGGCTCTGCATGCAGGGGCTGGCATGAGCCCGCTAGCGCTGACTGATACACTCGACGTGAAATATTGGGCGTCCAGATGATCGACAAGATCGGCACCATGGCCCTCATCGCCGCGCTGGTGGCCTGCCTCGGGCTGGCCGGGGCGCTCTGGTGGCAATCGTCCGACATGGACCGCCTAGAGGATGACAACGCGCGCCTTGAGCGCAACGCCAACGTCATGGCAGGGCAGATCGACCTAGCCCGACAATCAGCCGCCGTAGCCGCCGCCCATGCCCAGCGTGAGCGCGACCTGAACGCCAAAGCCTCGGCCACGATCGAGGCGATTCGAAACCTTCAACTAGGGGAGTGCGCCGATGCGCCGCTTGATCCTGATCTTGCCGATCTTCTTGGCCGCAGGGATGTGCCAGCCGAAGATTGAATACGTCCCGGTGAAACCCGAGGTGCCGGCCGATCTCCTGCGCCCTGTTCCGATCTCTGATCGACGGGCTGAAACCTACCGCGACCTCGCCATCCTCGCCACTGAACACCTCAACAGCGCGCAAACCGCCAATGCCAAGATCAAGGCAATCGGTAGCGTTTTGAACCCACAATAAAGGAACCGCTCAAATGGCCGCACGAAATACCACCCTGACGATACCGCCTTCGGTATGGACGGAAATCACCGATAGCGATGTGTCCAGCATCACTTTTCAAGTCGGCTCTCAGAACGTCTGGGTCATCGCCACAGATGGGACAATCCCAGCGGGTTTTGATGGGGCGCTGTTTTATGAGCCGCGCCAAGGCGAGGTAAATGCTGCGCTGGCCGATCTATTCCCCGGCGTGACCGGCGCAACCCGTGTGTTTGTCTACAGCATCTACACGGGGAGCAAGATCACGGTGTCCCATGCTTAACTGGCACAGCAAGCGCGGGACGCCTTTCCCCCGCGAGGCATTCTCTCCGGCGATGCTGTTCCGGTCGGGCACGGATGGCCTCTGGCCTGACCCCAGCGACATGTCCACGATGTTCCAAGACAGCGCCGGGACGGTCCCTGTTGCCGCACCGGGTCAGACCGTGGGGCTGATGCTGGACAAGAGCCGAGGGCTGGTGAAGGGGGCCAACGTAGCAGCCGCTGGTCCCACGACAGTTTTCGCGCCTTGGGTAAGCCTTGGTGGGGGTCGATACAGCATCGACGGATCGCAGACCTCCTACCAGAGCCTGTACTATGAGGGCATCTTGGAGGTCGGTGCGACCTATGAAGTCACCTTCACCGTTGAGAGCACCACGGGGGCGATCCGCATTGCCAGCCAACTCAACTCTATCGACCTCACAGGCACGGGAGAGAAAAAAGCACACCTCGTCGCGGCGGCTGGAAACTTCAACATTCAAGCGCCGCCGGGTGTGGTGGCGACTATTGAGGTAGGCGAGGTTCGCAAGGTTCCCGGCAACCACCTGACGCAACCCACGGCCAGCAAGCGGCCCATCTACGGCGTGGTGCCTAAGGGCGGGCGACGGAATTTGCTGGCCTACAGCAAGGAACTGACTTTAGCCCGTTGGCCCTCTGCTGGAACTTCCGCATCCTTTGACCCCTCTGATATCACCGCGCCGGACGGCAGCAAGACAGCCGTGAGGGCTATCAGCGGTGGCGGCGGTTCTGACTATCTATATCGGGATGCGGTTGCGTCAGATGGGCAGATAAAAAGCATCTACGCGCGTACGGTAAGCGGGACCGGGACCGTGGGCCTGCTGGATTTTAACGGAACGCCGCGCTCGGAAACCTCTCTGACGGAAGAATGGCAACGGTTTGAACTGCCAGTTAACACGGCAGATACAGGCGGAGCAAACTTCTATCTTGTGGATTTTCGGGTTGGCACCCTTGGCGAAGTTCTTATCTGGGGGCCGCAGCTTGAAGAAGGGTCCGAGGCCACGCCTTACCAGCGCGTCGGCAACCAATACGATGTGACAGAGCGCGGCGTTGAAACGCTCCATTACCTGTACTTCGATGGGGTGGATGATGAACTCGCGGCCTCTAGGCCGTTGCCTTTCTCGACCGAACTTTTCAGCGCCATTGGTTTCAGGCTGGACAGCTACAACAACACTTTTCCCAACATGTTATCCAACCGGGGGGCCTCTACAGGGGCGGGCCGCAGGCATCCTTTGATTTACGCTAGGCAGTCAAACCCGACCTCACTTGTGCTGGATATAGAGGACACGCCGTTGATCTTGACACTTTCGTCTGAATTGCCGGGGCGAGACATTGTGATGGGCGGGGGCTTTGGTAGCGGACAGATTTTTGCGGAAGCGGATGGAGTTAGCCAAAGCGCTCCGGGCGCGGTGCCGACAGAACTTGACACAGACCCCTTCAAGATCAGCGGCGGCAATCGCTTTGAAGGCCGCTTTTACGGGGCAGCGCAAGTCAACAAGGTGCCGCCTGCGTCGAAGCAGGCCGCGTTGCGCCGTTGGCTTAACCGCAAATCCGGGGTGACGCTATGAGGGTGACAATCATCTGCCCGGAGGCGCACCGCGAGGATGCAAACCAACTGGCTATGGTGCTGGGCTATGGCGCTGCTGATGCGCTGACCTATGGAGAGCCGCAGTGGCAAGACGCGGCGGGCAACCGCTATGCCGTGGCTTCATTGGAGGTGGCCCCAGCATTCATCGACGCAGCCCAAGCAACGCTGGATCGTCCCGTGTGGGACGGGGAAAACAGCGACGAGGATGGTGTCGGCTATCAGGTCAACATGGCCGGAGCGGCCCGCGCTCAGGCGCTGGTGAGTATCTGGGGTTTGCGCTTGGGCTTGGCCGAGGATGAGGTCGAGCCTGATCCTGTTGCCAGCCCTGCCACGATCCTTGCGCTGTTCCACGATAAGCCCATGGCGGTGCTGGAAATGGCGGGCGTAAGTCGGGTCGAGCAGGAGAGCGCTTAAACCCGCATTGCGATGCAAAGCGGCCCCGGAATGATTCTGGGGCCGCTTTGTTTTTATAGAGGTTTTTGAGATTTAGGTTCTGGCGCGCTGCTCTAGACCCAATGCAAAATACCCCAGTAAATCGGCCAAATTTGAGCGAGGAAAAAATTTATGGGAATTACGATAACCCAGTTCCACGCGGTATAGTTGTAGTCATTGAAAAATGTTAGATAAATGAAAGTGGCAACATCGCCTATGATGTATACCCAAATGAAAATTCGTTCCAAACCGAAGCCCCCGTCGAGTGAAAAGTAGCGCACGCTTACTGTCTACGCACTAAGTAGCCCTTACTCTCCATGCATTGGACCACCATACGTTCACCCAACTTGGCATTGGCGTCAACATTGCGCGATATAGACAGCCCTGCTCCATGCACCGTCAGAACGCCACCCGCACTGCTGACGAAATTGCACGATCGGGCAGAAAAGCCAGCGCCTGAAGCCACTGCTTTGCCCTGCCGAAAAGCCGGGGCAAAGCCACTCGCCCGCATTCGGACGTTTCTCTAAGTTATTGATATCAAAGGAACCTACGAAACCCCTAAATTTGCCTAACCCGTTGAATTTAAACAATAGCATGGCAATTTGTAATCAGTAGGTCCGCGGTTCGAGTCCGTGTGGGGGCACCACTTTTCCCGCCAGATGAAATACTTATCCTCACGCTGATCCGATACCTGCCGCTCGCGGTTTACGGATGCCTGTGCGCATTGCCCGCCCCAAAGGCCCCGCGATCACACCAGTTCCGGCGAACGCGGGGCCGTGGCGCTTACCCCATCAGCTTGGAACTGTAGCTGCCCGGCGATGCCGGAAAGACCACGGTTTTATTCCCGTTCAGAAAGACCCGTTGATGGGCATGGGCGTGGATCGCCCGCGCGAGGACGCTCGCCTCAACGTCACGGCCCAGCGACACATAGTCAGAGGCGCTTTGCGCATGGGTGACCCGCACGGTGTCCTGTTCGATAATCGGCCCTTCGTCCAAATCGGCGGTGACGTAATGCGACGTGGCACCGATCAATTTCACGCCCCGCTCATAGGCCTGCTTATAGGGGTTCGCCCCCTTGAAAGACGGCAGGAAGGAGTGGTGGATGTTGATGATCCGGCCCGACATTTTCTGACACATGGCATCCGAGAGGATCTGCATGTAGCGCGCCAGCACGACCAATTCCGCGCCGGTATCCTCTACCACCTCCATGATCCGCGCCTCTGCCTGCGGCTTGTTGTCTTTGGTAACCTTGATGCAATGAAACGGAATGTCATGGTTCGCCACCACCTTTTGGTAGTCCATGTGGTTCGAAATCACGGCGACGATCTCAATCGGGAGGGCCCCGATCCGCACCCGGTAGAGCAGATCATTCAGGCAATGGCCGAAACGAGAGACCATGACCACAACCTTCATCGTGGTGTCTTGGTCGTGGAAATCATAGGTCATGCCAAAGGGTTCTGCGACCGCATCAAACCCATTGCGCAGGCTTTCGAGCGTGGCCCCGGTTTCCGCCTCTGCGCTGATGCGCATGAAGAACTGGCCGTTCTCCGTGTCGTCGAACTGCGCGCTGTCGGTGATATTGCACCCGGTTTCGGCGATGTAATTGGCGATGGCGGCGACGATCCCCCGTTTCGAGGGGCAAGTCACGGTTAGGCAGAACTGGGTCATGGGGTGGTCCTTTGGGCGGTTGTACGTGGCGGCAGGGGGCCTGTTTTGCTTACGCAACGGATTGCAGGCTCCGTCCGGGAAGGCAAGCAATAGCGGGCTCACGGCAGCGCCAAAGCGGCCCATACCAAATGGTGAGCATCTGTTATCGCTTGAAATCTACGCGGCGGCCTTAAATTTGCCCATAGTGGCCCCTGTCTGCGGACCACCAAAGGAGCGCCCGAAATGAACGCCAAGCCCCAGCCGATGTCCCCTGATGAGGCCCTGAGCCTTTTCACCACCACCCGCAGCCGGACGCAGGCTTTGGCAGCGCCGCTTTGCCCCGAAGACATGATGTTGCAAAGCATGGAGGATGCCTCTCCGGTGAAATGGCATCTGGCCCATACGACGTGGTTCTTTGAGGAGTTCATCATCAAACCCCGGGTCGCTGACTATCGTTCGCCCGATGACCGTTTCGCGGTGCTGTTCAACTCCTATTATGTGCAGGCTGGACCGCGTCACGCGCGTGACAAACGCGGATTGGTCTCGCGCCCTGATGGCGCTGCGGTGCGGGCCTATCGCGATCATGTGGAGAACAGCCTGAACGACTTAATGAACGCCGGCCGCGACGATGCCGATGAGATCGCGCAACTGGTTGAACTGGGCTGCCACCATGAGATGCAGCATCAGGAGCTGTTGATCACCGACCTGCTCCACGGGCTGAGTTTTAACCCTTTGCTGCCCACCTACAAAGACCCCGAGCCGCTGGCGGTCTCCGACGAAATGCCGCTTAGCTTCAGCCGCCACAGGGGCGGTCTTGTTGAGATTGGCCATGATGGGGGCGGCTTTGCCTATGATTGCGAAGGGCCGCGCCACAGGGTCTGGCTCGACCCCTTTGAGATTGCCGACCGTCCGGTGACCAACCGCGAATGGATCGCCTTCATGGAGGACGGCGGGTACAGCGACGCGCGGCTGTGGCTGATGGAAGGCCATGCCGTGGCGCAGCGCGAAGCATGGGCGCATCCGCTCTACTGGTGGCAGCAGGATGGCACATGGTGGACCTTTTCCCTGCGCGGGCCGCAGCCTGTCGCGCTTGAAGCGCCGGTGGTCCACGTTAGCTATTATGAAGCCGAAGCCTTTGCCCGTTGGGCCGGGGGCCGTTTGCCCACCGAAGCCGAGCATGAAGTTGCCTTTCGGGATGTGCCGATCAACGGCAACCTGATGGGCGATGCCGATGCGATCGGTGCCCTACGCCCCCTGCCCGGCAAGGGCATTTGGGGTGATGTCTGGGAGTGGACCGCCTCTGATTTTGCACCCTACCCCGGTTTCCGCCCGCCTGAGGGTGCTTTGGGGGAATACAATGGCAAGTTCATGGTCAACCAGCGCGTGCTGCGCGGCGGATCTTGCGCCACGCCAAAGCAACAGTTGCGCCCGAGCTACCGGACGTTTTTCTATCCGCATCAACGTTGGCAGATGATGGGTCTGCGGTTGGCGCGCGACGCGGATTAAGGCCCGAGCGGGGTAAGGCCCCGGCGGGAAAAACCGGGCGGAAAAGGCCGAGCGAGGAACGGCCGAAACGCCGGGGCATTTTGGCGCCCCGGCATGAGCCTTACCGCTGGGTCCGCGGCCTATTGAATGCCAACCCTGAACTGCACCGCCCCGGTCTCACCCGGCAACATTTGCCCGGTGCAGTTCCATTCGATCGCCCCGGCATAGCCAGCCAGATTGCTTGCTGGCCGCACCAAATCACAACTGAGGTTGGGTGACACCTGTTGCGGATCGACGATGGGTTCCGACAGCTCCGTATAGGGTGGGGTCATGTCGTAAATCTTGACGTTCGATGCCTGCGTGGTGGCATTGTTGCGCAGGTATATTCGGTAAAGCAGGATATCATTCACACCGCCGAGGTTGATGGTCCCTTCACCGGTGCCTTGAGTCTCATTCTCCACCGTTTTGCGCAGCTCGATCTGGGTCGATTGCCCCCCGACCGAGACTTCGTCGGTGTTGCTGACCGAACTGGTCACCGTGGTGCGTGCAAAGGCCGTGGCCGCCAGCACTTGATAGGCATAGGTACTGCCCTGCCCAGCGCCGGACCCGGCAGAAACCCGCGAGACGATACAGACGATTTGCCCCGTCGTGACCGCGATGGGACCGGTGATCGGCCCGTCGACACTGTCGTCACAGCCGATGTCTTGGAACAGTGCCGCGCTGAACGCGCCGGTTGGGGTCGAGGTGGCACCGGCGTAGGAGAAGGTCACCTGCCCTTCGGAGGTTGCGGTATAGATATGCGGCAGGGTCGCGACCTGCCCCTGAGCGACCGTCGTGGTTTGATCGTTGGTCAGGCTGGGCAGTTGCAACAGGCCGATATCCAGTCCCATGCGATTGCCGAAAGCCTCAGGGGTGAAGGTAAATTCACCGTCATGGGGGTTGGCGTTCACCAGGTCGGGCAGACCTGCCGCGGCTTCGGAAATCGCGCGGTAGTTATTGGCCGGGATCGCACGGATCGTGATCGGACCGCTATAGGCGCCGGAGAGCCCATAGCTCCACGTGCCATCCGTCGCCAGACCGGGGGTGGCCAGCACCGCGCCGCCACTGTCGAGGATCTCCAACACCGCCGAAGACGCCCCTTCTTCGCTGCCATTGCGCAGCGCGTCGTGCGCGGTGCCGCCGCCCGCTCCATTATCGATGAAGACGCGGCCCGTCAGGATCCGCTCACCTGTCACAAGGTTCACGGAATAGGACGCTTCGTCGTCATCGGGCAGCTGGTCGAACAGGTCATCAGTCAACGGCCCCGTATTGGGATCGCTGTCGGGATCGGGCAGCGAGCTATAGATGATCTCGGCCTGGTTGGTGAAATCACCGCTACCCAGCACCGTGGTGGTGATGGTCAGGGTCTCGCTCGCCCCGCTGAGCAGTTCATCCACGAACCACAATCCGGTATCGGGGTCATAGGTATCCCCGGTCGCGGGCGCATCGTCCGAGACATAGGCAAAGCCGCTTGGAATCTGGTCAATCACTTTGACGCCCGAGGGCGAGCCGCCGCTGACATTGGTGATCGTGATGATCCAATCGATCGTGTCCCCTTCTGAGACATTTGTGATCGGCGTCGTTGTCCCGGTCGTGGCGGCGATTTTGCTGAGTTCAAGGTCACTCCCCGCCGGATCGAACCCGAAGTCTTGGTCACTGGTCACGCTATTGCCGGAAACCGGGACGCCAATCAGCGGGTTGGAGGTGCCGATGGTCAGCCCCGAGGGCAGATCAGGGTCCGCCTCATCCAGCGCGACGCGGTAGGTCGTGTTCACCATCAGGTCGCCCACCGCATAGGTGCCATCGGCTAATGTGTCCGTCGTGATGAGAAAGGTATCATCGGCGGTATTGGCCGGGGTGCCATTGTCGGCAAAGACCGAGATGCCCACGCCCGCCCCGAAATTGGTCTCCCCGTTGTCCTTCCCATCCGACCCGTCCGCATCCTCGTAGATATTGCCAGAGATGCCCCCCAGCGGGATCGGTGCAGGCCCCCGGCAGGAGATGCCATCGCTGCGCCCGCCTTCATCAAAGGGAATGCCGGAAACCAGCTGCGGCACACCCGTCGCAGTCGAAATCACGAAAAGGTTGTTGGTGGTGTTGGAATAGCCGTAGAGCCTGCCCTCGCGGTCAAACCACAGCGCATCGAACACGCCCGCATAGACGGCAGGGCCAATCGCCTGCGGTGTCACGCTGCCCGGTGTGCCATTGTTGACCGCCGCGCGGAACAAAAAGCCCGAGTTCCTGTCGATCCCATACATGATGCCGTCGACAGGATTAAAGGCGAGGTCTTCCGGATTGACGCCGATGGTAAGTGCGATGTCACCCAATACAATCGGTGCAGCAGGGTTGGTCAGATCAACGATCTGCCAAGTGTTTGGGTCAACTTCGTAGATCAGCCGCCCATTGGGCAGAATATCCCCGGCGTTCAGCGCATCGTCCGCTCCGGGGATGTTGCCGAAATCCGTGATGTCGCCAGCCCCATCAATCCGGTAGAGCCTGCGGGTGTTCTGATCCACGCCATAGATATAGCCATCCAGCGCGTTGTAGCCCCAAGCGCCATCGCGGTTCTGCCCGGTGCTGCCAGAAGCCTCAACCGTCGTGGCGTAGCTGCCGCCGCTATCGCGGAACGTCATACGCACCAGCGTAGAAGGGCTGTCGACGATGGCATAGAGCGAGGCATCGCAGACCAGCGGCGGCGGATCGCTGGAGATGGTCAGCGTGTAGTCTTCAACCTCCCCTTCGAAAGCAGTGGCAAGGCCGGTGCTGTCCGTCGACCAGCGAAAGCGGGCGTAGGTGGGCAATGTGGTCGCCCCTGCGGGCACCGCCACCTCGAAAAGGATTGTCCCATTGGTCAGACCATCCTTATCCAGCAGGCCGCCGTCTTGCAGGTTCAGCGCGACCTGCTCTCCGGCTTGGTTAAAGGTGCCGTCGCCATCAAAATCGATGAAGGCTTGGAGATAAGACGACCCCGGCGCTCCGGCCAGATCGCTGACCGTCACTGTGATCTCGGCCAACCCGCCGCGATAGAACTGTGGCAATGTCACCCCATCTTCGTCATCCGATCCATCGGTATCATCGCCCGTGGCCCCGATGGAGTTTTGCGCCAAAAGATCGATATCGGGCGGTGTGCTGCCCAGATAGACCTCCGGCGCGCCGGGGCCTTCGATGATATGCTGCGGATCGCCATAGCTGGCAGGGGCATCGCCGCGGTCGGCGTCGGGCGGTGTTCTGATGGTGATGCCATAGTCTTCGACTTCCCCATCGGGGGCGGGGGTGATCGCGTCCAGCCCTGGCGTCGAGGACCAGCGCAGCCGGACGAAAGTCGGGGTCAGCACCGCGGTGACCGGCACGCTGACGGGGAATGAAATTTCACCATTCACCACCCCATCGAGATCCTGCGCCCCGCCGTCTTGGATATCGGTCGCGACCTGATCGCCAAGAAAGAGGCCATCGCCGCCGAAATCGACAAAGGCCTGCAAATATCCGGTGCCGGCCGTCGGCTCGTTCACCACCACGGTTACGGTGCGG
This sequence comes from Sulfitobacter sp. W002, assembly GCF_025142135.1. NCBI lineage: Bacteria > Pseudomonadati > Pseudomonadota > Alphaproteobacteria > Rhodobacterales > Roseobacteraceae > Sulfitobacter > Sulfitobacter sp. W002. The sequence continues at coordinate 1,508,309 of NZ_CP081126.1, read as the reverse complement.
GTCAGATCGCCGTAAAGCTGGGGAAAGCTTTCTTCGTCCTCGTCATCCTTGCCGTCGAGGTCATCGCCCGTGCCATCGACGGAATGCTGTGCCGACCCGTCGCCATCACCGTTGAGCGCGCCGATCCAGTATTGCGCAGTATCGGCGTGCTGCGGATCGCCATAGGTGACGGGCGCATCGCCCCGGTCGGGGCCGGAGCCTGCGTAGATCGTCGTGGGGTCATCGCGCCCCTCGCCCGGCCCGTTGGACGCGACACCATCCCCGTCGCCGGGATTTTCGGAATCCGACAGGTCCGAGACAACCGTCCCGCCCGGCGTCTCGGCAGTGACCTCCGCTTGGTTGCTGATCGTGGTGTCCAAATCTTCGGGCACCAATGTGTAGGTCGCCGTGTAGACGGCCTTTTCGCCAACCAAGAGCGTGCCTTCGGGCGACAGCGATGTCGCGGCCTGAAAGGTGATCACGGGCGGCACGCCTTTGCCGCTGAACTGCGTTTCAGCAAGCTGCACATTGGCCAGATCGACATTGCCAAAATTCTCGGCCGTAAAGACATAGGCGATCGTCTCTCCCGGGTCGGCATAGCCGTTCAGGTTGGTATCGACCAATTGCGCAAGTTTCAGCAGACCGACAGAGCCCACATCGATCGAGACCTGCGCCGGTGCCGAATAGGCCCGCGGCTCATTGGGCAGGATGATGGGCGATTGATAGCGGTAGCCGATCGGCGTCGGCGCGGCAAAAAAGGCCACGAAGGGGGTAAAGGTCAACTCTCCGGTCAGATCGTCATAGCTCCAGGTGCCCTCTCCCAAGACATCGAAACCCACCCGATGGCCTTCGGAATCGGTCACGATATTCTGCGCCCCGGCGGGCGGGATCAGATCGATGGCCTGTTTGGAATATTCGCTGGGCTGCCCGGAATTATTGGCGGGCGCATTGTTGTTTTCGGTCGCGACGCTGTCATTGAACAGGATGTTGACCACCACAGGCTCGCTCAGCACCTGCTCTTTCAGGTCGTCCTGCAAAACCGGCGCTTTGAAGTCACCACATTTCAGGTCATAGGTCTGCGCTTCGTCATAGGTTGGATTGGCAAGCCGGACGAGGAAGCCGTTGTTGGCGGTCCGGCCAAAGCGAAAGGTCGAGGTCTGCGGGTAGAAGATTTCCAAACCCGATACCGGCTGGTTGCTATAATTGCGGTCCCCGGCGAGATAGAACACCTCTGTCCCGAGGTTCGCATCTGGCCCTTCGATATAGCCGCGATAGGTGGTCGCACTGCGGTCAATGCGGACATATTCAACCGTCCCGTCGCAAATATTCACATAGACCTGCTCGTTCAGCGGCCCGTCGATGTCATTGATCTGAAAGAAGACATCCGCCACCACCGGCACGCCGCCCGTGTTGGTCGAGATGTTATGGGTGCCTGCCTCATAGAGGAAGAAATCCATGAAATGAGGGTCTTGTCCGGTTGAGGTGATCTGGATCTGCCCATTGCCAGTGGCGAAAACATGGTCCCGACCCGTGAAGAACATCTCACCGACAATATCGACCGTCACCCCGCCAACCGTGCCCGCGTTGCGCCACAACGCCCGCTCACCAATGCCCGCCCCAACTACGGTGGGGGCGGCGACGGGGTTTAGGATCAACTGCTGGGCCACGGCGACCTTGGTCAGCAAAGCGAACGGAAGCAGGGACCAGAGCGCCTTCGAGATCAACCGCAGCCCTGTCCCCCGCCCGGCCCAAGCGGAGAGAAAGCGCAAACCCTGCGCCACGAACAAGCCGAGAAAATGAAAATAAAAATGCATATCTTTGCTCACAATCTTTTAAAGCAGCCTAGCAATGAACCTTTAAAACAGCTTAGCGACGAAGCGGGTTGGAAGGACTTACGCAGAAAGGTATTAAGATATGCTTCCGGTTAGACAGGTGGCGGAAGACTAGGCGCTGATACTACCTTCGCATATACCGCTACGCCTTTGCTGCTCTCCAAAACGGCCCAGCCCGTGCCCTGCTTCGGCCTGCTGTTAACCGTGATTCGCCTTTCCCTCGGCCCCCTGCTCATTTTTTCAAAATGCCCCCTTGACCCTCCAGCGACTGGAAGCCCCATATTCAGCATATGACGGATAGAGGGCGTGAAATGGGCAAGGCAGATACACTCACTTTTGGCGTGCAAAACATGAATTGCGCGTCCTGCGTAGGACGTGTGGAAAAAGCACTGAACGCGCTGGAGGGTCTGCGCAAGGCGCGGGTGAACCTCGCGGCAGAGAACGTGCGGTTGGCGGCAGAACCGGGTTTTGACGCGGCCATGCTCGACGCCGCTTTGACGCAGGCGGGCTACCCGGCGCGCAAGACCACCCACAGATTGCGCCTATCCAACATGAGCTGCGCCTCTTGCGTCGGCCGTGTGGAACGGGCGCTGCTAGCGGTGCCGGGGGTGATCTCGGCCTCGGTGAACCTTGCCAGCGAAGAGGCAACGGTCGAGAGCTTGGAAGATGCCGATCTTTTGTCCGCCCTACGCGATGCGGCGGCGCAGGCCGGCTATCCCGCGACCGTCGATACGCCCGCGGTAGGCAGCCCTGATGCGACAGCGCGCAAAGAGGCGGAAGCCTCTCATCTCAAACGGATGACCCTGTTGGCGGCGGCGCTCACCCTCCCGGTCTTCGTGCTGGAGATGGGCGGCCACCTGATCCCTGCATTCCACCATTGGATCGCGGCCACCATCGGAAGGGAGACAAGCTGGTTCATCCAGTTCATCCTCACCACCCTCGTGCTGGCGTGGCCGGGGCGGCATTTCTACAGCAAAGGGCTCCGCGCGCTGGCGAAAGGCGCGCCGGATATGAACTCTCTCGTGGCGCTTGGATCGGGGGCGGCATGGCTCTTTTCTGTCACCGCGCTCTTTGCGGCGGGGGCCCTGCCCGAGGGCAGCCGCGTGGTCTATTTCGAAGCAGCCGCCGTGATCGTGACGCTGATCTTGCTGGGCCGCTATCTAGAGGCCCGCGCGAAGGGGCAAACCGGGGCCGCGATTGCCAAGCTGATGGGCCTGCGCGCCAGCAGCGCAAGGGTCGAGCGGGATAGCACAGTCGTTGAGTTGCCGTTGGACAAGATCGTCGCGGGCGACATCATCTACCTCCGCCCGGGCGAGAAGATCGCCACCGATGGCATCGTCGTCGACGGGCAATCCTATGTCGACGAAAGCATGATCACCGGCGAGCCTGTGCCGGTGGAAAAAGCCAAGGGGACAGAGGTTGTCGGCGGCACGGTCAACGGCACCGGCAGCCTAACCTACCGCGCCACCAAAGTGGGCGGTGACACGGTATTGGCGCAGATCATCCGCATGGTCGAAGAGGCCCAAGGCGCAAAGCTGCCCATTCAGGACTTGGTGAACCGCATCACCCTGTGGTTCGTCCCCGCTGTGATCGCCGTGGCGCTGGTGACCTTTGGGGTCTGGCTTGCCTTTGGCCCATCGCTCAGCCACGCCTTGGTGGCGGCAGTGGCCGTGCTGATCATCGCCTGCCCCTGCGCAATGGGTCTGGCCACGCCGACCTCGATCATGGTCGGCACCGGGCGCGCGGCGCAACTGGGCGTGTTGTTCCGGCAGGGCGATGCCTTGCAAAGCCTGCAAAGCGTTAAGACTGTCGCTTTAGACAAGACCGGCACGCTGACCAAGGGCACGCCCGAACTGACCGATCTGGTGATGATAAACGACCTCCCCGAGGCTGAGTTGCTGCCCCTGATCGGCGCGGTCGAGGCGCGCTCGGAACATCCCATTGCCCAAGCCATCCTGCGGCGGGCAGAAGCTGCGGGCCCGGTACCGAGCGAGGTCAGCGATTTCCAATCCCACACCGGGTTTGGCGTCAGCGCGACGGTCATGGGCCGCCGGGTCACCTTGGGAGCGGACCGCCTTATGACCCGCGACGGGATCGATTTGGGCGACACCGGGCGGATCGCGGCGGAATTGGCGAAGGCCGGGAAAACCCCGCTCTACGCCGCGGTTGATGGCCAGCTGGCGGCGGTGATCGCCGTGGCCGATCCGATCAAACCCGGCACGCCAGAAGCGATCGCGCGGCTGCATGACCTCAATCTCGACGTGGCGATGATCACCGGCGACAACCGCGGCACGGCAGAGGCCATCGCGGCGCAACTGGGCATCGATCGCGTTATCGCCGAAGTGCTGCCAGACGACAAAGTGGCCGCCATCAACAAGCTTAGAGAGGGCGACAACCGCATCGCTTTTGTGGGCGACGGCATCAATGACGCCCCCGCCCTCGCGCAGGCCGATGTCGGGCTCGCCATCGGCACCGGCACCGATGTGGCGATCGAAGCCGCAGATGTGGTGCTGATGTCCGGAGACCTGCGCGGCGTGGTCAATGCCATCGACGTGAGCCAGCGCAGCATGGCGAATATCCGACAGAACCTCTTTTGGGCCTTTGGCTACAACGTGCTGCTGATCCCGGTCGCCGCGGGTGCATTCTATCCGCTGACCGGCTGGCTTCTGTCGCCCGCTCTGGCCGCCGGAGCGATGGCCCTGTCGAGCGTTTTCGTCCTCAGCAATGCCCTGCGCCTGCGCTGGATTGCCGCCCCCTTGGCAGAAAACGCAACCCCCTCACACGGCCCCCGGGCCACCGTCCCCGTGGCCGCAGAATAGGAGCGCACCATGAACATCGGAGAAGTCTCACAACATACGGGCCTGCCGCCGAAAACCATCCGCTATTACGAAGATATCGGATTGGTCAAACCGCTGCGGGACGCCAACGGCTATCGCGCCTTTCGCGAAAGCGAGATGCACAAGCTGGCCTTTTTGGGCCGCGCCAGAACGCTGGGGTTCAGCATTGAGGATTGCCGCAATCTGCTGGCTCTTTGGGAGGACAAAAACCGTGCCAGTGCCGACGTGCGGGCCATCGCCAAAGAGCATCTGGCGCAGATCGAGGCCAAGATCAGCGGCCTGCAAGAAATGCGCGACACGCTGAGCACGCTGGTCCGCGACTGCGCCGGGGACGATCGGCCCGATTGTCCGATCCTAAAGACCTTGGGCACCGCAGCGGCCACATAACCACCGCTTTCAATAGCAAAAGGCGCCGCCCAGCCAAGCCGGGCGGCGCCTTTTGCGTCTTGTCTGGCCTCGGCCTAGGCCTTGAGCCGGTCCACGATGCTATGCGCCGTGACCGTCCCGATCTGCGTGCCGTCTTCCATCACCGCAATCGCCGCATCCGCCCCGCGCAGCCGCTCCATCAGCGCCCGCACCGGGGTCTCTGCCGTGGTTTCGCCCTGCGTCGGAGCGCCGTCAACCACGCCCATCACGTCGCGCGCGGTCAGAACCTCCAGCGGGTTCATATTGGCCACAAACTCCGCCACATAGTCCGAGGCGGGGTTCGAGAAGATTTCACGCGGCGTGCCGATCTGCACAATCCGCCCGCCTTCCATGATGGCGATGCGCCCGCCCAGCTTGAAGGCTTCATCAAGGTCGTGGCTCACGAAGATGATCGTGCGGTTCAATTCGCGCTGCAGGTCCAGCAGTTCGTCCTGCAGCCGCGTGCGGATCAACGGGTCGAGCGCCGAGAATGGCTCATCCATCAGCAAGATCGGCGCTTCGGTGGCGAATGCGCGGGCAAGGCCCACACGCTGCTGCATCCCGCCCGAAAGCTCGCCCACCTTGCGGTCAGCCCAATCGCTGAGGCTCACCAGTTTCAACTGCCGCTCGGCCCGTTCCAGCCGCTCGGCCTTGGGGACATTCGACAGTTCCAACCCAAGCGCCACATTGTCGCGCACCGTGCGCCAAGGCAGCAGGCCGAACTGCTGAAACACCATCGACACGCATTCACGGCGCACGCGGCGCAGCTCTGCGGCATTGCTGGCGTGGATGTCACAAGACCAGTTTTCGTCATGCACATGCACCGTGCCGCGCACCATTGGGTTGAGCCCGTTCACCGCGCGCAAAAGCGTCGATTTGCCCGAGCCCGAAAGCCCCATCAGCACAAGGATCTCGCCATTCTCGACGGTGAGAGAGCAATCATGCACGCCCAGCACCTGCCCGGTCGCCGCTTCGATCTCGGCACGGCTTTGGCCTTCGTCCATCAGCGGCAAAGCCTTCTCGGGCTTGTCGCCAAAGACGATGGACACATTGTCGAATTCTACTGCTTTGTTCATTTCCGTCCCACCCGCAGGATACGGTCGAGCATGATCGCCACGACGACAATCACCAACCCGGATTCAAATCCCAAGCCTGTGTTCACTTGGTTCAAGGCACGCACCACCGGCACGCCCAAGCCATCTGCCCCGACAAGTGCGGCGATCACCACCATCGACAGCGACAGCATGATGGTCTGGTTCAGACCCGTCATGATCTGCGGCAGCGCATAGGGCAGTTCAATCTTCCACAGGGTCTGGCGCGGTTTGGCACCAAAAGCCTGCGCGGCCTCAAGCAGCGCCTTGGGCGTCGAAGATATGCCCAATTGCGTCAGCCGGATCGGCGCGGGCAGAACAAAGATCACCGTGGCGATCAGGCCCGGCACCATGCCGATACCGAAAAAGACAATTGCAGGGATCAGATAGACGAAGGTCGGCAACGTTTGCATGAGGTCCAAAACCGGGGCCACCCAAGCATAAAGCCGGGGACGATGCGCCACGGCGATGCCAATCGGCACGCCCACGCCCATGCAGACCACACAGGCCGAGAGCACCAGCGTCAGGCTTTCCATCGTCTCTTCCCAGTAGTCTTGGTTGAGGATGAAAAGGAAACCAAGCACCACAAAGGCCACGGTTTTCCAGTTCCGCTGGATGCCCCATGTGATCGCTGCGAAGACGGCGATGAGGATCAGCGGATGCGGGGTTTGTAGCACCCAGAGGATCGCGTCGATCAGCCGTTCCATCAGGTCCGACAGCCCGTCAAAAAACCACGCTCCGTTCGTTTGCAACCAATCCAGCGCGTCTTCGGCCACATCGGCCACGGGGATCTTGTTTTCTGTCAGCCAGTCCATGTCAGTCCTTCAGGATTGGAGAATTGCGCATGAGAATGACCCGCCCCATCGCTTTGGGGCGGGTCTTTTCCATCATATCGCGATGATCACTTCAGCGAAGCGACAGCTTCCATCGCGTCGCCACCATCGACGGTGGTCACACCGTCCAGCCAAGTGCTGAGCACGTCGGAGTTCGCTTTGATCCAAGCGGCGGCCGCCTCTTCCGGCTTTTCGCCGTCATCAAGGATCGCGCCCATGATCTCATTCTCCATCTCAAGCGTGAACTCGAGGTTGTTCAGGAATTTGCCAAGGTTCGGGCATTCCTCAACAAAACCGGCGCGGGTGTTGGTATAGACCGTCGCACCGCCCAGATCGGGGCCGAAGTAGTCATCGCCGCCTTCCAGATAGGTCAGATCGAAGTTGGCGTTCATCGGGTGCGGTTCCCAACCGAGGAAAACAACGGGCTCTTCTTTGCGGGTGGCGCGCTGCACTTGGGCCAGCATCCCCTGCTCGGAGGATTCAACGACCTCGAACTCGCCCAGCTCAAATGCATCCTCGTCGATCATCGACTGGATCAGACGGTTGCCGTCATTGCCGGGCTCGATGCCATAGATTTCACCTTCCAGCGCATCCGCGTTGGCGGCGATGTCGGCGAAGGTCTTGATGCCCATGTCGGCGGCGGCTTTGTTCACAGCCAGCGTGTATTTCGCACCTTCAAGGTTGGCGCGCACGGTGTCGACGCTGCCTTCTTCGCGGTATTTCGCGATGTCGCCTTCCATAGTGGGCATCCAGTTGCCCAGAAACACGTCGATGTCGCCCGACGCCATGGAGGTGTAGGTCACCGGCACGGCGAGGATCTTGGTCTCGGTATCATAGCCAAGCGCGTCCAGCACAACAGAGGCGGCGGCGGTTGTCGCTGTGATATCGGTCCAGCCCACGTCGGAGAAGGTGACTTCGTTGCATTCAGCAGCAGCCAGCGAGGACGCGGCGACCGTCGCCAGAGCGGATGTCATAAGCAGTTTTTTCATTGGTGTTCTCCCCAGAGAAGTTTTTATTGACTGATGCGCCAATCAAAAGCCATCGGCCACGATATTGCAACCGGATTAATTTCGCCAACTTACTGGAGGGCACAAAGCAATACTACTTGTTTCAAAACTCACCCCCGCGCGGCCTGTTTTGGGCGCAGAACGGGGGTGACATTTTGGTCCGCACCCGGCTCGGGTTCGGTGTCAATCTTTGGGGTCTCTTCGGCATGGGCGGCGGGCGTCTGAGCAGGCGCAGCCTCGGGCGTGGCGGGCGTTGACGGGGGCGCTTCGAGGGTGTCGGCCCCTTGCGTTTCCTCAACGGTTTCAGGGGCTTCTCCCTGCCCCTCTGCCGCTTTCATCCCAAATGCCGCACGGATCGCGGCTTGGGTTCCCTCGCCGTAAAGCCCGTCAATCGCGCCGTCGTAAAATCCGAAATCCGAAAGTTTGCGTTGCAGGGCTTTGCGGGTCTCGTTGTCGAAGAGTTTGGGCTCATCCTGCATTAGCCCCAGCAGCGTGCCGTCCCCCGCCCGCAGCGCGCGGTAGAGATAGAGCGCCGCATCCGCCGCCGCGCGACCGGGCACTTTGCCATCGTCGATCATCGCGGCAAAGTTGAACATCGCCGCCGGGTGTCGCCTATCGGCTGCGCGGCGGAAATAGTCCAACGCCAGATCGGAATCGGTTTCCTGCCCCAATTCGCCCTGCAGATGGATGAACCCCAGATCGTTCAGCGCGCCGGCATGGCCCCGCTCGGCGGCGTCGCGATAGAGGGCCATGGCGCGGTCCTCATCCTGAACGACGCCGCGCCCTTCTTCGTAGAGTTGTGCAAGCTGATACCGCGCCTCGGCAGAGCCGGTCTCTACCGCCCGCATCAGTTGGGCCACAGCGGTTTCCGGGTCATAGCGCGGATCGTCAGGGTCGCTTTGCAGCGCGGCGAGACCAAGTTGGGATCGGGTGTCCCCTTGCCGCGCCAATTCGGCCAAGCGCTGGCTTTGCGCGGGGTCCAAATCCCCCCATGTCTGCGGGGTCGCAACCGCGCTGTCCGTCTCTGCGATAAAAGCTGGCGTCGGGGTCAGCCGCCCAAAGCGCCGGGCGGAGAGGCTGCCGCCGCTGCGGCTGCGCAGCGCGGCGCGAAATCCGTCCAGCATGGCGCCGACTTCGACATCCGGCTCTGTCAAAACCTCGGCCAATGTGGCCGCGAAAAGGCCCGCGTTTTCGCCACCCATGTCACAGGCGCCCACCTCACCGGAGGTGACGACCAGCGTGCCAAGGCGCGGCTCGGGCGGCGGCAGCGGGGCGGTCGACTGGCGCGGGGCGGCATGGCAGTTATCAAGCAAAACAAGCCGTATCTGTCGCGCCTTGCCCGCCGCACGCAGCAGCGCGGGCAGCGCCACCCCCTGTTGCCACAGCGCCGAGGCCGGGGCCAAGGGCGCATCGACCGGGATCAGATAGCTCTGCCCGCCCGAGGCGACGCGGCGGCCCGCGTAGTAGATCAAGGCGATATCCGCCGTTTCGGCCTGAAAGGCAAAATCAGAGAGTTCCCGCTTGAGCGTGGCGCTATCCGTGTCGATCAGCGTGGTCACATCGAACCCCTGCCCCTCTAACGCTTGGGTCAGCAGCGCGGCATCGGCGCGCGGCCCGTCAAGCGGGGCTGCGTCCTCATAGGCAGAGATGCCAATCACCATCGCCACACGGTCTTGGGCCGCCGCAACGAGGGGCAGAAACAACATCAAGAGGATCGCGGTCAAACGCATAGGGCGGGCTCCTTTCGGTCAGCTTCGGTTGGGCGGCGCCGCCCATTAACCTATGCTGGCAGGAAAAGGTTTCCACCATCGTAACAGTTTGAAATGAATCCGACCCTTGCTGCCGTGGTTCAGGCGTTGGGCGACGTCTCTTCGATCTCGCGGTCTTCTTCCGGTACGTTGAGCGTGGCCCAGGTATCGCCATCCGGCAGTTCCGGCGGATGCGGCAGGCAATCGCGCCGGTGGATATTCGCCTTGGCCATGAAATTTGCCGAAACCGGAGCCGTGACAAAGATGAAGGCCATGATCAGCAGTTCATGCAGCGACCCCGTTCCAGACAGAAACGAATTCACCATGGCCGCCAACAGATAGGCCCCGATCCCCAGCGTCGCGGCCTTGGTCGGCGCATGCAGGCGGGTCATCGGGTCGTTCAGCTTGAGCAAGCCAATCCCGGCGACAAGCACGAAGAAACTGCCGATCACCAGCAGCACGATGATAAAATAGGTGGCGATGATGTCGGGGCTCATTCGATGATATCTCCGCGCAAGACGAACCGGGCATAGGCCACGGTTGAGACGAAACCCAGCATGGCGATGATCAGCGCCGCCTCAAAATAGATCTGCGTGCCCTGCAGGATGCCCAAAAGCACGATGATGCCGATGGCATTGATGAACATCGTGTCCAGCGCCAGAATGCGGTCCCCGGTTCCGGGACCGATCCACAGCCGGATCATCGCCATGAACTGCGCGATGGCGACCAAGGTCAGGGCACCATAAAGCGCAAGGGTCAAAAGGTCGGTCGCTTGGGTCATACGAAAATCTCCTTCAAGCGGCGTTCGTAGCGGTCTTTGATCTCATCGCGCACGGCGTCGGGGTCGGTGGCGTCCAGCGCGTGCACCAGCAGGTAGCGCCCGTTGTCCGACAGATCCGCCGAAACGGTGCCGGGGGTCAGGGTGATGGTGCCCGCAAGGATCGTGATCGCTTCGGGTTCTTTCAGATCCAGCGGCACGACAACCCAGGCGGGCGACATGCTGGCGTTGGATTTGGTCAGGATGATCCACGCCACTTGGATATTGGCGATGATGATATCCCATAGGACCAAGATCACATAGGCGATCATGCGCAACGGGCGAATGCCTTGGGGCCGGTCGGTCCACCAACGCGCGGTCAGCACCGGGATCACGATCCCGAGGATCAGACCAAAGACCAGCATGCCAGCGCTGAACTTGTTTTGCAGCAGAATCCACACAACGGTGAGCAACAGGGTCAGAAACGGGTGCGGCAAAAGCCAACGGATCGGTCGCATCATGTCAATGGGCCTCCTCTTTGCCGTCCGACAGCTTGCCGGGGGTCTCCAGCACGGTGCTCAGATAACGCTCTGGCCCGAACAATTGGTTCGAGATCGCCGTGGCATATTGTGTGGCGGGGCCGGCCAGCAGCGTATGCGCAACCAAAAGGGCCAGGAGCCCCCCCACGGCCACATAGCTCAGCGCCGATGGCGCCTCGGCGGGGGTGGCCCCCTCTTGCAGTGCGACGCTGCGGGACTTCCAAAAGACCATGCTGCCCGCGCGGCCAAAGCCCACAAGGCTCAAAAGGCTCGCGCCCAAGATCACGGCCCAGATCCAGACCCAGTAATCATTCTCGGCAGCGGCATCCATGATCAGCAGTTTGCCCAGAAAACCCGAGAGCGGCGGCACCCCGACCATGGCGATGGCCGCGACAAAGAACAGGGCCGAGGTCAGCTTGGCCCCCGCCACCTGCGGCTGCGCCGTCAGATCAAGGTTATCGCGCCCCGCCCGCGCCAGATCGGCAATCAGGAACAGCGCGCCCGCCGCCAGTGTCGAATGCACGATATAGTAAAGCGCCGCCGCGATCCCTTCGGGGGTAAACAGCGCGATCGAGATCATCACCATCCCCATCGACCCGATCACCGAAAAGGCCACCATACGGTCCAACTGCTTTGCCGCCAGCACGCCGATCATGCCAAGCGCCAGCGACAGCAGCGCGGCAGGCAGCAGCCATGTGGTGTGCAGGTCCGCCGTGGCGGCAAGGTCTGGCGGGAAGATCAGCGTATAGACGCGGATGATCGCATAGGCGCCGACTTTGGTCATGATGGCGAAGAGCGCCGCCACCGGGCCGGGCGCTTCGGCATAGCTGGATGGCAGCCAGAAGTGCAGCGGCACCACGGCCGCTTTGACCGCGAAGACCATCAAAAGCAGCACCGCCGCGATGCGGATGCCCACGGTCGCACCGGTATCAATCAGCGCCACACGCTGCGCCAGATCGGCCATGTTGAGCGTCCCCGTCTCGGCATAGATGGCCCCAAGCGCAAAGAGAAACAGGGTCGAGCCCAGCAGGTTATAAAGCACATATTGCACCCCCGCCCGCAGCCGCGGCGTGCCCCCGGCGTGGATCATCAACCCGTAGGAGGCGATCAGCAGCACTTCGAAAAAGACGAAAAGGTTGAACAGGTCGCCCGTCAGGAACGCCCCCATGATCCCCATCAACTGGAACTGGAACAGCGCGTGAAAATGCCGCCCGCGTTCGTCCCATTTCGAGCCGATGACATAGAGCAGCACGAACAGCGCCAGCACCGCGGTCAGCGTGACCATCAGTGTCGACAGACGGTCGCCCACCAGCACGATGCCAAAGGGCGCGGCCCAATCGCTGAGACGGTAGAGCATGACATCGCCGCCCGACGCCTCGACCGAGAGGCCAAGCCCCACGGCGACCAACGCCAGCGCCCCGAACAGCGACAGCACCCGCTGGATAGTAATGTGATAGCGTGCGGCCAGAATGATGAAGGGCGCAATAAATGCGGGCAGCACGATGGGCAGGATCAGCCAATGGGTCATGTGCGGTCCTCCGCCTTGGTATCGGTCAGCGGGTCGTCGACATGGTCGTCATTGTTGCCCAGATAGGCCCCGAGGGCGATCATCACCACCACGGCGGTCATGCCGAATGAAATTACGATGGCGGTCAGCACCAGCGCTTGGGGCAGCGGATCGGTGTAGCGCGCGGCATCCGTGAGGATCGGCGGCGCGCCCACGGTCAAACGGCCCGAGGCAAAGAGAAACACGTTCACCGCATAGGTCAGCAGCGATGTGCCCATGATGACGGGAAAGCTCCGCAAGCGCAGCACAAGATAGAGGCCAGAGGCCGTCAGAATGCCGATGGCGGATGCGACGAGAAGTTCCATGTTTATGCCTCCGCCTTGATGTTGTCTTCGCGGGATGGGTCGATGTCCATCGGGTGATCGGCCTCAGGCACATGCGCCCGGCGGGCCAGCCGCGAGAAGCTTTCGAGCGACAGCATCACCGCCCCGACCACGGCAAGGAACACGCCAAGGTCAAAGAGCGCGGCAGTTGCCAGTTCGAACTTGTCGAAGGGCGGGATTCGCACATAGGTGAAATCCGACGTCAGGAAAGGCTTGGCAAAAAGCCACGACCCGATCCCCGTCAGCCCCGCGATCAAGACGCCGGTGCCGATGATCCCGTGATAGGGATAGCGCAGGCGCGCCGAGGCCCATGCAAAGCCGCTGGCCATATATTGCATCACCACGGCGATGGAGACGATCAGTCCTGCGATAAACCCGCCGCCCGGCTCGTTGTGGCCGCGCAGGAAGATGTAGAAACCAACCATCAGCACGACGGGCATGATGACGCGGGTCATCACCACCATCATCATCGGGTGCCGGTCCCCTGCCCGCGGCTGGTCGGGCTTGCGGTTCAGCAAGCGCGCGCGGACCGGGCCCGACAGCAGCGTCTCGGTCAGCGCGTAGATCAGCAGCGCGGCGATGCCCAGAACGATGATCTCACCATAGGTGTCAAAGCCCCGGAAATCGACAAGGATCACGTTCACCACATTGGTGCCGCCGCCACCTTTGTAGGAGTTGGCGAGGTGGAATTCCGAGATGCTCGGTGCGACGGTGTCGCGCAGGAGGTAGTGATAGGACAGCGCCATGGTCGCCGCCCCCGCCGCGAGGGAGACCACAACGTCGCGCGTCCGGCGCAGCACGCTGCTTTCAACCGGTGTGCGGTTGGGCAGGAAGTTCAGCGCCAGCAGCAGCAAGATGATCGTGACCACCTCAACCGTCAGCTGGGTCATCGCCAAGTCAGGCGCGCTGAAGAAGACGAAACCAGCCGAGACGATCAGCCCCACGATGCCGATCAGGATCAGCGACAACAGGCGGTTGCGGTGCAAGAACACCAATCCGCAGGCCGCCGCCACCAGCATCAACCAGCCCGCGATCTGAACCGCATTGGTCGGCTGCAACTCGCGGGTCGCCGCCCCCACAGTGCCGGTGGCCCAAGCGAAATAGCCCACCACAACCACGGTCACCGCCATGATCGCGGCATAGCGCGAGAACGCCCCGTCGTGCAGACGCAGCGAAATCGCCTGCGACAGGCCGACAAAGGCCGCGATGACACGGTCAAAGATCGACTTGGCCTCGGGCCGTGGCGTGGCATCCCAAAGACGCAGAAGCGGGGTAAAGAGCGCCAGCAGGATCAGGCCACCGACAACGGCGATGATCGACATATAAAGCGCCGGACCAAGCCCGTGCCAGATTTTGAAATGCGCCGAGGGCATCTCGGCCGCGCCGCCAAGGACCGAAGCCGTCACCAGCTTCACGAAAGGCTCGGCGAGGAAAGGTGCAAGACCGATCACCACCACGGGGATGATCAGCAGCGCGGGCGGCAGCCACAGACCGGGCTTAGGGTCATGCGGATGGTCGGGATAGTCGTCACGCTCTTTGCCAAGGAAGGTATGGCCGATCAGGCGGAAACTATAGGCGGCAGAGAAGAGGGCACCAAAGGTCGCAAGCCCCGGCACCAGCCACGGCATGTCAAACAGCGTGGTGTGCAGGGTCTCTTCCAGCATCATCTCTTTGGACAGGAAGCCGTTGAGCAGCGGGATGCCCGCCATCGACAGCGCCGCCAGCGTGGCGATGACAAAGGTCACCGGCATCAGATGCCGCAGCCCACCCAAGCGGCGGATGTCACGGGTATGCACCGCGTGATCCACGATCCCCGCCGACATAAAGAGCGCCGCTTTGAAGGTCGCGTGGTTCAAGATGTGGAACACTGCCGCCATCGCGCCAAAGGCCGTGCCAGTGCCCAAAAGCATGGTGATCAGACCAAGGTGGCTGACGGTCGAAAAGGCTAGCAGCGCCTTCAGGTCATGTTTGAACAGCGCAATCACCGCGCCCAGCACCATGGTGACCAGACCCGCAGTGGTGACGATGACGAACCATTCGGGCGTGCCAGACAGCACCGGCCACATCCGCGCCATCAGGAAAATCCCCGCCTTCACCATCGTGGCGGAGTGCAGATAGGCCGAGACCGGCGTTGGTGCTGCCATGGCGTGGGGCAACCAGAAGTGGAACGGGAACTGCGCGGATTTGGTGAAACAGCCCAGCAGGATCAGGATCAGCGTGGGCAGATAGAGCGGCGAGGCTTGGATCATCTCGCGGTTGTCGAGGATCACGCTCAGGTCATAGCTGCCGACGATTTGCCCCAGCAGCAACATGCCACCGATCATCGCAAGGCCGCCCATGCCGGTCACGGTCAGCGCCATCCGCGCGCCTTGGCGGCCTTCGGGCAGGTGCTTCCAATAGCCGATCAGCAGGAAGGACGAGAGCGAGGTCAGCTCCCAGAAGATCAGCAGGATCAATACGTTATCGCTTAGAACGATGCCAACCATCGCACCTTGGAACAGCAGCAGATAGGTGAAAAACTCACCCATATGGTCATCACGTGACAGGTAAGACCGCGCATAGGCGATGATCAACAGACCGATGCCAAGGATCAGACAGGCAAAGAAAAAGCCGAGGCTGTCGAGCATCAAGGTCAGGTTCAGGCCAAGCTGCGGGATCCAGTCAACCCGCGCGGTGACCAATTCGCCCGCCAGCACGGCAGGCAGATGCGTCAGCAACCCCACCAGCGCCACGAGGGTCACCATAAAGGTCACCCCGGCGCAGGCTTGGCGCCCTGCGGAATTCATCAGTCCGGGTAACAATGCGCCCAAGAAGGGCAAGGCAACGATAAGGAAGAGGGACACGCGAACTCCTGATCTGGCGGACTGAAAGGTCACCACGTTCTGTAGAAATTTTCCCGGCACCTCAAGCGAAACCGGGCATTAAACGCCAGATTGTCGCAGGTTACACCGCGGTCCTGCCCCGTGGGATGGCGTTACCGCCGCCCCTATGCCCGCTAGAATGGCCCTCGGGCGCCCCTACCCCGGTCGAAACAAGTCCCGGTAGGTTTCGCGCAGCACAATCTTTTGCACCTTGCCCATCGTGTTGCGCGGCAATTCCGGCAGGACGATCAGCTTGGCGGGTTGTTTGAACTTGGCCAGCGATCCGGACACATCCCCGGCGATCTGCGCAAGGTCCAACTCCGCGCCCCGGCGTGCCACCAACACCGCCACCACGCTTTCGCCGAAATCGGGATGCGGCACGCCGAACACCGCGCTCTCCAACACGCCCGGTTGGTCGTCGAGCAGCAGTTCGACCTCCTTAGGGTAAATATTATAGCCGCCCGAGATGATCAGGTCTTTGTTCCGGCCCACGATGGTCACATAGCCATCCGCATCCCGCCGCCCCAGATCGCCGGTGATGAAAAAGCCATCTTCGCGCAGTTCGGCGGCGGTTTTCTCGGGCATCTGCCAATAGCCCTTGAAGACATTCGGGCCACGTACTTCGATGTTGCCAATCTCTCCGTCCGGCAGGATCGCGCCGGTTTTGGGGTCGGTGATTTTCAACTCCACATCCGGCAGCGGCAGGCCCACGGTGCCCGCGCGGCGCTCGCCTTCATAGGGGTTCGAGGTGTTCATATTGGTCTCGGTCATGCCGTAACGCTCTAGGATACGGTGGCCGGTGCGTTCCTCAAAATCGACATGGGTTTCGGCCAAAAGCGGTGCCGAGCCAGAGATGAACAGCCGCATGTTCGCGGTCGTCTCACGGGTGAAAATCGCGTCATCCAAAAGCCGGGTGTAGAAGGTCGGCACGCCCATCATCACGGTGGCGTGGGGCATCCGGTCGATCAGCCGGTCAATGTCGAGCTTGGGCATAAAGATCATCGCGCCCCCCGCCACCAGCGTCACATTGGTCGCCACGAACAGCCCGTGGGTGTGAAAGATCGGCAGCGCATGCAGCAGCACGTCCGCGTTGGTGAAACGCCACAGATCGGCCAGCGTCTGCGCGTTCGACAAAAGGTTCGCCTGCGTCAGCATCGCCCCCTTAGAGCGCCCCGTGGTGCCGGAGGTATAGAGGAAGGCCGCAAGGTCATCCGCCGCCCGCGCGACGGTTTCGAACTTGTCGGAAGCCGAGGTGGCGCAATCCGCAAAGCTGCCATCGTTCTCCGTACCAAGCGTCTCAAGCTGGCACCCTGTATCCCTAGCCAGCGGTGCCATTTCATCGCGGCGCGCGGGCTGGCAGACAAAGGCCGCGGCGCCGCTGTCGGTCACGAAATAGCGCACCTCATCCGCGGTATAGGCGGTGTTGAGCGGCAAAAAGATCACCCCCGTCTGAACGCAGGCGGCATAGAGCGCCAGCGCATCGGCGGATTTATCGACCTGTACCGCCAGCCGGTCGCCGGGCTTTACCCCCAACTCGGTCAGCACATGGGCAAAACGGGCGGCCCGGCCCAGAAATCCCGCATGGGTCAGCGTCACCCCGCCTTCGAGATGGAGAAAGGCTGTCGTTTTGCCAGCGTGACGGCCAAACAGAGTGTCATAAAGGGGGTTTGCCATCACGGTGCTCCTCGCGTGTTGTTCTTGGGAAAGCCGACTGCCTCCTTGCGGGATTACAACCGCATTACGCGGGGTAATGCAAGCCGACCAGAACCCGCGCGCGGCGGCGAGGGCGGCAAATGTCGAATTAAGGCAATAGCTTGCGGGGCGACGCTGTGGCGCGCCGCCCCAAGGTTCAGCGGCCCATCAAACCGGGCAACCATGTGCCAATACCCGGCAGCCAGACGACCAGCGCCAGCACGAAGATCTTGATCAGCAAGAAGGGCATGACCGAGGCATAGATCTGCGGCATGCGTATCTCCGCAGGTGCGACCCCGCGCATGACAAACAGCAGCAGCCCGAAGGGCGGCGTCAGCAGGCCAATCTCCATCGTCAGCAGGTAGACGACGCCGAGGGTCAGCTCGTTGATCTCCATCGCACTCGCCAGAGGCACGAAGACCGGCACGGTGACCATCAGCATCGACACCTGATCGATGAAACACCCCAGAAACAGCAGGATCGCGATCATCCCCAAGAGCACCATCAGCGGCGTCGGATCGACCGCGTTAATTGCGTTGATCAGCCCATTGGTCGCGCCTGAAAAGGACAGCACCTGCGCAAAGGTCTGGCTGGCCGCGATGATGAACAGGATCATCACCGACAGCTTCAGCGTCTCCATCAGCGCGCGGCCCATCTTCTCCCAACTCAGGGCGCGGTAGGCGGCCCCGATGATCACGGCGGTGATGCTGCCAAGGGCGGCACTTTCCGTGGGCGTTGCGATCCCCGCCAGAAGCGAGCCGATCACCACCGCGAAAAGCACCGACAGCGGCAGCACATAGATCACGAAGGGCGTCCAACGTTCGCGCAGCGGCATTTCCTCATAGACATCGGGCGGCGCGACTTTCGGGTCGAGAAGGCTCCGCCCCACCACATAGGCCACGAAAAGCACCGCCAGCAGCAGCGCGGGCAAAACCCCCGCGATCAGCAGCCCGGCGATGGAGATGCCCGCGAGCGAGCCCACCAGAACCGCCAGCGCCGAAGGCGGGATCAGCATCGCAATCGCGCCCGAGGCCATGATTGGCCCCATCGCCATCGACGGATGATAGCCGCGTTTCAGCATCCCCGGCAGCAGCGTGCCGCCCAGCATCGCGGTATTGGCGATGGTCGAGCCGGAAAGGGCTGCAAAAATCGTGCCGCCAAAGATCGTGACGACCGACATGCGGCCCGGGATGCGCGTCACCACCCGCTCAATCGCGTCAATGGCGCGGTGCGCGACTCCGGTCTGAAAGAGGATCTCTCCCATCAAGATAAACAGCGGTATCGGCGCGAGCTGAAAATTCGCGACCGACTGCGCCGAGTTGCGCGCCAGTTGCAGGATGCCGCGGTCTCCGCCCAATACGAAATAGGCCCCCACGGTGGTCACGGCGATAAAGGCGAATGCTACAGGCAGACCGATCAACAGCAAAACCGCCAATCCGCCCAGCATCAAGGTCAGTGTCAGGCCCCAATCCATGTCAAAGACCACTCAAACTACGCTCGGCCGTTTCCGGATAAAGCAGACGACGGATAAAGATGATCGTACACAGCGCCAGCGACAGCGGCACAAAGGCCAGCATCCACCACTCCGGGATCACGAATGAAGTGCGGATCATCGACCCGCGCGCGGCCGAGGCCAGCACCGCTTGCAGCCCGTACCAGCCCAGCACCCCCGCCGTCACCGCGCCAATGGCGCTGGTGATCCGCGTCAAAGCATGGGCGGTGCGCTGCGACAGGTTGCTCGTGATCAGATCAACCTTCACATGCCCGCCAATCGAAAGCACCCAAGGCGCGCCAAGGAAGGTGGCAATCATCAGCGCATATTGGATCGCATCCAGCGCGCCATATACCACCGGCAAGCCGAGATTGCGCAGCACCACGTTGATCGCGATAAACACCGCGATCACCCCGAGGATACCGGCCGAGAAAACGGCCAGCCCCCGGAGTGTCCGGTCAAACAATGTTGAGATCATCGGGCGATCACTTGGTCATGCAGGCGCGCATCTGCTGCGCAAGATCGGCATCGACCTCTTCGACCGCCGCCCAACCGGCATCGCGCGCGGCATTGATCCACGCTTCGGCATCGGCGTCGCTGAAGGTGATCGTCTCGATCCCCGCATCCGCCTGTGCGGCGTATTCCGTCGCGTTGCGGTCGGCATTGTCGTTGTTAAGCTCTTCCATCCAAGCCGCGCCCTCTTCGAGTTTGGCGCGCTGTTCGTCGGTCAGGCCATTCCACGTGTCGAGGTTCACCAGCAGGTTCACGTCGACGTTGTAAAAGCTCGGGTCGACCCGGTATTTGGTCTGCTCGTCCCAACCGAGATCCAACACGCCTTGGCTCGGCCAGCCGTAACCGTCAATCGCCCCACGCTCCAGCGCGCTATAGACTTCGCCCGGCGCGGTGCGCACCAGATTGGCCCCCAGCTGCGTGAACATCGCCTGATAGACTGGCGTGGTGCGGATGGTCAGACCGCTCAGGTCCGGCCCCTCGACCGGTTTGGTCAGATAGAGGTGATAGCCGATCCCGTCGCCGCCATGGCCGAGGTATTTGACGTTCATCTGCTCTTGGTGGATGCGGTCGACCAGCTCGTAGCAGCCATTCTCGCGCTGCTCTTGAATGGTGTTTTCCGCAAGATGCAGCGCGTCGCCCGTGGGCAGCAGGTTGGGGTAATAGGCCGTAGTGTTGTTGGCGATATCGACAACGCCGGATTGCACAGCGTTGCCCAATTCAAAGGGCGGCACGGCTTCCGGCCCGCCGACCATATTGATCTGCACGACCCCCTTGCCGTTCTCGTTGATCCATTCGACAAAGGCTTCAAACTCGCGGCTAAACGCGGTGCCTAGGGTAAAGGCCGACACGGCGCGCAGCGTGACTTCGTCGGCGCTGGCGGTGCTGGTGGTGGCAAGGGTGCTGACGGCAAAGAGCGCCGCGCTGAGCGTGGTTGTTGTTTTCATGATCGTCTCCCAGTTGTGATCAAAAGCCCGCGATCTCTGCCCCGGTGCTCTCGCATGCATATGCATAATATGTATCTGCATGTAATTCGTAGCGACAAGATTTCGCCTCGTCAATTTAAACTCTCACCCCTTACCCGCGCCGTCGCACAGGCGGTGCCCTGCGCAGATTGTCGCGGCATTAAGATAGTTTAATGACACCCCCGCCATGAGAACATATATAGAACACATGGCAAAACAGACACTCGATCAAAAACTGGCGATTCTCAGCGACGCGGCGAAATACGACGCCTCCTGCGCCTCCTCCGGCTCGACCAAACGCGACTCGCGCGATGGCAAGGGGCTGGGCTCCAACGAAGGCAGCGGCATCTGCCACGCATACGCCCCCGATGGGCGGTGCATCAGCCTGCTCAAGATCCTGATGACGAATTTCTGCATCTACGATTGCAGCTATTGCATCAACCGCGTGTCATCGAACGTCGACCGGGCGCGGTTCAGCGTGGATGAGGTGGTAAAGCTCACCATCGAGTTCTACCGCCGCAATTATATCGAAGGGCTGTTTTTGTCCTCGGGCGTGATCCGCTCCCCCGATGCGACGATGTCGGACATGGTGCAGATCGCCCGCAAGCTGCGTCACCAAGAGAACTTTCGGGGCTATATTCACCTCAAGACGATCCCCGATGCCTCGCCTGAGTTGATCGAGGAAGCGGGCCGTCTGGCCGACCGCTTATCGATCAATGTCGAGCTGCCCACCGATACGGCGGTGCAGCAATATGCGCCCGAGAAAAAGCCCGAGCAGATCCGCCGCGCCATGGCAAATGTGCGGATGGTCAAGGACGCCAGCAAAGAGAAATCCTTTTCCGGCAAGCGCCCGCCGCGTTTTGCGCCCGCCGGTCAATCCACCCAGATGATCATCGGCGCGGATGGGTCGAACGACGCCACAGTGCTGGGCCAATCGACGCGGCTTTACTCCAGCTACAAGCTGAAGCGCGTTTACTATTCCGCCTTCTCGCCGATCCCCGACAGCTCCGCGAAACTGCCGCTGATCCGCCCGCCCCTGCAACGCGAGCATCGGCTTTATCAGGCCGACTGGCTGCTGCGCTTCTATGATTTCCAACTGGACGAGATCACCTCCGTCACCCGCGACGGCAATCTCGACCTTGAGGTCGATCCCAAGCTCGCTTGGGCGCTGGTGCACCGCGAACATTTCCCGCTGGACGTGAACCGCGCCAGCCGCGAGATGCTGCTGCGGGTGCCGGGCTTCGGGGTGAAGACCGTGAACCGCATCCTCGCCGCCCGCCGCCACCGGTCCCTGCGCTACGAAGACCTCACCCGCATGGGCGCCTCGATGAAAAAGGCCCGCGCCTTTGTCACCGCGGGCGGCTGGACGCCCGGTGGGCTGACCGACAGCGCCGACCTGCGCGCACGTTTCGCGCCGCCGCCCGAGCAGTTGACCCTGTTCTGATGCAGCGCGTCTCGCTCCCCCCCATCGGCACGGCGAAAGCATGGCGCGAAGCGGCGCGCGGTTTTCTGGCTGCAGGTGTCCCGCCCGAGGATATTCTCTGGGGCGATCATGCCGCCGCGGCCGATCTTTTCGGCGGCGAGACTGTGTCACCTAAAGCCGGACAGGTCTCGGTCCCGCGCAGCTTCGTCTCCATGGCGGAAACCGCCGTATGGCACAGCGATCCGGAGCGTTTCGCGCGGCTCTATGCCTTTCTTTGGCGGGTGAAAGACGCGCCGCATTTGATGTCGGACCGGGGCGATGCCGACCTCGCCGTGCTACGCGGGATGGAGAAGAACGTGCGCCGTTGCCAGCACAAGATGAAAGCCTTCGTCCGCTTCCGCGAAATCGGCGCGCCCGATGCCCCGCGCCGCAGTTTCGCGGCATGGTTCGAGCCCACGCATCACACGGTGGAGCCAACGGCGGATTTCTTCGTGCGGCGGTTTTCCGACATGGACTGGCGCATCCTGACGCCCGATGTCTCGGCCATTTTCGAGAACGGCAAACTCACGTTCCAAGAAGGGCACGAAAAACCCGACCTGCCCGAGGACGCGGGCGAGCAGCTTTGGATCACCTACTTCCAGAACATCTTTAACCCCGCCCGCCTGATGGTGAAGGCGATGCAATCCGAGATGCCCAAGAAATACTGGAAGAACATGCCCGAAGCCGCTTTCATCCCCCAGATGATCGCTGAGGCCCCCGCCCGCGCCCGTGCCATGGCCGAGGCAGCACCCACCCTGCCGCCGGTGCGCATGGACCGCGTACAGGCGCAGCTCAGCGCCTTCGATTCAGCATGGGACGGCCCGATGGAGGAACTGCCCACCGCGATCCGCGCTTGCACCCGCTGCCCGCTGCATTGCCACGCCACCCAAGCCGTGCCGGGCGAAGGGCCAAGCCGCGCTGATCTGATGGTGGTCGGCGAACAACCCGGCGATCAGGAAGATCTCGCGGGCCGTCCCTTTGTTGGCCCCGCCGGGCAGATGTTCGACCGCGTGGCCGCCGAGGCCGGGCTAGATCGCGAGGCCGCTTTCGTCACCAATGCGGTCAAACACTTCAAATTCACCGCCCGCGGCAAACGCCGCATTCACCAGCGCCCCGAGACGCCAGAAATCGACCAATGCCGCTGGTGGATGAACGCCGAGGTGGCGCAAGTGCAGCCCAAGCTGATCCTCGCCATGGGCGCCACGGCGGCGCAGAGCCTGACCGGTAAGGGCACGGGAATTCTCAAACGCCGTGGCGCGATCGAGACGGGGCCTGAAGGCATCCCGGTGCTGATCACCCTGCACCCCTCCTACCTCTTGCGCGTGCCGGATCCGGCGCTGCGCGAAGAGGCTACGGCGCAGTTCCGCTCCGATCTGGCGATGGCGGCACGGATGATGGCGGAGGCGGCTTAATCCTCGGGGTCGATGACCTGTAGCTTGCCGTCCGGCAAGGGGCGTTGCAGACTGGGCAGCTCGGCCGTTTCAACCGTAAGCCAGCGCTGCACGTCATCGGGGTTGGTCAGGATCACCGGCATCGCCTTGGGGTGCACGGCCCCGACCTCGGCATTGGCTTCGGTGGTCAGAAAGCCATAGAGGGTATCAGTGGTCTCGCCGTCCTTCAGTTTGCGCACAGAGGTCCATTCGGTCCAAACGCCCGCAAAAAAGGCCAGCGGACGGTCCTCGCCAAGCGCGAACCAAATGGGGCGCGAGCGCTCTCCGGGGCGGTTCAGCGGCTCGGAAAAGGCGGTGAAGGGCACCACGCAGCGATGCTCGGCCCCCAGCCAGCGCCGCCAATGCGGCGAGGCGATGTTGCGGATGTTGGTCACGCCGCGGTCGGTCTTCTTGCCTTTGAGCGCGAAGGCCGGAGAGGGCATCCCCCACCGCATCATCTCCAGCACCGGACCGCCATCGCCGTGGCGCACCACCGGGGCGGCATAGTCGGGGTAGATACCGGGCATCGGCGGCAGGTTGCCTGTTTGGTCGTCGACCCCATCGAACCAGCCGCGGATCGCCGCTTGCCCCTTGGTCAGGGAATAGAGATTGCACATCGGTTGGCCCCCTTGCCGTCATCTTGGCCCATTAGATGCGGTTTTGCCCGCGTCCGGCAAGGGCCACAGGATCTTTGACAGCACCGCAATTGATGATTTATAACCAGAACAAAATGTGAACATATGGAGTCGTGCATGACAACCGATTCTACATATGGGCAGGTCCTTACCCTGCCGCGGCGGCTGCCGTCGACACCCCCCGAACCGGGGGTTCTGGCCGCACACGCGCCGCTGACGGATGTCTTTCCGGGGGCTTTTGCCACGGCCCCGGCCAGTGCCTTCGTGCTGTCGCTGCTGCCGCGTGGCAAGGGGCCGGTACTTTGGGTGCAGGACTTTTTGTCGCGGCGCGAGAATGGGGCGCCCTATACGCCCAGCCTGCGCGGTTTCGGGCTGGAGCAACCGGTGCTGCTGGTCACGGCCAGCCATCCGCGCGACGTGCTTTGGACGATGGAGGAAGGGGCCGCCTGTGCGGGGCTTTCTGCCGTGATCGGCGAGGTGCACGGCGGCCCGGAAGTGCTGGATTTCACCGCCACCAAACGGCTCTCGCTTCGGGCCGAGGCCTCAAACGTGCCGCTTTATCTCATTCGCAGCGGCGATCCCGGGGGCTTGAGTGCGGCGCGCATGCGTTGGCGCATTTCCTCGCTGCCCTCACAGGCCCATCCATACGATGCGCAGGCCCCCGGCGCGGCCCGCTGGGATTTAGAGCTGTTTCGCGCGCGTGGCCATGCGCCGGGACGTTGGGTGGCTGCCCATGACCCCGACAAAGGCCAAAGCCCCCGCGCCGCGGATCGTCTCCGTCTGGTTCCCTATGCTGACGATGGAGCGGTGGCGCCGGGTGATCGCCCAATACCGCAGCGTTCCGGGGGATGAGGTGCCCGTCGTCCTGTCGCGCGACGGAACCCATGGGCCGGTGGTCCATGGGCTGAGCGCTGCCGCCACGATGCGCGGAATCGAGGCGGGCGCGCGGGTGGTCGATGTACAAGCCATCCACCCCGATCTGCATGTGGAGCCCGCCGATCTGGAGGGCGATGAGGCGCTGATCCAACGGCTGGTGCATTGGGCGCGGCGCTGGTGCCCTTGGACGGCGCGGGATCAGGACCATGGCCTGCTGCTGGACGTGACCGGCTGCACCCATCTGTTCGGCGGAGAGGTCGCCATGCTGCGCGACCTCCGCAGCCGTTTTGCGCTACAGGGGCTGACCGCGCGGGTCGCCATGGCCCCCACTCCCGGTGCCGCGCAGGCACTGGCACGCTTCGGCTCCGGCGCGCAGATCTGCGGGGCTGAGGACGTGGCCACCGCCCTCGCCCCCCTGCCCGTCGCCGCCCTGCGGCTGGATGCGCAGACCACACGGCTCTTGGACCGGCTTGGCCTCAAGACCATCGGCGCGCTGAGCGACTTGCCCCGCGCCGCGCTGATGCGGCGCTTTGCCAGCCTCAAGCCCGATCGCAACCCGCTGATCCTGCTCGACAAGGCCCTCGGCAAGGCCCCCGACCCGTTGAACGCCCCGCCGGATCATCGCCATTTCATAACCCGCAGCCGCCTGCCTGAGCCGGTGCTCGACCCCGCCCCGCATCTGCCCGCGCTGGTGGATGACCTCTGCACCCTTCTGGCCCGCGCCGAGCTTGGCGCGCGGCGGCTGCGCCTGACCATCTACCGCATCGACGGCGATTGGCGCGCGCTTGGGGTCGCCACGGCGCGGGCCAGCCGTGACCCCGCGCATCTGCGCAGGCTGTTCGACGGCAAACTGGAAAACATCGACAGCGGCTTTGGCTTTGACCTGCTGACGTTGGAGGCGCTGACCAGCGAACCGCTGCCGCTGATGCAAGACCACCTCGACGGCAAACGCGACCCTTCGGCGGATGTGGCCGGGCTGCTCGACCGGCTCGCCGCGAAGCTGGGCGCGGACAAGGTCAACTGGCCGCAGTGGCGCGAGACCCATAAGCCCGAACGGGTGGAGCAACGTGTCGACGCCCTGCACGGCACGCCCACCGCCGCGCCCGCCTTGCTGCGCGACCGCCCGCTGCGTCTGCTGACCCCCGCCGAAGAGGTGCGCGTGATCTATGCCGTGCCCGAAGGCCCGCCCTCGCAGTTCAACTGGCGGCGCGTCACCTATAAAACCACGCGCCACACCGGGCCGGAACGCATCGCGCCGGAATGGTGGCGCGACCGCCCCGGCACCCGGTTGCGCGATTACTACAAAGTCGAGGTCCAGGGCGGCCAGCGTTTCTGGCTCTACCGCGAGGGGGTGATCTATGACGGTCGCGGGGCCGAGCCGCGCTGGTTTTTGCATGGGCTCTTTGCCTGATGCCCGAGCAGGAAGGACATAAGCGCCGCACCTTGGGCGAAGACGGTTTTGCCGACCCGCCGCGGGCGGAGTACGTGGAGTTTGGGCTGGCCAGTTGCTTTTCCTTCCTGCGCGCGGCCTCGGACGCCGTGGACCTGATCGAGATGGCCTATCACCACGGATATGACAGCCTCGGCATCGCTGACCACAACACGCTGGCGGGCGTGGTGCGGCTGCATGTGGAGGCGGAAAAGGCCCATATCCGCCCCCTGATCGGCGCGCGTCTGGTGCTGCTTTGTGGGACCGAACTGCTGGCCTATCCGCAAGACCGCGCCGCTTATGCGCGGCTCTCGACGCTGCTGTCGGCGGGCAAGATGCAATCGGTGGACGGCGAATGGCAGCAAAAGGGTGAGACCCATCTGACGCTGGAGATGCTGAGCCAACACGCCGAAGGGCTGCATCTGATCGTCATGCCGCCCGAGAACCTTGACGTCTTTGCCGCTGGCCTGCCGCGTCTGGTGAAAGCACTGCCGGACATGCGGCATATCGGGGCCAGTTTCCTCTACCGTGGCGATGACCGGGCGCGGATCAACCGGCTCGATGCGCTGGCCCGCGCCCATGGGCTGAGGATTTTGGCCACCAACGATGTGCTCTACCACGCGCGCCACCGGCGGCCCTTGCAGGATGTGATGGTGGCGATCCGCGAGGGCGTGATTGTGCCGAAAGCGGGCTATCTCTTGGCCGCTAATGCCGAACGGCACCTGAAATCGCCCGAGGCGATGCTGCGCCTCTTCGCCGACTGGCCCCATGCCATCGCCGAGACGCGACGGCTGGCGGACAGGATCACCTTTCGCCTCACCGATCTGGCCTACGAATACCCACATGAGATCGTCCCCGAAGGCCGCAGCCCGATGGAGGAATTGGCGCGGCTGACATGGGAGGGCGCGGCGCGGCGCTACCCGCAAGGCGTGCCCGAGGGGGTAGAAAAGACCATCGAAAAGGAATTCGCGCTCATCTCCGCCAAAAAGATCGCCCGCTATTTCCTCACCATCTACGACATCGTGCGCTTTGCCCGCGAGGAAGCTGAGCCGCCGATCCTCTGCCAAGGGCGCGGCTCGGCGGCCAATTCGGCGGTCTGTTTCTGCCTCGGCATCACCTCGGTCGACCCGGCGGTGCACAACCTGCTGTTCGAGCGGTTCCTATCCGAGGAACGCGACGAGCCGCCCGACATCGACGTGGATTTCGAGCATGAGCGGCGCGAAGAGGTCATCCAATACATGTACGGCAAATATGGCCGCCACCGCGCCGGGCTTTGCGCCACGGTGATCCACTACCGCCCACGCTCGGCCATCCGCGAGGTCGGCAAGGCCATGGGGCTCAGCGAAGACGTGACCTCAAAGCTTGCGGGCACGATCTGGGGCAGTTTCGAGGGCCAGATGGACGATGACCGCGCCCGCGAGGCGGGGCTGGACCTCTCGGACCCCTATCTGCGCATGGTGTTGACGCTGGCCAAACAGATGATCGGCATGCCGCGCCACCTGTCCCAGCACGTCGGCGGCTTCATCCTGACCGAGCGCCCCCTGACCGAGATCGTCCCCATCGGCAACGGCGCCATGCCCGAGCGCAGTTTCATCGAATGGGACAAGGACGACATCGATGCGTTGCAAATCTTCAAGGTCGATATCCTCGCCCTCGGCATGCTCACCTGTATCGCCAAATGTTTCGACCTGATCGAGGCGCATTACGACCGCCCGCTGGAACTGGCCACCGTCCCGGTGGAGGATCACGAGGACGACGCCACCGGGCGACCCACCTACGACATGCTCTGCCGGGGCGACAGCCTCGGGGTGTTTCAGGTGGAAAGCCGCGCGCAGATGGCCATGCTGCCAAAACTGCGCCCCCGCGTCTTCTATGATCTGGTGATCGAAGTCGCCATCGTCCGCCCCGGCCCGATCCAAGGCGATATGGTCCACCCCTACCTGCGCCGTCGTCAGGGGATGGAGAGCGTCGTCTATCCCGCCCCCGGCCCGGCCTATCCGCAGGACGAATTGTTCAGCATTCTCAGCCGAACATTGGGCGTGCCGATCTTTCAGGAACAGGCGATGAAGATCTCCATCGACGCGGCGCGCTTCTCGCCCGCCGAGGCCAATGAGTTGCGCAAGGCCATGGCCACCTTCCGCTCACGTGGGACGATCGAGAAGCTGCAGGACAAGATGGTGGGCCGGATGACCAAACGCGGCTACGATCCGGTCTTCGCGCAGCGCTGTTTCGACCAGATCAAGGGCTTTGGCGAATACGGCTTTCCCGAAAGCCATGCCGCGAGTTTTGCCAAGCTGGTCTATGTCTCAAGTTGGATGAAATGCCACTACCCCGCGGCCTTTGCCTGCGCGCTGCTGAACTCACAACCAATGGGATTTTATGCCCCGGCGCAGATCGTGCGAGATGCGCGGGAACATCAGGTCGAGGTGCGCGCGGTCGATGTGAATTACTCCGACTGGAACTGCACGCTGGAGCCTTGTGGCGACGGCTTTGCCCTGCGCTTGGGGCTGCGGATGGTGGATGGGTTGCAAGAGAAAGCAGGCGCGCGGATCATGGACCGGCGCGAGACGCCTTTTGTGGATGTCGAAGACCTCAAGAGCCGCGCCGGCCTCAACGCCAAGGCGATCCGACAATTGGCCGCCGCCGACACGATGCGCAGCATGGGGATCAACCGGCGTCAGGCGCTGTGGCAGGCGCAAGGGCTGCGCGACGCGCCCGCCTTGCCGATCTTCGACCATGCGGAGGCCGCGGCTCAGGGGCCGGAGCCGGAGGTCGCCTTGCCGGTGATGCCGAAGGCCGAACAGGTCGTGGCCG
This sequence comes from Sulfitobacter sp. W002, assembly GCF_025142135.1. Classification (NCBI taxonomy): domain Bacteria; kingdom Pseudomonadati; phylum Pseudomonadota; class Alphaproteobacteria; order Rhodobacterales; family Roseobacteraceae; genus Sulfitobacter; species Sulfitobacter sp. W002. The sequence continues at coordinate 1,479,225 of NZ_CP081126.1, read as the reverse complement.
ATTACCAAACGCTGCGCCTGTCGCTGAAGGCGCATCCGATGTCCTTCTACCGCTCCAGCCTCGCCGCGCAGGGGTTTTCTTCGGCCCGCGATCTGGCGCGGATGGGGCATGGGCGGCGGGTCAAGCTCGCGGGGCTGGTGCTGGTGCGGCAAAAGCCGGGCAGCGCCAAGGGGGTCTGTTTCATCACGCTGGAGGATGAATGCGGCGTGGCGAACCTCGTGATCTGGCCCAATATGTTCAAGCTTTACCGCCCCACGATCATGGCCGCGCGGCTGCTGGTGGTCGAAGGGCGCGTGCAGACCGACGGGCGGGTGATCCATGTGGTGGCCGACCGGCTTGAGGACCGCTCTGACAGGCTTGCATCGCTGTCGGACGCACCGATGCCCGGCATCACCACGCGGGGTGATCACCCGACCCATCCGCTGCCCGGTCAGGTGGCGATGCATAGCCATCCGCGCGACGCGCGTGTGATCCCGAAGTCGCGGGATTTTCATTAACGAATCTTCATGTATTTGATGAAGTGTGACTCGCAAATAGTTGATACAGAACGACAACTCATAAATTAACCATCACCAGTTGACCCTGCCAGCCCGCCTCGCTAGCCTGCCCGCAATCCGTTGGGGTGCCGCAAGGCTGAGAGGTAAAAACCGACCCATCGAACCTGATCCGGGTCGTACCGGCGTAGGGAACGGAACCAAGCATCGGCCCCATGCGGCCCGTCGTTTATCCCGTATCCACACGCCCTTGGCCCATCTAACACATGGGGGCCAAATGGCGTTTCAAGCACTAACGATTGCGGGGTCCGACAGCGGCGGCGGGGCGGGGATTCAGGCCGATCTGAAGACCTTCAGCGCGCTTGGCGTTTACGGGGCCAGCGTGCTCACCGCCGTGACAGCCCAGAACACCCGCGCGGTGACCGGGGTCGAGATGATCTCTCCCGCGATGATCCGGGCGCAGATGACGGCAGTCTTCGATGATCTGGCGATTGGCGCAGTGAAAATCGGCATGTTGGGCGATCCTGAGACGATCACCGCCGTGGCCGAGGGGCTTGCGGGCTGCGCCGCGCCTGTGGTGCTCGACCCGGTGATGGTGGCAAAATCCGGCGATGCGCTGCTCTCTGCCGAGGCGGTGGCGACACTGCGTGACCGGATGCTGCCCTTGGCCCATGTGCTGACCCCGAACCTGCCCGAGGCCGCACGGCTGCTGGACAGGCCGGAAGCCACCAATGAGGCCGCCATGCTGGAACAGGGCCGCGCCCTGCTCTCGGCCGGTCCCGGCGCGGTGCTGATGAAGGGCGGGCATGGCAAGGGGGAGACCTGCGTCGATCTGCTGATCACCGCGGATGAAACCCTGCGCCTTTCCGCGCCCCGCCAGCACACCGCCAACACCCACGGCACCGGCTGCACCCTTTCCGCCGCCATCGCCGCAGGGCTGGCGCGGGGGCAGACGTTGCCGCAGGCCGTGCAGGCTGCGCATGCCTATCTGCAACGCGCCATTGCCGCTGGCGACACCCTCAACATCGGCCGTGGCCATGGCCCGGTGCATCATTTCCACGCGGTTTGGCCCCATGAGTGACGTCACCATCATCGGCGCAGGGGTTGCGGGGCTTTGGGCAGCGCGGGCCTGTCTGGCGCAGGGGCTGCGGCCCCTGTTGGTCGACCGCAAAGGCACGCCCGGGCCGCATGGCTGTTCGTGGTGGGCGGGCGGTATGTTGGCCCCCTTCTGCGAAGGCGCGCTGAGCGAGCCTGCGGTGGTGACCCACGGGCGGCGTGCCGCGGCGCTCTGGTCTGAGGTCACCGAGGTCACCCACAGGGGCACACTGGTCATCGCCCCGGAACGTGACCGCGCTGAGATCCAACGGTTCGCCGACCGGACCGAAGGCCACACCCCACGTGACGCCGAGGCCATCGCGGCGCTCGAGCCCGAGCTTACCGGGCGTCATCGGCGCGGGCTGTTCTTTGAGGAGGAAGCGCACCTGAACCCGCGCCAAGCCCTGCATGATCTGACCCAAACGCTCGCCGCCCATGGGGTGAAGGTCGAGCCCACGCCCCTCACCCCATCCAAGGTCGCAGGCCCGGTGATCGACTGCCGTGGCATGGCCGCCAGCGCCGACCTGCCCGGCCTGCGGGCGGTGCGCGGCGAGATGATCTTGCTGCGCGCGCCTGAGATCACCCTCACCCGCCCGATCCGCCTGCTGCACCCGCGCCACCCGCTCTATGTGGTGCCGCGTGGGAACGGAATTTACATGCTGGGCGCGACCCAGATCGAAAGCGCCAGCCGGGCCCAAATGACCGCGCGCTCGGCGCTGGAACTGCTCTCGGCGGCCTATGCGCTCGACCCGCGCTTTGCCGAAGGGGAGATCATCGAGATGGGCGCCGACCTGCGCCCCGCCTTTGCCGACAACCTTCCCGGCATCGTGCAACGCGGCGCGGTGCTGCATCTTAACGGGCTGTTTCGGCACGGATTTCTTATGGCACCGGCCTTGGCAGAACAGGCCGCAGCCTTTCTTGCAACAGCGACAACGGGGGAATTATTCCGTGAAAATTGAAGTGAACGGCGAGGCGCGCGAGGTCACAGCCACGCAGCTTAACGCGGCCTTGGTGGAGCTTGGCTGGGGCGAAGCCAAGGTCGCCACCGCACTCAACGGCAATTTTGTCCCCGCAGGCGCGCGGGGTGCGACGAGGCTCAGCGATGGCGACCGGCTTGAAGTGCTCAGCGCCATGCAGGGGGGCTAAGCGATGCGCGACTTTTACGGCGTTTCTCTGTCCCTGCCGCTGATGCTGGGCACCGCGCGCTACCCCTCGCCCGCGGTGATGGAAGCCGCCTTTCGCCAAAGTGCCGCCCCGGTGGCAACCGTTTCGCTGCGCCGCGAACAGGGCGCGGGTCAGGCGTTTTGGGACATGGTGCGCGGACTTGGCGCGCATCTGCTGCCCAACACCGCCGGTTGCCATTCGGCGCGTGAGGCGATCACCACGGCACAGATGGCGCGGGAGTATTTCGGGACCAATTGGATCAAGCTTGAGGTTATCGGCCATGCCGACACCCTGCAGCCTGACCCCTTCGGCTTGGTTGAGGCCGCCGAGGCGCTTTGCGCCGATGGGTTCGAGGTCTTTCCCTACACCACCGAAGATCAGGTGCTGGCCGGGCGGCTGGTCGATGCGGGCTGCCGGGTGCTGATGCCTTGGGGCGCGCCGATTGGGTCGGGGCTGGGGCTGAACAATCTGCACGGGCTGCGCAGTCTACGGGCGGCATTTCCGGAGGTGGCGATGGTGATCGATGCGGGCCTTGGCCTGCCCAGCCATGCCGCGCAGGCGCTTGAGATGGGGTTCGACGCGGTGCTCCTCAACACCGCCGTCGCCGAAGCCCGCGACCCCGCTGCCATGGCCGAGGCCTTTGCGCTGGCCTGCCGCGCGGGCGCGCTTGCCGCCGCCTCCGGCCCGATGGGCCAGCGCGATATGGCGGTGCCCTCCACCCCCGTGATCGGAAAGGCTTGGCTATGACCCTGCCGCGTTTTTATCCCGTTTTCGACAGTGCTGCATGGGTTGCGCGGGCGGTGCCCTTGGGCGTGAAACTGGTGCAGCTGCGCATCAAAGACGCACCGCATGACCTGCTGCGCCAAGAGATCACCACTACGCTCGACCTCTGCCGCCAGCATGGCGCGCAGTTGGTGGTGAATGACCATTGGGAACTGGCGATTGAACTGGGGGCCGATTGGCTGCATCTGGGTCAAGAGGATCTGGACACAGCCGACATCCCCGCGATCCGGCGCGCGGGACTGAAACTGGGCATCTCCACCCACGACCACGCCGAGCTTGACCGCGCGCTGGCCCTCTCCCCCGATTACATCGCCCTTGGTCCCGTCTATCCGACCATTCTGAAAAAGATGAAATGGACCGAACAGGGCCTCGACCGGCTGACCGAATGGAAGGCGCGGATCGGAGACATCCCGCTTTGCGCTATTGGCGGCATGTCGGTCGCCCGTGCGCCGGGGGCCTTTGCCGCCGGGGCCGACACGGTGGCGGCGGTCACGGATATCACACTGGACGCCGACCCCGACGCGCGGATGCGCGAATGGCTCAAGGTGACGGCATGAGCCGCTACGCCCGGCAGACCATTCTGCCGCAGGTCGGTGCCGAGGGTCAGGAACGGCTTGCTGCCGCGCATGTGCTCGTCGTCGGCGCCGGGGCACTGGCGGTGCCAGTGCTGCAATACCTCGTCGGGGCCGGTGTGGGGCGCATCACGCTGGTCGATGGCGATGTGGTGGCCGAGAGCAACCTGCACCGCCAACCGCTCTACCGGATGGGCGATATCCGAAGGCCCAAGGTCACCGCCGCGGCCGACGCGATGGCGGCGCTGAACCCGGAGGTGACGCTCACCCCGCGTGCCGAATGGCTCACCCCCGCCAACGCCCCCGGATTGCTGGCGGAATGCGATATTGCCCTCGACTGCGCGGACACTTTCGCCGCCAGCCTGACGCTTTCGGATCTGGCCTTGGCGCAAGGCAAGCCGCTGATCTCGGCTTCGGCGCTTGGGATGTCGGGCTATGTTGGCGGCTTTTGTGGGCCTGCCCCCTCTCTCCGCGCCGTTTTCCCTGATTTGCCGCAGACGGCGGCCACCTGTGCCACGTCGGGCGTTTTGGGGCCCGTTGTGGGAATGATCGGCGCGGCGCAGGCGCAGATGGCGCTGTCGGTGCTGCTGGGGCTATCACCCTCTCCGCTCGGGCAGCTGATGATCTGGGACGCCGCACGATGGCGGATGTCGGGCTTTCGCTTTGACAGCGCGCCCGAACCTGCGTCGCACGTGCGCTTCATCGCCGAGAGCCAGATCGCCCCACGCGATATGGTCATCGACCTGCGCGCCGAAGCGCCCGCGCCCTTCTCAGCCCAAGCGCGCCATGTCCCCCCTGAGGCGCTGCCCGACTTGCCGTTGCCCGACCCCACACCGCGCATCGTGCTCGCCTGCCGCACCGGCCTGCGCGCGCATCACGCGGCAAACACCCTCCGCGCGCGCTGGCCGGGAGAAATCGCCCTGCTGGCCCTGCCCGGTGCCTGACCCTTTCTTGAACAAAACCACACAATGGAGCCTTTCGTGAAACACATCCTTACCCCCCTCGCCCTGACATTGATCGCCGCACCGGCCTTGGCCCAAGACAAGATGACCGTCATGCTGGATTGGTTCATCAACCCCGACCACGGGCCGATCATTCTGGCCGAGGAAAAGGGCTATTTCACCGATGCGGGTCTGGAGGTGGAACTGATCTCTCCCGCTGACCCGAACGATCCGCCGCGCATGGTGGCGGCAGGCCGGGTCGATCTGGCGGTCTCCTACCAGCCAGAACTGCATCTGGCCCAGCGCGAAGGGTTGGACCTGCGCCGCGTGGGCACCTTGGTCGAGACCCCGCTGAGCTGCCTCGTGGTGCGCGCCGACGGGCCGGTCAAAGAGATGGCAGACCTCAAGGGCCGGAAAGTGGGTTTCGCCGTGGCAGGCGTGCAAGAGATGCTGCTGGACGCGATGCTGAACCACCATGGTCTGGCCCCCTCTGAGGTTGAGCAGATCAACATTGGCTGGTCGATCTCGCCCGCGCTCATGTCGGGTCAGGTCGACGGCGTGATCGGCGCGTTCCGCAATTTCGAGTTGAACCAGATGCAGATCGAAGGCCATGAAGGCCGTTGCTTTTATCCCGAGGCCGAAGGCGTGCCCGCCTATGACGAGCTGATCTATGTCGCCCATGCCGAGGATATGGACCGCGAGATGATCGCGCGCTTCCTGCGCGCCACCGAACGTGCCGCGGCCGATATCGTCAACGATCCGGCTGCCAGCGGCGAGACCTTTTTTGCCTCCGATGCCGAGTTGCGCAACGAGCTGAACACCCGCGCATGGGAAGACACATGGCCGCGTTTCGCCACCCGCCCCGCCGCCGTGGATCACGGGCGCTACGACCGGTTCGAGGCTTTCATGCAGGAAAGCGGTGTGGTCGAGACCGTGATTCCCGCCGCTGATCTGGTGGTCGATGTCACCGCGCAGGCCAAGCCATGACGGCACCCGACTACGGCGATGCCTTTGCCGCATGGCGCAGCGGGGCCGGAGAGGCGTGGCGGGACTACACCCGCCATGCCTTTGTCGAAGAGCTGCGCGCGGGGACGCTGCCACAGGCCAGCTATCTGCACTATCTACGGCAGGACTATGTCTTTCTGATCCACTTCGCCCGCGCATGGGCGCTGGCCGCAGCCAAGGCGGAAACGCTGGATGAGATGGCCGCAGCCAGTGCTACGGTCCATGCGCTTGTTCACGTAGAGATGCCACTGCATGTGGAAACCTGTGCGCGCCAAGGCATCGACCGCGCCACGCTTGAAGCCACGGCAGAGGCACCGGGCAACCTCGCCTATACACGCTATGTGTTAGAGGCGGGCTATTCCGGTGATTTCCTTGATCTGATGGCCGCGCTTGCGCCCTGTGTGTTGGGCTATGGTGAGATTGGGCTGAGCCTTCGGGGCAATGATGGCCCCTATGCCGATTGGTGCGCCGTCTATGGCGGCGAAGATTACCAAGCGCTTTGCCGGGATGTTGGCGCTTTGATCGACGGCGCATTGCGGCGGCGTCTGGGCGCGGATTGGAAAACACTGCCACGCGCCAAAACCCTAAAAGAGCGTTTCAATACCGCGACCCGGCTTGAAGTCGGTTTCTGGGGCATGGCGCTTGCGCCCGCCGCACCATGACAGCGCCTGAAATTCATTTATCAGGCGCGCTGCAGGGGGCCGCTGCCCCGTTGATCGACGGGTTCGATGTCACCCTCAGGGCTGGGCAATGGAACGTGCTGCTCGGCCCGTCCGGCGTTGGGAAAACGTCGCTGTTGCGCCTTCTGGCGGGCCTGCCCTCTGCCGCCCGTCTAAACGGGCGCATCGCAGCCGATGACGATCGGCCCCTCGCGCCCCGTGTCGCGATGATGGCGCAGGATGACCAGTTGCTGCCATGGGCGAGCACCATGGAAAATGTCACCATCCCCGCCCGCCTGCGTGGAGAGCGCGCGGTTCCTGACCGCGCCACTGCGCTTTTGGCCGAAGTGGGCCTCGCCGCCGAAGGGGGCCGCAAACCCGCCGAGCTTTCCGCCGGTCAGCGCCAGCGCGTCGCCCTTGCGCGCACCCTCTACGCAGATCGCCCCGTTGTCCTGCTGGATGAACCCTTCTCTGCCCTCGACGTGGTGACCCGCCTTAAAATGCAAGATTTGGCGGCGCGGCTGCTTTGCGGGCGGACTGTCGTGCTGATTACCCATGACCCTGCCGAAGCCCTACGGCTGGCCGATCATGCGTGGGTCGTGAGCCGCCAAGGGATCACCCCCTGCAGCCTGCCCGAAGCGCGTCCACCGCGCGAGATCGACGCGCCTGAGACCCTCGCAGCCCAAGCCGATCTCCTCCGCCGGATGGGGCTGGCCGCACCCGCGCAGGTCGCCTGATGGCGCATGTGGGGCATAGACTATGGCGCGGCGCGGTATGCTTTGCGCTTGCTTTGGCGATTTGGCAGCTCGTGGTCACCCTCAGCGGGGTGCCGCGTTTCATCCTGCCGGGGCCATGGCTTGTCGTGCAGGCGCTGGGCGCGAATGCCGCCCTGCTGTGGCAGAATGCGCTGTGGTCGGCGGGGAATCTGGCACTTGGGTTGGGTGTGGGGATTTTTCTGGGCATTGAGACAGCGCTGCTGCTGACCCTTTCGCGCCGCGCGCGCTGGCTGCTACGCCCGATGCTGGTGGTGGCCCAAGCCGTGCCTGTCTTCGCCCTCGCCCCGGTCATCACCCTCTGGCTTGGCTACGGCATGCCGTCCAAAATCGTCACCATCGCGCTTGTCACCTATTTCCCCATTGCCTCTGCTCTCTTTGACCGGCTGATGGCGCTGCCGACGGGCCTGAGCGATTTGTCGCGTCTCTCTGGCGCCAGCCGTTGGCGCGAAACGCTGCTGCTGCGCCTGCCCCATGCGGTGCCCGGCCTGATCTCGGGCCTGCGTCTCGCGGTGGTTTACGGCCCCCTCGCCGTGCTGATCGGCGAATGGGTCGGTTCCTCCCGCGGATTGGGCCATCTGATGCTGATGGCCAATGGCCGCGGCCAGACCGCTCTGATGTTCGCGGCGTTGATCGTGCTGGCGGCGCTGTCCTTGCTGCTGTGGACCGCGGTCGAAGCACTGGCCCGCTGGGCGGCACGGCGGTTTTATCTGTAAGGGGCTGCGATCTGGGGCATGGTGGCGGAGGAGGTGGGATTCGAACCCACGGTACGCTCTCACGCACGCCGGTTTTCAAGACCGGTGCATTCGACCACTCTGCCACTCCTCCGCAGCACGCTCCTCCTAGTGCGCCCAGATTGATTCGGCAAATGCACATTTTCGCGGCCAGACCCCTGCTGCCCCTTGGGGAAATTCGCCGATCTGCCCTGCGCGGTCTTTTCAAGGGCCGCTCGGTCGGGTTACTCTGCGCCAAAGCCCCTTTCAGGGGGGCGAAGGGCGTGCCGATCCAACGGCGCGACATTCTCGCGGGACATGGGTCGCGGCGCGCGACGACAGCAGGCAAGGACATCAAAGGCATGAGCAGGGACAATCAACCGTTGCGCATCAAGAAAAGCCGCGCAGCGGGCTTGGGCGTGGGCATTCTGGCGCTTGGTTTGCTGGCTGGCTGTGAAGGCGGCGATTTCAAACTTCCCTTCGGCGCGAATGAGGGCGCCAGCGCCCCGCGCAGCACCTCGACCAAACTGGTCGAGCGCGATGTCGAAGCGCCTGAAGTGTTCTCGGCCACGGATGAGGGTCTGTGGGACGGGCGCCCTTCGCTTGGCGGGGTCTGGGTCGCGCATCCAGATGTGACCGAGCCTGAGCGCGTGATCGTGCGCAATGAGGCCAACGGCAAATTCGTGATTGGCGCGCTGTTTCGCCGTGAGCGGGAACTGCCCGGCCCGAAGTTGCAGATTTCCTCGGACGCTGCCGCAGCACTTGGCATTCTGGCGGGCGCCCCGGCCCCGCTGAACGTGACCGCCCTGCGCCGCGAGGAAAGCGCCGCCTCTGAGGAGAGCTTTGAGGCGGAAAACACCGGCGATGCCGCTGGCACGCTTGCCGCCCCTGCCCCCGTGACGGCCACGGCGTTGGAGCCTGCCGCGACCGCGTCGGCCAGTACGGCGGCCAGCACGGTGGCCAATTCAACGTCCACCGCCACAGCCAACACCACCCCGGCGGCCAAACCGCCAGTCGCCGCGGCCCCGAAACCGGCGCGAACGGCGAGCGGTGCCAAACTGTCCAAACCCTTCGTGCAACTGGGCATCTTCAGCGTTGAGGCCAATGCCACCCGCACCGCCAAACAGATGCGCGGCGCGGGCATGGTGCCCACCGTCAAGCAAAGCGCGATCAACAACAAACCCTTCTGGCGCGTGGTCATCGGCCCCGCCACAAGCCAATCCGAACTCGACACCCTTCTTAAAAAGGTCAAGGCCGAGGGCTTTACCGACGCCTACGCCGTGTCGAACTGACAAACCGGAGGAAATGCTTCCTATGATCCGCCTTTTTGCTGCCGCCGTGGCGCTGGTGCTGACACTCCAGCCTGCCGCCGCCTTCGACACCCGCGCCACTGCCGCCTATGTGCTGGACCAGACCACCGGCACCGTGCTGTTGGCCAAAAACGCGGATGAGCCGCTGCCGCCTGCGTCGATGTCCAAACTGATGACGCTCTACATGGCCTTTGAGGCCGTGGAACGCGGCAAGCAGAACGGCGGGCTCGACCTTGTCGAAAAACTGCCCGTGTCTGAACATGCCATGTCCTATGGCGGCTCGACCATGTTTCTCGACACCACCGACCGCGTCTCTGTCGAAGACCTGATCCGGGGCATCATCGTGCTCTCGGGCAACGACGCCTCCGCCGTGATCGCCGAAGCGCTGAGCCCCGATGGCACGGAATACGGCTTTGCCCGGCTGATGACACAGCGCGCGCAGCAGATGGGGATGACCAATTCCACCTTCGCCAACTCCAACGGCTGGCCGCAGGCGGGGCATCTGATGTCGGTGCGTGACCTTGGGTTGCTGGCCAACCGCATCATCACGGATTACCCGCAGTTCTACCCGCTCTTTGCCGAGCGTGAGTTTGCTTTTGATGGCCGTGCGCCGCAGAACAAGACCAACCGCAACCCGCTTTTGGGTCTCGGCATCGGCGCGGACGGTCTGAAGACGGGCCACACCAGCGAAGCGGGCTATGGTCTCGTCGGTTCGGCCAAACAGGGCGACCGCCGGGTGATCTTTGTGCTGTCGGGTCTCGACAGCGCCGCTGCCCGCGCGCAGGAGGCTGAATCGGTGGTCAACTGGGCCTTCCGTCAGTTCACACAGCGCGATCTGGGCGCGGCGGGCAGCCGCATCGCCGAGGCGCCTGTGGCCCTTGGCACGACCCAATCGGTCGGGCTCGAGCTGAAGGACGATCTATCGATGCTGGTGCCCGTCACCGGCGGGGATGAGATTGAAGCCGAGGTGATCTATACCGGCCCGTTCCAAGCGCCGATCAGCAAGGGTGACGAATTGGGTGAACTGGTGGTCGACCGGGGCGAATTGCCCGCCATGCGCGTCCCGCTGGTGGCCTCCGCATCCATCGCGCCGGGGGGGTTCATGGTTAAAATGACCGCCGCCGCGCTGCATCTGATGAACCGGCTTAACGCGGGGCCGCAGGCGACCCCTGACGTGGAAGCGGAAGCTTCGTGACCAGCGCAGAAAAGGCCCGCGCGCCGGGCCTCTTCGTGACGTTCGAAGGCATCGACGGCTCCGGCAAATCCACCCAAGCGCGGCGTTTGGCAGACCATCTGACAGCGCAGGGCCACGACGTGGTGCTAACCCGCGAACCGGGCGGCAGCCCGGGGGCCGAGGAAATCCGCGCGCTGGTGTTGCAAGGCGATCCCGACCGCTGGTCGGCGCAGACCGAAATCCTGCTTTTTACCGCCGCCCGCCGCGACCATCTGGAGCGGACCATTCGCCCGGCGCTGGACGCCGGAAAAGTGGTGATCTGCGACCGTTTCGCTGACAGCACGCGGATGTATCAGGGCCTGTCGCGCGGTGATCTGCGGCAGATGGTGGACGATCTGCATGCGCTGATGATCGGCGTTGAGCCTGACCTGACCCTGCTGATCGACATGGACCCGGCCAATGGTCTGGAGCGTGCCCTCTCGCGCCAGACGGCGGAGGAGCGGTTTGAGGATTTCGGCGTGGAACTCCAAGCCAAGATGCGCGCGGGCTTTCTGAGCCTTGCCGAAGAATTCAGCGACCGTTTCCAAGTGATCGACGGGGGCCGCGACATGGACAGCGTGGCCCGTGACGTGACCGCGACCGTGACCGCCCACTTGGGCTGATCGCCCTGCCCGCTTCCCTCTGCGGCGAAACATGCTAGACCGAGACCATGACAGACGACGCCCCCCAGCCAGACCGTGTGGAAGGTGCCCGCCACCCGCGCGACACGCCGAAACTGATCGGCCAAAGCGCAGCCGAGGCCGCCTTTCTCGACGCCTTTAACAGTGGCAAATTGCACCACGCTTGGATGCTGACCGGCCCGCGCGGCGTCGGCAAAGCGACGCTGGCATGGCGCATCGCGCGGTTCCTTTTGGCCACGCCCGACCTGGATGGCGGCATGTTCGACCTGCCCCCGGCCGACACGCTTGAGATCGACCCTGAGCATCCTGTCGCCCGCCGCGTGGCCGCCGGGGCCGAAGCGGGGCTGAAATCCGTCACCCGCACGCTGAACCCCGACACCAAGAAGATGCGCAAGCAAATCGTCGTCGATGACATCCGCGCGTTAAACGGGTTCTTCCAGATGTCCGCCGCCGACGGGGGCCGCCGTGTCGTAATCATCGACGACGCGGATGAGATGAACCCCAACGCCGCCAATGCCTTGCTCAAGATGCTGGAAGAACCGCCAGAGCGGGCGATCCTGCTGCTGCTGAGCCACCAACCCTCCAGCCTGCTGCCCACCATCCGCTCGCGCTGCCGTACGCTGCGGCTTGGCACGCTCGACGCGGACCAGATGGCCGAGGCGCTGGCCGGCTCGGGGGTGGAGGTCGAAGGCGACCCCGGAGCGCTGGCCGAGCTTTCCGGTGGGTCGGTCGGCGGCGCGCTGCGCCTGTCGCTGATGGGCGGGGTCAAGACCTATGCCGATCTTGTGGGGCTGATCTCTTCGCTGCCGCAACTCGACCGGGGCCGCGCCATCAAACTGGCCGAAGCCGCAGCACAGCGCGGGGCCGAGGCCAAGCTCGACCTACTTTTTACCCTGCTCGATCTGCTGTTGGTCCGTCTGGCGCGCACCGGGGCCACCGGTGCGCCGCCTGCGCGAGCCGCCTGCCCCGATGAGATCGCCGTGCTGCAACGCCTCTCGCCCAGCCCCGCACAGGGCCGCGCTTGGGCCGATGCCGCGCAACAGATATCCGACCGCGCCCGCCATGGGCTGGCGGTGAACCTTGACCCTGCCGCGCTGGTCCTAGATACCCTGCGGCAGATAGGCCAGACGGCGCCGCGATAGCCGAAAGGACAGCATGACCGACACGCCCCACATCACCGACAGCCATTGCCACCTCGACTTCGAGAGCCTGCAAGAAGACCTGCCCGCCGTCATCGCCCGCGCCACAGAGGCGGGCGTCACGCGCATGGTCACCATCTGCACCCGGCTAAAGAATGAGCCCGCCGTGCGCGCCATTGCCGAGGCGCATGATCCGGTGTTCTACGCCGCTGGCACCCACCCGATGTCCGCTGCCGAAGAACCGCTCACCTCGGTCGAGGAGTTGCTCGCCCTGACCCGCCACCCCAAGATGGTCGGCATCGGTGAGACCGGCCTTGATTACCACTACACCGCCGAGAGTGCGGAGGTGCAAAAGACCTCCCTGCGGATCCATATCGCCGCAGCGCGGGAAAGTGGCCTGCCGTTAATCATCCACGCCCGCGATGCGGATGACGACATGGCCCGCATCCTGCGCGAGGAACACGCGCAAGGTGCCTATACCTGTGTCATGCATTGCTTCTCCTCCTCGGCTGAACTGGCCCGCGCGGCGCTGGACCTCGGATTTTACCTATCGATGTCCGGCATCACCGCTTTTCCCAAATCGCAGGATCTGCGCGATATCTTCAGCCAAGCCCCGCTCGACCGTATCTTGGTGGAAACTGACGCGCCCTACCTCGCGCCGCCCCCCCATCGCGGCAAACCGAATGAGCCTGCCTTCACCGCCCATACCGCCCGCCGCGCGGCAGAGACCTTCGGCCTCGACTACGCCGATTTCGCGGCCCGCACGCAGGAGAATTTCGAGCGTCTCTTTGCGAAAGCCGCCGCTTGGGAGCCCGTGCGCTGATGGCTGAGCTGCGGGTGACCATATTGGGCAGCGGCTCTTCCGGGGGCGTGCCGCGGATCGGCGGCCACTGGGGGGACTGCGACCCGAACGAGCCCAAAAACGCCCGCCGCCGCTGCTCGATCCTTGTGGAGCGGGTGACGGATGCGGGCACCACCACCGTGCTGATCGACACCTCCCCCGACATGCGCAGCCAACTTCTCGACGCGGGCGTCGGACGGCTTGATGCGGTGATCTACACCCACGCCCATGCGGACCACGTGCACGGGCTGGATGACCTGCGCATGGTGGTGATGAACATGCGCGCGCGGCTGCCGGTCTGGGCCGATGCGCCCACGCGGGACGCGCTGATCGAGCGCTTTGGCTATGCTTTCGTGCAGCCCGAATGGTCGAGTTATCCGCCAATCCTCGACATGCATGACATCACCGGCGAGGTCCGCATCGACGGCCCCGGCGGCACGCTGAAATTCGCGCCCTTTACCGTGACCCACGGCAATATCGACGCGCTTGGCTTTCGCTTTGACGATATCGTCTATCTGCCCGATGTATCGGCCATTCCCGAGGCCTGCTGGCCGATGATGGACAACCTGCGCTGCTGGATCGTCGATGCGCTGCGCCGTGACCCGCATCCGACCCATAGCCATTTGGCACAGACGCTGGAGTGGATCGCCCGCGTGGCGCCACAAACCGCCGTTCTGACCAATATGCACAACGATCTTGATTACCACACCGTCGCCGCAGAGACGCCGGATCATATTCAACCGGCCTACGACGGGCTGACCCTTCATTTCCCCCTTCCTCATTCAGACTAGGCGGCGCCGGGCGCAGGCCAGAGGGTCGGCGCCCCCGGCGAGCCCCCAAAAGGCCCCTTTCAAGTGCAAACTCTTTTAGACGTTATTCTGCCGGTCTTTCTGGTCATCGGCTTTGGTTACGTGGCGGTCTGGCGCGGGCTGTTTTCCGTCTCTGGCATCGACGGGGTGATGAAATTCACCCAGAACTTCGCCATCCCCTGCCTGTTGTTCCAAGCCATTGCCCGCATTGATCTTTCCAGCAGCTATGACCCGCGTCTTCTGAGCAGTTTTTACGGCGGCGCGGCGCTGTGCTTTGCGCTTGGCATCCTCGGCGCGCGGGTGCTCTTTCGCCGCGATTGGGAGGACAGTGTGGCGATCGGGTTTTGTTGCCTGTTTTCGAACTCGATCCTCTTGGGCCTACCGATCACTGAACGCGCCTATGGGCCAGAGGCGCTGGCCGGGAACTATGCGATCCTGTCGTTCCACGCGCCCTTTTGCTATGGCTTGGGCATCACGGTGATGGAGTTCGTGCGCAACCGCGGGCAATCGGGCCTGTCGCTGTTGCGCAACGTCAGCCGCGCGATGTTCCGCAACGCGCTGGTGATTGCGATCCTTGGCGGATTTGCCGTCAACCTCAGCGGCTTGCCGATCCCCGGCGTGGTGGATGACGCGCTGTTGCTCATTGTCCGCGCCGCTCTGCCTGCCGCCCTCTTTGCGCTTGGCGGCGTGCTGCTGCAGTACAAGCCCGAAGGCGACATGAAAGCGATCCTCATGGTCTGCGCCATCGCCCTCTTGGTACATCCCGCGCTGGTCTGGAGCTTTGGCACCATGTTTGACCTGCCGCAGGCGGGATTTCGGTCCGGCGTGCTGACGGCGGCCATGGCACCGGGGTTCAACGCCTATATTTTCGCCAATATGTACGGCCGCGCGCGCCGTGTCGCGGCAAGCTCGGTGCTGATCGCGACGGGCAGTTCGATCTTGACGGTATGGCTTTGGTTGACGGTTCTGGGTTGAACGGAAGCGTCCGCGAAAAGCCTGCAATATCCGTCATTTAGAGGGGAAAGTGGTGCGGGTGAAGGGACTCGAACCCCCACGCCATAGGCGCCAGAACCTAAATCTGGTGCGTCTACCAATTCCGCCACACCCGCACTGCACCAACCGGTGCCCGCGCTGATTAGCAAACCCGCGCGGCAGATGCGAGAGCAAAAAAGCACAAGACATTAACCAGATGTTTGCATATGGTTGGTGATACCTGAGGCAGGTACAATAGAAAGAGACGCCCATGAAACCGAATACGGTCGGGTGCGTAGGCGACAACGATCGCCGTGGGGGGCAGTTTTCCCCATTTGCTGCGCTGGACACCGGTCTTGTGCAGGGCGCCCTTATTTTGACGTTGGACGGTGAAATCCCGGTTGAGTTCCTCTCGGTCGGGGATCGGGTCATCACGCGCGACAGTGGCTTTGCCAAAATCCTCCATATTCAACGCACGACCCGCAAGGTGCGGCGCATCGCGCTGGCGGCAGGTTCGCTGGGCCACACGCGGCCCGAACGCGATGTGCAGCTCGCCGGGGATCAGATGCTGCTGGTGCGTGATTGGCGCGCGCGGGCGCTTTTCAACTCCGAACGCGCATTGGTCGCAGCGCGCGCATTGGTCGACGAGGAATTCATCACCGATCTGGGTGAGGAAGAGACGACGTTGATCCAGATTTTCTGCAACGGCCCGCATATCATCTATGCCGATGGGCTGGAGCTTGGCACCGCCGATGCCGCCCGCGCCCGCGGCGCGGTGCTGCACGCCGCTTAGACCCCCAAGTCGCGCAACACCTGTGGCATCAGGTCCGGCAGATCCTCTGCGATCAGCCCCGGCCCGTGCAGCAACGCCGCCTGCGCATGCATCCATGTGGCGAGGGTGGCCGCCTCTACCGGTGTGATCCCCCGCGCGAGCAGGCCGGTAATAAGCCCCGCCAACACATCGCCCGCCCCCGCAGTGGCCAACCACGGTGTCGCGCGGTCTTGGGTCGCACGGTGACGCCGCAGATCCCCCTCTGGCGTGGCGATGATCGTCTCGGGCCCTTTCAGCAAGATCACGCACCCAAACCGCGCGGCTGCATCCCGGGCGGCCTGCGCTTTGGCGCCCTGCCCCTTAGCCTTGGCGGCCTCCGCCAAATCGGGGGCCAGCCGGGCGAACTCTCCCATATGGGGGGTCAAAACGCAGCCGGGGTGGAGGGCGGCGCGCAGATCAGCGTCTTGCGACAGCAGGGTGATCGCATCGGCGTCCAGAACAACTTGGGGCGCGGCAAGGGCGGCCTTGACCATCTCCGCCGCACGCACCCCCAATCCCAAGGCGGGACCAAGACAAAGCGCGTTGATCCGGCTGTCTTTCAACGCCTCCGACAACGCCGCGCCATCCGGCACCCTTTGCAGCATGATCGCCGTGACTTGCATCGCCGTTTCAAGCTGCGCCGCTGGCGGCACGCCCAATGTCACAGCCCCGGCGCCGATCCTCAGTGCCGCGCGCGCCGCCATCCGTGCGGCACCCGTCTGGCCCGGCCCGCCGGACAGGATCAACGCATGGCCGTGGTCGTATTTATGCCCCGGCTGCTTGCGCAACAGTGCAACATCAAGGCTCTCGCGGGTGATCTCGGAAATGGTCATGCAAGAGATCTAGCAACTGCCGCCCAAAGGTACAGCCTGAGACCGATTCACGAATGCTTATTTTTTAGGCGAGGTGCGCAAATTCTCAGCGCCCCTTGGCAAATGCATCCGCCGCGCCATGTTACCCCCTGCCCGGCGCTGGACGTTACGCGGGCGGGATGCTCTGTCGAAACCAGAGCATAAATGCGCGGGAATTGTCAGGGGATTACCATGAAAAAGATCGAAGCCATCATCAAGCCGTTCAAACTCGACGAAGTCAAAGAAGCCCTTCAAGATGTGGGCGTACAAGGCCTCAGCGTGATTGAAGTAAAAGGCTTCGGCCGTCAAAAAGGCCACACCGAACTCTACCGTGGTGCGGAATATGTTGTAGATTTCCTTCCCAAAGTGAAGGTGGAAGTGGTATTGGATGACGATCAGGTCGATGCTGCTATTGAAGCCATCGTCGACGCCGCCAAAACGGAGAAAATCGGTGACGGCAAAATCTTCGTTTCCCCTGTAGAACAAACAATTCGCATCCGTACCGGTGAATCCGGTTCAGACGCACTTTGACATCGGCCTTCGGGCCCAGACTACGAATAGACCATAAAGGACCTACACGATGGATACCCAGGAATTCCTGAGCAAAATCAAAGATGAAGGCATTGAATATGTCGACATCCGCTTCACTGACACCCGCGGCGCCTTGCAGCACGTTACCATCGTGAGCGATCTGGTCGACGAAGATTTCCTCGAAGAAGGCTTCATGTTCGACGGCTCGTCCATCGCAGGCTGGAAAAGCATCGAAGCCTCCGACATGAAGCTGATGCCCGACGTCAGCACCGCCTATGTCGACCCCTTCTATGCAGAAACCACGATCTGTCTGCATTGCTCCATCGCCGAGCCAGACACCGGCGAAAGCTATGAGCGTGACCCCCGCGGCACCGCCGAAAAAGCCGAAGCCTATCTGCGCTCCTCCGGCATCGGCGACAATGCCTACTTTGGCCCCGAGGCCGAGTTCTTCCTTTTCGACAACGTCAAGTTTTCGAACCAGATCAACAAGGTATCTTACGAAGTTGACGCATCCGACGGCTCGTGGAACTCCGACACCGATTATGAAATGGGCAACATGGGCCACCGCCCGGGCCTCAAGGGCGGCTACTTCCCGGTGAACCCGGTGGACGAAGCCCAAGACCTGCGCGCCGAGATGCTTTCGACGATGAAGCGCCTTGGCATGAAGGTCGACAAGCACCACCACGAAGTTGCGTCCTGCCAGCACGAACTGGGTCTCATCTTTGGTGAGTTGACCGAACAAGCGGACGAAATCCAGAAATACAAATACGTGGTCCACAACGTGGCCCATGCCTATGGCAAGTCGGCCACCTTCATGCCCAAGCCGATCTTTGGCGACAACGGCTCTGGTATGCACGTGAACATGTCGATCTGGAAAGACGGCAAGCCGCTGTTTGCGGGCGACAAATACGCCGACCTCAGCCAAGAAGCGCTGTGGTTCATCGGCGGCATTCTGACCCACGCCAAATCGCTCAACGCCTTCACCAACCCGACGACCAACAGCTACAAGCGTCTGATCCCGGGTTTTGAAGCCCCCGTTCTGCGCGCCTACTCTGCGCGCAACCGGTCGGGCTGCGTGCGTATCCCATGGACCGAAAGCCCCAAAGCCAAGCGCGTTGAGGCCCGTTTCCCCGATCCGGCGGCGAACCCCTATCTGGCCTTCTCGGCCCTCTTGATGGCTGGCCTTGACGGCATCAAGAACAAGATCGATCCGGGTGAGGCGATGGACAAGAACCTCTATGACCTGCCCGCAGAAGAGCTGGCGGACATCCCGACAGTGGCCGGTTCGCTGCGCGAAGCGCTGGACGAACTGTCCAAGGACATGGACTACCTGCTGGCCGGTGACGTGTTCACCCGCGACCAGATCGAAGGCTATATCGGGCTGAAGATGGAAGAGGTTCTGAAATTCGAACAGACCCCACACCCCGTCGAATTCGGCATGTACTACAGCTGCTGATCCATCCCCGCCCTACCGGGCGATTGGAGAAATTAGAAAGGGCGCGGACCATTCCGCGCCCTTTTGCATGGCCCCCCCCCCGGAACAGAGCCTCCCGTGCCGCGTTGGCTTGGCAGAGCAGCGAGAGAGGGGTGCGGATCATGGCCGAGGATTCAACGGCGCTGACGGATGTTGTTGACGAGCTGAAAGACGCCTCCCAGGGGAAAGACACCGTTGAAGTCGGCCAATTGATCGACGCGCTAGACCAACGGGGCTACGGCCCTGCCCTTGCTGTCATTCCGCTGATGGAGCTTACCCCCTTGGGCGGCATTCCCGGTTTCCCAACCGTTCTGGCGCTGTTGGTCGGCATCCTCGCGTTGCGGCTGCTGCTGGGCTATGAGCATTTTTGGGCCCCGAACTGGCTGCGCGAACGATCTCTGAAATCCGAAAAGGTGTTAAAGTCGGTTGAGTGGCTGCGGCCCGTGTCAGAATGGATCGACGACAAGTTGCATGCCCGGCTGTCCCGCTTTGCAGGCCCCACCGGTCAAAAGGTTGCCTGTGTCGTCATCCTCTGCCTTTGCTTCTCCGTCCCGCCGCTGGAGGTGGTGCCCTTTGCCACCTCGGCACCGATGATCGTGATCTCAATCTTCGGGCTGGCGCTGCTCTATCGTGACGGCCTGCTGATGTTGCTGGCCTTCATCGGGGCGGGTATCGCGGGATTTGCGGGCGCGTCCTATTTTTTGGGCGGCTGACCGCAGCCCGCCCCGCCATCGCCATAAAAGGGCCACATGACCTAAGCAATCTTTAACAAGACCCTGCAAAGGAAGCAGATAAGATGGCGACTTCCACGACGACCTTCAACGAGCGGCTGACCCGCATTGAACAGCGCGCAAAACGCGCGGACGGCAAGCACCGCCGCGCCAAACGCAGCCGAAAAGGGCTGATGTTTCTGGTAACTCTCGGTTTGCTGTTCGGCGGGGCGAGTTTTGCCCAAGATAGCGCCCCACAGGTCAATGCCTGGGCTGGCACCGCGATCGAATATGTCCGCGCCCTGCTGCCGCGCTGAGGGTCAAAGATTTTACCTTTCCTTCACCAACTGAGTTGAACCGTTGTCCAGACGGGCTAACCTCTGATCGGCACACAGACGCAGAGGGTCAAACTCATGTTCAAATCACTTTTCACCACCACCGCGGCCATCTGCACCTTTATGGCCGCGCCCGCATTGGCAGCCCAATGCGGCAATACTGCCAATGGCTTTGAGGCCTGGAAAGGCGCTTTCGCCCAAGAGGCCCGCGCCACCGGAGTAGGCCAGCGCGGACTGGATGCCTTGGCCAGCGCCCGCTACGCCAATGGGACCATCGCCGCTGACCGGAACCAGAAATCCTTTAAATATTCCCTGTCCAAGTTCATGCAGGTGCGTGGCGCGGATACGATCGTGGCCCAAGGCCGCAAGCGCAAAGCCCGCAATGCGGGGCTGTATAATGCGCTTGAGCAACGCTATGGCGTGCCTGCGGGGGTTTTGCTGGCGATTCACGGGATGGAAACGGGCTTTGGCGGTTTCATGGGCAATAGCGCGGTCGTCTCGGCGATCACCACACTGGCCTATGATTGCCGCCGCTCCGACTTTTTCGTGCCCCATGCCATCGGTGCCCTGAAGCTGGTGGACCGCGGCGCGATCACGCCCAACACCCAAGGCGCGAAACACGGTGAGCTTGGCCACACCCAATTCCTGCCCGGCAACGCGCTGACCTATGGTGTCGATGGCAATGGTGACGGTCGCGTGGATTTCTATAACGAAGTCGACGCGCTGGCTTCGACCGCCAATTTCCTGCGCCAGAAAGGCTGGCAGCCGGGGGCTGGCTATCAGGAGGGGCAGCCGAACTTCCGCGTCATTCAGGCATGGAACGCGGCGGGCGTCTATCAAAAGGCCATCGCCATCATGGCCAGCCGCATCGACGGCTAAGAACCACTTAACCTTTGTTGAGCCGCGGCGCGTCCCCTTGGGGCGCGCCGCTTGCGTTTGTGGGCTCGGCGGACCTCTGAGCCCGTTTAATTCCCACAGGCCAACGGGTTCCCTGCAATCTTTTGGCCTGACCGGGGAACCGCCCGCAGCGTCAGTCGTTGGACTGTAGATAAGATAATTGCTGCAGACGAATGGAGGGACCCATGCACGGAATTTTCTACCTCATCGGCCTGATCGTGGTCGTTCTCGCGATCCTGAATCTCGTATTTTAAAGGAGGTCACCATGCCCGACGACAAAAACACACAGACCCAAAGCGCCGCCGCGAAAGAGCAGGCGACCGCTGCAAAAGACAAAGCCGCCGCTGCCGCCAGCAGTGCTGCCGAGAGCGCCAAGGCACAGGCCCGGGACGTGGCCGACACCGTGTCTGCCGAAGCCACCAACTATGCCTACCAAGCGCGTGACACCGCCGCCGACGAAGTCAAAGGCGTCGCATCCGCACTGCGTACCGCAGCGGATGAGCTGCGCAGCGGCTCCCCGCAGGAGCGCAGCTTTAGCCAACTTGCCGATGGCCTTGCCGATGTCTCCGACACCATGCGCGACAAAGATCTGGGCGAGATGATGGGCGACCTCAATGGCTTTGCCAAGCGTAACCCGCTGGTCTTTCTTGGTGGCGCGGCCCTTCTGGGCTTTGTGGCGACCCGCTTTGCCAAAGCCTCCAGCGACCGGCCTCAGGGCGGTTATGGCGGCAGCGGCGTCGAATATGACGACGACGACCGCATCGACCGGCCCATGCCCGGTACGCCGCCCACAGGTGCCGCAAGCACCGTGCCCGGCCGCACCGCCGCACAGCCGACCCCGCAGCCTGCCGCGCCCAACGTCGTAACAGGAGAGAAAGCATGACCACCGAAAGCAATAAATCCGCCGGGAGCCTGCTGACCGAGGCACTCTCCCACGTCAGTTCCCTGATGCGCAAAGAGGTCGATCTGGCCCGCGCCGAAGTGAACGAGAACCTGAAACACGCGGGCGTGGCCATTGGCCTGATCGTCGGCGCCGTGGTCGTGGCTCTCACTGCACTGAACGTGCTGAGCGCCGCTCTCGTCGCCGCCCTGACCGAAGCTGGCATCGCTGCTGGCTGGTCCGCCGTGATCGTCGGCGTTCTTCTGGCCATCGTCGCTTATGTGATGGTCCAGAAAGGCACAAATGATCTGAAACTCAACAGCCTTGCGCCGACCCGCACCGCCAAAAACGTCAAGCGTGACGCAGCAACCATGAAGGAGGTCTACGATGACAAATGACTCCAGAAACCCCGAAGAAATTGAACGCGAAATCGAACGGGAGCGCGCCGGTCTGGCCGACACGCTGGACGATCTGCAAGACCGCTTCTCGGTCGAAGGCATCGCGCGCCAGTTTTCTGACCAGTTCCGCGAACATGGCGGCGACTGGGGTCGCTCCATCTCTGACGCGGCCAAGCGCAACCCGGTTGCTCTGGCGCTGACGGGTGCCGGTCTGGCGTGGATGATGTTCGGCAGCGGCAACAGCCGTGACCGCCGTGGCTACGAAGGGTTGGACCGCGACCGCGCACATCCCGTGCCGGTGCCGGTAACCAACACCGAAACCCGTCCCGCCGTGCGTGACGCACGCCGCTCCTCCGCCCCTGCAAGCGCCTATGCTTCCAGCTATGGCTCCGAGCGTGGCGCAGGTGACAATGTCCCCGCATGGGCCCGTGACGTGCATCATGATGACGAAGACAGCCGTGGCTTGGGTGATCATGCCCGCTCTGCCGCTGGTAGCGTGAAGGGAGCCGCAGGCTCAGCCGCGAGTGGCGTGTCCGGTGCCGCAGGCTCCGCCGCCGGTAGCGTCAAAGGCGCTGCAAGCTCGGCTGCTGGTCGTGCCCGCTCTGCCGGGTCATCGGTTGCCAGCGGTGCCCGCTATGCCCGTGACCGCGCGTCATATGGTGCAAGCTCTGCCGTCGACAGCATCCGCAACACCGCCAGCGGGGCCGCCCATAGCGTGCGTGACAGCGCCAATGCCGCCAATGAGCGTGCCCATGTGCTGCGCGACCGTCTGTCGGAAGGCACAGAGAACATGACCGCCGAAGCGCGTGAGCGCATCGTGATGGCCCGTGCTCGTGCCGTGGATGCATGGAATGCCGGTGGCCGCTATGCCCGTCAGGGCGGTGAGCGTGCTTCGGACATGTTCGAAGAGCATCCGATGGTCGCCGGTGCCTTGGCCCTCGCAGTGGGTGCCGCCATCGGTGCCGCGCTGCCCCGCAGCCGCACCGAAGACGCCTATATGGGCGAGCACAGCGATGCGCTCTTTAACGAAGCCGAGCGTATTTACGCGGAAGAGCGTGACAAGCTGGGCAAAGTTGCCAAGGCCGCATCGGATGAGGCAGGCAAAGTCTTGAAAGAGACGAAAGCCAACGCCGATGCCGCAGCCGACGAAGAGACCGCCGCCGACGCCGCCGTGAAAAAGGCGAAGGAAAGCGGTCAGCGCGTTGCAGATGCTGCCAAAAACGAAGCCGACAAGCAAAAGCTCGGCGACGTGAAGAGCTAAGCGATACCATTGCCCGCTCCCGGTACCCGGGGGTGGGCTCCTTTTTTACGACAATAATTGCAAGTCAGAGGTACGATTATGGCGCGCGGACGTGAAGCGGAAACGCCGATGGAGATACCGGCCCCCGGATGGAAAGACATCCTGTTTCGGGTCAAGGATGAAATCGCCGCCGATCACGTGTCGCTCGTTGCCGCCGGTGTTGCCTTTTATGCGCTGCTGGCGATTTTTCCCGCTGTCACCGCGCTGATGGCGCTCGCCGGGCTGGTGATGGAGCCTGCACAGGTCACCGCCCAGCTTGAAGCGCTGACAAACCTCATTCCCAAAGAAGCCGCCACCATCATTCTCGATCAGGCCGTTGCTGTGACCGGATCGGAAGAGACGGGGCTTGGCTGGGCCTTTCTCATCGGTCTGGGCCTCGCGCTCTACTCTGCCTCCAAGGGCGTTGGCAGCCTGATGGAAGGTCTCAATGTGGCCTATGATGAGAATGAAACCCGCGGTTTCGTCACCAAATTGATCTGGACACTGGGCCTCACTGTGATGTTGATCGGTGTGCTGCTCTTGGGTCTTGCCGCGACACTGGCG
Source organism: Sulfitobacter sp. W002 (assembly GCF_025142135.1). Taxonomy (NCBI): domain Bacteria; kingdom Pseudomonadati; phylum Pseudomonadota; class Alphaproteobacteria; order Rhodobacterales; family Roseobacteraceae; genus Sulfitobacter; species Sulfitobacter sp. W002. The sequence continues at coordinate 1,455,371 of NZ_CP081126.1, read as the reverse complement.
GTGCCTGCGGTAGTCGCCTTCCTCGCCCTGCCGGATTGGGTTGAGACATTGCTCACCTATGGCAGTTGGGTATTGCTGGCCGCGCTCACAACGCTCGCGCTGGCCGTGCTTTACCGCTATGGCCCCGCCCGCGATGACGCAGAGTGGAAATGGCTCACCCCCGGCTCTGTCATCGCCTGCATCCTGTGGATCGTCGCCTCTGTCGGTTTTTCGATCTATGTCAGCAACTTCGGCAGCTATAACGAGAGTTTCGGCAGCATGGCCGGGGCGATCATCCTGCTGATGTGGCTGTGGATTTCGGCCTTCATCGTGCTCTTGGGGGCCGAGTTCAACTCCGAAATGGAAGCCCAGACCCGTAAGGACAGCACCACCGGTCCAGAAGAGCCGATGGGCCACCGCGACGCGGTAAAGGCCGACAGGCTGGGCCGCGCCAAGGGTAAATAGGAGGGGGTCCAATGGCACCGCGCGCACTCTGGAAAGGTCAGCTTCGCCTCTCGCTGGTGTCGATCCCGGTCGAGATATTCTCGGCCACTAAGACCAGTTCCAAAGTCTCCTTCCGGCAAATCCACAAACCCTCGGGCAAGCGGGTGCGCTATGAGAAATCCGTGCCCGGCATCGGCCCGGTCAAGGCTGAGGATATCGTCAAAGGCTATGAGGTCGGCAGTGACGAATATATCCTGCTTGACCCCGACGAGGTGGATGAGATCAAGCTCGAGACGAAAAAGACCTTTGAGCTGGTGCAATTCGTCGACGCCTGCGAAATCTCTCCGCTTTATTTTGACAAACCCTATTACATCACCGCCTCTGACGATCTGGCCCAAGATGCCTACCGCGTGGTGCGCGACGCGCTGCGCCAAGCGGGCAAGGTGGGCTTGGGGCAGGTCACCATGCGCGGCAAGGAATATCTGGCCTGCGTCAAACCCTGTGGCGACGGGCTGTTGATGGAGACGCTGCACTACGCCGATGAGCTGCGTGAGGCAGATCAGATTTTCACCGATAACGAGGATGAGAAGACCGACAAAGACCTGCTCGATGTGGCGACATCGCTGATCGACAAGAAAACAGCCCCCTTCGATGCTTCAGCCTATACCGACAAATATGCCGAGGCGATGCATAAGCTTTTGGATGCGAAGGTGAAGAACAAGAAAACCCCGCGCGTGCAGACCGGGGATGACGGCCCTGCCGAGGGCGAGAATGTCATCGACCTGATGGGTGCGTTGAAAGAGAGCCTGAAGGAAGCGGGCGGTAAATCCAGCGCCAAGAAGAAGGCGCCACGCAAGAAGGCCTCGTGATGGCCAAATCCCCCGACAGGCTTGCCAGCTACAACGCCAAGCGCGATTTCGAGACGACAGCCGAACCCCGTGGCCAGATCGGCAGCGGCGCGGGCCAAAGCTTCGTTGTCCAAAAACATGACGCCACCCGCCTGCACTATGACTTTCGTCTTGAATGGGAAGGGGTGCTGCTGAGCTGGGCCGTCACCAAAGGCCCCTCCCCCGACCCATCCGAAAAGCGTCTTGCCGTGCGGACAGAGGATCACCCGCTTGACTACGGCGGGTTCGAAGGGACGATCCCAAAGGGGCAATATGGCGGCGGCACGGTGATGCTCTGGGACCGGGGCACTTGGATGCCGCAGGGCGATGTCGCCAAGGGGTTGAAGGACGGCAAGCTCAAATTCACGCTGCAAGGCCAACAGATGCAGGGCGGTTGGACATTGGTGCGGATGCGGGGCCAGGAAAAGCGCGAGAACTGGCTGCTGATCAAGGAACGCGACGACTATGCCCGCGATGTGCCAGATGGGCTGACCAAGGGCACCGCCCGGTCGATCACCACGGGCCGCACCATGGCGGAAATTGCCAAGGATGCCCCCGCGAAAGATGTCGCGGACCCAGAGCCCAAACGCAGGGGCAAGAACCCCAGCTTCGTCAAACCACAGCTTGCCACTCTCGTTTCCGACGCGCCCAAGGGCGAGGATTGGATGCATGAGACGAAGTTCGACGGCTACCGCTGTCTGGTCTCTCTCGGCAAGGGCGGTTCGCGGCTCTTTACCCGCTCGGGCAAGGATTGGACCGACAAATTCAACGGGCTTGGCCATGCTTTTGATCCGCTGCCCTGCGACCGCGCCCTGCTGGACGGAGAGGTCATGGCGGCCAAGATCAATGGCTCTGCGTTTTCGTCCCTGCAAAAGGCGCTGAAAGAGGGGCATCCGCTGGTCTTTTACGCCTTCGATCTGCTGTCGCTTGATGGCGATGACTTTCGGGGCGAGGCGCAAAAAGACCGCCGCGCCCGTTTGGCAAAGTTGCTTTCCGGCGTGCCAGCGGGCGGGCCATTGCGGTTGAGCGAACATGTTGTGGGTCATGGCCCCGAAGTCTTTGACCGCGCGTGCAAAGCCGGGGCCGAGGGGATCATCAGCAAACGTATCGACGCGCCCTACTCCGGCAGACGCAGCAAGAATTGGCTCAAGGTCAAATGCACCCGGCGGCAGGAATTCGTCATCATCGGCTATTCCCCCTCTGACAAAAAGGGCCGCGCCTTCGCCTCGCTCCTGTTGGGCAGTCATGAGGGCGGCGCATTGCGCTATAAAGGCCGTGTCGGCACGGGGTTTTCCGAAGAGGTGATGGCCGATCTTGCCCGTGCCATGACCGCCCGCAAAACACCGCCCGCCAGCGACGTGCCAGCCGAGGTTGCGCGCGATGCCAAATGGGTCCGCGCCGATCTGGTGGCCGAGGTCGACTTTACCGAATTCACCGCCGATGGCGTGATCCGCCACGGCAGTTTTCTGGGCCTGCGTCAGGACAAGGACGCCGCCCAAGTGACACTGGAGGAACCGCAGGAGGAGCCGAAGATGGGTGATGACAGCAAGATCGGCGGCGTGCAGATCAGCAACGCCGACCGCAAGGTTTTCCCCGATGCAGGCTGCACCAAGGGTGACGTGGCGCGGCATTACGCGCGTGTCGGCCCGCGCATGATTGAACTCATGGGCCATCGCCCTCTGTCGCTGTTCCGCTGCCCGTCGGGGATCGACGGGCAATGTTTCTTTCAAAAACACGACAGTGGCGGGATGCCTGATGCGCTGTCGCGGGTATCGATTGAGGAAAGCGATGGCGACGCGGCGCATTACCTCTATGCCACGCGGCCCGAAAGCCTGATCGCGGCGGCGCAGATGGGCAGTTTGGAATATCACATCTGGGGCGCGCGGGTTGACCGGTTGGACCGCCCCGACCGGCTGGTCTTTGACCTTGACCCCGATGAGGGGCTGGACTGGCCCGATGTCCGCGCGGCAGCCTTTGAGCTGCGCGACGCGCTGGCGGCTCTGGGCCTGCAATCGGGCGCCATCGTCACCGGTGGCAAGGGCGTGCACGTCTGGCTGGCCTTACGCCGGACACGCGGCTGGGAGACGGTCAAGCTGTTCTCCAAGACCTTTGCCCATGTCATGGCGGCGCAGAACCCTGATCGCTATGTTGCGACCATGTCCAAGGCCAAGCGCAAGGGCCGCATTTTCATCGATTGGCTGCGCAACGAACGCGGGTCTACGGCCATCGCGCCCTATTCCCTGCGCGCGCGCCCCGGTGCGCCGGTCGCCGTGCCGGTGACGTGGGAGGAATTGGAAAACCTCGACAGCGCCAACGGGTTCCGCATGGGCGATATCGCCGCGCGGCTGGATCGGCCCTGCTCCGCGCGGGCCGTGCAAAACGATCTGCAATCGCTGACCGATGGGGTGATCGAGAAGCTGCAGGATTGGTCTGAAACCTAGCGGTTGTTTTTCGCGCACCGGGACGGGCACAACATCGTGCCCTGCGCGAGATTGGCCGCGGAGGCCCGCGGCCAATGAGGTTACTGGCCGAGCGCTTGCCCCAGATCAGCACCAAGGTCTTCGACATCCTCAATCCCGACCGAGAGCCGCAGCAGCCCTTCGGGGATCCCGGTGTGCGGCTCAATCGTGTGGCGATGCTCAACAAGGCTTTCCACACCGCCAAGCGACGTGGCGCGGTGGAAAAGCTGCAACCGCCCTGCCGCTTTCAGCGCCGCTCCCGCCCCGCCTTTGACGACAAAGGACAACAGCCCGCCATAGCCCCCGCACATCTGCTGCGCAGCAAGGGCGTGGCCGGGATGGTCCGGCAGGCCGGGATACATCACCTGTTCGACCTGCGGGTGATCCGCCAGAAACTCCGCCAATGTCATGGCATTGCGGGACATCTCGCGCATTCTGAGCGGCAGGGTGCGCATGCCGCGCGCCAGCAACCACGCCTCCATCGGGCCAATCACCGCGCCTGCCTCGTTCCGGTCATCGCGGATCATCTGCCAGCGCGGCGCGCCTGCGTCATTGGTGGCAAGCGAGCCGGCCAAAACGTCGGAATGGCCGTTGATCCCCTTGGTGGCCGAATGCATCACGATATCCGCGCCATGCTCCAGCGGGTGGCTCAGCACGGGCGAAGCCGCCGTGCTATCGACCACCAGCGTCGCGCCCACCTCATGCGCGGCGGCGGCGGCCCCGGCGATATCGGTGATCCGCAGCCATGGGTTCGAAGGGGTCTCGATCAAACACAGGTCAGGCTTTTCGGCCCTGCAAAGTGCTGCAAAGGCATCCAGATCGCTGGCGTCCACCTCATGCAGCGCAATCTGCCGACGGGTGCAGAAATCGCGGATCCATTTCGTCGTGCCCCAGTAAATCTGGCTTTGCACCACCACGCTCGCGCCATTGGGCACCGTCCGAAAGACCGCCGCGATGGCGGCCATTCCCGAGGGGAAAATGAGCGTCTCCTCGGCCCCTTCGAGCGCGTTCAGAATACGCTCTGCCACGCGGGTGTTTTCATTGTGTGAGCGCAGATAGACGTTGTCGGGGTTGACCAGATCGTAGTTCTCATCGCGCAGATAGGTGGTGGCAAATTGCACCGGCGGCACCACCCCGCCCGAGGCGGGATCGACGGCGCCTGCGGCCTGAGCCGCGATGGTGGCAGGGTGCAATTGCGATTTGGGAGGCTGTGCCAAGTGGTTTCTCCAACAGATGTTTTTTCAAGTGGTATACAAAGCAACAAGCCGGGGCAAATGGGATCACGGCCAGTGCTTTCACGTAACGCTTGGGTGAGCAGAGAGCCGCGGCCCTTGATCCACCGGCAGAACATGTCACCTTTGACGCACACCAAAACTGGAGCGCCCCATGGCCACCGAACGCATCACATTCCCCGGCCCGGATGGCACGGAACTGGCCGCCCGGCTGGACATGCCCGAAGGGCCGCATCTGGCGACTGCGCTGTTTGCGCATTGCTTTACCTGTGGCAAGGACATCCCCGCCGCGCGGCGTATCGCCGGACGGTTGGCGGCGATGGGCATTGCCGTGCTGCGGTTTGATTTCACCGGATTGGGCCATTCGGGCGGTGAGTTTGAGAACACGTCTTTTTCCTCCAACGTCGACGACTTGATCGCTGCCTGCAGCTATCTATCGAGCCGCGACATGGCGCCTGCGCTGTTGATCGGTCATTCTCTGGGCGGAGCGGCGGTACTGAAAGCCGCGGCGCAACTAACCCATGTCAAAGCCGTCGCCACCCTCGGCGCGCCCTTTGATCCGGCCCATGTCACCCATAATTTCGCCGAAAGCCTGCCCGAGATTTCGGCCAAGGGCAGTGCCGAGGTCAACCTTGGCGGGCGGCCTTTCACCATCAGTCAGGGCTTTATCGACGATGTGCAGGGCGCCTCCCTCGCCCCTGATATCGCCAAGCTGAAAGCCGCGCTGCTGGTGCTCCACGCCCCGCGCGATGAGATTGTGAGCATCGACAACGCAGGCCAGATTTTTCTGGCCGCGAAACATCCCAAAAGCTTTGTCACGCTGGACGATGCCGATCACCTGATCACCCGCGCGGGCGATGCCGAATATGCGGCAGAGATCATCGCCACATGGGCGGATCGCTATATGACACTGAAATCCCCCGCCCCGCCCCCCGGCGCGCCCGAAGGGATCGTGCGCGTGACCGAAGCTGACGCCGATGGGTTCTTGCAAGACGTGAACGCGGGCCCCCACCACCATGCGCTGGCGGATGAGCCGCTGGCTTATGGCGGCACCAATCGCGGCATGTCGCCCTATGGGTTTTTGTCTGCGGGCTTGGGCGCTTGCACGTCGATGACGATCCGCATGTATGCGCGGCGCAAGGGCTGGCCGCTGACGGGGGTGAGCGTCGATGTTTGCCACGACAAGGTCCATGCGCAGGACGCGGGCACCGGGGCTGCGGAGAAGATCGACACGTGGAGGCGGCGTATCCGGCTGGAGGGGGATTTGAGTGAGGAACAGCGCCAGCGGTTGTTGGAGATCGCGGATAAGTGCCCGGTGCATCGGACATTGGAGCGGAGTTCGACGGTGCTGACTGAACTGCTTTAGCTACAATAGGTTTACCATCCCGGCCCGGAATCAAGCCGCAGGCGCCGGGCCATCGACTGCCCGCCCGTCACGCCAAAGGCGTGCCGATATACACTGGCGCACCTTTGGTGCGACCGGGTAAGCAATTTGGTGAAGCTGGGCGTAACCTCGCGAGCGCACATTATGGTTGAGCCATAAAGTGGCACCGACTTACGTATGATCGCCGACCCGCGGGCAGGCGATGGCCCTCTTTACCCTCACCACCCCAGACTTGTCCTTAACCCCAAGTCAGTCTATGCCGCCCCTGACCCATCCCCTGTCCTAAAAAGGTGCGCGCATGATCCCCCGCTACTCCCGTCCCGATATGGTTGCCGTTTGGTCGCCGGAAACGAAATTCCGCATCTGGTTCGAGATCGAGGCCCATGCCTGCGACGCGATGGCGGATCTGGGCACCATCCCGCGCGAGAATGCCGACGCCGTGTGGAAAGCCAAAGACGTTGAATTCGACGTGGCCCGCATCGACGAGATCGAGGCCGTCACCAAACACGACGTCATCGCCTTCCTGACGCACTTGGCCGAACATGTCGGCAGCGACGAAGCGCGTTTTGTGCATCAGGGCATGACCTCCTCGGACGTGCTTGATACCTGCTTCAACGTACAGCTGACCCGCGCCGCTGATCTGCTGCTGGTCGGCATGGACAAGCTGCTCGCCGCGCTGAAGAAACGCGCGCTTGAGCATAAAGACACCGTGCGCGTGGGCCGCAGCCATGGCATCCACGCCGAGCCTACGACCATGGGTCTGACCTTTGCCCGCTTCTACGCCGAGATGGACCGCAACCGTGCCCGCCTTGTCGCCGCGCGTGAGGAAATCGCCACTGGCGCGATCTCGGGCGCTGTCGGCACTTTCGCCAATATCGACCCGCGCGTCGAAGAACATGTCTGCGAGAAACTGGGCCTCAACCCCGAGCCGATCTCGACCCAGGTCATCCCGCGCGACCGTCACGCGATGTTCTTTGCCACGCTCGGCGTTATCGCCAGCAGCATCGAAAACGTGGCGATTGAAATCCGCCACATGCAGCGCACCGAAGTACTGGAAGGCGCGGAATTCTTCTCCATGGGGCAAAAAGGTTCTTCGGCCATGCCGCATAAAAAGAACCCCGTGCTGACCGAGAACCTCACCGGGCTTGCCCGTCTGGTGCGCATGGCCGTGGTTCCGGCGATGGAGAACGTAGCACTTTGGCACGAACGCGACATCTCGCATTCCTCGGTCGAGCGTGGCATCGGGCCTGACGCGACTGTCACGCTGGACTTTGCCCTGCACCGTCTGGCTGGTGTAATCGACAAAATGCTCGTCTTCCCCGAGAACATGCTGGAGAACATGAACAAATTCCCCGGCTTGGTCATGAGCCAGCGGGTGCTTCTGGCCCTGACCCAAGCGGGCGTAAGCCGTGAGGATGCCTATTCCATGGTGCAGCGCAACGCGCTGAAAGTCTGGGAAGAACGCCTTGATTTCCGCGAATTGCTGCTGGCCGATGAAGAGGTCGTCGCGGCCTTGGGCGAAGATGGCATCAACGAGAAATTCGACATGGGCTATCACACCAAACATGTCGACACGATCTTCAAGCGCGTCTTCGGCGCGTGATGCGGTCATCGTAATGCTTTGAAATTGGCGCGGACGGGTGTACCCTGTCTGCGCCTGTCAAAGGAGCAAACGACATGAAACTCGCACTGACACTCGGCGCCCTCATGGCGCTCACGGCCCCCTCCCTCGCCCTTGCATCGGGCTGCGTTCATGACAAACAGGTGATGACCTGCGCCGAGGGAATGAAACTCGACATCAGCAGCGGCACCTGTGTGCCAGACACCACCGCCTGAGGTTTTCACGGGCGGCAGGGTTTTCTATTGCTGGATCAGAGGGCCGCGCCTTGGCGGCCCCCACGCCTGCGACTGCGCGGGCCTTCGACGGCTGACCCCGGCCTATGACGCCCGGCATGGCTTGTTGCGCGGGGCGGCGCAGGCTATGTCAGGAAAACTTTAACAGCCTGTCAGAGCCCATGTCGGACCAAGCCCCCCAAGTCAAAAAGCCCTATCCCTTCGGTCGCCGGGCGCGCCATTACCTAAGCAATCTGCTGATCGTCGGGATCATTCGCACGGCTTTGGCCCTGCCCTATAAGGCGCGGCTCAGCTTTGTCGGCAGCTTGGTGCAGCATGTCTTGGCCCCGCTGGCGGGCTACCGCCGCCGCGCTCTGGACAATCTGGAACACGTCTGGCCCGAGATGCCGCTGGCCCGTCGCGAGGAAATCGCCACGCGCTGTCTCAACAACCTTGGCCGTTCCTTTATCGAGAATTACTCGGCCGATGATTTCCCCAAACGCATGGCCGATGCCGAGCCACGCGGCCCCGGCATGGCGGCGCTGGAAGAGGCCAACCGCAGTGGCCAGCCGGTGATCTTGGTGACCGGGCATTACGGCAATTACGAAGCGGCGCGGGCGTCCCTCGTGGCGCGCGGCTATGACATCGGCGGGCTCTACCGCGAGATGAAGAACCCTTATTTCAACGCGCATTACGTCAAAACCCTCGAAGCCTTCGGTGGGCCGGTGTTTCCGCAAGGGCGGCGCGGCACGGCGGGGTTCGTGCGGCATCTGAAACAGGGCGGTCGGCTGGTGCTGTTGTTTGACCAACATGTTATCCGCGCGCCGATCCTCGACTTTATCGGCAAACCTGCCCGCACCGCGATCTCGGCGGCGGAGCTGGCGCTGCGCTATGAGGCGCTGTTGATCCCGTTCTACGGCATTCGCCAAGATGATGGGGTCAGCTTTGACGTGGTGCTTGAAGCGCCGGTGCCGCATAGCGATCCGATGACCATGACGCAGGCGCTGAACGACAGCCTGACCGCGCAGGTCACCAAGACGCCCGAACAGTGGTTCTGGGTGCACCGCCGCTGGCGCCCGCACGAAACCTAATCTTTGCGTGCCTATTTGATGCGCGCTGCTGCGAGAATCGCGCCCGGACCACCCGGTTCTTGGCGTTGAACAATCACCACGACGGGCAGATCGCCCTCGGTTTTTGCTGTCAGCGACAGCGGCGCTGACCCGTCCCAATCCGCCAAAACCTGCCAGCCCCGCACGACATTGCTGTGCTCCATGACATGGCCTGCATTCTCTCCGCGGGTGACCTTGGTCCGCTCCATCGGCGAATAGCGCAGCATATGCACATGCATCGGACCGACGGCGTCGGTCAGGGGGGCCGCCTTGATCTCAAGGGTCTCTCCCGACCGCGCGAGCGTCAGCGCCACCTGCGGCGCGGCCTCTGCGTGACGCTCCACCGCGTCCATCAGCTTCATTGGTTTGGCGCCCACGATATCGGTCTGCCCCTGCACGATCAGCTCAGGCGTATAGACACTGCGCCGCCCGCCCACGGCGGCATAGCCGCGCTGGCGCTCGGCATGGGCCGGGTCGCCAAAGGGGTCTTCCCAACCGATATAATCCCAGTAATCCACGTGCAGCGCCAAGGCGATGATGTCCTCCCGATCGGCCAATTCGGCGAGCATTTCATCGGCGGCGGGACAAGAGGAACAGCCCTGAGAGGTAAAGAGTTCGACCACCACAGGCTGATCCTGCTCGGCCTGCAACGGGGCGGCCAGCAGCGAAAACGCGGCGAGAACGGGATAAATCAGGGGCTTCATAAAATTCCAGACGGATCAATATCGCGGTGATGGCATTGGTCTAACGGCTTGGTGGCTGAAACACCAATCAACCTTTGTTGAGACGCCCGTTAGCGCCCCCAGCGGGCTTTGCGCAGACTGCCCCCTTTATTCTCGGTACACAATGGTATACAAAATCGCGCGAAACCACCTGATAACAGTTGAACCGCCGCGCCCGTAGTGGCATTGAGACGACAATCTAGCCACCCATCAGACCCCGAAGGGAGCCCGCCATGACAATCCAAGTCGGTCACGACAGTGCCAAGACACGCAAGACCCTCTCCGTTGGCAGCCAGAACATCGCCTATTACTCGATCCCCGCCGCCGAGGCTGCGGGCTTGGGCGATTTCTCGAAATTGCCAGCGGCGCTGAAAGTCGTTCTGGAAAACATGCTGCGTTTCGAAGACGGCAAGACCGTCACTCAGGACGACATCAAGGCTTTCGCCGAATGGGCGACCAAGGGCGGCAAAAACCCCCGCGAAATCGCCTATCGTCCGGCCCGCGTGCTAATGCAGGATTTCACCGGTGTTCCAGCCGTTGTTGACCTTGCCGCGATGCGCGATGGTCTGGTGGCCTTGGGCGGCGACGCCGACAAGATCAACCCGCTGAACCCTGTTGACCTTGTCATCGACCACTCCGTCATGATCGACGAATTCGGCAACCCGCGCGCGTTCCAGATGAACGTCGACCGGGAATATGAGCGCAACATTGAGCGTTATACCTTCCTCAAGTGGGGCCAAAAGGCGTTTAACAACTTCCGCGTTGTGCCCCCCGGCACCGGCATCTGCCACCAGGTGAACCTTGAGTATCTCAGCCAGACCGTTTGGACCGACAAGGACCAAAACGGCGAGGAAGTCGCCTACCCCGATACGCTCGTCGGCACCGACAGCCACACCACCATGGTCAACGGCGCTGCCGTTCTGGGCTGGGGTGTTGGCGGGATTGAGGCCGAAGCCGCAATGCTGGGGCAGCCGATCTCCATGCTGATCCCCGAAGTCATCGGCTTTGAGCTGACAGGCCGCATGATGGAAGGCACCACCGGTACCGACCTCGTGCTGAAAGTCGTGGAAATGCTGCGCGAAAAAGGCGTGGTGAGCAAATTCGTCGAATTCTACGGCGAAGGTTTGGATCACCTGCCGCTGGCAGACCGCGCGACCATCGCCAACATGGCCCCCGAATACGGTGCCACCTGCGGTTTCTTCCCGATCGACGATGAAACACTGCGCTATCTGACCAACACCGGCCGCGACAAGGATCGTGTTGCGCTGGTCAAAGCCTATGCCCAAGAAAACGGCATGTGGCGCGATGCGGATTATGCACCGGTCTACACCGACACGCTCTCGCTCGACATGGGCACCATCGTGCCTGCGATTTCCGGCCCGAAGCGCCCGCAGGATTACATCGCCCTCGACAGCGCGCACACCGCATTTGCCGAATACGTCAAAGGCATCCGCGAAGGCAAAGACACTTCGGCCAACTCGGAAATCCGTTGGGAAGGCGAAGGCGGCCAGCCCGAGCCGCGCGACATCCCCGGTGACGAAGGCCACCACAACCGCGGCTATGTCGCCACGGATGATGGCAACTACCAGTTGCATGACGGCTCCATCGTGATCGCCTCGATCACGTCCTGCACCAACACCTCGAACCCCTACGTGATGATCGGCGCGGGCCTTGTGGCACGCAAAGCGCGTGAGCTGGGCCTGACCCGCAAGCCTTGGGTCAAGACATCGCTGGCGCCGGGTTCGCAGGTCGTGTCGCATTACCTTGAGGCCGCTGGCCTGCAAGACGATCTGGATGCCATCGGCTTTAACCTCGTGGGCTATGGCTGCACCACCTGCATCGGCAACTCCGGCCCGCTGGAAGCGCCGATCAGCAAGGCGATCAACGATTACGATCTGATCGGTACTTCGGTGCTGTCGGGCAACCGCAACTTCGAAGGCCGCATTAGCCCTGACGTGCGTGCCAACTACCTCGCCTCCCCGCCCCTCGTGGTGGCCTATGCGCTGGTGGGTGACATGAACCACGACCTGACAAACAGCCCGCTGGGTCAGGACAAGAACGGCAATGACGTTTACCTCAAAGACATCTGGCCCTCGACGCAGGAAGTCGCTGAACTGGTCGAGCAGACCGTGACGCGCGCAGCCTTTCAAGAGAAATACGCCGATGTCTTCAAAGGCGACGAAAAGTGGCAGTCGGTCGAAACCACGGACAGCAAGACCTACGACTGGCCGCCGACCTCGACCTACGTGCAAAACCCGCCTTACTTCCAAGGCATGTCGCCAGAGCCGGGCGTGATCTCCAACATCGACGGCGCGAAAGTTCTGGCGGTGCTGGGTGACATGATCACCACCGACCACATCTCGCCCGCCGGGTCCTTTAAGGAAACCACCCCTGCGGGTCAGTATCTGACAGAGCGTCAGGTGCCGGTGCGTGAGTTCAACTCCTACGGCTCCCGTCGTGGTAACCACGAAGTCATGATGCGCGGCACCTTCGCCAACATCCGCATCAAGAACGAGATGCTGGACGGCGTTGAGGGCGGTTACACCAAAGGCCCCGATGGTCAGCAGACCTCGATCTTTGATGCCGCGATGGCGCATCAGGAAAACGGCACGCCGCTGGTGATCTTCGGTGGCGAACAGTACGGCGCGGGCTCCTCGCGTGACTGGGCCGCCAAAGGCACTGCCCTGCTGGGCGTGAAGGCCGTGATCGCCGAGAGCTTCGAGCGTATCCACCGCTCCAACCTCGTCGGCATGGGCGTCATCCCGTTTGAGTTCACCGGCGGCGACACCCGTAAATCGCTGGGCCTGACCGGCGAAGAAACCGTGTCGATCAGCGGGTTGGACACGATCAAGCCACTGCAGGAAGTGCCCTGCACGATCACAATGGCCGATGGCAGCACCAAAGAGATCACGCTGAAGTGCCGCATCGATACCGCGATTGAGATCGAATACATCGAACACGGCGGCGTGCTGCACTACGTGCTGCGCAACTTGGCGAAATCGGCCTAAGCGCCGATCGCCACTGCGAAACAGTTCAAGGAGCGGCCCCCGTGGGCCGCTCCTTTTTCTTTGCCTCGGGGCCTTGAGCGGGAACCTGCCCGCGCATCACGGGTTGCCTTTCTAAGACGATCGCGTTCGAGGAAGGCACAGCAATGATAGCAGGTTACGCGCTAGGCGCTTTGGGCGCGGTGATCCTTGTTATCGTCCTGCTGGATTTTCTCTATACCGCCATCGGCGCGGCCCCTGTGGCGCCCCTGTCGGAACGGGTGGCGCGGGCGACCTTTTTTCTCTTCACCAAAGTCATGCCCAAGGGAAACGCCCGGCACCGGCTTTCCGGCCCGGTGGTGATGACGGCCATCGCGGTAACTTGGATCGTGCTCGTCTCCCTCGGCTGGACCTTGGTGTTTCAGATGAGCCGTGAGGCGGTGGTGATGTCGGACAACGCAGAGCCTGCGGGTTTTGTCCGCGACTCCGCCTTTGTCGGCCATCTACTCTCGACCCTCGGCGGCGGGCCGCTGCAAACCCAGAGCCCCTTTTGGTTGGCGATGTCAGTGCTTGTCGGGGTCAATGGGATGGTGATCCTCACGCTCTCGGTCAGTTTCGTGCTGTCGACCACCACCACCGTCGCGCAAGCGCGGGGGCTTTTGAGCAAGGAGTCGATGTTCGCGGCGGACAGCGACCAGATGAACACGATCATTATGCCTGCCCTCGCCGATCTGGTGTCGAACCTCAATGCGATGCAATTCGCGCTTTACTACAGCGCCGAACACCCCGCCCGCCGGGTGCCCGCAGGAATGGTGGAACTGGCCGAGCGGGTCGCCCCCTACCCCGAACAGATGCGCCGCCTGCGCATCGCGCTTGAGCCGCTGCCCGGTTTCACCGCGCCCGAGGGCACCTTGGATCAACTGACCGATGCGCAGTTCATCGCCCGACTGCGTGACTGGGCGCGGCAGTATTCGCTTTGAGCGCGAGGAACAGAACACCCTGCGAGCCGTTGGTCTTGACGCACCCAAGCGAAAGGACACCTTATGAGCCCGAAAATCACCGTTCTTTTCTATTCCACCTATGGCACAAACCACGCCATCGCTGAGGAAGCCGCCCGCGCCGCCAAAGAGGCAGGCGCCGAGGTCCGCCTCCGCCGCTGTACCGAAACCGCCCCGAGAGCCGTTGTCGACGGACAGGATGCTTGGCGCGAACAGTTGGACAAAATGAAAGACATCCCCGAGGCCAAGCCCGAAGACATGGAATGGGCCGATGGCTATTTCATCTCTGCCCCGACGCGCTTTGGCGTCGCCGCCAGCCAGTTCCGCGCCTTTATCGATACGCTGGGGCCGCAGTGGCAGTCAGGCGCGCTGGCCAATAAGGCAGTCACCGCGACCACCTCTGCGCAGAACCCACATGGGGGGCAGGAAACCACACTCCAATCGATCTATGTCACCGCCATGCACTGGGGCGCGATCATCGTGCCGCCTGGCTATGCCGATGGGGTGAAGTTCGAAGACGGCGGCAACCCCTACGGCTATTCCTGCGAACCCGGCCCGCTGGATGAAACCGGCAAGAAATCCATCGCCTTCCAAGCCAAACGTCTTGTTGAATTCGCAGGCAAGATCAGCGGCTAAGCGCGTCTTGCAATGCCGGGAGAAACCGCTGCACATAGTCGCTGCCGACCAGCGGCCCGGCAAAGCGGAACAGCACCGTCCCGTCCCCGCCAACAATGAATGTCTCTGGCGGGGCGGTGACACCCCAATCAATCGCCACCCGCCCTTGGGGGTCGAAACCAACCCCGGCAAAGGGGCTTTTTTCGTCTTCCAAATAGGCGGTGGCGTTCTTCTCGGTATCTTTGAAGTTCACGCCAATGATGTTCATTCCCTCGGCCTGCATCTCCAGCAGCTTGGGGTGTTCAGCGCGGCAAGGCGGGCACCAGCTTGCCCAGAAGTTCACGAGGCTGACCTCTCCCCCCCGCAGCATGTCGTCCGTCGCCTGCGGATAGCCCGGCAGCGCCGCCTCAGGCATCGCGGGTGCCTGTTGCCCGACCAACGTAGAGGGCAACCCCTCGGGGTCATCGCGGTACATGCCGACCGCTGCCAGCGCCACGAAGGCCGCGAAAATTACCGGCGGGGCGATCATCATGGGAGAGAACCTAGCCACGGCGTCCGGCCTCCAGTTCAGTCTCTTCCAACGCGCGACGGGCCGCGCGGCCCCGCAGCAGGGTTACCCCGACCAGCGCGGCCAGCAACAGCAGTGACACGCCATAGGCCGAAAGCACCTCGGCCGCATATTTTCCAAGTTCCGGCATCACGCCCCCCTGTTCATCCGCGCCCGCAGCGCCGCCGTGCGGCGCAGGCGAATTTCGGTGCCCGTGCGGTAAACGACCAGCGCCAGAAACAGCAGGCCAAAGCCGATCATCGCCAGCACGAGTGGATAGAAAAACACATCCGCCACGCTGCGGTTGCCCGTGGCCACGGGGATCGACGTGCCCTGATGCAGCCCTTGGTTCCAGAACTGCACCGCGTAGCGCGACAGCACCGCAAAGACCGAGCCCACAAGGCAGAGGACCGATGTCAGATCGGCGGCAGTGTCCGGGTCTTCGACTGCCTGCCACAGCGCGATATAGCCAAGATAAAACAAAAACAGGATCAGAAACGACGTCAGCCGCGGATCCCACGCCCACCATGTGCCCCACATCGGCTGACCCCAGATCGCCCCCGTCACCAGCGCGATTAACGTCATGACCAGACCCACGGGGGCCGCGGCCTTGGCCGCCAAGGCGCTGACGTGGTGCCGACGGATCAGCCAGATCAGCGAGGCGACCAGCATCATGAACCATGCGTTAATCGCCATCAGGGCGGCAGGCACGTGCAGATAGATGATCTTGACCGTGCTGCCTTGGCGCGCGTCATCGGGCGTGCCAAAGAACCCCCAGAGCAAGCCGAGGCTTACGAAAACGGCCGCAAGCGCCCAAAGCACAGGCTGCACACGCTCTGAAAGCGCTAGGAATTTGACCGGGTTTGCGTATTGCCAAAGGGACATGCGGACTACCTATCGCGCGGTTGGGGGCTGCTCAATGCACAAATACTTGGGGCACGATTTCTTGGGTCATCGCAACCCCATCCGAAGCACCGCCGCTGCGGCAAATGGCATCAAGGCCACCACGGCCAGCGTCAGCCCTGCAAGCATCAAAAGCGGCGTGCTGGCATCCAGCCCCGCAGCCCCGCGCCGCGCGACCTCGGCGCCAAAAATAAGCGTGGGGATATAAAGCGGCAGCACCAGCAGCGACAGCAGCAAGCCACCCCGTTTGATGCCAACCGTCAGCGCCGCGCCGAACATGCCGATGACCGACAACGCCGGCGTGCCAAGTGCGAGCGACGCGAGCAGCCACAGATGACCGGGCGCCGCGAGTTGCAGCATCACCCCAAGGAATGGGGCCGCCAGCACCAGCGGCAACCCTGTGGTCAGCCAATGCGCCAAAGCCTTGATCGCCAGTGCCCCTTCAAGGGGCAAGGGCGCAGTGAGCAGCAGTTCCAACGAGCCATCTTCGAGATCGAGCGCCAGCAGCCGGTCAAGCGACAAGAGGCAGGCCAACAACGCCCCAAGCCAGAGCACACCGGGGGCAATCGCGCGCAGAAGCGTGGCCTCTGGCCCGACGCTAAAAGGCACCAGCATCGTCACGATCAGGAAAAACGCCAGCCCAAGGCCAAAGCCTCCGCCCGCGCGCAGTGCCAACCGCAAGTCCCGCAGCAACAGCGCCTTCATAGGAACGCCGCGTCGCTGGCGCCGAGATCGACGTCGGGGGCCGCGCGAAAGGCGCTGATATCAAGCACGCGGGCATCGACCCCCAGATCAATATGCGTGGCCATCAGCGCCGATCCCCCCGCCGCGAGGTGCCCGCGCAGCACCGTGCCGAAGAGCGCCACGGCATCCGCATCGAGCGAAACCGTCGGTTCATCCAAGACCCAAATCGGCCGCCCGGTGACCAACAGCCGCGCCAGCCCCAGACGCCGCTTTTGCCCGGCGGAAAGCGTCCCTGCCAAACGATCTGCAAGCGGCCGCAGAGCATAACCATCAAGCGCCGTTAAAATATCTTTGTTCCCAAATACTTGCGACCAAAAGCTAAGGTTTTCCCGCACCGTCAGCATGGATTTCAGCCCATCCGCATGAGCGGCATAGGCCACACGGTCCGCTGCCCCGTCGATCCGCCCCGACAGCGGCGCTTGCAGCCCCGCAATGCAGCGCAGCAACGTCGTCTTGCCCGCCCCGTTGGGGCCGCGCAGCACCAAAGCTTCCCCCGCGGCCAGTGCGAAGGATACGCCCGAAAGCACAGGCACCCCGCCGCGCGCCACGCTGAGATCGCTTATTTGCACCGGCGTCGCCGCTCCGCTCTCAGACCGGCAATAGGGCCAGTGCGATGCGCCGCCCCTCGCTCAGCAAGATGTTATAGGTGCGGCAGGCGGCGGGAGACGACATGACCTCGACCCCCAGACCCGCCTCCTCCAGCGTTTCACGGAGGTCGTCGGGGATATGCGCCACGTCCGCCCCGGTGCCGAGGAAGACCACATCGACCTTGCCCGCCAGCGCCAACACCGGCGCGGGATCAGCCAGACCGCCCCAGCCTGTGATGCCGTCGGGGCCGATCACTTGCGGCCCTTGCACAACCTCTCCGCCAATGCGGAAAAAGCCGGGGCCATAGCCGTCGATCGGTTTGGCGTCGGTATAGGTGATCTCGTTCAATCGCATGTCATGTCCCTCTCAGGCTCAGATATTCCACAGCGGCAGACCAAGGATAGCCGATGCGGCGATGACGATATAGGCCACCGCGCGAAAAAGCCGCTCTCGGCCCGGATCAAATAGCCGCGCCCCGATGATATTGGCGATGACATTCGGCACCCCGGCGAGCAACCCGAGGACGAGCACTGACCAGACCACCTGCCCCGTCGCTGTCAGCATCGCAAAGAGCATCAGGTCGAGCCCCAGAAGATAGAGCAGGACATTGGCACGGATCACCGCAGCGGGCCGTCGGCTGGCCATATAGAGCAGGATCACCGGCGGCCCGGCGATGCCCGCGAAACCGGTCATGAAGCCACCCAGAGCGCCGGTGGCCGTCACCAGCTTCGGGCCAAGCGGGCCATGGTAGCGCCAGCCCGCAAGCAGCAGCACCAGAAGCCCCAGAACCACGCCGGAAACGATCCAGCCAAAGCCCTCGGGCGACATCAGCGACAGCCCCCAGAGCCCCAGCGGCATCCCGATCAGCACCCCCAGCAGTAGCCGACCCACTTCACGGGGGGCACCTTCGCGCAGGGCATCAGGGAGGTTTGGCAGGGGGCCGATCAACTCGGCAGCGGTCATGAACAGGATCGCTTCGACCGGAGAGAGCACAGAGGCCGCCGCCGGCATGATAATCATGGCAGAGCCAAATCCCGCAAAGCCGCGGACCAGCCCTGCCACGATCACGGCCAGCGCAAGCCAAGCCACCCCGGGGGTGGCCATGGCCTGCGCCAGCAGGTCAGGCATCAATATTGGCGAATTGTGTGCCCGCGCCCGCGTCGGGCTTGGACCAGTCGCGCTTCACGCCGAGATAAAGCACCACATTCTTGGCCACATAGACCGAGGAATAGGTGCCGACGATCACGCCCCATGTAATCGCAAAGACAAATGCCCGGATCACATCGCCGCCCAAAATCAGCAGCGCGATCAGCGCCAGCAGCGTGGTGCCCGAGGTCATCAGTGTCCGGCTCAGCGTCTCGTTTACGCTGAGGTTCATGACCTCACGCAGGGGACGCTTTTTGTATTTGCGCAGGTTCTCCCGCAGCCGGTCAAAGATCACCACCGTATCGTTGATCGAATAGCCAATGATCGTCAGGATCGCGGCCACCACCGGCAGGTCGAAACGGATTTGCAAGAGTGAGAACAGACCGATTGTCAGCACCACGTCATGGAACAAGGCCACGACAGCCCCGACCGAAAACTGCCATTCGAACCGCAGCCAAATGTAGATCAAGATCGCTGCCAGCGCGCCCCCCACGGCAAGAAACGCCGTCTGGATCAACTCGCCCGAGACCTTTGGCCCAACGGATTCCACCGAGGTGAACTTGATGTCGGGGGACACGTCTTGCAGCGCAGCCTCGATGGTTTGGATGGTTTCCGTGGTCGCCGCTTCTTGGCCCTCCTGGGCCTGCACGCGGATCATCGCCACATGGCGGTCCGCGCCGAAACCGGGGTCAAAGACCTCGGAAATCGTCACGTCGCCCAGTTCCAAGGGGCCGAGGGCATCGCGGTAAGCGCCCACGTCGATGGCCTCAGAGCTTTCGGTTCGCAGGGTTGTCCCACCGCGGAAGTCGATGCCAAAGTTCAGCCCCATCACGCCCCAAGCGATCAGCGATAGGATCATCGCCACCACAGACGCGCCAAAGGTGATCTTGGCATAGCCAAAGAAATCGAAGTTCGTGTTGTCGGGTACCAGCTTCAGTCGCATGTCAAACCTCGATTGTCTTGGGACGGCGGCGTTCAAACCAGATCACCACCAGCAAGCGGGTGACGAAGAAGGCAGTGAAGACCGATGTCATGATGCCCAGTCCCAGCGTTACGGCGAAGCCGCGCACCGGGCCAGAGCCTAGGGCAAAGAGGATGACCGCCACGATGAAGGTCGTGATGTTGGCATCCAGAATGGCGCTGAGTGCGCGCTCATAGCCCAGCGAGATCGCCCGCGCGGCACCCTTGGCGTTGCGTTGCTCTTCGCGGATACGCTCGAAAATCAGCACGTTGGCATCGACCGCCATGCCGACCGTCAGCACGATCCCGGCAATGCCCGGCAGGGTCAGCGTGGCGCCAATGAGGCTGAGCAGACCAAAGATCAGCCCGACGTTGATGATCAGCGCGATATTGGCAAAGAACCCGAAGAGCCCATAAGACGCCCACATGAAGAACAGCACAGCGGCAAAGGCCACCATGGTCGCGATCTTGCCCGCGTCGATGCTGTCTTGGCCCAGTTCCGGCCCGATGGTGCGCTCTTCGACAAAGCTCAGCCCCGCAGGCAGGGCCCCGGCGCGCAGCAGCACGGCAAGGTTGGTGCTTTCCTCGACCGAGAAGCGCCCGGTGATGATGCCTGAGCCGCCGGGAATATGGCTTTGGATGGTGGGCGCGCTGATGACTTCATCGTCAAGCACGATGGCAAAGGGCGAGCCGATGTTTTCCGCCGTGTAGTCCCCGAATTTGCGCGCGCCGGAGGTGTCAAAGCGGAAGGACACGGCAGGTGCGCCGTTCTGGTCAAAGCTTGGCTGCGCGTCGACCAATTGCTCGCCGGTGACGACGGGGGCGGTTTCGATCGTGTAGAACACGCCCTCTTCATCCGCCGCCGGCAGGATCGCGTTGCCGATGCCGGGGTTGTCGTTTTCATTGGAGCCACGGTTGACCACCGGGTTGAAGGTCAGCTGCGCCGTGGTGCCGATGATCGCTTTCAACTCAGCAGCGGACCCAATGCCCGGCACCTGAATCAGAATGCGGTCTGCACCTTGGCGCTGGATCGTCGGCTCGCGGGTGCCGACTTCGTCGATGCGGCGGCGCACGATTTCGAGGCTCTGCTGCATGGTGCGCTCATCGGTGGCCTGCATTTCGGCCTCCGACAGGGTGATTGTGATGACGCCATCAGCGCCGCTCACGTCGATGTCGCTGCCGCCTGCCCCGGTCACCGTGGTGACGGGACGCGCCAGATCACGAGTGATCTGCAGCGCTTCGGCCATTTTCGACGGATCGTTCAGACGGACCCGCAATTCCCCCGCCGGTGCCTCTTCGCGCCGGACCGGGGTCAGGCTGCGCAGGGCATCGCGAACCTCGGGCCATTGGGCTTCCATGCGCGAGGCATAGACATCGGCCAGCTGCACTTCGGCCAGCAGATGCGCACCGCCGCGCAGATCGAGGCCAAGGTTCACCAACCCCGAGGGCATCCATTCAGGCCAAAGCGCGCGCTGCGCTTCCAACTCAGGCGTGCTGCCCTGAACTTCGATGGCCGCAACGGCGTCATTGTGCTTTTCGACAGGAGCGTAAAAGGCATTGGGAAGCGCCAGCCAAAGCCCTGCCAAACAGGTCAGGACAATGGCAATCCGCTTCCACAGATCAATCTGTAGCATAGTTCCGCCTTTGGGTTGCGGCCTCGGGGTAGGGTTTATTTCGCCGGTTCGGTCTTGGAAACGACGGTCGCGATGGTGGCCTGCACCACGCGAATTTTCACGCCTTCGGCGATTTCCACCTCAAGCTCGCCGTCGTCTTTGACCTTGGAGACCTTGCCGATGATTCCGCCTTGGGTAACGACCTGATCGCCGCGGCGCAGGCCGGCCACCATGGCCTGATGTTCTTTGGCCTTCTTCTGCTGCGGGCGGATGAGCAGAAAATACATGATCGCGAAGATCAGGATTAGCGGCACAAATTGCTGGATGCCTTCCATGGGGGTCGTCCTTTTCGATGGGTATTGGGCCGCAGGATGGGCCCTGAGAATTTGGCCAGAACCTATGCGCGGCGGCAGCGGGGTGCAAGGTGGAAAGCCGCCGCCGCATGGCCGCCCGCGCGGGGCCAATCGCCGCACGGTTGCGGCCCCTACCGCCGCGCAGCACATTGAGGCATAAGGCAGCAAAACCGACTCACCCGATTTTGAGGACAAACCCATGCACGACATCCGCGCCATCCGCGACAATCCCGAGGCTTTTGACGCCGCTCTCGCCCGCCGGGGCGAGGCTGCGATGTCGCAGGCGGTGCTGTCGCTCGATGCCGCGCGCCGCGCCAAGATCGCCGCCGCCGAAACCGCCAAGGCCGAGCAGAACAAGGCCAGCAAGGAAGTCGGGGCCGCCAAGGGCCGCGGCGATGAGGCCGAGTTCGAGCGCCTGAGGACGCTGGTCAGCGACAAAAAGGCAGAGGTCGCCGCGATGAACGTCGAGGCGCAGGAGTTGGACGCGAAGCTGACGGATATGCTCGCCCGGATCCCCAACAACCCCGCCGATGATGTGCCCCAAGGCGATGACGAAGGTGACAATGTCGAGGTGAAAAGCTGGGGCGAGAAGCCCAGCTTTGATTTCAAACCGGTCGAGCATTACGAGATTGCAGGCGTCAAACCCGGCATGGATTTCGAGACCGCGGCCAAGACTTCGGGCGCGCGCTTCGTCATGCTGAAAGGCGCCGTGGCGCGGGTGCACCGGGCGCTGGCGCAGTTCATGATCGACACCCATGTGGATGAGAACGGCCTGACAGAGGTGAACTCCCCCGTGCTGGTGCGCGACGAGGCGATGTATGGCACGGATAAGCTGCCCAAATTCGGCGAAGACAGCTATCAAACCACCAACGGCTGGTGGCTGGTCCCGACCTCGGAAGTGCCGCTGACCTATTCGGTGGGCGGCGATACGTTAGAGGAAAGCGCCCTGCCGATCCGGCTGACCGCCCATACCCTCTGCTTCCGCTCCGAGGCCGGGAGTGCTGGCCGCGACACCGCTGGCATGCTGCGCCAACACCAGTTTGAGAAGGTCGAGATGGTCTCCGTCACGCACCCGGATGAAAGCGACGCCGAGCAGCAGCGCATGGTTGGCTGCGCCGAAGGTATCCTTGAAAAACTCGGCGTGCCCTACCGCACGGTGATCCTCTGCACCGGGGACATGGGCTTTGGCGCGCGCCGTACCTATGACATCGAGGCTTGGGTGCCGGGGCAGAATTGCTACCGTGAGATTTCCTCGGTCTCGACCACCGGTGATTTTCAGGCGCGGCGCATGAACGCGCGGTTCAAGCCCGAAGGCGGCGGTAAGCCGCAGTTCGTGCATACGCTGAACGGTTCGGGGCTGGCCGTCGGGCGCTGCTTGATCGCCGTGTTGGAAAATGGCCAGCAGGCGGATGGGTCGGTGAAGCTGCCGGACGCGCTGGCGCCCTATCTGGGTGGGAAGACGACCCTGACCGCGGAAGGTGTGCTCGCCTAAAGGTGAGGCACCCAGCCCGATCCGCGCCGCAGGCGCCGGGCCATCGCCTGCCCGCCCGGACGGGTAGGCGATTTGGTGAGGTTGGGGCGACTTGGCGAAGTCACGTTATGGTTGAGCCATAAAGTGGCAGTGTCCAGCCGTTGCATCGCCCACCCGCGGGCAGGCGCTGGCCCTTGGTTGCCATGGTTCCCGCCCGCTCTAAGATTAGATGTACCGCAACATCCAATCCCGCGAGGCCCCGCTTGCCCAAATCCTCCCGCACCCTGATCGCAGCGCTCGCACTGCTGCTCAGCATCGCCTTCGCGATTTCGCCCTTCTTCGTGCCCAGCTTTTCAGGCTTTGACCCAAACCAATTCCCGATCCCGCAAGACAACCCGCCCGCGCAGCCTGCGGGCTATGCGTTTTCCATCTGGGGGTTGATCTATCTTTGGCTGATCATCGGACTGGCCTATGGGCTTTTGCGCGCGCCGCGGGATGGGCAGTGGCATGACATGCGCGTGCCGCTCTGCCTGTCGCTCGCCGTGGGGACAACATGGCTCGCGGTGGCCACCATGAGCCCCGTCTGGGCGGCGGTGCTGATTTGGGTCATGCTGATCACCGCCCTGATCGCCCTGTTCCTCGCCCCGGTCGAAGACCCGTTGTGGGCCGCGGCCCCGGTGGGGCTCTACGCGGGCTGGCTCTCTGCCGCATCCTGTGTGTCACTGGCGCTGCTTGCGGCGGGCTATGGCTATCTGGAAGAGCAGACGGCAGCCGTGGTCTTTGTCGGGCTCGCAGGGGCGATTGGGGCCATCGTGCAGACCGCCCTTGGGCGGACCCCCAGCTACGGGATCGCGGTGATCTGGGGGCTGGTGGGCGTGATCGTCACCAATTGGGGCGACACGCCTCTTGTCGCCTATCTGGCGCTTGGGGGCAGCATCCTTGTGGCGCTGCCCACGCTCAGGGCGTTTCGGCGGGGCTGATCGAGGTCAGTCCCGGCGGCGACCGTCGGTGTGCTTGCGCAGCTTCGACGGCGCGGCCTTTTTGCGGTTTTTATAGGGGTTGGCATCCGACTGGCCGCGCATCCACAGACGGATCGGCGTGCCAGGCATGTCGAAATCCAGACGCAACCCATTGACTAGATAGCGCGAATAGCTGTCCGGCACCTTGTCGGGATGGCTGCACATCACAACGAAGCCCGGCGGACGGGTCTTGGCTTGGGTCATGTAACGCAGCTTGATGCGCTTGCCCTGCGGCGCGGGGGGCGGATGCGCCTCCATCATCCCCGAGAGCCAGCGGTTGAGCTGTGCGGTGGTGATCCGGCGGTTCCAGACCTCATAGGCGCGCATGATCGCGGCCTGAAGACGGTCAAGCCCCCTGCCCGTTTTGGCAGACACAGTGATCAGCGGCGCGCCACGCAGCTGCGGCAAGAGCCGCTCAAAGCTTTCCTTGAGATCGCGCAGCTTTTCCTGACGGTTCTCTTCGATGTCCCATTTGTTCACGGCCACAACGACCGCGCGGCCCTCACGTTCGGCCAGATCAGCGATGCGCAGGTCTTGCTGCTCAAACGGGATTTCGGCGTCGAGCAGGACGACAACGACCTCGGCAAATTTCACCGCGCGCAGACCATCGCTGACACTGAGCTTTTCAAGCTTCTCCTGTACCTTGGCTTTCTTGCGCATCCCGGCGGTGTCAAAAATCCGCATCGGCACCGGATCGCCATCCGGCCCGGCCCATTCGGTCATGAGAGAGATCGCATCGCGGGTGATCCCCGCCTCCGGCCCGGTGAGCAAGCGGTCCTCGCCCAAGATCTGATTAATCAGCGTCGATTTGCCTGCATTGGGGCGGCCCACCACGGCAACCTGCAGAGGTTTGGCGCGCGTGGGCATCGGCACGGATTCGGCTTCGAGATCGGCGTCATCCTCGGGCAGGTTCACATCCGTCTCGGGCGCGTCCTGCGTGGCGCGGTCCTCATATTCATCGGCCAGCGGCATCAGCACGGAGTAAAGATCGGTCAGACCTTCGCCATGTTCGGCGGACATGCGAATGGGCTCGCCCAGACCCAGCGAATAGGCCTCGATCATGCCAGCATCGGCGGCTTTGCCCTCGGCCTTGTTACCGGCGAGAATCACATGAGCGGATTTTTTGCGCAGGATCTCGGCAAAGACCATATCCGACGGGGTCACGCCGACACGGGCGTCGATCATGAACAGACAGATATCGGCCATATCCACGGCACGCTCGGTCAGGCGGCGCATCCGGCCCTGAAGGCTGTCGTCGGTGACCTCTTCCAGACCGGCCGTGTCGATCACGGTAAAGCGCAGGTCGGCCAGTTTGGCCGCCCCTTCGCGCAGATCGCGGGTCACGCCGGGCTGGTCGTCGACCAGCGCGAGGCGTTTGCCAACAAGGCGGTTGAACAGCGTGGATTTCCCGACATTGGGACGGCCCACGATGGCAAGGGTAAAGGACATAATTCAGGCTCCGGGCCCCGGTTGGGCCAGTTCAGACACGCGCCTTAGCCTATTTGCGGCCTAACGGAAAGCGTGCAATTGCCCCTTGGTGGAGACGACGTAAAGCGTGCCGCCTGCCACGACGGGGGCAGTGGTCGCCCCGCCGGGGATTTGGGTGGTGCCCGTCAGCCCGCCGCCCACGGGGTCAAAGCTGCGCAGCACCCCGTCGTTGGACGCCACGATCACGCGGCCTCCGGCGATGATCGGGCCGTAATGCGCCACGACTTCGGACTGCCTTCTGGGCCGGTCCTTGACGAAATTCGGCAGCGGCGTGCCCCAGATGCGACGGCCCGTGCTGGCGTCGAGCCGCACAAGTTCATTGAGGTCGGTGACCGCGAAAACAGAATCGCCCGCAGGCCAGACCGGGCCGATCGCCCCGTCGCGGGCGACCCATTTACGGTCCCCGCTGTTAACGTCGAGCGCGGCCAGACGGCCCGAATGGTTGCCCACATAGACAGTCCCGCCCGAGACCACGGGCGCGCTTGTCACGTCGCCAACAAAGCTCAGCGCGCGGCCCTGACGTTTGCCCAGAACAGAGGTCGCCCACCGCTCAAGCCCGCCTTGACGGAACAGCCCCTGCACCTCACCCGAGCCGAAGGCGAAGATCGCGAGGTCATTGGTGACGGCGGGCGCCGGTGCGCCCAACACATTGCTGAGGCTGGTGACAGCACCGGTCTGCCACTGGATGCGGCCTGTGGTTTTGTCGAGCGCGAAGCCGGTATCGTCACCCGCCGTGAGATAGACCAGATCGCCCGAGACGGTCGGCGTGCCGGAGCCCGTGGCGTCGAGGTCTTGCGTCCAACGCACTCCGCCCGTTGTTACGTCGAGCGCGGCCAGAACACCAAAGCCCACAGAGACGTAAAGCGTTTCGCCGTCCACGGCGAGCCCGCCACCGGTGGCTTGGCCTTCGCGGTCGGATGCGGGGGTGAGATCACGGGTCCAGAGCGTTTGGCCTGAGGTCGAGGTCGCGGTGACCTGCGCGCCTGCATCAAGGGTAAAGACGCGCCCGCCTGCGACCACCGGATCGGCAGTGATGCGCTGTTTGCGGCTATCGCCCGCGCCGATCTTGGCGCTCCAGACCGGCTGCAATGTGGCGCGCAACGCGGGGTGGCCCACGCGGGTCGAGGGGGTGCCGACACTGTGGGTCCAGTTGGCGTTGTTCACCGCGCCGCCCAAAGCGATGGCGCGGCTGGTGTTTTCTGGCACCGGGCCGTCGATGGCGTCAAAGGCCGGGTCTTGCACACCGGGGTTTTGCAGCACCGCGCGCACGTCTTCGCGTTTGCCCGGCAGATAGGTCTGCTCATCCGCGCAGGCCGTCAGCAGCAGCGCGGCACCGATGGCCCCCGCCACGCCCAGCCCCCGCAGACCCGCATGGCCGGGTTCGGATTCGCGATGCTTCGTCATGGACCTGCTCACTTTCTGTCTTTCCTCAACCTTCACGCCCCCGCCGTTTTCGGCGGGTGGATATGTGTCAGTCACCCGTTGCTTCGGGGATCTCCAGCTCAGCCGCTGCAGCAGCGTCTTCGACCCCCGGTTCTTCACCCAAGGCCACAATCACCTGAAGGGCGCGTTGTTGCAAGTCCGGGGTGGTTTCCGCATCGGAGAGAATGGATTGGTAGCGCGCCACGGCCTTGTCGGTCTCACCCTCTTGGATGTCGATCAGGGCCAGCTGCTCTTCGGCCAGAAGGCGCAGCGGGGCACCGGGCTGGGCCAGTGCTTCGAGCGCCTGACGCCGCTCTGCCACGGGCACCGATTGGCCCTGAAGGGTCACGGCCTTGAACTGCGCCAGTTGGCGGTAAATCGGCGCAAGGTCGCCGTCGAGCGCCACGGCGTCGAGCTGTTCGACGGCGGCGTCAATCTCACCGGCCTCGGCCAAGGCATCCGCACGCATGAAATTCAGCACGGCGCGGGCACCGGGGCCTTCGGCCTCAATCGGGGCAAGCGCTTCGGCGCGGGCATTGCTGGCATCCGCTTCAAGCGCTTCGAGCATGGCATCGCCCAAGGCTTCGGCCTGCGCACGCTCTTGTGCTTTGCTATATTCGTTCCACGCGGCACCGCCGACGATGGCAACCACAGCGACCACAGCGATCCAACCATAGCGGCGCAGCAGGCCATAAAACCGGTCGCGGCGGACCTCTTCGTTCACTTCGTCAATAAAACTGTCGGTATCGCTCATCGCGCCCTGCCCCCGGCCTGATTTTGCCCCTCTTACCGCGCGTGGCCAGCCAAGCCAAGACCCAGCGAACTTACGCGCCTTGGATGGCCGCTTGGCGCGGGCCAGGGTCACGCTAAGTCAGAGACAGGATGCAATGAAAGGAGACAATGATGAGAGCGATTGCAATGGCGGCAGGTCTAGTGATGGCCGCGGTGCCCGCCTTGGCGCAAGATTTGGTGGCCAAAGTCTCACCCCATGATGTGGTGACAACGATGGACCGGCTGGAAAGCGCCGTCGAAGAGGCCGGGGCCGAAGTTTTCGCCCGCGTCGATCACGCCGCAGGGGCCGAGAAGGCCGAGATGGAATTGCGCCCAACGGAGCTTTTGATCTTTGGCAACCCCAAGCTCGGCACGCCCGCGATGCAGGACGCCCAGACCGCCGGACTTGATCTGCCGATGCGGGTGCTGGTCTATGCTGATGGTGAAGGCGCGGTGCACGTCGCCTATGCCGCGCCCGAGACGCTGGTCACGGCGCATGGCCTGCCGGAAGAGGCCGAATATATTACCAAGATGACCGAGGCGCTGGACAACCTCACCGCCAAGGCGATCGGCGAAGAGTAACGCTTCTCCCCGCCCGAACCTTAGCGTTTGGGCGGGGTGTTCTGCGCCTTAATGAGGTTTTCCAGATCGGTCAGCCGCGACATGACCTCATCGCGGTAGGTATTGGTCTGCTCGTTGCTTTCCTCATGATGCGCGTCTTGCATTGAGTTCACGATCAGACCGACCAGCAGGTTCACCACCGCGAAGGTCGTGACCATGATGAAGGGCACAAAGAACATCCACGCATAGGGATAGACCTCCATCACCGGGCGCACGATGCCCATCGACCACGACTCAAGCGTCATGATCTGAAACAGCGAATAGCCCGAGCGCCCCAGCGTGCCGAACCACTGCGGGAAATCCGTGCCAAAGAGTTTGGTAGCCATCACGGAGGCGATATAAAAGATCACCCCCATCAGCAGGAAAACCGACCCCATGCCCGGCAGCGCGTTGACCAGTCCCTCAACCACGCGGCGCAACGAAGGGGCGACGGAGACCACGCGCAGCAGGCGCAGGATACGCAGGGCACGCAACACGCTGAGCCCTTGGGTCGCGGGGATCAGCGAGATGGCAACGATCACGAAGTCGAAGATGCTCCAGCCGCGCTTGAAGAAATCCATCCCCCGACCGTAGAGTTTTATCGCGATCTCAATGACAAAGATGCCAAGGCAGACCTTGTCGAGCAGCAGGATCAGCGGCCCCACCTCCGCCATCACCTCATCCGAGGTTTCCAGCCCCAAGATCACGGCGTTGAACAGAATAACGCCCAGAATGAAGTTCTGAAACGATGCGCGGTCAGCCAGTCGCGCCGCGCGGGCGCGCAGCGACTGTAGCGAGGGAGGGGAGAGATCGGTCATGGCGGTAGATATCGTGTGCCGGTTGGCACAACGCAAGAGCAGATCAGCAACGTTTGCACCATCGGCGGCAATGCCCCGCCCGTCTGCCAAAACAGAAGGCGGGGCCTGCGGGCCGTCTACTCTTCTTCCGCCTGCTGGCGCTGCCAAAGCTGAGCATAACGCCCGCCCTGGGCCAAGAGCACCTCGTGGCTGCCCTGCTCGATGATCTCGCCCTTCTCCAGCACGACGATGCGATCCGCTTCGGCGATGGTCGACAGGCGGTGGGCGATGGTCAGCACCGTGCGCCCCTGCCCGGCCCGGCGCAGCGCGTCTTGAATCTCATGCTCCGTCTCACTGTCGAGCGCGCTTGTCGCCTCGTCCAGCAGCAGGATCGGCGGGTCTTTCAGCAGCGTCCGGGCAATGCCCACGCGCTGTTTCTCGCCGCCTGAAAGCTTCAGCCCCCGCTCGCCGACCGTGGTTGCATAGCCCTGTGGCAACGCCATGATGAAATCGTGGATCTGTGCAGCGCGGGCGGCGGCTTCGACCTCTTCCTGCGTTGCCCCATCGCGTCCGTAGGCGATGTTATAGCCAATGGTGTCGTTGAACAGCACCGTATCCTGCGGCACCACGCCGATGGCCATATGCAGCGAATGCTGGGTCACATCGCGCACGTCTTGCCCGTCGATTTTCAGCGCGCCTCCGGCGACATCGTAGAACCGGAACAACAGCCGCCCGATGGTGGATTTGCCCGAGCCGGTCGAGCCGACAATCGCCACCGTCTCGCCCGGTCGTGCCTCAAGCGAGATGCCTTTGAGGATTTCACGGTCGGTGTCATAGGCAAAGCGCACATTCTCCAGCGTCACATGGCCGCCCGTCACCTTGAGGTCCGGCGCATTCGGCTTGTCGTCAATCTCTGCCGGTTGTTCGAGCAGGCCGAACATCTGGCCCATATCCACCAGCGCCTGACGGATCTCGCGATAAACGGTGCCAAGGAAGTTCAGCGGCACGGTCAGTTGGATCATGTAAGAGTTAACCATGACAAAATCACCGACGCTGAGTTCGCCACTTTGCACGCCCATCGCCGCCATGACCATGACGCCCACCAGCCCCGCGGTGATGATCAACGCTTGGCCAAAGTTCAGGAAAGCGAGCGAATAGTTCGTCTTGATCGCCGCGTTTTCATAGTCGGCCATTGCCAAGTCATAACGCGCGGCCTCGCGGCCCTCGGCGCCGAAGTATTTCACCGTCTCATAGTTCAGCAGGCTGTCGATCGCGCGTTGGTTGGCCTCGGTGTCGCTGTCGTTCATCTGCCGCCGCAGACGCACGCGCCATTCGGTGACGGCAAAGGTGAACCAGACATAGATCGCGATGGTCACGGTCACGACCACCAGATACCAAATGTCGAACAGCACGGCGAGGATCACGCCGACGAGGATCAGCTCAAGGATCAGCGGCCCGATGGAGAACAGCAAAAACCGCAGCAGGAAATCGACGCCTTTGACACCGCGCTCAATAATCCGGCTCAGCCCGCCGGTCTTGCGGGTGATATGATAGCGCATCGAGAGTTTATGGATGTGCTGAAAGGTCTCAAGCGCCAACATCCGCAGGGCGCGCTGCCCGACACGGGCAAAGACCGCATCGCGCACCTGTTGAAAGCCCACGCCCATCAGTCGCGCCATGCCGTAGGCCACGGTCAGGCCAATCGCCCCAAGCGCCAGCATCGGCGCGCCCTCGCCCGCCAGCGCATCCACCGCGTCGCGGTAGAAGAACGGCGTGGCGACGATGATCAGTTTCGACACCAGCAGCGCCAGCATCGCCAAGATCACCCGGCGCTTCACCCAAGGCATGTCCTTGGGCCAGAGGTAGGGCGCCACTTTGCGCAACACCAAAAAGCCCGATTGACGCTCGGCGGCGTCAATCATCTCGGCCTCGGTGGGGATGCGGTCAGGCTTGGGGGTTTTGCGGTCGCGCCGACGCGCGGCGGGCGTTTGGTCTGTATCGGCTGGCATGGGAATTCCTGAAGTGATTACAGGCTACATAGGCCCCATGCGCCGAGGTTGCCAGTGTGGGGCGGCGCACAGCCGCTTTGCGCGCTGCGAATGCCGCCCCGGTTTGGGTCTTCAGATCACTCCGATGCGGGTTCTTCGGGCAGATCGAAAACCTGTCCGGGGTAGATCAGATCGGGGTCGCGGATGTTGCCGCTGTTGGCCTCGAACACCTTCACGTAAAGCAACGGATCGCCGTAGCGTTCACGCGAGATCGCCCAGAGCGTGTCGCCTTTCTGGACCGTCACAGCGCTCAGCGGGCCGCTCAGCCCTTCGGTGGCGGCGGCCAGCACCTCGGGGGATTCGCGTTTGAAGGGTGTCTCCACCCGGCTGGTCACATCGCCTGCGCGAGAAAGCTCATCCACCCGCAGGGTATAGACGCCCTCATCGACATTGGGCAGATCGCCCCGCCAGCGGCCCTCCTGATCGACCGGCAGGCTGATCACCGCGTTGTTGTTGAGATAGACGCGCACTTCGCTGGTGTCCGGCTGCGCACGGCCTGCAAGCTGCACATCACCCTGATCGGAATAGCCGATGGTGTCGAGCGCCACATTGGTCATCACCTGCGGCGGCGCGGTGTCGAGCCGCTCCACCCCCTCGGCCGTGGATTTCAGCACCGGGGCTGGCGCAGATGGCTGAGCCGGGGCGGCGGTGGTGTCGGTTTCTTCCGTGGGCGTCGGGGTTGTCGTCTCAGGGCTGGGCGCGTCGCGTTCCGCAAGGCTGGGGGCATCGGTTGTGGGATTTGGCGTCGTGGCCCCCTGCGCAGGGGATGCGGTATCATCGGCAGCGCCAGTGGCGGGATCCGCCGTTCCGGTCTCCGCCAGCGGCGTGGCTTGGGCTGGGGTGTCGGAGGTCGTCTGTTGCCCTTGGTCTGGCGCAGTGTTGTCGCCCGTTCCGGCCAACCCCGCGCCAGTGCCCGTTCCGGCCAACCCCGTGCCGGTGCCCGTTCCGGCCAACGGAGTCGCTTCAGAGGGCGCGGTGCCGGTGGCAAGGTCTTCCCCCGCCTCGGTACCACGGTTCTGCTCCGGTGCGGAGCCCGCGCCCTCGGCGGTGCCGGTATCGGAAAGCGGTGTGGCCTGAGTGGGGTCAGAGACGTTGGTGGTCTCTCCTTCACCCGCGGCAGCCTCTTGCTCTAGGGCGGAGCTCACGCCCTCCGCCGTGCCGGTCCCGGAAAGCGGTGTGGCTTGGGTGGGGTCGGAAATGTTGGCGATCTCTCCTTCGCCCGCAGCAGGCTTTTGCTCTGGCGCGGCGTTCACGCCCTCCGCCGTGCCAGTTCCGGAAAGCGGTGTGGCCTGAGTGGGGTCGGATACGTTTGCAATCGTTCCTTCGCCTGCGGCAGGCTCTTGCTCTGCTGCACTGCCCTGAGCCCCGCCGGTTTCCGTAGGCTCGGATTGGCCTCCGCCCTCAATGGTCTCTTGCTCCGCTGTGGCCGTCTCGCTTGCAGCGGCGGGCGCTGCCGAACCGTCATCAGATGTTGGCTGGCTTTCTGCAGCCGCCTCAGCTTCGGCGGTCGCGGTCCCGGCCAGCGGGGTCGCCTGTGCCGGACCGGTCGCGGCGGGCTCGATTGCGGCCTCGTCCCGCTCTTCGGCAGGAGCATCGGTCGAGGCCGTCTGATCCGCAGGCGCCTCTCGCGTCATCTCCGCGTCGGCAAGCGAGGTCATGTCAGAGGCCTCAGACCCAACCTGCACGTCGCCCGGCGATGCAAGGTAAGGCTCGGCACCCTCGTCTGCTGTCGCGTCGCCACCGGGGTCCGCGCCCTCCTCCGCAATCCCAAGCGGGCTTTGCTCGGGCGTGGTGTCCGCCTCTGCCATCTGCAGAGGCGCTTCGGTCGGCGTGAGAATGATTTCTTCTTCTGAGGCGAGCTTGGTCTCACCGTCCTGCCCCAAAAGCGTCAGCACATGGCCCTTGCCGTCGGGGGGGATCATCGCGAGAGTCGCGAACTTTCCGGACCCATCGGCGGTGGCGGTGGCGATCTCTTTGCCGTCTTTCAACACGGCCACGCTGCTGCCGGGGGCCGCGCGGCCTGCGATCACGGTCATCCCATCGCTTTCGCGGCGCACTTCGTCAAAGGCCGGGGCCTGCGGTTCTGACACTTGTGGCTCTGTCGCTTGCTGTGTGACCTTGGGCTCCGTCGCTGCCGCGTCGTCGGGGCCGACGGAAACGCCCTGCACGGCATTTGGCACAAGCGTGGCGTTCTCTGGGGTGGCATCGCGTTCGGGGAGCACGGCCACCGTGGTTTGCCCTGCCTCCTCCGGCCCGCTGCGCTTGCTGCCGATCCAAGCGCCAAGCGCCAGTACCGCCGCCGCAAAGGCGCCCGCCGCCATCGCTCCCATGCCGCCAAACCGGCCAAATCCCTTGAACATCTTCTACTTCCCCTGTGGTTGAGCCTTTTTAGCAAGCAGGCTAACAGGGGTCAAAAGCGCAGACGATCCGCGCCGAATTTTCCTAATCATCAGGACGCTTTACCATGCAACATTCTGTCTGTGTCTATTGCGGCTCCCGCCCCGGCGATGACGATGCTTTCACCCAAGACGCCGAGACGCTGGGCCGTGGTCTGGCCGAAGCCGGGCTGCGGCTGGTCTATGGCGCTGGCGATGTCGGCCTGATGGGCAGCGTCGCCCGTGCCGCCCAAACGGCTGGCGGCGACACCTTCGGCGTGATCCCCGCGCATCTTGTTGCATGGGAAGTCGGCAAGACCGATCTGACCCGCTACATCGTAACCGAGACGATGCATGAACGCAAAAAAGTGATGTTCATGAACTGCGATGCCGTAGCCGTTTTGCCCGGCGGCGCGGGATCGCTGGATGAGCTTTTCGAGGTGCTGACATGGCGCCAGTTGGGCCTACATGAAAAACCGATTTTCCTTGTGAACACAAACGGATACTGGGATCCTTTCATGTCACTGATGAACCATGTCGTGGCCCATGGATTTGCCGATGCAACCCTTCTGGACTACGTCACCGTGGTGGCGGATGCCGATGCCGCTCTCAGCGCCCTGCGCCGCGCCTTGTCCTGACGGAAGCTGCTGACGGAATAGACCGCCAGCGCGCACCAGATCAGAACGAAAGCCTGCACATGCCAGCCGGTGAAAGGCTCGCGAAACAGGACCACGGCGCAGAAAAACTGCAAGGTCGGATTGATGTAGCTCAGCAATCCAGCCGTCGCCATCGACAGCCGCCGCGCGGCGTAGCTGAACAAGATCAACGGCGTGGCCGTGATCGGTCCGGCCAGTATCAAAAGCGCCGTATCGCGAAACGACGCACCAAAGGCCCCGGCCCCATTGTCACCCGTTTGCCACAGCACGAGCACCGCGAGGGGCGACAAAAGCAGCACCTCCGCCGTGACGGAGACCACCGGCCCCACCGCCAACCGCTTTTTCGCCAGTCCATAAAGCCCGAAGGAGGCCGCCAGCGCCAAGGCGAGCCAAGGCGCGGTGCCCAGCCCATAGGTGAGCAATGAGACGGCCAGGGTGACCAAACCGACCGCGAAAAGCTGCACAGGGCTCAGCCGCTCGCCAAAGACCAACCGCCCCAGCAGGACGGAGACCAGCGGGAAGATGTAGTAGCCCAAAGCGGCCTCGGTCGCCTGCCCGCTCTGCACCGCCGAGATGAAAAGATACCAGTTCGTCGCGATCACCAGCGCCGCGAAGACGAGCAGACCAAAGGCCCGCGGCCCCGCCATCGCGTCGAATACCGCCCGCAGACGCCGCTGTACCGTCAAGACGATGATGAAAAACACCAGCGACCATAGGGTACGATGCGCGAGCACCTCAGCGGCGGGCACATGCGACAGCAATTTGTAGAAGATCGACGACAGCCCCCAAATGCAGCAGGCCGCGATCATTGCGGCGAAACCCTTGGTGGTGTCGGTCATGGGAAATCCTTGGCGCGGTAGACTGCTTCCTTGTGAAGGCAATCAATTCCCGCGCCAAGGTAAAAGTCAGGCTTGGGCCAATTCCCCGGCCACGATCTTTTCGATCTCATCGATGGGGTGGTTGGTCAGGGTCTTGGGGATTTCGCCCACGACCTTGTTCCGCACCTCTTTATGTAGATCATCGCGCAGATCACCCAGCACGGCGGGTGGCGCCACCAGAACGATCCGCTCGAAACGTCCCTTGTGGGCGAGTTTATAAAGAATGTCTGCCAAGTCCTTGGCAAAGCGCTCTTTTTCCAACTCGTGCCAGTCGGTATCGTCAAAGGCAGAGCGGTGCCCGCTGGGCCCGTCGCTCATCCGGCCGGGACGGTTGGCGGCTTGTTCCCGCGTCGGGGGATTTTCCTGCTCCTCCTTGCGCACGACCTGAAGATAAGGGTCTTCGCCGTCCGTGTGGTTTTGCAGGAAAAGGGCCTTTTCGCCATCCGCGATCAGCACCCATGTGTCTTGGCTGAGTTTGGTCATGAAGGCTCTCCGTGGTTGCGTTTGTCTTCGCCGGTGACACGGGTCACGCCGTCTTCGCCCTTCTCGGCGCGGCGCATGGCGTCCTGGGTGCCCACGTCCTTTTGCAGGTCTCCCCCGGCGCGGCCGCCTTGATCTGGCGTCTCAGTCTCGGAGAGGAATTTTTCCGTTTCCTTGGTACCGTCGTTGGATCGTTTCCGCTCGGCCATGTTGTCCTCCTTTTTTTGACGTGAAGTCTCAGGGGAAAAACATCCGCGAAGGGGCTTGGGTTCCAACGAAAAAACCCCGCAGCAGGCTGCGGGGTTCTGTCTGTCACTTGGGGCCGACCCGAAGGCCGGGCGGTCACATCACAGACGCGACGCGACGTTGTCCCAGCTCACCCAGCCTGCGGCGCAGCCGCGGGCGTCGGTGGCTGGGAGAGCAACACCCGCATCAAGCGCAGGCGTCCCTCAAACGCGCCGCAGCCAGATCACAGGCGCGAGGCGACGTTGTCCCAGTTCACCAGATTATCGAGGAAGTTCGACAGGTAGTCGGGGCGCGCGTTGCGGAAGTCGATGTAGTAGGAGTGTTCCCACACGTCGCAGCCCAGCAGTGCCGTTTGGTCAAAGCAGAGCGGGTTCACGCCGTTCTCGGTCTTGGTAACCTTCAGGCTGCCGTCTTTGTCCTTGACCAGCCACGCCCAGCCCGAGCCGAACTGGCCCGCGCCTGCGGCTTTGAACTCGTCCTTGAACTTGTCGACGGAACCAAAGCTCTCGGTGATCGCTTTTTCCAGCTCGCCGGGAAGCTTGTTGTCTTCGGGGCTCATCATTTCCCAGAACTGGTTGTGGTTCCACAGCTGGCTGATGTTGTTGAAGATGCCGGATTGCGCCACGGCGTTCGGGTCATAGGTGCCCTTGATGATCTCTTCGAGGGTCTTGCCCTCCCACTCGGTGCCTTCGATCGCCTTGTTGCCGTTGGTCACATAGGCGTTGTGGTGCTTGTCGTGGTGGTATTCCAGCGTTTCCTTGGACATGCCTTTGGATGCAAGCGCGTCGTGGGCATAGGGGAGATCGGGAAGTTCAAAAGCCATTTCTGGGCCTCCTCATTTGGGAATTTCGCTGCGGCCACTTGATGGGGATCAAGCGCCAACGTCAAGGTCAACGTCTGCAAATCCCATCCGTTCCGAGCGAAATAGTCAGTTTCTCTCCCGACTTATGCCGTTTGGAAATGGCCGACCTCGCTGCCGGGCTGGGCCGCGACACTGAGCAGGTCGAACATATACTGCGCGACCGACCGAAAGCAGATCACTTCAAAAGCACCGTCTTCGCGCAGCCAAAAGGCCGCTGGCACCTGCCCCATGCGGGTGCGGCGGAACATGCCGGAGGTGAACTGACCGGGGGCGAGGTCGACCGGCGCCAGCTTGGCCAGCACCTCGCGCGCATGGGGGCCTTCGACGCGAAACACCGCCCGCGCGCCAGAGACATCCACCGCCGTGGTGTGGGTATCCTCAAAGGCCGCATGCAGCCGCGCCAGCACCTCTGGCACCTGCGGGTGCGGACAGAAAAGCAGCAGTTCATCGGGCGACATCCAAGCCACGCCAGCTGCGCCTTCGAACTGGCACTGCCCGTGCTCCGGGCGGTCAATGCCGGTGAGTTTTTTGGTCACCTTGCGGACATAGGGGGCATCCAGATCGCCGCGAATGGTGATCATGCCCAAGGGGGCGACTTCGGAAATCGTAGCGATACCAGCGTCGTAGCGGGCGTTCTTCAACGCGGTGACGGGTTCAGACATTCTGTTTCTCCCCTTTGGGATCATAAAACACCGGGTCGACGATCATCGCTTCATAGGTTTTGCCGTCGGTGCCGGGGAAGGTCAGCACTTCGCCCATCCGGTCCGGCCCGTTCAACACCAGTCCCATGGCAATGCCGCGGTCGAGCGTCGGCGAATGATAGGTCGAGGTCACACGCCCCTGCATCACCTTTTGCCCGTTCTCATTCTCTCCTTCGCCAAGCGCGTAGGCGCCATCCGGCAGGGTGCTGCCATCCGTGGTCTCCAGCCCCACCAGCTTCCAGCGTGTCGGGTCCTGCATATGGCTGCGCTGCTGGGCGCGTTTGCCAAGGTAGTCGTCCTTCTTTTTCGAGATCGCCCAGTTGAGGCCAAGGTCCTGCGGGATCACCGTGCCGTCGGTCTCATCCCCGATCATGATGAAGCCTTTCTCGGCGCGCAGGATGTGCAGACATTCCGTGCCATAGGGCATCACGCCCAAGTCATGCCCGGCGATCAGCAGCGCGTCCCAAAAGGCCTGCCCCTGCCCGGCCTCGACCGCGATCTCATAGCTCAGTTCCCCCGAGAAAGAGATGCGGAAGACGCGCACCTTGAAACCGCCCAATTCGCCCTCGGTCCATTCCATGAAGCCAAGCGCTTCGCGGCTCAGGTCCATGCCGCCGAGTTTCTCCAGACATTTGCGCGCATTGGGGCCGACCACGGCCACCTGCGCGTAATGTTCGGTGGCGTTGACCACATGCACTTTCCAGTCCCACCACTCCGTCTGGAGCCATTCCTCCATATGCGCGTGAATGCTGTCGGCGCCGCCAGTGGTGGTGTGACAAAGGAAGGTCTGCTCATCCAGCCGCGCGACCACGCCGTCGTCGATCAGGAAACCGTTTTCATTGCACATCAACCCATAACGGCATTTGCCGGGCTTCAGCGTCGAAATCATATTGGTGTACATCATGTCGAGGAAACGCGCCGCATCCGGGCCGCGCACGATCAGCTTGCCCAGTGTCGAGGCATCCAGCAGGCCAAGGTTTTGCCGCGTATTCGACACCTCGCGCATCACCGCGTCATGGGTACTTTCGCCGCTTTGCACATAGGCATAGGGCCGCCGCCATTGGCCGACCGGCTCCCACACCGCGCCATTGGCCGCGTGCCAATCATGCAGCGGCGTGCGACGGATCGGTTGGAAGGTATCGCCCCGCGCCGACCCCGCAATCGCCCCCATCGAGATCGGGTGATAAGGTGGGCGGAAGGTGGTGGTGCCAACACTGGGAATCTCGGCATCCAGCGCGCCTGCTAGCGTGGCCAGACCGTTGATATTGCTGAGTTTCCCCTGATCCGTGGCCATGCCGAGCGTGGTATAGCGTTTGGCATGTTCAACCGAGACGAAGCCCTCTTGCGCGGCCAGACGCACATCTGAGACTTTGACGTCGTTCTGATAATCGAGAAAGGTCTTCTCGCGCAGTTTGACGCTGGCGCCCTGCGGCATTTGCCAGACCGGCATCATCGGCGCTTCCTCGCGGCGCAGCGCCTCGGGCGAAGTGAAATCGCGCGGCATCTTGAACCCGAGCGAGGTGGCCACCCCATCGGCGGCGGCATGGGCGTCATGCAGCACATCGTCGAGCGCAAAGACCCCCGCCGCCGCCCCCGCGGGCGTGACGAAACCGTGGCCATCTGCGCCGGTGGGCGGATGATCCTGATCGGGGCGGAAACAGGCCTGCGTCTTGTCCCATGTCAGCTTACCCCCGCAATGGGACCACAGGTGCACCACGGGCGACCAGCCGCCTGACATGGCGACGGCGTCGCAGGCGATCTCTTCCAGCACCGCGCCTTCGCCCGCCTGCGAACAGACCGCCACGCCTGTCACCCGCTTGCCCCCCTGAACCGAGGAAACCGCATGACCCATGACCACCCGAATGCCGAGCGCTTTGGCCTTTGCGACCAATTCGCTGTCTTGCGGCAATACCCGTGCATCTAGCACGGCAGGCACATCCAGCCCCGCCTGTTTTAGCGCAATGGCGGTAAGATAGGCGTTGTCGTTATTGGTGACCAGAACAGTGCGGTCCCCCGGCGAGACCCCGTAATTCGCCACATAGTCGCGCATGGCCGAGGCTAGCATCACGCCTGGCACGTCATTGCCAGCAAAGCTCAAAGGCCGCTCAATCGCGCCTGTCGCGGTGATCACATGCCCGGCCCGAACGCGCCACAGCCGGTGGCGTGGTCCGGCATCCTCCGGCACATGATCCCGCAGCCGTTCATAGCCCAGCACATAGCCGTGATCGTAGACACCCGCGCCCATGGTCCGGTCGCGCAGGTCGACATTCTCCATGCCGCGCAGACGGTCAAGCGTTTGGGCAATCCAATCCTCAACCGGTGCGTCATCCACCGTGCCCCCATCGACCGGCGCACGCCCGCCCCAATGGCCGGATTGCTCCATC
This sequence comes from Sulfitobacter sp. W002, assembly GCF_025142135.1. Taxonomy (NCBI): domain Bacteria; kingdom Pseudomonadati; phylum Pseudomonadota; class Alphaproteobacteria; order Rhodobacterales; family Roseobacteraceae; genus Sulfitobacter; species Sulfitobacter sp. W002. Next base: position 1,415,673 of record NZ_CP081126.1, on the reverse strand, counting down.
ACGATGACCCGCGCGCCGCTCAGCCCCGCCGCCAGCGCCGCTTGCAGCCCCGCAACCCCGCCGCCGAGGACCAGCACATCGCAGAAGGCATGGAAATGCTCATAGGTATCCGCATCCGCCGCCTTTGGCGCTTTGCCCAAGCCTGCGGAATGGCGGATGATCGGCTCGTAAAGATGCTTCCACAGCGGGCGCGGATGCATGAACATCTTGTAGTAGAACCCGGCGGGCAGAAAGCGGCTGAGGTGTTTGTTAAGGGCGCCGACATCGAACTCAAGGCTCGGCCAATGGTTCTGGCTCGCCGCCTCCAACCCCTCATGAAGTTCAGTCGTCGTAACCCGGGCATTGGGCTCAAACTGCCCCTCCTGGCCCAGCCCCACCAAACCGTTGGGTTCTTCGGGGCCGGAGGTCACGATGCCGCGCGGTCGGTGGTATTTGAACGAGCGCCCGACCAGCACCTGATCGTTGGCCAGCAGGGCCGAGGCCAGTGTGTCGCCCTCATAGCCGCGCATGTGCTTGCCGTTGAAGGTGAAACTCAGCGGTTTGCTTTTGTTCAGCAGGCGGCCGCCTGTGGCCAGTCTTGTGCTCATCTTGGAAAACCTTGCGGGCTGAAGAAAGAGGGATGCCGATGTGGGGATCGGAACCGAACGGGGCTAGTTGGCGCTGCGCCACTGCCAGTCGGGATGGCGTTTGCGGATCGCCTCACGGATGTGATCGGGCGGGGCGAGGGTCTGGGCCGCATAGCTGCCAAAGACCTCAAGCGTGGCGGTATCACGGGCCATGTGAAACCACTTGCCACAGCCATAGACATGGCGCCACCGCTCTAGATGCACCCCCTTCGGGTTCTCGCGCATGAACAGATAGCTTTCGAAATCGTCGTCCGCGCCACCGGGGCCGACACGTTTCAGATGCGCTTCACCGCCGCCGTGAAACTCTGTCTCCTCGGCGGTGACATGACAGCAAGGACAGGTGCGGATCAGCATGGGCAGGCTCCTTGTCGTATGGAGAACGGCAAAACGCCGCCCCGGCGCAAAAGCTCGGAACGGCGTCGGTCGTGAAAGGGCAGCGCCGCGCGGGACGCTGCCAAAGTCGGTTTACTCAGTCGGTGTGGCTGTCTCTTCGACGGCGTCCGCTGTGCTTTCGGCTGCGCCCTCGATGGCTTCGCCTGCGCTTTCGGTTGCGCCTTCGACGTTGACGTTAACGTCATTCGCACCGTCGATGTCCCCACCTGCAAAGAGGAAGTAGGCCAGCAGAGCCACGACAACGACAACCGCGCCAACGATAAAGGCAAGGCCGCTGCTGCCGCCACGGTCAGTCGTGGTTGTGGTCGTGGTGGTGTTGGTGTGATCGACGTGGTCTGTGCGGTTGTTTTCCGGGGTTGCCATTGTTCAGCTCCGTTATATTCAATGTCTGAACAGGCAACTCCAGCGCGGGCGAAATCGTTCCGCGCAATACAACGCTTCAGCGATTTGTGGCCGATCCGCAACATCAATGGGCCACCCCGGCGGCCACGGATTCGTCGATAAAGCGGCCTTCGGCGAACCGCTCTAACCCAAAGGCGTCGGTCAGCGGCGAATGCCCCTTGGCCATCAACTCGGCAAAACCCCAGCCCGACCCGGGGATCGCCTTGAACCCGCCTGTGCCCCAGCCGCCGTTGATAAAGACTCCCTCAACCGGGGTCTTGCTGAGGATCGGAGAGCGGTCGCCGGTCACATCCACGATCCCGCCCCACTGCCGCAACATCTTGAGCCGTGAGATCAACGGGAAGGTCTCAACCAGCGCGCGCACCGTCTCTTCGATATGATGGAAGCTGCCGCGTTGGGTGTAGTTATTATAGCCATCGGTGCCGCCGCCGATGACCATCTCGCCCTTGTCGGACTGGCTCATGTAGCCGTGCACCGTATTGGCCATCACGACCACATCCATGCAGGGTTTGATCGGCTCGCTGACCAGCGCTTGCAGGGCCACGCTCTCCATCGGCAGACGGAAGCCCGCCATATTTGCCAACTGCCCCGAGTGTCCGGCCACGACCATGCCCAGTTTGTCGCAATCAATATCGCCGCGCGTGGTGCTGACACCGGTGACCTTGCCGCCCGTCTGGCGCACGCCGGTGACCTCACATTTCTGGATGATGTCCATGCCCATATCCGAGCAGGCCCGCGCATAGCCCCAAGCCACCGCATCATGCCGCGCCGTGCCGCCGCGCGCTTGCCACAACCCGCCCAGCACCGGATAGCGCGGCCCGTCGATATTGATGATCGGCACCAGTTGTTTGACGCGGTCCGGCCCGATGAATTCGGTGGTGACCCCCTGAAGCGCGTTGGCATGCGCGGTACGCTTATAGCCGCGCACCTCATGTTCGGTCTGCGCCAACATGATCACCCCACGGGGGCTGAACATGACGTTGTAGTTCAAATCCTGACTCATTGTCTCATAGAGACTGCGCGCCTTTTCGTAGATCGCGGCCGAAGGATCCTGCAGGTAATTCGAGCGGATGATCGTCGTGTTGCGCCCGGTGTTGCCGCCGCCAAGCCAGCCCTTCTCAAGCACCGCGACATTGGTGATGCCGAAATTCTTGCCCAGATAATAGGCCGTAGCCAGCCCATGCCCGCCTGCGCCGACGATGATCACGTCATAGCGTTTCTTGGGCTGCGCATCGCGCCACGCGCGGGTCCAGCCCGTATGATGGCGCATGGCCTCTCGGGCCACTGCGAAAACGGAGTATTTCTTCATCACGTCACTTCCCGGCAAGGATTCGGGCCGCGCGGGCGGCTGAGGTCTTTTCTGAGCCTAGGAGCAGATATTCGAAATGACCACCACGGCATTTGGATGCGGTTTTGCGACATGTGGCGCGATTGGTGAAAAATGCCGCAGGCGGCGCGGCAATTGCGGTCTTTTGTCGGGGCCGGTCAAAGGTTAGGTAGAGGCCATGATATTCTGGTTTCTCTCTGGCGCGATGGCGCTTGTCGTAGGCGGTTTTCTGGCGCGGGCCGCATGGCGCGGCGCGGATACGCCCCTGCCCGCGCAGGCGGATTATGACCTCAAGGTCTACCGCGACCAATTGGACGAGGTCGAGCGTGACCTCGCCCGCGGTGTGGTGTCTGAGGCCGATGCCGTCCGGATCCGCACCGAGATTTCGCGCCGCATCCTTGCCGCCGATGCCGCGCAGGATGGGGGCCAGCAAAACACCTCGCGGCCCGCGCCCGTCGTGCTGATCGCAGGGATCGTGGTCTTGGGTGCCGGATCACTGGCGCTCTACTGGCATCTGGGGCAGCCCGGCTATGGCGATCTGGCCTTGGCCGACCGCATCGCCTTTGCCGAAGACATGCGCCGCAACCGCCCCAGCCAGCAAAGCGCGGTGGAAAGCCTGCCTGCCAGCCCCAGTACCGAGGGGCTGAGCGCGGATTACCTCGCGCTGATGCAGCAGCTTCGCGCCACGGTCAAAGAACGGCCCGAGGATTTGCACGGCCAGACCCTGTTGGCGCAGAACGAGGCCCGTGTCGGTAATTTCGCCGCCGCAGCCGAGGCGCAAGGCAATGTGTTGCGTCTCAAAGGCGCGGACCGGACCGCGAAGGATATCGCGGATTACGCCGAACTTTTGGTGCTCGCCGCGGGGGGCTATGTCTCTCCCGAGGCGGAAACCGCCCTGCGGGAAGTGCTCAACCGCGATGAGCAGGATGGCCGCGCACGCTATTACCTTGGCCTGATGATGGTGCAGACCGGGCGGCCGGATGTCGGTTTCCGCATTTGGGACGCGCTGTTGCGGCGCGGGCCAGCGGATGCGGCATGGATCGAGCCGATCCGCGCGCAGATCTCGCAGGTCGCCAGCCTTGCCGGGGTGAATTACGAAATGCCTCAGATCGGCACCGGCGCCCCTGCGCGGGGGCCATCCGCCGAAGACATCGAAGCCGCCTCGGAGATGAGCGCGGACGACCGGATGGAAATGATCGGCGGCATGGTGGCTGGCCTGTCGGATCGTCTGGCCAGCGAAGGAGGCCCCCCGCAGGACTGGGCGCGGCTGATCACATCGCTGGGCGTTTTGGGGGACACCGATCAGGCCCGCGCGGTCTATGACAACGCGCTTGAGGTCTTCTCGGGCGATAATGCGGCGCTGGACATGATCCGCAGCGCCGGAGAACGTGCAGGAGTGGCAGGATGATTTACGACGACACGGCAGATTTCATCGCCGCCCTGCCCCCGATGCAGGCGCTGATCGGGCTCGATCTGGGCGAAAAGACCATCGGCGTCGCGGTGAGCGACAGCTTCCAATCCGTCGCCACCCCGCTGGAAACCGTGCGGCGCAAGAAATTCGGTGTGGATGCCGCGCGTCTGGCCGAGATCATCGCCGAGCGCCGTATCGGCGGGCTGGTTTTGGGATTGCCGCGCAATATGGACGGCTCAGAGGGGCCGCGCTGCCAATCGACCCGCGCTTTCGCCCGCAACTTCGACCGGCTCACGCCGCTGCCCATCACCTATTGGGACGAGCGTCTGTCGACCGTGGCTGCCGAACGCGCACTGCTAGAGGCTGACACCACCCGCAAACGCCGCGCCGAAGTGATCGACCATGTGGCGGCGGGTTATATTTTACAGGGGCTGCTGGACCGTTTGCAGGTGATGCGCCGTGACTAAAAAGCTCTGGCAGCGCAATGAGGTCGAAAGCCCCTGCATCAACATCTGCGTGGTGCATCCCGAAAGCCGGCTCTGCACCGGCTGTCTGCGTTCGATTGAAGAGATTGGCCGCTGGACGGTGATGAGCGCGGAGGAGCGCCGCGCCATCATGGCGGAATTGCCCCAACGTGAAAGCGTCCACGCAAAACGGCGCGGGGGCCGCGCGGCGAAACTGGCGCGGCGGCGCGACTAGTGCGGCCTTACGCGCCGCGACGCTGGACGATCTGGTTCAGGAAAATAAGAGCCGCTTCGCCATCCGTGGCGTCGTGGAGGCCCATCGGGGTCGCGTTGTAATTGGCCGCAGGCACCGAGGCACGGGCAAATGTCAGGCTGGTTTCGCGGGTGAACATCCCGTCAAAGCGAAATGCCCGACGGCCCCGGCGCGCAGGTTTCCAATAGGCGAGGTTACTGCCCTGCCCTTTAAGGATGATCGCTTTGGTCCCGCTTCGGCGCATCTCGTCACGTCCCTTGGTTCGGATGATTCTGCGTTTGTTAAGGCAGTAAGCCAGTTGTTTGTGTCGAGATTGCGGCAATTTGATGAAAATTGTCCGAAATTGGGCAGAAACCGTCACATTCCGGCAGGTTTAAGGTCAAAAACGGGTCAACTCAGCCCCAAAGTGTTTTTCTCAACATATTTAGCGCCACCAGCACCAGAAACACGGCAAAGACCCGTCTGAGCGGCTTGGGGTCCATCGCATGGGCCAACCGCACGCCCCAAGGCGCGGTGATGAGCGTCATTGTCACGACGATCCCGAAGGCACCTAGATTAACGGCGCCGATGGTCAAGGGCGGGCGGCTTTGCGCGATATCAACGAAGAGAAAGGCAATCACCGAGGGCACGGCGATCAAAAGCCCAAAGCCCGCAGCCGTGGCCACGGCCCGGTGAATGGGCCGACCATGAAGTGTCATCAGCGGCACGCCAAAGCTGCCGCCACCGATCCCCATCAGCACCGACAGAAACCCGACCATCGGCGACAGGATGGCGCGTTTGATGCCACGAGGCATGGTCTCTCCCAAGCGCCAGTCGCTGCGCCCGAACCCCAGGTAGAGCCCGACAATCAGCGCCAGCCCGCCAAAGATCGCCTGAAGCGTCTGGGTGCGCAATTGCGCCACCAGCAGCACGCCCAAGATGGCCCCCACCATGATCCCCGGCGCCCAAGTGCGCAGGATTTCCCAATCGACCGCGCCCTTTTTGTTATGCGCATGGACCGAGCGCGCAGAGGTGACGATGATCGTCGCCAGCGATGTCGCAAGGCAAATCTGCATCAGCTGTGGCCCGTCATAGCCGAGCGATTGCAGCGCATAGAAAAACGCGGGGACCAAGACGATCCCCCCGCCGACGCCCAGTAGCCCTGCCAAAACCCCGGCAAAACCTCCGATCAGGGCGATAAGCACCAGCATCGGCAAAAGATCGTTCAACTCTGGCATGTGGCCCCTCCCGGCTGTCGTTGCGCCTATCAAGCCCTTTCGCGCCGGGGGTTCAAGCGATAACGCCGGGGTTGCACTTCCCCCAAGGGGGGTTAGGTTGCGCGCGAAAGTCGGCCCCAGACGTCGGTCTGCGCTTGCCGCCTTGCCCATTTGGCCCCGGCCATCCCATCCGAAAGGACATCACGTGCTACGTTCAGCGCTCATTCTCGGGTTGCTGGGGCTGGTCGGCCCCTTCGCCATCGACATGTATCTGCCCGCCATGCCTGCCATCGCCGCCAGCTATGGCGCGTCAGAGACGGCGGTTCAGGCGACCATTACCGCCTATTTTATCGCCTTCGGACTGGGCCAGCTTTTCTACGGCCCGTGGGCCGATCAGGCGGGGCGCAAGCTGCCGATCATGGTGGGGTTGGTGCTGTTTGTGATCGCCTCCTTCGGGGCCGCCTTCGCGCCGACGATGGCGGCGCTGACGGGTTGGCGTGCTCTGCAAGGGCTTGGCGGCGCCGTGCTGATGGTGGTGCCGCGTGCGATCATCCGTGACCAATACACCGGCACACAGGCGACGCGGTTGATGGCGATGTTGATGCTGGTGATCTCGATCTCGCCGATGTTGGCCCCACTGGCGGGCAGCGCGGTGATGGCGCTTGCCGATTGGCGCGCGATCTTCGTGACCTTGGGTGTTTTGGCCATCGCCGCGCTGGCACTCACCGCCTTTGCCCAGCCCGAGACTCTGCCCGTCAAACGCCGCGTGCGGATCAACCCGCGCAACCTTTGGCGCGGGGCGAAAGTGCTGCTGAGCGATCCGATCTTCATGGGGCTGACCTTTATCGGCGGCTTTGCCATGGGGTCATTCTTTGTCTTCATCGCCTTTGCGCCCTTTGTCTATACCGGGCAATACGGGCTGGGGCCGACGGGGTTTTCGCTGGCCTTTGCGGTCAACGCGGTCGGCTTCTTCTCGGCCTCGCAACTGGCGGGATGGCTCGGCGAACGCTGGGGTATGCGCAGCCTTGTGCGGCGCGGGGTGGCGGGCTTCGTCTTCTTTTCCGCCGCGATCTTTGTCACAGCGCTGGCAACCGATCCGGGCCTCTATTTGGTGATGGCGGGGCTGTTTTGCGCCAACGCCTGCCTTGGCGTCGTGGTGCCGACGGTGATGGTCGTGGCGCTGGACGATCACGGCGATATCGCAGGTCTGGCCTCTTCGCTGGGCGGCACATTGCAGATGGTGGCGGGCGGCCTCTCCATCGCGCTGGCCGGGCCGTTCTTTGACGGGACTGTCACACCGATGCTGGGGGCAATCGCGGCCTGCGGACTGGTGGCCGCCCTGCTCACGCTGGCGCTGCTGCCGCCCCGCCCGGTGGCAGAGCCCACGGTCTAACCCTACCCCGCCGCGGCGATTTCCTGCGCCGCGGCGACCTCGGCCAAGGCGGCCTCGACCAGTTCCGGCCCCGCGCCGGGCTTATGCGCCCCTTCGGACAGGATACGACGCCACTGCCGCGCGCCGGGCCGCCCGGCAAAAAGCCCCAACATATGCCGGGTGATCTGCCCCAGACGCCCGCCGCCGGCCAGATGCGCCTCGATATAGGGCAACATCCCCTGAACCGCGGCTTCTGCAGTGCTGTCAGCACCCCGCCCGTAGATGCGCCAATCAGCGCTGGCGAGGATGTCGGTCGGCGCATGATAGGCGCTGCGCCCCACCATGACGCCATCTAATCCGGCGTCCAGAAAAGCTTCGGCCTGACCAAGCGATGTGACGCCACCGTTGACCGAAATATGCAGGTTCGGAAACAGCCCCTTCATCTGATGCACGAGATCATAGTTTAATGGCGGAATATCACGATTTTCTTTGGGGCTCAGCCCCTGCAACCACGCCTTGCGCGCATGGATCGTGACCCGGGTACAGCCCGCCGCCACGATACGCGCGAGGAACTCGGGCAAAATTTCCTCAGGGTTCTGATCGTCCACGCCGATGCGGCATTTCACGGTCACCTCGACATCGCAGGCCGCGCGCATAGCATCCACGCAGTCCGCCACCAGCCCCGGCTGCTGCATCAATACCGCGCCAAAAGCACCTGATTGTACCCGGTCAGACGGGCAGCCGCAATTGAGGTTAATCTCATCATAGCCCGCGTCAGCCCCCAACCGTGCCGCCTGTGCCAGCTCTACGGGGTCCGACCCGCCAAGTTGCAGCGCCACGGGATGTTCCGACGGGTCGTGATCCAGCAGATGCAACGCCCCACCCCGCACCAGCGCGGGGGCGGTGACCATCTCGGTATAGAGGAGCGTCTCACGGCTTAGCTGCCGGTGGAGGTAGCGGCAGTGGCGGTCGGTCCAATCCATCATGGGTGCCACGGACAGACGCGCGGCGCGGCAAACCTCGGCGTGGGTGAATTTCTGATCGCGCATGCGGGGTGGCTCCGTCGTTAATTCACGGCCTTCTGCACGGCTTTGCGGGGGCGGCGCAAGATGTTCTTGTGCCGCAGCCGCCCCGCGCGCCGCGATGTCCCGCGCGCGGGCACGCCCCGTCAAAATGCTGTGGACGTTTCCGTCTGTGGCAGAATGCCCAAGCTTGCAAAGGCACGTTCCAGATCGCGGTCACCGAAAGGTTTCTGAACCACGGCGCAGTGGCCCAAAGCCGCGGCGGAGGGCACTTCCGCTTGGCCGGTGGCAAAGATGATAGGCATATCGGGATGCTGCGCCCGCACGCGGGTGGCGACTTCCTCGCCCGAAATATCCGGCAGGCCCACGTCGATCAGCAGCGCGTCGTATTGCCCCGCTTGCAGCCTGTCCAATGTCTCCTGACCCGAAGCAGTTTCGGTGACCTCGGTGCCCAGCCCGCTGAGGATATCCGCCAAATCGAGCCGGATCAGCGCGTCGTCTTCGCAGAGCAAAACATGACGGGGCCGATCTGGCTGTTCTTGGACTGCGTCAGCCTTTGTTTTTGCGGCGGGAGCCGAGGACAGCGCGTCGCGGACTTTGATCGCCAAAGCGTCTTTGGTGAAGGGTTTGGCGAGGAACTGCACCCCGGCATCCACCCGGCCATCGCGCACGATCGCATCGCGTGAATAGCCTGAGATGAAGAGGATCGGCAGGTCGGGCCGCTCAGCCTGAAGGGTTTCGGCCATGTCGCGGCTGCTCAGTTCTCCGGGCATGACCACGTCCGAGACCAAAAGATCGAATTCCGGCGCTTGCCGCGCGGCATTGAGGGCGGTGGCGGGGTCTTCTGCGGTGCGTACGCGGTAGCCCAGATCCGACAGCAAGGCGGCGGTGGCGTCGCGCACCTCGGCGTCGTCTTCGACCAGCAGCACGGTCTCGTTCCCGCCCGCGATGTCGGTGGGGTCATGCCATTGCAAAGGCTCCGCCGCCGTCTCGGCACGCGGCAGCAAAAGCGTCACCGTCGTGCCCGCGCCGGGATGGCTGGCGATGGTGGCCCGCCCGCCCGATTGCCGCGCGAAGCCATAAACGGTGGAGAGCCCAAGCCCGGTGCCTTTGCCTACCGGTTTGGTGGTAAAGAACGGATCGAACACTTTGGCCAGCGTATCCGCCGGGATGCCGGGCCCGTGGTCGATGACTTTGACCTCAAGATAGTCGCCCGCCACCATGTCAGGCTCACCCAGCAATTCTTCGGGGCCGATATGCCGGTTCTCGACCGCGATTTTCAACTTGCCGCGCCCCTCCATCGCGTCGCGCGCGTTGATGACGAGGTTTAGCACGGCGTTCTGGGTGCTTGCTGCATCGGCATAGGCTGGCCACAGGGCTTCGGGCGCGTCGAGTTCGACCTCCATCCCCTCGCCCAAGGCGCTGCGCATGATGTCGTCGATATCGCTGAGCAGATCGCGCAGGTCGATCGAGCGCGGCTGCAACGGCTGACGGCGGCTGAACGCAAGCAGTTGCGAGGACAGGGACGCGCCGCGCTCCACTGCCCGCATGGCCGCGTCGATCCGCACCCGCACCGGGGAATCGGCTGCAATTTCGCGCGCGGCCATGGTCAGGCTGCCTGTCATCACTTGCAGCAGGTTGTTGAAATCATGGGCAACGCCGCCCGCAAGATTGCCGACCGCCTCGACCCGCTGGCTTTGGGCCAACCGGTCATGAAGCTCTTCCAACTCACGGTTGCGTTTTTCGACACGCTCTTCCAACGTCGTGTTCAGATCGGCCAGTTGGCGGGACAGTTCTTTCTGCTCGTGGATTTCGGAATTCGTGCCGACCCAACGCATCAGCGCGCCTTGGTCATCTCTGGTCGGCACGGCCCGCACCAAGTGCCAGCAATAGGCGCCATCGGCCCGTCGCAGGCGGAATTCGCTCTCATAAACCGCCCCGGTTTCCACCGCCTTTGCCCAAGTGGCAATCGCTTCGGCGCGGTCGTCGGGGTGAATGATCGCGGGCCAAGCATCCCCGACCAGACTGCCCGGCGCCGCGCCCGAAAAAGCATAGATCTGATCGCTGACCCAATCCAAACGCCCATCGGCGGTGGCCGTCCAGACATGGACTGGCATGGTGTGCGCCATGGTGCGGAACCGTTCCTCCGCCTCGCGCAGCTTGGTTTCGGCAAGCTTATGCGCGGTGACATCATTGCCTTGGATCACGATGCCGATGGTCTCTCCCCGCACGTTGTCGAGCGGTTGAAACACGAAATCGACGACGACCCGTTCAGTCGGACCTCCGGGGCTGCGTTGCACCCATGCCTCGGCCCCCTGTTGGCTCACGGCCTTGCCGGTGCGATAGACCTCGTCCAGCATTTCGAAAAAGCCTTGCCCCGCGATCTCGGGCAAAGCCTCGCGCGCGGGTTTGCCAATAAGGTCCCGCTGACCAACCATTCGTAAATAGGCGGCGTTGACCGTGCGAAAGACGTGGTTCGGCCCCATGAGGGTGACCATGAAATTCGGTGCCTGTTCAAAGATCAACTTGAAAAGGCTGATCCCGGTATCAAGTTCCAGATTCTGCTGCGTCACCTCATGGGCACGGCGCAGCACGGCGGCTTGGGCCGAACCTGCACGCCCCTCGCCCGGGGCTTCGGCGGTATAGACCTCGGTGATGTCCTGCGTGTGCTGCAAAATGAACTCGACCTCGCCATCCGCACCTAGGATCGGCGTATGGGTCGCGCTCCAATAGCGGTCTTCGGTTTTGCCCTCGGCACTGGCGATTGGATAGGGGATGACCGGCAGGTGATCGGTGGTGCCATCGCGGAACACCCGTGCGAAAGACGCGCGCAGCATGCGGCCCGACTCGCTTTCGGGGTCAGATGGAAATTCCTCGAACAGGTCTTTCCCGATAAGCCCCTCTAACTGGCGGTCGGTCACCTGTAGATAGGCATCATTCGCCCAGACCACCCGAAGTTCACTGTCCAACAACACGAAGGGCGACGGCGCGGCCTGAAGGATTCTTTCAAAGTCATGGGTCATCGTGTGTTGATCTTCTTATCTATTGGAACGTGCGGTTCAGCAGCCTCAGCCGCGCATTCAATCTTGATTTGAGGTGTCAGGCAAGGACGGTTGCAGCGGCCTGCCCCGCGGCTGCCCTGGCTTGGCCCGCTACGGCAGGGAGGTTTTCGGAGGCTGCTCTAGATTTCATCGTAACTCGAAATTTTTGGGTCTGGGCGGCGGGCGCCGCTGCGTCTCAAACGCGCGTCACGCATATGTAGCCCGCAATCCCTGCAGAACCAGAACCTCGCGCAGATTTTGCAACGTCTTGCACTCTGCGCTGAGTTTGCGATGAATGGAGCCGCTGCGCGTATCTGGCTCAACGGGCCGCGCAGCCGATCAACCATTGCCCTTTTTTCTCATTTCCACCCACGTGCCCCTTTCTCAAAGCCATTCAGGACCACCGCATGACATTCCGCTTCATCCACGCGTCTGACCTGCATATCGGGCGCAAGTTCGCCAATATCCCACAAGCGGCGGATGGCAACATCCGGGGGCGTCTGATGGAAGCGCGGCATGGGGCCATCGCCAAACTTGCCCAAGCCGCGCGGGATCACGGGGCGGCGCATGTGCTCTTGGCGGGCGATACATTCGACACTGCGACACCTTCGGCCGCCGTGCTGCGGCAGGCCCTGACCGCCATGGGCGAGGCGGCAGAGGTGACATGGTGGATCCTCCCCGGCAACCACGACAATCTGCGCGATGCCGAACCCCTGTGGGAGGTGATCCACCGCGATGCCCCTGCCAATCTGCGCGCCCTCACCGATGCTGCCCCGGTTGAGATCAGCACGGATGCCAGCCTGTTGCCCTGCCCCGTGGCCTTTCGCGCGGGCGCCAGCGATCCGAGCGCCCCTTTGGACAAGATGCAAAGCCCCGAGGGGCATCTGCGCATCGGCCTCGCCCACGGCGGCGTCACCGATTTCACCGACAGCGGAGAGGCGATTGCGCCTGACCGGGACCAGCGCGCGGGGTTGGACTATCTCGCCCTTGGCGATTGGCACGGGCGGATGGCCGTTTCGGACCGGGTGCAATACTGCGGCACGCCAGAGCAGGATCGTTTCAAACACGGGCGACGGGGCGTCTGCCTTGCGGTTGAGGTTGCAGGCCCCGGCGCTGCCCCCAAGGTGAATGAGATCGAAACCGGCAGTTTCCTATGGTCCGAGGCCGAGCTTGCGCTTCATCCCCGCCAAGACGCGGCGGCGGCATTGCAGGCCCTGCTGCCCGCTGCGGGCCGCCGGGATCACCTGCTGCGCGTCAAAGCAGGGGGCTGGGCGGGCCTTCCCGATCGCGCAGCGCTAGCCCGCGCGGCCCAGGCCTGCGCCCCCGATTTCGCGCATTTCGAACTGGTGACCGAAGGTTTGGGTACGCAATATGAGGCCGCAGACCTTGATGAGATCGACCGCGGCGGTGCCCTGCGCATGGCGGCGGATACCTTGGTGAACGAGGCACAATCCGACACCCTGCCCCAGTCCGAGCGTGACGTGGCCGCCGATGCCCTCGCCCGGCTTCATGCCTATGTGCAGGGGGCGAAAGCATGAAAATCCGCGCCATCACCCTCAACAACGTCCGCCGCTTCACCGACCCCGCGCAAGTGACCGGAATAGGCGACGGGATCAATGTCTTGAGCGAGCCGAACGAGCACGGCAAATCCACGCTGTTCGACGCGATACAGGCGCTGTTCTTCAAACCCTTCGGCTCCCGCGACAAAGAGGTCGCCGCCCTGCGCCCCCATGCGGGCGGCGCGCCGGAGGTGACCATCGAGGTCGAAACCGACGAGGGGCGCTTTGCCGTTCACAAGCGGTGGTTCCAAAAGCCCCTTGCCACCGTGCACCGCGATGGCAGGCTGATCGCACAGTCGGATGAGGCCGAGGCATGGATCGCGCAGCTTTTGGGCGGGGATGCGGGCGGGCCGTCGGGGCTGATCTGGGTCCGTCAGGGCATGACCGCGCTGACCGGCGGCTCCACCAAAGAAGAAAAGCTCGCACTGGAGGCGCGGCGTGATCTAATGACCTCGGTCGGCGCCGAGGTCGAAGCGATGACCGGCGGGCGGCGCATGGACAAGGCGCTGGCACAATGCCGCGACGAGCTGGCCCAGTATGCCACCGGCACCGGACGCCCGCGCACCGGCGGAGCGTGGAAAGAGGCCCAAGATCAAGTGGAGGCGCTACAGGCCACGCGCGACCAACTGGCGGCCACCGCGCGAGAGTTGCAGGACGCTTTGGCCGAGCGTCAGCGGGCACGGCGGGCCTTGGCCGACCTCGAAGCGCCTGAGGTGGTCGAAGAACGCCGCCAAAAGCTTGAGGCCGCCCGCACCGCCCATGACGCCGCCACCCGCCACGCGGAAGAACTGGAAACCCTTGACCGGGCCGTGGACCTCGCGCGTCTCACCGCTGAAAGCGCCACATCACGGCTCGACAGCTACCGCGCCGGAGAGGTCGAGCAAAAGACCGCCCGCGCCGCCGAAGCCACAGCCCGCAAAGCCGCAGAGGCCGCCCGCAGCACCCTATCTGAACGCCGCGCCGCGCTTGACACCGCAGAGGCCGCCGCCACAGAGGCCCGCGCCGCCCTCAAAACCGCCGAGGACCAACACCGCCAAGCCCTGCGGGCGCGCGCCGCGCGGGACGGCGCAGACCGTCGCCGCGCGCTTGAGGATCGCATCAAAGAGGCCGAAGAGGCCCGCCGCCGGATGGAGACCGCCGGTGCCGCCGCCCAATCCGGCCCGGACGCCGCCACGATGCAGCGGCTTGAAACCCTCTCTGCCGAACTCTCCGCCAGCCGCGCCGCCCGCGATGCCGCGGCCCCCCAAGTGATTGTCCGCTACGCCCCCGGCCAATCGGGCAGCATCCACAGCGACAGCGGGCCGTTGGCGGAGGGCACCCCCCTGCCGCTTCCGCGCAGCACCACCCTGCGGATCGATGGTATCGGCAGCTTAGAAATCCACCCGGGCGCGGAGGGTGCAGAGGACGGCACAGTCGAAACCGCAGCCGCCAGCCTGCAAGCCGCGCTCGACCAGATCGGCGCGGCTGACCTGGCCGGGGCCCGCGCCGCCGCCGCGGCCCGTGTGGAAGCCGCCGCGCATCAGGGAGAGGCCAAGGCCGTTCTCAACAGCCTCGCCCCTGAGGGGATCGACGCGCTGCACCAAGCCCTCGCCGCCATTCCGGCCTCGGAGGAGGTTTCCGACGCACCTGATCTTGCGCACGCCGAAGACGCCCTCGAAACTGCGCAGGCCGGGCATGAGACGTGCCGGATCGCGCGGGAGACGGCAGCCGAGGCGCTGGCCGATGCCAAGGCCGATGCCGCGGTCAAAGACGCACAGCTCGCCTCGCTCAGCGATCGGTTGCAGCGCGCCGAGGCGCAGCAGGCCAAGCTGGGCGATGTCACGGAAGACGCGCTTGCCAGTCAAGCCGCCAGCACCGCCGCCGCGCTGGAGGCCGCACGCCTGTCCCACGCCGAAAAGGCCAAAGACGCGCCAGATGCGGCCAGCCTTCGGGCCGCCCTCACCCGCGCGGAATCGGTTGAGGCGCAAGCCCGAGAGGAAGTCGCCCGCCTGCGGCCCCTGCTGGCGCGGCTCAGCGAACGCATCACCCGCGCCTCTGGCGACGCGGTGGAGGAACGCCTCGCCGAGACCGAAGACCAATTGCAGGCCGCCGAAGAGACCCTCGCGCGGATCGCCCATGAGGTTGCGGTGCTCACCCGGCTGGAAGGCGCTTTGCAAGACGCGCGGAACGAGGCGCGAGAGCGGTACTTCACCCCCATCGTCAAAGAACTCAAACCGCTGCTGCAGCTCCTTTGGCCCGATGCTGAGCTGACATGGGGCGAGGAATCGCTGCTGCCGCACGCGCTGATCCGCGAAGGTCGCGAAGAGCCGATCGACGTCCTTTCAGGCGGCACGCAGGAACAGGTGGCGCTTTTGGTACGGCTGGCCTTTGCGCGGATGCTGGCCCGCGCGGGACGTATCGCGCCGGTGATCTTGGACGACGCGCTGGTCTTTACCGATGACGACCGGATCGAGCGGATGTTCGACGCGCTGCACCGGCAGGCCAGCGATATGCAGATCATCGTTCTGACCTGCCGCCAACGCGCCTTTCGTGCCCTTGGCGGACAGGCTTTGCGGCTGCAAACGGTGGACCCATAGAATTAACCGCAACAAGTGCCCTGCGTGAATGAACTTTTCCCTCCGTCCCGCGTTGGCTTCGTAGCATCTGCGCAGGGCATGTTGGGGGGAATACATTGAACGATATCGCCGCGATCAGACGGCTGTTGGAAGTGCTGGTACTGATCGCCCTCTTCGTGACTGCCTATTTCGCCAAGGATTTGCTGCTGCCGATCCTGCTTGGTTTCCTCCTCGCGCTGACGCTCAGCCCGCTGATCCGCTCCTTTGAAAAATTCGGCATCTCGCCTCCGCTGGGGGCTGTGCTGCTGATTGGCTTTGTCGGGCTGATCATCTTTGTGCTGGCCGGGCTGTCGGCGGGCACCGTGGCCACGTGGTCGGATGAAATCCCCTCAATGGGCAATGAGATACAGCGCAAGCTGCAAGGCTGGATGAAGACGGTAGAGGATGTCCGCTCTGCCACGGAACAGGTCGAAAAGATCGGCGCAGATAACGGCGCCAGCAAACCCGAAGAGGTGGTGGTCAAACAGCCGGGCCTGCTCGACAATGCCATGAACACCGGCGCGCGGATCGGCGGCACGGTGGCCGTCGCCCTTGTGCTAGCGCTGTTCCTGCTGGCCTCGGGCGATCTATTTTATCTCAAGCTGGTTCAGTCGTTCCAGACCTTCACCGGCAAGAAGCGCGCGCTAAAGGCGGTCTATGACGTTGAGCGCCGCGTGTCGCGCTACCTGCTGACCATCACCATCATCAACGCGGGGCTTGGCGTCTCTGTTGGGCTTTACCTCTTCGCGCTTGGACTGCCTGTTCCTTATGTCTGGGGCTTGGCGGCGTTCTTGCTGAACTTCCTGCCCTATATCGGCGGGGTGATCGGCGCGGTGCTGGTGGGGGCCTATGCCATCGCGACATTCGACAGCGTCGGCTATGCGATCCTTGCCCCCGTCGGCTATCAGATCCTCACCGGGATCGAGGGGCAGTTCATCACGCCCTACCTTGTGGGGCGTCGGTTGGAGTTGAACACCGTTGCCGTATTCCTCACCGTGGTCTTTTGGGGCTGGCTTTGGGGGATTGCAGGCGCGCTGGTGGCGGTGCCCTTCCTCGTGGTCTTCAAGGTGATTTGCGAGAACGTCACCGCGCTCAACATGATCGGGCATTTTCTGGATAAATCCGCCCCCGATGTGGCGGCAACCGCGGCGGATGAACCCGCCGCGGAAAAGCCCGGTGGCTAAAGCTGCCTAGCCCGCGAGGGACGGCAGCCAAAGCACGATCTGCGGGAAGGCCACAAGCAAGCCGATGGTCACCGCGTCGGCGATGAAGAAGGGCATCACGCCGCGGAACACGTCCTGCACGCTGAGGTCGGGGCGCACGCCCGCGACGACAAAGCAGTTGAGGCCAATGGGCGGGGTGATCAGACAGAACTCTGCCATCTTCACCACCAGAATGCCGAACCAGATCGCGCACATCGGGCCGGACATGCCAAAGGCACTGTCAGCAGCCGAGACGAACTCGCCCCCGTTGAGCGCCATCACCGCCGGGTAAACCACCGGCAGGGTCAGCAGCAGCATGCCAATGGCGTCCATGAACATGCCCAGCACCGCATAGGCCAGCAGGATGCAGATCAAGATGATCATCGGCGAGGTTTCAAGCGATGAGATCCAATCGGCAAAGGCACCCGGCAGATCGGCGAAACCGAGGAAGCGCACATAGATCAGCACGCCCCAGATGATGGTGAAGATCATCACCGTCAGCTTGGCCGTCTCCAGCAGTGCGTCCTTCAACTCCGCCAGTCGCATCCCACGGAAGACCGCCATGCAAAAGACGATAAACGCACCAACCGCGCCGCCTTCGGTCGGGGTGCCCCATGCGTCGCCAAAGGGGTTGTAGACGAAGAAGATGATGATCACGACCACCGCGACAATCGGCAGAGCGGCAGGCAGAGAGGCAAAGCGCTCACGCCATGTGAAGCCGGTCACCGGCGGGCCGACGTTCTTCCAGATCATGGCGATGCCGATGATCAACACCGCATAGACCACCGCCGAAAAGGCACCGGGGATAAAGCCAGCCAGCAGCAGCTTGCCCACGTCCTGCTCAACGATGATCGCATAGATCACCAAGATCGCCGAGGGCGGGATCAGCGAGGCCAATGTGCCCCCTGCCGCCACGACACCCGCCGCGAATTGCTTGTTATAGCCAATCTTGAGCATCTCGGGGATGGCGATCCGCGCGAAAACCGCAGCGGTGGCGACGGACGCGCCCGACACAGCCGCAAAGCCTGCGGTCGCAAAAACGGTCGAGACCGCCAAACCGCCCGGCACCCAAGCGAACCAGCGCTTCGCGGCTTCGAAAATCGCTTTGGTCAGACCGGCGTAATAGGCCAAGAAACCGATCAGGATGAAGGTGGGGATGAGTGAGAGTGTCTGGCTCGACACTTTCGAGTGCGGCACCTGCCCGGCGGTCTTGATCGCGACGGTCAGCGCCCAGCCAAGCTGGTCCCACTCCATGCCCTTCTTGGCCCAGAAAATCCAGATAAGGCCGATAAGCCCAGCCATGGCGGCGGCAAAGGCCACCCGCATGCCAAGCACCACCATAAGCAGCATGCCGCCCGAGACCCAAAGGCCGATTTCAATAGGATCCATCAGTCACGTCCATCCAGTTGTTCGGCCTCGGCCATTGCTTGTTCTGCCGCCGATTGCACCAGCGGCACGGCCACGGGGCGTTCCAGCCCCAGCACCAAGGCCCGGCCATAGCCCCAAATCTGCAGACAAAGCCGCAGAGAGATCACAGCAAAGGCAAGTGGCACCACCAGTTTGCTGGGCCAGATCGGCAGGCCGATGTCGATCGAGCTATCACGGCTCCACATCGGGGCGGCCATGTCAAAGCTGCGGTCGAAATGCGCCCAAGCGCCCCACGTCAGTGCCAGCATCAAAAGCAGGATCAGCACCACAGACAGCAGTTCCGCCGCCCAAAGCGCGCGGCCCTTAAGCTGGCCGATCAGAATGTCCATGCGCACATGCCCGCCCATACGTTGGGTATAGGCGATGCCCATGATGGCGATGAACGGCATGGCCGCTTCGATCCAGTCGACATAGCCCGCCAGTGGCGTGGAAAAGAACTTGCGCCCCCCCACGGACCAAACGGCCAGCACCATCAACATGAAAACGGCAATCCCCGAGATCAGGGCAAAGAAGGTCTCCAGTTTCAGCAGGCCCCGGTCGAGGCGGCTGAGGAGGCTGCTGTCCTCCAGCACGGCGGATGATCCGGCCATCGGCTCTCCTTTTCAGAAAGTCTGTTTGTTACGTCATTAAAGTCGAAAGGGCCGCGCGGTTTGCCGCACGGCCCTCTAAGTCATGCGCGCAAGGCTTAGTTCGACGCGCGTTCTTTTTCCAGCGTTTCCATCACGAGGTCATAGAGTTCCTGACCCGGAATGCCTTGGGCTTCCATGTCTTTGATCCATGCTTCGCGCGCAGGATCAGCCGCTTTGGCTTTGAACTCGGCGATCACCTCGGGGGAAAATTCGACCTTCTCGACGCCCTTTTCTTCAAGAACGGAATCCCACCGCTCAAGCAGTTCGCCGTAGTTGGCAAGGTAGTGATCCAGCGCCTCATCGACAGAGCCGTCAAGCGCTTCGCGCTCTGCGTCGCTCAGCGCTTCATAGGCGTCGATGTTTACCACAACGGGGCAGTTCACGGTGCCGGGGTTGAGGTTTGCAGTCCACCAATCGGCTTTGTTGATCGTGCCAAAGCTGAGGTGCGCGTGCTGGGCGAAGGCCACAGTGTCGACAACACCGGATTCCATCGCGTTATAGGCTTCCGAAGAGGTCACGGATGTCGGCACACCGCCCACGGCTTCGAATGCTTTGCCCAGACCGCCGGTGGCGCGCACGCGCATGCCGTCAAAGTCTTCCAACGTGGTGCGCGGATCGCCGGTGCCGACAAGGTTGTACTGCGGCATGGGCGAGGTCATGAGCATCTTGGCGTTCCACTGCGCCATCTCTTTGGCGACGGCAGGGTGGTCATAGACGGCACGGCTGACCGCGACTTCTTCTTCAAGGTTGCTGACGCCAAGGAAGGGCAGTTCCAGCACGGTGATCGCGCGGTTCTTGTCGGCGTGGTAGCCGGCGCAGAACTGGGCCATCTCGAAGGCACCGATGGAGATACCGTCGAGGTTCTCACGGTTCTTGGACAGGCCGCCGTAGCTGACGTTGATGGTGAATTCGCCGTTGGTCTTTTCGCTCACCAGTTCGGCGATCTTTTCGACATGCTCGGTGAAGGCGCGGCGCTTGCCCCAGACGGAGGCGTTCCATTCGGTCGCGGCAGCTTCGCCGACGAAGGCAACGCTCAGCGCACAGGCGGCTGCACCGCTCAGCAAATTTTTCATGATATCTCTCCCTAGATGCCCGCCCTTAGTGAGCGGATTGGCGCACAGGCTACCCCGAGGGGACAGGCCTGCCAACCCCGTCATGCCGCGCAAATACGGCAGCCGCAAGACAGTTGGGCAAGGTTTGACTGCCAAGGCTTTGAAAAAGCGCGTCATTCCCCGATACAGATCGGAAAATTTACAGATACCCCGCCAATCGGGAAAAACCTTTACAGGCAAGCCCTTGTATTCCAGTTGCTTATTCACTTCTTTTCACGGGCCGCTATGATCCAGCTCAGGAGGAGGCCACGGCAGCCGGGTGAGATCTGCGCCCCGTGGCAAGACGCGAACATCAAGGGAGGAACCACCATGTCCGACGCCACCGCAAAGACCTATCCGCCATCCGCCGACATGGCCGCCCGCGCCCATGTGGATGCCCAGACCTATGACAAGATGTACACTGCTTCGGTCACCGACACCGAGGCGTTCTGGCGCGAACAGGCGCAGCGGATCGACTGGATCAAACCCTTTACCCAGGTGCGCGATGTGAACTTTGACCTTGGGTCGGTCAGCATCAATTGGTTCGCGGATGGCGAGTTGAACGTCAGCGCCAATTGCATCGACCGCCACCTTGAGACGCGCGGCGATCAGACCGCGATCATTTGGGAGCCGGACAGCCCCGAGGACGCGGCCAAACACATCAGCTACCGCGAATTGCACAGCGCCACCTGCCGCATGGCCAATGTGCTGCGCGATCTGGGCGTGGGCAAAGGCGACCGCGTCATCATCTACATGCCGATGATCCCCGAAGCCGCCTATGCCATGTTGGCCTGCGCGCGGATCGGCGCGATCCATTCCATCGTCTTCGCCGGGTTCTCACCGGATGCGCTGGCCGCCCGCGTCAACGGCTGCGAAGCCAAGGTCGTGATCACCGCGGATGAGGCCCCGCGCGGCGGCAAGGCCACCCCGCTCAAAGCCAATGCCGACAAGGCGCTGGCGCAATGCGACGCCAGTGTGCAATGCCTCGTGGTGCGCCGCACCGGGGGGGATGTGGCATGGAACGACGCCCGCGACCGCGATTACAACGTACTGGCCGAGCAGGCCGCCGACACCTGCGAGCCGACAGCCGTGGGGGCCGAAGACCCGCTGTTCATCCTCTATACCTCTGGCTCCACCGGCCAGCCCAAGGGCGTGGTCCATAGCACCGGCGGCTATCTCACCTATGCCGCGCTGACCCATGAGGTGACCTTTGATTACCACGATGGCGATGTTTATTGGTGCACTGCGGACGTGGGCTGGGTCACCGGGCACAGCTATATCGTCTATGGCCCGCTGGCCAATGGTGCGACCACGCTGATGTTCGAAGGCGTGCCGACCTACCCCGACGCCAGCCGTTTCTGGCAGGTCTGCGAAAAGCACAAGGTTACCCAGTTCTACACCGCCCCCACCGCCATCCGCGCGCTGATGGGCCAAGGCAAGGAATTCGTCACGAAAAGCGACCTGTCGTCGCTGCGCATCCTTGGCACCGTGGGCGAGCCGATCAACCCCGAGGCATGGAACTGGTACCATGATGTCGTCGGCCAAGGCCGCTGCCCCATCGTCGACACTTGGTGGCAGACCGAAACAGGCGGTCACCTGATGACCCCCCTGCCCGGCGCGCATGACATGAAACCGGGGGCCGCGATGAAACCGTTCTTCGGGATCAAACCCGTGGTGCTCGACCCAACCTCGGGTCAAGAGATTGAGGGCAACCCTGCCGAAGGCGTGCTTTGCATCGCGGACAGTTGGCCGGGCCAGATGCGCACCGTCTGGGGCGATCACGAGCGGTTCGAGAAAACCTATTTTGCGGATTATCCCGGCTACTATTTCACCGGCGATGGCTGCAAACGCGATGCCGATGGCGACTACTGGATCACGGGCCGCGTCGATGATGTGATCAACGTCTCGGGCCACCGCATGGGCACCGCCGAGGTCGAAAGCGCGCTGGTCGCCCATGACAAAGTCGCCGAAGCCGCCGTGGTCGGCTACCCGCATGAGGTCAAAGGTCAGGGCATCTATTGCTATGTCACATTGATGAGCGGTGAAGAGCCTTCCGATGATCTGCGCAGCGAACTGCGCAACTGGGTCCGGCAAGAGATTGGCCCCATCGCCTCGCCCGATCTGATTCAATGGGCGCCCGGCCTGCCGAAAACCCGCTCGGGCAAGATCATGCGCCGCATCCTGCGCAAGATCGCCGAAAACGATTATGGCGCCTTGGGGGATACATCGACGCTGGCGGATCCCAGCGTGGTGGATGATCTTATCGACAACCGAATGAACCGCTAAAGCGCGGCATGGCGCGGGTGGCTGCCCGCCCCCGCGCCGTGCCCTAAGAAAGAGAGACATGGACCAAACCGCCCCCCAGATACTGCCGCCCGCCACAGCAGCGGAATGTGACGCCGCCCTGCCAAATATCCTCGCCGCGCCCAAAGACGGGGCCGTCATAGAACAGCTCTGTTTCCGCTCTGATTACGGCTTGCGAGACCACCCCGATCATCTGGACCTGACCGTAGGCGAAGGCATCCGTGGCGAGCGTTGGACCAAGAAACCTTGGCTAACCCTGCCCGATGGCAGCCCCGACCCGCGGATACAGGTTTCGATCCTGCCCAAACGCATCATGGACCTGTGCTGGCGTGACCGCGCAAACACGCCCCACCCCGGCGATACGATGATCGTTGACATGGACCTTGGCCATGAGAATCTGCCCGTCGGCACACGGCTACAGGCCGGATCGGCGGTGCTAGAGGTGAGCGACAAGTTCAATACCGGCTGCACCAAATGGCGCGACAGATATGGCCAAGACAGCCTGCGCTGGATCAACCGAAAGGAAAACCGCCTCCACCGCCTGCGCGGTATCCTGTGCAAGATCGTGCAGGATGGCACCGTGCGGGTCGGCGATCAGCTCGTTAAACTTTGAGGCTTGGCAAAGAGCAAAGGCCGCCCCAATAGGACGGCCTTACGTTCATTTCATATTTGTAAGCTCGGCTCTCGCCTTGCGCGGGCTTAGCCTTCGACGCGCTGCAGGTTGATCTCACCCACGCCCACTGCAAAGTTCACGCCGGTCTGGGTGTTCACGCTCAGCGGCTGAAGCGCCAGAGTGTTTTCCGAGCCACCTGTCATCAGGTTGGCACCTGCGCCGACACCAACGGTCGCCTCGGCGGAAACGCCTTTGTAGCTGCCGTTCAGACCGCCTTCGTAATATTCCTGCTCAGTCGGGGCCAACACCAGCCAAGACATCTGGCCGTTTTGGGTCTTGCCGATATCGACGCCCCAGCGGTTGATCTCACCCACATAGGTCTCATCTTCGAGACCTTCTTCGATGGGGTTGAAGGTACAGGTCAGCTCACGGGTGGAGCCAAAGATAAAGCCGGTGCCATCGCCCACATCGCAAGACAGCGACCCGATTTCAGCGTGGTCTACGGTCTCATTGTCATCGGCCATCGCGGTGGAACCGAAAGCGGTGGCGCTCAACAAAGCGGCGCCGAGGGTCAGTTTGGTTGCATGCATCATCTTTAGTCACTTTCCGGCGCGGCGTTGCGCGCCTTTTCTGCTTTGAACGGCATTCGGGTGCCTTGGACAGGCGGCGCAGATGACCTGCCCCGCCCCTTTCAGACAGCCAGCATCGACACCAGGTAGGGGCCGATGATGCCTCTCATCGCAGACCCAACGCCCATCCCCGGCTGGGGTTCCTGCCCGTGATCACAGGGGCGAAATACCGCGCAGGGTGACGGGGCACGCAACGCCCCGGCACCGCTGGACAAATCAGCCGCTACATGGCACCGCTTGTCGCTATGAGTGATGATCTGATCCCCTTCTCGCCCGACAGCGGCGATGCCCCTGCCCTGCGCCGCGCCTTTGGGCGTTTCGGCACCGGCGTGACCGTGGTGACCGTGAAAACCGCACAGGGCCCCTTGGGGATGACCGCGAATTCCTTCGCCTCGGTCTCGCTCGAGCCGCCCTTGGTGCTGTGGTCGCCTGCGATCTCATCCAAACGGCACGACAGTTTCACCTCGGCCGCATCGTTCTGCATCCATGTCCTTGGCGCGGATCAAGAGTATTTGGCCCAGCGGTTCGCCGGGCAAGGTCACGACTTTTCCGGTTTCGACTGGACCGAAGATGCCGCAGGCGTGCCGACCTTTTCGGGCTGCCTTGCCCGGTTTCACTGCAACACCTACGCCGTGCATCCGGCGGGCGATCATTCGCTGATTTTGGGCCATGTGCAGCAGGTTGCCCTGCGCGAGGATGGCGCGGCGGGGCTGATGTTCGACCAAGGCCGCTATGGCCAATTTACCCCGCGCGACGCGGATTAAACGCGGCCAAGGGCGCCCCGCAAGGCGCCCCCGTTCTTAGTAATCCCGCTCAAAAAAGATGCCGATGCTGCTGTCGCCATCCGAGCCAAGCGTGCCCTTGGCTGTCAGGCTTTCGGTAATGTCGAGGTTAAGGGAAACTTCGCCAGTCCCGTCAGAGGCCGCCGTGACATCGGTATAGACATTGTCGGTCAGGTATTTCCCAAGCCGCAGCGCCGTTGCACCATCGTCGGTGGTGGTCACATCCAGATCGTCCAAGCCAAAGCCTTCGCGCAGGTTGCCGATCACCCCTTCACCGCCACGGCCCGCGAGGGTCGCCACCGCACTGGCCAATTGCAGCGCTTGGAAGGCCGAGATTTCCGAGATGTTGCGACCAAAGAGCAGTTGCGACAGCACCTCATCCTGCGGTGCGGCGGGCGTGGATTCAAAGGTCACCTCAGGCTCATTCGCAGGGCCGCTAACGATGACACGCACCTCGCCCGCTTCGGTATCGGTTGAGGTCACGAAGCGGATATAGGGGATGAAATCGCCCTGAAACTGGACCGAGCCTTCGTCGAGCAAGAAGCGTTT
This sequence comes from Sulfitobacter sp. W002, assembly GCF_025142135.1. Lineage (NCBI taxonomy): Bacteria > Pseudomonadati > Pseudomonadota > Alphaproteobacteria > Rhodobacterales > Roseobacteraceae > Sulfitobacter > Sulfitobacter sp. W002. The sequence goes on along the minus strand of NZ_CP081126.1, from coordinate 1,390,786 downwards.
GCCCAAGATATCCAGCCGCCCCCGGATCAGCTCAAACCGCCCGGCAGAGATGATCCGATTGGTGGTGCCGCTGAGATTAAGCGAGCCGCCCAGTTCCGCATCAAGCCCGCGCCCGCGCACGAAAATCCGGTTGGGCGCGTTCAATTGCAGGTTCAGTCCAAATCCGGGGCCAGAGGCATCCTCAGCAGGGTTTTCTCCCGCCTCGGCCCCCTCCAGCCCGGCCTTGCGCCGGGTTGCCAGAACATCGGCGGGCGCGTTGACATGGGTGATCTGCGGAATGTCCCCGATTGAGGTCAGCCCCGTTGCGGGCACCTGAATATTGGTCTCGCCCGCGTTGATCACCCCTGTGATCTGCGCCCCACCGCTTAAGGGGCCTGCAAGCCGCAGGTCGCCGTTCAGCGTGGTGCTGTAAAGGCTTGGGTCCGCATAGACGAGATTGCGCAGGGTCACGCTGATATCCGCAGGCAAGGCCGGTGTCAGGGTGATCGCCCCCGCCACACGCAGCTCTCCGCCGTCGACTGCCTGACCGGTCACGTTCAACTGTGCCCGGTTGTTGCCAAGCTGGATATCCGCATTGATCCCGCGCAGCGCCACGCGCAGGTTCGGCGCGGTGAACGTCGCGCCGTTGGTGGTGATGCGCCCGCTGACCGACGACAGCGCCGCCGGGCCGTTGATTTGCAAGTCAAACTGCGCCTGCCCCTGCAAGTTGCGCGGGGCAAGGAAGGGACGCGACAGGCCAAGCGGCGCGTTGCCCGCGATATCAAGGTTCAGCGTCCCATCGGGGTTCACCAATCCAGCCACGGTTGCCTGCGTGCCGGCGGGGCCGTTGGCATTGGTATCAATCCGCCATGCCTCCCCCTCGCGCCGGGCCGAGCCTGCGACGCTCAGCGGGCCGTTCACCTGATCCACCAAGGCGCCGATGTCGGGCATGTTCAGCTGGAAATCGACCGCCGCATTGGGGCCTGTCACCAAGCCTTCGACCGTCGCCCGCGCGCCATAGGGGCCGCTGGCGCTTGCATCAAGCACCACACCCGCTTCGGTCTGGCGCGCCACGCCATTCGCGGCGAAAGAACCCGTGACGCTGGGCACCAGCGGGTTCACGTTGGGAACGGAGACGTCGAACCGCATTGAGACCTCACCGGTGACCAGCCCTTCGACCATGGCCCTGCTGCCATAGGGGCCGTTGGCGCTCACATCCACGGCGATCCCGTCTTCTGTTTGACGGATGTCGCCCGTGGCCGAAAGCGGACCGTTCACACCGGGGGCGATGGGGCTAAGGTCGGGCACCGACAGATCAAAGTTGAGCGCCATATTCGGGCCGGTTGCCAGACCTTCGACCACGGCGCTGCTGCCGTAGGGGCCGCTCGCGGCGAGATCCACGGCAATGCCGTCCTCTTGCTGGCGGACGGTGCCCTGCGCGGCAAGCGGCCCGTTGACGCCGGGGGCCAGCGGGCTGACATCCGGCAAGGTCAGGTCAAAGCGCAGCGCCATGTCAGGGCCGGTTGCCAGCCCTTCCAGCGCAACGCGACTATCGTAGGGGCCATTGGCGATGGTATCGACGACAAACCCCTGTTCGGTCTGCTCCAACGTGCCACTGGCCTCAACCCCGCCGTTGATCTGCGGCACGAGAGGTTGGATATCGGGCAACGACAGGTCAAAGGCCACATCCACACGCGGCGTGACCAGCCCCCTGACCGAGGCCTGCGCATCAAGCGGGCCGCTGGCGTCGGTGTTGATCTCCCAGCCCTGTGGTGTCTGGCGCAACTCGCCCTTGGCCGTGACAGGCCCGGTGATATCCGCGTCGGGTACGAAATCTTCGATCCGTGGGATATCTGCGGTGAAATCGATCTGCGCGTCCTCGCCCGTGGCCAAGCCCGACACGGTCAGCGCCGCGTCATAGGGGCCATCGGTGACCGCATCGACGACCCAGCCGCGCGTCTCTTGCACCGCTGTCGCCTTGACCGCGATGGGGCCTTCGTATTGCGGCAGAACCAGCCCGACATCGGCGAGCGTAAAGTCCAAAGCCGCGCGGCTGTCTTCGCTGCGCAACTCGACATTGCCGGTCAAATCAATCGCGTCGTTCTTGAGGTCCAGATCACGAAGATAAGTCCCGGTTTCGTTGCGCTTTGCGACCATGCTGAGGCTGGTGCGCCCCGCCAGAACCGCATCGGCCTGTTCGATCCCGATCTCAAGGTCATCCGTCCCGCCCGCAATCGCCAGATCGAACATACCGCCCAAAGGCGTGACCGTCCCGTTCAGCGCCAGTGCCGTGGCGCCCGCGATATCGCGGCCCGCCAGCGCGGAAAAGCGACTGATATCCTGCGCTTCGAGCGTCATCTTCAACTGCGTGAGCAGCCCGGTATCCACCCCGTCGATCGCCGCCTCGCCGGTCAGGCCATAGTCTTCTCCCGACAGGGTCAGCCCGTTGATCTCAATCGGTTCTCCTTCGACGAAACGGATTTCGGCGCTGCCGGTGATCGCGTCCCCAATGGCCTCGGCACTGGCCGGATCGGTCAGCGACAGCCCCTCGGTGGCAAAGGTCACATCGCCAAGGAATTGGCCCAAACTGCCAAGGTTGCCTTCGAGGATCCCATCAAGCGCCAGTTGCGTTTGCGCGATTTGCAGCGCGCCCGTGTCCAGCCCGGTGATGTCGAACGCACTGTCAAAGCGGTCGCCATCGGCGGCATCGTAGTCCACGCGAAGGGTCACGGCCTCTACGCGCGTGCCCTCACCCGAAATCGGCAACAGGGTCGAAGTGCCATCGGGGTTTGCGATCCGGCCAGAGATGTCGATCAGGGTCGGCCACTTCTCTTGGTTCAGCGTGACCTGCCCCTCAAGATCGACGGAATTCGCCGCAAGGGCAAAGCTGCTGACCTCAACGGCACCGTTGCTTTCAAGCAGCGCATCCAGCGCCAGCCGCACGTCTTCCCCGAAAAATTCGCGGTAGCGCGGAGCAAGCAGCGCGGTGATGTCGCCGCCGATATCGGCCTGAATGCGACGGTCAGGGGTTTCGCTGGCGCGGCGTGGGGCCTGCGTGCCAAGGGTCACCTGTCCGGCCAAACGCTCTTGCCCATCGGTGGCGATGGTCACATCGGTCGCAAAATCATCCAGCGGGCCCGCGCCTTCGACGGTCATCTGCACCGAAGGCTGCCCCGGCAGGTTCAGCAGTTTCGAGGCGATGCCTTCGGGGTCTTCGGTCAGGTTCAGCAGCAGATCCAGCACGTTTTCCGTGCGGTCGAAATCGGCCTGAATGTCGAACTCACCCTTTTTGCCATCGGTGCGGCGGGCCTGAAAATCGACAATACCGACCGTATCGGTCAGCCGCGCATTGGCACGGACCGAAAGCTGCGCGGCCTCACCCAAAATGGGCTCGCCCAGATTGATCTCATCAACGGAAAAGTCTGCGATTTCAATGGAGACGGGCAGATCGGGCAAGGCAAAGGGTTTGGCCTCGGCATCGGGCAGATCGACCTCATTGCTGACCGGCAGACGCTCGACATCCAGCCGCCCGGCGGTGAGCTGTTCAACCTCCAGCCGCCCGCGCAGCAGGGCCGAGCGGTTCCAATCCAGCACCACCTCTTCCAACGTCAGCCAGATGCCATCGTCGTCCGAAATCGTCATCCGGTCAAAGGAGGCTGCTGAACTCAGCGCCCCCGAGAACCCATCGATGCTGACGGTGCGGCCCGCGCCACTCAGCGCATCCTGAATGGTCCGGGTGAGAAAGCCCTTGTCATCATCCTGCGCAATAGCCGGTGTGAGGCAGGCCAGATAAACAAAGCTGGCGGTGAGAATCTGCAAAAACTGTCGCATTAAAACGCCTGTCCAATCCCGATATAGACTTGGAAATCTTCATCAACTTCCGGCCCCGAGGTGGGCACGGCCACATCCAGACGGATCGGCCCTATGCCAGTGGCATAGCGCAGCCCCAGCCCCGCGCCGGAGTGCCAAGTCCCCGACCCGTCGTAAAATTCCTCAGACCCGATATAGCCCGCATCGGCAAAGCCCACGACGCCAATCTTCTCGGTCAGGGCCACGCGCGCTTCTGCCGAGAGGCCGACAAAGCTGCGCCCGCCCACGGTGTCGCCGCTTGCCAGATCAACGCCGAGCGACTGATAGGGCTGCCCGCGCACGGTGCCGCCCCCGCCAGAGTAAAACAGGTAATCAGCAGGCGCCTCGGAAAGGTCCGGCCCGGCGACAGAGCCAAGCTGCCCCCGGAAGGCCAGTGTCACGGGGCGTTCGGTTCCAAAGCTGCGGTAGTAACGCGCATCAAAATAGGTCCGCAGACCGCTTTCAGACCCCGACAGCGCGACGAAGGGCGTGATATTAGCGTCGATATAATAGCCCTCGGTCGCGTCCAGTTCCTTGTCGCGGTAGTCGAACTCGGCCCCCAGCGGCAGGGTCAGCAGGGTGTATTGGTTGGTGCCAAAGGCATCCTCTGTCTCGGCCACACGCAGGCCAAGGCCCGCGGAATAGGTGCGGTTTTGGTTGGCGATCCGCTCAATCCCCGCTTCCAGATCCAACTGACGGGAGAAGTAATTCACCTCATCGAGCTGCTCTAGCGTGGCCAGCGCATAGAAATCGGTATCTTCGTTAAAGGTCGCCGGACGCTCGAACCGGGCGGAGAGCGTATAGTCTTCGCCGCCTGAGTTGCCGCCGATGCCTTCGATCTCTGCCGACAAGCGCAGTCGTTCGGCCCCGCCCAACAGATTGCGGTGCAGCCAGAAGGTGCTGAGCGTCAGCCCTTCGAGCGAGGACAGTTCCGCGCCAAACCCAAAGCGGCGCTTGGGCGCTTCTGTCACCTGCGCGGCAATGGGCAGCGTGTCATTTGGGCCAATCCGATCCGCTTCGATCAGGGCCACGGCATCAAAAGCGCCGGTGCGGCGCAGCCGTTCGGTGGCCAGTTCCAACTCTTCGGGAGAGAAGACCTCTCCCTCCGGCAGGCCCGCGATCTCAATCAGGCGGGCGGTGCGCACGTCTTCGTTGCCGGTCACGGTCAGCGCACCAAAGCGCAGCTTTGGTCCCGGGGCGATCCGCAAGGCAGCGTCGATCTGCCGTTCACGGTGTTTGGCCACAAGATCCTGATCGGCCAATTCCGCCTTTGCGTGGCCCACATCGCGCCAGCCGCTGACCCCGGCCGAGACGGTTTCCTTGAGCACACCAAGGCTCGCAGTTTCGCCGCTGGCGAAACCCTCCGGCAGTTCGGTACCGGGGGCAACAGGCGCGATACGGGCCGCGCCAAAGCGGAACTTTGGCCCCGGGTCCACGGTGATCACGGCGCGGTCGATGCGGCGCGGCGGCTGCACCGGGGGAATCGCGGCGGCATCGACGCCGTCCAATGTGATTTTAAGCGTCGGCCCGAAATACCCATTGTCGTAAAGCAGCGCCAAAAGCCTGCCATAGTCCGCCTGCGCTGCGGCGACCAATTCCTGCGGCGTGGCCGGTTCGGCATCTTCATCGGTTTGCTCGGCCAGCAGCGACCCGTCGCGCAGGGTGGCATAAAGCTCTGAATCATCGTCGATACCGGTGATGGCCAGTTCTGCCGCCTGCGCCGCAGCCCCCCCACCAAGAAGAAGTCCAAGAGCGAGACAATACGCCGCCCCTTGAGTCTGCCCTTGTTGCGCCACGCGCTACCCTCCTTGCGTTTCGTCACCCCGGTTTTCGCGCCGGTTTTCCTTAGCCCGCTCAGCACGCGCCTTTTTCTCATCAACCGTTAAACGGCATTGCCGCCTTGGCTGCAAACATTCTGCCGGGGCAATAGCGGTATGAGAGCCCTCTTCGCCCGCCTCGCACAGAAGCGGACCGCAAAATCGGCAAAATTCCGCGCAGCAAAGTGTAGTCTGCACGCAAAGAGAGACGAGGGCTGAAACGAGTTTTCTTTTTGGGTGATCCAACCATCGCTTTGCCATTGCAAAGCATGGTGGTGCGGTCGGAGAGACTCGAACTCTCACGGGTGTTACCCCACAGCGACCTCAACGCTGCGCGTCTACCATTCCGCCACGACCGCACGCCATGGTTGGTGGGCGGGGTTTAGCCAAAGACCAGGGGCTTGTGAAGAGGCAATCGGCAAAATTTTTCAGCGAGTTTCAGAAACCGGGTTAAGCCCCTATTTTCCCGCGGCCACTTCGCTGATCACAATCCCTTTAATGCCCTGCAATCTGACACCTCAGACGTTGAAACGCCGCGTCCGGCAAGCCATCTGTGGACCAAGCAACAAGGAACACTTCATGCCCGCAGATACCGCCACGCCTTCAACTGACGCCCCCACCGTGCAGATCGACATCGTGTCGGATGTCATGTGCCCTTGGTGTATCGTTGGCTATAAACAACTGGAACAAGCGCTCGGCGCGGTCGGCGTGGGCGCATATCTGCGCTGGCATCCCTTTGAGTTGAACCCGCAGATGCCAGCCGAAGGCCAAAACATGGCCGAACATCTGGCCGAGAAATATGGATCCACCCCCGCGCAATCGGTCGAGAATCGCAAGCGGCTGTCCCAGATGGGCAGCGACTTGGGCTTTGCCTTCAACTTTTCCGACGACACGCGGATGCAAAATACATTCGCCGCGCATCAGTTGCTCACTTGGGCGCAGGCCAAGGGGCTGCAACACCCGCTCAAAATGGCGCTCTTCGATGCGCATTTCACGCAAGGGCACAATGTGAATGATCCCGACGTGCTGGCCGATGTCGCGGCCTCCGTCGGGCTGGACCGCACCGAGGCGCTGGAGGTGCTTAGCAGCGGCAGCTTCGCCGAACAAACCCGCGAAGCACAGCAATTCTGGACCTCCCGCGGCATTTCCGGCGTGCCGTCGATGATTTTTGAGGGCAAATACCTCGTTACCGGAGCACAGGGGGCCGATAATTATGCCCAGATGCTCCGCAAGGTTCTGGAAGAACGTGACGCCGCCGCCTAACGCAGAGCCTCTGGCGGTGCGGCGCGGGTCTTGCTAAGGCATCCCTATGGTTGAATGGATCATCAGCGACGGCTTGACCGATTACCGCACCGCCGAGACGTGGATGGAGGCGCGCGCCACCGCCATCGCCGCGGGCGAAGCCGAGGAATGCATCTGGCTGGTAGAGCACCCCCCGCTCTACACCGCGGGCACCTCGGCGCGGGCCGAAGACCTGACAGAGCCGGACCGCTTTCCCGTCTACCCCACCCGGCGCGGCGGGCAGTACACCTATCACGGACCGGGCCAGCGCGTGGCCTATGTGATGCTGAACGTCGCCGCACGGGGCCGCGATGTCCGCTGTTTCGTGCGCCAGCTTGAGAATTGGGTGATCGCCACATTGGATGAATTCAACCTGCGCGGCGAGGTTCGCCCCGGGCGTGTCGGCGTTTGGGTACAGCGGCCCGACAAACCCGCCCAGCCCGATGGCAGCCCCGCCGAAGACAAGATTGCCGCGATTGGAATCAGGCTGCGCAAATGGGTCAGCTTTCACGGCATCAGCATCAATGTAGAGCCGGAGCTCAGCCATTTTGGCGGCATCGTGCCCTGCGGCATCACGAACCATGGGGTGACCTCGCTGGTCGATCTGGGCCTGCCCGTCACAATGGACGATGTCGATCTGGCCCTGCGCGCCACCTTCGATGATGTCTTTGCCAATGACCCCTCTGGCAGTTGCGACATCGCCTCCTGAGAGAGGCAAAGCGCGCGCCAAGCGGCGTTAGAACCCGAATATACGTCGATAGCCGCAGCGGAAAAAATACCCTCCCTGCGACCATCGCGCCCATTGCCCCCGCGAGACGGTCGCTCTAAAACGGGCGCGACACCGCATGTGCCGCCTCTGGCGCCATGTGTCCAATTCATTTGCAGGAGGCACCGCATGGCAGACGCAGCCATTCACGGCCAAGATCATCACGACGACCGGGGGTTCTTTACCCGGTGGTTCATGTCCACAAACCACAAAGACATCGGTATCCTTTATCTGATCGTCTCGGCCTTGGTCGGTCTTATCTCGGTGGCATTCACCGTTTACATGCGCCTTGAGCTCATGAACCCCGGCGTTCAATACATGTGTATGGAAGGCGCGCGTTTCATCGCGGATAGCTCTGCCGCCTGTACGCCCAACGGCCACCTGTGGAACGTGCTGATCACCGGCCACGGCATCCTGATGATGTTCTTCGTCGTGATTCCCGCCCTCTTCGGCGGTTTCGGCAACTACTTCATGCCGCTGCAAATCGGCGCGCCGGATATGGCGTTCCCACGGATGAACAACCTCAGCTTCTGGCTCTATGTCGCCGGTACAACGCTGGCGGTTTGTTCGCTGCTAACACCGGGCGGCAATGGCCAACTGGGCTCCGGCGTGGGCTGGGTGCTCTACCCGCCGCTCTCGGTACGCGAAGCAGGCATGTCCATGGACTTCGCGATCTTCGCGGTTCACGTCTCGGGTGCGTCTTCGATCCTTGGTGCGATCAACATGATCACCACCTTCTTGAACATGCGTGCCCCCGGCATGACCCTGTTCAAAGTGCCGCTCTTCGCATGGTCGATCTTCGTTACAAGCTGGCTGATCCTTCTGTCGCTGCCGGTTCTGGCAGGCGCGATCACCATGCTGCTGATGGACCGCAACTTCGGCTTCGCCTTCTTTGACCCTGCAGGCGGTGGTGACCCGATCCTCTACCAGCACATCCTGTGGTTCTTTGGTCACCCCGAAGTTTACATCATCATCTTGCCCGGCTTCGGCATCATCTCCCACGTGATCGCGACCTTCTCGCGCAAACCTGTCTTCGGCTACCTGCCGATGGTTTGGGCGATCATCGCGATCGGTGCTCTGGGCTTCGTCGTTTGGGCGCACCACATGTACACCGTGGGCATGACCCTGAACCAGCAGGCCTACTTCATGCTGGCCACCATGGTCATCGCGGTGCCAACAGGGGTAAAGGTCTTTAGCTGGATCGCCACCATGTGGGGCGGCTCCATCGAGTTCAAAACACCGATGCTCTGGGCCTTCGGCTTCCTGTTCCTCTTCACCGTCGGTGGCGTCACCGGCATCGTGCTGAGCCAGGCCGCCGTGGACCGCGCCTATCACGACACCTACTACGTCGTGGCACACTTCCACTACGTCATGTCACTCGGTGCCGTCTTTGCCATCTTCGCGGGTATCTACTTCTACCTGCCCAAGATGACAGGCCGTATGTACCCCGAATGGGCAGGCAAACTGCACTTCTGGGCAATGTTCATCGGCGCCAACCTGACCTTCTTCCCGCAACACTTCTTGGGCCGTCAGGGCATGCCACGCCGCTACATCGACTACCCCGAGGCATTCGCCTACTGGAACCAGTGGTCCTCGATCGGCGCCTTCCTCAGCTTCGCCTCCTTCCTGTTCTTCTTCGGGATCATGGCCTACACGCTGACCCGCGGCGCCCGCTCCACAGCGAACAACCCGTGGAACGAATTTGCGGACACGCTGGAATGGACCCTGCCCAGCCCGCCGCCCGAACACACGTTCGAGCAGCTTCCAAAGCAGGAAGACTGGGACAAACAGCACAGCCACTAAGCTTTGCCAAAATCATCAAAGGCCCCGCCCCCGCGCGGGGCCTTTTCTTTTGCCGCTAAAGCCAGCTCACCACCCCAAGCATCCCTCCCCTTTAACCCTCACCGCCGCCTCACCTTCATCCTTTTTCAAATACCCGCGGGGGTCCGGGGGCAGCGCCCCCGCCCTGCGCAATTTTTTCCGCCAAAAACCACATTTCTCTCTTGAAGCCCCCCGCGCCAATGGGTATTTCGCCCTCACCAGACGGTAAGCGGGCGTAGCTCAGGGGTAGAGCATAACCTTGCCAAGGTTAGGGTCGGGCGTTCGAATCGCCTCGCCCGCTCCATCTGGTCTTCACAGGGTCGCATCCTCGGATGCGGCCCTTTGTGTTTTTCAGGCCCGTGACGAATGCCAGAAAAATCGCATGGACCCGGCCAAGCCGCCGCATTTTACCTCTTGCAGCCCCCCGCGCGAATGGGTATTCCCCCCTCACCAACCGGATGCGGGCGTAGCTCAGGGGTAGAGCATAACCTTGCCAAGGTTAGGGTCGGGCGTTCGAATCGCCTCGCCCGCTCCAGGTTGATCCTACCACTCCGTAGGAAACGCAAAGCCGCCCCTCGGGGCGGCTTTTGTGTATCTCGCGTCCACCACGACATAAAAAAACGCCCCATGACGAACACGGGGCGTAAGGTACGGAACGAGGGACAGTAGGTGGCCGGCAGGCGTTCCGGGCCTGCGGTCACCTTTAAATTTAGGAACCCTTGGCCGTTTTCAAAGGGGCCGGACCCTGTCGCCCCGCCCCCTGCCCGGTTTTGAGCCAGTTCTTGCCGATTCTCAGCCCCCGACCCGGCTGGCATAAAGCGCAATCGCCGCGGCGTTAGAGACATTAAGCGACCCAAATCCGCCAGCCGCATCGATCCGCACCAGCGCATCCACGGTCTCGCGGGTCTTCTCCCGCAGCCCCGGCCCCTCGGCCCCCAGAACCAGCGCCACAGGGCGGTCACGGCGGCCCTCTACGGCGCCCTCGATGGTCTGCGTGGCCTCCCCATCCAGCCCCAGCACCAGATACCCCATATCCTGCAGGGCCCGGATCGCATCAGCGAGGTTGCGCACCCGCAGATAGGGCTGACGCTCCAACGCGCCGCTGGCGGTCTTGGCCAGCGCGCCGGTCTCGGGCGCAGAGTGGTGCTTGGTGCCGATGACCGCCGAAGCGCCCAAGACTTCAGCCGAGCGGAGAATCGCGCCGACGTTGTGCGGATCGGTCACCCGGTCGAGCAACAGCAGCCGCGGCGCGGAATCACCGATGGCGACATCCTCCAACCGGCCCCAGTTCAGAGGCTTCACCTCCAGCACCGCGCCTTGGTGGACGGAGTTGGGATCGAGCGGCGGGCGGAACTTGCGCGGGTCGACGACCTGCGGCGTGATTCCCGCCTCTGCGATGGCATCCTCCAGCTTGGCTTGGGCATTCGGCGTGACCATCAGCTGCAGTTTTTCGCGGTTCGGGTTCATCAGCGCATCGCGCACCGCATGCAGGCCAAAAAGCCAGACCGTCTGCGCCGCTTCGGCCTTCTTGTCCTGCTCTTTTTGCACGACCCATTTGGGTTTCTTCATCTCTTTATCCTTTCGTGCGATTTCCCCGACATTTCTCAGGAATTCGCCTTGACGCTTCTTTGGGTCGCTTGTAATCACGCCCCCACGTCAGGTGCAATGCACAGGACAAAGTGGGCGACAGGCCGCAAGGTGTGGCAGGGGACTGTAACTCCCTCGCGGAGACGCACGCCTGGTTCGATTCCAGGGTCGCCCACCACTTTCTCCTCCTTAGATGGCACTGATTTACGCCACCGCTACGGTCGTGGCGTCGGATTTATCCTGTACGCGACGGCAACGTACCCGCCTCACGGGATCAGCACGTCCCCCCGCAAAAACGCCTCAAGCTCCATGCTCAAATCGTCGTATACCAACTGAACCCGAACCGTCTGAACAGACCCGAGGTCGAATGTCAGATACGGCTGCGGATCATCATCCAGAATCGCATTGGGCGAAGGCAGCGCCTCGTGGCAGGGGGGCATCGGCCAATTCTGCATCGGCGCGTCGTTGACCGCGACCGCCATCGCGGCCAGCCCGCAGCGCCAGCTCCACAGATGGGTGACGTAGACGAGGTCCTGCCCGTTATACTGCCGCACCGCGATCCAATTGCCGCGCGTCGCGTTCAGGATCGGCTTCACCTCTGCGGCAGTTGTGAACCGGCCCGAGGGGGTTTGATCTTCGGCAGCCAATCCGGGGGGCACGGCAGCCATGTGAAATGCCCGCGGCGGTTCTGCGGGTGCGAGAGGCGCCGCCGGACTGGCCGGTGCTGCGGGCCGCGCCGGGGCCTGCACCGGCATCGGCGCATCCGGTCGGCCAACCCCGTCCAAAGGGGCGGCTGGTCCGCCAAGGCTGATCGCGATCACGGCGAAGACAAAATCGAACATTCCGAACCCTCCCGCAGGCCGCTCAAATTGCTGGCTTTTGCCAAGAGACGCCTGCCTCTATACTGGCCGAAAACCAAAAGGCCTTGCCGAAGTATGACACGCAATTCGCGTATCCCGCAAACTTTCAACGTCGTAATCGTGGGGCAGCAGGGCCGGCTGGCCTATGAAGCGTTGCTTTTTGCCGCCTCCCTGCGCCATTCCTGCCCGCAGTTCCAAGGCCGCCTGCTGATCGCCGAGCCGCAGCCCGGACCACTTTGGGACAACGACCCGCGCATCACCGACACCGCGATGCGTGAGGCGCTGACCGACCTCGGGGCAGAGTTCATCCCCTTCGAGAGCCAACATTTCGGCAGCCCCTATCCCTATGGCAACAAAATCGAGATGCTCAGCGCCCTACCCGCGGGTGAACCCTTTGTTTTCTTTGACACAGACACGCTGATCACCGGCGATCTAACCGCCGTGCCTTTTGATTTCGACCGGCCCTCGGCCTCCCTGCGGCGCGAAGGGACATGGCCCGAGCCGCAGCTTTACGGGCCGGGCTATACCGCGCTTTGGAAGTCGCTTTACGACAAGTTCGACCTCGACTTTGCCAGCAGCCTCGACCTGAGCCAGCCGGATGAATATTGGCGCCGTTATCTCTATTTTAACGCCGGTTTCTTCTACTACCGCTGCCCGCGCGAATTTGGCGCGCTGTTTCTGCGCTACGCGCTGGCGGTACGCGATGATCCTCCTGTGGAGCTTTGCGCGCAGAGCTTTGACCCATGGCTCGACCAGATCGTGCTGCCGCTGGTGATCCACGCCCTCGGCGGTGGGCGGGACGCCCTGCCCTCTGGCTTGCTGGATGGCTCGGTGACCTGCCACTACCGGTTTCTGCCGCTGCTCTATGCCCGCGAAAGCGACCATGCGATTGAGATGCTAGAGGCCATCACCGCCCCCAACCAGATGAAAAAGCTGCTCAAACAACGCGATCCGATCAAGCGGATGGTCTATCAGGGGCGCGGCGCCAAGGTGCGCGCGCTCTTTGATCAAAACAACCTGCCGCGCCGCGAACAGGCGATCCGCAACCGGATCAAATCCAACGGCTTTTGGATGCGCTGAGCGATCTGTCCCCCGTTGTCTGAACGGTTCTTTGCGCCTAGGCTGCGCGAAATCCATTTTTCTGAGAGGACAGACCAATGGCCGATAGCCCCAAACATCAATTTGATACATTGCAGATTCACGCAGGCGCCACGCCCGACCCGGCCACCGGTGCGCGGCAAACGCCGATCTACCAGACCACGGCCTATGTCTTTCGCGATGCCGACCACGCGGCGGCGCTCTTTAACCTGCAAGAAGTCGGCTATATCTATTCGCGCCTGACCAACCCCACCAACGCCGTCCTGCAAGAGCGTATCGCCACGCTCGAAGGCGGTGTGGGGGCAGTCTGCTGCTCCTCGGGTCACGCGGCGCAGATCATGGCGCTGTTCCCGCTGATGGGGCCGGGCAAGAATATCGTCGCCTCCACTCGTCTGTATGGCGGCACGGTCACGCAATTTAGCCATACGATCAAACGCTTTGGCTGGTCCTGCAAGTTTGTTGATTTCGACGATCCGCAGGCCGTTGCCGATGCGATCGACGACGACACCCGCGCGGTCTTTGGCGAGGCCATCGCCAACCCCGGCGGCTATATCATGGATGTGCGCGCCATTGCCGATGTGGCCGATGCGGCGGGCATTCCGCTGATTATCGACAACACCAGCGCCACGCCCTACCTCTGCCGCCCTATTGAACACGGCGCGACGCTGGTGGTGCATTCCACCACCAAATACCTCACCGGCAACGGCACCGTTATGGGCGGCTGCGTCGTGGATTCGGGCAAATTCGACTGGTCCGCGAATGACAAATTCCCCTCGCTCAGCCAGCCCGAGGAGGCCTATCACGGGATGAAGTTCCACGAGACCTTCGGCGCTATGGCCTTCACCTTCCACGGCATCGCCATCGGGCTGCGCGATCTGGGCATGACGATGAACCCACAGGCGGCGCATTACACGCTGATGGGGATCGAAACCCTGTCATTGCGGATGGACCGGCATGTGCAAAATGCGGTCAAGGTCGCCGAATGGCTCGAACAGGACGACCGCGTTGATTCCGTCACCTACGCCGGGCTGAAATCCTCGCCCTATCACGAGCGGATGCAAAAGGTCTGCCCCAAGGGCGCGGGCGGGCTTTTCACCTTTGCGGTCAAAGGCGGTTATGACGCCTGCGTGAAACTGGTCAACAGCCTTGAAATCTTTAGCCATGTGGCGAACTTGGGCGATACGCGCTCGCTGATCATCCACTCGGCATCGACCACCCACCGCCAGCTGACGCAAGAGCAGCAGGAAGCGGCAGGGGCCGGGCCGGGCGTGGTGCGTATCTCAATCGGGACCGAAGACGCCGACGATCTGATCGCCGATCTGGATCAGGCGCTGACCAAAGCGACCAGCTAAACCTTCGCCCCCGCCGATCACCTCGGCGGGGGATTTTCCATCCAAGGCGGCTTACTGCCCCGGCGCAATCGCGAAGGTCATGGAGACCTCGGCCTGCAGCTCGACCTCGCCCTCGGCCACAGCGCTGTCCATCGCCATGCCCATGCGGGCGGCCTCGAACATCTTAGGCTGGGAATGCGAATTCTCGGTCATGCGGATCAGCGTGCCAAGCTTGACGCCCGCGGCATCGGCCAATTGCCGGGCGCGTTCGGTAGCATCGGCAACAGCGGCTTTGCGCGCTTCGGCCAGCGCATCTTTCGGGTCTTGAAGACCAAAGTCCAAGCCGTTGAAATCATTTGCACCTTCGTCGATCACCGCGTCCATCATCGCACCAAGCCGGTCCAGATCGCGGACCTTTACGGTCACCGAATTGCCCGCTTGATAGCCGGTGATGCGCGGCGGCGCGCCATTTTCGACGGGGCGGCGGTCATGCACCGGGCGCAGGTAGAAGCGGCTGGTCTGACGGTCCTTCGCCGCGATGCCCTGCGCCTCAAGCTGGGTCAGGATTGCAGACACCGCTTCGGTCACCTTGTCCATCGCGGCTTTTGCTGTCTCGGCCTCTTCGGTCACGCCCAGCGTGATCGTCGCCATATCGGGCGCGGCGGCGATGCTGCCTTGGCCGGTGACGATAATCCCCTCTTCCGGCCCCTGCTGAGCCGAGACCAGCCCCGCCCCCGCCATCCACGCCAGTGCCACCCAATTCATCAGTCGCATGTTCGCTCCTTTCCGTGCATCAATGCGCCGCCATTTGCCCATTGCGGGCCCCCGCTGACAAGCACCTGCGCGGCGCGCACCCTTCCCTTGGGCGAACTCCTGCTCTATCCTTCGCGAAGACTGCGGCGCGTCTGTAAGTGCGCCCGACCCCATGCTAAAGTCGACCCCGATGAAGCCGAATTTTACCCTCTCCCTGTCGTTCGACGGCATTCGTTTGCTCCACCGCACATCGGGCGGCTGGCAGCTTGTTGGTGAAGTGGCGCTCGACAGTGCCGATCTGGCGGCGGAACTGGCGGTCTTGCGCAAAACCGCGACGGCATTAGAACCCGGTGGGCTGCGCAGCCTGCTGCTGATCCCCGACGCGCAGATCAAGTACCTTACCATCGACACCGCCGGAATGGACACCGCCGCCCGCCGTGCCGCGGCGGCTGAGGCGCTTGAGGGGGCCACGCCCTATCCGGTGGCTGATCTGGTGTTCGACGTCCACGCCGAAGGCGCGCAAAGCCATGTGGCCGCCGTGGCCCGCGAGACCTTGGAAGAGGCCGAAGCCTTTGCGGTGGAGCACCGGTTCCACCCTGTCAGCTTTGCCGCCGCTCCTGCCGCCGAGGCGTTTGTAGGCGTGCCGCATTTCGGCATGACCCAAGCCGCATCGGCGCTTTTGGACCCCGGCGAAACCGTGACCCCCGAAGCGGAGCCCATCGTGATCTCCGGCGTGATGAGCGCGCCTGCGGGACCGATCGTGGACACGGATGAGACGACGCCCGTGGCCGGCACATCAGTGGCCAACACACCGGTGGCCGACACACCGGTGGCCGATACACCCGTAGCGGAACCTGATCTCGCAGCTACGCCCGAAGAGACACCGCCGCCGGCAAAGGAAGACCTGCC
Organism: Sulfitobacter sp. W002; assembly: GCF_025142135.1. NCBI lineage: Bacteria > Pseudomonadati > Pseudomonadota > Alphaproteobacteria > Rhodobacterales > Roseobacteraceae > Sulfitobacter > Sulfitobacter sp. W002. Next base: position 1,374,735 of record NZ_CP081126.1, on the reverse strand, counting down.
CGAGTTGGCCACCCCCGAGGAATCGCCGGAAACACCCCCGGCGGCGTTGGAGCCGACGCCCAAAGAGACGCCCCCGCCCCTAGAGGAAGACCTGCCCGCGCTAGACGCAGCAGTGGCCCCTGCGGCAGAGGAATCAGAAGCGTCAGCCCCCGCGGCGGAAGCAGAACTGGCCCCCACGCCCGAAGAGACGCCACCGCCCCTGAAAGAGGATCTGCCCGCGCTGGATACCCCTGCGCCCGCCGCAGAACCGGCTGAGACTGCGCCGCAATCGACGCCCCCCGCGAGCGGCAGCGTTGCGGCCTCCGCCGCGCCACTGGCCGCAGCGGCAGGGGCTCAGGCCGAGCCGCCCGCCGCCTCGCGGTCTGAGCCTTCGCGCAAGGTCGATTTCTCTGCCCCGCCATCGCGCAGCGCCCCTGCTGCCGGTTTCGCAAGCCGCCGTGGCGGGAGTGAGAGCGCACCCAGCCTTGGTGGTGCGAGCCGCGCGACACCGCCGCCTCCGCCCGCCGCGAAACCGGAACCATCGCCAGCACCCGCGCCCAGCATGCCGTCGCTGCCCGTGGGCGCGCCTTCGCCCGCCGCGGCCCCGCTGGCCCCGCAGATGCCCGTCGAACCGGCAGCCACCGCCGCCGCGGCAGCGGCCGCAGCCCCCCAGCCCGACAGCAGTTCCCTGACGCCCGAAGCGCCCTCCTCCGGTGGGGCCTTCCTCAGCCGTCGCAAGCCCAAGGCATCGAAAGACCGCCGGTCGGCTCCGGCTGCCGCGGCCACCGCCGCCCCCGCCTCAGAAGCCGATCGAATGACCGTTTTCGGCGCCCGTCGCCGCAACGAAGTCGGCGGCAAGCCGCGTTTCCTCGGCCTGATCCTGACGGCGGCGCTCTTGGTTTTCCTTGCAGGTGTCGCCGCTTGGGCCTCGATCTTCCTTGACGAGGGCAGCGCCCTCTCGCGGCTCTTTGGCGATCGCAGCCCGCGCAGCACCGCCGAAGCCTTGGCCCCTGCGGAAACGCCCAGCATCGACGAAGAAATCGCCGTGCTGCCCCCAGAACCGGCTGAGCCGGACGCGATTGAAACCGCCGCTTTGGACGCCGGTCTGACCGATGAAGACGGTGCCGTGCTCGACGCCCTGCGCGATCCAGAGCCGCGCCCCCTGACCGAGATGACCGAGGCCGAGATTGACGCCAAATATGCCACCACCGGCATCTGGGCCCGCGCACCGGACGTGCCCCCGGCCCCGGCGGCGGCTATTGATATCGACGATCTTTACCTCACCAGCATCGACCCGATCAGCAGCACGACGGATGCCGTGGCCCTGCCCTCGGTCGATGCCTTTGGCACCGATACGGCCCCCGGCGCGGTCAGCTCACCCGTAGCGGCAGGCACACAGTTTGCACTGGACGCCCGCGGTCTGGTCAAACCCTCGGCGCAGGGGGCGCTCAGCCCCGATGGGCATCTGGTCTACCTCGGTCGCCCCTCCGCCGAGCCGCCCGCCACACTGACCCGGCCCGAGGCCGAGCCAGTGGCCCCGGAGGTCGATAACGCCTTGGCAGAGGCCCGGCCCCGCAACCGGCCCGATGATCTGGAAGAAACCACCGAACGTGCGCAGCTTGATGGGCTGACACGCTCCGAACTCGCGGGCCTGCGCCCGCAGTTGCGGCCAAAGTCGGTGCAGGAAGAGGCAGAAGAAGCGCTCGTCGCTGCCGCCCCGCCCGAAGTGACCGTTGATCCGATTGACACCAGCGGCGCCGTTGCCGCCGCACTTGCCACACCTCCGGCGATCCAGAACGCCACGAAACAGGCCACCACCCAATCACGCCGCCCCGATACGCGGCCCCGCAATTTTGACCGGATCGTGAAACGCGCCGCCCGCGATGCGGCCCCCGCACAGGTCGCCAGCGTCGCCCCCAAAGCGGTGCAGCCGCGCTTTCCGTCCAAAACCTCGGTCGCGAAACAGGCCACGGTGAAGAATGCGATCAACCTGCGGGACGTCAATCTGATCGGGGTCTACGGCAAACCGTCGAACCGCCGCGCCTTGGTCCGGCTCAGCAATGGGCGCTATCAAAAGGTTGAGGTGGGTGACCGGATCGACGGGGGCCGCGTCTCTGCGATTGGGGACAGCGAGTTACGCTATGTCCGCCGGGGCCGCAATGTCGTGCTGAAGATGCCGAACTAACGCCGGTTCCACTGCCTGCAACCGCGCGCAAAAAGGGGCGCCGAAGCGCCCCCTCACCCCTCCCCGGATGTGCTTTGCTTACGAGGTCTCAAGCTCGCCGTTGTCGATCTGCTCTTGCTCGATCGACTCAAACAGCGCTTTGAAGTTGCCTTCGCCGAACCCGTCATCCCCCTTGCGCTCGATAAACTCAAAGAAGATCGGGCCGATGACCGTTTTCGAGAAAATCTGCAACAGGATGCGCGTCTCGCCCCCGTCGACGACACCTTCGCCGTCGATCAGGATGCCGTGTTTCTGCATCCGGTCCAGCGGCTCTTCGTGGCCGGTGACGCGGTCCTTGCTCATCTTGTAGTAGGTCTCGGGCGGGCCGGGCATAAATTTGAGCCCGTTGTCGGCAATCGCATCCGTGGCGTCATAGATATCGCGCGCGCCCACGGCGATATGCTGGATGCCTTCGCCGTTGTATTTCTTCAGATAGGCCACAATCTGCCCGGTCTCGCCGCGGTCTTCGTTGATCGGGATGCGAATGCGGCCACAGGGCGAGGTCAGCGCCCGGCTGGTGAGACCGGTGAACTTGCCTTCGATGTCGAAAAACCGGATCTCGCGGAAGTTGAACAGATCGCCGTAGAACTTGAACCAGACATCCATATTGCCCTTGTGGACGTTGTGCGTGAGGTGATCGAGGTAGTAGAACCCAACGCCCTCGGGTTTAGATGTCGCGATCCAGTCGTATTCCCAATTGTAGGGCGAGGTATCGTAATACTGATCAACGAAATAGATCAGCGAGCCGCCGATGCCCATGATTGCAGGCACGTCCAGCACCTTGCCGTCACCTTTGTATTCCTCGGCCCCCTTGGCGACCGCATGTTCCAACGCCTTTTGCGCATCGACCACGCGCCAACCCATTGAGGGTGCGCAGGGGCCATGCTCTTCGACGAAACGCGCGGCAAAGCTTTCGGGGTCGTGGTTCAGCACATAGGTGATGTCACCCTGCTGCCAAAGTTCGATCTTTTTCGTCTTGTGATTGGCGACATGGGCATAGCCCATTTTGGTAAAGACATCGCGCAGCGCCTGCGGGTCGGGGCTGGCAAATTCGACAAACTCGAAACCATCGGTGCCGGCGGGGTTCTCTGCCGTGATCTGCGATTTCGGGGCGTCATGTGGGAAAGGGCCCATGTCAGTCTCCTCTGCTTTTGGGATTTGGCCCATGATACGATGCACGTTCCGCGCTGTTTGCGCGTTTCGCGGCATGGTTCTGGTAATTTTCGCGCAAGAAGAGCATATTACCCATAAAACATGCGGGAAATGCGCATCATGTTGGATGAAACAGATCGGCGGCTGCTGACCGCGCTGCAAAAGAACGCCCACCTCACGGCGCAGGAACTGGGCCAAGAGCTGAACCTATCCTCCAGCCAAGCCGGGCGCAGGCGGCAGCGGTTGGAGGCGGAGGGCTATATTCGCGGCTATCATGCGCGGCTCGATCCGGTGCGGATGGGGCTTAATGTACAGGGCTTCGTGCAGGTGCATCTGGGCACCCACGGGCCAGAGCATTCGGCCAGCTTTGCGCGGCTTATGGCCACCCGTCCCGAGATTGTGAGCGTCTGGACGATGACGGGGGATGCGGACTATCTCCTGAGGGTCTATTGTGACGATCTGCCGAGCCTGAACCGGCTCATTCACGACGTTCTTCTGCCCCATCAGGCCGTTAGCCGGGTGCATAGCCAGATTGTCATGGACCAACTGAAACAGGACGGGCCGCTGCCCACCTGACATTGAGAGAGGACCGCAATGGAAGGTTTCCTGTTCCAAGCCTCCGTCTATCTGGCTGCCGCCGTGATCGCCGTGCCGATTGCCGCGCGATTGGGGCTTGGGTCGGTGCTGGGTTATCTAGCCGCAGGCATTCTGATCGGCCCGGTGCTGGGCCTCGTCGGGTCCGAGACGAAGGACGTGCAACATTTCGCGGAGTTCGGCGTGGTGATGATGCTGTTCCTCATCGGGTTGGAACTGGAGCCCCGTGCGCTCTGGGACATGCGGCATCGGCTTCTGGGCTTGGGCGGGTTGCAGGTGCTGCTGTCGACGGCGGCGCTGATGGCCATCGCCATGGCCTATGACCAGCCGTGGCGCGTGGCGCTGGCGATTGGTCTGACGCTCGCGCTCTCTTCCACGGCGATCGTATTGCAGACCCTGTCGGAAAAGGGATTGATGCGAACACAGGGGGGCAGATCCGTCTTCTCGGTGCTGTTGACCCAAGATATCGCGGTGATCCCCATCCTCGCCTTCCTGCCGCTGCTGGCCACGGGGCTTGCCGGGGGGATCATGCCCAACGGGGCGATTTCACTTGATCCCCAAGAGGTCGAGAACGCGCATCTGAGCGCGGAGGCCAGCCACGGCAATGACGCCGCCCATGCCGCGCAGACCTTTGTTCAAAGCCTGCCCGGCTGGGGCGTGACGCTGGTGACCATTGGGGCCGTCGCGGCGATCATCCTCGTCGGCATCTACCTGACCCGGCCCGTGTTCCGCTATATCCACCTTGCCAAACTGCGCGAAATGTACACGGCACTGGCGCTGCTGATCGTGGTGGGGATTTCCTCGCTGATGACGGTGGTCGGGCTCTCACCCGCGCTAGGGGCCTTCCTCGCCGGTGTGGTCTTGGCCAGCAGCGAGTTCCGCCACGAGCTAGAGACCGACCTTGAGCCCTTCAAAGGGCTGCTCTTGGGGCTGTTTTTCATCACCGTCGGCGCGGGCATCAACTTTGTCCTGCTGTTCGAAAAACCGCTGATCCTGATCTGCATGGCGCTTTTGGTGATCATCGTCAAAGCGCTGATCCTCATGGTGCTGGGCCGCCTGTTCCGTCTGAAAGGACGCGATGGCTGGCTGTTTACGCTGGCACTTGCGCAGGCCGGGGAGTTTGGCTTTGTGCTGGTCAGCTTCTCCCTCGCCACCGGTGTCATGCCCGACCCGATTGGCGAGACGCTCTTGCTGGTGGTGGCGCTGACCATGCTGATCACGCCGCTGCTGTTTATCCTGCACGACCTGATCAGCCGACGCCTCGACGACAGCGCCCCCGTCATCGCCGATGAGATCGACAGCAGCGGTCCGGTGATCATCGCGGGCGTGGGGCGCTTTGGGCAGATGGTGAACCGGATGGTGCAGGCCAGCGGCTTTCAAACCGTCGTGTTGGACCACAACCCCGAGACCATCGCCGTCATGCGGCGTTTTGGCTTCAAAGGGTTTTTGGGTGATCCGACGCGGCCCGACATCCTGCGCAAAGCGGGGCTGCAAGACGCCAGCGTCTTGGTGGTGGCCCTTGATGACCCTAAATCGGCGGTCTCTCTGATCTCCTACGCGCGCAAAGAGAACCCGAATCTGCATATCGTTAGCCGTGCCCGCGACCGCGAAGAGGTCTATCGCCACTATCAGGCCGGGTCGAATGACATCGTGCGCGAGATGTTCGACAGCTCCCTCAGGGCCGGGCGCTATGTGTTGGAAAACATGGGGCTTTCGGATTTCGAAGCGAATGAGGCGCAAAAGCTATTCTATGCCCATGACCGGGACTCGGTTCGCGAATTGGCGGCCCTCTGGCGCCCGGATGTGCCCCCTTCGCAGAACGCCGCCTATGTCGCTCGGGCGAAAGAATTGCAGAAAGATTTGGAAACGGCCTTTCTCAATCTGGGTGAAAGCAAGGGCAAGGAAAGCGCCTGAACCGGGCTGCCAGCTCCCTTTCTGGGGGGCTGCCCGGCACCGCGCTATGCGTCGCTGACGCCCGCTTCGGCAAAGGTGGCCATGCCCGCATGGCAGGCAAGGGCGGTCTTGAGGATGCCGATCGCCACGCCCGCGCCAGAGCCTTCGCCGAGCCGCAGGTTCAACTCCAGCAGCGGCTCCTTGCCCATCGCGCCCAGCAGACGCCGGTGGCCGCTTTCCGCGCTGAGGTGGCCCGCAACGCAGTGATCCAGCGCGCCCGGTGTGGTGCGCGCGAGGCCAAGCGCGGCGGCGCAGCAGATGAAACCATCTAGGATCACCGGAATGCGCAGCTGCCGCGCCCGTGCCATGGCCCCGGCCATCGCGGCCAGTTCACGGCCACCAAGGCGGCGCAGGCTCTCCAAACCGTCGCCCTTGTCCGCGTGCAGGGCAACGCCCTCGGCCACGACGTCGGTTTTCAGCGACAGGCCCGCATCATCCACCCCGGTGCCCCGCCCGGTCCAGGATTCGGCCCCGCCGCCCAAGATCGCGCTGGCAAGGGCAGCGGCAGAGGTAGTGTTGGCAATGCCCATCTCGCCCACAACCAGAAGATCGGCCTCGGAGTTCACCGCCTCCCAACCGGCGCGCAGCGCTTCGAGGAATTCATCCTCGTCCATCGCGGGCTCAACGGTGAAATCCTTGGTCGGCTTGTCCAATGACAGCGGGACCACATCAAGGCTCGCCCCATTCACCCGCGCGATTTGGTTGATTGCCGCCCCGCCGTGCTGAAAGTTCGCCACCATCTGCGCGGTCACCTCTGCCGGAAAGGCCGAGACACCCCGCGCGGCAACCCCGTGGTTGCCCGCAAAAACGATGATCTGAGGCGCTGCAATCTCGGCCCGGGCACCGCTGCGCCAGCCTCGGTACCAGATCGCCAGTTCCTCTAACCGGCCTAGCGCACCGGGAGGTTTCGTGAGGATGCTATCATGGGCGCGCGCCTCTTCCATCGCGGCGCTGTCGCAGGCGGGCATCGCGCGCAAAAGGCTGCGAAATTCGGAAAGACTGGCGAAAGACGTGTTCATATGCGGCCCTTTGCGGATTGATATTCAATCGTTTCTAGCCTTAGCCTGTCGGCGCTGAAAGTGCCGAAGGGGCGAAATAATGGCCATTCCCGACATCACCACCCTAAGGCATGCCTTTCGCGCCCGTGACATCGCGGTGGCCTTTGCCCTGCTGACCCGCCTGCCCCTGCCGCATTTCCACTTCCCGAACGAGCCGCAGCGCCCCCCGGCCCGCAGCGCTTGGGCCTATCCGCTGGTAGGCATTGTGCTGGCGCTGATTGCGGGGGCCGTGGGGCTGGCGTTAACGCAGATGGGGGCAACCCCGCCGCTGACCGCGGCTTTCGTGCTGCTCGCCTTGGTGATGCTGAGCGGGGCGATGCATGAAGACGGCCTTGCTGATTGCGCCGATGGGTTCTGGGGCGCTTGGACGGCAGAGAAACGGCTGCGCATCATGAAAGACAGCGTGATCGGCACCTACGGCGTGGTGGCGCTGGTGCTGTCGCTGTTGCTGCGCTGGTATCTGATCAGCGAATTGATCACCGATGAGGCGCTGATCAGGGCGCTGGTCATCGCCTCTTGCGGGTCACGCGCCGCGATGGTCTGGGTGATGGATAGCCTGCCGACGGTGCGCCGCGATGGGCTGTCAGATCGCACCGGCCGCCCCGGCGAATTGGCGACGGCGGTGGCAGTGCTGTTTGGCGTGGTGGTGATCGCGGTCGCGCCGGACTATTCAGCATGGCGCTTGGCGCTTTTGGGGCTGCTCGGGGCGCTGGTGGTGCGCCAGATTGCCAAACGCAAGATCGGCGGGCAGACCGGCGATGTGCTGGGCGCGACCCAACAGGTGACAGAGATCGCCCTGCTAACCGGCTGTCAGATGATGGCCTACGGCTGGCAGGCCATCCCTTAACAAAAAAACCGCGCCCCCTAGGGGACGCGGCATAATCTCAACCTGCGGCGCTCTTAAGCGGCGACGCGGCTTTCCAGCACATCGCCCACCTGTTTCGCGGCGGCGAGTTCGTCGCCCCCCGAAACGGCGGCCACTTCGCGGGTCAGACGCTCAAGGGCCGCTTCATAAAGCTGACGCTCGGAATAGCTCTGCTCGCGCTGGTCGTCGGTGCGGTGCAGGTCGCGCACCACCTCGGCAATGGCAATCAGATCGCCGGAGTTGATCTTTTGCTCATACTCCTGCGCGCGGCGGGACCACATGGCACGCTTGACCTTGGCCTTGCCCTTGAGGGTCTTCATCGCGTGGTTGATCACGTCGGGCGTGGACAGCGCACGCATGCCGATTTCGGTCGCCTTATGGGTCGGCACCCGCAGGGTCATCTTGTCTTTCTCAAAGGAAATCACGAACAGCTCCAGCGCGATGCCGGCAACTTCCTGCTCCTCAATCGAGATGATCTGCCCCACGCCATGCGCAGGATAGACGACGAATTCATTGGGGCGGAAATCAAGCTTTTTCGATTTGGTCATATAGGTCGCTCCTTGGCGCGCGGGGGAAGCCCCGCCATTAACTCAGACACCTGAACAGCACGTAAAACGCATGCGAAGCGCAGCCTGAGCGGTCTGCGTTCGGGTGCGTTTAATTTAGAAATGTGAGGTCAACCTTGGCAGCAGGGTCGAAACATTATCAGGCTCGTGTGTTACAGCTTGAAGACATCATAGCACAGAATCACGCCGTCCGAAAGCTACACCAAGTCCCACTTGGCGGTTTCCCGGTCATTCCAGCGGTTTAACCCGAAATCTTGAGGTCACAAAGCGGCAACAAAGCGCGAATCGGCTGGGCCTCAGCCGCCCTCGCCCGGCTTTTCCGAGAAGAGCTCCATCTTGCCCTCTTTGCCGTCCATCTCCTCTGCCTCGGGCAGCGGGTCTTTCTTGGTGATGATGACGGGCCAAAGCTCGGAATACTTGCGGTTGAACTCCACCCATTTCTCCATGTCCGGCTCGGTGTCCGGGCGGATCGCATCGGCGGGGCACTCAGGCTCGCAGACGCCGCAGTCGATGCATTCATCGGGGTGGATCACCAGCATGTTCTCGCCTTCATAGAAGCAATCCACCGGACATACTTCGACGCAGTCGGTGTATTTGCAGGCGATGCAGGCGTCATTCACGATATAGGTCATGCGGGAAACTCTGGCTGGGTATGTGAGGGACTAGCTAAACCGGGGCGCGGGATCATTCAAGGTGGCGTGCCTTAGAAAGATCAAGCTGCCTGCGGTCGCGCTTGGTCGGGCGGCCCTTTCCCTCAAAACCGGGATTTTCGGGCTGTCTGTCCTTTGGTTTTGGCTGCGGCGGGGACAGATCGGTATAAAGCGCCTGCGCCTCAGGGGCCGGACCACGCCGCTGGCCTATTGCCTCAATCCGGATGACACGAACGTGATCGCCCTGGCTGAAGGTCAGCACATCGCCCGGGCCGACGTTGCTAGCACGTTTCTGGGTGGGGGTCCCGTTGATCCGAACCGCGCCGCCCGCCACCTGAGCGGCAGCGAGCGAGCGAGTCTTGAAAAAGCGGGCGTGCCACAGCCATTTGTCCAGCCGCAGTTTCGCGCCCGCTACCACTTACTTGTCGTCCTTCAGCCCCATCAGCGCGGCGGCAAAGGGGTTATCGGGGTCAATCTGCTTTTCCTTGCGCGGCGGACGCGCAGAGAAGTTTTGCGATTTGCCGCCCTTGTCACCACCGGGCTTGCGCCCCTTGCCTTTGGCGGGCTTGCCACGCGGCTTGCCCTGCCCCTGAGGACGGTCCCCCCCGCGGCGGTTGCCACCGGCATTGCCGCGCGGGCTGCGCGCCCAGGTGAAGATATAATAGGTCTCCAATTCCGGCCCGGCGACATCGGCGTCGGGTGCGGTGCCCTGCGGGATTTCTTCGGCCGGCACTTCGGGGATGTTGGTATCGACCTCGGGGTCTTCCGCCGCCACATCGGCCATGGGCGCAATGCCATCGTCGGGCATCTGGGCCACGTCCGCCGGGCGGTCGTCGGGGTTGGTCTCATCCGATGGGGTTTCGATGATACCGCCTGCGGGCTCTTCGGCGGCGACATCCATGATTGGCTTGTCTGCCGCGTCATCGCCGGGCAGGTCGCTGTCGAGCTTTTCGGGCACGTTGGTATCGGCAGAGGGGTCCATTGCATCATGGCTGCCATCTTTCGGCATCACGACATCAACGGGTTTCACCTTGGTCCGCTCGTCTTTTTCCGCCTTGTACCCCAAGCCCTCCATCAGGTCGGCGAATTGCTCAAGGGTCATGCCGGTGATCGACAGCATGTCTGGCTTGGCTTCAAACCCACCACGGGAATCCTCGGCACGCAGCATGTCGGCCAAACGCTCCAGCATATCGATGCGGATCGCGCGTTTGCCTGCATTGCGGTAGCCCGACATGGTGTCGGCCCCTTCGGGCGCGCCGGTTTCGACCGGAATGGTCACCAGACCGGGAGGGGGGGATTCCGGGAACTCGTTCAGGCCCTTGCTGAGCGACCATAGCACCAAGCGCAGACGGGTCGGCGCGGGTTTGAGCATCAGCGGCATAAAGATGGTGAACTGGCCAAAGCGGATGCCATGTTTACGCAAAGCACCGCGGGCGTCTTGATCCAGCGCTTTCACGTCCTCGGCCACTTGGGCGCGCGGCAGAATACCAAAATTCTCAACCAGTTGGAAGGCAAAGCCACGGGCCAAGCCAGTCAGCGTCTCATCCTTGCTCAGCCCCAGCAGCGGCTCGAACAATGCGGAAACCTTGCGGTCGATGAAGTGCTGCAAACGGCGCTTCACCTTCTCCGCCACTTCCGGACCGGCGATATCGTCGACGAAAACCTCAACCTGCGGCTTCAGCGCGTCGCTGCCAGCGGTCAGTTTACCAACTGCAGCGCTGCCCCACATCAGGCCGCCCTGTTCGGTGAAATCAATCTCGGTATCGGGTGCGTTGTAGAACCGGTCGGCACGCAGATGGAATTGCGGAGCCAAGGCCTGCAATGCGGCGGTTTTCACCGTCTTGTCCTCGGCCGCGCCCGCGCCCTTGTCCACCCGAAAGCGGAACCCGTCCAGCTTACCTACAAATTCACCTTCAACGGTGACTTCACCGGTCTCGTTTACATCGGCCACCATGGCTTCCTTCTGTCCAAGCCGGCGCAGCAATACGGATGTGCGCCGATCTACAAATCTTTGAGTCAAACGCTCATGCAGAGCGTCCGACAAGCGGTCTTCTACGACACGCGTCGTGTCGCGCCAATGGCTTTCGTCCTTTGTCCAGCCTTTGCGCTGCGCAACGTAGGTCCATGTGCGAATAAACGCGAGTCGTTTGGACAACGCATCAATGTCGCCATCGGTTCGATCAATTCTCTTGATTTGTCGCGCCAACCAGTCGTCGGGAATATATCCGCGCTGGTGCAGGTCGTTGAAAATGGTCTCCAAGAGCCCCGCATGTTCCGCGTGGCTGATGCCGCGAAAGTCAGGAATGCGGCAAACATCCCAAAGTAGCCGCACAGATGCGCCGTCAGTGGCGCGGGCGAAAACCTCATCGACTTGGGCAAGCGCTTTCAAGGCCCGCAGATCATCGGATTCACGCGCCCGCACCAGCCGCTCATCCTCGGGCGGCATTTCCAGCGTCTGGATCAGTCGATCGATACTGCCGAATTGCAGCGCATGATTGCGCCAGTTCACTTTGTTCTGCGGGGTAAAGTTGTGATCCATGATCGCGCGGGCCACGTGATCGTCCAGCGCAGGCGCATCGCCGGTGGTGCCGAAGGTGCCGGACTTGAACCCGCGCCCTGCCCGGCCCGCGATCTGCGCCAACTCATTCGGGGCCAGCGGCCGCATGCGACGCCCGTCGAATTTGGAAAGCGCCGAGAAGGCGACGTGATCAACGTCTAGGTTAAGCCCCATGCCGATGGCATCGGTGGCGACCAGATAGTCGACTTCTCCGTTCTGGTACATCTCTACCTGCGCATTGCGCGTACGCGGCGAAAGCGCCCCCATCACCACCGCGGCACCGCCCTTTTGGCGGCGGATCAGCTCGGCGATGGCATATACATTCTCAACCGAAAAGCCGACGATCGCGCTGCGCGGCTTCATTCGGCTTATCTTTTTCTGACCAGAATAGATCAATTCGCTCATCCGGTCGCGGCGCATGAAATCGACGCCCGGCACCAGTGCGGCAATCGTCCCGCGCATGGTGTCGGCGCCCATGAACAGCGTCTCATGCAGGCCACGCGCCCGCAGCAAACGGTCGGTGAACACATGGCCGCGCTCGGGGTCGGCGCAGAGCTGGATCTCGTCGATGGCCACGAAATCCGCGCCCATCTCTTGCGGCATCGCCTCAACGGTGCAGACCCAGTATTGCGTGCGCGGCGGCACGATCCGCTCTTCGCCGGTGACCAAGGCCACGACCGAGGGCCCGCGCGCCTTGACGGTCCGGTCATAGACCTCACGCGCCAACAGCCGCAGCGGCAGGCCGATCACCCCGGTCCGATGCGCCAGCATCCGCTCAATTGCATAGGTCGTCTTGCCGGTATTTGTCGGGCCGAGAACGGCCACGACGCGCTTGTTGCCTGCCACCTGTCTATCCTTGAATTAAAGCTCGCGCCCGATGCCGTCCCGGCGCAGCCCTTCAAGGGCCGACCGGGCGTCTTCGTGATGCGGGTTGAGGGCGAGCGCCTTGCGGTACAGCTCCGCCGCGCGGCCCAGATCTCCAAACTCCTGCAGCATTACGGCAAGGCCGAAGATCGCGTTATAATTGTCGGGGTTCAGCGCCAGTGTCCGCTCCAGATCATCCAGCGCGGGACCGTAGAGGTTGGCCCCATAATAGGCCTGCGCCCGCGTATGAAACCCTTCGGCAAAGTCGGGGGCGTGATCGGTCAGCGCGGTCAAATGCTCTATCGCCAACCGGCTGTCGCCATTTGCCATCGCTTCGCGCCCTCGCGCCAGCAGCAAATCCATCGCAGCCGAACCGGACCGCTGCCAATGCGCTTCGACCTCAAGGGCGATTCTGGGGGCTTCGGCCGCCGGGGCCTCGCGCAGCTTTTGCATAAGCTCAGGCAGCGCCCCCTCGGCCACGGCCATGCCCGCAAGCAACACAAAGCCACCAACTGCCGCAACGGTATGTTTGAGGTTGACGGGTATGATGCGCATAACAAAACTGAATGTAACAGGCTGCCGCCGCAATTCCAGACGTAGCGGGGCCAAATGCCAAAAAAGGGCGAGCGATGAGCGATATTGTGAACGAAGCGGTTGTGGTGCTGAACGAAAAGCTGGCCGGTAGCGATTTTGACGGCACAGCCAAGTTCGACATCGAAGGAGAAGGCACCGTGATGATGGACGAAAATGGCGCACGCGCCGCTGACGAAGAAGCGGATGTGACGCTCAGCGCCGACGCGGAAACCTTCCAGTCGATCCTCGAAGGCGACACCAACCCGACCTCTGCTTTCATGACCGGTAAGCTCAAGATCGACGGCGACATGGGCATGGCGATGAAGCTCGCCGCTGTGCTCGGCTGATGCAGCTGGACCCGGCCCCGCTTTTTACCGATATCGCCCCCGGCCCCGAGGGGGGCCAAGCCCATTGGGCAGAGACATCGGATGGCAAGCGGATCAGGCTGGGTCATTGGCCCTGCGCCGGGGCGCGCGGCACGGTGCTGCTGTTCCCCGGGCGGACCGAATATATTGAAAAATACGGGCTTTGCGCCGCCGACTTCGCGCGGCGCGGCCTTGCCACCATGGCGATTGACTGGCGCGGTCAGGGCCTGTCGGACCGGCTGCTGCCGGATACGCGCATCGGCCATGTGGATGTTTTCAGCGACTATCAAAAAGACGTTGCCGCGATGTTGCGTGCTGCGCGCAGCCTGAACCTGCCGCGGCCCTATTTCCTGCTGGCGCACTCCATGGGGGGCTGCATCGGGCTGCGCGCCGTGATGGAGGGGTTGCCGGTGCAGGCCGTCGCTTTCACGGGCCCGATGTGGGGCATCTATGTTGTCCCGCACCTGCGCGCCGTTGCTTGGTCCTTGGCGCAGTTCATGCCCCGGGTCGGACAGGGCCACCGCTTGCCGCCGGGCACCAAGATCGAAGCCTACCCCGCCATCGCTCCTTTCGAGGACAACCTGCTGACCTCCGACCCACAGATGTACGACATGATGCGCGATCAACTGGCCGCCCACCCTGAGCTTAGCCTTGGCGGCCCCAGTTTTGTCTGGCTGCGCGAGGCGCTGGCCGAGACGAAGCACCTCGCCGGGCGGTCCGCGCCCAACATTCCCTGCGTCACCTACCTTGGCAGCAACGAGCGGATCGTCGCAACCGACCGGGTGCACAGGCGCATGGCGCAGTGGAAAGGCGGGCGGCTAGAGATTGTTCCGGGCGGCGAGCATGAGGTGCTGTTGGAGAGGCCGGAGCTGCGCAAGCCGATCTTCGACGGTTTGGAAAAGCTCTATCTGGGCAATATCACCGGTTAAGCCCCCTCAGGCGTCATTTTTCTGTGCAATCGGCCCGCGCCGCCTAGATTGCTTGGGATGACACGTGAACCCGTCCTTACCTTTACCGAAAACGGCATCTATTGCCCCGCCGGTGACTTTTACATCGACCCTTGGCGCCCCGTTGACCGGGCATTGATCACCCATGGCCATGCCGACCATGCCCGCGACGGGATGGGCAGTTACCTTGCCACCCACGCTGCCCTGCCCGTCATGCGCCATCGTCTGGGAGATATCATTATTGAGGGTATCGCCTATGGCGAAACGCGCCAGATTGGCGGGGCGATGGTGTCTTTCCACCCGGCGGGCCATGTGCCCGGCAGCGCGCAGATCCGGGTCGAGGTCGCGGGCGAGGTCTGGGTCGCTTCGGGCGATTACAAGGTGATCGACGATGGCATGTCAGAGCCCTTCGAGCCGGTCCAGTGCCACCATTTCATTACCGAGAGCACCTTTGGCTTGCCGGTCTTTCGCTGGGCGCCGCAGGCCGAGGTGGCAGGCCAGATTAACGACTGGTGGGCAGGCTGCAAGGCCACTGGAAAGACGGCTTTTCTGGGGGCCTATTCGCTGGGCAAGGCGCAGCGACTCCTGTCGATGCTCGATCCCACGATCGGCCCCATCCTGACCCATACGGCGGTGGAAAATACCAATGCGGTGCTGCGCGGACAGGGCATCACCCTACCCGACACCACGCTCGTGACGCCCGAGTTGGTGCCAAAGGAGCATCCCGGCGCGTTGGTGCTGGCGCCGCCCTCGGCCTTGGGCAGCCAATGGGCGCGGCGCTTTGGACCGCAGGAGAGCGCCTTTGCCTCGGGCTGGATGGCGCTGCGCGGGGTGCGCAGACGGCGCGCGGGGGATCGTGGATTTGTCATCTCGGACCATGCGGATTGGCATGGGCTGCTTTGGGCCATCCGTGAGACTGGCGCGGAAAACATATACGTAACCCATGGTTACACCGATATCTTCACGCGTTACCTTAACGACGAGGGCTGGAACGCGCAGGTCGTCCCGACCCAGTTCGACAGCGATGGAGGCGACAGCGAATGAAGGACTTTGCCGCTCTATTCAATGCCGTCGACCAGACCACCAAAACCACGGTAAAGGTCGCCGCCTTGGCCGAGTATTTCACCACCGCGGCCGAAGACGACCGTCTTTGGACCGTGGCGCTTTTCTCGGGCCGCCGCCCGAAACGCGCCGTCACCACGACCAAGCTCCGCGAATGGGCCTCAGAGGCGTCCGGTGTGCCGCTGTGGCTGTTCGAGGACAGCTACGCCATCGTCGGCGATCTGGCCGAGACCATCGCGCTGGTCCTCCCCCCGGTGGAGAACGACGACACCGGCACGCTGACCTCATGGATCAACGCCCTGCGCGGGCTGAAAGACGAAGACGACGCGGCGCGCAAGGCATTCGTCCTTTCGGCTTGGCAACAGCTTGGCGGCACCGAGCGGTTCCTGTTCAACAAACTTATCACCGGCGGCTTTCGCATCGGCATCAGCCAAAAGCTGATGACCCGCGCCCTGTCCCGCGCCAGTGGCCGTCCTGAGCCGGAAATGGCGCACCGCCTGATGGGCAACTGGCACCCCGATGACGTGACATGGCACAGCCTGATCGAGGCCGAAGACGCCAGCGCAGACGCCTCGCGCCCCTACCCTTTCTACCTCGCCTATGCGCTGGAGGACGGGCCGGAGGCCCTCGGCAGCCCCGAAGGCTGGCGCGCGGAATGGAAATGGGACGGCATCCGCGGCCAGCTTATCCTGCGCGACGGCGACTACTTCGTCTGGTCACGCGGCGAAGAACTGATGACCGACCGTTTCTCCGAGCTTGCCCGCGCCGTCGATCACCTGCCGCCGGGCACGGTGCTCGACGGCGAGTTGCTGGTCTGGCAGCCGGGGGCTGAATTCCCCTCATCCTTCAACGCTTTGCAGGCCCGTATCGGCCGCAAGACGGTGCCGAAGAAGCTTTTGAAGGACGCCCCCGTGGTGCTGCATGCCTACGACCTTCTGGAATGGCAGGGCGACGACATCCGCCACCGCCCTTTCGCCGAGCGCCGCGCCCTGCTGGAAGAAGCCGCCGCCGATCTGCCCGAGGACGCGCCGGTGCGCCTCTCGCCGCAGCACCAGTTCAGCGATTGGGACCAACTCGCCTCCTTACGCGAAACCGCGCGTGAGGCGCAGGCCGAGGGGTTGATGCTGAAACGCGCCGACAGCCCCTATCTCTCGGGCCGCAAAAAGGGCGACTGGTGGAAATGGAAGCTGGACCCGCTGACCATCGACGCGGTGATGATCTATGCGCAATCGGGCTCGGGTCGCCGGGCGAACCTCTTTACCGATTTCACCTTTGCAGTCTGGAACGGCAATGATCTGGTCCCCTTCACCAAGGCCTATTCCGGCCTGACGGATGCCGAATTCCGCCAGATCACCGCTTGGGTGCGCAAGAACACGCAGCAACGCTTTGGCCCCGTGCGGCAGGTCACGCCGCATCATGTATTCGAGATCGCCTTTGAAGGCATCCAGCCCAGCCCGCGTCATAAATCCGGCGTCGCCCTGCGATTTCCGCGCATGCTGCGCTGGCGCAAGGACAAGCCATTGCAAGAGGCCAATACCCTCGACGATCTGAAAGAAATGCTGCGCATCTACGGATAGGTTGTTCCGGCCCGTCCGGAGGCATAGATGTGACGAAACGCAAATGAGGTACACCGATGTTTCAGCTTCCCTTCCCGCTTCACGATGCCAACGCCAGCGCCGGGGGCAAAAACCTCGGCGATCTGCCGGAATGGGATCTGAGCGACCTTTACACCGCCGAAGACGCGCCCGAACTGAAGCGCGACCTCGACTGGCTAGAGGAAGCCTGCGCGCGTTTTGCCACTGATTACCAAGGCAATCTGGCTGCGCTCGACGCCAAAGGGCTGCTCGACTGTGTGTTGCGCAACGAAAAGATCAATCAGGTCGCGGGGCGCATCATGTCCTACGCGGGCCTGCGCTATTACCAACAGACGACGGACTCAGGCCGGGCCAAATTCATGTCTGACTGCCAAGAGAAAATCACCGATTACACCACGCCGCTGGTCTTTTTCACGCTGGAACTGAACAAGCTACCCGACGATCACCTTGCCAAACTCTTGGACGAAAACCCGGATCTGGCACGCTACAAACCCGTCTTCGACCGCATCCGCGCCATGAAGCCCTACCAGCTGTCGGATGAGATGGAGAAATTTCTGCACGACCTCGGCGTGGTCGGCGACGCTTGGGAGCGGATGTTCGACGAGACAATCGCCGGGCTGGAATTCGAAGTCGACGGCGAGACGCTCAACATCGAAGGCACGCTGAACCTCTTGACCGACCCCGACCGCAGCAAGCGCGAGGCGGGCGCGCGAGAACTGGCCGATGTGTTGGGCCGCAACATCCGCACCTTCGCCCGCGTCCACAACACGCAGGTGAAAGAGAAAGAGGTCATCGACCGCTGGCGCGGCATGGAGACACCGCAGACCGGGCGGCACCTCAGCAACCATGTCGAGCCCGAGGTGGTCGAAGCGCTGCGCAACGCCGTGGTCGAAGCCTATCCGAAGCTGAGCCACCGCTACTATGAGCTGAAGCGCAAGTGGCTCGGCCTTGATGTGATGCAGGTCTGGGACCGCAACGCGCCGCTGCCGATGGAAGACCCCAAGGTGGTCGACTGGGCGCAGGCCGAAGCGACCGTGATGGAAGCCTATACCGCCTTTGATCCGCGCATGGGCGAGTTGGCCAAGCCGTTCTTCACCAAGGGCTGGATCGACGCGGGTGTGAAACCGGGCAAAGCACCGGGCGCCTTCGCGCATCCCACCGTGACCGACGTGCATCCCTATGTGATGCTGAACTACCTCGGCAAACCGCGCGACGTGATGACGCTGGCGCATGAATTGGGCCATGGCGTGCACCAAGTGCTGGCCGCCGATCAGGGCGAGATGCTGTCCTCGACCCCGCTGACATTGGCCGAAACGGCCTCGGTCTTTGGCGAAATGCTTACCTTCCGCAAAATGCTCGACACGGCCAAGACGCAGTCAGAACGTAAGGTGCTGCTGGCAGGCAAGGTCGAGGACATGATCAACACGGTCGTGCGCCAGATCGCCTTTTATGATTTCGAGTGCAAATTGCACGAAGCGCGCCGCGGCGGGGAGCTTACGCCCGACGACATCAACGCGCTGTGGATGAGCGTTCAGGCCGAGAGCCTTGGGCCAGCATTCGAGTATATGGACGGCTATGAGACCTTCTGGGCCTATATCCCGCATTTCGTGCATTCGCCCTTCTACGTCTATGCCTATGCCTTTGGCGACGGGCTGGTAAACGCGCTCTACGCGGTCTACGCCGAGGGCGAGGAAGGCTTTGAAGAGAAGTATTTCGACATGCTGAAAGCAGGCGGCTCGAAACACCACAAGGAGCTTCTGGCCCCCTTCGGGCTTGATGCCTCTGACCCCGCCTTCTGGGACAAGGGGCTGTCGATGATCTCTGACATGATCGACGAATTGGAAGCGATGGAGGACTGATGTCCCTCGCCGAGCGCATGAAGGACAGGTTCGCGCCGTTCTTTGCTTGGGTCCAAAGGCGGGTCCCGCCCGGGTTCAGGTTTGCGCTCGGCCTGCTGCTGATCTGCGGCGGCATCCTAGGGTTCTTGCCGATCCTCGGCTTTTGGATGCTGCCGCTTGGTTTCATGGTGGCGGCGATGGATGTGCGGTTGTATCGGCGCTGGCGCTCTCTTCGGCGTCGGCGCCGGGCAATGCGCCCCTAACCTCACTTCAACTGGCTGTCTTTCGACCCGCGCCGGTTTATCCCGCCGCGCATCTGCGCCTGCCCGTCCCGGTCGCGCACGCAATCAATGCAAAGCTTCACCCCCGGCAGAGCGATGCGTCGTGCTTCGGGGATAGGCTCTTCGCATTCCGCGCAATGGGTCAGGCTCTCACCCACCGGCGCGCGGCGGGCTTTCAATCGTGCCAATTCGTCCGATATGGATGCTTCGATCTGTTCGCTTACCGCGCCATCACGCGCCCATCCGCCTGCCATGTCACGCCCTCCTGTTGCTATGCTCATCATTGATATGGCGCCCGTGGGCCGCATGTCACGGACCTGCACCCGACATCTATGCCTAGCCCGGGTTGCCTTCATCAGAGTGTAACAAATGGGGGGCTTGCGCGAATATACAAGGCTCAAAGGCCGAGCCGGTGCGCCGGAGGATAATTGCGCGAAACGCGACCGTACCGCCTGCCCGACATAAAAAAACACCCCCATAAGGGGGTGCAGTTGCTAGGCATTGGGCTGTGAGTCAAGCAGCACGCAGGGTCGTATCTCCTTCATTTTGACGATTGATCAGGACGGACAGGGTAACGGCACTTTGGATGAGCCGTTGGCGAAGCTCTTGGCGCTGCCCCGCGGGACGCAGCGGCACGTTGGTGCGTAGGTACACCGTTTGCGGCATGGCGCGCGAATGGTGCGTATAGGCCACCTCTACCACCGCCTCCACCCTGCCAAAGTCGCGGTCATGGTGGACACTGTGGAAACGCGCACTGCAAATGTTTAGAACAGCGGGAAATTCATCGGAAGGATGACAGACGGTAACGGGTTCATAGCTGCGCCGACGGCGGATAATGTCACCTGCATTGAGGGACGCGATGGGGCCGGATGTTTCTGGCGCGATGGAGCGGCTTTGCATGTCTAATCCTCTTTCTACTCGTCTGTTCGTTAGTCTTCCCTTTCTGTGGGCTGTTGCGTTCCCTCGGGAGGTTCCGCTGCTGCCCAACCTGTATACATGTTGTCCGATCCAATTGCGGCAAGAATGGGGCAAGAACTTGCCGACAATGGGGCGATCGTATAATTCGACAATCTTTTTTCACACGATCTATGCGAATGGAGCGCTTATCCCGCCCTTTCGACCTCTAGGAGCCAGGTCTCCTGAAGGCTGTTTTCGATAGCCTCAGCGAAGTGATCCCGCACCAGGGCAATGGCATCGCCCGCCGGAAGCCCGGTCCCCATCAGCAACCAAGCCGCAATAAGTCCGCTCCGCCCCGCCCCGTATTGGCACGACAGAGCCACCGTCTCCCCCGCATCCAATGCCTGCTCAAAATCGGCCCGTCGCTTTGGCCATTGCGCTAGGAAGGCGTCGCCGGGCACATTGAAATCTTGGATCGCCGCGAAGGAAAGTTTTAGGCCAAGGGGTTGAGAAACTTGGGAAATCAAAGGGAATGCCCCCTCGGGAAGCTCTGCTTCCTCAGTCAGGATGAGCAATTGATGCGCGCCGGTCGCGCGCAATCCTTCCAAGGTTCCGGCCATTTGTTGCGGGTCCAGATAGGCCGAGCCATCGACATGGGTCAGCAGCCCTGGAAAGCCGGTCATCGCCAGATGCCCCCCACGCAGGGTGGGAATGACAGCGCGTATTGAGGTCGCTTCGGGATCGAAATAAGGCAGATCGACAGACATAACAGCATCCATAAAATTTGAGTAAGCGCAGCAGCACCTGTATACATGTTAATCAGGCAAGATGTGAACAGACCGAAGGACGCCGGCGATGCTCAACCAAATTAAATCCAGTGCTGCGATTGCAGATAGGCTTCGGGCGGATATCTGCCTGAATCGCGACATCGCGGATGGTATGTTGCACGAGGTGGCCTTGGCGCAGCGGTTTGGCGTCTCCCGCACGCCCATCCGACAGGCGCTGCAACGCTTGGCCTATGAGCGGATGATCGCGGTGAAATCCGGTGTGGGTTCTGTCGTCACGTCCTTGGAGGATTCGATGCGCGCAGACGATATCTGCGCGGCAGTGGCGATTATCGAGGCCGCCGCCAAATGCGCGCCCTCCAGCCTCGCGCCCCCTGCGCAATTCATGTCGCTGGCTGGGCTTTTGGGGATGATGGACATTAGCGACCTTGACCAAGCCGAGGCGTTTTTTGAAGTCCGCGCTCAGTTTTTGAACGCTCTGGCCGAGATGATTGAGAACCCAATCCTTAGCGATGCCTTTCGCGCCGCCTATTGGCGTCTGATCAGGTGGTCCCTGCGGGATTTTGAAACCCAGCCACAGGCCCAGATTGCGCATCAGCGTGAAGTGTTGCAAACTGCGGCCCGCGCGATGAAGAGCGGCACCCTCGCCGCCTGCTTTGAACAGATTGCCGAAATCGAAGGCAGGCTTGCCGAACCGAGCCAGACGTAAAAAAGCCCCGCTCCTGCGAGCGGGGCCATCTGTGTTAAGTTGGCCGAGAATTAGCTGACCACCATCATGCCTTTTTCTTTCGCCAAGTCGCGCATCCGCTTCTGCAACTTTTCAAAAGCACGCACTTCGATTTGCCGAATACGTTCGCGGCTGACATCATATTGCGACGACAGGTCTTCCAAAGTGACCGTTTCGTCCGACAGGCGGCGTTGAGTCAAAATGTCCTTTTCCCGGTCGTTCAACACATCCAAGGCTTCGGCCAACATCTCACGCCGGGTTTCCAGCTCATCGCGTTCGGCATAGTCGCCCGCTTGGTCGGCGTCTTCGTCCTCCAACCAATCTTGCCACTGCATCGTGCCTTCGCCTTCGGACCCGACGGTGGCGTTGAGCGAGGCATCCCCGCCCGACATCCGCCGGTTCATCGAAACGACTTCAGCTTCGGTCACGCCCAGTTGGGTCGCGATCTCTGTCACATTCTCGGGGCGCAGATCACCTTCTTCCAAGGCACCAATTTTGTTCTTCGCCTTACGCAGGTTGAAAAACAGCTTTTTCTGACCCGAGGTCGTGCCAAGTTTCACCAACGACCACGACCGCAGGATATACTCCTGAATTGAAGCACGGATCCACCACATCGCGTAGGTGGCAAGGCGGAAGCCCTTCTCCGGATCGAAACGTTTGACCGCCTGCATCAGGCCGACATTCGCCTCCGAGATCACCTCGGACTGCGGCAGCCCATAGCCCCGGTAGCCCATCGCGATTTTCGCGGCAAGACGCAGGTGCGACGTGACCATGCGGTGCGCGGCTTCGGTATCTTGTTCCTCGACCCAACGTTTGGCCAGCATGTATTCTTCCTCAGGCTCCAACAGTGGGAACTTGCGGATCTCTTGCATATAGCGGTTCAGCCCGCCTTCTGGTGTCGGTGCGGGCAGATTTGCATAATTTGCCATGTCTTGTCCCTTTCCCCAGTTTGATCGGGGCCTATGTTATTTCGCTTAACATGCAATATGGGCGGCCCCCTTCGTGCTTTCAAGACAAAAGCCTTCACGCTTTTGTTCATGGTTGCACAGCTTCTGTGAACAAAACGTAACCAATCCTAGGGCGGTTCCCTGAGGTGGCGGGGTCACGCCGACGGGGTTGCTGGCCCCTCACGAAGCAATTGCAACAGCGCTGCCATATCGGACGGCAAAGGCGCTTCGAAACGCAGGCTTTCGCCCGTCACCGGATGCTCAAACCCCAAAACAGCGGCGTGCAGCGCTTGGCGGGGGAAGGCGCGGATGGCGTCGGCGGTGGCCTCGGGCAAGGCCGCTTTGGCCAGCTTGCGCCGCCCGCCATAGGTCGCATCCCCCACCAAACCGTGGCCCGCGTGAGACATATGCACGCGGATCTGGTGCGTGCGCCCCGTTTCCAGCCAACATTCCAGGAGCGCCAGAACGGGTGGCGTGCCGAAACGCTCGACCGTGCGGGCGCGGGTTACGGCGTGGCGACCGCCTTGGAACAGCACCGCCTGCCGCTGGCGGTCGGTCTTGTGCCGCGCCAGTTGGGTGGTCATGCGCAGGATATTCCCCGCCTCAAAGGACGCGCCTTTGACGCCGCGCAGACGCGGGTCATTGGCATCGGGCACCCCGTATACGAGGGTTTGATAATACCGCTCAACGGTATGTTTTTCGAACTGCGCCGCCAGCCCATGATGCGCCGCGTCGGATTTGGCGACAACCAGCAGCCCCGTGGTGTCCTTATCAATCCGGTGCACGATGCCGGGCCGCTTCATCCCGCCCACGCCCGAAAGATCATCGCCGCAGTGTGCTAATAAGGCGTTAACCAGCGTGCCGGAAGGCGAGCCCGGGGCCGGATGCACCACCATGCCCGCTGGTTTGTCGATCACGATCAGGTCGTCATCTTCGAACACCACCGACAGGGGGATCTCTTCGGGTAGGATGTGGCTCTCTGCCGCTTCTTCGACCGTGATCTGCACCGTCTGCCCTTCGATCACTTTGGCGCGGGGGTCTTGGACTTTGACACCGTCCAGCGTCACGGCCCCGTCGGCGATCAACCGGCCCAATCTCGTGCGCGACAGGTTCGCTTCCTCTGGCACATCGCGGGCCAGCGCCTTATCAAGACGGGCGGGCGGGCTATCGCCCAGAATGAAATCAATGCGGCGGTGAGACATGGACACGGACAACCCTGATGAACCGGCGAACCTGCGGTTTCTGCGGCGGATGGTGACGGTCTTGACCGTCGTGATGATTGGCGGGGTTCTAGTGCTGATCTTCGTGCTTGTCACCCGTCTGAGCGATCAAGGCCCGACCATGCCGCGCAGCATCACCCTGCCCGATGGCAGCAGCGCCCAAGCATTTACGCAAGGGCGCGGCTGGTATGCGGTGGTGACGGACGCGGATGAAATCCTGATCTTTGACCAGTTGACCGGCGAATTGCGCCAGACGGTAGCGATCGAATAATCAGCCGCGGATCGTTTTGGCGAAGGTCGAATAGATCGGCTCGTTGGAGCAGATAATCTCGCCGTGCTGCAGGATATTGCGCTCGGGACGGATCGCTTCGACAAGGCCACCGGCCTCTTTAACGATCAACATGCCTGCGGCCACGTCCCACGGCTTCAAACGGCGCTCCCAGAAACCATCGTAGCGGCCCGAAGCGACGTAAGCCAGATCAAGCGAAGCCGCACCCCAGCGGCGCACACCGGCGCATACGGGCAGAAGACGGCCCAGATCTTTCAGCGTTTCTGGCAGATCGGCGCGACCGCCGAAAGGCAGTCCCGTGGCAAAGATCGACTCGATCATGCGGTGACGGCCCGACACCCGCAGACGGCCTTCGTTCATCCAAGCGCCGGTGCCCTTCTCGGCAAAGAACATCTCGTCCTTGGCGGGGTCGAAAACCACCCCGGCAACGATTTCGCCCTTATGCTCCAACGCGATGGAGACGGCCCAATGCGGCAGGCCGTGCAAAAAGTTGGTCGTGCCATCCAGCGGGTCGACGATCCAACGGCGCGTGGGGTCTTGGCCCTCTTCCTCGCCGCCCTCTTCGGCCAGCCAGCCGTAGGTCGGGCGCGCGCCCATCAGGTCGTCTTTGATGATCTTCTCGGCGCCAATGTCGGCTTTGGTCACGAAATCGCCCGCGCCTTTGACCGAGACCTGAAGGTTCTCGACCTCGCGGAAATCCTTGACCAATGCACGCCCCGCTTTGCGTGCCGCTTTGATCATGATGTTAAGATTCGCACTGCCGATCATTGTTCGCGCCCTTTGATGGATAAGGCGGGACGTATAGGGCGCAAGAGCGCAATTGCCAAGGGGCAGAAACCTAGGCCGCTGGGGCATTCTTACGCAGCGTGCGGGTTGTTTTAACAGCACAAGATGACACCTTGGACCCAAAGCAATCAGCCCGAAGGAAATCCCATGTCCGACCAGATGCAAAAAATCGTCCTCGCCAGCCGCCCTGACGGCGCGCCCACCCCTGAGAACTTCCGCCTAGAAAGCGCGGATATGCCCCAGCCGGGCGACGGGGAAATCTTGGTCGAAGTGCACTACATGTCGCTTGATCCCTATATGCGGGGCCGCATGGATGACGCGAAATCCTATGCCCAGCCGGTGCCTATTGGCGGGCTCATGGAGGGCGGCAGTGTCGGCAAGGTGATCGCCTCCAATGATCCGAGCTTTAACGTTGGCGATTTTGCCTTTGGTGCCTTTGGCTGGGCGACCCACGGCGTTGCGCCGGCCAAGCAGTGTCAAAAGGTCGATGCCGAAGCCGTACCGATCACCGCCTCGCTTGGTGTGCTGGGGATGCCCGGATTGACCGGTTGGTACGGGCTGAACGAAATCGGCCAGCCGAAAGAGGGTGAGACGCTTGTCGTCGCGGCGGCCACCGGGCCTGTCGGGTCGATTGTGGGACAATTGGCCAAGGCCAAAGGGCTGCGCACCGTCGGCATCGCGGGCGGGGCCGAGAAGTGCGAAATCGCCAAGCGCGACTTCGGCTTTGACGTCTGCCTTGACCACCGCGCCTATGACGACGCCAAATCCCTGCGCGCCGCGCTGAAAGAGGCCGCGCCGGATGGCATTGATATCTATTACGAAAACGTCGGTGGCAAAGTGCTTGATGCAGTACTGCCGCTGATGAACCCGCATGGCCGTATCCCGCTTTGCGGCATGATCGCGTGGTATAACGCAGGCGGGCTTGGTGCCGACGCCGAAGGCGCTGGCCTCACCGCGCCGCGGCTGTGGCGGACGATTTTGGTGAACTTCCTCACCGTGCGCGGCTTCATCATCTCGAACCACTGGAACCGCATGCCCGAGTTCCACCGCGAGGTGGCCCCGATGGTCGCGGATGGACGTGTAAAAGTGAAAGAGGACATCACCGAGGGGCTGGAGAATGCGCCGCAGGCGTTCATCGACATGCTGAATGGCGGCAACACTGGCAAGGCAATCGTTAAGGTGAAGTAAGCCTTGCGCCTACCTTTGGCCCGGAATCAAGCCGCAGGCGCCGGGCCATCGCCTGCCCGTCCCCAGGGTAGGCGATTTGATGAGGCTAGGTGCTGCCCCTCAGAACGCCGCCTAGGCCCGCTGCAACTTCCGCGCCTCTTGCCCGGCTAGTTTCAACAACTCATCCATAAACGGTTTGCCCAGATCATCCTTGCGCACCGCCGCATAAAGCCGCCGCGTTATGCCCTGTGCCGTCAAAGGCCGCGTGACGTAATCCGATGAATATTTCACCTCGCGCACCACCCAGTCCGGCAGGACCGACACCCCGCGATTGGACGCCACCAGCAGCAAGATCACCGCCGTCAGCTCAACCTGTCGGATCGCCGCAGGCTCGACCTTGGCGGGGATCAACAACTGGCTGAACACATCCAGTCGCGTCCGTTCCACCGGATAGGTAATGAGCGTCTCACCGCGAAAATCAGCCGCCTCGACAAAGGGTTTCTCGGCCAACGGATGGCTTTGCGACGCTACGAAAACCGGATTGTAATCAAAGAGTTCGACAAACTCGACCCCCGGCAGTTCTTCGGGATCGGACGACACCACCAGATCAACCTCTTCGCGCAGCAGAGCGGGCAGCGCGTCAAAGGCCAGACCTGGGCGGATATCGACATCCACATCCTGCCAATGCCGCCGGAACTGCTCCAACACCGGGAAAAGCCACTCGAAACAGGCGTGGCATTCAATGGCAATATGCATCCGCCCCGTGCTGCCTGCCCGCAGCCCCGAGAATTCATCTTGCAAGGCTTCGACCTGCGGCAAGACCTGCTGCGCCAGCTTCAAAAGCCTCTGCCCGGCGGGCGAAAGCTTCAACGGTTTTGAGCGCCGGACAAACAACTCAACCCCGGCCTGATCCTCCAAGCCCTTCACCTGATGACTTAACGCCGATTGCGTGATATTCATCTGATCCGCCGCGCGGGCCAGCCCGCCCGCCTCGTGAATGGCCTTGATTGTGCGCAGGTGACGGAACTCAATGTGCATGTGAGGCATTACTCATGTTCAAGATGAATGTTATGAGTTTGTCTCACAAGGCTAGATGTGAGACAAGACGTGAAACCGCCAAAAGGATCTCTCAATGACCACGCCTGCCGTTTCCTTCGAAGTCTTCCCGCCCCGCACCGTCGGCGCGGCGTTCAAACTGTGGGATGCAGCTCAGGCGCTGGCCCCACTGGCGCCGCGTTTCTTCTCGGTCACCTATGGCGCGGGTGGCACGACCCGGGATCTGACCCATGATTCGGCACATGTGCTGCACCGTACCTCTGGCTTGCCGGTCGCCGGGCATTTGACCTGCGTGGGGGCCAGCCGCGCGGAAACCATGGACGTCGCCGATAAATTCGCCGAAGCGGGCATCAAAGACATCGTCGCCCTGCGCGGCGATCCGCAGGCGGGCAGCGACAAGTTCGAGCCGCATCCAGAAGGTTTTGCCGATAGCTGCGAGTTGATTGAGGCGCTGGCGAAAACCGGCAAATTCACCATCCGCGTGGGCGCCTACCCCGACCCGCACCCCGAAGCGACGGACCAGCAGGCCAATATCGATTGGCTGAAACGCAAGTTCGACGCGGGCGCGGACGAGGCGCTGACCCAGTTCTTCTTTGAGGCCGAAACCTTCCTGCGCTTCCGCGACGCCTGCGTCAAAGCGGGCATCGACAAGCCGATCACGCCGGGCATCCTGCCAGTGGTCAACTGGACCTCGGCCCGCAAATTCGCCGTCAAATGTGGCACGCCCATCCCGGAATGGGTCGACCAAGCCTATGAAGCGGCGATCCGCGATGACCGTCATGACCTGCTGGCCCAAGCCATGTGCACCGAACTGTGCAGCGAGTTGATCGATGAAGGCGTGGACGCACTGCATTTCTACACGCTCAACCGCGCCGAACTGACCCGCGATGTTTGCCGCGCCATCGGTGTGACACCGCAGGTTGATCTGTCGGACGTCGCGTAAACTTAGCACCTCGGGCGCAGGGGCTTGCCCCTGCCCCCCTCGGGCGTATCCTCCGGCAAAATTCATCTGCCGGAGAAGACCATGCCCCGCATCGCCCAAAGCCCTGCTGACCTTTTGTCCCAATCCGAGGCCCTGAAACTGTCGGGGCTGGAGTTCATGCAGGCCATCCTCGACGGCACCAACCCCGGCCCGCCCATCGGCCAAACCATGGGCTATGCGCTGCATTCGGTCGAAGAAGGCCGCATCGTTTTTCGCGGCGCGCCGAGCTTCGCCATGACCAATCCGATGGGCACTGTGCATGGTGGCTGGTACGGCACGCTGCTCGATTCGGCGATGGCCTGCGCGGTGATGACGAAAGTGCCGCGCGGCTCGGTCTATACCACTTTGGAATACAAGATTAATATCCTGCGGGGCCTACCCTTGGGGATGGTGATCGACTGCATCGGCTTGACCGATCACGTAGGCCGCTCCACCGGTGTGGCGCATGGTGAAATACGCGGGGTCGAGGATGGCAAACTCTATGCCACCGGCTCAACCACCTGCATCGTGATGAAGTTGGGCTAATCCCATTCACAAAAAACCCCGGCGTGGACAGTGCCACGCCGGGGTCAAAACTCTTTCGTTAAAAAGTTAACCGTTCAGATCAGTCCCAGAAACCTTCGTCAACGCTGGGCAGCGCTTCCAGTTCTTCTTCGCTCAGGCGGGTGACATAGGCATAGTTTTGGTCGTCCACCGCCACGAGATTCACGTCGGGCGTCGAAATCATGACATGTTTGTCACCAATATCGAGGAAACCACCGACTTCGGCTACGATACCGACCATCTGGCCGTTTTTGGACAGCACGATGTCTTCGATCTCACCGATCTCGTTCCAGTCGGTGCCGATTTCGGAATATGCCGTGTTGGGGCTCCATTCGTCGCCGGCTTCGTTGATGGTATAGATCTCGCCACCGGTGATATCGCGCGAGCGGATCAGATCGCCGCGCATCTCGTTCATCGCTACGCTGTCGAGGTTGGAATGGTCGACCATATGGGCTTCTGCGAAAGCGGCGGTGCCTGCGATTGTCAGGGCAAGGGTGCTGGCTGTGAGCGTTTTCATGTCTATCTCCTCTTTCGTTAATTGCTGGGGTCACAACGAAAGCTGAGGGTGAACGTTCCAGAAAAAGCTAAAATTAACTATGGGTTAGGGTAGAAACGCTGGCGCGGCACTGCGCGGCCAGCCCTCACGGACAGGTGCCAACCTCACTGGAAAGAGTGACCGATCTACTAAAGGGGGGGATGGTACCACCTCCTGGTCTCGAACCAGGGACCTCTTGATCCACAATCAAGCGCTCTAACCAACTGAGCTAAGGCGGCACTGGGGCGGATTTAGCGCCCGTGGCAGAGGAATGCAAGACCTCAGGGACAGAAGAATGGTCGGTTTTCGGCAGAATTTTTGCGCCATCCCGATCATCGCCTTTTCCGGGGGAAACTTCGGTGGCTGTCCGCGGGTTCTTGCGCCCCTGCCCTTGCACCGCGCCTTGTTCAGTCGTTTCAGTTCAGAGGTGTGCCAGAAGACGACAGTGTAGCCCACCACGCGCGGCATAGTGGGTCAGCGTTTCCCGCAGGCATCCGCACCTTGCCGAATCCCGGTCCCCAAAGCCCCGCAACACCGCAAGATCCCTTGCCTTTTCCGCCACGCCGCGCTAGCGATAAGCCCCACCAAACCGGAGGCTCCCATGGGCATCGACACCGAACGCGACATCGAAGCAAACCTGCAAATCGGCCCGACCGACAAAGGCATGGTCCGCCTATTTGTCGAAGGGGACGGCGTTGAAATTCCGATGGATTTCACGCCCGAAGAAGCCCGCGAAATCGCCGAAGAAATCATGGCCGCCGCGAACCGCGCGGACAAAAAAGGGCGTTAAGCCCCTTTGAGGGAGCGGTAGTTGCAGAGCATTGCGTCATTCCAGCGCTCTGCCAAGGCACTACTTTCGAAGCACGAACAGCGCCCGGCCCCACAATCAAGACCAGTTCGGCGCCATATCTGGATCGCGCAGCCGGTGCAGGCGCCGGGCGGCGTGGGTCGCGAACTTTTGCACCATCACCTTGCGCCGGGCGGGCGCAAGCTTGGTCTCATCGCTCATCCGAACAATCTCGGCCCCATAGGCGTCACCGATGATAAGGCCGCTTTCCTCTGGCAGCAGCTCGACCGGAAAATCACTGTCGACGGCCCAAAAGAACCGGTCCGCCCACTCCAAATAGCCCTCCCATTTTGCATCACCCATAAAATCGGCGCGGCAGGATTTGCATTCGACGATCCAAATCTCCCCCTTGGGGCCAAGTGCCATCACGTCCACCCGCAGGCCGCGCCTTGGCACCAGTTCCTCAACAGAGGCGAAACCCAGATCGGCCAAATGCCGCATCACCCCCCGCGCAAGAAGCTGACCGGGTTGGAACTGTCGTATCTCGTTTTCCATCATAGGGACAAATATGAACATTTAGTGAACATTCGCAAGAGCCCGAACCGGAAAGTTTGGTATTTTCCCCACAACCCCCTATCTTCAAACAAGCAAAGCGAGGGGGGCCCATGGCACAACGCGAACCGATGAGTGAGACACAGGCGCGCGGGGTGCGCTATGCCCGTGAGTTGGAGGGCCATTTGACATGGCTCGACACATTCTCTGGCACGGCGCTTGGCGTTTTGGCCGTGGCCTCGGGTATCTACACCTACCTTGGCGTGTCCTCGCTGCTCGATGACAACGGCGCCATGTCGGCCTTTGCCGCGATCGCCTATTCCGTGGCGGTCTCGGTCGGTATCTTCGTCTTTTGGTCCTATCTGCTGCGGCTCTTCCCCGCCGTGCGCACGACGCGGGCGCGGATGGGGCTTTTGGGAGCCATGGGCCTCGGCTCCGTGGCGATCATCGCGATGTCGAGTTGGCTGAACGCCGCGGCGCTGGCCGGGTCGGCGGCGGTCGAACAGCATCTGGCCGAAACGGTGCAAGACTACCAAGGCGCGCTAGAACGCACCCATGAAATCGCCCTTTCTGCCCAAGGGCTTGAGCGCGACGTTGCGCGGGTCAGACAGAGTTTTGAGGACCTGAGCGAACAAGAGGCCGCAGGCAGCCTTTCGGGCCTTGCCGGGCGCGGCGCGGTGTTCCGCGTCCTGCGGCAGAAATCGGCGGAATTGGCAGGGCTGGAGGCGCAGATCGCCACGCAGACCCCGCTGGTGAATGACGCCTTTGCAGAGGGCAACCAAATCCTCAGCCGGATGCGCGCGCTGACCGTTGAGCCCGGCCCGGTTCAAGCACGCTCAGTCGAATTTTCCGAACAGGCCGTGCGCCTTGCCGGTCTGATCACCCGTCTGCGGCAACTTTCGGTCGCACCACTGGTTGAACGCGCGGCGCAGGATTTGGCGGCCTCCGTCGTGCTGCCGGAACTGGACGGCAGCAACGAAGAACAGCGCGGCGCGCAGGGCGCAACGATCACCTCGGTGCTCGAAGTGCTGGCGCAGCGCGCGGCGACATTGGAACGCGCGGCGCAGGATGTGCAGGCCATGCCGCCCGCCGCCGACACGACCTATACGCCGATCTCCAGCGCCGATGCGGTGATCCTCTATGCGCGCAACTTCGTGCCCTCTTGGGCCGGTGCAATTGCGATTGACCTGTTGCCCGCCGTGCTGGTGATGATCCTCGCCATTACCCAAGGCGCGATCCGCTCTGGCCGCGAGGGGGCCGCTGTCGAAGACACGCTGACCCTTGCCGAGCTCCGCGCAGCACTGGCCGCCGTGCGCGATGTCGATGTGGCCCTGCAAGAAAGCCCCGCCCACAAACGCCCCACCGCAGAAGCCGCCCCTTTGCCCGATGAGGGCGCGCGTGAAGACGCCCCCGGCCACGTCACGCCGATAAAAAGCACATGAGCGAGGAGACTTCAGAGGAACTGGAAGGCACCCGCCGCCCGCCCATCGTGGGGCGGGTGTTGATCGGCGTGCTGATCTTTCAACTGGGCCTCGCGGTGCTGCTGTTCTGGGGCGACTTGGGCGAAGGGCTGCGCCTGCCCGGCTTTGGCCCGCGCGCACCGGAACTGACAGAGCCCATCCGCCCCGGCGACCAGACCCGCCGCTTTCGCCCCGAACGCGCGCCAAATCCCGGCCAGCCGATGCCCGATACCGCCCTGCCCGACCGGCTGATCCTGACGCCCGTCTCTGGCGGTCGCGCGGCATTGCTGGAAGGCGCCATTGAAGCAGGCGATGCAGAGCGGATCGCCAAGCAACTGGCCGAGATTTCCCCCGCGCCCGAGGAAATCTATCTCAACTCCCCCGGCGGGTCGGTCCGCGATGCGCTGGAACTGGGCCGCTACCTGCGCCGCGAAGGGTTCGACACCGCGCTGCGTGAGGGCGACATCTGCTATTCCGCCTGCCCCTACCTGCTGGCCGCAGGCGAGGCACGCAGGGTCCCCGACAGCGCCTCGGTCGGGGTGCACCAGCATTACTTCGGCGAAAGCACGATTCTGCCTGCCTTTGTCGCCGTGGAGGATATTCAACGCGGCCAAGGAGAGGTGATGCGCTATCTGGATGACATGGGGGTAGACCCGCTGCTCATGCAACATGCGCTGGTCACCCCGCCCGATGAAATCTACGTGCTGCTGCCGGAAGAGTTACGCCGCTATGGCTTTATCCCTTCTGAGGACTGAGCGGAGCGCAGAAGTTTTGCAAATCCACCTTCGCCCCCTTGCCGCAGCCCCCCATGGACCCTACATCGGGGGTCGACGGGTTCTGCCCTGTTCGTGAACGTTACATTCCAGTGGCCTTAAGCAAATCCGAGGGAGCTGGCTCTGTCCGAGCCCTGGTTCGGTTACCTGGCGCCCACCTGTACATACAGGTCCTCGGGAATATAAAACAGCAGCGGCAGGCGCGGTTCCCGTCACTTTTCCCAAGATAATGATGTGGTTGATGGCCCCTCGGGGCCACTTCCCCTTGCGTTTAAAACGCTTCGGGGCGGGCCTCGCGGGCCATATGGTCAAGCACGGCGTTCACAAAGCTCGGCTCGCGCCCTTCGGGGAAGAACGAATGCGCCACGTCGACGTATTCCTTGATCACCACACGCGGTGGCGTATCGTCATGGCGGAGCTCGGCACCCGCAGCGCGGAACAGCGCGCGCAGGGTCGGGTCGATCCGGGCAATGGCCCATTTGGCGACGATGGCACGGTTGGCCATCTGGTCGATCGGAGCCTGATAGTTCACCGCATCTTCCAGCACGCGAGAGAAGTGATCCACATCCCCCTCCTGCATTTCGTCGCCCTCATAGACGGCGCCGAAACGGTGGTCGATGAACTCGTGACGCACGACATCGACCGTCTGCGCGGAATGTTCCATCTGGAACAGCGCCTGCACGGCATAGAGCCGCGAGGCCGACTTCATCTTACGTTTCTGATTGCCCGAAAGCGCGTTGCTTGTCATGCGATGTTTGATCCATCCGTGTCGCCGGCCATCAAGGTGTCCTGCCCGAATGGCTTGAACCCGATGCCCTTGCTCTGGCGGCCCCATTTACGAGCGAGCGCGATAAGATGCAAGGCCGCAGCCGCCGCCCCGCCACCTTTGTTTTGCCCCTCAGGGTCGGCGCGGACCTCGGCTTGTTTCTTGTTCTCGACCGTCAGGATGCCGTTGCCGATGCAAAGCCCTTGCAGGCCAAGCAGTTGCAAGGCGCGGCTGCTGTCGTTGCAGACGGTCTCGTAGTGTGTGGTCTCGCCCCGGATCACGCAGCCCAAAGCGACATAGCCGTCGAAATTGCTGCCCCGGTCGGAGATGCCGATGGCGGTGGGGATCTCCAGCGCGCCGGGCATCTCGATAACCTCATAGGTGGCACCCGCGGCCTCAAGCTCGGCCTTGGCGCCGGTCAGCATGCCGTTCGCAATGTCCGAATAATAGGGCGAGACAACGATCAGCAGCTTCACCGGCTCATCAAATTCCGGGCGCGGCAGGATGGTGTGTTCTTCGGCGGAAGCCATGGCGATTACTCCGTGGTGATGGGCCGGGTGCCCACGATTTCCAGCGCATAGGCATCAAGGCCCAGATAGCGCGTGTCGGGATTGTCGGTCAGCAGGACAAGCTCATGCAGGCCCATCGACGACAGGATCTGCGCGCCCAGCCCGGTGCGTTTGATGGTGCGCGGACGCTCGTCATCTTCGGCATCCAGCCGCAGGCGCGGATAGGGGTCGCGGAACAGCACAACAGCGCCGCGCCCCTCTTCGGCGATGATCTGCATCGCGCGGGGCAATTCGTCCGCCGGGCTGGGGCCAAGGCCGAGGATATCTTCCAGCGCGTTGATCGCATGGGTCCGGATCAGCACCGGCTCGGGGGTAGAGATATCGCCCTTGGTCAGCACCACATGGTCGGTGCCGGTGATTTCGTCAGAGAAGACCCGCATCTGCCAGTCGCCACCATAGGCCGAGGTTACGGTGCGGCTGTCACGCTCCACTAGCAGGTTGTCATGTTTGTGGCGGTAGGTAATCAGGTCGCTGATCGTGCCGATTTTCAGCCCGTGTTCAGCCGCAAACGCCACCAAATCGGGCAGACGGGCCATTTCGCCATCGTCTTTCATGATCTCGCAGATCACGCCCGACGGGTGCAACCCGGCAAGACGCGAGATATCCACCGCCGCTTCGGTATGCCCTGCCCGCACCAGCACGCCACCATCGCGGGCCCGCAGGGGGAAGACATGGCCGGGGGTCGCGATATCCGCCGAGCCTGCTTGCTCAGAGATCGCCACTGCAACGGTCAACGCACGGTCTGCCGCAGAAATGCCCGTGCTGACACCCTCACGCGCTTCGATGCTGACGGTAAAGGCCGTTTCATGCCGCGAGGAGTTGTTCACCGCCATCATCGGCAAGCCCAGATGATCAACCCGCGCCGAGGTCATCGGCAGGCAAATCAACCCGCGCCCATGGGTCGCCATGAAATTGATCGCCGCGGCATCGGCAAACTGCGCCGGGATCACCAGATCGCCTTCGTTCTCGCGGTCCTCATGGTCCACCAGAATGAACATGCGGCCTTGGCGCGCGTCTTCGATGATGTCTTCGATCGGAGAAATCGCGTCGCTCAGCCCTGTCTCGACCGGTCCGGGTTTGTCAAATTGCATCGGCTGCTTCCATCTATCTGTTGCCCGGCTCTTAGCCTGACCTGCGCCGCTTGGCCAGAGCGCGCCCCGAAGGGCGCCGCGTCACATCTCGTTCAGCCGCGCGACGTAGCGCGCCAGCGTGTCGATTTCGAGGTTGACCAGATCGCCAACCTTGGCGTCGCCCCAAGTGGTCACCTCTTTGGTATGCGGAATGAAATTGATGCCAAAATCACAGCCGTCGACGTCATTCACCGTCAGCGAGGTGCCGTTCAGCGCCACAGAGCCCTTGGGCGCGATGAACCGCGCCAAATCCTTCGGCGCGCGAAGCGTCACGCGGGTGCTGTCGCCCTCATCTTTCATCTCGATAATCTCGGCCACGCCATCGACATGGCCCGACACGATATGCCCGCCCAACTCATCGCCAACTTTCAACGCACGCTCAAGGTTCACGCGGCGCCCCTCGGCCCAATGCTGGCCAAGGTTCGTCTTGGCCACCGTCTCGGCGCTGATCTGCACTTCGTACCAGTCGTCGCCCAGCCCCACGACTGTCAAGCAGACCCCATCGCTTGCAATAGACGCCCCCATGTCGATGCCAGAAGTGTCATAGCCTGTCTGGATAAGCGCGCGCAGATCGCCTTCCTGCTCCAGCTTGGTCACGGTGCCAACGTCTGTGATAATGCCGGTGAACATGGGGTAGGCTCCTTTGCAGTTTGGCGCAGTGGTAAACCCGCGCACCGCCACAGGCAAGAGCGGGTGACGCCACATTGTCGCCCCTATTATATGGTGGTTAAGGGTAAAACACGCCGATTTAGGACCCGTATGACCGTGACCGCTGCCCCCGCCCGCACCTTCCTGTTCCTGCAAGGCCCGCATGGGCCTTTCTTTAACAGTCTGGGCAAGATGCTGCGCCGTGCGGGGGCTGAGGTTTGGCGTGTGGGCTTCAACGCGGGCGACCGGGCCTTTTGGTTTCATCCATCGACCTACATCCCCTATCGCGGCACGGTTGAGGACTGGCCGAGCGTTTTCGCCACCCTGTTAGAGCAAAAACAGGTCACCGACATCGTGCTTTATGGCGACACACGGCCCATCCACGCCGAAGCGGTGGCCGAGGCCAAGCGTCGCGGCATCACCGTGCATGTTTTCGAGGAAGGCTATATGCGGCCCTATTGGGTCACCTATGAGCGCGGCGGCTCAAACGGCAACTCGCGCCTGATGGAGATGACCATTCCGCAGATGCAGGCAGCGCTGGCGCGCTCGGACATGGAAGCCCCCCTGCCCCCCGGCCACTGGGGCGACATGCGGCACCACATCTTTTACGGCGCGCTATACCATTGGTTCGTGATGTTCCGAAATGGCGATTACCGCAATTTCAAACCGCACCGCAGCCTGCCGGTGACCAAGGAATTCCGCCTCTACCTCAAACGCCTGCTGCTGATGCCGGTGCTGGCCGCTGACCGCCTGCTGTCCACGCTCAAAATCCGGCTGGGCGGGTTTCCCTATCATCTGGCGCTGCTGCAACTGGAGCATGATTCCTCTTTCCAAAAGCATTCGCCCTTCGACACGATGGCCGATTTCCTAGAGTTGGTGATCGAAGGCTTTGCCAAGGGCGCGCCGCAGCACCACCACCTCGTCATCAAGGCGCATCCGCTGGAAGATGGCCGCGTCCCCGTGCGGCGCGATGTCAAACGGCTGGCACGTGCCTTCGGCGTTTCAGACCGGGTGCATTTCGTCCGTGGCGGCAAGCTGGCACAGCTTTTGAACGACACGCGCAGTGCTGTGACAGTGAACTCCACCGCCGGGCAACAGGTGCTTTGGCGCGGCATCCCCCTCAAGGTCTTTGGCCGGGCGGTTTATTCCCAGCCAGAATTCGTGTCGGACCAGCCTCTGCCGGATTTCTTTGCCACGGCCAGCCGCCCTGACAACCGCGCCTATAAGGACTACCGCCGCTATCTCCTTGAAACTTCTCAGGTTCCGGGCGGGTTCTATGCCGCGCGGGGGCGGCGGCAATTGCTGCGCCAAGTGGTCGATATGATGCTCGCGCCCGACGATCCATATGATGCGCTGGAACAGGGCACCGCGGCCCCTCGGCAACAGTTGCGGGTCGTCACCTGAGTTAACCCATTCCGGCCTGTAGATTTTTTCGTTAGGCTGCGCTAAGTTGCAAAGTAATACGTCAAAACAATTGGCGATTTCGAGGCAGATATTTCAGGTCGAGGAGACCGGGCAGTGAAATCCGTATCTTTCCGGTGGGCGCGTCCCGTCGCAGCACTGGCGGCAGTGGCCGTCATCTCATCTTGCGGTTTGCCGCAGGTCGGGCCGAACAAGCGGCAAATCTATGCAGGCTCCGTTCAGCGCGAGGGCGATGCCTTTGTCGTCAGCGTGAACGACCGCGTCACCCGTGCCACCGCCGTGGCCCCCGCGCTTGGCTTTTCCGAAAGCTTTAAAAACGCAGGCCGGGTCGGCTCTGACACGATCCAACCGGGCGACATCCTTGGCATCACCGTGTATGAGAACGTGGATGACCCGCTTTTGGGCGTCGAAGGCGCGCCGGCCACCCTGCTCGAAGAAGTGCAGGTCGACGGCGCAGGCTTTATCTTTATTCCCTACGCGGGCCGCATCCGCGCTGCGGGCAACACTCCCGAGGCCATCCGCCGCATCATCACCCAAAAATTGGGCGAACAGACCCCCGACCCGCAGGTCGAAGTGCGCCGCGCGGCAGGCGATGGCTCAACCGTGTCGCTGATTGGCTCCATCGGCGCGCAGGGCGTTTATCCTATTGAGCGCCCCACCCGCACGCTGGCCGCCATGTTGGCCCGCGCAGGCGGTGTGACCATCATTCCCGAAATCGCGCAAGTCACCGTGATCCGCGGCGGGCAGCGGGGCAAAATCTGGTTCCAAGACCTCTATGACCACCCCGAACTTGATATCGCGCTGCGCCCCGGCGACCGCATTCTGGTCGAGGAGGACACACGCTCTTTCACCGCCCTTGGTGCCACCGGCGGTCAGGCCCGCGTGCCCTTTGAATCGCAGAACCTCTCGCTTTTGGAAGGCATCGCGCAGGTTGGCGGGCTGAGCCCGATCTCGGCTGACCCAACCGGCGTCTTCGTCTTCCGCAACGAGCCGGAAGCAGTTGCCGAACAGGTGTTGGGCCGCAGTGATCTGACCGGCGCGCAGCGTATGGTCTATGTGACCGATCTGACCAAGCCCAACGGCATGTTCATGGCCCGTGACTTCGTTATCCGCGACGGTGACACGATCTATGTCACCGAAGCGCCCTTTACCCAGTGGAGCAAGGTGATCTCGGCCATCACAGGCACGGCAGGGTCGGCGGACAGCATCACCTCACTCTCCGAATGATCCACCCCGGTGGCCTTTGAAGCTGACCCATACCCCGCCGCCGGTCCCGAAAGGAGCCGGCGGCTTTTCGTATATAACGGTGGGTTTCTGACGCAGCGCCGCCTGCGGCGCATCCTGCAACTGTCGGGCCATTCCCTGCGCCTCGGCCTGCCCGGCCCCGATGATGCGGTGGCGGTCTGGGGCAACTCCCCCACCGCGCATCGCGGGCTGGCCATGGCGGCAAAACGCGGCGTGCCGGTGATCCGTGTGGAGGACGCATGGCTGCGCTCGCTCCACCCCGGCCGCGCCGGAGAGCCGCCCTTGGGCCTGCTGATCGACAGCCGGGGCGCGCATTTCGACCCCGCCCAGCCCTCTGACCTTGAAGACCTGCTGGCCCATCATCCGCTGGACAACACCGCCCTACTGGACCGCGCGCGGGGCGGCATGGCGCAGATGGCCGAGGCGCATCTGACCAAATACGCGGGCTTTGACCTCGGCACCCCTGCTCCTGAACCGGGCTATGTGCTGGTGATCGACCAGACCCGCGGCGACGCTTCGGTCACCGCTTCGGGCGCGGATCGCGCACGGTTTCTGGAAATGCTCGTCTTCGCGCAAGAAGAGCATCCCGGCGCGCGGGTGATCATCAAAAGCCACCCCGAAACGGCGCAGGGGTATCGCGCGGGGCATTTCGGCCCCGAGGAAACCAACGACCGGATCACCCTGCTGACCGATCCCATCAGCCCTTGGGCGTTGTTCGAAGGCGCTGTCGGCGTCTATACCGTCTCCTCGCAAATGGGGTTCGAGGCGATCTTTGCCGGGCACAGGCCGCGCGTCTTTGGCCAGCCTTTCTACGCGGGCTGGGGGCTGACGGAGGATGAATTCCCCGTCCAACGCCGCCAGCGCCGCCTTAGCCGCGCGCAGCTCTTTGCGGCGGCGATGATCCTCTACCCCACGTGGTACGACCCCTACCGCGACCGGATCGGCAGTTTCGAGACCGCTCTCACCGCGCTCACAGCACAGGCCCGCGCGTGGCGGGAAGATCACCCCGGGTGGGACGCATGGGGCATGCGCCTGTGGAAGCGCCGTCCGCTACAGCAATTCTTTGGCGCGTCAACGCCGCTTCGCTTTCGCAAAGGCGCGGCAGAAGCCCCCGATCCGCCCCGCCGCGCCATGGTCTGGGCCAGCAAGGCAGAGACCGCGCCCCAAGGTGCCATGCGGGTCGAAGACGGGTTTCTGCGCTCACGCGGGCTGGGGGCCGAACTGGTCCCGCCGCTGTCGCTGGTCTGCGATGATCTGGGCATCTACTACGACCCCCAAGGGCCGAGTCGTCTGGAAAAATGGATCGAAAAACGCGCCGAGCTGCGCCCCGATCAACTGGTCCGCGCCCGCGCGCTGATCGACAGGCTCACCGGCGCGGGGCTGAGCAAATACAACCTTGGCGGCGCCGCGCCCGATCTGCCAGCGGGACGCCGCATCCTTGTGCCCGGTCAGGTGGAAGATGACGCTTCGATCCTCACGGGCACAGACACCGTGCGCAGCAACGCGGCCCTGCTGGCCGCCGCCCGCGCCGCCAACCCGGATGCCGTGATCCTCTACAAACCCCACCCCGATGTCGAAGCGGGCCTGCGCAAAGGCGCGACCGAGGCGGGCGACGCCGATCTGATCCTGCACCACGCAGACCCGATGGCGCTTTTGGGTCAAGTCAACGCGGTCTGGACCATGACCTCGCTCTTGGGGTTCGAAGCCCTGCTGCGGCGCGTGCCGGTGGTGACCTTGGGCGCGCCTTTCTACGCAGGCTGGGGGCTGACCGAAGACCGGGGCGATGTGCCGCCTCGCCGCCGGGCGCAACCGACCTTGGAAGGGCTGGTTCATGCCGCCCTCATCGATTACCCGCGCTACCGCGATCCGCTAAGCGGCCTGCCCTGCCCCGTCGAAGTGGTGGTCGAACGGCTGGCTTCCGGCAGCCTGCCCCGCGCCGGGCTGGGCAACCGGCTGCTGTCGAAACTTCAAGGGGTCTTTGCCAGCCAGAGCCACCTCTGGCGGCGGTAGCGCTCAATCGGCTGCGTTGCGCCGCCAGACGTGCAACAGGTCCGGCCCGATCTGCTGGCTCGATTGCAGGGCAAAGCGCGGCGCCTCGGCCAGCCGCGAAAGACCGAGCGCTCCGATCCCCGGCAGACCTTCGGCGCCGATCACCAGCCCGGCGGTAAAGCCCACCAGCCGGTCGACCAAATCCGCCTCAATCAAGGACGCGGCCAAGGCGCTGCCGCCCTCGCAGAAGATACGGGTGAGCCCATGGCCCGCCAGTTGCCGCAATACATCACTGGGGTTCAATTGCGCCCCCCGCGCGGCGCAGGGCAGCATCGTGGCCCCCAGATCGGACCACGCTTTGACCAAGGCCGGATCGGCATCCGTGCCATGGCAGAGGATCAACGGCACCTCTGCCGCCGTCCGCGCCAATTGCCCCATCAGCGGCAGATCAAGCCTGCGCGAGACGACGACGCGGGCCGGTTGCTGGGCGACACCATGACCGCGCACCGTGAGGCTTGGATCGTCCTTGCGCGCGGTGCCTGCCCCGACCATCACCGCGTCGTGTCGCGCGCGCATGGCATGGGTTAGCCGCCGCGCCGGGGCGTCGGTGATCCACTGGCTCTCGCCCGTGCCGGTGGCGATGCGCCCGTCAAAGGAATTGGCCAGCTTCAGCGTGAGCATCGGACGGCCCAAATCGGTACGGCAGAAGAAACCCGCGTTATCCGCGCGGGCCGCGTCTTCGTGCAGCCCGACTGAGACCTCGATCCCCGCCGCGCGCAACATCGCGATGCCGCGTCCGTTCACCCGCGCGTCGTCATCTTGCGTCGCGATCACCACCCGCGCCACGCCCGCGTCGATCAGCGCCTGTGCGCAGGGCGGTGTCTTACCGTGGTGGGAACAGGGCTCAAGCGTGACATAGACCGTCGCCCCGCGCGCCGCAGCGCCCGCCTGCGCCAGCGCCTGCGGCTCTGCATGGGGACGCCCGCCGGGCTGGGTCCAACCGCGCCCAACGATCCGGGTGCCTTGCGTAATCACACAGCCGACCGCCGGGTTGGGCCAGACATTGCCCTGCCCGCGCCGCCCCAAGGACAGCGCCAGCGCCATGAACCGCGCGTCGCTCACCCGATCGCCGGTCACTCTTCCGGCAGGGCGTCGGGCCGCAGTTCCTGAACGAATTTGTCGAAATCGTCCGCGGCTTGGAAGTTTTTGTAAACAGAGGCGAAACGCACATAGGCCACGGTGTCGATCCGGGCCAGCGCCTCCATCACGATCTCACCGATATGTTTTGAGCTGATGTCGGTCTCACCCATGCTTTCCAACCGGCGCACGATGCCAGAGATCATCTGATCGATACGCTCGGGATCGATGGGGCGTTTTTGCATGGAGATGCGGATCGAGCGTTCCAGCTTGTCGCGGTCAAAGTCTTCGCGTTTGCCAGAGGTTTTGATCACCACAAGATCGCGCAGTTGCACCCGTTCATAAGTGGTAAAGCGACCCCCGCAGGCCGGGCAAAACCGTCTGCGCCGGATCGAGACGTGATCCTCGGCCGGGCGGCTGTCTTTCACTTGGGTGTCGATATTTCCGCAAAACGGGCAGCGCATGGGCCGTCCCCCTCTTCATCCTGCCTCACTTGTGGGGCGCGCGGCCCTCTTGTCAAAACTTATAGGGGAGCCGCGAGGTTTTGGGTAGAGAAGATTTCCACAGCTAGATGTTGCGTTCAAAAATGTGTCATGGACCCAACGCCATGCCCCTGCGTTGGTCAGTCAAGGACATAAACGGAGCATGCTATGACCAAGACACTTTTCCTAACCGGTGCCTCCAGCGGGATCGGCGCGGCCACCGCGCGAGCCGCAGCCAAGGCGGGCTGGAACATCGGCCTGTTCGCCCGCAGCGAAGAGAAACTGAACGCCCTCGCCGATGAGATCGGTGATCAGGCGCTGGTGCTCGTGGGCGACGCCACCGATTACGACACGCAGAAACAGGCGCTCGACAAGCTCGCCGATCACTTTGGCGGGGTCGATGCGGCATTCGCCAATGCCGGACGTGGCACCAGCCCGGCGGGCACCGAAAAGGGCGATCCGCAGGATTGGAAGGCGATGGTGGATCTCAATATCATGGGCGCGCTCTATACCGCTCATGCCGCCATGCCGCATCTGCGCAAAACGACCGGGCAATATGTCGTCACCGGCTCTGCCGCAGGACGGCGCCATATCCAAGGCTCGATTTATAGCGCCACCAAATGGTTCATCCACGGCTTCGCGGGCAATCTGGCGGATGAGATGGCCGAATGGGGTGGCCGCTGCATGGTGGTGTCCCCCGGCATGGTCGATACGGCCTTTTTCGATGAGGCCAAACCCGACAAGCTGCAACCTGAGGACGTGGCAAATGCCGTCATGCATGCGCTCGACGCGCCTGCGCGGGCGGCGGTGCGTGAAATCCATCTGATGCCGACGGGCTGAGCCCGCTCCGGTCCGGCGTCAGTCGGGCCGGAAATGCGCCGCGATCTGCCGCTGATGCGGGGCATTGCGGTGCTCGAACAGATAGATACCCTGCCATGTCCCCAACATCATCCGCCCCCGCGCCACGGGGATGCTGAGGCTGACAGGCAGCACCGAGGCTTTGATATGTGCAGGCATGTCATCCGGCCCTTCCAACAGATGCGTGAGATAGCCCATTTGCGGCGCATCCGCAGGCGGCACCAGCCGCGCGAAATAGGCCAAGAGGTCGCGCTGCACGTCTGGATCGGCGTTCTCTTGGATCAACAGCGAGGCAGAGGTGTGCCGCACAAGAAGCGTCAGCAGCCCATCGCCCTGCCCGGCAAGCCAGCGGGCCACATCCTCGGTGAATTCGTAGAGCGCCTGACCGCGCGTTTCGACGGTAAATACAGTCTGCATCTTAGCAGGCTCCCCAATTTTGCGCGTCAGCGTCCCAGCATTGGCCCGCCGCCTGTTTCGCATCGCTGAGCGCAAAGAGCCCCAGTTCCGCCGTACCGCTGTCGCAGGTAAGCGCTGCGATCTCTCGGCCCTGCTCGGTCACTGTCACACCGCCATTGCTGGTTTGATCAATCTTGTCGTATGCGCCGTGAACCTCATAGGAAAACGCCCCGTTGCGAAAGGTCGTGCTCTCCCAAATGCCGCGACCAATCCCCGGCCAAGGCTGATGCACGACCTCCTTTATCAGTGCGCTCAGCCTCAGGTCAGGGGCGGTGTGAGGGCCAAAGCGGTAGGTTACGCGATTCCCGGTGATACAGACATCCAATTGCTTGGTGCCCCTGCCGGTCGTACAGCTCAAAACCGTCGTGCTGCCCGCGTCGCAAAGGGCAGCGGCTTGGCTGACACCGAGGGTCAGAAACAGGCTGGCAAGAACGAGACGCATGAGATTAATCCACCGCAACATTCCACGCAGGATAGGCTCGAGGTGCCGCGTAGACAACGGTCTGGGTCAGAGTGTGGCTCTAGAAATCTTCCAACTCGATCAGGTGGTCCAAACAGAACTGGCGCGCATGGTGGCTGGGCAGGTTCTCTCCCGCGCGGCGCAGGGTGACGGAATAGGACTGCCGGATATCGCCGTTCACCCGCTCGGGATCGGTGGTGAAAACAACGCCGGTTCGGCCCACACCGCTGAGCGACGGCCCACGGGGCGTTTTGATGAAAAGCCGCTCACTGCGCGGCAGGCCCAAAACATCCTGCGCAAACTCCGCAGCGGCGCACCAGACGTGACGCGCGCCTGCACCGTGGTCTTCGATCACTTCAAAATCACGCGCGGTGAGGGGCACGACGACCAACCAATTCTCGGCCCGATAAGCCTGCGCGGCGGCTTGCAGCGGCAGCACCAAGCACAGAAGGGTAAGAAGCGTTTTGCGCATCATGGGATCCTCCTTGGGATATCCCACTGATGTAAGCGGCGCGCGCGGCAGGTCAAAGGCCCACCCCGCAAAAGGAAGCGCGGCCACCGGGGCCGCGCATCGTTTTATTGATCAAGGAAGCTGCGCAGCTTGCGCGAACGGCTCGGGTGCTTGAGCTTGCGCAGGGCTTTGGCTTCGATCTGGCGAATACGTTCGCGGGTGACCGAGAACTGCTGACCGACTTCTTCGAGCGTGTGGTCGGTGTTCATGCCGATACCAAACCGCATCCGCAGGACACGCTCCTCCCGCGGGGTGAGCGAAGACAGCACGCGGGTCGTGGTCTCCTTGAGGTTTTCCTGAATGGCGCTGTCGAGCGGCAGCACGGCATTCTTGTCCTCGATGAAATCGC
Organism: Sulfitobacter sp. W002; assembly: GCF_025142135.1. Lineage (NCBI taxonomy): Bacteria > Pseudomonadati > Pseudomonadota > Alphaproteobacteria > Rhodobacterales > Roseobacteraceae > Sulfitobacter > Sulfitobacter sp. W002. The sequence continues at coordinate 1,330,084 of NZ_CP081126.1, read as the reverse complement.
CCAGTTGGCTGTCTTCCTCATCGCCGATGGGCGTCTCGAGCGAGATCGGCTCCTTGGCGATCTTCATCACCTTGCGGACCTTTTCGAGCGGCATCTGCAGCTTCTCGGCCAGTTCCTCGGGCGTCGGCTCGCGGCCGATTTCGTGCAGCATCTGGCGACCGGTCCGAACCAGCTTGTTGATCGTCTCGATCATATGCACCGGAATACGGATGGTGCGCGCCTGATCGGCGATCGAACGGGTGATCGCCTGACGGATCCACCACGTCGCATAGGTGGAGAACTTGTAGCCGCGGCGGTACTCGAACTTATCCACGGCCTTCATCAGGCCGATGTTACCTTCCTGAATAAGATCAAGGAATTGCAAGCCGCGGTTCGTGTACTTCTTGGCGATGGAGATGACGAGGCGCAGGTTCGCTTCGACCATTTCCTTCTTGGCCTGACGGGCTTCTTTTTCGCCCTTCTGGACCTGCTGCACGATGCGGCGGAATTCAGAGATATCAAGACCGACATACTGACCGACCTGCGCCATGTCAGCGCGCAATTCTTCGACCTTGTCGCTAGAGCGTTCGATGAACATCTGCCATCCGCGACCGGACTTTTCGGCCATCCGCTCCATCCAGTTGGGATCAAGCTCGTAGCCGCGGTAGTTGTCGACGAATTCCTTGCGGTTGATACGCGCTTGGTCGGCAAGCTTCACCATCGCGCTGTCGATCTGCATGATGCGGCGGTTGATGCCGTAAAGCTGGTCGATCAGGGCTTCGATACGGTTGTTGTGCAGGTGCAGTTCATTCACCAACAGCACGATCTCGGACCGCAGCTTTTGGTACATCGCTTCCTGATCTTTGGTGAAAGACCCGTCTTCGTTCAGCGTGGCCGAGATACGGCTGTCCTGCATCGCGCTGAGCTTTTCGTAGTCGTCGGCGATGATGTCGAGCGCTTCGAGAACCTGAGGCTTCAGCGCCGCTTCCATGGCCGCAAGGCTCATGTTGGCCTGTTCGTCCTCATCGTCGTCGTCGTCGGATGAGATCGGGTTGCCGTCGGCGTCGTACTCGGGCTTGGCTTCTTCGCTCTTGGTCTCGGTCCCGGCGGCAGGGGCCACGACCGGCGTGGTTTCTTCCTCATCGCCCATCTGCGTGCCAAAAGTCGCCTCAAGGTCGATCACGTCGCGCAGCAGAATGTCTTCGGACAGAAGTTCGTCGCGCCAGATGGTGATCGCCTGAAACGTCAGCGGGCTTTCGCAAAGCCCCGCGATCATTGTGTTGCGGCCGGCCTCGATCCGCTTGGCGATGGCGATCTCGCCCTCACGGCTAAGCAACTCAACGCTGCCCATCTCGCGCAGGTACATGCGGACCGGGTCATCGGTGCGGTCGAGCTTTTCAGAGGTGCCAGAGGACAGCGCCACATCACGGTTGGACTCGGTGGTCGTGACTTCGGTCGAGCCTTTGTTCTCTTCCTCTTCGGCCTCTTCGTCTTCGATGATGTTGATGCCCATTTCCGACAGCATCGACATCACGTCTTCGATTTGTTCCGAGCTTACCTGATCGGGCGGCAGCACCGTGTTGAGCTGATCATAGGTGATATAGCCCTTCTCGCGGGCCTCACCGATCATCTTCTTCACGGCGGCTTGGCTCATGTCGAGCGAGTGGCCAGCCTCTGAATCGTTGCTCTTTGCGTCGTCATTCGTATCTTTGGCAGCCATCTCATGCTCCTTCAGCGCGTCAGCGCGAATCATCCGCAGACGATTCGGTTTTCCGAATCATGCGGGGTTATTGGTGATTCTTAAACCCGTTGCCCAGCATTTTCAAAAAGTCCTGCAAATGGGCCACGCTGATGCTCAGCCGCGACCCTTCGACTTCTCATATTTAATCGTTCCAAGCAGCGCATCCAGTGCACTGCGTTCATCGCGGTCCATGGTCATGCCGTTGTCGCCCACGTCGAATTCCCCGTTGCTTTCTTCCTGCGCGCTGCGGCGGGCAAGGTCGGCGGCGCGGGCCGCTTCGCTCAGGCGCCAGGTTACCCCCTCGTCCGCCGGGCCACTGAGGTCTTCGACGGCTTCGGCGATCTCTTCGTTCAGCCCACGGGCGGCATCCAGCTTGGCCAGTTCCTCGGCCACGGTCAGGCGGGTCATGTCCACGTTGCCGGGATTGCGAATGCAGGGCGTGATGGCAACGTGGCGTTGCCCCTTCATGTTTTCAAGTGTCTCCCAGCCCAGCGAATAGGAAATCTCATCGCGCAGCGTCTCTTGACCCGCGTGGCCAAAGCGCAGCAGCAGATCGCGCAGCCGCGCGTGATCGGGATCGTCGCAGCGCATCGCCTCCAACCCGGTCTCGAAAGTCTCGACCAATTGCGGGCAGTCCACGAGGGCCACGAGGATGACCGCTTCGCGCAGATGCATGCCCACCTGTTCATCGCTCATCGCCACGAGGGCCGAGGCTTTCGTGCTCGCCAAAGGGGCTAGCGGCGCGCCCCATGGAGCGCCCTTGCCCCCTTTGCCCCCGCCCTTGCCCGGCCCCCTGCCGCCCACGGGGCGGAATTCAGGGCGCTGTTTTTGCGGGCGGAACAGGTCCCACCGCAGGTCTTTGATCTCTTGCCCATAGTGGCTGCGGATCGACGGATCGCGGATAAGTTTAATCTTTTCACGCAGACTTTTATCAAGCGCCGCTTTGCGTTCGGGGCTGTCAAAGACCTTGCCCTCGGTCTCGCGCTGCCACAGCAGGCGCACCATGGGCAGGGCGCTGTCCAAAAGCTTTTGCAGGGCCCCGGCCCCTTGAGCCCGCAGCAGATCGTCGGGGTCTTGCCCCTCGGGCATCACCGCGAAACGCAGGCTTTGCCCGGCCTCTAGCAGCGGAAGCGCCAGATCGATCAGCCGAAGCGCAGCACGCTGGCCCGCCGCGTCGCCATCCAGCGTAATAATCGGCTCGGGCGCGATCCGCCAAAGCATCTGCAACTGGTTCTCGGTAATTGCGGTGCCAAGCGGGGCCACGGCCCCCTCGAACCCCGCCCCGTGCAGGGCAATCACATCCATATAGCCTTCGGCCACGATCAGCGGCTGACCCCGACCGGCGGCGGCGCGGGCGTCTTTCACGTTGTAAAGGCTGCGGCCCTTGTCGAAGAGTTCCGTCTCAGGCGAGTTGAGGTATTTCGCCTTATCCTCCGGGTCCATCGCGCGACCGCCAAAAGCAATCGCCCGCCCCCGCGCATCGCGGATCGGGAACATGATCCGGCCCCGGAAAGTGTCATAGGGTTTGCCCCCCTTGGACGAGGGTTTCGCCAGCCCCGCCCCGAGGATCAACTCATCCGCGACGCCCTTAGATTTGAGCGCATCCCAAAGCCCCTGCCAACCGTTCGGCGCAAAGCCGATCTCCCAATGCGCCTGCGCCTGTTCCGACAGGCCGCGCTTGGCCAGATAATCCCGCGCCGCCCCCGCCGCGCCGGTGCGCAATTGCAGGCGGAACCACTGCACCGCTTGCTCCATGACCTCGGCCAATTGCGTGCGTTTGTCGGCCTTGGCCTGCGCGCGCGGGTCTTGCTTGGGCACCGGCATGCCGACTTCACGGGCGATGATCTCAACCGCCTCCATGAAGCTCACATTCTCGGTTTCGCGCACGAAAGAGATCGCGTCCCCCTTCGCGTGACAACCAAAGCAATAGTAGAAACCCTTGCGGTCATCGACGTGAAAGCTGGCGGATTTTTCCTGATGGAAAGGGCATGGCGCCCACATGTCGCCCTTGCCCTGATTGGACTTTCGGTTGTCCCATATGACCTTGCGCCCCACCACCTGAGACAGGCTGGCACGGTCACGCAGTTCTTCCAAAAATCCAGGGGGCAGGCTCATGGTTTCATATACCGGCTGGGGCGGATCAGAGTCCAGAGGAGGCAGGTCAGCCACGGGCGGCAAAGCGCCCTTCCATGCCGGGCAGCGCCCCTGCCCGGCATGGTGTTTGTTAGCTTACTGCGCGAGGCACATTTCTTTCCACGCGGCGGAGAGATCGTTCTTTTTCACGTCGCGCATTTTCATCTCATAAACCCAAGGGGTCACCAGCGGGATGGCGGTGTTAAAGCTCTCGGGCCATGTCGCCTTGGCCTTCACGGCGGCAGGCACTTCGCGTTCCTTCACCCGGTCAAGCCGCGCCTGCTGCACGGCGGCGACCACGGCGGCCTGATGCATACAGCTGTCTTCTTTTTTCGAGGCTGCCAGCGCCGGGCCCGAGACCGCCATGCTGATCGCGGCCAAAGCGGCGAAAATCGTTTTGTTCATGTCTATGCTCCATCGTTTGCCAAACGGGGATTCGGGCCCCCGCCGGACAACCTAGCGCCGCGATGCCACCGCTTCCATAGCGCGGCGCAACTCCTGCACCAAAGTGGCGGCCATCGACCGATAGACCATCAGCAGAAAACCGGTGTCGGTGCGGGTGATTGAGGCGGGCATCTCGCGCAACTGGCTGCGCAGGGTTTGGCCGGGTTTGAACGCCGCATCGCGCAGATCCACCGGAGCCAATCGCGCCAGCACATCCTCGGCCCCCGGCCCCTGCAATTCCGCCACCGCCCATCCGTCTGAGACATCGACGAGGGCTGCATGTTTCATCAGCGCCTCGCCCGGCGCAACACCGACGAGCAGCGCTTCGTCCCGACCAAACCACAGGCAGCGGGCATCGCCTTTGGCGGTGCTGCGTAGCGGGTCCGGCAAGGCGAGGCCATGGGTCGCCTCAAGCGCCTCTGACAGGCCCGCACGATCGAAAGCGCCCAAGACGGTCAACTGACCCATGTCACAGGCCGCCACCGTCATGCCGCCGATCTTTAACGGGAGCAGGTCGCCAAAAGGCGTTTGTGCTTTCAACTCAACCACGGGCGCGCCCTCCTTCGGGGTCGACAAAGACCGGGGCGCAGATCTCCACCTCCGCCTCAATCTCGCGCAAATGATCGACCATGCGCATCACCTCTCCGTGCCGTTGACGGCCCCGCGTAACAAAGCCCAGCCCCACAAAGGTGCCGATATCCGGCGAAAAGCCGACAGAGCTCGTATGCCCCTGCGCATTCTCGCGGCTAGCCTCGGCCCCGGTCTCAAACAAGAACGCGCCCGCCGTCAACCGCTTCACCGCGCCCACGGGCCGCAGCCCCACCAACTGCCCCCGCTCCGGATCGCGCAGGCCGGGACGTTCCGACATTGTCTTGCCGATACAGTCCTTTGCATCCGACACCATCCGCTCCATGCCGATGTCGCCCGCCGTGGCGCGGCCGTCGATCTCTGCATGGGTGATATGGCCCTTTTCCAGCCGCAACACGTTGAGCGCCTCCATCCCGTAGGCCCCACCGTCCAGCGCCTCGGCCCGCGCGACCAGCAGATCGAACAGCGCCGCGCCATAGCGCGCTGGCACCGCGATTTCATAGGCATGTTCACCGGAGAACGAGATGCGAAACAGCCGCGCCTCAACCCCGCCGAGCCGCACGTCGCCGCAGGCCATGAAGGGGAAGTTGTCATTGTCTATCGGTTGTTCCAGCAGACCATTCAGCAATTCGCGCGACTTCGGCCCCGCCACGGCAAACTGCGCCCAGTGTTCGGTGACAGAGGTCAGATGCACCTGCCATTCGGGGTGCAGGCATTGGGTGACGAATTCCAGATGCCGCATCACCTGCCCTGCTGCACCCGTGGTGGTCGTCATCAGGAAATGCTGCTCGCCCAAACGCGCGCAGGTGCCATCATCCAAGACGAAGCCATCCTCGCGCAGCATCAGCCCATAGCGCACTTTGCCGACCTTCAAAGTGCTGAACTTGTTCGTATAAACCAGATCAAGCAGCTTAGCCGCATCCGGCCCCTGAATGTCGATCTTGCCCAAGGTCGAGACATCGCAGATGCCCACCGCCTTACGCACAAACCCGATCTCCCGATCACAGGACTGCCGCCAGTTGCGTTCCTGCCCGCGCGGGAAATAGCTGGGGCGGTACCACAGCCCCGCCTCGACCATCGGTGCACCGCTGGCGGCATGGCTGGTGGTCAGCCGCTCAGGCGCGAACCCTTTGCCCTGCCCGCCCGCGCCCATCGCTGCAATCGCAACCGGGGTATAGGGCGGGCGGAAGGTGGTCGTGCCCGTCTCGGCAATGCCGCGCCCGGTGGCATCGGCCAGCACCGCCAGCGCCGCAACGTTTGAGTTTTTACCCTGATCGGGTGCCATGCCTTGGGTCGTGTAGCGTTTCATATGCTCGACCGAGCGGAAGTTCTCCGCCGTCGCCTGCTGCACATCTTTCACACAGACATCGTTCTGAAAATCGAGCCACGCCCGGCCCTTGCCCGGCACCGCCCAGAGGGGTTTGAGAGTGTATGGCGCATCATCGGCCTGCGGAAGGTCCACGGCCTCTGCTTTGCGGCCCAACGCCTCCAGCGCATCCTTTGCCGCGGCCACACCCGCTGCAAGGCAGCCGTTGGTCGAGAAGGTGCCGTTGCAGGCCCCCGCCACATGCATCCCCGGCACCACACCGGGGGTTGGGACGAAGGCGTGAATATCGGGCTCCCACGTCGGTCGCCCGCCCAGATGACAGGTCAGATGCAGCGAAGGGTTCCAGCCGCCCGACATGGCCAGACAGTCGGCCTGTATCTTGTGCTCTCCGCCCGCTGTGCGGATGGTCACGGCCTCCAATTCCTTGCGGCCCGAAGCGTTGCAGACCACGGCACCGCGCAGCACCGGGAAATCCGCATTTTGGACTGTGATACCCTCACGGCTGTCGATCAACGCGGCCACATGCACCCCCGCCGATGCCAGATCGCGGGCGGTGCGATGGGCATCGTCGTTGTTGCCGAAAACCGCGACCTGCTTGCCCGGCGCCACGCCCCAGCGGTTGAGATAGGCCCGCACCGCACCGGCCGTCATAATGCCGGGGCGGTCGTTATTGGCGAATGCCACCGGGCGCTCCAACGCGCCCGCCGCGAGGACGGATTGCTTGGCCGCGATGCGCCAGAAACACTCCAGCGGCGCGCCCTCGCCCCGCCGTGCGCGGTGTTGGTTGACCCGTTCCAACGCACCGAACATGCCGCCGTCATAGGCGCCGGTGACCGTCGTGCGGGGCATCAGCCGCACATTGTCCATCGTCGCCAGTTCCGCCACCACGCCCGCCGCCCATGTGTGACCCGGCTGGCCATCGACGTGCTCGTTCTCGGCATTCAGCCGCCCGCCCATCAGCGCATCTTCATCGGCGAGGATCACATCCGCCCCCGCCCGCGCCGCCACCAGCGCCGCCATCAGACCCGCCGGGCCTGCGCCGATCACCAAGAGATCGCAAAAGGCATAGGCTTTCTCATAGGCGTCCGCATTGGGCTGGCCGCTCAGCCGCCCCAGACCCGCCGCGCGGCGGATCACCGGCTCGTAGATGTGCTTCCAGAATTTGCGCGGCCACATGAAGGTCTTGTAATAGAACCCCGCCCCGAGGAACGGCGACGCCAGATCGTTCACCGCCATGAGATCGAGATCGAGGCTCGGCCAAGCGTTCTGGCTGCGCACCTGCAAACCTTCGTAAATCTCTTGCATGGTGGCGCGAACGTTGGGCTCTGACGCGGGGCCGACGCCAGTGGTCACTAACGCGTTCGGCTCTTCGCTGCCTGCGCTCAGCACCCCGCGCGGGCGGTGGTATTTGAACGACCGCCCCATCAGCCGCTGCCCGTTCGCCAGCATGGCCGAGGCGACCGTATCGCCCGCAAAGCCGTCGTAGCGCCGCCCGTCGAAAGTAAAGCTGACCGGCGTCTCCCGGTCGATCAATCCGCGCCCTGCAATCCTCATGCCATGGCCCTTTTCACATCCGGTGCCAATTCCACGGCCCGCACCGCATGGGTCACCGTATCGCGGGTGACGACGAGCCACGCCCCGCAGCCAGTCTCATGCTGCCACAGGTCGCGGGTCTCTCCCGCCGGGTTGTCGCGCAGGTGCAGATAGGCCTCCCAGTCCTCATCCGAGGCATCGGGCGCGGGCCGGGCCAAGGCAATGGCATCGCCGCGATAATAGAACTCCCGCCGATCCCGGCTGCCGCAGATGGGGCATTCGATCCGCATATTGGCCCTCCCTCAGTGCAAGTTGTGCTGAGACCCGGTGGCCTCTTCATCCATCAGACCTTCGCCCGAACGGAACCGGTCGAGCCTGAAGCCCGCCGCCGTCTCATGGGGCTGCCCGGTGGCCATCAGATGCGCCAGCGCATAGCCCGAGGCGGGCACCGCCTTGAAGCCGCCGTAGCACCAGCCGCAGTCGACGAACAAACCCTCGGTCTCGGTCTTGTCGATGATCGGGCTGCCATCGGGTGTCATGTCCATGATCCCACCCCAAGAGCGCAGCACGCGGGCCTTGCCGATCATCGGCATCAGGGTCATCCCCGCCTCCATCACATGTTCCATCATCGGCAGGTTGCCGCGCTGCGCGTAGGAGGCATAGAAATCCAGATCGCCGCCAAAGACCAACCCGCCCTTGTCGGACTGGCTGATATAGAAATGCCCCATACCAAAGCTGATCACATGGTCGATCACGGGCTTTAACCCTTCGGAGACGAAGGCCTGCAAAACATGGCTCTCAATCGGCAGGCGCATCCCCGCCATGGCGGCGACTTGGCCTGAGCGCCCTGCCGTCACGATCGCAACCTTCTTGGCCCGGATCGCCCCGCGCGTGGTCTGCACGCCACGCACCTTCCCGTTCTCGATGTCGATGCCGGTGACTTCGCATTGCTGGATCAGATCGACGCCGCGCTGGTCCGCGCCGCGCGCATAGCCCCATGCCACCGCATCATGCCGCGCGGTGCCGCCGCGCCGGTGCAGCAACCCGCCATGGATCGGAAAGCGGCCGTTGTCGTAATCCAGATAGGGCAGCAATTCTCGCAGGCCGTCGCGGTCGAGCAGTTCCGCATCATCGCCTTGGTTAATCATCGCATTGCCGCGCCGGGCCGAAGCATCGCGCTGCACGTCGGAGTGAAACAGCGTAATCACCCCGCGCTGACTGAACATGACGTTATAGTTCAACTCTTCCGACAGCCCCTCCCAAAGCTTCAGCGAATGGCTGTAGAACTCGGAATTGCCCGGCAAAAAGTAATTGCCCCGCACCACGGTCGTGTTGCGCCCCACGTTCCCCCCGCCGAGGTAGCCTTTTTCAAGCACCGCGATATTGGTCATCCCGTGGTTCTTGGCGAGGTAATAGGCCGTGCTCAGCCCATGGCCGCCGCCGCCGATGATGATGGCGTCATATTCCGCCTGCGGCTCTGGATCGCGCCATTGCGCTGTCCAACCGCGATTGCCGGTCAAACCTTCGCGCAACACCCGCAGTCCTGAAAATCGCATCATTCGCCTCCCCCGGTCTTGCCGCAGTCAAGCAACTTGGGGCGCAAGTATCAATGACCGAAAACGCCCTCTGCCCCCATCGTGGGCCCGGTCAGCAAAAAGGGGCGCACTGCGCCCCTGTTTCGTTCACTTAAGAGGAAATCCGCCCCCCTCAAAGCCCCTTGGCGTGATAGCTCGCCGCGACCTTTTCGATCGAGACCAGATAGGCGGCCGTGCGCAGGTCATCGACGTCGTCGCGGCTGTGCCAGACATGCGCCATCGCCTCATAGGCCGTGCGCATCGTGTCGTCCAAGCCAGAGCGGACCAGTTCCAACTCGCCCGCGCCGCGCAGGTACTTCTCTTTGAAGTTCGGGCTTAGGGTCCACCCCAGTTGCTTGTCCGCGCTCAGCCGCTCAAGCTCATCCACCACCAGTTGGTGACGCGATTCCTCGGCGCGGCGCTGCATACGGCCAAAGCGGATGTGGCTAAGGTTCTTGACCCACTCGAAGTACGAGACCGTCACACCGCCCGCGTTGGCATACATATCCGGCACGATAACCGTGCCCTTCTTGCGCAGCACCTCATCCGCCCCGGCGGTCACAGGGCCATTGGCGGCCTCGATGATCAGCGGCGCTTGGATACGCTCGGCATTGCTGAGGTTGATGACGCCTTCAAGCGCGGCAGGGATCAAGATATCGCATTCTGCTTCCAGAAACTTGGCGCCATCTTCCTCAAACTTCGCATCGGCGTAGCCTTTGATGCTGCCGTGCTTTTCGATCCACTTGTGCACGGCTTCGACGTTCAGCCCGTCTTCGCTGTGCAGCGCGCCATCGCGTTCGATGATCGCGGTGATCTTTGCGCCATCCTCTTCGCTCAGGAACTTGGCGGCGTGATAGCCCACATTGCCGAGCCCCTGAATGATAACCCGCTTGCCCTCAAGCTTACCGCTCAGACCGGCTTTTTTCAGCCCCTCGGGATCACGGAAGAAGGCTTGCAACGCATATTGCACACCCCGGCCCGTCGCCTCGGTCCGGCCTTGGATGCCACCCGCGTTGATCGGCTTGCCGGTGACACAGGCCACCCCGTTGATGTCGGTGGTGTTCATGCGTTTGTACTGATCCGCGATCCACGCCATCTCACGCTCTCCGGTGCCCATGTCGGGGGCGGGCACGTTCTGCGCGGGATTGATCATGTCGCGTTTGATTAGCTCATAGGCAAAACGCCGGGTGATCAGCTCTAGCTCATGCTCGTCGTAGTCGCGCGGATCAATGCAGAGCCCGCCCTTGGAGCCGCCAAAGGGCGCTTCGACCAAGGCGCATTTATAGGTCATCAGCGCCGCAAGCGCTTCGACCTCGTTCTGGTTCACGGCCATGGAGTAGCGAATGCCGCCCTTCACGGGCTCCATATGTTCCGAATGCACCGAGCGGTAGCCGGTGAAAGTATGCATACGGCCCCGCAGGCGGACGCCGAAACGCACTGTGTAGGTGGCGTTACAAACGCGGATTTTCTCTTCAAGACCGGGTGGCAAATCCATCAGCGCGACCGCGCGGTTGAACATCAGGTCCACACTGTCGCGGAAACTCGGCTCATTGGCTGGATTCATCGGTCTCTCCTCTTCTTGTCTGGCCGCGTTACCTCTGTTGCGGGGCGCGACTCATCTGGCTGCCCTAGGGGCATGCTGCCGCACCGTAGGACGCCTCATGACGGGGTGCGACCTAATTCAGCGCGATTTGCAAAACTTTATCAACCGTGGGTAGGGCCGGGAAACACGCCCTCCCCGTTCGGTGGAAATCAGCCGGCGCTAGGTGGGTCATTTCCATGAAAACCTGCCCGGAACGCTGCCTATTGCCCCAGATGCGCCAAACTCTGGACACTTTCCCACAGCACAACAAGAGCAAGGCAAATGCCGCCCATTCCCTTTGGTGCCCGCACGACGCCACAGGAAGAAAGGTTGATGACGATGCGCAAGACATCTCACAGTTCGGAACATTCCCCGCGGCCCCTGCCCGCGCTGCTTCGGCGTTTTGCGCGGGAAGAAGACGGGTTGGTCACGCTTTTCGCCATTCTGATGATCCTGTTGATGATCCTTTTGGGCGGTGTCGGGGTGGACCTGATGCGCCACGAACGTGAACGCTCTCGGGTGCAGGCCGTGGCCGATCGCGCCGTGCTGGCGGCAGCGGACCTTGATCAGACGCTCAGCCCCGAAGCTGTGGCCCGCGACTATTTCGACAAGGCAGGGCTGGCCGAATATGTCTCAAGCGTCACGGTCGAAGAAGGGCTGAACTACCGCCGCGTTACGGTCGATGCCTCCCACACCCTGAACACCATGTTCATGAGCAAATTCGGCCAAGACAGCCTGAGGGTCCCCGCCAAATCCCAAGCCGAGGAAAAGGTGAACAAGGTCGAGATTTCCATGGTGCTCGATATCTCCGGCTCCATGCGGGAGAACGCCAAAATGGCCAACCTCCACGATGCAAGCGATGCCTTCATCGACACGGTGATCAAACCCGAGAACGCCGATCTGATCTCAATCTCGGTGGTGCCCTATACCGCGCAGGTGAACGTCGGGCAGGACATCATGAATGAGCTGAACGTCACCCAACTGCACTCCTTTTCGCACTGCGTCGACTTTGACGACAGCGAATTTGACCTTACCGCCATCAGCCAGACCCGCAGCTATGAGCATATGCAGCATTTCGAGGCGGGATATAGCTGGAACGGCTATGACCGCGAGAACACCGGGCGCTATGACAACATCTATAATCCCGGCTGCCCGAAACAAAGCTATGAAGAGGTGGCCGCCTTCTCGCAGAACGCCGCCGCGCTGAAGGCCCGTATCTCAAATTTCCAGCCCCGCGCGAATACTGCCATCCATCTGGGGATGAAATGGGGCGTGGCCCTGCTTGACCCGTCCTTCCGGGCGATCAATCAGGCCATCGGCGGCGAGGCTGCATTTCAAGATCGCCCGGCGGCCTATGATGATATCGAGACGCTTAAAACAGTGATCCTGATGACCGACGGCGTGAACGTGACCACCCGCCGGATCAACCCGCAGGTCTATGCCAACATAGACCACTACCGCCACTGGAGCGATTACCCCTTTTATTGGTGGCTCAACCGCAATGTCCGCTCAAGCGAGCAATACCGCTGGTATTACACCAAATACACCGCCTCGCGGGCCGACGCCCTGCTGGACAACATTTGCGACGCGGCAAAGGCCAAGGGCATCGTGATCTGGTCGATCGGCTTTGAAGTGACCGACCACGGCGCGTCGGTCATGAAAAACTGCGCCTCTTCCGACAGCCATTTCTTCCGCGTCAAAGGGGTCGAGATCGTCAGTGCTTTTGAGGCCATCGCCCGGCAAATCAACCAGTTGAGGCTGACGCAATGATACAACGCAGCATCAAAGCATGGCGCCGGTTTCGCGGCGATGAGGACGGATCGGCGATGCTGATTGAATTCGCCATTCTGTCGCCGCTGCTCTTTGGCTGTCTGCTTATGTCGGTCGAAATGAGCTTTTACGCCATCCGCCACATGCTTCTTGATCGGGGCTTGGACATGACGGTGCGCTATGTCCGGCTGAACACCAACACACCGATGACGCATCAGACCATCAAGGACAAGATCTGTGAATCGGCGGTTTTTTTGGAAGACTGCAGCGACACTCTGCGCCTTGAGATGATCCGAGTGGACCCGCGCAATTTTGCGAGTTTCGACCAGTCACCCGATTGCGTCGACACCTCCGAAGACCCCAAACCGGTGCGCGGCTGGACCCTCGGGGTCGAGCATCAGTTGATGCTGCTGCGCGCCTGTGCCCGGTTTAAACCCTTCTTTCCGACCACCGGCCTTGGCTATGCCCTTGAGAAAGACGGCGCGGGCCGTGTTTCCATGGTCTCAAGCGCGGCCTTCGTACAGGAGCCGAACTGATGCCTACGCTCATCTCTCTGCTGGCCCGGTTCAAAGGGCGCGAAGACGGCTCGATCGCCGTTGAAACAGTGATCATGCTGCCGTTGATGTTCTGGGCCTATCTGGCCATGTATTCGACCTTTGACACCTTCCGCATGTACAACCTCAACCAGACGGCGGCCTATACCGTGGGCGATGCCATCTCGCGAGAGACGCAGGCGATTGACCCAGCCTACCTGCAAGGAATGCAGCAACTTTTTGAATATCTCACTCGTGGCACGGGGCAAACTGACATGCGGGTCAGCTCGATTTGGTATGATGAGGCCAACAACCGCTACCATACGGATTGGTCGCAGGTGCGCGGCACCCCCACCCCTCTGACCAGCGATGACGTGCGCGATTGGCATGACAAGTTGCCGGTGATGCCCAACAACGAACGTGTCACCTTGGTCGAGACATGGCGCGATTTCGAGCCACTGTTCAAAACCGGGCTGGAGCGCCGCGATATCTATAACTTCGTCTTTACCCGTCCGCGCTATGCGCCGCGCACGGTCTGGTCAGACGGTTAAGCTGCGTCACGCTCGGCCAGTTTGGCGCGGATGATCTCGGCGATCAGCTTGGTCTCGTTGGCCGGGGTCATGCCACCGACACCGATACGGCGGCCAAGGCTCCACCACAGGCCCAAGCGCCAGCCCCGCGCCACGCGGCGGTTGGTCTTGAGCAGGAAACCGTTTGAGGGTTTGACCGCGAAAGCCCCCTGATCAATGCGGGCGATTTCGTCGATGCGAACGATCACCCGGCCATCGGCATCGCGCAGCGCCTCATTGGTGAGCTCCACGCCGCTGGCGGTTGAGCGGCGCATCAATTCGGCAATGCCGATGAAGCCCAGCCCCACCAGCGCCAGCGCGATCTGCCACCCCGGATCGGGCGAGCGGGTCAGCGCGGAATAGATCAGCAACAGTCCCAGCCCCGCCAGCGACAAAAGCCCCACCCCGCGCCGCGCGGGAGAGGCTTTGGCCCTGGCCAGCACGGTTTCCGCGCCACTGTGCATCGTCTGGGGGGTATCGGTCATCGGCCGGGCTTTCTGAGGGGCAATGGGGCCGCTTGCCTGCCGCCGCCTGCCGATTTCATTCGCCCTCGGCCTAGCCCGCCGTCCCGCAAAGGGCAAGACCGCGCGCCCGGGGGCACCCTGCCCCGATTAACGCTCAGCCTTGCCCTCGCGCTTGTCTTTTTTGCGGGCGTGCCCGGCTTGCAACCGCTCTTGCAGCTTGTCGGCATAGGCCTTGCGGGCGGCGGCATCCATCGCGCTGACCTCGGCCAGCCATGCGTTATGGGCTACCGTTTGAACACTGGCCGCCGCCTCTCCTTGCGCGGCGAGCACCGCCGCGGCCACATCCGCCTGAAACGGCTCTGCCCGCAGCGCGGCAAGCATCTCGTCATAAAGCGCGCGCCGTGCCGCCCGGTCGAGGTGATGCGCCTTGCCGCTGCTGCGCATCTTGCCGTGCAGATCGCGCCGCGCTTCGGGCGGCAGCGCCTGCACATAGGGCGAAGCATAGCTGCGCAGCCCCGGCAGATCGCCATCGCCCCGCGGCCCCGGCCCGCCATGACGCCACATCGCACCGCCAAGCGCGCCGAGGATCATCACGTTCAGCGCCAGCGACAGACCAAGCGCCAAGCGCATCAGTCGCTTGCGCCGTGGTGTGGGAACCTGTGTCATCTCAACTTTCCTCCATGTCCCAGCCAAAACCACCCAGTTCGGTGCCTGTATCGGCTTCGCTCGTGTCCAATGTCTCGGCGGTCCATGTGCCGGAGACGAATTGCCCGGCGAGATCCGGCATGCCCTCGGGCGGGGCGACGCCGACCCAAACCCCGACTGCCGCGGCAGTGGCAAGACCGCTCAGCCCCGCCGCACCGCCCAAAAGATGCCAAAGTGCTTGGTGCCACGGCTGGCGCGCTGCTTTGGGCATATGCGCTTCGGCATCGGCCAGAACCCGCGCTTGCAGATCGGCAGAGACCTGTGGCGGATTGGTCCGGGCTGCGGCAAAGAAATTTTCCAGTGCGTCGTCACTCAATGCCCCATCACTTAATGCGTCGTCAAAGTCATTCATTTTCAAACCCCAATGCGTCCCGTTGCGCAGATAGCTGCGCGGCCAACGCCCGTTTGCCCCGTGCGGTCAGGCTCTCCACCGCTTCGACCCCAATGCCCAAGACTTCGGCAATTTCGGGGTTTGCCATACCGTCAATGTGGCGCAGCACCACCGCCTGACGCTGCCGGTCGGGCAGGCTGGCCAGCGCCTGTTGCAGCGCATCCACACGGGCGGCCTGCAGCATCTTCTGTGCGGCACCCGGCGTTGGATCGACCGGCACGGCCACATCATCAAGTCCTGCCGCCCCCGCGCCACGGCGGCGCAGACGGTCAGTGCAAAGGTTGGCCACGACCCGGTAAAGCCATGTGGTGACCTTGGCCTCACCTGCGCGCCACTTTGGCGCCTGACGCCACAGCCGCAGCATCGCTTCTTGGGCCACATCCTCTGCCTCCGCCCGGTCGCCGAGCACCCGCAGCGCATGGCCGTGAATGCGCGGCACCAGCCGGGCCGTCAACAGCCGCGCCGCCGCCGCATCGCCACTGGCGTAGCGCTGCAACAACTCGGCATCCGCATCGTGCTGCTCGTCGGACAAATCCTGCATCCCGTCCATCGCTAAGGCCCGGGCACGCCATGATCAAGCGCGCCCGGCACATCATTTAGTCGCGCTGCGGCTTGTCATGGTCCATCTTCTGGCCCTTGCCGTGGCGCTTGCCATGCATTTTCTTCGCCGCTTCGAACTCTTCGGCGCTGATGCTGCCGTTTTCGTCCTTGTCCAGACGCTCGAACATCTTGGCGGGGTCGTGGCGCTGCGTCATTTCTTCCATCGACAGCTTGCCGTCGTCATTGGCGTCCATACGCTCGATCATGCGCTCGCCGCCTTTGTGACCGCGCTTGCCGTCCTTTTTGCCGTCGCGCTTGTCACCGCGTTTGTCACCCATGGCTTCCAGTTCAGAGGCATCAAGGCTGCCGTTGCCGTCGGTGTCGAACCGCTCCAGCATCTTGGCGGAACGCTCAGCCTTGCGTGCCTCACCTGCGGCTTTCAGCTCTTCGCCGGTCACGAAACCGTCGCCATCGGCATCAACCTTGGCGAAACGCGCCTCGGCGTGGGCCTGAAACTCTGCCTGTGTGATCTCGCCGTTGCCGTCGCGGTCAAGCTGCTGGAACCGGTCCTGCCCACTTGGCTGCGCGGTGGCGGCGACGGCACCGATGGCCAACAATCCGCTGAGGGCTGCGATCTTCATATTGGTACGAATGGTCATCTTGATACTCCTCGTTTTTTAAAGACCGTCTCACGCTTTTGCGCCGCGATCACAGGGTCAAACGGCTGGCGCCAGAACTTCCGTCGCTCGAACCCGAAGTTTTTTCAGAAAGTCGGCAAAGCCCCGCCCCCTGCGCGACATGGCGCCGCAACGGCGTCCTCAAGTCTTTTCTTTTCACGCCCCAGCCTGCATCTACCCCTCAACCAAAGGATCGCCCCCATGTCACAGACACAGCAATTGGCCCCCGACACTGCCGAGACGCAAGACAGCGAAGAGCGGCCTCGCCTGCCCGCCATGCTGCGCGGCTGGCGCGGCAAATGCCCCTCTTGCGGGGGCGGACAACTGTTGCATGGCTATCTAAAGGTGAACGACGACTGTGCGGTCTGCCGCCAAGAGTTTCATCACCACCGTGCCGATGACGGCCCGGCTTATCTGACCATTCTGCTCGTCGGTCACCTGCTGGCACCGGGGCTGCACATCGCCTTTGTGGTCTGGCGGCCCGAGCCTTTGACCCTCTTCACCATTTTTGCGGTTGGCTGCACGGCGCTGTCCCTCTACCTTCTGCCCAGACTGAAGGGGGCCATGATCGGCTTTCAATGGGCCAAAAGGATGGGCGGCTTCGGCGGCACCACCTAGCGCGGCCCGCCCTTCGGCCCCTGACCGCCGGAGCATCGCCGCATGACCATCGACAAGACCAAAATCCGCAACGCCGCCACAGTGATCGTGCTGCGCGACCGCCATGTGACGCCGCATATCCTGATGGGGCAACGTGGGGCCAAGGCGGCATTCATGCCCAATAAGTTCGTTTTTCCCGGCGGTGCAGTCGATGCGACCGATGCGCAGGTGCCGCTGGCCGCGCCGGTGAACGCGCTCTGTCACGGCAGGCTTTGCGATGACGCCGAACCGTCCTTGGCCCATGCCATCGCCGTCGCCGCCATTCGTGAGTTGTGGGAAGAGACCGGTCTGGTGCTGGGCCGCAAGGGCGCGTGGGAGGGCGACGTGCCCTCCGATTGGCAGACCTTTGCCGCCACGGGGCACCTGCCCGACGCCTCTGCCCTGCAATTCGTGTTTCGCGCGCTGACACCTCCGGGCCGTCCGCGCCGCTTTGATGCGCGGTTCTTTTTGGTCGATGCCGAAGATATTGCCAGCGATCCGGATGATTTCGACGCCGCCTGTGATGAGCTTTCGCATCTGCAATGGGTGCCGCTCAGCCAGGCGCGGTCGTTTGACATGCCCTTCATCACCGAGGTCGTGCTGGCCGAAGTCGCCGCGCGCGCGCGCGATACCAATCCGCCCGCCTCGGTCCCGTTTTTCAAAAACAATGACGAAGAGAGCCTGTTCCTGCGTCTGCATGGCCGCCCGATGACGGGTTAAGTCGCCAGCACCAGCGCCAGGATCGACAGCGCCAGCACGGCCATCCCGGCCCATTCCCTGCGCGAGATTCTTTCGCGGAAGAACAGGGTCGAGGCTGCGATACTCAACATCAGCTCCACCTGCCCCAAGGCCTTCACATAGGCCGCGTTTTGCAGGGTGAAGGCAATGAACCAGCACAGCGAGCCACCCATCGAGGTCAGCCCAATCCAGACCGCCACCCGCCGCGCCGCCCAAACCCGGCGCATCTGTCCCGGTTCGCGCAGCCGCAGCCAGACAGCCATGATCAGAGTCTGCATCAGCACCACCGCCGCCAGCGTCACGCCCGCGCGCAGCAGCGGATCGTCAGAGACCACGGCCAGCGACGCGCCGCGATAGCAAACCGCCGAGATGGCGAACAAAAACCCCGAAGCAATCCCCAGCCCCGCCGCGCGGTTGCGCAGATCGGCCAACCGCAGCCCCTTGGCCTCGGCTCCGCCGGACAGAAGCAGCAGCCCCACCACGCCAAGTGCAATGGCGGCAAACCCCGCGGCCGAGACACCTTCGCCCAGCACGATCCAGCCCATCAGCACAGTCTGGATCACTTCGGTCTTTTTAAAGGTGATGCCGACGGCAAAGTTGCGTTGCTTGAACAGCAGCACCACGCAGACCGTCGCCAAGATCTGCGCCGTGCCGCCCATCGCTCCGTAAAGCCAGAACCCCGGCCCTAGCGCCGGCAGCGCCTGCCCGCTAAGGCCCAGATAGAGTGGCAACAGCAGCGCGATGAAGGGCGCAGAGTAGAGAAACCGCGAAAACGTCGCCCCGCCCGCCGACAGCGTATCGGTCGCCAAATGCTTTTGCAGCATGAAGCGCCCGGTTTGAAACGTGGCGGCGGCAAGGGTGACGAGGATCCACAGATCGGGCGCGAAAATACTTTCCATAACAGCCTATAGGCCGAAGCCGGGCGGCAGTGCCAGCGCCGTCGTGGTCAGCGCCTCATCTGCAGCGCGCTCAGGTTGTAGCCGTTGAAATTCAAAATCTCTTGCGCCGCGGTGATCCGGTCTTCGCCGCCTGTCGCCTGACGGTCAAGGATCCAACCATAGCCCCCCTCGGGGCTGCCGATGACGGCGGTGCGGAACCCCTCATCGACCCAAAGCACCCAGAACGCACGCTCGGCCCCGCCCACGGCGGCGCGCATGGCATAGCGCGCCGGGCCCTCTTCGCTCAGCGCCCAGAGATCACGGCGGTCGGTGCAGATTCCAGCAGCATCACAGGATTGGCGGTGCTCGATCAGCGTTGGCCCCTGTGGCGCAAAGGTCACCGCGCGCAGATTGGCATCATTGGGAAAGGCCGCCCGGACCTGCCAATCACCGCCAAACCGCGCCGCGTCATAGCGGCTGGTGGCCCCGATCAGCGCCTCGGCATTGCGAAAGCCGGTTTGCGCGGGCGGCGGTGCGCTGCGGTTGCAGGCGGCCAGTGCGCCGAGCAACACCAGCACAGCGACACGGCGCGCCCCAGAAGATGCGAAACGGCCCATCAATAGGGCATCGGATGGGATTTATGCGCCGCATCGAGATCGGCCATCACCTCATCGCTCAGGGTCAGGTCGGCCCCGCCGAGGGCCACGTCAAGCTGCTCAAGGCTGGTCGCGCCAAAGATCACCGAGCCCATGAAGGGCCGCGTCGCGCACCACGCCAGCGCCATCTGCACCGGGTCGAGCCCGTGTTTCCGCGCCACATCAAGGTAGGCGGCAACCGCCTCAAAGGCGCGGGGTGTGACGCGCCCCCCCAAATCTTCGTTCAGAGAGAGGCGCGATCCGGCGGGCACTTTGCCACCCTGATATTTCCCGGTCAGCAGCCCTGCGGCGAGGGGCGAGAAAGACAGCATGTCGATCTGTTCGTTCACACATGTTTCCGACACATCGGTATCGGCCAAACGGCACATCAGCGAATATTCGTTCTGCACCGAGATCGGGCGCGGCCCGCCCGTGCGCTCGGCCACGGCGGCCCATTGGGTCAGCCCCCATGCGCTTTCGTTGCTCAGACCAAAGGCGCGGATCGTGCCCCGCTCAACCTCGTGCTGCAGCGCGCCGAGGGCGTCTTCCATATGGGCGAAGGTCTCAGCCCGGTTCTGACCGGACGGGTCAAAGGTCCAATTCTTACGGAACATATAGCTGCCCCGGTTCGGCCAGTGAAATTGGTAAAGGTCGATGTAATCCGTCTGCAACCGCTTCAGCGATCCTTCGATGGCACCGGGGATCGTGTCGGATGAAATCGGCGCACCATTGCGGGCGTGTTGCATCCCCTCGCCGGAATGTTTGCTGGCCAAGACCACCTCATCGCGGCGCTTGTCGCGGGCGAACCACTGGCCAATGATCTCTTCCGTTCGGCCAACCGTCTCGGCGCTGATCGGGTTCACGGGGTACATCTCGGCCGTGTCGATGAAGTTGATCCCGGCGTCGAGCGCGCGGTCGATCTGCGCGTGGCCCTCTTCGGCGGTGTTCTGGGTGCCCCATGTCATGGAGCCCAGACAGAAATGCGAGACCTCGATATCGCTTGAGCCGAGCTTGTTCATCTTCATCTTGTGGTCCTCGCTTGTGATTTGCCCGCAACCTAGCCGCCTGCCCGGCCTTCGCAAGGGCAATTGCCAAGCGCCAATCTCACGGCCCCGGCAAAAATGCGGACCCGGCGCATTCGCGCTTCCGTTCGGGCAGCAATGGACGCAATGTGCCCTCATGCGCCTGCTCATTTCCTTCGCCGCCCTGTTTTTCTCGGTCATCCTTTTGCAACTCTCCACCGGGGGTGTGGGGCCAATTGATGTGCTTTCTGGCGTGCAGCTTGGGTTTAGCCGTCAGGAAATCGGTATGCTCGGCTCGGCGCATTTTCTAGGGTTTTTCATCGGCTGCTGGTGGGCCCCGCGGCTGATGGGCAGCGTCGGCCACAGCCGCGCCTTTGCCGCCTTCACCGCCGCCGGGTCGATCGGGTTGATGGCGCATATGATGGTGGTGGACCCCTACGCATGGGGGCTGATGCGGGTCGCCTCGGGCATGTGCGTGGCGGGCTGCTATACGGTGATCGAGGCGTGGATGCAGGCCAAGGTCACCAATGAGACGCGCGGGCGCACCATGGGGGTTTACCGGGTGGTCGACATGAGCGGTTCGCTCGCCGCGCAGTTGATCGTCGGCGTGCTCGCCCCGGCGTCATATGTCTCGTATAATCTGCTCGCCATCGGCTGCTGTGCCGCACTTTTGCCCCTGACGCTGACCAAAGTCCGCCCGCCAGAGACGCCCAACCAACCAAGGCTGCGCCCGCGCCTTGCCTTTGACCGTTCGCCCTTGGCGGCGGCGGGTGTCGTGGTGGCGGCGGTCTCAAGCGCGTCGTTCCGGATGGTCGGGCCGATCTACGGGCAAGAAGTGGGTCTTAGCGCCCCACAGATCGCTTGGTTCCTTGCCGCTTTCGTGCTGGGCGGGGCGCTGGCGCAATATCCGATGGGGATTCTCGCCGACAAATACGACCGCCGCTGGGTGTTGATCTGGCTGTCGGTCGCGGCGATGGGCGGCTGCGCTGTCACGATGATGGGCGCGGGCTATGGCACGGCGGGGATCATGCTTTCGGCAGGGCTCTTCGGGGCCACGACATTCCCGATCTATTCCGTCTCTGCCGCCCATGCCCATGACTTCGCAAGCTCTGACGAACGTGTCGAACTGTCTGCCGCCTTGATGTTCTTTTTCGCCGTGGGCGCCATCGGCGCGCCCTACCTTGCCTCTGTGCTGATCGACGGTTTCGGTGCATCGGCGTTGTTCGCGATGATCGCGGCGGCCCATGGGGTGTTAGTGATCTTCGGCCTTGCCCGGATGCGCGCCCGGCCCACGCGCGCAGAGCGTACGCCCTATGTCTATGCCCCCCGGACCACCTTTCTTATCGGGCGCTTGCTGGGCCGCACCCGAGACCGCGACTAGCCAATCCCGTCTTTTGCTGGCAACAGCGCAGCCCTTGCGATAAGGCTGCGCCAAGCACCGGGAATATTGATATGACACGCCACCTCATCACCTCCGCCATCCCCTATATTAACGGGATCAAACATCTGGGTAACCTTGTGGGCAGCCAACTGCCTGCGGACCTTTACGCGCGCTACCAGCGTGGCCGGGGGCAGGATGTTCTGTTCCTCTGCGCCACCGACGAACACGGCACCCCTGCCGAACTCGCCGCCGCCAAAGCGGGCAAACCGGTCGAGGAATACTGCGCTGAGATGTATGAAACACAGGCCCGCATCGCCGAAGGCTTTGGCCTGTCGTTCGACCACTTTGGCCGATCTTCCAGCCCGCGAAACCGCAAGCTGACCCAGCATTTCGCGGGCGCACTGGCGGATCAGGGGCTGATCGAAGAAGTCTCGCAGCGCCAGATCTACTCCCCCACCGATGGCCGCTTCCTGCCCGACCGCTATGTCGAGGGCACCTGCCCCAACTGTGGGTTCGAGGACGCACGCGGCGATCAATGTGACAATTGCACCAAGCAGCTCGACCCCGAAGACCTGATCAACCCGCGCTCCACCATTTCGGGCGCGACCGATCTGGAGATGCGCGAGACCAAGCATCTGTTCCTGCGCCAGAGCAAGCTGAAGGATGAGCTGGACGACTGGATCAATTCCAAGACCGATTGGCCCGTGCTGACCACCTCCATCGCCAAGAAATGGCTGCATGACGGCGATGGTCTGCAAGACCGTGGCATCACCCGCGACCTTAGCTGGGGCGTGCCGGTGAAGCGCGGCGATCAGGATTGGCCGGGCATGGAAGGCAAGGTCTTCTATGTCTGGTTCGACGCGCCGATCGAATATATCGCCTGCGCGCAGGAATGGGTCGATACGGGCAAAGGCTCTGACTGGGAAAGCTGGTGGCGCACCGACAAGGGCGCAGACGACGTGCGCTATACCCAGTTCATGGGCAAGGACAACGTGCCCTTCCACACGCTCAGCTTTCCGGCCACGATCAAGGGCTCGGGCGAGCCGTGGAAGCTGGTGGATTATATTAAATCCTTCAACTACTTGAATTATGACGGCGGCCAGTTCTCCACCTCGCGCGGGCGCGGGGTCTTCATGGATCAGGCGTTGGAGATCCTGCCGGCGGATTATTGGCGCTGGTGGCTGCTCAGCCACGCGCCCGAGACTTCGGATGCCGAATTCACTTGGGAAAACTTCCAAGCCTCGGTGAACAAAGACTTGGCAGACGTGCTGGGTAATTTCGTCAGCCGCATCACCAAATTCTGCCGCTCCAAATTCGGCGAAGCCGTTCCAGAGACTGGGGAATACGGCGAGGCAGAGCACGCCTTGATCGAAGACATCACCGCCCGCGTCGCGCGTTACGAGGCGCTGATGGAAGCGATGGAAGTCCGTAAATCCGCCGCCGAACTGCGCGGCATCTGGGCGGCGGGCAACGAATACCTGCAGGCCCAAGCACCTTGGACCACCTTCAAGACCGACCCCGACAAAGCGGCGGCACAGGTGCGGTTGGCATTGAACCTGATCCCGCTCTATGCGGTGCTATCGGCCCCTTTCATCCCTGCGGCTTCGGCCTCGATGCTCGACGCGATGAAGGTCGAAGACATGCCTTGGCCCGATGATGTGCCAGCGGCCTTGGGCAAACTAGCCCCCGGTCATGGCTTTGACGTGCCCGAGGTTCTTTTTGCCAAGATCAGCGATGAGGACCGTGAAAGCTGGTCTGAACGCTTCGCCGGCAAGCGGGATTGATAGAAACCGACGGATCAGCGGCGCCGCGTAGGTCGCCGCTGTTTTTTTTGCGCTAATGAGCATTCGCGGCTAGCTGCCCATAGCGCGCCGCGAAGCCCCCTTCCCCAACGCGCGCGCCGGTCCCACATCGTTCGCCGCGGCTTCCACGCCCCGAAACCGGATGGTTTGAACCCTCCCATCAGGGCCGCACGCCGCGCTGAACTGTCCGTCGACGATCCGGGCCGTGTCCTCTCCCGGGTGCATCTGAAAACGCCCCTGCGGACACTGCCCCCGCAGGGCCTGCGTCCAAAGCTTGCCGATCTCAGCCCCATCGCAAAGCCTTGGGCCAAAAAGATCGTAGATATGCTGCCCGTTCAGACAATCCCCCAGCCCGTAGGTGACGCCGCAGGCCGCCTCATTCGCGTGGCGGACGCGCCCGTCCGGCGCAAAGTCCACTTCGATCTCAGCCATATCGACGTTGACGTTGGAAAGGATGCGCGCACCTTCAGCCCCCGTCGGCGTAACATGACCGAAAGATGTGAAAAGCCCCCCGCAACGCCGCGCCTTGGACGCTGCCCGGCCTGCGAGGCCATCGGGATCGTGCCTAAACATGCGCCGCTCCGCCGCGAAAACGATGGAGATAAGCGGGAATTGCCCCGAGGTAAGCCCTTCGTCAGAACCCGCCAAGTCCTTGCGCAAAACCTGCCTGTTTTCGCACTGCCTTCCTCGCCCAAACGCACGACGCTGCCGCGCCCGCCCAATCAGCTGCCCGACATCGCGAAACAAGCGAAAAACAAATCGCCGCAAAGGGTTAGACGGTTTCACCCGCTCGTTTAATTCTACCATACCCCCGCCTTTTCCTCATCTCGTCACAATACCGATCATGGCTGAGGTTTAGCGCCCTGCCCTTAAGAGCGGGTTAAAACGCCAGCACAGTGTGAACTTGCGAGGGCCTTATTTTGGCCTTATTCGGCCAGCATTTAACTAAATCTTAGTATTTGATAGGATTAAGATGTTCCGGGTCGCCCACAGTATTCATCATGATCACGACCTCGGACTCGTCCTGCTGGCGGCACTGCTTTGCATTTTTGGCAGCTGGGTGGTGTCGCGGCTTTATCAGCATGTGCTTGAGCAGCCGCGTGCTCAGGCAATGATCTGGTGCTATTTGACCGCGATGACTGCCGGGGTCACGATCTGGTGCACCCATTTCATCGCGATCCTCGCCTATCAGCTTGACGCACCAGCAACCTTCCATTTCTCCCTGACTTTCCTGTCCCTGATCATCGCCATTGTTGGATCGATCTTGGGTGTCGTCATCGCAGGCTTGTTAAAATCACGCCGCGCCACGGTTTTGGGGGGGACGATCTTCGGACTGGCAATCTCGGCCATGCATTACACCGGTATGATCGCCTACCGCGTGCAGGGCACCATCCAATGGGACATGGGCTATCTGGCCGCCTCTGTGATCATCGCGGTGATTCTCGCCACCCTTGCGCTCGGGGCCGCCGGCCGTGGCGGAAAGGGCAGCGTGCTATGGATGACCGGGCTCTTGGCCTTGGCCATTATCCTATTGCATTTCACAGGCATGGCCGCCTTTCAGGTGACGCCGCTCGCAGCGCAGCCTCTCTATGCCAATCCTGTCGAATACCGGCTCATCGCGCTGATCATCGCCGGGACCGCCGCCATCATCGCGCTGGCCGCGCTTTTCAGCTATGTGGTCGAAAACCGGACCCGCAACGAAAGTGTCGAGGAACTGCGTCAGGCCCGCGATGCCGCCGAAAGCGCCAGCCGCGCGAAATCGGAATTCATGAGCGTGCTCAGCCACGAATTGCGCACCCCGCTGACCATCGTCATCGGCTACGCCAGCTTCCTGTCGGAACTCAAGCGCCACAACCTTGCCAAGCTCGAACCGGAGGAGGAACCGGCATCAGAGCATTTCACCAAGATGGGCGATCAGGCGGAACTCTACGGTCAGCGCATCAAATTCGCGGGCGGGCAATTGCTGACCATTATCAACGACATCCTCGATTACACGAATATGGAGTTGAACGACCTCGCGCTGGATAAAGCCCCCTTTGATGCGCGCATCTTGCTGGAGGAAGTGGTCGAGCAGCACCATGGGGCGGCGCATGACAAGACGGCCACGCTGCATATCGACACCCCCCCGCTCACCGTTACCGCCGACCGCTGCCGCTGCCTGCAACTGTTCGGCCATATCGTCGGCAATGCATTGAAATTCTCCAAGGCACGTGACATCTACCTACGCGCCCGGATGCAGGCAGGCGGGTTCATTTTTGAGGTCGAAGACAATGGCGTCGGCATCGCCGCGCAGGACTTCGACCGCATTTTCGAAGCCTTCACCCAGATCGAAGACGCCGACGACCGCGCCGAAGGCGGCACAGGTCTGGGACTGGCGATCTGCAAGAAACTGGCGCTCGCGCATGGCGGCGACATCACGGTTAAAAGCACGCTCGGTCAGGGCACGATCTTTACCGTTTTCATCCCCGGTGCCACGCAGATGGCGGAACCTGCGACGCTGGCCCGAGCAAGCTAAGCCTTTGAAAAAGGTGGTGCGGGCGGTGGGACTCGAACCCACACGGGGCTACGCCCCAACAGATTTTAAGTCTGGTATGTCTACCATTCCATCACGCCCGCATCGGGGCGCACAATAAGCATCACGTGAGCGGTGTAAATGGGGGAATGTCCCGGCCCACGGTTTAGGCCGTATCGGCCAGCATGGTTTCTTTCACCGCCTCCATCGCCACATAGGTCGAGGTGCTGGCCACATGCGGCAGGGTTGAGATGACCTCCCCCAGAAAGCGCCGATATTCCGACATGTTCCGCGTGCGCACCTTGATCAGATAGTCGAAATGGCTCGCGATCATATGGGCCTGTTCGATCTCGGGCACCTTGGCCACGGCGAGGTTGAAGGCCCGCAAGGCCGCCTCGCGCGTGTCGTTCAGGCGCACCTCGACAAAGGCGACGTGATCCAGCCCCAGCCGGATCGGGTCCAAAAGGGCGCGGTAGCCGAGGATCACGCCGCTTTCCTCCAACCGGCGCAGGCGCGCTTGGGTGGGTGATTTCGACAGGCCAATGCGGCGGGCAAGGTCGGTGATGCTGATGCGGCCATCCTCGGCCAGCACCGATAGAATCGCGCTGTCGAACCGGTCCAGATCGAAAAGTTCATTTGCCATGTGATCGCCTTATACTTCAGTCTGATCGACTGAAGTATGGATTATCTTCGGTCGAATATCCCGCCGATCATCGGGTATTCTGGGTCAAACATCAACTGGAGCTTGCCATGCCCCTCGATCACGCCCCCGCCCTTCGCCAAACCATCGACGCGCGCACCTATGCCGACCCGGATGCGCTGCTGACCGAGCTCAAGGCGCAGGCCAATCTCTCTGCCGAAGATCGCGCCCAGATCACCGCCGATGCGGCGGGTCTTGTCCGTGACATTCGCGGCACCTCCGCGCCGGGGATGATGGAAGTCTTCCTCGCTGAATACGGTCTCAGCACCGACGAAGGCGTGGCGCTGATGTGTCTCGCCGAGGCGCTGCTGCGGGTCCCGGATGCCGAGACCATCGACGCGCTGATCGAAGACAAGATCGCCCCCTCGGACTGGGGCCGCCACATGGGGCACTCAACCTCCAGCTTGGTGAATGCCTCCACATGGGCGCTGATGCTGACGGGCCGCGTGCTTGATGATGACCAGCCCGGCCCGGTGCGCCACCTGCGCGCCGCGATCAAACGTCTGGGCGAGCCGGTGATCCGCACCGCCGTCAGCCGCGCCATGCGCGAGATGGGGCGTCAGTTTGTTCTGGGCGAAGATATTCAGGCGGCGATGAAACGCGCCAAGGGGATGGAGAAAAAGGGTTTCACTTACAGCTACGACATGCTGGGCGAAGCGGCCCGGACCGAGGCGGACGCGAAACGCTATCACCTCAGCTATTCCCGTGCGATCTCGGCCATTGCTGATGCCTGCACCCATGATGATATCCGCAAGAACCCCGGCATCTCGGTCAAGCTCTCGGCCCTGCACCCGCGCTATGAATTGGCGCAGGAAAAGGCGGTGATGCGTGATCTGGTGCCGCGTCTGCGGGCGCTGGCGCTCTTGGCGAAATCCGCGGGCATGGGCCTGAACATCGACGCCGAAGAAGCCGACCGCCTTGCGCTCTCGCTCGAAGTCATCGACACGGTGATGGCCGAGCCTGCGCTGGCAGGCTGGGACGGGTTTGGCGTGGTGGTGCAGGCCTATGGCCCGCGCGCGGGCGTGGTGCTCGACACGCTTTATGACATGGCCAAACGTCACGATCGGCGCATCATGGTCCGTCTGGTGAAAGGCGCCTATTGGGACACCGAGATCAAGCAGGCGCAGGTCGAAGGCATCGACGGCTTCCCGGTCTTCACCCGCAAGGCCGCGACCGATGTGAGCTATATCGCCAACGCCCGCAAACTGCTGAACATGACGGATCGCATCTATCCGCAATTTGCCACGCATAACGCGCATACCGTCGCCGCCGTGTTGCATATGGCCGACGACCCCGAGGCCTATGAGTTCCAACGCCTGCACGGCATGGGCGAGACCCTGCATGACATCGTGATGGAGAAACACGGCACCCGCTGCCGCATTTACGCCCCCGTCGGCGCGCACCGCGACCTGCTGGCCTATCTGGTGCGGCGTTTGCTTGAGAACGGCGCGAACTCCAGCTTCGTGAACCAGATCGTTGACGAAAACGTGCCGCCCGAAGTGGTGGCCGCCGACCCGTTTGACCAATTGCAAGACAGCGCGCCGACGATCCCGAAAGGCCCGGACGTGTTCCAGCCACAACGCGCCAATGCGCGGGGTTTCGATCTGGCCCACACCCCGACGCTCACCGCCATCGAAGAGGCCCGCGCCCCCTTCGCCGATGCCACATGGAACGCTGCGCCGATCCTTGCAGGCGAGGCCAATCCAGAGGCGGAAGAGACCGTCAGCAACCCGACCGGCGGAACCTCCCCCGGCACGGTGCAACCGGCATCTGAGGCCGATGTCGCCACGGCGCTGGACAATGCCGCGCTTTGGGACGCCCCGCTCGACTCACGCCGCGCAACGCTTTTGCGTGCCGCTGACATGTTGGAGGACCGCTACGGCGAGATCTTTGCCATCCTCGCCCGTGAGGCCGGGAAAGGCATGCCCGACTGCGTGGCCGAACTGCGCGAGGCGGTGGACTTCCTGCGCTACTACGCGGGCCAAGCCACCAACACCCCGCCCGCGGGCATCTTCACCTGCATCTCCCCGTGGAACTTCCCACTGGCGATCTTCTGCGGGCAGGTCACGGCGGCGCTGGCCGCTGGCAATGCCGTGCTGGCCAAACCGGCCGAACAAACGCCGTTGATCGCCAAACTCGCCGTCGAGGTGCTGCACGAAGCCGGCGTGCCGCGTTCCGCCCTGCAACTGCTGCCCGGTGGCGGCAAGGTCGGCGCGGCGCTGACCGGCGATGCCCGTGTGAACGGCGTGGCCTTCACCGGCTCCACCGCCACCGCCCTGCGCATCCGCGCCAATATGGCCGAACACTGCGCCCCCGGCACGCCATTGATTGCCGAGACCGGTGGCCTCAACGCGATGATCGTCGACAGCACCGCTCTACCCGAGCAAGCCGTGCAGGCCATCGTCGAAAGCGCCTTTCAATCGGCGGGGCAACGCTGCTCTGCGGTGCGCTGCCTCTATGTGCAGGAAGACATCGCCGAAGACCTCATCCGCATGCTCACGGGGGCAATGCAGGCGCTCAACATGGGCGATCCGTGGCACCTGTCGACCGATGTCGGCCCGGTGATCGACGCGCAGGCGCGCAAAACCATCGTGGATCATATCGAAGCGGCCCGCGCCGAGGGACGGTTGATCGCCGAGATGACGGCCCCCGAAGGCGGCACTTTCGTCGGCCCGGCGATCCTGCGGGTAAGCAGCATCAGCGACATGAAACGCGAGATCTTTGGCCCCGTGCTGCATGTGGCAACCTTCAAAAGCCATGAACTCGATGCTGTGATCGACGCGATCAACGCCACCGGCTACGGGCTCACCTTCGGTCTGCACACCCGCATCGACGACCGGGTGCAGCATGTCTCGGAACGGATCGAGGCGGGCAACATCTACGTCAACCGCAACCAGATTGGCGCCATCGTCGGCAGCCAGCCTTTCGGCGGCGAGGGGCTTTCGGGCACCGGACCAAAGGCGGGCGGGCCGAACTATCTGCCGCGTTTCTCGGCACCTGACCATCAGGACGCCGCTGGCACTTGGGACAGCGCAGAGGCCAAGCTTCCCACCCTGCCCGCCCAGCATCCGACCGTTCTGGAAACCCAGTCGATGCCCGGCCCCACCGGTGAGAGCAACCGCCTGTCGACCCTGCCGCGCCCCGCGCTGCTGTGCATGGGACCGGGCGCCGAAACGGCAGAGGCGCAGGCCAAGGCCGTGCGGGCGCTCGGCGGTGTTGCGGTCACGGCCTCGGGCCGGATCGACCCTGAGGCGCTGACCACCGGCCCGGCCTATGGCGGCGTGCTTTGGTGGGGCGAGGATGCGACGGCGCGGCAGATCGAGAAGGCACTGGCGGCCCGCGAGGGCGCGATCATCCCGCTTTTGCGCGGCAAGCCCGACACCGCCCGCGTCCGCGCCGAACGGCATGTCTGTGTTGACACCACGGCCTCGGGCGGCAATGCACAGCTCTTGGGCATGATGGCCTAAAGCAGACAATCGGAGGAGCGCCATGCTGACGAACAGCGATATCGAAGACCTGACGCGGTTTCGCAGGGCGCTCCACCAATATCCCGAAATCTCGGGCGAAGAGATTGAGACCGCCCGGACCATCGCGGCGGAACTGGAAAAACTCGGCCCCACGCGCATTCTCGCCGGCCTCGGTGGGCACGGTGTCGCGGCGGTCTTTGACAGCGGCAGCCCCGGCCCCACGGTGCTGTTCCGCGCCGAGCTGGACGCCCTTCCGATCCCCGAAGAGCACGACATTCCGTGGGTCTCGAAAGTGCCGGGAAAAAGCCATGTATGCGGGCACGATGGCCATATGACCATGCTGCTGGCGCTTGGGCGATTGGTCGCGCGGCAACCCGTGGCACACGGCCGCGTCGTGCTGATGTTTCAACCCGCCGAAGAAGACGGCAGCGGCGCGCGGGCGGTGGTGAACGATCCCACCTATGCCGAGATCGCCGCCGATTACGCCTTTGCCATCCATGTCGAGCCGGGCCGCCCCTTTGGCCATGTGGACACCGCGCCCGCGCTGATCAACTGCGCCTCGAAAGGCATCTCCGTCACCCTGCACGGCAAGACCGCCCATGCCGCCAGCCCCGAGGATGGCACCTCCCCTGCGCCTGCACTGGCCGAGTTGATCCCGGCGCTGCAAGCGCTCGGCCCCGGCGGGCCGCTTGATGATGACTTCCGCCTCGTCACCCTCACCCATCTGCGCATGGGTGAGCCGACCTTTGGCGTCGCCCCTGGCGAAGCGGCGCTCTACGCCACCCTGCGCAGCACCCGCGACGATGCGCTGGCCGAGATCGAAGCGGCTCTACGCGCCGAAGTCGCCCGCGTGACCGAGACCCATGGGCTGACGGCAGCTTTCGCGGAATCCGACCATTTCGCCGCCTCCATCAACCACCCCGACGCCTACGCGATCGCCGCCGCGGCGATGGATGCGCTCGGCGTGTCACACGGGCAGAAAAACCTACCGATGCGCGCCTCCGAGGATTTTGGCTTGTTCGGGCGCGATGCCAAGGCAGCGATGCTCTGCCTCGGCCCCGGCGAGGGCTATGCCGCCCTGCACAACCCCGATTACGATTTCCCCGATGATCTGATCCCCGTGGGCGCCGGTATTTTTGAGCGGATCGCCCGGGATTTGCTCGGTTCCGCTTGACAGAAGCCCCCGCGGGCGCAGCTAAGGGCATGACGATCCCCCGCGCCGCTTGACGCTGTGGACGACTTGGCAAAGGCTGGCCCGCATGTTCCCGATCCGCGATCACAACCCCTCGGGCCGAACGCCCTTCGTCACCTATGCGCTGATGGCGCTCAACATCGGGGTGTTCCTGTCTTCCCTGTCGCTGATGGCGGATGAGCGCGCCTTGGCCGAGTTTTACTACAGCTACGCCCTGCTACCCGCGCGGCTGAGCCATGGGGAGGGATATTTCGGCCTCATCACCTCGCAATTCCTGCATGGCGGCTGGATGCATCTGGCGGGTAACATGCTGTTTTTGTGGATATTCGGCGACAACGTCGAAGATGAGATGGGCCACGGGCGCTACCTGCTGTTCTACCTTGCCTGTGGCATCGCCGCGGGTCTGGGCCAAGTGGTGACAGAGCCGTTGTCGTGGGTGCCAATGGTCGGTGCCTCGGGCGCGATCGCGGGGGTGATGGGGGGTTATCTGCTGCTGTTCCCCCGCGCCAAGGTCGACATTCTGGTGATCTTCATCGTGTTTTTCCGCATCTTCGCGATCCCCGCGTGGATCATGCTGGGCCTGTGGTTCGGCATGCAATTCATCGGCGGGATCGGGGCCACGCCCGGCACTGGCGGTGTGGCCTACTGGGCCCATGCGGGCGGGTTCATCGCGGGGCTTGTGCTGACCCTGCCGCTGTGGCTGCGCCGGGGCGGTTTTGCCTTTTGGCGACAGACCGACGGCCATCCGCCCCATGCCGCTGCCGACTATGACCTCAGTGAAAGTCGCATCCCGAAAGTGAGACGCAAATGACCGAAACCTCAGAAACCCGCCGCGCCTCTTGTCACTGCGGGGCCGTGGTGATCGAAGCGCTGTTTCCGCTCGGTCTGGCCTCGGCCTCGCGCTGCACCTGTACGTTCTGTCGCCGTCGCGCGGCGGCCACGGTGACCGCACTGGCCGAGACTGTGACCGTGTTGAAAGGCGCCGAGAACCTCACGCTTTATACATGGGGCACCCATACGGCGCAGCATTACTTCTGCAAGACCTGTGGCATCTATACCCACCACCGCCGCCGCTCGAACCCCGATGAATGCGGCGTGAACCTCGGCGCAATCGAAGGGGTCTTACCTTGGGAGATGGAGCCGCTGCCCTATAGCGATGGGGTCAATCACCCCTCGGACCGCAAGGGCAGCTAAAGACTGGAGATCACCCCCTGCATCCGCGCCAGAAGCCCCGGCTGCGGCTCGGCGTGGGCACGGCGCTGGTCCACGCTTTCGTGCAGCCGCTCTGACGGGTCCGCGCCCACCAAACGGCGGCGGCGGGTCACAAGCATTTTGCCATAGCCGCGCCAGCGCCCGATGGAGGGTGCAGCGGGGTCTTGATCAAAGCGTGTGGTCCAGCCGTCGGGCAGCGGCAGACCGCTTTCTTCCATCCGCGACAACAGCCAGACCAGCGGTATATTTGCCAAGGGGCGCGCGGCCTCATCACCGCCCAACTGCCCGCCGACATCGCCGTGGGTGCCCGGAAACCAGACCTGCTCGAGCCGCCCGGCATAGCCCTCGGGCGTGGTCCACATCACCGGGGCATAGGCGACACGGGTTTCGTTCAGCGCCAGCGCCTGAAAGCCGTTCTTCACATTGCGGCTTAGATCGTGGTTGTGGAACATGTGCAGCGGCTGCGAGAACCGCCAGAACAGCGGCGCGTTCAGGCCCAGCGATTTGACCGTATCCCAAACGCCGATCGCCTCGATCTCTACCTCGGGGTGGCAGTTGGCCCGCGCAAACAATTCGCCCGCCTTGCTCAGATGATGCGCTTCGTAATGGCGGTAGACATCGCGGATGTTACGCTCTGTCGCGACCTCGGCACGCAGAAGGCCCACACGGTCGATCACCCCGGCGAGCGAACGCACGGCATAGCCCCCACGCGAATAACCCATCAGGAAAATCCGGTCCCCGGGTCGGTAGCGCGAGGCGAGATAGCCATAGGCGCGGCGGATCTGTCGGTTGATCCCGCGCCCCATGATCACATCGCGCGCGCTGCGCCAATCACGCCATTGCAGACCCGGTTCATAATAGATCGACAGAGCACTGCCCATCTCGCGGCACAGGCTATAGGCGATGCCGGCGTTGGTCTCTCGCCCCAGTTCGAGCGAGGACATGGTCCCATCAAGGATAATGACATGGGTCACCGCCCCCCGGCGCGGGCCGAAGTCACTTTCAGGCCGTCGCCATAACCGCCCAAAGAGCCGTTGGAACAGGGTTTTACTCGGCTGCGATTGCGGCACCTTGCAGCATCTCCCAGACCCTATGCGGGGTGAAAGGCATATCCGCCTGCCGCACACCGCGTTCCCAAAGCGCATCCTGCACCGCGTTCGACACCGCCGCCAGCGCGCCCACAGTCCCAGCCTCGCCGCAGCCCTTCATGCCCATGGCATTGGCGGTCGAGGGGACAGGCTCAGAGGTGAAAGAGATCATGGGCAGGTCGGCGGCGCGGGGCATGGCGTAATCCATGAAGGTGGCGGTCAAAAGCTGGCCGTCTTCGTCATAGACCACGCGTTCCTGCACCGCTTGGCCGATGCCTTGAGCGACCCCGCCATGTACCTGCCCCTCGGCCAACATCGGGTTGATCAGATTGCCAAAATCGTCGACCACCGTATAGCGGTCGAGTGTGACCACGCCCGTCTCAGGATCAATCACCACCTCGGCCACATGCGCCCCATTAGGGTAGCTGCGCCCCGGCAGGCTGGCGCGTTCGTGGTGGCTCAGCAGATCATCCCGGCCCTTGGCACGGGCCATCTCGGCCACTTCCAGCATAGTGGGCGTGACGTTTGACCCTTCGGCGCGGAAGCGTTCGTCGTCAAAGGTGATACCGCTGGCCGCAACACCCAGTTCATCAGCCAGAAACGCGGTGAAGACTTCGGTTATCTTCGCCACGGTCGCCAAGGTCGCCGTGTTCTGCGTGGTGACCGAACGTGAGCCGCCGGTGCCGCCGCCCTTTTTAATCAGGTCGCTATCCCCCTGCACAACGCGGATCCGCTCCGCCGGAATCCCAGTCTGATCCGACAGGAACTGCGCATAGACCGTTTCATGCCCCTGTCCGTTGCTTTGGGTACCGACATAGATCGCCACGCTGCCATCCTCATCAAAGACCACTTTGGCCCCTTCGGAAGGATCGCCCAGAATGCTTTCGATATAGTAACACAAGCCCTGCCCCCGCAGCAGGCCGCGCTTGGCGTCCGCATTACGGCGGGCATTGAACCCGTCGCGATCGGCCTCTTCGCCAGCACGGGTCAGCAAGCGTGCGAAATCGCCCACGTCGTAAAGCTCACCCGTGGCGGTGGTATAGGGAAACTGATCCGGCTTGATGAAGTTGATCCGCCGCAGCTCCCACGGATCGACGCCCAACTCTCGGGCCGCGCGGTCCATCAACCGCTCCAGCACATAGATCGCCTCGGGCCGCCCGGCGCCGCGATAGGCATCGACCTGCACGGTGTTGGTGTAATAGCCCTCGACATGCAGATAGGTGTCTTGCACGTCATAGACACCCATCAAAACCTTAGAGAACAGCGTCGACTGAATCGGCTGGCCAAACTGGCTGTTATAGGCCCCGAGGTTGCAGCGCGTGTCGACACGGTAGGCGGTGATATTGTGGTTTTCGTCAAACGCAAATTCGGCCCATGACACCAGATCGCGCCCGCCATTGTCGGTGAGCATGGCTTCGGTCCGCTCTGACATCCAGCGCACCGGGCGGCCCAGCGCCCGCGCAGCTTGAGCGATGCAGAAGTATTCTGGGTAGGTCATCGCCTTCATGCCAAAACCACCGCCGACATCGGGGTTTGTCACGCGCACGGCGTCTTCGCTGAGACCAAAAGCTTTGACAAAGAAGCCCTTATGCGCCCAGACACCCTGCCCGCCCAGCGCCACATGCAACCGGCTATCGGCCCATTCCGCATAGCAGCCGCGCGGTTCCATTGAATTGACGATGATGCGATTGTCGCCCACCTCCAGCTTGACGCGCCGCGCGGCCTTGGCAAATGCCGCTTCAACCTTGGCCTCATCCCCCATGCCCCAATCAAAGGCGCGGTTGTCGGGGGCTTCGGCGTGCAATGTCTCGCCTCCGGGGGTGAGGTCCATCTTGGCGGGCAGGTCATCAGCGTCGAAAAGGATCAGTTCAGCCGCATCGCGCGCCTTTTGCAAGGTTTCGGCCACAATCAGAGCGACCGGCTCTCCCACATAGCGCACCCGGTCTTTCGCCAACATCGGGCGCAGCGGTGCCGCCCCCTTGCTGCCATCGCGGTTGTCGACCACCGTATGCGGCAGGGCGATGTTCATTCCCGCCGCTTCCAGATCGGCACAGGTCAGCACCAGATGCACGCCCTCCGCGTCGCGGGCATCGCTCACGTCCAATTCAGTGATCACCCCATGCGCCACCGGCGCGCGGAAGAACACGCCGTGCAGTGCCCCTTGGGGGGCGATGTCATCGACATAGCGGCCATCGCCGGTTAGGAAACGGTGGTCTTCCACCCGTTTGACCGGCTGGCTTTTCCCGAACTTTTCCATCTGACGCTGCCCCTGCTGCCCTGCCTATTCCAGCGCAACAGTAGCGGGCGAACCGCCAGTGTCCAGAGGCTCAGGCCGCCTTGCGGTTGGGCGCGACCCCAAGGTCCGAAACAAGCGTGATCCCTGCCAGCCCATAGCCATTAAAGGCGGTGGACATGGCGATGGAATATGCCCCCATTCCGCCGAACAGCAGATAATCCCCGGTCTGCGCATCCTCAGGCAATGGCAGGCCGTCGGGCAAACGGTCCAACGAATCGCAAGTCGGGCCAAAGACCACGCGCGGTGTCGGCGCCCCTTGGCGCAGCGCCCCCTCAGGGCCGACCACATCCACCAGCCCAGACAGGCCCATGTCCCGCAGATCGGGCAGACCGCCATAGATACCGTCGTTCAAGAACACGGTCCGCCCGGCGTTGCGCATCCCCTTGATACGGGTCGCCAGCACGGCGGCATCGGCAACCATCGCCCGGCCCGGCTCGCAAAGCAGCGAGGGCGCATCCGTGCCAAAACTCTCGGCAAGCGCCGCCTTCACCGCGGCGAAAACCGCCCGATGATCGGGCGCGTCAAAGCCGCGATCTACAGCAAAACCACCGCCGATATTCATCCGTTTGATCGAGACACCCGCCGCATGCAGAATATCCGCCGCCGCATGGACATATTGCACCCAAGCCTGCGGATCATTGCACTGCGTGCCGGGGTGGAAACACATTGACGGGGTGAACCCCATCTCAACCACCGCGCGCAACAGATCCGCCGCCTGCTCAGGGGCCGCGCCGAATTTCGACCCGAAATCATAGGCCGCACCCTTCACTGGCAAGGCAAAGCGCACCGCAACTTCATTGTCGCGCGGCACGTCGCGCAGCTTGGCCAGTTCCGACATATCGTCGATCGACCAGCTATAGACGCCCGCCGCGATCCCGGCCTGCACCTCTGCCGCCGAGCGGACAGGGTTGTTGTAATGCAGCACCGCCTGCGGGCAGACCGCCCGGACCGCCGCCATCTCTGCCGGAGAGGCCACATCGAAGGTGGTGATCCCCGCGGCGACGAGGTTCGAGAGCACCTCGGGCCGGTCATTGGCCTTGACCGCATAGGTCACCAAGCCGTCGAAATCCGCCTGAAACCGCCGCGCTGTGGCCTGCAGCACCGAAGGGGCGAGGAACAGCACCGGCGCGTCGGGGCTGTGTTTCGCCAAATAGGCGGCGGGCGTGGCTGAAAGGGGGGCGGTATGCTGCATGATGGCCTCTTGTTTGCTTTTCCCCAGTGAACCGCGAATTTTGGTCGATTCATCGTGTCAAACCGCCTATACTGACGGAAACTTCCGGCAGAATGACGACATGGCACATCAACTTGACGACACCGACCGCGCTTTGATCGCGGCACTTCAATCCAACGCCCGTCTGCCGGTCGCTGATCTGGCCCGCATTCTCGGGCTTGCCCGCACCACCGTTCAGGCCCGGCTTGAGCGGCTAGAGCGCAGTGGTGCCATCGTCGGCTACACCCTGCGATTGGGTGAAGCCGCCCGCGCCCCGCTTCATGCCACGGCTTTGGTCAACATCGAACTGCGCGCCGGCCCTGCCGTACTGGCCCGGTTGCGCAGCCTGCCCGGCGTGCAGGTCGTTCACACCACCTCGGGTCGCTTTGACCTGCTAGTGCAAATCGCCGCGCAGACCACGCAAGAGTTGGACGAAACCCTCGACCGTATTGGCGAGACGCGCGGCGTGAAGGGCAGTGAGAGCCTCATTCACCTCAGCACCAAGATCGACCGGCGCGGCTAGGCCGCTTCCCGCCCCAAATCCGCTTTGCCATAGGTCTTTCCCTCGCCGCGCCAGACCGCTAAACGGGGCGCAACAAAAGGGATCATGACCATGGCACTCGAAAAGACCTTCAACGCCGCTGAGGCCGAAAGCCGCATCTACGCCGATTGGGAAACCAAAGGCGCGTTCAAGGCCGGCGCAAACGCACAACGGGATGAGCATTTCTCGGTGATGATCCCGCCGCCGAATGTCACCGGCTCGCTGCACATGGGGCATGCGTTTAACAACACGCTGCAGGATATTTTGGTGCGCTGGCACCGGATGCAGGGCTTTGACACCCTCTGGCAGCCGGGCCAAGACCACGCGGGCATCGCCACACAGATGGTGGTGGAACGCGAATTGGCCGCCACCGGCCAGCCGGGTCGCCGCGAGTTGGGCCGCGAGGCGTTTACCGCCAAGGTCTGGGAGCAAAAGCAGAAATCCGGCGGCACGATCATCGACCAGCTGCGCCGTTTGGGTGCCTCCTGCGACTGGTCGCGCAACGCTTTCACCATGTCCGGCGCGCCCGGTGCGCCCGAGGGTGAGGAAGGCAACTTCCACGACGCGGTGATCAAGGTCTTTGTGGACATGTACAACAAGGGGTTGATCTACCGCGGCAAGCGGCTGGTCAACTGGGACCCGCATTTCGAGACCGCGATCTCGGATTTGGAGGTCGAAAGCACCGAAGTCGACGGCCACATGTGGCACTTCAAGTATCCGCTGGCCGGGGGCGAGACCTATACCTACGTCGAGAAGGACGAGGACGGGAACACGCTCTTCGAAGAGACCCGCGACTATATCTCCATCGCCACCACGCGGCCCGAAACCATGCTCGGCGACGGCGCGGTAGCGGTTCATCCATCGGATGAGCGTTACGCCTCAATCGTCGGGAAACTCTGCGAAATTCCCGTGGGCCCGAAAGAGCAGCGCCGCCTCATTCCGATCATCACCGACGAATACCCAGACAAGAACTTCGGCTCGGGTGCTGTGAAGATCACCGGCGCGCATGACTTCAACGACTACGGCGTCGCAAAGCGCAATGGCATCCCGCTCTATGCGCTGATGGACACGCAAGGCCAGATGCGCGCCGACGGCCTGCCCTATGCCGAGGCCGCCGCCCGCGCGCAGGCCATCGCCGATGGATCGGAGCCCGCCCCTGAGGACGCGACCGAGATCAATCTGGTGCCCGACGCCTACCGCGGCTTGGACCGGTTCGAGGCCCGCAAGCGCGTGGTCGAGGACGTGACCGCCGAGGGCCTCGCCGTGATGACCGAGGCGACCGATCCCCGCCTTGGCCGCGCGGCCAAGAAAGCCCCCGTCGAGCCCGGCGAAGGCGGCGAGATGCGCACCGAGGAAGAGAACCTTGTGCCGCTGGTGGAGGCCAAGAAGATCATGCAGCCCTTCGGCGACCGCTCCAAAGTGGTGATCGAACCGATGCTGACCGACCAGTGGTTCGTCGCCACCGACAAGATCGTGCAGCCCGCCATCGACGCGGTGCGCTCTGGCGAAGTCACGATCCTGCCCGAGCAGGACCGTAAGGTATACTTCCACTGGCTGGAGAATATCGAGCCGTGGTGCATCTCGCGCCAGCTGTGGTGGGGGCATCAGATCCCGGTGTGGTTCGACGATGACGGCAATGAGTATTGCGCGCCGACCGAGGCCGAAGCACAGGCCATGGCCCCCGGCAAAACCCTGCGCCGCGACCCCGACGTACTCGACACATGGTTCTCCTCCGGCCTCTGGCCCATCGGCACGCTGGGCTGGCCCGAGCAGACCGCGGAGCTTGAGAAATACTTCCCCACCTCCGTGCTGGTCACCGGTTTCGACATCATCTTCTTCTGGGTCGCCCGGATGATGATGATGCAATACGCCGTGGTGGATCAAAAACCCTTCGACACCGTCTATGTCCACGCGCTGGTGCGCGACGAGAAGGGCAAGAAGATGTCGAAGTCTTTGGGCAACGTGCTCGATCCGTTGGAGTTGATCGACGATTTTGGCGCCGACGCCGTACGTTTCACGCTGACCTCGATGGCCGCCATGGGGCGTGACCTCAAACTCAGCACGCAACGCATTGCTGGCTATCGTAATTTCGGCACCAAGCTCTGGAACGCCCACCGCTTTGCTGAGATGAACGATGTCTTCGACAGCATGCCCGCCGCTATGCCCACCCCGCAAGCCACGCTGAACAAATGGATCGTCGGCGAGACCGCCCGTATCCGCGAAGAAGTCGACGCGGCGCTTGGCAACTTCCGTTTCAACGACGCGGCCAATGCGCTTTATGCCTTTGTCTGGGGCAAGGTCTGCGACTGGTATGTGGAGCTGTCCAAGCCGCTGTTGCAAGACGATGCGCCCGAGGCCGACGAGACCCGCGCCACGATGGCATGGGTGCTGGAGCAATGCTTGGTGCTGCTGCACCCGATCATGCCCTTCATTACCGAAGAGCTGTGGCAGACCACAACCAAGCGCGACCAATTGCTCGCCCTGACCGGTTGGCCGACCTACACCACCGCCGACCTGCTGGACGCAGAGGCTGACCGGGAACTGAACTGGGTGATCGGCCTGATCGAAAGCATCCGTTCGGCGCGTCAGCAGATGCATGTGCCCGCCGGGCTGAAGGTGCCGATGCTAGTGACTGAGATGGACGCCGCCGCCCAAGGCGCATGGGACCGCAATGAGGTGATGATCAAGCGCCTTGCGCGGGTCGAGAGCCTTGAGCGTGCCGACAGCTTTCCGAAAGGCACTGTGTCGATCGCTGCACCAGGGGCCAGCTTTGGCCTGCCGCTGGCCGGGTTGATTGACATCGATGCCGAGAAGGCACGGTTGCAAAAATCGCTCGACAAGCTGGGCAAGGAGATCGGTGGGCTGAAGGGGCGTTTGAACAACCCCAAATTCGCGGCCTCCGCGCCGGAAGAGGTCGTCGCAGAGGCGCAGGCCAATCTGGCCGCGCGTCAGGAAGAGGCGGACCAGATGCAGGCCGCACTGGACCGACTGGCCGAACTGGGCTGAGGTTGAGAGCGTGGCGGTTTAGCTGCCACGCCATTCACGAAAGCCGGGCAGCGCCAGACCGCGGGGTGGCGCTGCATACGGGGCGGTTGGGCAGTTTATCCCTGCCGCGAATACGCATCTATTTCAGGACAGCACTTCGATTGCAAAAGCGCCAGCCCGTCCGGGCGGTCTGGCACTGCCCGGACGGGCTGTGGTGCGCGATGCTAACGCTGCGCTTGCCAGCCTACTTAAACACCGCAGGCCGCTTGCCAAACTCCGCCGCGATCACCTCCATCTGCTCTGGCTTGCCCAACAATGCCGCCTGCTCGCGCGACTCGGCGTCCAGTACATCTACGTCCGATGCTCCGGATTCCGCGTATCCAATCAACCGTTTCGCCGCCCGCACGGCATTCGGCCCCTTCCCTGCAATCACATTTGCCAGTTCCAACGCTGCCGCTTGTGGATCGTCAGCAAGTTCGGTCACCAGCCCCCAGCGCTCTGCCTGCGCGGCCGCCACCGGTGCCGCAGTATAGGTCAACCGCCGCAGCACATCCGAGCGCACCAAACGCGGCAGCAACACCATGCCGCCCATATCCGGCACAATGCCCCATTTCATCTCCATCACCGCAAGCTTGGTATCCGGCGCGGCGATGCGGATATCCGCGCCCAGTGCCAATTGCATCCCGGCCCCATAGACCACGCCATGCAACGCCGCGATCACCGGGATTTCCAGCCGGTGCCAAACCATCGAGACTTCTTGCCACTTGTTCGTCGTGCCCTTCCCATGGGTGCGCGGCATGATCAGCGCCTCGACGTCCTGCCCCAGCATCCCCGAGAGCCCGCCGATGTCGATGCCCGCGCAAAAACCTTTGCCCTCGCCCGACAACACCACCACGCGGGCGTCTGAGGCCGCAACCTCCTGCCCTGCCGCGATGATCGCTTCGATCATCTCATCGTCCACG
This sequence comes from Sulfitobacter sp. W002, assembly GCF_025142135.1. Classification (NCBI taxonomy): domain Bacteria; kingdom Pseudomonadati; phylum Pseudomonadota; class Alphaproteobacteria; order Rhodobacterales; family Roseobacteraceae; genus Sulfitobacter; species Sulfitobacter sp. W002. The sequence goes on along the minus strand of NZ_CP081126.1, from coordinate 1,288,277 downwards.
GCATTCATCTTGTCGGCGCGGGTGAGGGTCACATGGGCGATATGGTCTTCGATCCGGGTGGTGACACGGGGCATGGCTGTTCTCCTGAATGTTTGGCGCAGTTCAGCGCAGATCAACGCGCGGCACCAGCAAAACGTGGCGGCAGGTGCTGCGACCCTTGCCCTCCCAACGGCGCAACCCTACACCTTGGCGCATGACATATGCACGCCTCACCCCCCTCGCCCAAAGCCTGCCCGCCAACGTCCCCTTCGTCGGCCCCGAAGCGCAGGAACGCAGCCTTGGCCGCCCCTTCAAAGCGCGGCTTGGTGCCAATGAAAACGTCTTTGGCCCTTCGCCTCGCGCCATCGCGGCAATGGCTGAAACGGAGATGTGGAAATATGGCGATTCAGAAAGCGTGGAGCTGCGCGCGGCATTGGCCGAATTGCATGGCGTGACGCCCGACAATATCATCGTTGGCGAAGGCATTGACGGGCTGCTGGGCTATCTCGTCCGTCTGCTGGTGGACGAAGGCGATGCGGTGGTGACCTCGGAAGGCGCTTACCCAACCTTCAACTACCATGTCGCAGGCTTTGGCGGCGTGCTGCACAAAGTGCCCTACCGCGACGATCACGAAGACGCGGCAGCGCTTTTCGCCAAGGCGGCAGAGGTTGACGCCAAGCTCGTCTACCTCGCCAATCCCGACAATCCGATGGGCACTTGGCATGAGGGCGCGGCACTGCAACGCGCGCTCGACGACCTGCCCCAAGGCAGCCTGCTTTTGCTGGATGAGGCCTATATCGAATGCGCCCCCGAGGGCACAGCACCCCAGCTTTCCGCCGATGACCCGCGGGTGATCCGGATGCGGACCTTTTCCAAAGCCTACGGCCTCGCCGGGGCGCGGATCGGCTATGCGATTGCAGCGCCCGACTTGATCACGGCCTTTCACAAGGTTCGCAACCACTTTGGCCTGAACCGCGCAGCACAGGCAGGGGCCTTGGCGGCGGTACAGGATCAAGACTACCTCAAGAAAGTTCAGACCCAGATCGCCGAGGCCCGCGACAGGATCGCTCAAATCGCTGAAAAGAACGGGCTGAGCACCCTGCCCTCCGCAGCCAATTTCGTCGCGATCGACTGTGGCGGCGATGGCGCCTTCGCCAAGGCGGTGCTGGGTGCCCTAGTGGCGCGGGGCATCTTTGTGCGGATGCCCTTTGCCGCGCCGCAAAACCGCTGCATCCGCATCAGTTGCAGTACGGCTGAGGAACTGGATCACTTCGCCGCCGCATTGCCCGACGCTCTGGCCGAAGCGCGCGGGGCCTAAGCCCCGCCGATCACCTCCGCTGCCGCTTGCAGTGCGCCGGGCCCGTGGTCGATCTTCAGCGCGCAAAGTCCAGCTTCGATCCCGCCGAGCAGCCCCATGACCATATGGCCGTTCACATGGCCCATGTGGCCAAGGCGGAAAAAACCATGCCACGCGGGCTCTCCGGGCAGGGCCATGCCCAGCCCCACGCCCAGTGTCAGGCCCAGATTGCTCTGTACCCAATCGCGCAGTTCAGTCGCATGGGGCGCTTGCAGCCGCAGCGCGGTGACGGCATGGCTGCGCAGGGCGCGGTCTTCGATGTTGAACCGCAGGCTGCCCTCTGCCGACCATGCCTCGCACGCCGCCCAAACCGCGCGGGCCAAGGTGGCATGGCGCTGCCAGACCTGCTCGATCCCCTCTTCATGGATCATATCAAGCGCGGCCCGCAGGCCGTAAAGGTGATGCGTGGGCGCCGTGCCACCGTGGTATTGGTAAAACTCCTCCGCATGGGCGCGCGGCGACCAATCCCAATAGCGGCTCACCCGCGGCAGTCGTGCGCGGGCTTCCTCGGCCCGATCGTTGAAGAAAACAAACGCCATGCCCGGCGGCACCATCAGCCCCTTCTGCGAGGCCGTGACCATGACATCGACGCCCCAAGCGTCCATCTCGAACCGCTCGCACCCAAGCGAGGCGATACAATCCGCCATCAAAAGCGCGGGATGGCCTGCCTCATCCAACAGGCGGCGCAGACCGGGGACATCGTTGCGCACCGAGCTTGACGTGTCGACGTGCACCGCCATCACCGCCTTGATCTGGTGGCCCGTGTCGGCCTTCAAACGCTCCGCCACCTGCGCCAGATCAACCGGCGCATTGCGGCCAAAGTCGAGGATATCCACCTCCGCCCCCAGCCCCGTTGCCATCTCGGCCCAGCCATGGCCGAAACGCCCCGTGGCCAAGACCAGCACGCGGTCGCCCGGTGCTATGACATTGCTCAGCGCAGCCTCCCAAGCGCCGTGGCCGTTGCTGATATACATCGCCACATGACGATCTGTACGCGCCACACGTTTCAAATCAGCCGCCAGTGCCGGCATCATCTCAACCAACTCACCCTCATAGATATTGGGAGCGGCGCGGTGCATCGCGCTCAGCACCGCGTCGGGCATGACCGAGGGGCCGGGAATGGCAAGGTACGAACGACCTTGGACGAGTTTATTCTGCTTTGTCATGATATTGGCTGCCGTTTTGAAAATGCGTGACCGGGCTGCGGTCGGGCGCAGCTTACTGCCCGCCGGGCCGGGGTCAACACGCGATCGGACGTAAGGTAAGGCGCGCCCGTGGAGGTCTCCCACTGGCGAGGAACCCTCCCGATCTGCGCTTGGCGCAGCCCGCGCTACGGCTTGCCCTGCCTCCCCTGCTTTCGTACACGGGATCCGACTGCCCAAAAGGATCAGGCACCGGCATGAATGATGACAGTTACACCTCCGCGCAGTTGATGCGTTGGCTTTGGCATGACTATCTAAAGAAACACACCGGCCTGATGGCCATCGCGGTGATCTTCATGATCATCGAAGGCTCGACCTTGGGCGTGCTGGCCAAGCTGATGGAGCCGATGTTCGACCGCGTCTTTGTCGGCGGCGACCAAGGTGCGCTGGTCTGGGTGGGGCTGGTGCTGGTGGCGATCTTTGCGCTGCGCGCGCTGGCCACGGTGGTGCAGAAGGTACTGCTGACCCGCGTGGCGCAACGCACGGCGGCGGATCTGCGCATCGACCTGTTGGACCGGATGATGCAGCAGGATGGTGCATTTCACCAGAACCACCCGCCCGGTTTTCTTGTGCAGCGGGTGCAATCGGATGTGAACGCGGTTAGCGATGTCTGGCGCGCGGTCATCACCGGCGCGGGCCGCGATCTGGTGGGGCTGGTGATCCTGATGGGTGTCGCCATCGCGATTGATCCGATCTGGGCGCTTCTGGCGATGGTCGGTGTGCCGCTGATGGTGCTGCCTGCCGCCATCGCCCAGCGTTTCGTCCGCGCCCGCTCGCGCGAGGCGCGCGACATCGGCGCCAGCCTCTCGACACGTCTGGACGAGGTCTTTCACGGCATCGTCCAGATCAAACTGAACGCGCTCGAAGACTATCAGGCCCGACAATACCGCGAGTTGACGCGCACCTTCATCCGCACCGAAGTTCGCGCCGCCTTTGGCAATTCCGCGATCCCGGCGATGATCGACATCATGTCAGGCATCGGTTTCATGGCCGTGATCGTATATGGCGGGTCCGAAATCATCGCTGGCAACAAGACCATTGGCGAGTTCATGACTTTCTTTACGTCGCTCGGGTTCATGTTCTCCCCTCTACGCCGCCTCGGCGCGATCAGCGGCCTGTGGCAGATGGCCGCCGCCGCGCTGGAACGGATCAAGGAGCTGCTCGACGCGCCCCTGCACCTGCGCAGCCCGGCCAAGCCCGTGGCCGCGCCCGATGGCCCGCCTGACGTTGCCTTGGCGGATGTTTCGCTCTCTTACGGCGATACGAAGGTGCTGAATGGGTTGAACCTGACCGCGCAAGCGGGCCAGACGACCGCTCTTGTCGGCGCCTCGGGCGCGGGGAAATCGACCATTTTCAACCTGCTCACGCGGCTGGTCGATCCACAAAACGGCACGGTTCAAATCGGCGGGGTCGACACCACATCAATGACCATCCCGGACCTGCGGGGCCTGTTTTCTGTCGTGACGCAAGAGGCGCTGCTGTTTGATGAGACCCTGCGCGAGAATATCGTGCTGGGCCGCCAGAACGTCAGCGACGAAGAGCTCGACCGGGTGTTGAAAGCCGCCCATGTGGCCGACTTCCTGCCGCAGTTGGAACAGGGGCTGGAAACCCGCGTCGGCCCGCGCGGTTCGGCCCTGTCGGGCGGGCAGCGTCAGCGTGTGGTGATCGCCCGCGCCCTGCTGCGCGACACGCCCATCCTGCTGCTCGATGAGGCCACCAGCGCCTTGGATGCGCAATCTGAACAGGTTGTGCAGGATGCCCTTGATAGGCTCGCCAAGGGGCGCACAACCATCGTCATCGCGCACCGGCTCTCGACCATTCGCAGCGCGGATAAGATCGTGGTGATGGACCGCGGCCAAGTCACCGATGAAGGCACCCACGACGAATTGATGGAGCGCGGCGGCATCTATGCCGACCTTTACCGCCTGCAATTCCGCGACGGAAAGACGGTGTCGGATGCCCGTGGCCTCAGCGCCCTCTCTGCAAAGAAGCGCCGCGAAAGGGCGCGCCAGCCCAATCTGCTCCAACGGATCGGGGCGGTCTTCTTTAACTGAGTGCAGGGGCGTGGGGGCAACCCGCGCCCTTTTCACGACCGCCGATAGCTTTCTGCAAGGGCGTCGGGGCTGGTGCCCATTGCATAGCGCATCAGCGTCCACAGGTTGCGCCCACCGCGGCGCAGCCAGCCCTGACGGCGGTATTTCTCGGCACTGGTCACGGCGATGCCCTCAAGCCGGGCCAAACGGCCGCGCAGGGCGCGGGCCAGTGCGACATCCTCCATCAGCGGCTGATCGGGGTAACCGCGGACCGCGTCATAAAGCACGCGCGGCAGCAGCAGCCCCTGATCGCCATAGGGCAAGCCACAAGCGCTGCGCAGGTTCGCCCAGCCCGCGACCAACCGCGGCGCCAGCCCGCGCTGATCGAACCGCAGACGAAACCACCCCGCAGCCCCTGGCCCGCGGGCCATGTGATCCTGCACCGCATCGGTCCACCCCGGCGCCAGCACCGTGTCGGCATGGAGCACCAAGAGCCACTCCCCCCGTGCCGCTTCGCATCCGCGGCGCAACTGCCCCCCCCGCGAGGGCGCGCCTGAGATCACCTCGCCCCCCCAGCCTTCGGCCAGCTGAGGCGTGCCATCTGTCGATCCCCCATCGCTCAGGATCACCTCGCGGATCAGCCCGGCCTGCAAGCCTTCGACAAGCGCAGCAAGGCAGGCAGGCAGCGCGGCGGCTGCATTGAGACTGGGAATGACGACAGAGATCGGCGCGCGCATGGTTGCCCCTTTTGGATGGGTTTGACAGGTTATATGTCATGGCCAGCAATCAAAGGACAACCGCATGACCACGCGCCGCATTCTGCGCCTCTCCGGCCCCGACACCCGCGATTTCCTGCAAGGCATCGTGACCAATGACGTTGGCAAACTGGACCAAGGCCCGGTCTACGCCGCCCTGCTGACGCCGCAGGGCAAATATATGGCCGATTTCTTTCTGATCGCTGACGGCGATAGCGTTCTGCTCGATGTGGACGAAAGCCTTGGCGACATGCTGAGCCAACGGCTGTCGATGTACAAGCTGCGCGCCAAGGTGACGATTGAGCCGACCGAGCTACACCTGCACCGTGGCACCGGCCCCGCACCCGAAGATGCCGTGTCCGACCCGCGTCATTCGGAAATGGGCTGGCGCGCCTATCGCGACACGCCGCAGACAGATGACACGACAGATTGGAACGCCCTGCGCGTGGCGCATTTGATCCCCGAAACCGGTGTGGAACTGACGCCTGATACTTTCATCCTCGAAGCCGGGCTTGATCGGATCAACGGGCTCGACTTCCGCAAGGGCTGCTATGTGGGCCAAGAGGTCACGGCGCGGATGAAGCACAAGACTGAGTTGCGCAAGGGGCTGACACGGGTCGAGGTCAGCGGCAGCGCCTCGCCCGGTACGGCGATCACGGCAGAGGGCAAGCCTGCGGGCACGCTGTTCACCCAAGCGGGGGAGCAAGCGCTGGCGCATCTGCGCTTTGACCGCGCCAAAGGGCAGATGCAGGCCGATGAGGCGCAGGTCACATGGCCCGGCTCTGCCGCCTGAGCACCCCAAAACAAGAAAAAGCCCCGGCAAAACCGGGGCTGATCTAGCTTACGTTGGATGACGTTGCGTCAAGCGCGTTCGACATATTCCATGGTTTCGGTGTTCACCACGATCGCTTCGTCCTGCCCCACGAAGGGCGGAACAGAGATCTTCACTCCGTTTTCCAGAATGGCCGGCTTGAAGGAATTCGCTGCTGTCTGGCCTTTGACGACCGGCTCGGTCTCGGCAATGTTGCAGACCACTTTTTGCGGCAGACGGGCGTTCAGCGCCTCGGCCTCATGGTACTCGACCACGATCATCATACCGTCTTGCAGGAAGGGGCGCGTGTCGCCCAGAAGCTCGGCGTCAAGCTGCACCTGCTCATAGGTTTCGGTGTCCATAACCACGAGCATACCGTCGTCTTCATACAGAAATTGCTGGTCTTTTTGCTCCAAACGCACGCGCTCGACCTTGTCGGCAGAGCGGAAGCGTTCGTTCAATTTGGAGCCGTTGCGCAGGTTGCGCATTTCGACTTGGGCAAAGGCACCGCCCTTGCCGGGCTTCACGTGATCGACCTTCACGGCCGCCCAAAGGCCACCGTTATGTTCAAGGACGTTTCCGGGGCGGATCTCGTTTCCGTTAATCTTGGGCATGTGACAAAACCACGACATAAGGTTGATGATAAGATGACCGGGTCTATATCGGGAGGGATGGTCCCCTGCAAGCGGGCGATATCCGGGCGTCGCTGCGGCAACTAGATATGCGCAAGTTGCATGGGAGGTATGCTAAATAGAGGTATCCGAATCAAAGGATATCCGTCATAAGGGCCTCCACGCCCGAATGACAAGAGCAAGAATAATCGAAAGGACGACGAGATGAAAGATTTCGTTGATGGCACCGCTTTCAACAACGAGCAAGGCAACCGCGCACGCAAGCTCTTTGCTGCTGTGGTGCTTGCTGCTTTGGATGACGCAATTGCCGACGACAAGAAATATGGCAACGGCCCAGAACAGATCGCCCGCTGGGCCCGTTCGCGCGATGGCCGCGAAGTGCTGAGCTGTGCCGGGATCGACCCCAATGAGCGGGTCGTCGAAGGCCTGATGGAATTCGTGGGCAAAGGCGTGCGGACCTCCGTCGCCCTGTCGCGCGAAGAGTCCGAGCGCCGCAATGCCGCGCTTCAGGCCGAAGCCGCCTGAGAATATCCGCCAAGCGGAGCAATTGACGCAGCCCTCGGGCTGCGTTTTTTTGTGTCTGCTGCCCGGGCCTCTGTCAGTCTGCTCCGAAAAAGAAGATCCAATTGCGCAACGCCAGCCCTTCGGCCAGCAGCAACGCCAACGTCACGCCCGACAGCACCCACCCCGGCCTACGCCACCACAGCGTAATGGCAGCAAGTGTGCTGACCAGCGCCTCAATCGGGGCGACCCAGCCCGCGCCGTGACGCACATCCCAATAACTGACCGGGCTTTCGAATATCCACCCCGTTAGTGGCCAGAAATGCGCACGCCCGTCATCGTGATGCAGCGGCAGGTCGAACATCAGATGCAGCAGCGCCGCGCCGGTAAGCGCCACGGCCCAGCCCGCCTCCCGCCAGACTGCCAGCGCCAATAGTGCGCCCCAGACGATGAATGAATTATCTATCGAAAAGATCGTCTGCCAGAGATTGGAATAGTAAAGCTCCCCAAAGACAACGCTCCCCGGCAGCCCTTGGACATAGAGCGCAAAACCCGCCATCAGATAGAGCGACAAGTCCGGCAGCAACGCCCCGGCGAGCGCCGCCCAGATCAACGGTTTGGCCCCTTCCCGCCCCATCACGGCAGCGCCCAAAAGCAAATGTGCAGGCGTGTTCATCGCGGCTCTTTCCCCTTGGATCATTTTGCGCCAGTTTGCGCGAAACAGGGGCAGAATGACATGACCAAAGCCATCATGATACAGGGCACCGGCAGTAATGTCGGCAAGTCGATGATCGTTGCCGGATTAATCCGCGCCTGCACCCGGCGCGGGCTGCGCGTGCGCCCGTTCAAACCGCAGAACATGTCCAACAACGCCGCCGTCACCGAAGACGGGGGCGAGATTGGCCGCGCGCAGGCCCTGCAGGCCCGCGCCGCTGGCGTGGCACCGCATACGGACATGAACCCGGTGCTCCTGAAGCCTCAAAGCGCCACTGGCGCGCAGGTCGTGGTGCAGGGCAAGATCGCGGGCCAGCAAGAGGCGTGGGAGTTTGGGCGCAACAAAGCGAGCCTGATGCCCGCCGTGCTACAGTCCTTTCACCGCTTGGCCGAAAACTGCGACCTAATCGTGATCGAAGGCGCGGGCTCCCCGGCAGAGACCAACCTGCGGGCGGGCGATATCGCCAATATGGGTTTCGCCCGCGCCGCCGGGGTGGCGGTGGTGCTGATGGGCGACATCGACCGTGGCGGGGTGATCGCGCAGATCGTCGGGACGCAGGCGGTGCTTGATGCCGAAGACAACGCGCTGATCCGCGGCTTCGCCGTCAATAAATTCCGCGGCGACCGCAGCCTGTTCGACGCAGGGAGAGACGACATCGCCGCGCGCACCGGCTGGCCCAGCCTTGGCGTGATCCCGTGGTTCGACGCCGCGCACCGCCTGCCCGCCGAAGACGTGATGGACCTGCCCGCTCGCGCGCGTTCCGGTGGATCGGGCTGCGTTATCGCCGTGCCGCGCCTGCCGCGCATCGCAAATTTCGATGACCTTGACCCACTGGCCGCCGAGCCGGGCGTCGACCTGCGGATGATCATGCCCGGCAGCCCCCTGCCCGCCGACGCCGATTTGGTGCTGATGGTCGGGTCAAAATCAACCATCTCCGACCTCAAAGCTTTCCGAGCTGATGGGTGGGACATCGACCTTGCCGCGCATATCCGGCGGGGCGGCCACGTGCTGGGGCTGTGCGGTGGCTATCAGATGTTGGGCAAGACCATCACCGACCCGCAGGGCATCGAAGGCCCGGCGGCGCGGGTGGCGGGGCTGGGGCATCTGAACGTTGAGACGACGATGGCCCCACTGAAACATCTGGCGGAAAAATCCGGCCAGCATCCTGCCAGCGGCACCGATTTAACGGGATATGAAATCCACATCGGCGAAACCACAGGCCCCGATTGCGCCCGCGCTTGGCTCACCTTTGATGGCACGGCTGAGGGCGCGGCCTCCCCATCTGGCCGGGTGCAGGGCTGCTATATGCATGGAATTTTCAGCTCAGACGCCTTTCGCCGCGCCTATCTCGGCGGTTTTGGCGTGACCTCATCGCTGGATTTCGAAAGCGGCGTGGATGATGCGCTCGACGCGCTGGCCGATCATGTCGAGACCTATATGGATGTCGACCTGTTCCTCTCCCTCGCGGCAGAGATCTAGGCTGGAGAGCGCGCAGCCCTCCAGCCCAATATTTAGAATTCGACGACCGCGCGGATCGATTCACCTTTGTGCATCAATTCAAAGCCTTCGTTGATCTGATCCAGTGTCAGCTTATGGGTGATCATCGGGTCGATCTCGATTTTGCCGTTCATGTACCAATCAACGATCTTGGGCACGTCCGTCCGCCCCTTGGCCCCGCCAAAGGCGGTCCCGCGCCAAACCCGGCCCGTCACCAGTTGGAATGGCCGCGTCGAAATCTCGGCCCCCGCAGGTGCCACGCCGATGATGATGCTTTCGCCCCAGCCCTTGTGGGCGCATTCCAGCGCGTCGCGCATGACCTTGGTGTTGCCGGTCGCGTCAAAGGAGTAATCGGCCCCGCCTTTGGTCACCTCGACCAGATGCGCCACCAGATCGCCCTCGTCGTTCTTGGGATTCACGAAATCGGTCATCCCGAAATAACGCCCGACCTCTGCTTTGTCGTCGTTAAGATCGACACCGACGATCTGATCCGCGCCTGCCATCCGCAGCCCTTGGATCACGTTCAACCCGATGCCGCCCAGCCCAAAGACCACGCAGCGCGCGCCCAGTTCGACCTTGGCCGTGTTGATCACCGCACCGATGCCCGTGGTCACGCCGCAACCGATGTAGCAAATTTTATCAAAGGGCGCGTCTTTGCGGACCTTGGCCAGCGCGATTTCCGGCACCACGGTGTGGTTGGCAAAGGTCGAGCAGCCCATATAGTGGTGGATCGGCGTGCCATCGAGCATCGAAAACCGCGTTGTGCCATCGGGCAGCAAGCCTTGGCCTTGGGTCACGCGGATTTTTTGGCAGAGGTTGGTTTTGCCCGACAGGCAGTATTCGCATTCGCGGCATTCTGGCGTGTAGAGGGGGATCACATGGTCGCCCGGCTCCAGCGTGGTCACGCCTTCGCCCACTTCCAGCACCACGCCCGCGCCTTCATGGCCAAGGATCGCGGGGAAGATGCCTTCGGGGTCGTCTCCCGAGCGGGTGAATTCATCGGTGTGACACAGGCCGGTTGCCTTGATCTCAACCAAGACCTCGCCGCGTTTCGGCCCTTCAAGGTTCACCTCCATGATTTCAAGCGGTTTGCCAGCTTCCACGGCAACGGCGGCACGGGTTCTCATCATGGGTCTCTCCTTCGAGGTTAATCACTTGGGTCTATATGGAGCACGCGGGCGTCAAATGTCCATTTCAGAAAGGCACCGCAGCTTCACGCGCGTTTCGCCAATGGGGCACGCGGCGCTCATTTCAGCCGGTGATCGGCGCGTCGGATTTGATCTGCCGCAAGATTACATTGGTGGTGGCCGAATTGACCGCCGGATGTAGGAACAAAAAGCTTTCCAAAAAGGCGTTATAGGCGTCGATATCGCGGCAAAGAACGCGCAGGTGATAATCCGCTTGGCCCGTGGTGGCGAAACACTCCGTCACCTCCGTCCGGCTTTGGATCGCACGGATGAAACTGGCAAGGGCCGAGGCATCATGCCGGGTCAGATGCACATGCACCATCGCCTCAAACCCCAGCCCCATCGCCTTTGGATCGACCACCGCGGCATAGCGTTTGATCACCCCCGCCTGCTCCAACGCCTTGACCCGCCGCCAGCAGGCAGAGGCCGAGATATTCAGCTTTTCGGCAAGTTGCGCATTGGGCAGCCGCGAATCCTGCTGGAGCAGAAACACGAGTTGGCGGTCTGTCGCGTCCATTTCACTCATAGATTTATTCTCTCACCAAACGGAACTTTGATGGATAAATTACCCGGATTTCACCCATATCGCCAGCAAAACCGGAGCGAAATTTCGGACCCCCTGCGGTATACTCCCAAGTGAGGAGACCCCCATGACAGACCAACCGCGCGAATTTACCACTTATAAACTCGACGACCGCTATGATCAGACCGAAGGCCGCGTTTTCCTGACCGGGACGCAGGCATTGGTACGCATCATGCTGGATCAGGCCCGCCGCGATCGCGAGGCGGGGCTGAACACCGCCGGTTTCGTTTCGGGCTATCGCGGCTCCCCCTTGGGCGGGCTCGATCTGGAATACTGGCGCATCAAAGACCGCGTGGCCAAGGCGGGGGTGAAGTTCCTGCCCGCAGTGAACGAAGACCTCGGTGCCACCGCGGTCTTGGGCGCACAACAGGCCCACCTCGACCCGCAGGCGGAGGTCGAGGGCGTCTTTTCCATGTGGTACGGCAAGGGGCCGGGGGTGGACCGTTCGGGCGACGCGCTGAAACATGGCAACGCTTACGGCTCCGCGCCCAAGGGCGGCGTTTTGGTGGTGGCGGGCGACGATCACGGCTGCGTCTCGTCCTCAATGCCGCATCAATCCGATGTGGGCTTCATGTCGTGGTTCATGCCAACGCTGAACCCGGCGAGCGTGGCCGAATATCAGGCATTTGGCGAATACGGCATCGCGCTTTCACGCTTCTCGGGCACTTGGGTGGGTTTCAAGGCGATCTCGGAAACCGTGGAAAGCGGCGCATCGGTGACACTGACACCCGACCGCGTGTTCAACCAGCCCGACTACACCGCGCCTCCGGGCGGGCTGCACGTGCGGCTTGGCGATCTGCCCTCGCCCGAGATTGAGACGCGGCTGCATCACAAGCTCGACGCGGTGCAGGCTTTCATGCGCGCCAATCCCATTGACCGGCATATCTACGACACACAGGACGCCTCTTTCGGCATCGTGACCACCGGCAAGGGCCACCTCGATACGATGGAGGCGCTGCGGCTTCTGGGCCTTGATGAGACCGCCTGCCGCCGCCTCGGCATCGACATCTACAAGATCGGCATGGTCTGGCCGCTGGCGCTGGACGATGCGCTCGACTTCGTGAAAGGCAAGCGCGAAGTGCTTGTGATTGAAGAGAAACGCGGCATCATCGAAAGCCAGTTCAAGGAGGCATTCTATGACTGGCCCGGCTCCAAACCCGCGCGGATGGTGGGCAAACATGACGAAAACCTTGAGGAGTTGGTGCCTTGGACCGGCGAGCTGTCGCCGCTCAAGCTGCTCCCGATCATTGCCGCGCGGCTCAATGCCTTTTTCCCCAAAGAGAACCTGCTGGAAAAGGCCCGCGCCCTGACTGACCAGCCGCCAGTGCTGCTGAACGTCCCCGGCGCCACCCGCACGCCTTACTTCTGTTCGGGCTGCCCACATAACTCCTCGACCAAACTGCCCGAAGGGTCAAAGGCCAACTCCGGCATCGGCTGCCATGTCATGGCTTCGTGGATGGACCGCGAAACCGCCGGTTTTGCCCAGATGGGCGGCGAAGGCGTGCCGTGGATCGCCACCTCGATGTTCAACGGGGGCAAACATGTGTTCCAAAACCTTGGCGAGGGCACGTGGTACCACTCCGGCTCGCTCGCCATCCGCCAAGCGGTCGCGGCAAAGACGAACATCACCTACAAGATCCTCTACAACGACGCCGTTGCCATGACCGGCGGGCAGCCTGTCGATGGCCCTGTCTCTGTCGCCGCCATCGCGCAGGCCTGCCGCGCAGAAGGCGTGGCGCGGATCGCGCTGGTCTCGGACCGGCCCGAACTGTTGGAGAAGGGTGATTTCCCTGCCGGCACCAGTTTCGACCACCGCAGCGCGCTTGACCGCGTGCAGCGCGAGCTGCGCGATATTCCGGGCGTCACAGTGCTGATCTATGAGCAGACCTGCGCCACCGAGAAACGCCGCAAGCGCAAGCGCGGGCTGATGGACGACCCTAAGAAATTCGTCATGATCAACGATCTGGTCTGCGAGGGTTGCGGCGATTGTTCGTTGGAATCCAATTGTCTAAGCGTCGAGCCGAAAAAGACTGAGTTCGGCACAAAGCGGCAGATCAACCAATCGACCTGCAACAAGGATTACTCCTGTCTCAACGGGTTCTGCCCCTCTTTCGTCACCGTCGAGGGCGGCAGCCGCCGCAAACGCTCTGGGGCCGGGCTGGACGTGGCGGGCCTTTCGGCGCAGCTGCCGATGCCCGAACTGCCCAGGCTCGACCAGCCCTTTAACCTGCTGGTGACCGGCGTAGGCGGCACCGGCGTTGTCACCGTGGGCGCGCTCATCACCATGGCGGCGCATCTCGAAGGGCTGGGCTCCAGCGTGCTGGACTTCACCGGCTTTGCACAGAAGTTCGGCACCGTGCTGGGCTATGTGCGGCTCGCCCAAACCCCCGAGGACGTGCATCAGGTACGCATCGATCAAGGCGGCGCCGACGCGGTGATCGGCTGCGACATGGTGGTCAGCTCCGCGCCCAAGGCCTCGGCCCACTACCGGCGCGGCACGCGGATCGTGCTTAATCGCGCCGAGATGCCGACCGGCGATCTGGTGCTGAACCGCGACGCGGAGTTGCGCATCGACGACCGCGAAGCGGCGATCGCGCAGGCGGTGGGAGCTGAGAACCTCAGTGCCTTTGACGCCAACGCCATGGCCGAAAAACTGATGGGCGACGCGGTCTTCGCCAATGTGATGATGCTGGGCTATGCTTGGCAGAAGGGGCTGGTGCCGGTCTCGCTCACCGCGTTGGAGCAGGCGATCGAGTTGAATGGCATAGTGCCCGACAAGAACCGCGCCGCCTTTGGTTTTGGCCGGGTTATGGCCGCAAACCCCGAGGCGATTGAGGCGCATTTTGCCCCGGCGCCCACCCCCGATGACAGTGTCGACAGCCTGATCGCGCGGCGGATGGAGTTCCTCACCGGCTACCAGAACGTTGCCTATGCCCAGCGCTACAAGGAAAAGCTCGACGCGCTGGCATCGAAGGTGCCGCAGGGGTCGGACGACCTGCTGCGCGCCGCGGCGAAATCGCTGTTCAAACTCATGGCCTACAAGGACGAATACGAAGTCGCCCGCCTGCACCGCCAAAGCGGTTTTGAGGATCGCATCGCCGATAGTTTCGAGGGCGACTACAAGGTGCACTACCACCTCGCCCCGCCCGCATGGCCCACCGGCCGCGATGGCCGCGGACGCCCCAACAAGCGCAAGTTTGGCCCATGGATGGGGCGTGCCTTTGACCTATTGGCCGCGATGAAACCCCTGCGCGGCACATGGGCCGACCCGTTCAGCTACGGCGCCGATCGCAAGCTGGAGGTCGGGCTGATCGACTGGTACGAGGCGGTCATGGCCAAGGCCCCGGCCCTGCCCCCTGACGAGGCGCTCGCGGTACTTTCCGCACCAATGGAGATCCGTGGCTACGGCCCTGTAAAAGAGGCCGCTGCCGAAAAGGTGCAGGCCGAGGTCGCAGCGCGCTTAGGCTAAGAGAGTCGTCGAGAAATCGCCGCGCAGCCCGGCTTCATACAATTCGAGGTCGGGCGAACAGTCGGCAAAGTGCGCCACCATCCCCGGGGGGATGACGAAAGCGTCGCCCGTCTCCCGCCTGCGCAGTGCTTGCACAGGTTCCGCCAAGATCGTCCCGCAAGCGCATCAACATAGCCCCCCTCACGGTTCTTACAGCAGTTGAGCGCGCAGGCGCGGCAGGCCTCCAACTGCGCGTTACGTACGACATCCGATAAAGTTCCCCTCGATCACCTAAGCGTGAAGGCGAGTCGCAGCGCGAAACCCCTTAGGTTCACAAGAACCGCATATTCTCGCCCTGTTTTAGCTCTTTATTCCGCTTCTCTGCGCCCAGAATTCCGCACGATATCCCCCAAATCACCTCCCGCGACGCGGGAAAACAAGGGCGCGAGGCTGCCACAGGCTGCGAATTCAATGGTTTCCCGGAACTTCAAAATATGGTTAATAATTAACGGAACGGCACAAGCTATTGGTGCAGCAACGTCACAATTTCGCCGGGTTTATACGACTAAATGTGAACAGATTATAAAGACACCCGGACTGCCCGTCTGCCCCACGAAAGAGGTGCCAAAAATGAAAATTCTTGCCGTCGACGATGACCCTTTTATCCGCGAATTGCTGCCCGTCGTTTTCCGCGAAGCTGATTATCCCTATCTGACACTGGCTGATTCCGGCGCTGCCGCTTTGGAGCTGCTCGAAACCACCAAAGACCATTTTGATTGCCTGCTCTTGGATATCGAAATGCCTGAAATGGACGGCATCACCCTATGCCGCCGCATCCGCACGCTAGAGGCTTATCAAGACACGCCGATCTTGATGGTGACCTCGCGCGCCGACGCGACCGCGATCGAAAGCGCTTTTGCCGCTGGGGCCAACGACTATGTGACCAAACCTTTCGATGTAAAAGACATCGCAACCCGCGTGCATATCGCCGAGCGGATGTTGGAAAACACCCAGCGTGCCCCGCGCCTTGACCCGCATCATCTGAAAGAAGCAGGAGAGCCCGGCGCCCATGATTTCGCGCTGGCCGATCCTGTGCATATCAACGGGGTCGAGCAGTTGGTGCTGCCCTTCTCTTTGGGCAATTACCTGTCGCAATTGTCGCGCCAGCACCTTGATATCTGTCAGGTCTTCGCCGTGAAGATCGAACATATCGATGAGCTTTACGCGACCTGCAACACCCGCGAATTCGCCCGCGCCGTTACCTCTGCCGCCCAAGCGATCGCGCGAGTGGTCGATTGCCCGCAACTGCTGATGACCCACAATGGGTCTGGCACGCTGCTGTGCATCGTGACCGGCGACAGCCTGCCCGCATGGCCCGAGATCGAAGTGCTCATTCAAGGTGAGCTTGACGGGATGGACCTGCGCTATGATGACAACAGCCCGCTGTCGGTAATGCTTTCCGTGGGCGGCCCGATCCAGCCCAATGCCAGCCGCACCCAGCGGGTCAGAAAGACATTTGATCGCGCCATTCGCCGTGTGGCGATGCGCCAGAAGGTGAAACTCGACACCGCCCCGCCCGAGAAACCCTCCGTCTCCGCCGCGCATTGAGCCAAAAGAGACCTCATAAAAACCCGCCTCACCGGCGGGTTTCTGCATTCAGTTGATGGGGAATTGCACCAGACAACGCTCGGCGATGCGGCGGTAATCCTCCAATGTGTCCGGTACGCTGCGCCGGTCGCGCATCACCTCCATCGCCGCACGTTTCTGGGCCCAACTGCCCTCAACATGTCGGTCAAGGATGCGCACGGTGACGCCCAGCATCACGTTTTTCTCCCCCTCGCCGATCAGCTCCGCCGAAGAAAGCGCCACAGCCGTCAGGGCCAGCGTGTTGGCGCAGCGCAAAGCGGCGGCCTCGCGCCCCTCATAGATACGTGCGCCCGCTGTCGCCATGCCGGGATGGGCCTGCGCGCCAAAGGACAAAGCAAAAACCGTAACCGCCGTTAGAGAGAACCTGCGCGGCACCTCAAAAGACCTTGAAGGTCATCGTGGTCAAGGATCGCTCAATGCCTTCGATGTCCAATAGGTTGTCGTTGATGTAGACGCCCACATCCTCCCCCTTGGGGATATAAAGCTTCATCAACAGGTCATATTCACCAGAGGTGGAATAAAGCTCGGAATGGATTTCGCGCAGGGCGATTTCCTCGGCCACACGATAGGTCGTGCCCGGTCGGCAGCGGATCTGGATGAATACGCAGGTGGTCATGTCGCGCCTCTTTCTGGGATTTGGTTCAAGCTGACATATGGGCCCTGCCCCCGCAATCCCCGATCGCGTCAGCCCCGGCTAAAGGTGCTTCACCGCTTGGGCTTGGCGTGGCGGCATGCCCTGCTATAAGGGCGCAGCAATTGCCTTCGGAGATGCCCTATGCGTCGCAGCACCCTGACCCGCACCACTGTCGAAACCGACATCACGGTCGAGATCAATCTCGACGGCAGTGGCCGCTATGACAATGAGACCGGCGTGGGTTTCTTTGACCATATGCTCGACCAATTGTCGCGCCACTCGCTGATCGATATCACGGTGCGCGCCAAAGGCGATCTGCACATCGATGATCACCACACGGTCGAAGACGTAGGCATCACGCTGGGCCAAGCACTGACCCAAGCGCTCGGCGACAAACGCGGCATCCGTCGCTACGGGTCTTGCCTATTGGCGATGGACGACGCGCAAATCCGCTGCGCGCTCGACCTCTCTGCACGGCCGTTTCTGATCTGGAACGTGAATTTCCCCACCAGCAGCATCGGCACATTCGACACCGAACTGGTGCGTGAGTTCTTCCAAGCGCTCAGCACCCACGGCGGCATCACCCTGCATGTCGACGCGCTGCACGGGTTCAACAGCCACCACATCGCCGAAGCGGCCTTTAAATCGGTCGCCCGCGCCCTGCGCGAGGCGGTCGAAACCGACCCGCGCAAAGCGGATGCCATCCCTTCGACCAAGGGCGCCTTGTAAGCCAATGCTGACAGCAATCATCGACTACGAATCCGGAAATCTACACTCGGCCCACAAAGCCTTTGAGCGTATGGCCCGTGAAAATGACGCAGGCGAAGTCACCGTGACCTCAGACGCCAAGGTCGTCGCCCGCGCCGACCGTCTGGTGCTGCCCGGCGATGGCGCCTTCCCGGCCTGCATGGCAGCGCTGAAAGGCGCCGGTGGCCTCTATGACGCCATGGTCGAAGCGGTTGAGGAAAAGGGGCGCCCTTTCCTTGGCATCTGTGTCGGTATGCAACTTATGGCCAGCATGGGCCGCGAATACAAAGACACCCCGGGATTGGGCTGGATCGGTGGAGAGGTGACCCAGATCACCCCCACGGATCCGAAACTTAAAGTCCCCCACATGGGCTGGAACGACTTGGTGATCGATCATGACCATGCTGTCTTCGACGGGTTGCACACCGGTGATCACACCTATTTCGTGCACAGCTACCACATGGCCGTAGCAGACCCTGCCGAACGGCTGGCCCATGTCGATTACGGCGGCGAGGTCACGGCGATTATCGGCCGCGATACGATGTTGGGCATGCAATTTCACCCTGAAAAAAGCCAAACCACTGGCCTGCGGCTGATCTCGAACTTTTTGAACTGGACGCCTTAACCAGCGCCGCGCCTGCCGAAGCGTCGGACGGTATTTAAGAAAGGATGAAGTTGAAGAAAGACCCTCTTTAACTTCATCCTTTTACAAATACCTCTGCGCTGCCCTTGCCTTCCGCAAAACGCAAAGAAGGCGCGGAGATCGTTCCTCGCGCCTTCTGACTTAGGTATTGATGCAGCGGCTCTACTTAATGCGCGCCCAGGTCTGCTTCGAACAGATCAACCCGCCCGCGACGCAGCCCGAAAGTTTAAGCGATTTGCCAGAGACGTCCATCTTGCCGATATAGATTTTGCCGTTCGACGGGCGCCATACTTTACCGGCGTATTTGCCGCCGCCCTGGGGCTTCATATCGATGACGAGCGTTTTTCCGATATTGGGTGATTTATACTCACCACTGTCGTTGAACGTGCGCGCGATGGTGCCGCAGATCGCCCCGCCGCAGGGGGCCATTTTCACATGGGCATAGGCGCCGTCATCCACCTGAGTTTGCCAAGTACCGACTGCCGGATCCGCCGCATGGGCGGGACCGGTCAGGCCAAGGCCCAGAAGGGCCGCTGCAAAAAACTGTTTCATGATCTCTCCTCCCGATCTGGGTTTAGTGTTAGACACAACTTTCTTTCGGGCAAGACTGACCTAGGGTCGCGTTGCAAAATCCTTGGCGACGTGCAAAAGGAAGCCAACGTTCAAAACAAGGGCCCGGCCATGATCCTCTACCCCGCTATTGATCTCAAAGATGGTCAGGCCGTGCGCCTCGTGCATGGCGATATGGACCGCGCTACCGTTTTCAACGACGACCCTGCCGCGCAGGCGTTGAGTTTCGTCGAGGCGGGCTGCGAATGGCTGCATCTGGTTGATCTTAATGGCGCCTTTGCCGGAACACCGGTGAACGCCGCCCCGGTCGAGGCAATTTTGAAAGCCTGCAAGGTGCCTGCGCAATTGGGCGGTGGCATTCGCGATATGGCGACGATCGAAAGCTGGCTGGATAAGGGCTTGGCGCGGGTCATTCTGGGCACCGTTGCTGTAGAGAACCCTGAACTGGTCCGCGAGGCCGCCGCCGCCTTCCCCGGTCATGTTGCCGTGGGAATCGATGCGCGGGGCGGCCGGGTTGCGACCAAGGGCTGGGCGACGGAGACCGATGTCATGGCCACTGATCTCGCGAAATCCTTTGAGGACGCGGGCGTGGCCGCGATTATCTATACCGATATCATGCGCGATGGCGCGATGGGCGGGCCGAATGTTGAGGCGACGGCCGATCTGGCACGCGCCGTCTCGATCCCGGTGATCGCCTCAGGTGGGGTCTCGTCGCTCGAAGATCTGGCGGCGCTGCGCGACACCGGGGTAATTGAGGGCGCGATCTCGGGCCGGGCGCTTTATGACGGCGCGATCGATTTGACCGAAGCCATGAAGATGTTGAAGGGCTGAGCCATGCTGAAGACCCGCATCATCCCCTGTCTCGACGTGGCCGATGGGCGCGTGGTCAAGGGCGTGAACTTTGTCGGCCTGCGCGATGCGGGCGATCCGGTGGATGCCGCCATCGCCTATGATGCGGCGGGGGCGGATGAACTTTGCTTTCTCGATATCAATGCCACGCATGAAAACCGCGGCACGATGTTTGATCTGGTGACCCGCACGGCTGAGCATTGCTATATCCCGCTGACCGTGGGCGGTGGTGTGCGGACCGTGGCAGATGTGCGGGCGCTGCTCTTGGCGGGGGCCGACAAGGTCAGCTTTAACTCCGCCGCCGTGGCGAACCCGGATGTGATAGCCGAAGCGGCGGATCATTTCGGCAGCCAGTGCATCGTCTGCGCCATTGATGCCAAGACGGTCAGCCCCGGCAAATGGGAGATTTTCACCCATGGCGGGCGCAAGTCCACGGGCATCGACGCGGTCGAATTTGCCCGCACCGTGGCGGCCAAGGGCGCGGGTGAAATTCTGCTGACATCCATGGACCGCGATGGCACCAAACAGGGCTTCAACCTGCCGTTGACCCGCGCCATTTCCGATGCCGTTTCTGTGCCGGTTATTGCTTCGGGCGGGGTCGGCAATCTGGATCACCTCGTTGATGGGGTGATCGAAGGCGGCGCATCGGCGGTGCTGGCGGCGTCGATCTTTCATTTCGGCGAATATACCGTGCATGAGGCCAAGCAGCATATGGCCGCAGCAGGCATTCCAATGAGGCTTTCATGACGCTTGATGACCTATACGCCACCATCCTGAGCCGGAAAAGCGCTGATCCCTCAAGCAGTTGGACGGCGCAATTGCTGGCCAAAGGGCCCGAAAAATGTGCCGAGAAGTTTGGCGAAGAAGCGGTTGAGGCGATCATCGAGGCGGTGAAGAACGATCCGAAGGGGCTCACCTCGGAAGCGGCGGATGTGCTCTATCACCTGCTCGTCATGCTGGCGGCGCGAGATGTGCCGCTTAGCGATGTGTTGGACGAACTGGCGCGGCGCCAGTCGACATCGGGCATCGCAGAAAAGGCCGCACGAAACTAGGCTCAGCCCAGCAGGCGCGGGATTTCAACCTTGGGGCAGCGGTCTTGGATCACATCCACGCCGCGTGCTTCGGCATTGGCCGCGGCTTCGGCATTGGTGATCCCCATTTGCATCCAGATTGTTTCCAGATCGGGAAACGCCGCGAGCGCCTCATCCACGACGGGGGGCACATCCTCGGACCGGCGGAAAATATCGACCATCTGGACCGGCGGATCAATCTCGGCCAATGTCGCGACGATGGTCTTGCCGAAGACTTCTTTGCCCGCGTGCACGGGGTTCACCGGCACCACGTCATACCCCTTTTGTGCAAGGTATTCAGCGACATAGTGGCTGGGCCGCGCCGGGTTGGGAGAGACGCCAACCACCGCGATGCGGCGGGTGCGGGTGAGAACGTCTTTGATCAATGCATCTGTCATATCCTGAACTTAAGCGCCTGCGCGCGGGTTTCAACGCCATAATGACGCGGCGTAAAGCGTGGTGCCCCCTGCCCGTGATTGGCAAGCTTGTAGCGATTGCATAGGCTCGTCCCAAAGGTACGCCCAGCGGAGGAGCCGGGCGGCACCGCGAACCATCATCACCGGGAGCATAGGATGATCGATCAGACTTTGGACATGAACAATCTCGAAATGTCGGAAAAGGCCAAACCGCTTTTGGCAGCTGTTACCAAGCACATCCGCGAGAATGTCGATCCGATCACCGAGGAGTTCTTTCGCCTTGGCGAAGGCCGCGCCGACCGTTGGTCCTATGCGCCGGGACAATTGGAATTGCTCGATGGGGCCAAGCAGAAGGCGCGAGAAGCGGGGTTGTGGAACTTCTTCCTGCCCAATGCGGAAACCGGCGAAGGGCTGGCAAACCTCGATTACGCCTATATCGCCGCCGAACTGGGCAAAAGCCCCCTAGCCCCGGAAACGCTGAACTGCTCGGCACCCGATACCGGCAATATGGAGGTGCTGGAGCGTGTCGGCACGCCTGAGCAAAAGGAGCAATGGCTGAAGCCCCTGCTCGCGGGCGAAATCCGCTCGGCCTTTGCGATGACGGAGCCTGATGTCGCCTCTTCGGACGCGCGCAATATCTCTACCAGCGCGGTTCTCGATGGCGACGATTGGGTGATCAACGGGGAGAAATTCTATATCTCCGGTGCGGGCGATCCGCGCTGTAAGATTATGATCGTCATGGTGAAAACCTCGCCCGAGGCTGAAACCTTCCGCCAGCAGAGCCAGATCCTCGTGCCGATGGACACGCCGGGGGTGGAGATCCTTGGCCCGATGCATGTCTTTGGCCATGACGATGCGCCGCATGGGCATATGCACATCCGCTTTACCGATGTGCGCGTGCCGCGTGAGAACGTGCTTTGGGGCGAAGGGCGCGGGTTCGAGATCAGTCAGGTGCGGCTTGGGCCGGGGCGGATTCACCACTGCATGCGCTCCATCGGCTCGGCGGAAAAAGCGCTGGACCTGATGATTAAGCGCGGGCTGGGCCGTGAGGCATTCGGCAAGAAAATCATCGACCTTGGCAAGAACATGGAAACCATCAGCCGCGCGCGGATCGACATCGAAGCGATGCGACTAATGGTGCTGAAAGCGGCCAAGGCGATGGATGTCTTGGGCAACAAAGAGGCCCGCATCTGGGTCAGCATGATCAAGGCGCTGGTGCCGGAAAAAGCCTGCGGGATCATCGACGCCTCGATGCAGGTGCATGGCGCCACGGGGATGAGCCAGTGGAGCCCGCTGTCGGGCATGTACACGTGGCAGCGCGCGCTGCGCTTTGCCGATGGGCCGGACGAGGTGCACCATCAGGTCATCGCGCGAGCCGAGGTGAAGGCGTTTCAGGCGTCGAACACGCGCGGCTCTGACGGCGACAGCTGATATGGAACTCGCGGGGCGCGTCATCGTCATCACCGGGGCGGCCAGCGGCATCGGGCGGGCCATGGCCCTGCGCTTTGCCAAGGAAGCACCAGCGCATCTGGTCTGTGTGGATATCGACGGCCCGGGGGCCGAGGCGACGGCGACCGAGGTCGGCGGCACGGGCTTTCGCGTCGATGTTGCACACGAGGCCGAGATCGCCCAACTTATCGAAACCGTCGAGCGTGACATTGGGCCGATTGATCTATTCTGCTCCAACGCTGGCATCTCGGTCGAGGGCGGAGTCGAGGTGCCGGATGCCGATTGGCAGCGCATCTGGGAGATCAACGTGATGAGCCATGTGCGCGCCGCGCGGCATTTGGTGCCGCTGATGCGCGCGCGGGGCGGAGGCTATTTGCTTAACACCGCCTCGGCGGCGGGATTGCTTAATCAGGTCGGGGCCGCGCCTTACGGGGTGACGAAACACGCCGCCGTTGGCCTCGCTGAATGGTTGGCGATGACTTATGGCGATGATGGGATCAAGGTTTCTGTGCTTTGCCCGCAGGCGGTGCGGACCGAAATGATGCGCGGGCTGGAGGATCATGTCGCCGCGATCGACGGCATGCTTGAGCCGGAACCCGTGGCCGACGCCTGCGTGCAGGCGATCCGCGATGAGGTGTTTCTGGTGCTGCCGCATCCGCAGGTCCGCGACTATATGCGCGGAAAGGCGCAGGACTATGAGCGCTGGATTGGGGGAATGCGCAAGCTGAACCGGCGGTTCGGGGCGCCAAACGACGGCTAGAACGCTCCGCTTTTAGCTTTCACCCTTAGGACGTATCGGGCGCAGCAGCCCCTCTTGCGCCACGCTCGCCACCAGTTGACCGTTCTGATTGTAGATCATCCCGCGATTGAACCCACGCGCGCCGCCGGTAAAAGGCGCATCCAGTGCGTAAAGATGCCATTCATCGAACCGGATCGGCGCATGAAACCACATGGCGTGATCAAGGCTCGCCGTCATCACCTTGCCCTGAAACCACGTCAGCCCATGGGGTCGCAGCGACGAGCCCAGCAGGTTCATATCAGAGGCATAGGCCAAAAGCGCGTGCTGCATGACCGGGTTCTGGCCTTCGGCGGCGGCCATGCGGAACCACAGGTAGTTGCGGTCGTCGACCTTTTCGGGCGTCATGAAATCGCGGGGCTCGACCTCCCGGATCTCGATGGGTCGCTCGCGCAGGAAGTCCCCTCGATATTTTTCGGGCAGTTTCTCGGCAAAAGCCTCGCGCAACTCAGGTCGGTCCGGCCAGTTTTCGGGGGCAGAGACCTGCGGCATCTCATGCTGCCAGTCAAACCCCTCTTCCTCCACCTGAAAAGACGC
Source organism: Sulfitobacter sp. W002 (assembly GCF_025142135.1). NCBI lineage: Bacteria > Pseudomonadati > Pseudomonadota > Alphaproteobacteria > Rhodobacterales > Roseobacteraceae > Sulfitobacter > Sulfitobacter sp. W002. Next base: position 1,264,219 of record NZ_CP081126.1, on the reverse strand, counting down.
CGACAGGTTCAGGATCTGCTTGCCATGCTGGATCGCCACCACCCGCCGGGTCGTGAAACTGCCCCCATCCCGGGCGCGGTCGACCTGATAGATCACCGGAATCTTCGGATCCCCGGGCCGGATGAAATAGGCATGAAGCGAATGGCACGCGCGCTCGGGCACCGTGCGATATGCGGCCATCAATGCCTGCGCGATGACATGGCCGCCAAAGATCCGCATCGAGGTCTCGCCCCCCGCACCCGTGCCCCGAAACAGATCGACCTCAAGTTGTTCGATATCCAACAGATCAAGCAATTGCCGCGCAGCATTGGTCATGGGTCATCCTTTCAGGCCGGGGTGTTCCGGCCCTAGCAACAGGTTTTCGCCCCAAAGCTCAAGCGCCAAAAGGCCCGCCGCCCGGTCAGCGGTCGCGATCCAGCGCCTCTAGCCCGTGGCGCGCAAAAACCGGGACATATTGCCCCAATTTCAGCCCATATTCGGGGTTTGAGGCATTGCCCTCCAACGCGCGTTTCAGCACGCCTTGAATGATGGCGGCCATGCGGAAAAAGCAAAAGGCGAGGTAATAGCCGAAGTTGTCGATCCCCCTCAGCCCGCGCCTGCGGCAATAGGCTGCGATAAAATCCGCATCGGTCGGCAGGCCGAGTGCCTTGCGGTCCACCCCGGCCAAGCCGCGCCCCTCGGTCCCCACGGGCATCTGCCATTGCATGATGACGGCGGCGAGATCGGCAAAGGGGTGACCGATCGTGGAAAGCTCCCAATCCAAAACCGCGCGGCAGGCGGTGCCATGGGTGTCAAAGATCATGTTGTCGATGCGGTAGTCCCCGTGCACCAGCGTGCGCTGCCCGTCATCTTCGGGCAGCTCGGCACTTAAGCGCTGCATCAGCGCATCCATATCGGGCTGCGGCTCGGTCTCGGACGCGCGGTACTGCTTTGACCAGCGCCCCACCTGCCGCTCAAAATAGTTGCCCGGCGGGCCATAGTCCGACAGGCCAACCGCGTCGATATCGACCTCATGCAAGGCGGCCAGCACCCCGTTCATCTCATCCACGACCGCGCCGCGCTCCGCCGGGGTGAGTTCCGGCAGGGTCGGATCGTTGAAATTGCGGCCCGGGACATGGTCCATGACATAGAACATCGAGCCGATGACGCTCTCATCCTCACAGAGCAGATGCATCCGCGCGACCGGCACCTGACTGTCGGCCAGCGCCCTTTGCACCCGAAACTCCCTATCTACTGCATGGGCAGATTTCAGCAGCGTTCCCGGGGGCTTGCGGCGCAGAACATAATCATGCGCAGGGCTCGAAAGCAGGAAGGTGGGGTTCGATTGGCCCGCCTGAAACTTGGTCACTTCAAGCGGCCCGGCAAAGCCCGGCAGGTTTGCTTCCAACCAGTGGCAGACAGCCGCCTCGTCCAAGGTTTGCGTATCCGTGCTCATTGCGCAAACTCCGCGGCCAACCGCGCCCCAGCGGTGCGGTATTCGGTCTCGATCCGGTCCACCAGTTCAGCCACCCCGCCGATTTGCTTGACCGCGCCAATGCCCTGCCCCGCGCCCCAAATTTCCTTCCACGCTTTGGGCTTGGAGGAGCCGGAGCCGAAGTTCATTGAAGAGGCATCCGCCGATGGCAGATTGTCCGGGTCCATCCCCGCCGCCTCAATCGAAGGCCGCAAATAGTTGCCCGAGACCCCGGTGAAGAGCGAGGAGGTCACGATGTCATCCGCGCCGCCAGCCACGATCATGTCTTTGTAACCCGGCACGGCGTTGGCCTCTCGCGTGGCGATAAAGGCCGACCCCATATAGCCCAAATCGGCCCCCATGGCACGCGCGGCCAAGAGCCCCTCGCCCGTGGCCAAAGCCCCCGAGAGCAGAAGCGGGCCATCGAACCATTCGCGAATTTCGCGGATCAACGCGAAAGGCGACTGTGGCCCCGCGTGCCCTCCGGCCCCGGCGGCGACGGCGATCAGCCCATCGGCGCCCTTCTCAATCGCCTTCCGGGCAAAGCGGTTGTTAATGATGTCATGCAGCACCACGCCGCCACAGGAATGCGCGGCCTCATTCACCTCCACCCGCGCGCCGAGTGAGGTGATCCAGATCGGCACCCGATGCTTTACGCAAATCTCAAGGTCGCGCTCCAACCGGCTGTTGGACCGGTGCACGATCTGGTTCACCGCAAAAGGCGCCGCAGGCCGGTCCGGGTTCTCTTGATTGTGCTTGTCCAAAGCCTCGGTGATCTGGGTCAACCACGCATCAAGCAGTGGCGGCTCTCCCTCGGCCTCGCGGGCATTCAATGCCGGGAAAGACCCGACGATCCCGGCCTTACACTGTGCGATGACCAACTCAGGCCCCGAAAGGATGAACATGGGTGAGGCGACCAGCGGCAGGCGCAGCCCGCGCAGGGCTTGGGGTAGATGGCTGTCGTCACGCATGGGTGGTCTCCGTCTGAGTTTTCGTATGTGTCATGACAATGCTCTTTCAAAAATATTGGGGCCTGACATCACGTTGATGCCGCCGCTGACCGGGATCACCGCACCGGTGACATAGGACCCGCCGCGCCCGCAGAGGAACAGCATGCAGCCCGCGATATCTTCATCACGGCCGACACGGCCAAGCGGGACATCATTGCCCACGGCTTCGCGTGTGGTCTCATCTTGGGTGGCAAAGGCCGTCATACGCGACACAAACGGCCCCGGCGCCAGCGCGTTCACGGTGATCCCCTCCCCGGCCAGTTCCTTGGCGAGGATTTTGCTCAGGTGGATCACCGCCGCTTTGGAGGCGGCGTAGCTATAGGCCCCGTCGCCCATCTCGCGCTCGCCCATGACCGAGCCCACATTTACGATCCGTGCCGGATCATCCGCCGTGGCCCCGGACCGTAGCAGAGGCAGCAGCTTTTGCGTCAAATCGAAAAGGCCGGCAACATTCACGTCCATGACCTTGTCCCATGCCCGGAAGGGGAATTGCCCTAGCGGCGCGCCCCATGTCACGCCCGCGTTGTTCATGAGAATATGCAGCCGGTCGCCGCGCGCCTGAACCTCGGCCACAAGCGCGTCTACGCCCTCTTCGCTGCCGACATCACCGGCGAAACCTTCGGCACTGCCCCGGGCGCCTAGCGCATTCAACTCCTCCGCGACGGCTTGGCAGGCCTCTCCGGTCCGGCTGGCCAGCAAAACCCGCGCGCCCGCCCGTACCAATGCCTCAGCCGCCATGCGCCCGATGCCCGTGGCGCCGCCAGTGATCAGCGCGGTTTTCCCCTCCAGCCCAAAAAGCGTCTCAATATCCATGTCCTGCCTCCCAGCCGCCGACTTTGACGTCACTGTGACAGGGCGTTGGGCGGGGTCAAGCGGATGGGAAGCCGCAGGCGCAGTAACCGGGCGTCATAACAGCTCGAAAAAAGAGTAGTTTTACAAAGCAAAACCGCCGCAGCTTTATAGCTGCGGCGGTTTTGTTATTCTGTTCATCGTCGAGAGATACTTAATATCAGGAACTTATTAGGTTTGGCGATGACCTACTCTCCCACGTCTTAAGACGCAGTACCATCGGCGCTACGGCACTTAACGGCTGGGTTCGGGATGGGACCAGGTGTTTTGCTCGCGCTATGATCACCAAACCAAATAAATTCCTGATACAGCGCTCTGCGCAGCAGAGCGACGGCGGGAGGCAGGGTATCCGTAGGATGCCCGTTCCCGCACCGTCTCCATTGGAGCGCAAAGCGTGTTTTTGTCCAAGTCATGTACAACTGATTGTATGTGTATGCTTTTGCCCAGTTAAGCAGTCTTGCTTCTACTGGATCAAATCAAGCCTATCGAGCAATTAGTACCAGTCAACTGAACGTGTTACCACGCTTACATCTCTGGCCTATCGACGAGGTGGTCTACCTCGGCTCTCAGGGATACCTTGTTTTGAGGGGGGCTTCCCGCTTAGATGCCTTCAGCGGTTATCCTGTCCGATCATAGCTACCCAGCACTGCTATTGGCATAACAACTGGTCCACCAGTGGATCGTTCACCCCGGTCCTCTCGTACTAGGGGCAACTCCTCTCAAGTATCCTACACCCACGGAAGATAGGGACCGAACTGTCTCACGACGTTCTAAACCCAGCTCACGTACCTCTTTAAACGGCGAACAGCCGTACCCTTGGGACCTGCTCCAGCCCCAGGATGAGATGAGCCGACATCGAGGTGCCAAACACTGCCGTCGATATGGACTCTTGGGCAGTATCAGCCTGTTATCCCCGGCGTACCTTTTATCCGTTGAGCGATGGCCCTCCCACTTGGGACCACCGGATCACTATGGCCGTCTTTCGACTCTGCTCGACTTGTCAGTCTCGCAGTCAGGCTGGCTTCTGCCATTGCACTCAACGAGCGATTTCCGACCGCTCTGAGCCAACCTTCGCGCGCCTCCGTTACGATTTAGGAGGCGACCGCCCCAGTCAAACTACCCGCCACACAGGGTCCCGGAACCGGATAACGGTCCGCGGTTAGACATCAAGCAGAACAAGGGTGGTATCTCAAGGGAGGCTCCACCGAGACTGGCGTCTCGGTTTCAAAGCCCACCACCTATCCTGCACATGTTCGGCCTAATGCCAGTGTGAAGCTGTAGTAAAGGTGCACGGGGTCTTTCCGTCTAACCGCGGGTAACCGGCATCTTGACCGGTAATTCAATTTCGCTGAGTCTATGTTGGAGACAGCGGGGAAGTCGTTACGCCATTCGTGCAGGTCGGAACTTACCCGACAAGGAATTTCGCTACCTTAGGACCGTTATAGTTACGGCCGCCGTTTACCTGGGCTTCAATTCAGAGCTCTCACCCCTCCTTTTAACCTTCAGGCACCGGGCAGGCGTCAGACCCTATACGTCGTCTTGCGACTTCGCAGAGCCCTGTGTTTTTAATAAACAGTCGCCACCCCCTGGTTTGTGCCCCCAGCCTCTAGTTGCCTAGAAACCGGGCCTCCTTCTCGCGAACTTACGGAGGTATTTTGCCGAGTTCCTTCAACATAGTTCTCTCAAGCGCCTTGGTATTCTCTACCTGTCCACCTGTGTCGGTTTAGGGTACGATCTAGCGATGGAGCTATTTCCAGGGACCTCTAAGCAGCCCATTCAATCCGATAAGGATGAACTACCCTCGAGATCCGTCACTTCCATCTGGCCCAGGAATATTAACCTGGTTCCCATCGACTACGCCTTTCGGCCTCGCCTTAGGGGTCGGCTTACCCTGCTCAGATTAGCTTTAAGCAGGAACCCTTGGACTTTCGGCGAGAGTGTCTCTCACACTCTTTGTCGCTACTCATGTCATCATTCTCACTAGTGATCTCTCCACCGGATCGCTCACGCGCCAGCTTCACAGAAAGCTCCTTGTGTCCAATACGTCCCGAGGGACGATAAGGACACATGGAACTATGTCACACTACGCTCTGCTACCATGCAATAAATGCATCCTCAGCTTCGGCTCATGGCTTGAGCCCCGTTACATCTTCGCCGCAAGACAACTTATTTAGACCAGTGAGCTGTTACGCTATCTTTAAAGGATGGCTGCTTCTAAGCCAACCTCCTGGTTGTTTTGGTCGTCTCACCTGCTTTCCCACTTAGCCATGAATTAGGGGCCTTAGCTGGAGGTTAGGGTTGTTTCCCTCTTCACGACGGACGTTAGCATTCGCCGTGTGTCTGCCGACTAGTACTCCTCGGTATTCGGAGTTTGGTTAGGATCAGTAAGCCTGTGGGGCCCCATTACCCATCCAGTGCTCTACCCCCGAGGGTATTCGGTCGACGCTCTACCTAAATAGATTTCGCAGAGAACCAGCTATCTCCGAGTTTGATTGGCCTTTCACCCCTAGGCACAGCTCATCCCGATCTTTTTCAACAGATGTGGGTTCGGTCCTCCAATAAGTGTTACCTTATCTTCAACCTGGCCATGCCTAGATCACTCGGTTTCGGGTCTGATCCCACGAACTCAACGCCCTATTAAGACTCGCTTTCGCTACGCCTACACCTAACGGCTTAAGCTTGCTCGTGAGACCAAGTCGATGACCCATTATACAAAAGGTACGCTGTCAGGACGCAAGGTCCCTCCAACTGTTTGTAGGCGTTCGGTTTCAGGTACTGTTTCACTCCCCTCGTCGGGGTGCTTTTCACCTTTCCCTCACGGTACTGGTTCACTATCGGTCAGTAAGGAGTACTTAGCCTTCGAAGGTGGTCCTCCGATCTTCAGACAGAATTTCACGTGTTCCGCCCTACTTAATACGTCCAATCATGCTTCTTATACGGGACTATCACCCACTCTGGTTGCGCATTCCAACGCATTCTAACCACACTCATGGCTCGGCTGGTCCCCGTTCGCTCGCCGCTACTAGGGGAGTATCATATTGATTTCCTTTCCTCCGGGTACTTAGATGTTTCAGTTCCCCGGGTTTGCCTTTTTAAGCCTATATATTCAGCCTAAAAATACCTGGTTTACCAAGTTATTAGCTGCACCGAAGTGCAGTAATAACAAAGTATCAGGTGGGTTGCCCCATTCAGAAATCCATGGATCAAAGCTTATTCTCAGCTCCCCATGGCTTATCGCAGAGTATCACGTCTTTCATCGCCTCTTACTGCCAAGGCATTCACCAAACGCCCTTTTCGCGCTTGATTTGATCCAGAAAAAGCAAGACTTAGCGTCTCGCGCGAAGATCAGAAGCTGGTAAGAAACTGATCCTCTTTATCCTGTATCAAAAGCATACTTTTACCCGCCC